>NZ_CP015749.1:2515420-5030841 GCF_001742145.1 Pectobacterium parmentieri | reverse complement strand
GAGCTATTCCCTCACCAGCAATATACAGTTCACCGGGCACGCCAGCGGGGACGGGACGCAACTGTTCGTCCAGCAACCAAATGCGGGTATTGGCAACTGGCTGCCCCAGCACGGGCTGCGCCGCGCTAGTGACGCTCGCACCCAGCGTATCGACGGTGTATTCCGATGGGCCATAATAGTTATGAATTTCTATTCCCGTCTGCTGCCGCATCCGTTCCCATAAACGAGGAGTCGCCGCTTCGCCGCCAATCATAATGAACGCGGGCTGATGATTCCCTATTTCTAACAGGCCGCTATCGATCATTTGCGAGAAGAAAGAAGGGGTGATATCCAGTAGATCGACAGGTTCCTGATTCATCTGCTGTACCAGTGCCCACGCGTCGCGGCGTAACGTCTCATCAAAAATCCGCAGCTCACTGCCCATCATCATGCAAAACAGCGGCTCCCAGGACGAATCAAAGGAAAAAGAGGCGGTATGTCCGGCACGCAGGCGGCGACCATGACGTGAGGCAAAGCGTGCTATCGCCGGGCCGAACAGGAACTGCTCATGGGAAAGCAGCAGATTGAGTAGCCCAACATGCGTGCTCATCACCCCTTTCGGGCGTCCGGTAGAACCAGATGTATAAATGATATAAGCCAGGTGCTCGCCGCACAGCGCACAGCGGCGCTCGGCATCGCTGACTGAGTGCGTCGCCTGCGCCATGCACTCAGCCAGCACCCCCCTGTCGTCCAGACAGATAACATCAGACAACGCTGGCATTTGTGCGGCTACTGCACGGTGCGTCAGTACCATGACAGGCTGTGCATCTTCACACATCACGGTCAGGCGTTCTCGCGGATAGTCCAGATCCAGCGGCATGTAGGCCGCACCGCTAGCAAGCACGCCAAGGATCGCCACCACGGTATCGATCGAGCGCGGAACCCCTATCGCCACCACATCGTCAGCACCGATACCTCGGCCAATCAGGAAACGGGCCAATTGCATCACGCGGTCCGACAATTCACGGTAGCTCAGAGACTGCACACCGCAGGCCACCGCAATCGTATCCGGCTGAGACGCAACCTGTTGCGAGAATCGGGCCAGCACAGACACCATTGATGTTGCTAATTCGGGACCACGCCCCCATTCAGCCAGGCGTTCGCACTCGTCAGCATCAACCAGCGCCAACTGCCCTATCGGCTGTTGTGGATGCTGCATCAATTGGCGTAGCAAATAATGAATACGTGCCGCATGCCACTGCAACGTCTGCCGATCGTAACGCGCGGGATTCGCCACCAGTTCCAGATTCATGACGCCGTCATCAAAACCCAGAACAAACTCCAGATCGTCAATCGGCCCCATGGACAACGTATGCACCGTTGCGGGCGTGTCTCCCAGCACCAGACGGTCGTGGTAAACTTTAAAATTGATGACGGGTCCGTAAAGCCCATCACGCTGGCCGACCAAACCGAGATCGCGCCGCAGTTGTTCCGCCTCGTAACGTTGATGCCGACGCACGACGTTAATTTCATTGACGAGCGCCAGCGTGACTTCTTTTATCGTCATGTCTGGCTGTAGTGTGAGCGATAGCGGTAACACATTCACCACCGGCCCAACAGCGGAGAGCGCTGCCGATCCCATGCGGCGCATAAACGGAAACCCCACCGATAACCGGGATTCACCGCTCATGCGGAAAAGATAGATGTATAACGCAGCCATCACCAGCTCTGCGGGTTGCACCTGCTGTATATTCAAATCCGACAGGATGCTATCAAAACACACACCCTCTGCGGAGACACGCTGATGCAGTGCGCGCTCCCCTGGCACAGTGGCGACACACACGTCACTTGCCAGCGATACCGGAGCCGGCAGATCACGGGCATGTTCTTGCCAGAAGGCTGCCGCTCGCTGGCATGACACTGACGTCTGCCAGGACTGATATTCCTGCACCACCTCCGCGAATGGAGTAAATGGCGCGGCCTGAAGCGTTCCCCCCGAGAGATGCGCGTTGTAAATATCCACGATCCTCTGATTCAAGCGGTGAAAACTAAAGCCGTCCAGCAGAATATGGTGATAACGTTGATACCACAGCCAACGTGCCGGTTGCGCGGCAACCTGTACTACCACCTGGCGGTATAGCGGCGCTCCGCCATCTGCTGGCAAATCGGCAGCCACATCGTCGCGAAATAATGTCCACGCCGCGTTATCGCCGTCTTTCTGTTTGCTAAAGTCGAGCCACTCCGGCGCGTGTACGTGCTGACTGTCGATGCGGCGCGGAATCTGTTGCACAGGTTCGCCCGTTTCATTGAGTCCAAAATGGGCATGCAGCGTATCGGCCTCGGACAGCCCTTGCCGGATAGCCGCATCCAGCAGGCGTGGGACGATGTCTCCCGATAACTCAATGACATGAGCCACCGTATAGGCATTATGTTGGCTGGCGATTTGATCCGCTATCCAGATACCCGGCTGTGCTGCTACCAAAGGCAGTTCTTGATACGTCATCTCTTCTTCCGACAATAACTGTGTTTCAGACACGTTGTTTTCCTTACACGACAAACAGAAAGAATCCCAAAACCGATTTACTGACGCTGAAGGCGTTTAATTCCATCAAGCTATTGCAGGCTGGCAGGCCGCATGTCCACCCAGTGAGTTTCGATATAAGTCATGCAGGCCGTTCGCGTGTCTGGGCCAATAACCTGATGCCATCCCGCAGGAACGTCGGCAAACGCAGGCCAGAGGCTGTATTGACGTTGCGTATTCATGAGTACGTAAAATGTCAGACTGTCATTATCAAAGGGATTTTGCTGTTCCTGGCTCATCGTCCTCACCTTGTTCCGTTTGTGTATGTTTATTTACTGCGTTGGCATCACTCAGTAACCAGCGAAACCCATCAATCAATCCGCCACGCCAGCACAGGGTGTCGTGGCCGCCCGCATACTCTCGGTAATGGATCTGGTGTCCGGCGTGGCACAACGCCTGATTCATCTGCCGATTGACGAATGCCATATCCGTTTCACGCGTTCCCACGTCCTGAAAAATAACCAAAGGAGGAACCGCCGAACGAGGCTGACGCGCCTGTGTGATCAACCAGCCCTCGTCTTGTTCTAGGTTTTCCGAAAAGTGGGTCACCCATTCCACATTCGGCCACCAAAACGAACCGGACTGCGTCAGTACCCGACCAAACCGTTGCGGCCAAAATATGCCAGCGAACAAGGCTGACAGCCCACCGTAACTCTGCCCAGAAACAACCGTGCGATCGGGCTCGTCGCTGAAAGAGGCATACTGTTTAGCTAACGGTAATAGCTCTTCTTGTACCGCCAGCCAGAAGGCTTTATTGCACGTCAATTCCTGTTCGCGGTATGACATATCAATGACATCAATAAACAGCCAGACAGCCGGAGGCAGCGATGCACGGCGCGTTTCCTCATCCAGCGCCTGAAACAGCGGCATCTCTTCTGCCCATTTTTGCCCGTCCAGAATGATCGACAGAGGACGCTGCGACGGCGTTACCCCTTCTCCTGTGGTATAGAGCCAAATGCGGCGAACATTGCCGAGTAAGGTGCTTTGCCAGGAAAACACGTGCAGCCGGGATGGATCCGCTTCCCACACCTGACCGACATCCAGCGCGTGCCAAGCCGCTTGCGGCGGTGCGTCTGGCATATGCGCCGCCGAGAGCGATTCCCCCCAGTGCGTAATAAAGGGTTTAACCAGATTTAACGGATCGGCGATAGCATGCGGAAACAGCGAACACCACCATTCACGCTGCTCACACTCATCGGCAAAAACGGGCGGCAACTGCTCCCTACGGATTGGCAACAGGCTATAGCTGCCGCGCCAGTCGCTTTCGATATCCGTTGACCAATGCCAGACATCCGTTCCAGCCAAACGCTGTAGGCTTTGCGGCATAGCGCTGTGATGATCTGTCACGCCGTTGATGTCGATATAAACGCGCTGAATCGTAGAGTGTTGTTCGGTCCCTTCAGGATCGCGCCAGAAAAAAGTGATCTGCACTCGCTTCTCACCACACGGCTCTACAACGGGGGTACCTATACGGGCTAAATCATGCCACCACTCCGCCTCTCCAACGAAGGGAGAAGCCAGCAGCACAGCAGCCCTGTGAATTATGTGTTTTTCCTGCATCAAGACCTCTCGCATCACCATATATGCATTTTTTACAACCTTGTCACAACCTCGCAACCAATTAATTAATTTAATTATTTAGCGCTATTTTTGTCCAAAACAAGCAACGCAAATCATATTGAGAATTATTTCTATTTGCAATAACATAAAAATGAATCGCGCTTTGTGTCACAGTTGGCAGACGTTTTTTTTGGCAGGTCACACGGGATTTTTTCATACACAGACTTGCTCATTAAATCGGCAATAAAAACAATGCATTGTTATTAGTGACTTTTTTATTTTTAAATCTGTTTTTTATCAAAAAACCCGTACATTTTTTTGGTAATGAACACACCACCGATCTCTTGCTGTGGAGAGATTGTCGACTAAGTCACGCACCTAACCAAAGCGAATAACGTTAAAAATATTTTTTTCTACGCATAAAGAGCTTTCTTTTAAGGGATGGAACATGAGTCGAACACACAAAGAATCATTATCAAATTTAACCAAAAAACCACAGACAATGTCATTGATACCACCGACATGTCATCTGACGTTGGCCTCACTGTTACTCACCTCGCCGCTCGTCTATGCTGCCGGCAACGTTGAGGAAGATACGATCGTCGTCAGCGCCGCGACTGGAGAGAGCGTTACCTCGCCGCTGAAGGGCATCGTGGCGAAACAAAGTGCCGCAGGAACCAAAACCAGCGCGGCACTGATCAAAACACCACAAACCATCTCGGTCGTCACACGTGACCAAATGGATGCGCAAGCGGCGCAAACGGTATCCGATGCACTGAGCTACTCAAGCGGGGCCTTTACCAACTACCGTGGTTCGTCCAACCGCAACGACGAAGTAGTAGTACGTGGCTTTCGCTTTGCGCCGAAATTCCTGGACGGACTCAGCGGACAAAATGGCAGACTCGATCCGTGGTTGTTGGAGCGAGTGGAGTTGGTGCACGGGCCAGCATCGGTGCTGTACGGTCAGGTTAATCCAGGAGGATTAGTCAGCATGACCAGTAAGCGGCCTACGGCGCAGGACATCCGCAAAGTAAAATTCAGCACAGGTAACCAGCACTTCGGTGAAGCTGCCTTTGATTTCGGCGGCGCACTCAGTGACGATCAATCACTGCTGTACCGGTTCAACGGGATTGCCAGCACCAAAAACGAGTTTGTCAAAGATTCCAAACAAAAACGCATCGCGGTGGCCCCCGCGCTCACCTGGCTACCCAACCCTGACACCAGTTTTACCTTGCTGACCAGCTACCAAAACAATCCGGAAAATGGGTTCCGTAACTTCCTGCCCGCTTATGGCACCGTCCTGGCCACCAGCGCTGGCTACATCCCTCACGATCTCAACCTGAGCAATCCAAACTATCACCAGTCGAAAAACGAACAAATTGCCATTGGCTATATTTTCGATCACTCATTCAATGACGTGTTCTCTTTCCAGCAAAACTTTCGCTACTCACAGTTGAAAGAAAAATATAAGTATTTGGTTTACACCACCGGCGGCAGTGCTACAGATACCACCCTGCTGCGTCGCCAGCAGCGTGAAGAGACGAATGTGGATGAACTGGGGATCGATAACCAGCTCAAAGCGGATTTCGCTACCGGTGATGTTGAACACAAAACCATTATTGGACTCGATTACAAATGGCAAAACACGGACTACAACTACTGGCGACGCGGAGGGGAGAAGGGAGACGCGTACAGCTTTGACTGGGCAAAACCTAACTACGATGGCTCTTACCTCGTGTCTGATAGTGAATTGTCTTTAATCACCAGCACACGGAAGAAGGTCGATCAAGTCGGCATCTATTTGCAGGATCAGTTAGAGTGGAATAACTGGAATTTGCTGTTGTCTGGCCGCCATGACTGGAGCGAAGTCAGAACATTGAATCGTACGAAAAACACCAGCGATCAACAGAATGACAACAAGTTCACGGGGCGAGCTGGCTTGCTGTACGCCTTCGACAACGGTATTTCGCCTTATATCAGTTACAGCACGTCATTCGAACCCAATCTGAGTTCTGGCGCACCGGGAACCGATCCGTTTAAACCCACCACCGGTGAACAAAAAGAAGTCGGGGTAAAATTCCAGTCACCGGGCAGCAATACCCTGCTGACCGTATCATTGTTTGATATTACCCAGAAAAATATTACCAACTATAACAATGCAAAGGGCTTTAATGAGCAGATAGGCGAGGTCCGTTCAAAAGGCTGGGAAACCGAGCTACACAGCCAACTGACGCCAGAAATCAGCCTGATGGCGGCCTATAGCTACACCAATGCCGAAACAACGGAAAGCGTCAGTACCTCGACGCCAGCAGGCAAAACGCCTGCCGCGATCCCGCTGCATTCCGCATCTGCCTGGGGTAGCTACAGCGTCCTTAATGGTGCGTTGAAAGGGGTAACGGTGGGAACCGGCGTCCGCTATATCGGTACTAGCTACGGCGACAATTCGGAAAGTTTTAAAGTGCCGTCCTACACCTTGTATGACGCGATGGTGCGCTACGATCTGGGTGAGGCTTCATCCCGTCTGAAAGGCGCGGAGGTGCAGTTGAATGTTAACAACCTGACGGATAAAGACTACGTATCGTCATGTAGCGGAAACTCCGCCTGCTTCTATGGCAGTGGCCGCAGCATTACCGCCAGCGTCAGCTACAACTGGTAATCACGTCAACCGTGAGTGGGCTGACACCCGCTTACGGTTACTCATGAATGGACCCCCTGTAGCGACAACGACTTGCGTTATCTGATACGAGAGAACAATGTGATGAGTATTCCAAACCTTGCTACCTACCTTTTACCCTCAGCCAGCCAGTTGCCAGACAATAAAGTCAGTTGGTCGATAGAGCCTGAGCGAGCAGCCCTGCTAATCCACGATATGCAGGACTACTTTTTGAATTTTTGGGGAGAAAAGAGTGCCCTCACGGCACAACTGGTACAAAACATTGTCCGGATAAAAAACGCCTGCCGTGCGCGCGGCATCCCCGTTTACTATACCGCACAGCCCAACCAGCAAAGCGATGCCGATCGCGCGCTGCTCAATGACATGTGGGGTGCCGGATTAAACCGCTATCCCGAGCAGCAAAAGATCACCACCGCCCTGACGCCAGAGCCCGACGATGTGGTGCTGGTCAAGTGGCGCTATAGCGCCTTCCACCGTTCCGATCTGGAACAGCAGTTAAAGAGCGCCGGGCGCAACCAGCTCATTATTTGCGGCATCTACGCACATATTGGCTGCCTGACCACCGCCAATGATGCATTCATGCGTGATATCAAACCCTTTATGGTGGCCGATGCGTTAGCCGATTTCACGCAGGAGAACCATCTGATGGCACTGCGTTATACCGCATCTTGCTGTGGCCGCGTACTCACCGTCGATCAATCCATCAGCGAGCTGTCCCCCGCTACGCAGTACAGTGAATCCCGCTTGCGCGCGGAATTGCAACCCCTGCTGGACGAGGACGCGAGCGACATTGAAGGTGATGATAACCTGACGGATTACGGCCTGGATTCGGTGCGAATGATGTCCCTCGTTACACGCTGGTGCAAAGCTGGGTATAACGTTGATTTCGTCACATTAGCTAAAAAACCGACCCTCAATCGCTGGCTGGAACTGCTCACACCGCAATAGGAGGAAGCTAATCACATGGCGCTATAGGATAGCGTGATTGGCGCAGAAGTATGAAGGCCAACCACGTGAGTGGTTGGCCTGGCAAGAAATGAAGACGTGGCCGAGTTAATGCGGCTACGTCAGGTACGAGTTAGACAGTTGTCTGGAAGATCACGCCATCGGCTTTCTCAGTATATTGGCCTAACTGGTCAAAATTCAGATAGCGATAGGTGTCCTGCGCGGTTTTATCCACCTGCAACATATAGGTCTGGTACTCTTCCGATGTCGGCAAACGACCCAGCAGCGAGGCAACCGCAGCCAGTTCGGCAGACGCCAGATACACATTGGCACCGGTTCCCAAACGGTTCGGGAAGTTACGCGTCGAGGTAGAAACCACGGTAGAGCCGTCAGCCACGCGCGCCTGGTTCCCCATGCACAGCGAGCAGCCTGGGATCTCAACACGTGCCCCGCTCTTACCAAACACGCTGTAGTAACCTTCTTCCGTCAGTTGTGCCGCATCCATCTTGGTTGGCGGCGCAACCCACAGACGGGTCGGCAGTTGGCCTTTGTGGCTATCCAGCAGTTTACCTGCCGCACGGAAGTGCCCGATGTTGGTCATACAAGAACCGATAAAGACTTCATCGATCTTCTCGCCCTGCACATCAGACAACCAGCGCGCATCGTCTGGATCGTTCGGCGCACACAGGATCGGCTCTTTAATATCAGCGAGATCGATGTCGATCACTGCCGCATACTCGGCATCGGCATCCGCTTCCAGCAGTTGCGGATCGGCCAGCCATTTTTCCATACCCTGAACACGACGCTCCAGAGTACGGCGATCGCCGTAACCTTCGGAGATCATCCATTTCAGCAGCACGATGTTGGAGCTCAGGTACTCGATGATCGGCGCTTTATCCAGCTTGATGGTACAACCCGCCGCAGAACGTTCTGCCGAAGCGTCGGTCAGTTCAAAGGCCTGCTCGACTTTCAGATCCGGCAGACCTTCGATTTCCAGAATACGGCCGGAGAAGATGTTCTTCTTGCCTTTCTTCTCAACGGTCAGCAGGCCTTGCTTAATGGCATACAGCGGAATAGCGTGAACCAGATCGCGCAGGGTAATACCCGGCTGCATTTTGCCTTTGAAGCGCACCAGAACAGATTCCGGCATATCCAGCGGCATCACGCCCGTGGCAGCAGCAAATGCCACCAGCCCTGAGCCCGCCGGGAAAGAGATACCGATTGGGAAACGGGTGTGGGAGTCACCGCCCGTACCAACGGTATCCGGCAGCAGCATACGGTTCAGCCAGGAGTGGATAACCCCATCGCCCGGGCGCAGCGATACACCGCCACGGTTCATGATGAAATCAGGCAGCGTGTGGTGCGTGGTCACGTCAACCGGCTTCGGATAGGCAGCAGTGTGGCAGAACGACTGCATGACCAAATCGGCAGAGAAGCCGAGACAAGCCAAATCTTTCAGCTCATCACGAGTCATCGGCCCAGTGGTATCCTGTGAACCTACGGATGTCATTTTCGGTTCGCAATATTCGTCAGGGCGAATACCCGCGACGCCACAGGCACGGCCGACCATTTTCTGCGCCAGCGAGAAGCCTTTTTTGCTGGCTTCAACCGCTTTGGAAATACGGAAAACATCGCTGTGCGGCAAGCCCAGTGACTCACGCGCTTTAGACGTCAGCCCACGGCCGATGATCAGCGGAATACGGCCACCAGCGCGCACTTCGTCCAGCAATACATCGGTCTTCAGCGCGAACGTTGCCAGCACTTCATTGGTATCATGCCGGCGTACTTCACCTTCATATGGATAGATGTCGATCACATCGCCCATATTCAGATCGTTAACATCGACTTCGATCGGCAGCGCACCGGCATCTTCCATGGTGTTGAAGAAGATTGGGGCGATCTTGCCGCCCAGCACCACGCCACCACCGCGTTTGTTCGGAACATGAGGAATGTCTTCCCCCATGAACCACAGCACGGAGTTGGTCGCAGATTTACGCGACGATCCTGTACCGACAACGTCACCGACATACGCCAGCGGGAAGCCTTTCTTGTTCAGTTCTTCGATCTGTTTGATCGGCCCTACGTTACCAGGCTGATCGGGATCGATGCCTTCACGGGCATTTTTCAGCATCGCCAGCGCGTGCAGTGGAATATCAGGGCGTGACCAGGCATCAGGTGCCGGAGACAGGTCATCCGTGTTCGTTTCACCGGTAACTTTAAAGACGGTAACGGTAATTTTTTCCGCCAGTTTCGGGCGGGACAGGAACCACTCGGCATCAGCCCAGGATTGAATCACGTTCTTGGCGTGCGCATTGCCTGCTTTCGCCTTTTCTTCCACATCATAGAAGTTATCAAACATCAGCAGCGTGTGAGACAGCGCTTTCGCGGCAATCGGTGCCAGCTTGTCGCTATCCAACGCGTCAATCAGCGGATGAATATTATAACCACCTTGCATGGTGCCCAGCAGCTCAATCGCTTTTTCCTGAGTAACCAAGGGGGAAGCCGCTTCGCCTTTAGCGACGGCAGCCAAAAAACCGGCCTTTACATAGGCGGCTTCATCAACACCGGGGGGGACACGGTTAATCAGCAGATCAAGCAATACTTCTTCTTCGCCTGCCGAGGGATTCTTGAGTGACTCAACCAGCGCGGCCATCTGCGTGGCATCTAACGGTTTAGGAACAATTCCCTGCGCAGCCCGCTCGGCTACGTGCTTACGATATTCTTCTAGCACGACGTTCTCCTCGCTCTCATTGTCTTCATTATGCCCGGCGCTCTTGTTCCCAATTGTGGTGTCCATGCCTGGGTGTCAGCGTGTGGATGTAAGGTAGTAGAGTGTCCGGTCCAGCCTCGTCAGCATATCAGGATTTGAATTGATTGTTAATTCGTTCACATAATAGCAACATTAATTTTTATTCAACTGCGCTATGTACCAAATATCACTATCACTGAAAAATACCGACATCAGCAGAATAGCATGTCCCTGACGGCGCACACTAACTATGCTGATTTAACCACGCAATATGTGGGTTTTTAACAACATAACGTGATTAAGCATCGCCTAAAGACGCCGCGATAATCAGAATGTTCGCAATAGCGTCTGAATAAGTGTTAACAGATGATAGGAGCCTACGGCAGCGATGCCAGACTGCTTCATTGATAATAGGAAAGAAGCCATGAGGGTGAAACGGTATCTGTGCGTGGTTTCTGCCACACTTCTGGCGTTCAGCGCATCGGCCTATGCCGCACCTATCGAATTGGAGGGTATCGGTTTAACTCGCGATATTCCTTGTAATGGCAATGATGTCACTATTTCGGGCAATGGCAACCACATCGTGCTAACAGGGAAATGTGCCGATATCCACATCAACGGTTCCGAGCACAACGTCACATTCGATACCGCCACATCACTGACTGTGACCGGCTCCGAGATGACCGTTACAGGCCAGTCAACGGGTGACCTGACCGTCGCCGCGTATAAGAACGCCATTCACACTCATATCATTACTGAGGATAAACTAGTAAAGGTGAAAGTGACGGGTACGGAACACCATCTCGATTTGGATTTTAACGGGCCTGCCGTTGTCTCTTTCAATGGCATCAGTAACCACCTCTCATGGGGCGGAACAGAACCACGACTCTCCTCTAGCGGTGCCAATAATGTCATCAAACAAAAACCCTAGTCTGGACAGATAACCACAAATGCCCAACTGCGGCGCTGACGATAAAGAACATACGACCCAGTCAACCATTCGCTGATTGGGTCGTATGTTGAGTACCAAAATATGGAATCTATTCCGTTAGGGCAGATCAGGCCTTAAACGTCAACCACGGGCGTAGCCGTGCCACGGGTTGAATCAGCCCTGACTGTTCCTGAATATCAATCACAGGAGCAACCGGTTTATAAGCCGCAGGCGCTTCTTCCCGCAGTCGCTCATCTTTCAGCGTAATACATTGCCAGGGCAGCGCATCTGCCTGCTTCGCCGTATCAACTTTATTACGCATACTTTGCCGACGCTCGGCACGCCCCGCGCCGTGTGAACACGACCACAGCCAATCGGGATCCCCTTTCCCCGTAACGAGATAGGAGTAATCCCCCATTGAACCGGGAATCAGCGCAAACTCCCCAGCTTTTGCAGGTGTCGCCCCTTTGCGATGCAGGTTCATGCCATGTTCCGGCAGAATGATGTTATGCGACAGATCGACCACCAGCTTGCTGGTATCCCGCGTAAATACCTGTTTCCAGGAGGAACGGATCAGTTCAGTCAGTACGATCCGATTGATCCACGCATAGCGGGCAGCGACGCCCATGGCCTCCATATAGTCCGCCGCGTGCCCATCAACCAGACCAAACAGGCCGGATGCCGGATATTTCTCTCCCGCTGGCCAGCAAGCTCGCGCTTTATCGATCCCACGCTGGCCGACATAAAAGCCCACGTCGCGTGAGCCGGTATGAATCATAATCACGACTTCGCCTTCCTTCACGCCAGCCTGATACGCTGCATGTCGGTCCAAAACGGCATCCACAATTTGCAACTCAACAAAGTGGTTCCCCGACCCGACCGTGCCCAGACTGGAAGGCCGAAGGATCTCACGAGGCGCAAAAAACGGCTCAGGTGCATGTCGACTATGGGCGCGAATCGCCTCGGTTCCAGCTATAGAAGCAAGCTCCGCCGATAGCCGTTGGAAATCCACGTCCTGCCAAAGCCCCTGCAAGGGCAGTGCCGCCAGCCACGCCGGCAATCCTTCATCAAAGAGCGCAGAAAACGAATTTGGCGTAACGGGAACATCACGCTGATCCAGAAGTAACGTATTTTTGAGCGCCTGAATCAGCGCGGGTTTGCGCTCGTCGGCATCCGCATGATGTACGCCCGTCGTCAGCAATCGCATGCCGCAATTGATATCCGTCCCAATCGCTGCCGGGATAACGAAGTTCTCCGTTGTGGCGACAATGCTGCCGACAGGCGCAAGCGTACCGGGGTGGAAATCCGGCGTCGCGCGAGCGGCACAGACGTGTGCATCGCTGCCCGGCATATGAACCGAGGCGAAATCCAGCAGTTGCTGAACGGCTTTTTCCTCTAGCGGCAACGCTTCCGGCAATAAAA
Organism: Pectobacterium parmentieri; assembly: GCF_001742145.1. Taxonomy (NCBI): domain Bacteria; kingdom Pseudomonadati; phylum Pseudomonadota; class Gammaproteobacteria; order Enterobacterales; family Pectobacteriaceae; genus Pectobacterium; species Pectobacterium parmentieri. The sequence goes on along the minus strand of NZ_CP015749.1, from coordinate 5,018,000 downwards.
CTTGCGCTTCTACGTGCTGCCTGCGGAGATGATAAATAGAATGTTGGTAATCAGTGTCTATCCCCAAACGGGATAAACGTTTTTGTAAACGAGTGAATGTAGACATGGTGCTACCTAGAAAAACAAAGAATCGCTCCTCCTGTTTCGAGGAGAAGGCTGTTTTTCCTGCAGCAGCAGATTCAGGAAAGGATGTCGGACTATTCTAAGGGGAAACATGCTTATTGTAAACCGCCGGCAACATGCATGGATTCCCTCACCCATGGTTTTGTCGATGTAAATCATTCTCCTCGCTCAAGCCGGAGGGTATGGTAAGCTCAATACATTAGGTATTACTAAATTAGTCAGTAACGCAGGGTGGAGTGAAGATGACGTTGGGCAATTCAGATAAGGAATTCATGCGAGACGGCGCAGCAAAAGCCGCAGCATTGTTGCGTGCGATAGGTAACGAAAACAGGCTTCTGGCGCTCTGCTTGCTTATTGAGCACCGTGAAATGTCGGTGGGTACGCTGCTTGAACATATCCCGCTTAGTCAGTCAGCCCTCTCGCAACATCTGGCGAAAATGCGTGAGGAAGGGTTGATTAGCTATCGGCGCGAGTCACAAACGCTGTACTACCGCATCGAAAATCAGGATGTGGAAACGATCATCGCTACCTTAAAAACCCTTTTCTGCCCCTGATAGCAACGCCCCACAGGGTGGCAGCCTGGGATGGCACGTTATAAAAAACGCCACAGGATTTCCCGTGGCGTTTGCGACTCAGTATGACGGGTCTACGGTTTAGAACGACGTCTTCACGCTGACAAAGAAAGCCCGTCCCGGTTCGTTATAGGTTGCCGCACCTGCGCCGTAGGACGTTATGCTGGTTACACCCGCAGAGTTGGTCGCAGTCAGCGACTGAGCATTCCCTGCCCGATATTGGCGCTTGTCGAACAAATTTTCCACCCCACCAGTGATACTCAGGTTTTTATTCACCTCGTAAGTTGAACTCAAACCAAAGATCGCATAAGGACTAACCTCATGGGTATCGTAAGCCGCAGTCAACGGTATAGATCCCACTGCTTTACCTTGATAGTTATATTTCTTCGGCTTCTGGCGCCCGTACCAGGTCATGTTCGCCAAAACGGATAGCTCGTCTGTTGCCTGCCAGCTCACGGAAGAATTGAGCGTAAACTCCGGTGTGATTGATAGGTAATCACCCGTTGTTTTGTTTTCGGAACGCAGCATCCATGTAATATTATTGTTCCAGCTTATTGTCTCGGTGACCGGAATAGCCAACGACCCTTCCAGCCCCTCTACCAACGCTTTAGGCACATTTTCCCACTGATAGACATTCGCATTGCGATAATCTTTATTACTTCCTCCTACCGCGTTGCCGATTTTGTGGATACCCGACTCAATTTTATTACGGTAATCATTGCGGAAATAAGTAACCCCCGCCTGGTACCCATCTCGCTTGAACTCAATACCAATCTCTTTGTTGACACTGGTTTCCGCATCAAGATTGTTATTCCCCATCAGATAGCAGGCGCCTGCACCATAACAACCATTGCCACGGCTATACAGCAGATAGTTGGGGTTAAGTTGATAGAGGTTCGGCGCTTTGTAAGCACGAGCAATCCCCATCTTCAGGGTAAAATCGTCTCCCAACTGCTGCGACAAGTTCAGCGATGGACTCCAGTTGGTACCAACGATATTATGATGATCTAGGCGCAGTGCTGGTGTCAGCATAGTGCTATCAGTTAATTCGATATTATCTTCTGCAAAAACAGAAGCGATACGAGCAGAAATATTCTCGCTACGATGAGTATCAGCAATGGAGCCGACACTACCAGCTTCAGTGGTAGGTTGTGTATTTGAAGACGGATCGTGCATCTTTTGTTCCACCCACTCCATGCCAATGGTGGCGGTTTGACTAAACCATGCCTCAAATGGAACATTGACTTCGCTGTGTGCCGTATAAGCATCCAGTTTAATGGTCGACTGATAGTTTCCTGTTGGACGACCTGCAGGGCCCCCCGCTAAAGGCTCGAAAATTCGTGCATTACGAGTAGCTTCATATTGCAGATAAGACAGCGTACTTATGCCACTATCCCAATAGCCGCGGTGAGTTATCGCATACTTCTGCCGATACATACGGTTGGTTTCCTGACCGTAAAGAGCCTGGGTATCCGCTTTACCATTGTTATTCTCAGTATCGCCCGCATAGATGTTGCCCTGACGGCTAAAACCAGTTTCAAACTCCAACGTTTGTTTCGGCATAAATGTCCAACGCAGCAATGCATTGATATCTTTGTTACGAACGCCTTCACGGCCAGCCGGTACCGCCGTTGATAACGGAGTTATCTGATGCCCATCGTTGATATTCCAAGCATCTGCCTGTGTTTTATTATAATTACCATATAAGCGAAGGCTAAGCGTGTCGGTTAGACCTCCCATTAAGTTAAAATTGGTACGTTTAGTGGCACCATCAGCCTTATCTTCAGGGAAACTCATGTAGCTATTCCATGCACCGTGCCATTCTTGCGTCGGCTGTTTGGTGATGATGTTAACCACACCGCCCGCAGCACCGTTACCATAGCGCGCGGCAGCCGGGCCACGCAGCACTTCAATGCGCTCCACCATGTCCGCAGGCACCCAGTTGGTGTCACCACGGGTGTCACGCTCGCCGCGCCAGCCGTAACGCACAGCCGCACGGCTCGAAACAGGTTTGCCATCCACCAAAATCAGCGTGTTTTCTGGCCCCATGCCGCGGATATCGATCTGGCGGTTATTGCCACGTGAGCCACTGGTTGAGTTACCGGACAGATTAACGCCCGGCATGGTACGAATCAGTTCTGACAGATCGTTAGCAGGTGGACGTTTGCTGATATCCTCAGCCGTAATCACCGATACACCGGGAGCCTGACGGATTTGCTCTGCAGCCGTGACTACCATCGTATCGCCCGACGTTTTACTTTCGGTCTGATTCTGCACCAGAGGGGCAGATTCTGTTGAAGGAACGGTCGAGGCTTGCGCCGCATTCAAAAACGACGTCATCCCGCAGCTAACGCCAATGAGCGTCGCCAAATAATGGCGCGATTGTGGTAGTTTCATCAAAATCATCCTGCCCTGTAAGATATGAAATCGTGCAATGTGACCTCCTCAACGAAAAATGCTATTGAGAAGTATTTGCATTACCATTTTGGCGCGGTCATTGTTACATTTGTCATTCAGGACGGGGTTTGCTCTAGCAGCAAAATGTTTTGCCAAAGCATCAAAATGGAAGGCGCAGGTCGAAGGGTTTAATCAGGTAGGTAATCACGTGCGCAGCTTCACTCAGTCATCAAAGCCGATCTATAAAGATCACATCGTTCAGCAATCGAGTCTGGTCGCGAATCATTACCGTTTTATCGGCCCTCGGCTGATCGATAACACAGCCGTGTTATTCGGTTCGTTCACCGTCGTGCAGCTCAATCCGCATCTGATCCTGCATACCGCTGATGTGATTAATCGTCACAACATGAAAACCCAAAACCTGCTGGATGGCGCGATCAAGCTCGCCATCGTAGTGAGCGGCAATGCGCATATTTCATTTGCCCATCAGGAACTGCATCTGGGAGAGAGCCAGCCAGCCTCGCTGATTTCGCTGACGGAACCGACGATGTTTACCCGCATCGGCAAGCGTGATGAATATGAGAGAACCATTACTCTGACGTTCGACAGAGAATGGCTGTACGGCAATATGATGGACACCGTCGGTGACTGGCAGGCCATCCACGATTTCACCCAAACCCACCTTGCGACACACTTGTGGACACCGTCCCGGCAGGCGCAGGCAATAGCCTTACAAACGCTGGATGCTGAGCCTTGCCAAACGCCGCTCCAGCGCCTTTACCTGGAAATGCAGTGCATGAGCTTGATTATCGAAGCGTTTACCTCACTGACTGCCAGCTTGGCGCAGGAGAAAAGCAGCGGTGTTACCTTACGCGGCTACCATCGTATTCAACAGATTCGAGATATGCTGGAAAGCGGCAGCGCCGACCACCTTTCGATGAGTGAAATAGCCAAAAGCGTCAACATGAGTGAAAGTACGCTACAGCGCCATTTTCGTCAGGCGTTCAATATGAGCGTTTTTGAATACCTGCGTAACTGTCGTTTGCAGCGCGCCATGCTAGCTTTGCAGAAAGACGGTATCGGTATTGCGCAGGCCGCCAGCATCGCCGGCTACAATAGCCCTGCCAATTTTGCCACCGCGCTGCGCCGTGCGTTTGGCATTACACCTGGCCAGCTAAAAGACCGTTTCTGATTCCCCCCATTAATAACTAAATGGAATTTATTATTCCGTTTAGTTATTAATCACTATTCAAAAACGCGCAGTAAATTAGTGTTTTCTACCAAGATACCTGACCGCTCATGACCAATCAGACTGATATCACCGCAACGCTTGCCCACTACATTATCCATAGCGAGCCGAACCAAGACGCGATTAATGCCGCCCGTGAAGGGGTAACTGACTTCATCTCCACCGCACTTCCGATCGCACAAGGCGCACTTGTCGATAGTGGCCTCGCGCCGTTAAAGCAGGTATTCAGCGGCACGGATAGTCTGACGCGTAGCCTGATTTTGGGTTATACCGGCCACGTACTGGACTTTGACGATTATCACCCTGCATTTCGCGGCCACCCCAGCACCGTCATTCTGCCTGCGCTGTTTTCCCTTGCAGCAGAAGACGCATCCGTTACGGAAGACGCATTTTTGACAGCCTATGCGATCGGCGTAGAAGCCGCTGGCAGAATCGGGCTGGCATGCGGCCCGCGTCATTACAGCCTCGGTTACCACAACACGGCCACGCTCGGGGCTATCGCCGCCGCTGCTGCGGCTGCACGTCTGGTTGATGCATCGGTAGCACAGACACAAATTATTCTTGGCCTTGCGGCTACCCAAGCCGCCGGGTTGCGGGCACAGTTTGGTTCAGCGGTCAAACCGCTACACGCCGGACTTGCCGCCAGAGCAGGATTGACGGCCGTTAAACTGGGGTTAGCGGGCTTCGAAGGCAACACGCAACGGGTGGTTGAAGCATTTCTTACCGCGCATGGCGATCAAAAACAACAGCCGGAACTGCTGGTGGAAAACTGGGGAGCGCCATGGCGTATTCTTTCTCCCGGTTTAGAATTCAAACGCTACCCGACCTGTGGCGGAACCCACAGCGCCGCTGAAGCCGCGTTTGCGTTACGGGAGCTGTGGCATAAGCAGAACGGCGCGAACGCCAATTTGGCCGACGCCATCGAACGTATCACCGTGACCTTCCCACCGGGTGGCGATGTTGCTCCCTTTATCCGTAACGCGACAAACGGCGTAGAGGCACGGTTCAGTCTGGAATATGTCATTGCGGCTGCGCTGATTGAAGGGGAGCTAAAGCTGGCGCACTTTTCGGAAGCCCCGGTTGAAACAGCGATCGCAGCGCTGGCGAAGCGCGTCATACGCTCCGCCGATGAAACCGCCCCACCTGATGAGCTTGATCCGGAAGCGCGTTTTCACGAAGTTACGCTGCATTTGCGTGACGGCAGCGCGCTAATCCAGCGCACCACGCGTCAGGAAACCTCAGCACGTCCCACCGATCTGCGGGCCAAATTGCAGCAAACTATCGGCTCTCTGGCGCATCTCGACAGTAACCAGATCGCCGATCGTTGTGCATTACGGCAAGCAGGCGATCTACGCTATTTGCTTGGGCTGTTATTTTAACAATGCTAGTTTTAACAAAACACCGACTTTAACGGGATGCTCGTTGCTGTCGATAACTACCATTATCGGCAGCGCTATTATCGACAACAACCATACCGTCAGATCGACTCACTCTGCCTGATGGGAAATCAACTTCCCTTTTTCATCAAATACCGTCACGCCAGGAACCCTGGAATAACGATCATCCCCCTCTGATTTATAACGGGTCGCCAGTATATGGGGAGAACGGTATTCAAACTTAAAATAGCCATCAGCAGGATTAGCAATAATCAGATTGCCAGCGCCGTCGATAAGACCTTCTTTGACTTTGAAATAACGATTATCAAGGTTAGAGCCGAAAAGTGGCGCACGCTCATACTTAGACAGGTTTTTTCCCTCTTGCTCAGGAATCATGGGGAAATGTGTCATATCAAGCTGCCGTAACACATGCAGAAACATTAACCGTTCCAGCGGCGTTCCTGAGTCCTTCGGCACCAAAAATTGCAATATGAGCCCATTTCCAACATGCACGTCATATTCATAGCCGACAAATGCGCTATCACCATATATAAAGACGTCATCCACCTGTTTACCTTCAGGCACAATTTCCTTAGTTTCAGCCATAAGCTCAGGAATTGACTGGGGAGAGACCTGAAAATAAATGTCATACGTAAAGACTTCTGACGGGAACCTTATCCGTATACGTTTCATTCCCCGATCGATAAAACGTTCGGGCTTTTCCAGATTCTTATTTATGTCTTTCCATATTTGCTGATGCATTTCTGCGATATTAAATGTATCAGCGATCTTTACACCATACTTCGCTTCCAACGCCTGCGGAGATAATGCCAGATCGTACATCGACAGCGCTTTTTCGCCACGATAGCGTTCATCCATCGTACGCAGTACGGCAAATGCCTTGGCTAGCGATTCGGTATCTTCAGCATTCGCTAACCCGATAAAGTAGCGCTGCTTAGCCTCATCATATTGAAAATAGACCGCTTCCAATGTGCCTTGTTGATTATCGTATGCCGCGCCATTTTCCGACTGGAACAACACGCCCTTTTGCCCTTCCAGCCACGATACGAGATTAAAATCCTCTTTTGCCGCACTCACGGTAAACAGGTCAAAGTCAGTTTTATTCTGCTTATCCCGATAGGAATAGATCTGCGTGTCTTTATTTTCCCGATCGATAAGCAGACGTCCCATTCTGCGCACATAAGTCCCGTGCTCCCACAAACTCAGCTTGTCGGACATAGCAAACGGCAGCTTAATCGTAAAGTCGTCTTCAGGATAAAAAGGGATACCGGGGAAATCGTCCATCGGTGCACGGTTAAATGTTTCTTTCTCTTCAAGAAGCCACGCCTGATAGGCTTTTCTGAGATCGTCAAAACGCTGCTGGATTTTGAGTAAATCGGGGGACTGCGTTTCCGCCTTTTTCAAGACCATGGTGATTTCACAGTAATAAAATGCACAGGCAGCACTTTTATCCGATACGAACTGAACCGTGTTTTTCCCGGTAATTTTTAGCGTATGCCACGAACCATTTACCTGTACTCGGTTCTCTTTTATGTCCTCAGTATGTTCGCCATCCACACTGTAGTAGCTCACCTGCGTTGGTGTCAGATTAAAATAGATGTCGTTTTTAATGTGTTTAAGACCTTGCGTAATATGTTCCTGAAGCTCATCTCTGTTTTTATTCGCTTCAGGACTTTTACTGTTATCAAACACAACGCGAACATCCTCAACCAGATATTTCCCCTCGCTAAGTGTTTCTTCGCCATTACAACCCGACAGCCATAGCACCGTCATGATAATGCCCAGATATTTCTTCATCACCTCATCCCTGTAAAATTAAAAAGCCCCTGAATGCTACAGCACGCAGAGGCGAATAATGCATCAGTAATCTGATGTTACCAAAAAACCTATTATAATTCAGTCACTGCCGGCTAGGGTTTTAGCCATTGATCCAGAAAGCTAAAAACTTCTTCCTGCTGTTCCTGATAGAAAACGTGTCCCAGTTCAGGCCAGATCTTGGTTTGCAGCTTGTTGTCCGCCCGTTGGGATTGCCACACCTCATGCATTTTGGCGTAAGCATCCTCAACCGATTTCGTCGGGAACAGTTTGTCTTTGCCGCCGTTAAACAACAGCATCGGTTTTGGCGCAGCGACACTCGCCACATCGGGGAAATCAAAGCGTGTCGGTTGCCCTGGATGCAGCATATAGAATGCCGACTGGCCTCTGAGCACATTATTGCCCGGCGTCATCAGGCCGTCGTATGTGCCAATCCAGGACACCGCTGCCGTTGCCGCCACTTTATCGGACAGCGCGGCGAGCTGCCAGGCACGATAGGCACCCATCGAGAACCCCACGACGCCAATACGCTGTTTATCAACCAGCTCAAGCGAAGCCAGAAAATCCGTCGCCCGCATATCTTCGTAAGCCATCAGACCGGCAAGCGAGCGCCCGAGATTAAAGAAATTACTCGCCAGCGCCTGCTGCTGCTCATATTTGATCGGCCCGCGCGATCCCCAACCTAGCGCATCTACGGCCAGTACCACATAGCCCCGCTTCGCCAGTTCATCTCCCACAAAGCGACCGGTGAAGAACTTATCGGCCCACGCCTGTGCAGAAGCGAGCTGTTCGTCATTGCCCCACGGCTTAATCATCTTCTCTTTGCCGATATCAAACTTGGCACCGTGGTCATGCAGCAAGATCACCGCCGGGTGTGGCCCCGCGCTTTTTGGCGTCAGGAGCAGTGCATCCACACGGCTTTCATCGGTAAGATTGAAGGCAACTTTCTCTGCCGTGTAGCTGCCGCGATCCTGTTTTTCAATCACCTGCGGCACAAAGTCTTTAGTCGAGTCTGGCGTCAGAAGCAGCGAACGCAGCGTTTTTCTCGCCTGGGATTGCCACTGGCTAAAATCCGTAAAGTTTCCCGATAGCCAGGAATCCGAGTAGGTCATCTGCTGCTTAAGCTGCGGATAAAATGAAGGCAGCCCTTCATCCGTCACCGCCTGCCCCGCCGCTATTTGAGAGTGAGGGATCATATCGTTCGCCATCAGTGAAGGGCTGGCTAGCAACGCAGCCAGTAACCAGACGGAGGAGCGTAAGGTATTCAGATTCATCATAACCTCAAAAACAAAACATCGTTTCTTTTTTGAGGTTTGATTGTAATTGACGCAGCTAAAAATAAACGGATGGAAGGCGCATTCTGCGAAGCCGCAGGCAAAAAATCCGGCACCTTTACGGTGCCAGATTATGATTAATTGTAACAGTAGGAGCAAAACGACATCAGGCTACTGATTCATCTCGTTTGCGTTCAGCCACCAACACCACACCTTTTCGCGATTCATTCGGTGCAAGGCTCCAGATATCGCCTTCGGGAATACTGCAACCATCATATCGGATTCGTTCTCCGTCATACGGCCAGAAAGCCCGCTGTTCTGAGTCGAATACAAATACCTGAATACCCACCTCTTTACGCGCCATACGTGCCCACAGCGCTTTCCCACCGGGGAATTGAACGTTATCACTCACCAGCACGATGCCGTCATTAATGAGCGCCTTATACATGGCGCTGGCGACATTGGCGTTTCGTTCACGTTTAGTGACGATCACACCTTCAACCTGAGCAAGGTTGTCATCTACCAGTTGCTGGTTTTCGTAATAACCAATGACAGCCAAAATAGTCTCGGTTTCGTCGTTGCTGTGACGAGATTTCAAGTCAATCTTTGCGACGACAACATGCCGTAAATCCCCGTTAACATCATCAGGCTCTCCATATATGGCAACGGCATGATGTCGCTCATTATGGATATAAATATCCACCGCGCGACCATTCACACTCGTTTCGCCAATTTTCCGATATTCCCGCGCCATAGTGGCGGGGCTATATGACATTGGAAGAATCGCCATATCAAAACTCCCGCTATCGTTGAGTACTGGTGACATTGTAAGCATAGCCTGTTGCTCGTCGTTGGGGACTATAATACCAAACATCATGCACATTTTAGTCAATTTACGCCGTGGCGCTCCCCATAAACATTACGGTCAGGCGAAACGGGGAAATAGGTTAGTTCATCGCGGACTCACGTGAGCAAAAAATCCGGCACCTTACCGCCGTGTCGCAGGGAAACCGTGTTGTCTGGCAGGCCACACCACAACGAGCGCAATCAATAACAGCACCAACAGTACCGGAGAGAATGCGGCAACGCCGAGACGCTCCAACAGAACACCACCGATAATACCGCCCCCGGCGATAGCCATGTTCCAGACCGTGACCAACATAGACTGTGCCACATCGGCTCCCTCTCCAGCCGTTCTGACAACAGCCGTTTGGAACAATGTCGCCGCGCCGCCGAAGGCAAGTCCCCAGATGGCCACTGCCGTATAGACCACCGCCTGTACATCACCTGCCACGCCAAGCGCCAGTGCTGACAGGCAGAACAATGCCGAGCAGGCAAGCGTCAAAGCTCGTAAATGGCGGTCAATCAACACGCCGATGATCCCGATGCCGAACAGTGATGTGATGCCGAATACCAATAGCACCAGGCTAGTCTGTGTAACCATACCTGCCACCGCGAGAAACGGTGCAATATAGGTATAGAGAATGTTATGCGCCAGCACGAAGGCCAACACCACACACAGCACCGGACGCACACCTGCCACAATGAACACCGTCCCCAGAGACTGCCGCTTGCCTGCCGGCTGTCCGGCAAAATCAGGCACCTGTACGCGCACCCACAACATGAGTATGACGGCCAAACCGCTCATCATACCGAAGCACATTCGCCAACCGATTAGATTGCCAAGAAAGGTGCCCGCGGGCACGCCGAGCGACAGTGCTAATGGCGTGCCTACCATCGCTATCGCAATAGCCCGCCCCTTCTGATGCTCAGGCACCATACGCGCCGCATAGCCTGCCAGTAACGCCCATAGCAACCCGGCAGAAACGCCGGCCAAAAAACGCGCCGTCATCGTCAGCAGATAGCTGCCGGAAAACGCCGTAACCGTATTGGCGACAACAAAACCTGCGATAGCTGCCAGCAGCAACTGGCGACGACGCACACCTTGCGTCGCGGCGGTCAGCGGGATCGCGGCCACCAGAGAACCTATAGCATAGATAGTGACGGTTTGCCCGACCCAGGCTTCAGACACCGCCAGACCTTGCGCCATTTGTGGCAACAACCCCGCAGGCAGCGCTTCGGTCAGGATAGTGATGAAGGCCGCGGTGGCTAACGCCAGCAATGAGGCAATGGGTAAGCTATCACGACGTGTATCCGTCATTGAGGCGGTCATTGTACTGTCTCCAACGCGCCATACACCGCATCACGCAGATCGGTGACGAAGCGCCCCGACATCCCCTCGTACATCGTGTTGGTGAAAGCCACCACGCTCAAACCTTGTGTTCGATCAACAAACCATGAATGACCGTAAGCACCGCCCCAGCGCCAGGTGCCTGATGATTCCGGTGATTCGGCTAACTGCGGATCGCGTAGAACCGAGAAACCGAGGCCGAAGCCGCAGCCCGGTGCATTTGGCAATGCCAGACCCGGTATCTGATCGCGTCCCATCTCCTCGATCAGCACATCAGGCAGCGGTACACCCTCCCCTTTACGCAAAGCTTCCAGCAGGCGCAACAGATCCCACGCACTTCCCGCCATGCCAGCACCACCTGACGGAAAAGCCTGTGTATCAAAGATACGAGCGGGGCTGTACGCAATACCAATCGCCCCTTCAAAAGGAGAAACGACTTCACCTTCAGTCAGGCGATGCGGCTGCGGGGTGTCGTTCACATAAGCGGTAGTCAGGCGCAGAGGATCACGAACCACAAAGCCCGTATCCCACATGCCCAACGGTTCGGTTACCAGTTGATGGACCGCCTCATCCAGTGATGTACCGTAAATGCGTTCAATCAAAGCGCCCAGCACGTCTGTTGCCAACGAATAGCCCCAGGCTGTTCCCGGCACGTATTGCAGTGGAACGCTGGCGATGCGACGCAGGTTCTCATCCAGACTGATACCGGAGGCATCCATACCGTCTGAAATCCCCGCTCGCGCGTAGGAGCCATCCGCATGATCCTCGAAAAAACGATAGCCTAACCCTGCGGTGTGGCTGAGCAGTTGTCGCACGGTAATGCGTGCTGGACAACCATCGGGCAGTCGGGGCTGGAACGTTGGTATCCAGCGAGTAATATCCTCATCCAGATCGAGCCGACCTTGCGCCACAAGCGCCAGCGCTGCCACGGAGACGATGGGCTTGCTTACCGAAGCCAACCGGAAAATGGCGTCCAGCGCCATCGGGCGAGCACGCTCCCGGTCAGCCCATCCGGCAGCCTGCTGATAAATCAATTCGCCGTTGCGCGCTACCAGCACGACGGAACCAACCAAACGCTGCTCGTCCAATGCCTGTTGGACGACGGACTGAATTCGGGCAGAGCAATGCGCTGGCGGCACATCGGTACACAGGGGAAATACGGGAGTTATCACGACATGTTCCTTTCATCAATGAGCGTTCCCGTTACGATAGAAAATCGGCAATTAAAGAAAAAGTAGGCTACAGTTCCTCGATATACGGAACAAACTATCCGCAATAGTGAGAGTGAATATGGACAGCCTGAATGGCTTTGTGGTGTTTGTGCAGGTAGCCGAAACGCGTAGTTTCGTTGCTGCGGGTCGATTACTGGGCGTGTCAGCATCTGCGGTAGGTAAAAGTGTCGCACGGCTCGAAGAAAAACTCGGAGTGAGGCTGTTTCATCGCAGTACACGCAGCATCACACTGACGGCTGAAGGCTCACTGTTTCTGGCGCGTAGCCGACGTATCCTGGCCGAAATCGAGGCGGCAGAGTTGGAACTGTCGCAAACCAATGCCGTACCGCGCGGACGCCTGCGGGTAAGCCTGCCATTGGTTAGCTCACTGGTGCTCCCCGTACTCGGCGAGTTCATGCGCGAGTACCCCGAAATCGAATTGGATCTGGACTTCACCGATCGAATGGTCGATGTCATTGAAGAAGGGTTCGATGCCGTGGTGCGGACAGGCAACCCCGTTGACTCACGGCTCACTGCTCGCAGACTGGGCACCTTCGGTTTTCTGCTGGTGGCATCGCCAGACTACCTTGCTCGGCGCGGAACGCCCAAGACACCTGCCGACCTGATGCAGCACGCCTGTCTGCACTATCGCTTTCCTAATAGCGGCAAGCTGGAACCGTGGGCGCTGCGGCTTGCTCCCAACGGACCAGAGTTGCCATTGCCCACATCGATGATCTGCAACAACATTGAAACGCGCGTCTGTTTTGCACTACAAGGGCTGGGCATTGCCTACCTGCCGGATTTCTCTATCCGCGAACTGCTGGCCAAGGGGTTGCTACAGCCGATCCTGAACGACTATGTGGAACGCAGTGGCGTCCTACATGTATTGTGGCCCGCGAGCAAACACCCGTCGCCAAAAGTGCGAGCACTGGTGGATTTCCTCTGTGCGCGGGTGTTTCCCTCATCTAACGGGTAAAAAAAATCCGGCACCTTTACGGTGCCGGATTGAATTCACGCTATGCGAACCTGAGAGAACTTACTTCTTCTTCGCTTTCGGGTTCGGCAGGTCAGTGATGCTACCTTCAAAGATTTCAGCAGCCAGACCAACAGACTCATGCAGCGTTGGGTGCGCATGGATAGTCAGTGCGATATCTTCTGCATCACAACCCATTTCGATCGCCAGACCGATTTCGCCTAACAGTTCACCACCGTTAGTCCCGACAATCGCACCACCAATAACACGGTGAGTTTCTTTGTCGAAAATCAGTTTGGTCATACCGTCAGCACAGTCAGACGCGATGGCACGGCCAGATGCCGCCCATGGGAAGGTCGCGGTTTCGTAGCTGATGCCTTTCTCTTTCGCTTCTTTCTCGGTCAGACCAACCCACGCCACTTCCGGTTCGGTATAGGCGATAGAAGGAATCACTTTCGGATCGAAGTAGTGTTTCTTACCAGAGATCACTTCAGCAGCAACGTGGCCTTCATGCACACCTTTGTGCGCCAGCATTGGCTGACCGACGATGTCACCGATAGCGTAGATGTGCGGCACGTTAGTGCGCATTTGCTTATCCACGTGGATAAAGCCGCGATCGTCAACTTCCACGCCCGCTTTGCCTGCATCCAGATTTTTACCGTTCGGTACACGACCAATAGCAACCAGAACTGCATCGTAGCGCTGTGGCTCGGCTGGCGCTTTTTTGCCTTCCATCGTCACATAGATGCCGTCTTCTTTGGCTTCTACAGCCGTCACTTTGGTTTCCAGCATCAGATTGAATTGCTTGCTGATACGTTTGGTGAAGACTTTGACAACGTCTTTGTCAGCCGCTGGAATCACCTGATCGAACATTTCAACAACGTCAATCTGTGAACCCAGAGCATGGTAAACGGTACCCATTTCCAGACCGATGATACCGCCGCCCATCACCAACAGACGTCCTGGGACGTTTTTCAGCTCCAGCGCATCGGTAGAATCCCATACACGCGGATCATTATGAGGAATGAAAGGCAGTTGGATCGGACGTGAACCCGCAGCAATAATCGCGTTATCGAAGCTGATCGTCGTTTTGCCGTTTTCACCGTCAACTTCCAGTGTGTTAGCACCGGTAAATTTACCGAGACCGTTAACCACTTTAACTTTACGGCCTTTTGCCATACCCGCCAGACCACTGGTCAGTTGGGTGATAACTTTTTCTTTCCACAGACGGATTTTATCAATGTCGGTTTTAGGTTCACCGAACACGATACCGTGTTCCGCCAGTGCTTTAGCTTCTTCAATGACTTTAGCAACGTGCAACAGAGCTTTGGAAGGAATACAACCGACATTCAGACACACCCCACCCAGCGTGGAGTAGCGCTCTACCAGTACGGTTTCCAGACCCAAATCCGCCGCGCGGAATGCAGCAGAGTAACCCGCGGGGCCGGCACCAAGTACCACTACCTGAGCTTTAATTTCAGTACTCATCATGACCTCTTAATTGATTTCCGGCGGGTCTGTGACGTCACACCCGTCGTCTTTCAAGTGGCAGGTGCGTTAGCATCGTGTCTTCACTCCAGTCACTTACTTGAGTAAGCTCCCGGAGATTCAGCCCCTTGCCGCCTTCCTGCCACCCGAAATCCATAGGGTGTATTTTTAATAACGCCCTCTTCCACCGGGACGTGTCTTTGCCGCTGTAGTTTACAAAATCGTTAACAATTTTGAAACAACAAGCGACTAACGATTTGTCCTTGATCACTGACAGCTATAACAAATAACAGCTTATCAGAAAAAAGCCGGCCGTCAGGCCGGCTTTTCGATTACATCACCAGACGGCGGATGTCAGACAACGTGTTGTTAATGATGGTAATGAAGCGAGCCCCATCAGCACCGTCAATGACACGGTGGTCGAAGGACAGAGACATCGGCATCATCAGACGCGGCGTGAACTCTTTACCATTCCAGACCGGTTCCATCGCAGACTTAGACACGCCAAGAATAGCGACTTCAGGCGCGTTAACGATCGGCGCAAAGTGCGTAGTCCCGATACCGCCCAGGCTGGAGATAGTGAAGCATCCACCCTGCATTTCGCCTGCGGTCAGCTTACCGTCACGGGCTTTCTTGGAGATCGCCATCAGTTCGCGAGACAGTTCGACGATGCCTTTCTTGTTCACGTCTTTGAACACAGGAACCACCAGACCATTCGGCGTATCAACCGCAACACCGATGTTGATGTATTTCTTCAGCGTCAGACGTTGAGCATCTTCAGACAGTGAACTGTTGAAACGTGGCATTTGCTCAAGGGCAGCAGCAACGGCTTTCATGATGAAGACAACTGGGGTGATCTTCACGTCCAGTCTACGCTTCTCAGCTTCCACGTTCTGCTGTTTGCGGAACGCTTCCAGTTCAGTGATGTCGGTTTTATCGAAGTGCGTAACGTGCGGGATCATCACCCAGTTACGGCTCAGGTTAGCACCAGAAATTTTCTGGATACGACCCAATTCGACTTCTTCAATTTCACCAAACTTGCTGAAATCGACTTTCGGCCATGGCAGCATGCCTGGCAGACCGCCGCCAGCGGCAGCTACTGGTGCAGACTCAGCGCGTTTCACGGCATCTTTCACATAAGCCTGAACGTCTTCGCGCAGGATACGGCCTTTACGACCAGAACCCTTCACTTTCGCCAGATTTACGCCGAATTCACGTGCCAGACGACGGATAACCGGCGTCGCGTGAACGTAAGCGTCATTCTCTGCGAAATCGCTCTTGCCTTCAGCCTTCGCTGCCGGTGCGGCAGGTTTTGCCGCCGGAGCTGGTGCAGCAACCGCTTCTTGCTTGGCAGCCGGAGCCGCAGCAGGCGCAGCACCTTCTACTTCGAAGACCATAATCAGTGAACCGGTTTTAACTTTGTCACCGGTGCTGATTTTGATTTCTTTAACCGTACCTGCGAACGGCGCAGGGACTTCCATCGAAGCCTTGTCGCCTTCAACGGTGATCAGTGATTGCTCAGCCGCGATTTTATCGCCAACTTTAACCATCACTTCCGTCACTTCAACTTCGTCGCCGCCGATATCCGGTACGTTGACTTCTTTCGCCGCAGAGGCTGCTGGAGCAGGTGCCGATTCAGCTTTCGCTGCAGAGGCTGCAGGCGCACTGCCAGCCACTTCGAAGACCATGATCAAAGAACCAGTGGAGACTTTGTCGCCAGTGCTGATTTTGATCTCTTTAACCGTACCCGCGAAAGGTGCCGGAACTTCCATAGAAGCCTTGTCGCCTTCTACAGTGATCAGAGATTGTTCAGCAGCAACGGTGTCGCCCACTTTAACCAGCACTTCGGTCACTTCGACTTCGTCACCGCCGATATCCGGCACGTTGACTTCTTTCGCTGCGGAGGCCACTGGTGCAGCAGCCGGAGCGGCTTCTTTCTTCTCTTCTGCCTTGGCAGGTGCAGCGTCAACTGCACCGTCGGCGGAATCGAAAATCATGATCAGTTTGCCAGTTTCAACTTTGTCACCAACAGAGACTTTAATCTCTTTAATGACACCAGCCTGCGGAGAAGGGACTTCCATAGAAGCCTTATCACCTTCAACCGTGATCAGCGACTGTTCAGCTTCAACTTTGTCGCCCACCTTCACCAGCACTTCGGTGACTTCAACTTCATCTGCACCGATGTCCGGTACGTTGATTTCGATAGCCATGTAATCTTTACCTCTTATGCCAGACGCGGGTTAACTTTATCTGCATCGATGTTGAATTTAGTGATGGCATCAGCAACCACTTTCTTATCGATTTCACCGCGTTTAGCCAGTTCACCCAGAGCCGCAACCACGACGTAAGACGCATCCACTTCGAAGTGGTGGCGCAGGTTTTCACGGCTGTCAGAACGACCGAAACCGTCAGTACCCAGTACGCGGTAATCGCTAGCCGGGATGAAGTTACGGATTTGCTCAGCAAACAGCTTCATGTAGTCAGTAGATGCAACCGCTGGCGCATCGCTCAGTACTTGAGCCACGTAAGGTACACGCGGCGCTTCGGTTGGATGCAGCATATTCCAACGCTCACAATCCTGGCCTTCGCGTGCCAGTTCAGTGAAGGAGGTTACGCTGAATACGTCAGAACCAATGCCGTAGTCTTTCGCCAGAATCTGAGCCGCTTCACGCACGTGACGCAGGATAGAACCAGAACCCAGCAACTGAACTTTACCTTTGTTACCATCAACCGTTTCCAGCTTATAGATACCCTTACGGATACCTTCTTCCGCACCCTGCGGCATCGCAGGCATGTGGTAGTTTTCGTTCAGCGTGGTGATGTAGTAGTAAATGTTTTCTTGCGCTTCGCCGTACATACGGTTCAGACCGTCATGCATGATGACAGCCACTTCATAAGCGTAGGACGGATCGTAAGAAATACAGTTCGGGATAGTCAGAGACTGAATATGGCTATGGCCATCTTCGTGTTGCAGACCTTCACCGTTCAGCGTAGTACGACCAGAAGTACCACCGACCAGGAAGCCACGCGCCTGTTGGTCACCCGCTGCCCAGCACAGATCGCCGATACGCTGGAAACCGAACATGGAGTAGTAGATGTAGAACGGGATCATCGGCAGATCGTTGGTGCTGTAAGACGTTGCCGCCGCCAGCCAGGAAGAACCTGCGCCCAGTTCGTTGATCCCTTCTTGCAGGATCTGGCCTTTTTCGTCTTCTTTGTAGTAAGCAACCTGCTCACGGTCCTGCGGGGTGTACTGCTGGCCATTCGGGCTGTAAATACCGATCTGACGGAACAGACCTTCCATACCGAAAGTACGCGCTTCGTCGGCAATGATCGGAACCAGACGATCTTTGATAGACGGGTTCTTCAGCATCACGTTCAGAGCACGAACGAAAGCGATTGTGGTGGAGATTTCTTTATTCTGCTCTTCCAGCAGCGTGCGGAAATCTTCCAGCGTTGGCAGTTCCAGCTTTTCGCTGAATTTAGGCTGACGGGTTGGCAGGTAGCCTTCCAGTGCCTGACGACGCTCATGCAGGTATTTGTACTCTGCGGAATCTTTATCAAAGGTGATGTACGGCAGTTTCTCGATATTTTCATCGCTAACTGGCACGTTGAAACGATCGCGGAAGTAACGCACGCCGTCCATGTTAATTTTCTTAACCTGGTGAGCGATGTTTTTACCTTCAGCCGCGTCGCCCATACCATAACCTTTAATGGTATGCGCCAGGATAACGGTTGGTTTGCCCTTGGTTTCCTGTGCTTTTTTCAGTGCAGCGTAGACTTTCTTCGGATCGTGACCACCACGGTTCAGTGCCCAAATTTGATCGTCGGTCCAGTCTTTAACCAGTGCAGCCGTCTCCGGATATTTACCGAAGAAGTGCTCACGCACATAGGCACCGTTTTTGGATTTGAACGTCTGGTAGTCACCGTCAACGGTTTCGTTCATCAGTTGGATCAGTTTACCGCTGGTATCTTTACGCAGCAGTTCGTCCCAACGTCCGCCCCAGATAACCTTGATAACATCCCAGCCAGCACCACTGAAAATACCTTCCAGTTCGTTAATGATCTTGCCATTACCGGTTACTGGGCCATCCAGACGTTGCAGGTTACAGTTGATAACGAAGACCAGGTTGTCCAGTTTTTCACGGGTCGCGATGGTGATCGCACCTTTGGATTCTGGTTCGTCCATTTCACCGTCGCCCAGGAAGGCATAAACGGTTTGCTTAGAGGTATCTTTCAGGCCACGGTGTTCCAGATATTTCAGGAACTTAGCTTGGTAGATCGAGCCAATCGGGCCCAGCCCCATAGAAACAGTCGGGAACTGCCAGAATTCCGGCATCAATTTAGGATGCGGATAAGAAGACAGACCGTTACCGTGAACTTCCTGGCGGAAGTTGTTCATCTGATCTTCAGTCAGACGGCCTTCAAGGAAGGCACGAGCGTAAACGCCCGGAGAAATATGGCCCTGGAAGTACACCAGGTCGCCGCCGTCCTGCGCATTGCGAGCACGGAAGAAGTGGTTGAAACACACTTCGTAGAATGTGGCGGAAGACTGGAAAGAAGCCATGTGGCCGCCCAGATCCAGATCTTTTTTCGAGGCACGCGACACTGTCATTATTGCGTTCCAGCGAATCGCTGAGCGAATACGGCTTTCCAGATCCAGGTCACCTGGGTATTCCGGTTCGTCTTCCACAGCGATGGTGTTGACGTATTGACGCGCAGCCAGACCAGCAGCAACACTGACGCCGCCTTTACGTGCTTCACTCAGGACCTGATCTATCAGGAACTGAGCGCGCTCAACACCCTCTTCACGGATGACCGATTCGATCGCCTGCAGCCAGTCGCGGGTTTCGATCGGATCCACGTCATTATTTAAACGATCTGACATGGTTATTCCTTATCTTCTCTAATAAGTTAGTTTGTTGGAGCCTGTCTTCCTGCATTCTGGTTTAGGTTTTACCCTAAGCAAAATGCACGAAGACAGGCTCATCGTCGTCATTGTCGCATTCAGAACACCAAAAATACGGGTGCTCAGTCCTTGCGTTGCTGGAGCCGACGCAGCGATCTTTCGCGCCGACTATGTTCCCGGTTAAGATCCAGCAATACTTCCTCAATAAACGCCAGATGGCGGTGTGATGCTTCGCGCGCCTTCTCCGGCTCACGGGCAACAATCGCCTCAAAAATGCTGGCGCGATGAATGCTCACCTGAGCCAGCACTTCACGGCTCAAATAAAGCAATTCAAAATTCTGCCTCACGTTCTGTTCGAGCATCGGCCCCATACAGCGCACCAAATGCAACAAAACCACATTATGCGTGGCTTCTGTTACAGCAACCTGATATTGCATAACGGCTTCTGACTCGGCGTCCAGATCGCCCGCTTCCTTCGCCTTCTCAACCACGGCATGGCAGTCCCGGATACGTTGCAAATCCGACTCTGTGCCACGCAACGCAGCATAGTAGGCAGCAATGCCTTCCAGCGCATGACGCGTTTCCAGAAGATCGAATTGTGATTCGGGATGTGTGCTCAGTAATTCTGCCAGCGGATCGCTGACACTTTGCCATAGATTGGCTTGAACGAAGGTACCACCACCCTGACGGCGCAAAAGTAAACCTTTGGCTTCCAGGCGTTGAATGGCTTCTCTCAGAGAAGGGCGGGAAACATCGAACTGTTTTGCCAGTTCACGCTCCGGTGGGAGCTTCTCGCCGGGGCGCAAGGTTCCCTCAAGGATCAGAAACTCCAACTGCTGTTCTATCACATCTGACAGTTTGGGCTGACGGATCTTGCTGTATGCCATGGTGAATTCTTCTCTGCGAATGGCGCGGAGTCAATTGGTAATACCAATTTCAAAAACGTGACGCTAAAGTAACAAAGTATTCACCTTCTGTCCATAAGGACCTTGAGCTAAATCACCAATCCCACCAGATTTTAACAAATGCACGAGAAACATGCGGCAAAGTGATAGCCCGCCTGTGGTATTACCATTAATCCCCCCTGTCTATATTTTAACTTTTTTGAAACGTAAAGCAGGCAGTGCTGAACCGTTTAAATGCACAAATAGTGAATTTTTATTCAAAAAATAAGATTTTTTATTCTTACAAAGATAGCGTGATTACCAGTAGTCCCCTATCGGGGTAAACACTATTTTTACAGCGGGGATAAAGAGGTAATAAAAGGGAGTAATCCCAAAGAGGTATCGCCCACCGATTTCCCATCACCAGGGGTTCAATCAAAGAGAGATAAAAATTTTGATGTGGCGATAGCTTTTAATTATCAGGCTATAAGAAATCAGTGCAATCTTGCGCACTTACCACTATTCTTTGGCAAACGGTAGTGGTTTTCTTGTTTTAAGAAAAACCATTCCGTAAAAATAAAATTACACAAACGTACAGTAAATAATACGAGGCGTATTTTTTACTTGCACTGGCAGAGGGTTAAATTTGATGGATAATCAACAAGCGGACGGCACGCTAAAGCGTGGTTTGAAAAACCGTCATATTCAGTTGATTGCCTTGGGTGGCGCGGTAGGTACTGGCCTCTTTCTTGGTATTGCGCAAACAATCAAAATGGCAGGGCCATCGGTCCTGTTAGGCTATGCGATTGGCGGGCTGATCGCGTTTCTCATTATGCGCCAGTTGGGCGAGATGGTGGTTGAAGAGCCGGTAGCCGGATCGTTCAGCCACTTTGCTTATAAATACTGGGGTGATTTCGCTGGGTTTGCGTCTGGATGGAATTATTGGGTGCTGTATGTTCTGGTCGCCATGGCTGAGCTCAGCGCTGTGGGGATTTACGTCCAGTACTGGTGGCCAGACATTCCGACCTGGGTGTCCGCCGCCGTCTTCTTCCTGCTGATTAACGCCATCAATCTGGCAAACGTCAAAGTCTACGGTGAGATGGAGTTCTGGTTTGCCATCATCAAAGTCGCCGCGATTATTGGTATGATCGTCTTCGGCGGCTGGCTGTTGATCAGCGGTACAGGCGGGCCGGAAGCCACCGTGACCAACCTGTGGGCGCAAGGCGGATTCTTCCCGAATGGCGGGCTCGGTCTGGTCATGGCGATGGCTGTTATCATGTTTTCATTTGGTGGTCTGGAGCTGGTCGGGATTACCGCAGCAGAAGCAGATGACCCAGAGAAAAGCATTCCGCGCGCAACCAATCAGGTGATCTACCGCATCCTGATTTTCTATATCGGTTCACTCGCGATCCTGCTGTCACTGTATCCGTGGGGTAAAGTGGTAGAAGGCGGTAGCCCGTTCGTCATGATCTTCCATGAACTGAATAGCAATGTCGTGGCTACGGTGCTGAACATCGTGGTACTGACAGCAGCACTGTCGGTTTACAACAGTTGTGTTTATTGCAACAGCCGCATGCTGTTCGGGCTAGCGAAACAGGGGAACGGGCCGAAAGCATTGGCAACCGTCGATAGTCGCGGCGTACCCGTTGTCGCAATCGGTATCTCCGCACTGGCGACAGCACTCTGTGTGCTGATCAACTACCTTATTCCTGGTAAAGCATTTGAGCTATTAATGGCGCTGGTCGTATCGGCTCTCGTGATTAACTGGGCGATGATCAGTCTGGCGCACCTGAAGTTCCGGGCACAGAAAGATAAAGAAGGTACGGTGACCAAGTTTAAAGCACTGCTTTATCCGCTGGGTAACTACCTCTGTCTGCTGTTCCTGGCGGGTATACTGGTGATTATGTTCCTGACTCCAAGCATTCAGATTTCCGTCATGCTGATCCCGGTTTGGCTGGTTATTCTGGGCGTTGGTTACTTTATCAAAAAGAAAAACCAGATGAAGTAAGCCTCAGCATTCACCGTATTCTTTTTGATTCAATGGCCGACTTTGTCGGCCATTATTTTTCCTACCAACGCACCACAAACATCAGACCAGTGCACCGTATATCGTCAGGAGTGCCACCACAACCACCAGCACCAGAGTCACTTTCTTCGCCAGCGTCACGGCGGCCTTGGGTGTTTCTACAGGTTCGCTGTGGGATTCACGCGCCAGAGAAAATTGAGCCAACTGAGTTAACACCCAGTATTGCGAGCTACGGGAATCCCCCAGCGAGGCGAACCAGGCAGGTAACGCTTTTTCACCATGCCCCAGCAGAGCGTAAGCAGCACCAGCCAAACGGGCGGGAACCCAGTCAAGCCAATGCAACAAACGATCGACACCGGACTGTGCACGTTCCAGCGGCGTATTATGCCGGGCAAGCCAGGTTTGTCTGGCGCGCAAAAATGCATACCCCACGAGTGCAACCGGCCCGTATGGCCCTGCGGCAACGAACCAAAATAGCGGAGCCAGATAAAACCGGAAATTTATCCATAGCAATGCATTTTGCAGCTCTTTTAACTGCTCGCTTTCACCTGCACCCACGGGTAAACCGTGAATCAACGCCAGTTCCGCCGCCATTTCCCGGCTGGCATCCGCCTCGCCGCGTTGTGCTGCCTGCAAATATCGCCGATAGTGCTGACGAATCTCGCCCGCACCAATACACATCAGGCTGATGACAATCCACAGCAAAAGAGAAATCAGGCCAAACAGAATGCCGCTCGTTAGCCACAGCAGTCCCGCCACGACGCCCATGCTGCATAGCGTCAGGAACAGTGTTTGAAATAAAGAAGGAGAGGGAACGTGTCGGAACACAACGTCAAGCCGATGATCGATCTGCCAATGTTCCCCCTGTTTGAACAACCGTTCCCATGCCAGCGTAAGCAACAGTGTAAACAACGTCATTGATCGAGACTCCCTTTGTTTTCTGTCCAGTTTTCTTGTAGCAGGCGACGATAGCAGTCCCAGTCAAATGCCGGTCCGGGATCGGTTTTACGGCCCGGAGCGATGTCGCTATGTCCGGTAATTCTCGACAGTGTAATAGGATAGGCCCACATTAATAGGCGTGTAACCGCGACCAACGAGTGATACTGGGCCATGGTAAAAGGCAGCGTATCCGTCCCTTCCAGCTCGATGCCAATAGAGAAATCATTACAGCGTTCACGGCCTTCAAACACCGAAACGCCGGCATGCCAGGCGCGCTGGTCGAAAGACACATACTGTGTGGTTTGCCCATCGCGACGAATCAGGCAATGTGCCGCTACACGCAAATGGGAAATATCGGCGAAATAGGGATGCGCAGTGGGGTCCAACGTAGCCGTAAACAGTTGATCAATATACGGGCCACCAAACTCACCAGGCGGCAGACTGATATTGTGAATCACCAGCAAGGAAGGCACCTCAGCATTTGGGCGACCATCATAATGCGGTGAAGGCGTGTGGGTAATGTCGGATAACCAGCCATTCTCCAAAAGCATTGGCGATAACCTCGCATCGTATCGTTAGCCGGCTGAATCAGGCGAAAACTCAATTAGAGCCAAAAGTCCTCGGCTCCAAGATACCATGTTTCACGTCATCCTATCTATCCAACTGGATATCAATAGGTTTTACCGTTCGTTTTGTGATGTTTTAGCCATTTTTCTGCCTTTTTCGACTTTCACATCCTTTTTAGCAAGATAAAATCTCAACATCGTTATGTGATTAAAGTCACATTAAGAATGTAATAACACAATAAAAGGCAATCGTTTTCGTGCATTGCATCTATTTTTACTTAAAATGCATGACAAAATTATCTTCTGATTTTTTTAGATATTACCAAAACTTATTTTGCAGTCTTACGCATGGCGTAAATAACGTCTAACACTACGGTACTTAACATGAAAAAAACTTTCGCCGCAGGCGCTTTACTCGCACTGTCATGCTCAATGCCTGCTCTTGCCGACAGCAATAAAGCCGAATACCTGTCTGACTGGTGGCATCAAAGCGTTAACGTCGTCGGCAGTGCCCACACGCGTTTCGGACCGCAACTGAACAGCACGACCTATCTAGAATATGAAGCATTTGCGCGTAAAGACTGGTTCGATTTCTACGGCTACGCCGATGCACCTAAGTTTTTCGGTGGCGATCCCGATAGCCGCGGTATTTGGGATAAAGGCTCCCCACTGTTTGTCGAGATCGAACCACGCTTCTCGATTGATAAACTGACAGGAACCGATCTGAGTTTTGGCCCGTTTAAAGAATGGTACATCGCCAATAACGTTATTTACGATCAGGGTCGTAACAGCGGTTCACGCCAGAGCACCTGGTACATGGGGCTAGGTACCGATATTGATACCGGCACCGATCTGTCGCTCTCACTGAACGGTTATGCCAAATACCAATGGCAGAACTACGGCGCAGCGAACGAAAATGAGTGGGACGGCTACCGCGTAAAAGTGAAATATTCCTACCCGCTTGGCTCTCTGATGGGCGGTAACGTCTCGTATATCAGCTTTACCAATTTCGATTTCGGTTCAGAGCTGCGTGATAAATCGAATTCAAGCCGTACTAACAACTCCATTGCTTCCAGCCATATTCTGGCACTGGGTTACGACCACTGGCACTACTCTTTCGTCGCACGTTATTTCCACAACGGCGGCCAATGGGCTGATGGCGCCGAGCTCAATTTCGGCAAAGGTCCGTTTGAAGTGAAATCTACCGGTTGGGGCTACTACCTGGTCGTCGGTTACAACTTCTAAAATCGCGCTCCCTTTCCGGCGGATATTCATACCCGCCGGAAAAACGATAACATTAACACCTTGAATTATAATAAATATTCATTCTGGATGTCCTGATATAAACAAGGTAGCATAGACCCCGAATCCCCCTTCGGAGTTTTGTCATGTCAACGCGTCGCTACAGCCAAGAACAACGCCAACAAGCCTTGCTCGCTCGTATTGCACAAGATATCCCCGCCAGTGTGCAACTGGCACTGCGTGAAGATTTAGGCGGCATCGTCGATGCTAATCAAGACATTACCGCTCTGCTGTTGCCCGACAACGAGACCGTCAGCGCGCGCATTATCACGCGTGAAGCGGGTATATTCTGCGGTACGCGCTGGCTTGAGGAAGTCTTTTCTCAATTGGGCAACACAACAACGATCGTTTGGCACGTCGCCGATGGCGAAATCGTCACCCCCAATCAAACGCTGTGTGACATAACAGGGCCAGCCAAACAACTTCTGACCGGTGAACGCACCGCGCTAAATTTCCTGCAAACGCTATCCGGCGTCGCAACCGAAGTCAGCCGCTATGTTGCCATCTTGCAGGGAACACGCACTCGACTGCTGGATACCCGCAAGACGCTGCCAGGTCTGCGAACGGCGCTGAAATATGCCGTATCATGCGGTGGCGGAGACAACCACCGTCTTGGTCTATCCGATGCCTTCCTGATTAAGGAAAACCATATCATCGCCGCTGGCTCAATCAAAAATGCGGTAGAAAAAGCGCAAGCTTTGCGCAACGATGTTCCGGTAGAAGTTGAAGTCGAATCACTGAATGAGTTACAGCAGGCGCTAGAGGCTGGCGCAGACATCATTATGCTGGATAATTTTAGTCTGGATAATATTCGAGAAGCGGTCGGCTTAACACAAGGCCGCGCACTGCTGGAAATATCCGGCAATGTCACACTCGACACGCTACGTGGCTATGCGGAAACTGGTGTGGACTATATCTCAGTGGGTGCATTAACCAAGCACGTACAGGCGCTGGATTTATCCATGCGCTTTATCTAATCGCTTCCTCTATTTCTATCGACGAGGTGCCATTTCGCGCCTCGTTCGCATCTCTAGATCTCATCCCCTCACACAATCGTCACGACGCAGACTGCCGATCCCGTACAGATGCTTTATCCCGGCAGCATAAAAATTGCGTCTCTGCTCGCAAAAAATCTTCAACGATCTGCAAATCGCTAAAAACATGTCGTAGCGCTTTCCTGTTTTGATTTTCCCTGCTCGCCAGCCCTCGTTCCCTTTTCTATGCTGCCAGCCATTCGTATGGATTTATGCACCACTAAATTTATGCTCAACAACAGGGAAATCAACATGATAAAACAACAAGGATTCACACTGATTGAGCTAATGATCGTCATTGCGATCATAGCTATCCTCAGCGCCATTGGCGTCCCCGCCTATCAAGGCTATCTGCAAAAAGCGGCGCTGACGGACATGCTGCAAACGATGGTGTCGTATAAAACACCAGTCGATCTCTGCGGTCTGGAAAATGCCGCGTTTACGGCCTGTAATGCCGGTAATCAGGGGATTCCTGTCAGTAAACCTTCACGCTATGTCAGCACCGTTAGCGTCGCGCAAGGGGTAATTACGCTCACTGGGCAATCTACTCTGCAAGGGCTACGCGTTATTCTGACGCCAACGTGGGATACCGACACCGGCGCTTCACGCTGGACGAAAAATTGTGCCACGGATAACGGCACAGAGAGCCTGCAATCTGCCTGTCAGGACGTTTTCCGTTTCGATAACACGGCGGGTTAATCATGACTGACTCCGCCTTTTCCACCGAACGTACACTCAGCGAGTTACAGACGTTGTGCCGACGTTATCAGGCATTATTACTCAGCATTGATGAACAAACGCTGTCGGTCGCCGTCACGGTGTCCCCTTCTTCAGAGATGATCGCCGCACTGCGTTTCGCCAGCAACCGTCGAATTATGGTGGAACAGTGGCCACAGGCCAGAATGGAACAACAGCTTAACCCAGTGAACGCCGTTGCGGAGCCCGCAGAAACCTATCATGCCGGTACTTATCACACCAACATCGGGCAGCAGGATCATGGCGACGATTCCCCCGTCGCGCAGTTTATCCATCAAACGCTGCGCCTCGCCGTTCAGCGCCGCGCCTCTGATATTCACTTTGAGCCACAGCCAGACAACTACCGTGTGCGGCTACGCATTGACGGTGTATTGCAAGCCATATCCGCGCCACCTCCAGAGTTGACAGGCCGGATTACCGCAAGGCTGAAAATCATGGGCAAATTGAATATCGCCGAACGGCGGTTACCGCAGGATGGTCAGTTTAGCCTAATGCTGGATCAACAGCCCTATTCGTTACGCATCGCCACCCTCCCCGTGCAGCAGGGAGAAAAAGTCGTACTGCGTATTTTACAAACGCACCAGCAAGAGCTGGCACTGGATAAACTCGGACTCACCGCAAAGGCATTACAGCAGGTTATTAGTGTGCTGAGCGCCGCACAGGGGATGATACTCGTCACCGGCCCAACAGGCAGTGGCAAAACCGTGACGCTTTACAGTGCGATACGCTGGCTGAACGATAGCAGCCGCAATATCTGTAGCGTGGAAGATCCGGTCGAAATCCCCTTGCAGGGAATCAACCAAACGGCAATCAATCCCAAAGCGGAACTGGGCTTTGGCAGAATTTTACGTGCGCTGCTGCGGCAAGATCCAGACATCATTATGATTGGTGAAATCCGCGATGCTGAAACCGCAGAAATTGCGGTAAAAGCCGCACAAACCGGCCATCTGGTCATGTCAACGTTGCATACCAACTCTGCGGTAGAAACCCTGACCCGTCTCAACCATCTGGGCATTCCCGGCTATCTGTTAGCGGCGGCGCTAAAACTCATCGTCGCACAGCGACTTGTACGCCGATTATGCCCGCACTGTAAAACCCCGGGAGAGCCGCTACTCTCACTGCCAAATGGCATATGGCAAGGACCACTACACCACTGGCAAGCCAATGGTTGCAGCCACTGTTTCTCTGGCTACTATGGCCGTGTCGCGCTATATGAATTATTGCCCATCACGCCGGTTTTTCAGGCTGCGTTAGCAGGCAATGTCAGCATTGGGACATTATCTGCCTTATCGCAAGACTCTGGTTTCCCAACGCTGCTAGCCGCGGGGCTCGAGCTAGTCAACGACGGCCTAACTTCACTTGCTGAGGTCTACCGTACTGTAGGTGATGAGTGGTCGATAAATCAGGAGGAGCCATGAGGTTAGCGCGCTTATATCACTGGCAAGCCATTACATCCGAGGGCGAATTTGCTGATGGTGAACTCATTAGCACACATCGCCAGCACGCTTATGCTAGCCTAATTGCTCAGGGCTATCAGCCGCTCACCGTAAAGACCGGCCATTATGTGTTGCCCCGCTACTGGAAACGCGAACAGCTCGGTGAGTTAATCAAGCAGCTTGCCGCCCTGCTACAAGCCGGTTTGCCACTGCTGGAAGCATTAAAATTGGTGTCAGAGCAGCATGAGCGCCCCGGCTGGCGTTGCATATTACGAGACATCCGCACTCATGTTGCTCAGGGAAACTCGCTGTCTGAGGCATTACACGACTATCCTCATATCTTCCCTGTCCTGTATCGATCCCTCATTGCCGTCGGCGAATTGACGGGGAAGCTAGACGTATGCTGCCTACAGCTAGCACAACAGCAAGAGAAGCAATCCAGACTGCAACAGAAAGTCATCAAAGCGCTACGCTATCCCTGTTTTGTTTTGCTCATCGCCATACTGGTCAGCATGATGATGTTGACGCTGGTTCTGCCCGAGTTTGCGACACTCTACTCTTCGTTCAATACGCCGTTGCCGTGGTTTACCCGGCAGTTACTTCATCTGGCAGATATTATCGCTGGTTACGGATTCATTGGATTACTGCTTCTTAGTTGCCTGATATTAGGGTACGCCCGATTGAGACAGAAAAAACCATTATGGAAAATAAGGGAACAAGAATGGCTATTGAAGCTTCCGGTAGTATCCAGTTTGCTACGCGGTAAATCGCTGAACCAGATATTCAATATTCTGGCCATGACGCAGCATGCCGGTTTGACGCTCCCAGAAGGGCTGGATGCGGCAGCAACGATCCGTCATCCGCTTTATCAGGCCGCGATTCAACAGATACAAACGCAGTTGCATCAGGGGACGTCGCTATACCATGCCACACAGCATCACATCGCGCTGTTCCCGGCACCTTGTCCGCAGTTGATTCGGGTTGGGGAAGAAACCGGATCGCTGGATGCAATCTTTACACAGTTAGCAGAATGGCATGAGAGGCGGGTGCAACAACAGGCCGATATGCTGACACAAACGCTGGAGCCGTTATTGATGATGGTCGTCGGCGGAATGGTCGGGGCGCTAGTGATTGGCATGTATTTGCCTATCTTCCAACTGGGGAATGTATTGGCTGGTGCCTGAACCGGCCAATACATACACGGCAACGTCGACAAATCAGACCACGCAGTCACTGTTAGCAGCGGAAAGAGGGGCTCTGAAGACGCAACTATCCGTTGAAAATACGATTTTCCTGTTCGGCCACGCGGATAAACGTTGTGCGCTTCGTCAGTTCCTTCAGGCGGGATGCGCCAACATAGGTACAGGCCGATCGCAAGCCGCCAAGGATATCGCGGACGGTATTATCTACCGGACCGCGTAGTGGCAATTTCACGGTTTTTCCTTCTGCGGCACGGTACTCCGCCACACCGCCGACGTGACGTTCCATCGCAGATGTGGAACTCATGCCGTAGAACAACATCATTTTCTCACCGTTTTCTTCAACGATGGTGCCTTCACATTCATCATGCCCTGCCAGCATGCCGCCCAACATGACGAAATCCGCACCGCCGCCGAATGCTTTTGCTACATCGCCCGGCATAGCACAACCGCCATCACTCACGATTTGCCCACCAAGGCCATGTGCCGCATCGGCACATTCAATCACGGCGGAAAGCTGGGGGTAGCCTACACCCGTCTTAACGCGTGTAGTACAGACAGAACCGGGGCCAATGCCGACTTTCACGATATCTGCCCCGGAGAGAATAAGTTCTTCCACCATTTCGCCCGTCACGACGTTTCCCGCGCAGATAACCTTATCTGGGCAGGCCTCACGTGCTTTTTGCAGGAATGTCACAAAGTGCTCAGAATAGCCATTTGCTACATCAATACAGATAAATTTCAGCTCCGACGACAACGCCAAAATCTGCTTTAACTTGATGAAATCAGCATCAGACGTCCCGGTCGAAACCATAACATGACGTAATACCGATGCCGGTACACGTTGCACAAACTGAGACCAGTGTTCGACAGAGTAGTGTTTATGGACAGCCGTCAGAACATCAAAAGAGGCCAAGACTTCCGCCATACTAAACGTACCTACGGAATCCATATTGGCTGCGATAATCGGTACACCGGACCAGTTGCCTCCGGCGTGGAGAAAGGTGAATTGACGTTCTAATTCAACCTCGGAGCGGCTTTTCAGCGTCGAACGCTTTGGCCGGATGAGAACGTCTTTAAAGCCTAACTTTACATCTTCTTCAATGCGCATGAGGTTCGAGTTCCTGGTTAGTGACGGCGATATATTCAGTATCACTACTGAGCATAATCGCGTTTGAAAAAATAATGCCCTTTACCAGTGACGTTATCATACGCAGGAATAATCCTGCGGCAAGACTGCGATTTTCACTTTATTTGGGATAAAATCAGAAAAATTTACCTATCACCCAGCAGAGTGATAGTGTGAAGCAAACCGCGGTTTATGCCTGATCGGATTTGGGGGATGGGAATATACTCCTCACCCTTGAAGATAGTCGAAATATTAACTTTTCAGCACGAGCGCAATGACATACATCGTAGCCTTAACCGGCGGTATCGGCAGCGGGAAAAGCACCGTCGCCGATGAATTTGCCAAATTAGGGGCCACTATCGTTGATGCGGATATCCTCGCACGACAGGTAGTTGAACCTGGGAAACCCGCGCTGGATGCCATCAGGATCCGGTTTGGCGATGCTGTGCTCAATACCGATGGTTCATTGAACCGTACCGCACTACGTCACCGAATTTTTTCCTCACCAGACGAGAAACAGTGGCTGAATAATTTGCTCCATCCTTTGATCCATCAGGAAACACAGGCCCAGTTTCGTGCCATGTCCACGCCGTACATTCTGTGGGTCGTCCCGCTACTGGTAGAGAATGGGTTACAACGGCGAGCACAGCGTATTCTGGTCGTTGATGTAGACAGAGACACACAGCTTGAACGCACACTGGCCCGCGATGGCATCAGTCGGCAACAAGCAGAAAACATACTGGCAGCACAGGTAACCCGAGAGCAGCGCCTGGCTTATGCCGATGATATTATTGATAACAGTCGTTGCCCAAACGAACTGGCTCCACAGGTTGCGGAATTACACCGCCATTATTTGGATCTAGCCGCCTCCGCAACCGACAGGATGACTAAGAATGAGTGACGCCTCCTCAACCATTTTATTTGAATATCCGCTGAACGAAAAAACGCGTACCTGGTTGCGTATCGAATCATTATTGCAGCAGTTGCATCAAAACCATTCCCTGACCGATATGGGGGGTGCCCTGACATTTTTTCGTGCCATCGCCGAGCTGCTTGATGTGCTAGAACGTGGAGATGTGCGTACCGAGTTGCTGAAAGAACTGGAGCGCCAACAGCAAAAATTGCTGCAATGGAGTGATGTACCGGGCGTTGACATGGAGCGTATCCACACACTACGACGTCAGTTAAAAGATCTGGCCGGTACGCTGATGGCGGCACCGCGAATGGGGCAGTTTTTACGGGAAGATCGCCTGATTGGCATGGTTCGCCAGCGACTCGGTATTCCCGGCGGGTGCTGCAGTTTCGACTTGCCGACACTGCATAGCTGGCTGCACCAACCTCAGACGCTGCGTGAGAAATTGGTTTATGGCTGGCTTAGCTCCTTGTCGCCGCTCAAACAAGCATTGGATATGATCCTGGAACTGATCCGTCACTCCGGCACATTTCGCCCACAAACCAGCCTGAATGGCTTCTTTCAGGACAATGCCTCTGATGCAGACCTGCTACGTTTGCGTCTTGAACAGACACATCAACTCTATCCGCAAATATCCGGCCATAAGACACGCTATGCCATCCGTTTTCTACCATTGGATAGCGAAAACGGCCATATTCCCCCTCGTTTAACGTTTGAACTGGCCTGCTGTTAGACCCAGCCCTGATAAACGAAAACGCATTCAGCACCAAATAGAGTGAAAAGAATTTTATGACAACAGAGATTACAACAGTGAAGTGTCCCACCTGCAAGCAGGCGGTCATCTGGGATGAGAACAGCACCTATCGCCCATTTTGCAGCAAACGTTGTCAACTCATCGATTTAGGTGAATGGGCTGACGAAGAAAAACGCATTCCGAGTGATGACATGGTTTCTGATAGTGATGACTGGAGCGAAACGCGCTAACAGCCACGTTTCGCAGTAACATTTTTCAGACAGGCAAATCTAGATTAAAACGATTTCAGCCAGCGGATCATCTCCGCATTCGCTGGCGGAAATTCCTCCTCACGTAATTCTTCTACGCTCACCCAGCGAGATTCCTGACCTTCTCGGCCATAGGGTTCCCCTTGCCACGTTTCAACCAGAAAGAAATGAAGCGTGATGATCCTCTCTGGCGTAGAAAACGTTTTGTTGTTTAACGGCTGTGGTGCGCTAGCGTCGATACCCGTTTCTTCAAACAGTTCACGAATCAGCCCCTGTTCTGGCGTTTCGCCCGCTTCAATTTTACCGCCAGGAAACTCCCACATCCCTGCCATATGAACGCCATCAGGACGACGAGCAATGAAGTATTGCTGTTCCGCATTGCGGATGATCCCCACTGCGACGGATAACTGTTTTTGCGTCATGACAATTCCTATCAAATTCTTACCAAGTAAAAGGCGGTCAATGACCGCCTTTGCACTTATCACCAATTACTCACTGGATTAGCAGCCCATTATTTCTGTAAGCGACCGTGGCACTGCTTATACTTCTTGCCTGAACCGCACGGGCAAGGATCGTTACGCCCAATTTTACGGTCTGCATGAGCAGGAGAACCGGTATTCAGGCTATCTTCTTCCTGATGGCTCAGTTGCTGTTGCTGCGCCAAACGTTCAGCTTCTTCGCGGCGTTGCAGCTCCAATGCTTCTATTTCTTCCGGCATTCTCACCTGGACTTTGCTCAGCGTGCTGATCACTTCATATTTCAGTGATTCCAACATCGCGGCAAACATAGAGAATGATTCACGCTTATATTCTTGCTTCGGATCTTTCTGCGCGTAGCCACGCAGATGGATTCCCTGACGCAGATAATCCATTGCCGCCAGATGCTCTTTCCACAAGGAATCTAGCGTCTGCAACATCACACCTTTCTCGAAGTTGCGCATGACTTCATTGCCAACCACTTCTTCTTTGCGAGAATAAATTTCAAGCGCCTGCTGGAAAATACGCTCACGCAGCGTTTCTTCATGCAGTTCAGGCTCTTTATCCAGCCAGGCCTTGATCGGCATATCCAGATCGAAATCGTTCTTCAGGCGCTGTTCCAATCCTTCCGAATCCCACATCTCTTCCAGAGACTGCGGCGGGATATAGCTATCGATAGTCGCTTTAAACACATCCTCACGAATACTGGTGATGGTTTCACTGATATCAGACACGTCCAGCAGTTCGTTACGCTGCGTGTAGATCGCACGACGTTGATCGCTCGCTACATCGTCGTATTCCAGCAGTTGTTTACGAATATCAAAGTTACGGCTTTCCACTTTACGCTGTGCGTTAGCAATCGCCTTGGTGACCCACGGGTGCTCAATGGCTTCACCCGGTTTCATGCCCAGCTTACGCATCATGTTAGAAACACGATCGGAGGCAAAAATACGCATCAGCGCATCTTCCATCGACAGATAGAAACGTGATGAACCCGCATCCCCCTGACGGCCCGAACGGCCACGCAACTGGTTATCAATACGACGAGATTCATGGCGCTCTGTACCGATAATGTGCAAACCACCCGCAGCCAATACGGCATCATGACGCACTTTCCAGGCGGCTTTGATTTCTGCAATTTGCCCGTCATCTGGGTTTTCCAGATGTGCCACTTCTGTTTGCCAACTACCGCCTAATACGATGTCCGTACCACGACCAGCCATGTTGGTTGCGATAGTGACGGCACCAGCCTGACCCGCCTGAGCAACGATATCGGCTTCCATGGCGTGGAACTTCGCATTCAACACATTGTGTTTAATGCCTGCTTTCTCCAGCGCCAGAGAAACCACTTCTGATTTCTCAATGGAGATCGTACCGACCAGAATCGGCTGGCCTTTTACGGAACGGTCTTTGATATCTTCAATAATGGCATCGATTTTTTCCTGTTCGGTCATGTAGACCAGATCGGGCAAATCTTTACGGATCATCGGACGGTTGGTCGGCACCACAATCGTATCCAGCTTATAGATGGAGCTGAATTCGAACGCTTCGGTATCTGCCGTACCCGTCATACCTGCCAGTTTTTCGTACAGACGGAAGTAGTTCTGGAAGGTAATGGAAGCCAACGTCTGGTTTTCATTCTGAATGGCCACCTTCTCTTTCGCTTCCACAGCCTGATGCAGACCATCGGACCAGCGACGCCCCTGCATGGTACGACCCGTGTGTTCGTCAACGATGATAACTTCACCGTCTTTCACAATGTAGTCCACATCGAGAGTAAACAGCACGTGCGCACGCAGCGCAGCGGTCACATGGTGCATCAGCATAATGTTCGTCGGGGAGTACAGCGATTCCCCCTCTTCCATAATGCCTTCTTTCACCAGCAGTTCTTCCACCAGAACCAGACCGCGTTCGGTAAGGTTAACCTGACGTGCTTTCTCATCAACAGAGAAGTGGCCTTCACCGTGGAAGGTATCCGAATCTTCCTTCTCCTGACGGATCAGGTGAGGGATAATTTTATTGACGCTGATATAAAGCTCGGAGCTGTCTTCAGCCGGACCAGAAATGATCAGCGGTGTACGTGCTTCATCGATCAAGATCGAGTCAACTTCATCCACCAGCGCGTAGTACAGTTTGCGCTGTACGCGATCCTCTGGGCTGAACGCCATGTTGTCACGCAGGTAGTCAAAACCGTATTCGTTATTGGTCCCGTAGGTAATATCTGCGGCATAGGCTTCACGCTTCGCCGGAGCAGGCATACCTGGCAGGTTAATACCGACGCTCAGGCCAAGGAATTCAAATAGCGGACGGTTATTTTCGGCATCACGCTGTGCCAAATAATCGTTCACGGTAACCACGTGCACGCCACGGCCAGTCAACGCATTCAAGTACGCCGGTAAGGTTGCCGTCAGCGTTTTACCTTCACCAGTACGCATCTCCGCAATGCATCGCTCGTTCAACACCATGCCGCCAAGAAGCTGCACGTCGAAATGACGCATGCCAAACACACGCTTACTGGATTCACGCACCACAGCGAAGGCTTCCGGCAGCAGGTTTTCCAGCGTTTCACCTTTCTCCAGACGAACACGGAACTCCAGCGTTTTCGCTTGCAGTTCCTCATCTGAAAGTTTTTCCATTTCTGGCTCTAAGCGACCAATAACATCAACATTTTTACGCATACGGCGTAGAGTACGATCGTTACGGCTACCAAAAATTTTGGTTAGGATATTCATGACCATAATAATTTTAATCTCACAAGTGCCACGTATCCAGTGGCAACACAACATCGAAAACCTGAGAAACTCAGAGAAAACGGAAGAAATTTCTTCAGCTAATTATCAATTACACGTTCAACTGAGAAGAGAGGGTCCTGCACGGATGCCACGAATTTGGGCAAGCCAAATACCGATTTGATGATGTGCCTGAGGATAAAAAGTGACTCGCCCAGCATGGGGGGAGATCACGAAGGGATACTGGGAATCCTGCGTCAGCAACGCATTTAGCGTATCCAGCAAAACCAGAGAATGCGGTTCCAGTTCGTCAGCCTGTTGGGCATTAACCGTCTGTGGCGTCGTCAATGCAAAAGAAAGGTGACGGATGACAGTACGTATCGCATGCTGATGCCAGTAATCAACGCTGTAGGACGAGCGTCGATGCGCTTCCTTCAACGCCACCAAATCGGTAAGGCTCAGCGATACGTTATTTTGGCGACTAACACTGGAACTTGAATTAGGGAGTGAGGCAATATCCTGTGAGTCGTTCAGGCTTGTCGGCAGACCGAGACTCGCCGCGACCATCCCTAATAAGAGATGCGGCCAGAAATAACGTCTGCCAAATTGTCGCCAACGATTTAGAATACCAATCACGAGTAACATCCACCGGAGCCTGGTCTATGCGTGATAGCCGCCCACAATCACTGGAATTTCTGTTTGATAGCGCATCTATGTCGGGTAAAGGCCCGCTACAAGATGTGCAACAGCGCGCTATCGCCTTATTAAAACTCAACCGTGCCGTCCGCGGATTGCTGCCAGCACCGTTGCACCCATGGTGCCGCGTCGCTAATTACCGACAAGGCTTACTAATACTGGAAACCGCCAACGCCAGTTGGCTGATGCGGTTACGTTACGAACAACCTGCGCTGCTCTCTGCATTACGCGCACAAATACTACCATCATTGGCTTCAATCGACATCAGGATTAATCCAACGCTTGCCGCAAAAGGGCATGAAACCGTGAAAAATAGTGACATTTCAGTCACGGGGAGTGCCGACGACAAACCGTTGCGTCAGTTGAGTGAGCAAAGCGCGGAGACATTGAGGACGTTAGCAGGCAACAGCCCGGAAAAACTTAGAAAGATATTAGAACGACTGGCATCACTGGCCGGAGAGGGTACCAGTAAAACCAGTCGTAATAAGAAGTGACAACTTCAGGCGTTACGCCAACACGATAGACGGTGCTTTAAACGCCAGCGGCATTTCAGCTTCG
Organism: Pectobacterium parmentieri; assembly: GCF_001742145.1. Taxonomy (NCBI): domain Bacteria; kingdom Pseudomonadati; phylum Pseudomonadota; class Gammaproteobacteria; order Enterobacterales; family Pectobacteriaceae; genus Pectobacterium; species Pectobacterium parmentieri. Next base: position 4,980,756 of record NZ_CP015749.1, on the reverse strand, counting down.
TCTTCAAAGGTCACGTATTCCCACGCTTCCTGATTTGCCAGCACAGCCTGCAACAGTTTGTTGTTCAGCGCATGACCGGATTTAAATGCAGAAAACGCACCGATGATGTTATGACCACACATAAACAGGTCACCAATGGCATCCAGCATTTTATGGCGGACAAACTCATCTTCAAAACGCAGACCGTCTTCGTTCAGCACGCGGTAATCGTCAACGACGATGGCACAATCCATACTGCCGCCCAGGCACAACCCACGAGACTGCAAGTATTCGATATCGCGCATGAAGCCGAAGGTACGCGCACGGCTGATCTGGCGAACAAACGCATCAGCAGAGAAATCCAAACGATAGCGCTGGTTGCCCGCATCAATCGCCGGGTGGTTGAAGTCGATAGTGAAATCCAGACTGAAGCCGTTAAACGGTTTCATTTCGGCCCACTTGTCGCCATCGTCAACGCGCACGGGTTGTTTGATACGTACAAATTTCTTGGCGCAGTTCAGTTCTTCGATACCCGCATCTAACAGCAGGTAAACGAACGGACTGGCGCTGCCATCCATAATTGGAATTTCCGGTGCGTCAACATCAATGACAATATTGTCAATGCCCAACCCTGCAAGTGCAGCGTTAAGATGCTCCACCGTAGAAATACGCACGTCATGCTCATTAACCAGGCAAGTACAGAGCATGGTATCACGCACGGATTTTGCATCAGCCGGGAAATCAACCGGGGGATTCAAGTCTGTGCGGCGATAGATGACCCCGGTATTTGCCGGTGCAGGACGCATGGTCAACGTGACCTTCTTGCCGGTATGTAACCCGACACCAGTCGCCTGAACAATACGTTTTAATGTACGTTGTTTGATCATCATTTTATCTCGCATGTTACTGAACCTACCGACCTAGTATAGACTAGGCTCGGTGGCACAGTTTAGCACAAAGAGCGGAGATTCCAACGTTATCTGGCAGCAAATTAGTCTGCCTGCTTACGTAGAAACGCTGGAATATCCAGATAGTCTGGCTCTTTATTCGTCTGCGGATTCTGGTCGTTAACCACTTTGGCAGCCGGTTTTTCCTGCGCCAGCGGCGTCATACCGTGTTGCTGATAACGATGATCCATCACAGGCTGGCTGGCCTGCTTGTTCGTCACCAGAGTAATCTCAGGACGTTTGTCCATGCCGATACCCGTTGCAACAACCGTCACACGCAGTTCATCATTCATTTCTGGGTCAAGCGACGTACCAATCACCACAGTCGCATTGTCAGATGCAAATGCACGGATAGTGTTACCTACCGTCTCGAACTCATCCAGACGCAGGTCAAAGCCCGCCGTGATGTTAACCAACACGCCACGCGCACCAGAAAGATCGATATCTTCCAACAGTGGGCTGGAGATCGCCATTTCAGCCGCTTCTTCTGCACGGTCTTCACCGCGTGCAACGCCGGAGCCCATCATGGCATAACCCATTTCGGACATCACGGTACGCACGTCTGCAAAGTCGACGTTCATCAGACCCGGACGTGTGATCAGCTCAGCAATGCCCTGCACCGCGCCTTTCAGTACGTCATTTGCTGCACCAAATGCATCCAGCAGGGAAATACCACGCCCGAGCACTTTCAACAGTTTGTCGTTTGGAATGGTGATCAGCGAGTCGACGTGCTTAGACAGCTCGGCGATACCCTGCTCCGCAAACGCCATACGCTTTTTGCCTTCAAAATTGAAAGGCTTGGTCACCACAGCGACGGTCAGAATGCCCAGGTCTTTGGCTACTTCAGCCACAACCGGTGCAGCGCCGGTCCCTGTACCACCGCCCATACCTGCGGCGATAAACACCATGTCCGCACCTTCCAGCGCTGAACGCAATGCTTCACGATCTTCTTCAGCCGAATTACGGCCAACTTCCGGGTTAGCGCCTGCACCCAGACCTTTTGTGATACCGCTACCGATCTGAATCGTCTGGCCAACCGCTGTTTTACGTAATGCCTGCGCATCCGTGTTGACCGCAAAAAACTCTACGCCTTCGATGCGCTCGCGCACCATGTGTTCGACGGCATTACCACCGCCGCCACCGACGCCGATGACTTTAATCACCGCGTCGTTGGTTAATTCCATTGGTTCAAACATAATTTCTCTCCGTTTGTGCCTGTAACTGCGAGATCATAAAACTGTGCCAGGTGATCTCTTTGATAAAATTAAAATTCTTTCCTCAACCAGCTATTGATTCTCTTGAACCAGTTGCTCACTGAGGCACGTTTTTCGACTTCATGCTCACCACCCAGGTGAGATTCTTTTCCGTAATGCAGTAACCCAACCGCCGTTGAGTAATAAGGCTCTTGGGCGTAATCCGTCAGCCCTGTTATATTCATTGGTTGTCCAATACGCACCTGTGTATGGAACACACGCTGCGCACAAGCCGCCAGACCGTCTATTTGCGCAGCACCACCCGTCAGCACAATCCCTGCCGCCAGATGGTGTTTCACGCCCTGTTGACGCAACTGCTCCTGCAACTGTAAAAGTTCATCGTTCACCAAGTTCAATAGCTCGGTGTAACGTGGTTCAATCACTTCCGCCAGTGTCTGTCTTTGCAGACTGCGGGGTGGACGTCCTCCAACACTCGGAACCTCCACATTCTCATCTTTGCCGACGATCGCGCCTAATGCACAACCATGACGTACCTTAATCGCTTCAGCATCCGTCGGCGGCGTGCCAAACGCGTAGGCAATATCGCTCGTCACCACATTGCCTGCATAAGGAATCACTTTCGTGTGCCGCAATGCACCGCCGGTATAGACCGCGATATCCATTGTGCCACCACCGATATCAACGACGCACACGCCCAGTTCACGCTCGTCTTCTGTCAGAACCGCATAACTGGAAGCCAGCCCCGCAAAAATCAGTTGGTCGACCTTTAAACCACAGCGTTCAACGGCTTTAACAATATTCTTCGCCATATCGTTATGGCAGGTTATCAGGTGGACTTTCGCCTGCATACGCACGCCGGATAAGCCAACTGGGTTTTTAATCCCTTCCTGATAATCGATCGCATATTCTTGCGGAATCACATGGAGAACGCGGTGTTCATCGCGCACGCGCACAGATTTAGCGGTGTGCACCACGCTTTCTACGTCTTCCTGCGTCACCTCTTCTTCTGAAATAGGCACCATTCCTATTTCATTCTGGCAACTGATGTGTTTTCCCGATAGCGCCAGATACACAGAAGAAATCTGACAGTCTGCCATTAACTCCGCTTGATCAATCGCGCGTTGAACACACTTAACGACCGATTCCAGATCGTTTACGCCGCCTTTATCCATTCCGCGTGACGGGCAACTGCCTACGCCAATAATATTGACCATGCCATCGGGCAGGACTTCCCCTACCAGCGCAGCCACTTTTGCTGTACCGATTTCCAGCCCAACTACCAGTTTTCTGTCTGTCGACTTGATCATTGTTGTTTAGCCTGTGCCTGTTTCTGGTTACTGTTCTGTTGCTGATCAATGTCTTATTGCTGACCAACTCGTTGCCGATCAACATGTTGTTGATCAAGCAAGGCAGGAGCCCAACCTATCGCGGCCCCGCTGTCGTATCGCAAATCTACATGGCTAATACGTTTGTTCTCGCTCTGAGCCTGCCGCTGCAACAGCGGATACAGCTCGATAAAGCGTTGCAGACGTTTAGCCCTATCGTCCCGCCCCAATTCGAGGCGAGTATCATCGTCTAATCCCAGTTGCCACGAATGCCGCGCACTCATCGCTACCGTTTTTAACGTAAACTTTCCGGCGGCTAGCGTCTGACTCATGATGCGATAGCCTTCCAATACTTCTGTTTCACTGCCTTCTGGGCCATACAGCAACGGCATCTTACGGTTACCAACGCGTTCGGCGGGGACAGTGAACGAATTTCCTTCCGCATCAACCAGTAGCTGATCATTCCAACGCGCTACCGGCACATATTCAACCAGATGAATCTTTAATTCGTCCGGCCACTGCTTACGCACGCTGGCCTGTTTTATCCATGATAGACGTTCGATCTGCTGCTGGATCACGTTCACATCCTGTGTCATGAACGTTCCCGGCGACCCCAACGACAAAATCGCCTGACGAATATCGTCATTGGTGGTGTACTGCCTTTCCCCTGTCACTGCCATACGAGAGAGCGGCAGGCGGCTGGCGTCTTTCATCCACCCCACCACAATCCAACTTCCCCAGACGATCGTCCCTATCACCATCAGCAGGAAAATGATTCCTGCCAATTGGCCTCCATTACTGCGACGTGTTCCTTTCGGTTCAGGCTCTCGTCCGCGTGTATTCAGCGCTGCCTGCGACATATCAGCCAGCAAGCTCCAGAATTTTCACGACCAATTGTGAAAAAGTCAGACCACGTTGACGCGCCGCCATAGGAACCAGGCTGTGACTCGTCATCCCTGGAGACGTATTCACTTCAAGCAGGTAGAAAGCACCGTCGCTATCTAACATAAAATCGACGCGTCCCCATCCGCTACAGTCCACCGCACGGTAAGCCGCCATCGCCAGTACCGCTAACGCCTGCTCTTGATCGTCCGGCAGGCCACTTGGACAGAAATACTGGGTATCGTCCGACAAATACTTCGCTTCATAGTCGTAAAACGTCCCCGCAGGCTGGATGCGAATAGACGGCAATACCTCATCCCCCAGAATAGCAACGGTATACTCTGGGCCACTCAGCCATTTCTCGACCAGAACATCGTCATCATGACGGAATGCTTCTTCCAGTGCCGCAGGCAACTCACTAAGCGCATTCACTTTGCTCATGCCGACGCTGGAACCTTCACGGCTTGGTTTGACAATCAGTGGCAATCCGAGATGCGTGAATTTCGCCAGCAATTCATTTGCCGCCGTCTCCGAATAGTGGCGACGATCCAGTGCCACGTAAGGCGATACTGGTAATCCGACCGCTTGCCACACCTGCTTGGTACGGAGCTTATCCATCGTCAGTGCGGATGCCATCACGCCGCTGCCGGTATAGGGTAATTCCAGAAATTCCAGCACGCCCTGCAATGTGCCATCTTCACCACCACGACCATGTAAGGCGATGAATACGCGGGTAAAACCGTCTTCCTTCAATTTCGTCACGGGGAAGTCACGGGTATCGACCGCATGTGCATTGATGCCCGCTTCTTTCAGTCCAGCCAAAACCGCCTGACCGGAAAGTAACGACACTTCACGTTCAGCAGAGGTTCCACCAAGCAATACAGCAACTTTCTCAGTCATGATGTTCCTCATTCACTTATCTGCGGCTGTAATCTGGAATCAGCCAGTTTACGTGCCAGTTTACCGATGTTGCCGGCTCCCTGAACCAAGATCAGGTCTTCGCCTCGCAGCGCCTGTGACAACAGTTCCGGTAAAGTATCCACATCCGTCACCAGAATCGGATCAATCTTACCTCTTCCGCGAATGGTACGGCACAGTGAACGGCTGTCTGCTCCCGGGATCGGCGATTCTCCAGCGGAATACACATCCAGCATCAACAACACGTCAACCTGCGATAGCACATGCGCGAAGTCGTCATACAAATCACGGGTTCGCGTATAGCGATGTGGCTGAAAAATCATAACTAACCGCTTATCTGGCCAGCCAGCACGTGCGGCTTTAATCGTCGCATCAACCTCCGTCGGATGATGGCCGTAATCATCCACCAACATCGCCGTACCACTGTGTCCATTTACTAATTCGAGCGGATACTCGCCGAGAAAATCAAAGCGACGCCCGGTGCCTTGAAAACGTTCTAGCGCGCGCAGAATCGACTCGTCGTTAATGCCTTCATCAGTCGCCACCGCAACCGCCGCCGCTGCATTCAGCGCATTGTGACGCCCCGGCGCATTCAGCGTAACGTTCAGCAACGGTTTATCTTTCCGCTCCAGCGTAAAGTGCCCTTGTGCGCCAGTCTGACGATATCCAGCAATTCGCACATCCGCATCATCGCTGAAACCATAGGTGATGATGTGGCGGCCAACACGTGGTAGTAGTTCACGGATTACCTCATCATCCACACACATCACAGCCTGACCATAAAACGGCAGGTTGTGCAGGAAATTAATGAACGTCTGCTTCAGGTTCTCAAAATCGCCCTGATAGGTGTCCATGTGGTCGGCTTCAATGTTGGTTACAATCGCCACCATTGGCTGCAAATGCAGGAAGGACGCATCGCTTTCGTCCGCCTCGGCAATCAGGTAGCGGCTTGAGCCCAAACGCGCATGCGTTCCCGCCGCCTTCACCAAACCGCCGTTCACAAACGTTGGATCCAATCCCGCTTCCGCATAAATACTGGTGACCATCGCCGTTGTCGTCGTCTTGCCATGCGTACCCGCGATCGCAATGCCATGACGAAAACGCATCAGTTCCGCCAACATTTCGGCACGACGGATCACCGGAATCCGAGCATCATGCGCAGCGACAATCTCTGGGTTATCCGCCGTAATCGCGCTTGATACCACCACCACGCTGGCGTTCAGAACGTTCTCTGCACGGTGGTGGAAATAAATCCGCGCGCCAAGCTCGGTTAACTGTTGCGTCACCGCATTCGGTGCCAGATCGGAACCGCTAATTTCATAACCTTCGTTGGCCAACACTTCGGCGATACCACCCATGCCAGCACCGCCGATGCCGACAAAGTGTATGTGCCGGACGCGATGCATCTCGGGCACGATTGAACGTAGTTTCGCCAGTTGTTGAGTATTCACTTTATTCTATCGCTACCTTGTAGCGTCGCCGGGCAGTCTTCTACCCGACAACGTTGTATTAATTAACCATGAGCCACATTTGTGGCCCGACTGCCTGCCGCTGCACTGACTTCCGCGGCAACCCGTTCGGTTGCATCTGGAATCGCCACTGCGCGGGCTTTCTGCGCCATCGCCAGCAAAGTTGTGCGATCCCAACCGGACAACACCTCACTGACTGCCGCCACGCTAAACTGTGGCTGCTCAATAATTTTTGCTGCCCCCGCCTTTTCCAACGGCAGTGCATTCCAGTACTGCTGCCGATCTTTATGCTGAAACGGCACAAACAGAGCCGGTAGCCCTGCCGCTGCAATTTCACTGACGGTCAAAGCACCAGAGCGGCATACCACGATGTCTGCCCACGCGTAGGCTGCTGCCATGTCATCAATAAACTCGGTAATCTTGTGCTGCGTCTGCCCAACATCCTGATAAGCCTGCTGAACGGTTGATAACGCACCTTTACCGACCTGATGCCAAATCGTAATACGCTCACCTAACTGCTCTGCCACAGCGGGAAGCGTTTGGTTCAGCACCCTTGCACCCTGACTACCACCAACAACCAGCACCCTCACTGGGCCTGAGCGATCGGCTAATCGTGTTTCCGGTGCTGGTAATGCCAACACATCGGTTCTTACCGGATTACCCACGACATCCGCCTTGGGAAATGCGCCGGGAAACGCCTGCAATACCTTTTTAGCGATATGGGATAACCAGCGGTTGGTCAGCCCTGCAATACCGTTTTGCTCATGCAGTACGACCGGAATGCCGCACAGCCAGGCGGCCAGACCACCGGGGCCAGAAACGTAACCGCCCATACCCAGCACCACATCGGGCTGGTAACGGCGCATAATCGCCCGCGCCTGACGTACTGCCTGAAAAATACGAATCGGCGCGCTTAACTGCGCCCGAATACCTTTGCCACGCAAGCCAGAAATGCGGATAAAATCAATATCGATACCATGTTTAGGCACCAAATCGGCTTCCATACGATCCGCAGTACCTAACCAGCGAACCTGCCAGCCCTGCGCCATCAGATGATGCGCAACCGCCAGCCCAGGGAAGACATGTCCACCCGTGCCACCAGCCATCACCATCAAACGCTTGCCTTCGCCACTCATCGGGCACCTCTCGTAAACGCCTGCGCTTTTGTCAGGCGCGTTTCAAAATCAATGCGTAACAACAAAACAATCGCCGTCGACATAATAAGCAAACTGGAACCACCATAACTGATTAGCGGTAGCGTTAACCCTTTCGTCGGCAGCATCCCCGCCGCTGCGCCTACGTTCACCAGCGTTTGAAAGCTAAACCAGACACCGATCGAACACGCCAGAAAGCCTGAAAAACGCTGATCGATCTCTAGCGCCCGCTTTCCGATAGACATCGCGCGAAAAGCGACGAAGAATATCATTAACAACGCCAAAACCACACCGATATACCCCAGTTCCTCACCTAAAATAGAGAAAATGAAATCGGTATGTGCCTCCGGCAAATATTCCAGTTTCTGTACTGAATTCCCCAAGCCTTGCCCCCAGAACTCACCGCGCCCAAACGCCATCAGGGATTGTGTTAACTGGTAGCCATCGCCGAACGGATCATCCCACGGATTCCAGAAAGACGTCACACGCCGCATACGGTAAGGTTCAGCGACAATCAGCAGCCCAACGGCAAATCCACCGGAACCAATGATCGCCAGAAACTGCCACATCTTGGCTCCTGCCAGAAACAGCATCGCCAGCGTCGTAATAAACAGTACAACCACCGTACCGAGGTCAGGCTGAGCCAGTAGCAGCACCGCCAACACCACCATCACACCCATCGGTTTGCAAAAGCCCCAGAAGTTATTTCGTACTTCTTCAACCTTGCGCACCATGTAGCTGGACAGGTAGCAAAACAGCGCCAGCTTGGATAATTCCGCAGGCTGGATACGCAACGGCCCCAGAGAAATCCAGCGAGACGCACCGTTAACCGAACTTCCCACAGCGAGTACAACCAGCAGCATGACCATCGCGAGCAATAACAGCACCGGGCTATAGCGTTGCCATATTTCCATCGGGATGCGCAGCGTAATTAACGACAAGCCAAACGCTAAACCCAGATAAATCGCATCACGCTTCGCGAACAAAAACGGGTCGCTGGCAAGACGTTGCCCGACAGGCATAGAAGCCGACGTCACCATAACAAAACCAATAATGGCAAGCCCAAGCGTCAACCACACGAGCGTTCTATCGTACAGAACGATGCTCAGCGTATCGCTTTCGCGCGTTCCCATGACCCAGCTTTTGATGCGTTCGATAAACGCCAGCCCGAAGAACCGCATCAACCTAATTCCTTCGCCAAGCGAGCAAATTCGTCGCCTCGCTGTTCAAAACTACGAAACTGATCCAGGCTTGCGCAAGCTGGCGACAGCAGCACCATGTCACCCGGCTTAATGCGTTCAGCGATGACGCGCATCGCCTGTTCCATTGTTTCTGTCTGTTCGGCAATTTCCGGGCGTAATGCAGCCAGTTGTGCAGCATCACGACCAAAGCAATACAAACGAATACGCTCCCCCTGAAAATAGGGCACCAGCGGCGAGAAGTCGGCAGATTTTCCATCACCACCTAACAGCAGATGCAACGTGCCGTCGACGGTCAAACCGCTTAATGCCGCTTCGGTGCTGCCCACATTGGTGGCTTTAGAATCATTGATCCACCGCACTCCATCGCGCTCAAAGGCCATCTGGAAGCGATGCGGTAGCCCGGTAAATGCCGTCAATGCCGTCAGTGCAGAAGCCCGAGGGATCTTCACAGCATCAGCCAGCGCCAGCGCCGCCAATGCGTTCGTGTAATTATGTTGCCCGACAAGCTTGATTTCACGGGTGTTGAGCACTCGTTCACCGTTCACCCGCAGCCAGGTTTCGCCCTGCTGACGGTTAAGATGATAATCACCGACATCAACACCAAAACTGCGGCAGCGCACATCTGCACCGCGAATCGGCATGGTCAACGCATCGTCTGCGTTCACAACGCACAGGTCCGCATGTTCATAAATCCGCAATTTCGCTGCACGATACTGCTGTAGGCCAAACGGGTAACGGTTGGTGTGATCTTCCGTTACGTTCAGAATGGTAGCCGCAGCGGCGTGCAGGCTACTCGTCGTTTCCAATTGGAAACTCGACAACTCCAGGACATAAAGCTGAGCGGGCTGTTCCAGCAACTGCAACGCAGGGAGACCAATGTTGCCACCGACGCCCACCTGCCAACCTGCAGCGCGCGCCATTTCACCGACCAACGTCGTCACCGTACTTTTGCCGTTCGAACCGGTAATCGCCACAATAGGTGCCTGTGCTTCACGACAGAACAGTTCGATATCGCCAACAATCTCAATACCAGCATTAGCAGCGTCACACAGAATCGGCGTCGCCAATGCAACGCCGGGGCTGGCGACGATCAAATCCGCATTCATCAGCCAGTCTTCATTGAGGCTACCGAGATGCCGTTCCACCTGCTCCGGCAGCTTATCCAAGCCCGGTGGACTGATACGGGTATCCACCACACGCGGTACAACACCACGCGCGAGAAAGAAATCAACACAGGAGAGCCCGGTCAGACCCAACCCGATAATGACGACTTTTTTACCCTGATAGTCCACCATGTCTTATCGTACCTTCAGCGTTGCCAGGCCAATCAGCACCAGCATCAACGAAATAATCCAGAAGCGCACAATCACGCGCGGTTCCGGCCAACCCTTAAGTTCATAATGATGATGAATCGGCGCCATGCGGAAAATCCGCTGCCCACGCAGCTTAAAGGACCCAACTTGCAGGATCACCGACAGCGTTTCGACCACGAAGACACCGCCCATAATCACTAACAAAAACTCCTGACGCAGCAGTACCGCGATAGTACCGAGTGCGCCGCCCAGTGCCAGCGAACCTACGTCTCCCATGAAGACCTGAGCCGGGTAGGTGTTAAACCACAGGAAGCCGAGCCCAGCACCAACAATCGCAGTACAGACGATCACCAGTTCACTGGCATGACGGATATACGGAATATGCAGATAACCGGCAAAATTCATGTTCCCCGTTGCCCATGCCACCAGCGCAAAGCCAGCAGCAACAAACACGGTCGGCATGATTGCCAATCCATCCAGGCCGTCAGTCAGGTTTACCGCATTACTGGTGCCGACAATCACAAAATAGGCCAGCGCGACATACAACAGGCCCAACTGCGGCATAACATCTTTAAAAAACGGCACAACCAACTGCGTAGCTGGCGTATCTTTACCGATGGAGTACATGGTGAAAGCCACCACGAGCGCAATCACGGACTGCCAGAAATATTTCCAGCGGGCAATCAGCCCCTTGGTATCCTTACGCACCACTTTGCGGTAATCATCAACAAAACCGACTGCACCATAACCCGCTAACACAAGCAGTACGCACCAGACATACGGGTTAGATAGATTCGCCCACATCAGAACGGAAACGATAATCGCCACCAGGATCATCACGCCCCCCATCGTCGGGGTTCCGCGCTTGCTAAAATGCGATTCAGGCCCTTCGCTACGCACAACCTGCCCAATCTGCAAACGTTGCAGCCAGGCGATCATATGCGGCCCCATCCATAAGGAGATAACCAATGCGGTCAGCAGGCTGACAATGGCGCGGAACGTCAAATAAGAAAAGACGTTAAAACCGGTATAAAGTTTGGCCAAATGTTCGGCCAGCCATACTAACATTGAGCATTCTCCTGTAATGCGTGTACAACCTGCTCCATCGCAGCGCTGCGAGAGCCTTTGACCAATACGCTGATGACGTTATGTTCTGACATCAGCACCTTCAAACGTGAAATTAGCGCGGCCTTATCGTGAAAATGCTCGCCATTGCCGTTGCTTTGGCTTATCAATTTACTCAACGTTCCTACACTCAATACGCAATCGATGCCCGCAACACGCGCCGCTTCGCCCACCTGACGGTGACACTCAGGAGCATCATCACCCAGCTCTCCCATATCGCCGACAACCATCACGCGGTAACCCGGCATATCTGCCAATACCTGTGCCGCGGCCGTCATCGAGCCCACGTTGGCGTTATAACTGTCATCCAGCAGTAGCTTGCCTTCAGACAGCGCGATCGGAAACAATCGTCCCGGCACCGCTTGAAGCTGAGATAATCCTGCTTTAACGGCTTCCAGCGTCGCCCCGACGGACATCGCCAGTGCAGTTGCCGCCAACGCGTTCGACACATTATGTCGACCGGGTAAAGGCAGCAAAACCTGCGTGTCGCCAAACGGTGTATGCAGAGTGAAACGCGTACCCTGTGCTAAAACGGCTACATCGCTGGCAAAAAAATCGATGTTGCAAGCGGCCTGCGGCGAGAAATGCCAAACGGTTTTATGATTCAGCGTGACCTGCCAGTGCGGGAAATCGTTACTGTCTGCATTCACGATCGCTACGCCGTCTACTGGCAAACCAGAAAAAATCTCACCTTTCGCCTGCGCCACACCAGCCAGTGAACCAAAACCTTCCAGATGTGCAGCGGCCAGATTGTTGACCAGCGCGCTTTCCGGCCGCACCAGATCGGTGGTATAGGCAATCTCACCAATGTGATTCGCCCCTAGTTCAATCACCGCAAACTGATGTTCTGCTGTCAGACGCAGCAGCGTTAACGGCACACCAATATCGTTGTTGAAGTTACCGGCGGTATACAGCACCGAGCCGCACTGGCGCAGGATCGCCGCCGTCATCTCTTTAACCGAGGTTTTGCCGGAAGAACCTGTCAGTGCAACAACGCGCGCCGTTGACTGCTGGCGAACCCAGGCACCCAATTGCCCTAACGCTAAACGCGTATCGCTCACCAGCAATTGAGGTACATCGATATGTAAGCGCTTACTGACTAACAGAGCCGCCGCACCGCCTTTTACTGCATCAGCGGCGTAATCATGCGCATCGAATTTCTCGCCTTTCAGCGCGACAAACAAACAGCCGGACGACAGCTTACGCGTATCGGTTGAAACATCTTCAATATCAATGTTTTCACCAATCAACTGCGCATTAAGCACCGTGGCAAGTTGCTGCAAAGAAACGCGAATCATGCGATCACCCCCAGCAAGCGAGCAACGGTGATGCGATCGGAATAATCAAGACGCTGATTGCCAACCAGTTGGTAATCTTCGTGTCCTTTTCCTGCAATCAGCACCACGTCATTTTCCTGCGCCTGCATGATCGCACTGGTGACAGCTTCAGCACGTCCGTGAATCACCTGAACTCGCCCAGCATCCAGCAGCCCAGAGAGAATATCGGTAACGATCGCCTGAGGTTCTTCACTCCGCGGGTTATCGTCAGTCACTACAACGCGATCGGCCAGTTGTTCTGCGATGCCGCCCATAAGTGGGCGCTTACCTTTATCGCGATCGCCGCCACAACCAAACACGCACCAGAGTTTCCCCAGACAGTGCAAACGCGCCGCTTCAAGCGCTTTTTCCAGCGCATCCGGCGTATGGGCATAATCAACAACGACCGTTGGCTTTCCTTCAGCATGGAAAACTTCCATGCGACCACATACAGGTTGCAGTTGCGATCCAGCAATGACGAGCTTGTCGAGCGGATAGCCAAGAGACAGCAATGTTGCCAGCGCCAGCAGCATGTTGCTGACGTTAAACGCGCCCATCAGGCGACTTTTAATTTCGCCATGTCCCCAGCTTGAATCAAACGCAATCGTGGCGCCGTTATCGTGATAATCAATCTGTGTCGCTTTCAGCCAGCGCCCACGGCAGCCGGGGACCAAATTGTTTGCCATCGTTACCGCAACCGCGTCTGGCAACTTGGCTAGCCAACGCAGCCCAACCTCATCATCAGCATTGATAATCATCTGACCAACACGATGCTCGGCGAACAGTGCCCACTTGGCCGCTTCATAGCTTTCCATGTCGCCGTGGTAATCAAGATGGTCGCGGCTCAGATTGGTGAACACTGCTGCCGTAAAAGGCAGTGCGGCCACACGGTTTTGTACCAACCCGTGGGAAGACACTTCCATTGCAGCAAACGTCGCGCCTTGCTCTACCAACTGGCTCAGCACCTGCTGAACATCAACAGCAGATCCTGTCGTATTCTCTGTCGGAATCGCCCGCCCCAATAGGCCATTGCCTACAGTGCCCATCACTGCGCTCGTTTCGCCTAACGCCTGGCTCCACTGCGCCAGAAGCTGAGTCGTTGTCGTTTTCCCGTTGGTTCCCGTTACGCCAATCAACTGTAACTTTTCCGCAGGCTGCTGATAAAAACGGCCTGCCAACGCGGAAAGCCGCTGGTTCAGATTACTGAGATAAATCACTGGCACACCGTGCATTTCGCGAACGGTACCATCAGCAGTTTCACCTTCAGCTTCGGCAACAATCGCTGCTACGCCTTGCGCAATTGCCTGCGGAATATAGCGCCGTCCATCTGTTTTGTGCCCGACAATCGCGACAAACAGATCCCCGGCAGCCGCGACGCGGCTGTCTAATGTCATTTCCCGCAGCGCGAGTTCCGGGGTGTCTTGCACCCACGGCGCAAGTAAATCGCGCAAATTACGATCTGCCACCTGATCCCTCTTCTCTATTAATTACAAACTCGTTTTTGTCGCCCACTGGCAACGCATCCGGTTCGATATTCATCGTACGCAGAACGCCGCCCATGATGGCGCCAAAGATTGGCGCAGAAACCGCGCCGCCGTAGTACTTCCCTGCCTGCGGATCGTTGATCACGACAACCAGAGCAAAACGTGGGTTACTGGCTGGTGCCACGCCCGCCGTATAGGCAATATATTTGTTGATGTATTTACCATCTGGGCCGACTTTCTTGGCTGTACCGGTTTTAATCGCGATACGGTAGCCCTTGATGGCTGCCTTGGTGCCGCCACCGCCGGGTAGTGCAACGCTTTCCATCATGTGCACCACGGAACGCACCAGCGCTTCAGGGAAGACACGCTCGCCAGGCACGGGGGGATCGACTCTGGTAATCGACAGCGGGCGGTAAATACCGAAACTGCCGATCGTGGCATAGACTCGCGCTAACTGTAATGGGGTTACCATCAGCCCGTAGCCGAAAGAAAAGGTGGCCCGCTCTACGTCAGACCACCGTTGTTTTTGAGGATATAAGCCACTGCTTTCTCCGACCAACCCCAAATTGGTCGCTTTTCCTAATCCAAAGCGCGCGTAAGTATCGACCAGCGCAGAGGAAGGCATCGCTAACGCCAGTCTGGATACACCGACGTTACTCGATTTTTGGAGCACGCCCGTCAGCGTTAACTCACTGTAACGCGCCACATCTTTGATCTCATGACCATTGACGTAATACGGCAGCGTGTTGAGCACGCTATTCTCTTTCACTACTCCGCGCTGCAAGGCCGTCATCACCACCATCGGTTTAACGGTAGAGCCAGGTTCGAAAATGTCGGTGATAGCGCGGTTACGCATGATGTCTTTCGGCGTACCCGCCAGATTGTTCGGGTTATAAGACGGGCTATTCGCCATTGCTAACACTTCGCCAGTATTCACATCGACCAGCACAGCCGTTCCCGATTCGGCTTTGTTAAAGGCAACGGCGTTATTAAGTTCACGGTAAACCAGCGCTTGCAAACGCTCATCAATACTGAGCGCCAGATTATGTGCAGCCTGGCTGTCAACGGAGGAGATATCTTCAATCACGCGGCCAAATCGGTCTTTACGCACGGTCCGCTCACCGGGTTGCCCAGTCAGCCAGCGGTCAAAACTTTTCTCTACCCCTTCGATGCCCTGTCCATCGATATTGGTGAAACCAATAAGGTGAGAGGTAACTTGCCCTGAAGGATAGTACCGACGAGACTCCTGCCGCAGATTAATTCCTGGTAATTTCAGCTTATGAACGTATTCACCAATAGCCGGGTTAACCTGACGCGCCAGATAAACGAAGCGCCCTTTCGGGTTAGCATTGATCTTGGTTGCCAACTGATCTAACGGGATATCGAGCGCATCAGACAGTGCTTTCCAGCGCGTATCGAGCGTGATGCCACCACGATCGTTCACTTCTTTCGGATCGGCCCACACGGCATTCACGGGTACACTGACGGCCAGAGGGCGACCAGCGCGATCGCTGATCATACCGCGCGCCGTTGGCACTTCCTGAACGCGCAGGGAGCGCATATCGCCTTCGCGCACCAGTTTGTCTGGATTGATCACCTGAAGATAAGCCGCACGAGCCATCAAGCCAACCATCGCAAGCAGGATACAGCCGCAAAGCAACGCAAAACGCCAGCTAACAAAGCTGGCTTGATCTTCCTGGCGCTTTAACTTTCCTGTACGGGCTGCTTTCATACTTAGCTGGTTGCCTATTTAGTTCATTACTTAACCACAATATTTTCCTGTGACGGATCGACATGCCCCATTTGCAGTTTTTCCGTCGCGATCCGCTCAACGCGGCTATGATCCCCTAATGAGTTTTCCTCCAGGATCAGATTTCGCCATTCGATATCCAGCGCATCACGCTCCAGCAGAAGCTGTTCGCGTTCTGCAGTCAACAAACGCGTCCGGTGCGCTGTCGTTACGACAAAGACGGCAGAAACCAACACGGCAACGATCAGCAGCACCGGGAGTTTTGCATTACGCAGCAGATCCTCGCCGATGACACCGACCAGCGTATGCCGTTCGTTACCGATCATGCTGGCAGTCTCTCAGCAAACCGCAGCACGGAACTGCGCGCACGCGGGTTTTCTGCCACTTCTTCTTCCGAAGGCATCAGTTTCTTTCCGACAGGCTTTAACGTCTGTCCACCCTGGCTGCGCAGTTGCGCTTCCGTTAGCGGTAGACCAGCAGGCACCTGTGGCCCACGGCTTTGGTGACGGATGAACCGTTTCACAATCCGATCTTCTAACGAGTGGAAGCTGATCACCGACAGACGCCCCTGCGGGGCCAGTACGCTCAGCGCACCTTCTAACGCACGCTCGATCTCTTCCAGTTCACTATTGATATAAATGCGGATCGCCTGAAAACTGCGCGTTGCCGGATGTTTATGCTTTTCGCGAACCGGGCTAGCAGCAGCAATCAATTCCGCCAGTTCTTTTGTCCGCGTCATCGGCTCGGTACGATTACGTTCCACAATGGCGCGAGCAATCCGCTTGGCAAAACGCTCTTCACCGAACGTTTTCAAGACCCAGACAATGTCATCAGCTTCTGCTTTCATCAGCCACTCGGCAGCAGACAAACCGCGCGTCGGATCCATACGCATATCCAGCGGGCCATCACGCATAAATGAGAACCCACGCTCAGGGTCATCAAGCTGCGGGGAAGAAACACCGAGATCGAGCAGGACACCATCGATCTGTCCGGTCAGCCCACGTTCAGCAACATAATCCGCCATTGCGGAGAACGGCCCATGAATGATAGAGAAACGCGGATCGTCAATCGCCTTGGCGGCTTCAATGGCCTGAGGATCGCGGTCGATAGCTAACAGACGCCCTTCCGGCCCCAGTTGGGAAAGAATCAGACGGGAGTGACCACCACGGCCAAATGTGCCGTCGATATATGTGCCGCCGCTGCGAATATTCAGGCCATTTACGGCCTCATCCAACAGGACGGAGGTATGTTTATAATTTTCCAGCATGACTATAGTGATAAGTCCTGCAACCGCTCAGACAAAGGTTCCTGAGTCGATTGTTCAGCGTCAATATCATCCTTGACCTGTTGATACCAAGTCTGTTCATCCCACAGTTCAAACTTGTTGAACTGCCCGACTAGCATCACTTCTTTTTTAAGGTCCGCATGCTGCCTTAACGTATTCGCAATCAACAAACGTCCTGCACTATCCATTTGACACTCGCTGGCATGTCCCAATAACAAACGCTGCACACGACGCTCAGCAGGGTTCATGCTCGACAAGCGAGACAATTTTTGTTCAATGATTTCCCATTCGGGTAAGGGATAAAGCAGCAGGCAGGGCTGATGCAAGTCAATGGTGCAAACCATTTGACCTTGCGATTCCTCGTTCAGCATTTCCCGGTATCGGGTAGGCACAGCAAGACGCCCTTTACTGTCGAGGTTAACCAGCGTAGCCCCACGAAACATACCTGAATTACCCCTCCATCGCCTTTTTCACCACTTTACCCCACAAAATCCCACCTTTAAGAGTGTACGGAGGGTATGAAAACCTTGTCAAGCCAGAGCAGACGCGCTTTGGGATTATTCCTGAATGAATTTGGGCCAGCATAGAGGTAAAAAGAATAAGGAGTCAGAATTAGCAGTGATTAACATCATGATAATTTGAGGAAAATTTTCAGTAAAAAGGGTTCATTGCAAACATATCGCTACCAACTTCAGCATATAGATTATTTTCATTGTCACAATCTGATACCAAAGATAAAAGCTATTCAGAATAGTCTCATTAAACCGAACACCTTGAATACCAAGGCCTACCGTAGCCCGCAAAACCATACATGACTGTTAACATTTGCTCAATGTCACATTTTTAACATCAACATCATCGATTCTTTATTAATCCGTCGATTTACGCTCATTCACACCCTCTCACCGATGAATATGGCTTCCAATGAAAGAAAAGCAGGCTCAGGAAACGCATCGAATAAATGGTGCGTCAACATCATTAACCCTTTGCAGGAACACCACTCCTCCTACAAAAATAAGTCATTGTTTTTAAATTATTTTAAATTTCATATCGCGATAAAAAAACGAGAAATTTACTGAGCAGACATAAAGTAGCGAAAAAGTATAAAAAACGCTCATAAATAAATATTTTTCACTAATACCAAGCCAATATATCAGTGATGTAAACTACACAAATCAAATAAGACATGACAAAAAACCACACCATTTAACCTAACCAGTTTATCCGTCCTAAGAATGGAGCAGCCAGGTATGTTTTCCCCGACGTCACGATTGCGAAGCGCCACCGCTGATACCTTTGCGCTCGTTGTCTATTGTTTCATCATCGGTATGGCGATTGAAATCATGCTTTCCGGGATGAGCTTTGAGCAGTCACTATCTTCACGACTGCTATCAATTCCCGTCAATATCGCTATTGCCTGGCCATACGGGCTTTATCGCGATCGTGTGTTAAATATGGCCAAACGTCACGGCGGCGATCATTTTCTGGTGCGCAGCGTTGCCGACCTGTTTGCGTATGTCAGTTTTCAATCTCCTGTTTATGCTGCGATTCTCTGGGTTATCGGGGCAAGCTCCGCACAAATTCTGACCGCGGTCACCAGTAACCTGGTGATATCAATGGTGATGGGCGTAACGTATGGCTATTTTCTGGAATATTGCCGTCGGCTATTCCGGGTCGCACTGCCATAAAAATGGATTGAGATCGGATAAAGAAGAGGCGCCATAGCAGTCTATGGCGCAGAAAGGCAGAAGGATATTATGCGCGGCTCAGTGAGCCACGACGGTACAGGTTACGTCGAATCCGATTCAAGCCAGGCTTCGGCCTTTTCGGTTCATCCAGACTGGCCAACACCAACTCCAGCACGCGCTCTGCAACTTCACGATGGCGCTGGGCGACAGACAATACTGGGCATTCCAGATAATCCAACAGCTCATTATCCCCAAAGGTCGCAATAGCCAGATTATTCGGCAAACGCCCGTTAATCTTCAGGTTAACGTCCATCACCCCCTGCAATAGCGGGAATGAGGTGGTGAACAACGCATCAGGCATGGGATTATTTTGCAAATAATCCATAAACGCGGCGGCGGCGGCCACCCGCTCATAGCTATTGGAATAAAGATAATTCACTTCGCGCGGATCGCCCGCCCACGCCTGACGGAACCCCTGTTCACGCAGGAAACTGACGGAGAGTTCAGGCAAAGCCCCAAGATAGAGTACCGATTTCGCAGGCATTTTCCTTAATTCCTGCGCCAGCATTTCGGCATCTTCAAGATCGGCCCCCACCACACTGGTAAAGTGCTCACGATCTAATGCACGGTCTAATGCAATAATCGGCAGGCCGCCGTTTATCCAACGCTGATAAAACGGGTGTTCAGGTGGCAACGCAGTAGAAACGATAATCGCATCAACTTGCCGCTGTAACAGATGCTCAATACAGCGCATCTCATTATCCGGCTGGTCTTCGGAACATGCGATTAATAACTGATATCCGCGCTGTCTGGCCTGACGCTCCAGATAATTGGCGATGCGCGTATAGCTGGTATTTTCCAGATCGGGAATAACCAAGCCAATTGAACGTGTGCGTCCGGCACGTAATCCAGCCGCGACGGCGTTGGGATGATAATTGTGCTCCCTGACGACAGCCATGACTTTCTCAACGGTCTTATCGCTTACGCGATATTGTTTGGCTTTCCCGTTAATGACATAGCTGGCTGTCGTGCGTGAAACACCCGCAAGACGCGCGATTTCATCCAGTTTCACGGTAACCCCTTAGTAGGCCGGAAAATAAGTAGGCCGGCTAAATAAATAGTGTGATGACCATAAAATCATCATGGATATGGCGTAGATCTAACAGCAGAAGCTTTTGTACGGCAACTGCTTTTATCACGTTACCCACATATTTCAAGCCGCCACATCAATAATGGACGTCTTTTAACCTGAAATACATTGCACCGATATCAGATAAGGGAAATAAAAAAAAGCCCGATGCGATTATCGGGCTTCTTAAAGGAAAAAGCAGCGAAAAGTCGATTAACGCATGATTTTGTCGCCGCGTGATACACCGACGATCCCAGAGCGTGCCACTTCAACAATTTCGGCAACTTCACGCACGGCGCTGAGGAACGCATCCAGTTTATCGCTGGTGCCAGCAAGTTGTACGGTATACAGCGAGGCAGTGACATCCACGATCTGGCCGCGGAAAATATCGGAGCAGCGTTTCACTTCTTCACGGCCATAGCCTGTGGCCTGTAGCTTCACCAGCATGATCTCACGCTCAACGTGCGCACCCTGCCCCAATTCGCTGACGCGCAGGACATCCACCAGCTTGTGCAGTTGCTTTTCGATCTGCTCCAACACCTTCTCATCGCCTACCGTCTGAATCGTCATACGGGATAGCGTAGGGTCTTCGGTTGGCGCTACCGTCAGGCTTTCGATGTTGTAACCACGCTGTGAAAACAGACCGACGACACGTGATAAAGCGCCTGATTCATTCTCAAGTAATACTGATAAAATCCGACGCATGATCAGGTCCTCTCCGTTTTGCTCAACCACATTTCATCCATCGCCCCGCCGCGAATCTGCATGGGGTAAACATGCTCGCTGCTATCGATGTTGATATCAACAAACACCAGACGATCTTTCTGTGCCAGCGCTTGCGACAGCTTACTTTCCAGTTCATCCGGCGTATCGATAGAAATCCCGACGTGGCCGTAGGCTTCAGCCAGCTTGACGAAATCCGGTAACGATTCCATATAAGAACTGGAATGGCGGCCAGAATAAATCATATCCTGCCACTGCTTCACCATGCCGAGGAAACGGTTGTTCAGGTTGATCACCACAACCGGCAGATCATATTGCAGCGCCGTAGAAAGCTCCTGAATATTCATCTGAATACTGCCATCGCCCGTGACGCAAATGACCGTTTCTTCCGGCAGCGCAAGCTTGATACCCAACGCCGCAGGCAAGCCAAAACCCATCGTTCCCAGACCACCGGAGTTCACCCAGCGACGTGGCAAATCGAAAGGATAATACAGCGCAGCAAACATCTGGTGCTGGCCGACATCCGATGCCACATAGGCTTTACCTTCGGTCAGCCGATGCAGCGTTTCAATCACCGCTTGCGGTTTAATCTTGTCGCTTTTGGTGTCGTATTTCAGACAGTGACGCCCACGCCACTGCTCGATACCCTGCCACCAGTCGCGCAGCGCATCGAACTGCTGCGGTGCGCCATCCTGTTCCAGCAACTCCAGTATCAGGCTTAGCACCTGTTTGGCATCGCCCACAATAGGGATATCTGCGTTTACCGTTTTGGAAATCGACGCGGGATCGATATCAATATGCAATACCGTTGCATTCGGGCAGTACTTCGCCAAATTGTTGGTCGTGCGGTCATCGAAGCGCACCCCAACGGCAAAAATCACATCGGCGTGATGCATAGCCATGTTGGCTTCATACGTCCCGTGCATCCCCAGCATGCCGAGGCATTGACGGTGCGTTCCGGGGAAGCCGCCCAGCCCCATCAGAGACGTTGTCACTGGCAGATTGAGCTTTTCCGCCAGCGCCAGCAGTTCTTCGTGGCACTCCGCGTTAATCACGCCGCCACCGCTGTAGATAATCGGTTTTTCTGCCGCCAGCAAGGTTTGCAACGCACGGCGAATTTGACCTTTGTGCCCTTGAACCGTTGGGCTGTAGGAGCGCATGCTGACGCTTTCGGGATAAACATACGGCAGTTTATTCGCCGGATTCATGATGTCTTTTGGTAGATCGACGACCACTGGCCCCGGACGTCCGGTTGACGCCAGGTAAAAGGCTTTTTTCAGGATCGTCGGGACATCTTCAACTTTCTTGACCAGAAAGCTGTGCTTCACGATAGGGCGGGAAATGCCCACCGTGTCGCATTCCTGAAAGGAATCATAGCCAATCAGCGAGGTGGCAACCTGACCGGACAACACCACCATAGGAATGGAGTCCATATACGCCGTAGCAATACCGGTAATGGCATTTGTCGCACCGGGACCGGAGGTAACCAGCACGACGCCGACCTCACCCGTCGCACGCGCATAGCCATCGGCCATATGTACCGCACCTTGCTCATGCCGCACCAAAATATGCTCGATACCGCCAACCGTGTGTAGGGCGTCGTAAATATCCAACACCGCACCGCCCGGATAACCGAACACATGTTTTACGCCCTGATCGATCAACGATCGGACCACCATTTCGGCGCCTGACAACATCTCCATGGATCTGCCTCTTTTGTTCAGAAAACGGAGCCCGTTTCTGTATTGACCGGGGGAAATCCCCGCGCTCACGTTGTGTTAATACTGTTAACTTTTAGTACAAGAATACGAAATATTATAGGGATTACTGATAACCCATTAACATAACGCCAGATTATGACGCAGACAAACGGCAAAAAACCACCGCTCTTAATCAGGCCTAGGGGAAATCGAACGTGAGTGAAAAAAGAACTGAGATAAAATACTAAGCAGGAAGCTGTAAACCTAAGAGATCGTCCATAAAGACCGTAAATTACAGAGTGAAATCTTGAGGCCGAAAAACCACATTTCTTTTCAGAAAATGAATTTTTCGGCCTACGACATCATCAAGACTCGGCGTACATCGCATCAATTTCCAGTTGGTAACGCTGGTTGATGATCTTCCTGCGTAGTTTGAGCGTTGGCGTCAGCTCTCCTTCTGCCATCGAAAACGGCACAGGTAACAACGTGAATTTCTTCACCTGCTCAACGCGGGA
Source organism: Pectobacterium parmentieri (assembly GCF_001742145.1). Taxonomy (NCBI): domain Bacteria; kingdom Pseudomonadati; phylum Pseudomonadota; class Gammaproteobacteria; order Enterobacterales; family Pectobacteriaceae; genus Pectobacterium; species Pectobacterium parmentieri. The sequence continues at coordinate 4,957,638 of NZ_CP015749.1, read as the reverse complement.
AAGCTCTTTCTGCATCTCCCGCAGGCGCTGTTCGAACAGTTCAATAATATGGCTGTGACGCAACAGTTCCAGACGATCGTGGTACTTCAGATTAATAGAGTGGGCGTATTCTTCCAGCGCCTCAAAACAGGGAACAATCAGTGCTGACACGTACTTACGCGTGTCCGCGATAATCGCAACCTGCTCAATGAAACGATCCTGCCCCAGCGTGCCTTCCAGATGCTGCGGTGCGATGTATTTACCGCCCGAGGTTTTCATCAGATCCTTCAAGCGTTCGGTAATAAACAAATTACCGTTAGCGTCCAGCTCTCCCGCATCGCCGGTTTTCAGCCAGCCGTCTGCGGTAAAAGCGTCTGCGGTTTCCTGCGGACGATGGAAATACCCCCGCATGAGGGTCGCGCCGCGCACCAGGATCTCTTTTTCCTCGCCAATGCGAACCTCAATACCCGGTAACGGCGTACCAATAGAACCTAAGCGGAAACGGTTCTCTTCCCAGCAGGAAACCGTCGCACAGGTTTCGGTCATGCCATAACCATAAATAATACGAATCCCGATCGACCGGAAAAACAAAATGATGTTGTCATCCAGTCGTGCGCCTGCTGCCGGCATAAAGCGAATTTCGCCTCCCAGAAGCTGACGCAGTTTCCCTAACACCAGTCGGTCGGCATAGTGGTGCATAATGCGGCGCAAGAGTCCGCCCTTTTTCGCCGCCTGCTTAGCCAGAAAAGCGTGCTGCCCCTGTGTGACAGCCCAGTCGAAGAGCCGCTGACGATACCACGGTGCCTGCGCCACTTTTTCATGAATGGCGCTATACACTTTTTCATAAAAACGGGGGACGGCGCACATCACCGTCGGCTTCACCGCCTGCATCGCGCCACGCACCAGATTCGTATCGCTGAGGTACACGTTCTGTGCGCCACAGTGCATCACGAAGAAGCTCCAGGCACGCTCGAATACATGGGAAAGTGGTAAGAAGCTAAGCGAGATGTCGTTTTCTGACATGCTTAAGCGCTCGTCATGCAGCTTAAGTTGCATCGCCATGTTGGTGTAATCCAGCATGACGCCTTTGGGTTCACCCGTGGTGCCAGAGGTATAAATCAGCGTAAACAGATCGTTGAGATCGCGACTATCGATGCGCTGCTGCCATTCATCACGCCAGAAATCGTCTACGGCCTGCGCTTCAAACTCATGCAGAGATTGCGCAATATCGCTACCGTGCAGGTTAACGCCCTCATCCATCACGATAATATTTCGCAACTGTGGGCAGGTATCGCGCAGCGTCAGCAGCGCATCCAACTGCTCCTGACCACCGACGAATATCGTGCGGATATCCGCATCATTGATAATGAACGCCGCCTGAGCCGCCGTATTCGTGGCATAAATTGGCACGCTGATCGCACGCAGGTGCAATAGCGCAAGGTCGGCCAGCGACCAATTCATCGAGTTATGAGAGAAAATCGCAACCCGTTCCTGAACATCCACGCCCTGCGCTAAGAGCGCACTGGCAATGCGCTGAATGCGCTGTCCTGCCTGTGTCCAGGTAAGTTGCTGCTCGCCCGCAGGCGTCCACTCGCGCAACGCAATACGACCTGCGCAGTGATTGATCCGATCTTGAACCCGGTGCACCACATGGTATGGCTGTAAATGATTAGTCATCTGTAAAAGAATTTATAAGGGAAATGAATGTGACAGCGTTTCAGCGTACAGCTGTATATTATTTGGCGTGCAGTCTACCGCCATTGTTCAAAACCGCAACGATCTTTCGTTCATTCGCCGTGGGCTATCGCTGGTTTACTTGACGCACGTCACATCAATCAAAAGTTGACATAACCCTGATAATCGCGTACCAATAATGCAACACCAAATTTTAGATGACGAGATCCCATGTTCAACTTTGCTGTCCTACTAGGCCTACTACTAAACGCATCCTTCTTGCGCGGTAGGTTTGTGGGCAGAGTTAAGAACTAAGTTTCTCGCCACACGATACAAAAACCCGCGCTGATGCGCGGGTTTTTTTTTACTCGCCGAGCGCCAAGTACAAAGTAGACACGACAAGGAACTAAACCGATGAGCGAGCAAGTCATTATTTTTGATACCACATTACGCGATGGTGAACAGGCTTTACAGGCGAGTTTGAGCGTAAAAGAAAAGCTGCAAATTGCCTTCGCTCTGGAGCGTATGGGCGTTGATGTCATGGAAGTTGGCTTTCCCGTGTCATCTCCCGGCGACTTTGAATCCGTTCAGACCATTGCCCGCAACATCAAAAATAGTCGTGTATGCGGTCTGACCCGCTGCGTCGAAAAGGATATCGATGTCGCCGCAGAAGCGCTGCGTGTCGCAGAAGCCTTCCGTATCCACACCTTCATTGCCACTTCACCGATGCACATCGCCACCAAGCTGCGCAGCACGCTGGATGAGGTAATCGAACGCGCCATTTACATGATCAAACGCGCGCGCAATTACACAGACGACGTTGAATTCTCCTGCGAAGATGCGGGCCGCACGCCAATCCCCGATCTGTGTCGCGTGGTTGAAGCGGCCATCAACGCAGGCGCTCGCACCATTAATATACCGGACACTGTCGGCTACACCATGCCGCATGAGTTCGGCAATATCATCGCCTCGCTGTACCAACATGTTCCGAATATCGATAAAGCCATCATTTCTGTTCACACTCACGACGATCTGGGCTTGGCCGTCGGCAATGCGATGGCGGCCGTTCACGCAGGGGCTCGTCAGGTAGAAGGCACATTGAACGGTATCGGCGAGCGTGCTGGCAACTGCTCACTGGAAGAAGTGATCATGGCGATTAAAACCCGTCATAACCTCCTGAATGTCCACACCAACATCAATCATCAGGAAATTTACCGCACCAGCCAGTTGGTCAGCCAGATTTGCAACATGCCTATTCCTGCCAACAAAGCGGTCGTCGGTGCCAACGCCTTCGCCCATTCTTCAGGTATTCATCAGGATGGCGTGCTGAAAAATCGTGAAAACTACGAAATCATGACGCCGGAATCCATCGGCCTGAAAGAAGTGCAGTTGAACCTGACTTCCCGTTCTGGTCGCGCGGCGGTGAAACACCGCATGGAAGAGATGGGCTATCAGGACAGCGATTACAATCTGGACGATTTGTACTCCGCTTTCCTGAAACTGGCAGATAAAAAAGGTCAGGTGTTTGATTACGATCTGGAAGCGCTGGCCTTTATTAGCCGTCAGCAGGAAGAACCTGAATTCTACAGTTTGGACTATTTCAGCGTTCAGTCTGGCTCCAGCGTGATGGCAACCGCCTCAGTCAAGCTGATCTGTGGTGAAGAAACCCAGTCAGAAGCCGCAACGGGTAATGGTCCGGTAGATGCCGTTTATCAGGCGATCAACCGCATTACGGGTTACCAAATTTCGCTGGTTAAATACCAACTGACGGCCAAAGGACAGGGGCGTGATGCGCTGGGTCAGGTTGATATCGTCGCGGATTATCAGGGGCGTCGTTTCCATGGCGTCGGTTTGGCAACGGATATCGTTGAATCTTCCGCGCAGGCAATGGTAAATGTATTAAACAACATCAAGCGTGCTCAACAGGTAGAAAAAGAAATTCAACGTCTGCAACAGCACAATAACCAACAACAAAACGATAGCAAACAACAAAACAGTCAGGAAACAGTGTGATGACAAAGAGCTACCATATCGCCGTTTTACCCGGAGACGGCATTGGCCCAGAAGTAATGGCACAGGCCCACAAAGTACTGGATGCGGTGCGTCAGCGTTTTGGTATCCGCATTACCACCAGTGAATACGACGTTGGCGGTATCGCCATTGACCGTCAGGGCACGCCGTTGCCGCAGGCGACCGTTGCGGGCTGTGAGCAGGCCGATGCGATCCTGTTCGGTTCCGTGGGCGGCCCGAAATGGGAACACCTGCCACCGGCAGAGCAACCGGAGCGCGGTGCGTTATTGCCTCTGCGTAAGCACTTCAAATTGTTCAGCAACCTGCGCCCTGCACGTCTGTATCAAGGGCTGGAAGCGTTTTGTCCGCTGCGTAGCGACATCGCCGCGAAAGGCTTTGATATCCTGTGCGTCCGCGAACTGACGGGGGGGATCTATTTCGGTCAACCAAAAGGGCGCGAAGGTAGCGGTCAGTATGAACGCGCTTTCGATACCGAGGTATATCACCGTTTCGAGATTGAACGCATCGCGCACATCGCGTTTGAATCTGCCCGTAAACGCCGCAGTATCGTGACTTCCATCGATAAAGCCAACGTGCTGCAAAGTTCTATTCTGTGGCGCGAAATCGTCACGGAAGTCGCTAAAGCCTATCCAGATGTGAAGCTGTCCCATCTGTATATCGATAACGCGACAATGCAGTTAATCAAAGATCCGTCTCAGTTTGACGTGATGCTGTGTTCTAACCTGTTCGGTGACATTCTGTCCGACGAGTGCGCCATGATTACCGGCTCAATGGGCATGCTGCCTTCCGCGAGCTTGAACGAGCAAGGCTTTGGTCTGTACGAGCCTGCTGGCGGTTCCGCACCGGATATCGCGGGTAAAGACATTGCCAACCCGATCGCGCAGATTCTGTCGCTGGCGCTGCTGCTGCGTTACAGCCTGGGTGCGGATGATGCCGCTGAGGCGATCGAAAAAGCCGTCAATACTGCGCTGGCTGAAGGTTACCGTACCGCCGATCTGGCAAGCGCCAGCAACGCGATCGGGACCAGTGAAATGGGCGACGTGATTGCGCGTTTCGTGGCGCAAGGGGCATAACCATGGGTAAGACGTTATATCAAAAATTGTACGACGCGCACATCGTGCATGAAGCGCCGAACGAAACACCGCTGCTGTATATCGACAGGCATCTGGTGCATGAAGTGACTTCCCCACAGGCATTCGACGGCCTGCGTGCGATGGGCCGCAAGGTTCGTCAACCAGGGAAAACCTTCGCGACCATGGACCACAACGTCTCCACGCAGACCAAAGACATCAACGCCAGCGGTGAGATGGCCCGCATTCAGATGCAGGAGTTAATCAAGAACTGTGCGGAATTCGGCGTTCAGTTGTATGACCTTAACCACCCGAATCAGGGCATCGTTCACGTTATCGGCCCAGAACAAGGGATGACGCTGCCGGGCATGACCATCGTCTGCGGTGACTCACACACCGCAACGCACGGCGCGTTTGGTTCACTGGCCTTCGGCATCGGTACATCGGAAGTCGAACATGTGCTGGCGACGCAAACCCTGAAACAGGGTCGTGCCAAAACCATGAAGATTGAAGTCACGGGTGATGCGGCACACGGCATCACCGCAAAAGACATCGTGCTGGCGATTATCGGTAAAACAGGTAGCGCGGGCGGCACCGGCCATGTCGTTGAATTTTGTGGCAAAGCCATTCGTGCGCTGAGCATGGAAGGCCGTATGACACTGTGCAACATGGCTATTGAGATGGGTGCGAAGGCGGGTCTGGTTGCACCGGATGAAACCACCTTCAACTACCTGAAAGGCCGCCAGTTTGCTCCGAAAGACGCCAACTGGGACGCCGCCGTTGCCTACTGGAGCACGCTGGAATCCGATGATGACGCGCAGTTTGACACTATCGTCACGCTGGACGCCGCGCAGATTGCACCGCAGGTCACCTGGGGCACCAACCCCGGTCAGGTTATCGCCGTCAATCAGGAAATCCCTAACCCTGATTCTTTCAGCGATCCGGTAGAGCGCGCCTCTGCCGCCAAAGCACTGGCGTATATGGATCTGCAACCCGGCATTAAACTGACTGACGTGAAGATCGATAAAGTCTTCATTGGTTCCTGTACCAACTCGCGCATCGAAGATTTGCGCGCAGCGGCAGAGATTGCCAAAGGGCGTAAAGTCGCCGCTGGCGTTCAGGCCATCGTCGTACCCGGCTCCGGCCCGGTAAAAACCATGGCAGAGCTGGAAGGGCTGGATAAAGTGTTCATCGAAGCGGGTTTTGAGTGGCGCTTACCGGGCTGCTCCATGTGCCTGGCGATGAACAATGACCGCCTGAACCCTGGCGAACGTTGTGCATCAACCAGTAACCGTAACTTTGAAGGCCGTCAGGGGCGCGCTGGCCGCACCCATTTGGTCAGCCCGGCAATGGCTGCGGCTGCGGCGGTGACGGGTCGCTTTGCCGACGTCCGCGAGTTGAATTAAGAGAGAAACTGACATGGCTAAATTTACTCAACACACAGGTCTGGTGGTTCCTCTGGATGCCGCTAACGTCGATACCGACGCCATCATTCCCAAGCAGTTTCTGCAAAAGGTGACGCGTACCGGTTTCGGCCAACATCTGTTCCACGACTGGCGTTTTCTGGACGATGCGGGTCAACAGCCCAACCCTGAGTTTGTGCTGAACAAGCCACAATACAAAGGGGCGAGCATTCTGCTGGCGCGCGAAAACTTCGGCTGTGGCTCTTCTCGTGAGCACGCGCCGTGGGCGCTGACCGACTACGGTTTCAATGTCGTTATCGCCCCCAGCTTCGCTGATATCTTCTACGGCAACTCGTTTAACAACCAACTGCTGCCAGTGAAGTTGAGCGACGAAGAAGTGGACGAACTGTTCAAGCTGGTTGACAGTCAGGAAGGGATTACCTTCACCGTCGATCTGGAAAATCAGGTCGTTCAAGCAGGCAGCAAACGTTATCCGTTTGAAATCGACAGCTTCCGCCGTCACTGCATGATCAACGGATTAGACAGCATCGGCCTGACGCTGCAACACGAAGCATCGATTACCGAGTATGAAAAGAATCAGCCAGCATTTTTGAACTGATTTGAGATTACGCATAACCGAAAGCCCGCACTTCATTCTGCGGGCTTTTTATTTTGGAAGAATGACGGGAAATTACAGCAGCGCGGCAATAAGATAAAAAGCCAACATACTCAAGAGCACGGCGACCACAATATTTCTGATAAAAAATGAAATCACGATGCTCACCATCGCGCCGAGAAAATAAGGGTTATCAGGAAAAACGCGGATAACGCCATGTTCCATTAAAATAATCGGCCCACAAATCGCAGTGAGTAAACATGGCGCAGAATACTTTAAAGCACGATGAAGTAAAACGGGAATTTTTACCGGTACAGCAGGCTCAAGAAAGATATAGCGATTAAAAAACACGATCCCCGACAGAACGAATATCAATAACCAACTCATTTTTCCTCCTTAAGCACGGACGCGATGAATACAGAGAAAAACATCCCACCGACACCAGCAATAGCGATGGCACCTTCTATCTTGAAATAGGTCAATAGCATCGACAGAAATAGGGAGAACAGAACACCAGAAAAGGTACTGATCTTTTTTATCATCGGTACAACGATGGTAATGAACGTGGCAACGATAGAGTAATCAAGGTGATATTTATCCAAATCAGGCACTGAAGAGGCCATGACCACACCGAGAATGCTAAAGATATTCCAAAAAATATAAAAGGTGAGGCCCGCACCAATTAAATAACTGGCGCTGACATTATTCTTTCTATCTTTCTTTTCACTCAGCGCAAAAAGCTCATCTGACAATAAAAAACCGATAGGCAGCCGTTTTCTTAATCTCAAAGTTGAAACATATTCCCGCAGCGTTAGGCCATATATCAGATGCTGTGCAGTGATAAAGAAAACAGAGATTAATAGCGTCGCGACATTCGCCCCAGACATAAGCAATCCTAACGAGACTAATTGCGCTGCTCCCGCAAAAATAATCGCGGACATCCCAATACTTTGCCCAACAGATAATCCCGATTGGATAGCCATAGAACCGGCGAGAATTCCCCAGGGCACCACCGATAAACAGAGCGGAAGCATTTCAACCACGCCGGTCATAAAGTGTTTCCACGGGCTAATCGTGTCTTTTGATCCCGACGGTGAACGGGCTACGGTGTTTTCCATATAACATTGCACTACCATAAATAAATCGATAGCGAAAAATTAACAAAACGCGTTTTAATAGTATTGGATAAAGTTGCTGTGACTCGGAATAGAGAACGAGCCTATTTATACGTTGCCTTTAGCAAACTCGCCCGGCGTCAGCCCCAACGAATTTTTGAAATGACGATGGAAGTGGCTCTGATCGGTAAAACCACACTGCACCGAAACATCAAGAATAGTATTGCCTTTACGCAATAGATCTTTCGCCTTGCGCAGACGCGCCTGAATTAAATAAGCATGAGGCGTAATGCCGACAACCGCCTTAAACTGCCGTAAGAAGTGCCACACGCTAAGCTCGGCGAGTTCAGCCAGTTCAACAAGCGCCAGTTCTCTCTCAGGATAGCTGTCCATAAAGGCTTTAACGTTCAGTATATTTTGGGTCGCAATCGGCAACAGTTGTGGCGTCAGGCGAGTCTTGCTATAGCGCATCGTCAGCCAGGTTAATGACGACAGCAGCAGCGTTTCTTTCAATAGCATATTGCCCGGCTGAGCAAGCATATTGAAGGTCATGAGCAGTTGTTCCGCCAATCCGGGATCGTGCACAACCGCATCGGGAAACCACGGAACGGAATCTTTAGAGCGCTGAATATCCTGATTAATCGAGTGAAAAAGATCGGGATGCGGATAAATGGCCCGATAGGCCCAGCCAGTTTCTACCTCAGAGCTTCCCGTATGCACATCGTCCGCATTCACCAAAATAATGTCACCTTTGGGCGCAACGTGCTCTGCACCAGAGCGATAAAAGCGTTGAGCGCCCTGCTCAATCACGCTGATGCAATAAGTATCATGAACATGGCGAGGAAAACGCTGCTGGTAGTATTGCGCCTGCAACATATCCAGACCACCGAGTGTCTCCAGGTGTCTGAAATTTGTCTGCTCTTGCGCAATCGGCTTTTTATGCACGCGTTAACCCTCTTGTCATTTGTACAAAATTGCTCAGGCAGAGAAGAAAAATAGGCGATCTTCGTCATCCAGAAACGGTGTACCTTTTCACTGATTCTACCAGAAACGGGTTAGCATCCCCATGCTGGAAAAACAACGAAAAAAAGCCAGCGACAAAAGCCGCTGGCGATCGATGATACATCTCTGTTTTTTTATCGCTTTGGCTTTTTTATCAACGGGATTACATCAGGTGAAACCGGGACACGCCAAGATTCAACCGTTCAGCCTGCTGCTCCAGTGATGCGGCAGACGAGGAGGCTTCCAGCACCAATGTCGCGTTTTGTTGCGTGACCCGATCCATTTCTGATATCGCTAACGACACCTGATTGATACCGCTGCTTTGTTCATCGGAAGCCAGCGCGATCTCATTCATGATTCGGGTAACGTTATTAATTTCAGCGACAATCTCACCCATCGCTTTACCCGCTTCGGATGCCAGCGTCGTTCCCTCTGTCACTCTGGCTTCGGACTCCTTGATCAACGCGGCAATTTCCGTTGCGGCATTAGCCGAACGCTGTGCCAGACTACGCACTTCTCCTGCAACCACCGCGAATCCTTTGCCCTGCTCGCCTGCTCTTGCGGCTTCAACCGCCGCATTCAACGCCAGAATATTGGTCTGGAATGCAATCCCATTAATGAGCGAGATAATCTCAGAAATTTTGTCTGAACTCTTGGCAATACCGTCCATAGAACCGACAACCTGTTCCACAATGCTGCCACCATTTACTGCCTTGGAAGACGTCTCCGTCGCAGCTTTGCTGGCATGATGCGCATTATCGGTATTCTGCTTCACCGCCGCGGTGAGTTGTTCCATACTGGCAGCCGTTTCCGCCAGCGCTGCGGCCTGCTGTTCCGTCCGGGCGGATAAGTCGGTGTTACCGACGGCAATTTTCGTCGAGCTGCTGTGAATCGACTCCGCACTATCACGCACCGAACCAACCGTTTCTGAGAGTGAATCCTGCATTTGCTGGATATTGCCCCCCAAAATACCGATTTCATTTCTTCCCACATCCACACTCGTGCGCGTTAAATCCCCCTGCGCAATCGCCTGTATGCGCGACACCCAATACTGCACTGGGTTAATAATGACCCGGCGAATTAATAAGAACGTCATACCGGTTAGCACAATGGCAAGAATAAACGCCCCCGTCATCAGCGTATATCCCAGCGTTGAATGTCTCTCTGCCGTCACATTAATATTTTTTGCCATCTCAACCCGATAAAGGTAAGACGCTTTCAGCGGCACGTCATACTCATCGTCCAACGTAGACAAGGTTGTCGACTCAAGCGCATTGAGTTCGTCAACATTGCCTCGTTTCGCGATATCAAACATCGGCTTGATACCCCGCTCGACATAATCGCTATAGCGCGCTTTCAGTTCATTATCACGCGCTTGTTCAACGTCAGCGCGAACTGCTCTATTTTGATATCCATTAAACATTTGCTGCGACATCGCCAGCCGTTCTTCGGCGGCTTTCATACTGGCGTTGTAACGGTCCGTAAGACCATTATGTAAGTGGTTCACGGCATGCAGCAAATTCATACGTGCCGCACGCATATGATTCGCGCTATCAACTAACTCCATCCGAACGTTCAATTCCAGCGTTGATTCATTTAATGACAATTCTGCTTGCTTCAAAAAATAGGACGATGTCGCGACGGCTAGGGCAAAAAGCAGTAAAACACCAGAAAAAACAACAATAAAAAGAGGCGTTAGCTTAATGTTATGTACCCCGGAAGTGGGCTGCCAGGATTCTGGTTTTTCGTAAAGCGCTATTGACTGATACGGTACATCGCTCATTTTTACATCCGTCGAGTTATTCAGAAAGTTGCTGTGAAGTAAATTTCAGGTAAGCAAGAAAAAAATAAAACACCGCCACATGTTACATATTAATTAAAGATTGTGACAATCCGCGTTAAATGCAAGAAAAAAAATAGTAACCTATGAAAAATAATTTCATCTATAAGATCACCATCACGAAAAAACGTCATTTTGACGATAATCATTTCAATGAAAAACAATTCATAATGTTAATTATTACATATAGTTATTGAATTATCCGAATTAAGTAATTTGCGTTACGATTTATTATTAATATAGAAACACATTCATAGAATTGTTTAATTTTAATGACAATAGATTTCATCCTAACATTCAATTTTGGGTATTAAATCATCGTTACTTTAGCAATCGCTGAGTACCGCTCCCTGTGGGCATGATCCCTCTCCCGTCCTCTACTTTCTTTTGCGAAGCCGCGCGCAGGCTTATCTACAGCACGCAGGACCACAGTACTCATATGATGAGTATTTGGTCCACGCCATCAGTCTCAGAAAACTACGCAAAGCAAATCCGCCGCAACGTCGATAACGGTCTGGCAATGCAGAAACAATAGAAGATACATACGGTTTAGCGAGGAATTTATGACAACGTATCACTTTTCTCTCACGCTATCGGGTGTTTCCGCAGACACTGCGGGACTAGAAGATGCACTTTTTAGCGGCTGTGATGATGCTCTGGTCTGCTTCTATGGCAGTGCTGTCTATCTCGAATTTGATCGAGAAAGCCCCCATTTTTCTACCGCAGTTATCAGCGCTATTCATGATATTGAGCCTGCGGGTATCCAAGCCAAAGTCCATTCCGTTGATGCGGCCTGGGTTGGGATCAGTGACATCGCAGCCTTATCCACGCTGTCGCGCCAGGCTATTGCGCTTCTCAAAGATGGAAAACGGGGCGCAGGCAATTTTCCCTCTCCGGTTCAACGCTTACGCGGTACATCACCGCTATGGGAGTGGAGTGATGTCACCGACTGGCTAGCTAAACAAAAAAAATACCACAGGAATTAGCCGACAACGCGCGGGGGCTTGCCTCGATTAATCTGGCCTTGCAGATACGCAATGCACACCAGCAGGACGAATTGGCGCGTTATTATGCATTGCTCAGCGAGGGTAAACCATTACGTGAACACTGCCGCTGATCTCTCCCTGCCACAAACCATCAGCGAAAAACCAAAAGGCGATAAGCAGGTCAGCACCATAAAAAAAACCAGCGAGAAAACCCGCTGGTTGGTGAAACGTCACCATTACTCAGAATACATTTTCTCGTACCACCTAGAGCCAATGACGGTATTCATCGTCGGACATTTCGTTCAGGTGCCACTGCGTCGCCTGCTGCAATAATGCAACGCGCTGTTGGGTAGACATCCATCGCAACCACTTCGCTTTACAGGTCGATAAGTAGGTTCGATAGAACTGGGACAAACGGGAAATTGCCATAAGCCACCTCCTCTCTTTCCTTGTTAGAAAGTATCGACGTAATATAGGGAAAGATAAATTGATGACTTTAGTGCAGGGAGTTCCTCTTTTATGTCTTCCCCTCGATTGCAACAACAGTTCATCCGCCTGTGGCAACACTTTCAGGGACAAACCACAGACACCACGCTGCAAGAGCTGACGGGGGTGCTGAACTGCTCACGCCGCCATATCCGTTCATTGCTGAATGCGATGCAGCAAGCAGGCTGGCTCATCTGGCAGGCAGAAGCGGGAAGAGGAAAACGCTCGCAGCTCTCCTTTGTGTATACCGGATTAGCCCTACAGCAACAGCGTGCCGAAGATTTGCTAGAACAGGATCGCATTGAGCAACTGGTGCAGTTGGTCGGTGACAAAGAAGCGGTGCGCCAGATGCTATTGGCTCACCTTGGGCGGAGTTTCCGACAAGGGAAGCATATTCTGCGCATCCTCTATTACCGCCCGTTGCGCAATTTATTGCCCAGTTCAGCACTGCGGCGTTCGGAAATGCATATTGCGCGACAAATCTTTAGTGGATTAACCAACATAAATGAGGAAAATGGGGAACTAAAGCCCGATCTGGCTCATCATTGGCAAGGCCTATCTCCCCTGCACTGGCGCTTTTATCTGCGTCCGGCCATCCGTTTCCATCACGGTCGTGAACTCACGATGGATGACATCACCACATCGTTATCACGCCTCGCGCCGCTTCCGCTCTTCTCCCATATTGAAGCAGTGACCTCACCGATGCCGTTTGTGATTGATATCCACTTACACAGCCCAGATAAGTGGTTGCCGTGGCTGTTAGCCAGCGTACACGCCATGATTTTGCCGCAGGAGTGGCAAACGCTGCCGAATTTCGCCCAACACCCGATTGGCACTGGCCCTTACGCCGTGGTGCGCAATAACAGCAGCCAATTGAAGATCCGCGCTTTCGATGACTATTTTGGCTATCGGGCGCTGATTGATGAGGTCAACATCTGGGTCTTGCCGGACGAGCCAGAAGAAATGCCAGTGTCTGTCCAATTTCAGTCTGATGATTCTCACCATGAGCAGTTGGAAAGTCGAATGGAGGAAGGTGGTTATTTCCTGTTATTCGACAAACGCTCGCCTCTGAATCAGCGTCCAGAAGCTCTGCAATGGCTCAGGCAGATATTTAACCCTATTTCGCTGCTCAGCCACGCCAATACCAGCAACCAGCGCGACTGGTCGCCCGCCTATAGCCTGTTGCCACGCTGGCATCATCATCGTCCCGATACGCCACAGTCCATTCCAGATGGGCTAACCGATGTTACGCTCACGTTTTATCAGGAACACCCAGAGTACCGGATATTAAGCGAGATTATGCGCACGCTGCTGGCGCAACAGGGTGTCACCCTGCGTGTTCAAACCATCAGCTACGAAGACTGGTATCAGGGCAATGCTGAAAGTGATATCTGGTTTGGTAGCCTGAATTGCTATCTGCCGCTCGAATTCTCTCTGTTCGCCATGCTTTATGAGCTGCCACTGGTGCAACATTGCCTGAATGACGATCTAGCGACAGACGCACAACAGTGGCGTAATCACACGCTCCCGATGGCGGAATGGAGTGAAAAACTCATCAAAAGTGGGCAACTGCATCCGTTATTGCATCACTGGCTGCAACTTCAAGGGCAGCGCAGCATGCGAGGCGTCCGGATGAATATGCTAGGCTGGTTTGATTTTAAATCCGCCTGGTTCGCGCCGCCGGAACGCTGAGAACCTTTGAAAATAGGTGCGGGGCACGTTGAATCGCTCCGCACCTTTCTGCCTATTTTTGCAACTGCATTCGTAAGAAATGCTCGACGTCGACCGTCTCGTAACCATTACGTTCATTGAACGTGCCTGATTTGTCCCACCACATGCCCTCACCCAAAGCAAATGCGGCCCGATAGCGCGTCATTGCGTCATCTGGAGCCACCTTCAGATCCCTGCGCAATTTGTCCAGAGTCCATAGTGTCTTCTCAAAGATTTTCCCCGTGACACGCTCAACGACATCGGCAAGTTGCCCGTATGAAATCGTATCACCTGCCACGTAGACCACCTCATTAACCCATCGTGGTTCGGCCAGCAAGATTTCCGTCGTGAGCCAGCCAATGTCTTCGGGGATCGTCACAGTCACTTTCGTATCCCAACTTCCCAGACCATGAAGGATCCCACTTTCCAGATCCACCACATCGAAGGCGGGTTCAAACAGGAAACTCGTGAACATGCCGGTCGAAACAATCACCCATTCGGTACGCAGTTGGCTACGTAGCAACTGTCTCACGTCGTACTGTTCATCAAAAACTGGATGGCCGCTTTTTCGCCCCACAACGTCATAGTCAACGCCAAATTGCCAAGGGAAATAGCGCGTGACGTTGGCAGCCAACACCGCTCTGGTTATTTTCATTTGAGTGCCCGGCCCTGCCACGAACCCCGAACAGTTCAATACCGTCTTATAATGCTTGAAAAGCTCCGTCAGAGCGTATTCATCAGAGGCCAGGTCGAACCCGATAACGTCAACCCCTAATGCACGGAGTTCGGTCAGTGTTGCCATACCCTGATCCGACGGACCGTTAACGGTGTCCGGCGAAACGAGTACCGTGACCGACAACGGCAAGGCTCGCGCACGCGGTGCGAGAGCACGCAATACCGCCATACCGAGCTGCCCTGCGCCAAGCACAAGAATATCTTTCAACGCTGTTCCGCTGTCATTCATGTCTTAATTCCTTCAAAATTTCAAATTATCGCCATCATAAGGAGTCGAGTGCGTTCCCGATGAATTCAGTGTGCTAACATGCCCTGGCCTATTCATACCTGTAACTTTCAGGAAATCCAGAGATCGGGGATTATGTTATACAAAAATGCACGCATGATAAGATTCGCTCAGACCACTTCATAATTTGAAAGAATCGAATAATAAAACACGCTAGCCGCTGTCACGGCAGATACGCTGTCTACACGGTCAGCAACGTTTCATCGCAAAATGGGGAGACATCATCGTATGGATCGGTTTCAGGCCATGGAAACATTCATTCGTGTGGTCGATGCGGGTAGTTTCAAAAAAGCGGCGGAAACCCTGCATGTTCTGCCATCCACCGTCACCCGCAGCATTAAAGAACTCGAATCACATCTCGGCGCTCGGTTACTTAACCGAACGACGCGAGCACTCAGTATTACGGATGTTGGCCTGCGCTATTACGACAGTTGCAAAGCGATCTTACGGGATGTGCACGCGGCGGAAAGCGTAACGGCACAGCAAAAGGAGGAACTACAGGGAACGATCAGAATCGGAGCGACACCTTCTCTGGTCAAAAATTTCCTTATCCCGGCACTGCCCGACTTCTGTGAACGTCATCCTGGAATAAGGCTAGACTTCCACCTGGGTGATGCCACCGTGGATATTGTCCAGCAGGGTATCGATTGTGTCATCAGAACCGGAGAACCACCATTATCACGACTGGTCGCACGACACCTCGGGGCGTTCCATTGGACTATCTGCGCTTCCCCACGCTATCTTGAACAACATGGATACCCCACAACGTTAGACTCGCTCAAAGATCATGTCGCAGTGGGCTATACCCACAGCCGGGCAGGTCGTTCAGTTAGCTGGGGGTTTCACGATGAAGCTCACACCGTAGCAATTCCGCTAGCAGGACAGATCAGCGTAAATGACACCGATGCCTATCTCGCCGCTGGCGTAGCGGGTCTGGGTCTACTACGCATTGCCAGCTATATGGTGCGCCAGCAACTCTCTGATGGACATCTTGTCCGGCTGCTTCCTGATCTCGAAGCACCGCTTGAACCTATTTTCATCCTCTACCCGCAAAGCCGCCACCTCTCGCCGGTTATCCGCGCTTTTATCGACTGGTGTACCGCGCTAATCGCGCAGGAGGCCATGAAATGGTAAATGCCAACAAATAGAACACAAAAGCCTTCACGTTAAGCGAAATTGTGCACCTACTACGGCCACACCACCGCGTCTGAATGGGCATACAAGCCTGGTTTGCGCAGCCGGAACGCTGAGAACCTTTCGCTGCCCGGCTTAACCCTTTACAATGAGGCGTTCTCAACGGGGTGCGGAAAATTTTTCGCTGAGAAGATACCCGTCGAACCTGATCCGGTTAATACCGGCGAAGGGATTTGAGAGTGTGGCTTATTGCTGCCTCGAAGTCCTTTGCCACCCTATGATTCTCAGGAGTGCAAAGTGTTAAATCAATTATTACACCGTTCAGCCATCGTGCTGAAAACCAGCCTGCCTTGTCTGTTACTGCTCTCAGCATCCGCTTTCGCCAAGCCCGCGCTTACCGTTTATACCTATGATTCATTCGCTTCAGAGTGGGGTCCAGGACCTGTCATCAAGACCGCGTTTGAAAAAGAGTGCGAGTGCGAGCTGAATTTCGTCGCGCTGGAGGATGGCGCATCGCTGCTGAACCGTCTGCGTATGGAAGGAAAAAACAGCAAAGCGGATATCATTCTGGGGCTGGACAACAACCTGTTGCAGGCTGCGGAGCAAACCGGCCTATTTACACCACACGGTCAGGACACCAGCACTGTTACGGTGCCAGGGGGGTGGAGCAATAAAACGTTCGTTCCTTACGACTATGGCTATTTCGCGTTTGTATATAACAAAAACACGCTGAAGAACCCGCCGAAAAGCCTGCATGAACTGCTGGACAGCAACGCACCGTGGAAAGTGATCTATCAGGACCCGCGCACCAGCACGCCGGGACTAGGTCTGCTACTGTGGATGCAGAAAGTGTACGGCGACGACGCGCCGCAAGCCTGGCAGAAGCTGGCGAAAAAAACCGTTACCGTGACCAAAGGCTGGAGCGAAGCCTACGGCCTGTTCCTTAAAGGGGAAGCGGATCTGGTGCTAAGCTATACCACATCACCGGCCTACCACATCATCGAAGAGAAGAAAGACAACTACGCAGCGGCCACTTTCAGCGAAGGACACTATCTGCAAATCGAAATCGCCGGGCAGTTGGCTTCCAGCAAAAATCCCGAGCTGGCAAAACGCTTTATGAAGTTCATCCTGAGCCCGACTTTCCAGCAGGCTATCCCTACTACCAACTGGATGTATCCGGCGGTGAAAACTGAACTGCCTGCGGGCTTCGCGACGCTTGCCGTACCTGAGAAAGCGATGCAGTTCAGCGCACAAGAAGTCGCCGACCAAAGGACGCAGTGGATTCAGGCATGGCAACGCGCCGTCAGCCACTGATCGGCGGACGTCTGTGGCCAGGGCTACTGGCCACCACGCTGTTAATTTCCGTTGCCGTACTGGCTTTTGGCGCACTGTGGATACAGGCGCCAGAAAGCCAGTGGCGCACGCTATGGCATGACAGCTATCTCTGGCATGTCATTCGGTTTACCTTCTGGCAGGCTTTTCTCTCCGCGCTATTTTCTACCGTTCCCGCGATCTTCCTCGCCAGAGCGCTGTACCGACGGCGCTTCCCCGGCCATCGCTGGCTGCTTCGCCTGTGCGCGATGACGCTGGTGCTGCCCGTGCTGGTGGCCGTTTTTGGCCTACTCAGCGTGTATGGCCGACAAGGCTGGCTGGCCTCTGCATTGGGCTGGTTTGACCTGAAATACACCTTTTCGCCTTACGGACTGCAGGGCATTCTGCTGGCACACGTCTTCTTCAATCTGCCGCTGGCAACTCGGCTGCTGTTGCAGTCACTGGAAGGTATTGCCACCGAGCAACGTCAGTTAGCCGCCAATTTGGGCATGAATAGCTGGCAACATTTCCGTCTGTTGGAATGGCCTAATCTACGCAGGCAGATTTTACCAACCGGTGCGCTGATTTTTATGCTCTGCTTTGCCAGCTTTGCCACGGTTCTGTCACTGGGCGGTGGCCCGCAGGCAACTACGATTGAGCTGGCGATTTATCAGGCATTGAGCTTTGATTACGATCCTGCACGCGCGGCGCTACTGGCATTAATTCAGATGGTTTGCTGTCTTGGTTTAGTGCTGCTGAGCCAGCGGCTGGGACGTATTCTGCCTATCGGCAGCACACAGCAGCTTGCATGGCGTAACCCGCAGGATAGCGCCTTGAGCCGCCTCACCGACGGCCTGCTGATCGGCGCACTATTGCTGCTGGTCATTCCCCCTTTGCTGGCCGTGGTCGTTGATGGCGTGAACCGCTCACTGGTTTCCGTGCTGCAACAGCCCGTGCTCTGGCAAACGCTGTTTACCTCACTGCGCATTGCCTTAGGTGCAGGATTACTGTGTCTGGTATTAACCATGATGCTGCTCTGGAGCAGTCGCGAGCTTAAGTTACGCCAGAAGCCACTCTACGGGCAGTTGATGAATCTGAGCGGTATGCTCATCCTCGCCATGCCCGGTATTGTGCTGGCAACCGGCTTTTTCCTGCTGCTGAATAACAGCATCGGGCTGCCGCAATCCCCCTATGCGCTGGTGGTGTTCACGAATGCGCTGATGGCAATTCCATATGCCATTAAAGTGTTGGAAAACCCGATGCTGGACGTCGCCGAGCGCTACAACCGGCTCTGTACATCGCTGGATATTCGCGGCTGGCAGCGGCTGAAGCTGATCGAGCTGGCTGCGCTGAAGCAACCATTAGCACAGGCGCTAGCCTTTGCCTGCGTGCTGTCGATTGGGGATTTCGGTGTTATCGCGCTATTCGGTAATGAGCAATTCCGCACGCTGCCGTTCTATCTGTACCAGCAAATTGGCTCCTATCGCAGCGCCGATGGCGCGGTCACGGCACTGCTGTTGATGCTGCTGTGCTTTATGTTATTTACCCTGATTGAGAAACTGGCAGGCCGTCATGATCGCGCTTGAGAAATTAACCTACTTCTATCAGCACTTACCCATGCGTTTTGATTTTCACGTCAAACCGGGTGAGCGCATCGCCATCCTTGGCCCCAGTGGCGCAGGAAAAAGCACGCTGCTGAACCTGATTGCCGGTTTTCTGATGGCGGATAGTGGCGAATTACGGCTTAACGGTGAATCTCACCGCGAGACACCTCCCGCTAAACGACCCGTTTCGATCCTGTTTCAGGAAAACAATCTGTTTCCTCACCTTACGATTGGGCAGAACATCGCGCTGGGATTGCACCCCGGTCTGCGGCTCAGTGCCACACAGCGTGAAACGCTACGGCAGATCGCCGATCGGGTTGGTTTGGCAGATCTTTTGGATCGGCTACCGTCGCAGGTTTCCGGCGGACAGCGTCAGCGCGCAGCATTGGCACGCTGTCTGGTGCGTCATCAACCCATTCTACTGTTGGATGAACCATTCTCGGCACTCGATCCGGCGCTGCGTCAGGAGATGCTCGATCTGGTTGAAAGCGTGTGCCAGGAGCGTCAGTTCACGCTGCTGATGGTGTCCCACAATCTGGATGATGCCATGCGGATCGCAAAACGCACGGTACTGATCGTGGACGGGCAGATTTATTATGATGGGCCGACTCAGGCGTTACAGGATGGCAGCGCCGAGGCCGCCACCATCCTGGGGATTTCACGCTCTTCTTAAGATCGGGGAATCAAGGCAAAGCCTGATAACGCAGGTTACTGAACGTAACGTCGCCCTCGCCCGATGCATAAAGAGCAGGCCGCAAGCTGAGGAAGTCATACGCAACGTTATGATGGTAGCCGGACACTTCCATCTGCACCGAATATTTCTTCCACGGTTCCTGATCTGAGGTTCGGGTGTAAAACGTCACGATATGGCGATCGTTTTTCATCCGAATTTGCACCTCATTACCCGTGATGTGCGGCAATTTCTTTTCTGCTCTTTCCAATCCATAACGGTGCATGACCGTGCCATCCTGATTAAATGACAGCCCGACATACAGCTTCGCGTTATAGAACAGCAGTAAGCCTGCCTGCGCTCCAGGAGCAAAGCTCGCGGTGACCTCAATTTGATAGGCCTGATCGCCGGGGATCATCGTCAGCGGCGCGCTGTCTTTCGGCGACGTTCCTTTTGCCTTCAGGTGCAGCTTGCCGTCTTTAAGCGTGACCCGTTTCAACTCTTCCGCATTGGCGCGGTAGAAATGCCAGCGGGCTGGAAATTTCTCGTTGGTAAAGCTATCAGACCAGCCAATACCGTGAGGCACCGCTTCACCTCCAGCCGGTTTGCGGATCGGTTTACCGGTATCGAATCCAGCAGAGGTAAACCAGCCATCGTTCCCCCAGACGATCGGCTCCAGCATCGCCTGACGTCCCAGCGTCATAAAACCGTTTTCATAACCGTGATACATCATGTACCAATTTTTATCCGGCCCTTCGATCAGCGTTGCGTGGCCGCGTGACCACCATTTTTCTGAACGATCCTGCGTGCGGATAATCGGGTTATGCGGTGAGTTTTCCCACGGCCCGTTGATCGATTTCGATCGTGCGGCAATCACCATATGTCCGGTTGGTGGCCCTGCCGTACCACCTTCCGCCAATACCATATAGAAGTACTCGCCGTGGCGCAGCATCTTCGGCCCTTCCTGCGAGAAGCTTTCCACATCCCACTCTTCCGGATACTGCCATCCCTGATAGACCACTTCCATTTCACCGACCGTCGACAGCCCATCGTCGGTTAACTGCACCCGGTTGCCGCCAGACATAAAGATGTAACGCTTGCCGTCCTCTCCCACCACATGACCGGGATCGCTGGCCGGATTTTTCAATCCTGTATCTTTCGGTACTGTCCACGGGCCGCGAATATCATCGGCGGTAATCACATACAGCGTTTTCTTTTTCGTTCCTTTGGCGTCGATAATCCGATTTGTAGTGAAATAGATATAATATTTGCCGTCATGT
The DNA here is from genome assembly GCF_001742145.1 of Pectobacterium parmentieri. Classification (NCBI taxonomy): domain Bacteria; kingdom Pseudomonadati; phylum Pseudomonadota; class Gammaproteobacteria; order Enterobacterales; family Pectobacteriaceae; genus Pectobacterium; species Pectobacterium parmentieri. Next base: position 4,936,706 of record NZ_CP015749.1, on the reverse strand, counting down.
TTCACCAAATCCGGTGCCCAAATCGCGTCAACGGGCGTCGTTATCGCAGGGCCAAGCGGCTGCCAGTTCACCAGATCGCGCGAGTGCCAAATCAGCAGCCCAGGGATATCGTCAAAGGACGAAAACGTCATGTAGTAATCAGCGCCATCCTTGATAATAGTGGGATCAGGATGATCGCCCGCAATAATCGGGTTGAGATAGCAACCATTCCCCAAATCCGCCTGACGCTGCTGTTCAATACCGCGCATCCATTCATTGGCAGGGCCAGCCTGACAGGCCATTGCCTGGCTGATACCCATCGCCATCAGCAGGAGCCCACTCAATACGCTTTTCCCCACCATTCGGGAGATACTCATTTATTCCCACCCACTATCTCAATGATTATTTTATCATTTATAACATTGAAACCCTGTTCCAATTGTGAAAAAAGTCACGCTTCTCTGGTTGTGTGGCGAAAAATAAAGCAGTAATAACAGCATTAAATGTCGATAGATTGTGATCCTGTAGGCATATTCGGTTTTTATCCCTTGTGGGTATTGTGTCTTTTTATGCTGCTGTGCTTATATGAATTGGCAATTGGTTCATTACTTATTCGAACACAAATAACGTAAACAGGATCCCCGTGACGCACTACTCTTCTTCCACTTCAGCACTACTAAGCACCGCGCATGTTGACGCGGTCGTCGTCGTGCGCGTGGTGGTCGTGGTCGTCGGCAGCAGCGCGCCGTAACGGGTTCCGAATCGAAGATTCTCAAACCCCGCCGGCGCCAGCCGAGCGGGGTTTCTTGTTTCTACCCTCCCCGCTCCGACACCGCACCGGCCCTGATGAAGGATGTAAACATGCGTTATACAGGCGCTCAGTTGATTGTTCGGTTGCTCGAACAACAGGGCATCACCACCGTAGCGGGTATTCCAGGCGGCGCAGCTCTGCCGTTATATGATGCGCTGGGTCAAAGCCAGACAATTCGCCACGTTCTGGCTCGACACGAGCAAGGTGCGGGATTTATGGCGCAAGGCATGGCGCGCGCCAGCGGGAAAGCCGCCGTTTGTATGGCCTCCAGCGGTCCGGGGGCAACCAACCTGCTCACCGCCATTGCTGATGCCAAACTGGATTCAATCCCGCTGGTGTGTATCACCGGTCAGGTGCCTTCCAGCATGATCGGCACCGATGCGTTTCAGGAAGTCGACACTTACGGCATCTCTATCCCCGTCACCAAACATAATTATCTGGTGCGTGACATCAACGAACTGCCGCGCGTGATCCCAGAAGCATTTCGCATCGCGCAGTCGGGTCGCCCCGGCCCGGTGTGGATCGATATTCCAAAAGACATTCAGAACGCGACCATTGAACTGAGCGAACTGCCGAGCGTCTTTCCTCTCGATACGCCACCCGCTATCGCACAACAGGATATCGAGCGAGCAGCGGCCATGATTAACGCGGCACAGCGTCCGGTTCTCTATCTGGGCGGGGGGATTATTAGCAGCGTTGCACACGAACAGGCGGTTCAGTTGGCGGAGCGTTCCGGCCTGCCAACCACCATGACGCTGATGGCACTAGGCTCAATGCCTGTCGATCATCCTCTGTCGCTGGGTATGCTTGGCATGCACGCCGCACGATCAACCAATCTGATCTTACAGCAGGCAGATTTGTTAATTGTGCTGGGTGCGCGTTTTGACGATCGCGCGATTGGTAAAGCGGAGCAGTTTTGCCCGCAGGCCAGCATCATCCACATCGACATCGATCCCGCCGAGTTGGGCAAGATCCGTCAACCACACGTGGCGATCAATGCCGATGTTGCGCAGGCGCTGGATCACCTACTGCCGCATATTACCTCACAGTCGCGTGACGTATGGCGCGCCACCGTCCGTGGGTTGCAACAGGAATTTCCGTTCAATATGCCGAATGCTGACGATCCGTTAAGCCATTATGGTCTGGTTCAGGCCACCGCGCAGGCGCTAACGGATGATGCGATCATCACGACTGATGTCGGCCAACACCAGATGTGGGTGGCCCAATCTTATCCGCTGCGTCGTCCACGTCAGTGGCTGACATCCGGCGGGTTTGGCACGATGGGCTTTGGCTTGCCTGCGGCGATTGGTGCCGCACTGGCCGAACCGGAGCGTACCGTGGTGTGTTTCTCAGGTGATGGCAGCCTGATGATGAACATTCAGGAAATGGCGACTGCGGCAGAAGAAGGGCTCAACGTAAAAATCGTCCTGATGAATAACCAGTCACTCGGTCTGGTTCACCAGCAACAGGATATGTTTTTCCAGCAGCGCATCTTCGCTGCAGATTACCGCTATAGTGCGAATTTCCTCGCCATTGCCGCAGGTTTCGGCTTTGCGACTTGCGATCTGAACGCGGCAACCGACCCACAGGCCGCGTTGAAAGAAGCGCTCAACCAGCCGGGGCCAGCGCTGATCCACGTAAGCATTGATGCTAATGAAAAAGTTTTCCCCATCGTGCCGCCGGGCGCAGCGAACATCGATATGATCGGAGATTAATGACTATGTCAACTCAAGCAACTTCAAATCAGGTCACGCTAGAACTCTCTGTGCGCAACCACCCCGGCGTGATGTCACACGTTTGCGGTCTGTTTGCCCGCCGTGCATTTAACGTAGAAGGTATTCTGTGTATGCCGCTGGCAAGTGGTGAAGAAAGCCGAATCTGGCTACTCGTCAAAGATGACCAGCGACTACAGCAGATGATCAGCCAGGTAGAGAAACTGGAGGACGTCCTTCAGGTACGCCGTCACGGTGAAGAAATGCGTATTTTCGAGCAGGTCGCCGAGTTTTACTGTTAAATCTGGCAAGGGCCGGGAACCTCCCCGGCCGGAATAGAGGCTACCCGTTGAGCACCTGCCATAGCAGGTGCCGGTAAACTGGCATCAACGGGTGCTGAATCAGCGCGATCAACGATGCAACCGCCGCCACAGATATCGCCGGAACCGCCCAACGCAGGCGTCTGAGCGGCATCATTCTGCTAAACCAATCAAGATGTTTACGCTTATCACTGCGCCACCAGCGCCAGTTTAACCAGCCTGCGACCCACACGGCGACGGCCGTTACCAATAATAACCACTTAAAACCCGCGCTGTTCGTGTCTGCGGGAATATCAATTGCCACCCCAGCCAAAATGCCGGGTAAGAAATAGGCTGGTGGCCACAGCAGGCAGCCGATGATATTCGGCACGGCAAATTTATACGGAGGCAACCCCAGCATTCCCGCTACCATCGGGATTAACGGCCGCGTCGGGCCGACAAAGCGCCCGATCAATATCGTCGGCATTGGGTGTTGATACAGAGCATATTCGGTTTTATTTACTAATGTCTGATACTTTTTCAGGAAAGACCAGTTATGCAGCGGCGCTTTGAAACGCACGCCAATAAAATAGGAAATCCAATCCCCTAGCAGGCAGCCGATAATTCCAGCCGCCCACGCAGGATACAGCCCCATTTGTCCGCTACCGATTAGTGCCCCCAGCGTTGCCATCATCACCGTGCCCGGCAACAGCAGGCCCACCAGAGCCAGAGATTCCAGAAAGGCAACCAGCATGACGGCGATCAGCGAATACGCGAGTGATTGGGTAACCAGATGATCCAGCCACGCTTCCATAAAACCTACCCATATTTTATAAAAACAAGGATTGTCTGGATCATAGCAGAAGCCGTCAACTCCTGATTGCTGGTCAATTCTTTTGCACCGTAGGGCATCAACACTTATGATAGCGGTCATTTTTTGCCACCGTGCCGCTCTGCCACTATGTTTTTTAAACTACTCAATCATTTCGGGCTACGACGTCTTATCCTATTACTGGCAGTGGCAAGCGCATTAGTGACGCTGGCAAACAGTTTTTATGCCAGCTATCGCGTCCAGCGAGAGCTTCTGATTGATAACACGCTTGAAGCCAATCGCGTCTACGCCACCAAACTTGCTGCAATGACCCATTCTTTCTTTAAAGAATCCCAGCAGCAGTTAGCCTACAGCACAAACATCGTCGCTTCCCAAATGGATGACAAAGTCACACTGCTAAAAGAAGCAGACCGCCTGCGGTTACAGACCAGCAACTTCAACTCTGTCGTCATTGCAGATGAAAAAGGTGTCGTCAGAGCCACGTCACCCGATACGTTCCAATTAATCGGGAGAAACCTGACAACAGATGGCGTACTCGAAGCGTTGAAAGAAAAGCGGCCCCTCATCAGTCAGCCCTATATGTCTGCCGCGAATAACCTTATCGTGCTGATATCGTCGCCGATTTTCACACGAGATGGCCGATATAAAGGGTTTATCGGCGGATCGATCTATCTTAAGCAGCCCAGCGTTCTTAACACGCTCTTAGATAAACACTATTACCGCGACGGCTCTTATATTTATGTCACCGATAAAAACAGAAGGATGCTGTATCACCGCGATATGGAGCGTATTGGTAAGGTAGAAACCAACGATCTAAAGATCGACATGCAGCGCGAGGATAATGGTAGCCAGCATATGGTGAACTATCTGGGCGAGAAAATGTTAGCGGGTTATGCCGTTGAATCGACCTCACAATGGGAGATTGTGGCGCTTCGTCCAACAGAGACCACGCTGAAACCACTGGATGGACTGATGCTGAACGTTCTGCGTCATACGCTACCGCTAGCGCTGCTCACTATCTTGTGCGTCTGGCTGCTTGCCCGGCTCATCGCGCAACCTCTCTGGCTGCTGGCTCGCAGTGCCAATAAGATGGATGCGACGGACGTTTCCGACGATATCAGAAATATCCACTCTTGGTATTTTGAAGCTTCTCAGCTCAAGCAGGCGATGTTGCTGGGTATCGATTTATTACAGCGCAAAATTGGTAAGTTACGCTCTGAGGCACACTCAGATCCGATGACTGAACTGCTCAACCGTCGTGGGTTGGACAGCGTTCTTCGCTACTGGCAGATGGGGCAAAAAAGCTTTGCGGTCATCGCGCTCGATATCGATCGCTTCAAACGCATCAATGACACCCACGGTCACGACGTCGGGGATACCGTCATTCGCTATCTCTCACAGCTTATTCGCACCAGCTCGCGCGAGGCCGACATTCTATGCCGCAGCGGCGGTGAAGAGTTCCTTATACTCCTGCCCGAAACCAGCCAGGATGAAGCTATCAAGATTGCGGAACGATTACGCCAACGCACGCAGGAATCCACGATACCTGTCGTGGGCAACATGACGATCTCATTAGGCGTTGCCCTGTGGGAGCCGGGCACCAGCGGTATGTCGATCGAGCGAACCTTCAAGCTCGCGGATGAAGCTCTGTATCAAGCTAAGCAGGAAGGCCGCAACCGTGTGGTTTCAGCCTTAAGCGACGAACATTAATTCCCGATTTCCCCTGTCTTTTTATGGTTCAAACCATTGTTGGTAGTCAGGCAGATCATGATGAAGCCGTTGGTTACTATCACCGGGCGGGCGGTAGCGTGCGCCGGAAGTGAGATGCCCAGGGAAACGGGGGCCTACGGAGGAGAGTCTTATCATGAGTTTAGAATTAGTTGCAGATTTGAACGCCCAAATCGCTCAAGAAACACAAGAGGAGATATTATTAACGTTGCAAAGTAAGTATCAAAAAGTTTATACATCAACATCTGAAAACTCTGGTTTTGTCAGATATGGTGAAGAATATAAAATTAAAGCACCCCCGCTCTTTGATATTTTCATTTTAAAGGATAAGGTTATTTTATCGATATATGGTAATTTAACCGATCAGAGAACAATCACAGATCAAGTTAGCAATGCTTTTTTGGCGAAAAATATCTCTATTTATTTTTCGGAAGAATAGCGAAAAATATTAATTATTAAAAAAATAAAACCCATCCACAACTCAATCGCACATTTATGAATTAAACATGAAAATAAAATTAAAAGTAAATAATAAGCCTGTTGAGCTAGATGAATTTTTAAATGAAGAAGAAATGGAGTTATCTCCTTTCCACTTTTCTCTTGTCGAACTATCTCAATATTTAAATGGTTTTATAGATATTACATTCAACGATAATTTGAATGTTAGACTAGATTTATTTTCTGATTTCTCAATATGTCTTGAAGATATCATCGACTCTATAAATGCAGCAAAAACAAACCATTGCAAAAGAGAAAAAATATGGTTTTGCGAGCAGGGATCTGATTTTTACATATATTACAAAGTGAATGAAAATATACTCTCCCTATCTTATAAAAAAGGGGAGGAAGTAGGAGGAATCAACAAAGAAATGCCTGACTTTATCGTTCACATTGACACATCAGAATATATTGAAAAGTGGAGGAATGTTTTTCAAGAATTACGAATTCTCTTTGAACAAGTACTGCATAAAAAAATCCCTTCACCTTTTTAACAGTAGTAATAATAGATAGATGGCTAAGTCAACTTTCAATCAAAGACTCGTTAACATGAACATGAGAGAAATAGAAACTAAATATGGTGTAATTTACGGAAGAAATGCGCTTATCTTGTCAAACACAGCGCTTAATCTCCACCCTTTTGAGTTCATTGTGACATCATCGTTATCATTGATGGCATGCAAGCCATCAATAAAAAAGATGTCCTTATTAAATTTTCATTTACTGACATAGAAAATTTATCGATCTACAAAACAGACGATTACCCTTATGAAAAATACACTGCATCAAGTTTTGATGAAGTTGAAGGGGAATATAAAAGAGATAACAAAAGAATAGTGCTAAGCACCTACGATCACGTTTTTGATATCATTGGAAAATGCGAAGTAATATATTCTTAATTAAATAGGAGTAAAATTAAATAGTTAGAATTATTTCTTATTACATTCTATGGTAGCTGTATATTCCAAAATTTTGAATATTAAAGATCATGTTTAAAATAAACAGAAAGTAAACCCGTTGTCAGAGTCGGAGAGCACAGCGCTCACCGTAGGACAGTTGCACAAGCTGTAGCCTATAATGGCTTCGACATGACAGTTCTATTCCGGCACCACTGGACATTACCTGTATAAATAACCATACTTATCCCCACCATCCTTCCTTATCTCGCTTGCTATAAAAGGCCGCTTAGTGACTCAGGTTCGTCAGGGGTTTCTACTGACCCGCCACTGGCACGATACGCCAGCAGGCACGCAGGTTGAATTTTGGCTGGCCACCGATGAAGGCCCGCTGCTCGCACGACTGCCGGTACAAGAGGCCATCGCCTTTATTCCCGTACAGCAAGAAGCCCGCGCAAGAATGCTTTTACAGCAGGAAAAACGCTGGCAGTTAAAACCGCTCGCTATGCAGGATTTCCATCATCAACCGCTGTTGGGGCTGTATTGCCCGCAATACCGTCAGCTACTGCGGCTGGAAAAGTTACTGCGTGAAGGTGGCGTTCAGATCTACGAAGCGGATATTCGCCCGACTGAGCGCTTTCTGATGGAACGCTTTATCACCGCTCCCGTGTGGCTAAGCGGCACACTTATGTCAGATAACCTGCTGACACAAGCCCGCATGAAGTCGAATCCCGATTACCGTCCGACGCTCAGGCTGGTATCGTTAGATATCGAAACCAACCGCCACGGCGAGCTTTACTGCATTGGGCTGGAAGGCTGTGGACAGCGCCAGGTTTACATGCTCGGCCCACCGAACGGGATACCTGCTGAACGCGATGATTTTACGCTTGAGTATGTCGCCAGCCGCCCGCTATTGTTGGAAAAGCTGAACGCCTGGATGCAGTTGCACGATCCCGATGCCATCATCGGCTGGAATCTGGTGCAGTTTGACCTGCGCGTTTTGCAAAAACATGCCGAACGCTACAACATCCCTCTCAAGCTGGGGCGTAATGGACAGGCGCTGGAATGGCGAGAACACGGCTTTAAACAGGGACATTTCTTTGCCAGCGCCACCGGCCGTCTGATTATTGACGGTATTGAAGCGCTCAAGTCCGCGACGTGGAATTTTGCCTCGTTCAGTCTGGAATTTGTCGCGCAGTCGCTGCTGGGGGAAGGCAAAGCCATCGACACGCCCTATCAGCGGATGGATGAAATTGACCGTCGCTTTGCCGAAGATAAGCCCGCACTCGCTCGCTATAATCTGCAAGATTGCGAACTCGTCACGCGTATTTTTGACAAAACCGAGCTTCTTCCCTTTTTACTGGAACGCGCCAGCGTCACCGGGCTGGCGGCAGACCGCAGCGGGGGTTCCGTTGCAGCATTTTCCCACCTCTATTTACCGCGCATGCATCGTATGGGTTACGTCGCCCCTAATCTGGGCGAGGTTGCGCTTGAGGCCAGCCCCGGTGGATTTGTCATGGATTCGCGTCCCGGCCTGTATGACTCAGTGCTCGTGCTGGATTACAAGAGCCTCTACCCCTCGATTATCCGTACCTTCCTGATCGACCCGGTCGGGCTAGCGGTGGGAACGCAGAATCCAGACACTCAACATGCCGTATCCGGTTTTCGCGGGGCATGGTTCTCCCGCGAACAGCACTGTTTACCTGCGATTGTCGAGCAAATCTGGCAAGGGCGTGAAGCAGCGAAGCGCACCAACAATAAGCCGCTATCACAGGCATTGAAGATCATCATGAATGCCTTTTACGGCGTACTGGGTGCTACCGGCTGTCGCTTCTTCGACCCGCGCCTCGCCTCCTCTATCACCCTGCGCGGTCATGAAATCATGCGTAAAACGCGCGAGCTGATCGAAGAACAAGGCTATCAGGTCATTTATGGCGATACCGACTCCACGTTCGTCTGGCTTAAGTACTCGCACAGTGAAGAGGAAGCCGCAAAAATTGGCAAAACGCTGGTACAGCACATTAATCAGTGGTGGACACTGCATCTGCAAGACACCCAACAATTAACCAGCGCGCTGGAGCTAGAGTTTGAAACCCATTTCCGCCGCTTCCTGATGCCAACGATTCGCGGCGCAGAGCAAGGCAGTAAAAAGCGCTACGCCGGAATGATCGACACGCCACAAGGCGAAAAGATGGTGTACAAAGGGCTGGAAACCGTGCGTAGCGACTGGACGCCGCTGGCACAGCAGTTTCAACAACAACTTTATCTGCTGATTTTTCAGCAACAAGCTTATCAGGACTGGCTGCGAGATTATGTCGATCGAACTCTGAACGGCGATTTTGACGATCTGCTGATTTACCGTAAACGACTACGTCGCAAGCTGGATGATTACCAGCGCAACGTGCCGCCACACGCCAGAGCCGCGAAGATCGCCGATGACTATAACCGCCAGCAAGGGCGGCCGCTGCAATACCAAAACGGCGGCTGGATCAGCTATGTGATGACCGTCCACGGCCCTGAACCACTGGAAACCCGGCATTCACCGTTAGATTACCAGCATTATATAGAACGCCAGCTCCAGCCCGTCGCGGACGCTATTCTGCCTTTCCTTCATGACGATTTTGCTACACTGGTGACAGGTCAGATGGGATTATTTTAAATAGAAGCGGTTAATTCACAGCACAGCAAGTTTGAGAGGTGACGAACGCGCTGTCATCCATTACCATAACGCCCTTTCTGAATTTGCATCAGCAGCATTATCAGCAACCGATAATGTAATCAGACATTCCCCCGACACAAACGACATCGAGCTAAGAATTTATGCCTTTTACACTTGGTCAGCGCTGGATCAGCGATACAGAAAGCGAACTTGGACTGGGAACGGTTGTTGCCGTCGATACGCGTATGATAACGCTGCTTTTCCCTGCCAGCGGTGAAAACCGACTTTATTCCCGCAGCGATGCCCCCATCACCCGCGTGATGTTCAACCCCGGCGACACCGTTACCAGCCATGAAGGTTGGCAGCTCAAGGTTGATGACGTGCGGGAAGAAAAAGGGTTGCTGGTGTATTGCGGCCAACGCCTGGACGATGAAACGCAGGCAGAACTGCGTGAAGTCTTTTTAGACAGCAAGCTCACGTTCAACAAACCGCAAGATCGCCTGTTCGCCGGACAGATTGATCGTATGGATCGCTTTGCTCTGCGCTATCGCGCCCGCAAGCACCAGAACGAGCAGGCACTGCAACAATGGGGCGGTTTGCGCGGCATGCGTGCCAGCCTCATCCCCCATCAGCTTCACATCGCTCATGAAGTTGGCCAACGCCATGCGCCACGTGTTTTGCTGGCGGACGAAGTCGGTCTGGGGAAAACCATTGAAGCCGGAATGATCATCCACCAGCAACTGCTGGCGGGTCGTGCCAATCGCGTGCTGATTATCGTACCGGAAACCCTGCAACATCAGTGGCTGGTCGAAATGCTGCGCCGCTTTAACCTGCTGTTCTCACTGTTTGACGACGAGCGCTATGCCGAAGCCAAGCTGGACAGCAGCAATCCGTTTGAAACTGAACAGTTGGTGATCTGCTCACTGGGATTTGTTCAACGCAGTGCCCAGCGTTTTGCACAGTTGGTCAACGCCGACTGGGACCTGCTGGTGGTGGATGAAGCCCACCATCTGGTTTGGAGCGAAGAGAGCCCCAGCCCGGAATACCAGGCTATTGAAGCTCTGGCTCGCGCGACCCCTGCCGTTCTGCTATTAACCGCAACGCCGGAACAGCTTGGGCAGCAGAGCCACTTTGCGCGCTTACGCCTACTCGATCCCAACCGTTTCCACGACTATCAGGAATTCGTTGCCGAACAGCAGCAGTACCGTCCAGTCGCCGATGCCGTCACTCTGCTATTAGCGGGTGAAACCGCTCAGACGGCTGAGCTAAATGCGCTGAGCGATCTTCTGGGTGAACAGGACATTGAGCCGTTGCTGAAATCCATCAACAGCGACAGCGACGACAACCAGAAAGCACGTCAGGAACTGATCACCATGCTGATGGATCGCCACGGCACCAGCCGTGTGCTGTTTCGCAATACGCGTCAGGGCGTTAAAGGCTTCCCGCAGCGTATCCTGCATCAAATCCGTCTGCCGCTGCCGTCGCAGTACCAAACCGCCATTAAAGTTTCCGGCATTATGAACGCGAATAAGCCGTTGGAAACACGCGCCCGCGATATGCTGTATCCAGAACAAATTTATCAACAGCTCGAAGGGGACGATGCAACCTGGTGGAACTTCGATCCGCGTGTCGAATGGTTGCTGAACTACCTGACTGCCAATCGTGATGAAAAAGTGCTGGTAATCTGTGCTCAGGCCGCCACAGCGCTACAGTTGGAGCAGGTGCTGCGCACGCGTGAAGCGATTCGCGCCGCCGTCTTCCATGAGGGATTGTCTATTCTGGAACGTGACCGCGCCGCCGCCTATTTCGCTTCCGAAGAAGAAGGCGCACAGGTGCTGATCTGTTCAGAGATCGGCTCAGAAGGCCGTAATTTCCAGTTTGCCAGCCATCTAGTGATGTTCGATCTGCCGTTCAACCCCGACCTGCTGGAACAGCGTATTGGTCGTCTGGATCGTATCGGGCAAGCAAAAGAAATTCAGGTTCTGGTGCCGTATCTGGAAAATACTGCACAGGCCATGTTGGTACGCTGGTATCACGAAGGGCTGGATGCGTTTGAACACACCTGCCCGACAGGTCGCACTATCTATGATGCACACCATACGCAGTTGATTGAGCGACTGACGACCGTCGGCGAGCAGCAGGGATTGGATGAATTTATCCATACTTGCCGTCAGCAGCACGACAGCCTGAAGCAACAGCTTGAACAAGGCCGCGATCGTCTGCTGGAAATGCATTCTAACGGTGGCGAGCAGGCTCAGTTGCTGGCACAGGCCATTGCAGAACAGGATAATGACGTCAATCTGGTGACATTTGCCCTGAACCTGTTTGATATTGTTGGCATCAATCAGGAAGATCGCAGCGATAACCTGATCATACTGACGCCATCCGATCATATGCTGGTGCCGGATTTCCCAGGTTTGCCGCAGGACGGCTGTACGATCACCTTCGATCGCGATCAGGCGCTTTCCCGCGAAGATGCACAGTTTATCAGTTGGGAACACCCGCTCATCCGTAACGGGCTCGATCTGGTGCTGTCCGGCGATACCGGAAGCTGTGCGGTTTCCTTGCTGAAAAATAAAGCGCTACCAGTCGGCACACTGCTGGCTGAGCTAGTTTACGTTGTGGAAGCTCAGGCACCAAAACACCTGCAACTGACCCGTTTCCTACCGCCAACACCGGTTCGCCTGCTGATGGATCGTAAAGGCACGGATCTGGCGGCACAGGTTGAGTTTGAGAGCTTCAACCGCCAGCTCAACGCGGTAAACCGCCATACGTCCAGCAAGCTGGTGAATGCGGTGCAATCCGATGTTCATGCCATGCTGCAACAGGCAGAAGCATTGGTGGAAACGCAGGCGCGTCAGCTTATCACCGAAGCGCAACAGCAGGCCGATCTGCAACTGCGCCGCGAGTTGGAACGTTTGGAAGCACTGAAAGCCGTCAACCCTAACATTCGTGAAGACGAACTGACCGCGCTGGAAAATCAGCGCGAGCAGGTGTTAAGCAACCTGCACGAAGCCAACTGGCGTCTGGATGCGATCCGTCTGGTCGTGGTGACGCACCAGTAAGCGTTGCTTGCTGCGGTATAGGCATAACGCTATACCGCAGCCATAACAACATGTTGTTTGCAAAATCGAGAGACACGAGCCCGAGGCCGCCCTGCGGGAACCTCATTCACTTGAGGTTCCTGCTACCACAAAGCCTAGACGTAATCAGCATCAATCTTGACCACCTTAGTGGCATCAGCAGTAGCTCTCAGTTAGCCACATTCACTAAACAACTCCACTTTTCGAAACTCATTAAAAAATAAAGGAAAATATTTTTCCCATAAAATCAATGAGAAATCGGCGAATAACAAAAGCTGCAGAATTTATACTCAGTCATGCAAATGCCGTAATGTTGTCGGAAGACGCTTATATTTTTTAAAAAAGTATCGCCAGATTGCTGGGTAGGATTGTAAGTATCCCTGCAAAACGGCCCATTCACTTTTAGAGATCTTCCGACATACTGATTATGTCACTTGAGGAGATCGTCATGCGTAAAGCCCGATTCACTGAGCACCAGATCATCGCCGTTCTGAAGTCCGTCGAAGCTGGACGTACCGTCAAGGATGTCTGCCGCGAAGCCGGCATTTCCGAAGCCAGCTATTACAACTGGAAAGCGAAGTTTGGTGGTATGGAAGCTTCTGATATCAAAAAGATGAAAGATCTGGAGGATGAAAATCGTCGTCTGAAACAGATGTTTGCCGATCTGAGTCTCGAGTGTCGTGCTCTGAAAGATGTCATCGAAAAAAAGCTTTAAAACCAGCGATAAAGCGTGAGCTCGTCAGTTACCTGACCGCGCAGTTTGCGATGAGCATACGCCAGGCATGCAGGACATTGTCGCTGAGCAGGACGGTGTATTTTTATCAGCCGGACACCTGTCGTGATGAACCGGTGATCCAGGCTCTGGCGGAGGTGGCTGAACGCTATCCCCGTTACGGTTTTAAGAAGCTGTTTCAGGTGCTGCGCAGGCAAGGCAATGCCTGGAATCATAAACGCGTTCATCGCATTTACTGCCTGCTGAAACTGAATTTTCGCCGTAAGGGAAAGCAACGTCTGCCGGTGCGCAATCCGACTCCGCTGGCGACGCCGGAAGCACTGAACCAGAGCTGGTCGATAGATTTTATGCATGATGCGCTGGTCTGCGGCAGACGCTTTCGGACCTTCAATGTGGTGGATGACTTTAACCGCGAGGCTCTCGCAATAGAAATCGATCTGAATATCCCGGCGCAGCGGGTGGTCAGAGTACTGGACAGGATCGTGGCAAACCGTGGTTATCCGCTGAAACTGCGGATGGACAATGGCCCGGAGCTAATCTCGCTGACTTTGGCACAGTGGGCTGAAGAGCATGGCGTGATGCTGGAATTTATCAAACCGGGAAAACCAACGCAAAATGCCTTCATCGAACGTTTTAACCGAACGTACCGGACAGAGATACTGGATTTTTATCTGTTCAGAACCCTGAATGAAGCGAGGGAAATCACAGAACGCTGGCTGACGGAATACAACAGCGAGCGGCCTCATGAATCCCTGAATAACCTGACGCCGGAAGAGTACCGGCTGATGGCTGAAAATCCGGAAATCTCAAAAAGTGTGTGGAACTAAAACAGGTGTGCTTACAGGATCACCTGTCAGAAATCCAGAAGGGCGGGATTGATTATGTAATGAAAGTAATAGAAAGTGCTTTAAAAGCTAATAAAAAAAATCCGGCAGGTTTTATTATGGACACGAAAAAAATTAAAGAAATGGAAGAATTACTTTTTGCTTTAGATAAACAAAAGGCAGATGGTATTACTAGAGTGTTGGGGTTTGTGGTTGGCCAAGGTATTGATGAGAAATATAAAACCATAAAAAACATTGTTAGTCCAGAAGGATTGCAACAGATAACTTTATGGTTTGGGAGTCAAAAAACTGTTAATGATGCTTTCGGCATAAACATCATGACGCATTCGCAAGTAAGAAACAATGGGAGCATTAAATAATGAGCCGCTATGATGATATTAACAATTACTTCCATAGTGAAAACAATATTCACATGGATAAAAAAAGATATTTACATTTATTAACAGACTCCTATGAAATGTATTTGGATGATATCCGGGACAACCCCCATGAATTGTATATGACCTCAAAGATTTTTTTCGAAAGGATATCTTCCGGACATATGTATTATTACATGTGGGAGCTGTTTTTTGAAAAAAAAATCAACAACCAAATGTTATGTAATTTCATTGCTTTTGAATCAATGTATCTATTTGTAGAATATACATCAAACCCTGAAAATATTGATAATTTTAAGGCCACCTTATCTCGACAAGGTTGTGCCCTACTTTCCTTTTTAGCTTGTCACAAAAATGATATTACAGCATATTGCAGTCCTTTTATTTTTGATAAATTAAAAAATATAAATGATATACATAGAGATGATTTAGATTGCCAAAAACTAGGTATATTAGTAATTGAAATGCTTGCAAGTGAGAATAATCAAACCATCAATTGGGATTCTATGGGAATTCCTTTTGACCGTTTTTATCGCGATTTTGTTAAGGAAGCTTTATACTCAAAAGATGAAAAAATATTAACGGATTGGCTCAACGCACTTTGTGATAATCATTTAAAATGGTCAGCTCGTTCTGAGCTTGTTGAGAACGAATCGCCGCTTTTAGGCTATGAAATATCAGAAGACTATCAACTTCTATGGCCATTTGAATACCTGGCTGTGAAGAACTTTCGTGCTAAACATGGGTTAAGTACTCCAGAGATTGATCATCCGTTACTCAAAACGCCAATGGCAATCGATCACCGTCCCGACTTTAGCCAATGGCAAGCACCGGAATGGTTTTATCCATTACTCGATAAGCTCATTGCTATTAATCCGAAAATTTCCTTTGCCAAGGATCTCTTTAAATAATGAATTTCCAGCCATAGAACATAGGGGTAAAATGAATTGGGAGGAGCCATTTTCATACAATAAATACTCTGATGGTGTTAGGTAAATAGATCAAAGCGATCACCGGCGGTATCAGTGCCGGTGCGGGAACTAGGAAATCGGGCTGTTCGGGCGAGTGGAATAACTCACCATCCAGAAAATATGCAGAGATTGCTGAGTGATTTGAGAGATTAAAGAAAGTCAAAAAATGGTATAATAGCATTAGGATTTATTGTCGAAAAAAATGCAGATGATAAACATAAAAAATATAGTCAACTCAGAGGAACTTCAACAACTGACGTTGTGGTTTGGAAACCAAGATATTGTTAAAAATCCCTTCGGAGTTGACATTTCATGTCATTCACAAGTTCGAGGTAATAAAGGTAATTTTAAATGAACCAGAGATTCAATGAAATCAGAGATTACTTCTACAGTAGAAACGACTCCGGCATGGATACTGAAAGATATGTTAATTTAACAAATGAAGAGGGTGATGTATATTTAGAAAAATTAAATAAAATAGGAAACTCACCCGAGAAGACATTCATAACATCGAATAGCCTCTTTGAAACCATAGCCCCTAGCCATGCATACTACTATTCATGGAATATTATTTTTAATAAAAAAACAACCAACCAATACTTATGTAATTACATTGCTTTTGAAGCCATGACTCTTTTTAGCGACTATGGTTCGTACAAAGACCACACCGAATATTTTTATATCCCCATACATAAACAAGGTTTGGCATTGCTTTATTTTATGGCTTGCCAACAGTTTAATTTATCTGAACGCTGCTATCCATTTATAGTTGATGGTTTAAAAAGTACAATTATAGATGACTTTAAGGATCTAGAAGTACAAAAACTAGGTATATTAGCGATTGAGATGCTTGCAAGTGAGAATAATCAAACCATTGATTGGGATTCTATGGGAATTCCTTTTGACCGTTTTTATCGCGATTTTGTTAAGGAAGCTTTATACTCAAAAGATGAAAAAATATTAACGGATTGGCTCAACGCACTTTGTGATAATCATTTAAAATGGTCAGCTCGTTCTGAGCTTGTTGAGAACGAATCGCCGCTTTTAGGCTATGAAATATCAGAAGACTATCAACTTCTATGGCCATTTGAATACCAGGCTGTGAAGAACTTTCGCGCTAAACATGGGTTAAGTACTCCAGAGATTGATCATCCGTTACTCAAAACGCCAATGGCAATCGATCACCGCCCCGATTTTAGCCGATGGCAAGCACCGGAATGGTTTTATCCATTACTCGATAAGCTCATTGCTATTAATCCGAAAATTTCCTTTGCCAAGGATCTCTTTAAATAATGAATTTCCAGCCATAGAACATAGGGGTAATATGATTAGGGGGAAACTATCTTTCATACAATAAACACTCTGATGGTGTTCGGTAAACAGATCAAAGCGATCAGCGGCAGTATCCGTGCTGGTACGGGAGCCAGGAAAATCAGGCCTTTCGGATAAGTGAACAGCCCACCACTCAGACAAAGGTTGAAAACTCCAAGCAGGCCAAGGGAGGCGAATAATGGTAACTAGCATTAATATATCACACGTTAACCACAGAGCGGTAAATACCAGTACCAAGGTGGCCAATACTGCTCAACTCCCTCCGCATTTCTGGAACATATTTGGGGTCAAAACTACGACTCTGAATGCTAGAGGTATGACACAACCAGAGCAGCAACGAGAGGAATATGTCAGAAATTCAGAAGCATGGGATTGATATAATAAAATATTCACAAGTTACTAATCGTGGGAGTTTTCAGTAATGAAGACATTCAAAGACACTCAAAATTATTATAACGAAAACAATAGTTCGCTTGATTACAATGAATACTTATCATCATTAAAAAACTTTGATAGATTCATTTTGGAACCTACAGATACACCAAAAGATACATTTGTAAATTCAATGGCATTTTTTGATATAGTATCTCCACGCTATGCCTTTTATTACTCGTGGTTAATAAATTTTAAAGGGAGAATAGAAAATCAATATTTATGTGACTCGATTGCGTATTACGCCATGTTACTTTTTAGTGATTACGGTTCACATAGTAAACATGTTGAATATTTTGATAATCCATTATTTAAACAAGGGATTGGGCTACTTACCTTCATGGCATGTAGAAAATTTGACGTAGTTGATAATTGCTATCCATTCATCATTGATGGATTAAAAACAATGCCTACAGGCGACTTGGGAGAAATCCCCCCCCAACGCTTGGGAATTCTTGCAGTTGAAATGTTAGCAAGCGAACAGAATCAAATAATAGACTGGGATTCAATGGCGATACCATTTGATCACTTTTATAGAAACTTTGTCAGAGAAGCTTTATATTCTAAAAATGAAAGCTTAGTTAAAGAATGGTTGATTGCACTATGTGATAATCACGTAAATTGGAGTGCAAGGCCTACTCTTGTTGAAGAAGAAGTTGACTATATGGGATATGAAATTGAGGAGTCACATCTACTCCTATGGCCATTTGAATACCAGGCTGTGAAAAACTTTCGCGCTAAACATGGGTTAAGTACTCCAGAGATTGATCATCCGTTACTCAAAACGCCAATGGCAATCGATCACCGCCCCGATTTTAGCCAATGGCAAGCACCGGAATGGTTTTATCCATTACTCGATAAGCTCATTGCTATTAATCCGAAAATTTCCTTTGCCAAGGATCTCTTCAAATAATAAATCCTGGTCACAGAAAACATGGAGGTGATATGAGACTGACTCAAGAAGTTTATAAAAACATTACTCGCTACCGCCAGGCCGACTTTGTCCATACTGGTATTGAATATTTACATGAAAATTTCGAACCTTTAATCACCTACAGGAATATTCCTGAATATAATCTGGAACAAGCCATCAACCAAAGCTATGAGTGGGTTGATGAACAAGGACGTCCCAGTCAATTACTGGCAATGAGAACAGTATGTGCTCGTTTGTGCTTCGGTTCATTTTTCATGCATGATCTTCATTATAGTGATTTACATTCAATTATGCGCGAACAATTCGCGGCTGATGAATTAACCGATGACGACCCTGTCTATCACTATATCATGAAATATCGTAGTGACTGGTTAGTTGACTGGTTCAAAGAAAATCGGAAATTGTCTTGGGATTTAATTATTTCCCAGCGATTAGCACCTTTACATTCCCCTAACGGGCAAAATAATCAGCAGCTATTAGATAAGCTGTTTGCCAGTGAGAAACGGGAAAGCATTCAAGGGAATGAACATTGGGAAGCCGTATCCCACAGCCTAAACAAAGCTGCCAGTCAATCATTACCGGTAGCGGCAGGAGAGCATGTTGCGCTGCTGCTAGCTATCGCTCAATATTACGATGGTTATCAATGTTTTAATGATCCCCTAAGGCCACGCTGGTACAGTTGTCAATCAGGCGAAAATGTGCAGGCAATAATCTATCGATTGCAAGACAGCTTCAATTAACCTCTGGAGATAGACTAGAATGAGCAAAGCCGTTGCTTTGAAAGGCCATAACCATACTTGCCCGCTTGTTGACCCAGGCCCGAAACCTCATATTGGTGGCCCGATTAGCCGTTGCCAGCAGAGCTTTGTGACTTTTAATGGTATTCCACTGGCATTGGTTGGAGACAAACTCGTGTGTGTAGGGAGCGGATCAGAGGACAGCATCGTCAGCGGTTCATCTTGTGTCACTATTAATGGTATTCCCGTTGCTCGGATAGGTGATTCTACAGCACATGGTGGTGTCATTGTGGACGGTGAGTCAGGGTTGACGATGGATTAGCCTCGATAAAGCGAATATTGGTATTTTACTCAGAGACACCTCTGGATTTGCCAGAATATCTGAAAAGCCCAACTGCTGCCCCAAGTGTGGTCATAAGTCTTTTCAGGTAGACAAACGGGATAGCATCATATTAGGGAAAACACAGGATGAGGCTTCCGCAGGAATACCTCACCCCGTGATAAGCCCGTGTATCTCGATCAAACAGCAACGACACCTTCTGTCTTTTGCGTATTTTGGAGCGTGAATGGAACCCTATAATCCGCCTACCGATCCCTGGTTGCACATTCTTTACCAGGATCAGCACATCATGGTGGTGAATAAACCCAGCGGGCTACTGTCGGTTCCCGGCCGTGCGCCAGAACACAAAGACAGCGTCATGAGCCGCATTCAGGCTGACTACCCCGCGGCCGAATCCGTTCATCGTCTGGATATGGCAACCAGCGGCGTGATTGCCGTTGCACTCACAAAAGCTGCCGAGCGCGAATTAAAGCGCCAGTTTCGCGAGCGTGAACCTAAGAAATGCTACCTTGCTCGCGTCTGGGGACATATGGCGCAGGATGAAGGCGTTATCGATCTGCCACTGATCTGCGACTGGCCGAACCGCCCGAAACAGAAAGTCTGCTTTGAAACAGGAAAATCAGCACAGACGGAGTATCAGGTACTCTCGCGTGACGATGACGGTACGACACGCGTCAAGCTGATGCCGATTACCGGTCGTTCTCATCAACTGCGCGTCCACCTGCTCGCACTCGGCCACCCTATCCTCGGCGATGGCTTTTACGCACATCCCGATGCCAAAGCGATGGCCCCCCGCCTTTTACTGCACGCACAAGAGTTAGCGATCACACACCCAGCGTTCAATACCCCGATGCACTTTCGTTGTGAGGCAGATTTCTGAGGCAAATGCGCTAGCGGAATTCCCACATTATATTCAGCATGAACGGTTAAGAGATAAAGCATAAGAGAAGTGAGAAAGAAGAGGAAGGATGCGGATTATTTTGCCCGATTCGCACCTTTTAACAGTTCATAGGCGGCCTGAATATCCTGCGCCTTGCGTTTGGCCATCTCCATCATTCTCGGTGAAAGCTTCTTCGCGACCAGCTTATCAGGATGATGTTCGCTCATGAGTTTACGGTAAGCGCGTTTAATCGTAGCGGCATCATCGCTACTGCGCACCCCCAAAGTACGGCAGGCGCTTTCAACCGTTGGCCCACACGGCACCGAAGCCGGGCGTTGACCGCCATAAGAGTGCCCGCCGGAGTAACCCCCATTGGAATAACTACTGCTGCGCCGCTGATGTGATTTGCCATTCTGTCGCGACTGGTTTTGCCGAGACTGCTGCCCTGTGGGGCTTTCCATATTTCGCAAAAAGAACTCAAACTGCTCACGCGTCACGCCCAGTTCATCCGCAATCACATACAGCACACGGCGCTCATTTGGGTGTAGAACACCATCGACAAACGCGACCTGAAGCTGAATTTCCAGAAACATCTTAATTAAATCAAAACGCCCCAGACAGGCATCCCGCAGCTTGCGCAATTTTATTCGCAAAGGGAAATGGCCGGCCTTTCCCTCGCGGAAAGCCCGTTGGGCAGCAGTTCTAGCCTCACCAAACAGCTCAAGGCGATCCATCATTTTGGTCGCGATCTTGATGTCAGCTTCCGTCACCCGACCTTTGGATTTGGTCAGATGCCCCATCGCCTGAAAGGTTGTGAGAAAGAACAGTGACTGACGGGTAGACTGAGCGGAGAAATAATCACGGCGACGCGATGCCTGGACTCTGTCAATCCAATGCCCCATCAGTAAGCCCATGATCACTCCCCAGATGCCAACGCTCGAGGCAATTCCCAGCGCCAACCCCAGCAACTTTCCCCAATACCGCATATACTCCTCAAATCCTCATGCCGTCAGCCAAAAATTGCTTTATCATACCTGTCATTTATCTTTGCACCTAACGGCGGTGCGTATATAAGCGGTGGGGATTTAACACTGGCGCAACGCTAACGAGTGATATAGTCTCTGACCGTTTGCCGACATGATGCCCCTGATGACGGAACACCTGATAACACGTATGAAAAAAAGTTTCCCAACTCTGCTGGCCACTCTGGTTTGGTCGGCGCTTTACAGCCAGCACGCGCTGGCCGATCTCGCTGAACAGTGCATGCTGGGTGTACCCACGTACAACAGGCCGCTGGTAACAGGCGATCCCAATCAGTTGCCGGTCAATATTCAGGCCGACAAAACCGAAGCCAATTATCCCAACAACGCCAAATTCATCGGCAATGTTAATATCCAGCAGGGCAACAGCATCATGACTGCCGAGCAGGTGGAGCTGAACCAACTGGACCCAGCAACGCAGAGCAGCATACCTACGCGCACCATTACCGCGACGGGGAATGTCCACTACGACGACAATCAGGTCATCCTCAAAGGCCCTAAAGCCTGGGCCAACCTGAACACCAAAGATACCGACGTCTATGAAGGCGACTATCAGATGGTGGGTCGTCAAGGGCGTGGTTCCGCCGACAAAATGAAAATGCGTGACAGCAATCGCTACACCATTCTGGAAAACGGCTCTTTCACTTCCTGCCTGCCGGGAGATAATAGCTGGAGTGTCGTCGGTTCGGAAGTAATTCAAGACAGAGAAGAACAGGTTGCTGAAATCTGGAACGCGCGTTTCAAGATTGGTGGCGTACCTGTGTTCTACAGTCCGTATTTACAACTTCCTATCGGTGATAAACGACGCTCAGGCTTCCTGATCCCCAATGCAAAATATGGTAGCAGCAATGGCTTTGAACTGCTGACACCCTATTACTGGAATATTGCCCCTAATTTTGACGCCACCATCACACCGCATCTGCAAACCAAACGCGGCATGCAGTGGCAGAACGAATTCCGCTACCTGGCCACGCCGGGCCTCGGTGTTATTCAGTTCGATTGGCTACCCAGCGACCGTGAATACGCCAAAAGCGCACCGCAGGACGATAATGATACGCGCTGGCTGCTCCACTGGGGCCACAGCGGCGTGATGGATCAGGTGTGGCGTTTTAACGCAGACTATACAAAAGTCAGCGACGATCGCTACTTTACCGATCTGGATTCGCATTACGGCTCAACCACTGACGGCTACGTTACCCAAAAACTCAGTGCAGGTTATGCGAACCAAAACTGGAACACCACACTGTCCACCAAACAGTTTCAGGTCTTTTCCAACGCGACCAGTCGTGATGTCTACCGCGCAGAACCACAGCTTGATATCAATTACTACCAGAATGATATCGGCCCGGTTGATATGCATCTTTATGGTCAGGCGGTAAAATTTACCAACGTCAACGACAACCGGCCAGAAGCCACGCGTCTGCACGTTGAGCCAACGCTAAATCTCCCGCTGGCAAACCGCTGGGCCAGCCTGAATACCGAAGCTAAGCTATTAGCGACGCACTACCAGCAGGATAATCTGGAACGTTACCGTACTTCCTCGACGCCAAACATTGACCAAAGTACCAAAGATGCACTGAAAGACTCGGTGAATCGGGTGATGCCGCAATATAAAGTCGACGGCAAGATGGTCTTTGAACGCGAAATGGACTGGTCGCAGGCTTATACCCAGACGCTGGAACCTCGTGCGCAATATCTGTACGTGCCCTATCGCGATCAGAGCAGTATCCATAGCTATGACTCCACACTCATGCAGACCGACTATTCCGGCCTGTTCCGCGATCGCAGCTACAGCGGCCTGGATCGTATCGCGTCCGCGAATCAGCTTGTGACTGGTGTCACCACGCGAATTTATGATGATGCGTTGGTTGAACGTTTTAACGCTTCTATTGGTCAAATTTATTACTTCGATCGCCCGCGTACCGGTGACCGCAGTACGTCACTCGATAAGAGTGATAACAACGGCAGCCAGGTGTGGGCTGGTGACTCCTTCCTGAAGATCAATGACAGTTGGGGGGTTCGTGGTGGTCTGCAGTATGACAATCGCCTGAACGAAGTTGCACTGGGCGATGCCGTGCTAGAATACCGTCGCGATGCGGAACGTTTGGTACAGTTAAACTACCGTTACGCCAGCCCTGAATATATTCGCGACATGATCCCTAATGTTACGAACCCTGGCTTCCAGCAAGGTATTTCACAGGTTGGTATCACCGCGAGTTGGCCGATCGTAGAGCGTTGGGCGGTTGTGGGTGCTTATTATTACGACACCAAGGCCAATCAGCCAGCAAACCAACTCATTGGCTTACAGTACAACACCTGCTGCTGGGCTGTGAGCGTCGGCTATGAACGTAAAATTACCGACTGGAACAGCGCTAGCCGTAGCAGCGAATACGACAACAAAGTGTCATTTAATATTGAATTACGTGGTTTAAGCAGCAATTACAGTCTGGGTTCCGACAAAATGCTGCGTTCAGGCATTTTGCCTTACCAGCGCGCATTCTGATGTCATCCAGAGTGTTAGTAACAAACAGGCTGTCTCACTGAAACGTTGAAACTTTTAACCCGCCTTGCGGATGAAATAATGGGAAAGGTATGAAGAACTGGAGAACGCTTATTCTCGGATTGGCACTGAGTGCCTCTACCGCGTTCGCAGCACCACAGGTGGTTGATAAAGTCGCAGCAGTCGTCGATAACAGCGTCGTACTGGAAAGTGATGTAAACAGTCTTTTGCAATCGGTCAAACTGAACGCCCAACAGGCCGGGCAACAGTTACCCGATGATGCCACGTTACGTCATCAGATTACCGACCGCCTGATCATGGATAACATCATCCTGCAAATGGCGCAAAAAATGGGTATTCAGGTGACGGATGAGCAGTTGGATCAGGCAATCACTAATATTGCCGCTCAGAACCGGATGTCTCTAGATCAGTTAAAGAGTCAGTTGGCTTATGAAGGTCTGAACTACAACACCTACCGTAACCAGATTCGTAAAGAGATGCTGATTTCGGAAGTGCGTAACAACGAAGTTCGCCGTCGCGTAACCGTCCTGCCACAGGAAGTCGATACGCTGGCGAAGCAGATTGCTAACCAGACCGGCGAAAATGATGAGCTGAATCTGAGCCACATCCTGATTCCATTACAGGAAAACCCGACTCAGCAGCAGGTTGATGAAGCGGAAAATCTGGCCACCTCGCTGGTGAAGCAAATCAGTGAAGGGGCGGATTTCGGTAAGCTGGCCATCACCTATTCATCGGATTCTCAGGCGCTGAAAGGCGGCCAAATGGGCTGGGGCAAGTTGCAGGAGATCCCAACGCTGTTTGCTGAACGCTTAACACAGGCACAGAAAGGCCAAGTCGTCGGTCCGATCCGTTCTGGTGTGGGCTTCCACATTCTGAAGGTGAACGACATCCGCGGTGGTAACAAAAGTGTGTCGGTAACCGAAACCCATGCTCGCCATATTTTGATCAAACCTTCTGTCGTGATGACGGACAGCCAGGCGCAAGCCAAGCTGGCCGACGTTGCACAGCAGATCAAAAACGGCAGCACCGATTTCGCGGCACAGGCCAAACTGCTCTCTCAGGATCCGGGATCGGCCAATCAGGGCGGCGACCTTGGCTGGGCTTCTCCAGATATGTACGATCCGGCCTTCCGCGATGCGTTGCTGAAACTGAAGAAAGGCGAAATCAGTCAACCGGTTCACTCCTCTTTTGGCTGGCACCTGATCCAGTTGCTGGACACCCGTCAGGTTGATAAAACTGACGCGGCGCAAAAAGAGCAAGCGTACCGTATGATCTTTAATCGTAAATTCGCTGAAGAAGCGCAAACCTGGATGCAGGAGCAGCGCGCAGCGGCCTATGTCAAAGTGATTAATGGTGCCACTCACTAATGCAGACTGAGAGCAATACGCCACGCGTTGTGATCACCCCCGGCGAACCCGCCGGGATTGGCCCCGATCTGGTGATTGCTCTGGCGCAGCAGGACTGGCCTGTAGAGCTCGTTTGCTGCGCCGATCCTGAGTTGTTATTCACTCGCGCATTGCAGCTATCTATGCCGCTGACGCTGCGTGACTATCAACCCGGCCAGCCCGCACAGCCACAGCGGGCAGGTAGCCTCACCGTCCTACCGATCGCCACACCAGCAACCGTCATTGCAGGCCAACTGAATGTGGCCAACAGCGCTTACGTCGTTGAGACGTTAGCCCGTGCGTGTGATGGTTGCCTGAACGGTGAATTCGCGGCGCTGATTACCGGCCCGGTGCATAAAGGCATTATCAACGATGCTGGTGTCCCCTTCAGCGGGCACACTGAATTTTTCGCCGATCGCAGCAACTGTGACCGCGTCGTCATGATGCTGGCGACAGAAGAGTTACGCGTTGCCTTAGCAACCACACACTTACCGCTCGCTGCCATTTCTGCGGCCATTACCCGCCAGAGTCTGCATGAAGTCATCACGATCTTACATCATGATTTGCAGAAAAAATTCGGTATCACTCAACCGCAGATTTATGTCTGTGGACTGAATCCTCACGCGGGTGAAGGCGGTCATATGGGCCGTGAAGAGCTGGATGTGATTAATCCGGCACTGGACGAACTGCGGCAACAGGGCATCACGCTGATTGGGCCGTTGCCTGCCGACACGCTTTTCCAACCAAAGTATCTGCAACACGCTGACGCCGTTTTGGCGATGTATCACGATCAAGGGCTCCCGGTTCTGAAATATCAGGGTTTCGGGCGCGCTGTTAATATCACACTGGGGCTACCGTTTATCCGCACATCGGTCGATCACGGTACAGCACTAGAGCTGGCCGCAACCGGTAACGCTGACCCCGGCAGCTTCATCACGGCATTAAATCTTGCCATTAAAATGATAAAGAATAGTAATGAATAATCGCGTACACCAAGGTCACTTCGCCCGTAAACGTTTTGGGCAAAACTTTTTAAACGATCATTTCGTGATCGATAGCATCGTTTCGGCGATCCATCCTCAACCTGGTCAGGCTGTAGTAGAGATCGGCCCGGGCCTTGGCGCGTTGACGGCTCCGATCGGCGACAGAATGGATCGTTTTACCGTCATTGAATTGGACAGGGATCTGGCGGCACGGTTGGAAAAGCATCCGACGCTGAAAGATAAGCTGACGATTATTCAGCAAGACGCCATGACGATCGATTTCGCCGCGCTGGCTGAACAGGCTGGGCAACCGCTGCGTGTTTTTGGCAACCTGCCGTATAATATTTCCACACCGCTGATGTTTCATTTGTTCACCTATACTCAATCTATCCGCGACATGCACTTTATGTTGCAGAAAGAAGTGGTTAACCGTTTGGTGGCGGGGCCGAACAGCAAAGCCTTTGGACGTCTGAGCGTTATGGCACAGTATTATTGTCAGATAATCCCGGTGCTTGAAGTGCCACCGGAAGCATTCAAGCCCGCGCCTAAAGTCGATTCTGCCGTAGTGCGACTCGTGCCTCATGCCGTGATCCCTTATCCGGTCAGTGATATTCGCGTGCTGAGTCGCATCACAACGGAAGCGTTTAATCAGCGCCGCAAGACTCTGCGTAACAGCCTCGGTAATCTGTTCACCCCAGAAACGCTCACCGAACTGGGTATCAATGTCACCAGCCGTGCAGAGAATGTGACCGTTGAGCAATATTGCCGGTTGGCGAACTGGTTAAGCGAGCACCCGGCAAAACAGGAATAACTGGAGTTCATCATGATTAATGCGCCCCGTGTTTGTGTACAGGTTCAGAGCTTCTACGTGGAATCACAATCGGAGCCTGATGAAGAACGTTTCGTGTTTGCTTACACGATTACGGTTCGCAATCTGGGGCGTCATGAAATCCAGCTTCTGGGGCGTTATTGGCTAATCACTAACGGTAACGGCCGGCAGACCGAAGTTCAGGGGGAAGGCGTAGTCGGCGAACAGCCGATTATCCAACCTGGCAGCGAATTTCAATATACCAGCGGTGCCGTCATGGAAACGCCTCTCGGCACAATGGAAGGCCATTACCATATGATTGACCATCAGGGTAAGGCATTTCAGGTTCCAATCTCCGTCTTCCGTCTGGCTATACCTTCACTGATACATTAATTATGTCTACCTATTTAGTTGGTGATGTTCACGGCTGTTTAGTTGAACTCAAAGCGTTATTAGCGCAAGTTTCCTTTAATCCTGAGCAGGATACGCTCTGGCTA
Source organism: Pectobacterium parmentieri (assembly GCF_001742145.1). Lineage (NCBI taxonomy): Bacteria > Pseudomonadati > Pseudomonadota > Gammaproteobacteria > Enterobacterales > Pectobacteriaceae > Pectobacterium > Pectobacterium parmentieri. Next base: position 4,909,394 of record NZ_CP015749.1, on the reverse strand, counting down.
ACCGGTGATTTAGTCGCACGCGGGCCGGATTCGCTTCAGGTTCTGCGCTTCGTTCGTTCCCTCGGTTCATCTGTCCGTATGGTGCTTGGCAATCACGATCTGCACCTGCTGGCCGTTTATGCGGGTATCAGCCGTAACAAGCCGAAAGATCGTCTCAACGATCTCCTCACCGCACCAGACTCAGATGAGCTAATCAACTGGCTACGCCGTCAGCCGATCTTACAGGTTGATGACGATCTGAAGCTGGTTATGGCGCACGCGGGCATCACACCACAGTGGGATCTGCCGACAGCACTGATGTGCGCACGCGAAGTTGAATCGATCCTGAGTAGCGACAGCTATCCGCTTTTCCTTGATGCCATGTATGGCGATATGCCGAACCACTGGAGTCCAGAGATCAGCGGTCTGGCACGTCTACGCTTTAGCACCAATGTTTTTACCCGTATGCGCTACTGCTTCTCTGGCGGGCAGTTGGATATGCTGTGTAAAGAGCCACCGGGTCAGGCACCTTCCCTGCTAAAACCATGGTTTGATCTACCAAGTCAAATCGCTGGGGAATACGCTATTGTGTTCGGCCATTGGGCATCATTGGAAGGGAAAGGCACGCCGGAAAACATTTATGCGCTGGATACCGGGTGCTGTTGGGGGGGAGAAATGACTATGCTGCGTTGGGACGATAAGCGCTACTTTACGCAACCGTCACTCTCATCCAATACCGAACTCTCTGGTGATATTACTCTCTGAAATAGGTGAGTAATACACTGGTGTCGCCATTCCATTACTAGCCGTGTCATCGTCATAGAAAGGGGAAAGTCGTCCCAGACTGAATTTTTTTGGATGATGGCACGGCTAACGCCTCGGCGGGAATCGACCAGATACCGCCACCAAGAAACCCAGCCAGGCCAACGGGTTCTACGCCACCTGTCGGCAATTCGCGGCGGCGTGGATCGCTCAAACGGTCAGTATTCAGATTGCTGCTTCTATTCGTCATACGCACTATCTCCTTCATATCAAACACAGCGGTTTACGTGTATTTCAACTTAATCGCACCTCGACCTATCTACACTTCGATTTAGCGATACTTCAATTTCACTACGCGAACAATGACTTGTTTTATACTAACGATGGCAGATGACGGAAATGTGAATGAAAAAACCCGCTGCGAGGCGGGTTTGAGTCTTCATCGTATTACCGATGGAACGTTATCGCAGAAAAATGCCCTTAGCGGCGTTCCAGAATTTCAAAGCAGTAACTGTGTGAATTGCGCTCATCAGCATCATGGAATTCGCTGAAGACAGACTGCCATTCATCCGGCTCGTAATCAGGGAAATGCGTGTCGCCTTCCACTTCGGCATCAATATGCGTCAGATAAAGACGGTTAGCCTGCGGCAGCATCTGTTGATAAATGCTACCGCCGCCAATCACCATCACTTCCTCAACCTCACCCGCCGCCGCCAGCGCAGCGTCCAGCGACGAGACCCAGGTCACGCGATCGTCATCACCGGGATGATTACTGACGACCACATTCAGCCGGCCAGGCAGCGGCTGACCGATAGAACGGAAAGTATTACGCCCCATAATAATCGGCTTATTAAGCGTATTACGCTTAAACCATGCCAGATCGGCGGGCAAATGCCACGGCATCGCGTTTTCCATACCGATTACGCGATCCACTGCCAGTGCAGCAATCAAACTAATAACCATGGTGAAAAAACCCTGTAGGTCAGAAAATTGCTGACACTATACGGAAAGCCCTTTCGCTCGTCGATATCAAGACTCGACGGAAATGTAATATAAGAGTTTTAAACCCCAGGCCGTTTACGGTAGAGCCAGATCCCCGGTAAAGACAGGCCGATAGAGAGCGCACCGACAATAAAACTGGCCTTTAGGAAATTGGTCATCATGACGCTCATCAGCGCTTCGCTGTAGCCAAGGTGCGAAATCTCCACCACCGAAATCATCGCCGTGTAGGCAGAAATACCGGGAAACATCGGAATAACGGCAGCCACAGTGAAGACTTTCGGATGCGCCAGCAGCCAGCGTGACCAGCGAATGCCGGTGATGCCAATCAGGATCGCCGCCAGAAACGATGCCCATTCGATATTCATGCCAAAGTGTATCGCCAGAAACCGAATGCCATGCCCGACGCCGCCCAACAGTGCGCAGTAAGGCAACACTTTCAGTGGCACGTTGAAGACCATCGCAAACCCCAACGCGGGAACCGCAGCCAGCAACATATCCTGCAAGAACGCCCAAAGTAAACTTAAGCCCATCCGCGTAACCCCCACAGCGACATCGCCATCACCACACCAATACAGGTTGCCAGCGTCAATAAACTCGCCACCGTCCAGCGTGCCAGACCGGTATTTACGTGCCCTTTAAACATATCCGCCACGGCGTTGATCAAGGGAAAGCCAGGAACCAACAGCAGCACACTCGCCGCCATCGCCACCGTCGAGGTCTGAGAAAAAGCTGGCAAGCGCATCAGCAACCCTGACGCCGACGTGGCGACAAACGCCGTAATACAGAAATTGATTAGCGGATTCAGATGTCGTGCCGTAAAGATCTGACGGACATACATCGCCAGACCGCTGGCAATCAGCGTGACAATAAAGGCATCCCACCCACCGCCGTTCAAACGGCTGAAGCAGCCGCAGGAGAGCGCCACAACGGAAACCATCAGCCAACGCGGATAGCGCAGTGGCTTAATATGTCCCAAACGCTTTTCCACGCCCGCCACGTCCAGCAGTTTATGCTCAGCCATGATCACCGCATGCTGCACCTCAATAACAACGTGCATGTTAATGCCGCGATCCACATTCTTCCGCGTTGACGTCAGGCAATGCCCTTGCATGATGGTGGTCAGGACAATCGAATTTGCCGAGATTGAACTCTCAACGCTATCGGCCCCCAGTGCCATACCCAACCTTGAAGACAGTTGCTCCACGACCATACTTTCTGCACCATGCTGCAATAGCAGCAGTGCGCACTGGATGCACAATCGGGTTATTTCCCGCTGCTGTGGCGCTTCACTCATCCGTTTTTCGCCACATAATTGTTTTTCACTACTTAATAGTTCACGGTTCTCACGTTCACTGACCATGTTGTTCTCTCAACCTGCCCCTAAAATTAACCACAAAAAATGAAAGGATAATTGTTAACATATCACCGCCGAATAACCAATAAGTGTGATGCGAATTCATTATTCTGGCGCTATGATTCCCTCGGCCTCTCTCTTTTTTCACCGTCTGGAATGACCATGTTAGAAACATCACTGTTTGTCGCGACGATCGCCACGCTGGGGATGCTCTCTCCCGGCCCCGATTTTTTTCTCGTCATCAGGAATGCCGCGCGCTATCCCCGCGCTGCCGCAATGATGACGGCCATTGGCGTAATCTGCGGCGTGGCAACCCACATGACGTACTGTGTCGCCGGGCTAGCCGTCGTTATCACCACCACCCCGTGGCTGTTTAATGTACTGAAATATGCGGGCGCCGCCTACCTAATCTGGATCGGTATTCAGGCACTATTCACGCGCGGCGGAAGTAAAATGGACGTATCAAACCTGGTGCAGCAAAGCGTCAGCCTGAAAAAAGCGTTCCTGCAAGGTTATCTCTGCAACTTGCTTAACCCGAAGGCCACACTATTCTTTCTGGCAATGTTCACCCAGGTTCTTAATATTCACTCCGGCATCGGTGAAAAGCTGTGGTATGCCATGATTATCTGGGGGCTCTCTGTCGTCTGGTGGCCGCTGTTGGTGGTACTTTTCCAAAGCGAACCGGTACGGCGCGGGTTGGCTAAAGTGCAAAAACTGGTCGATAAACTGCTGGGCACGGTGCTGATCGCGCTGGGCATCAAAGTGGCATTGGGTTAAAACTCAAAACGCTCCCATTAAAAAAGCCAGCGCTGTTACCAACGCTGGCTTTTATTATCAGCTTACAACCTACCGAAGTCGGTCTATCAGCCTTTGATCATCGCATGCATTTCCTGCACGGAGGTGACTTTCTCCGTCGGATCGGCCGTCAACGACATCGCGGTAGCGAAACCGCCGTTCAGCGTCGTGTCGTAGTGCACCTTGTATTGCAGCGCGCTACGGCGAATCAGCTTAGAGTCTTCAATCGCCTGACGCCCTGCGGTGGTGTTAACGATGTAAGTGTACTCGCCGTTCTTGATGCGGTCCTGAATGTGCGGACGACCTTCATGCACCTTGTTCACCAGACGCGGATTAATGCCAGCCTCACCCAGTTCAATCGCCGTGCCGTGCGTCGCATCCAGCTCAAAACCGTGTTTCAGCAGCTTGGCCGCCAGATCCACCACCCGAGCTTTATCGCCTTCACGTACCGACAACAGCGCTCGTCCAGTTTTCTTCATGTGCGAATTGCTGCCCAGCATCGCCTTGGCAAACGCTTCAGCAAACGTGCGGCCAACGCCCATCACTTCACCGGTCGAACGCATTTCTGGCCCCAGAATCGGGTCAACGCCAGGGAATTTGTTGAACGGCAGTACCACCTCTTTTACCGAGTAGTACGGCGGGATAATTTCTTTGGTAACGCCCTGCTCAGCCAGCGTTTTACCTGCCATCACGCGTGCCGCGACTTTCGCCAACGGAACACCAGTCGCTTTCGAGACAAACGGTACGGTACGCGCTGCACGCGGGTTCACTTCAATCAGATAAACTTCATTATTCTTCACCGCGAACTGCACGTTCATCAGGCCACGAACACACAGTTCAAATGCCAGTTTTTCAACCTGCTGGCGCATCACGTCCTGAATTTCTTTGCTCAGCGTGTAAGCAGGCAGTGAACAAGCCGAGTCACCAGAGTGAACCCCAGCCTGCTCGATGTGTTCCATAATGCCGCCAATCAGTACACGCTCACCGTCGCAAATGGCATCAACGTCGACTTCGATAGCATCGTCAAGGAAACGGTCTAACAGAACTGGCGCATCGTTGGACACGCTAACTGCGTTTTGGAAGTAGCGCTTAAGGTCGATTTCGTCATACACGATTTCCATCGCTCGACCGCCCAGAACATAAGAAGGACGGACAACCAGCGGGTAGCCAATGCCACGCGCTTTTTCTACTGCCTGCTCAATCGTCGCTACCGTGGCATTAGCCGGTTGCTTCAGCCCCAGACGATTCACTGCCTGTTGGAAACGCTCGCGGTCTTCTGCACGGTCAATCGCGTCCGGGCTGGTGCCGATAACCGGCACACCAGCGGCTTCCAGCGCACGCGCCAGTTTCAGTGGCGTCTGGCCACCGTACTGCACGATAACGCCTTTTGGCTTCTCGATACGGACAATTTCCAGTACATCTTCAAACGTTACCGGCTCAAAGTACAGGCGGTCAGACGTATCGTAGTCTGTTGAAACGGTTTCAGGGTTACAGTTGACCATGATGGTTTCATAACCATCTTCGCGCAGCGCCAGCGAGGCATGGACGCAGCAGTAGTCAAACTCGATCCCCTGACCGATGCGGTTCGGCCCACCACCCAGCACCATGATTTTGTCACGATCCTGAGTCGGGTTGGCTTCACACTCTTCTTCATACGTGGAGTACATATACGCCGTATCGGTCGAGAATTCCGCCGCACAGGTATCGACGCGCTTATAAACTGGGTGAAGATCAAATTTATCGCGCAGCTTGCGAATTTCGCTTTCCGCCACGCCAGCCAGTTTCGCCAGACGCGCATCGGCAAAGCCTTTACGCTTCAGCATGCGTAGGAAATCGGCATCCAACGCAGTGATACCTTTCTCTGCAACCTGTTCTTCCAAACGCACCAGCTCTTCAATCTGCACCAGGAACCAACGATCGACGTTGGTCAGGTTAAACACGCCATCTACGGACATCCCGGCGCGGAAGGCATCCGCGATGTACCAGATACGCTCGGCACCAGCATCTTTCAGCTCGCGGCGGATCTTGGTCAGCGCTTCAGGGTCATCCAAATCAACTTTCGGATCGAAGCCCGTTGCGCCCACTTCCAGACCACGCAGTGCTTTTTGCAAAGATTCTTGCTGTGTGCGACCAATCGCCATCACTTCACCGACAGATTTCATCTGTGTGGTCAGACGGTCGTTGGCACCCGCGAATTTCTCGAAGTTGAAACGTGGGATCTTGGTGACAACGTAGTCGATAGCGGGTTCGAAGGACGCTGGCGTACGGCCACCAGTGATGTCGTTCATCAACTCATCGAGCGTATAACCTACCGCCAGTTTGGCGGCAATTTTCGCAATCGGGAAGCCCGTCGCTTTAGAGGCCAGCGCGGAAGAACGTGATACGCGCGGGTTCATTTCGATAACGATCAGGCGACCGGTTTTCGGGTTTACCGAGAACTGAACGTTAGAACCGCCTGTTTCTACGCCGATTTCACGCAGTACCGCCATCGAGGCGTTACGCATGATTTGATATTCTTTATCGGTCAGCGTTTGCGCTGGCGCAACGGTGATGGAGTCACCGGTGTGGATGCCCATCGCATCAAAGTTTTCGATGGAGCAGACGATGATGCAGTTGTCGTTCTTATCACGCACCACTTCCATCTCATACTCTTTCCAACCGATCAGTGATTCATCGATCAACAGCTCTTTGGTTGGCGAAAGATCCAGTCCGCGTTCACAGATCTCTTCGAACTCTTCACGGTTATAAGCGATACCGCCACCGGTGCCGCCCATCGTAAAGGAAGGACGGATAATGCACGGGAAGCCAACGTCAGCCGCTACAGCCAGCGCTTCTTCCATATTGTGTGCAATACCGGAACGTGCGGTATCCAGACCGATTTTTTTCATCGCGACGTCGAAACGGCGGCGATCTTCTGCTTTATCAATCGCATCCGCCGTTGCACCAATCATGGTGACACCGAATTCGGCCAGCACGCCCTGACGTTCCAGCTCCAGCGCACAGTTCAGCGCGGTCTGGCCACCCATCGTCGGCAGTACCGCATCTGGACGCTCTTTTTCAATGATTTTACGCACCACTTCCCAGTGAATCGGCTCGATGTAAGTTGCATCGGCCATTTCCGGGTCGGTCATGATGGTTGCTGGGTTGGAGTTCACCAGAATAACGCGGTAACCCTCTTCACGCAGCGCTTTACACGCCTGTGCACCCGAGTAGTCAAACTCACACGCCTGGCCGATGACAATCGGGCCTGCGCCCAGAATCAGGATGCTTTTAATATCTGTACGTTTTGGCATTTTCTCGCTCCTGATTATTTAGCTGAAGAACGGTAAGTCTGAATCAAGTCAATAAAGTGGTCGAACAGCGGCGCGGCATCATGCGGGCCAGGGCTGGCTTCTGGGTGCCCCTGGAAGCTGAACGCCGGTTTGTCAGTACGGTGAATTCCCTGAACCGTGTGGTCAAACAAGGATTTATGCGTGACGCGCAGTGTGTCAGGCAGATTAGCTTCATCCACCGCAAAGCCGTGGTTCTGTGCGGTGATCATCACACAGTCGTTATCCAGATCTTTTACCGGATGGTTGCCACCGTGGTGACCCAGCTTCATTTTGATGGTCTTCGCACCGCTCGCCAATGCCAGCAGTTGGTGACCCAGACAGATACCGAATACCGGAATATCCGTTTCCAGGAAGGTTTTGATCGCGCGAATTGCGTAGTCACACGGTTCCGGGTCACCCGGGCCGTTAGAGAGGAAAATACCGTCTGGATTAAGCTTCAGTACGTCCTCAGCAGGTGTCTGCGCTGGAACGACCGTCAGGCGACAGCCGCGATCCACCAGCATACGCAGAATGTTGCGTTTCACACCGTAGTCATAAGCCACCACGTGGTAAGGCAGGTCGCTTTCGTTTTTCGCCGCAGGCAATTCACCTTCCAGCGTCCAGCTTCCCTGTAACCAGCTATAGCTTTCTGCCGTCGTCACTTCTTTGGCCAGATCCATCCCTTTCAACCCTGGGAAAGCTTTCGCTTTCGCCAAGGCGACAACGGCATCCGGTGCATCGCCCGCGATGATGCAGCCATTCTGTGCGCCTTTTTCACGCAGCAGACGGGTTAGTTTACGGGTATCGATGTCAGCGATGGCGACGATGTTGTTGCGTTTGAGGTATTCAGAGAGGCTTTCTTCACTACGGTAGTTGCTGGCAATCAGAGGTAAATCGCGAATAACCAGACCTTGAGCCTGTACAGATGGGGATTCTTCATCGTTGGCATTGGCGCCAACATTACCGATATGGGGATAAGTGAGAGTGACAATCTGGCGGGAATAGGAAGGATCAGTAAGGATTTCTTGATAACCGGTCATCGACGTATTGAAGACCACTTCCCCCACTGCCAATCCTTCTGCCCCAATGGCCCGACCGTGGAATTGGGTTCCGTCTTCCAGAACCAATAGCGCTGACTTAATCAAAACACCCTCCAAGGAATAAACAATCACGTTATTTGCATATTAATTCAGATTCGAGCCACTAAATCAATGCAAAAACTACCTGTAAGGCCAATTTTTGGCAAATTGGGCGCATTTTAATGATGGTCTTCCCGATTGTCTACCCAAACCGCTTTTTTTCTCTTATTTTTATGCTTTCCGAAATAAATAACCGCCCACTGACGTAAAAAGCCGTATCAACTCAGACAAGTAAACGGTTGCGAGACAATTTTGTTAAAATAAGGGCGACAAATAACCAATAAAGGACATTTAGGAAGTAAGGAAGGTAAACCATCACGAAAAAAGAGAATAAAACACACATAAAAACCGGTGATAACAACAAAAACAAACCAAAAATGAAAAAATAAAGGCGAACACAAAAAAGCCCACCTTTTTCATATAGATATATTTTTGTTATAAAAATAAAATACTACAAATCATCTAAAGAAAGCACATCTCTCATATCAAAAAGACCATCTTCCTTAGAATTAATCCAGATAGCCGCTCTTACTGCACCATTAGCAAACGTCATCCGACTGGATGCCTTGTGGGTAATCTCAACCCGCTCGCCAATATCAGCAAACATCGCCGTATGTTCACCGACAATATCGCCAGCCCGCACGGTAGCAAAGCCAATGCTTTTTGGATCGCGCTCACCGGTATGGCCTTCACGCGCGTACACTGCACAAGACTTTAGATCGCGTCCCAGCGCATCGGCAATCGCTTCGCCCATCGCCAGCGCGGTACCAGACGGCGCATCCACTTTGTGGCGGTGATGTGCTTCAATGATTTCGATATCAGTATAGTCGCCCATGACCTTGGCGGCTTTTTCCAGCAGTTTCAGCATGACGTTGACGCCAACGCTGAAGTTCGCCGCAAACACAATCCCGATATCCTGTGCAGCCTGCTTAATCGCCGCCTTGCCTGCGTCATCAAAGCCGGTCGTCCCAATAATCATGCCCTTACGGTGCTGGCGACAAAATGCCAGATGCGCGAGCGTACCTTCCGGTCGGGTGAAGTCGATCAAAATATCGAAATCATTCTGCACGGCATCCAGGCTTTCATTCACGGTGATACCGTTTTTACCCAGCCCCGCCAGCTCACCAGCATCGCTTCCGATCAGGGACGAGCCAGAACGTTCGAGTGCCGCGCCCAGTACCACACCGTCCATTTGCTCAACAGCCTGAATTAGCTGACGCCCCATACGGCCGCCCGCACCGACCACCGCAATACGGATGGATGAATCTTTCATAATGTCTCTCTCTTTTTGATCCTGACGACATAAAAATAACATCAGGTTAACGGGCGCTGCGCACTATCGCCAGCGGATTTACCGCCAGATTAGAAAATACTGTTTGAAGCCGCAGAAAATCAGCAAAACTGTCTAGCTACAGCCAGCAGAATCGCGTCGGAAAACGATGAAAAGCCTTAAGGCGTTTGAAGATAAGCAAAAACGGTCAGAAATAAACCATACGGGATAACGCATAAAAATTCATTTTTATGCATTACCATTTTCATGAATGGATACAAGGGGAGATAGAGACGGGAATAACAGCGATAGAGCCGAAGCCCTATCGCAGAAACAGACTAATCGATCTGTTTCACTTCAACACGCAGTTCTTTCGGCACTTCAAAGACGATGTTTTCTTCACGCCCTTGCATTTCAACCGCAACCTTGCCGCCTAATTCTTTCAGGCGCTGAATCACCTGTTGAACCAAAATATCCGGGGCCGATGCCCCTGCGGTGACGCCAACCTGCGCAACGCCCGTTACCCATGATTCCTGGATATCTTCGGCAGCATCAATCAGATAGGCCGCTTTCCCGGCTCTCTGCGCCAATTCAGCAAGGCGGTTGGAGTTTGAGGAGTTTTTAGAGCCCACAACAAAAACGACATCCGCCTTATCCGACAAATGACGAACCGCTTCCTGACGATTGGTCGTGGCATAGCAGATATCATCTTTACGCGGGCCGACAATCTGCGGGAAACGCTCACGCAAGGCATCAATCACCGCATAGGTGTCATCAACAGAAAGCGTGGTTTGCGTCATAAAGCACAGATTACTTTCATCTTTTACCTGTAGCTGCCAGACATCCTCAGGGGACTCCACCAGATACATGCCGCCATCTTCACTGCTGTACTGCCCCATCGTCCCTTCAACTTCAGGGTGTCCGGCATGCCCGATAAGAATCGCTTCGACACCTTTCTTACTGGCTCTGGCAACTTCCATATGCACCTTGGTTACCAGAGGACAGGTCGCATCGAACACCGTCAGGTCACGATTTTTGGCTTCATTACGTACCGCTTGCGAAACGCCATGTGCCGAGAAAATCAGAATCGCACCATCCGGCACATCTTCGATCTGCTCAATAAAAATCGCGCCGCGTTCGCGTAAGCCATTAACCACATAGCGATTATGTACCACTTCATGACGGACGTAGATCGGCGTACCAAAAAGCTCCAGCGCACGTTCCACAATGCTGATAGCCCGATCGACACCGGCACAAAAACCGCGTGGATTAGCCAGCAGGATCTGCATGTGTCACCTCCTGTTGTACGGGATCGATATCCAGCACTTCAAGATCGAAGGTAATCGCCTGACCAGATAAAGGATGGTTGAAATCCACGGTGACGGACTCTTCGGTCACATCGCGGATAATCCCCGGCATATCATTTCCGGCAACGCCGCTGAACAGCATGATGGTGCCCACATCCGGCACGCCGGTCTGGGCAAAATCACGACGTAGGAAGAACTGGATCAAGTTCGGATTGGTCGGCCCAAAGGCCGACTCCGGCGGCAGCGTAAACTTGCGTTTATCGCCGCGCTTTAATCCCAACAGATGTTGTTCCAACGCCTCAGACAGGCTGCCATCGCCAAGGCGAAACAGCGCTGGCTTGCCGCGCTCACGCGTGGATTCGGCCGCAGAGCCATCCTCCAGCGTCAGAATAAAATGCACCAGCAGCGCGCTGTTGTGCTGCACAGTCTCGGACATCAGTGACCCTTTTGCTTAACGGTATCAGTATCATCATGCGTACTGAAAAACCCTTCCAGCACAATGAGCGCCGCACCAATACAGATCGCGGTATCGGCTAAATTAAACGTAGCGAAGTGCCAATCACCAACATAGAAGTCGATGAAATCAACGACAAAGCCGTGCCATGTCCGGTCAAACAGATTGCCCAGTGCACCGCCGATAATCAGCGAATAGGCAATGTTATTTAGCTTCTGCTTGACGCTGCCACGGTACATCATCACCACGAGAGCAACCACAATCGCAATCGCAATCCCAGCAAAGAACCAGCGTTGCCAGCCGCCTTTATCCGCCAGGAAGCTGAACGCTGCGCCATAGTTACGGGCGTAATGCAGGTTCAGAGAAGGCATAATTGGCACCGTATCACCCAGCGCAAAGTGGGCAAGGATCCACTGTTTGCTGCCAAGATCGACCACTAAAACCAGTATCGCCAGCCAGAGCCAGCGCAATCCGCTCGAACAGATTTTATTCATCAGACAAATTTACGCTCTTCGCCATTGCCGCCTACGTTAGTCGCACAGCGACCACACACTTCAGGATGCTCGGCATTGCTACCGATATCCGTCTCGTAATGCCAGCAGCGTGGACACTTGTGCCCTTCTGCCTCACTTAAGGCAATTTTCAGTCCGGTGAGTTCCGTTGCCTGTGCGCTATCTGGCGCATTTTCATAACGTTCCACCCGCGCTTTTGACGTCAACAGCGCAAAGTGCAGTTCCTGCTGCAACTGGTTAAGCTTGTCCGCCAGATTAGCATCGGCGTACAGCGTGACGGAAGCTTCGAGCGATCCACCAATACGCTTGTCATTACGCGCCTGTTCGATCGCTTTATTCACTTCGCTACGTACTTTCAGGACATCCGCCCAGAACGCATCGTTCATGGTTTCTGAGGCATCCAGCGCAAACAGGCCGTCATACCACTCTTCGGTAAACACGTACTGCACACGCTCACCCGGCAAGTAACTCCAGATTTCATCCGCCGTGAAGGACATAATCGGTGCCATCCAGCGTACCAGCGCTTCTGAGATATGGTATAGCGCAGTCTGGCAGCTACGGCGTGCCACGCTGTCGCTTTTTGCCGTGTACTGACGATCTTTAATGATGTCCAGATAGAACGAGCCCATTTCGATCGAGCAGAACTGCATCAGGCGCTGTACCACACGGTGGAAATCGTAGCTTTCATAGGCTTCGAGGATCTCATCCTGCGCCGCTTTCGCACAGCCAACGGCCCAGCGATCCAGCACCACCATCTCTTCCGGTTTTACACTGTCCTTCTGCGGATCGAACCCATTCAGGTTAGCCAGCAAGAAACGCGCGGTGTTACGAATACGGCGGTAGGCATCGGCGGAACGTTTCAGGATCTCATCGGACACGGCGATTTCACCGGAGTAATCCGTTGAACCGATCCACAGACGCAGAATGTCGGCACCCAACTTGTTCGTCACGTCCTGCGGGCTAATGGTATTCCCGATAGACTTGGACATCTTACGGCCCTGACCATCAACGGTGAAACCGTGGGTCAACACCTGACGGTAAGGCGCTTTGCCTTTAATCGCGGTGGAGATCATCAGAGAAGACATGAACCAGCCACGATGCTGGTCAGAACCTTCCAGATACATATCTGCTGCGTGACCGCCGAATTCAGGGCGAGCCTCCACCACGGACGCGTGCGTTGATCCAGAATCGAACCACACGTCCAGCGTGTCTGGCACTTTGACGTAGTTATCCGCATCTGCGCCCAGCACATCGGCCGGATCGAGATCCCACCATGCCTGAATGCCATCCGCTTCAACACGTTTTGCCACCGCTTCAATCAGCTCAGCGGTACGCGGATGCAGTGCTTCCGTCTCTTTGTGAACAAAGAGTGACATCGGCACGCCCCAGGTACGCTGACGGGAGATACACCAGTCAGGACGGTTGGCGACCATCGATTCAATACGCGCCTGACCCCAATCCGGAATCCACTGCACGCCTTTGATTTCAGACAACGACTGCTTACGCAGGCCTTTCTGATCCATGCTGACAAACCATTGTGGCGTTGCACGGAAAATGATCGGCGATTTATGACGCCAGCAGCACGGGTAGCTATGCTGTAATTTCTCTACGTGCAGCAACATGCCTTTTTCACGCAGGATTTCAACGATCAGATCGTTGGCCTTGAAAACGAATTTGCCATCCAATTCAGGATAAGTACCGCTCAGGTAGCAGCCGTTCGGCCCCACCGGATTGGCGATTTCCAGATTGTATTTCTGGCTGATCACATAGTCGTCAGGACCGTGACCACCAGCGGTATGTACTGCACCTGTACCCGCATCCAGCGTCACGTGCTCGCCCAGAATTGCCGGTACGTCGAAACCGAGGAACGGGTGTTTGAAACGCAGCAGCTCAAGATCCGCGCCTTTACAGTCGCCTAGGACTATCCACTGAGTCACGCCCACGCGTTTCATGACGCTTTCAACCAAATCGGCCGCCAGAATCAGTACCTGGCCGTCAATCTGAACCAGTTGATAATCGAACTCTGCGTTCAGCGAGATCGCACGGTTTGCTGGCAACGTCCACGGCGTCGTCGTCCAGATCACCAGAGAAACAGGGCCATCTACGCTACGCACGCCAAACTTGGCTAATACCGCCGCCACATCAGTCGCGTTAAACGTCACATCAATGGACGGGGAGGTTTTGTCGTAATATTCAACTTCGGCTTCCGCCAGCGAGGAACCGCAGTCCACACACCAGTGAACCGGCTTAGCCCCCTTATGCAGGTGACCGTTATCAATAATGCGGCCCAGCGCACGAATGATGTTCGCTTCGGTTTTGAAATCCATCGTCAGGTAAGGACGATCCCAGTCGCCCAGCACGCCGAGACGAATAAAGTCGGCTTTCTGACCGACAATCTGCTCTGCTGCATATTTACGGCACTCAGCACGAAATTCTGCCGCGCTGACTTTCTCGCCCGGCTTACCGATCAACTGTTCTACTTTCAGTTCAATCGGCAGACCGTGGCAGTCCCAACCCGGCACATAAGGGGAATCGTAGCCAGACAGACCTTTCGATTTAACAATAATATCTTTCAGAATCTTGTTAACTGAGTGACCAATGTGAATGCTGCCGTTCGCGTAAGGAGGGCCATCGTGCAGAATGAAGGTCTTCTTTCCCTTCTTCGCATTGCGAATAATCCCGTACAGATCCTGCTCATACCAACGTTTCAGCATGTCAGGTTCACGCTTGGCCAGATCGCCACGCATCGGGAACCCTGTTTCCGGCAAGTTCAGGGTAGTCTTATAGTCACTCATTAGATTCTCGATTTCGTTTCGCTAGAAAAATTAAACCGGTGTCTTTAACCCGAAAAACGTCCGGGCTGTCACCACATCATCGGCGATTTGCTGTTTTAACGCATCGAGCGAAGCAAAACGCTGTTCATTACGGATCTTTTTACGCAGTACGACTTCAATATGACGACCATAGAGATTCATCGTCACGTCCAGCAAATGCACTTCAAGTTGCTGGCGTCTATCACCATTTACGGTCGGACGTGTACCAATATTGGCGACGCCCGGCAGTGGTTCTTCACCCAATCCATAAACGCTGACGGCATAGACCCCGCTGACGGGAGAAACCTGACGTTTCAATGGCAGGTTGGCAGTCGGGAACCCAATGGTTCTTCCCAACTCTTTGCCATGTTCTACGCGCCCGGAAATGCAGTAAGGGTGGCCCAGCAGGCTTTCTGCCAGTTTGAGTTCATCACGACTGAGCGCTTCACGTACCGCCGTGCTACTGACACGTTTGCCGCCATTACAGAACGAATTGGTGCTGATGACATCGAACCCCGACTCACGCCCAGCCTTCTGTAATAACAGGAAATCTCCCTGACGACCAGCCCCGAAGCGGAAGTCATCGCCCACAACCAGAAACTTCACGCCAAGTTTCTTCACCAGCAGAGAAGAGACGAATGTCTGAGCATCATTGGCGGCAAAACACGCGTCGAATTTGACGCACAGCAAATAGTCCACGCCAGCCTGCGCCAGATACTTCACCTTGTCACGCAGACGCGTCAGGCGTGCGGGGGCTTTTTCCGTAGCAAAAAGTTCCAGCGGCTGCGGTTCAAAAATCATGACCATCACCGGCAGCCCACGAGCGCGACCTTCCTGCTTCAGTCGTTCGAGCAGCATTTGGTGTCCGAGATGCACGCCGTCAAAATTACCAATAGTGAGCACACAGCCGTAATGGTGTGCCCGAAGATTGTGTATACCGCGAATTAGCTGCATGGCTGGCCCAGAACAAAGGGTTAAAATTATGGAAATCGGCGGATTATACCTTGTACAGCGAGTAAGGTTAACCCGCGATTCGCGCCTTTTACAGCCCCCCTATAAATCGTGCCAGTATTTGTACGTTTTTTAGCTGAATCATCGATGAATGAGGCGCATATACAGAATATCCAGATAGTGGATGTCCCATACAATCCAACTTTACCGAGAGTAGACAGGGCTTTATCAAATTCAGGATGAAATTATGATGCGAAAGGCTGTATTCCACCGCGTGAAGCTGCTAAAATCCTGCGCCATCACAACGTAACAAGTGTCGACGTACAAACGACGCTTATTTGCACAAATCCATTGACAAACGAAGGCTAAACGAGCATATTCCACGGCCTTTGAATTGTCCTCGATTGAATATATTTGGGAGTTGGACCTTGGCTAATATCAAATCAGCTAAGAAACGCGCCGTACAATCTGAGAAGCGCCGTAAGCATAACGCAAGCCGTCGCTCAATGATGCGTACTTTCATCAAGAAAGTATACGCGGCGATCGCTACTGGCGATAAAGAAGTGGCACAGAAAGCGTTTAATGACATGCAACCGATCGTGGATCGCCAGGCTGGTAAAGGTCTGATTCACAAGAACAAAGCTGCACGTCATAAATCCAATCTGGTTGCGCGCATCAACGCCATGCAATAATCACGCATCTGCGTGTCGTTGCTAAAAAAAACCGGCTCAGGCCGGTTTTTTTACGTCTGTTATTCTGTTACCGAGCAGCGGCTCTATCACAGAAAAGCATAGAGAAATCGGCGTTACAGACGCGCTGCACCGCGGGATGCTGGATCATTCGAGCCGCAAAAATCACATAGTACTCATCCTGAATGTTCTCGATCCTACCAATCTCGACGATATCCCCCTGCTGGTAGATTTCATTGGCATACAGCGATGGCGCAACGAAAATCGCATCGTTATTAATGCCGAATGCCGTCATCAGCGCCGCATCATCAAACTCACCCAAAATATCTGCCTGAATATTCTGCTCAGTAAACCAATTCAACAGTTTACGGCCCAGCATGGTTCGACGACCGGGAATCAGCAACTTGCGTTGTTCAAGACAGGCTGGAAAAGGAAGTTCAGGGGACGGGCGCTTGCAGTAAAAGCTCACGCCACATTCGCCCAGCTTGAGTGAAAACAGCCCTTCCTGCTGTGTCGAATCCACCGGACAATCCGACAGGATCATATCCAGCTTATGCTGGCTCAACTGCTCCAACAGCATCTCATGCGTCGACTCAAAACAGCGCAAATGGATATGTTCTTGTTCCTTCACGACCGTTTCCAGCACCCGGCTCACCAGCCGTTTGGACAACGCATCTGCTACGCCAACGTCGAATAGCAGGTTCGATTCTTTGCGGTAGTTCACAATATCCAACATTTCCTGGCTGAGCTGGAACATGCTATCGGCATAGCGAAAAACAAGCTGCCCCAGTTCCGTCGGTTCCAACCCTCGCCCTTTGCGCTTGAAAAGTTTGCCTTGCAAACGTTCTTCCAGGCATTTGATTTGCCCGGTAATGGTCTGCGGCGTTAAAAACAGCGTTTCTGCCGCACCAGCAACGGAGCCAGACTTATAAACCTGCCAGAAATAGTAGAGATGATTAAAATTCAAATGAGACATACCCGCCCCTCTTCGCGCCTCTGGCATCGCATCAACCCTTGCACGGTTGCATCACCTTGTCCAGCGCGGGCAACACCCCGCGCAATGCCAGATAACCAAGCAGCGCTGCCAGCCCTGACGCCAGCAAGATCCCCAGCTTGGCGTAGGTAATCAACTCCTCATCACCGCCAGAGAATGCCAGCAGCGTAATAAATATCGACATAGTAAAGCCGATACCACACAGCATAGAGACCGCCGCAATCTGGTTAAAGTGTACACCAGCAGGCAGACGCGCATAGCCCAGCCGAAGGGTTAGCCAACTGAACAAAGTAATGCCCAGTGGTTTGCCGATCAGTAGCCCAGCAGCGATACCGAGGCTCAACGGGGAAAACAGTTTTTCCAGCACAATTCCTTGTAAAACAATGCCTGCATTAGCGAAGGCAAACAGCGGAATAATCAGAAATGCGACCCACGTTTGTAAGCCATGCTCCAGCGTGATTGCCGGAGAAGGCTGCTCGCCTGACGTGCGCAAAGGAATAAAGAATCCAACGATCACACCAGCCAGCGTCGCATGAACGCCACATTTCAGAATGCACACCCACAAAACGATCCCCACCAGCAAATAGGCAGATGTTTTCATGACCTGCTGTCGGTTCATATAGGCCAGCACCGCGATTGCCAGCACCGCCCCCCCCAGCGCAGGCCAGAAAATCTGCTGTGTATAAAACAGAGCGATAATCAGGATCGCCCCCAGATCGTCAATGATCGCCAGCGCCAGCAGGAAGACTTTCAACCCTGCTGGAACACGCTTGCCCAATAGCGTCAGTACCCCAATGGCAAACGCGATATCTGTCGCAGCGGGAATCGCCCAGCCAACGCGCGTCACCTCATCATTCGCATTAAAAAGCAGAAAGAACAAAGCGGGAAAAACCATTCCACCTACCGCAGCAGCCAATGGCAACATCGCCTGCTGACGACTAGCTAACGTACCTTCGATTAACTCGCGTTTTACTTCCAAACCAATCAGCAGGAAAAAAATCGCCATCAAACCATCATTAATCCACAGCAGCAGGTTCTTATTGATTTCCAGCGCGCCAAAGCGTATTTCCACTGGCATCATCAGGAATTGTTGATAGCCCAAAGCAGTAACAGACCAATTGGCAAGTAAGATCGCCAACACTGTTGCCATCATTAGCACCACGCCAGCGGCCACATCCAAGCGAATAAAGCGGCGAATCATTGTTATCATTGACTTAATCTCCCATCAGGCACGAACATCAATACCAAACGTCCGCTTTCTTGCTGGCAAGATTACGCAATACAATCATTCGTTAAAAGCAGATTAAAACTGGCTTACTATTCGTAAAAAACGATTTATTGCATTAATGCTGTTTAGAAAGGAACGCCGGGAGCGTTTTTCAGCGTTGCACAGCGACGGCCACGGAGTGGCGGACAACGATTTCTGTCATAAAAAAAACCGGCGGGTTTACCCCACCGGTTTTTCTAGCACGCGTTTACGAGAAGCGATTAACGGGTCAAATCGTCAAAAAACTTCTTCACGCCATCGAAAAAGTTTTTCGAGCGTGGGCTGTTTCTTTCGCCAGACGGGCCACCGAAGCTCTCATCGAGTTCTTGCAGCAATTGCCTCTGGCGCTCGTTCAGATTAACTGGCGTTTCCACAACCACGCGGCACAGCAGATCGCCCTGTGCACCGCCGCGAACCGATTTCACACCTTTGCCACGCATGCGGAACAGTTTTCCAGTTTGCGTTTCCGCAGGCACTTTCAGCTTCACACGACCATCCAACGTCGGGACTTCAATCTCGCCGCCTAATGCTGCCATCGCAAAGTTGATTGGTACTTCGCAGTACAGATTGTTTTCTTCACGCTGGAAGATCGGGTGCGCTTTAACCTGCACCTGAACGTACAAATCACCTGACGGTGCGCCGTGCTCGCCTGCTTCACCCTCACCAGACAAACGGATACGATCGCCCGTGTCCACACCCGCCGGAATTTTCACCGACAGCGTTTTACTCTTCTCTACGCGACCATGACCGTGACATTTGACGCACGGATCTTTAATGATCTTACCGCGCCCATGACAGTGCGGACACGCCTGCTGCACGGTAAAGAAACCCTGGCGCATCTGCACCTGACCGTTACCATGACAGGTTGGACAGGTGACCGGCGAGCTACCCGGCTTCGCACCGTTGCCGTGGCACACATCACACTCTTCCAACGCAGGAATACGGATCTCTTTGGTGACGCCACGTACCGCTTCTTCCAGCGTCAACTCCATGTTGTAGCGTAAATCGGAGCCACGGCTTGCGCGCTGACGACGGCCACCGCCAAAGATGTCCCCGAACACGTCGCCAAAAATATCACCAAAATCAGCACCGCCGCCGCCAAAACCACCGCCGCCTCCGCCCATACCGCCTTGCTCAAACGCCGCATGGCCGTACTGATCGTAGGCTGCACGTTTTTGCGAATCGATAAGGATCTCGTAGGCTTCTTTGATCTCTTTGAACTTGGCTTCTGCCTCGCTATCACCAGGATTACGATCCGGATGGTACTTCATCGCCAGACGCTTGTACGCTTTCTTTATTTCGCGCTCATCTGCGCTTTTCGCAACGCCCAGGCTTTCGTAATAATCTTGCTTCGCCATTTCTTTTCCTGCCCCTCAACATGCGTGCACGGGCGCAGAGTTTCCTCGACGCCCGTGCTGATTGCCAGCAATAGCCTTGTGGCTGCTACTGCGCCCGCTCAAGGGCGATTACTTTTTGTCTTTTACTTCTTCAAACTCAGCATCAACGACATCGTCGTCACGACGAGCAGAGGCATCATCAGCAGCACCTTCAGCACCTGGCTGTGGCTGAGACGCTTCCAGCAGCTTGCCGGAAACCTGAACCAGCGCCTGAATCTTCGCTTCGATGTCTGCTTTGTCTTCGCCTTTCAGCGCGCTTTCCAGCGCTTTCAACGCGTCGTCAATGGCAGTTTTGTCATCAGCGGCCAGCTTATCACCCACTTCCTCCAGTTGCTTACGCGTACTGTGCAGCAGGTGATCACCCTGGTTACGAGCCTGAACCAGCTCTTCAAACTTGCGGTCAGCTTCAGCATTCGCTTCTGCATCGCGTACCATTTTCTGAATTTCATCTTCGTTCAGACCAGAAGAGGCCTTGATGGTGATTTTCTGCTCGCGACCGCTGTTTTTGTCTTTCGCGGAAACGTGCAGGATACCATCGGCATCGATGTCGAAAGTGACTTCGATCTGCGGCATACCGCGCGGTGCGGCCTGAATACCATCCAGGTTAAACTGACCCAGAGATTTGTTGTCGTGCGCGCGCTTACGCTCACCCTGCAGAACATGAATCGTTACTGCAGACTGGTTGTCTTCCGCCGTAGAGAACACCTGACTGTGTTTCGTCGGGATCGTAGTGTTCTTAGCGATCAGCGCGGTCATCACGCCGCCCATAGTTTCGATACCCAGAGACAGCGGGCTTACGTCCAGCAGCAGAACGTCTTTCACGTCACCAGACAACACACCGCCCTGAACCGCAGCACCGATGGCAACCGCTTCGTCCGGGTTCACGTCTTTACGTGGCTCTTTACCGAAGAAGTCAGCGACTTTCTTCTGTACCAGAGGCATACGCGTCTGACCACCAACCAGAATCACGTCCTGAATTTCAGAAACGGACAGACCAGCATCCTGCAATGCGACTTTCAGCGGCTCAAGAGAACGGTTCACCAGTTCTTCAACCAGAGATTCCAGTTTCGCACGAGTCACTTTGATGTTCAGGTGCTTAGGACCGGTTGCGTCAGCCGTAATGTACGGCAGGTTAACGTCGGTCTGCTGTGCAGAAGACAGCTCGATCTTGGCTTTTTCTGCCGCTTCTTTCAGACGCTGCATTGCCAGCGGATCGTTACGCAGATCGAAACCTTGCTCTTTCTTAAATTCGTCAACCAGATAGTTGATCATGCGGCTATCGAAGTCTTCACCACCCAGGTGGGTGTCACCGTTGGTCGCCAGAACTTCAAAGGTTTTTTCGCCATCAACTTCGTCGATTTCGATGATAGAAATATCGAACGTACCGCCGCCCAAGTCATAAACCGCGATAGTACGGTTGCCGACTTCTTTATCCAGGCCGTATGCCAGCGCTGCCGCTGTCGGTTCGTTGATGATACGTTTAACTTCCAGACCCGCGATACGGCCAGCATCTTTCGTTGCCTGACGCTGTGCATCGTTGAAGTAAGCTGGCACGGTGATAACCGCTTCGGAGATGGTCTCTCCCAGATAGTCTTCCGCCGTTTTCTTCATTTTTTTCAGCACTTCAGCCGAAATCTGTGGCGGAGCCATTTTCTGATCTTTTACTTCTAACCATGCATCACCATTATCCGCCGCGACGATTTTATACGGCATGATGTTGGTATCGCGCTGAACTTCTTCGTCTTTGAAACGACGACCAATCAAACGCTTGATAGCAAACAGTGTATTTTGCGGGTTAGTTACTGCCTGACGTTTAGCCGGCTGGCCAACCAGAATTTCACCGTCTTGCGTATAAGCAATGATTGAAGGCGTGGTGCGATCGCCTTCGCTATTTTCCAGTACTTTTACCTGAGTACCGTCAATAATCGCGACACAAGAGTTGGTTGTACCCAGGTCGATACCAATAATCTTACCCATCTAAACATCTCCACTAAAAAGTCATATTCGGTGTGGTGGTTAAACCTACTACCTACTGTGCGGGCGAAATGTCGTTTTTCAACAAGATTTCTCGTTTTCCAACGACACACCCTCGTTTTTCATCAGCAGCACACGTTTCATTTTCATGCTAACTACCGATGTAACGGCCCGACACACGCCTTTGCGGCAGGTCAAACTGTTTCGGTTGCAAATAAGATGGGGCCAACATTTCTATCATCAAGGGGGGAAGATGAAAAAAAATGGCCTTTATCCCTCTTACGATCAAACTATTCTGCCTTCCCGATGTTGTGTCCATTCCAAACGCCCGATATGATGCCGCGCTCGCCGCAAAAATGGGGACATATCCCCACACGATGGCGGGCAATAACACCTAAACGACACCTATCCCAACGTGATTGGCGCATTCGCTAACCTTAATGCCGCGCCCGACGCGAAGGGACTATTAATAATCTGTTATTGCAGAGGATTTATGAGCACGAACACGTTGGCAAATCCTGGTCCATTAGGACTGATGGGCTTCGGGATGACCACTATTCTGTTGAACCTGCACAACGCAGGCTTTTTCCCACTTTCTTCCATCATTCTCAGCATGGGTATCTTCTACGGCGGTATTGCCCAGATTCTGGCTGGCCTGTTGGAATATAAAAAAGGCAATACATTTGGCGTGACGGCATTTACGTCTTATGGCGCATTCTGGCTGACGCTGGTTGCCATTCTCGTCCTGCCTAAAATGGGTCTGGCGGAAGCCAGCGATGCTCAGTTCCTTGGTGTATTCCTGGGCCTGTGGGGCGTCTTCACGCTGTTTATGTTCTTCGGTACATTCGGTACCAACCGCGCTCTGCAATTTGTCTTCGGTAGCCTGACCGTGCTGTTTGCTCTGCTGGCCGTGGGTAACTTTACGGGCAACCACGCCCTGCTGACCTTCGCGGGTTACGAAGGCATCATCTGTGGCGCTAGCGCCATTTATCTGGCAATGGCTGAAGTGCTGAACGAGAAGTTTGGCCGCACCGTACTGCCCATTGGTGCCCGTGGTGCGTCTCACTAAGTTCTGACGCAGCATAAACCGACGCGATAGACGCTATCTACAAGCACTAGCCCGCGTTAAATAGCAACGAGCCCTGTCAACCTGACAGGGCTCGTTTGTTTTTGATGAAGAGCTTGTTTGATAACGTGGGCTTAAACTTCGACAGGTGAACGATCGCGCGCGTTATTATCCGCAGAAGTATGCGAGTCAGCATCCAGATCGCGTTGTAAATAAACACCCAACAGCAATCCCACTGCGGCCAACGTCAGGACATAGAATGCCGGAGCCATTGGCGTTACCTTCATAATCAGCGTGACAAAAACGGGTGTCAGGCCACCGAAAATGGCATAGGAAACGTTGTAGGAAAAAGAGATCCCCGAGAACCGCACGGCAGCCGGAAACGCCCGCACCATGACATAAGGCACGCCCCCCACCACACCAACGCTGAGCCCTACAATCGCATAGCTGACAAAGAGCAATATCGTACTGCTTGCCGCCGAACTGTAAAAGAACCAACTACATGCAGCCAGCGACAGGCTGCCCAGCATAAACAGTTTGCTGGCACCAAAGCGATCAACCAACAGCCCTGAGCCGACGCAACCCACCATCAGCGCAATCGTTGCGAGACAGTTCGCCTGCAATGCCAGCGCAGCAGGAATACCGTGGACTTTTTGCAGGTAGGTCGGCGCCATCAGAATAACAACGACAATGCACGCAGACAGCAGCCAGGTCAGCAGCATTGAAACCACAATCGCACGTTTATGATTTAAGACGACCGATTTCAACGGCAACTCTTCTGCCAGTTTTTTCTGCGTCTGCATTTCCATAAAAATGGGCGTTTCCTGTAACCAGCGGCGCAGATACATCGCCACAAGGCCAAAGACCCCGCCGATGAAGAACGGCAGACGCCAACCGCCGCCCGACATCTGCTCAGGCGTGAGCACGGTATTCAGTAGCGTCGCGATCAGCGAGCCCAGCAGAATCCCCATCGTCAACCCGGCGGTTAACGTACCGCAGGCAAACCCAATGCGGGCGCGAGGCACATGCTCGGCAACGAAGACCCATGCACCAGGAACTTCCCCGCCAATTGCCGCACCTTGGAGTACACGCATAAAAAGCAGTAAAAGCGGAGCCGCAATACCAATGGCTTCATAGGTCGGTAGCAGACCCATTGCCAGCGTTGGCAATGCCATCAGCAATATACTCAGGCTGAACATTTTCTTACGTCCGCTTTTATCGCCAAAGTGGGCCATGATGATGCCCCCAAGCGGACGGGCCAGATAGCCTGCGGCAAAAATACCGAACGTCTGTACCTGCCGCAGCCATTCAGGAATATCTGGCGGGAAGAAGAGATCGCCAATAACCGCGGCAAAGAAAACAAAAATAATAAAATCATAAAACTCTAGCGCGCCACCCAGTGCAGCCAGAGACAGCGTTTTATAATCCTGCCGGTTCAGCCGACGAGGATGGGCATGTTGATTCAGCGTCATAAATTACCGTGCATTGCCAGAGTGAAAAAAATGTCACCACAGTGTGTAAAGTAGAAATTACTATAACGGCAAAATTTTTATACACCAGCAAAGCTGAATCTTATGTTTCAAATCGCCTAACTTCAGTCTTTTATTTCGCGCACCGCATTTTTAGGGCGAAAAGCTGCTACCACATCCATATTGGTTTCAATATAAGGACCTTCCAACAGTTGGATACAATACGGTACGCTGGCAAAAATACCGGCCACAATCACCTTGCCATCGGCATCTTTTAAACCTTCCAGCGTTTCCTTAATCGCTTTAGGTTGCCCCGGCAAATTGAGAATCAACGCTTGCTTGCGCAGCACACCCACCTGACGAGAGAGGATCGCGGTAGGCACGAAACGCAAGCTGATCTGTCGCATTTGCTCGCCAAACCCCGGCATTTCACGATCGGCAACGGCCAGCGTAGCATCCGGGGTGACATCACGACGCGCAGGCCCCGTGCCTCCCGTCGTTAACACCAAATGACAGCCGCGCTCATCCACCAACTCACACAGCGTGTGTTCAATCATCGACTGCTCATCCGGCACGAGTCGAGTTTCCACATCAAAAGGCGTTGTCAGGGCACTGCGGAGCCAGGACTCCAGTTCTGGGATGCCTTTATCCTGATAAATCCCGCTGGAAGCACGATCGGATACGGAAACCAAACCAATACGCAATACGTTCATAAGCACCTCAATTTCAACAAAAAATAAATTTTATCAGGATAGTGGACGCTTTTATCAAAGAATTAGCGCTTATACAAAAATTCATACCACATCCGTTATTTCACACCCTGTGAGATACAGTATTTGATAATGGTTATTAATTGCCGTCTCAAAAAAGACAATAAAATCACTTAAATCAATAATACCGCCACGAAATTAAAATTAAAAAATAGCAGGCGAATAAAAAAATCGCTTACCCATTAAGCACCAATGAAATAGGCCGATATATTAAAGATAAAAAGTATGATAGCCACCACGACAGAACATCACGAAAAATCAAATAATATGATAAAATTAAAGCACTTCTTTAGTATCAAAATAAGTAAAAAAGCACCCTCAAGGAAGTCGCCATGAACGATATTAAGTATAAGATACTTAAACTTTTTGCCCATCCGACATACGCATTTTTCCTGTTCGGGGCGATTTCTTTTATCTTCACCATCGTTATTATGCATGAAGCGAACAAATCGACCTGGAAAGCAGAACGAACCAATCTCGATACCGCAATCAAAACCTATGGTTCCTACAGCAACAGCGGTGAAGTAGCAGAAAGCGATATGACCCGGCAATCCGGCACTTATTTGTCTTCACGAACCAGAACATTAGCCTTTAACACTCGAAATTCACGTAGCGAATGCATAAACAAGCTTTCTTCTTCCGATCTCACTTTCAACGATATGGCAGTGATCCGAACCTGCCAAAATAAATTGCCTTCTATCGGTGACTATGCAGGTAAAGACACGCTGACGGTTATTTTCCCTATTCTGTCACCCACCGATGAACTACTGGGCATTTGGATAAGAACAACGTCGGAAAAACCACAACCATCATTTATCCAGACGCTGTTTTCCCTGTCATCGACCCTTATTATTGTTGGTAGCGTAGTGCTTTTCGCTATTTTAGGCAGCCTGCTGTCACTTCTGGCAAAAAAATACCTGATCGAACTGCCTATCATTGCCAGATACGACGATCTGACTGGCTATTTACGGCGAGATGCGTTCTTTCTAGCAACGAATAAAGCCTTTAGTATCGCCAATCTGACCAAGCGGCCCGTTAGTGTCATGCTGATCGATATCGACCATTTTAAACTGGTGAATGATAGCTTCGGTCATAGCGTCGGTGATGATGCATTGAGATTCGTTGCCGACACCTTCAAGAAATCATTTCGCCGCGAAGATATTTTTGGCCGTATTGGCGGCGATGAATTCGCTATTGTTTTACCGAATACCGGATTAGATGATGCTTACACGATCGTCGATCGGGCCAGAGAGCGTATTAGCGACACACCTTGTGATACAGCCTCAGGAAAAATCAGGCTAACGGTGAGCATCGGACTGGTTGAATACCATACCGCAGGGGAAGACTTAAGTGAGGTCATGAAGCGTGCCGACGATAATCTTTATATCGCGAAGAAAACCCGTAACGCGACAGCGCGATAGGCTTATCTCCCTCAGCAACGTCACACCACAGACAAAAAAATAGCCGGGATTTCCCGGCTATTTTTATTCTCATAATGCTTACAGTAAATCTGCAATCATTTTTTCCAGTTTTTCCTGGTCGATCGCAAACTTACGAATACCGTCGGCCAGTTTATCAATCGCCATTGGGTCTTGGTTGTGCTGCCAGTAGAACTCGGCTTCTGTCATTTTCGCCGGGCGAACTTTCACCTCACCGACATAAGACAGCTTACGAACCACTTCACCTTCGCTTTCTGACAATTCTTTCAACAGCGCTGGTGCTATCGTCAAACGGTCACACCCGGCCAGCTCCAGAATTTCGCCGACATTACGGAAGCTCGCGCCCATCACGACGGTTTCATAGCCGTGCTCTTTGTAGTAATCATAGATTTCGCTAACAGAAACCACGCCCGGATCTTCATGCGGCGCGAAGTCTTTCTTATCGCCATTGGCTTTGTACCAATCCAGAATACGACCAACAAACGGTGAAATCAGGAACACACCCGCTTCGGCACAAGCGCGAGCCTGTGCAAAGGAGAACAACAGCGTCAGGTTACAGTTGATGCCTTCTTTTTCCAACTGCTCCGCCGCACGGATGCCCTGCCAGGTTGAAGCCAGTTTAATCAGGATACGCTCATTGCTGATACCTGCATCATTGTACAATTTGATCAGGTGCTTGGCTTTCGCCACGCTCGCCTCGGTGTCATACGACAAACGCGCATCTACTTCGGTAGAGATACGGCCGGGGATCAATTTTAAAATTTCGAGACCAATGTTGACCGCCAGTTTATCCGTGGCATCTACGACCTGCTGTTTACGATCGCTGCTCTGCTCGCGCGCCCAGGCAATCGCCTCGTCGATCAGCTTACGGTATTCAGGAATTTGCGCAGCGTTCAAAATCAGTGAAGGGTTGGTGGTCGCGTCTTGCGGTTGGTACAGTTTCATTGCCGCAATATCACCGGTATCAGCGACAACTGTGGTCAATTGGCGTAGGTAAGTCAGTTTATCCGTCATGTTGGCATGTCTCGTTGTTTATACGTGGTGCTCGTGAATGAAAATAGCTCGTATATGAATCGACTTGTTATGTAATCAGGTGGCCATCTATTTTGCGCCGAAATCTGATAATAACACGCGCACTTTCCCGTGCAAGCCGACTGTTAATCCTCCCCACACAGCCCCACCTCTCATCACGCTGAAATCATCGTGCAGGAAAAATGAAGCGTCTTAAAAGATGAAGCTATTGTAGCCATCGCCGTTTTCTTATCAGGTTCTTGCTATAGTAGGTGCATCAAAAATCAGGCCGACAGGACAGGCGCATGCTTATTACTATTTCACCCGCAAAAACGCTCGACTACACCAGTCCGTTGGCAACAACGCGTTACACCCAGCCGGAACTCCTGAACTATTCCAGCCAGTTAATTAACGTGTGTAAAAAGCTGACGCCAGCGCAGATCGCCTCACTGATGAGCATCAGCGATAAATTGGCTGACCTGAACGCGGGCCGCTTTAACGAGTGGCACCCAGATTTCACGCCGGATAATGCGCGCCAGGCGCTGTTGGCATTTAAGGGCGACGTCTACACCGGATTAGCCGCAGAAGATTTCAGCGAAGATGACTTTGATTTCGCCCAGCAGCATCTGCGTATGCTGTCAGGTCTATACGGCGTGTTGCGCCCACTGGATTTGATGCAGCCGTATCGGCTGGAAATGGGCACCAAACTGGAAAATAAAGCCGGTAAAGATCTCTACAGCTTCTGGGGCGATACCATTACCGAAAAACTGAATCAGGCGCTACACGATCAAGGCGACGACATACTGATTAATCTGGCATCGGATGAGTATTTCAAAGCCGTTAAACCGAAAAAACTCAATGCTCGTTTGATCAAGCCCGTCTTTTTAGATGAGAAAAACGGTAAATTTAAGGTGATCAGCTTCTACGCCAAGAAAGCGCGCGGCCTGATGAGTCGTTTCATTATTCAAAACCGTCTAACTCAACCGGAACAGTTGAAAGCCTTTAATCTGGACGGTTATTTCTTCGACGCAGCAGGCTCGTCAAATGACGAACTGATGTTTAAGCGCCACGAGCAGTAAATATACCCGTCATACTTCAAGCTGCATGTGCGTTGGCTACGGTCATTCACCCGAATCACTTACCTGAGTAAGCTCATCGGGATTCACTCTCTTGCCGCCTTCCTGCAACTCGAATTATTTAGGGTATAAATAGTACGATAGGCAAAAAAGAAAGGCGGCGAAAACGCCGCCCTTTCAATCGATTTATTCCGGCAGCGACATCAGGAATTCACGCAGCTTCGCGAAATCATCTGGGAAGTAGTGCGACAGCAGATCCAGATCGGCACGCTCGGCCAGCGCTTCCGGCAGATCCAGCTCTTTACCCAGAATTTCTTCTACGCTTTCCTTGAATTTCGCCGGGTGCGCCGTACCCAGGAACAGACCAAACTCACCAGCTTGTAGCTGATCGCGCAGCAAGCGATAAGCAATCGCCGCATGCGGCTCAGAGACATAGCCTAACGCATCCAACTGATGCATGGTTTCTTTCGTGGTGTCATCACTCACCGCACCAAAGCCCAGCGTTTTCAACTGCCAGTTTTTGCGACGGAACAGCTCTTCTACGCGCGGCCAGTTGTTCGGCTGACTTACGTCCATCGCGTTGGATAACGTTGCCACCGTTTTATTCGGTTCCCAATTCCCGCTGCTCAGGAAGCGCGGCACGGTGTCATTGGCGTTAGTCGCCGCAATGAAACGCTTAATCGGCAGACCCAGTGATTTCGCCAACAGACCCGCGGTCAGATCGCCGAAGTTACCACTCGGTACAGAAACGACCAACTGGTTACGGGCTTCCTGCGGCAGTTGTGCAACCGCTTCAAAGTAGTAGCAAATTTGCGCCAGCAGGCGGCTGATGTTGATGGAGTTCGCTGAATTTAGGCCAATCGCCTTTTTCAATTCTTCATCGTCAAATGCCTTTTTCACCAACGCCTGACAAGCATCGAAATCGCTGTCGATAGCAATGGTGTGAATGTTGCCGCCCAGCGTACAGAACAGCTTTTCCTGCAACGGACTGATTTTTCCTTGCGGATACAGGATCACGACACGGACGTTTTTCAGGCCGTAAAAGGCGTGCGCCACAGCGGCACCGGTGTCGCCAGAGGTCGCCGTCAGAATGGTAATTTTCTCGTCGCCAGAGACTTCTGTCAGCATTTGCGCCATAAAGCGGCCGCCGAAGTCTTTAAAAGCCAGCGTCGGGCCGTGGAACAGCTCTAGCGCAGCGACATCTTCCTCAACCGGAGCGATAGGAGCAGGGAACGCAAAGGCTGCCTTTACGCGCTCAAACACGGTTTCGGTCGCAATTTCATCACCGATATAGGCAGACAAAATGCGGCTGCTGCGGGTCACAAAATCCAGATCCAGCAGAGCATCGATTTCGGTGCGCTCAAATTCTGGCAGCTCCAACGGGAAGAACAGCCCCTGCTGGCTGCCCAGCCCCTGCTTGATAGCCTGAGCAAAACTCACCTGCTCGTTATGATCTTTAAGGTTGTACAGTTTCATGCATTATCCCAGTTGTCGTGCGCCAGTCTTATCAAGACGGCAAATATGAACAAAACCTTCATCGTTCTGCAAATAGTTATCCCGTAACCAGTCGGCCAGACGCTGTGCGCTCGCCATGTCGTTGCAGACGGAGAATAACGTTGGACCAGAACCGGAGATACCACAGGCCAGCGCCCCGATATCTTCAGCCGCCTGGCGTGCTGCGGCAAAGCCAGGCAGCAGTTTAGTCCGATAAGGTTCTGCGATGACATCCTTCATCAGCTTCGCCGCCAGTTCGGCCTGTCCAGTATGGCAAGCGTGGATAAAACCAGCCAGATAGCGACCGTGGCTGATGCAGTCCTGACGACGGTATTGCGCAGGCAGAATCGCGCGCGCTTCAGCAGTGGAGACTTTAATCCCTGGATACGCCATGACCCACAGCCAGTCATCGAACGATGGCACAGGCTGGCTGATAATGCCGTTTTCTTCCAACATCAGTTGGACACCGCCGAGAAAACACGGGGCAACGTTATCGTAGTGAACGCTGCCGGAAATACGCCCTTCCAGCTCACCCATCAGCGTTAGCAGACGAGTATCATCCAGCGGTTTACCGCAAAATTCGTTCATCGCCATCAGCCCGGCGACAACAGAACAGGCGCTGGAACCGAGCCCTGAACCAATCGGCATGTTCTTTTCGAGCGTCATCGCCACCGGCACGGTTTTGCCAATTTCCTGACAGAACAGTTCCCAACATTGATACACAATGTTTTCTTTCGGGTTGTCCGGCAGTTTGCTAACAAAACGCCCTTCATTACGTAAGCTGAACAGATCGGCGGCCTCAACGGAGACACAATCCCCCAGCAGTGAACCGTCTACCGGCGAAACGGCCGCACCCAGCACATCAAACCCAACGCTGACGTTACCGATTGATGCAGGTGCATACACCTTAACCATAATTATGCTCCCAACTTCCATGACAAGGTGCGCAGCAGATCGGCGAACACACCAGCAGCGGTAACATCGTTACCCGCGCCATAACCGCGCAACACGAGCGGCAGTGGCTGATAATAACGGCTGTAGAATGCCAGCGCATTCTCACCATCTTTGACTTTAAACAGCGGATCGTTGCCGCCAACGGCGCTGATCTTGACCTTGCAGCGGCCTTCTTCAATGACGCCGACATAGCGCAATACTTTACCTTCATCACGCGCTTGTGCAACACGGCTGGCAAACTCATCGTCTGCCGTTGGCAGGCGTTGCATGAAGCTAGCAACATCGCCGGAGGCATCGAAGCTGGCAGGCAGGACAGATTCCACCTCAATATCGCCCAACTCCAACTGATAACCCGCTTCACGCGCCAAAATCAGCAGCTTACGCGCCACGTCCATACCGGACAGATCGTCACGCGGATCGGGTTCGGTATAACCTTTTTCTTTCGCCTGCGTGGTCGCTGCGGACAGCGACATCCCCTCATCGAGTTTACCGAAAATAAAGGACAGCGAGCCAGAGAGAATACCGGTAAAGCGAATCAGCTCATCACCCGCATTCAGCAGATTTTGCAAGTTTTCAATCACTGGCAAACCTGCGCCGACGTTGGTGTCATACAGGAAACGACGGCGGGATTTCGCCGCAGCGCTACGCAGTTGGTGATAATAATTCATCGACCCGGTGTTGGCTTTCTTGTTTGGCGTCACCACGTGGAAACCGTCGGCCAGAAAATCTACGTACTGATCGGCTACCGCCTGATTCGACGTACAGTCGACGATCACCGGGTTCAGCAGGTGATATTCTTTCACCAGACGAATCAAACGACCCAGATTGAACGGCTCACGGGCTTTCTCTAGCTCTTCACGCCAGTTGTCCATCGAAATGCCGTTAATGTTAGTCAACATAGCCTTGGAGTTAGCGATCCCACACACGCGCAGGTCGATATGCTTATCTTTTAGCCACGGCTGCTGGCGGTGGATCTGCTCCAGCAATGCACCACCCACGCCGCCGACGCCGATCACAAACACGTCGATCACCTGATCGGTGTTAAACAACATCTGATGGGCAACACGCACCCCGGTGGTAGCGACATCGTTGTTGACCACGACGGAGATGGAGCGCTCGGAGGAGCCCTGCGCGATAGCCACAATATTGATATTTGCCGTTGCCAACGCCGAGAACAAGCGTGCAGACAGGCCGCGCAGCGTGCGCATGCCATCACCCACCACAGAGAGGATGGCTAAACGTTCCATCACATCCAGCGGCTCCAGCACGCCTTCTTTCAGTTCCAGATAAAACTCGTCTTCCAGCGTTTTTCTGGCACGCGCCAGTTCGTTCTGCGATACGCAGAAGCTGATGCTGTATTCAGAAGACGACTGGGTGATCAGCACCACTGAGATACCCGCACGCGACATGGCAGCGAACACGCGCGCCGCCATGCCGACCATACCTTTCATTCCAGGGCCGGATACGTTAATCATCGCCATGTTGTTCAGGTTGGTAATACCCTTTACCGGATACTGAGTATCGGTGCTGTCCATGCCGATGAGCGTGCCGGGAGCCTGAGGATTTTCGGTGTTTTTGATGAGGCAGGGAATCTGGAATTGGGCAATCGGAGCGATGGTGCGAGGGTGGAGAACTTTGGCGCCGAAATAGGACAGCTCCATCGCCTCCTGATAGGACATCGATTTCAACAAGCGGGCATCTGGCACCTGACGCGGATCGCAGGTATACACGCCGTCGACATCAGTCCAGATCTCACAACAATCGGCACGCAGACACGCGGCCAGCACCGCGGCGGAATAGTCTGAACCGTTGCGACCCAACACCACCAGTTCGCCTTTATCGTTACCGGCAGTGAAGCCCGCCATCAGAATCACATGATCTTTCGGGATCGCGCTTTCGGCGATACGGCGAGTCGATTCAGTAATGTCCACGGTAGATTCGAGATAGTGTCCCTGCGCCAGCAGTTTCTCGACGGGATTGATGACGGAAACGCCGTAGCCGCGTGCCTGAAAGACCGCTTCCATGATGGCGATAGACAATTTTTCCCCCCGGCAGATGATCGCAGCATTCACGCTGTCAGGACACTGCCCCAGCAGAGCAATGCCGTGCAGAACGTGTTTCAGTTGCGCAAACTCCTGATCCACGAATGCCTTCAGGCGGGCGTGGTCAAAGCCAGGCTGGGATGCGGCAAGACCTTGCAGCAGCGAAGAAAAGATCGTTTCGGCGTCATTCAAATGCGGCAGGATATCTTGTCCGGCGACGGTTTTTTCAATCATGGCAACCAGATGGTTGGTAATTTTCGCCGGCGCGGATAATACGGTAGCCACCTGTCCCTGGCGCGCGTTGTTTTCGATAATGTCAGCAACGCGGGCAAAGCGCTCTGCATTCGCTACTGAAGTCCCGCCAAATTTCAACACTCGCATTTTTATCTATTCTCCTGAATTTCTGCCAACCAAACGCCGGAAGCGTTTTTTTATATGCCGCTTACAAACGGCGTTGAGGGATAACCTGCCATAAAAAAAAAGCCCGCACTGTTCGGTGCGGGCTTTTTCTGGAATCTTGGTATGCGTCAGCCCGCACCGTTACTGGTTGTATCGGTGATGGTAATAATCGTGGTGATTAGGCTGATAGTGCGCATGCTAAAATCGAATCTCATTAAAGAAGTAGAGTTATCTGCCCTATTAGTTAGGCCAATCGCCCTTTGAAGTCAACGGATTTCTTTTTTTTCTTCTCGCCGAACGAAAAACGCCCACCGTTAAACCCACTACCGAAGCAGGAATAAGCCGGACAAACCATTGCTAAAATGCTCGTTTCAATATGTTCGACTGCCAAAAAAGCCATCTTTGCGATCTTATTTCGGCAATCTTTTTTCGATATCGTGTAGCAACCGATGGAGCATCGCCGTATCACGCTGCTCTAAACGTCCCAATCGCTGATGCAGCCAGTCGCGCAGTTTTTCATCGTCCTCAACGGCTAAATTAACCAGTAGCCGATCCAGACGATCGTGCAACGCTGACAATTGGCCCGCTACCGCGGGCTGTACTGCATCGGGTTTGACCTGCATAAGGCCAGCCAACTGGTAGCAAAACACCATCACTGCCTGACCAAGATTCAGCGAAGGGTAGTCTGCTTTCATTGGCACGCCAGTTAATACATCTGCCAGCTCAAGCTCTTCATTCGTTAGGCCGGTATCTTCACGGCCAAACACCAACGCCGCAGACGCCATCCATTGGATCTTCTCCTGCAATAGGTCTGTCAGTTCTGCTGGCGTACAGTAATAGCGAAATTTAGCCCGGCTACGTGCGGTGGTTGCCACCGTAAAATCAACATCTGCCAGTGCATCTGCCAGCGTGGAAAATACCTGCACGTTATCCAGAATATCTCCTGAACCGTGTGCCACCCAGCGGGCCGCAGGTTCTTGGTGTGCCGTGCTACCGACAATACGTAAGCTGCTGAATCCCATCGTCTTCATCGCACGGGCCGCCGCTCCTACGTTCTCTGCCCGAGCGGGCTCAACCAAAATAATATGAAACTGCATAGACTCCCCAGTATGGATTAGTACGCCCTGACACTATTTACGCCAGCAGGCCAATAACACGGCCCTGTAATCGATAGCGTCATTAATAACGATTGATTGATAACGGCCCATCGATAGCGATCTATCACTCGCTACAGGTAGAAAATTAACAATAAACCAACAGAATTTCTGGCATCCACTCAGCCTTTGACAGGAAACATCGGGATGTCCAAAAAGTGGGCGGGAATAAAAACCCTAAGAAAAACAGGGTAAATTATTTTATTTCAATAAGTTATAAAAACACCAATGTCTGTGTAGCGTCAATTATGATTATTGGCATTTGCTATGCTAAATCGTTCATAAAAAGTGCTAAATTGTGACATAAACAGGCAATCCTATAAGTGTTTATCACAAAATAGTTAACGTGCTAAAATGAAATTTGATATATGTCAACAGAACCGTAGATTTATCAGCAGGCAAAATCAGCGCTTACTGTTATGTTGCTGTTAATAAGGTTAAACTGTGCGCCACTTTGAGCGCAGTTAAATTAGCGCCACGCTCACCCGCTAGCAGTACCTCTAAGCGGGTAGAGAATGAACACCAGTAACGCATTTACGTACTTGAGTCTGATGTTGAGCGAGAGCGTAGTTTACCTCGATAAGCTCCAGGGAAATACCCGGAATAACTGGCGTTGTAGCCAGCGGGCCAGCAGGGTATGACAGCGACTTCTGTACTTCCGATTTCTATAATTTAAGTTGGCAATTTTAGGTAGCAAACATGCAGACGCCGCACATTCTTATTGTTGAAGACGAGTTGGTAACCCGTAATACCCTCAAAAGTATTTTTGAGGCCGAAGGGTACGTTGTCCACGAAGCCACCGATGGCGCAGAAATGCACCATATTTTGTCCGAAAATGACATCAATCTGGTGATCATGGACATCAATCTGCCAGGGAAAAACGGCCTATTGCTGGCACGTGAGCTGCGTGAGCAAGCCACCGTTGCCTTGATGTTCCTCACCGGTCGTGACAATGAAGTTGATAAGATTCTTGGTCTGGAAATCGGTGCGGATGATTACATCACCAAACCGTTCAACCCACGTGAATTGACGATCCGCGCACGTAACCTGCTGTCACGCACCATGAATTTGGGCAGTGGCACTGAAGAACGTCGTCTGGTGGAAAGCTACCGCTTCAACGGCTGGGAACTGGATATCAATAGCCGTTCTCTGATCAGCCCGGCTGGCGAGCAATACAAGCTGCCGCGCAGTGAATTCCGCGCCATGCTGCACTTTTGCGAAAACCCGGGCAAGATTCAGTCCCGTGCTGAACTGCTGAAAAAAATGACGGGCCGCGAGCTTAAGCCGCATGACCGTACCGTTGATGTCACCATCCGCCGTATCCGCAAGCACTTTGAATCAACAGCCGATACACCGGAAATCATCGCGACGATCCACGGTGAAGGCTACCGCTTCTGCGGCGATCTGGATAACTAATCCTACCCAGCCGGAGCAGGTTTCTGTTCCGGCTGTTTTTCCCTTCTTACCGCCTGCTATTCACCCTTTCCCCATGGCATTACTGGCACCGCACTTAGCGCATTTTTTGGCGAACCATCCACCAGTCGATCAGAGTAAGCAAGATAGATCAGAGAACTGCGTTTTTGATCGTAAAACCGAACAACCTGCAATTTTTTGAAAACCAACGAGGTTCGTTTTTGGAATACCACAGATCCGCGATTACCGCCGTTTTTGATTTTATCGGACAGATCAATCGGCCCAACCTGCTGGCAAGAAATTGCCGCATCCGACGTGTCTTCCGCCAGCCCTAACCCGCCCTTGATTCCACCGGTTTTAGCTCGGCTAATATAACAAGTCACGTTTGCTACATCAGGATCGTCAAACGCTTCCACCACAATCTTATGATCCGGCCCGAGTAGTTTAAAGACCGTATCGACCGATCCCACTTCTTCCGCATTGGCTATGCTAACGGCAGATAGCGCCAGTAGCCCCGCCCCCATGATTCGCTTTATGTTCATATTTCAGACTCTGTGATAATTCATAACAAATGATTAATAACCACAATAAAAAAGAGGATGTACAAAATAAACCGCTTTGATCAACCCCCTTATCCAAATTACCTGTGGAATATTTTCAAAAATCTTCGGCAGTACCAACGTGAAAATATTGCTATGATGCGGGATCTCGATAAGCTCGCGCTCAATGTGTTTGATGAGGAAGATTATGGATCAAGCCGGTATCATACGTGACCTACTTAGCTGGCTGGAAAGCCATCTCGACCAACCATTATCACTCGATAATGTGGCAGCGAAAGCAGGTTATTCCAAGTGGCATCTGCAAAGAATGTTCAAAGACGTAACGGGCAACGCCATTGGTTCCTATATCCGAGCGCGGAGATTGACCAAAGCGGCGGTTGCACTTTGTCTGACCAGTCGCCCTATCCTTGATATTGCCCTGCAATACCGTTTTGATTCACAACAAACTTTTACTCGCGCGTTCAAAAAGCAGTTTGCCCAAACGCCAGCCTCTTATCGCCGCGCCGATAACTGGAATACCTTCGGCATTCGGCCGCCAATCCGGCTTGGTGAATTTACCCTACCACAACCGCAATTTGTAGAACTGCCAGAAACGCAACTTCTTGGGCTAACGCAAACCTATAATTGCCGGCTTGAGCAGATCTGTAACTTCCGTTCAGAAATTCGCATCCACTACTGGCGTCAATTCTTAGGTGAAACCTGTTCCATTCCCCCCGTGCTTTACGGGCTGCACCATTCACGGCCAAGTAAAGAGAAAGACGACGAACACGAGGTGCTCTACACCACCGCATTAGAGCCGCAGTATCTGCCTGATGATGTGCATTCCGGTGAACCACTCACGCTACCGGGCGGCGACTACGCGATGTTTGTTTTTGAAGGGCCGAAAGATGAGCTACAGGACTTTATTATCACGCTGTATGACACCTGTCTGCCGACCTTCCAGCTCACGCGCCGTAAAGGGTTCGATGCCGAACGCTTCCATCCAGACGGCACGGCGAGTGATGAGATCCCTGACATCATCCGCTGCGAGTATCTCATCCCCATCCAGCGCGCAGAACCAACCTCAGCGCTGTAACTCATCCAGTGCCGGAATATCCAAATGAGCAATATCTCCGGCCGTTTCTACCACCCAACCCGGTGCCAGCCACGGGCTTTGCTGATAATCAATGCGTGACAGGGAACAGTTGCGCAGACGCAGACGCCGCTCAGCCGACGCCGGTAGCCCTAAAACCGTACTCAGCAGGCACCCTAATGCCATCCCGTGGCTCACCAGCAGCGGACGACTCCCTGCTGGCAGCGTCAGGCAGCGTTCCAGAACGCCATGCATGCGTAATGCCACATCAACCATCGATTCACCTTCTGGGATACGGCCATCGGGCGTGCCATCCACCAGCCCTTTACGCCACCCTTCTTCTTCATCGGTCAGCGAATCCAGATCGCGTGCTTCTAATACGCCCATGTTCAATTCACGCAGCCCAGGCTCCAGGATTATCTGGCAATTACCACTAGATTTAGCGATGATTTCCGTTGTCTGACGCGTTCTTCCGAGATCGCTGGTAAAAATATGAGTAATCCCTAACGTCCTGATTCGTTCAGCAACTTGCTCTGCCTGCTGCTCACCTCTTGGCGTCAGCGCACTGTCCGATTGACCCTGAATACGTCGAGCCACATTCCATTCTGTTTCGCCGTGGCGAACAAGATATACCTGTAACATGGTTATTTTCCGTTATACTGCGTCAAATTAACTAAAGGTACGAAACTGTTATGTATCACGTTGTCGCTGCAACTACCAACCCGGCAAAAATTAAGGCTATTACTCTGGCATTCACCGATGTCTTTGGTGCAGAAAATTGCCGCATCGAAGGCGTTGACGTCGATAGCGGCGTCCCACGTCAGCCTCTCGGCTCTCTTGAAACCCGTACCGGTGCCAGAAACCGCGTGATGATGGCTCGTCAGGTACGGCCAGAAGCCGATTTTTGGGTCGGTGTCGAAGCAGGCATTGAAGAAAGTATGACTTTCGCCTGGATGGTGATCGAAAATGCTCACCTGCGTGGCGAATCACGTTCTGCAAGCCTGGTCCTTCCAGAAAGTATATTACATGGTATCCGTGAAGGGCGGGAATTAGGTGATGAAATGGAACGTTTGACGGGTGTTCAGAACATTAAACATAAAGGTGGAGCCATCGGCGTCTTCACCGACGGCAAATTGTCACGTACCAGCGTATATCATCAAGCGTTGCTGCTGGCGCTGGTGCCGTTCCATAACCCGATCTATCAGATTCCCGTTCAGACAGCGAAACAGTAAAGGTTACGCGTCGTCACCCAACGGTTTATTTGCCGATAGCAACTGCGCTTCCAGCCAGCTTTTTAACGCGGGGGGCGCGGCTTTTAGACTATTTGAACCGCGCGTAATCGTAGCAATTCCTGCTCCTAGCTCGCTTTTCAGCTCACGCTGGCTCATTTCACCCCGCATTAACTCTTGCACAATTCGCACCCGCGTTCCCAACGCGGTACGCTCATCCGGCGTCAACAGCAGTTGCAGCAGTGGCAGTTGGAGATCTTCCGCAATTGATTGCTGCAATAGTGCGACAAAGCGTAACCAATGCTCATTGTCTTGTTCAGAAAGTGTCGGATCGATAAGCGATAACGGAGTCATAATTGGCTGCCATACTATTTAACTAGTACGGCAGCATAACATAATTTCAGGGAACGATCGCAACGCCGCGTCTCAGTAACGCCGCTGCCATT
This sequence comes from Pectobacterium parmentieri, assembly GCF_001742145.1. Lineage (NCBI taxonomy): Bacteria > Pseudomonadati > Pseudomonadota > Gammaproteobacteria > Enterobacterales > Pectobacteriaceae > Pectobacterium > Pectobacterium parmentieri. The sequence goes on along the minus strand of NZ_CP015749.1, from coordinate 4,869,830 downwards.
CCCCATCCGTCAGCACATTGGCTGGCTGATTGAGGAAATAGCGGTAGAAGACGTCATAGGCCAGCACATTTTTCACGTAACCGCGTGTTTCCGAGAACGGGATACTTTCGATAAACGCAACGGGATCGATACGTCCCGCGCTATTCCTCAGCCAGGTATTCACACGCGACGGCCCGGCATTGTAAGCCGCAGAAGACAGAATGCGGTTACGACCAAATGTCTGGTACACGTACTCCAGATAGCTCGTTCCCAACAGAATATTCGTCTCGGGATCGAACAACTGACTACTGTTATTGTAGAACGTGATATTGCTCATTTTAGCGGTATGCTGCGCCGTCGCAGGCATCAACTGCATCAGACCCGATGCGCCGACGGGCGAACGCGCTTTCGGATTCCAGGCGCTCTCCTGACGGGCGATTGCCATCGCATAGCTCTGGCTAATCCCTTTGCCCTGCGTTTCACGGCGGAATTCATCATTCCAGGCCAGCGGGAAGCGTTCTTCAAGATGATCCCACAGTTTTGCGACAATCGTCGCCTGTACGCTTAAATCTGCCCAGCGCTGTTCAAACGCATAGCGAGCCAACGCCTCCTGCTGCGGCTTACTGCGATTCGCCACCAGCCCGACCCACTCGCTACGCGCCAGATTATCCATCTGCCAGAACATCAATTCCCGCACGCGAGTGATTTCGGGTAATTGTGATAAAGAAGGGTCAGGCTTCACGGCTGTCATGATAGTCATCGGATAGCGCTCGTTCAGTTTCTGCGCCGCCGCCATCGGGTAGAACCCGCGTTCCTGCATCAGGCTGCGTAATAATGTCTCGCCTTCCTGATGTTTACCCTGCTCCAACAGCACGACGGCACGCCAGTAGCGCCATTCGTCTTTCTGCAACGCCTCCGCCGGCAAACGCGCCATCCAGCTTGTCAAACCCTGACGATCGCCTGCGCCCAACGCCATGCGCACGCGACGTTCCAGCAAGGTGGTCGATGTGCTCCGTCGCACCACGCCATCTCGCCACTGCGCCTGCTCTGGCGTAGCATCATTCCCCATCAAACGCCAGGCGATGGTTTCTTCCATATCCTGACGCTCTGCGGCGCTCATTTTTTGCAAACGGGCAATGACTGGCAGCATCGAACGGGCATTGTCCGTATCCTGGCGCGCTGTACGCGTGAAGGCTGACAGCGTGACTTTACGGGTGAAATCCGTTGGCCCGACGGTACGAGCAAAGCTCTCCAACGAAGTGGGGTCATTCTGGAGTTTCAGCAGCGCATCGCCCATCGTTTTATAATCGTCGGGCAGTTGCTTGATGAGGTAGCTCACCAGACTAGCGCTGCCTTCATCCATCGCCAGACGTGCACGTTCCAGCGTTGTCAGCGGCGTCTGTTCGCCCGCCTGCTGCCAGACGGAGAAGAGTTTATCGCACACGTTAGGAAGCGAACGCCCGGTCAGCCAGATATCACGCGTGGCTTCCCACACGCCCTGACGCTGACCGGTTGCCCATTGGGCGTAATAGAAGTTACAGCGGGCGCTAACCGGCTTTGGCGGCTGCGGGCTAAATGCCAACAGCCCGATCCAGTCCTGACGGCGCGCCAGTTCATTGACAAAGCTGGTATTGAGATTACGAGCGGGCGGCAACGTCGGGTGCGTTGCCATAAACTGTTTCACCTGCGTCGCGCTGACCTGGCTCAGCTCCTGCGTAAGCGAGCGATATTCAAGATAAGGATAAAGCGGGTAGCTGCGCAGCGTCGGCATTAGTTGCGCTACCGTGTCCATCTGGTTGCTGTCCCATGCCTGCTTAACCTGCTGATAGCGCTGACGCTGTTCGTCCAGAGAATCCGCCAGCACATGACCGGACACCCCAGCCAGACATACCGCCGCAACGGCGTACCACCAATGACCTGCTTTTATCACCTGCATTAACCTCATCCGTTATCGAACCCGCTATCGGCATCCTTCATCGTATCGATCCCCCTATCCTATACCCAAAATAATTCGAGTTGCGTGAAGGCGGCAACCGCATGAATCCCCAGGAGCTTACTCAGGTAAGTGACTGGGGTGAGTAAGGGCAACCAACGCACAAGCAACTTGAAGTATGACGGATATATCGGGCAGATCCAGTGTGGCACATCATGCCAGACAACGATACGCCGATCCGCAAACCGATTCTGAAATTCACCGGGCGGGCCTACGTCTCAGATCGACCATGGCAAATCGCCGGATAGCTGGGATCGCGGGCTGAAACCCGCTACACTCAACGGTTAGGATAATCGAGCGTTGCCGAGGTATTTTCTCAGCGGCGCTATTCGTATTCAGTAGCACCGTGCTACACATCGTCACCCGCTTAAGGTGACAAATCATAGAGATAAGAGAGAGGCGAAGTCGCAACGTGGCTCAATATGTTTATACCATGCATCGCGTCGGCAAGGTCGTTCCGCCGAAGCGTCACATTCTGAAAAACATCTCCCTCAGTTTTTTCCCCGGTGCCAAGATCGGCGTACTGGGTCTGAACGGAGCCGGTAAATCAACGCTGTTGCGTATTATGGCTGGCATTGATACGGACATTGAGGGCGAAGCTCGCCCACAACCTGGAATCAAAATCGGCTATTTGCCGCAGGAACCGCAGTTAAACACGGAGCACACGGTACGTGAATCCGTGGAAGAAGCGGTGTCTGAAGTCGTGACCGCGCTGAAGCGTCTTGATGAAGTCTATGCACTGTATGCCGACCCAGATGCAGACTTCGATAAACTGGCCGCCGAACAGGGTCGGCTGGAAGAAGTCATTCAGGCGCACGACGGTCACAACCTGAATAACCAGTTGGAGCGTGCGGCAGATGCCCTGCGTCTGCCTGAGTGGGATGCAAAAATTGCCAACCTGTCTGGGGGTGAGCGTCGCCGCGTTGCGCTGTGTCGTCTGCTGCTGGAAAAACCAGACATGCTGCTGCTCGACGAACCGACCAACCACCTGGATGCCGAGTCAGTAGCCTGGTTGGAACGCTTCCTGCATGACTTCGAGGGCACTGTTGTGGCGATTACCCACGACCGTTACTTCCTCGATAACGTCGCAGGCTGGATTCTGGAGCTGGACCGTGGTGAAGGCATTCCGTGGGAAGGCAACTACTCCTCCTGGCTGGAGCAGAAAGATCAGCGCCTGGCGCAGGAAGCGTCTCAGGAAGCGGCACGCCGTAAATCCATTGAGAAAGAGCTGGAGTGGGTGCGTCAGGGTGCGAAAGGCCGTCAGTCCAAAGGCAAGGCACGTCTGGCCCGCTTTGAAGAACTGAACAACACCGAATACCAGAAACGTAACGAAACCAACGAACTGTTTATTCCACCAGGTGCTCGCCTCGGTGATAAAGTGGTGGAAGTCACCAACCTGAGCAAGTCTTACGGCGAGCGTCAGCTCATCGACGGCCTGTCTTTCTCCGTTCCGAAAGGGGCGATTGTCGGCATTATCGGTCCGAACGGTGCCGGTAAATCGACCCTGTTCCGCATGATGTCCGGTCAGGAACAGCCAGATAGCGGCGCGATCGAACTGGGTGAAACCGTCAAATTGGCGTCAGTCGACCAGTTCCGTGATGCGATGGATAACAGCAAAACCGTCTGGGAAGAAGTCTCCGGCGGGCAAGACATCATGCGTGTCGGCAACACCGAAATGCCGAGCCGTGCCTACGTTGGCCGTTTCAACTTCAAAGGGGTTGATCAGGGCAAACGCGTTGGTGAACTATCCGGCGGTGAGCGCGGTCGTTTGCATCTGGCGAAGCTGTTGCAGGTAGGCGGCAACGTGCTGCTGCTCGATGAACCGACCAACGACCTGGATATCGAAACCCTGCGCGCACTGGAAAACGCCCTGCTGGAATTCCCTGGCTGTGCCATGGTGATTTCGCATGACCGCTGGTTCCTCGACCGTATCGCCACGCACATTCTGGATTATCAGGATGAAGGTAAAGTCGAATTCTTTGAAGGCAACTTTACCGAGTACGAAGAGTACAAGAAGCGCACGCTGGGCGCAGAGGCGCTGGAACCTCACCGCATCAAATACAAGAAGATTGCTAAATAAGCCGTCACCAGACGTCATAAAAAAGTGGCCCGCATCGCGGGCCACTTTTCTTTCTGATGGTGTGCTATTTACTGGAAGCGATCAGAACGTTTCCCAGTTTTGATTATCGCTGCCTTTACCGCTGGAACTGGCAAGAGCCATTGCTGGCGCTAAACGCGGTTGCGGAGCCGCTTTCGGCAATGACGTTCTCCGTTGCTGAGCCACCCCAGCCAACTTGAATACGGCGACAGCCTGCGTCAAACGAGCAGCCTGCTCTTCAAGTGAAACCGCTGCCGCCGAGGCTTCCTGTACCAACGCCGCATTCTGCTGCGTCGCACTATCCATTTCGGACACGGCCTGGCTCACCTGCCCGATACCGCGGCTCTGCTCATCAGAAGCGGAGGCAATTTCCCCCATGATGTCAGTGACGCTGACAACTGCACGGACAATCTCGCCCATCGTTGTCCCCGCCTGCGCCACCAGCCCAGAGCCGGTATCGACCAGCCTGCCAGATTCGCCAATCAGCGTTTCGATTTCCTTCGCCGCCTGTGCGCTGCGCTGCGCCAGATTGCGAACTTCACCCGCAACCACGGCAAAACCACGCCCTTGTTCACCCGCCCGAGCAGCTTCTACTGCGGCATTCAGCGCCAGAATATTGGTCTGGAAAGCGATGCTGTTAATAACGGAAGTGATCTCGGAAATGCGTTTTGAACTGGTGGAAATGTCATGCATGGTATCCACCACGCCTTGCACAATCTGCCCGCCTTTCCCTGCTTTTTCAGACGCGTTCTTCGCCAGTTGGCTAGCATGGTGAGCGTTGTCAGAGTTTTGTTTCACCGTTGCGGTCAACTGTTCCATGCTCGCAGCGGTTTCCTCCAGCGCGGCAGCCTGCTGCTCGGTACGCGAAGAGAGATCGACGTTACCCGCCGTAATTTCTGACGACCCTTGATAGATTGAATCCGCCCCCTCACGCACGATCGTAACCGTATCGGTCAGTTCCGCCTGCATATTCTGGATATTCGTCCCCAGAATGCCAATTTCATTGCGCCCCATTACCATTGGCGGTTGTGTCAAATCCCCCGCCGCAATCTTCTGGATACGCTCAACCAGTCGGTTGATAGGTGCGAGGATCACATTGCGTACCATGATGTACGCCATAATCGCCATAATGATGGATAAGGCAAACGAGCCCGCCATCATCCAGTTACCCAATGTCGCATTCTCTGCCGCTCGGTCATTGATGTCTTGCGCGGCTTTTGTCAGTTCAGTCACTTTTTTACGCACCGGGACGCTAAATGCTTCATCTAACGTGCGCGCCAGCGTACTTTCCAGCGACACCAGATCTTCAAATTCACCCTCAGTCGTGGCTTTCTGCATCACGACAATCGCATTATCGCGATAGTTGTTATAAGCCTTGAGGATATCCTCATCCAGGGCCTTTTCACTCTCCAGCCTGTCTGGACGCGCGAGATATTCATCAAGGCGTTTCTGTGAGGCTCTGACTCGGCCAGCAGCCTGGTCTGAAGCAGCTTTAAATACCTCGTGATCGCTAATACGATTTGCCGCCCCCGCCTGAATGAGTAGCAATCTGGCAACGCGTAGCTGATCGAGGCTGCTGCTGATACCAGCCCGAATATCAGACAGCTCATTCGCTTTATCCAATGAGTCATTACTCTGCTTTAAGAAATAACTCGCGGTGCCAATAGAAAGCGCAAAAAGAATCAGGATAATTGAAAAAAGAGTAATAAATAGTGAGACGAGGCGTATGTTGTTGATGTAACTCAACTTCTCTTTTTGAACAGACATCGATTGCATTGTCATTTTCACCATCACTGGTCTACATTATCTCTGCCATCATGGCTGCGACAGAGCTCGGATATTACCGTGACAACAACGCCACGCAGAAAACAAATACCTTTCATAAAAAAGTCAAAAGAAACCACATTGTGTTATCGGCACTTCCACGCTAAAACGTACCTAAAATAATCTGATAGAAATCACGTTTCAATAAAAAATAAAACAAAGCAATAAAAATGAAACAAAAATCGTTTTCTCTGACCATCATGGCGACTTTTTCAAAACTGTTGAGTAATCATCCAATGCGCAATGCGGCCAAACGACGTCGATAAGACACGCCAGCGCGGGTGAATTCAGCAAATATCAGAGAACGGGCTCAAGCGGACGCCAGTAAGTGAAGAGTCATGGATTTTGCCTATCTCGCTGTTCTACACTTTGTTCTATTCATAAGAACGATGTCTTATGCAAAAAACCGCATTCTGAAAACAGTAAGGAATATATTATGACCGCTCACGCGATAGCCGTTGACCCACAACAGCCGGAAAATTTCATCACTATCACACAAGACATCCCGGAGCCTGGCGAGTACGATCTGCTGATCGGCGTAAAAGCCATTTCCGTCAACCCGGTTGATACCAAGGTTCATGCCGGACTGCGTCAGAATGGGTTACAACAACCCAAAATTCTCGGCTGGGACGCCAGCGGCGTCGTGCTGAAAGCGGGCAGCGCCGTTAGCCACTTTCAGGTCGGTGATGAAGTCTGGTACGCGGGCGACATCACACGCCCAGGCAGCAACACCACCCATCAGTTGATTGATTCACGTATCGTAGCGCGTAAGCCCATCTCTCTGGATTGGGCCGCCGCCGCCGCCATGCCGCTCACAGCGTTGACCGCATGGGAAGGGTTGTTTGAGCATTTGAAAATACAGCAGGCCGACAGCGAGAAAACGCTGCTGATTATTGGTGGCGCAGGTGGCGTCGGTTCTCTCGCGGTTTCTCTGGCGGCGTTACGCAGCTCAGTGAACATCATCGCCACCGCATCACAGCCTGACTCGGTGGAATGGTGCCGCCAGCGCGGCGCGCACAAGGTTGTCGATTACCGCAATCTGGTGGATGAGCTAGCAAAAGAAGGGATCAAGCAGGTTGATTATATCTTCTGCCTGAACGATACCGACGGCCACTGGGATGCCATCAGCAAACTGATCGCGCCAATGGGACACATCTGTACCATCGTGGAAAACAAAAATCCGCTCGACCAAACGCAGCTAAAACTCAAAAGCGCGGCACTGCATTGGGAACTCATGTTTACCCGCAGCATGTTCACCACACCGGATATCGCGGAACAGGGGAAAATTCTGCACGACGTTGCGCAGTTGGTTGATGCAGGAAAGCTTCAGGGAACTGCCAGCGAAGCGCTGCGAGGGTTAACGGTGGATACGCTGAAGCAGGCTCACGATAAAGTATTAGAAGGGCATATGCGCGGCAAGATCGTTATCGCGCTTTAATAACGCAACCAGCCCCGTTTGGGGCTGGTCGTTTATTCACTGATTAAAGCGTATTAGAACAGCAGACGCGCACGAATGGTGCCAGGGATCGCTTTCATCAGTTGCAGTGCCGTTTGCGCACCGTCAGTTTCAACGTCGATCACCACATAGCCAATTTCAGGCGTCGTTTGCAGATACTGTGCGGCAATGTTAATACCCTGCTCAGCAAAGATCTGGTTAATTTTAGTAATCACACCAGGACGGTTTTCATGAATGTGCAACAGGCGACTGGCGCGAGCACCGTGAACAGGCAGCGACACTTCAGGGAAATTCACCGCAGACAGCGTAGAACCGTTATCTGAATATTTCGCCAGTTTTCCAGCGACTTCATCACCGATATTTTCCTGCGCTTCCTGCGTGGAACCACCGATATGCGGCGTCAGCAACACGTTGTCAAACTCACACAGCGGCGACAGGAATGGATCGCTGTTAGTTGCCGGCTCCTGTGGGAACACGTCAATCGCCGCACCGGACAGATGCTTGCTGCTTAGCACTTCACACAGCGCGGGAATATCAACCACCGTACCGCGAGCGGCGTTAATCAGGATTGCACCTGGTTTCATCAATGCCAGTTCTTCCGCGCCCATCATATTGTGCGTACTTTCATTCTCTGGCACATGCAGGCTCACCACATCGCTCATATTCAGCAGGTCGGACAAATGGCGCACTTGTTGGGCATTGCCCAACGGTAATTTACTTTCGATGTCATAGAAGTAAACGTGCATACCCAGGCTTTCAGCCAAAATACCCAACTGCATACCGATATGGCCGTAGCCGATAATCCCAAGCTTTTTGCCGCGAGCTTCAAACGATCCCACCGCCAGTTTGTGCCAAATACCACGGTGCGCTTTCGCGTTCGCTGATGGAATACCGCGCAACATCAGCAGCATTTCGCCGATCACCATTTCTGCCACAGAGCGGGTATTGGAAAAAGGTGCATTAAATACCGGAATACCGCGCTTGGTCGCGGCCGACAGCTCAACCTGGTTAGTCCCAATACAGAAACACCCTACCGCGATCAGTTTTTCCGCCGCAGCAAAAATTTCTTCTGTCAGATGGGTACGCGAGCGGATACCAACAAAATGCGCATCTCGAATGGAGGCTTTCAGCGCCTCAGGATCCAGCGCGCCTTTGTGGAACTCGATGTTGGTGTAACCGGCTGCACGCAGGTTATCCAGCGCGCTCTGGTGCACGCCTTCCACTAACAGAAACTTAATCTTGTCTTTTTCCAGTGATACCTTTGCCATTTCCCGACCTTATTTTCAGACTTCAAATGTGACAGAGTGCTAAATAACCTCTGCCAACATAACAAAAATTACGCAGTCAGCAATACAAACGATTGCGTTGCCCGAGACGTTCCTCAGAGAGGTGCGCCTGATTTATGGCAAAAAATATTGCCAAAGAGATACATCGCCATATCGGCGATAAATAAAATAAGAAAATGTGATATTAAGTACCAAAAATGAGCCGTTAACTAAAATAGATTTTTTTAGCTAAAAAATTTCTGACGCGGAACCCGGGGCGTTCATCACGTCAGAACGATCGCGAACTCATTTAACGACGGTTTTTACACCCTCGGCGGTGCCGACTAACGCAACATCTGCGCCGCGATTAGCAAACAACCCAACGGTCACGACGCCTGCAATACCATTGATGTGGTTTTCTACCGCGACCGCATCCATGATATTGAGGTTGTGTACATCCAGAATGACGTTGCCGTTATCCGTCACCACACCCTGACGATATACTGGCTGTCCGCCCAGTTTGGCCAGTTCACGCGCCACGTAAGATCGCGCCATCGGGATAACTTCAACCGGCAACGGGAACTTACCCAACACATCAACCTGCTTGGATGCATCAACGATGCAGATGAACTGACGCGACAGGGCCGAGATGATTTTCTCACGGGTCAGTGCCGCCCCACCGCCTTTGATCATCTGCATGTGCCCGTTGATCTCATCCGCACCATCCACATAAACATCGAGCGAATCCACATCATTGGCGTCAAAAACGGGAATGCCCAGACTTTTCAACTTTTCCGTTGAGGCATCTGAGCTGGAAACCGCACCTTTGATTTGATGTTTTATCGAGCCCAGCGCATCAATAAAGTGTGCTGCCGTCGATCCGGTTCCTACTCCCACAATGGTGTCAGGGCGGACATAATCGAGCGCCGCCCATCCCACTGCTTTTTTCAGTTCATCTTGCGTCATAATCTGCTTCTGGCCTGTAGAATCAATATACGAAAACGTGTGCGTATTATAGAACATGCGCGTTGGGGAATGCGTACAAATTCATCACCCCATTACTGCATTATTTCACGCGCCCCGCACTACACACAGTGTGCTGAATCGTGATTGCACACAGCAGCTAAAATAAGATTTCTGCATGGCAAATCAGCAAAATGTGGCATAGTGAAAAAAAACGGACTCATTCAGAGGACTTTGAATTTCATGAAACGCCCGGACTATCGAACGCTTCAGGCTCTGGATGCCGTCATCCGCGAGCGTGGTTTTGAACGCGCAGCCCAAAAGTTGTGTATTACCCAATCTGCCGTTTCGCAACGTATCAAACAGTTAGAAAATCTGTTCGGCCAGCCTCTATTGGTCAGAACCATCCCACCCCGTCCGACAGAGCAAGGTCAGAAACTGCTGGCTCTGCTTCATCAGGTAGAATTGCTGGAAGAAGAGTGGCTAGGGAATGAAACCAACAGCGATATTCCGCTGTTACTCTCGCTGGCAGTGAACGCCGACAGCCTGGCAACCTGGCTATTACCAGCGTTACAACCGGTGCTGGTCGATTCGCCAATTCGCCTCAACTTGCAGGTAGAAGATGAAACGCGTACTCAGGAAAGGCTGCGCCGGGGTGAAGTGGTGGGTGCAGTGAGTATTCAGTCTCAGCCGCTGCCAAGCTGTCTGGTGGATAAGCTGGGCGCACTGGATTATCTATTTGTCGCATCGCCGGCTTTCGCCGCCCGCTATTTCCCGAATGGCGTGACGCGCTCGGCGCTGCTGCGCGCACCCGCCGTCGCCTTCGACCATCTGGATGATATGCATCAGGCTTTTTTACAGCAAAACTTTGATTTGTCGCCGGGCAGCGTTCCCTGCCATATCGTGAATTCGTCGGAAGCCTTTGTTCAATTGGCGCGACAGGGCACGACCTGCTGCATGATCCCACATCTGCAAATCGAGAGAGAACTTGCCCATAACGAGTTAATCGACCTGACACCGGGGCTATTTCAACGTCGGATGCTCTACTGGCATCGCTTCGCACCGGAAAGTCGGATGATGAGGAAAGTGACGGACGCCCTGCTCTCACACGGCCATCAGGTTTTGCGGCAGTCATAACGTATTGCGATGATCATGGGGTGTCTGACTTAGACTACAAATCAAACACTCTCATTAAGACCAGCTACACGCTCATATTCCAGGAACAGCGCTTACTGCCGGTCTGTATTGACCACCTGTTCCTTCCGGACGAGAAAAAGTGCGAAGGGTTCCGCTGGGTGCAGTACCTGAAAGGGGAAGAGAAGGCACAAATCACGTTTCTGATACCATCATGCTGTACCTGACGCAACTCCGTTCTCTGAGTCGACTCACTCCACGAGTAGAACCACTCTTATGAGAATATCACAGCGCACTATTTTCAATTTGGGTATAAATTTTTTAACAATTCTTTCTTTCCATTATTAAAAGCATCAAGATCTTGTTTATTACCTGTAGCTTTTATATACACCTCTCTTTCTTTATTAAAATCTTTATCATTATTTAGAAACAAAGCCATTAAGTAGTCTATATTATGGACATCTTTATTTCTCATTACTGAAATAACATCCCCATAGCATAATGAATTATATTTACCAATCCTGTCTTTCAACATACACTCTTGTAACATTAAAGAATAATCTTCATTATATTTATTAAAAAAGTTAAGCACTAAAATTGCTTTTTCATACTCACCCCTGGAAGATAATATACTCGAATATATTCTTGTAACATTAATATTTCTGGGATTCCCCTCTGAAAGAAACTGCAAATTATCTAACTCTTGTTTTTTTTCACCATCATTTGCAATAGCATATTTTCTTGCCAACTCTGACGCCTTTCTCGTTGGCTTATCAACATATGAATCAATAGCATAAGAAAAAACAATCATTGAAAAAAACAATACTATTGCACTTGTAATTTTTTTTATTAACATGTTAACACCTTGCAAAATGGAGTTAATGTTATAACCTTTTTCATGCTCCCGGGAAATGGGGGGACAGACCCTGTGTATCCAGAATCATAGAAATAACCAACTTCAATTTCTATTTTAGGTGATGATACCCTTTCATTCTGAATCTGAAATTCAGTTGAACCAATAAATATATCATCAATGCCTACAGCAAAATACTTCCCTATTTTTCTTTCAAGTTTATATACTTTGTTATTGAGGAGATCTTTAATTTTACACCAAAATATAACATTCCCGCTGCCTGCCGCCTTTGCTGCATTACTTTTCCCAGTAGCTGATATATATACATCCTTTCCATTCAATGTATTTTCATCTTTAACATTTAAATTAACAGAATAGCTAGCATGTATACCTACACCTTCTATCATTAGACCAGCTAATTGAGAAAAATAAAATGTTTTTATCGCCATCTAATTTCACTCCCTGTAAATATTTATTGCCTAATAGAATGAATAGCGGAACCTATCACTCTACGGGTAGCTCCATCTTACATGCTCATCTCGCGCCCATGCTGAGTCAGGCAATCAACATTTTCCTACCTCGTAAATTTTTACGGGTGGGGATTTTCCCTTCATTGGTCATTCAGCACTACGGTGGTCTGATAGTCGAAAGCGTACAGCCTTTCAGCATTTGCCGCCCACCTGGGCTGGAGTTGCCTCTTGCCCAGGTCCGTTACCCACAGAGCCACCGTTAAATTTTTAACGATCTTTGTTGAGATCTTTATTGTGTACGCTGTAGTTCAAACACGACATCCACCTGATCGTCAAAGTGAATGGTTTGCTGTTCATAGGTTTGTGCCGCTTCGGTTTGCACAGCCGCATCTGCCGTTTTAAACATTCGAGCCATTGGCATCGGCTGGTAGTTAGCAACATGGTAGCGAACGCTGTAGATCGGCCCCAGCTTGGCGTTGAAGCCCTGCGCCAGCGCTGCCGCCTGACTCGTCGCCTGCTCAATCGCTTTCTTACGCGCTTCATCACGGTAAGTTTCTGGGTTAGCCACGCCGAGTTCTACCGTGCGAATCTCATTCAGGCCCGATTTCAGCGCACCATCCAGCAGTTCGTTCAGTTTATCTAACTGACGTAACGTTACTTCCACCTGACGCACGGCACGGTAGCCTTTCAGCACCGATCCCCCCGTTTTCAAATAGTCATATTCCGGCTGCGTGCGTAAATTGGCGGCATTAATATCTTTTTTCTCAATGCCGTTTTTACCCAGAAAATCAAAATATTGTGCAACGCGGGCATCGACCTGCTTTTTCGCTTCAGCCGCATCTTTCGATGAAACACTGACTTCAATCGCCAAGCGCGCAATATCCGGCGTCGCATCTACGCTGGATGTCCCTGACGTCACGATATGCGGGCCATCCGGCAATTCCGCAGCCTGTGCAACCATCGACACGCCACCCAATCCTACTGCGGCGGCCAGCGCCAGTGCATTTAGCTTCATTATACCTCGCTTCACAATCTCTCCTTACTTATGTTTCATCACGCATGTGGCCCAGCAGATTTTTCCTGCGTTGGCGCAGCATGTTCCAGAATGGAAGATACGAGAAAGGTATCTTTTGCCAGACAACATAACGTATTACCGACTCCACACAATATAGGTGAATTTCTGAAACGTAACGTAAAGCGGTGTCATTTATTTCTAACTACTATTGCCAGCCGTGTCGTGCAAGTTGCAAAGCAATCCCCCACATCACCACACCAACAAAAACGTTGATGACCCGCTGTACCCGTGGTGTATTCAGCCACGGAGACAGCCAGGCTGCCAATAATGCCAACGCGAAGAACCAAGTGAAGGAAGCCGTTATTGTCCCCAGCGCAAACCAGCTTCGATCATCCTCCGTAAACTGGCTTCCCAGGCTCCCCAACACCACAAAGGTGTCGAGATAGACATGGGGATTAAGCCAGGTCACTGCCAGCATAGTGGCAATGATCCGCCAGCGGCTCTGCTTCATCACCTCGGCGCTGGCCAATGCGATATTTTTGCTGAAAGCCGTTTTTATCGCTCCCCAGCCGAACCAGAGTAGAAACGCAACGCCGCCCCAGGTCACCGCACCCAATAGCAGCGAAGACTGGCTGAGCAACGCGCTACCGCCAAAAATACCGGCGGTAATCAACACCATATCGCTCACGGCACACAACAGCGCCACCATCAGGTGATACTGACGGCGAATTCCCTGATTCATCACAAATGCATTCTGTGGCCCCAGCGGCAGAATCATCGCCGCGCCTAATAGAACACCTTGTAGAAAGACAGCAAACATGATTTCCCTCGTAGATAAAGCGCCAATAGCGGCGCATGCGCGATGTCACTCGCGCATCATACGAAGGGATAATCATTAGATGAAATGGATGTTTCTAATCAGGCATTAGCCAGAGTAATACTCAACCGGGCGTGACAAACCCGAGTTCCAGAGAAATACGCTGCGCGGTCGCAATGACCGGCTTAATCAGCGATTTCATGCCGATTTGCTGTAACTTGGCGGTAGGCAGCGATACCGATACGGCATAAGGAACGCGCTGCTGAATATCAAACACCGGCGCGGCAATGCACGATACCCCAAGCTCATTTTCTTCACGATCCATCGCCAGCCCTTTCTGACGAATATCCTCCAGCTCTTCATACATCTTCGGCAGCTCGGTGATGGTATTGCGCGTGAGGGGCTGGATGTCATTCTGATGAGTTTGCCAATAGTACGCAGGGTAGTCGCTTTTACCATACGCCATAAAGATTTTGCCCATGGCGGAGCAATAAAGCGGCATGTGCTGACCGATATAAGCGCGGGTGCGCATCATGCCCGTCGTCGGTTCCAGTTTGTAGATCAGAATGACATGATCGTCTTCACGGCTGGAGAAGTTTACCGTTTCCCCCACTTCCAAGTTTAATTGCACCAGATGGGGAGATGCGACGTGAATAATATTCAGCGAAGACAATGCCTTCTGTCCGATAGAGATAAATTTGGTCGTCAAACGATAGCTGCCAGGTGAAGGTGCCTGCGTGACATAGCCACTGGTGTGCAGCCCTTGTAGCAGCCGATGCACGGTGCTTTTGTTCATCCCCGCCAGCTCAGACAAATGGGCGAGTGGGCAACCGTTAGGGAAATTACTCAGAATTTCAATCAATTGCAAACCACGAAATAGACTCTGGCTCCCCAGCGGTTTCTCTTTTTGATCGTCTTTCTCATTAACAGCTTTCGGGCTCATAACTGATCTCCAGAATCAGGGGCTGGGCAGTGCTTGCGCAGAAATTGCTGCAACGCAGTGTGTCGCCGCCATCCATTTCTCTTAAGAATAGCGATGTTACCGCAAGGGCTGCATGAGGTGAAGTGGAACGCCGTTTCATTGTCGGCATGACACCCTGAATGCGCAACCTCCCCCCTGTCTATGAAGTGAGCAGTACATCACAAATACGAAACAACAAAAATAATTAATTGTTTTTAAAGGAAATTAAAAACCCCTTTGCCTTTGCTTTAGCGCAATCTTCAGTATATTGTTTTTGAAATTGAGTTTCGCATATTGAAATATTAAGTTTATTAAAACGACAAACCATTACTGATTTCGTTCCTGCCACACCATATTCAGGGGGTTATACCACCCCGAATCAACGGGAACAGGTTGCTTACCGATTTTGCACCGCATCACAGCGTGTGCTGAACACAAGGGCGCATCACATGAATCAAATCAATGCGGATCAACCCATACTTGCGCTTAGCCATATCACTAAACGCTTTGGCGGCAACATTGCGGTTAATGATGTCAGTCTTCAGGTCATGCCGGGCGAGGTGCTTGCGCTACTGGGCGAAAATGGCGCGGGGAAATCGACAATTATTAAAGTCCTCGCGGGCGTCTATCCCCGCGATGGCGGTGATATTCAATTCCGAGGAACCAGCATAGCGTCAGCCGCAGCGATAAAAAGTGATGGCCTCCAGCCTATTGCGTTTATTCATCAGGATCTGGGGCTGATCGAGTGGATGACGGTGGCGGAAAACATGGCACTGGTCATGGGGTTTCCACGCCGCTTTGGATTAATTGACTGGCGGGCGATCCGTCAGCGTGCCAGCCAGGCGTTACAGGATGTGGGGATCGCCCTCGATCCCGATGCCCGCGTATTTGAGCTCTCCCGCACGGAAAAATCACTACTCGCCATCGCGCGGGCCGTCGCGGTGAATGCCGAGCTACTGGTGCTGGATGAACCCACCGCTTCGCTTCCAGCAAACGATGTCCGCCATCTTTTTTCCGTTATTAACCGACTGCGCGCGAAAAAAGTGGGCATGATTTACGTCACTCACCGACTGGATGAAGTGATCGACATCGCCGACCGCGTCTGCGTCATGCGCGATGGTCGCTATGTCGCAGGCGGAAAAACGGCGGATTATTCACTGCGCGACCTGGTGCAATTGATTGTGGGCGAAGCCATGCCCGGCGATCAGCGTGAACCCTTACCAGCGCCTTCCTCTCCCGTTCTCCAGGTAAAAAACGTTACCGTAGGCGATATCGGCCCGGTCAGCTTTAGCCTACAGGCAGGGGAAATGCTCGCGCTGGCCGGTCTTCGCGGCGCGGGTCAGGAAGAGATAGGCCGTTTGCTGTTCGGGTTGCGTCAATGCGACAGCGGAGAAATTCAGTTTCGTGATGCACCTTACCACGCCAGCTCCCCGCAACAGGCGATGGCTCAAGGCGTCTCGCTGGTCGCAGGCGATCGCACCAATGAAAGTCTGGTGATGTCGATGAGCGTACGTGAGAACCTGTTTATCAACCCCTGCGCCAGCGGACATAAGCTCTTTTCCCGCTACAGCCGCCGCGAAGAGATAGGGGCAAGCTGGTGGAAAGTACAACTGTTCGATGTTCGTCCCAAAAACGTCAATATCGACATCAGTGCGCTGTCCGGCGGCAACCAACAGAAAGTGGTGATGGCACGCTGGATGCACCTCGGCGCACCGCTGCTGATCCTCGAAGATCCCACGGCGGGCGTTGATGTCGGGGCACGTGCCGAAATTTATCATCTACTGAATAAATCACTGGCAGAGGGCGTCGCCGTGCTGGTGATCTCCAATGATTTCGAGGAAATCGCCCACATTTGCAATCGCGCACTGGTTTTCAATCGGGGCAGTGTCGTCGGCGAACTCAAAAATCAACAGGTCTCTTTCGCCAACTTATTGGAACTGGCGTCTGCCAGCGCGGGAGAAACCACGGCTTCGGCCTGAATGACACGTTATTGCGCAGGCGAACTGAATCTACAGTAAAAAATTCAGACGCTCACACAGCCTCACCTGTCCGAAGGAAGAAAATAATGTCTAATAAAACATCAGTAAAATCAACGGCGCTAGAGCAGCGAGTGAGTCTGGCACAGGATGGTGCCGGCCCCTGGCTGATGCAAATTCTGACCCGCTATGGCCTGCTGCTGCTGTGCATCGCACTGGTCATTCTGTTTTCATTCGCAACACCGTCATTCGCTTCCATGCTGACGTTACAGGCAATCCTCTCCAGCAAAGCCAAAATCGCTCTGCTGGCGCTGGCCGCGACCATTCCCATGATCGTCGGAAAAATCGATCTCAACGTCGGTTTCGGCATCGTGCTCTGGCACATTCTGGCGATTACGCTTCAGGTGGAATACGGCTTCTCCTGGCAGATGGCCGTGCTGACGGTGCTGGTCATTTCAGCGTTATACGGCTTGCTCAACGGTATTCTGGTGGCATTGGCCGATATCGATAGCTTCGTCGCCACGCTGGGTTCTGGCACCGTGCTGTACGCCGTCGCCCTGTGGCATTCGGGTGGCCGCCAGATCGTCGGCGATCTACCCGATGCTTTCATTGCTCTGCACCATACCGAGATCGGCGGGATCCCTATCGTGGCCTTCTATGTCCTGCTTGTCGCCATTATCTTATGGCTCGTCACTGAACATACGCCGCTCGGCCGCTGCATGTATGCCGTAGGGGGCAATCCGGCCGCAGCACGGCTTAATGGGATTTCCGTTAATCGTTTTACTATCGGTGCCTTCATCACTTCCAGCGTATTGACAGGCTTTAGCGGCGTATTGATCGCCGCAGAACAAGGGGTCGGACAGGCCAGCGTCGGTATGGATTATCTCTTGCCTGCGCTGGTTGGTGCATTCCTTGGCAGCACCACGCTTCGCCCTGGCCGAGTTAACGTCTGGGGAACGGTTATCGGCATTTCCATTCTTGCGATTGGTATCGCCGGTATCCAACAATTTGGTGGTGAATTCTGGGTTGAACCGTTATTTAACGGAGCCACACTGCTGCTCTCCATCACGTTGGCAGGCTATGCCCAACGTCGCCGTTTACTGAATCAAAAAGCCGTACAACGCCGTCAGACTGACACACCCCAGCGCCACCACCAGGAGCCTTCTCATCAGAAAAACACGCCACCAGAAAACAATAACCATAACGTGACACATCCCTAACAGGAGCACACCCTATGAAACGTTTTTTGCTGTTATCAGGACTGACCACCGTGTTATTAAGCAGCCAGTCAACGTGGGCTGACAGCTATCTCGATCAGGCAACGGCAGCCGTTGCAAAAGCGACCGCCAGCAGCACACAGTGGGACGGCCCGACTCAGGGGCCACAGTTGCAACCGAATAAGAAGATTATTTTTATTGCTTCCGACATGAAAAATGGCGGCGTTCAAGGCGTGCAGCAGGGGCTAAGTGAAGCAGCCAAAGCCGCTGGCTGGAAACTGGAAACGCTGGACGGTGGCGGCTCAGTCAAAGATCAGTTGGCCTCGCTCAATCAGGCGATCGCTCAGAAGCCAGATGGCATTGTGATTGGCGGCTGGAACCCGAACGTTGCCAAGATCCCGCTGAAGAAAGCCATTCAGCAAGGCATTGTTCTGACCGCATGGCATGCCGTGCCCGAACCGGGCCCGCTGCCTAAATACGATATTTTCTACAACGTGACATCCGATTCAAATGACGTCGCCCGCATCGCCGCGCAATACGCCGTCGTTAAATCAGGTGGAAAAGCCAATGTCTTAATCTTTACCGATTCCCTTTATCAAATCGCTCTTGATAAAGCCAACGTCATGAAAGACGAAATCGGTAAATGCAGCGGCTGCAAGGTCGTGGAATTCATCGACACACCGCTCGCCGACACCGCAAACCGCATGCCTGCCATGACGTTTAGTCTGTTGCAGAAATACGGCGACAACTTCCAGTATTCGCTGGCCATTAACGACCTGTATTTTGATTTCATGGCACCGTCGTTAAAAACAGCCGGGAAAGGCGGTAAAAATGCCCCCTACAACATTTCGGCTGGCGATGGTTCCATCTCTGCCTATCAGCGTATTCGTTCCGGCGATAGCCAATCAGCCACCGTGCCCGAGCCCCTAAAGCTGCACGGCTGGCAGTTGCTGGATGAGTTTAACCGCGCTTTTGCCAAGCAACCACCTTCTGGCTATGTCACGCCAGCACATTTGGTGACCGCCGAAAACGTCGCGAACGACGGTGGTAATAACAACCTGTATGACCCGCAAAATGATTATCAGGGCCATTACCGGGCAATCTGGGGTGTGAAATAAGTGGAGAGCCAAGCATGACACAACAACTTGAGCGTCTGTGTTCTCCCGCCATCTGGGCCGAAGGCCCAGTATGGTTGCCGCAGCAGGATGCCGTGGTCTTTAGCGATGTGAAAGGAAACCGGATGTTTATCTGGTCGCGTAATGGCGACGTCACGCTCTGGCGCTCTCCATCCAACTACGCCAACGGCAATGCACTCGATGCGCAAGGACGCGTCGTAAGCTGCGAGCATGGGCGGCGCGGTATCAGCCGTCGTGAAAACAATGGTGATATTCACATCCTGGTTGACCGCATTGACGGGAAACGCTTCAACTCGCCAAACGATGTGGCAATCCGTAGCGATGGCACGATTTGGTTTACCGATCCGCCTTATGGCATTACCAGCGATGACGAGGGCTACAAATCAGAAAGTCAGGTCATTGGCTGCTATGTCTACTGCTTCGATCCACGCGATGGCTCACTCAGCATCGCGGCCAGCGATCTCCAGCGTCCGAACGGGCTGGCCTTCTCGCCAGATGAAACACATTTATATGTTGCAGACATGTCGATTATTGATTTCCCAACGCTAGGTCGCCGCGATCTGCGAATTTATCCGGTTGAGGGAAAACGTCTGGGGGCGGGACAGTTTTTTGCCCGCGTAGAACCGGGCATTCCCGATGGCTTCTGTGTTGATCGCACTGGCAACCTGTTTTGCAGTTGCGCTGACGGCGTCCTGGTTTTTAGTCCCAAGGGTCATCAGATCGGCAAAATTGACGTACCAGAGTGCGTGTCCAACTGCACCATCGGTGGGCCAGAAGGGAATGAACTGTACATCACGGCAACGACATCGCTTTACCGTATCGGGGTAGAGTCGTACCGGTAAAACCGAACGAATAGGGTAGCCAACAGGGTGAGGCTCTCACCTCTTAAACCGTTGACAAACCTACTCGCAGAACGAAAACGGGAGTAACGGAATAGAAGAGTAAAGCGTTTGCGCCATGGATGGCGCAAGCCGAGCGCACAGGGACGTGTTTACAGCGACTTTACGATCTATCCGTTACTCACGCTCGACGGCCATTGTCAGCAACTTTAGGGTGAGGTTCTCACCCTGTCTTTTCACGTCTGTATTCCGCAAACCGACCAAAATGCGGCACCGATCACAAAGTCACCACATTAAAATAACCACTTGTTTTTAAATGAAAATTTAACCCACTCTCGTTTTGACTTCATGCAAGCACAGGTATAGCATTTATTTGAAATGCAATTCCGCATAATGAAATATGACGAATAAAAAGCAATCTAACTATCGTCATGGAGACGCGTTATGAGAGTGAGCTACAACGACCTTAAGCAACAGTTCAAACGTGTTTTACTGGCACGCAATGTAGCGGAAGAAACCGCCGATGCCTGCGCAACGCTGTTTGCCGATACTTCAGCCGACGGTGTTTATTCTCACGGTGTAAACCGCTTCCCACGCTTTATTCAGCAGTTGGACGCCGGCGATATCGTACCCGATGCCGAACCCAGCAAACTGCTCTCACTCGGTGCTATCGAACAGTGGGATGCCCATCAGGGCATTGGCAACCTAACTGCCCGCCGCATGATGGATCGCGCCATGCAGCTAGCCGATGCGCACGGTATCGGTCTGGTGGCACTGCGCAATGCTAACCACTGGATGCGCGGCGGCGGCTATGGCTGGCAGGCCGCCGAGAAAGGCTATATCGGTATTTGCTGGACTAACTCGATCGCCGTTATGCCACCGTGGGGAGCAAAAACCTGCCGCATCGGTACTAATCCGCTGATCGTCGCCGTTCCCGGCAATCCGATCACCATGGTGGATATGTCGATGTCGATGTTTTCCTATGGCGCGCTGGAGATAAACCGACTGGCAGGCAAAACCTTGCCCGTTGATGGCGGGTTCGACAACGACGGTAATTTGACCCGCGATCCGGCCATTATCGAGGAAAATCGGCGCATCCTCCCGGCGGGCTACTGGAAAGGATCGGCACTGTCTATTGTGCTGGACATGATCGCCACCTTACTGTCCGGCGGCGCCTCCGTCGCAGAAGTCACAGAGGATCACCGTGACGAATATGGCGTGTCGCAGGTCTTCATCGCCATTGAGATCGATAGGCTGATCGACGGCAAAACCCGCGATGAAAAACTGAAACGAATAATGGATTACATCACCAGCGCCGAGCGTACTCAGCCTGATGTCGCCATCCGTTTGCCGGGCCATAAGTTTCCGCGTATTCGTGAAGAAAACTTGCGCGACGGCATCCCGGTTGATGAACGGGTATGGGCACGCATTCAGGCGCTTTAACAAGGAGACGTTCCATGATCTTTGGTCATATTGAGAATACTTTTTCTGGTCAGTATCCCGCGCCTATCGCCCGTGCGCTGGCCTACCTGCAAAAAACCGACTTCATCGCCTTGCCGGCTGGCCGCTACCTTGACGAAGAGACCGGCTATACCGTTCAGGTACTGGATCTGCACACGCAACCCAAAAGCGACTTACACCCCGAAGTCCATCGTCACAATGTTGATGTGCAATTCTTAGTCAGCGGAACCGAACTGATCGGCGTGGTGACGGATAACGGCCGGAATCCGGTACACCAGGAATGGAACGAAGCACGCGATATCCTGTTTTATCAGGATGTTGATGACGAGTCCTGGCTGACTATGTATGCCGGCAACTTTGCCGTGTTCTTTCCTCAGGATGTGCATCGTCCAGCCTGCATTCACAAGCAGCCCTGCGCAATCCGCAAAGTGGTGGTGAAGATACCGATGGCACACTTTCACGCTCCCTAATCGTTTCTGATTTTGCCATGTAACGCGACACATGCCTGCGGGCATGTGCGGGGATCGCTACGCGAAAAAAAGCCCCAAATGAAGCACGTCATGCACGCAACATGTTGAAGGGTAAAGTGATATGAATACAGCCACGGTTTCTTCTAGTCAGCACACAGCGACAAAAATTCCTCGATTACGCTGGTTGCGGATCGTACCGCCCATTTTGATTACCTGCATTATTTCCTACATGGACCGCGTCAACATTGCCTTCGCGATGCCGGGTGGCATGGATGATGAACTCGGTATCACGGCATCGATGGCCGGACTCGCAGGCGGGATCTTCTTCATCGGCTATCTGTTTTTACAAGTACCGGGCGGCAAACTCGCGGTACACGGCAACGGTAAAAAGTTTATCGGCTGGTCACTGCTGGCCTGGGCCGTCATTTCGGTATTAACCGGCTTGGTGACCAATCAGTATCAATTGCTGTTTCTGCGCTTTGCGCTGGGGGTATCAGAAGGCGGCATGTTGCCAGTGGTGCTCACCATGATCAGCAACTGGTTCCCGGATAAAGAACGTGGCCGCGCCAACGCGATTGTCATCATGTTTGTGCCCATCGCTGGAATTTTGACCGCCCCACTTTCTGGCTGGGTTATCACAAACTGGGATTGGCGCATGCTGTTTCTGGTTGAGGGAGGGTTCTCACTGGTGGTTATGCTGCTGTGGTGGTTTACCATCAGCAACCGCCCGCAGGAAGCGAAATGGATTTCACAGGCAGAAAAAGAGTATCTGATCAATACGTTGCAGGAAGAACAAGCGGCTCTGCAAGGCAAAACCGTCCGCAATGCTTCTCTAAGCCGGGTATTGGGCGAAAAGTTGATGTGGCAGTTAATCTTGGTGAATTTCTTTTACCAGACAGGTATTTACGGCTACACCTTGTGGCTGCCAACCATCCTGAAAGGGCTGACCAACGGCAATATGGAACAGGTCGGCATGCTGGCTATTCTGCCTTATATCGGTGCCATCATTGGCATGTTTACGATCTCCTATCTGTCCGATAATTCAGGAAAACGTAAGGTCTTCGTCGCATTACCGCTCGCCTGTTTTGCTATCTGCATGGCGCTGTCCGTCTTGCTCAAAAGCCATATCTGGTGGTCCTATGCCGCACTGGTCGGCTGCGGCGTCTTTATTCAGGCCGCCGCCGGTGTGTTCTGGACTATTCCTCCCAAGCTGTTTGATGCCGAAGTCGCTGGCGGCGCTCGCGGTGTCATTAATGCGCTCGGTAATCTCGGTGGCTTCTGCGGCCCTTATATGGTCGGTGTCCTGATTTCAGCCTTTAACAAAGACGTTGGCGTTTACAGCCTGGCCATCTCGCTGGCGATTGCCGCCGTACTGGCCATGATGCTGCCACCGCGCTGCGATGAGTCCACGGAGGCAGCATGACGGACTATTTTCTGGGGCTCGACTGCGGCGGCACCTTTATCAAAGCCGGGATCTATGACGTCACCGGAACAGAATACGGCATCGCACGCCGCAATCTGCCAATTACCACACCGCAGCCCGGTTGGGCAGAGCGCGACATGCACACCCTGTGGCAAACCGCTGCCGAGGTTATCCGTGAACTGCTGGACAAAACGGCGCTCCCCGCCAGCGCCATTTCCGGCGTGGGGATCTCAGCTCAAGGCAAAGGATTGTTCTTGCTGGATAAGCATGACAAGCCGCTAGGTAATGCGATGCTGTCATCCGATCAGCGCGCACGTGAACAGGTTCTGGCGTGGCAGCAAGCAGGGATACCGCAAGCGCTTTATCCCCAGACCCGCCAGACGCTGTGGACGGGCCATCCGGTTTCGCTGCTGCGGTGGCTCAAAGACCACCAGCCGACACGCTATGCGCAAATCGGTACGCTGTTCATGGCGCACGACTACCTGCGTTTCTGCCTGACTGGAGAACGGGCTTGTGAAGAAACCAATATCTCCGAATCCAACCTCTACAACATGGACACAGGCCGCTACGATCCAGCACTGGCAGAGCAGCTCGGGATTGCAGAAATCATCGGCGCATTACCTCCGATCATCGGTTCTACCGATATCGCAGGCCGAATTACCCCGGAAGCGGCACAGCTAACCGGACTACGGGCAGGAACCCCCGTCGTCGGCGGGCTATTCGACGTAGTTTCCACCGCCCTGTGCGCAGGCCTTCAGGACGAGACTCGACTCAATGCCGTGATGGGAACATGGTCTGTCACCAGCGGCATCACCGACACGCTCGCCGATGGCGACGATCATCCCTTCGTATACGGCCGCCATGCGGAAGCAGGACGCTACATCGTACATGAAGCCAGCCCCACGTCTGCCGCCAATCTGGAATGGTTCTGCCAACAATGGGGGCTGAGTGACGGTTTAGGGGTCGATTATGCCCAGCTCAACCGCTGGGTTTCAGATCTGCCTAAAGCAGGCAGCACACTGCTGTTTGTCCCGTTCTTGTATGGCTCCAACGCTGGGTTAGGGCTCAGCGCCAGCTTCTACGGCCTGCAAGCGTTCCACCAGCGTGAACACCTCGTTCAGGCCATTTACGAAGGCGTGGTGTTCTGCCACATGGCGCACCTGAATCGTATGCGTCAACGCTTCCCTCACGTGGACGCGTTGCGCATCACCGGTGGCCCAGCCAAATCTATCCCCTGGATGCAGATGTTTGCGGACGTCAGCGGCCTGCCAGTTGAACTCCCACAGGTAGAAGAAACCGGCTGTCTGGGTGCAGCGATGGCGGCGATGGTCGGCAGCGGTGCCTTTAGTGATGTCACCGCCGCCCAACGGGCGCTCTCACCACGAATGACACGCCTTACCCCAGATGAACACGTTCGCACGGCCTACAACAAAAAATACCAACACTATCAGGCGCTCGTCGACGCGTTAAAAGCGCTGCAACCCGCCGGCAAGGAGAAACCATGACAACGCAACCCCGCCTGCAACTGGCGCTCGACCATACCAGGCTGGATGCCGCCCTCACCACCGTGGAGCTGCTCCATCCCTATGTTGACATCATCGAGGCGGGCACCATTTTGTGTATCAGCGCAGGGATTCAGGCTGTCAGCCAACTGCGCGAGCGCTGCCCTCACCATCTGCTGGTGGCCGATTTGAAAGTCGCTGATGCGGGCGCAACGCTGGCGGAGCAAGCCTTTTCTCACGGCGCAAACTGGATGACGGTGATCTGCGCCGCCCCGCTGCCCACCATGGCCAGCGCTCTGGAAGTGGCAGAGCGTCATCAGGGAGAAATCCAGATTGAGCTATTCGGTCGTTGGACGCTGGAAGATGCCAAAGCGTGGCGTGCGCTGGGCATCAAACAGGCGATTTACCACCGTGGCCGTGATGCGCAGGCAAGCGGCCAAACCTGGGGCCAGCAGGATCTGGACACGATGAAAGCCCTCTCTGATCTCGACATCGAACTGTCTATTACCGGAGGGATCACTCCTCCTGATCTACCGCTATTCCGTGATATCGCCGTCACCGCATTCATTGCCGGGCGGGCACTGGCAGATGCACCTGACCCAGTAAACTCGGCTCGCCAATTCCGCGCCGCCATTGACGCCATCTGGAGGCCTTAATATGCGCCAACACCCATTAGGTATTTATGAAAAAGCCCTGCCGAAACACCTGACCTGGCCAGAGCGTCTGGCGCTGGCAAAAGCCTGTGGTTTTGACTTTGTTGAAATGTCGGTAGACGAAAGCGATGAACGTCTGGCTCGCCTGCTGTGGAGTAAGGAACAGCGGCTTTCGTTGGTCAACGCGATGCTGGAAACCGGCATTCGCATCCCTTCGATGTGCTTATCCGGACATCGGCGTTTTCCGTTCGGCAGCCATGATGAGGCACTACGCCAGCGCGCCTTTACGATCATGGAGCAGGCCATTCAATTGGCCAACGATGTGGGCATCCGCACCATTCAGTTAGCTGGGTATGACGTTTATTACGAGCAGCAGGATGAGGGCACGCTCGCTCGCTTTACCGAAGGTATGCAATGGGCGGTTGAACGCGCTGCCGCCGCGCAGGTGATGCTATCCGTGGAGATCATGGATACCGCCTTTATGAACTCTATCAGTAAGTGGAAAGCCTGGGATGCCTGTCTGGCTTCACCGTGGTTTACCGTCTACCCAGATGTCGGAAACCTCAGTGCCTGGGGCAACAATGTCACGCAAGAATTACAGTTGGGTATCGATCGCATCGCCGCTATCCATCTGAAAGACACGTTAGCCGTTACCGCAACCTCGCCCGGACAGTTCCGCGACGTGCCATTCGGTGAAGGCTGTGTGGATTTCGTGTCCGTTTTTAGCACGCTGAAAGCACTCAATTATCGCGGCGCTTTCCTGATTGAAATGTGGACGGAAAAAGCGGATGAACCGGTCGCCGAGATTGTTCAGGCGCGCCGCTGGATCGAGCAGAAAATGCAACAAGGGGGAATGCCATGCTAACGTTACAACAGCTTAAACAACAGGTTCTGGAAGCGAATCTGGATTTACCGCGTCACAATCTGGTGACGTTCACCTGGGGTAACGTCAGCGTCGTCGATCGCGACCGCGGTCTGGTGGTCATCAAACCGTCAGGCGTGGAGTACGAGCATATGGGCGTAGATGATATGGTCGTGGTCGATCTCGCTTCTGGACAGACCATCGAAGGTAACAAAAAGCCCTCCTCAGATACGGCGACGCATCTGGCGTTATACCGTGCTTTTACCGAGATCGGCGGCATCGTCCATACACACTCACGCCACGCCACCATCTGGGCACAGGCGGGGCTGGATCTGCCCGCCTGGGGCACCACGCATGCAGACTATTTCTACGGCGCTATCCCCTGCACGCGATTGATGACACAAGACGAAATTGCACAGCACTATGAGCAGGAGACGGGCAACGTCATTATAGAAACCTTCCGCCAGCGCGGTATCAGCCCGACAGACATCCCAGCCGTGTTGGTCAATGCGCACGGCCCGTTCGCCTGGGGCAAAGACGCGCACAACGCGGTACATAATGCGGTGGTGCTAGAAGAGATAGCCTATATGGGGATTTTTTCACACCAGTTGACGCCAGGTATTACCGCGATGCAGCAAGCTCTGCTGGATAAGCACTACCTGCGTAAGCATGGGAAAGATGCCTATTACGGACAGTAGAAGCAGAGATCAATCAGGGGCCGTTCGGCCCCTATGGTATAGAATATTATTCCGCTCGTTCCTGAGCCTTATGCAAATGTACATCCATCTGCGGATAAGGAATGCCAATACGGTGCTCATCCAGCACACGTTTAAAGCTTTCCAGCAGATCCCAGTACACCGCCTGCGCATTGCCGTTGGTCGTCCATACCCACACCACAAAATTCAGCGATGATGCTGCCATTTCATTCAAGCGGATCGTGACGCCTTTGTCATGCTGAATACGATCGTCTGCTGCAACAATATCGCCCAGCAGCTTTTTCACCACGTCGATATCGGCATCATAAGCCACGCTGACAATAATTTCGGTACGGCGATCCGGTTCACGCGAACTGTTGATAATGTTACCCGCGATGATCTTGCCATTCGGCACCACGATAACTTTGCCGTCAGCGGTGAGTAGCGTCGTCGAGAAGATCTGTACCTGCGTGACCGAGCCAGATACGCCGCCCAGATCGACCGCTTCTCCGGTACGGAAAGGACGGAAGATCACCAACAACACACCAGCAGCAAAGTTGGCCAACGAGCCCTGCAATGCCAAACCGACAGCCAAGCCAGCGGCACCCAACACAGCAATCACCGATGCCGTCTGTACACCAACCCGGCTCAATACCGCAATCAGCGTAAACGCGATAATGCCATAGCGCACCAGCGCAGACAGGAAATCAGCCACGGTTGAATCGATAGAACGGCTAATCATCAGTTTATTGATGGTGCCGGAGACGATCCGCGCAATCACCAGACCAACGATGAGGATCACAAGTGCTGCAACAATATTCACGGCATACTGCAAAAACAAGTTCTGGTGTGTCACCAACCAATTCCCTGCCTGATCCAATCCCGTATTAAGTTCTTCCATTTAAACGCTCCTGTTTTCTTAATCACCGGGAAAGCATAACGTCGATAGCAGAAACCGCAACATCGGCCCCAAAAATTAAGACTCCCTTAGGAGTCTTAATTTCAAACCATTTTTACGCCGTCTTACTTACAGCACATCAACAGCATTCAGCTCTTTGAAGGCCTGCTCCAGACGCGTAACCATGCTCGCCTGAGCGGAACGCAGCCACACACGTGGATCATAGTATTTCTTGTTCGGCTGGTCGGCACCTTTCGGGTTGCCCAATTGGCCTTGCAGGTAAGCTTCGTTTTCTTTGTAGTATTTCAAGATACCTTCCCACGTTGCCCACTGGGTATCAGTATCGATGTTCATTTTCACTACACCGTAGCTAACGGAATCTTTGATTTCCTGAGCGCTGGAACCGGAACCGCCGTGGAACACGAAGTCCAGGCTGTTGTGCGGCAGGTTATGTTTCTTGGAAACATATTCCTGAGAATCACGCAGGATGGTCGGGGTCAGTTTCACGTTACCCGGTTTGTATACGCCGTGCACGTTACCGAAAGAGGCAGCGATGGTGAAACGCGGGCTGATCGCGTTCAGTTTGGTGTAGGCGTAATCAACATCTTCCGGCTGGGTGTACAGAGCAGAAGCGTCCATGTGGCTGTTATCCACGCCGTCTTCTTCACCACCAGTGCAACCCAGTTCGATTTCCAGGGTCATGTCGATTTTGGCCATACGCGCCAAATATTTAGAACAGATTTCGATGTTCTCTTCCAGAGACTCTTCAGACAGGTCAATCATGTGAGAAGAGAACAGCGGTTTGCCGGTAGCAGCGAAGTGTTTTTCACCCGCGTCCAGCAGGCCATCGATCCACGGCAGCAGTTTTTTCGCACAGTGGTCAGTGTGCAGAATTACCGGAATACCGTAGTGTTCAGCCATTTGGTGCACATGATGAGCGCCAGAAATCGCACCCAAAATTGCCGCCTTCTGGCCTTCTGCCTTCAGACCTTTACCCGCGGTAAAGGCTGCGCCACCGTTAGAGAACTGAACGATGACCGGCGCGCGCACTTTGGCTGCGGCTTCCAGCACAGCATTGATTGAGTCGGTACCGACACAGTTCACTGCTGGCAAAGCGAATTTGTTTTCTTTTGCTACTGCGAAAACTTTCTGAACGTCATCACCAGTGATGACACCGGGTTTTACGAAATCAAAAATTTTAGACATGTTACGTGTCCCGTTTCGTTGGCCGTGGAGGGGTTAGAGAAATCGATGTTCAATCGACAGGCCATCCCGACATGCTGTTGCAACAACCTCATGTCGAGACAGCCCTAGGAAAGGGAAAAAATCAGCCCTTACCTTAAATTACTGCTTAGCGCGTTCTTCCAGCATAACGACTGCTGGCAGTTTTTTCCCTTCAACGAACTCCAGGAATGCGCCGCCACCAGTAGAAATGTAGGAGATTTTATCTGCAATACCAAACAGATCGATCGCAGCCAGCGTATCGCCGCCGCCTGCAATAGAGAATGCGTCGCTCTCTGCGATAGCACGCGCGATGATCTCGGTTCCTTTACGGAAATTCGGGAATTCGAAGACGCCAACCGGGCCATTCCACAGGATGGTCTTGGCATTTTTCAGAATTTCAGCCAGACGTTCTGCGGAAACATCACCCAGATCCAGAATCTGCTCTTCATCTTTGATTGCTGTAACAGACTTCAGCGTGGCAGTTGCAGTTTCAGAGAATTCTGAAGCCACACGCACATCACTCGGTACAGGAATATCACAGGTTTCCAGCAGCTTCTTCGCTTCAGAAATCAGATCGGCTTCATACAGGGATTTACCCACGTTGTGACCTTGTGCGGCAACGAAGGTGTTAGCGATGCCGCCACCGACGATCAACTGATCGGCGATTTTAGACAGGGAATCCAGCACGGTCAGTTTGGTGGAAACTTTAGAACCACCTACGATAGCAACCATCGGACGTGCTGGTTCGCTCAATGCTTTACCCAGTGCTTCCAGCTCACCAGACAGCAGCGGGCCCGCACAGGCGATAGTGGCAAATTTACCCACGCCGTGAGTTGAAGCCTGTGCACGGTGTGCCGTACCAAATGCATCCATCACGAACACATCGCACAGCGCCGCGTATTTCTTGGACAGGACTTCGTCGTCTTTCTTCTCGCCTTTGTTAAAGCGGACGTTTTCCAGTACAACCAGCTCGCCTTCGGCGACATCAACACCATCAAGATAGTCTTTCGCCAGACGTACAGGAGAAGACAGTTTCTCTTTCAGGTAGTCAACGACAGGCAGCAGAGAAAACTCTTCGTTGTACTCGCCTTCGGTCGGGCGTCCCAGATGGGAAGTGACCATAACGCGAGCGCCTTGTTTCAGCGCGATTTCGATGGTCGGCAGAGAGGCACGGATGCGCGCATCAGACGTCACTTTCCCTTCTTTTACTGGTACGTTCAGATCCGCACGAATAAGAACACGTTTACCAGCCAGATCCAGATCGGTCATCTTAATTACAGACATGGTGAATCCTCTTGTTGATTCTCTTTTAAAGTTGCTTGAGCGAGATAGCGACCCCTGATCGCCACCGTCGTACTAGAAACCGCAGGCCGCCATCGCCCGTGTTGTATCCAACATCCGGTTGGCAAAGCCCCATTCGTTATCGCACCAGACTAAGGTTTTAATCAGGTGCTGACCACTGACCCGTGTCTGCGTGCCATCGACAATCGCACTATGCGGATCGTGGTTAAAATCAGCCGACACCAGCGGTAATTCAGTATAATCAACTATACCACGAAACGACTCATGCGCTGATTTTTGCAGTAGTGCATTAATTTCATTCACGTTTACGGCTTTCCTGACGCTAACGCTCAGGTCAATTGCCGTGACGTTAATCGTCGGCACCCGCACCGAGATCGCCTCAAAACGATCGACAAACTGCGGAAAAATACGGGTGATCCCTGCCGACAGTTTGGTATCTACCGGAATGATCGACTGACTGGCGGCGCGTGTACGCCGCAGGTCGTGATGATAAGCATCGATCACAGGCTGATCGTTCATCGATGAGTGGATCGTCGTCACCGTACCATTCTCGATACCGAAGGCATCATCCAGCAGCTTAATCACCGGGATAATGCAGTTGGTCGTGCAGGACGCATTTGAAACAATGCGGTGCCCGCTTTCTAACTGTTCATGATTGACGCCGAACACGACCGTGGCATCCAAATCCGTCGTTCCCGGGTGAGAAAACAGCACTTTCTTTGCACCTGCCGCCAGATGAGCTTCCCCATCTTCCCGGCTACCGTAGACACCACTGCAATCCAGTACGATATCTACACCGAGTTCTCGCCAAGGCAATGGCTGAATCTCTGCCTGATGCAACAAACGAATACAATCATCACCGACATAAAGTTGGTCACATTCCTGACGAACATCCCACGAAAAACGACCGTGACTGGAGTCGTACTTGAGCAAATGCGCCATGCCTTCCGCGCTCGCCAGTTCGTTAATCGCCACCACGGTAATCTCGGCTCGGCGGCCAGATTCATACAACGCACGTAAAACACTGCGGCCTATGCGGCCAAAACCGTTTATCGCAATACGGATCGTCATGGCGTTCTTTGTGGTTCCTTGTGTCATGGCAGGTATGCCTAATGTATAGAATATACCCTTCTTAGACACCAGAGAACCCCTAGTGGAACGCCGTCAGCACAACAACTGAAACGCTTCAGCCAGAATAAACGAATTAACGCATAAAAGAAATATTCTCGTTTGGCACACGCCAGAAGAGTGACCTGCGTCATAAAACTAAAAAAACGGGAGTTGAGGAGATGGCAAAATGTGCGGAGCAGTGGAGCAAATTAAAGATGGAAAAAAGCCGCCAGCGTTAGCTGACGGCTTCCTATATCGGGAGTGTAGCGTGGCGTAATTACTTCAGCAGCGCCTGCGCTTTTTCGACCACGTTATCGACGGTGAAACCGAATTCCTCGAACAGCAACTCAGCCGGAGCCGATTCACCGAAGCTCGTCATGCCAACAATCGCGCCGTTCAGGCCGACGTACTTGAACCAGTAGTCCGCAATACCGGCTTCAATCGCCACACGTGCCGAAACTGCTTTCGGCAGCACCGCTTCACGGTAGGCTGCGTCCTGCTTGTCGAACGCATCCGTTGACGGCATTGATACCACGCGCACCTTGCGGCCTGCGGCAGTCAGTTTGTCATACGCACCCACAGCCAGTTCCACTTCAGAACCGGTGGCAATCAGGATCAGCTCCGGCTGGCCGTCGCTGTCTTTCAGCACGTAACCACCTTTCGCCACGTTCGCCAACTGTTCAGCGGTACGCGTCTGCTGTGCCAGATTCTGACGCGACAGGATCAGTGACGTTGGGCCGTCCTGACGCTCGATCGCGTATTTCCACGCCACCGCCGTCTCCACCTGATCCGCCGGACGCCAGTTGCTCATATTTGGCGTCACGCGCAGGCTGGCCAGTTGTTCAACCGGCTGGTGGGTCGGGCCGTCTTCGCCCAGACCGATAGAGTCATGGGTGTAGACGTAGATGCTGCGGATTTTCATCAGCGCAGCCATACGCACCGCATTACGCGCGTATTCGACAAACATCAGGAAGGTCGCGGTGTACGGCACAAAGCCGCCGTGCAGCGCAATCCCGTTGGCGATCGCCGTCATGCCGAATTCACGCACGCCGTAGTGGATATAATTACCCGCGTGGTCTTTATCCAGCGAGACCGAGCCGGACCAGATGGTCAGGTTGCTCGGAGCCAGATCGGCAGAGCCGCCCAGGAATTCCGGCAGCAGTTTGCCGTAGGCTTCCAGTGCATTCTGTGACGCTTTGCGGCTGGCGATTTTCGCCGGATTGGCCTGCAAGTCTTCGATAAATTTCTGTGCATCAGTTTGCCAGTTGGCGGGCAGCTCACCGCCGGTACGGCGTTTGAACTCGGCAGCCAGTTCCGGATACGCGCTGGAATAGGCGGCAAACGCCTCGTCCCAGGCCGCTTCCTTACGCTGACCGGCCGGTTTTGCATCCCAGGCCGCATAAATATCAGCCGGAATATCAAACGGCGCGTGCGTCCAGCCCAACTGTTCGCGGGAAGCCGCAACTTCTGCGTCACCCAGCGGTGCGCCATGCGAGTCGTGCGTTCCGGCCTTGTTCGGTGAACCGAAGCCAATCACGGTTTTGCACATCAGCAGCGACGGCTTGTCGGTGACAAGCTGGGCTTCGCCGATGGCACGCTTGATAGCGTCCGCATCGTGACCGTCGACGCCACGTACCACGTGCCAGCCGTAGGCTTCAAAGCGGGCAGCGGTATCGTCGGTAAACCAGCCTTCTACGTGGCCGTCGATGGAGATGCCGTTGTCATCATAAAACGCGGTCAGTTTGCCGAGCTTCATGGTGCCCGCCAGCGAACAGACTTCGTGGGAAATCCCTTCCATCATGCAGCCGTCACCGAGGAAGGTGTAGGTGTGATGGTTAACAATCTCGTGGCCCGGACGGTTGAACTGCGCCGCCAGCGTGCGCTCGGCAATCGCCATACCGACGGCGTTGGCAACGCCTTGTCCCAACGGACCGGTAGTGGTTTCAACGCCAGCGGTGTAGCCGTATTCAGGGTGGCCTGGCGTTTTAGAATGCAGTTGACGGAAGTTTTTCAGTTCTTCAATCGGCAGGTCGTAGCCAGAGAGGTGCAGCAGGCTGTAAATCAGCATGGACGCGTGGCCGTTAGACAGCACGAAGCGGTCACGGTTGGCCCAGTTAGGGTTGGCCGGATTATGGTTAAGATAGTCACGCCACAGGACTTCGGCGATATCGGCCATGCCCATCGGTGCGCCCGGGTGACCGGATTTGGCTTTCTGCACCCCATCCATGCTCAGCGCACGGATAGCATTGGCAAGTTCTTTACGAGAGGACATGCTTGACTCCAGATCGGATTGAACGAATACCTTCCCGAATAACCCATACTAATCAATCAGTTAAACAGGAATGACAAAATAAATATGATTACAAATGTACATGAAAAATGTAGCGAATGCACATGGAACCGTGAGTAAAAAACAGGGATTAATCAGCTAACGAATCAATCACGGTTCTTTTGCCAATTGTGCAGTTGATTACAGTGCCATACGCCC
The DNA here is from genome assembly GCF_001742145.1 of Pectobacterium parmentieri. NCBI lineage: Bacteria > Pseudomonadati > Pseudomonadota > Gammaproteobacteria > Enterobacterales > Pectobacteriaceae > Pectobacterium > Pectobacterium parmentieri. Next base: position 4,835,746 of record NZ_CP015749.1, on the reverse strand, counting down.
TGTTTTCCAGTAGGTTCGCCTTTACCTATCGTGCTTTTTTGGAACGCGTGGCAACAAGATTTATCGACTGTTGGTTAACGCCAAAAAATAAAAATCAGATTTTCCGATCTATTTATCAACGCTGTTTTCGGGTAGTTTATAGCCGCTTTTCTTTCGCATTAAAAACAAACACAATCGTAGGGAGATGATTTTTATGGCAATTCGTTCTTCTGTGCTGGCTCTGTGTGTCGCAACGTTGCTGACCGGCTGCCAGAATTTAAACACCAATACCTTAATGCAATCCGGCGCACAGGCTTTCCAGGCAGCGACACTCAGTGATGCTCAGGTTAAAACACTCAGCGATCAGTCCTGTGTGCAAATGGATAAAGAGGCAAAAATTGCCCCTGCCGACAGCAAATACACGCAGCGCCTGAATAAAATTGCAGATGCGCTGGGGCACGATATCAACGGTACGCCAGCGAATTATAAGGTGTATTTGACAAAAGATGTTAACGCCTGGGCAATGGCTAACGGCTGTATTCGTGTATACAGCGGTTTGATGGATATGATGAATGATAATGAAGTAGAAGGTGTACTCGGCCACGAAATGGGCCACGTTGCACTGGGGCACACCCGCAAAGCAATGCAGGTTGCCTATGCTGCGACTGCCGCACGTACCGCCGTTGCTTCTGCTGGCGGCGTGGCAGCATCATTATCGCAATCACAGTTAGCCGATCTGGGCGAAGAACTGGTTAATTCCCAATTCTCTCAATCTCAGGAAAGTCAGGCTGATGACTATTCCTTTGATCTGCTGAAGAAACGCGGCATCAAGCGAGAAGGACTGGCAACCAGCTTTGAGAAACTGGCTAAACTGGATGCCGGTCATGAGAGCAGTATGTTTGATTCTCATCCTTCATCTGAAGGGCGCGCCAAACACATCCGTGAACGCATCGCTACTGAGAAGTAATCACACGCTCTGATTACCCGCAAAAATATCCCCCCGGGCAATTGAAAAAATCTCAATTGCCCGTTAGTCATCCGACCACTATCATCCCCGCAGTATTACCTGTAAGCTGTTACGTAACAGCGATCTCTAATTGCTTAAACCCTCATAATGATAGGATTTAAGAATTAATAAATATAAATAGATAGTTATTTTCAATCATATTTACTGTCCCGTGCTCTTTTTAAGAAACGCTGCTCAGCGGATTTCCAGATGCTGGAAAGCAGAAGAAAGTGAATGTAGTGACATACGGACAAACAGGCAGCCACGATTAACACAGGGATTCACGGCGCAATAGCAGGAAGGATGGGATAACCCCATGTATTTAAAGATAGAAATAAACAAGTAAATCAAGCATACTATGTTACGCCGATAAGAATTTTTCCAGTTTGTTCATAGAGATAGATAATAAAATCGGTTGTCGCTTCCACAGATTTATCTAGAGGCTCCAGCTTTTAGTGATGCAAGACACTTCAGGGTCGCGATTTCCTAATAACTGGACAACATCAGCAACGATTATTGGTTTGTGACCACTTTCAGACAATAAACTCATATGTGTTAAAAATCATGGATGTGAGAATTTTCAGTAAATGCAATTTTACCACGGTAGGATTACGGGAAATCCTATCGAGTATACCTATGCTCTCGATAAAACCGGTCAATAGGTTTACGCTGCAGCAAGGAAAGAAAAAGTGTATTTTCATCATTGACGGTAGTAGCGAAGGCTTTGAGGAATACCATGAGTCGATAAGAACCCACTTTTATAATATGGCGTCATCGTTCATTATCATCAATAATTCCCCCAATCACCCTCCCGTGTGCATTGACGAAAAAACGGTCCTTATTTCAAAATCGGCACACATTAATTCTTTTTATAAATTGCTCGACGTCGTCCACCACCACGATCGCCGTCTATTCAGCCCCGTCAGACTATCGAAATCTGAATATGCGGTATTTCAGTATTGGAGCGCGGGTTACTCAGCAGAAACGATTGCCGATCTTATCGGGCTAAATAAGAAATCAGTACTGAACAGCAAATCAAGATTACTGAATAAATATGGCGTTCAGGATAAAAACTCCCTACTGCTTATTGCTAAAATTATCTTCAAAGACAGCGTCATTGAAGAATTTGATTCCCTTCCCAAACCAGCAACCGATATCAATATAAGTCATTCGCTTATCTGATCGCCGGCGAAAAAAAGGGATGCTCACTCGCATCCCTTTTCACTCACCCCATCACCACTTATTCATCTTCTAAATAAGTATAGCCATACAGCCCAGTCTCAAACTCTTCCATGAACTGCGCCTGAAGTTCAGCATCAAGATCGGTTTCTTTCACCTGATCGCGGAAACGGGTCATCAATACTTTGGGGTCAAGCTGCACATATTCCAGCATATCGGCAACCGTATTCCCTTCGTCAGACTCTTCAATCTCAACGGTGCCATCCTGGAAGACAAATACGTCAACGGTCGACGTATCGCCGAACAGGTTATGCATGTTCCCCAGAATTTCCTGATAGGCGCCAACCATAAAGAAGCCCAGCAACGGCGGATTTTCTGGATCGTAAGGCGGCATTGGCATCGTCGTCGCGATCCCATCGCCATCGACATAATGATCGATCGTGCCATCGGAATCACAGGTAATATCCAGCAGGACAGCACGACGCTCAGGCGGCTTATCCAATCCTTCCAGCGGCAGTACCGGGAACAGTTGATCGATACCCCATGCATCCGGCATAGATTGGAACAGCGAGAAGTTGACATACAGTTTGTCAGCCATGCGTTCCTGTAATTCATCAATCACTGGCCGATGCGCGCGATTGCTCGGATCCAGTTGTTCCTGAATCAACTGACAGATGCTCAGATAAAGCTGCTCTGCTTTTGCACGCTGCGTCAGGTCCAACATGCCGTGTGTGTACTGGGTGTGCACATCATGCAAGTCCATCTGGCTATCATGTAACCACTCACGCAGCGAACGGCGTTTCCCCGGCTGCTTGATTTCTTTCCAGGTTGACCACAGGCTTTCCAACGCACGCGGAGCATCTTCTTCCGGCTCGGTAGGCTCGCTGAATTCGTTACGTTCAACACCGATAATATTGGAAACCAACACGGTATGGTGTGCGGTTACCGCACGACCGGATTCGGTGATAACCGTCGGATGCGGTAACCCGTGCTCGTTACAGGCGTCGCCGATACCCCAAATCACGTTGTTAGCGTACTCGTTCAGACCATAGTTAACTGAACAGTCAGACTGGGAACGGGTTCCTTCATAGTCCACCCCCAAACCGCCGCCAACGTCAAAGCACTGGATATTCACGCCCAGCTTGTGTAGCTCGACATAGAAGCGTGCAGATTCACGCACGCCCGTCGCGATATCACGGATATTCGCCAGTTGCGATCCCAAATGGAAATGCAGCAGTTGCAGGCTATCCAACTTCCCAGCCTCACGCAGCATCTCAACCAGTTGCAGCACCTGAACCGCCGCCAGACCAAATTTGGATTTTTCGCCGCCGCTGGATTGCCATTTACCCGACCCCTGAGAGGCGAGACGCGCGCGAACGCCGAGGCGCGGCACCACATTCAAACGCTCCGCCTCTTCCAGCACCATCCGGATTTCGGACATCTTCTCGATGACCAAATAAACCTTGTGACCCAGCTTTTCGCCGATCAGTGCCAGGCGGATGTATTCTCGGTCTTTGTAACCGTTACACACAATGACAGTACGGGTCATACCCGCGTGGCCCAATACCGCCATCAGTTCAGCTTTTGAACCCGCCTCCAGACCCAGCGGCTCACCAGAATTAGCCAATGACTCAATGACGCGACGATGCTGGTTAACCTTAATCGGATAAACCAGAAAATAGCCGCCTTCATAGCCAAACGATTCGCGGGCCTGTTTAAACGCAGCGTTAATCGAACGCAGGCGATGCTGAAGAATTTGCGGAAAGCAGAACAGCGCAGGCAGGCGCTGATGGTTATCTCTCTGCATATCTTTGACCAATCTGGCCAGATCGACACGGGCTTCTGGGACGTCGGGGTCTGGACACACGCTAATGTGGCCAAGTTCATTGACGTCATAATAATTATTGCCCCACCAGGCAATATTGTAGGTACGAAGCATTTCGCTGGCATTACGGTCATTCATGGCAACCTCCTGCATAGAGCGCAAATTTTCATGTTTACCCGTCGCTGACGAGCCGTGATGAATCATGTCGTCAGACATAACGAACCTCTTCTTTTTCTAGACTGCTGATCACATCAGTACCTGAATAAACAGCCCACATGAGCATACCTGCAACATGCGGCATCGACAGTGAAAAAACCGGCGTAGTGAAGTATGCCGTCACTTTATTACTCTTATTAGTGTAAAACACGTTGTCAGGCTCCGTATTACGGGTCGAGAAAACTCGTTGTGAAAACCACCGGGCGAACGTGACCAGAAAGGCGTTAAACGCTTCTGGCAGAAAGAATAACAGGCAGATTAGCCAGCCCTGGAGTCCTGTGTTGAATTTAACGACAGGCTACGTCTGGAAACGGAAAAGAAGGGTTGAGTCGCTGACGCGATAGCGTCAAAAGGGACATATTGCGAAGGCAATACACTCAGTAAACAACGGATCATTAATCCAATCACCTCCACGCGCGCCGCAGCCAATGCGGTCAGCTATCAATGAGAAATTTAAGATGTTGCGGATTGCACCATCGCTCGCCGTTTTATACCTACATGCTACTGGAAAAGCAAAATGAAAATTACCACCAGCGATCTCCTGTAAAAGAAAAAATGGCCGATGTTTAAATGTGATGACGAGCTAACACGAAAAACTACTGGCACTGAGACCAAAAGGTGACCTAGAATAGCCGTCCAGATGTTAATCCGTCTATACCGATTAACCGATACACTGCTTAACGGCTTTGATTTGAAGGTAAAGAAACTCATGGCTAAACACCTTTTTACGTCCGAGTCAGTCTCTGAAGGACACCCAGATAAAATTGCTGACCAGATTTCTGATGCGGTTCTCGACGCCATTCTGGAGCAAGACCCAAAAGCGCGTGTCGCTTGTGAGACGTATGTAAAGACCGGAATGGTGTTAGTCGGTGGTGAAATTACTACCAGTGCCTGGGTCGATATCGAAGAAATTACCCGTCGTACCGTGCGTGACATCGGTTATGTCAATTCTGAAATGGGCTTTGATGCCAACTCTTGTGCCGTACTGAGCGCCATTGGCAAACAGTCTCCTGACATCAATCAGGGCGTTGACCGCCGCGATCCGTTGGAACAAGGCGCAGGCGACCAAGGTCTGATGTTCGGTTATGCCACCAACGAAACCGACGTACTGATGCCCGCGCCTGTGACTTATGCACACCGTCTGGTTCAGCGCCAGTCAGAGGTTCGCAAGAGCGGTTCTCTGCCGTGGCTGCGCCCGGATGCGAAAAGCCAGGTTACGTTCCTGTACGACGATGGCAAGATTGCTGGTATTGATGCCGTGGTGCTGTCTACCCAGCATTCAGAAGACATTAGCCAGAAAGATCTGCATGAAGCCGTGATGGAAGAGATCATCAAACCGGTTCTGCCTGCTGAGTGGCTGTCTGCCAACACCAAATATTTCATCAACCCAACCGGACGCTTTGTTATCGGCGGCCCAATGGGTGACTGCGGTCTGACCGGTCGTAAAATCATCGTGGATACCTACGGTGGTGCCGCTCGCCACGGTGGTGGTGCATTCTCAGGTAAAGACCCTTCTAAAGTAGACCGTTCTGCTGCCTATGCCGCTCGCTATGTCGCCAAAAATATCGTTGCTGCTGGCCTGGCCGATCGCTGCGAGATTCAGGTGTCCTACGCTATCGGCGTCGCAGAACCGACATCCATCATGATCGAAACCTTCGGCACAGAGAAAGTGTCTACCGAGCAACTGACGCTGCTGGTGCGCGAATTCTTCGATCTGCGTCCTTATGGCTTAATTCAGATGCTGGACCTGCTGCATCCGATTTATCAGGAAACGGCAGCCTATGGCCACTTTGGCCGTGAACATTTCCCATGGGAAAAAACGGACAAAGCCGCACAGTTGCGTGAAGCTGCCGGTCTGTAATCCGGTAATGCAACAAAGACTATACCCTAAATAATTCGAGTTGCATGAAGGCGGCGACACAGCGAATCCCCAGGAGCTTACACCAGTAAGTGACTGGGGTGAGCGAGGACAAATAGGCTTAGCCGATTTGAACGCCGCTTGCGGCGGCCCTTCAGGGCGAGGCTCAGAGATGAGCCGAGTATTGCCAACACACATGCAGCTTGAAGTATGACGGGTATAAGACGGCGAATGAAAATTCGCCGTTTTTCATTCTACCTCCCCTCCGCTTCGCCTATTGCGTCTCCCCGCCACTCAATTTATGCTCACAGAAATGAACACTCCCCGAATCCCCATTGCCAGCCATCAGGCTGTAATGCGCTGCCTGCGTGATAAATTGCAGCAGGCCAACCTCACCTTGCAGACGGACTACACCGAACCGACGGTAAATTACCAACAGCGAGGTTCTACGGCAGGCACGGCCTGGCTACAACACTGGGAAATTAGGCTGAACCCCGTCTTGTTGCAGGAAAACCAGCAAACCTTTATCGATGAAGTCGTTCCTCATGAGTTGGCTCATCTGCTGGTCTACGCGCGTTTTGGTCGTGTCGCCCCCCATGGCAAAGAGTGGCGCTGGATGATGGAAAGCGTCCTGCATGTCCCGGCAAAGCGCACGCATCGGTTTGCAGTGCAATCTGTGCAGGGGAAGACCTTTACCTACCTCTGCGATTGCCAACGGCATGAGCTAACGATCCGCCGACACAATCGGATACTGCGTGGCGAAACAGAATATCGCTGCCGTCGTTGCGGGAAAACCTTACGTCATGATGTAAAAAGTTCTATTTAAACGGGAATTTCCAGTTTTAAAAACTGCTTTTACGTTTGCTTGCCGCTGAGACATCCGGTAGTCTGCCAACTTTACCGCCTGTGGATTATTTGGAATATGCTACGCAAAATTCTCGCTATCGCTGCCGTTAGTGCGGGTCTATTTTCTGCTACCGCGCAGAGTCAAAACATCAATAATTTCTCGCAGGCAAAAGCCGCTGCAGTCGAAATTAATCGGGACGCACCGGGTTCGTTCTACTGCGGCTGCAAAATTACGTGGCAAGGTAAGAAAGGCACGCCCGATCTGGAATCCTGCGGTTATCAGGTCAGGAAAAATGAACAACGTGCCAGCCGCATTGAGTGGGAGCACGTTGTACCTGCCTGGCAGTTCGGCCACCAGCGCCAGTGTTGGCAGGATGGCGGCAGAAAGAACTGTAACAGCGACCCCGTCTACCGTGAGATGGAAACGGATTTACATAACCTGCAACCCGCCATCGGTGAGGTTAACGGCGATCGCGGCAATGCCATGTATGGTCAGTGGAACGGTGGTGCATCCCAATATGGTCAATGCGAGATGAAGGTTGACTTCAAAAATAATCTGGCAGAACCCCCTTCTCGCGCTCGCGGCCAGATCGCGCGTACCTATTTCTACATGCGTGACCGCTATCAGTTACGCCTTTCCAACCAGCAGACTCAGCTCTTTGAAGCCTGGGATAAGCAGTACCCCGTCACCCAGTGGGAATGTACCCGCAATCAGCGCATCGCCGCAAAGCAGGGAAACCCTAATCCCTACGTTCAACAGGCTTGCCAGCGCTAATTCGTCTACCTACTATAGCGAATCAGTTTCCAGCAAAACTACCGTCGGATGACGGTGGTTTTGCCTATTTTTGGCGCACCTGTGCCGACACCTCATTCAAAGGTCTTAATTCAGTATGCGAGTACCACGCATTTTTCATCCCGAAACACTCCCCCTTAACGGTGGCGAAGTCGAACTGAGCGACGATGCCGCCAACCATGTCGGTCGCGTGTTACGCATGAATACGGGTCAGTCATTGCAGCTATTTGATGGCAGCAATCATGTCTTTGATGCAGAAATCATCGCGGCTGGAAAAAAGAGTGTGCGCGTTAGCGTCACAGCAGGTAAGTTGGAAGATAAAGAATCTCCCCTGCATTTGCATCTGGGACAGGTGATGTCGCGCGGCGAGAAGATGGAATTTACCATTCAGAAATCCATCGAGCTGGGTGTCAATGTTATTACGCCGCTGCTGTCTGAACGCTGTGGCGTAAAACTGGATGCAGAGCGTATGGAGAAGAAAATTAGCCAGTGGCAAAAAATCGCGGTTGCCGCCTGTGAACAGTCTGGCCGTAACTGTGTACCGCTGGTTCGGCCAGCGATGACGCTGGAAGCTTGGTGTGCGGAGCAAGACAACGCGCTGAAATTAAATCTGCACCCACGCGCCACACAGAGCATCAATACGCTACCGCTACCGGTAGATCGGGTCAGGTTACTGATCGGCCCGGAAGGCGGACTGACCGCCACTGAAATTACCATGACCTCAGAACACGGATTCACTGATATCCTGTTGGGGCCACGCGTCTTGCGCACAGAAACCACTGCACTCACCGCCATGACCGCCTTACAGGTACGTTTCGGCGATTTGGGGTAAAGGAGAAAAGAATGATCAAACTCGGTATCGTGATGGACCCGATTGACACCATCAATATCAAGAAAGACACCAGCTTTGCCATGCTGCTGGAAGCACAGCGTCGTGGTTGGGAACTACACTATATGGAGATGAACGATCTCTATATGCATGCTGGCGTCGCGCGTGCAACAACGCGCCGCTTGAGCGTCCAATACGATTACGACGGCTGGTACGATTTCTCCGGCGAGCAGGATATTGCACTGGAAGAGTTGGATGTGGTGCTGATGCGTAAAGATCCGCCGTTCGATACGGAGTTCATCTACGCCACCTATATTCTGGAACGGGCGGAAGAGAAAGGCACGCTGATCGTCAACAAACCGCAAAGCCTGCGCGATTGCAATGAAAAGCTCTTCACGGCCTGGTTCCCGCACCTGACACCCGATACGCTCGTCACGCGTCGTGCAGACAAACTGCGTCAGTTCCATGAAAAACACGGTGACGTTATTCTCAAACCGCTGGACGGCATGGGCGGCGCGTCTATTTTCCGTTTGAAGCAGGATGATGCCAACGTCTCGGTCATCATCGAAACCCTGACCGAACACGCCAGCCGCTACTGCATGGCGCAAAACTACCTGCCTGCGATTAAAGACGGTGACAAGCGCGTGCTGGTGGTCGATGGCGAACCCGTTCCTTACTGCCTCGCGCGTATTCCCAAAAGCGGCGAGACACGCGGCAATCTGGCTGCCGGTGGTCGTGGCGAAGCACGCCCGCTAACCGAAAGCGACTGGAAAATCGCCCGCGACGTCGCACCGACGTTAAAAGCTAAAGGCCTGATTTTCGTCGGTCTGGACATCATCGGTGACCGTCTGACAGAAATTAACGTCACCAGCCCGACCTGCGTGCGTGAAATCGAAGCGGCCTACCCGGACGTGTCCATCACCGGCATGCTAATGGATGCCATTGAAAAACGTCTGGCTGCACGTACCCGCTAATACCAGATACGCCATCCGGCCCGCTCAACACGGGCCGTTTCTCCAAACGCTGACGGATATCGATAAAAATACACAATGAATTTACAGCATCACTTCCTCATTGCTATGCCAGCACTACAGGACTCTGTATTTAAACGTTCGGTGGTCTATATCTGCGAACATAATGAAGACGGAGCCATGGGGCTGATCATCAACAAACCGATGGATCAGTTTTCAGTGGAAAACGTGCTGAAAAAGCTAAAAATAGATCCAACACCGCGCGATCCTGCCATCCGATTAGATAAACCCGTGTTTATGGGTGGCCCGCTGGCGGACGATCGTGGTTTTATCCTGCATACCCCCTGCTCCGGCTTCGGTTCCAGCATCAGTATTTCTGAGGACACCATGATCACCACCTCAAAAGACGTATTGGAAACGTTGGGAACATCCAAACAGCCGAAAAATACGCTGGTCGCCTTAGGTTATTCCGCTTGGGAGACCGGCCAGTTGGAAGAGGAGTTGCTGGATAATGCCTGGCTGACGACGCCAGCCGACAAAGACATTCTGTTCCACACGCCCATTGCCGAACGCTGGCGGGCAGCAGCCAGAAAATTGGGCATCGATATTCATAATATCTCTACCGAAGCAGGGCACGCTTGATGGCTAACAGAACCCTTCTTGCCTTTGATTTTGGGACAAAAAGCATCGGTGTCGCCATTGGTCAGGAGATTACCGGTACGGCTCGCGCCCTCACATCGTTCAAGGCGCAGGAGGGTATCCCTGACTGGCAAAAAGTGGAGAAGCTGTTGTCAGAATGGCAGCCCGATCTGGTCGTCGTCGGCCTGCCGCTCAATATGGATGGCACCGAGCAACCGCTGACGGCACGGGCGCGGAAGTTTGCGAACCGACTGCATGGTCGTTTCGGCGTCGCTATTGAATTACACGATGAACGGTTGAGTACAGTGGAAGCACGCGCCGATCTCTTTGAACGCGGGGGCTTTAAAGCATTGGATAAAGGTAGCGTAGACGCTGCCTCTGCGGTGATTATTCTGGAAAGCTGGTTCGAGGCTCAGTTTTAGAAAAAGCGGTGAGTATTTTTTAAGATCGCTGCAACGACGTACAAAGATGGCGTACTAGATAGCACGCCATAAGCAGTCATCCCGCGCTGGCAGATTACCCACCAACACGAGATAGCATTAATTAGGCATCGGGGAATTCACGGATGAAACGTTCGACGTCATCAACCATGGATTCTGTTCCCACAAAGAACGGTGAGCGCTGATGCAACTTCTCTGGCGTGATATCCAGAATACGGTTTTTACCATCGCTAGCTTTACCGCCCGCCTGCTCAGCCAGAAACGCCATCGGGTTACATTCGTACAGCAAACGCAGTTTGCCTTTCGGGTAGCTCGCCGTGCTCGGGTACAGGTAAATTCCGCCTTTCAGCAGGTTACGATGGAAATCCGCGACCAGTGAACCGATGTAACGCGACGTATAAGGACGCTGCGTCTCTTCATCCTGCTCCTGGCAGTATTTGATGTATTTCTTCACGCCGGCAGGAAACTTGATGTAGTTCCCTTCGTTGATGGAATACATATTCCCTTTTTCCGGGAAGCAAACTTTTTCATGCGAGAGGCAGAATACGCCAAGCGACGGATCGTAGGTAAAAGCGTGAACGCCATGGCCCGTGGTGTACACCAGCATGGTAGAAGAACCGTAAACGATATAGCCCGCAGCAACCTGCTGGCTACCTGGCTGCAAGAAGTCCGCTTCCGTGACGGAGGTTCCCAGCGGGGTAATACGGCGGTAAATAGAGAAAATCGTACCGACAGAGACGTTCACATCGATATTCGACGAGCCGTCCAGCGGGTCCATCAGAACAACATACTTAGCGTTTTCCGCCTTATCGCCTTCAAAGATAACGATCTCGTCTTCTTCTTCAGAGGCAATACCTGCCACTTCACCACGTGCCTTTAATGCCGCTTTCAGTTTTTCATTGGCATACAGATCGAGCTTCATCTGCACTTCGCCCTGAACATTAGAAACGCCGCTGGCTCCCAGGATATCAACCAGACCTGCTTTATTGATATCACGGTGAATAATCTTGGCACCCAGTTTAATAGCAGACAGCAGCGCGGTAAGCTCACCTGTGGCGTGAGAGAAATCGTGCTGTTTTTCGACGATAAATTCGCCTAACGTTTTCATAACACTATTCCAGAATCTACGGATGAAAAGCGGTTTCATTTCTGCACCGCCAACGTTTGCGCATGCAGTGTAGCCCAAAGAGAAAGTGAGTACCTAGTCAAATCCATTTCTTATGGCGGATTCATAGCGTTAGAATATGACGCAGACTCACTGCGAAGATGGAAAATGTATGCGTATTCATATTTTAGGTATCTGCGGCACCTTTATGGGTGGTCTTGCCCTACTCGCCCGCTCACTGGGGCATGACGTCACGGGCTCAGATGCGAATGTTTATCCCCCCATGAGTACCTTACTGGAAGAGCAGGGAATCACACTGGTTCAAGGATACGATCCGGCACAGCTTGCTCCCGCCCCCGATTTGGTCATCATCGGTAATGCGATGTCGCGCGGGAATCCGTGCGTCGAGGCCGTACTAGAACAGGGGCTACCTTATGTTTCTGGTCCACAGTGGCTGCATGATTATGTGCTGCGCGATCGCTGGGTGATTGCCGTTGCGGGAACGCATGGTAAAACTACTACGGCGGGGATGGTCACCTGGATCCTGGAAGATTGTGGCTACCAGCCTGGCTTTGTGATCGGTGGCGTTCCCGGAAACTTCACCGTTTCCGCACGATTGGGTGATAGCCCGTTCATGGTGCTCGAAGCCGATGAATATGACTGCGCGTTCTTCGACAAACGCTCCAAGTTCGTCCATTACTGCCCAAGAACGCTGGTGCTCAACAATCTTGAATTCGATCACGCCGATATCTTTGACGATCTGAAAGCCATTCAGAAACAGTTCCACCACCTTGTTCGACTGGTGCCGGGCACTGGGAAAATCATCTCGCCAACCAATGACCTTAACCTCAAACAGGTAATGGCAATGGGGTGCTGGAGTGAACAGGAACTGGTCGGTGAAGAAGGCGTTTGGCGCGCACAGAAAGTGGCTATTGATGCCAGCCAATATCAGGTTTACCTAAACAACGAGCTTGTCGGCGAAGTCCATTGGAAATTGGTGGGTGAACACAACATGCATAACGGGTTGATGGCCATCGCGGCTGCGCACCATGTTGGCGTCTTACCCGCAGATGCCTGCCGCGCACTCGGTGGTTTTATCAACGCACGTCGTCGCCTTGAATTACGCGGTACGGAACATGGCGTCGCGGTGTATGACGATTTTGCACACCACCCTACCGCCATTCTGGCTACGCTGTCGGCATTACGCAGCAAGGTGGGCGGTACAGCCCGTATTTTGGCCGTGCTGGAACCCCGTTCGAATACCATGAAATTGGGGATGTGTAAAAACGAGCTGGCCCCGTCATTAGCCCGCGCCGATGAAGTTTTCCTCTTCCAACCAACGCATATTCCGTGGCAGGTCGTAGAAGTCGCGGAAGCCTGCATACAGCCAGCTCACTGGAGCGCGGATATTGATACGTTGGTAGAAAACATCGTCAAGACCGCACAGCCAGGCGATCACATTCTGGTCATGAGCAATGGCGGCTTCAGCGACATCCACAATAAGCTACTGGATGGTCTGAAGAAGAAAGCGCAGAAAGCGGAAGACGCTCAAGAATAACGGGTCGGAAGCCAGCGTTGTTCCGCGGCGGTTAAACGATAAATAGCAAAAAGGACGGGGATCCCGTCCTTTTTTATATTCGCATTACCCATTAAGCGTGGTGCAATTAAGCATCGAACGGGTCGCGCAATATCATGGTTTCGCTGCGATCTGGGCCGGTGGAAATAATATCAATCGGCACACCCGTAACTTCTTCGATACGTTTGATGTAGTTCAGCGCAGCCTGCGGCAGTTTGCTGTGATCTTTCACGCCAAATGTGCTTTCAGACCAGCCCGGCACAGTTTCGTAAATCGGCTCAAGACCTTCCCAGCCCTCAGCAGCCAGCGGAGTGGTATCCACTTCGGTGCCATTCGGCAAACGATAGCCTACGCAGATCTTAATCTCTTTAAGACCGTCCAGAACATCCAGCTTGGTCAGGCAGAAACCTGACAGCGAGTTAATCTGCACCGCACGACGCACGGCCACAGCATCCAGCCAGCCAGTACGACGGCGACGACCTGTCGTCGCGCCAAACTCATTACCTTTCTGAGACAAATGCTCGCCCACTTCCTCAAACAACTCTGTCGGGAAGGGACCGGCACCCACACGGGTAGAGTAAGCTTTAACGATACCCAGCACATAGTCTACATAACGCGGACCCAGGCCAGAGCCGGTAGCAACGCCGCCCGCGGTGGTATTTGAGGAAGTCACATACGGATATGTACCGTGGTCGATATCCAGCAGCGTACCCTGTGCACCTTCAAACATGACGAAATCGCCACGCAGGTGTGCTTTGTGCAGCAGATCGGACACATCAACAACCATAGCCGTCAGGATGTCAGCAATCGCCAGCACATCGTCCAGAACTTTCTGGTAGTCGACAGCATCAACTTTGTAGTAGTTAACCAGTTGGAAGTTATGGTATTCGATGATTTCTTTCAGTTTGACGGCAAACGTTTCTTTATCAAACAGATCGCCAACGCGCAGGCCACGGCGAGCAACTTTATCTTCATACGCAGGACCGATACCACGACCCGTCGTACCAATTGCTTTTGCGCCACGCGCTTTTTCACGCGCGTTATCCAGCGCGACGTGATAAGGCAGGATTAACGGACAGGCTTCAGAAAGCAGCAGACGTTCGCGTACCGGGACGCCACGCGCTTCAAGCTCCGTCATTTCTTTCATCAATGCGTCAGGCGCTAGCACGACACCGTTACCGATGATGCTGACAACATTTTCACGCAGAATGCCAGAAGGAATTAAATGAAGGACGGTTTTTTCACCGTTGATAACCAGCGTGTGGCCAGCGTTGTGACCACCCTGATAGCGCACAACATATTTAGCCCGTTCAGTCAGCAGGTCAACGACCTTGCCTTTACCTTCGTCACCCCATTGGGTGCCCAGTACGACGACGTTCTTACCCATTTCAAGAATCACCAGGTTGCTTAAAAAAGGATTCTACCATCTCATTTGGATGCTTTCAGTACTTTTAGCACACGATTGCGCACATTTTTCCACTTAATTTTAGCCACCCATCCGGCTACGCAACATGTAGTAGATCACGCACCCTGCGACGACTATTCCGCCGCCAAAACGGCGTAAAATAGTATCCGGCAACTGTGCCATACCCAGAATCATACGTCGCCAAAGGCGAGGGAACAGCAGCGGCCCCAGCCCTTCAAGTACCAAAACTAGCCCAAGCGCCAGCCAAATCGTTGAATTCATAACCACCTCTTTTCCCGCTCCGAGCACAAGCGGGACTAACCCCTGTAAATGATCTCTGCCAGAAAACGGCAAAAAAAAGCCCGGAGAATAACCCGGGCTTGATGACGACGTCAGTTAATGGCAATCAGCGGCGTGGTGCCATGCTGCTTTCCGGTGACTTCATGTAGCGGAAGAAGTCGCTATCCGGGCTGAGAACCAACACGTCCTGATTATTACTAAAGCTACTTTCATACGCACGTAGGCTACGAATGAAAGAGTAGAAGTCAGGATCTTCACTAAATGCGTTCGCAAACAATTTCGCGGCTTCGGCATCCCCTTCACCACGGGTGATACGCCCTTGACGCTCTGCTTCAGCCAGCGTACGGGCGACTTCATAGTCTGCCGTCGCTTTCAGCTTTTCTGCTTCTTCCTTACCTTGTGAACGGTGGCGACGCGCGACCGCTTCACGCTCTGCACGCATACGTTGGTAAATGGCGTCAGACACTTCAGTTGGCAGGTTGATTTGCTTAATCCGCACATCGATAACCTCAATACCCAGCGCAGCCATGCTGTTAGGGTTGATGTGAGGTTCGTTGCTCGTCGTCTCTTTCTCAACGCGCGCCGCAGCAGAAGCAATCGCGTTATCCGCTTCGGTGGTTTCCCCTGTGCCCGTATTCAATGCCTCACGCACGTCAGACATCAGTTGACCACGCGAGTCAGTAACAATACCTTTCACATCCAGACGACCAATCTCAGAACGCAGACGGTCACTGAATTTACGTTTCAGCAGCACTTCAGCCTGAGAGATATCACCACCACCCGTTGCCAGATAGTAGCGGCTGAAATCGCTGATGCGCCATTTAATATAAGAATCGACAATCAGGTCTTTCTGCTCTTTAGTGATAAAGCGGTCAGCCTGATTTTCCATCGTCTGAATACGCGCATCCAGCATTTTCACTGAGTCGATAAACGGAACCTTGAACTGCAATCCAGGTGCATAAATCAGCGGCTTGTTTTCGTCATCACGCAGTACTTTACCAAAACGCATGACAATGCCGCGCTGGCCTTCCTGCACCACAAACAGTGACGCATAGACCACCATCAGTACCAGGATCAGGATAAATAGTAAGGGCTTACGCATCGATTATTCTCTCCCTACTCGAGTGAAGTCATCACGCTGCGCATTTGCTTTGCGCTGATCCATGATATTTCCATTGTTACTGTTGCGCGTTTGGTTGCTATTCGCCGCACTGCTGCTGTTACTAGGCAAACGCAGTGGGTTAGCGCTGCTGCTTTGCGTATTTTCACTGCCTTGCCCACGTAGCATCTGATCCAACGGTAGCACCATCAGGTTGCCCCCTTTGTCATTGACCAGAACTTTACGGGTATGGCTTAGCACGCGTTCCATCGTTTCGATATACAAACGCTCTCGGGTAATTTCCGGTGCCGCTTTATACTCTGGCAACACGCGGGCAAAGCTAGCCACATCACCCTGCGCTTCCAGTACGGTACGGGTTTTATAAGCGCGAGACTCTTCCAGAATACGCTGTGCCTGACCATTGGCCTTCGGCTGCACTTCGTTCGCGTACGCTTCCGCTTCACGAATGTATTGCTGTTCGTTCTCACGTGCGGCAATGGCATCATCAAATGCGGCCTTCACTTCTTCCGGCGGACGTGCGGTTTGGAAGTTGACGTCTAGCAACGTGATACCCATGTTGTACGGACGAACGGTTTCCTCCAGTACACGTTGGGTATCCGTACGCACGATGGTACGGCCTTCCGTCAAAATTTTGTCCATCGTGTACTTACCAATAACGCCGCGCAACGCACTGTCAGTCGCCTGACGCAGGCTGTCATCTGCATTGGTTACACTAAACAGATATTGTTCAGGCTGCGTAACACGATACTGCACGTTCATTTCAACGCGCACCACGTTTTCATCTGACGTCAACATCACGCCCGACGTCGCCAGCTCACGTACCGACTCGACGTTCACCGCACGAACAGAGTCGATAAAGGTCGGTTTCCAGTTAAGACCCGGCCCAACCAGATGGCTGAATTTACCAAAGCGCGTAACGACACCGCGTTCCGCTTCTTTAATGGTATAGAAACCCGTAGCCGCCCAGATGACAACGGCAGCGACGGCAGCGATACCGACGATCCGACCACCCAGAGCTGGGCCGCCAGAATTTCCGCTGTTGTTCGAGCCTGAACCTTTTCCGCCGCCCAGTTCGCTGAGTTTTTTGCTCAGTTTACGGAAGATGTCGTCCAGATCCGGAGGCCCCTGATCTCGGCCACCTTTATTATTATTTCCGCCAGAGTTGCCGCCATTATTGCTGCTCCCCCACGGGTCGCGGTCTTGTCCGTTATTACCGGGCTGATTCCACGCCATGTTTTAGCTCCATTCTTTATGATAGGTGTTCTTCAGGTTCAATATCCCAGAGTCTGTCAGACTATTTTGCCGTTCAGACTGTATCGACCAGTCAAATCAGACAATATAGTCCATCAGTTCCTGCTCTTTTTTGCAGAGGCGGTGCCAGTCGGCAATTGGCATACGAATAACTAAACCAATTTGCCCATCCTCTTCAATCCATTCTTTTTCTATTGCCTGAAGCTGGTAAAAACGACTACGCAAGCGTCCTGCCTGCGGGGGAAGATGCAAAGTATGTTGTGCAATTTCCCCGGAAAGCCGCTCAGTCAATGCTTGAAATAACAACGGAATACCGTCGCCAGTCTGTGCTGAGAGCCAGACCCGTACCGGTAGATTCTCTTCGTTGCGATCGATACGCGGAACAAAATCATCCAGCATATCAATCTTGTTCATTACCAACAGCGCAGGTATTTCATCTGCCTCGATTTCCGCCAGTACGTCATCAACGGCCTCGATGTTCTCGTCAAGACGAGGATCGGCGGCATCAACAACGTGCAACAGCAGTGAGGCCTGACGTGTTTCCTGTAATGTAGCCTTAAACGCAGCCACCAAATCGTGGGGTAGCTGCCGGATAAAACCTACGGTATCCGCCAGCACTGTATCACCGACATCATCCACCTCAATGCGGCGTAATGTTGGGTCCAGTGTGGCAAATAACTGATCGGCGGCATAGACGCCCGCCGATGTAATCTTGTTAAACAGCGTGGATTTACCCGCGTTGGTATAGCCCACTAGCGAAACGGTGGGGACATCGGCACGAACCCGCGACCGACGCCCTTGTTCACGCTGTTTTTCTACCCGTTCGAGACGCGACAGTATCTGAGAGATACGATTACGCAATAAGCGGCGATCCGTTTCAAGCTGGGTTTCACCCGGGCCACGCAAACCGATACCGCCTTTTTGGCGCTCAAGGTGCGTCCATCCGCGAACCAATCGGGTCGCAAGGTGACGCAGTTGTGCCAGCTCTACCTGTAATTTCCCCTCGTGAGTACGCGCACGCTGGGCAAAAATATCTAAAATCAGTCCGGTACGATCGATCACCCGGCACTCGCACAAACGCTCCAGATTACGTTCCTGAGCAGGCGTCAGCGCGTGATCAAACAGCACGACAAACGCGCCAGTTTCTTTCACTACCTGAGCAATTTCTTCGGCTTTGCCTTCCCCGACAAAATACTTGGGGTGAGGAGCCTTACGACTACCCGTAACAACCTGCAAAGATTCAATACCGGCTGAAGAAACCAGAGATTCAAACTCGAGCAGATCGTCCGTATCTCTATCTTGCGAGAAAAAAATATGAACTAATATGGCCCGTTCACCTGATTCATAACGGTCAAACAAGCGAGTAACCTCTCAAACGAGCAAAAAACACCACAGCGAAGGAGCCGAGCGATGCGTCCAGCTCTCCCGCGCCGTGGTGAATTGACAATACGCCTTATTCGGCGTCATCAGCATCCTGCGACTGTTGCTGAGCAGTCGTGTTACTACCATGATAGTTGTTGCTGCCGCCAGGATTGTTGCTATGGTGAGAAACTGGGCGAGAAGGAACAACTGTAGAGATGGCATGTTTATAAACCATCTGACTGACCGTGTTTTTCAACAAAATCACGAATTGATCGAAAGATTCGATCTGACCTTGCAGCTTAATACCGTTCACCAAATAAATCGAAACCGGAACACGTTCACGACGCAAAGCGTTCAAGAACGGATCTTGTAAAGATTGCCCCTTAGCCATTCTATATTTTCCTTATTTGTATGTTGTTTGTAACAAAGAACCCTATGGCTCTAAAATAACGGTGTAAAAAAACTTGCACGCTGAGACTCATCGATTGTACACAATCACCCAACCTATGCACTAACAACCTCTATTACCTTGTCCAGTGCTTCAGTCGGTTTTTCGCTATCCAACCAGCAGACATCATCCCAACCGCGCAACCAGGTCATTTGCCGTTTCGCTAACTGACGCGTCGCACAAATTCCCCGATAAACCATCTCATCGTAATCAATTTCACCGGATAAATATGACCACATCTGGCGGTAACCAACGCAACGAATAGAGGGCATATCCGTATGAAGGTCCTGCCGGGTAAACAATATCCGGGCTTCTGTCTCAAAACCCGCTGCCAACATCTGATGAAAACGCTGTTCAATTCGCTGATGCAACAATTCACGCGTCGCCGGGGCGATAGCAAACTGATGAACCTGATAAGGCAGTGCATCGCCAGACGTTTTTGTCAGCTCAGTTAAAGTGTTACCTGAAACGAAAAAAACTTCCAGTGCTCGCGAGAGTCTCTGCGGATCATTTGGATGAATCCGAATCGCCGCTACCGGATCGATCTCACTAAGCTGCCGATGCATCGCTTCCCAACCGACTTCTTTTGCCTGCTCTTCAATACGCTGGCGCACGGCGGCATCGGCCGACGGCAGAGGAGAAAGCCCTTCCAGCAGCGCCTTGAAATAGAGCATTGTCCCTCCGACCAAGAGGGGGATGCGCCCGGCAGCGGTAATATCAGCCATTTCACGTAGCGCATCGCGGCGAAAATCGGCCGCAGAATAGGATTCAGCCGGATCGAGAATATCGATTAACCGATGCGGTGCCTGCGCCAACTCTTCCGCGCTTGGCTTCGCCGTCCCGATATCCATATCTTTATAGATAAGGGCGGAATCGACGCTAATCAACTCTACAGGCAAATATTCTCGTAACGCCATTGCCAATGCCGTTTTTCCTGACGCCGTCGGCCCCATGATAAAAATAGCAGGTGGCAACGACGGTTGTTCTACATCACTCATGCTTTAACGCCTTGATGGCATCCTGAATATCCATCATAAATAAAAGTTCAGACGGCGGCGCTTTCGCCAGTTGCGGACAAAGCCGTTCGACATCCGCCAGTAATTGTATGGCCTGAGAATGGCTCCAGTTTTCCTGCTCGCTCTGTAATCGCGCTGCCATCCACGACGCTAACGCGCCTGGTTCCACCTGCTGTGCTTCAACCGTCTGATAGTTGGCCAGATAGCCTATCAGTTCAGAGATCAAGTTTTGTAAATTTTGTTGGCGCAATGGTAAAGGTACGGCACGCAACGTGGCACGCTGTGACTCAACCCATACATCAATACCAAAATGCGTCAGCAAAGCATGATGGGTAGACAACACATTCAGTTCGGACTTGCTTAGCGTCAGGCGTTGCGGAATCAGCAATGGTTGCGCCCGCAAGCCCTCTTCCGGTGGCGTCAGTTGCACCACTTTCAGATAGCGTTCAGCAACGGAAAGCGACAGCACCGCTAATCCTCTATGGTACTCCAGCAGCGCGTAGCACGGCGGATATACCGTCAGCACCCGGCCAAAGCCGCTCGATTGGCTTTCCAGCGGGGGCTCAACGGGCGCACGTTGCTTATTATTGTTGGTGGCAGTGTCTGCGGCGGTTCGCGTCAATGCGGCATCATGCGATATCGCAGGTGAGCCAGCGTTATCTGCCGACACGGCAATATTAGGCAGTTCGTCAGATAATTGTAGGCTATCTGTCGGTTGCAGCAGCGCCTTATACAATTCGCCCTGCTTTTTCTGATACGGATTCTCCGGCTGATAGCCAGAATAGGCCGCTTCTCGCGCCTGACCAGAATGGCCAGTACGTGGCGTTTTTCCCTCCGCCGATGAGGATTTTTCAGTACGCGACGGCTGGGCAAAATGATTTTCGCCTGCGGCAGGACGATTTTCCTGCTGCCACTGTACAGGCTTCCCGGTTTCCGACTCCGTCATGCCAAGCCCCGGCGCGGAGGCCTGCTGTAGAACGGACATCACGGCCTGATAGATAAAGTCATGCACCAGACGAGCCTGATGGAACCGCACTTCATGCTTGGCAGGATGAACATTGACATCAACCTGATGCGGGTCGATCTCCAGATACAGGACATAAGCGGGCTGTTGATCGTCACGAAGCTGATCCTGATAAGCCTGTCGGATCGCATGATTAATCAGTCGATCGCGCATCATGCGCTGGTTCACGTAGCAATACTGCATGTCAGGCAGTTGCTTGGCACCAACCGGATCGGCAACCCAGCCATGAATCGTGAGATCGTCATGCTGCCATGACACCGCCAACGCATGTTGCAAGAAGGTCGCACCGCAGATAGTGCCCAAACGGCGTTCATACTGACTTTTATCTGGTGCCGCACGATACTGCCGCATCAACTTACCGTTATGATGCAGCGTGATGGCGACATCAAAACGCGCCAGCGCAATACGGCGGACAACCTCATCAATGTGGGTGAATTCGGTTTTCTCGGTACGCATAAATTTACGGCGAGCAGGCGTGTTATAAAACAGATCCAGCACTTCCAGCGTAGTGCCCACAGGATGGGCGGCGGGTTTGACCGTCACCGCCATATCGCGCCCTTCGGCGTAGGCCTGCCAAGCCTCGGACTGTTCGGCAGTGCGTGATGTCAGAGTTAGACGGGAGACGGAACTGATACTCGCTAGCGCTTCGCCGCGAAACCCCATGCTGACGATCGCTTCCAGATCGTCGAGCGTGGTAATTTTACTGGTCGCATGACGTGCTAGCGCCAGCGTTAGCTCATCCTTTCCGATGCCCGAGCCATTGTCGCGAATGCGGATCAGTTTCGCACCGCCGCGTTCAATGTCGATATCAATCCGGGTCGCCCCTGCATCCAGACTGTTTTCCACCAGTTCCTTCACGACCGAAGCTGGACGCTCGACCACTTCTCCGGCGGCAATCTGGTTAGCCAACTGCGGTGGCAACACCTGAATCGGCATGGCGTATCCCTCTTACTATCCTCAATCTATCGACATCATCAGCATGAAGAATCAGGCAGACGGTATAATCAGCGTTTGCCCCAGTTGTACCGAGCCGGAACGCAGATTATTTGCCTGTTGAATCTCTTTCATGCTGACACCGTAACGGGCAGCGATCGCACTCAGGCTATCACCCTTTACGACCTTATGCTTCACCGGCGCTGTTTTTTTAGGCGCTGGCGTTGACGCCGTCTGTTTCGTCCCGGTAGCCGGAACATTCAGGCGCTGTCCAACCCAGACGATATCCTTGTTCAGCTTATTCACGTCACGCATCGCCGCGAGGCTGACACCATAACGCCGTGCAATCGAAGAAAGTGTTTCGCCACGCGCAACGGTATGACGCGTACTGCCCGCACTCGCTTTTGCCGCCGTTACGTTGCTGCCCGATGTCGCAGTATCACTTGCCGCCGACTGTCGTGGGCGGCTTTCCTGCTTTGGGAGGGATTGCATCGGGTGCGTCTGGAAGTAACTTCTCAGCCCCTGATAAATCGCATTGGCAATTTTTTCCTGGTAGTCGTTACTCCCCAATAGCCGCTCTTCCGAGATATTCGTGATAAACCCGGTTTCCACCAGCAGAGAGGGAATATCCGGTGAGCGCAACACTCCCAAGCTGGCATGTTCCGGCCGCCGTTTATGCAAGCCTCCAACACGCTGGAGCTCACGCAGCACCTTGGTCGCCACGTCATACCCAACACGCTGGGAGTGGCCAAATTGCAGATCCAGCACCGCCTGACTGAGGTAAGGATCGGCGCCGCTGTTCGCCAGCAAATCGCCCGCACCGCCCAATAACTCAGACTGTTTCTCGTGCTGTTCCAGCCAGTTCGCCATTTCACTATTCGCACGACGGTTGGATAGCACCCAGACCGAGGCACCTTTAGCATTGCGGTTCGGCGCAGCATCGGCGTGGATCGACACTAACAGGTTAGCGCCCTGCTTCCGCGCCACGTCCGAACGCCCCATGACGGAGATAAAGTAGTCGCCGTCACGCGTTAATACGCCTTTAAAGGCGGGATCGTTATTCAGCAAAACTTGCAGCTTACGGGCGATAGAGATGGTGACATTTTTCTCTCGCAGCCCGTTCGTGCCAATCGCACCAGGATCTTGCCCGCCGTGACCGGCATCAATCGCCACAACAACGCGCTCATTACCCTGCCGGGCTGGCGATGGAGAACCGCCGCTCACAACGACCGTAGGCTTGTTAGTAAACGGATTCTTTGCTGGCTCTGCCGGCACACTATTTTGCTGCCGTGAAACAGGGGGCATTGGGGCTTGCACCATTTTCGCTTTGTCACCCGTGATGGTGAATACGACAACGTAACCCGAACCTTCTTTTTGCGTAACCGCTCGCGTTTTGGCCGCCTGCGTTAAATCCAGCACCAACCGCAGGCTTTGTGCATCCTGCGCATTGCTGGTTCGCACGCGCTTAATCAGATTTTGCCCGCTGAAATCCAACGGCAGCCCCTGAATGACACCGCTCTGACGAATATCGATGACCACTCTGGCAGGGTTGCTAAGCGGGAAAAAGGCATAAATCGGCTGGCCGCTAAAGCTCAGTCGCACCGTGGCTTGGCCTGACGCATTATCCACCTTGATATCCGATAGATTGGCGGCCCACGCTGCTCCCGCAAGCAATAGCCATACGCCGATGAACAGCTTAACCATACGACTCATCATGATTCTGTTGTTCCTGGCTGAAGAGAAAAACGTTGTAACATCGCGTCTCCCGTAGCAGAGACAGCGGACAGTTCAGCCTGTCGGCCCTCATCCTGATAGCGCAAATGCAGTTCGATATCCGCATCGGGCAGCACGCCAGCGCCCTGCTGCGGCCACTCAATCAGACAAATGGCATCCTGCGTCAGATAATCGCGGATACCCATAAACTCCAATTCTTCCGGGTCAGCTAGTCGATAGAGATCAAAGTGATAAACAGACAGTGGGGATAACGCATATGGTTCCACCAACGTATAAGTAGGGCTTTTGACATTACCCAGGTGACCGCGCGCCTGTAGGAAGCCGCGACTAAACGTCGTTTTCCCCGCGCCGAGATCGCCATAAAGATGGATAACACAAGCACCGTCACAGGCTTTCGCCAGCGCCGTACCTAATGAAATGGTTGCTGCCTCATCAGGCAGAAGTAAGACTATTTTTTTCATTCTATTGTTCTGAAAACATAAGTTCTAAAAACATCGGCGCTAAAAAAGCACCCGATCAGGATTCACATATCGGAACAACACGGGCAGTAAATCGGTTGCCAGCATACCTCGAGTACCGCGTCGAGTCGCCAGCCAGTCAGCCGCTGCACCGTGTACGACACACCCAGCACAAGCAGCATCATACAGCGAGAGCTTTTGCGCCAGCAAACCGCCGACAATACCCGACAGCACATCACCCATGCCACCCGTCGCCATACCGGGGTTTCCCACATCAGCAATAGCAATCTCTTCTTGCTGACTGGCAATCACCGTTCCCGCACCTTTTAATACGACAACGCCGCCATAGCGCTTTACCAGCTTTGTGGCCGCAAGTAAGCGATCACTTTCAATATCAGATACGCGGCAATTCAGTAAACGTGCCGCTTCACCGGGATGAGGTGTCAGCACGCGATTCTGCCGTTTATGCGGGTTGATTGCCAGCAGGTTAAGCGCATCCGCGTCCCATAACATGGGTTTGTTACAATTTTCTGTCAGACGCAGGGCGTTTTTACCCCATTCATCCTGCCCTAAACCGGGTCCAATCACCACGACATCAGCCCACTCCAACCCCTGTCGCAGCGTATCCGCCGTCAATTCTTGCACCATCAACTCAGGTCGGGTCGCCAGAAACGCCGATTGATACTGTTTGTGAGTAAGTACTCGCACTAAGCCTGCACCGCTGTGCAGCGCCGCATCGGCAGCCATCAGTACCGCACCACCTAAGCCTGCGTTGCCGCCGACCACCAACAGCCTGCCGTTATCCCCTTTATGTTGTCCGGCAGGACGAGGCATCAACCATTCGGGAAGCTGTGCCGCAGTCAGTCGCCGGATCGGCGCGGTTTGGTCACCCAGCCACGTCTGCAACCCTAGCGAGTGATAATGCAATGCACCGACCTGCTCGCGCGCGCGGCCAGTCAGTAGCCCCGGCTTCAGCGCGATAAACGTCACTGTCTGTGCCGCACAGATCGCAACGCCCGCACAGGCACCGGTTTCGGCATGTAAGCCAGAGGGAATATCCAATGAAACAATGGGAGCGGGATAGGCATTCGCCTGCGTAATTAACGCGGCATAGGGTGCACGCGGTGCGGCGGAAAGTCCGGTCCCCAGTAGAGCATCCACAATGAGATCGATCCCATCCGGCCACGGCGTATTAGCATCATCCTGCGCCCTAACGTCTTCAATACGCCCGCCCTGCGCCAGCCAGCGCTGCCGAGCAAAACGGGCATCATCGGGCAGCGGTTTATCGCTGGCGCAGGCAACAACATCCACCGCAATACCCGCCGCCAGCGCCAAACTGGCGACCACATATCCATCTCCACCGTTATTGCCGTGTCCAGCCAGCACTCGCCAGCGTCGGGCTGAAGGATAAGATTGGCAAGCCACTTGAAATGCGGCGTCTCCCGCACGCTGCATCAGATCCCACAATGAAAGCCCTGATTCACGAGCTGCACCGGCCTCTTCACGGCGCACCCACTCAGCGTAGAACACCGAATCGGGCAAATCATCCTCTCGTTTCCGATCGTGACCCGTCATCATTTGCTCTTAGTTTTCATTACAATGACTTAAAATTAGCAAGCAACCGGAACGACCGCCAGCATTCCGTACTTCTGCGCAAACATCGGTTCCGCAACGCGGATATGGTAACATCACTACGTCTTGTTTATTTTTGCGGCCCATCATGTCATACCCCTACGATCTCAACGAATTAGCGCAACACATCAAACAATGGGGACAGGCATTGGGGTTCCAGCAGGTCGGCATCTGCGACACCGACCTGTCCGCAGAAGAACCTCGGCTTCAAGCCTGGCTGGATAAGCAATATCACGGGGAAATGGACTGGATGGCGCGTCATGGCATGCTACGAGCGCGCCCGCACGAGCTTTTGCCCGGCACGCTGCGCGTCATTAGCGTTCGTATGAATTATCTTCCCGCCAAAGCCGCGTTCGCCAGTACCTTAAAGAACCCAGAGCTCGGCTACGTCAGCCGTTATGCGCTAGGCCGTGATTACCACAAGCTGTTACGCCAGCGCTTGAAAAAGCTTGGCGATCAGATTCAGGAATACTGCGGTGAATTGAATTTTCGCCCATTCGTCGATTCCGCACCGATCATGGAACGCCCTTTGGCTGCAAAAGCCGGGCTTGGCTGGGTTGGTAAACACTCACTAATTCTAAACCGAGAAGCAGGTTCCTGGTTCTTTCTTGGTGAACTGCTGATCGATCTGCCTCTACCCGTTGATCGACCACAGGAAGAACAGTGTGGCCGCTGTGTCGCCTGCATGACCACCTGTCCAACAGGCGCGATTGTCGCCCCTTATACCGTCGATGCTCGCCGCTGTATTTCCTACCTGACCATCGAATTGGAAGGCCCGATACCTGAAGAATTCCGTCCGCTGATGGGCAATCGCATCTATGGTTGCGATGATTGTCAGCTTATTTGCCCGTGGAATCGATTTTCACAACTCACCGACGAGGCTGATTTCAGCCCGCGTGCCGCGCTGCATACGCCAGAGTTATTGGTGTTATTTGGCTGGAATGAAGAGAAATTTCTGCGGATTACGGAAGGATCGCCGATCCGGCGCATCGGCCATCTCCGCTGGCTACGCAATATTGCCGTCGCACTAGGGAATGCTCCCTATCAGGATAATATCGTATTAGCACTGCAAACCCGTCTGGGTGAAAGCGAATTGTTGGATGAACATATCCACTGGGCGATTCAGCAGCAGCTAGCACGCCGCGCATTATTGGAAATTGACGTCCAATCCACACAGAAAAAACGACTTATTCGTGCAGTGGAGAAAGGATTACCGCGCGATGCGTGAACCTCTCAAATGGTTGTCATCACATTGTCGCACACGCTGTGAATAAATAAAAAAAGTCGTTGCCAATCAACCGTCACAAAAAGTACAAGCGATCGTTATAGCGTTTTATAAGTAAATTTTATGAATAAATATCAATAAGATACTCTACTGTATTTTATCAACAATATAGGGTGATTAATAAATAACCAACAGGCAGCCTGTGGATAAGTCTGTTAAGAAGAATATGATTTTTTGTATTAACTGATAAAAAACGATGTGAATTGAGGTAACGCTAGCGCTCTAAATACGACGTTGTGAAAACAACAAAAAACAGGCCACAGCATAGAGCGGCCAGCATTATGAATTTCTTATTGTCACTTGGCAAGGGCTGAGATCTAATTTTTACGATCGAAATGACGGCGACGCCTCTTTTATGAGACATCGCCGAGCAAAAAATTAAGATTGTCGTCAGAGTAATAGGAGAGAGGTGAATATCCCCCCTCTCCCACAGGCCGGTATTACGCCCGTGTTCTGATCAGGTAATCAAAAGCACTCAAGGACGCTTTTGCTCCTTCACCCGTCGCGATAATGATCTGTTTGTACGGCACCGTCGTACAGTCGCCAGCAGCAAAGATCCCTTTCACGCTAGTTTCACACTTGGCATCGATCTCTATTTCACCAATGCGGTTTCTGGCAACCGTGCCTTCTAACCAGTGGGTGTTAGGCAACAAACCAATCTGCACGAAGATCCCTTCCAGGGGTAAATCCTGCACCGTATCGGTAACACGATCTTTGTAGCTCAGTCCCGTCACCTTCTGCCCATCGCCCTTCACTTCTGTGGTTTGCGCATTCAGAATGATATCGACGTTCGGCAGGCTGCGTACCTTCTCCTGCAATACCGAATCCGCTTTCAGCTCCGGTGCAAACTCAAGCAGCGTGACGTGTTTCACCACACCAGCCAGATCGATAGCCGCTTCTACGCCGGAGTTTCCACCGCCAATCACCGCAACGTGCTTACCTTTAAACAGCGGACCATCACAGTGTGGGCAGTACGTTACCCCGCGCGTCCGGTACTGATCTTCACCCGGCACATTCATGTTTCTCCAACGCGCGCCTGTCGCAATGATCACACTCCGCGCTTTCAGCGTCGCACCGGATACGGTAATCACCTGATGCGGTTTACCCGGCTCTCCGCCAGGAATTAAAGCTTCTGCACTCTGCGCGTCGATCACATCAACATCATAGTCATCAACATGGCTCTTCAGTGCGGTCGCCAGTTTGGCACCTTCCGTTTTCGGCACAGAAATGTAGTTTTCGATATCAACGGTATCCAGCACCTGACCGCCAAAGCGTTCACCGACCAAACCGGTGCGGATGCCTTTACGCGCCGAATAGACTGCCGCTGCCGCCCCTGCCGGGCCGCTGCCGATGATTAACACATCATAGACGTCACGCTGGTTCAGCTTCTCAACCTGTTTAGCGCCTGCACCGGTATCGATTTTAGCCACAATCTCCGCAAGACTCGTCCGCCCCTGGCTGAAATGTTCGCCGTTCAGGAAAATGGTGGGAACACCCATGACATTACGGTTTTGGATCTCATCCTGAAACACGCCGCCGTCTATCGCGGTATGGGTGATCTTCGGATTCAACACCGCCATTAAATTCAGCGCCTGCACCACGTCCGGGCAGTTGTGGCAGGACAGCGAGTAATACGTTTCAAAGTGGAACGAACCGTTAAGATTGCGGATTTGATCGAGTAATTCTTTTGCTTCTTTCGACGGATGTCCACCCACCTGCAATAACGCCAGAATCAGGGAGGTAAATTCATGCCCCATCGGCGCACCGGCAAAACGTGGACCGCTTTGGGAACCGGGGTTAGTAATCAGAAACGAAGGCTTACGGACGGATAGATCATTCTTTTCAATAAAGTTGACCTGATCGGACAACTCGGCAATATCGGTCAGCAAGGTTCTGACTTCCGCAGATTTAGCGGAATCATCTAGAGTCGCCATTAACTCAACAGGTTTGGTTAATTTTTCCAGATAGGCTTTCAACTGGACTTTCATCGTATTGTCGAGCATCGGTCGTCCTTAATGAGGTAAAGAGGTACAAAGGCAAAATAGTGCGAGGTGTTGGCCCGAAAAGGAGCCGGGCCAGAAAAATCGGGCGCATAGCACCCGAGAAACAGCCATATTTTCCGTGGTGTCAGCTTAGATTTTACCAACCAGATCCAGAGACGGGGCCAGCGTGGCTTCGCCTTCTTTCCATTTAGCTGGGCATACTTCGCCAGGGTGAGATGCAACGTATTGAGCGGCTTTGACTTTGCGCAGCAGGTCAGAGGCATCGCGGCCAATACCTTCAGCTGTGATTTCTACCGCCTGAATGATGCCCTGTGGGTCAACGATGAACGTACCGCGATCGGCCAGACCTTCTGCTTCACGCATGTTTTCAAAATTACGCGTCAACTGACCAGTTGGGTCACCGATCATGGTGTATTTGATTTTGCCAATCGTTTCAGAGCTGCTGTGCCACGCTTTGTGCGTGAAGTGGGTGTCAGTAGAAACAGAGTAAATTTCCACGCCACGCTGTTGGAATTCATCGTAGTAGTCAGCGACATCACCCAGTTCGGTCGGGCAGACAAACGTAAAATCTGCCGGATAGAAGAAGAACACGCTCCATTTGCCTTCAATGTTCTTCTCAGTCACTTCAATGAATTGGCCGTCTTTGAAAGCCATGTTTTTGAATGGTTTAACTTGGGTATTAATTACTGACATCACGTTATCCTCATGTGTTTTCGCATGCGGCTAAAGTACAGAAACGTGATCGTTATCACCAATCCGTTGTCTTTATTGAATCAATAAGTAATACCTAACTTAATGCTGAGTCAGGGATACCTGACCTCCATATCCTCGCCACCGATCCTGACTGTCTTGAAGCGTGGCATAACCGCTTCAACGTTGCCATCCTTAATCAGTGCAACCAGTCGTTCCTTGTCAAGCGTGCTAAATAGACTGGCCGCAACCTGCCAGTGCCCCTTTTCATCACGGGCGAGGATTTTCCCACTGCCTCCCCAGCCTAGTTGGGAAAAAACAAGCACTTCATTATGGCCATCACCGGTCAAATCGATAGCAAAGAGCAGGCAAGCTTTCTCCCTGCATCGGTCACCAAAATTATTGCTCTGCAACATGCTTTCAACGCCATCCTCCAACGGCCCCACCCATTCGACCTGAGCAGGAAGGACTTTTGCAGATCGGCCTTCCAACCGATCGCGCAGCGCCTGACGCCCGGCAGCATCAAGAATCCGGTCTTGCTTCAATTCTTCTGTCAGCCAGGCAAGCTGTTGCTTACCTACCGTGCCTAACTCATCGCTCAGCATCCACAGAGCAAACTTATCGATCGGCGTTTTCCCACTCAGCAGACGCTGAATCTGGTTTCTCGCACTAAATGCTTCCGGGCTTAACAGCGGCGTATGCAGCAACACCATCAGAATGCAGGTGACAACCGCGAGCAGCGGATTGCTCGTGCGTAAATGCCCTAACCAGGCTTCAGAACGTCGAATGACAGCCCATAGCATTGCCAGACTGTAAAGCATGGCGATCGCCACCACGAAGAGCGACTGAAAACGGAAAGGTGTCAGGCCGTATTGTTCGATGCGAAGCCAACTGGAATAGCCCGCCAATGCGCTCAAAACTGGCAAGCACAGCACGCTGGCGCTAACCAGGCCGCGTAAAATGGCCGGATAAACACGCCCTTCGTTATCATCTTGAGACGCGCAGTTAATCAAAAAGAGGTTCACGCCCATCAGACATAGAAGGATGACGGCAGAACGACCGGTATTCCATATCGGTTCCAAGCCGCTAAAAGGTAGCGTCAAGGTGAAAACCACCGTGATTAGTGCACTAAACGGCAGCAGGAAACGGCAAGCCGATAGCAAAATCCCACGCAGTAGTCCGACAACTGCTTCTTTGGTCATTCCGATATATATGCCAATAGAAAACACCACCGGCAAGAGCAGCATATAGAACCGATAATGACCGAATACTTTATTAACCTGAGAGAAGCCCAACATGTTGAACAACATGCCGCACAATACCAGCAGCAGCACGACCACCAGAACGACGAGCCAGGCCAACAGCACGGTAAAAATATGGCTCCAGGCGTGTTTGCAGAGCGCGTCATAGGACGGCCATCTTCCTTCACGGGTTGACCAGCAGCGCATAAAAGTACAGCAGATATAACCAAGGAGGATGCCGCACAGCACCCAAGAACCAGATAGACGCTCTTGCCCACTGTCATAGAAAACCCAACCGCTGATCGCCGTCATCAGCACGGTCAACACACTGACCCACAGCCACGTTTTTTTCAAAAAGAGGGTACGTTCCAGCCATTGCAGGCTAATTCCGCCAACCGCTGCCATCATTATCAATAACGTCTGAAAAATGCCTTCTTTCATTTCCAGCGCGGCGACAAATAACAGCCCCTGAAGCAGGCCGATAACCAGATAAGACCTTAACGATGGGGAACTAGCAGACATAGCAAATCCTTTTGTCGATACGAATAAATGAACGACCTACTGTAGCACCGAACATCTGCAACGTGAGTGAATATGTGTCTCTTCAACTGTTTATCACGCCCGCCACTACCCTCCCATTTTTAATGTTCATATCAACGTCACCGTTTAGTCATTTGTAATCGCTACACTGCCGCCCGAAATTTCATAACGCATAGAAAAATAAAGGAATAATACACATGGCATTCCCCACTAAAGCGCTTTTGGCTACGGCAATAGCCTCATTGATACCGTTTGGTGCCTCTGCCGCAGAGGCAGAACCGGCCTCTGCAATTGATGTTCTCTCAGGGTTTAACAAATTCTGGACTGCGGGTACAGCCTGGAATAACGGCATACCCACTACGCTTGGCGCGATCGTACTGCGACAGAATATCCAAACGGTGATTGATATCGCCCGTTCGCGCACCCAGGCACAAGAAATATCAGCTTTTGAATTCGATGCTCAAGATGCCAATTACGCGGTCATCGCTGGCCTTGGCCCGCTAGCCAGCATCTTGAAAACGGAAACAGGCGCTTTCACAACGGTCGACGGTATTCCAGACCGCGCATACAGCAGTCGAGTGAGTGATGGCGGCAACGGACTTGGATCAGCCACCAGCGGGCTGGGCAAGGTCGTCGAACTCGTCAGCGCCGTGCGCTACCCAGCCTCCACCACGCCAGCCAAAAATAACTACAACTATCCACGTCCCTTCCGCCAAACGCTGGACGGTGAAGATCTAAGCTGGGTTCTGCAAAAATCACTCGTTGCCCGCGTGCCAGCAACGGGAAACGGTGATGGCGGTTTCCCTAGCGGACACACTAATGCAGGCTATCTCGCCGCTTTCGGTCTTGCCTACGCCGTTCCGCAACAATATTCCGATCTGATCCTTCGTGCTGGCGAGATTGGCTACAGCCGCGTCGTGACAGGCATTCACTCTCCACTGGATGTGATCGGCGGCCGAATGCACGCCACCTATTACGCTATTCAGGACCTCATCGCCAACCCAACGCTACGTGCAGAAGCCTACGATCAGGCGCAGAACTTCTTCGCCGGACAATGTGGGGGCACTATCACCGCATGCTATACCAGCGGCAAGAATGCTGAAGCCGCCTATGCTCAATATCAAATCGATAAAGCTCTGTATGCCAAATACACCTTCGAGAACGCCTTCACGCCTATCGGCGACACCAGCGCTGCCGCCGTTGTTCCCCAAAATGCTGAAGTGCTGATCGAAACACGCTATCCCTACCTTACCGCATCCCAACAGCGCGACATTCTGGCAACCACGTCGAATGCATCAGGCGGCGTGATGGATAACGGGATGGGTTACGATCGATTGAACCTATTCAAGGCGGCAAACGGTTACGGCGCGTTCAACAGCTCTGTTTCTGTGACAATGAACGCAGCAGACGGCGGTTTATCTGCCGCCGACCTTTGGCTAAACGACATCACAGGTGCGGGCACTTTTACCAAGTCAGGTAGCGGACAGCTCACGCTCGCAGGACGTAATAGCTGGAGTGGCGGCACGACCGTGTCAGGTGGAACGCTGGTTGGCACCAATGGTCGGGCTTTCGGCACTGGCGCTATCGTCAACAACGCAACGTTGGCTTTTGACATCAATACCGACGATACGCTCGCGAATGACATTTCAGGTAACGGGACACTGCGCAAAGACGGTGCAGCTAAGCTGACCTATACGGGTAATGGATCTTCCTTTACCGGCACAACGCAGGTGACAAACGGCAGATTGGCAATTAACGGCTCACTGGGCGGTTCAATCGTTGTGGCCGATGGCGCGACCGTTTCGGGCAGCGGCACGATAGGCAGTCTGACCGTCGCCAGTGGCAGTACGCTGGCTCCCGGTAACTCGATTGGCACACTAAAAGTGGACGGCGATCTAACGTTAACCAATGGGGCTATTTATGAAGTTGAAGTCAATCCAGAGACGACCGAAAGCGATCTGATCGCGGTGACAGGCACGGCCACACTGGGCGATGCTTCAGTGCTGCACGTCGGCCAGAATGGGGATTATCGTATTGCTTCCACCTATACCATTCTGACCGCAGACAAGGGTATCTCCGGCACCTTCGGTGCGGTGACGAGTCGCTATGCTTTCCTCGATGCCAATCTGGGTTACAGCGCTAATGCGGTGACGATGCAGCTCGCACGTAACGACATCACATTTGCGTCGGTCGCTACCACAGCCAATCAATCAGCCACCGCCAATGCGGTAGAATCCCTAGGTACTGGCAATGCCGTTTATAACGCAGTAGCGATGCTCGACCGAGGCGTACCACAGAACGCCTTTGACGCGTTATCGGGTGAAGGCTATGCCTCTCTGGCTGGTGCCATGACACGCGGTGCATTGACGGTCAGCGATACGGTTACAGAACATGCCCGTACCACGCATGATGATAACGTCTGGCTCAATGTTTATGGGAGTCGCAATGATGCGAATGGCGCTAACGGCACTGCCGATACTGACTATCGCAGCAATGGTTTTCTGCTCGGCATTGATGGTGCGCTGTCCGATAACATGACGCTCGGTATTTTCGCCGGAGCTGACAAGGGAGATTTTGACGTAAATGGGCGCCGTTTCTCCGCAGATGTCGACAACTACCAGTTAGGTGCTTATGCCAATTACACGTATAACCGGTTGGGATTGACCTTCGGTACAGTGGGAAGCTGGGGCGATATCGCAGCGAAGCGCGACGTCACCGTCGGTTCCCTGAACGAGAAATTGTCAGCGGATCTGGATGCCCGCACTCTCCAGGTATTTGGTGAGGCGCGTATGAAATTCGATGCAAACGTAGTTACTGTAGAACCTTTCGCCAGATTAGCGCACGTCGCCAGTAAAATGGACAGTTTCAACGAAGCTGGCGGTGCTGCCGCATTAGGCGGAGAAGCGCTCAAAATGGATACCACCTTTTCTACCCTCGGCGTACGTCTGGAACACAGCTTCGGCACGCAAGAACGCGCATGGACAGTGAATAGCAGCATCGGCTGGCGACATGCTTTTGGCGACATCGATCCCACAGCACGCCTGCACTTCATTGGAGCTGATAACTATAACGTGACGGGAACGCCACTGGCTGAAAATAGCGTACGCGTTGAAGCGGGTATCGGCAAAAAACTAACCGATAATGCGAACCTGTCATTATCCTATGGTGGCCAATTCGGTAGCGGCGTTACCGACAATGCTGCTCACCTGAAACTGAATGTCCGTTTCTAAGAAATAACGACATATATGTTTTTATTAATTCGAGTTTCAGGAAAAACGTTAACCTGTTGAACAACACACAGTAACTTGAAATATCACGAGTATGCAGGCGGTAGAAACGATTCCACCGCCTGCACCTAATAAACCTCAATATGCGAATTTAACCACCTAAAAACCGATCGTGAATTCGCATCGTCAGCGAGTCCACATCGCGTGCAAATTCCGGCTGTGCGGCAGCACAAAGGGCCGCACTCCCCACCACATAAAATCAAACATCTTCAATAATCACGGACATATTAATATAAAGCCAAAAGTTCATGTCCAAATAACCACAAAGAATTAAAGTAATTTAAAATCATTGCCGATTCTATATAGATAACCACCTTAAAAATTAATTGAAGATGATTAGTCTAAATAACTTTGTTGGCACCACGAATATTGATGTTAGAGACACAGCGAAAACCAACTCGTCGGCGGCAACCAGCGAGACACCAAACAAAACAGCATCGTCTGTACCATCAAATGAGTCAGCAACAAAAGATAAAAGCAGCGTATCGTCACTGGCGCGTCAGTTGAGTGATGCCGCAGCACGCGCAGAAGCAAGAGATGCCAGTCATAGCCGTAGCGAGCTGGCATCGTATGCACAGTCTGTTATTCAGGAGTTGGCTGGCGTCAGTTACATAAACAGCCACAAAACACATGCTGAAGAATTACCCGCCACTGACGATCCCGAATTGCTTGCACGAGCCAAACAAGCTAATGATTTCGCTAATGGCCGCGGTACAAACCCCTTTAAAGGGCTATCTCGCGATCAGCTCGCGCTCATTACTTATGACGACAGCAATACTTTTACCGTCAACGAGCGCAGGGCAGCATTACATGAATCAAACGAACAGGAGAGCGCTTGGAGCCATTGGGTGGTAGCGAAAAGTAAACAAGAATGGAATCAAGGGGAATTTAAACAAACAGAATTCTTCAAGCTCGTTCTGAAACACTACGAGGACTTACCGCGAATCGAACAGGTACAGGCTCCCGCCAACTACGAATCTCGGCTCAACCATCTGATAGCAATGGATTACAACTTTGTAACCGGTGAATCAGGAAAAAATGCAAACCCGCTGAACAGTCTGTTCGATTTGCTTTTACCGCGTAATATCGAACAAGGTGCTTTACAAAAGCCAGAGTCAGATTAAAGAAAGGAAATTAAAAGAGAGGATGAAAAAATTGGAGCGGGAAACGAGACTCGAACTCGCGACCCCGACCTTGGCAAGGTCGTGCTCTACCAACTGAGCTATTCCCGCATATCGGACAGACACTAACAGGCGTTACGTCTGATTACTGCACACAGTTTGTATGGTGACAAACTGTGATAAAACTTGGAGCGGGAAACGAGACTCGAACTCGCGACCCCGACCTTGGCAAGGTCGTGCTCTACCAACTGAGCTATTCCCGCTCGGGAAATCTGCATACGATGTTAAAGTTCTTTAATTGAAATTCTTCATCGGTATGGGGTGCGCATTATACGAGAAATCCGTTTAACCGCAAGCCCCCGAAAATGAAAAATCGTCTGACTGCTGATAAAAGCGACATCATGGCGTAAATATCAGCAAATCGGGGCGTATCTATAACCCTACCGGCTCGCTTCACCTACAATCGCAGAAAATTCTCACGGTAATAGACCAGCTCTGCCAGTGATTCGCGAATATCGTCCATCGCCTGATGCGTGCCTTGCTTCTTAAAGCCCGCCATGATTTCCGGCTTCCAGCGTCGCGCCAGCTCTTTGAGCGTGCTGACATCCAAATAGCGATAGTGGAAGTAGGCTTCCAACTCAGGCATATAGCGGAACAGGAAACGGCGATCCTGGCCGATACTGTTACCACAGATCGGCGATTTACCGGCCGGTACCCATTTTTGTAAAAATGCCAGCGTTTCCAGCTCGGCGGCATGTTCGTCCATGGTGCTGGCTTTAACGCGGTCCGTTAGGCCGCTCGAACCGTGCGTACGCACATTCCAGTCATCCATCAGCGCTAATTGGCTATCTGGCTGATGCACCGCCAGTACCGGCCCTTCAGCCAACACGTTCAAATTTGCATCCGTAACCAAGGTTGCGATCTCAATGATGCGATCGTGATCCGGGTTCAGGCCGGTCATCTCAAGATCGATCCAGATCAGGTTATTTTCATCTACCATCGTGGGAGTTCCTGTTGCATTGTGCTCTGTCGTCGATACAAGGATACCAGTATCAATCTCAATACTGATACCGACAAGGTGGTATCAGTTAATTAAAATCAAATAGGGTGTATTATACACCCTAAATAATTCGAGTTGCAGGAAGGCGGCGACACAGTGAATCCTCAGGAGCTTACACCAGTAAGTGACTGGGGTGAGCGAGGAAGCCAACGCACATGCAGCTTGAAGTATGACGGGTATAGTCTGTTAAAACGCGGCGGGCGATAACGCACTGCCGCGAACGATAAATCGTCTTAAGTGAGGCTCAGTGAGCAAAAAGAAACTGTCGAAAGGTCAGCAGCGTCGGGTTAGCGCAAACCACCAGCGTCGCCTGAAAAAAACGGAAAGCAAAGTCGAATGGGAAGATAGTCAACTGGGTGACGCGCAGGAAGGTATCATCATCAGTCGATTCGGCATGCATGCCGATGTAGAAGCCACCGATGGCGTGGTGCACCGCTGCAACATTCGTCGGACCCTTTCATCGCTGGTAACGGGCGACCGCGTCGTTTGGCGGCCCGGCCATGAGTCGCTCGCTGGCATCAGCGGGATCGTGGAAGCCGTTCACCCTCGTCATTCAGTTCTGACACGCCCTGACTATTACGATGGCATTAAACCGATCGCGGCCAATATCGATCAGATCGTGATCGTTTCAGCGATCTTGCCTGAACTGTCTCTGAACATTATCGATCGCTATCTGGTCGCCTGCGAAACGCTGGAGATCGAGCCGCTGATCGTGCTGAACAAAATTGATCTGCTGGATGATAAATCTCGCCAGTTTGTCGATGAATTGATGGATATTTACCGCGCGCTCAAGTATCGCGTGTTGATGGTTTCCAGCCATACTCAACAGGGTATTTCCGAACTGGAGCAGGCCTTAACTGACCGTATCAGCATTTTCGCCGGGCAATCAGGCGTAGGGAAATCCAGCCTGCTTAACGCGCTGCTCGCGCTGGGTGAAGAACGCATTTTGGTAAATGAGGTTTCCGATAACTCAGGATTGGGACAACACACCACCACTGCCTCCCGGCTTTACCACTTCCCGCACGGCGGTGACGTCATCGACTCACCTGGCGTGCGCGAATTTGGGCTGTGGCATCTGGAACCCGAACAGGTTACTAGTGGTTTCATTGAGTTACGTGAATACATCGGCTCGTGCAAATTCCGCGATTGTAAGCACGAAAACGATCCAGGCTGTGCGATTAACGCCGCACGTGAGCGCGGAGATATTGCTACAGAGCGCTTTGATAACTATCACCGGATTCTCGAAAGCATGGCGCAAGTAAAAACGCGTAAAGGCTTTTCGGATACAGATAACTGACATTTATCATGACCGTCGTTACAATGCGCCCCCTTTGAGGGTAAGTGAATCCGCTTACTCTCTTTCTGGGTTACCGTCGGCAGTGCTAAGCGTGTTTCTCGGAAAGCTTATTTTATGGCGCACTATTAACCCAAGAGGCTCACTGTGCTGGATAATATCAAGATCAAATTACAGTATTGGCTTCCCAAGATCTGGCTGACCCGCTTAGCGGGCTGGGGAGCAAATAAGCGTGCGGGAAAACTCACCAAGCTGGTGATCGATCTGTTTGTCCGCCAATACCACGTCAACATGCAGGAAGCGCTGCAACCGGATACCGCATCCTACCGCACGTTTAACGAATTTTTCGTTCGCCCTCTTCGTCCTGGTATTCGTCCTGTCGATCCCCATGCGCATCGGCTGGTACAACCCGCAGACGGCGTGCTGTCGCAGTTTGGTCCGATTACTGACGGCAAACTGATTCAGGCGAAGCATCACGATTACACACTGGAAGCGCTGCTGGCTGGCAACTATGTGATGGCCGACCTGTTCCGCGACGGCCTGTTTGCCACCATTTATCTTTCGCCGCGTGATTATCACCGTCTCCACATGCCGTGTGACGGCGTATTGCGTGAAATGATTTATGTCCCGGGCGACCTGTTCTCCGTCAACCTGCTGACGGCAGATAACGTGCCTAATCTGTTTGCGCGTAACGAACGTGTCATTTGCCTGTTTGATACTGAGTTTGGCCCGTTGGCACAGATTCTGGTCGGCGCGACCATTGTCGGCAGCATCGAAACCGTGTGGGCAGGCGTGGTGACGCCACCGCGTGAAGGCATCATCAAACGTTGGACTTACCCACAAGCGGGTGAAGAAGGCGCAGTGGTGCTGGCGAAAGGCGAAGAAATGGGCCGCTTCAAGCTGGGTTCAACCGTGATTAACCTGTTTGCCACAGGCAATAATCTCCAGTTTGCCGCACACCTGAATACCCTGAGCGTGACCCGTATGGGTGAACCGTTTGCCGAAGTCCGTCAGGATGAGCCAACGCCCGTTGTCTTCCCAGAGGACACCGAGCTGGAAGAAAATGGCACCGTGCAGACGGGCCACCAGCCCGACGCGCCGTAAATAATGTTCGATCTTTGTTGTTTGTAAAAAGGTAGCTAACGTGCGTTTGATTCTGACTTTTCTTCTGGGATGTTTATTATCAACCGCCGCGTTGGCTGCCACTGTGCCCAATGAGGCGCAGTTACGCCAGCAGCTACAGCAGGCGGAAGCCAACAAAGGTGCAGCCGATCAGGCGAAAGTCGTTGAGGAATATCAGGCTGCGCTGAATACCTTACAGGATCGCAAAGAAGCGCAGGAACGCGCCACGCAGTATCAACGCGTCATCGATGATTTCCCCAAGCTGGTTCAAGAGCTACGTCGCCAGCTTAATGCCGAAGACGGCAAACCGTCGTCGATTTCAGAAAACCTCTCCAGTAACGATCTCGAACAACAGTTGCTACAAGCGAGCAGCCAACTGTTGGAACAAGCCCGCCAACTCCAGCAAGAGCAGGATCGACTGCGTGAAATCGGTGATTCACTGAGCCAGCTTCCGCAACAGCAAACTGAAGCCAGCCGCATGCAAAGCGAGGCGGAACGCCGTATTCAGTCTCTCGGTACACCCGCCACGCCGCTGGGACAAGCACAACTCGTCGCACTTCAGGCCGAATCCGCCCTACGTAAAAGTCGGGTGGACGAGCTGGAGTTGGCACAGCTTTCAGCCAGTAACCGTCAGGAGCTATCTCGGCTACGCGTCGATCTGTATAAAAAGCGTCATGACAGGCTGGATATGCTGCAACAAGATTTACGTAGCCGACTCAACAATCTCCGCCAGCGTGAAGCCGAGCAAGCATTAGAACGCACCGAGCTTCTCGCTGAACAAAGTGGTGATTTACCCGCCATCATCAGCAAGCAACTACAGGTTAACCGCGAGCTCTCCGTCGCGCTGAATCAACAGGCGCAGCGGATGGATCTTATTGCTTCTCAGCAGCGTCAGGCCGCGACGCACACGATCCAGGTCCGTCAAGCGCTAAGCACCATCCGCGAACAGGCCCAGTGGCTCGGCGTTTCACCGATATTGGGGGAAACGTTACGCGCACAGATCGCCCGCCTGCCGGAAATGCCCAAGCCTCAGTTACTGGATAGCGATATGGCGCAGCTACGCGTACAGCGGCTGCACTTTGAAGACCTGATCAACAAACCGCAAGATCTTGATAACGCCAAGCAGGATAGCGGCGATCCGTTGACCAGCGCACAACAGCGTATTCTGACCGATCAGATGCGTACCCAGCGCGATCTGCTGACGTCGCTGATCTCTGGCTGTGATTCACAGATACTGGAACTCACCAAACTCAAAGTCGCCAATAACCAACTGGCGGATGCTTTGACCGAAACGCGCGAAGCAGCCCACCGCGATTTGTTCTGGGTTGCTGATGTTGAGCCCGTGACGTTCACCTATCCGCTCAAGCTGGTGCAGGATCTGACGCGTCTGCTGTCATTGGATACACTGACGCAGTTGGGTAGTGCGTTAGTGATGATGGTGACCAGTCAGGAAACCGTGCTGCCGCTGCTGGGCGCACTACTGTTGGTTGGCTTCAGTATCAGTTCCCGGCGTCACTATCATGCGTTTATGGAGCGTGCTAGCAGCCGTGTCGGCAAGGTCACGCTCGATCACTTTATGCTGACGCTGCGTACCGTGTTCTGGTCTCTCCTTACCGCCCTGCCACTGCCGGTACTCTGGGCAGCGCTGGGCTACGGGCTGCAAAATGCCTGGCCCTACCCGATTGCCGTCGCCATCGGCGACAGCGTCACCGCCACCGTGCCGTTAATGTGGCTGGTGATGATCAGTGCCTCGTTCTCACACCCGCAGGGGCTATTTATTGTCCACTTCCGCTGGTCGCCAGAGCACGTAGCCAGAGCGATGCGCTATTATCGCCTCTCCATCGCCTTTATCGTACCGCTGATTATGGCGCTGATTACCTTCGATAAACTCAACGATCGCGAGTTCTCTAGCACACTGGGGCGGCTCTGCTTCATCCTTCTCTGTATGGCGTTGAGTCTGGTCACGGCCGGATTAAAACGCGCCGGTATCCCGCTGTATCTGGACAAAGAAGGCTCGGGAGAAAATTCCGTTAACCGCGCGATGTGGAACATACTGATCGGCGTGCCGCTCGTTGCTGCGCTGGCCTCCTGCATTGGCTATCTGGCGACCGCACAGGCACTATTAGCGCGACTGGAAACCTCCGTCTCGATCTGGTTCTTCCTGCTGGTGGTTTACCACATTATTCGCCGTTGGATGCTGATTCAGCGACGTCGCATCGCCTTCGACCGCGCCAAGCAACGACGTTCGGAAATTCTGGCGCAACGTGCCAAAGGCGAAGAAGAGGCGCAGCCTACCTCGTCCCATGAAAGCAGTTCGGAAGCCGTCGAAGAGCCCGTCGTCGATCTGGATGCGATCAGCGCTAAATCCTTGCAGTTGGTGCGATCCATTCTGACGCTGATCGCTCTGGTTTCCGTGATCGCACTGTGGTCAGAAATTCATTCGGCCTTCGCATTTCTAGAGAACATCAGCCTCTGGGATGTCTCCAGCACGGTTAAAGGTGTCGAAAGCGTGCAGGCGATTACGCTGGGATCGGTACTGATCGCCATTCTGATCTTCATTATTACCGCACAGCTAGTGCATAACCTGCCCGCCCTGCTGGAGCTGGCGATCTTACAGCATCTGGATCTGTCGCCGGGCAGCGGCTACGCGATTACCACCATCAGCAAATATATTCTGATGCTGATCGGCTGTCTGATGGGGTTCTCGCTTATCGGGATCGAATGGTCGAAACTGCAATGGCTGGTTGCCGCATTGGGGGTAGGACTCGGGTTCGGCTTGCAGGAGATCTTCGCTAATTTCATCTCCGGCCTGATCATCCTGTTTGAGAAACCAATCCGCATCGGCGATACAGTCACGATCCGCGATCTCACGGGGAGCGTCATGCGCATTAATACCCGTGCTACCACCATTTCCGACTGGGATCGCAAAGAGATCATCGTGCCGAATAAAGCGTTTATCACCGAGCAGTTTATCAACTGGTCGCTGTCGGACTCCGTCACCCGTGTGGTGCTGACCGTACCGGCTCCGGCGAACGCAAACAGTCAGGAAGTGACTGAGCTACTTATGGATGCAGTAAAGCGTTGTTCGCTGATCCTCGATACGCCAGAGCCTGAAGCCTTCCTCGTCGATCTACAGCAGGGGATTCAAATTTTCGAGCTGCGCGTTTTCGCCGCCGAAATGGGGCACCGTATGCCGCTGCGCCATGAACTGCATCAGTTGATTCTGGAAAACTACCGCAAGCACAATCTGGAGCTTCCTTTCCCACCGTTCCAGGTGAAAATGGACAATCTGTCGCGCAGTGGGAAAACGCTGACGCCACGGCAGCGAACGCCGGGCAGCTTATAAGAAAGAAAAACGGGCGGTGGTCAGATATGACGCCGCCCTGCATCAGGATTGTTTTACATCGAGATTGATGACATGAAAATTGTTACGCGCGCTCTACGGAGAACGCAATCACGTCACTCAGGCTTTCAGCCTTCAATGCCAGCATGACCAAACGATCCACTCCCAGCGCCACACCGGAACACTCCGGCAGACCGTGTTTCAACGCCGCCAGCAGGTTCTCATCAATCGGCTGCTGTGGCAGGCCACGCGCTGCTCGCTTGCGGTTATCCTGCTCGAAACGCTGGCGCTGCTCATCGGCATCGGTTAATTCACGGAAGCCATTCGCCAGCTCAATCCCTTTGAAATAGACTTCAAAACGCTCGGCAACACGGTGGTCTTCCGAGCTGATCTCTGCCAGCGAGGCTTGCGTTGCTGGGAAATGGTAGACAAACGCCGGCTTGTCGCGCCCGATGTTCGGCTCAACGCCGAAGGTAAACAGCATTTGCACCAGCGAATCGCGATCGTCTTCACGGCAGGCAACATCGCCCAGCCCAAGCTTTTCTGCCGCTTCACGCAACTGCGCTTTATCGACAGACAGAGGATCAATTTCCAGGTGGCGTAAAAATGCCTGCTGATAGGAGAGCATTTCCGCGCTTTCACAATCCAGCACCTGTTGTAACAGGTCATCAACCTCATTCATCAGGCGATACATATCATAATGAGGGCGATACCATTCCAACATCGTGAACTCAGGGTTGTGGTGTCGGCCTGATTCTTCGTTGCGGAAACTACGGCATAGTTGAAAGATCGGCCCACTACCGGCAGCCAGCAGACGTTTCATGTGGTATTCCGGGCTGGTCATCAAATACAGCGTCATGCCATCCGCAGCGCCGGGACCAACGAAGCGGGTTTGGAACGGGTATAAGAAAACATCCGTTACCGTGGCCTGACTCATCGCCGGTGTTTCAACTTCAAGCACCCCACGATCGGTGAAGAAACGTCGGACAGCCGCAACTATCGACGCTCTTTTCAACAAATTAGCGACAGAAGCACTAGGTTGCCAACTTGTCGTCTCGCTCATGGTTCTTACTCCAAAGTCAAAATAGGGGGTGCAGTCTACCCGCATCAGCCCAAATTTCCAGCGGAAAAAGTGCCACAGCGGGTTTTCGCAATGCATATTCTTTTCTTCAGGAGGAGACGATGAAGGTAGCAGCCACAAATTATATCTAGTGAATCATTTTTTTATATCCCTCTCAAAAGGGTTATTAAAGAAATAAAAGCATTATTTCCCCGTAAATAAGTCTTTCGATCACGTTTTTATCAATAAATACGGTACCCGCTGAAAAAACCACAAAATGCAGGATCACATCAAATTTCGTCTACCTATAATTCGGTATAATCATTCCCACACAAAAATTATAGGTTTATCTATTCTTTATACGTCTATCACACAATTTTAAGCAGGTTTGATATTAAGCTCAGATATAAAGACAGAAACGGATAGATATTATTTTTTTATTTTAACTTAATTAACTTAAGTAACTGGAGGAATGCATTGCAAACCTTTAACGCCGATTTGGCCATTATTGGGGCCGGGGGAGCTGGCCTTCGAGCGGCAATTGCTGCTGCAGAAGCCAATCCCCAACTGAAAATAGCGCTGATATCAAAAGTCTATCCAATGCGTAGCCATACCGTGGCAGCAGAAGGTGGATCGGCAGCGGTAACTCAGGAACACGATAGCTTCGATTATCACTTCAACGACACCGTATCCGGTGGCGACTGGTTGTGTGAACAAGACGTGGTGGATCACTTCGTCAAACACTGCCCAGAAGAGATGATTCAACTGGAACAGTGGGGCTGCCCTTGGAGCCGTAAA
Organism: Pectobacterium parmentieri; assembly: GCF_001742145.1. Lineage (NCBI taxonomy): Bacteria > Pseudomonadati > Pseudomonadota > Gammaproteobacteria > Enterobacterales > Pectobacteriaceae > Pectobacterium > Pectobacterium parmentieri. Next base: position 4,790,957 of record NZ_CP015749.1, on the reverse strand, counting down.
CCAGATGGTTCTGTCAACGTTCGCCGCTTTGGCGGAATGAAGATTGAACGCACCTGGTTTGCCGCCGATAAAACCGGCTTCCACATGCTGCATACGCTGTTCCAAACCTCCCTTAAATATCCACAAATCCAACGTTTCGATGAGCACTTTGTCCTCGACGTTCTGGTCGATGACGGCCAGGCACGCGGTCTCGTTGCCATCAATATGATGGAAGGTTCACTGATTCAGATCCGTGCTAACGCCGTGGTACTGGCAACCGGTGGCGCAGGTCGCGTGTACCGTTACAACACCAATGGCGGTATCGTCACGGGCGACGGCATGGGCATGGCGTTCCGCCACGGCGTGCCGCTGCGTGATATGGAGTTCGTGCAGTATCACCCAACAGGTTTGCCCGGTTCCGGTATTCTGATGACCGAAGGCTGCCGCGGCGAAGGTGGCATCATGGTCAACAAAGACGGCTACCGCTATCTGCAAGACTACGGTATGGGCCCAGAAACGCCGCTGGGCGAACCGAAAAACAAATATATGGAGCTAGGCCCGCGCGATAAAGTATCGCAAGCGTTCTGGCACGAATGGCGCGCAGGACGTACGGTTTCAACCCCGCTGGGCGATGTGGTTTACCTTGACCTGCGCCACCTCGGCGAGAAAAAACTCAAGGAGCGTCTGCCGTTCATCTGCGAACTGGCAAAAGCCTATGTTGGCGTCGACCCCGTGAAGGAACCCATTCCCATCCGTCCTACTGCACACTATACGATGGGCGGCATTGAAACCGATCAGAACTGCGAGACCCGCATCAAAGGCCTGTTTGCTGTCGGCGAATGTTCTTCTGTTGGTCTGCATGGGGCAAACCGTCTGGGCTCCAACTCGCTGGCTGAACTGGTGGTCTTCGGTCGCGTTGCAGGCGAGCATGCCGTACAACGCGCACAGGCGACAGCACCAGCCAACGGTGCGGCGCTGGACGCACAAACACGCGATATCGAACAGCGCCTGCATGACCTGATGAATCAGGAAGGCACCGAAAGCTGGGCGAAAATCCGCGACGAAATGGGCATGTCGATGGAGGAAGGCTGTGGCATTTACCGCACCACCGACCTGATGCAAAAAACTGTCGATAAGATGGCGGAGCTGAAAGAACGCTTTAAACGCGTGAAAATCACCGACCGCTCCAGCGTGTTCAACACCGATCTGCTGTACACCGTTGAACTGGGCCACAGCCTGGATGTTGCGGAATGTATGGCGCACTCGGCAATCAACCGTAAAGAATCCCGTGGCGCACACCAGCGTCTGGATGACGGATGCACCGAACGTGATGACGTCAACTTCCTGAAGCATACGCTGGCCTTCTATAACCCGGAAGGTGCACCTCGTTTGGAGTATAGCGATGTGAAGATTACCAAACTGCCACCGGCTAAACGCGTATACGGTGCAGAAGGTGATGCACAGGAAGGTAGCAAGAAGGAGCAGGCGAATGGCTGAGATGATCAAAACCCTGAAAATGGATGTCATGCGCTATAACCCTGAACAGGACAGCGAACCGTATTTTGAGACGTTCGATGTCCCGTACAACACGCAGACGTCCCTGCTGGATGCGCTGGGTTATATCAAAGATAACCTGGCACCGGACCTCTCTTACCGCTGGTCCTGCCGTATGGCGATCTGTGGCTCCTGCGGCATGATGGTGAATAAGGTCCCAAAATTGGCCTGTAAAACCTTTCTGCGTGAATACACGAACGGTCTGAAGGTCGAAGCACTGGGCAACTTTCCTATCGAGCGCGATCTGGTGGTCGATATGACTCACTTCATCGAGAGTCTGGAAGCCATCAAGCCATATATCATCGGCAACGATCGTAAACCTGCTGACGGCCCGAACAATCAGACCCCAGCGCAAATGGCGAAGTATCACCAGTTCTCCGGCTGTATTAACTGCGGTCTGTGCTATGCGGCGTGTCCGCAGTTTGGTTTGAATCCTGAGTTCATCGGCCCGGCAGCGATTACGCTGGCACACCGTTATAACCTGGACAACCGCGATCGCGGCAAGAAAGAGCGTATGGCGCAGTTGAACGGTAATAACGGCGTCTGGTCCTGTACGTTTGTGGGCTACTGCTCAGAAGTGTGTCCGAAGCACGTCGACCCTGCCGCCGCCATCCAGCAAGGTAAAGTCGAAAGCGCGAAAGACTTCATGATCGCCATGCTGAAACCACAATAAGGGGGGACAATGATGACAACTAAACGTAAAGCGTATGTTCGCGGTATGTCGCCAACCTGGTGGCAAAAGCTGGGATTCTATCGCTTTTATATGTTGCGTGAAGGGACTGCCGTTCCTGCCGTCTGGTTTAGCATCGTTCTGATGTGTGGCGTCTTCGCACTGAAAAACGGGCCTGAGGGCTGGGCAAACTTCGTCAGCTTCCTGCAAAACCCGCTGGTACTGCTGATTAATATCGTGGCTCTACTGGCTGCCGCGCTGCACACCAAAACCTGGTTTGAGCTGGCACCGAAGGCCAGCATCATCGTCATTAAAGACGAAAAAATGGGACCGGAGCCAATCATTAAAGGGCTTTGGGCTGTCACCGTCGTGGTAACCGTAGCCGTTCTGGCGATCGCCTTACTATTCTGAACAGGAGAAATAACGTGATTAACCCAACGCCAAAACGTTCCGACGAGCCTCCCTTCTGGGGCCTGTTCGGTGCAGGTGGGATGTGGAGCGCGTTCTTCGCTCCAGTAATCATCCTGCTGGTCGGTGTAATGCTGCCTCTGGGGTTGTTCCCAGACGCGCTAACTTACGAACGCATCGCCACGTTCAGCCAGAGCTTTATCGGCCGCGTATTTTTACTGCTGATGATTGTGCTGCCGCTCTGGTGTGGCCTGCACCGTATCCACCACGCGATGCATGATCTGAAAATCCACGTTCCCGCCGGAAAATGGGTATTCTACGGTCTGGCAGCAATCCTGACTGTCGTTACCGTCATCGGTGTCGTTACGCTGTAGCTGTAGCTGTAGATGCAACACCGCACTTAACGGCCTGTGATATCGCAGGCCGCTTTATTTCCCCGCCTGAGTACGTCCATCGTCTACACTGGAACAAAGATTAAACCAATGAGACGTCAATATGGTGCGCTTTAACGCTATTCGCTTTAATACAACGTTCTTCAAATCTCTTATCTTCAAAATCAGACGATATGGGAAAACATGTGTTGCTGTTCTGGTAGCACTCTTCTCTGTCGCCTGTAGCGTAACACCACCTGATAACGTCAGCGTTGTGGAAAACGTTGACGTCAATCGTTACCTCGGCACATGGTATGAAATCGCCCGTCTCGACCACCGCTTTGAACGCAATCTGGAACGCGTGACGGCAACCTACAGCCTACGGGATGACGGCGGAGTCAAAGTCATCAATCGCGGCTTTAACGTCAAAAAGCAGGAATGGAAAGAAAGCATCGGAAAAGCGTATTTCACGGGATCGCCCCAGCGTGGGGCGCTAAAAGTGTCATTCTTCGGGCCGTTCTATGGCGGTTACAACATCATTGAACTGGATGACGACTACCGCTACGCCCTGATTTGCGGGCCGAACCGTGACTACCTATGGATCCTCTCACGCACGCCAACGTTGGATACTGCGACACGCGATAAATTGGTCGCCACGGCCAAACGCTACGGCTTCCCAACAGAGGCGCTGATCTGGGTCAACCAGTAATCCAATCGTACTGCTCGCAACACAGGGGATAATCGATGGGGTTATCCCATAATCTTATCGCGAAACATAAAGAAAACCGCACCCAGCAGGCATAACCCTGCCCAAATATAATCGGTACGGAACGGTTCTTTTAAAATAAACATGGAGAAAGGGATAAATACGGAAAGGCTGATCACTTCCTGCAATATTTTCAATTGACCGGCAGAGGCGACCTGATAACCAATCCTATTTGCAGGCACCTGCAAGAGGTATTCGAATAATGCGATACCCCAACTGATCAACGCAGCAATTATCCAGGTTCGGCCGCTGAAATAGCGTAAATGCCCATACCAAGCGAACGTCATAAATATATTGCTCAACGTCAGCATGCCGACAGTAATGAAAAGAGGCGACATTATTACTTCTCCGAGTGAACCACTTTCACATTATCTCGCCACGGGGAAGAAAACACCATCACGGCATTTTCTTCCACTCGGAAAAGTTATTACGACTTATTTCTATTGGGCGCTGCGCTGAATAGCCTTCCCACCCGCTTCAACATCTTGTCCAACACCTCGGGTGGTATTACACCCAACTACTGCAGAGAGAATAACCAGAGAGAAAATGGTAACAAATGCTTTCTTCAACATACTCGATTCCTTCTTTATGAGAGTAGGATTTAAACGGTACGAAAGTGACTACTTTCTAAGCGTAGCCAATTTTGATGCTTGTGGAGGTTTTTTCGGATGAGGAGAAAAACAAGAGGGAGTGATTTAAGTCAGTCACGGGATCAAAAAGGCCGCCCTCACAGAAGGCGACCTTTTTCGCATTAATTACTTAACGCGTGAAACGTATTCGCCAGAACGCGTGTCAACTCTGACAACTTCGCCGATCTGTACGAACAATGGCACTTTAACCACGGCACCGGTGCTCAGCGTTGCTGGTTTACCACCTGTTCCTGCGGTATCGCCTTTCAGACCTGGATCGGTATCGGTAATTTCAGCTTCGATGAAGTTCGGTGGCAGAACGGTAATCGGGCGACCATCCCACAGCGTAACGATACATTCTGCGTTGTCTTGTAGCCATTTTGCAGAATCACCAACGGTCTTATCTTCAACCTGATGCTGTTCAAACGTCTCAGGGTGCATGAAGTGGTAGAACTCGCCGTCGTTATACAGGTAGTTCATGTTGGTATCAACGACGTCGGCACCTTCTGCTGAGTCAGTAGATTTGAAGGTTTTTTCAACGCGAGAACCCGTCAACAAGCGACGCATTTTTACACGAGCAAAAGCCTGGCCTTTACCCGGCTTCACAAACTCACTGGATTCGATGGCATACGGTTCGCCTTCGAACATGATTTTAAGACCGGAACGGAAATCGTTGCTAGAATAAGTCGCCATAAAGGCCCTCTACAATTTAACACTGGTACGAAGCCAAAAAAATGGCACACATTGTAACCCTAAATATACCTTCCAGAGAAGATTGGTTGCAGCAACTTGCAGACGTAATTACCGATCCTGATGAATTACTGCAACTTTTGGCACTGAACGATCACGCTAAACTCCGCCAAGGTACTGATGCACGCAGGCTTTTTGCTCTGCGTGTACCGCGCGCATTCGCTGCACGGATGCAAAAAGGGGATCCTGACGATCCGCTGCTGCTCCAGGTATTGACCGCACGCGAGGAGTTTATTGCCACGCCAGGCTTCACCCACGATCCGCTTGATGAGCAACACAGCGTCGTCCCTGGGCTACTACACAAATACCACAACCGCGCCCTGCTGCTGGTTAAAGGCGGCTGCGCGGTAAACTGCCGCTACTGCTTCCGCCGCCATTTCCCATATCAGGATAATCAGGGCAATAAGGCAAACTGGCGTCAGGCGCTGGATTATATCCGCCAGCACCCTGAGCTGAATGAAATCATTTTTTCCGGTGGCGACCCACTGATGGCCAAAGACCACGAATTGGACTGGCTGATCACCGAACTGGAACACATCCCACATCTGAAACGCCTGCGTATTCACAGCCGTTTGCCTGTGGTGATCCCCGCCCGTATTACCGATGCGCTGTGCGATCGTCTATCACGCAGTTCACTTCAGGTACTGCTGGTGACGCATATTAACCATCCGCAGGAAATCGATCCTGATTTAACACAAAGTATGGCGCGTTTACGCCGTGCAGGCGTGACGTTACTCAACCAAAGCGTGCTGCTGCGTGGGGTAAATGATAGCGCTGAGACGCTGGCTCAGCTCAGTAATGCATTATTTGACGCAGGTATTCTCCCTTATTACCTACACGTGCTGGATAAAGTACAGGGGGCAGCCCATTTTCTGGTGGATGACAACGAAGCGCGAGTCTTAGTCAAAGCATTAATGAAAAAGGTATCCGGCTATCTGGTGCCGCGTCTGGCGCGGGAAATCGGTGGGGAAGCCAGTAAAACGCCGCTGGATTTAGGGATGAAGCAGCATCAGGACGACACTGAACAATGACGTTGTTCAATTCGTTAAGAACCCGGTGAGAGCGACGCTCTCACCGGGTTTCTTTTTAGCTTAAGGACACTTGTAAACGCTACCGTTCATCTTGCTGTCCAGCGGCGCAAAGCTTGACCAGAAGGTTTCACTCGGGCTGGTGGCACCATAGATGGTATTGCCGCCCATCGCCGCCGCTTTATTACGCAGATCGTTCGCCGCGCCGCGCATAGCACTACCGCCGCCATGGTTGCCCGCCAGCCAGTTCGACTGGCTACCGCTAACTTGCCCTAATAGTTGGCATTCGCTTCCTGGCTTGGTATCCGTGAACGTCACGGCCTGCCCAGCGGTGCTGAGTTGACTGGTGCTGCTGCACCCCGCCAGCAAGACTGCCGCTGATAGCCCCAACAAAATACGAACCTGCATTTCTTCCTCCTTGCGATTGAAAAACCAAAGGGCACAGGCCCGATTAGTTACGCCACGCCTTAAAGCGGTTGATCAGCCCGTTGGTAGAACTGTCATGGCTGTCGATCGTACTGTCATTTTCCAGCTCTGGCAGAATGCGGTTTGCCAGTTGTTTACCTAATTCCACGCCCCATTGATCGAACGTGAAGATGTTCAGGATCGCGCCCTGAGTAAAGATCTTGTGCTCATACAGTGCAATCAACGCGCCTAAACTATACGGGGTAATTTCGCGCAGCAAGATCGAGTTGGTCGGGCGATTACCTTCAAATACCTTAAACGGTGCGACGTGTTCCACGTCTTTGGCACTTTTACCCGCCGCCGCAAATTCTGCTTCCACTACGTCACGGCTCTTACCGAATGCCAGCGCTTCCGTCTGTGCAAAGAAGTTCGACAGCAGCTTGCTATGGTGATCGCTCAATGGGTTATGGCTGGTTGCTGGTGCGATGAAATCACACGGAACCAGCTTGGTGCCCTGATGGATCAACTGGTAGAACGCATGTTGGCCGTTCGTGCCCGGCTCACCCCAGATAATCGGCCCAGTCTGGTAATCCACCGGATTGCCATTGCGATCGGCTGATTTCCCGTTGGATTCCATATTTCCCTGTTGGAAATAAGCAGCAAAGCGGTGCATGTATTGGTCATACGGCAGAATCGCCTCGGTTTCCGCACCGAAGAAATTGTTGTACCAAATACCGATCAGCGCCAGCAGCACGGGCAGGTTTTTCTCCGCAGGCGTGGAGGCAAAGTGCTTATCCATCGCGTGCGCACCGCTAAGCAATTTTTCAAAGTTCTCAAAGCCGAGAGAAAGAATGATCGACAGCCCAATCGCAGACCACAGGGAGTAGCGTCCACCGACCCAATCCCAGAATTCGAACATGTTGTTGGTATCAATACCAAATTCACCGACGGCTTTCGCGTTGGTGGACAAGGCAGCAAAGTGCTTGGCAACGTGTTTCTCGTCCTGCGCCGTTTTCAGGAACCAGTCACGCGCGCTGTGCGCGTTGGTCATGGTTTCCTGGGTGGTGAAGGTTTTAGAGGCAACAAGGAACAGCGTGGTTTCCGGGTTCAGAGGCTTCAACGTTTCAGCAATATGCGTGCCGTCAACGTTGGAGACAAAATGCATGTTGAGGTGATTCTTATAAGGCTTCAACGCTTCCGTTACCATGAACGGACCTAGGTCAGAGCCACCGATACCGATGTTGACCACGTCGGTGATCGTTTTTCCGGTATAACCCTTCCACTCACCGCCAATCACGCGCTCGCTGAAATCCTTCATCTTCGCCAGCACTGCGTTGACTTCCGGCATCACATCTTTGCCATCTACCAGAATCGGCGTGTTGCTACGGTTACGCAGGGCGACGTGCAGAACGGCGCGATCTTCCGTGCGGTTGATTTTCTCGCCGGCAAACATGGACTGAATGGCCGCAGACAGGTCGGTTTCCCGCGCCAGTGCGTGCAATTTATCCATGGTTTCCGCCGTGATGCGGTTTTTGGAGTAATCCACCAGCATCTGATCGTCGAACGTCGCGGAAAAATGCGCAAAACGGTCGCTATCCTGTGCAAACAGCTCGCTAATTTGCACGTCTTTCAGCGCGTCAAAATGGGTTTGTAATGCCTGCCAGGCGGCAGTTTGGCTTGGATTGATATTTTTCATAATGCGACTTTCTCTCTAAGCATGAGTTCAAAGTGACTGAATCGATTGTATCCCTTAAAATCCCGATTGAGATCCCTTTTCTTGCTAAAAGCGATTTATGCCCTGTAGTTCACTGACAGATGGTTTACTGACAGATTGTTTATTGACAGAAACCGCATAACCCGTTATTTCTAACACCGTACTTGCACACTCGGTGTGCAAGCCAGAAGAGGCGCGTCGCCCAGGTAAGATATCGGAGGAACCGTAATCCGCTGATGGTATCTGAGGGGGAGCGACGCCGAGATGAGGTGAAGTACGGCTTTCACCCTATCGACTACAGAGGCTGAATCCTCTGGGTTGTCACCAGATTCGTCCTGATGGACGTTCAGCAAGGTGGAGCGCTTCTGGGTGTATCGTAGCGATTGTCTACGCCTGCCCCCAACTTACCGCCCTCCCCCTGTGCCAAGGCTGATTTAATGGAATGCTGTTTACTGAAAACAGCCTACCCTGACACGAGGTTTTTTGACATGTCTGCAACTGAAGTATCCGCAAACGCGAATTCTACCGTTATTGCCAAATTTGGCGGCACCAGCGTGGCGGACTTTGACGCCATGAATCGTAGCGCCGATGTGGTGTTATCTAATCCGAATGTACGCGTTGTCGTGCTATCGGCATCGGCGGGTATCACCAATTTATTGGTCGCACTCGCGGAAGGCCAGACGCCGGAAACGCGCGTCGAACATCTGGCGAAGATCCGCCAAATCCAATACGCCATTATCGACAAGCTGACCAATCAGAGCGTTATTCGTGATGAAATTGATCGCATGTTAGATAGCGTCACCACGCTGTCTGAAGCCGCGGCGCTCGCGACGTCCAACGCCCTGACCGATGAACTGGTCAGCCATGGCGAACTGATGTCTACCCTGCTGTTTGTTGAGATCCTTCGCCAGCGCGATGTGGTGGCTGAGTGGTTCGATGTACGTAAAATCATGCGTACCGACGATCATTTTGGTCGCGCACAGCCGGATTGCGATGTACTGGGCGAACTGACTCGCAGCCAGTTGCAACCACGCCTTGAACAAGGTCTGGTGATTACTCAGGGCTTTATCGGCAGCGAAGCAAAAGGCCGTACAACCACACTGGGTCGCGGCGGTAGCGATTATACGGCGGCACTGCTGGGCGAAGCGCTCAACGTCAGCCGGATTGATATCTGGACCGATGTTCCCGGCATCTACACCACCGATCCACGCGTCGTGCCGACAGCAAAACGCATCGACCAAATCATGTTTGAAGAAGCCGCCGAAATGGCAACATTTGGCGCGAAAGTCCTGCACCCAGCCACGCTGCTGCCTGCGGTGCGTAGCGATATCCCAGTGTTCGTCGGCTCCAGCAAAGATCCAGCCGCAGGCGGGACGCTGGTATGCAACAAAACAGAAAATCCGCCGCTGTTCCGCGCGCTGGCACTGCGTCGTAAGCAAACGTTGCTCACGCTGCACAGCCTTAACATGCTGCACACTCGCGGTTTTCTGGCTGAAGTATTCAGTATTTTGGCCCGTCACAACATCTCCGTTGACCTGATCACCACATCAGAAGTCAACGTGGCCCTGACACTTGATACCACCGGCTCCACCTCAACGGGCGACAGCCTGCTGTCCAGCGCCTTGCTGACCGAGCTGTCATCGCTGTGTCGGGTTGAGGTTGAAGAGAATCTGTCGCTGGTCGCGCTGATCGGCAACAAGCTATCTCAAGCCTGTGGCGTAGGGAAAGAAGTATTTGGCGTGCTGGAACCTTTCCGCATTCGCCTGATCTGCTACGGTGCCAGCAGCAACAACTTGTGCTTCCTGGTACCGGGTGATGACGCCGAGCGAGTGGTACAGACGCTGCACCGCAGCCTATTCGAGTAGATTCACAACGTCTAGTCGGTCTCCTCGTCATATGTTATGGGAACGCGATTTTGCCGTTATCCGGCGTAAAAATTATGCTGAGGAGATAGCAGGCTTAGGATGAGCCGCATGGACGCGGCGAAAGCTTGCGCCACGCCGGACAAAAACGTCAGAGACGTTTTTGAACAGCACTTGTGCTGGCCCGAAGGGTGAGCCCCATTATTTATGGGGCGAGTAAGCGTGTCGCAAGCGGTCCGTTAAGCCTGATATCGACGAAGGCACCGCAGTCAGCGGCATAATTTCCGCCAAAAGCCTGGGGTCTCGGGGCGAGCGGCGTTTGAGCCGTCCCGAGTCGGGCGCGAGCTACGAGGTAGCATGAAAATGGCAGCATTATCGCGCACGAAACTATCTCTCAGTCAGCATAAAAATAGACTGCTGTGTCCAGTGAAACCCCACAAGATTCTGTCACAATGTCAGCGGCGATTCTTCGCGCTCTTCGTCCCCGTCCTGCTGCACAATCAATACGTTATATGCCACCGCACAGAACAGTGAATTCAGTCGGTTCATATCTCCCAACAGGCTCAAATGGAGCGAACTGGTTTCCAGACTCTGTACGTTGTGTTGATGTAAGCGATCAACGTGTGCATGTGCATAACGGCGATTCATAATGCGGAAGCGGTGTTTGGCACGGCGCAGACGTTTAGCACTGGTCACGTCTTCCGACAAGAAAACCGACAGCCCCAGACGCAAGTTCGCCAGCAGTTGGTCATGCAAGTGGTTCAACTCTTCCAACCCCTGAGCGGAAAACGCCATGCGTACACCAGATGAATGATTGCCGATGTCATCCGCCATGCGTTCAATAATATCGCCCGCCTGTTCCAGATTCAGCGCCACTTCGATCACTTCCGCCCAGCGCTGAGAATCCCGCTCATCCAACCCATCTTTCTGAATCTGCGCCAGATAAAGCTTAATCGCGGTGTACAGTATATCGACATCATCATCAAGCCGACGGATCTCGCGCCGCTGCATAAGATCGCCTTGCAAGACTTCGCGGTACAAGCTCAGCATCTGCTCCAGCACATCGCCAATCCGCAGCGTTTCCCGTGCCGCATTGGCTAACGCCAAAGCTGGCGTATCCAGCGAACTGGTATCCAGATGACGCGGTTTCATCTCAATATCAACCTGCGGCGAATCAGCAATCATTGCGCAGGACAGCCGGGCCACCACGCCAGTAAGCGGAATCAACAGCAGGCAACGGATCAAGTTGTAGAACAGGTGGAAGTAAATCACCAGTTCTTCGGCACTTAACGGAATACGCGTCAGCCAGCGCGAGAGCGGCTCAACCAGCGGCAGCACAACCAGACAACCGATCATCTTAAACAACATACTGCCGAGCGCCACACGTCGTCCCGCCGCATTCTGCGTCGAGGTGCTCATCATTGTCAGTAATCCGCTACCCAGATTGGCCCCGATGACCAGACACATCGCCACTTCCAGCGAGATCACACCGCTTGCCGTTAACGTCGCCGTCAGCAGCACCGCAGCCAGACTGGAATAGGTCATCACCGCAAACAACGCCCCAGCCAACGCATCCAGCATCACGTCGCCCGTCAGCGAGGAGAACAGCACCTTCACGCCCGACGCTTGCGTGATCGGCGCAGCAGCCAAGACGATCATTTCCAGCGCCAGCAGAATCAGCCCAAGTCCAATCGCTACACGACCAATCTGGCCAACACGCGTCTGTTTACGGCTGAGGAAAAACACCACGCCAAGAAAAATCAGCAGCGGAGAAAGCCAGGACAGATCGAACGTCAGAATTCGCACCATCAGTGCCGTACCGACATCTGCCCCGAGAATAATCACCAACGCAGGCGTTAAGGCCACCAGCCCCTGCGAGACAAAAGAGGTCGTCAGCAACGCTGTCGCATTACTGCTTTGCACCAGCGCGGTTACGCCAATACCTGCCATAAAAGCCAACGGTTTTTTCTCAACGCTATCGCTGAGAACCCGCCGTAACTGAGTGCCATAAACCCGCATGATACCGGTACGGACAATGTGAGTGCCCCAAACCAGTAACGCAATCGCAGAGAGGAGATTCAGCAGTGTTAACAAAAAGTCCGCGCCTCCGGTTAAACAATATGTCGATGAAATACCGTGTATAGATAGGAAACACGGTATTGATGAGGTAATGAGCCGCCATCTTACCAGATGTTAGCTGGCTGTACTGCGAGGCAGTCCTCGCCACAGGAAAATCACTCACATCAATAAATGAAAAAAATTAATTAAATGACAATATTTAAAAAACAGAATCCAAATCAATAATCCTGCGGTTTCCTGTCACACCTTGTCTGGTTAGCGCTATGCTCCTCTTATGCACCTAACCCTTATGGGGTATGCACTTAAAAAACGTTAAGCATGCTTAATATTTAGCAAATTGAGTACGTTAGCGTATGCCCTGCAATCCTTCTGGCTTTTTAGTAAGGAAAATGGATGAAGACAAAAACCTCGTATGGACTAAACTGGCTCCCGCTGATCGTGATCCTTGCCGTCGCCGCCTTTTTTTGGCAGATGGAACCTCCAACAGGCTTAAATCCAGCCGCCTGGCACTCTGCCGTCATTTTTGTAGCAACAATCGTTTGTATTGTCGCTAACGTCCTCCCAATTGGGGCTATCGGTATTATCAGCATCACCCTTTTTGCGCTAACTTACGCCGCAGGGGATAAAACGGCCAGCGGAGCCATACAAACCGCACTCAGCGATTTGAACAGCTCGCTAATCTGGCTGATTGTTGTTGCCTTCATGATCGCACGCGGCTTTATCAAAACGGGATTGGGCCGCCGCATTGCCTTGCAGATGATCCGCCTGCTGGGAAAACGCACACTGGGACTGGCTTACGGCCTGGCCTTTGCCGATCTGGTGCTTTCCCCCGCGATGCCGAGCAACACCGCACGCTGCGGCGGAATTATTTATCCGATTGCCGATTCACTGTCGCGCAGCTTCGACTCCAAACCGGAAGACGCATCGCGCAGTAAGATTGGCACATTCCTGATCACCTGTATTGGTAACGTTAACGATGTGACGGCGGCGCTGTTTATGACCGCCTACACCGGCAACCTGCTGGCGGTAAAACTCGCAGCCAACGCAGGCGTTACCATTACCTGGGGAAGCTGGTTTCTGGCAGCACTCGTCCCCTGTTTGATCTCTCTGGCGATTGTCCCGTTGCTCGTCTACTGGCTGACCAAGCCAGAAATTCGCCATACGCCAGATGCGCCAAAACTGGCCGTCGCCGAGTTGGCAAAGATGGGCAATATGAGCCGTGGCGAATGGCTGATGGCATTCACCGTGATCCTACTACTGGTACTGTGGATTTTTGGCGACCGTTTAGGCGTAGATGCCACAACGGCCTCCTTCGTCGGGCTTTCCTTCTTGCTGTTAACTGGTGTACTGAGTTGGGAAGACGTGAAGAGCGAGAAAGGCGCCTGGGATACGTTGATTTGGTTCGCTGCCCTGCTGATGATGGCGAATCAGTTGAAAAAGCTCGGCTTCACCAACTGGTTCGGCGATCTCATCGGCAGCAACATCGGCCATTTGATGCAGGGAACAAGCTGGGTCTTGGTGCTGTTGCTGCTGAACGCAGCCTATTTCTACACTCACTATTTCTTCGCCAGCGGTAATGCACAGATCGCCGCACTTTTTGCGGTATTCCTCGGTGTTGGGATCAACCTGAACATTCCAGCAGTACCGATGGCGTTCATGCTGGCGTTTACCAGTAGCCTGTACTGCTCACTAACGCAATATACCCATGCACGCGGTCCGATCCTGTTCGGCGCAGGCTACGTGCCCACCGCTGTCTGGTGGCGCACCGGTTTTGTCGTCAGTCTGGTGAATCAGGCGATCTTCATGAGTGCGGGTCTGCTGTGGTGGAAAGTGATTGGGCTGTATTGATCGCTAGCTAATACATGATGTGAAAAAGCCGAGTTTCCTCGGCTTTTTCGTTTACTACCTAAAATTTCAATACAAAATATTGTTTTTATTATTTTTCTTTTTTTTGTTTTCCAATCTTAAGTTTTCACATATTTATTAATTTGTTATGTTGTTTTCATTAACAAACAAGAATGTGATATAAAAACACCTCTTTTATTCAAAATGGATTTTTAGAAAAATTTAAAATAGATTTCTGCTAGTACTGTATTTTCTTCCTTGCAGGAAATGCACGGGTAGTTAGAGTAGCTGAACGAGTGCCCCCTATAGCCAGAGTGGATACTTATTCAGCCGATTTCACTCTAGCTTAACGCTGTTGTATTACGAATAGGTATAAAAATGTTATCAAAGATCGATATAACATCTTGAATACTTTCTTTAAAAGCCACTGGGAAAAAACAGGATATAAATGCTCGCGATGAATTGACTATTGCTAATTTAGTCAAATCGGAGTCTAGCACTAAGGTATCATTCTCATCTCAAGCACAACAACAGACTAAATTATCTGAAGTCGTGTTGAATAAATATCAGCAACTGCGCAGTAACGTCGATCAAAATGAAGTTGATTCCTATATAAAGGACTTATATGCCACCCCTCGGCAATCTCATGAATTAGTCTCTATTGAACATTACCCTGATGTGTTTAACGCTTATACAGGTGAAAAGGTAACATCAGAATCTACGGCTATGTTTGCAGAATGGGATCAGAGCATTTTAGCTATGACAACTCAAATATATAATGAAGAAAAAGCGAAAGGAACGTCATCTTCAGATATCTATTTGAAAATTCAGACCCATATGAGCCAGCAACCGGATTATTTTCTGAATAAGATCAACTGGCCTAACCAGGAAGCATAACGTTTCTGAGTAATCAATTACTACGTATCTATTCCCCGAAGAGGTTGCTACAGGCCGTGTTAAAATTTGCCTCTGGCAGGCTCGTCGCTTATCCAAATCATTTACCTGTAGCCAGCAACGGATTCAATTATTACCGCCACTAAGGTGCCATGATATAGCAGTACTTTCACACTTGGATCATGGGGAACAGAGCTGAATTAGCAGAGCGATTTGACACACACTTGCTATTTTGCTCCATTCCCCTTTCTAAGCTGTGGGGCTATTTATTTTACTTATTCAACCTTGCTCACAGTAATCGCATTACCTTCCCTCTAAATATTCGGTTATAAAAGTAAACCGCACAGATCGGTTCTCATAACTTAATCCGCATCATAACCAAGATTCGGCGCCAGCCAGCGCTCAACTTCGCTCACGTCCATGCCTTTACGCACTGCATAATCCTTCACCTGATCGTGCTGAATTTGCGCGACGGCGAAGTATTTGCTGTCAGGGTGGCTGAAATACCAGCCGGATACTGAGGCGCCCGGCCACATGGCATAGGACTCAGTGAGCTTCATACCGGTATGCTTTTCTACATCCAGCAACTGCCAGATTGGTACTTTCTCCGTGTGGTCTGGACAAGCCGGATAGCCCGGCGCAGGACGAATACCCTGATAATTCTCACGAATCAGCAGCTCATTACTGAGATTCTCATTCGGCGCATAGCCCCAGTAAACCTTACGCACGCGCTCGTGCAGGTATTCCGCAAACGCTTCCGCCAGACGGTCAGAGATCGCTTTCACCATGATCTTGTTGTAATCATCGTGCTGCGCTTCCCACTGATCGGCCAACGTATCCTCTTCCAGCCCGCCAGTCACCGCAAACGCTCCCAGATAATCCGGCTTGCCGCCGGATTTTGGTGCCACAAAGTCGGACAAACTGTAGTTAGGGAAGTCAGTTTTTTCCGTCTGTTGACGCAGGTGATGGCTGACTGACAGCACCGTCTCACGCCGCTCATCGGTATAAATCACCACGTCATCCCCCACGCGGTTCGCCGGAAATAAGCCAACCACGCCACGAGGGTTCAGCGCGCCACGCGTGGACAAATCGTCCAACATCGCATTAGCGTCGGCAAATAGGCGTTTAGCTTCTTCCCCTACTACTTCATCTTCCAGAATGCGGGGATACTTCCCCGCCAGCGACCAGGTCATAAAGAACGGCGTCCAGTCGATGTAGTTGCGCAGCGTTTCGATGCTGGCCGTTACCGCCTGCACCCCCAGACGATGCGCAACCGGCGGCGTATAGTTTTCCCAGTCCAGATCTGAGGCGTTAGCTCGGGCTGCCTCCAGCGTCACGGGCGGCGTTCTCGGCTTTTTCCTCGCGTGCTGAATACGCACGGTTTCATACTCTTTACGGGTGCGCGCAACAAAATCGTCATACTGTGTACTGGACAGCAGCGCCGACACCACGCCAACAGAGCGCGAGGCATTCTGTACGTAGACCGTCGGGCCGCTATAGTTCTGCTCAATCTTCACGGCGGTATGGGCTTTAGAGGTCGTTGCGCCGCCAATCAGCAGCGGCAGCGTAAAGCCCTGACGCTCCATCTCTTTCGCCACGTTGACCATTTCATCCAGCGACGGCGTAATCAGCCCGGACAGCCCGATGATATCGACCTTCTCCTCACGTGCGGTCTTCAGGATTTTATCCGTCGGCACCATCACGCCCAGATCGATAATCTCGTAGTTGTTACATTGCAGCACCACGCCGACGATATTCTTACCGATATCGTGAACGTCGCCTTTTACCGTCGCCAGCAGGATTTTCCCCGCAGACGAGCCTTTATCTTTGCTGGCTTCAATATAAGGTTCGAGGTAAGCCACCGCCTGCTTCATCACACGCGCGGATTTCACCACCTGCGGCAAAAACATTTTGCCTGCACCGAATAGGTCACCGACCACGTTCATGCCGTCCATCAACGGGCCCTCGATCACTTCAATCGGTCGTGACGCCTGCTGACGCGCTTCTTCCGTATCCAGCTCGATAAACTCGGTAATGCCTTTAACCAGCGAATACTCCAGGCGCTTCTTCACATCCCAGCCGCGCCACTCCGCCTGTGTTTTACTGCCTTCATCTTCTGTTTTGCTACCGCGATATTTTTCCGCCAGTTCGAGCATGCGCTCGGTGGCATCAGCGCGACGGTTAAGGATCACATCCTCTACCGCATCGCGCAGCTCCGCAGGAAGATCGTCATAGATCGCCAGTTGGCTAGCGTTCACGATCCCCATATCCATACCATTGCGGATCGCGTAATACAGGAAAACAGCGTGAATCGCCTCACGAACCAGATCGTTACCGCGGAACGAGAACGATACATTGGACACGCCGCCAGAGATCATCGCATGCGGCAACTCTGCCTTTATGTCTGCGCAGGCTTCGATGAAATCCACCGCGTAGTTGTTGTGCTCGTCGATCCCCGTTGCCACCGCGAAAATATTCGGGTCGAAAATGATGTCTTCAGGCGGGAAGCCGACTTCTTCCGTCAAGATGCGGTAAGCGCGGCGACAAATTTCAATTTTACGTGCGCGAGTATCCGCTTGCCCGACCTCATCGAAGGCCATCACCACCACGGCTGCGCCATAGCGCCGCACCAGCTTAGCGTGATGGATAAAAGCCTCGACGCCTTCCTTCATGGAGATTGAATTAACAATCCCTTTGCCCTGAATACATTTAAGCCCTTTCTCAATCACCTCCCATTTTGAGGAGTCGATCATAATCGGCACACGGGCGATATCAGGCTCACCCGCAATCAGATTTAGGAAGCGGATCATCGCCGCTTCCGCATCCAGCATGCCTTCATCCATGTTGATGTCGATGATCTGCGCGCCGCTTTCGACCTGCTGGCGGGCGACATCCAGCGCTTCGTTATATTTCTCTTCTTTGATCAGACGTTTAAAACGCGCAGAACCGGTAACGTTCGTCCGTTCCCCCACGTTAACAAACAGGGTGTTAGCATCGATAGTCAGCGGCTCCAGGCCGGATAAACGACACGCCACGGGGATCTCTGGCAGCTTGCGCGGCGGCACGCCGTCCACCACTTTCGCCATCGCGGCAATGTGCGCAGGCGTCGATCCACAGCAGCCGCCGACAATATTCAGAAAACCGGATCGCGCCCATTCACCAATATGCTTCGCCATATCGGCGGGATCGAGATCGTATTCCCCGAAGGCGTTAGGCAGCCCTGCATTCGGGTGCGCACTCACATAACATTCCGAAATACGCGATAGCTCGGCGACATACTGGCGTAGTTCATCCGGCCCCAACGCGCAGTTCAGACCGAAGGAAAGCGGGCGGGAATGACGCAGGGAATGGTAAAATGCCTCTGTCGTTTGACCAGATAACGTCCGTCCTGACGCATCCGTGATCGTGCCGGAAATCATCACGGGTAGAACGATCCCCAACGCCTCAAATTCGCTTTCCACCGCAAAGCTTGCCGCTTTGGCATTCAGCGTATCGAAAATGGTTTCGATCATGATCAGATCGACACCGCCCGCGATCAATGCACGGGTCGATTCACGATACGCTTCTACCAGTTGATCAAAACTGACGTTACGAAAAGCTGGATCGTTAACATCGGGGGAAATCGACGCAGTGCGGTTCGTCGGGCCAAGCACGCCGGCAACATAGCGCGGCTTATCCGGCGTTAGCGACGTCCATTTGTCCGCGCTGGCACGCGCCAACTGGGCAGCAACGGTGTTAATTTCCGCCGACAGCGATGCCATATCATAATCTGCCATCGCAATAGTGGTGGCGTTGAAGGTGTTGGTTTCGAGAATATCGGCACCGGCTTCCAGATAGGCATCATGGATTTCACTAATCACCCGCGGCTTGGTCAGCACCAGCAGATCGTTATTTCCCTTCACATCGCTCGGCCAGTCGGCAAAGCGCTCGCCGCGATAATCTGCTTCCTGCAGGCGATACCCCTGGATCATGGTACCCATACCACCATCCAGCACCATAATGCGTTGCGCCAACTGACGCCGCAATTCGTCTAACCGATTACTCACGCGAACCCCATTCCCGGCCAATAAATACGATATGTTGTGTGTATCCTAGCATAAGTTATGAACACGCTAACGCGAGGTAGCATGAGACTTTTTCAGGTCATTTGCCGATAAAAAACACGGAGAAAGAAGAGTTGCATTCTGCGGTAAAAAAACGAAAATCAATTCCATTACCATAAAAAGGAATCGATGCCATGACGCCACCAGAGCCAGCTAAACGCGGCAAGAAGCCCAGAGCCAGCACGGGCACCGCTACACAGCCAACCGGGCAGGTTCAGTCGCTGACCCGTGGCCTGACGCTGCTTGAATATATCGCCAAAGCAAACGGCAGCGTGGCGCTAACCGATTTGGCTCAGCAAGCTGGTTTACCCAATTCCACCACCCACCGCCTGCTCACCACTATGCAGCAGCAGGGCTTTGTGCGTCAGGTTGGCGATCTGGGGCTGTGGACGATTGCGTCACACGCGTTTATCGTTGGCAGTAGCTTTCTGCAAAGCCGCAATCTGTTGGCAATTGTGCATCCGATACTACGCACGTTAATGGAGAATTCGGGTGAAACCGTCAATCTGGCCGTTCTCGATCAGACGGATAGTCAGGCGATCATTATCGATCAGGTACAATGCACCGCGCTGATGCGGATGTCTGCACCGATCGGCGGTAAGTTACCAATGCATGCCTCCGGTGCTGGAAAAGCGTTTTTGGCACATTTACCCGATGCGCAGGTCACACAACTGCTGCACAAAAAAGGACTGCATGGCTATACGCCACACACGTTCAATTCGCCGCAGGCTCTGAAGGAAAATCTCTCGCTGATTCGTAAGCAGGGGTATTCGTTCGATGACGAAGAACACGCGCTGGGGCTACGCTGTATCGCGGCCTGTATTCTGGATGAACATCATGAAGCCTTTGCCGCCATTTCCATTTCCGGCCCCGTATCACGCATCACGGACAATCGCGTAACAGAACTCGGCGCATTGGTGATCAAAGCCGCTAAGCAAATCATGCAGGAATATAGTGGGATACCATGATAATGGGCGAGTATACCAGTCCGAAGATAAGCCTGCGGCGTGAAAAAGAAGATGTATAAAAGGGTGTGCGACCCTCGTAATACCATTATTCTTACCGGTACTTACAGCATACATACCTATACGTTTTACCAATGGATCATGTACATCATGGAACAAGATATCAAAGATCGCCGCCCCATTAAGGCTCGACAAACACGCTGGGCCAGCTATTTCGCTCGGGCATTGCAATTGAGGGGCTTTACCCCTAACGCGATTTCCCTTTTCAGCATTCTTTTTGCTTTGATCGCCAGTATCAGCTTTATTTTCGCTTTTCGTACCGACCAAGACACCACCACTCGGCTACTCCTGCTGGTAGGGATTATCGGTATTCAGGGTCGCCTGCTATGCAATCTGCTTGATGGTATGGTCGCGGTAGAAGGCAAACTCCGCAGCCCGGTCGGGGCGATTTATAACGATCTGCCCGATCGGATCTCAGATACGCTGATCATCATGGGCGTCGGTTACGGCATGACAGTGTGGCCTCTTGCCCCCACGCTTGCCTGGGCTGCGACCGTGATGGCAGTGCTGACGGCTTACATCCGTCTGTTAGGTGGAAGTTGTGGTTTACCGCAACAGTTCAGCGGGCCAATGGCAAAGCAGCATCGTATGGCCATTCTAACGCTGGTTTCCCTACTCGCCCTGATCGCCCCCGCTTATGGGCAATGGCTTTTCATCGCCGCGCTTGGGGTAATTCTGCTCGGTTCGACCGTCACCTGTATTAACCGCACTCGACAGATTATGAGCGCACTGCGCATTCAGGGATAATCTTATGGCTAACGTTTTCTCTGGGCTGGACAAAAAAATTGTCAGTTCACTTCTGGTTACAGTTTGTCGGCTCCTCACCGGCGTTCGCGCACACTGGCGAAGTGAACCCGATCTGGTACGCCCTAAAATTTATTATGCCAACCATAGCAGCCACCTTGATGGACTGGTGATCTGGGCCAGCCTGCCACGCGAACTTCGAACCATCGTACATCCAGTCGCTGCTGCCGACTATTGGCTAAAAAAACCGTTACGCCGCTATCTGGCTCTGCGTATTTTTCAGGCTGTTCTGGTCGAGCGACGCAATAAAATCCCAGAAGAAGGGCACTCGGAACGGCTTTCACAAGATCCGCTGCAACCGCTAAAAACCACGTTAAACGAGAACCAGTCACTGATTCTGTTTCCCGAAGGCACGCGGGGAGATGGCGACCAGTTGAATAGCTTTAAAAGCGGGATTTACCACTTATCAAAACAGTATCCAGACATCGAATTGGTTCCCGTCTGGCTGGAGAACCTTAACCGCGTCATGCCAAAGGGGTCGCGGCTGGTCGTTCCTATCATCTGCCACGCCACATTTGGTGAACCAATACAAGGCGTTGCCGAGATGGAGTCGAAACAGGATTTTCTTGAACGCGCTAAGCAAGCGCTTGAGGAGTTATCAGCGTGACAGCTTGGGATAACGAGATGCAATGGCTGCTGAGCGGCCTATTCGGATTACTGACTTTTGCCAGCCTAGTCGGTTACATACTGGCAAAACGTCAGCAAAATGCCACAATCATGAACCTCAATGCCCGCATTCGTGCCTGGTGGCTCATGTGCATTATTTCTGTGTTAGCCATGATGATTGGTGCGATTGGTTCGACGATCCTGTTTGCCCTGATGTCATTTTATGCACTGCGAGAATGCATTACGTTGATGCCAACTCGCCGGGGCGACCATGAGGCGCTGTTCTGGTGCTTTTTCATTATCCTGCCGCTTCAGTATCTGCTGGTTGGCATACAGTGGTACGGCGTTTTTATTATTCTGATACCGGTATACGCATTTCTCTTCGTCCCTGCGCGTTTGGCGTTAGCGGGAGATACGCTGCATTTTCTTGAGCGTGCCGCCAAAATTCAATGGAGTCTGATGATCGCCGTGTACTGTGTCAGCCACGCGCCAGCGCTGCTGATGCTAGATATCGCAGGGTATGAGCACCAGAATATCAAGCTGTTGCTGTTTCTCATGATCGTGGTGCAGTTATCAGACGTACTGCAATACGTTTTCGGTAAACTCTGGGGAAAACGCCCTATCGTCCCCAAACTCAGCCCAAACAAAACGGTGGAAGGGTTTATCGGTGGTATTTTGACCGCCAGCCTAGTGGGGATGGGGTTGTGGTGGATCACACCATTTTCCCCCTGGCAGGCTTTTCTCATCGCCTTCTTGATCGCACTGCTAGGTTTTGCCGGTGGGCTTTGCATGTCCGGCATTAAGCGCGATCGCGGCGTGAAAGATTTCGGCACCATGCTGGAAGGGCACGGCGGGATGATGGATCGCATCGATTCTCTCTGTTTTTCTGCTCCCATTTTCTTCCATATCGTGCGCTATTTTTTCACCTGAATGCCACATCAGCCGTCGGATACTCTGACGGCTGATACCCGCCCCGCTGGCTAAAACGCTTCCGGCGTCGGTAGGCGTAAACATCCTCGATATAGCCGTCCTTTATGCGCTGCTGTAATGCCCGCCAATAATCCGCACAAAACAGATCGCCATGCATTTCCTCAAACAACGTCCGAATATGACGGTCACTACACAGGAAATGCGGAAACTCTTCGGGAAATACATCATTCGGTGCGACGCTGTACCACGGCTCTGCGGCCAGTTCGTCCTCTGGGTGACGCGGTGGCGGAATCTTGCGGAAATTCACCTCTGTCATGTAGCAAATTTCATCGTAATCATAAAACACGACTCGCCCATGACGCGTGACGCCAAAATTCTTAAACAACATATCACCGGGGAAAATATTCGCCGCGGCCAACTGTTTGATGGCATTACCGTACTCTTCAATCACATCGTGCAGTTGCTGTGCGCTTGCCTGCTCCAGATAGAGATTCAGCGGCGTCATCCGGCGTTCCATATACAAGTGTCGGATCACTAACTTATCACCCAGATCTTCCAGCTTATCAGGTACCTCACGCCAAAGTTCATCCAGTAGTTCCGGGCTGATTCGGTGCTTATCGATGACGAAATTTTCATATTCCTGCGTATCCGCCATGCGCCCAACACGATCGTGCTCTTTCACCAGTTGATAGCACGCCATGACCCGCTCCGCACTCACCTCTTTCTGTGGCGCAAAACGATCTTTGATGACCTTAAATACGCGATCGAACGAAGGCAGCGTAAACACCAGCATCACCATACCTTTCACGCCGGGAGCAATGATGAACTGCTCTTCTGATGCCGCAATGTAATCCAGATATTCGCGGTAATACTCGGTTTTACTGTGCTTCTGACAGCCAATAGCCAGATAAAGCTCTGCTGTCGTCTTTCCCGGCAAAATGTCACGTAGCCAGGCCACCAGCGCGGACGGCAACGGGGCATAGACCATGAAGTAAGAGCGGGCGAAACCGAACACGATGCTGGCGTCTGATTGACTGGTTAAGCAGGTATCAATAAATAGCGCCCCGCGTTCGTTGTGGTGAATCGGTAGCAGGAACGGAAAAATACCGTCAGGCAGCGACAGTTTCCCCACCAGCCAGGCCGCTTTGTTGCGATAAAACAGCTCGTTCGCTATCTGTAACGTCGACTGAGCAAGCTGATCAGGCGAGAAAGTACGCTGTAAATATGCAACGATATAGCCAATATCACGCGGCAAATCTTCCCACGGTAAACGCAGCGGCACATCACCCAGCAACTTTTCCAACATATTCTGCCAGCCGTCAGCGGGCACAAACGTCTTGGCAATCGGACGGGGAATCTCATGAAAGCGCTGCTCTGGCTGAGAACTGAAAACAAACAGTTTATCGGGCGTCAGCTCCCGATGATTAAGCAGCCGACAATAGACGGAATTAAAGAAACTCTCAGCAATCTCGAAACGTGGATAATCCGGCAATAGGCAGGTGTAGATATGCTTCACCCGCGCCAGAAAATCCGCATCATCACAGCGGATACTGGTAATACAGCGCAACTGTGCAACCACCAGCCCAACATGGTGATCGTATAGATGAATACGCTGTTTCATTGCCTGCTGTACGGCAGACCAGTCAGCCTGTTCAAAACGCTGCTGCGCGCCAGCCGTTACTTCGAGAAAACGTCCATATTGCGCATCAAACCCTTGCAGGATCGTCTGCGCCACCAGCTTTTCAAGGTCACGCGTCATCATGATCTCCAGATGAAACCCGGCCAGCCGAACGCTGACCGGGTTAGGATCAGAACTGCTGTTCTTCCGTCGATCCCGTCAGCGCCGTCACTGAAGACTCGCCTCCCTGAATGATGTTCGTTACCTTATCGAAATAACCTGTCCCCACCTCCTGCTGATGCGATGAGAAGGTATAGCCGTCTTTAATCGCCTCGAATTCAGGCTGCTGTACTTTTTCTACGTAGTGCCGCATCCCTTCGCCTTGCGCATAGGCATGCGCCAGGTCAAACATGTTGAACCACATGCTGTGGATGCCAGCCAGCGTAATAAACTGATACTTGTAGCCCATTGCCGACAGCTCATCCTGAAAACGTGCGATCGTGCTGTCATCCAGATTCTTCTTCCAGTTAAAGGAAGGCGAACAGTTGTACGCCAGCAACTTGCCGGGAAACTTAGCGTGGATGGCCTCGGCAAAACGACGCGCCAGCGATAAATCCGGCGTCGACGTTTCGCACCACACAAGATCCGCATAAGGCGCGTAGGCCAGCCCACGGCTGATTGCCTGTTCAATCCCCGCACGCGTGCGATAGAAGCCTTCCACCGTGCGTTCCCCGGTAATGAAATCACGGTCATATTCATCACAGTCGGACGTCAGTAAATCTGCCGCATCCGCATCAGTTCGCGCAACCAGTAAGGTCGGCACGCCCAAGACATCCGCTGCCAGCCGGGCCGCAACCAGCTTCTGAACGGCTTCCTGCGTGGAAACCAGTACCTTGCCGCCCATGTGTCCGCATTTCTTCGCCGATGCCAGTTGATCTTCAAAGTGAACCGCCGCCGCACCCGCTTCAATCATCGACTTCATCAGCTCGAACGCATTAAGCACACCGCCAAATCCGGCCTCCGCATCCGCAACAATCGGCAGGAAGTAATCGGTATAGCGCTTATCACCCGGCTCAATGTGATTCGCCCACTGAATCTGATCGGCACGCCGGAACGTGTTATTAATGCGTTCGATCACCGCAGGCACCGAATTTGCTGGGTAGAGCGACTGATCGGGATACATGCTGGACGCCAGATTGGCATCCGCCGCCACCTGCCAACCGGAAAGGTAAATAGCCTCAATGCCGGCTTTCGCCTGCTGCAAGGCTTGCCCACCCGTCAGCGCCCCCAGGCAGTTAACATAGCCTTTGCGGGATTCGCCATGCAGCAGGTTCCATAGCCTCGCCGCACCGAGCTGTGCGAGTGTGCATTCCGGGTTCACCGATCCACGTAGATTAATCACATCTTCTGCGCTGTAGGGGCGCGTAATACCTTCCCAGCGGGCGGTTTTCCACTCTTTTTCGATATGCTGGACTTGTTGGGTACGAGAGGTCGTCATAGCAGAGGTTCCTTTTTATTATCAGTCAGGATTAATCAAGCAATGCGTAGCCGGGTAACGTCAGAAAGTCGATCAGTTCATCTTGCGTAGTGATTTGCTCCATCAGTCGGGCTGCCTCATCGAAGCGCCCTCCGCTAAAACGGGCATCACCTAATTCTTCCTGAATCACAAACATCTCTTCGGCCAGCATCTGGCGGAACAGCGTTTTGGTGATCACTCGACCATCGCTCAACGTCTTACCATGACGAATCCACTGCCAGATCGAGGTTCGGGAAATTTCTGCCGTCGCCGCGTCCTCCATCAATCCATAAATCGGGACGCAACCATTACCAGATATCCACGCTTCGATGTACTGCACGGCAACGCGGATATTCGCGCGCATACCGATGTCCGTACGCTCCCCCGGACAGGGTTCCAGCAGTTCCTCTGCGCGAATAGGCGCATCCTGTTCACGGCTGATATCGAGCTGATTTTTACGCTCACCTAACGCCCGATCGAATACCTCCATCACGGCATCTGCCAGCCCCGGATGAGCCACCCAAGTGCCATCGTGACCATTGTGAGCTTCCAGTTCTTTGTCTTTACGTACCTTATCCAACACCCAGTTATTGCGTTCCGCATCCTTACTCGGAATGAACGCTGCCATTCCACCCATGGCGAATGCACCGCGCCGATGACAGGTTTTGATTAACAACCGCGAGTAAGCACTAAGAAAGGGTTTTTCCATCGTCACCGACTGACGATCGGGCAGAACGCGATCGCTGTGGCTCTTTAATGTTTTGATATAACTGAAAATATAATCCCAACGACCACAGTTCAACCCGACGATATGATCGCGTAAGTGGTAGAGGATTTCGTCCATCTGGAAAACGGCAGGTAGTGTTTCAATCAATACTGTCGCTTTGATCGTCCCACGCGGAAGGTCAAAGCGATCTTCCGTATAGCAGAAGACATCATTCCACCAGGCCGCTTCCTGCCATGACTGTGTCTTTGGCAAATAGAAATAAGGACCACTACCTTTCTTCAACAATTCCTGATAGTTGTGGAAAAAATACAGCGCGAAATCAAACAGGCTGCCGGGAATGGCTTCCCCCTGCCAGGACACGTGTTTTTCAGGCAAATGCAACCCGCGTACCCGGCAAATTAATACAGCAGGATTGGGTTTCAACTGGTAAATTTTTCCTGTTTCATTGATGTAGGAAATCGTACCGCGCACGGCATCACGCAAGTTGATTTGCCCATCAATCACCTTTTCCCATCCCGGTGACAGCGAATCCTCAAAGTCCGCCATAAAAACCTTCACATTGGCATTCAACGCGTTGATCACCATCTTGCGTTCAACCGGGCCAGTAATTTCAACACGGCGATCCTGAAGGTCATCGGGAATACCACGTATCATCCATGCTTTATCTCGAATGGAAACTGTTTCTGAAATAAAATTTGGTAGCTTACCCTGATCGATATTACGCTGCTGCACCTGCCGTTCCGCAAGTAATTGATTACGTGCTGGCGTAAAATGTGCGACCAACTCCGCTAAGAAATCAACTGCCTCTTCAGTAAGAATGTGCTTCTCACCTTCGCCAAAACGCTGACTAAATGCCAATTCTCTGTTTATCGTCTGCTGCATCATTCGTGGTTCCTTTTCAGATTCCGCTTCATTCATCAACAACCGCCAGGTCGGCAAAAACAGTATGTACGTTTCTTAGCCGACAGAATTAAGCGTAATGCAATAAAAACAAAAATCAAAAACAATTTCCATTTTTATGAAAAAACAATGTCAAGCATATGATATAAATGAACATTAATATTAAAAAGAAAAAGAAATAGCTTTCACTTACCAACAGGAATGAAGTGATTCAGTACAAAAAAGAAAGGCACCTTTAACGGTGCCTCAGAGAAAAAGATCAAGATGAGAGCTAGTCCAGCGTAGGATTCATTTTGCGCAAATCGTAAGGCGTAATCTGGTAAACATAGTAATTCAGCCAGTTAACAAAAAGTAGATGCCCATGGCTACGCCAGCTCGCTTTCGGTTCCAGTTCAGGATTGTCATCCGGGAAATAGTTAACCGGAACCGCCGGATCTAATCCGGCATCGCTATCACGGAAAAACTCTCCTGCCAGCGTCAGAACATCATACTCTGGGTGCCCAGTAACGAACGCCAGACGTTTATCTTTACTGGCAAACAGGTAAGCACCAGCCTGCTCCGATTCAACCAGAATATCTAAATCCGTATGTTGTCGAATCACATCAGATGGGAAATCTGCGTAGCGTGAATGTGGAGCCAGGAACGTTTCGTCAAAGCCGCGGGTCAGCAAAGCATGGGGTTGTAACGTCTGATGCAAGTAAACGCCAGATAGCTTTTCCTTTCGGGTCATCTTGGGAATGCCGTAGAGGATATTGAGAGCCGCCTGTACAGCCCAGCACACGAATAATGTGGATGTGACATGCTCTTTTGCCCACTCGATGACACGTGCGATCTGCGGCCAATACACAACATCGCAGAAATCGACGAGTCCCAGCGGGGCACCAGTAACAATCAAACCATCAAAATTGTCGTCCTGAATATCGTCAAAATTGCAGTAGAAATTATTCAAATGCTCAGTTGGCGTATTCTTGGATTCTCGACTATCGATACGCAACAGTTGGATATCGATCTGTAGGGGAGAATTGGATAACAGACGTAGAAACTGGTTTTCAGTCTCGATCTTCTTAGGCATCAGGTTCAGAACCAGTACTTTGAGTGGACGAATTTCCTGCGTTTTAGCACGCGAGGACGTCATGACAAAGACGTTCTCATTACGCAGAAAATTAACGGCTGGTAACTCATCAGGAACCCGAATTGGCATAACCTTATATCCTCAAAGCATACGTTTAAACGTTTAGACATCCAGATGCCCGAAGATAGCGAGTTTTCAGACTAATGTCGAGCACTCAGCGCATAAGGTGAAAATGTTTCACTGTGCCTAAAAAAACGTTATGCGTTTATCTATTTTTCTTTGCTTGTTCAATAACTTCCGCATCAGCTAATACGCGAGCATCTTCTATCACAACTAGCCGGGCTCTTGGTGAAGTGGAAACGGCTATTTCCTGAAGAATACGTTGCTCAACCTGAGACAGCCCACCTTCATTCATTTCAAGAGCATGAATGACAAGTACATCCTGACCAAATTTGAACCAGCTACGTTTTATTAATTTTCGGGCTAAATTTTTAAGCACCTTCTCTGCACGAAAAAAATCAGCAACAAGTAGACGTGTATTACTGAAAACCTGACTAGAATCACCTAGCTCTTGGTGAGTTTCAGGATTACGCACAACCATTTTGTTCTTACGGATCTGGATATATAAGATCGTCATTTATTTCCCTATATTTCTTATTCCTAGTGGATCTCTATGTGCAAACAGTGGGCAAATTTATTACAGATAAGGTCAAAAATAATATATAGCAAAAAGCCCCTGTCTTTCGACAGGGGCTTTCCACTTATTTGATGCCTGGCAGTTCCCTACTCTCACATGGGGAAGCCCCACACTACCATCGGCGCTACGGCGTTTCACTTCTGAGTTCGGCATGGGGTCAGGTGGGACCACCGCGCTATCGCCGCCAGGCAAATTCTGTTTCATTCCAACCGTTACTTTACATGACTTTTTTCTTTGTCATCTCCGTAACCATCAGAACCAATCTTTGAACAAGCTGAACATCAAAATCTATGAGTCTTTCATCACCCACAAAACACCTTCGGTGTTGTAAGGTTAAGCCTCTCGGGTCATTAGTACTGGTTAGCTCAACGTATCGCTACGCTTACACACCCAGCCTATCTACGTCGTCGTCTTCAACGGCCCTTCAGGGACATCAAGTGTCCAGGGAAGACTCATCTCGAGGCAAGTTTCCCGCTTAGATGCTTTCAGCGGTTATCCCTTCCGCACTTAGCTACCGGGCAATGCAATTGGCATCACAACCCGTACACCAGTGGTGCGTTCACTCCGGTCCTCTCGTACTAGGAGCAACCCCTCTCAATCTTCCAACGCCCACGGCAGATAGGGACCGAACTGTCTCACGACGTTCTAAACCCAGCTCGCGTACCACTTTAAATGGCGAACAGCCATACCCTTGGGACCTACTTCAGCCCCAGGATGTGATGAGCCGACATCGAGGTGCCAAACACCGCCGTCGATATGAACTCTTGGGCGGTATCAGCCTGTTATCCCCGGAGTACCTTTTATCCGTTGAGCGATGGCCCTTCCATTCAGAACCACCGGATCACTAAGACCTGCTTTCGCACCTGCTCGAGCTGTCACTCTCGCAGTCAAGCTAGCTTATGCCTTTGCACTAACCTCCTGATGTCCGACCAGGATTAGCTAACCTTCGTGCTCCTCCGTTACGCTTTGGGAGGAGACCGCCCCAGTCAAACTACCCACCAGACACTGTCCGCAACCCGGATCACGGGCCTACGTTAGAACATCAAACATTAAAGGGTGGTATTTCAAGGTTGGCTCCATGCAGACTGGCGTCCACACTTCAAAGCCTCCCACCTATCCTACACATCAAGGCTCAAGGTTCAGTGTCAAGCTATAGTAAAGGTTCACGGGGTCTTTCCGTCTTGCCGCGGGTACACTGCATCTTCACAGCGAGTTCAATTTCACTGAGTCTCGGGTGGAGACAGCCTGGCCATCATTACGCCATTCGTGCAGGTCGGAACTTACCCGACAAGGAATTTCGCTACCTTAGGACCGTTATAGTTACGGCCGCCGTTTACCGGGGCTTCGATCAAGAGCTTCGCCTTGCGGCTGACCCCATCAATTAACCTTCCGGCACCGGGCAGGCGTCACACCGTATACGTCCACTTTCGTGTTTGCACAGTGCTGTGTTTTTATTAAACAGTTGCAGCCAGCTGGTATCTGCGACTGGCTTCAGCTCCATCCGCAAGGGACTTCACCTACGCGCCAGCGTGCCTTCTCCCGAAGTTACGGCACCATTTTGCCTAGTTCCTTCACCCGAGTTCTCTCAAGCGCCTGAGTATTCTCTACCTGACCACCTGTGTCGGTTTGGGGTACGATTTGATGTTACCTGGAGCTTAGAGGCTTTTCCTGGAAGCGTAGCATTGGTTACTTCATCACCGTAGTGACTCGTCATCACGCCTCAGTGTTAACGATGACCCGGATTTACCTAAGTCACCCACCTTCACGCTTAAACCGGGACAACCGTCGCCCGGATAACCTAGCTTTCTCCGTCCCCCCTTCGCAGTAACACCGAGTACAGGAATATTAACCTGTTTCCCATCGACTACGCTTTTCAGCCTCGCCTTAGGGGTCGACTCACCCTGCCCCGATTAACGTTGGACAGGAACCCTTGGTCTTCCGGCGTGCGGGTTTTTCACCCGCATTATCGTTACTTATGTCAGCATTCGCACTTCTGATACCTCCAGCAACCCTCACAGGCCACCTTCAACGGCTTACAGAACGCTCCCCTACCCAACAACACCTAAGTGTCGCTGCCGCAGCTTCGGTGCATGGTTTAGCCCCGTTACATCTTCCGCGCAGGCCGACTCGACCAGTGAGCTATTACGCTTTCTTTAAATGATGGCTGCTTCTAAGCCAACATCCTGGCTGTCTGTGCCTTCCCACATCGTTTCCCACTTAACCATGACTTTGGGACCTTAGCTGGCGGTCTGGGTTGTTTCCCTCTTCACGACGAACGTTAGCACCCGCCGTGTGTCTCCCGTGATAACATTCTTCGGTATTCGTAGTTTGCATCGGGTTGGTAAGTCGGGATGACCCCCTAGCCGAAACAGTGCTCTACCCCCGAAGATGAGTTCACGAGGCGCTACCTAAATAGCTTTCGGGGAGAACCAGCTATCTCCCGGTTTGATTGGCCTTTCACCCCCAGCCACAAGTCATCCGCTAATTTTTCAACATTAGTCGGTTCGGTCCTCCAGTTAGTGTTACCCAACCTTCAACCTGCCCATGGCTAGATCACCGGGTTTCGGGTCTATACCCTGCAACTTAACGCCCAGTTAAGACTCGGTTTCCCTGCGGCTCCCCTATTCGGTTAACCTTGCTACAGAATATAAGTCGCTGACCCATTATACAAAAGGTACGCAGTCACCTAACAAGTAGGCTCCCACTGCTTGTACGTACACGGTTTCAGGTTCTATTTCACTCCCCTCGCCGGGGTTCTTTTCGCCTTTCCCTCACGGTACTGGTTCACTATCGGTCAGTCAGGAGTATTTAGCCTTGGAGGATGGTCCCCCCATATTCAGACAGGATGTCACGTGTCCCGCCCTACTCATCGAACTCACAACTTGTGCATTTTTGTGTACGGGACTATCACCCTTTACTGTGCGACTTTCCAGACGCTTCCACTAACACACAAACTGATTCAGGTTCTGGGCTCCTCCCCGTTCGCTCGCCGCTACTAGGGGAATCTCGGTTGATTTCTTTTCCTCGGGGTACTGAGATGTTTCAGTTCCCCCGGTTCGCCTCATTACGCTATGTATTCACGTAATGATAGTGTGTCGAAACACACTGGGTTTCCCCATTCGGGTATCGTCGGGTATAACGCTTCATATCAGCTTACCGACGCTTATCGCAGATTAGCACGCCCTTCATCGCCTCTGACTGCCTAGGCATCCACCGTGTACGCTTAGTCGCTTAACCTCACAACCCGAAGGTGTCTTGAATAAATCAAGGTCACGTTCGCGCTGCGATTATTTGAGAGACTCATTGACAGACTGATGCATCACGATGCACTCGAAGGTCATCGTGTTTTGTCAGCCGTCATGTTTCAATTTTCAGCTTGTTCCAGATTGTTAAAGAGCAATATCGTAAACATGACTCCGAGGAATCATCTTTAAGATATTCGGTGATAATGTCTTTCACTCATTATCGGATTGGCGTCCCCAAGGGGATTCGAACCCCTGTTACAGCCGTGAAAGGGCAGTGTCCTAGGCCTCTAGACGATGGGGACACGAAAAATCCGTACCGAATCAGAAATTCGGCACTATCGCGTCAGCATGAGTCTACACTCATGACATCAACAGGTGCGCTTGCTCAGTATTTTCATCAGACAATCTGTGTGAGCACTTCACGTAACACACATCTTTTTTGGTAAGGAGGTGATCCAACCGCAGGTTCCCCTACGGTTACCTTGTTACGACTTCACCCCAGTCATGAATCACAAAGTGGTAAGCGCCCTCCCGAAGGTTAAGCTACCTACTTCTTTTGCAACCCACTCCCATGGTGTGACGGGCGGTGTGTACAAGGCCCGGGAACGTATTCACCGTAGCATTCTGATCTACGATTACTAGCGATTCCGACTTCATGGAGTCGAGTTGCAGACTCCAATCCGGACTACGACGTACTTTATGAGGTCCGCTTGCTCTCGCGAGTTCGCTTCTCTTTGTATACGCCATTGTAGCACGTGTGTAGCCCTACTCGTAAGGGCCATGATGACTTGACGTCATCCCCACCTTCCTCCGGTTTATCACCGGCAGTCTCCTTTGAGTTCCCGACATTACTCGCTGGCAACAAAGGATAAGGGTTGCGCTCGTTGCGGGACTTAACCCAACATTTCACAACACGAGCTGACGACAGCCATGCAGCACCTGTCTCACAGTTCCCGAAGGCACTAAGGTATCTCTACCGAATTCTGTGGATGTCAAGAGTAGGTAAGGTTCTTCGCGTTGCATCGAATTAAACCACATGCTCCACCGCTTGTGCGGGCCCCCGTCAATTCATTTGAGTTTTAACCTTGCGGCCGTACTCCCCAGGCGGTCGACTTAACGCGTTAGCTCCGGAAGCCACGCCTCAAGGGCACAACCTCCAAGTCGACATCGTTTACAGCGTGGACTACCAGGGTATCTAATCCTGTTTGCTCCCCACGCTTTCGCACCTGAGCGTCAGTCTTTGTCCAGGGGGCCGCCTTCGCCACCGGTATTCCTCCAGATCTCTACGCATTTCACCGCTACACCTGGAATTCTACCCCCCTCTACAAGACTCTAGCCTGTCAGTTTTGAATGCAGTTCCCAGGTTAAGCCCGGGGATTTCACATCCAACTTAACAGACCGCCTGCGTGCGCTTTACGCCCAGTCATTCCGATTAACGCTTGCACCCTCCGTATTACCGCGGCTGCTGGCACGGAGTTAGCCGGTGCTTCTTCTGCGGGTAACGTCAATCGACAAGGTTATTAACCTTATCGCCTTCCTCCCCGCTGAAAGTGCTTTACAACCCGAAGGCCTTCTTCACACACGCGGCATGGCTGCATCAGGCTTGCGCCCATTGTGCAATATTCCCCACTGCTGCCTCCCGTAGGAGTCTGGACCGTGTCTCAGTTCCAGTGTGGCTGGTCATCCTCTCAGACCAGCTAGGGATCGTCGCCTAGGTGAGCCATTACCTCACCTACTAGCTAATCCCATCTGGGCACATCCGATGGCAAGAGGCCCGAAGGTCCCCCTCTTTGGTCCGAAGACGTTATGCGGTATTAGCTACCGTTTCCAGTAGTTATCCCCCTCCATCAGGCAGTTTCCCAGACATTACTCACCCGTCCGCCGCTCGTCACCCGAAGAGCAAGCTCTTCTGTGCTACCGCTCGACTTGCATGTGTTAGGCCTGCCGCCAGCGTTCAATCTGAGCCATGATCAAACTCTTCAATTTAAGATTTGTTTGATTTGCTGAACTCGTCAGCGATGCTCAAAGAATTAGTAACTGTTTATTCGTAATGAATTTCACTGTTGTTCACTCTTCAAGACTTTTTATATCGTTAAGATACGGTCTTGTGAGTGCCCACACAGATTGTCTGATTATATTGTTAAAGAGCAGTGCGTTGCGGTCTTATCCGCTTCGCGAGGTGGCGTATGTTACGCTTATCACCTTCAGAGTCAACGTTTATTTTAAAGCGTTTTCTCTTTCTTTATCGACCCGGTTGTGAGTCACAGCGCCGTGTCGATGGAGGCGCATTATAGGGATCTGTTTTCGTTGCACAACAACTTTCTTGATCTTTTTTTCTGTTCGCGCATTTTTCGACCCTTTCGATGAGATCTCACTCGATCTGCGCCACTTTTCAGTTGCCGCCACCGCATATCTGCCGATATTTTGTCTGTTAATGCGAATAATCAGCATATGGTAAATAACTACGAGGTTGTCGATGAGTACAAAAATGTTCCGTCGTTATAACGGTATTTCTCCCATTTTAGGCGAAAGAGTCATGGTCGATCATTCCAGCGTGGTGATTGGCAAGGTAACACTAGGCGATGATGTCGGTATCTGGCCCCTTGTCGCCATACGCGGCGATGTTAACTACATCACTATTGGTGCCAGGAGTAATATCCAGGACGGATCAGTGCTTCATATCACCCACTGCTCAGAGAAAAAACCAGAAGGTAACCCACTTACTATTGGTGAAGACGTCACTGTAGGCCA
Organism: Pectobacterium parmentieri; assembly: GCF_001742145.1. NCBI lineage: Bacteria > Pseudomonadati > Pseudomonadota > Gammaproteobacteria > Enterobacterales > Pectobacteriaceae > Pectobacterium > Pectobacterium parmentieri. The sequence goes on along the minus strand of NZ_CP015749.1, from coordinate 4,756,009 downwards.
TAAAGCGATGCTACACGGTTGCCAAATAGGAAATCGGGTTCTGGTCGGAATGGGGTCAATACTCCTCGACGGAGTCGTTGTTGAGGATGATGTCATGATTGGCGCTGGTAGCTTAGTCCCGCCAGGAAAACGCTTAGAGAAAGGGCATCTATACGTTGGTAGTCCAGTTAAGAAAATTCGACCACTGACACAAGAAGAAATAGAGGGACTGATTTACTCGGCAAATAACTATGTTCGTTGGAAAGATGAATACCTTGCTCAGGATAATGAGTAATAGCCCTCATCATTCCATTCTTCAGCAAGGATCATTTTTTCCAATTCATCTTCAAGATCCCATCGATGTTCCCTGAACAGCGCCAGCCACTGTTCGGGGCTATCACCGCCATAACGTCGCTGGAGCTGCTCTGCGCTCACTAGACATTCCTGCTGAAAGCCATTTACTAAAACAGGAAAGCGGATCGCCATTACCTTATCATCCCAATTTTCACGATCTGGGAACTGGATCGCTTGGTTCATTTAGCGAGATCCTGCTTTAGCAAATCAATCACTGGCTCCACATCCGGCATCACACCATGCCAAAGTTTAAACGCATGTGCCGCCTGTCCCACCAGCATTCCCAAACCATCTGCATAATAAATAGCACCATGCTGTACGCACCATGACAAAAAGGGTGTCAGTTGCGGCAAATAAAACATGTCATAGCAACACGTTTTTGGAGAAATGAGTTCTGGCGGTAAATTAGGAATACTGTCATACATTCCGGAAGAGGTTGCGTTAATGATCAAATCGAAAGACTGACCATGTAAATCGTCGAGAGCAACCGCTTGAATATCGCCAATATCACAGAAGGCCTTAGCTAAAGCATCAGCTTTAGAAAATGTCCTATTCGTCAGCACAACTGTACAGCCATAAGCCAGCAAGGGTTGGATAACTCCCCGCGCCGCGCCGCCCGCTCCCACCAGCAAAACACGATCCAGCGGTTTCACCAACGCCAGCCGTTGCAGATCGCTGAGTAAACCGATGCCATCAGTGTTATCACCAAATAGACGACCGTCACTCAGCCTCTTCAATGTATTCACCGCGCCTGCACGCGCCGCACATTCGCTACACTCATCAGCTTCGGCAAAGGCTCTCTCTTTAAAGGGCGCAGTGACATTTGCACCACCAGCACCATCGTGAAAATACTGATGCAGCAGCAGCTCAAAATTATCCAGAGGCGCTAACACACGCTGGTACGTCAACGTTATCCCCGTCTGTGCAGCAAATAGCTCATGTATACGAGGTGATTTACTATGCGCAATCGGATTGCCAAAAACCGCAAAAGACGTTACTTCAGACACGTTCCCCTCCAAGTTGCCGTTATCCCTGACGAATGAGCTCGCCTGTTAGTACATCTCTGATCTCTGATGGGTTCATTCTTCCACCGACGTCCCCCACTAGCACAGGAAAATCATCACCAAATTGCTGAGATACTTCCTGAGCAGTACGGCAAGGTGGTTGGCCACTTAAATTGGCACTGGTCGAAACTAACGGTTTACCGTAACGCTGGCACAGTTCCTTGACTAATGGATGCCCACTAACGCGCACCGCAAGCGAAGAAAATTGCCCCGTTAACCATTGTGGCGTTGTGTGCTTCGCTGGCAATACCCAAGTAACTGGACCAGGCCATGTGGAAAACATCACGGCTTTCTGCTCATCGGATAACGCACTGTCATCAATATAAGGTACTAGTTGGCTAAAATCTGCCGCAATCAAGATCAACCCTTTTTGCCAGGGGCGTTGTTTCAGCGCTAGCAGGCGATTAACCGCCACTTCACTATCAGGATCGCACCCCAACCCAAATACCGCTTCAGTCGGGTACGCAATCACCTGCTCAGTATGCAATTCCCGCAAAACGGGAATCATTAACTCATCAGACACATCACTCATTCTTATCAACTTCTGTCGCTATCGGTTTTCCACATAATTTACTGGCACAAAATAGCTTAGAGCCTTGTGCCGTCTTCTTCTCAAACAATAAAGCATAATGGCAAGAAGGACATTCACCCGCTATCGGTTTATGGTTTAACACAAACTGGCAATCAGGATAGCGATCGCAAGAATGAAACACCTTGCCGTAGCGAGACTTACGCTGTAGCAGCGTGCCTTCATTACACTGTGGACATCGAATCGCCGTTTCATCAGGGCGATCGATAATCTCAGTATGATTGCACTCAGGATAATTGCCGCAACCGATGAACATCCCATAACGGCCTTGCCGTAGCACCAATGTCGACTGACAAAGCGGGCATTGCTGCCCATCCAACACTTTGACGATATGTCCATCAGCCTGCGCTTTCAGTGGGCGAATGAATTCGCATTCTGGATACGCAGAACAGCCAAGAAATGGACCGTGCCGACCAGAACGGATAACCAGTACTGACCCACAGTCTGGACATATTTCCTGTTTTTTTTCAGCAAACAGTACGGACTTAGCCATTCAAAATGTTATCCCTTTGGCTATTGCACATAACCGTTATTGACCTCAAAAAGTAATTCTTCCATTTGCTGATAGGCATTCTCACAACCAGGAACATTGAAAAGCACCATGAGAATGACCCACTTCAGATCTTCCAGATCAAACTCCTGCGTTTCCAGCGCCATGACGCGTTCGATGATCATCTCGCGCGTTTCAAGATTCAGAACCTGGATTTGCTCAAGGAATAATAAAAAGCCACGGCAGTCCGCATCCAAACGCAACTCCTCATCTTGCGTATAGATCCGCATAGCCAGAGCATCACTCGCCAAATAAAGCGGCGCAGCTTGCCCTTCCTGAATATCGGCCAATTTTTCCAGCCAACTCAACGCGCTATAAATATCGTTACGATGGAATCCAGCGCGAGTGAGGTCATCAGTTAACGTATCCTGATCGACACGCATTTCAGTTTCATTGTGGATGTAGCTCTCAAACAAGTACATGAGTACGTCGAACATGGCTTGCCCTCCTTAATCGAACATAGCCGCCGGGTACTGCTGCGATCCATCCTGCTAACTCCAGTTCTAATAGCTTAGTAACTACCTCTGGCACAGGTTGGCCGGCACGTTCAGCGACAACGTCAACAGGTGTAACCTCATCTCCTACGTTAGCCAACACGTCGGCAAATGGCAATTCGCCATTCTCTTCTTCGTTAGAAATAGTTTGCCCGCTTTCCATCGGCAGCCACTGTAGTTCACTCACCAACTGTTCAAGAATATCCTTCGGATGTGTAACCAGGCTTGCCCCTTGCTGGATCAACCAATGTGTACCCTCAGCCATAGGATTACCGATAGCCCCCGGCAAGGCAAAAATGTCCCGCCCTTGCTCCAAAGCATAACGTGCAGTGACCAGCGACCCACTACGGATAGACGCTTCGATAACCAGGACGCCCAGCCCTAACCCACTGATGATGCGATTTCTTCTAGGGAAGTTGGTTGGAAACGGCGGCATAGCAAGGGGAAATTCCGAGACCAGTGCGCCACCATCGCCACAAATACGCTCAGCAAGCTTAGCGTGCCGCTTGGGATAAATATTCTCCAGTCCGCTCCCCAGCACTGCTATCGTTTTCCCTCCAGCATCCAAGGCAGCCCGATGAGCAATACCGTCAATACCAATCGCTAGCCCACTAGTCACCGTGAGTTCATTCGCAGCAAATTCCTGTGCGAAAAAACACCCCCAGCGTTCACCATAAGTGCTATTGCCTCGGCTACCAACGATCGATATTTGTGGCGATGCCAATAACTCAGGAGAACCAGAGACAAAAAGCAACAGAGGAAAATCACGAATATTGCTCAACAGAAAGGGGTACAGAGCATCTTCGCACGTCACGATATGGTGATTGGGACAAGACAGCCAGTTGAGAGTCTCTTCCAGGATCTTGGGATCATAGGCCCAAAACTGAGATATTTGAGCATGAGACAAGCCTAATACGCTCAACGCATTGTTATCTAACTCATTTATATAAATAAGCTTTCTGGCAATCGCTCGACTACGTCTGATGCTCAGATGCCTTACGCCCGTCATACGTAGCCAAATTTCCGTTGATAGCATCAGCGTCCCTTATTCCGCTATGTTCAGATAAGTCGTGCAATTCGGTGCTGATGCTGTCAATCGAGGCCGGAAATGTCTAGAATGTACGCTAAGTCTCTTTCACTATTCAGATACAGATCTAAACATATATGTCAGTTTTGCAGGTATTACATTTCCCAGATGAGCGGCTCCGCATCACTGCGCAATCCGTAAAAGAAGTCAATGCAGATATTCAACGTATCGTGGATGATATGTTCGATACCATGTACGAAGAAGAAGGTATTGGGCTGGCCGCAACGCAGGTGGATATTCATCAGCGTATTATTGTGATTGACGTCTCCGAAGAACGAGACCAACGGCTGGTGCTGATCAATCCAGAGCTGATTGAAAAGAGCGGTGAGACGGGTATTGAAGAGGGTTGCTTGTCGATCCCCGAAACACGCGCACTGGTTCCCCGAGCAGAGCATGTAAAAGTGCGAGCATTGGATCGTGAAGGTAAAGTATTCGAGCTTGAAGCAAGCGAGCTACTTGCCATTTGCATTCAGCATGAAATGGACCACCTGGTTGGGAAATTGTTTATCGATTACCTTTCCCCGCTTAAACGCCAGCGTATCCGTCAAAAACTGGAAAAGCTGGCTAAGCAGAACAGCCGAACCCAATAATTTTCATCCTGACAGGAAGCACCGTGTCTGATTCTTTACGTATCATCTTTGCCGGAACCCCTGACTTTGCAGCGCGTCACCTTGACGCACTTTTATCATCAGGGCACGAGGTTGTGGGCGTTTTCACACAGCCTGACCGCCCATCGGGTAGAGGCAACAAGCTCACACCAAGCCCGGTAAAAGTGCTGGCAGAACAACATAGCATCCCCGTTTTCCAGCCTAAATCTCTGCGACCAGCAGAAAATCAGGCGATGGTTGAGGCGTTAAGTGCCGATGTTATGGTCGTTGTCGCCTACGGGTTAATTCTGCCACAGCCGGTGCTATCTATGCCTCGCCTCGGTTGCATTAATGTACATGGTTCTCTGTTGCCTCTCTGGCGTGGTGCTGCGCCTATCCAACGCGCATTGTGGGCTGGGGATAGTGAAACTGGCGTGACGATCATGCAAATGGACGTGGGACTCGATACTGGCGCAATGCTACACAAAATTTCGTGCCCCATCCTGCCACAGGATACCAGCGCAACGTTGTACGATAAACTTGCTGAGTTAGGGCCGCGTGGCTTATTGGAAACGTTGGAACAGCTTGCGGATGGTAGTGCTGTTGCTGAAGCACAAAATGACGCCCTTGCCACCTATGCAGAAAAACTTAGCAAAGAAGAAGCTCGCTTAAACTGGCAGCTATCCGCTGAGCAACTTGAACGCTGTATTCGCGCTTTTAATCCCTGGCCAGTCAGCTATTTCATCGTAGATGAACAACCAGTAAAAGTCTGGAAAGCTGAGGCCATCGCCAAAGCACATGGCTTACAGCCTGGCACAATCATACAGGCAGAGAAACAAGGCATTCAGGTAGCAACAGCCAATGGCATCTTGAATATTCAGGAGTTGCAACCCGCAGGCAAAAAAGTGATGAGTGCGCACGATCTGCTGAACTCACGTCGTGAGTGGTTCGTTCCCGGTAATACACTGAACTGATCTATTTTTCATACCGGCACCATGCCGGTATATCCTCTCTCTTTTACGTATACATCATCGCTAACACATGAAAAGCTCATACAATCTACGCAGTATTGCCGCAAAAGTGGTGGGACAAGTTCTGGATCAGGGGCAATCACTCAGCGCCTTATTGCCTGTTCATCAACGTGACGTTTCCGATAAAGATCGTGCACTTTTACAAGAGCTTTGCTTCGGCGTATTACGCGTTCTGCCGCAGTTGGAATGGTGTATTCAACAACTGATGGCTAAGCCCCTGACGGGCAAACAACGTACACTGCATTATCTCATCATGGTTGGTATCTACCAATTACACTACACTCGTATCCCACCCCATGCTGCTCTAGCAGAAACGGTAGAAGGTGCTGTCGCGTTAAAGAGGCCACAGCTTAAGGGACTGATTAATGGCGTATTACGCCAATTTCAACGTCAGCAGGAAGAACTTATTCAGCGTGAGGCGACAAATTCGTCTCACTACCTGCACCCAAGTTGGCTGCTGGCGCGTATTGAGCATGCTTATCCAAATCACTGGCAAAGTGTTGTTGATGCGAATAATCAAAGACCTCCGATGTGGTTACGCGTGAATCGGTTACACCATACACGGAAAGCATACTTAGACTTGTTAGCGCAAGAAGGAATCGAAGCGTTTGCTCATCCTGAATATGCCGATGCGATACGACTTGCTTCTCCCTGTGCCGTCGATCTCTTGCCGGGCTTTGCACAAGGGTGGGCAACAATACAGGATGCTTCGGCTCAAGGCTGCGTCTACTGGCTTGAGCCACAAGATGGCGAGCAGATCCTCGATCTCTGCGCCGCACCCGGTGGAAAAACAACGCACATTTTAGAAGCTGCGCCAAAATCTCACGTACTCGCTGTCGATATTGATGAAACGCGTTTAGGCCGAGTAAGAGAAAATTTACTGCGATTACAAATGCATGCAGAAGTGAAACAAGGCGATGGGCGTTACCCCAGTTCATGGTGTGAAGGGCGTATGTTTGATCGTATTCTATTGGATGCCCCTTGTTCCGCTACTGGTGTGATTCGTCGTCACCCTGATATCAAATGGTTACGCCGAGACAGGGATATCGAGGAATTGGTTGCGCTGCAAAAAGAGATTATTGATGCCATCTGGCCACATCTAAAGCCGGGCGGCACAATGGTCTACGCGACCTGCTCTATTCTGCCGCAAGAGAATGCCCAGCAAGTCACAGATTTCTTGTCTCGCCATGCCGATGCAACGCTTGTTGATACAGGTACAAGTGAAATACCGGGTATACAGATGCTCCCCCATGCTGATGGTGGCGACGGTTTCTTTTATGCGAAGCTGGTAAAAAACTGATATTGAACCCAGTATTGTCTGCAACAGACAGCAATCAATAAACGGCATGGCTTATTATGAAAATTATCATTCTTGGCGCGGGTCAGGTCGGCGGAACACTGGCAGAAAATCTAGCGGGTGAAAACAATGACATCACTGTCGTTGATACTGATGCAAATCGGTTGCGCCAGCTTCAGGATAAATTTGATCTTCGCGTCGTTACAGGCCATGCCTCTCATCCGCGTGTGCTACGTGAAGCGGGAGCGGAAGATGCTGATATGCTGGTCGCCGTTACCAATTCAGATGAAACGAATATGGTCGCATGCCAGATCGCTTATTCTCTTTTCAAAACACCAAACCGTATTGCACGCATACGGGCCGCTGAGTACATTCGTGAATCTGAGCATCTGTTTTTACCAGAAGCCGTCCCTATTGATCATCTGATCTCCCCAGAGCAGTTGGTGATCGATAACATTTACAAGTTGATCGAATACCCTGGGGCACTTCAGGTCGTCAACTTCGCTGAAGGTAAAGTGAGTCTTGCCGCTGTTAATGCCTACTATGGCGGCCCGCTAGTCGGTAATGCCCTTACTTCTCTCCGCGAGCATATTCCTCATGTAGAGACCCGCGTTGCGGCGATTTTCCGCCACGATCGTCCTATTCGCCCTCAAGGTTCCACCATCATCGAGGCCGGAGATGAAGTATTTTTTGTCGCGGCTTCCCAGCACATTCGTGCTGTGATGAGTGAGTTGCAGCGCCTTGAAAAACCGTATAAAAGGATCATGATCGTTGGTGGGGGTAACGTCGGCGCAGGATTAGCACAGCGGTTAGAAAAAGACTACAGCATCAAGTTGATAGAACGAAATGCAGAACGTGCGACGGAGTTGGCAGAATTTCTGCAAAATACAGTTGTGTTTCATGGCGACGCCTCAGACCAAGAGTTACTCGCCGAAGAGCACATTGAGCAGATAGATGTATTCATCGCCATTACCAATGATGATGAAGCAAATATTATGTCAGCTATGCTGGCTAAGCGTATGGGCGCGAAAAAAGTGATGGTACTCATCCAGCGTCGGGCTTATGTCGATCTGGTTCAGGGCAGCGTTATTGATGTCGCTATTTCCCCACAGCAGGCGACAATTTCTGCACTACTCAGCCATGTGCGTAAGGCTGATATTGTTAGCGTATCCTCTCTGCGCCGAGGAGTTGCCGAAGCGATCGAAGCCATCGCACATGGTGACGAGGGTACATCGAAAGTTGTCGGCAGAATGATCGAAGATATTAAGCTCCCACCGGGTACCACTATTGGAGCAATTGTTCGCGGTGATCACGTCATTATTGCCAATGCAAATAGCAAAATTGAGCAAGGCGATCATGTCATCATGTTCTTGGCTGACAAAAAATTTGTGCCCGATGTTGAACGCCTATTTCAACCAAGCCCTTTCTTTTTGTAATCCGGGAGCTAATTTATTACTAACCGATAATCTGGCAAAGATACGGCTATTGGTTAGAATTAATTTATATTTTTGGCAAGGAGAACAGATATGAGTATCATCAAAGAATTCAGAGAGTTTGCCATGCGTGGCAACGTTGTCGATTTAGCGGTGGGTGTCATTATTGGTGCCGCTTTCGGTAAAATTGTTTCTTCTCTGGTATCGGATATTATTATGCCGCCGCTAGGGCTTTTGATTGGTGGTGTCGATTTTAAACAGTTCAGCCTCATTCTCCGTGATGCCCAAGGCGACATTCCTGCCGTTGTCATGAACTACGGCGCTTTCATCCAGAATATTTTCGACTTTGTCATCGTCGCTTTTGCAATTTTTATAGCTATCAAGCTGATGAATAAAATGCGTCGTAAACAGGAAGATATCCCTACCGCCCCACCAAAACCGAGCGCAGAAGAGAAGCTGCTAGCTGAAATCCGCGATTTGCTTAAAGGGCAGCAGCCCAAACAGTAAATATTGAATTTCTGCCCGCCCCTTAGTTCGTTATTACGCAGAAAGTAGAAAGGCCAGAGGTAAATAATCACTTGATTGCTTACCACTGGCCTCCCAACTCCCTTTCTTCACATGTTTGTCTTTTCTACGATAACTTCCTTTCCCTTTTTCATTCACTTCAATTCGTTGGCGAAACAGCGGATCATGCAGCAACGCCTCAATGGCGTTATCCTGAATTTTTCCGCGCTTATGGCGGTATGTGGTCATCATTACTCCTAAGAAAGTCGAAATGGTATGTACATCAATAAAACGTGCAGAGTATATAGTCGAAATGGGTAGATGAGAATAGGTGGGATGTATTTTCAGCTCACTCAGACACAGGCAGTTGTTTACCATGTATATTTATGCGAAAGCATGACTTATTTCAGATATAAAAAAACCGGGTTTCCCCGGTTTTTTTACGCTCTTACAGATTACTCTGCAGTAGCCACTTCTTCTGTCTGCGAAACTGAGCGATCAACGAGCTCGATGTATGCCATCGGCGCATTGTCACCAGCACGGAAGCCACACTTCAGAATACGAGTGTAACCACCGGCACGGCTCGCGAAACGCGGGCCCAGTTCATTAAACAGTTTTGCCACGATCTCGTTATCACGAGTGCGGGCGAATGCCAGACGACGATTAGCAACGCTGTCGGTCTTGGCAAGAGTAATCAGCGGTTCAACAACGCGACGCAGCTCTTTCGCTTTCGGCAGGGTCGTCTTGATGATTTCATGACGAACCAAAGAACTAGCCATGTTACGGAACATAGCCTGACGATGGCTGCTGTTACGGTTCAGTTGACGACCACTCTTACGATGGCGCATGACCTTATCCTTCTCAGTAAAACCTTAACCTGTGATCTGGTTACTCATCAGCAATACTTGCAGGTGGCCAGTTTTCTAGGCGCATGCCCAGAGACAAACCACGGGAAGCCAGTACGTCTTTAATCTCAGTAAGAGATTTTTTACCCAGGTTAGGCGTTTTGAGCAGCTCAACCTCGGTACGCTGTACCAGATCACCGATGTAGTGGATAGCTTCTGCCTTAAGGCAGTTAGCAGAGCGGACAGTCAATTCCAGATCGTCAACAGGGCGCAGCAGGATCGGATCGAACTCTGGTTTCTCTTCTTTAACTTCTGGCTGACGAACATCACGTAAGTCAACAAAAGCTTCAAGTTGTTCAGCCAGAATGGTGGCCGCACGGCGGATCGCCTCTTCAGGATCGATCGTACCATTGGTTTCCATCTCGATGACTAGCTTGTCCAAGTCAGTACGCTGTTCTACGCGAGCTGCTTCAACATTGTAGGCAATACGCTCTACAGGGCTGTAGCAAGCATCAACTAACAGACGACCAATCGGGCGCTCATCTTCTTCCGTATGAATACGGGCAGATGCCGGCACATAACCACGACCACGTTGAACTTTGATACGCATACTAATAGATGCGTTTTCATCGGTCAGGTGGCAAATTAAGTGCTGCGGCTTGACGATTTCGACATCACCATCATGGATGATGTCGGCTGCAGTCACAGGGCCAATGCCAGATTTATTCAGGGTAAGAATAACTTCATCTTTGCCTTGAACTCTCACCGCCAGCCCTTTCAGGTTGAGCAGGATTTCCAGGATATCTTCCTGTACGCCTTCTTTGGTGCTGTACTCATGCAGTACACCATCAATCTCAACCTCGGTCACCGCGCAACCTGGCATGGATGAAAGCAGAATACGGCGCAGTGCGTTGCCAAGAGTATGGCCGAAGCCTCGCTCTAATGGCTCAAGGGTCACCTTGGCGTGCGTCGAACTCACTTGCTCGATATCAACCAGGCGCGGTTTTAGAAACTCTGTCACAGAACCCTGCATTGTGTCCTCTCTTTGGTACTAAGCTTTACTTGGAGTAAAGCTCGACGATCAGGTGTTCATTAATGTCCGCAGACAGATCGGTACGTTCAGGAATACGTTTGAACACACCTTCCATCTTGGCAGCATCAACTTCCAGCCAAGTTGGCTTTTCACGCTGTTCAGCCAGCTCCAGAGCGGCTTTCACGCGAGATTGCTTTTTCGCTTTCTCACGGATGCTGACTACGTCATTCGGGGATACCTGATAAGAAGCGATGCTAACAACGCGACCGTTTACCATGATAGCTTTGTGGCTCACCATCTGACGTGATTCAGCGCGAGTAGCACCAAAACCCATACGATAAACAACGTTATCCAGACGACCTTCCAGCAGTTGCAGCAGGTTTGCACCTGTGTTGCCTTTCAGACGTGCAGCTTCTTTATAATAGTTACGGAACTGACGCTCAAGCACACCGTAGATACGGCGAACTTTTTGCTTTTCACGCAACTGTACACCATAGTCAGACAGACGCGGCTTACGCGCACCATGCTGGCCAGGAGCTTGTTCAATTTTACACTTGGAATCGATCGCACGAACACCAGACTTCAGGAACAGGTCGGTGCCTTCACGACGGCTCAGCTTGAGCTTAGGACCCAAATATCTTGCCATTTTCTTTCTCCAACAATCCTAAAAGCGGCGTTATACGCGGCGCTTTTTCGGCGGACGACAACCGTTATGAGGGATCGGAGTCACATCAGTAATATTAGTGATGCGGAAACCAGCCGCGTTCAATGCGCGGATAGTAGACTCACGGCCCGGACCAGGTCCTTTAACCATAACTTCCAGGTTCTTAATACCGTATTCTTTCACGGCCTCTGCGCAACGTTCTGCAGCTACTTGAGCAGCGAACGGCGTAGATTTACGAGAACCACGGAAGCCGGAACCACCGGCAGTTGCCCAACCCAGCGCATTACCCTGACGATCAGTAATGGTTACGATGGTGTTGTTGAAAGAAGCATGGATATGAGCCACACCGTCAGAGACTTGCTTTCTTACACGCTTACGTGCACGAATAGGTGCCTTTGCCATTATTCAATCACCCCGATTATTTCTTGATCGGTTTGCGCGGACCCTTACGGGTACGGGCGTTAGTCTTGGTACGCTGACCGCGAACCGGCAGACCACGACGATGACGCAAACCACGATAAGTACCAAGGTCCATAAGACGCTTGATGCTCAGGGTAACTTCACGACGCAGATCACCTTCTACAACAAACTTGGCAACTTCGTCACGCAGCTTATCGATTTGCTCTTCAGACAGCTCACTGATCTTAACATTCTCGGCAATCCCTGTTGCAGCACAAATAGCCTGCGACCGAGTTTTACCGATACCGAAAATTGATGTTAATGCAATAACGGTATGTTTATGATCAGGAATGTTAATGCCTGCTATACGGGCCACTATGCACTCCTACAATTTTATACAGCAACACCATTCTGAAAAGCCCGTTTTCAGGATACTCAAATAATGTTGCAGCTACATACAAAAGATTGGCTGGCTAATCTAGCCAGCTCAACCCAACTTTGCAAGAAAAATATGCGAGATAATCAGCCTTGACGCTGTTTATGCTTCGGTTCGGCACTGCAGATCACACGAACGACACCGTTACGCTTAACAATCTTACAGTTACGACATAATTTCTTGACGGAAGCACGAACTTTCATTTTTACTCTCCGTAACTTCTCAAGCTCACCTAATTAACGGTTATAGCCTTTCAGGTTTGCTTTCTTCAATGCAGACTCATATTGACTCGACATCATCAGAGTTTGCACTTGAGCCATAAAGTCCATGATGACGACAACAACGATCAATAAAGATGTACCCCCAAAATAGAAAGGCACTTTCATTGCGTCACGCATAAACTCCGGGATCAGGCAGATAAAAGTAATATACATCGCACCAATCAGAGTCAGGCGAGTCATCACTTTATCGATATATTTCGCCGTTTGCTCTCCCGGACGAATTCCTGGCACGAATGCACCGGACTTCTTCAGGTTATCTGCTGTTTCACGCGGGTTGAAAACCAACGCAGTGTAGAAGAAACAGAAGAAGATGATTGCAGACGCATAGAGTAACACATAAAGCGGTTGTCCGGGCTGCAAATACAGCGAAATAGTTGTCAGCCAGTTCCAACCGGTACCGCCCCCAAACCAAGATGCAATCGTGGCAGGGAACAGAATAATACTGGAAGCGAAGATCGCAGGAATAACCCCGGCCATATTCACTTTCAGCGGTAAATGCGTACTCTGTGCTGCATAAACACGACGACCTTGTTGACGCTTTGCATAATTAACGACGATACGACGTTGACCACGCTCAATGAAAACAACGAAGAAGGTTACTGCAAACACTAAAACTGCAACCAACAGCAACAGGAGGAAGTGCAGGTCGCCTTGCCGAGCTTGCTCGATGGTATGGCCAATGGCCGGCGGGAGACCCGCAACAATACCAGCAAAGATTATGATCGAGATACCGTTACCGATACCACGCTCCGTAATCTGTTCTCCCAGCCACATCAGGAACATTGTTCCAGTAACCAGGCTTACAACAGCGGTAAAGTAGAAAGCAAAACCTGGATTTATGACCAAATCTTGCATTCCAGGCATATTCGGCAAACCGGTAGCAATACCGATAGATTGGAATATGGCCAACACCAAGGTGCCGTAGCGGGTATACTGACTAATCTTACGACGGCCAGCCTCCCCTTCTTTCTTTATTTCAGCCAAGGTGGGATGAACCACCGTCAGCAACTGGATAATAATCGATGCCGAAATATATGGCATAATACCCAGTGCAAAGATAGAAGCACGGCTGAGAGCACCACCAGAGAACATGTTAAACATTTCAATGATGGTGCCTCGCTGCTGTTCAAGCAATTTGGCAAGCACAGTGGCATCAATACCAGGGATCGGAATAAAAGAGCCAATACGGAAAACAATTAGCGCACCGATAACAAACAAAAGTCTGCGCTTCAGTTCACCAACTCCGCCTTTAGCACTCTGAAAATCTAATCCTGGTTGCTTAGCCATCTGCTACTTATTCCTCAATTTTACCGCCAGCAGCTTCGATAGCAGCACGAGCACCTTTAGTGACACGCAGACCACGAATCGTTACCGGACGAGCAACTTCACCAGACAGAATCACTTTCGCGAATTCAATCTGAATGCCAATAACATTAGCGGCTTTCAGCGTATTCAGGTCAACTACGTCGCCTTCTACTTTAGCAAGATCAGACAAACGAACTTCTGACGTGATCATTGCTTTACGAGAAGTAAAACCGAATTTCGGCAGACGACGGTATAAAGGCATCTGACCACCTTCAAAACCACGGCGCACGCCACCACCAGAACGAGAGTTCTGACCTTTGTGACCACGACCGCTAGTTTTGCCCAGGCCAGAACCGATACCACGACCTAAACGCTTCGGTGCATGTTTAGCACCTTCGGCCGGAGACAGAGTATTTAAACGCATCTGTTACTCCTCCACTTTAACCATGTAGGAAACCGCGTTGACCATACCACGAACCGCAGGAGTATCCTCACGTTCAACAGTATGACCAATACGACGCAGACCCAGGCCAAGCAGTGTCGCCTTATGTTTCGGCAGACGACCGATTGCACTACGGGTTTGAGTGATTTTAATAGTCTTTGCCACGGTCAATTACCCCAGAATTTCTTCAACGGATTTACCACGCTTGGCAGCGACCATTTCCGGGGACTTCATGTTGGCTAAGCCATCAATCGTTGCACGAACCACGTTAATCGGGTTAGTGGAACCATAGGCTTTAGCCAATACGTTGTGAACCCCTGCAACTTCCAAAACGGCGCGCATTGCGCCACCGGCAATAATACCGGTACCTTCGGAAGCTGGCTGCATGAACACACGAGACCCCGTGTGAGCACCTTTAACTGGGTGCTGCAGGGTGCCGTTGTTCAGCGCGACATTCATCATATTGCGACGGGCTTTTTCCATCGCTTTCTGGATCGCTGCTGGAACTTCGCGAGCTTTACCGTAACCAAAACCAACGCGGCCGTTGCCGTCACCCACTACAGTCAGTGCGGTGAAGCTGAAAATACGACCACCTTTAACGGTTTTAGATACGCGATTTACCGCGATCAGCTTTTCCTGCAGTTCGCCAGCTTGTTTCTCGATGTGAGCCATCTTACACCTCTACCTTAGAACTGAAGGCCAGCTTCACGGGCAGCATCTGCCAGTGCTTGGACTCGACCATGATATTGGAAACCGGAACGGTCGAAAGAGACATTCTTGATGCCTTTTTCTAACGCGCGTTCTGCAATAGCTTTACCTATTGCGGTTGCTGCGTCTTTGTTGCCAGTCGACTTCAGTTGTTCAGCGATAGCTTTTTCTACAGTAGAAGCGGCTACCAGGACTTCAGAACCGTTCGGTGCAATGACCTGCGCATAAATATGGCGTGGAGTACGATGTACCACCAGACGCGTCGCACCCAGTTCCTGGAGCTTGCGGCGTGCGCGGGTCGCACGACGGATACGAGCTGCTTTCTTATCCATAGTGTTACCTTACTTCTTCTTAGCCTCTTTGGTACGCACGACTTCGTCGGCGTAACGGACACCCTTGCCTTTATAAGGCTCAGGACGACGGTAGGCGCGTAATTCCGCAGCAACCTGACCAATAACCTGCTTATCAGCACCTTTCAGTACGATTTCAGTTTGGCTTGGGCATTCTGCAGTAATACCTGCCGGCAGTGCATGCTCAACTGGGTGAGAAAACCCAAGAGACAGATTAACCACATTGCCTTTAACAGCAGCACGGTAACCAACACCAACCAGTTGCAGCTTCTTAGTGAAGCCTTCGGTAACACCGATAACCATTGCGTTCAACAGAGCGCGAGTGGTACCCGCTTGGGCCCATCCATCAACGAAACCTTCGCGCGGGGCGAAAGTCAGAGCGTTGTCAGCTTGTTTCACTTCAACGGCATCATGGATCTTACGACTCAGCTCGCCGTTTTTACCCTTAATCGAAACATCCTGACCGTTGAGTTTTACCTCTACGCCGGCAGGAATGACGACGGGTGCTTTTGCAACACGAGACATTTTTCCTCCCGATTAAGCTACGTAGCAGATAATCTCGCCACCAAGACCAGCCTGGCGAGCTGCACGATCAGTCATAACACCTTTAGAGGTAGAAACAACTGCGATACCCAAACCGGCCATAACTTTTGGCAGCTCATCTTTTCTTTTATAGATGCGCAGACCTGGACGGCTTACTCGCTGAATGCTTTCTACCACTGCCTTGCCCTGGAAATATTTAAGTTCTAATTCCAGAACTGGCTTGGTGTCGCCTTCGATTTTGAAATCTTCAATATAACCTTCTTCCTTCAGCACGTTGGCAATTGCCACTTTCAGCTTGGAGGAAGGCATGGTGACCGCAACTTTGTTCGCGGCTTGACCGTTACGGATACGGGTCAGCATATCCGCGATCGGATCTTGCATGCTCATCTGTCTTTACTCCCGTGATTCAATTGGTGACAATTACCAGCTAGCCTTTTTCAGACCCGGAATTTCACCGCGCATAGCGGCTTCACGGACCTTGATACGGCTCAACCCGAACTTCCGCAGGAAAGCGTGCGGACGACCAGTTTGGCGGCAGCGGTTACGCTGACGAGACGGGCTGGAATCACGCGGCAGAGTCTGCAGCTTAAGAACAGCATCCCAACGATCTTCGTCGGATGAGTTCACACCAGAGATGATAGCTTTCAATTCCTCGCGTTTAGCGCGGTATTTTTCAGCCAGTTTCACACGAACAACTTCGCGTGCTTTCATGGATTGCTTAGCCATTAGTAACCCTACCTTACTTGCGGAATGGGAAGTTAAAGGCGGCCAACAGCGCACGGCCTTCATCATCGGATTTCGCAGTAGTGGTAATGGTAATGTCCAAACCACGAACGCGATCGACTTTATCGTAGTCGATTTCCGGGAAGATGATCTGCTCACGCACACCCATGCTGTAGTTACCACGACCATCAAATGACTTAGCGGACAAGCCACGGAAGTCACGGATACGCGGTACAGCAATGGAAATCAGTCGCTCAAGGAACTCCCACATGCGTTCGCCACGCAGAGTTACTTTACAGCCGATCGGATAGCCCTGACGGATTTTGAAGCCTGCAACAGATTTGCGTGCTTTGGTGATCAACGGTTTTTGACCGGAGATTGCTGCCAGATCTGCTGCTGCATTATCCAGCAGTTTCTTGTCAGCGATCGCTTCACCAACACCCATATTCAGGGTGATCTTCTCGACCCGAGGGACTTGCATGACAGAATTGTAGTTAAACTCAGTCATGAGTTTTTTAACTACTTCGTCTTTGTAGTAATCATGCAGTTTCGCCATCGTACTACTCCAAATTACTTGATAGTTTCGCTATTAGATTTAAAGAAACGGACTTTTTTTCCGTCTTCGAATCTAAAGCCTACACGGTCAGCCTTACCAGTTGCCGCATTGAAGATTGCAAGGTTAGAAACTTGAATTGCAGCTTCTTTTTCAACGATGCCACCTGGTTGGTTCAGGGCCGGAACCGGCTTCTGATGTTTTTTAACCAGGTTAATACCTTCAACAATGACCTTACTAGCAGACAGGACATTTTTTACTTTACCGCGCTTACCTTTATCTTTGCCGGTTAGCACGATAACTTCGTCATCACGACGGATTTTCGCTGCCATGATTCGCTCCTTAAAGTACTTCTGGTGCCAGAGAGATAATTTTCATGAACTTCTCATTACGCAGTTCACGAGTTACCGGCCCAAAAATACGCGTACCGATAGGCTGTTCGCTGTTATTGTTTAGAATAACGCAAGCATTTCCATCGAAGCGAATGACAGAACCGTCCGGGCGACGAACACCCTTCTTGGTGCGCACCACTACCGCCTTCAGAACATCGCCTTTTTTCACCTTACCGCGAGGAATTGCTTCCTTGATGGTAATTTTGATGATATCGCCGACGCCTGCGTAGCGACGGTGCGAGCCACCTAGAACCTTGATACACATTACGCGACGTGCACCGGAATTATCGGCCACGTTCAGCATAGTCTGTTCTTGGATCATTTTAGTGCTCCGCTAATGTCAACTACTACTTTAGGACCCTTTCGGGCCATTAAATACCCCATAATTGAGGGCGCAGCATTATAACACCGCTTCCTTAGTATGGGTAGAAAAAATAAACGGCCCTTTGCAGAGCCGTTTATCGTAAGAGAAGAGCGCTACTTTATTACAGAATCGCTTTCTCTACAACGCGAACAAGTGTCCAAGACTTAGTTTTGGACAGTGGACGGCATTCGTGGATTTCAACCACGTCACCGATACCACATTCATTGTTCTCGTCATGTACGTGCAGCTTAGTCGTACGTTTAATGAATTTACCGTAAAGCGGGTGTTTCACGAAACGTTCGATAGCAACAACAATGGATTTCTCCATTTTGTCACTTACAACACGACCTTGCAAAGTACGGATTTTATCGGTCATTACGCACCCGCCTTCTCAGTCAGTAAAGTCTTAACACGTGCAATATTGTGACGCACTTGTTTTACCAGGTGAGTCTGTTGCAACTGACCACTGGCAGCCTGCATACGCAGGTTAAATTGCTCGCGCAGCAGGCCGAGCAGCTCAGTATTCAGCTCTTCAACGCTCTTTTCACGCAGCTCATTTGCTTTCATTACATCACCGTCTTAGTTACAAAG
The DNA here is from genome assembly GCF_001742145.1 of Pectobacterium parmentieri. Taxonomy (NCBI): domain Bacteria; kingdom Pseudomonadati; phylum Pseudomonadota; class Gammaproteobacteria; order Enterobacterales; family Pectobacteriaceae; genus Pectobacterium; species Pectobacterium parmentieri. The sequence goes on along the minus strand of NZ_CP015749.1, from coordinate 4,737,411 downwards.
GTGGTTTTGATAGGCAGTTTCGCTGCTGCCAGTTGGAATGCCTCACGGGCTAACTCTTCCGGCACACCGTCCATTTCGTACAGGACTTTACCTGGCTGAATCAAGGCAACCCAATATTCCACGTTACCTTTACCTTTACCCATACGAACTTCAAGCGGTTTCTCGGTGATCGGTTTGTCCGGGAATACACGGATCCAGATCTTACCTTGACGCTTAACAGCACGAGTCATGGCACGACGTGCAGCTTCGATTTGACGAGCAGTCAGGCGACCGCGGCCAACAGCTTTCAGACCGAAAGTGCCGAAGCTAACATCCGTACCCTGCGCCAGACCACGGTTGCGGCCCTTGTGCACCTTACGGAATTTTGTACGCTTTGGTTGTAACATCAGCGACTCTCCTTACTTGCGGCCTTTACGCTGCTGCTTTTTAGGTTGAGCAGCCGGTTTTTCCGGTTGTTCAACGGCAGCCATACCACCCAGGATCTCACCTTTGAAGATCCACACTTTCACACCGATAACACCATAAGTGGTGTGCGCTTCGGAAGTGTTGTAGTCGATATCCGCACGCAGTGTATGCAACGGAACGCGACCTTCACGGTACCATTCGGTACGCGCGATTTCAGCGCCGCCAAGACGGCCACTTACTTCAACTTTAATACCTTTAGCGCCCAGACGCATGGCGTTCTGTACCGCACGCTTCATAGCACGACGGAACATCACACGACGCTCCAGCTGAGAAGTAATGCTGTCAGCAACCAGTTTTGCGTCCAGTTCAGGTTTACGAACTTCTGCGATATTGATCTGTGCAGGTACGCCAGCGATATCCGCTACGACTTTGCGCAGTTTTTCAACATCTTCACCTTTTTTACCGATCACGATGCCTGGGCGAGCAGTGTGAATAGTCACACGGATGCTTTTTGCAGGACGTTCGATAACGATACGAGAAACGGAAGCCTTCTCCAGTTCCTTCGTCAGGTATTTACGAACTTTAAAATCGCTGTCCAGGTTGTCAGCGAATTCTTTGGTATTCGCATACCAGGTAGAGTTCCAAGGTTTGACAATACCCAGGCGAATACCATTAGGATGTACTTTCTGACCCATTGCTAGTCTCCAGAGTCTCAGCGATCGGACACAACCACAGTAATGTGGCTGGTACGCTTCAGGATGCGATCCGCACGGCCTTTAGCACGCGGCATAATGCGCTTCATGCTTGGGCCTTCGTCAACGAAAATCTTCGCGACTTTCAGATCATCAATGTCAGCGCCATCGTTGTGTTCTGCGTTAGCAATAGCAGACTCCAGCACTTTTTTAACCAGACCAGCAGCTTTCTTGTTGGTGTAGGTCAGAACTTCCAGAGCTTGCGACACTTTCTTACCGCGAATCAGGTCTGCCACCAGGCGAACCTTTTGAGCAGAAGAACGAGCGTGGCAATGTTTAGCGATAGTTTCCATCTCTTCCTCCTACCTTAGCGCTTCTTGGCCTTTTTATCGGCCGCATGGCCGCGATAAGTACGAGTCGGCGCGAATTCACCCAGCTTGTGACCGACCATTTCATCGGAAACAAACACCGGAACGTGCTGACGACCATTATGGACAGCGATGGTCAAACCGATCATATTTGGAAAGATCGTTGAACGACGGGACCAAGTGCGCAAAGGCTTCTTGTCTCCGCTTTCCACCGCTTTCTCTACCTTCTTCAGCAAGTGCAGGTCAATAAATGGACCTTTCTTGAGAGAACGTGGCATGGTTTATCCTCTAAGATTATTTAGTACGGCGACGTACGATAAATTTATCAGTACGCTTGTTGCTGCGGGTCTTTTTACCTTTGGTCTGAAGGCCCCACGGACTAACCGGGTGCTTACCAAAGTTACGACCTTCACCACCACCGTGTGGGTGGTCGACTGGGTTCATTGCCGTACCGCGAACGGTAGGACGAATCCCGCGCCAGCGTGCAGCACCAGCTTTACCCAGAACACGCAGCATATGCTCAGCGTTACCAACTTCGCCCAGCGTAGCGCGGCAGTCGGATTCGACTTTACGCATTTCGCCAGAACGCAGACGCAGGGTAACGTAAGCACCATCACGAGCAACGATCTGAACGTAAGTACCAGCAGAACGAGCCAATTGGCCGCCTTTACCTGGTTTCATTTCTACGTTGTGAACCGTTGAACCGACTGGGATGTTACGCATAGGCAGGGTGTTACCCGCTTTAATCGCAGCATCAACGCCAGATTGAATCTGGTCGCCGGCTTTCAGGCCTTTCGGCGCCAGAATGTAACGACGCTCGCCGTCTTTATACAGAACCAGCGCGATATTCGCGGAACGGTTCGGATCATACTCCAGACGCTCAACAACCGCAGGAATACCATCTTTGTTGCGTTTAAAGTCAACAATACGGTAAGCCTGTTTGTGACCACCACCGATGTGACGGGTAGTGATGCGGCCATTGTTGTTACGGCCACCGGATTTGCTGTTCTTTTCCAGCAACGGGGCATAAGGTTTGCCCTTGTGCAGCTCAGGGTTAACCACTTTAACAACGTGGCGACGACCCGGAGATGTCGGTTTACATTTAACAACTGCCATTGTCTTTCTCCTCCGACTTACTCAGCGCCGCCGATGAAGTCCAGATTCTGGCCTTCTTTCAGGGTGACGTAAGCTTTTTTCCAGTCGCTGCGACGACCAATACGCTGTCCGTGACGCTTAACTTTACCCTTAACTACCAGGGTGTTTACGTCTTTAACTTCTACTTCGAACAGTTTCTCTACAGCAGCAACGATCTCTGCTTTAGTCGCGTCTTTAGCAACTTTGAGAACGATGGTGTTAGTTTTTTCCATCGCGGTAGATGCTTTTTCAGATACGTGCGGCGCGCGCAGTACTTTCAGCAGACGTTCTTCACGGATCATGCCAGCATCTCCTCAACTTGCTTAACTGCATCAGCAGTCATAACGACTTTGTCGAAGGCGATCAGGCTAACTGGGTCGATTGCTGCTGCATCACGCACATCAACCTTGTACAGGTTACGCGCAGCCAGGAACAGATTCTCATCCAGTTCACCGGTGATGATCAACACGTCTTCCAGTGCCATTTCTTTCAGTTTCTGAGCCAGCAACTTAGTTTTCGGTGCTTCTACAGAAAACGTCTCGACAACGATCAGACGATCTTGACGTACCAGTTCGGACAGGATGCTTTTCAGCGCGCCGCGGTACATCTTCTTGTTAACTTTCTGACTGTGGTCCTGTGGCTTAGCAGCGAAGGTCACACCACCGGAACGCCAGATCGGGCTCTTAGCAGAACCTGAACGCGCACGGCCAGTACCTTTCTGACGCCAAGGTTTTTTACCGGAACCAGTTACTTCAGCACGGGTCTTCTGGGCGCGAGTACCTTGACGGGCACCTGCTGCATAAGCAACAACAACCTGATGTACCAGCGCTTCGTTGAAATCACGACCGAAGGTAGTTTCGGAAACAGTCAGCGCGCTTTGCGCGTCTTTCAATACTAATTCCATTGCTATCTCCTCACGCCTTCACAGCTGGTTTAACGATCAGGTCGCTACCGGTAGCTCCCGGAACAGCACCTTTAACCAGCAGCAGGTTGCGCTCAGCGTCAACACGCACTACGTCCAGGCTCTGAACAGTTACACGTTCGTTACCCAGCTGGCCTGCCATTTTCTTGCCTTTAAACACTTTGCCCGGAGTCTGGTTCTGACCGATAGAACCCGGAACGCGGTGGGACAAGGAGTTACCGTGGGTAGCATCCTGAGTACGGAAATTCCAGCGCTTAACTGTGCCAGCAAAACCTTTACCTTTAGATGTACCAGTAACGTCTACTTTTTTAACGTCAGCGAAAATTTCAACACTGATGCTCTGACCAATAGTGAATTCTTCGCCTTCAGACAGACGGAATTCACGCAGGGTACGGCCAGCTTCTACACCAGCTTTAGCAAAGTGACCTGCTTCTGGCTTGGTAACACGGTTTGCTTTTTTAGCACCAGTAGTTACTTGCACAGCGCGGTAACCGTCGTTAGCCAGGTCTTTAACCTGAGTTACGCGGTTTGCTTCAATTTCGATAACGGTTACGGGGATAGATACGCCATCTTCAGTGAAGATACGGGTCATGCCCACTTTTTTACCGACTAAACCAATCATTGTTTCAACCTCTCAATCGCTCAATGACCTGATTAACCCAGGCTGATCTGCACGTCTACACCAGCAGCCAGATCCAGACGCATCAGAGCATCAACGGTTTTCTCGGTTGGCTCAACGATGTCAACCAGACGCTTGTGAGTGCGAATCTCGTACTGATCGCGCGCATCTTTATTGACGTGCGGAGAAATCAGAACGGTAAAGCGCTCTTTGCGGGTCGGCAGCGGGATCGGACCACGTACTTGCGCACCAGTGCGCTTAGCAGTCTCGACGATTTCCGCAGTTGATTGATCAATCAGACGATGATCAAACGCTTTCAGGCGGATACGGATTCTTTGGTTCTGCATGAGACCAGAGCTCCAATTATTTATAAACGTAAATGATTACTCCTCGCACCCATTTCGATTGATGAGGGAGTGTAATCGTCAGCACATAACCCCCATATTGGGAGTATTGTTTTAGGCGCAATAAATGAATATTGACCCTCTGATTCGGATTGAATCAGGCTTACCTTGTTTCAGCAAGCTCGCGCATTATACGCAAATTGGCAGGGGAAGCAATAAGCAGGATGAAATGATTTGAAACCCGACCGGACGATGTGAACTAGTCCGGCCAGGTTGGGCATAAAGCACATAAGATCGTATATCTACTCTGTTACTCAGCTTTTAGCTGAGCTTGAAGATAGTTTTGTATACCAAGACGTGAAATCAAATCTAATTCAGTTTCCAGCCAGTCGATGTGCCCTTCTTCATCGGCAAGAATTTCTATCATTAAATCCCTGCTGACATAGTCATGTACAGAGTCAGCATAGGAAATTGCTTCGCGCAAATTCTTTGCGCCATCCAATTCAAGTTGAAGGTCTGAACGTAAGATCTCTTCGACATCCTCGCCAATATTTAACTTACCCAAATCCTGTAGATTCGGGATGCCTTCAAGAAACAGGATTCGTTCGATGTAGCGATCAGCATGCTTCATTTCGTCAATAGACTCATGATACTCGTGATCGTTAAGACGGGTTAAGCCCCAGTTTTTAAACATGCGGGCATGAAGAAAATATTGGTTAATGGCTACCAGTTCGTTGCCCAATAACTTATTCAGGTATGTGATGACTTTTTTATCGCCTTTCATGACATGCTCCTCCGCTCCAGTTCTTAAAGTGTAGAACTGGTCAGCAGAGAGTCAAAAAAACGACCCTACATTTTATGCTACTTCATACATGTCAGGAATTTTAGCTTGTTCTTCCTCAAAAATGACGCGCGCCTGACGAATACATTTACCACAATCTGTCCCGATAGGAACGAGCTTGCGTAATTGTTGCATAGATTGAGGCTGGTGCTGACGAACAGCATTACGAATGACTTTGTCAGAAATCGCGTTGCATAAACAAACATACATACCAGAATGACTCATCGTTATCGCGAGTGTCTTTAACGCTACCTTTCAGGACACTACAAACAGCATTTGAAACCGCTCCTAGCGATTTTTTAACCAACACCGATATTGTAAATAAGAATTATTTTTATTTCAATTTAGATTTAATTATTTAGACGTAAAAAAAGGCACCGAAGTGCCTTTTTCATGCATTGAGTTTATCAGCGATTAAGCGATAACTTTAGCAACAACGCCCGCGCCTACAGTACGGCCGCCTTCACGGATTGCGAAACGCAAACCATCGTCCATCGCGATTGGGTGGATCAGGGTAACAACCATTTTGATGTTGTCGCCCGGCATGACCATCTCTACGCCTTCTGGCAGTTCGATGGTACCCGTTACGTCAGTGGTACGGAAGTAGAACTGAGGACGGTAGCCTTTGAAGAACGGAGTATGACGACCGCCTTCATCTTTGCTCAGGATATACACTTCTGATTCAAACTGGGTGTGCGGCTTGATTGAACCCGGCTTAGCCAGTACCTGGCCACGCTCGATTTCTTCACGCTTGATACCACGCAGCAGAACACCAACGTTCTCCCCTGCACGACCTTCGTCCAGCAATTTGCGGAACATTTCTACGCCAGTACAGGTCGATTTCGCCGTATCTTTGATACCAACGATTTCAACTTCTTCACCGACTTTAACAATACCGCGCTCTACACGACCGGTAACAACAGTACCACGACCGGAGATGGAGAATACGTCTTCGATTGGCAGCAGGAACGGCTTGTCAATTGCACGCTCTGGTTCTGGAATATAAGAATCCAGGTAGCCTGCCAGTTCGACGATTTTAGCTTCCCACTCAGCTTCGCCTTCCAGCGCTTTCAGCGCTGAACCACGAATTACCGGCGTGTCATCGCCTGGGAAGTCGTACTGAGACAGCAGCTCACGCACTTCCATCTCAACCAGTTCCAGCAGTTCTTCGTCATCAACCATGTCACATTTGTTCAGGAACACGATGATGAAAGGAACGCCAACCTGACGACCCAGCAGGATGTGCTCACGAGTCTGAGGCATTGGGCCGTCAGTTGCAGCAACAACCAGGATCGCGCCATCCATCTGGGCAGCACCGGTGATCATGTTTTTCACATAGTCGGCGTGTCCTGGGCAGTCAACGTGCGCATAGTGGCGAGACGGGGTATCGTATTCAACGTGAGACGTGTTGATGGTGATACCACGTGCTTTTTCTTCTGGTGCGTTATCGATCTGGTCGAATGCACGTGCGTTACCACCGTAGGTTTTAGCCAGAACGGTAGTGATTGCAGCAGTCAGAGTCGTTTTACCATGGTCAACGTGGCCGATAGTACCGACGTTAACGTGGGGTTTTGTACGTTCAAATTTTTCTTTAGACACGGCGATATTCCTTACTCAAATGCTCTCCCCCTATGGAGAGAGCACGGGATTTTGTTTTAACCCTGAGGCTTATTTACCACGGGCTTCAATTACGGCCTGAGCAACGTTGTTAGGCGCATCATCGTACTTCAGGAACTCCATGGAGTAAGAAGCACGGCCTTTAGTCAGAGAACGCAGTTGAGTTGCGTATCCGAACATTTCAGACAGCGGAACTTCAGCGTGAATCACAACGCCAGTCACGTTAGATTCTTGACCACGCAGCATACCACGACGACGGCTAAGGTCACCGATGACGTCACCCGTGTTCTCTTCCGGCGTTTCAACTTCAACCTTCATGATCGGCTCAAGCAGAACTGGTTTCGCTTTCTTAAAGCCATCTTTAAAGGCGATAGAAGCAGCCAGTTTAAACGCCAATTCAGAGGAGTCAACGTCATGGAAAGAACCGAAGTGCAGACGCACACCGAGATCAACCACTGGGTAACCAGCCAGAGGGCCCGCTTTCAGTTGTTCCTGGATGCCTTTATCAACGGCAGGGATGTATTCGCCAGGAATTACACCACCTTTAATGTCGTTGACGAACTCGTAACCTTTCGGATTTGAGCCCGGCTCCAGCGGGTACATATCGATAACGACATGACCATACTGACCACGACCACCAGACTGCTTGGCGTGTTTACCTTCGATATCGGTAACTTTCGAGCGAATTGCTTCACGATAAGCAACCTGTGGTTTACCCACGTTTGCTTCAACGTTGAACTCACGCTTCATACGGTCAACGATGATATCGAGGTGCAACTCACCCATACCAGCGATGATAGTCTGGTTAGATTCTTCGTCAGTCCATACACGGAAAGACGGGTCTTCTTTAGCCAGACGGCCCAATGCCAGACCCATTTTTTCCTGATCAGCTTTGGTTTTCGGTTCTACCGCGATGGAAATTACCGGTTCTGGGAATTCCATACGTTCCAAAATGATGACGTTGTCTGGATCACACAAGGTGTCACCCGTCGTTACATCTTTCAGACCGATAGCAGCAGCGATATCGCCTGCGCGAACTTCTTTGATCTCTTCACGCTTGTTAGCGTGCATCTGAACGATACGACCAAAACGCTCACGTGCTGATTTAACTGGGTTCAGTACGGTATCACCGGAGTTAACCACACCGGAGTACACGCGGAAGAACGTCAGGTTACCCACAAACGGGTCGGTAGCAATTTTGAACGCCAGTGCAGCAAACGGCTCGTCATCACTTGCGTGACGCTCAGCCGGTGTGTCTTTACCGTCATCCAAAAGACCGTTGATCGCAGGTACGTCGACTGGGGATGGCAGGTAGTCAATTACCGCATCCAGCATCGCCTGAACACCTTTGTTCTTAAAGGCAGAACCACAGGTTACCAGGATGATTTCGTTGTTCAGAACACGCTGACGCAGAGCTTTTTTGATCTCTTCTTCAGTCAGTTCTTCACCACCCAAGTATTTCTCCATCAGCTCTTCAGAAGCTTCAGCAGCGGACTCGATTAGGTTCTGGTGCCATTCTTCAGCCAGATCTTGCAAATCAGCCGGGATATCTTCGTATTCGAAGGTCACGCCCTGATCGGCATCATTCCAGTTGATGGCTTTCATTTTCACCAGGTCAACAACACCGGTGAAACCTTCTTCAGCACCAATCGCCAACTGCAGCGGAACAGGGTTCGCGCCCAGACGGGATTTGATCTGACCAACAACTTTCAGGAAATTCGCACCCATGCGGTCCATTTTGTTAACGAACGCAATGCGTGGAACTTTATATTTGTTTGCCTGACGCCATACGGTTTCAGACTGCGGCTGAACACCACCAACTGCGCAGTAAACCATTACCGCACCATCAAGCACACGCATAGAACGTTCTACTTCGATAGTGAAGTCAACGTGTCCTGGGGTGTCGATGATGTTTACGCGATGCGGTTCATACTGCTTAGCCATACCAGACCAGAATGCAGTAGTCGCTGCGGAAGTGATAGTAATACCACGTTCCTGCTCCTGCTCCATCCAGTCCATGGTAGCTGCGCCGTCATGAACTTCACCGATTTTATGGTTTACACCAGTGTAGAACAGAATACGTTCGGTAGTAGTGGTTTTACCGGCGTCGATGTGCGCACTGATACCGATGTTACGATAGCGTGCGATGGGTGTTGTACGAGCCATTTGTATCCTCTATTTACTAGGGCGTTCAATTTAGTTAACCCAAGCGGGTTGGCTATTTTTAGCGCCCGCTTGGTTAGCATGACTACAACGAAGGGATTACCAACGGTAGTGAGCGAACGCCTTGTTAGCTTCGGCCATACGGTGAACGTCTTCACGTTTCTTAACAGCAGTACCTTTGTTTTCTGCTGCATCAGAAAGTTCGTTCGCCAGGCGCAGAGCCATAGATTTATCACCGCGTTTACGAGCAGCTTCTACGATCCAACGCATTGCCAGCGCATTACGACGAACCGGACGGACTTCTACTGGTACCTGATAAGTAGAACCACCAACGCGGCGCGACTTAACTTCGACAGTCGGGCGAACGTTGTCCAGAGCTACTTCAAAAGCTTCCAGATGGCCTTTACCAGAACGCTGAGCCAGGGTCTCCAGCGCGGTATAGACGATTGCTTCAGCAGTAGATTTTTTACCATCTACCATCAGGATGTTTACAAATTTGGCCAGCAGTTCTGATCCGAACTTAGGATCCGGCAGAATTTTACGTTGACCAATGACGCGACGACGTGGCATGGAAATACTCCGTTGTTAATTCAGGATTGTCCAAAACTCTACGAGTTTAGTTTGACATTTAAGTTAAAACGTTTGGCCTTACTTAACGAAGAACCATTAAGCCTTTGGCTTCTTCACGCCGTATTTGGAACGGGATTGCTTACGGTCTTTAACACCTGAGCAGTCCAGCGCGCCACGAACGGTGTGGTAACGCACACCTGGCAGGTCTTTAACACGACCGCCACGGATCAGGATCACGGAGTGCTCCTGCAGGTTATGACCTTCACCGCCGATATAGGAGGTGACTTCAAAACCGTTAGTTAAACGAACACGACATACTTTACGCAGTGCGGAGTTCGGTTTTTTAGGGGTGGTAGTATATACACGGGTACATACGCCACGTTTCTGCGGGCATGCTTCCAGCGCCGGAACGTTGCTTTTAGCAGCCTTCAGGGAGCGTGGTTTGCGTACCAGCTGGTTAATTGTTGCCATTAAAAAAGCTCCTGGGTTTTGCTTCGTAAACACGTAATAAATCGCCTCATGTTTGCGCAAGGCAAAGTATGAGGACGCAGAATTTTAGGGCTGGCAGTGGAAGGAGTCAAGAAATATACAAAAAATCGGCGTTACCACGCGAGTTGCTGAGGGTGTTCCACTGTCAGTTGAACAAATTTATTATAGTCAATGAGGGCCACATTGTTTGAAATTTGTTCAGTCATGCCCCTTGCCTCAGTATCAGGTCGGAGCACATAGAGAAACACTGCTGAAGCAAGAAGGCGGTGAATAATGTCTCCACCAGCCAGGGCAGCAATCACACCATCTTGTAGTAAGACCAAAGCATCCCCCTCGTCCACACTACGCAAAAGCGTATCCAGATCAGCGTGATAAGGGGAACTTGAGAGCGTATGTAGCATAAATGGAAAGACCCGCAGCTAGAATGAAAGGATGGAATGATAATCGGCCAGCTTGCTACGCCATGCTTCTGGCGCTAATAATTCCACATCCAAAACCCAGTCCGTATCGACACTCAACCCACGCTGATGCACGGAAGTCTCGCACAGATAGCAGCATTCGATATCGTACAACGGCAGCACGCCAAACGTTGCGATGTAATTGCGCATCAGAATCTTTTCCGGCTGTTGGTGCGGCAGAAGTTGGAGAACGCCATCGCCAACAAAAAATACGCCAATCTCTTCCGTCAGTGCTGACATCGCCAATAGCGCATCCAGCCCTTCTCGCCCGGATGCACTTCCATGCGGAGAATGCGTAAAAACAAATGCGACTCGCTTCATAACGCTACCTTAAAACTGAATAACCCGATCGCAGGTCAGCACCGATTGCGCCAACTCACCCAGCCCGCTCAGAATAAAACCGGGTTGCAGGTTCGCTCCCACAAGGCCAAGTTGGGCAGCTTGCTGAGCGTCGGCAACGCCTCGGCGCAGTGCGGCAGCAACACACACATTCAGCGCCACCTGATGCTTTGACCCCAGTTGTTGCCAGCCGCGTACAAGATCAAACTCATCATTAGCGGGTGATGTCAGTTGGTTGGCATTCAGCACGCCTTCCCGATAGAAGAACACACTTTTCAGCGTGTGCCCCTCAGCTAACAGCGCCTGCGCAAACTGCAATGCGCTGCTCGCTTGCTGTGTGCCGTAAGCCGGGCCAGTCACCAGCAAACAATAACTCAGCATCAACGCTCATGTCCGCTGAAGTCGCCGCTTTTGAATTGACGAATATAAAGATAAACCGTGTGCTTGGAGATATTCAGACGTTCAGCGACCTGGTTGATAGCGTCTTTAATATCGAAAATGCCTTTCTCGTACAGGCTCAGTACGATTTGGCGGTTTTTGGCATTATTAGAGACGTTGCGGTCCGCATTGACTTCCTCAATGGAAAATTCCAGCGTTTGTGCAACCAGGTCGTCGACAGATGATGCGAAGTTGACGGAAGAGGCAACGTCATGCGTTTCAGGTGGAATAAAAGTCTGCACAATCTGGGAGAAAGGTACGTCCAGATTCATGTTAATACACAGCAACCCAATCACGCGCTGATCGCGATTACGGATCGCAATCGTCACTGATTTCATCAACACGCCGCTTTTTGCACGGGTAAAATAGGCTTTCGACACGCTGCTATCTTCACCAGCCATGTCATGCAGCATACGCAATGCCAGATCCGTAATCGGCGAGCCAATCTTCCTGCCAGTATGTTCCCCATTCGCAATACGCACAGCGGAACATTTAAGATCCTCAAGCGAGTGCAATACAATCTCACAATGCTCGCCAATCAACATGGCTAAGCCATCAACCACAGCTTCATACGATTTCAGGATCTCATAGTCCGTTTGACTGAACGGCCGTTCATCCAGTAAATCAAGCTCATAAGATTCGCCAGATACAAGCGAATTAGACATGGCAAACACCACCCTCAACGTCATCTATCCCCTAAATAATTCGAGTTGCGTGAAGGCGGCTAACGCACAAGCAGCTTGAAATATGGCGGATATATTTATTTTATATTGACAGGGGACATAGTCTAGCAAATGTCCACACTCTCGTCCCTGAATTTCACGGTTCCCCTCTTAAGGTTGCATTAATTTAACCTCGCTAGAGTCTGCGTCTTCTTTCCTCTCCATAATGGAAATCACGAGAGACGTGTATGAAAAATCTAATATCGATGGGCAGGCCACACCTGAACAGCATCACGTTCGTGCTGATATTTTCTGCCTTCATTACCCTGGCCCAGAACATCGCCTACTACCGTCAGGCGCTGCAACTGATGGATATGACAGACTGGAGCACGCTCCTCTTCTTTCTCAGCATGCCGGTGGTGATTTTCGCGGTGCTGAATATTATTTTCACGCTGCTGGCCGTCCCTTATCTGCGTAAGGCCGTCATCGTTTTTTTCTTACTGTCCGGTGCCGCCGCACAATATTTTATGCTGAACTACGGCATTATCATTGACCGCACCATGATCCAGAATATTTTGGAAACTACGGCCAGCGAGTCCTTCTCACTGCTTACGCCGCAGCTTGTCGCTTGGGTATTCTTTATTGGCGTCATTCCCGCCGCGCTCGCTATCTGGATAAAAATAAAGCCCGCCAAACCGACAACCCTCTATATCGGCATGCGCGTTCTCAGCGTCATTATTTCGTTATTCGCTATTTTATCTGTCGCGGCCTTCTTTTATAAAGATTACGCCTCATTCATGCGTAATAACAAAGAGTTGGTAAAAGCGATTACGCCCAGCAATATTGTGGCAGCCAGCCTGTCCTACCATAAGCATAGCGCGCTAGCTAATTTACCCCTGGAGCAGATTGGCCTGGATGCCCACAAGGTTTCGCCACCGTCCCCAACGGCAAAAAGGAATCTGGTTATTCTGGTCGTGGGAGAAACCTCGCGTGCACAAAACTTTTCACTGGGAGGCTATGGGAAGGAAACCAATCCGCTACTGGCAAAGGACAACGTGGTTTATTTTGAAAACACGTCATCATGTGGCACATCAACAGGCGTTTCCGTTCCCTGCATGTTTTCTAACATGCCGCGCCAAAGCTTTAATGGTGACGTAGCCAGCCATCAAGAAGGGCTGCTGGATATATTACAACGGGCAAAGGTTAACGTGCTCTGGCAGGAAAATGACGGCGGTTGCAAAGATGTCTGTACCCGTGTACCAACGGTTGATGTGACATCGCTGAAACTACCAGGGCTATGCACCAACGGCGAATGCCACGATGAAGCGTTATTCCACGGTGTAGAAGACTATATTAACAAGCTCGACAACGACGGGATTATTGTATTACATACGATAGGCAGCCACGGCCCGAGCTATTACCAACGTTACCCTGACGCCTTTAAGAAATTTACCCCAACCTGTGATACCAATCAGATTCAAACCTGTACGCAGGAAGCGCTGACTAACACGTATGACAACACGATCCTGTATGTCGATTTTTTTCTGGATAAGACGATCAATTTACTGAAACAGCATCAGGATAAATTTAATACTTCACTGGTTTACCTATCTGACCACGGAGAGTCGTTAGGCGAGAACGGTATCTACCTGCACAGCATGCCCTACTCTATTGCGCCCAAACAGCAAACACATGTGCCAATGTTGATTTGGTTATCAACGGGTTACCAACAGCAACAGGCGATTCAGGACACCTGTCTGCGTCAGAGTGCGAAGCAGCAGGATTACTCGCAAGATAATCTTTTCCATACCATACTGGGGATGTTTACTATCGCTACGAAAGAATATCAGCCTCAGCTTGATATCCTTCAGCCATGCAGGGATAAGGCAACATGAAATTATTGATTGTTGAAGACGATAAGCTGCTGCAAGAGGGATTATTATTGGCGCTGAGTCATGAAGGCTATGCCTGCGATTGCGCAGGCACGGCCAAAGAAGCGGATGCGCTCATCGGCAGCGCACACTACAGTCTGGTGATCCTCGATCTTGGCTTGCCGGACGACGACGGCCTCGCCCTACTATCCCGCTGGCGTAAGAACAATTATCAGCATCCCGTGCTCATCTTAACGGCGCGGGATAAGGTCGACGATCGCGTCAGCGGATTGGATGTTGGCGCAGACGATTATCTCGCCAAGCCTTTTGCACTGACGGAATTACAGGCGCGAGTACGCGCGCTGATTCGCCGCAATCAGGGGTCGAGCAACAGCAAGATACAGGTCGACAACATTACGTTGGATTTAAACAACCAACAGGTGCTGCTGGACGAAAAGCCGGTAGTGCTGACGCCAAAAGAGTTTGCGATACTTTCCCGCCTGATGTTGAAAGCCGGTTCTCAGGTACACCGAGAACTTCTACATCAGGATATTTATGCCTGGAACGACGACCCGTCCTCGAATTCGCTTGAGGTACATATCCACAATCTGCGTCAAAAGATAGGGAAAGACCGGATCCGAACTCTGCGAGGATTTGGCTACCTGCTGACCAAAGGGGAACAACCATGAAGGGCGACTCCGAAGCCGTCACCAGCATGCGCCGCCGTTTAGTGCTGGCGCTGGGCGGCATTCTCCTCGTCTGCCAGATGATCAGCGTATTCTGGCTCTGGCACGAAAGCGAAGAACAAATCGGCCTGCTGGTTGATAAGTCCCTGAGCGCAGCCGCCCAGAACATGCAGATCGATCAAGAGATTAATGAGGCGATCGCCTCTCTCAGCATCCCAAGTCTGGTGATGGTCATCCTGACGTTGCTCATGTGTTTTCAGGCAGTCAGTTGGATTACCCGCCCGCTTTCCCGTCTTCAGGAAGAGTTGCAGGATCGCACGGCTGAAAATCTGGAGCCGCTGCCACAGCAGAGTGACATTAAAGAAATCGCCGCGGTCACCCATACCATCAACCAGCTTTTTCAACGCTTAGACGAAACGTTGAAACGCGACAGGCAATTTACTGCCGATGTCGCCCATGAGTTACGCACTCCGCTAGCCGGCATCCGGCTGCATCTTGAATTACACCAGCAACAGCATCAGATTGACTGTAGCTCACTCATCAAACGGATTGATAAGATGGTGAAAACGGTGGAACAACTCTTACTGCTTGCGCGTGTCGGACAAGAATTTTCAGCAGGCCACCACGAGAATGTCGCATTCCTGAAAGACGTTATTTTTCCCATGCAGGATGAACTGGCTGAAATGCTGCAAAAGCGCCAGCAAAGGCTGAAATGGGTATTACCGCAGGAAGATGTCACTCTCCACGGTGATGCCACGTTGCTACAATTGCTGTTACGCAATCTGGTAGAAAATGCCTATCGCTATAGCCCGGAAACAAGCCAGATTACCGTGAGCCTTAACACCCAACAACATGTTGAACTACAAATCGAAGATGAAGGGCAAGGTATCGATGAAAGCAAAGTGGGTGAATTAAGTAAGGCGTTTGTTCGCATGGACAGTCGCTATGGCGGTATCGGCCTTGGGCTTAGCATCGTGACGCGCATTGCTCAGTTGCACAATGGGAAATTTTTCCTCAGTAATCGGCCGCAAGGTCCTGGCGCACTCGCGCGAGTGGTACTAACCACGCCTGACAACTACCCAGATGTAGCCTGAAGAACACTACTAGAAGATCTACGTCAAAATAGCACCGCGACGGCACATCCCTGTGCAGAAGCCTTATCCCCTTATTGATACACAGGATAGCGGCGGCACAGTGCTACCACTTGCTCACGAACGCGATCGCGTATCGCCGTTAATTCCTCATTCCCGGCACCCAGTCCATCCAGCACATCACATAGCCATCCCGCCAATTGCTCGCACTCTGCCACACCGAAACCACGCGTTGTGACGGCTGGCGTACCAATACGCAAGCCTGAAGTAACAAAAGGTGAACGCGGGTCGTTAGGCACCGAATTCTTATTTGTCGTGATATAAGCCTCGCTCAGCGCGGCGTCGGCCTCCTTACCGGTATAGGGCTTAGCGGACAGGTCGATCAGCAGTAAATGGTTGTCGGTGCCGTCGGAGACAATCTTGTAACCCCGCAATTGGATAATACGCGCCATTGCCCTGGCGTTAGCCACAACCTGACGCTGATAAACCGTGAACTCAGGGCGCAACGCTTCCTTGAAGGCTATCGCTTTGGCGGCAATAACATGCATCAGCGGGCCGCCCTGAATACCGGGGAACACGGCTGCGTTGAGCTTTTTGTAAAAATCTTCACTCTGTCCTTTGGCCAAAATAATTCCACCACGCGGGCCGCGCAGGGTCTTATGCGTTGTACTCGTCACAACATGCGCGTGAGGGAGCGGAGTCGGGTACTCACCTGCTGCCACTAAGCCAGCCACATGCGCCATATCCACCCAGAAGATAGCTCCCACTTTGTCAGCAATCGTGCGCATGCGCGCCCAGTCCTTGTGACGTGAATAGGCAGAGAACCCGCCTATTAACATTTTTGGCCGGGTTTCCAAGGCAATACGCTCCATTTCGTCATAGTCGATAAGCCCTGTTTCAGGGTCAAGACCATAAGGTACGATCTTGTAATGGCGACCAGAGAAGTTGGAGGGATTACCGTGAGTCAAATGCCCACCTTGAGCCAGATTCATCCCCATCACGGTGTCACCGGGGTTAGTCAGTGCCAGAAACACGGCCGTATTAGCCTGAGCGCCGGCATGGGGCTGAACGTTAGCGTAATCGCAGTCAAACAGCGCTTTAACCCGCTCGATAGCCAGGCGTTCGGCTACGTCTACATACTCGCAGCCGCTGTAGTAGCGCTTGCCGGGGTAACCTTCTGCATATTTGTTGGTGAAGACGGAATTCTGGATCGCCATCACCAGCGGGCTGGCATAGTTCTCTGAAGCGATGAGTTCAACGTGGGTTTCCTGACGGTGTTCTTCATGCAAAATGGCATCGGCCAACTCAGGGTCGAAGTCGGTAAGCGTAAAAGAGGTGTCATACATGGGCATCATCCTATGCGTTAATCGTTGGTTTTTTTAAAGATGTACTTCTGTGGTGGTTTCATCAGGCCAGTAGTAGCTATCCGGCAAAGGGCGTGCACCGAAGATCGCCTGACCGACGCGTACGACAGTGGCACCTTCCTCGATCGCGATCTCAAAATCGCCGGACATTCCCATAGATAATTCATCCAGCCCGATGCCAGCAGGCGCGTTTTGCTGCAACCGGTCGCGCAGGTTACGCAGTCGAATAAAACACTGACGCACACGTTCAGCCTCGTTGGAAAACAGCGCCAGCGTCATGAGCCCACGCACACGTAGCGCAGGGAATGCGGGAAGCGCCTGAATAAAAGCGGGAACATCTTCAGGCGACAGGCCGTACTTACTGGCCTCACCGGAGGTGTTAACCTGCACGAAGACATCCAGCGAGCGCCCTTCAACATGCAAGCGACGATCTAACGCTTCAGCTAGTCGCAGGCTATCCAATGCCTGAAATTCGCTAGCGAAGCGTGCCACCAGCTTAGCCTTGTTGGTTTGCAAGTGGCCAATGACCGACCACTGTAAGTCAGCCAAGTCCTGCATCGCTTCCCATTTACGGTTTGCCTCCTGCACCTTGTTCTCACCCACTATCCGGCAACCTGCCATATAGGCCATACGCAGGCGATTTTCTGGTTTAGTCTTGCTGACTGGCAGTAAGCGCACGGTGGCAGGATCGCGGCCGACACGATGGCAGGCCGCCGCGATACGCATCTGTACCGCAGCCAGATTACGTTGGAAATCTTCAACCGTGGCAGCTTCAGGGTAGCGACCGTGGCTGTCATGGCGAGTCGGTGTATCGGAAAATATCGGCATCAGCCTAACTCCTGATGAAGAGGATGAATGGATTGTGAAACGTATTTATAGATTTAAAATAGCCGGATGTTCCCCACCATTTTCTTTATAAGAGGCAGACCAATTGTTCAAACATGCCCAACTTG
This sequence comes from Pectobacterium parmentieri, assembly GCF_001742145.1. Classification (NCBI taxonomy): domain Bacteria; kingdom Pseudomonadati; phylum Pseudomonadota; class Gammaproteobacteria; order Enterobacterales; family Pectobacteriaceae; genus Pectobacterium; species Pectobacterium parmentieri. The sequence goes on along the minus strand of NZ_CP015749.1, from coordinate 4,719,385 downwards.
AATCTGTCAAAGCCTGGATTGGCGATCCCGCACACGGCACGTTGCCCCTGCATGCTCGTATCCAGCGGGCGATTCGCCAGCTCATCCTTGATGGCATTCTCGACGTAGGGAAATCCTTGCCTGCATCGCGCGCGCTGGCTACATCACTGGGAGTATCGCGTGATACGGTCGAATCGGCTTACAGCCAACTACATGCCGAAGGGTTCATTGAGCGTCGCGTTGGCAGCGGCAGTTTCGTGTCCGAGCAGGCAAAACGCCTGTCAGGACGTGGCAAAGCTCGGAAAGTCGGCACTAGCAAAACAGAGCTACGTCTCAGCCAGCGCGGCAGCGCCATGTTCCAGAATGGTGGGGTGCGTGATTTCATCATACCGCGCGCGTTTGCGCCCGGCGTACCGGAAACACGCACCTTTCCCCTCCAGACGTGGGAGCGACTGGAACGGCAGGTGCTAAAAGAGCATGGCACACAGGCGCTGCTACACAGCCCGCCGCAGGGTATGGAAGTGCTGAGACGAGCCATCTCAGATTACGTCAATCTCGAACGCGGAGCCCGCGCCACACCCGACCGCGTGTTAGTGTTGACCAGTTCCCAGCAAGCGCTAACCCTGTGCGCGAATGTGCTGATGGATGTTGGCGACAGGATCTTCCTTGAAGATCCTGTGTACCACGGTGCCCGTAAGGCATTCGAGGCTGCCGGGCTTGCTTGTGTGCCGATACCATTAGATGCCAATGGGTTGCAAGTCGATCGCTTGCTTGAAGCAAGCGGCGAACACAATGCGTCCGCGAAAGCCGTGTTCCTGACTCCCTCACACCAGTTTCCTACCGGTGCGACTCTGACGTTGGATCGAAGGCTCGCGGTTATCGAATGGGCCTGGCAGCACCAGAACTGGATTATTGAAGACGATTACGACAGCGAGTTTCACTACGCGGGCAAACCTACCGCCTGCGTGCAGGGACTCGATCCGCACGATCGCACGATCTATATCGGCACTTTCACCAAATCACTGTTCCCCGGCCTACGCATCGGCTACATGGTACTGCCGCCACAGTTGGTCGCACCGATGACCGTGGGCCGCACCTTGATGGATGGACACAGCGCACCGATCCCACAACTCACGCTGGCACGCTTCATCGAAGGCGGCCATTTTGGTGCTCATGTACGCACGATGCGCACCATTTATGCGGCACGTCGCGATGTGCTGGTACAACTGGTTCGTCAGCATCTGGCTGATTTCGTAGAACCACGGGTGCCGACAGGAGGCATGCAGATGCCCTGCATCTTCATCCGTGATATTCCTGAACACGATGCGGTGGAATCCGCACGTCGAGCCGGTATCGATCTACTGGGACTGACGGCGCTGCATACGTCGGGTCAGCATAAAGCAGGTTTCCTTATGGGATTTGCTGCCCACGCTCCGCATGAACTGGAAATTGCCGTCAAGACGCTGGCAAAGGTGCTACGTGCACTGTGCCGCTCATAGGTGGTAAGCATTGAGTAATAGGTATAAGCCGAGCCGTCACGGTCAGTTGGAAAATATCTGTCAGACTGGAGATAAGCGTCATTGAAAGACGATTAGCTGGAAAAAGGATTTGATCGCAGGGAAGTGATTGTGAAACACAAAAAAACCGCAGGCCAGGCCTGCGGTCATATCACCATAATAGCGATACTTATTTAGCGGTTTTCTCTGCGGCGGCTGGTTTTTCAGCTTTCGCATCATCTGCGGCTTTCAGATCAGCTTCAGATTTAATGTCCAACAGCTCAACGTCAAACACCAGCGTAGAGTTAGCTGGAATGCCAGGCACGCCGTTTTCGCCATAGGCCAGCGCTGGTGGGATAGCTAGCTTGATTTTGCCACCTTTCTTAACGTGCTTCAGACCTTCAGTCCAACCTGGGATGACGCCGTCCAGACGGAAAGAAAGCGGCTCGCCACGTTTGTAGGAGTTGTCAAACTCGCTACCGTCAACCAGCGTACCTTTGTAGTTAACGACTACGGTATCGCTGTCTTTCGGCGCGCTACCGCTACCTTCTTTCTCAACCTGGTACAGAAGGCCAGATGCCGTTTTCTTCACGCCTTTTTCTTTAGCGAAGGTTTCAAGATACTTGGTGCCTTTGTCCGCATTATCTTTCGCATCTTGCTTCATTTTGCCTTCAGCAGCAGCTTTCACTTTGCCTTCAAAACCTTGCAGCGTTTTCTCAATTTCTTCGTCAGTCAACTTGCTCTTGTCAGCAAACGCATCTTGCACGCCAGCAATCAACTGATCTTTATCCAGTTTTATGCCTAATTTTTCTTGTTCTTTCAGAGAGTTATCCATATAACGCCCTAAAGAAGCACCTAACGCATAAGCCGCTGCCTGCTCATCGTTTTTGAATTTGGCTGCCGCAGTATTATCAGATGCCTGCGCCTTGTCTGCCGCCAGAACCTGGCCTGCGTTCAGAGCCAGAGCCATCGTTGTTGCTAACAGCGTTACTTTAAACAGTGATTTCATCCATTTCTCCAGCATCTGGAGCGACGCGCTCCAGCCATCATTAAAATAAATTCGCGCCTACTATAACTGTGCGGACGAAGACAACACAACGACGCACTCGACAATCCTTTGATAAAAAACGTCAGGAAGCTTTTCCGACATCATTTGTATCGCCCCGAGGCCATCTGGCAACGATATGCCCCATTTCGGATACTGCATTGCGCCCTACTGCGACCGTTTTTACTACCAGAAGTTTCCGCTTTCTGACAAACTCGCAGGTAACAAGAAGTAAGGGGAATACCGATGTCATCATCAGCACTTGAAGAACGGCTTGAACAGTTGGAAAGCCGACAGGCCTTTCAGGAATTAACCATAGAAGACCTTAACCAAACAGTCATTCAACACGAGCGAGAAATTAGCCGCCTGCGTGAGCACGTTCGTCTACTCACCGACAGACTGCGCAACCAGCAAACGTCGCTCGTTGCTCCTCAGTCAGAAGAAACGCCGCCGCCGCATTACTGAGGCCTACCATACCGAGATTCACTACCAGCAAGATATAAAAAAACCTCAGGTGACATTCATCAACCTGAGGTTTTTTTTATGCGCTACAACTAATTAGTGTAATTAGTGGCAACCGCATCCACCGTGGCCGCCGCAGCCGCCTTTACCGTGTTGGTGATCATGGTCATGATCGTGGTCATGGCCATGACCGCCACAGCAGCCGTCACCGTGTTCGTGATCGTGTTCGCCATGAACGTGACCGTGCGCCAATTCTTCTTCCGTCGCTTCGCGAATAGCAATCACTTCAACATGGAAGCTCAGGTTTTGACCTGCCAGCATGTGGTTGCCGTCGACAACAACGTGGTCGTCTTCAACTTCAGTGATTTCAACCGGAACAGGACCCTGATCGGTTTCAGCCAGAAAACGCATGCCAACTTGCAATTCGTCAACGCCCATAAAGACATCTTTCGGTACGCGTTGAACCAGATTCTCGTCATAGTTGCCGTAAGCGTCGCTGGAACCAATGTTCACATCAAACGTTTCGCCAGCTTCACGGCCTTCCAACGCAGTTTCCAGACCTGAAATCAGGGAACCGTGACCATGCAGATAGTCCAACGGCGCGCTCACCGGAGACTCATCAACCAAAACACCGTCTTCTGTACGTACCTGATAGGCCAGGCTGACCACCAGATCTTTTGCTACTTTCATGATATCTCCTACCGTTGGAAATCAAACTGGCGCAAATTGTAGCTGAAAAATGTCCCTATGTACCGTCTGGAATCAAAAAACGTCAACAGTTGGTGACAATGCCACCATGACTCTCATCCCTCATTCTGGCCGGAAGATCCCGATAATATCGCTAGCCTGCGGGGCAGGTGCTGTCATGGGTTCATCTGCCCGACTCTGGCGATATCCGCACTTTACGCACACCACCACCTCAACGTCATCTTCTCGTCCAACCGCTAGCGTGTCCTGCGCCTGACACGTCGGGCACACCGCCCCGGCAATAAAACGTTTACGCATGCTCGCTCCCATTATCCATTACAGAACCTGTATCCAAGAACTTATCCAGTAGGCGTTATTGATTCTTACTCGTCGTCCTCATCCCACACACTGGGCCGACGGCGCTCACGCAGCATTTCGCGCTGGAAAATATCCTCCAGTTCACGGCGCGCCTCTTTCACACGGGAAATTTGTGCGACATCCCCCGTCAACTGCGGCATCAGCTCGCGCAGCATGCGCATATCCAGACGGCGAAAGTGCTGTTGCGCCCGCATCGCCTGGTGGGGGTGCATACCGAGCGTCACCAGTGTTTTCCGCCCCAGCTCCAGCGCGCTGGAAAAGGTTTCACGCGAGAAATGTTTCACACCGGTTTGCAGCAGTTCATGGGCTTCAACACGACCACGCGCCCGTGCCAGAATCTCCAGATTTGGAAAATGCTGCTGACACAGATGTACGATTTCCATCGTATCTTCCGGCGCATTACAGGTGATCACAATCGATCGCGCTTTGTCCGCTCCCGCCGAACGCAGCAGTTCCAGCTCCGTGGCATCACCATAATAAACCTTATAGCCATAGCTACGCATCAGGCTGACGGCACTGATATCGCGCTCAAGAACCGTAATCCGCATTTTGTTCGCCATAAGCAAGCGGCTGATCACCTGTCCAAAACGTCCGAAGCCCACCACAATGACCTGCGGCTCGTCGTCTTCAACATACGGCTTCTCATCCGGCACGTCCTGCACGTTATAACGACGCGCCAGAATGCGGTCAATCACCTGCATCAGCAAAGGCGTCGTCATCATCGATAGCGTCACCGTCACCAGCAACAGCGGCAACTGTTCACCTTTCAATACGTTGAATGAAGCCGCGGCGGAAAACAGCACGAAAGCGAACTCGCCGCCCTGACTCAGCACACCGGCAAACTGCAAGCGCTCGGAGCGGCGCATTCGGTTAATCCGCGCAAGGAAATAAAGTACCGCCGCTTTCACTGCCACCAGCACCAATACCGCAACCATAATCTTTACGATGTGGGTATAGAGGATGCCGAGATTCAGCGCCATCCCCACGGAGATGAAGAACAGCCCAAGCAGTAAACCTTTGAACGGCTCAATCGCAATTTCCAGTTCATGCCGGTACTCACTTTCCGCCAGCAGAATACCAGCGATAAAAGTGCCTAACGCCATGGAAAGCCCTAATGCTTCCATAAACAACGCAGAACCGAGCACCAGCAACAGCGCGGCAGCAGTGAATACTTCGCGCACGCCAGATGCCGCAATAAAACGAAACAGCGGACGCACCAGATAGCGGCCACCGATTAACATGCCGAGGAACGCGGCAACTTTAAGCCCGATCCGCTCCCAATCGCCGAAATCCCCCTGCACACCCGCCAGAATCGGAATCAACGCCAACGCAGGGATAACGGCCAGATCCTGAAACAGCAGGACAGAGAAGCCAAGCTGCCCGGACTCACTGCGATTCATGCCTTTCTCGCGCATCAGTTGCAGCGCCATGGCTGTTGACGACATCGCCAGCCCCACGCCACCAATCAACGCTGACTGCCACGAGAAGTCTGTCAGATATAATGCCCCACCGAGAATCAGCGCACTCAGGCCAACCTGCGCCGCCCCAACGCCGAAGATCGAACGACGCAGCGTCCAGAGCTTGGCCGGATTCAGCTCCAGGCCGATGATAAACATCAGGAAAACCACACCCAGCTCCGAGAAGTGCAGGATAGCGTCCACGTCACGAATAAAGCCGAGCCCCCAAGGGCCAATGGCGATCCCGGCGATCAAATAGCCCAATACGGCGCCAATCCCTAATCGGGCAGCGATCGGTACGGCTACTACCGCCACAAACAAAAACAAGACTCCGGCGGTCAGTAGCGCAGAACTCTCCATATTAGCGTTCCTCTTCAGATAAAGGTGAGGAGAGCCATTCACCGTAAGCTCTGGCTTGACTCGATAACACATCGGGCTGTAAACGACGTGCCCAGTAAACAATCATGGGGCGCATCCAGTGCATACGACACATGGCGGCCGTCAGCTCAAACGGGCGTAGCAAATCTTCCATCGGGTAGCGGTTGTTACCATCAGCATGATAAGCATCTTCCGGTTCACCGGTCGTAATCACCGAACGCCAGTATTTGCCCGCCAGCGCATTGCCGCCAATCCCATTGGCAAAACCACGGGATAACACCCTATCGAGCCACTCTTTCAGTAACGCCGGGCAGCTATAGGTGTAAAACGGGTGTTGGAAAACAATGATCTGATGCTCGCGCAGCAACTGTTGTTCGTGATGAATATCGATAAAGAAATCAGGATAGTGTGCATAAAGATCGTGCACGGTTACATTTGCCAACTGCTGCGCCGGTTGCAATAAGACGCGGTTTGCTACCGAGTCCTGTGGTTCCGGATGGGCATACAGCAGCAAAATCTTCGGTGGCTGCGACATCATTCCCCTCCAAAGCGTCGTCATGATAATCGTTTTCCGTTACCATGCAGCGCAACGACTAAAAACAGGACACCGCGTGTCCTGATATGTCCATAATTTAACATACTCTGAACATACGGCGCTTTATGATTGTTTTCTCTTCGCTGCAAATTCGACGTGGTGTACGCGTTCTAATCGACAACGCGACAGCAACGGTTAATCCCGGCCAGAAAGTCGGTCTGGTTGGCAAAAACGGCTGTGGTAAATCTACGCTGCTGTCATTACTGAAAGGTGAAATCAGCGCCGATGGCGGTAGCGCGACATTCCCGCAAAACTGGTCACTGGCCTGGGTCAACCAGGAAACACCGGCATTGGACAAACCTGCGCTGGACTACGTGATTGACGGTGACCGCGAGTTTCGCCAGTTGGAAGCTGCGTTGCAAACCGCCAACGAAGAGAACGACGGCAACGCTATTGCCACCCTGCACGGCAAGCTGGATGCCATTCAGGCCTGGACGATACAAGCCAGAGCGTCAAGTCTGCTCAGTGGATTAGGGTTTTCTCAGCCACAGTTGCAACAACCTGTCAGTGCCTTTTCCGGCGGCTGGCGGATGCGCCTGAATCTGGCACAGGCGCTGATCTGTCGTTCAGACCTGCTGTTGCTGGACGAACCAACCAACCACCTCGATTTGGATGCGGTCATCTGGCTGGAAAAATGGCTGAAAAACTACGCCGGCACGCTGGTATTGATCTCGCACGACCGTGACTTCCTCGATCCGGTGGTGACCAAGATTCTGCACATCGAACAGCAGTCGCTCAACGAGTACACCGGCAACTACTCCTCGTTTGAACGCCAGCGCGCCACCCGCCTCGCACAACAGCAATCGCTCTATGAGCACCAGCAGGAGCGCGTCGCGCATCTGCAACACTATATTGATCGGTTCCGTGCGCAAGCGACCAAAGCCAAACAGGCGCAAAGCCGGATAAAAATGCTGGAACGCATGGAGATGATTGCGCCAGCGCATGTCGATAACCCTTTCCGCTTCAGCTTTCGCGCGCCGGAATCGTTGCCCAATCCACTCATGAAGATGGAAAAGGTCAGTGCTGGCTACAACGACAAGCTGATTCTCGAATCCATCAAACTCAATTTAGTGCCAGGTTCCCGCATCGGATTGCTCGGCCATAACGGTGCGGGTAAATCCACGCTGATCAAGCTGCTTGCGGGCACACTTGCCCCGCTGAAAGGGGAAATCGGGCTAGCGAAAGGCGTTAAGCTCGGCTACTTCGCCCAGCATCAGCTAGAGTTTCTGCGTGCGGACGAGTCCCCCTTGCAACATCTGGTGCGTCTGGCAGAACGGGAAACGGAACAGCAACTGCGCGACTACCTCGGCGGCTTCGGTTTTCAGGGTGACAAAGTCACCGAAATCACCGAGCGCTTCTCCGGCGGCGAAAAAGCCCGTCTGGTGCTGGCGCTGATCGTCTGGCAGCGTCCGAATCTCCTGCTGCTCGACGAACCGACCAACCACCTCGATCTGGATATGCGTCAGGCACTAACCGAAGCGTTAATCGATTTTGAAGGCGCGCTGGTTGTCGTCTCGCACGATCGACACCTGATCCGTTCGACCACTGACGATCTCTATCTGGTACACGACCAGAAAGTCGAACCGTTCGACGGTGATTTGGAAGACTACCAACAGTGGCTGGTTGGCCTGCAACGTCAGGAAAATGCGGCCGATGAAACGCCAAAAGAGAATGCCGCCAACAGTGCGCAGGGTAGAAAAGATCAGAAACGTCGCGAAGCCGAGTTGAGAACACAAACTCAGCCGCTGCGTAAGCAGATAACCAAGCTTGAGCAGCAGATGGAAAAGCTGGGTGAAGCGCTGGCCACACTTGAAGCCAAACTGGCGGACAGTGCAATCTACGATATCAGCCGCAAAGCCGAACTCACCGACTGCCTGCAACAGCAAACCAAAGTCAAAATCGATCTGGAAGAAACAGAGCTGTCCTGGCTAGACGCACAGGAACAGTTAGAGCAGATGATGCAGAGCGAGTAACTTTGATATCTCTCGTCTGAAAAGCGTCGCGAGCGGTAAACCGCTCGCGGCCTCATCAGCATCAGTTCAGCACTAATGCCAAATCAACAGCACACAGGCGGCAGTCAGCAGCCCCATTGACACGTTGAAGATAATCCACGCTTTCTTACTGCGCAGCAGTCGCCCAATCATCGTACCAAACCCAAGCCAGATGACGCCGGAAACCAAATTCACCAGCACAATGCCGATGCTTATCGCGATCACAGAATGGTTATAACCTTCACCCGCCAGACTAAAGCTGGCAACCGCACCCAGCGCCATGAGCCACGCTTTCGGGTTCAGAAATTGCAGTAACCACCCCTGATAAAGTCGGATCGGCTGAGGCGGTGCAACGGACGTCTCCAGCCGTTCGTAAGCCGCCGTGGCGATTTTCCACGCCAGCCAAAGCAGATAGGCGCTACCGAGGACTTTCAGGACAAAGTGCAGCGAAGGATAAATCAGAATCAAACCACCGACGCCGAATGCGACCAGCAGCAGAATGCTCTGCATGCCCAGCATAATACCGACCATCAACCACAGTGAACGCATAAAGCCAAAATTCGCGCCCGAGGTGGTCAACAGCATATTATTCGGCCCCGGTGTGATGGCCGCTACCCACAAAAAGCCCAACATCGAAAGAAATAAACTCAGTTCCATTATTTGTGGGCGCTCCTGACCCAAATGTCGTACCAACTGGCAGCATTGAAGCTAACAGTGTGATATTGATCGTACAAGAGCCGACAACAAGATTTTCATATTCTTTATGCATGACCATTTTCGCCCGCTGAGCGGCGCGCATAATCCGCATCTGCAAACGCTATTACCGCGCCTGATTCGCCGTCACGCGCAGTTTTTACCAGTCTGGCAAGCGCTCGAATTACCGGACGGCGATTTCGTCGATCTGGCATGGAGCGAGGCGCCCGAGCAGGCGAGGCATAAACCGCGCGTGGTGCTGTTTCACGGCTTGGAAGGCAGCTTCCATAGCCCCTATGCCCACGGCCTGCTTCATGCCTGCAAACAGCGCGGTTGGCTGGCCGTCATCATGCATTTTCGCGGGTGCAGCGGTAAGCCCAACCGGATGAAGCGTATTTATCACTCTGGAGAAACCAGCGATGCCGGCTATTTCCTGCACTGGATGCAGGAGACGCTGGGCGAGGCTCCTACCGCCGCCATCGGCGTTTCTCTCGGCGGCAACATGCTGGCCTACCTGCTCGGCCAGCAGGGTGAAGCCTGTTCCTTGTCCGCTGCGGTCATCGTTTCCGCCCCCTTGATGCTCGAACCCTGTAGCCGTCGGATGGAACAAGGTTTCTCCCGCATCTATCAGCACTACCTGCTGCGTCTGTTGAAACAAAACGCGGGACGCAAGCTGGCCGCCTACCCGGACACGCTGCCGATTCAGTTGCCGCAGTTGAAGAAAATCCGTCAGTTACGCGAGTTTGATGACGTCATTACCTCACGTATCCACGGCTTTCACGATGCGGCTGACTACTATCGACGCTGTAGCGCTCTGCCGCTGTTACCTCAAATACGCAAACCGCTGCTGATCATCCACGCGAAAGACGATCCTTTCATGACGCCGGAGGTGATTCCCGATCTGTCGCAGTTACCGTCTAATATTGAGTATCAGCTAACGGAACATGGTGGGCACGTTGGCTTCGTCAGTGGTACGTTATTGAAACCGGAAATGTGGCTGGAACAGCGCATTCCCAACTGGCTTAGCCCATTTTTGGACTACGCCACCGATTCTTCTCTAGGAACCCTTTTGACCCAGGAACCCTTTTACTCAGGAAACATAGCGTGATTATTCCCTGGCAACAGCTCGATCCAGAAACGCTGGATAACATCATCGAATCGTTCGTGCTGCGCGAAGGCACTGATTACGGCGAACAGGAGCGCTCGCTGGCACAGAAAGTGGAAGATATCCGTAGCCAACTCCAATCTGGCGACGTAGTTTTGGTGTGGTCTGAGTTACATGAAACCCTCAATATTATGCCACGCGGCCAGCTCAATGCCGGAGGGCATGCCCCTTATTGATCATGGCGAAAGGCGTGAAAGCGCACGCCAAACATGCTAACAATGGGAACCATTACGTCTTTTTTGAGGATGCACACAGGCTTCAGCCTATGTGGCATCGCGATCACGGAGTCACGCGCCTTATGTCACATCAGCATCCGATTATTGCGGTTACCGGCTCCAGCGGAGCAGGTACCACGACAACCAGTCTGGCCTTTCGTAAGATTTTCCAGCAGTTTGATCTACGAGCAGCCCAGTTGGAAGGCGACAGCTTTCACCGCTATACCCGCCCGGAAATGGACATGGCGATCCGCAAAGCGCGTGATTTAGGGCGACACATCAGCTATTTCGGCCCGGAAGCGAATGATTTCAGCCTGCTGGAACAATCGTTTATCGAATATGGCCTACATGGTCACGGTCAGACGCGTAAATACCTTCATACCTACGATGAAGCGATCCCCTACAATCAGGTTCCCGGTACATTCACACCGTGGGAACCGATGCCGGAGCCCACCGATATCCTGTTCTATGAAGGGCTGCATGGTGGCGTGGTCACCGATCAAAACGACGTGGCACAGCATGTCGATTTGCTCGTCGGCGTGGTACCGATCGTCAACCTGGAGTGGATCCAAAAGCTGATTCGTGACGTCAATGAACGTGGTCATTCGCGTGAAGCGGTGATGGATTCCGTCGTCCGCTCTATGGAAGACTACATCACCTACATCACGCCACAGTTTTCTCGCACACACATCAACTTCCAGCGCGTCCCCACCGTGGACACCTCCAACCCGTTTGCTGCCAAGTCAATCCCCTCACTGGATGAAAGTTTCGTCGTCATCCACTTTCAGGGATTGGATAATATTGATTATCCCTATCTGCTCGCCATGTTGCAGGGGGCGTTTATCTCCCACATCAACACGTTGGTCGTCCCCGGCGGAAAAATGGGGCTAGCGATGGAGCTAATCATGGCACCGCTGGTGCAGCGGCTGATAGAAGGGAAAGCCATCGAATAAGCAAAGCTGGGCACGGTGAGAACGTGCCCGAGGATAATACCAATCGTTTATGCATCGAGATACTCGGGCCGTCCACCGGGGTGAGGCCTCCCTACGAGAACCTCCCCCCCGGTGTTTCTCCTAATAACGGGCTCAAGTGAGCAGAATTAGTGCCCAGAGGAAGGAACTATGCCAGCGCTCTAATTTCGTGACTGTGCGTCACTTCAACGGCTTTGCCCAGCATCAATGCCACGGAGCAGTATTTTTCCGCTGATAGGGCAACCGCCCGCTCAACGACGTTATCGGTCAACCCTTTCCCCGTCACAATAAAATGCAGATTGATATGGGTAAATAAACGCGGCGCTTCAGAGCGGCGTTCCGAGGTTAATTTCACCTCACAATCTGCCACATCGTTGCGGCCTTTTTGCAGAATTGAAACCACATCAATCGCGCTGCATCCCCCTACGGACATCAACACCATTTCCATCGGACTAGGCGCTTTATCGCCAGAATTACCGTCCATCAATATCTGGTGCCCTGATGCCGATTCGCCCAAAAACGTTAAGCCTTCAACCCATTTTACCCGAGCCTGCATGATGCCTCTCCACTAAAATTTTTTTGAAAATTTATATCGTTACTGTACAAAAACCAGCGTTAATCAGAGCTTTGTCATGCTGAAGCGAGACAACACAAGACACATCATTAAAGCTGTGTTAAAACAAAAATAGAATAGACCTTTTCTGGACAAACCCAGAAACGAAGAAGATGATGACGTAGCCAGACATACCCAGCCACGTTTACGGTGCGGCAAGGTAGCAACCGGAAAATCAAGGGTACAGTGGTTCCAGTATATTCCCTGACGTCATTCTGCCTAGACTGAATTTTATTTTTTTAGCAGTTAAACACGCCGTACAGGGAACTCTGACCCCTGTAATTTGCGCAGTGAATTACAACAGAGGATGATAGCGAATGGTTCTCGGCAAACCGCAGACAGACCCAACTCTCGAATGGTTCCTTTCCCATTGTCATATCCACAAGTATCCATCGAAGAGCACGCTGATTCACCAAGGTGAAAAAGCAGAAACGCTTTACTACATCGTGAAAGGCTCTGTCGCAGTGCTAATCAAAGATGAAGAAGGCAAGGAAATGATTCTTTCCTACCTCAATCAGGGCGATTTTATTGGTGAGCTAGGCCTGTTTGAAGAAGGTCAGGAGCGCAGTGCCTGGGTTCGGGCAAAAACTGCCTGTGAAGTGGCTGAAATTTCATACAAAAAATTCCGTCAACTCATCCAGGTTAACCCGGACATCCTCATGCGCCTGTCTGCGCAAATGGCAAACAGACTTCAGGTGACTTCAGAAAAAGTCGGCAACCTCGCCTTCCTTGATGTGACTGGCCGTATCGCCCAAACATTACTCAACCTGGCCAAACAACCTGATGCCATGACACATCCGGATGGCATGCAAATTAAAATTACCCGTCAGGAAATTGGGCAAATCGTTGGCTGCTCGCGTGAAACCGTGGGCCGCATTCTGAAAATGTTAGAAGACCAGAATCTGATCTCTGCACACGGTAAAACGATCGTCGTTTACGGCACTCGCTAAATCCCTGTCGCGGTACCCTACCAATAAAAAAGCGTGAAGCCTCGGCCTCACGCTTTTTTTATGGCGAGTTTTCTGCTCGTCACCCCACGCGCCGTCGCAAGCGACGTTGAAAAACGTTCCCTACGTTTTTTATGGCGTGCCATCCCTGGCCGCCCCCCTGCGGGCCGTCGCAAGCGACGTTGAAAAACGTTCCCTACGTTTTTTTATCGCTGCTATTTTAAGAGCGTAACTCAGTTTCCTGCGTTAACGACCTGCGCAACAGCGTTGGCGAATTTCGCCATCCCCTGTGCAATATCATCTTCATCAATGATCAAAGACGGCACAAAACGGATGACGTTCGGACCCGCCATCAACACCATCAGCCCCTGTGCCGTTGCGGCAGCCAGAAATTCGCCCGCACGGCCATGCCACTGCGGTTTCAGTTCGGCCCCCAACAGCAGCCCCATACCACGTACCTGATCAAACACACCGTACTGCTGGTTGATTTTCTCAAGTTCACTAACAAAGCGATCGTGACGATCTGCTACGCCCGACAGCACTTCCGGCGTATTGATGATATCCAGCGCGGCTTCTGCCACCGCACAGGCCAGCGGATTGCCGCCATAGGTCGTTCCGTGTACCCCAACCGTCATGGCCGATGCGATCTCTTCCGTCGTCAGCATCGCGCTAATAGGGAAACCACCGCCCAACGCTTTAGCGGTTGTCAGGATATCCGGCGTAATCCCATAGTGCATATAGCTGAATAATTTACCGGTACGCCCCATCCCGCTCTGCACTTCATCAAACACCAACAGCGCTTTATGTTGATCGCACAACTCACGAACGCCCTGCAAAAACTCAGGCGTAGCGGGTGTAATACCGCCCTCTCCCTGAATCGGCTCCAGCACAACCGCGCAGGTGTGATCGTCCATCACTGCTTTAACCGCAGCCAGATCGTTGAATGGTACGTGCACAATATCGGCAGGCTTAGGCCCGAAACCATCGGCATACTTAGGTTGTCCGCCAACTGAAACGGTGAACAGCGTGCGACCATGGAATGCATTGTAGAAGGCGATGATCTTGGTTTTATACGGACTATGGCGTTTAACCGCATAGTGACGTGCCAGCTTAAATGCCGCTTCGTTAGCCTCTGCACCGGAGTTAACAAAAAACACACGATCGGCAAACGTGGCATCGATCAGTTTGCTAGCGAGGCGTAGTGCGGGTTCATTAGTGAAAATATTGCTGGTATGCCACAGCTTTTCGCCCTGCTGCTGCAATGCGTTGACCAGCGCCGGATGGCAGTGACCGAGCGCCGTGACCGCGATACCACCAGAGAAATCGATATATTCACGACCATCCTGATCCCAGACGCGACTCCCTTTACCTTTCACTGGTACAAACTTCGCGGGTGCATAAACCGGCAAAATCACTTTATCGTGAGTATCCCGTGTCACTGCTTTCTGCTCTGCTGCCATTTGCTGCCTCACTCTGCTATCCATCACGTTAGAATGAAAATATAGTCAATAAATATGCATAAAAAATCAATTACAGGCAATATTAAATCGGCCACTAGAGAGAATAACTTTCTATATAGCTAAATTTTAAGGAAATTATCCAAAAGCTGATGTCCTTGCTGGCTGAGAATGCTCTCCGGGTGAAACTGCACACCTTCAAGCGGCAGTGAGCGATGGCGGATCCCCATAATCTCATCTCGCTTGCCTTCATGTTCGCTCCAGGCGGTAATCTCAAAGCAATCGGGTAGCGAAGCTGCATCAATGATGAGCGAATGATAGCGAGTCACCGTCAAGGGCTGAGCGAGCCCCGCAAAAACGCCTGTATTGCTGTGCGCAATCGTAGAGGTTTTGCCATGCATCACCTGTCGTGCCCGCACTACGCGCGCGCCAAACGCCTGCCCCATCGCCTGATGGCCAAGGCACACACCCAAAATAGGCAACTTGTCAGCAAAGTGACGAATAGCCGCCAGTGAAATACCCGCCTCATCTGGCGTACAGGGGCCTGGAGAAATCACCAACCGCTCGGGCGCAAGCCGCTCAATCTCGTGCAGCGTCAGTTCATCATTACGCTTCACCACGACTTGTGCACCAAGCTCACAAAAGTATTGGTAAAGGTTGTAGGTAAAGGAGTCGTAGTTATCGATAATTAGCAGCATAAATTAGTTAACTTATTGATAAATAATAAACATGTTAATTGAGTTGTCTTTCAATACCCGCATTAATACCCGCAATTTTTTTGATACATTCTTATGGGCTAAAGCGATAAAGGCCATTGTACCTGTCTCCAGCATGAAAGGGATGACAAGAAATTTACGCTAACAAAACGCTAAAGATACCCATGACCATGCAGTGGAACCCATCACACCGCGCCCGCCCCTTATTCAGGGATCACGGCTTCCCCCATCTGATTTTTATGATTAGGTTAAAAATTATTATTTATTAGTGAGTTAAGTTATGATCTGCCTTGATTTAGTGCCCACCTTGTTTTCAAATCAGTCAACGAAAGCGAGGTCGCTATGACGAGACAACAATATACCCCGGAGTTCAAGCGTAGAGCCGTGGCGTTACTGCTCGAAAGCGGCAAGTCTGTTGCCCGTATGGCACAGGGGCTTGATATCAAAGAGAACACGCCCTACAACTGGAAAAAACTCTATCAGGATATAGACGCACTGGAGATGGCGAATATCGATATATCGTGAACTGGCCGGATTCCGCGAGTTGGAGAAGCACTACGCAACCCTTGCCGATGAAAAAATTACAGCACTGATTAAGAGTAAAGAACTGGTGGAGATTTGCCATGACCGCACAAAGTAAATTCAAGAATCCTGCATTTGAGGCTATTCACAGCGCGGCTTCTGGATTATTCAGTGTCGACGCTATCCCTCAGGAAACCATGCGCAACTTTGACAAAGCGTGCCTCAACAGTGTGGATGATCTTCACCACCTTGAGATTAAGGCACTGCGTGAAAAGCTGAACGTCAGTCAGCCAGTTTTCGCCCGCTACCTTAACACCAGAGTCTCAACGGTGCAGAAATGGGAAAGCGGCGTAAAACGTCCCAGCGGGTTATCGCTGAAACTGCTTACCGTGGTGCAGAAGCATGGTTTGAAGGTGTTGGTTTGATTTATTGGACTGGTTATTTTGGAAGATAGATTGACGGTCTGCCCTGTGCCAGAAGCGAACGTCTATGAGATCGTGTAATGTTGTTAACTGGGAGCGGTTCGTTAGGTGTACAGTTCGCGCAACGAGGGAATTGGCTGGCACTGAATAATAATGGAGAAGATGAATGACAATTGATTTTATTGCGCTTTCTGCTATTGGTGTAGCTATCACGATCGGTGCAATGAGCCCGGGGGTGAGCTTTCTCCTCGTTGCCCGCACTGCCATGTCCAGTTCGCGACGGGCGGCATTATTTGTTGCGGCAGGTATGGGTTTTGGTGCGCTTGTCTTTGCTGCCATAGCGTTGGCGGGTCTTCACACCTTACTGACGTTGGTTCCGTCACTTTACACAGCTCTGAAAGTTGTCGGCGGTTGTTATCTTCTGTGGCTGGCGTTAAAAATGTTTCGTCGTCCTTCAAACCGGTTTAATGATCCTGCCGTTTCAGGGAACATCAGCGCCTCAAAAGCTTTTCTGACCGGTGTATTCACACAAATCAGTAATCCCCATACCGCTCTGGTATTTGCCAGTATCTTTTCCGCGGCACTTAGCAAAGATATTCAGCCGGTTATGTATATCATCCTGCCCATGATGGCCTTCGTTATTGATGTGCTCTGGTATGCAGTCGTTGCATGCCTGTTATCAACTGAGGGGCCACGTCAAGCTTACATTAAATACCGTAAATTCTTAGATAGACTAAGCGGAGCAGTAATGGCCTTTCTTGGAATTCGACTGCTGTTAAAGTAAGTGAGACGAGTAAATTTCAGTCCGTGGATACGCAGCCCTCAGGTCTGTTTTTCGCTCGTAGCAGACGTGTTATTCATGGGCCTGTCAGCTCCGTGCCGAAACAGACGTTTGGTGCTTCTAGAAAAGCTCTCATGTCGTGGACAATTTTTGTCGCCCACTGCAAGCCACTGAAATTATTTACAATGCAAATTACCGACAAAATCCGCCCACACTTGCATCATCTTCCGTCGCTCATCCAGATATTCCGCACGGTTGTAACTTGCCCGTACCTTGTTACGCTCAGTATGAGCAAGCTGACGTTCGATCACATCCGGCCGGTAGCCCATTTCATTTAATAAACCATAAGATGGAGCGTAACAAACGCTAATGGACGTCGATGACAGTTATCGATAAGTAGCAGCATAGTCATTGTACTGTTAGTCGGAAAAACGGTACTAACATACATGAAATTCGAATCTGGCACCCAGTCCCTTGTCTCCAGCAAAGACAAAAGACTCACAATCCCTGCGCAATAAATTAGTGCAATAATAATTATATTGATCACAAATGATTTATTTCCACAATAAATAACCTTATTAATAGGTAATATTTATTATTCCATCCCTGTAGAACGCGATTTTCATGAAATCATTTTTAACAAAAAAAATAATAACTAAAAATACCTCATGAATTAATTACGTTTTTTAAATTCGGCAGGTTAAGCCATGGGATTAATATTCATAAATCGTATTTATTTTTAACTTTTGACGGCGATCACAATTGCTTCAAAAGGAATAACTCTTACGTAAAAAACGGATAAAAATAAAGAATCCATATCGAAAAATAAAACATAAGCGAATGAATTAAAAGGATTTAAACAGAAATAAGTTTCTATTTAAAGATAATGAACACAAATTTACTCAGTTGTCCTCTGTTATTTAATTAATATATTTAACGCCCCATCTTGTATTGTTTGTTTTTTCTGTTAACACTTAGCTCGGCTTTATAGACAAACCTTAATTTCATTTTTGTTGAAACAGCCATTTTATTACACAGGGTGTGTAGTGATAAATACCCAAAAAATTCTACGTCAAGGAGAGTACTCAATGAAATACCTACTGCCTTCTGCAGCCGCTGGGCTGTTGCTGCTCGCAGCCCAACCGACAATGGCGGCAAACACGGGAGGTTATGCCACCACTGACGGCGGCGATGTTTCCGGCGCGGTGAAGAAAACCGCACGTTCTCTGCAAGAAATCATTAATCTCATCGAAGAAGCGCAACTGGATTCTAAAGGTAAGAAAGTCAAAGGCGGCGCTTATCCGCTCGTCATCACCTATAACGGTAATGAAGATGCATTGATCAAAGCGGCTGAAGCCAATATCTGTGGCCAATGGAGCAAAGATCCGCGCGGTGTAGAAATCAAAGAGTTTACCAAAGGGCTCACCATCCTTGGTACCAATGGCTCTTCCGCCAATTTCGGTATCTGGCTGGTTAACTCTTCCAACGTTGTCGTGCGCAACATGCGCTTCGGCTACATGCCGGGTGGAGCAAAAGATGGCGATGCCGTCCGTATCGACAACTCACCGAACGTCTGGATCGACCACAACGAGATCTTCGCTAAGAATTTCGAATGTGCTGGTACGCCAGACAACGACACCACTTTTGAATCGGCTGTCGATATCAAGAAAGGGTCAACCAACGTCACCGTATCGTACAACTATATCCACGGCGTGAAAAAGGTAGGTTTGAGCGGTTCAAGCAACACGGACACCGGCCGTAACCTGACTTACCATCACAATATTTACAGCGATGTTAACTCACGTCTGCCGCTGCAACGTGGTGGTCAGGTACATGCTTATAACAACCTGTATGACGGCATCAAAAGCTCAGGCTTTAACGTCCGTCAGAAGGGGATTGCGCTGATCGAAAGCAACTGGTTCGAAAATGCACTCAACCCAGTAACTGCACGTAATGACGATTCCAACTTCGGTACCTGGGAACTCCGTAACAACAACATTACCAGCCCATCTGATTTTGCTAAATACAAGATCACTTGGGGTAAACCGTCTACCCCGCACATCAATGCGGATGACTGGAAAAGCACCGGTAAATTCCCAGCCGTACCGTATAGCTACTCTCCTGTTTCCGCACAGTGCGTGAAGGATAAACTGGCGAACTATGCTGGCGTAGGTAAAAACCAGGCAGTACTGACAGCAGCCAACTGTAAATAAACGCGTTAATCCCGACGTGTTCACTCTGCGTCGGGTTCTCTCTGAGCGAGCTGTTTGGGCTCGCTCATTTTTTACGCTACATAGAGACCAATAATAATTATTTTTTAACAAACTAAAATTCACGATAAAATTGACGCATCACGTAAACAATATTGAATATGCCTGTGATAGTATATTTTGACTTAAGATGATTTCCTTACGCTAGCGGCAGTCATTGCCACAACCAAAATAATCATTTAAAACCCAACCAATAAAGAAACCCGAGTGAATCTATTCTCTGCAAAAAAAATAACTTTATGATTTCCGGTTACTTTAAAAGAAAATTGTTTCTTATAAAACCCAAATTATCCAATCATCAGTATTACAAAATGTTTCAACCGTAATACATTTAACATTTCACCCTTGAACTGATCTTATTTTTTGACCACACTCCCCTTGGTTTTTCACCAAAACTGAGTTTCATTTTTGTTGAAAAATTTGTACCTGCGACATCGGGCATATGGAACGATAAATGCCCATGAAAATTCTATTTCAAGGAGACAGTCATAATGAAATACCTATTGCCTACGGCAGCCGCTGGATTGTTATTACTCGCTGCCCAACCAGCGATGGCCGCAAATACGGGTGGCTATGCCACCACAGATGGTGGAGATGTTTCCGGCTCAGTGAAAAAAACCGCACGTTCCCTGCAAGAAATCGTGGATATTATTGAAGCCGCGAAAGTGGATTCAAAAGGCAAGAAAGTCAAAGGCGGCGCTTACCCACTCATTATCACCTATAACGGTAATGAAGATTCATTAATCAAAGCGGCTGAAAAGAATATCTGCGGCCAGTGGAGTAAGGACGCACGCGGCGTACAAATCAAAGAGTTCACCAAAGGTATTACCATTCAGGGTACCAATGGCTCATCCGCCAACTTTGGCGTCTGGATCGTGAACTCCTCTAACGTCGTGGTACGTAATATGCGCTTCGGTTATATGCCGGGCGGTGCGCAAGACGGTGATGCCATTCGTGTTGATAACTCTCCGAACGTCTGGATTGACCATAACGAGATCTTTGCCAAAAATTTTGAGTGTAAGGGCACACCAGACAACGACACGACTTTTGAGTCAGCGGTTGATATCAAGAAAGGATCAACTAACGTCACGGTATCCTACAACTACATTCATGGCATCAAGAAAGTCGGTCTAAGCGGCGCAAGCAATACGGACACCGGTCGTAACCTGACTTACCATCACAATATCTATCGCGATGTTAATTCACGTCTGCCGCTGCAGCGTGGTGGCCTGGTTCATGCCTACAACAACCTGTATGACGGCATCACTGGCTCTGGCTTTAACGTTCGCCAGAAAGGGATCGCGCTGATCGAAAGTAACTGGTTCGAAAATGCACTGAACCCAGTGACGGCACGTAACGACAGCTCCAACTTTGGTACCTGGGAGTTGCGTAACAACAACATCACCAAACCGGCAGACTTCTCCAAATACAACATTACTTGGGGTCGCCCTTCCACACCTCACGTCAATGCCGATGATTGGAAAAGTACCGGCAAATTCCCTTCCATTTCTTACAAATACACACCAGTTTCGGCGCAGTGCGTGAAGGATAAACTGGCAAACTATGCTGGCGTAGGTAAAAACCTGGCAGTACTGACAGCAGCTAACTGCAAATAAATGCGGTCAGGCTTCCTTTCCCCAATGAATGGCAGGAAGGAATAAGCCTGAATTTTCCACAACAGCGACTTTTCACTCTGAGCCACTGTTCTGTCCGAGCGAGCGCTTAGCGCTCGCTTATTTTTATGAAAGCCTACGCGTGAATATTGAAATACATGCCTAAAAATAAGTGATGAATTAACTATCAAGCTAATTATTAATTTAGTTAATTGATAGCTTAACCAATAAATAAACCATTCATTAGTTAAGGATTAGGATGTGCAACCTAAATAATAACTCACCAACACGGGATTAATTAGTAACTTGATCGACATCAACTATTTTCTGATACCATCATCTCAATTAGGTAACCCTATTTGTTGATATTACCCACAGCGATCGTTTCCATCAAAGCACCCCTATCAAAAAATAATAAAACGAAATATAATTTCGTTTTTAATAAAAACCATAAAGACCTTAATTTTAGAAAAAATGAAAATAATATTATCATTTAAAATAGACACTTACTAATCATCAATACATCCCTATGTTATTCAATCGATAGATTTAATATCTAAATATTGAGTTATTTTATTTTTGTGATAACACTTATCCGGGGTTTCAATAAACTTAATTTTCATTTTTATTGAAACACCACAATAATATAATCTGGGTTATGTGGACCATAAACACCCAAACAAAAATTCTATTCCAAGGAGAGTACCTAAATGAAATATCTACTGCCTTCTGCAGCCGCTGGGCTGTTATTGCTTGCAGCCCAACCGACGATGGCGGCAAATACGGGAGGTTATGCTACCACTGACGGCGGTAACGTTGCCGGTGCCGTGAACAAAACAGCGCGTTCCATGCAAGATATCATTGATATTATCGAAGCTGCGAAGCTGGACGCCAAAGGTAAGAAGGTCAAAGGTGGCGCTTACCCGCTCGTCATCACCTACAACGGTAATGAAGATGCGCTGATCAAAGCTGCTGAGAATGATATCTGTGGTCAATGGAGTAAAGACGCTCGCGGTGTGGAAATCAAAGAGTTCACCAAAGGGATTACTATCATCGGAACCAATGGTTCTTCCGCCAACTTCGGGATCTGGCTGACGAAATCATCCGATATTGTCATCCGTAATATGCGTTTTGGTTACATGCCGGGCGGTGCGCAGGACGGTGATGCAATTCGTATCGATAACACGCCAAACGTCTGGATTGACCACAACGAGATCTTTGCCAAGAACTTTGAGTGTAAAGGTACAAAAGACGGTGACACCACATTCGAATCCGCAATTGATATCAAGAAAGCGTCTACCAACGTGACCGTGTCGTACAACTACATTCACGGCATCAAAAAGGTGGGGCTGAGCGGCTTCAGCAGCAGCGATACAGGTCGTGATCTGACTTACCATCACAATATTTACGACGATGTTAACGCTCGCCTCCCACTGCAACGTGGTGGTCAGGTTCACGCTTACAACAACCTGTATACCAACATCACCAGCTCTGGCCTGAACGTGCGCCAGAAAGGGATTGCGCTGATCGAACGCAACTGGTTCGAAAATGCGAAAAACCCGGTGACCTCACGCTACGATGGTTCCAACTTCGGTACTTGGGAATTGCGTAACAACAACGTCATGAGCCCAGCCGACTTCGCGAAATACAACATCACCTGGGACAAAGATACCAAGCCCTACGTGAATGCTGAAGACTGGAAAAGCACCGGCACGTTCGCTTCTGTTCCTTACAGCTACTCCCCAGTTTCAGCACAGTGCGTGAAGGACAAGCTGGCAAATTATGCTGGCGTGAACAAAAACCTTGCCGTACTGACAGCAGCAAATTGCAACTAGTCGAGAAGAGTAAATAAGCTGGCTTCAGGCTCCTACCCTCATTGTCCTGTGCTAACAGGAGTCTGTAAACGAGCTTAACGCCCGTCGATTTATCGTTCGGGCCGCACTTGAGCGAGCCCTTAGGGCTCGCTCATTTTTATCGTTAATATTCAAGGAAATGAAATGAAACGTACTCTTTTGTTCGCCGCACTGTTCAGCACCAGCTTAACATTCAGTGTCGGCATACCGATGGCGAGCGCAGCCACACCGGCAGCACCAGAGTTGAAAGGATTCGGAACTGATACCGTGGCAGGCAGTGGTGGGCGCATTATTCGCGTCACGACGCTGGCGTCTTCCGGGGCAGGTTCACTCAGAGAAGCACTGGCCGCCAAAGGGCCACGCATTATCGTTTTCGAGGTTGGCGGTATTATCGACTTAAACAAAAGTGACCTCCGGCTAACGGAACCGTTTGTCACCATCGCTGGTCAGACCGCACCTTCTCCCGGCATCACCATTATTCGCGGCGGGATGGGGATTAGCACCCATGACGTACTCATGCAACATATTCGTTTTCGTATCGGCGATGCAGGTACGGGTAAGAAAAGTGGCTTTGAACGCGATGTTTCAATCAACGGCGCAAATGCCTACAACGTTGTCATCGACCACTCAAGTTTCGCCTGGGGTACAGACGAAAACCTATCGATATCCGGCCCGCGCTATGACGGCCCACAGAACACCGCACACCGTATCACGCTCTCGAATAATATCGTTGCAGAAGGCTTATACGATTCCGCCCACACCAAAGGTATTCACTCGATGGGGACGCTGGTTCACGATAACGTGACTGACGTGACGATCGTTGGCAGCCTGTATGCCCACAACAACGAGCGCAACGCCTGGTTCAAGGCTGGCTCAACGGGCGTCATGGTCAATAACCTGATCTACAACCCCGGCATCTGGGGTCTTCGCGTTGGTGGGGTAAAAGGAGAATGGGAAGGGAAAACCATGCCCGCTAGCCCACGCGTCTCCGTTGCGGGTAACGTTATGCACTACGGCGTAAATACCAAAGCCGGTTTAGGGCTGGTAGGAAGCAACAGCTCTGGCGATGTCTGGATGTCAGATAACCTCGCGTATGATGCCAACGGAAAAACTGCACCGCAAACGTCAGGCAGCGGGATTACGTTACTCAAGGTATCCCCTATTTGGCCTGCGGGCTTAACGGCTTCACCGGCCAGCTCAGTCACCAATCAGGTACTACAAAGCGCGGGCGCACGTCCCAAAGATCGTGATGCTGTCGATAAGCGTATCGTGGACAATGTCAAACAGCGGAAAGGTAGCTTCGTAAACAGCCAGGAAGACGTTGGTGGCTACCCTGTAGCAACGGCAACTTACCGCAAACTTAGCGTGCCAAGTACTGGCGTAGATGCCTGGCTACAGCAGATGGCAAAAGCTCTGGAATAGCGCGGTAGCTAAGGCGTTAAGATCGTAAAAGGCCACTCTCATGGCCTTTTTCATATTCTCAGTGTCTTACTTCTATCTCACCAATCAAGGCAGCACTTTTGCTGACTGAATCACGATCGGTGTAGTCGGCACATTCTGGTAAGGCCCAACATTCTTCGTTGGCACCTGAGAAATCTTATCCACGACTTCCATGCCCTTCACCACTTTACCGAACACAGCGTAACCAAAATCACGCTGACCGTGATCGAGGAAAGCGTTGTCCGCAATGTTGATAAAGAACTGGCTGGTCGCGCTATCTTTGTCAGCAGTTCGCGCCATCGCGATCGTACCACGCTGGTTACGCAGGCCGTTGTCAGCTTCATTCTTGATCGGCGCATTGGTCGCTTTTTGACTCATTTCGCCAGAAAAACCGCCGCCCTGCACCATAAAACCGGGGATCACACGATGAAATGTCGTCCCGTTATAGAAGCCATTGTTAACGTACTCGACGAAATTTTTTACCGAAACTGGTGCTTTTTGATTATCTAAAGACAGTTCGATATTGCCTGCGGACGTCGTCAACAGCACATGCGTGGTGC
Organism: Pectobacterium parmentieri; assembly: GCF_001742145.1. Classification (NCBI taxonomy): domain Bacteria; kingdom Pseudomonadati; phylum Pseudomonadota; class Gammaproteobacteria; order Enterobacterales; family Pectobacteriaceae; genus Pectobacterium; species Pectobacterium parmentieri. The sequence goes on along the minus strand of NZ_CP015749.1, from coordinate 4,694,679 downwards.
CGGAAGCCGCAAAGGCTGGAGAAAATGCCGCCAGTGAAATAAGGGCTGCTGCCGCAACCAGAGTACGTTTGAACATGAGAATTCCTTTTTGAAGAGGCCAACTACAGAAAGCGTAATGATTGTAAGTATCCACACTCTTCAGCGCTACCCATTTACCTTTTTTTACGTATAAAAGTCTGTTCGTAACCAACTGTGAACGAAAACCTGCGTGAAAGATAAAAAAAAGGCCGATTACTCGGCCCTCATGATGCTTATCGCGCAGCATGCCGCCTATACAACCTAGCCCATGCGCTCCGAACGCACCGCCAGATCGCGGCTGTACTGACGACTGGCATCCACCAGCATCGAGGTATAGGCATCCTTCGGCACATCGCTGGTCAGATCGTCGGTCTCCAGCGTTTCCAGTATCTTACCGTATTGCATCACCGCCACTTTATGACACAAGTGGGAAATCACGCCCAAATCGTGCGTCACCATTAGGTAAGTCAGCTTTTCCTGCTGGTGCAACTCCGTCAACAGATTGAGGATCTCCGCCTGCACCGACACGTCCAGCGCCGAAGTTGGCTCATCCAGCAGCAGCACTCTCGGCTCCAGAATCAGCGCCCGGGCAATCGCCACGCGCTGGCGCTGCCCACCCGATAGCTGATGCGGATAGCGTCGGCGGAAGTTCGTTCCCAACCCGACCTTCTCCAGCAACGTATCGATACGATCGTCACGGTCGTCAAAGCGGTGGATCGACAGTGGCTCTTCCAGAATCGCTTCCACCGTGTGGCGAGGATGCAGCGACCCATACGGGTCCTGAAACACCATCTGCACCCGACGACAGCGTGCCCGATCGATCCGGTGCGCCAGTTTCTGCCCGTCAATGTGCAGCGTGCCTTCCCAATGATTAAACAATCCGGCCAGACACTTCAGCACCGTAGTTTTACCGGAACCCGATTCCCCCACCAGACCAAAGATATCGCCATCGTTGACCGTGAGGTTCACGTCGTACAACACCTGATTCTTTGCACTACCCTGACCGAAAGAGAGATTCAGGTTATTCACTTCGATCATCGGCTGACGCTGACGCATTGCTTCAGTTGCCATGATTATCCCCTTTATCCGTTGATCCAGGCAGGATCGCGATTCATCACCGGCAAACGCGGGCGTCGGTGGTCGATATCCGGCAGCGAATTCAGCAGCCCGCGCGTATACGGGTGCTGTGCGTTATCCAGATCGGCGGCAGCAATTGACTCCACGACGCGCCCGGCATACATCACCAACACCCGATCGCAGAAGCTGCGCACCAGATTGATATCGTGGCTGATGAAAATCAGCCCCAGACCACGCTCACTCACCAGATCGTCCAGCATCGCCAGTACCTGCAAGCGCACGGAGACATCCAGAGCGGAGGTCGGCTCGTCGGCAATCACGATTTCAGGTTCGGTAATCAGCATCATCGCAATCATGATACGCTGCCCCTGACCGCCCGAAATCTCGTGGGGATAGAGATTGTAGACACGTTCTGGCTGACGAATACGCACCACGTCCAGCATCGCCATGACCTTTTCCTTCGCCTCGCGGTGCGACACCTTATGGTGCGCCAGATAGGCTTCGGCAATCTGATCGCCGACGCACACCACCGGATTCAGCGAGTATTTAGGGTCCTGCATAATCATGGATATGCGCTTGCCGCGAATCTGACGCATCCGCGCCTCATCCGCTTTCAGCAAATCGGTATCACCGAAACGCAGTTTATCCGCTGTAATCCGCGCACTGTGCGGGTGCAATTGCAACAGCGCACGGCCGACCGTCGATTTACCGGAGCCAGATTCGCCGACAATGGCCAGCTTTTCACAACCCAATGAGAAGGAGACACCGCGCACGGCATCCGTCACGGCACCACGGTTCACGAAGCTTACCCGCAAATTCTCCACTTCCATCAGAGGAGAGCTTCCCGATACACGTTGAGAAGACTTATTCAGTTCTGGGATCGAGGATGTCACGTAGGCCATCTCCAAGGAAGTTGAACGCCAGGCTGTTAATCAAAATCGCCAGCCCCGGAATAGTTACTAACCACCAGCACTCCATCATGTAACGACGACCCGCAGAGATCATCGCACCCCATTCAGGATCGGGCGGCTGTGCCCCCAATCCCAGAAAGCCCAGGCCCGCAGCCGTCAGAATGATGCCCGCCATATTCATGGTGATACGAATAATCACCGACGGCAGACACAACGGAACAATGTGGTGCAGCAGGATGCGGACAGACGATGCGCCTTGCAGCTTCACGGCAGAAACAAAATCCGCGTGGCGCAGCGACAGCGTCTCCGCCCTTGCCAAACGCGCAATCGGCGGCCAGGCCGTCAGCGTAATCGCGATCACCACATGATCCAGACCAGGACCGAGTGCCGCCACGAACGCCAGCGCCAATACCAGACTAGGGAAAGAGATGAAAATATCGGTGATACGCATCAGGATGGTATCGACGATACCGCCGTAATACCCCGAAACCACACCTAGCGCCAGCCCGATCGGCCCAACGGTGACCGACACCAGCGCAACGATATACAGCGTGATGCGCGAACCGTAGACCAGACGACTAAACACATCGCGCCCAAACTCATCGGTGCCAAAGTAATGTGCCGCACTCGGTGCCTGTAGCGCATTGGACAAATCCTGTACCAGCGGATCGTGCGTGGCGATCCACGGCGCGAAGATGGCAACCAGCACCAACATCAGCACAATCGCGGAACCAATCGCGGTGAGCGGATTGCGTAGCATCGTCAAGAGAAACCCGCCGATTCGCGCCCCGCGTAGCCGCAGACGACTCACGCGTTTTTCCGGTGGTGTCCGCATTACCGACTCACGGCTGACCGGCGGCTCAGTGGAAATATTCATGCGTTCGTCCTCGGATCAAAGATTTGATACAACATGTCCGACAGCAGGTTAAGCGTCACGAAGATCAACCCCACCAGCAGCACACACCCCATCACCGCGTTCATATCCCCCAGCAGCAGGCTCCCCGTCAAATAGGAACCAAAACCTGGCCACGAGAAGACCGTTTCAATCAGTACCGCTCCTTCCAGCAGTGAGCCATACGCCAGCGCCACCACCGTCAAAAGCTGAACCAGAATATTGCGAAACGCGTGCGCCCAGACAACACGGAACTCAGACAGCCCTTTCACTCGCGCAGTAATGATGTATTCCTGCGAAAGCTGCGCCAGCATGAAGCTGCGCGTCATACGGCTGATATAGGCCAGCGAATGGAAACCGAGGATCGTAGCTGGCAGCACCAGATGGTTCAGCGCGCTGCGGAACACATCCCACTCACCTGCCAGTAGCGAATCCAGCAACAGCAGGCCGGTACGGTTCTCCACCAGGCCGTCGTAGGCCATGTCAACCCGCCCAGCACCGCCGACCCAATTCAGCCAGGCATAGAACACCAGCAGCCCCATCATCCCGACCCAGAATATCGGCGTCGAATAACCGGCCAGACTGATAAAACGCACCACATAATCCGCCCACTTACCGCGCCGCGCCGCAGCCAGCACGCCTAGCGGTACACCCAGACCTGCACCGACGATAATCGCCATGGTGGCAAGCTCGATGGTGGCAGGGAAAACCCGGATAATGTCATCCATGACCGGTCGCCCAGTCAGGAGCGCATTGCCCAAGTCCCCATGCATCAGTGAATTGAAGTAAATAAAGAACTGGACATACAGCGGCTTATCCAACCCCAGTTGTTGGTAAACCTGTTGATAGGTACTTTGGTCAGCATCCTGCCCGACAATAGCCAGGACTGGATCGATTGGCATCACGCGGCCGATCACGAAGGTCAGGATTAATAACCCGAACAGCGTGACGATCACCTGAAACAGACGTTTTGCCAAACGACGCAGTACTCCACCCGGCTTGATCCAATCAGAGAAAACCATGTTCTTTCTCCTGATATCCCGGTTAGCGGCGACAGCAAATCACCACCCACGCGGTCATCTCTTTTTAGCGTATCTGATCGGGATGATTAGCCGGGAACGTGTCGGCTAATCATCCGATTTAACGTGTGGACACTAGCGCTGCTTATAAACCTCGCGCAGATGCGTCGTGGAAGACGGATGCGGCACATAGCCTTTCACGTCCTTACGCAACACCACAGAATCGATCATCTGCGACACCGGAATAATGGCCGGGAACAGTTCTTCATAGCGATTCTGTACGTTGATATACATCTGCTTCTGTTTCTGAGGATCTTTCTCCAACAACGCCTGATCGATCATGTCGTTCAAGGGTTTGTCGTAGAAAGAGGTGCGCCAGCCTTGGAAGTTGGTCAGTTTGGCTTCGTCGCTGTTATCCGGGTTATAGACAACAGAACGCAGGCTGGAGTGAGGATGCGGATCGACGCCACCACCACCGCGGCCAACCAGCATATCGAAGTTACGATCGCGCATCGCGCCGTAAACCTGATTACCAGTGCCGGAGATGATTTTGGCTTTGATGCCCGCCTGTGCCAGCGTGGACTGTACCGATGTCGCCAGATTCAGGAACGGCTGATCGGAAAGAACACGCAGTGTGGTTTCAAATCCATTCGGGTAGCCCGCTTCGGCCAACAGCGCTTTAGCGCGTGGCACATCCAGCTTGTAGCCAGGGTCCGGCAACGTCGCATCCATCCCTTTTTGGATGGGGCGCTGATGATAGAAGCCGTAGCCAGGCATCACCGTCTTATTGACGCCATCGTAATCAATCAGGTAACGAACCGCTTCGCGCACTTTCGGTTTAGCGAAGTATTCGTTTTTCAGGCTCATTGCAACGTAGTACAGCGTGCCTTTTTTCACCTCATCAACCACAACATCTTTGTCTTGTTTCAACGCATTGATATCTGGCACCGACATCCCAGAGGCCACGTCAATGTCGCCTTTTTCAATCATCAGACGCAGCGCCTGTGATTCGGTCATATGGCGGAAAATCACGCGCCGCATTTTCGCGTCGCCCTGCCAGTTATTCTCAACTTTGCTGATGCGCAGCACGTCTTTCGCCTGCCACACGTCCAGCTTGAACGGGCCAGAACCGGCTTCATTGGTGGTTAGCCAGCCATTGCCCCAGTCGCCGTTTTTCTCATGTTGCATGACGGTTTTACTGTCCAGTACCGAGCCGCTACCCAGCGTCGCCAGCGAGTAGATCACCAGTTTGGGGTCGTTTGGTTTTGGCAGTTCGATTTCAACGGTGTGAGCATCTTTGGCACGGATCATTTTCTCCACGTTTTCCGCGGTGAAGCCGTAGGATTTCCACGTCGTGGCCTGAGCCATGTTGAGGTTAAGCAGACGCTTCATCGACCAGGCGAAGTCTTGCGCCGTTACGGGGTTACCGGAATGGAATTTGGCGTTATCCACCAGATTGAAGGTAATGACCTTACCATCATCACTGACGCTCCAGCTTTTCGCCAGAGAAGGCAGGATGTTGCTCAGGTTAGCCGGGTCGAGCACCACCAGCGAGTCATAGAGGTTGACGATAATGCCCACCACTTCGTTACCGGTCATAGCGGCCGGATCGAGTGAGAGCATGTTGTTCATGTTCATCCCCACGATCAGCTGATCGTCAGGGGTTTTTGCCGATAGAATGGCCGGCGTAGCGGCCACGCAGAGTGAACCTAACAGCAGGGTACGGAGTATTGCTCGTGCTTTCATCATTATTCTCCAGGTGTGGGAGCATGGAAGACGACAACTTTTTATTTTTTAGGTAAGGCTATCTTTCAGATCGAACAAAAAACTATTCATACAAAAAAACTATTCTTTGCTTAGGGTATGCTCCTCAATCCAGTCAAAATTAATATCCTCTCCCAGCCCCGGACGTTGCGGCAGATGCACAAAGCCCTCGTCATCCATCGGGTCGACAATCGAATTAAGGTAAGCAGCAGGCTCATCGTAATCGAGGAAAGGATGCAGTAACCCGCGTTCATACCAGCGGCAGTTTTTAATTGCCCCCACGACGTTGAGGTTTGGCGCACCGTTACCGTGGATTTCGCAATCCATACCGAAAGATTCCGCCAGACTGGCAACCTTCAGACACGGCCAGAGACCACCGACGCCTTGCACGCCCGCGCGTAAAATGTCACATGCGCCTTCTTTAACCCAGTCAGCACGGCTGAAATATTTACCCGACAGGCTTTCCGGCCCGATGACATCGATATCCAGGCTCTTGGTCAGCCAACTGTAGGATGCCATGCTCTGTTCTTCCATTGGCTCTTCAAACCAGGTGAAATCGAGCTTTTGCAGTTCACGGCCGATATATAGCGCATCGCTGCGGCTATACCAGTGGTAGCCATCCAGCATCAGGCAGACATCCGGGCCAACGGCTTCACGCACCGCCGCACAGGCTTTTACATCAATCTTCGGGCTGGGCGCGAACGAGACAGGCGGCATCCAAGTATGCAATTTGATGGCTTTGTAGCCACGCTGCACCAGCTTTTCGGCAAACTGACCAAATTCCTCTGGCGTGGATAAACCGCCTTCCAGCTCATCGCCACACATGGTGCTGCCGTAAGCAGGGACTTTTTCACGATAGCCGCCAAGCAGCTTATGCACCGGCATGTTCAGCACGCGACCTTGCAGATCCCACAGTGCAGATTCCACAATCGACAACGCGCGATCGGTCAGTTGGTTGGCGCTACCGCGTTGCCAATGCACCAGATCCTGCCAGAGACGCTCACGATCGAACGGATTCTGCCCAATCAGCACTTTGCGGAAGAACGCATTAACGATATGGGGACGAATCACTTCCGGCGGAGCGAAAGCGTAACCTTTTTGGCCGTCATCTGCCGTGATGGTCAACAGCGCCATCTTGGCCTGATTCTCGGCTCCCGGGTGTGAATGGCCCGCACTATCGGAAACCCGACGTGTGGGATAAGTGAAGACGGTGACATCAATTGATTCTATTTTCACGTTTTTACCTGCTTTGATGTTTAACACAACTCATGTAAAAGATTTGCGAATGTAAGCCGTATAAATAATTAAAGAATCACTTCACTGCCTGTGCTGGGACTAGTAGATAAAAAACGCATAACGCTTTCTGGTACGACCTTATAAGTCGATCGGCGTCACAAAAAGAAATCACGTGTTAATTAAAAAAAAATAGCGTTTTATTTTTAATTATTAAGGTTGTTACGCCGTTAGTCATTAGGCAATTTCTTTCATATGAAGAAATTATGTCGCGGATAACTGTGCATTTGCACATAAAGCTGTGAGCACTATCACCAGAAAATTCCATATCCTTACTAAATGAATGGATAATCCCTTAGTTTTATTTTTACGCCTTCAGGAACGTGAATGATTGATGAGAGGGACGATTACCCTGATAGCGGATTGGCCGCTAATCAGTCGGCTTCTGACCAAAAGCGTGCTATAGATCTCATTTTTACCCATCCCAAAAACTCCAATGAAAACCAACACTTAATAAAAATTAAGTAAAATCATCAAGATACCCACAAAGAAGTATATAAAAGACAACTTGATGTACATCAATAAGCGGCCTTTGTAGCGCGATAAGGTAACCTCAGAAGAAGCAATTTTGAGGCAAAAATGAACAAAGTCAGACTCGCTGTTATCGGTAACGGGATGGTTGGCCACCGTTTTATCGAAGAGTTGCTGGATAAGGCCCCAACGTCCACCTACGAGATTACCGTTTTTTGTGAAGAACCCCGCGTTGCCTACGATCGTGTCCACCTCTCTTCTTACTTCGCTCACCATACGGTAGAAGAACTTTCTTTAGTACGCGAAGGTTATTACGAAAAAAATGGCGTTAACGTCCTGCTCGGTGAACGCGCCATCACCATCAACCGCAGTGAAAAAGCCATTCACTCTAATTCCGGCCGTACCGTGTATTACGATAAGCTCATCATGGCAACCGGCTCCTACCCCTGGATTCCTTCAATCAAAGGATCAAACGGGCAAGACTGTTTCGTCTACCGCACCATTGAAGATCTGAACGCCATCGAAAACTGCGCACGCCGTAGCAAGCGCGGCGCGGTGATCGGCGGGGGGCTATTAGGTCTAGAAGCGGCTGGCGCGCTGAAACACCTTGGCGTGGAAACACACGTCATTGAGTTCGCCCCCGTGCTCATGGCCGAACAGTTAGATGCACAGGGTGGCACCCTGCTGCAACGCAAGATTGAAAACATGGGTGTGCGTGTGCATACCAGCAAGAATACGCAGGCGATCCAACATTCTGGTCTGGAAAGCCGCAAGACGATGGTGTTTGCCGACGGCAGCACGCTGGAAGTCGACTTCATCGTGTTCTCTACCGGTATCCGCGCACAAGACAAATTGGCACGTCAGTGTGCGCTGGAAATTGGCCCACGCGGCGGTATCGCGATTAACGACTGGTGCCAAACTTCCGACCCTGACGTCTACGCTATCGGCGAATGTGCCGCTTGGCAGGGCAGACCGTTTGGTCTGGTTGCGCCCGGCTACAAAATGGCACAGGTTACCGTCGACCATCTGTTAGGACATGAGAACCGCTTCCAAGGCGCCGATATGAGCGCCAAGCTCAAACTGATGGGTGTCGATGTCGGTGGGATTGGCGACGCACACGGCCATACGCCAGGCTCTCGCAGCTACATGTGGCTGGATGAAAATAAAGAAACCTACAAACGACTGATCGTCAGCGCCGACAATAAAACGCTGCTCGGAGCTGTGCTGGTCGGCGACACGCGGGATTACGGTAACCTGCTGCAATTCATGCTGAACAAAATCCCGCTGCCGGATTCTCCTGAAGCGCTGATTCTTCCTGCGTCCGCTGGCAGTGCGAAACCGACGCTGGGTGTCGATGCACTGCCAGAAAGTGCGCAAATCTGCTCCTGCTTCGACGTGTCCAAAGGCGACATCATCAAAGCGATTAACGGCGGCTGCCATACCGTCGCGGCGCTTAAGGAAACCACTAAAGCCGGTACGGGCTGCGGCGGCTGTATCCCGCTGCTTACGCAGGTGTTGAACGCGGAACTCAGCAAACAGGGGATCGAAGTCAATAATCACCTGTGTGAACACTTCGCCTATTCGCGTCAGGAGTTGTACCACCTGATCCAAATCGAAAAAATCAAAACGTTCGATCAACTGCTGGAGAAACACGGTTCAGGCTACGGCTGTGAGGTCTGTAAACCGACCGTTGCGTCCCTGCTGGCTTCCTGCTGGAACGAGTACGTGCTCAAACCGCAGCACACGCCGTTGCAGGATTCTAACGACAATTTCCTCGGCAATATCCAGAAAGACGGCACCTACTCCGTGATCCCCCGCTCCGCAGGCGGGGAAATCACGCCGGATGGCCTGATCGCCATTGGTCGCATCGCGAAGCAATACAACCTGTACACCAAGATGACCGGCTCTCAGCGCATGGCGTTATTTGGCGTACAAAAAGACGACCTGCCTGACGTATGGGCTCAGCTCATCGAAGCCGGATTTGAAACAGGCCACGCCTACGCCAAGGCGTTGCGTATGGCAAAAACCTGCGTCGGTAGCACCTGGTGCCGTTTTGGCGTTGGTGACAGCGTAGGGTTTGGCGTCGAACTGGAAAACCGCTACAAAGGCATCCGCACCCCACACAAAATGAAATTTGGCGTCTCCGGCTGCACGCGGGAATGTGCAGAAGCACAGGGTAAAGACGTGGGGATCATCGCCACCGAAAAAGGCTGGAACCTCTATGTCTGCGGCAACGGCGGGATGAAGCCGCGCCACGCTGACCTGCTGGCAGCCGACTTAGACCGCGAAACGGTAGTCCGCTATCTGGATCGTTTCATGATGTTCTACATCCGCACGGCCGATAAGCTCCAGCGTACCTCCGTCTGGCTGGATAATCTCGAAGGCGGTATCGACTACCTGCGCAATGTGATTGTGAAAGACAAACTGGGCATTAACGATCAGCTTGAAGCCGATATCACACACCTGCGAGCAGGCTACGTCTGCGAATGGCAGGCCACGCTGGAATCTCCGGAAGCACAGAAACGTTTTGCCCACTTTATTAACAGCCCAGAACGTGACCCGAACGTACAAATGGTGGGTGAACGTCAACAACACCGTCCGGCGCGTCCTGCTGAGCGTATTCCGGTGAAACAGATTGAGCTGGAAGGGGAAAACGCATGAGCCAGTGGACTACCGTATGTAAGTTAGACGACATCCTACCCGGCACCGGTGTTTGTGCGCTGGTTGAACAGCAGCAGATCGCCGTGTTCCGGCCACGTAACGATGAGCAGATTTACGCCATCAGCAATATCGATCCGTTCGCCCAAGCGAGTGTGTTAAGCCGTGGGATAGTGGCTGAACATCAGGACGAGCTTTGGGTCGCAAGCCCATTGAAAAAACAGCATTTCCGCCTTTATGACGGCTTCTGCCTGGAAGATGATGCCTATTCTGTTGCAGCTTATGATACTCAGGTAACAAACGGTAATGTGCAAATATCCATCGCAAACAGTAACGTAGCGGTTGATAATAGCCGACCATTACCGTAATGACATGGCCGGTGCCCTGCGACAGCAGGGCACACCACTATCTGAGTCTTCAAGAGGCGTTGCATGGATTACCTACCGATATTCTGTCAGTTGCACGATAAACCTTGTCTGTTGGTAGGAGGCGGTGAAATAGCCGAGCGCAAAGCCCGGCTATTGCTGGATGCTGGCGCAGTCATTACCGTCAATGCTCTCGATTTTAACGATCAATTTCAGGCATGGGAGCAGGATGCCCAAGTAACGCTGGTACACGGCACTTTCGATCCCACCTTGCTGAACGAGGTGTGGCTGGTGATTGCCGCTACAGACGATCAGGACGTCAATAATCACGTTTATGCCAGCGCCAGCGAGCGTCGGATTTTCTGCAATGTGGTCGATTCACCAGAACGTGCCAGCTTCATTATGCCGTCAATCATCGACCGTTCACCGCTGATGGTTGCCGTATCTTCCGGCGGCGCAGCTCCGGTATTAGCTCGGCTACTGCGGGAAAAACTGGAAAGTATTCTGCCGCAAAATCTCGGTAAACTGGCAGCATTCGCCGGTGAATTACGCGGTCGGGTAAAAAACCGTTTCTGCAAAATGAGCGCACGCCGTCGCTTCTGGGAAAAACTCTTTGTACACGATAGGCTAGCACAGGCGCTGGACAGCGAAGACAGCGAACGCGTTCAACAACTGACGGAGCTGCTGTTCTCCGCCCCACTGGATGACCGGGGGGAAGTCACGTTGGTCGGCGCAGGACCGGGCGATGCCGGGTTACTGACGTTGAAAGGCCTACAACACCTACAGCAGGCTGACATCGTCGTTTACGATCGGCTGGTATCGAAAGAGATTCTCAATCTGTCACGCCGTGATGCCGAGCGCATCTTCGTCGGCAAAACGTCTGGCTATCACTGCGTTCCTCAAGATCAAATCAATCAGTTGCTGGAAGAAAAGGCACGCGCTGGCCATCGGGTCGTCAGACTAAAAGGTGGCGACCCGTTTATCTTCGGCCGTGGTGCTGAAGAATTGGAGTACCTGCAACAGGCTGGCGTACCGTTCTCTGTCGTTCCCGGTATTACTGCTGCGTCAGGCTGCTCAGCCTACAGCGGGATCCCACTCACCCATCGCGATCACTCGCAGGGTGTCAGACTGATCACCGGGCACGTCAAACATGACACCGATCTTGACTGGTCAAGCCTCGCAGCAGAAAAACAAACGCTGGTGTTTTACATGGGGCTTCAGCAGGCTGAACACATTCAAAATAATCTCATCGAGCAGCAACTGCCGGAAACCGTGCCTGTCGCCATTATCGAAAACGGCACGTCAACCAAGCAGCGCGTTCTGAGTGGACAGCTCTCACAGTTGAGTGAATTAGCCCAACAGGCAAGCAGCCCGAGTTTGATCATCATCGGCAACGTTGTCGGACTACGGGAAAAATTGAGCTGGTTTTCAGACCAGACAGCATAATCTTCTTCTCACCCTCCCACTCACCCGCTATCCGTCCTGCCGGATAGCGGTTACTGCACCATCATAATGCAACGCCCCACCAAATAGCATAATAATGCACTATTTTTAACATCCCCCCTTACAAAATATCACTTTAATGCTTTACCACAGGCCATATCTGTCTTATTTTGACTAAAACAAAACTAATTAATAAGCAGGCTATGTGAATAAATAATCAATTATCGTCTACATGAAACGTGGCCCGAGTATTGCTTAGTTTTCTAATAGATTCGCGGCACGACTTCTGAATCGTTCTTATCGAACCGATTTCATCGTCAAACCATCGTGTTTCATCGAATTCGTACTCCATAGAATGAGTACATCATCGAGTCAGTGCCATTACGCATTGCTGCTCTCGTTCCTAAACAGAGTGTGTAACCCTCTCATCACAAACACAGTTCTGTGTAACGGAGCCATTTTTTACTACTAACAAAACTTGCTAAGAACACTATTTGCTAAGAATAAAATTTGCCAAAAACAGGCAGTTTGGAGTCACTTGTGGAAAACATTAGTTTCTGGCAGCTCATCAGTTTTGGTGAACACGGCTGGGGAAAATTATTACTGATTGGGGCAGGAATGACGATCGCACTGGCGATCGGTGGCTTCCTGCTGGGGGCCGTGATCGGCACGATCGGAGCCTGGTCCAAAATTTGCGGCAATCGCCCCGTGCGCTATCTGGCCGATGGCTACACCACACTCATCCGTGGCGTCCCCGATCTACTCATCATCTACCTACTTTATTTCGGCGGCAGCTCGGCGTTAACCCTGCTCGCCAAACTGTTTGGCAGCAATGAGTTCTTTGGCTTTCCGGGTTTCCTCGCCGGGGTACTCGCCGTCGGCATTTCCTCCGGTGCGCAGCAGACGGAAGTCTACCGCGGTGCCTTCTACGCCGTTTCCAAAGGGGAAATTGAGGCCGCCAAAGCTTGTGGTATGCCAACGCTATTGCGTCTGCGCCGCATCATCATACCGCTCCTGTTGCGCCACGCGATCCCCCCACTCGGCAACGTGTGGCAACTGGTGCTGAAAACCTCTGCGCTGGTTTCCGTTACTGGTGTCGCAGAGCTGATGACGCAATCGCAAACCGGTGCCGGTTCTACCGGTAAACCGTTTGATTTCTTCATGGCGGCCGCGCTGCTGTATCTGCTTATCTCAATCTGTTCCGGCTGGATTATGCGCCGTGCTGAGTCTCATTATTCCCGGGGGGTGAAACGCTGATGGATTTTCCTTTTCTGTACGAGACGTTTCTGGAGATTATCCCCGGCATCCCGCTGACCCTACAACTGGCGGTCAGCTCGGTCTTTCTGGGCTTCTTTCTGGCGCTGGGCTTAGCACTGATGCAACTGTCATCCTTTGCCGTGCTGCGATCCATTGCACGAACCTACGTGCTGTTTTTCCGCGGCACACCGCTGCTGGTGCAGCTGTTCCTGATTTACTACGGGCTGGGGCAATTCCCTTGGGTTCGGGAAAGCATGCTTTGGCCGTTCCTGCGGGAACCCCACTGGTGCGCCCTGCTGTCGCTCAGCCTGTGTACCGGTGCCTATGCCAGCGAAATTATCCGTGGCGGATTGCAATCCGTTCCCGTCGGCCAGATCGAATCTGCACGCGCCTGCGGCATGCCGTCGTTCATGATTTTCAAGCGTATCGTTTTCCCACTGGCAATCCGTCAGGCGCTCCCTGCTTACGGTAATGAGCTGATTTCGATGGTCAAATCGACCTCGCTGGCTTCCATCATCACGCTGATGGAAATCACTGGTATCGCCGCACGCCTCATTGCAGAAACCTACCGGGCGCTTGAAGTCTTTCTGGTCGCCGGTGCTATTTATCTGTTTATTAACCTTATTCTGACACGTTTACTGATTTGGACAGAATTTAGGCTTACCCCTCATCTCCGTGCGCCGGGTGCGCAACCGGCAGCGAAAAAAATTAAGAAATTGGGAGATCTGCAATGACGACACCCGCCATTAGCCTGCGCAACATTCATAAAAGCTTCGGTTCTCTGGACGTCCTGAAAGGGATTTCGATTGAAGCCAACCAAGGGGAAGTCATCTCAATTTTGGGATCGTCCGGTTCAGGCAAATCGACGCTGCTGCGCTGTAGCAACCTGCTTGAGCTTCCCGATCAGGGCGAGATTATCGTCGGCGGAGAAGCAATTGAAATGAAGCCGAACCGCAAAGGGCAGAACCGCCCGTCGAACCTCAAACAGATCGACAGAATTCGTACCCAACTGGGCATGGTGTTCCAGAATTTTAACCTCTGGTCACACAAGACCGTGTTGGAAAACATCATCGAGGCGCCCGTGCACGTCTTAAAGCGTCCACAGGCAGAATGCGTCGAACACGCCGAGCAGTTGCTGGAGAAGGTCGGCCTGGCGGATAAGCGTCACTACTATCCCGCACATTTGTCCGGTGGTCAGCAGCAGCGCGCTGCGATTGCCCGTGCGCTCGCGATGGAACCTAAAGTGATGCTGTTTGATGAGCCAACCTCTGCACTCGACCCAGAACTGGTTGGTGAAGTGCTGCGCGTCATGCGCACGCTGGCGGACGAAGGGATGACCATGCTGGTCGTGACTCACGAAATGGATTTTGCCCGCGAAGTTTCTAACCGTATCGTCTTCCTCCATCAGGGGGAAATTGAAGAACAGGGAACGCCGGAGCACGTTTTCACTGCCAGCCAGTCGGCTCGCTTCCGGCAATTTATTGCCAGTTGGTAAACACAGCCTCACTACTATCGTCACAGTGGTGGGAAATAAACAAAATATAACGATATAAAACGCCGGGAGAACACCAATGATCAAATCAAAACTCACTCTGCTCGCCTGTTCACTGTGTATGGCAGGAACGCTGGCCGCCTCATTCACCGCCTCAGCGGAAGAGAAAAAATGGACGACCGTCCGCATCGCGACCGAAGGCGCTTACCACCCGTATAACTTCACCAAGCCAGACGGCACACTGGATGGCATGGAGATCGAACTGTATAAAGTGCTGTGCAACAATATGCAGGTAAAATGCGAGATCATGGTCCAACCGTTCGCCAGCGCGATTCCTGCGCTGAACGCGGGTAAATATGACGCGATCATTGCGGGGATGTCTGCCACGGCAAAACGTCGTGAAGTGATCGACTTCAGCCAGCCGTACACGCAGGCAGGACAGACTTTCGCCGTGCTGAAATCCAGCTCACTCGCCAAAGATTTCCCAGACGCGGGCGTGCGTTTCTCCATTGAACCCGCCGATGAAGCAAAAGCACTGGCTGAGGTTGAGAAGCTAAAACCGCTACTGGAAGGCAAAACTATCGGCGTGCAGTCTGCTTCTATCGCCAGCGCCTTTTTGGATAAATATATGAAAGGTGTGATGAAAGTACGCGAATATAAAACCACACAGGAACACGATCTCGATCTGAAAGCAGGCCGCGTGGATCTGGTCATCGCTTCTGCACCTTATTTGAAAAGCACGACGGACAAACCAGGCAATGACAACATCGTGATGCCGGGGCCACAGTTCATCGGCGGCATTCTGGGTAGCGGTTCCTCTGTTGGCCTGCGCAAAAGCGATCCTGAATTGAAAGCCATGTTCGACAAAGCGATCGATCAGGCCAAGCAAGATGGCACCATCAGAAAGCTGAGTGAAAAATGGTTCGGTATGGACACCACGCCACTCTGAGTATGACCCTCTAGTTGAATCGCGTGTCATAGCCAACGGGCTGTGACACGCTCCTCGCAAATGCATCAGAGCAATCAAACGAGCACACCACGCATGAATGCAACACACAATGAAGGAACGCTGCCTGCCGTCAATCACCAGACCGTGGAAGAGATCTGCGACCTGATTGCGGCCAAGCGGCAGCAATTCTGTACGCTGAGCGACGGTATCTGGGATACGCCAGAACTGAACTACGAAGAACACCGTTCAGCCGCACAGCACGAAGCCGTACTGAAGGCAGAAGGTTTTCGCCTGACGAAAGGCATTGCCAACATGCCGACTGCGCTACTGGGGGAATTCGGTGAAGGTCTGCCGATTATCGCCATTCTGGGTGAATATGATGCGCTGCCGGGCCTGAGCCAGCAGGCAAATGTCGCAGAGCCGAAGCCGCTGGAAAATGGTGGCAACGGCCACGGCTGCGGGCATAATCTGCTCGGTACCGCAGCGCTACAGGCCGCAACGGCAGTGAAAGATTATCTGCAAAAGCACGCGCTGGCCGGAACCGTGCGCTTTTACGGCTGCCCTGCGGAAGAAGGCGGATCGTCCAAAGGTTTTATGGTCAAGGAAGGCGTGTTTGATGACGTCGATATTGCCCTCTGCTGGCATCCGGCGACCTTCACTGGCGTCAACAGCCCGGTATCACTGGCCTGCAACGAACTGAATTTTTACTTCAAAGGCCGTGCCGCCCATGCTGCCAGCAGCCCACACTTAGGGCGCAGCGCGTTGGACGCCGTTGAATTAATGAATGTTGGCGTGAACTACATGCGCGAACATATGCCGTCCTCCGCGCGCGTTCACTACGCAATTACCGACAGCGGCGGTCAGGCACCAAACGTCGTGCAGGCTAACGCGACCGTGCGTTACCTTGTACGAGCACGCCAGTTGCCGGAACTGCATCAGTTGGTCAAACGCGTGAAAAAAATTGCCGAAGGCGCGGCGCTAATGACAGAAACCGAAGTCAGCAGCGAGGTGATTAGCGGTGATGCCAACCTGCTGGCAAACCCGCCGCTGGAAGCGCGTATGCATGAACACCTGCTGGCACTCGGCCCGATACCGTTCGATGACGAAGATCGTAAGGTCGCGGCAATGTTCCAGACGGCGCTGAGCGCCGAAGACATCGCCGAATCCTACGCACGTTTTGGCGTCAAACCTCAACCGGGTTTAACGCTGCACGATGGAATTTATCCGCTGTATAGCCCGAATGAAGCCTTCATCGGCTCCACCGATGTGGGAACGGTCAGTTGGGTGGTGCCGACCGTGCAGATTCGCAGCGCCACTTACGCCATCGGTACACCGGCGCATTCGTGGCAGTTGGTTGCACAGGGGAAAACCGGTGCAGCGCACAAAGGCATGGAATATGCGGCAAAAGCGATGGCGTCACTGGCTATCGATCTGCTGGCCACACCGGAACTGATTACTCAGGCAAAAGCCGACCATCAGGAAAGATTGCGACACACACCGTTTGAGAACCCGATTCCAGATGACGTGTTCGCGCCTATCCCGCAGGGATAAGAAGCCGACTCGAAGGGATAAATAAGGCGTATCAGGAAACCGTCAGGAGAGAACCTCCTGACGGTGATTAAGACTTACGGGCGGGAAACAAAACCGACAGCGTCGTAGACTTTCTTCAGCGTTTCCTGTGCACGACCGCTGGCTTTTTCAGCGCCTTCACGCATCACCTGTTGCAGGAAAGCCTCATCGTTGCGGAAACGGTGATAACGTTCTTGCAGCTCCGACAGCATACCGGATACGGCCTCCGCCACCGCACCTTTCAGATGACCATACATCTGGCCATCAAATTCCTGCTCCAGCTCTGGGATGCTTTTTCCCGTCACGCCAGACAGAATATCCAACAGGTTCGATACCCCGGCTTTATTCTTCACATCATAGCGAATGACTGGCGGCTCATCGGAATCTGTCATCGCGCGTTTGATCTTCTTCACCACCGCTTTCGGATCTTCCAGCAACCCGATAACGTTGTTGCGATTATCGTCGGACTTGGACATCTTCTTGGTAGGTTCCAGCAGAGACATCACGCGCGCGCCCGATTTTGGAATAAATGGCTCCGGCACTTTGAAAATGTCGCCATACAGGCTGTTGAAGCGTTGACCAACGTCGCGGCTCAATTCCAGATGCTGCTTCTGATCTTCGCCCACTGGTACTTGATTCGTTTGATACAACAAGATATCCGCCGCCATCAGCACCGGATAATCAAACAGACCGGCGTTGATGTTCTCTTCATAGCGCGCGGATTTATCCTTGAACTGCGTCATACGACTCAACTCGCCGAAATAGGCGTAGCAGTTCAGTATCCAGCTCAGTTGGCTATGTTCAGGAACGTGTGACTGAACAAAAATGGTGCTCTTTTTCGGATCGATGCCACAGGCCAAATACAGCGCCAGGGTATCCAGCGTCGCTTTTCTCAGCGCCTGCGGATCCTGACGTACCGTGATGGCATGCAAATCCACGATGCAATAGATGCAGTCATAATCGTCCTGCATACTGACCCACTGACGTAACGCCCCCATGTAGTTACCAATGGTCAATTCACCAGACGGTTGCGCACCGCTAAATACAATGGGCTTGCTCATACTAAGGGTTCCTGATTGTGTGAAGAAGACTGCCCGATCAGAGGCAAAATATCGGCAAAGCGATCCAGAACGATATTCGGCTGACTCAGCTCGATCGCTTCACCATAGTTATAACCATACGTCATGCCGACACTGCGGCAACCCGCCGCCTGCGCGGCCTGAATATCATTGCGGGAATCACCGATGAACAAGAGTTCGCTAGCGCGTAACCCCAGCTTCCCCAGCACCAAATAGAGCGGCGCGGGGTGCGGTTTTTTCACGATAACGTCATCACCACCGATGATCAGTGAAAAATAGTCACCGATCCCTAATCCTGACAGCAACGGTGCAACAAACGGCGTGGGCTTATTGGTCACCACGGCCATCGGAACCCCTTGCTGTGCCAACTGCGCCAGTGTCTCTTTTACCTGTGGGAACAGCGTACTACCGCTATCCACCGTCTGCGCATAATAGCGATCAAACCGCTCACGGGTTTCCTGCAAGCGCACGCCTGTCGGCTCAACGCCAGCCCAACGCAGCGCACGTTCAACCATGACGTCAGCACCGTTGCCGATCCAGGTTGCAACGCGGGCTTCGCCTGCCGCAGGCAATGACTGCGCCACTAATGCCTGATCGATAGCCGCCGCCAGACCCGGCGCGCTATGAATTAGCGTACCGTCCAAATCAAAAGCCAACCCGCGAACTGCGGTTAATTCAGTCATGTTTCGTCCTTGAAATTTCATTACGCATTTGATCGATAACGGTACGGTAATCTGGATGACCAAAAATAGCCGATCCCGCCACAAACATATCCGCGCCAGCTTCCGCAATCGCGCCGATATTATCCACTTTTACCCCGCCATCGACTTCCAGTCGAATGTCGTAACCGCTATCGTCGATCAAGCGACGAACCTGACGAAGCTTATCCAACGTGCTGGGAATAAAGGACTGACCGCCAAATCCAGGGTTAACCGACATCAGAAGAATGATATCCAGCTTATCCATGACGTAATCGAGGTAACTTAGCGGGGTCGCAGGGTTAAACACCAGCCCGGCCTTGCAGCCGTGATCTTTGATGAGTTGGAGTGAACGATCGAGATGATCGGTAGCTTCGGGATGAAAGGTAATGAAACTGGCTCCCGCGTTGGCGAAATCGGGGATGATACGATCAACCGGTTTCACCATCAGGTGAACATCAATCGGCGCGGTAATGCCGTAATCGCGCAGGGATTTCAGTACCAGCGGGCCAATCGTCAAATTTGGCACGTAGTGGTTATCCATGACATCAAAATGCACCACATCAGCCCCGGCAGCTAATACGTTAGCGGTATCTTCACCAAGACGGGCAAAATCAGCCGACAAAATAGACGGCGCGATTAAAAACGGTTTCATTCATTTCTCCAAACGGTAAAGTCTGAATGCCTGCGGGTAACCTCATTCTCGGCTAATGACGCCACTCAGACGACATAAACCGATTCACCGCGCTCTGTTTGCCCAAACGGTATTACCGATATAGGGCTAATAACTCGTTTACTTTACTACGCCCTAAAATATTACGGCTAATGGTTCTGCGCGCTTTAACAACATAAAGCACAGCTTCCTGATACCACTCACGGGTCAGCAAGGTGTCATGATTGGAAATCAGCACGGGGATCTGGCTTTCTACTGACAAACGCCGAGCCAATTGCGCCAAACTTTGCTGATCGGCACGACTGAAATTATTGGTGTGGTAGGCCGTAAAATTCGCGGTAGCAGACAGCGGTGCATAGGGTGGATCGCAATAAATAACCGATCCCTTCTCTGCTTTTTCCAGCGTGTCCTGATAATGCTCACAAACGAAGGTGGCATTTTGCGATTTCAGGGCAAACCAGCGAATCTCTTCTTCAGGAAAATAGGGCTTCTTATAACGCCCAAAAGGAACATTGAACTCACCGCGCATATTGTAACGGCACAGGCCGTTATAGCAGTGGCGATTCAAATAGAGAAATAGCAGGGCACGCCGATAAGCATCGCTGCAAAGGTTAAATTCGTCACGCAGCAGATAAAACGCCTCAGACGTGTTCACTTCATCCGTAAACAGCTTACGGGCGTCGAGAACAAACTCCTCGGCATTCGATTTGACGATATTGTACAGGTTAATCAGGTCGCTATTAATATCAGCCAATATGTAGCGCTCATATTCCGTATTCAGAAATACGGAACCTGCGCCAACAAAAGGCTCAATAAGACAGTCTCCTGCGGGTAAATAGCGACGAATTTCTTCTACCAGCGGATATTTACCACCAGCCCATTTTAAAAAAGCGCGGTTCTTCTTCATGCCGTCGTTAGTTACTCATACGTTTCAGAGCCGCGGATTGTACTCTGTGTCAGACAGCACATCAGGGCTAAAATTGGTGTTACTTATTCAAGTCCTGCTTCACCTGACGGATCGGCTTAACCCATGGTTTTTTCGCTTGTATCTCTGCGGGCAACGCGGCAATCGCCTGTTTCGCCTCCGCAGAAGAAGCATAGACTCCGGTCACTAACACATACCAGGATTTTCCGTCTCGTTTCGTTTCATAAACCCATGAATGGGCAAGATTGTGTTGCTTCGCGTAGGCTTTCAGCGTGTCCGAGCGTGAAGCGCTGCTCAATTGCAAAGTAAAGTGGCTGGCTGGCGCATTCTGTACGGAAACGTTCTTCCCGCTAGTCGCTGGCACCGCGTTTGCGTTAGTCGCAGGTTTGCTTGCTACTGGCGTTTTTGGTGCGCTGTTCGCAGCAGGCTTAGCGTTGTTGGCGTGTGCAGGCGTCGCATTACTATGTGTATTTTTAGCTGACGATGTCGCTGACGTTTTTCCTGCTGGAGCTACCGTTGCAGGCGCTGTCGGCAGCGTCGAATTTCCTGACGCCCCCTGAGAGAATTCACTCACGCGCCCTTGCTGTTGCGACAATGCATCGGTGATATTGCCCGGCAGTTCAATACGCTGCTGGCCTGCCACCGGCGGTTGAACCTGCGCATCTGTCGGCGTACCGGAAATCGGCGGGGCACTTAATGTTTGAGGTGACATCGGCGCTTGAGAAGACGTCTGCGCACCATGACCAGCCTCACCGGGAACCGCCGTAGGGTTCTCGCCCTGTGAAGCAGGTTGCGCGCTCTGTGTCATAGAAGACGAGGAAGAGAGATCGATATTCCGTTCTCCACCCGCTTGGTTCTGCGTCTGTTGCGTTTGTGGTTGGGAAGGAGCCTGCAAAGCAGATCCGATACCTACAATCAACAGCACCAGCACGACGATCCCGATGCCAATCATCAGGTGCTGTCTGGAAAGCGCGATTTTGGGTACCGCGAAGTTGCTGCTTTTTTGCTGACGAGTAGGTCGACGGTCACTGGTATCAGGCTTCAGCTCATCTTCCGGCTTGAACTCATCCATTTAACATCTCCCCACTAAAAAGCTCAAATCCACCATAGGATCACCAAGGCGAATCATTGAATCGTAACGCATTGTATTTTATTAACCATAACCCATCAGGGCGTGTCTGTCGTTAATACTTATCTTTCATAACTGCTGGTCTTTCATAACCCGATAGCATTACGCATCAGGCTTGGCAATCCGCTATTGAGGCCAACACCATGTCATGCGCAACGCCACCGCGGACTTCTGATTGACCAATCGCTGTTGGCAACACTAGACGTAGCTCACCTGCTAGCACTTTTTTGTCTCGCATCATGTGAGGAAGATAGGCTTCAGGCGTCATTTGCGTCGGGCCGTTCACTGGCAGGCCAGCACGAACCAACAGAGACTTGATGCGCTCGACGTCCGCTGCGGAGAACTGCCCGAGGCGACGTGCCGTATGCGCAGCCATTACCATGCCTGCCGCAACCGCTTCGCCATGAAGCCAGTTACCGTAGCCCATTTCAGCTTCAATGGCATGCCCGTAAGTATGGCCCAAATTGAGCAATGCACGCATGCCACTTTCACGTTCATCAGCGGCGACCACTGCCGCTTTGATTTCACAGCAGCGTCGAATGCAGTAAGCCAGCGCGTCATGCCGTAGCTCACGCACTGCCTCAATGTTTTCTTCGAGCCAAAGAAAGAAATCGCGATCCAGAATAATGCCGTACTTAATGACTTCCGCCAGCCCGGATGACAATTCCCGTGCCGGTAAGGATTTCAGGCAGTCCAAATCGATCACAACCGATACGGGCTGATAAAACGCCCCGATCATGTTTTTACCCAACGGGTGATTGACGGCGGTTTTACCACCGACGGAAGAATCTACCTGCGATAACAGCGTTGTCGGCACCTGAATAAACCGGACGCCGCGCTGGTAACTGGCTGCGGCAAAACCGGCTAAATCGCCGATGACACCACCGCCTAAGGCGACAATCGTCGTATCACGACCATGTGGCTTCGCCAGCAGCGCAGTAAAAACCTGATCCAGTACGGCCAGCGATTTGTATTGCTCGCCATCAGGTAAGATAACCTGATCGACATGCACGCCAGTGTTTTCCAGCACACCACGAACGCGGTCAAGATACAGAGGGGCCAACGTCTGGTTAGTCACCAGCATGACCTGCTCCCCCGCTTTTAACGGCATAAAAGATGCCGAATCATCAAATAATCCGGCGGCTATCGTAATGGGATAACTGCGTTTCCCTAGTGTTACGGTAATTCTTTCCATGCTCGTTAAACAACCCGTTCAGGTCCGCCCAATGCGGATTAAGGTATGCTCTTAGTTGCTTTCCAGCATATTGATAATCTGGTTAGCAACGACCTTGGCACTTTGCTCGTCAGTCCGAATGGTAACATCCGCGATTTCTTCATAAAGCGGGTTCCGCTCTTTCGCCAATGCTTCCAATACTTCACGTGGAGGGGTTTCAACCTGAAGTAACGGACGTTTCTTATCACGCTGCGTGCGGGCCAGTTGCTTCTCGATTGTCGTTTCCAAATAAACGACAACGCCGCGCGCAGAAAGACGGTTACGCGTCTCACGTGATTTGACTGAGCCACCGCCTGTTGCCAGTACGATGCCTTGCTTTTCCGTCAATTCATTAATGACTTTCTCTTCACGATCGCGGAAGCCTTCTTCGCCTTCCACATCGAATACCCAGCCCACATCAGCCCCAGTGCGTCGCTCAATTTCTTGATCGGAGTCGAAAAACTCCATATTGAGTTGCTGAGCTAATTGACGGCCAATAGTGCTTTTGCCGGCACCCATAGGCCCAACCAGAAAGATATTGCGTTTCTCTGCCATGTTTTTTGGTATTACTAAGACAATTCGTTAATGATAACCCGCCCCGCCAATCAACCCAGCGGCGGGACCTAAACTGAAACCTCATGAGCGATAGTGCGAGAATCAGACAAAAAATTATCTCAAGACTCAGGGTAGTTTGGCAACCGAATAAAATGTCACACCGACCACAGAGGGTCAATGCAGTATGTTTTGTAGACATTTTCGGTGGAACAACACTTCAGTGCTCAATTCGCTAACCCTTGTAAGCTAAATCCGCCGCAGCGTCAAACTCATAAGCGCTGAACGTGACAAAAATATTGCGTCCTATCTGCAAAAAATTACCGTACAACATCAGAGCGAGCCTGGGTTTGCTCACGATGAGGCAGGTATCAACGTCGGTGTAATGAAAATAACCAATTCTCGTCGCGTATGCTGCTGAGTATGGTTTCTGAACAGATGACCAAATACGGGAACCTCACCCAATATTGGCACCTGACTGCCACTATTCTTTTTTTGCTGCTGGAAAATGCCGCCTAATACAATAGTTTCTCCATCAGCGACCGTCACCTGAGTTTGGATTTCCTGTTTATCGATCGCTAACGCTTCGCCATTATCGCCTTGCTTAATCGTCTGTCCCGGCATGTTTTGACTGATTTTCAGGTTCAGCGTAATGCGTCCGGCACGCAGAATGTCGGGCGTCACTTCCATACCGAGCACCGCTTCTTTAAACTCGATGGAGGTCGATCCGCTAGCACCGCTGGAAACCTGATACGGAATTTCCGTTCCCTGCTTAATACTGGCGGTCTGCTGGTGTGCAGTAAACAGGCGGGGGCTGGCGATAATTTCAACCTGGCTTTCCTGCTCCAGCGCCATTAATTCCAGATCCAGCAAACGGCCATTCAGTCTCGCCAAATGGAACCCCGCATTGACTGCTGGCGTGTCTACCGGCAGGCCAACATTAAAATTATTCAGCCTGAGTGCCTTGTTCGCCGCGTTTCCTTCCCCCAGCCCCCAGTTAACCCCCAGCGCCTGTAGGTGTTCGCTGCTGATAGTGACAATATGCGCCGCCAGTTGCACCTGCGCTAACGGCAGATCGAGCTCCTTTAACCACGGTTCGAGCTGTGCCAACGCGTCTTCCGTATCGCGAATCAATAAGGTATTCGTCCGCTTATCCACAGTTACGCTGCCACGTGTAGAAAGCAGGGCTCCACGCTGGGCCTGAACGCTGGCCGCTACGTCAACCACATCAGCATACTGCAACGCGACAGAGAGGTTATGTAGCGGCAGTTTCTGCGCCAACTCCACCATGCGTTCATCCTTTTCCTTCTGTTGGGACGCAAGATGTTCAGCAGGGAAAACCAGCAGCACATTTCCGTTGCGCTCGACGCTCAGTTTCCCCATGCGTAAAACAATATCCAGCGCTTGCTGCCAGGGAACCTCTGCCAGTCTCAGGCTCAGATTTCCCGTCACACCCGGCGCGATGACCACATTGAGCTGTTGGTGATCGGCTAACGCCTGTAGCACCTGAGGTATTGGCGAATTCTCAAAAGCCATCGATACCGAAGGTTCAGCCCCGACCTGATACGGTACGGTGAGAAGCAGTAGCCAACTCAACGTCGCCACGCGACATAACATTCTTATATTCATAACCTTCCTTGTTATCGAGATAAGTGGTTGTTAAAAATATGGGTCGGTAGGCAAGTTTCACTTATCCTTTGGCCTATCAACAAATGGCGAATCCAGCAACAGGCTATCCGGCAGGCCATCACAGCCGGCCTCACGCAACGTCGGAACAAGTGTGGCCCCGGATTTGTCTAGTTGGCTAACCACCCAGTTTCCTGGCGGGATCGTCTCGCCACTGGTTAGTTTTACCCACCCCATCTCTGCCTGTGCTAACCAACCAATCCAACGGTCACCAGAACCAATTACGCCCTTTAGCCGCCACGCAGGCAAAGTCGCCGAGGGCAGGCAACGTGCGGCGTTCAAAGGATGAAAAGGGTCGATACGCGCTACGGTTTTTTCTGCCTGCACGCTATGCAGCACGAATAACAACATCCATGCGATACGGCAGGTTGTCTGGCTCATTGCGCCACCTCCGGCCCGATCAGCGATAATTCAACCTGTAGCCGTGGCGCTTCCGACGGCAGCGCTGTTGGTGCGGTATCTGGCTTTACCGTCAACTGCGCAATTCGCAATACATAAGGCAACGCCGTTAATTCGCGAAGCACCTGTAATACCCCCGCGTAATCCGCGCTAAATGTCAGTTGCCAACGTTCCTGGTGGGGCGTTTCTGCAGAACGGGAAACTGGCTGCCACGACAGCAGAGAAGCACCCGCCTGCGATAAGGGTTTGACGAGTAGCTGTGCCAGCCTGTCGGACTGAAAGGAAGTGCTTTGCGTGATTTTTCCCGCTAACTGCGCTCGTAACACCGACAGTAACGGCATCGCATCGAGTTTCTGTTGCACCGCGTGTATACCCAGACGCGCCTGAACAGTTTGCTCTTCTATGTCACTCACCGCTTGCCGGACGCTATCGATAAAGAGCCAGCCTGATAGCAGCCCAACGGGGGCGACAAACGCCAGTTGAAGGACGACCTGCCGCCAAAGCGATTTAGTAATGAGCCTTGGTCGATTCAACACAGCATCAAGCATGATTTTTTGATTAATCATGATCATCCCCTTGTAGGGCATCAGTAGCATCACGCCAGTCAGCCTGTAAGGAAAAACGTAGCCCGTTATCCACACCACGCTCTCGGGACGTGCGCAGCACTTGCACACGTTCGACTGCAACATGGCGCAATAACGCGTGCTGTAGCGTAATGATGTCGTGATAGTTTTCGCTCACACCTGTAAGTAACAGATACGATCCACGATCGACAATTTCCGTCAGCCACAGGCGCTCAGGCATCATGCCAGCAAGCCGCTCTAACAAATGAAGATTGCGACGATTGTCATGCAGGATTACCGCCTCTGCACGTTCTTGCACCTGAAAACGATGCAGCGCTTCCCGCGCGAGGTGAGTTTGCTGATACAACGCGGTCAATTGCTGCTGTTGCGCCAGAACCGCATTGAGCCCATCCTGTGCGCGTTGTTGTCTGTGCTGCCAAAACAGATAACTTGCCGCAATAAGGCATAACATCAACCCCGTCTGTAGCCACAATAGCCCTAACCAGCGGCGTGCCCGCTGACGTATCTGAGTGTTACGCCAAGGTAAAAGATTAATCAGCAGCATGGTCAGGCATCCTCAGGGCGCAATGCCAACCCACCCGCGATCGCAAAAGCTGGGGGAAAACTCGGTAGCGGCGGCTGCATGTGGCTAAACACCGTTAACGGCGACCACAGCAATAATTCGTCAGTACGCTGGCTGAGCAAATCGGGTGAGACGCTGGAGCAATAGGCTATGCTATCGACATCATGCTGATAGCGAGTGCTTACAACCGATACGATATCAGTTTCGTCATTCAGTTCATCAAGGTGTATTACGCCCGAGTGAAACGCATGGCTCAACGGGGATGCCCACAGCCAACCCTCCAACAGGCGATGCAGAAACAGACGGTTGGATTCAAGTCCGACCAATTGTGCCATGGTTCGAAGCGCGCACGTTGGAACGTCAAGGACATCAGGACGCAGCCCCGCGCTCTTAAAGCATGTCAGCCATTTGTCGATTTCCTGTAGGCGTGCTGCCGTCACCAACAGTGAACCCTGCGCCTGTGGATCTTCCCGATAGTCTATCGCCAGCGATTCGCGGCTAATCGGCAGCTTACGAGCCGCCATGGTTTCAATATAGAGACTACGTTCTGGCTCCTGTAAACGCCGGTCGGGTTGCGGCAAATGCTGCTGCAAAATCGACTGCACAGGAAGCCCTACCCGCAGCGAAATGTGTTCAGGCAGTAAACGACGCCATGTTCGTAAGGCCTCACAAAGCACCTCAGTATGGTGTAGACTACCTGTGTGCAACGTATCGTCCGGTAGTGGATATTCCCACCAGTGACGAAGCTGCCAGCCGTAGCGGCGACGCTGAACTGCCAGAGCGCGCATGAAGCCGTTCTGTATATCTAACCCAACCCGCCAGATGTGATAAGCCATGTTTAACCCGATTTCCTTATCCAATAAACGTATCCACAGTGCTGGGTTATCTTTATACTAGCGCCCGATTGTTTATAAACTGTCCAAACGCTACTGAATGGAAAATCCCAGGTGAAGTTCGTAAAGTATCTATTCATCCTTGCAGTCTCTTGCATTCTGCTGGGAGCTGCCTCGATATATGGTTTGTACCGCTATATCGAACCCCAACTGCCCGATGTCGCCACGCTGAAAGACGTCCGGCTACAAACGCCAATGCAGGTCTACAGCGCCGACGGCGAACTGATCGCTCAATTTGGTGAGAAACGCCGTATCCCGCTCAAGCTGGACCAGATTCCTCCTGAGTTGGTACATGCTTTTATCGCGACCGAAGACAGCCGCTTCTATGATCACCATGGTGTCGATCCCGTCGGGATTATCCGCGCCGCATCTATCGCGCTCACCTCTGGTCATGCCTCTCAGGGGGCGAGTACCATTACGCAACAGCTCGCCAGGAACTTCTTCCTGAGCCCAGAACGCACTCTGATTCGTAAGATCAAGGAAGTGTTTCTGGCTATCCGTATTGAGCAGTTGCTGACCAAAGATGAGATCCTTGAGCTCTATCTGAACAAGATTTACCTCGGCTATCGCGCCTATGGCGTTGGCGCAGCGGCACAGGTTTACTTTGGTCGCCCTGTTGACCAGTTAACGCTGAGCGAAATGGCGATGATCGCCGGCTTGCCGAAGGCTCCATCTACGTTCAACCCGCTCTATTCCTACGACCGCGCCGTTGCCCGCCGCAACGTAGTGCTTGCGCGAATGAAGGATGAAAACTACATCACGCCGTCGCAATACGATGCGGCGCGTAACGAAAAGCTGGTCGCGAATTATCACGCGCCTGAAATTTCGTTCTCCGCACCGTATGTTGCAGAAATGGCGCGGCAGGAGATGTTCAAACGCTACGGCGAAGATGCATACAACGACGGTTATAAGGTCTACACGACGGTCACCAAAAAATTGCAAACTGCCGCACAGGATGCATTGCGTAATAACATTCTCGCCTATGACATGCGCCACGGTTATCGCGGCCCAGGCAAAGTGTTATGGAAAGTGGGTGAAGGCGTTTGGGATCAGGCGAAGATGATTGCCGCCCTGAAAGCGTTGCCGGTCTACGGCCCCCTCTCTCCAGCCATCGTCACCAGCACAACAGCAGACAACGCCATTGCTATCCTGTCTGACGGCAGCAACATTGCCTTGCCGATGGCGGGTATGCGCTGGGCACGCGCCTATCGTTCTGATACGCAGCAAGGGCCAACACCGAAGCGTGTAACGGATGTAGTGCAGACAGGCCAACAGATTTGGGTGCGTAAAGTGAACGATGACTGGTGGCTGGCACAGGTGCCGGACGTCAACTCTGCTATCGTCTCACTCAACCCGAAAAATGGCGCAATAGAAGCGCTGGTTGGCGGCTTTGACTTTAACCAAAGCAAATTCAACCGTGCAACACAGGCGCTACGTCAGATTGGTTCCAACATCAAACCGTTTCTGTACACCGCGGCGATGGACAAAGGTTTAACGCTGGCAACAATTCTGAACGATGTACCCATCACCCGTTGGGATGCCGGTGCAGGATCTGACTGGCGGCCGAAAAACTCCCCGGCAACCTATGACGGCCCGATCCGTTTGCGCCAGGGGTTAGGCCAATCTAAAAACGTGGTGATGGTGCGCGCCATGCGCGCGATGGGCGTCGACTATGCGGCGGAATACCTGCAACGCTTCGGTTTCCCGGCGCAGAATATCGTCCATACCGAATCGCTAGCGCTGGGTGCGGCCTCGTTTACGCCGCTACAGGTTGTACGTGGTTATGCCGTCATGGCAAACGGCGGCTATCTGGTCGATCCCTATCTGATTAGCAAGATAGAGAACGAAGTAAGTGGAACGGTCTTTACCGCGACACCGAAAGTAGTTTGTGATACCTGTAATCTACCGTTGGTCTACGGTGATACGCCACGTTCTCCGGTGCTAGCAACCACTAACGTTGAAGATGTGGCCACATCAAACGAAGCACCGCCGTTAGGTCTGCCGCAACCAGAACTGGAGCCTGTTACACCAGAGGCCGCACAGCAAAATGCAGCACAGCCTTATGCACCGCACGTTATCAGTACCCCACTGTCATTCCTGATTAAAGACGCGCTGAACAGCAACGTCTTTGGTGAACCAGGTTGGATGGGAACGGGCTGGCGCGCAGGTCGTGATTTAAAACGTCGTGATATCGGCGGTAAAACCGGTACAACAAACAGTTCCAAAGATGCCTGGTTCTCCGGTTATGGCCCGAATCTGGTGACTTCAGTCTGGATCGGCTTCGACGATCATCGCCGCGATCTGGGTGCCAGTAGCGCATCTGGGGCCATCAAAGATCAGATCTCCGGCTATGAAGGTGGCGCAAAATCGGCCCAGCCCGCATGGGATGATTTTATGAAGGCCGCACTGGATGGCGTACCGGAACAACCGCTGACCCCGCCACCCGGCGTCGTCAGCGTGGTCATTGACCGCAGCAGCGGCAAGTTGTCCAGCGGTGGAGGGAACAGCCGTTCCGAATACTTCGTCGAGGGTACGCAGCCGAAAGAATACGAAGTGCATGAAGTCGGCACCACGCTGATGGATAACGGACAAAGCGAAGAACTGTTCTAGCCAGCGTTCGATGACGTTACGCAGTACAAAGAAGGCACCAGAAACGGTGCCTTCTTGTTTTGACTACGATGATGAATCAGGAAATTAGCGGGGTGTACGGCGCAACCAGTCGTGAGCCAGAAACAGCGCACTGACATTACGGGCCTCGCGGAAGTCGGGCTCTTGCAGCAGTGACATCATGTTGTCTATCGGCCAGCGGACTTGCGGCAGGGGCTCCGGCTCATCACCTTCCAGACTCTGCGGGTACAGTCCGCGCGCCACCACAATATTCATCTGGCTGGAAAAATAGGAGGGAGCCATGGTTAACGTCGCCAGCAGGTCCATCTTCTCCGCCCCGAAACCAACTTCTTCCATCAATTCGCGATTCGCCGCTTCAAAGACCGTTTCACCGGGATCGATCAGCCCCTTGGGGAAACCCAGTTCGTATTCCTCAATGCCGACAGCGTATTCGCGGATCAGCAAGAGTTCATCATCAACGATCGGGACAACCATCACCGCCTGCCGACCGCTTGAGCGCATCCGTTCATAAACCCGGCGTACCCCGTTGCTAAATTCAAGATCGACGGATTCCACATTGAACAAGCGCGAACGCGCTATCGTTTCCACCTTGAGGATTTTAGGTTTTTTCAGGTTATGACTCATTGATGCCCCCAGAGAATTACGACCAGAACGGCACCTTAGCCCAACGCGCATGGGGGGCTGCGTTTATCGCAACCTGAACACGACATGCTGTTGAATAAGAAGAGATCGTAAATATTCTTTTTTGATTCTATTCACATTGTGCGTTAACAGTCACCTTCGCTGCAACTATCGTGACGATGAATTTACGTGTGAGCAACATGCAGGACACATCCTGTATGAGAAACCACCGCCACAAGTCAATAACTTAAAAAAAATAGGATTATCCTCATTCAATAGGCATTTTTTGCTTGTTACTATCATCACCTTATGCGATTAATTCTATTCATAATTACGTTATTAATCTAAGAAAACAACGCCATACGGGTTATCATCGATTGTATAATTTTGTTAAACTCCGACGGAAACAAGGAGCATTGCGTTTTGGAATGGAGATGACATGAGCACAATATTTACCCTATTGGCGATATTGCTTGCCTGTCTGATCGTTATCGGAGGTCTTGTCGGCTACCGTATGCGACGCCGTTTCCTGTCCGCTCGCCCCTTACCTGTTTCACAATCGCTTCCCCGTCGGTTAACTGAAGATGAACGGATCGCCATTGAGCGCTATCTGGCTCAGGAAAACAGTCAACAAACCACGCCGCTTGATATCCCCAATGCACAACCAAAACTGCCGCGATCTCTGCAAAGTAATCGGGTGTACCCTATCACGCATACCATTACACGCTACGGCCTGAGCACCGATGCTCAGAATAAGTGGCGTTATTATATCGATACCCAGGAAATTCATCTGCCGCCCAATTGGGAACAGTTCATTACCGAAAACAACACCGTCGAACTGATTAAGACACGCTCGATCCCGTTGGTCATTTCCCTAAACGGGCATTCGCTAACTGAATGCCTCGACGAGCGTCCACTGGCTCCGCTACCGGCTGAAATCCCCGTGCCAAACGCCTCCATCCGCCAGGAAGGCAGTGAGCATGCGGAGTTGGTCACTATCCGCAAAGAAACGCGTGAAGAACACGTCATGCACCACTCCAGAGGGTTGAAAGAAACGGCCGTGCTCTGCCTGTCTTTTCTACTCCTGTTCATCAGCCTGAATAGCCCTATCACCTTACTTCCCTGGCTGATCGGCACCGCAACGTTACTGGTAAGCTGGAGTCTGTGGCAACTTTTCCGATCGCCGTCCGCCCAAGAACTGCAGGATGTGCATTGCCTTCACGGCACGCCGCAAGGCTTGGGTTTGTTTGGCGAATCCAATCAGGGACCACTCGGCAATATCTCGCTCGGCAACATCGATCTGATCTACCCGCCTCACTGGCAGCCCTATATCACACAGGATTTGGGGCGAAAAACGGACGTAGATATCTATCTCAACCGACAGGTGATCCGTCAAGGTGAGCACCTTTCGCTGCATGATGAAGTGAAATATTTTCCGCTACAGCGCTGGGGCCGGAACCTGCTTCTGGCCACCGGTTCACTGCTCAGCCTGATGTTGCTGGTCACTAACGTGCAGCTTGAACTGCCGTTAAAACTCAGCCTTGCCTGGCTTCAAGGCGCACAACACATTGAGGTAACGCAAGTCAGCGATCTGGAAAAAGCCCCACTCCGTATTGGCGATACGCTGGCGGTTCGCGGCAATGGCATGTGCTATGTGCCAGCAGGCATTCACCCGGTCTCCGCTCCATCGTCCTATGCCTTCAGCCCTTTCGACTGCTCCGCGATTTACTGGAACAAAGCCGCGCCACTCCCACTGCCGGAATCCGAGACGATTGAAAAAACGTCCGCCTTGCTTAAATCCGTCAACAGCCAACTCCATCCACAAACGGATAAAGAAGGTCAGGTCAATTCTCAGTTAGCGTCCACCATCCAGAAATCAGGGCTGATTCTGATGAAGAACTTCGCCGATGTCGTCCTGAGAACACAAGATTTGTGTAAACAGGAAAACGATTGCTCCCGCCTGAAAAATGCGCTGGTGAATCTGAGTGACGTCAAAAACTGGAATACCTTGGTGAAAGATGCCGATTCCGGCAAGTTGAAAGGCATGAATGTCGTGTTGCCTGCCGTCAGCGCAGAAACACTCGAATCATTGGTCAACAGTTCCACCGATCAATTCTTCTATCAGGAAATCAATAATGCGGCAGAGTCGCTAAACAGCCCGCCACCCGGTGGGTTCCTGATCCGCAGCGATGAAGGCCGGCAGTTCGTTAACCATCCACTCCCTCCCATGCCGCTCAATGAATACCGTCCATCAGATCAGTGGCAGGAACTTCAGCGGCTTTCAGCGATGCTGCTACATACGCCGTTTAATGCCACCGGCGTTATCACTCAGCTCAATACCGATGCCAACGGGACGCAGCACATCAGCCTGCACAGTGAGCCCGATGTCATTACCGTCTGGCGCTATCTCGGCAGTTGCCTGCTGCTGCTGCTCTTTTCCGCGACGTTTATCATTAATGCGGTTCTGACCGGTATTAAAATACGCAGAAGCCAGAAACGGGTTACCGATATTCAGCGCTATTACAGCTTACGCTTCAATATGATGGCGGATTCATTCTCGGATAATCGTCCTCAACTCCCCCGCTGACAGCATCGTGCCCTCTCTACGATTATGCTAACCTAGCGGAATCGGTTTCTTGCCACTATTGCATTGCGCGTCTCCTGCTTCATCACTCCTATGGCACGGCGCGACATCTGGAGTCGTTATGAATCCCCACGTTAACTGGCACGACATCGACACCGTGATACTGGATATGGATGGCACGCTGCTCGATCTGGCGTTTGACAGCTATTTCTGGCTTCAATTGGTGCCGCAGTCGCTCAGTGAAAAACGTCGAATCAGCCTTGAACAGGCGCACCAGCTTATCCAACAAGAGTATCAAGCCGTTCAGCACACGCTAAACTGGTACTGTTTCGATTACTGGACGGAACGTCTCGATCTGGATATCTATCAGATGACGACAGATATCGGCACGCGTGCCCGATTGCGCGACGACACCACGCCGTTTTTAGCGGCGCTGCGTGAGTGCGGTAAAGAGACAATTCTGCTAACTAACGCCCATCCGCACAGTCTGGCGGTAAAAATCGAGCATACAGGGCTGGATCAGCACCTTGATTTATTGCTTTCCACCCATACTTATGGGTATCCGAAAGAGAATCAGCGTTTATGGCAGGCCGTACAGCAGCAAACCAGCTTTGACCCCGCCAGAACGTTATTCGTGGATGACAGCGAACCGATTCTGGATGCTGCGAAAACGTTCGGCATCCATTACTGTCTGGGCGTGCGCAATCCAGATTCTGGCCAGCAGGAGAAGACATTCCTGCAACATCCGTCAATGAACGACTACCTTACGCTGCTACCAGCCCTGCGTCACTCCGTTAACACCGGAGCATGCGGTTGGCCTGAGGGGGAAACGCGGTGATGGGGTTCCCGTAGGGATGCCTCGCGCCGTGGTCACCCCCGGTAACGCGATCCTTAAACGATCGGCAGTAGGGTAATCAGGAGAATTTATGGCGAAAGCTACCGAACAGGCTGACGACGCCGTTCGTCTGGACAAATGGCTCTGGGCCGCCCGTTTCTATAAAACCCGAGCGATAGCCCGTGAAATGATCGACGGCGGCAAAGTGCACTATAACGGGCAACGCGGTAAACCGAGCAAACAGGTCGAGCTGAATGCCGAGATTAAACTGCGTCAGGGGAATGATGAACGCACCGTCATCATTTTAGCCGTCAGCGGCCAGCGCAGAAGCGCGACAGAAGCGCAGGCGCTGTATCAGGAAACGGCAGCAAGCATTGAGAAACGAGAAAAGGTGGCGCAGGCGCGGAAAATGAATGCGCTGACGATGCCGCACCCCGATCGCCGCCCTGATAAAAAAGAGCGACGCGATCTGATTAAATTTAAATACAGCGATCAGGACTAACGCGCTACGCGTCAGAGAAGACCCGGCAATCGCCGCACTCCTAGCCGCCGCACTACGACGAGAAAATATTATGGCTCATGACCAACTACATCGTTATCTGTTTGAAAATTATGCCGTTCGTGGCGAATTGGTGACAGTTAACGAGACGTATCAACGTATTTTGACCAACCACGACTACCCCGTTGCGGTAAAAACCCTGCTGGGAGAAATGCTGGTTGCCACCAGCCTGCTGACGGCCACGCTAAAATTCAGCGGTGATATTACCGTTCAGCTTCAGGGCGATGGCCCGCTGAAGTTGGCAGTGATTAACGGTAACCACCAGCAGCAGATGCGCGGCGTTGCCCGTCTGCAAGGGGATATCGCACCGGGGAGCACGCTGAAAGAGATGGTCGGCAATGGCTATCTGGTTATTACGATTACGCCGACCGACGGCGAACGTTATCAAGGCGTTGTTGGCTTAGAAGGTGAAACCGTTGCCGAATGTCTGGAAAGCTATTTCCAGCAGTCCGAACAGTTGCCGACACGCCTATTTATCCGCACCGGACAACATGAAGGAAACCCGGTCGCCGCAGGCATGCTGCTACAGGTATTGCCCGCGCAGGATACCGACCGTAATGATTTTGATCATCTGGCCCAGCTCACCGCCACGGTCAAAGCCGAGGAGCTGTTTACCCTACCTGCCAATGAGGTGCTGTACCGCCTTTACCATCAGGAAGAGGTTACCGTGTATGAACCACAGAATGTCGAATTCCAGTGTCACTGTTCGCGCGATCGTTGCGCAGATGCATTAATGACGCTGTCCGATCAGGAAATCAATGAGATGATCGAGCAGGACGGTGAAATAGATATGCACTGCGATTATTGCGGCACGCACTACCTGTTTAATTCACTAGACATCCGCGCCATTCGGCACGACTCATCAGGAAATCTGTTGCATTAGCCTTTTTAACGGGTACGTCAGTACCCGTTTTATTTTGCTTATTCTCCCGCTTACAAACCACCATGGTTATTTTGCAAACACCATGAATAAGCAAAGTTATTAATGAATTTATTTAATTTTATGATTGCTATCGCGGTTAAAATAAGCTCACTCCCTACAATGTTTAGTAGTACGACTATAACTTGAGGAGTAGCAACATGCAGATCAACGGTATTACCCCGCAAGCCCTGGCTGCTTATGGAATCCATGATGTCCGCGATATTGTCTACAATCCCAGCTATGAACTGCTTTTTAAAGAAGAACGCTCTTCTACCCTACAAGGCTATGAACGTGGCATCGAAACCCAACTGGGTGCAGTAGCCGTTGATACCGGCATCTTTACTGGCCGTTCCCCGAAAGACAAATACATCGTGCGCGATGACGTTACCCGCGACACGGTGTGGTGGTCCGATCAAGGCAAAGGCAAGAACGATAACCACCCTCTGAGCCAGGAAACCTGGACGCACCTAAAAGAACTCGTCACCACGCAGTTATCCGGCAAGCGGTTGTTCATCATCGATGCTTTCTGCGGTGCTAATCCAGACAGCCGCCTCAGCGTGCGTTTCGTAACCGAAGTGGCCTGGCAGGCGCATTTCGTCAAAAACATGTTTATCCGCCCAAACGATGAAGAACTGGCAGGTTTTGAACCGGATTTCATCGTGATGAACGGTGCAAAATGCACCAACCCGAACTGGCAGGAACAGGGGCTGAACTCTGAGAACTTCGTCGCGTTCAACCTGACGGAGCGCATCCAACTGATTGGCGGCACCTGGTACGGCGGCGAAATGAAGAAAGGGATGTTCTCCATCATGAACTACCTGCTGCCGTTGAAAGGCATCGCCTCGATGCACTGCTCGGCAAACGTCGGCGAAAAATCTGATGTGGCGGTCTTCTTCGGCCTGTCCGGTACAGGTAAAACCACGTTGTCCACCGATCCGAAACGCCAACTGATTGGTGATGACGAGCACGGCTGGGACGACGACGGTGTCTTCAACTTTGAAGGCGGCTGCTACGCCAAAACCATTAAACTATCCAAAGAAGCGGAGCCGGATATCTACGGAGCCATCAAACGCGATGCGCTGCTGGAAAACGTTACGGTGCTGGCAGACGGCAACGTGGACTTCAACGACGGTTCCAAAACTGAGAACACCCGCGTCTCTTACCCGATCTACCACATTCATAATATCGTTAAGCCGGTCTCCAAAGCGGGTCATGCCACCAAAGTCATCTTCCTGACGGCGGACGCCTTCGGCGTGTTGCCACCCGTTTCTCGCCTGACATCCGATCAGACGCAGTATCACTTCCTGTCCGGCTTTACGGCCAAACTGGCGGGAACTGAGCGCGGCGTGACGGAGCCGACACCAACCTTCTCCGCCTGCTTTGGCGCAGCCTTCCTGATGCTACACCCAACGCAGTACGCCGAAGTGCTGGTGAAACGTATGAAGGCGGCAGGCGCACAGGCCTATCTGGTGAATACCGGCTGGAACGGCAGCGGCAAGCGTATCTCAATCAAGGATACGCGAGGGATTATTGACGCCATTCTGAACGGCAGCATTGATGATGCAGAAATGCAGACGCTACCCGTCTTCGATTTGGCAATCCCGACCTCGCTGCCCGGCGTCAATCCTGACATTCTCGATCCGCGTGATACCTATGCGAGTGTCGAAGCGTGGCAGGAAAAAGCGGACGATCTGGCACAGCGTTTTATCACCAACTTCGATAAATACACCGATGCGCCAGCAGGTGCGGCACTGGTAAAAGCGGGGCCGAAGCGCTAAACGCTCACCAGAAACACACAGAGAAAAGGCGCGGATTCCGCGCCTTTTGCTATTTTAGGACTTAAGAAGAGGTTATGACTCACGCTGGTGGCCTAAGCCTCATTTTAGGAGAAACATGGGGATGAGGTTCCCGCAGGAACACCTCGCCCCGAGGTCGCTCCGTGTATCTCGGTTCTTAAACGATCGGCATTAAGCTTATGACTCGTTTGCAGCACCGTTATCCACTACAGACGCATCCGATAACAGCGGCAAATATGCACGGACACAAAGCCCACCGCGTTCGCTTGTGCCAACATCCAGCACGCCATTATGCGCATCGATAATACGCTGCACAATCGCCAAGCCCAGCCCTGTCCCGCTGGTGGTTCGCGCGCTATCACCGCGCACAAACGGCTGGAACAAATGCTGTAATTGATCGGTCGCGATACCTTCTCCGTCATCTTCTACCTGAAACCAGACGCGCTGTAACTCACGTCCGGTACTGACCTTGATCCAGCCGTTACCATAACGCGCTGCATTCACTACCAGATTCATCGCCGCTCGTTTTATCGAGAGCGAACTGATGCGCACCAGCAGCTCACCGGTAGCAAATTCACTGTCAATCTGACGTTCATAACCGCTTTCCGACGCCACCACTTCACCCATAATCGCGTTCAG
Source organism: Pectobacterium parmentieri (assembly GCF_001742145.1). Taxonomy (NCBI): domain Bacteria; kingdom Pseudomonadati; phylum Pseudomonadota; class Gammaproteobacteria; order Enterobacterales; family Pectobacteriaceae; genus Pectobacterium; species Pectobacterium parmentieri. Next base: position 4,656,524 of record NZ_CP015749.1, on the reverse strand, counting down.
GTCAGCCACTTCCGTCTGCATTTCCTGACCGGTGCGCAGGTAGTCGAGGAACTGCTCAATAATCGCATTACACTCTTCAATGTCCTTATTGATCGACTCTGCCAGATAGTCATCTTCCTTGCCCATCATTTCGGTCGCCAGACGAATGCGCGTCAGCGGCGTACGCAGGTCATGACTGACACCCGCCATCAGCAGCGTGCGATCGTCGGCCAGCAGCTTCACGCCAGAGGCCATCTGGTTAAAGGCGCGCGTCACAGAACGCACTTCAGACGCACCATACTCCCGCAGCGGCGGCGGAATAATGCCTTTACCGACCTGCAAAGCGGCATGCTCCAGCTCAACCAGCGGTCGGTTTTGCACCCGAATAAATAGCCATGCACCGCCAATCACCAGCAACATAATCGCCAGCGTATAGCGGAAAAGCGGCGAGAAATCGCCCTGATGAATTTCAGTGAGGGGAACGCGTACCCAGATATCCGGTGACAGCCAGGTTTTCAGCCACACCACGGGCGTGTTCTTGCTGACTTCGACCCGCACATCTGTCGGGCCGCCCAGTTGTTGCGCCATCTGGTCACTCAGAAACTTATAATGCTGGGCCCAACGCAGGCCACTTTCCTCCGCCGCGGCATTGGTGTATAGCGATATACCCAATTCACGGTAAATCTCACGCCGGAACGCAGGTGGCACCTCAAGCGTGGAGCCATCTTCGAGTTGCAGACTATCCGTCATCAGCATTCTCACTTCGTATGCCAGCACTTTATTGAACTGCTGCAAACTCGGCAAAATGGCAAAGTTGAGCACCACCAGATAGGTGGTGACCAAGCTGACAAACAATAACGTGACAATCAGTAGCAACGTCCGTGCAAATGAGCTGCGCGGAGAAAAGCGCCATTGCATCATGCCTTACTGCCGTCCGGGACAAATACGTAGCCAAGACCCCACACGGTTTGGATGTAGCGTGGGTGCGCCGGATCCTCTTCCACCATGCGGCGCAGGCGAGAAATTTGTACGTCGATGGAACGCTCCATCGCGCTGTATTCGCGACCACGTGCCAGGTTCATCAACTTATCGCGAGACAGCGGTTCACGCGGGTGGCTTACCAGCGCCTTAAGCACGGCAAATTCACCGCTGGTTAACGGCATCGGTTCATCATCGCGGAACATTTCACGCGTACCCAGATTCAGCTTGAACTTGCCAAACGCGATAATCGCTTCTTCCTGCGATGGCGCACCCGGCAGTTCGTTTGCCTGACGACGCAGCACGGCACGGATACGAGCCAGCAGTTCACGCGGGTTGAAAGGTTTAGGAATATAATCGTCCGCGCCAATTTCCAGCCCGACGATACGATCCACTTCTTCCCCCTTCGCCGTCACCATAATGATCGGCATCGGGTTGCTCTGGCTGCGTAAACGACGGCAGATGGACAGCCCATCCTCGCCTGGCAGCATCAAGTCCAGCACCATAAGGTGAAAGGATTCTCGGGTCAGCAAACGGTCCATCTGTTCAGCATTCGCTACGCTACGTACCTGAAAACCCTGTTCGGTCAAATAACGTTCTAACAGCGCACGCAAACGCATATCGTCATCTACAACCAGAATTTTATAGTTTTCTTGCATTCTCTTTCTCCAAAGGCGTAATAGCGCCGACGCTGCTATTGTTCAGAAACACACGAATTACTGACAGTCGTTTCTGGTATACATTCTAGGCAAAATTGTTACAAAGCATATTAAAATTCGTGTAATCAATCATTTCCTGTGCCGTCAGTCATAAAATCATCGGTGCTTTACGCAGGTCGTGGTTAACAAAGATTGTCGGTTACCAAGATTATAGTAACGCCGCCGCCAATAAAAAGGCACCGTGGCGGCAAATGTCCTCCATCAGGCATTCCACATTTGATATATCGACATTTTCAGAGGGATGCAGGAATTGCACGGGCCGCTCCGACGTAACCATCGGAGCTGCCTCTCATTTACGGCGCAAGACTGACGAAGTAGCCCGGCTGGTAGTCAACTGGTAAAAACTGCTGATGAAGCTGGCGGAAAGTGTCATCCGCATTGAGATCGCGGAATAAATCTGGGTGAAACCACTCTGCCAGTTGCTGAATCGCGATGAAATCATACGGGCCGTTGTAAAACTGATGCCAGATAGCATGGAACGCACGCTTCTGTTTGGCAATGCTGTTGGTATAAGCCGGACGCCCCAGAAACCATTCAAGCCGCTTGCGCCCTTCCGCCCTGTCCTGCCCCGGTCCTAACCCAATCCAGCGGCCGCCGGGCACGAAGGCTTCAAAGTTGCCGCTGGTGATCACCACGATCTCTGGGTTTTCCACAATCACCTGTTCAGGATGCATTTGCATGAAAGTATTCGGCGCGTTTTTCGCGGCCACGTTATCGCCACCAGCCAACTGCACGAACTTACCGAAGTTATCCCGACCAAACGTCAGGCAGCACTCATCGGTGTAGCCACCCAGTCGCTCAATGAACACGCGCGGAGAACGCGGGTGTTTCGCTGCCAATATGTCGGAAACGCGTTTTAGCTGCGCCTCACGGAATGCGAGAAAGGCTTCCGCACGCGCTTCCTGATTAAACAGCGTGCCGAGTAAGCGCATGGTCGGTGCGGTGTTTTCCAGCGGGTGATAGCGGAAATCAACGTAGACGATCGGAATACCGACGCTGTCCAATATCCGGTCGTAACCCGCATCGACAATCGCCCGCTGCGCCTCAATGTTCATAATGATGACGTCCGGCTTCAGGGACACTGCCTGCTCTACGTCAAACGTGCCCTTTTCCGTGCCGTCAAACGTCGGGATCGTCGCCAGTTGAGGAAAACGATCGCGATACTGGTGCCACGTTGCCGGATCGGATTGAATCAGATCGCGCCGCCAGGCAACAATCCTTTTCGCCGGATCTTCTCTGTCGAGCATGGCAACCAGATAAAGCTGACGCCCCTCTCCCAGCATCACACGCTGCACTGGCGTGTTGACTCTCACCTCGCGCCCCAACACATCCTTGACGACGGTTGAGGTTTGCGCAGCCTGTCCTACCAGCGGTGACAGAAATACCATCAACAGCGCACCCAAAAATAACGAACGGCAACGCTGCCGCTTCCAGCTAGTTAACATTTTCGATATTTCCCTTCGTCGAGAGAGAACCATGTTTTTCCGCTTGCCTCCGCAGACGTCGTAGCAGCATCAGAGCAACCAGTAAGGTCACCAGATACGCAGCACCAACGCAGAAGAATAGCGAACGTAATCCGGGGGAGTAGAGAACTAATCCGCCCAAAGAAATGCCAAGAATCGAGGCAAACTGGCTGACGCTTTGTGCCACGCCGAGTATGTACCCCTGTTGTCCGGCACCTGCCGCACGGGAAATCAGTGCCATCAGAACCGGCGTGGTTGCCCCCAACAGTACGCCCCACAGGAAGTAAAGCGGGATAAAAATCGCAATATTCAACATGGTAGCAGCGGTCAATGTCACGATGGTACAGGCCAGCATGACCACGCACAGGCGGCTCAGCGTCTGCGGCAGCGAGAGGTTTTCAAAATAGCGCGCCCACAGCGACGCGGAGACAATCACGCCGGTCGCTTGCAAACCATAGCACAGGCCGATAACCCACTTATCCACCTGAAAGAAGCCGTCCATGTAGAGGGAAAACGGCGTTTGCGGAATCATGCGGCTGGTCAGCAACAGGCCGGAAATCAGCAGTAGAGCGGGGATCGGAGACAGCGCCCAGAGCCGTTTGCGGGGTGCCTCTTTCGCCTGCACATCCGCAGACGGTGCCGTTGGCACCATCGGGGCGACATGCGGCAGAAATAGTGCCACGGTGATGCCACACAGCGCACACAGGATCGCGGCGCTCAGGTTGATCCAGAAGAAGTTCAGGTAATCGAGAATCAGCCCGCCAACAATCGCCCCCAGCAGCGATCCCACGTTGGTGGAGACCTGAAGCCAGGCAAACAGCCGCGTGCGCTGTAACGGGCTGACCACTGCGACGCCATACGCCTGCGCGGGCGCAATATAACCCGCACAGGCACCCTGAATAAAACGCAACACGACGATCGTCCAGATATCATTTGCCCACGCCAGCCCAAGCTGAGTCAACGCCAGCCCGAACAGCGCGCGGATCATCATGGCCTTGTTGCCCAACCGATCGCCCATCCGTCCCCAGAAGGCGCTGGTCAGCATAATGCCCAACATCGGCCCGACGTACACGGCAATCCCCGCGATACTCAGTTCAGCGTCGGACGACATGCTTTCCAGATGCAGCGGCCAAAACGGCCCGCTCATCTCCATCGCCCCCATCGCCACCAGTTGTACGACAAACATAAAGTGGATGATGAACGCAACCTGTCCGGTCAAGCGCATGCGTCAGTTCCTTTTGCTTTCACGGTGTCACGCCGTCTCACTTCGGCCACTGTGCCGGGAAATCGTCGGGACAATCCCACGTAACAGCGGGAAAAACACTGCAGCAAAGCTAAACAGGTTGCTCATGACCAGCTCCTTAATGAGGGGTTTCTTATAACCCGGCTCCTTAGAAATCAACCGCTACGGAGAGCATCAGCGTCCGCGGCGTTCCCTGCGATACCGTGCTGAACGACGTCACGCCAGACCAGTAATTGCGGTCAAAAGCATTAAGGACATCTGCGCGGAACGTGGTCGGTGCGTTATAGATGCGCGTCTTGTAACGTGCACCGAAATCGACGGTGGTCCAGGAAGGGATAGACTGGGTATTGATGGTGTTGACGTTCTGCTTCCCGTTATGGATAACGTTGGCGTTCAATGTTAGATCGCGCAGGAACGGCAGGTCATACTCCACTCCGGCATTCGCCTGAAAACGTGACGTGCCCGGCGCACGTTTGCCCTGCGCACCCAGCGTCACGCTTTTAGTCAGCTCCGCATCCAACAGCATCACGCCGCCCGTCAGACGCAGATCCTCCAGCGGTGAACCGACCACATCCAGCTCGATACCCCGATTGCGCTGCTCGTTGGCTTCAACAAACGTGCCGTTAACCAGCGCACCGCTCGGCTTGGTGATCTGGAAGACGCTCAGCGTGGAGATCGTCCCCAACGCGTCCATTTTTACCCCGGCTTCGTACTGTTTGCTCTTATACGGCGTGAGTACCTGCCCGGCATTACTCGCCGTCATGGGTGCCACATCCCCTTTACTCAGCCCTTCGATATAGTTGGCATAGAGCGAGACGTGCTGCCAGGGTTTAACAATCACCCCGAGCATCGGGGTGATTGCGCTCTTGTCATAAGAAGAGCGCGTCCCGCCATCCGGTGCAGAGAAATTATCCGAGTTGATCTGCTGATAACGTAAACCGCCCGTGACTTGCAGTACGTCGTTCCAGAAACCGAGCGTATCTGCCAGCGCGATGCCCGACAGTGCAGTGGAGGAGCGTTTGTATATGCTCGACGGCGCGGCAATGTCCTGTGCTGGCACATAAACTGGATTATAAATATTTGAATCAATCGCTGTTCCTGCCCTACTAGCGCTGGCCTGACGATCGCGATAGTAGCTGGTCTGTGCCGACAGCTTATGCGTCACCGAGCCTGTTTCCACATCCGCACGAACGCCGGTCGCGAAATTGTAACGACTGGTGGTAAAGCGGTAATTCCCTACGCCAGAACGGATATCACCATTGTTATTCGTGACCTGCGGCACCTGCTCCGACAGTCGGCTCACGTGTGCGCTGGAACCACCCAAATCGGTAAACCAGGTGACGTTATCCGCCAGATCGTATTCGGTATGCAGCAGCACCGACTGATCTTTGGAGTGCCAAAACCCCCACGGCTGAGAAATATTGTTATTACCATCCGGCGCGTCAGGCACGGTCACGCCCGCCGCAAACGAATAAGGACGAGACGGCGCACGGGTTTTCAAATGCTGAGTGATGAGATCCAACGTGGCGCGGAAGCGTTCTGACGAGAAATCCAGCCCAAGCGAGCCGACCTGTGTACGTTTGTCGCTGCCGTCCCACACCGTGTCGCCGTAGCCGTAATTCCCGTTAAAACGCACGCCGAGCAGATTGTTATTGTCCAACGCATAAACGCGGGAAATATCCGCATGTTGCGTAAATTGAGAATCAGACTGCCAACTGGTGGTCAGGCGGGTCAGATTGCCTACGGTGGTCGGGCGTTTGGTGACAGCGTTAATCACACCGCCCACACTGCTGTTAGGCGACAGCCCATACAGCAGCGCCGACGGCCCTTTTAGCACTTCAACCCGTTCAATGTAGTCGGTCATCAACTGATAGTTGGGCGCAACGCCGTACACGCCGTTCATAGCGATATCGCTCAGGTTGCCTTCGTTGAGCGGGAAACCACGAATGTAGTAGGAATCCAGCAGACCGCCCTGCGAACTACTGACTCGCACCGAGGCATCATGCGCCACCACCTGCCCCAGCGTCTGCGCCTGTTTGTTTTCAATAAACGACGACGTCATGTTACTGACGTTAAACGGCGTATCCATGACGTCCTTTTTGCCCAGTAGCCCGGTGCTGGACGCACGCGCCGACATGCCGCCCGCCACCAACCCCTGCGCAGCCTCAGCATCTTTGGCTTCAACCACGATAGTGGAATTATCGCGTTCCGCCGTTGCTGCCTGCACGGGTATCGTGACTCCGCTCAGCACAGCCACTGTGACAGCGACGGCCAACGTAGAGGGAATAGGAAAACGCGTTTTCCCGGTAGACGGCGTGAAGTTCTTCCTGGCGTTCATCAACAAAGTTATCCATCTCAAAATGAGGAATGAAAAAGATGCTCCGGTTTTGCAGCCGATGAGGCAGGAGCATCGCCATACATCACGATCCGATGCGGGTTTATTCCCCTTCCGTGAGGAAGGGATTGCTCAGACCGTGCTGAATCCGGTAGTCGCGGTATTTCTGGATATGCATGCGCAGCGGCGAACCAATCGCCTTGACGCACTTTTATTTGAATAATCAGAGAGAAATTATCTGAAAACTGATGTGTACCCCTGCGTTTAACCGCGTCTACCTTGATATTCACAACCACGCCTCATACAGATAAAACAGGTAATCATTGATTGCCGTAACGTATAAAAGGGTGTTATTAGCGCTCGGGTTAACACATCCCGAAACGTAATAAAAATGTCGTGATAGATAGATTGAAAAATAATGACCGGAAAGTTAGCATATCATTAACATAAATGTAAATGGGTATCATTGTTATTCGTATTTAATTGGTTACATTTTAATAAATTTATTTTTAATCAAAAAGTTAATAGAATAAAATCGGAGTGGAACACGCTAAGCGCTATCTCCTCGTACCCGGTAATACACCCCGTCGCTTTCAGCATGCCGTTAACTACGGTGCCGATACCGTGATATTTGATTCAGAAGATGCTGTTAATCCAGATGATAAAAATCAGGCCAGAGAAAACATTATTCAGTGGTATGAAAATGATACTGCCGTCTCTGAAATAAACTGTAAAAAACCTATACAGTTAAATAAATTTGGTTCAATAGCGTTTAATGCAGATATCGATCGTCTGAATAAGCCTAATAAAAAAGTGGGATTAAAAAGCGACGAAACATCCCAAAATAAAGCAGTCAAATGGGAAACTGTTTTACCTAAAATAGCCTCCGCAGAAATGCGTCATGAAGCTGAGAAAATGAGAAATCGCAATAAACTGGAAAACGTGAATATTATTGCGATTATTAAAACAGCGCGGGGGGCGATGCCGTGCGGCAGGCCAGACAGCGGCTACGGGCGCAAAATGTAGATGATTACCTGCTGCATTTTTCACGCCGGCGATGCATCTGCCCGGTGTGAGCCGGGCTACGCTCATGGCTTAACGTAATCAATCGCATTGACGAACCACTCACGTGGGCCGTCTGGCGTATTGACGGTGAACTCCTCATCAACCGCTTTTTTCAGCATCGCGCGCGCCATAGGAGAGTCGATCGAAATATAGTCTTTACTGTCGCCGTAGATCTCGTCCGGGCCGACAATCCGCAAGCGCTTCACATCCCCTTGCTCATTTTCGATCTCTACCCAAGCGCCAAAAAATACGCTGCCATCCTGCTGCGGTGAGTAATCGACGATTTTCAATTCCGTCAGACATTTTCTCAGATAGCGCACACGGCGATCAATCTGGCGTAACAAACGCTTATTGTAGGTATAGTCCGCATTTTCTGATCGATCTCCCAAGCTTGCAGCCCAGGAAACGATTTTGGTAATTTCCGGGCGTTTTACATTCCAGAGATGCTCATGTTCTGCCCGCAGTTTGTCATACCCCTCGCGGGTAATCAGATTGGTTTTCAAGTCAGTAACCCCGTTAAGCTCTTAGCGCGTATGCTGTCCGGCGTATTTTCAAAAATAAATACACATAAGGGAAAACAAGCATTTTGTTCTATTAATAGAGCATAGTAGCCAGTTATGCCTTATTAATGAAACAAGACGTGCAAACCACAGCGGCAGAGTTGCCCTATCGGACTTTTGCACGGCGCAGTGGCCTACTGAACGGGCATCTATGTGTAAAAAATCTCGCGTTCATTACACAGACTTACAATTTTGGCTAATAATCTATCAACAGACATAAATATGTCATTTCTATCCCGTACTTTTAGCCACGGAGAGCTACGGAGAACGATTTATGTTTAGCTTAGACGCCATTCTGCAAGATCTTGCCCCGCATCGCCATACGCCACCCTGGCAGAAAACGGTTTTGCGTTCTCTGCTATTTGAAAATGAAATGCAGCAATTTGCCCGGCGTTATCCGCATTTGAAAGGATTGGATCTGGTCGAACAGATTCTTGATTACTTCAACTTCAATTGTGAAATGGTCGAGGGGGATTTAGAAAATATCCCCAGTCAGGGGCCGGTGGTACTGGTTGCCAACCACCCGATTGGCTCACTGGACGGTTTGGCGCTACTGCGCACCGTCGCCAGCGTCAGGCCCGATGTCCGCATCGTCGCCAGCCAGCTCCTCTCTTATGTCGCCCCGCTCAAAAATCTGTTTTTTTCCGTCGATAACTTCAATAACCGTACCAAACGCCAGCAAATCAGCGCTATTCAGCAGCATCTGGAAGGCGACGGCGCGATCATCGTGTTCCCGGCTGGTGAGGTTTCACGCGCCAGCCTGCAAGGGATCCGTGATGGTCACTGGCACAACGGGTTTATCCGCATGGCAAGCAAAGCCCGTGCGCCCGTGGTGCCTATCCATATCGGCGGACGCAACAGCGCGCTGTTCTACCTCTCTTCCATGGTTTATCGCCCGCTGTCCACCCTCCTGCTGGTCAGAGAAATGTTTGGCCAGCGCGGACAAACCCTCAAACTGCGTATCGGTGCCAGAATTCCTTATGCATCCTGGAGTCAGGGCGAATGGAACGCCAACGATCTGGCGGCCCGCTTCCGGCGACACGTTTATCGGTTAGGGCAAGGAAAGCCAGGTTGCTTTGCCGGTGAGAAACCCATCGCGCTGGCCGAAGACCGCGTGCTGTTGAAGCGTGCACTTTCAACGTGTGAAACGCTGGGCACCACGCCGGATGGCAAGATAGTCTATCTGTATCGGCGCGGTGAAGAGGATTACGTGCCGCTATTGCGTGAACTCGGACGCCTGCGGGAAATTGCCTTTCGCGCCGTGGGCGAAGGCTCCGGTCAGCGTCGCGATCTGGACAGCTATGACGATGACTATCTGCACCTGATCCTGTGGGATGATCGTGAGCTGGAGATTGTCGGTGCCTATCGCTTTGTCTCGACGGCAAACTTGATCGCAGAAAAAGGGAAAAGCGGCCTCTATAGCCACAGTCTATTCCAGTACGGCGACGAAATGGACCCGATACTGGCATCAGGTATTGAGCTAGGACGCAGTTTTATTCAACCCAAATACTGGGGTAAACGCGGGCTGGATTATCTCTGGCTGGGTATTGGTGCCTATCTGGCGCGCTATCCAGAACACCGCTATCTGTTCGGTCCGGTATCGCTTTCCGGCACCTTACCACCTCATGCACGCGATTTGCTGGTTGCTTTTTATCGTCTGCACTTCGCGCCCTGTCAGTCGCTGGCAACGTCACGCCGCCCTTATCCGGCCTCGCTGCCTGACGTGCTGAAGCAATTTGAAGGAACGGACTACCAGCAGGATCTCACGCGATTGAAAAGTATGCTCAGCAACATGGGGTGCGCCATTCCAACGCTCTACAAACAGTATTCAGAGCTGTGTGAACCGGGAGGCGTGCGGTTTATCGACTTTGGCATCGATCCCGATTTCAATAACTGCATCGACGGCTTGGTGCTTGTCGACCTGCAACAGTTGAAAACATCACGCTATCAGCGCTATATCGCCCCTTTTGTCGGCGATAACGTCTCTTAAGTGACCGGTGCGTTAGCGTCTTAAGGGCTAACGCGCCAATCGCTTCAGAACCGAGATACGCGGAGCAACCACGGGGCAAATTTTACCGGCGGGAACCTCATCCCCATTTTCTCCTAAAAATAGGCTTAAGTAGCCAGCGTTACCACTTCCCTTCACCTCTCTCATCCCCGTTAGCCAATGTCGTAATAACCCATATTTTGTCTCTCAGATCACACATTTAATACGAAATCCCTCTCACCGTAATTTACGTGATCAACCAAACGCTTTTTTTGCCGATATTAAAGATATTCTTATCTACAGATTTTTAAATCCGGGAGTCGACGATGTATCCCGAAAATAAGAAACATAGCAATAAAGCCCTGTCATTGCTTGTATCAATTACGATAACGAGCCCCCTCCGTTATGCCTTCGTAGCATGTCAAAAAATTAAGGATGTTTATGAATATGCTGAACAGAATCAAACTCGGTAACATGCTGGGTATGGGATTTACTCTGGTTATCATCATCAGTTTGCTGGTCGCATTTTTCGGACGGTTCCAACTGGTTGGGCTGGGTAACGACATCAACCGGCTTTCCGGCACCACATTAGCCAACATGCTGCTCATTCAGGAGGTTAAAGCCGGTTTTGATGCCAACGCCCGCCTTATCCGCAACATTGCACTGAGCACCGACCCTGAAAAAATTCGACAGGAAAAACAGTTCGTTGACGAACAAATCGCCCGCAATACCGCCAATCTGAAAAAGCTCGGGCAGCAGTTAGATACCGAAGGCACTGGCACGCTGCTGAAACAGTTTCAGGACACGCGACCACCATACCTTGCGGCCTTTTTGAAAGCCATGGAGCTGGTGCAATCTACCGATCCACAACAGCGCCAGCAGGGTAACACCATTATTCTTAACGAGATGCAGACCGCACAAAACGCACTGTTCAAAGTGCTGGATGCGATGACAGCCTCACAGCAGCAGGATACCAATGAGATTGTCAGCCGTGCGCAGCATAATGCGCAATCCGGCAGCGTCATCATGCTGATCCTCGCCCTTGCTGCCACCGCGATGGCCGCGGTCGTAGCATGGCTGATCACCCGTACATTGAAAAAGCAGTTAGGCGGTGAACCGCTGTATGCAACCCTCGTTGCCCGGCATGTCGCTGAGGGCGATCTGTCCGTCGATATCGACATAAAACCGGGCGACCACAGTAGCCTGTTAGCTACCATGCACCACATGAGTAATAGTCTGGGAGATATCGTCGAACAGGTGCGGCAAAGCAGTGAAGCGATCGCTTCCGGCTCCAGCCAGATCGCTGCTGGCAGTGAAAACCTTAGCCAACGCACAGAAGAGCAAGCTGCCAGTTTGCAGCAAACCGCCGCATCGATGGAGCAGATGAGTCAGGCGATTCGTCAGAATGCGGATACCGTGCGTAACGCCACCCGCCTCGCTAGCCAAACCAGCGAAACGGCAACGAAGGGCGGCGAGGCCATTAGTGATATCGTCGTGACGATGAAAGAGATCTCCGACAGTTCGCATAAAATTCGGGATATCATCAGCGTGATTGACGGTATCGCCTTCCAGACCAATATTCTGGCGTTGAATGCGGCAGTTGAAGCCGCCCGCGCTGGCGAACAGGGTCGTGGCTTTGCCGTCGTCGCCGGAGAAGTTCGTTCGCTGGCACAGCGCTCCGCCTCTGCCGCTAAAGAGATTGCGGTACTAATCAATACCAGCGTCGAAAAAGTCGAAGCAGGCAACCGTCTGGTCGAAGAAACGGGTAGTACCATTGATGAGCTAGTCAGTCAGGCACGCAACGCCGCAACGTTAATCGGCGAGATCGGGACAACTACGCAGGAGCAGGAATCCGGCATTGCGCAAATTCATGATGCCGTCAACCAACTCGATCAGGTCACACAGCAGAACGCAACGCTGGTTGAAGAATCTGCCAGTGCAGCAACCAGCCTGCGCGAACAGTCATCCCATCTGGTGACACTCATGAACCATTTCCACCTGCGGAACATGCCAGTAGCCCGCCCAGCGCCGATGACAAAGACCGCACAACCGACTCGCTTAGTGCTAGCCCCCGTCGGTAACACACAGGATAACTGGGAAAAATTCTAGCGTCTCTGCCCTACCACCCTGGTGCCACGATATCGGCATCAGGGTGGCAATGACGTCAATCTTTCCGCTGATAAATACCATTTATGGAAACAAATCTGTTCTTAAGGAAACCTTAATGTCAAAAAATGGCACTTTTTGGAAACTTATCTTTTTTTAGAAACATAGTCCCGGCGCGGCTGCCCGGTGTAAATTTGACGCGGGCGATAGATGCTGATGTCCTGCTGCTTGTGCATTTCATCCCAATGCGCGATCCAACCGATCGTCCTCCCTACGGTGGAAATGACCGTAAACATTGACGGCGGCAGCCCCATCGCCTTCAGGATGACCGAGGTATAGAAATCGACGCTCGGATAAAGTTTATTCTCCAGAAAATAGGCGTCGGTCATGGCGATATGTTCCAGCTCCATCGCCACCTGCAACAGGCTGTCTTCCGTACCCAATTCACCCAGCACCTCATAACAGGTTTTACGCAGAATCGCCGCACGCGGATCGAAGTGCTGGTAGACCGAGTTACCGAATCCCATCAGACGGAATGAATCACAGCGGTCTTTCGCACGCCGTACAAATTCAGGCACGCGATCGACCGTTTTAATCTCTTCCAACATGCGCATGCAGGCTTCGTTCGCTCCTCCGTGCAGTGGCCCCCACATCGACGCCAGCCCGGCCGCAATGCAGGCAAACGGGTTCGCACCGGAAGAGCCAGACGCTCTGACCGCCATCGTAGACGGACATTGACCATGATCGGCATGCAGGATCAGGATGCGGTTCATCGCCCGTTCCAGCACCGGATTGACTTCATACTTTTCCGCCGGTACTGAAAACAACATGTGCAGGAAGTTGCCGGTATAGGAGAGGGAATTACGCGGATAAACAGAAGGCTGTTCGATGGAATATTTGTAGCACATCGCCGCCAACGTCGGCATTTTCGACAGCAGCCGCACGGCTGCTAGCTCACGATGATCTGCGTTATGGATGTCCAATACATCGTGATAGAACGCGGCCAGTGCCCCCACCACCGCACACATCAGCGCCATCGGATGGGAATCACGGCGAAAGCCGCTGAACATCCGGGTAATTTGCTCATGAACCAGCGTATGTCGGGTAATGTTATTGGCAAATTCTGCATACGCCTCCGGCGAAGGCACGTCGCCATGCAGCAGAATGTAACAGACTTCAGTAAAGTCGCACTGCTCGGCAAGCTGTTCGACAGGGAATCCCCGATGCAGTAACACGCTATTCACTGCATCAATATAGGTAATCGCCGACTCGCATCCTGCCGTATTGGCAAAGCCGGGATCATAACTGCATAGCCCGTGTTCACCGAGTGGGCGAATATCCACCGCTTCTTTCCCCAATACGCCGGCGCGCATTTCCAGCGTAATACTCGCCTGCCCTTCTGCCGTCAACGTGGATGTTCTGACTGTCATAAACTTTTCCCCTGCCCGAATGATAATGATGTGCCCGTTCGCTCTCACGGCCTTCTGGATAGGCAATACCGTGCTACACATCCTGATTACAACGACACTCAATTTACAGCGAAACAAGCCACCGTATGTCATACGCTAAAATCGTAAGTAGGTTGCAAGAATCTGACGGAATATTGATTTAGGTAAAGATTGTGGCGCTGAACAGGGCGAGATCCTTCGCGTTTGTCCAGATAGCAGCATCTGACATTTTGCACGTTCAATCCGTATAACGACCCTTACTTGTTCAATTCACTGACTTGTGACGATTGATATCAGACCCATGAATGATTCATTGAGCTATACCATCAAGGAGCCGCGCGGCCTGAGGGCGTTGTTATAGGCAGGCCAATTGGTGGAATAAATTACCTGCATTCTGCGAAATGACGTAGCAAAGAAAAAACTTAACTTTATACCCCAGAGTTAAATAGCACGAACATCTACATGATTATTTTATATTTTCAATGAAGAATGCCCTCTGTTTTTATCTACTGATATCATTCTTATGTTATTACAAACAAAATAAAAACATAACATTCACGCCATTAACATCTCCAATACAATTTATTTTCTGTTTGTTTGTGAGCCGTTTCATTATTTTAAATAATTAAATAATGTATGGTTTAACGGAAATTAAATTGAACAAATGGATATCATGAAAGATAAATATAGATTACATGAATTTCTTGATGTCGATCGTTTACAGACCCTTCAGGATAATTTCAGTAAATCAATGATGATCGCACTTGTGATCGTGGATCAGGAAGGCGTTCCCGTGACGCGTCCCAGCGGCTTTTCGGATTTTTGTGCACGTTCCCGCATGAACGAAACGCTGGCGCGCCATTGTTACGATAGCGATAGCGCGGGAGGCGAAGCAGCAATGCGTGCCGGAGAGCCGGTCGTGTATCGCTGTTACTGCGGTTTCGTGGAGTTTGCTGTGCCGATAATGATTAATAATCATTACCTTGGTGCATTTATTTCAGGCCAGGTTAAGGTTGAAGAAGAGAAAGAGAAAAGTATTCCCTACATTCTGGACGATAACCATCTATGGCAAGAAAACCCCTGGCTGATCAATTTGCATGAAAACACGCAGCACATGCCCTACGAGCGATTTGAATCCACCGCCTATACACTTCTCCATGTCGCTTCATATCTGGTTGAACAGGCTCACGCCAATAATATTCAGCGTGAGCTTCGCCATAAGGAGCAGGAGCTAACCAGTGCATTACGCAAACGTGTTGAGATTGAGCGATCTTTACATGAAGCAGAATTTAAGGCGCTTTCATACCAAATCAACCCACATTTTTTATTTAACGTACTAAATACCATTGGTCGCCTGGCGTTTTTAGAAGATTCCAAGCGTACCGAAACTATGGTTCATGATTTTTCCGATATGATGCGCTATTTATTGCGCAAGAATAATAATGGTCTTATTACGCTTGGCCAGGAGATTAATTATGTAAATTGTTATATGTCAATTCAAAAAGTGAGAATGAACGATCGTTTTGATTATACTTTTGATATTTCTGATAAATATAATGATATCGTTTGCCCATTTTTAATACTTCAACCTTTGGTCGAAAATTTTTTCAACTATGTAGTAGAACCGCGTGATACAAAAAGTCATATTATTCTTCGCGCGACCGATGATGGAAAAGATGTCATTATTGAAGTTACGGATAACGGTGACGGAATTTCCCAGGAAGACATTGAGCACATTTTGTCAGGAAACCAGAACAGACAAAAAGGCGGCATAGGCATTAATAATATTAAAAATCGCCTTCAGTTATTATTTGGTGAAAGTTATGGGTTGAAAATAATCAGTCCTCATAAACCTATGCTAGGCACCACAATAAAAATACGATTCCCTTTAGTCACAGCCTGAGCCAGGGGTGTAGATATGTATAACATTGTTATTGTCGAAGATGAATATATTGAGTCAGAGTCGCTAAAACGCATTATTTCTCACTGTGTTGAGAACTCCGTCATTCATGAAGCGCCCACAGGAAGACAAGCCATCCAACTTATCGATCAACTGAGTCAAATCGATATGATGTTTGTCGATATCAACATCCCACTACCTAATGGCAATCAGGTTATTGAATATCTTAAGAAGAAAAATACCGCGACTAAAGTGATTGTGACGACAGCAAATGACGACTTCGATATCGTGCGCCATATGCTGAGCCTGAAAGTTGATGACTATCTGTTAAAACCAGTGAAGCAAAGTATTTTGAACGACACCATTCGTAAAACGTTATTGGTAGATGAAGAAGCCGCCGCCGCCACGCGTGAACAACGCCAAAATATTAGCGATCTCATGAGTCGTTGTGATTATCCTGCCTGGCATACTTTTTTATTCAGTATTCTTGACGCTGCCTGCACTGGACAAGTATTCGGTGACGATCGCTCGAAAACAATGACTGATTTATTGGAATTGGTGCAACAACATCTCGCAGGCATGGGGGATAAATATGCAGTATGTCGCAATAATGTCGCTACCGTTATTCAGGACATTCACCAGCAAGGGTTGCCAGCAAGCCATTACTGGCGCGTAATGAATGGATTATTAAGTATGAGTGAGGGTATTTTTGAACAGGTATTTAAAAACACCTGTGGGAATATGGATTTTGTCGATCGCGCAAAATTTCATATCGAAAAGAATATTCTTAGCAACCTGACACTGGATGATATCGCGGCAAAATCCTTCGTCAGCCCATGTTATTTGAGCCGGGCATTCAAAAAGAGTATGGGAACGGGGTTCTCAAGCTATATTACCAGCCGTAAAATTAGCATGGCGAAATCACTTCTACAGTTCAGTGATTTAAAAGTGAACACTATTGCACTGGAACTGTCCTGGCAGGATGCGAACTATTTTTGCCGAATCTTCAAGAAAGAGGCCGGTATTTCCCCTTCAGATTACCGCCGCATTGTTTCGCCAGAGGCATGCTGATTTATCCGATATTTTTGCGCTTGCGCTTGCCGTGAGCGCAAAAAAGTCCGCCATTCAGGCAAGATAGTTTACTCTCGCCAACGGAGCAAGCCGCTAAAATGAGACATCCTTTTTCTAAAGCGGCACCGCGATGGACGAATACCTCTTTACCTCCGAATCGGTTGCCGAAGGGCATCCAGATAAAATGGCGGATCAGATTTCTGACGCCATCCTTGATGCTTACCTGCTAAAAGATCCCTGGGCTAAAGTCGCCTGTGAATGTCTGGTAAAAACAGGTGCGGTTATTCTTGCCGGTGAGATCGCTTCCTGCGCACAGGTCGACATCGAACAGGTTGTACGCTCCACCGTAAAATCAATGGGTTATGACCACTCATCAAAAGGGTTTGATGCCACAACCTGTGCGGTTTTTAGTATGTTGGGTAAGCAATCTCATGATATCGCCAAAGGGATCCGTGCGAGCGACCCAGAATCACTCGGTGCAGGAGATCAGGGGATCACGTTTGGCTATGCCTGCGATGAAACACCGCAACTGATGCCGGCCCCCATACTGTATGCACATCGGCTGATGGAACGACAGGCGCTGTTGCGTAAAACAGGCCTACTCAATGGATTATTGCCGGATGCCAAAAGTCAGATCACGTTGCAGTATCGCAATGGCTTGGTTCAGCACGTCGATACCCTTGTTATCTCAACACAGCATCGTGAGGATATTTCGCTCACAACGCTACGTGAAGCCGTTATTGAAGAGATTGTTAAACCCGTTATCCCGGCTCGTTGGCTGACATCAAACACGCGTTTATTGATTAACCCCGCTGGCGCGTTTATTCATGGTGGACCACTCGCTGATTGTGGCCTCACCGGACGAAAAATCATTGTCGATACTTACGGCGGCGCAGCTTGTCATGGTGGAGGGGCGTTTTCTGGTAAAGATCCCTCTAAAGTCGATCGCTCGGCGGCTTATGCCGCGCGCTATGTAGCAAAGAATATTGTCGCGGCAGGTCTGGCAGCACGTTGCGAAGTTCAATTTGCCTGGGCTATTGGGTTTTCCCGACCCGTTTCTATCCGCATTAATACCTTTGGCACATCTCGGTTGGGACAGGACCATCTGGAAAAATTGGTCACACACCATTTCGACCTGAGCGTTTACGGCATGATCAAGCAACTCGATTTACTCGCGCCACGCTATCGTCAGACAGCTTGCTACGGCCATTTTGGCCGGGAAATATTCCCATGGGAATTAACCGATAAAGCCACTCAGCTTCGCGATGATGCGACGGGTCTGGCATCAATTCCCTCTTTACCCCATTGATTTGAAAACAACAGGAGAAGGTTATGTCCGGGCAGAGTTTAGGCTTAATTGAAACCGTGGGCTTAGCGGTGGCTATAGAAGCCGCCGATGCCGCAATGAAATCGGCTAATGTCGAACTGGTCGGATACGAGCTGACGAAAGGCGGCGGATTGGTGACAGTGAAGCTAGCAGGTGAAGTCGGCGCAATGAATGCGGCCGTCGCCGCAGGTGTCGCCGCCGCTCACCGGATTGGTAGCGTCTATGCCTGGAAAGTCATTGCGCGTACAGCAACAGGCATTCATCGTCTGATTGCATCCGAGGAAACCAATGGCGTCGATCCGCAAGATTCCGCAATACCGTCTTCTGAAAAGGAAGCGCCAGTTGCTGAACATAAAGAGGACGTGATTCCGACTGTCAACATCGAACCTGAGGTATTAACCGCTGATTGTACAGATCGGGACAACCACGTTGCTACGGATACACCGGCCCATACTCAGCCTTCAATAGAAAGCGAATCGACGCAGAACGGGAACAGTGCAGCGCCCAAGATATCGCCTGAAAGTGTTGCGCAAGACAATAAGAAATCGGCACGAGCTCGCGCTAAAAACCCGCGGGGGTAACGATATCGTATAGTGACTAAGCCATCTACGGGTGGTTTTTTTACGTCTGTACGACTGAATGAGATGCCGGCGGCAGTTCAGTTGCAAGAGAGTATTTGGTGACAAAAGAGAGTTTGTTGGAAGCGGTCGGAGGGAGATGAGATAAAAACTCCGCCGCAAGCATGTTGATGCGGCGGAGTTTTACCGATGACAATCAGGTTGCAGTATTATTTACCGCTTGCTTGTGCATAAGGCAGATAACGCCCGATACCATAGCGATAAATGGCCGCACCAAGGAGCCCACCGATCACTGGTGCAATCAGAGGGACAAGAAAGTAGGGAATGTCTCTGCCGCCGGTCATTGCTACCGATCCCCAGCCGTTTAGCCAGGTGAAAAGTTTCGGGCCGAAGTCGCGGGCGGGATTCATGGCAAACCCCGTCAACGGCGCAGTCGCAGCACCGATTACTGCAATAAGCAGACCAATCAGCAATGGGGCAAGCGGCCCTCTGGGAACGCCGTTACCGTCATCGGTCAAGGCCATAATGAGCCCAACGAGCATCGAGGTGATGACAATTTCCACAAGTGCGGCCAGCCAAATGCTAATACTCGATGCCGGATAAGTAGAAAAGATGCTGGCCAAAAACAGGCTATCCTGACTACCGCGTACCATCTGGTGAGCTTGTTCATACTCAGCAAACATATTGTGGTAAAGCAAATAGGTGAGTGCGGCACCGCAAAATGCGCCCGCTAGCTGCGCCAGAATATAAGGCACGACTTTTTTGGCATCAAAGTGGGCAAATATCCACAGCGAGATCGTCACGGCAGGGTTAAGGTGCGCGCCGGATATGCCAGCCGTCAGATAGACCGCGAGAGCGATACCTAAACCCCATACTATACATATTTCCCAAAGGCCAAAGCTGGCACCAGCGAGTTTTGCCGCGCAGATTACGCTAGTGCCGAAGAACATAAACAATCCGGTACCAAGAAACTCTGCAATACATGGCCCTTTTAATGATTCATTCATGATATTTTCCTATATTAAGCGATGTTATAACTTTCACCGTTTAATTGATTGTGAGTACAAAAGAAGAATAAAAATCGATAAAATATATATTGTTATTTTGATGCTAATTAACCACCAATGTGACAATGAAATCCCATTGATTCGACGATTTTTTTCAGACTTTCCATTTTATCTTCTGGATGTGATTTCGCATCGCCCATTGGGTAAATTCTGCCTAGCAAATCATATTTATTTTCCCCGAAGGTATGATATGGCAGAAGGTGAATAGTATCGACGCCAGACATTAGTCGAGCAAATTCAGCAATACTACGGATTTCATCCGGGTTATCATTTACCCCCGGAATGACGGGAATACGCACGATAACGTTAGTGATAAAAGAAATACGGATCAGATTTTCAAGAATTCGACTATTATTGACCCCAGTATTTTCTTCATGAACCATTGGGTTAATGGCTTTAATATCCGTAAGCGCCAGATCGACCCACGGAAAGACATCTTCAACCACCTCTTTAGTTGTAAAGCCAGTGGTTTCAATAGCAGTGTGCCACCCTTTCTCTTTACAGGCTTTTAATAGCTCGCGAGCAAACTCCGGTTGCGCCAACGGTTCGCCACCCGATAAGGTAATTCCCCCGCCTGAGCGACGAAATAAGTTTTCCTCCTTCTGTAGCTCACGCACCACCTCACCGACGGACATACGCTTGCCTTTCATCTCCAGCGCCTGGGTCGGACAAACGTGAGTACAATCACCACACTGAATGCACCGTTCACGATCGATGAAAAAAGGATTATTGGGGGAGAGCGCATGCTGTTTGCAGACATCCACGCATTTTCCACAGCGTATACAATCATTTTTTTTATAAATCAGTTCAGGCTGTGGGCGCTGTGACTCAGGATTACTGCACCACTTGCAGGCCAACGGACAACCTTTAAAAAAAGGGATTGTCCTGATGCCGGGACCATCATGTAAGGAATAGCGTTGAATATTGAATAAAACGCCTTCGGTATCGTATTCGACTCTCTTCATAACATCACTCGTCAAAAAAGCGACCATCAGGCAATAGCACATCAGCCGCTAAAATCGGGCCTGAGAAAGGGCCATGCGTACCAACATGGCCCTGACAAGCAAGGAAAAATCAGAAGTGCTGCTCGGTACGACTAATGATGTCGTCCTGAACCTCTTTGGCTAATACCACAAACTGGGCGCTATACCCCGCCACACGGACCACCAGATCCTGGTGCTGCTGCGGGTTTTTCTGTGCTTCCAACAAGGTGTTACGATCGATCACGTTGAATTGCACGTGCATGCCTTTCTTATCGAAATAGCTACGAACCAGACCGCCAAAGTTACGTAACCCTTTTTCCCCGGCCAAAGAGGAAGGCAGGAATTTCTGGTTGTATAACGTACCGTTGGAAGCGATGAAGTGATCCAGCTTCGCAACAGAGTTCGCGGCGGCGGTTGGGCCAAGGGTATCTTTACCCTGACGTGGCGATACGCCGTCAGCCAGAGGCTCTTTCGCCAAGCGACCGTCCGGCAGTGCGCTCACGTCTTTCCCAAACAGCACGTTTGCCGATACCGGGTAGATGCCAGCCTGGAAGCGGCCACCGCGTGGGTTAGTGTATTTTTCCACTTCCTGGCAGTAGATCAGAGCACAATTGCGGGCCACCAAATCCACGTCATCGATGTCATTACCGAAACACGGTGTATTTTCCAAAATATGACGAATCTCTTCATAGCGGGCGTTGCCCGTAGACGGAGCAGTGCTGCCGCTGGAGAGCTGACGGTAAACTTCATTTTTAATCGCTGCCGGGTTGAGCGTCCCGTGTTGATCGATAATGCGTTTGACCACATCGTAAATATCCTGCTCACCGAGAGAGGATTTCGCTGTTGCATGATGTGAAGTGCCGCCAACGGGATAGCCAAAGTTAGCATCAAGCGCGTTTTTCAGTTCCTGAAGCGTCATCCGACGGTCTTCGAATACCTGTTTCTGAATGGCATAAACAGAGTCGCCAGTATCCGCCACGCCGAATGCCTGCGGGCCAGTAAAGTTGTAAATGGCACCACCTTCCTGAAGCGATTTGCCACGACCAATACAATCATCCACGAGCGCGGAAAGGAATGGCAGAGGGCAACGTTCACCATGGGCGATATCAACGCTGTTACACGCTTCAACCAGTTGGTGAACAAAGTGAGCCATCTGTTTTTTGAAGGCGGTATAGAAATCATCCATGCCGGTGTACTGCGTCATCTCACCCGTTACCGGGCCTAGCTGCTTGTCCCCGGCACGACCATTATTGAGGGTGATTTCCAGTACCTTCGCCACGTTGAAGAAAGCGGCATCGTGCCAGCCTTCAGTGCGATGCGGTGACTGAGGCTCCACACAGCCGATGATGCAATAATCACGCGCATCACGCAGTGATACACCACGGTTTTGCAGTGCCGGAATGATCACTTCATCGTTATACATGGCAGGTACGCCGAGACCCAGACGTGTCAACTCACAAGCGCGATAGAGGAATTCATCTGGCGTGCCCTGCCAAACACGAATAGAGAAGGACGGCTGCGGCAGGCGCACATGCGCGGTCGCTTCCATACACATATAAGTCAATGGGTTGGTGGCGTCGCGACCATCTTCAGTCTGCCCACCCACACACAGGTTCTGGAACACGGCATAACCAGCAAAAGCCTGAGCAGACACTTCATCGCGGGTTTTGTTGATATCGTTAAGTTTGATCCAGCAGCAGTCAACCAATTCCTGAGCAAATTCCGTGCTGATCGATTTATCCGCCGCCAGATATGGATACATATACTGGTCAAAACGCCCTGGGGAGATGGAGTGACCACTGGATTCAATCTGTAACATGCTCTGGATAAACCAGAATGTCTGGCACGCTTCCCAGAACGAGGTTGCGCCATATTCCGGTACACGGGTACAGTTTTGGGCAATGTGTTCCAGTTCACGCTGACGAGTTGGATCGCGCTCTTCGCTGGCAAGCCGGGACGCTTCCTGAGCATAACGATGCGCAAAATTGATTGCAGCCTGATAGCTCAGAATAACGGCGTGATAGAACTGCTCTTTTTTGATGTAATCCGGTTCGCTGCGATCAAGGTTCTCCAATGCGCGAGTGACTTCATTGATGATGCCGCGAAAACCGATTTTCAGCACTTTGCCATAGTCAACGCTGACATGGCCTACACCGCCAAAGAAATAGTTACCTACGGTGAAAACACCGCTACCCATACTCTCTTTTGTCCCTTCAGACATATAGGAAGAGGCCAACGAGCTGGTGGTTTTACCCGGCCAATATTTAAACGCCTGATGCAGTTCATCTGCCGTTTTCTTCGGAATAATAAACGGGTCGGCAACACGATGCTCCATGGTGTCGAACTCATTCTCCACCCAATCATAAGAAAATTCAGGGCAGATTTCCGTGGAGCGCGGATTAATAGTCACTGCACCAACAATTAATTCATCTGGGCGAATCGTGACAGGCAATTCATTGAATATTTTCTCAACGACTTTTGCCCGACGCATAATAGCGGGAAGATGTTCATTCTCTTTATAAGCCTCAGTCGCCAACACGGCACGTTCAGACTCTACATAAGGTTTGGCATGCAGAATCATATTTTTGAGTCTTACAACACGATCGGTCGGATTAAGAAAGCCTTTCTCTAACATACAATAACTCCCGAAATGATAGTAGCGTGATTGTTCAACCACACTTGAATTGTTTAACCTGACGGCAGTGCCGGGTACACTAGTGAATAATGCTGGTGCCTATTAAACTAATAAATTGACGTAATATTGCCGGATGTCCCATCCAGGTTGCGGCGGTGACCAGATTGCCATCTTGTATGGCCTCGTCATCGGCGGCGGTAATCCACTTTCCTCCTGCCATTTCAATCTCAGGTTTTAAAGTGAAATATCCCGTCAGTTTCTTTCCTTTTAATATGCCTGCCGCGACCAGAATCTGAGGGCCATGACAAATTGCCGCAATAGGTAATGTAAAATTATTCGCATAGTGAATAATGTTCAGTACTGATTTATTCAGGCGTAAATATTCTGGTGCTCGACCACCAGCAATATATACACCACCGTACTCTTGCATCCTGACTTCATCAAAAGATGCGGTTAATCGAAATAAATGACCGGGTTTCTCGGTATAAGTTTGGTCGCCTTCAAAATCATGAATCGCGGTCTTAATATATTCCCCAGTACGTTTTCCCGGGCAAACTACATCAACTCTGAAACCTAACATGCTTAATGCCTGCCATGGCACCATGACTTCATAGTCTTCAGAGAAATCGCCTGCAAGCATCAGAATTCTTTTCATAAGCGAACTCTCAGAATGTACTAGCATCATCCTCAATAATGCGCATGGCTTCATTCACTGCGGCAACCTCGCCGAATATGGCCAGCGTCGTGATATGTTGCGGGCAACTGCCAAAGATTTCCGATACCGCAACATGTGCACTTTTACTGGCCTGATCGGCGTAAAAATACAGATCCGGTACCGGCAACATAATCAACCCGATAGCGTCGATACGTACCATTTCCAGACGGTTGCGCGACTCGGAAGGCATACGCCGTTTCAGCATGGCCAGCGTTTCCAGCGTCGGCGCGTTGATGATACGTTTTTTCATCTCAGGGTTACCCGTCCTGCTAATATCAGCGAATATTGAGCGCTTCGACCATCACGCACCGACGGTTTCTGGCAAACGTGCGCGCGGAGGTCAGCCCTTCCCCGGTTGGCCCGGCGATAGTAAACGTGGCATGACCTTCACCACCCACACCAATTCCGGCGTATGAGGGACCATTTTTCACAAAAATAGTCGTCTGAATAAGACGCGCCATCTTGGTGAGTTTTTCAACATTAGTGGAGTGCATCATGGCGGTATGACGATTGCCATGCTCTACCTTCACCGCTAGCTCGATCGCTTCATCGACATTTTCTACCCGAACCACTGGCAGAATCGGCATCATTAGTTCATGCACGACGAAAGGATGGTCACGCTCGGCTTCAATCAGAATCACCTTAATCTCTTCCGGCACGTTGATACCAATCTGCTGCAAAATGAAGCGGGCATTTTTACCCACGAACGCGGTGTTCGGGCCTGTACCTTTTTCATTAAGCACGAGCGATTGCAATTGCTGGATATGCTGTTTATCGCATAGCAGCCAGGCTCCGCTTTTCTTCATGCAATGAATAAGGTAATCAGCCACTTCGTTAACGACAATGACCTCTTTTTCCGCCACGCAAGGTAGGTTGTTGTCGAAACTACAGCCGTTAATGATATCCCGGGCAGCTTTCTCGACATTCGCAGTTTCATCCACCACGGCGGGGGGATTGCCTGCACCGGCACCAATGGCTTTCTTACCGGACGACATCACCGTTTTCACAATGGCTGGGCCACCTGTCGCGACCAGCATATTGACGCGAGGATCGTTGATTAACGCGTTAGTGTTATCAATCGACGGTTTAGTCACGGTCACGACCAGATTGGCTGGCGCACCCAGCCGAGCCAGTTGCTGGTTGATCAACGCAACACAGTGCAGTGATACATTACGTGAGCGTGGATGAGGGCTGAACACCGCGGTGTTGCCTGCCGCTAGCATGCCGATGGAGTTGTTGATAATGGTTTCCGTCGGGTTAGTGGTCGGCGTGATCGAACCAATGACGCCATAGGCGGAGTATTCCATCAGCGTCAGGCCACCATCACCACTCAATGCGCTCGTTGCTAAATCTTCAACGCCTGGCGTTTTTTGTGCAGCAACGCGGTTTTTTACCAATTTATCGGCATAGTTACCCATGCCGGTCTCTTCCACCGCCATTCTGGAAATGGCCTGCAATACCTCTTCCTGCAGGAAAAGTTGGCGAATACCATCAACAAAACGGGTACGATCCTGCATTGAGCAGTGGCGATACTGGATTTGCGCATGTTGTGCTGCGGCAATCGCCTCATCCATCGTCGCAAAAGCGCCATTTCCCGATGTTTGGTCGGCAGCAGGTTCGGCACCCGCTCGTCTTGCCAGCGCACTGGCGACAATCGCTTCAATGTTGTCGCGATCAGGCGCTGGAGTTGCAGAAGGGCCGCTGTGCTCTTGTGCTTCTGGCGTTGTTTTGGTGTATTTACTCAAGGCACGGGAAACGGCCTGAGTAATTTCAAGATCGTTCATGCTTTACATTCCTTACTTCACATCGCTTCACACACGTTGCCGCTCGCCATCAAATGTACGGTGTCGTTGTCGATTTGATTGGTGCCGGATCCAGAGTAGCCAGCAGTTTCTTACCGACCTCTCTTGCCGAAATAACCGCTTGACGAACGGCGCCAGAATCACCAGAAAAAGTGAAAATCACTTCGTTACTAAAACTGGTGCCGTGTGCAGGACTGGCATAGCCCACTGGCTCGATCACAGCCGCTTTTGCAGCAGCATCGGCGACAACCACACCAATCGCGGCAGGAGAAGCACAAGTCATTCCGAAGGATTTACCCACTGGTGCGCCTAGCGCTTTATTGAGGGCATAGCTGGCGCGAGCGGTGTACTGGAATTCCAGATGACCTGCCGGCGAACCGTAGACATCCCCCATCGTTCGCTCAATTTCACCCAGAGCGACTTCAACCGCACGGCGAACATCTGACACATCGGATGCACCAAAAATGATTAAACACCCATGTCCACCACCACCTTCGGTATCACGAGCCAGCTCAATAGAAAGAATTTCGCTGTTCGTGGCTTTAATAGCTTCATCCGCCGCGAAAATATGTGGGCCGGCACCGGTACGCGCGCCAAGAATACCGATTGAGCGATATTTCTTGTCGATATTCATGATTTCATGCAACTGATGATCGACATTGGCAATAACCAGCCCAATAGTATGTCCCAGAGCTGTACCAACAAATTCCGTTAAACCACAACCAATAACGCTGTTTACGGTTTTGTTATTTTCGCTCACATCAGCCTGTTTATTCATTACTTCAGATATAATCTGTTCAACAAGATTATCTCTCATGGTCAGTATCCTCTGGCTTTATTAACTGACAGCTTTCGGCAGAATTTTTTCCACTTCAATATGCGGGCGTGGAATGACATGTACGGATACCAGTTCGCCGACTTTACCCGCAGCGGCAGAGCCAGCATCGGTTGCGGCTTTTACTGCACCAACATCGCCGCGTACCATAACCGTCACTAATCCAGAACCAATTTTTTCATAACCCACCAACATTACGTTTGCGGATTTAACCATGGTGTCTGCGGCTTCAATTGCGGAAACCAGACCTTTTGTTTCAACCATTCCTAATGCTTCTTGTTGCATAATGACCTCTATATTTCCAGGTAAGAGTAAAAGTCAGTAATGAATTACCCACATCGAAGGTGAATTCATGTACCTAATAAATTCATGCACTATGATGTTATTGCGCTAAGGACAAAATGTTTTGCCCGTCAGAGAGACTTTCTTGTTTTTCGGTATAACCCCAGACAATAAAATCCTCCCTACATGCACCTCGTTGCACCTGATTCAGGAGGCCACCTCAAATGTGGCAGAAAGCATGGCAGCATCTTGCGCAATCATCTTTTCTTCATTGGTTGGGATCACCGCCACAATCGGTGAGCCAGGGAGCGAGATCACTCCGTCTCGACCCGCAAAAATTTGCGCGTTCTTCTTCACATCAATATGTACGCCAAACACCGCCAGTTTTTGGGCTGTGAGTTCACGCACCAGCGCAGAGTTTTCACCGATGCCACCGGTAAAAATGAGTGCATCAAATCGATGCAATGAGGCGAGGTGAGCCCCAAGGTGGCGAGCAAGACGGTGAACCATCACGTCGATGGCAAGCGTGGCGCGCGCGTCGCCATTGCTACGAGCGTCCTGCAAGGTACGACAATCGCTGGATAGGCCGGACAAACCGAACAAACCAGACTCGTTATTCACCATTTTGTACAGTGATTCGAGCGTCTGCCCAGTGCAACGGGCGATATAGGCCGCTGCGCCGAAATCCAGATCGCCACAGCGCGTTCCCATCACCAGCCCCTCAAGTGGAGTCATCCCCATTGAGGTATCCACGCTTTCGCCGTTTTTTACCGCACATACCGAAGAACCGTTGCCAAGATGGGCGATAAGAATGCCATGATCGGTTGGGTTGAGTTTCAGTCTGGTAACCGCTTCTGCGGCAATAAACCGGTGGGATGTCCCGTGAAAACCATATCGCCTAACCTGATGGTGCTGCTGATACTCAAGTGGAATGGCGTAAGTGTAGGCTTCTGGTGGCAACGTCTGATGAAACGCGGTATCGAACACCGCAACCTGCGGCAGCGCGGGTAACAGCGACATCGCCGCTTCAATACCGACCACATTGGCAGGATTGTGTAAAGGGGCCAGAGTGGAGAGCTCCCGAATACGCGCAATCACCTCTGGTGTGAGCAACACGGACTGTTTGAAATCACTGCCGCCATGCGCGACACGATGGCCGATGGCACACAGGCGCGGCAGTAGCATCCGTTCATCAAGTGTTGCGAAGAGCGTATTCAGTGCGCTGTTGTGGCTAGGTTCAGTAAGTAATGTGGTCGTTTTATTACCCACCGCGTCTTTAAACGTAATGCAAGCCTCTTCCAATCCTAACTTTTCCGCCAGTCCAGACAGCAACGGGGCATCTTCATTGAGTGGGATGACTGAAAACTTGAGTGACGATGAACCACAGTTAATAACCAGAACCAGTGAAGCTAACGACATGATGACCCCTGCCTATCTCTTTTTTAGAAAAACGATTCATTAAATGGTGTGAGTGGGAATTGCTCACGACTGAAACGTGCGAGGGCGGCGCTGGCGATCGCAATATCCTCTTCGACGCTACCGCCGCTTATACCGATAGCCCCTAGCAGCACCCCGCCTGACCAGCAGGGCAATCCACCGCCAAAGCAACAAATGCCAGGTTCATTTTGCAAACCGTAAAGGCTGGATCCGGGCTGTACTTTTTCCGCGAGTGTGTGGGTCGGCATTTTCAACGCCACGGCACTCCAGGCCTTTTGTCCCGCGAGCGTATGGCTAATGAGTAATGCGTTATCCATGCTAAAGAAGTAGCGCTGCTGGCCGCTGGCATCCACCAGACTGAAAACGATGGGGACATTGGCATCTTCCGCCGCTTCGCTGGCATATTTTGCCAACAGCGCGGCATTCGCCAGACTTAAGGAGAGGCGGCGTGGCAATAACTGCCGCGAAATCGCCTCATTGATACGGCAATCCAGTTCAGTATTCAGTTCATGGTGCATCGCTTTTCCTCACGTAGGAATTACCGATCATTGAGATCGAGCGAATCAACAATACCGACGACGGCGGCATCAATGACGGAGTGTTCTTTGCTGGTGCTCATACGCGCGGAGCTACCCGTGGTCACAATCACCGTTTCGCCATTGCCTGCACCAACAAAATCTACAGCCACCTGTGCCGTGCCTGTGGGCTGATAGTATTCATCCAGACGGGCGACAATCAGCAATTTTGCACCATTGAGCGAAGCGTGTTTGGTGGTCGACACCAACGCACCGGTTACCTTTGCCAGATACATGTTTCCTCCAGGTGGCTCTGAACGATGACGATTCCGCGATCCCGGATTTCATCACGGGCGGAAGGGGTAATTAGCGTGCGGTTCCCGATATGCAACACCTGTCCACTCGGGTATTGGCGTACATCGCTGAGTGTTACCAATTGCTTGTGGGGACTCGCTGATAGAGTTTGTTTCGTGCTTGTACGGTGTTGGCCGATCACGGTGAAACCATATTCCACAAGCGTATTGGTATAATTCGCAAGGCGCGCCTGTAATGCTTGCGGTAACGGGTTATCAACGTCAGGCCGACATTCGGCATTGAGCGTGACAATAACGGCCTTATTCACGCTCAGCGCCTGAAAAACCCAGCGGCACACCAGATTATCGCGGATACCCAATGCGATTTTGCTCAGGCTGTTGCTGGAGAGCGCTGGTAAATAGAGGCTGCTGTAGGCGTCCTCCGTTTGATGTGGCTCCCGGCTGTCGCACAACACGTCAATACCACGCCGTGCGAGTCCTTCCAGGCAGGCGGTGTGTAATGACGATTGCATGGCGCTATGAGAAAACACCATCACGAGCAAATAGCCACTACGATCCAGAGCCGCAAGGCAATCCAGAGTGGTCGGTAGCGTCGTGAGATCTTCACCGCTCAACACCACACGCATCACCCTATTGCGTGTTTGTAAACGCTGTTTCCGTTGCGCTAAGACATCATCAATAATGGTATCAAGCAGGTGCGAGAATCGTTGCGAGTCCATAGTTTCCCTTCTCAGCAGCGGCGCATGACAACGCTAAGCGCACCCTGACAGGCAGCCAAATCATGTAACCGACAGATTGCAGGGCTTTTAGCCATAATGGCATTCCGTCAGTACGCGTTTTATGCAATCACCGTTACGTAAGCCAAAGCCGTTTGCTTCTTCCACATCAATATGCATTTCCAAAACAGCATCAGTACTTACGCGAACCACAACGTGGCTAAGAATTCCACCACGATGCCCTTCAATGCCGACGTCGATTTCCATACCATCGCGCAGGCCATATCTCTCCGCTTCTGCCGGTGAAATATGAATATGCCGCCAGGCAACAATGACGCCATCCGTTTTAGTCACCCGCCCATAGGGACCGATGATGTCGATGCCAGGGGAATCCTGTAGGTCGCCAGACATTCTGATCGGTGCTTTTACGCCAAGAACAAAACCGTCAGAAACGGAGATTTCAATTTGAGTCGCGCTGCGTAGTGGCCCCAGTACCCGTACTTTAGTTAACTCACCCTTTGGCCCACGCAGGGTTACCGTCTCTTCAGCAGCATATTGACCGGGTTGCTTTACCGCTTTCATTCGGGTGAGCGTGGAGCCGTAGCCAAACAATACGTCCATGTCTTCCCGGCTCAGATGCACATGACGGTTAGAGATACCAATAGGAATTTCCAACGCTGGAGGCGATGGCGGGACGTCAACAAACGAGGTGCTACGGGCTGCAAGCTCCTGAAGAATCTGCTGGGTAATCAATTCGGCTTGCTGTTGGTTGTAATTCATAACGTCAACGACCTGAAAGTAATGGATGGAGCAATAGGTAGAATATTCAGTCCTGGATTAGGCTTTTTGCCGTCACGCAGGACTTTTTTGACCGTCCTTTTATCAAAGGACAAACTTGTCCAGATTTATCCGACAATCTCTGTCAGCAACTGGTCTATATCTACGGCGTTTGGTTTACAGGGATTCGATGCGGTGCAGCCGTCCGCTAACGCAGCGGCGATTAGCGGTTGACGTAAGGATTCGAAATCAGTGAGATCTTTGCCCAACTCCCGCAGCGTGGCAGGAATGCCAAAATAGCGATTCATATCGCGAATACTGTTTATTAACGCGTTCAGAGCGTGTTCCGCAGTGGTGGACGGCAGGCCCATGATGGCGGCACACTTCTGGTAACGTGCCATCACGTGAGGAGCGTGACAGGCGTTGTAGGCAATAACCAGGGGCAGCAGCATCGCATTAATTTTGCCATGCGGTATGTGTAACATGCCGCCAATGGCATGCGCCATGCCGTGTACCAACCCCAGACCTGCGGAGTTAAACGCCATTCCAGCCATACAGGACGCGTTGTGCATATGGGTTCGCGCCTGGATATTTGTTTCATCCTGGAAAACATGCGGGAGGTATTGCCAGGTGAGTGCAATCGCTTTTTCTGCCAATGCGTCGCTAAAATCATTTGCGCCAGATGAGACCAACGCTTCGATAGCGTGTGTCAGCACATCCATACCCGTATCAACCGCGACCTGACGGGGAACAGACAGCACTAAATGCGGGTCGAGAATGGCATAATCTGGAACGAGTTCGTCTGCAATCAGGGGATATTTTCGGCCATTCTTCGGATCGGAGATAATGGCGTAGGAGGTAACTTCGGAGCCAGAACCGCTCGTGGTAGGAATGGCAATAAGCTCAATCGCGTGACCGGGAAAATACTCTTCCAAAGCAACCTTAATCCCTTTCGCGGCATCAAGCGAAGAACCGCCACCCAGCGCAATAATGACGTCTGGCTTGAATGTTTTAAATTGTGTCGCCCCTGCCAGCAGGATCTCAACGCTCGGATCGGGTTTTACGTCACTGAAAATAGACACGCAAGCCTGTGGCATTTCCTTAATGAGATAGCGAGTTTTACCCGATTTGGCCATAAAATCGTCAGTAACAATCCCGACCTTTTTATGGTTCAACCGACGCAACGCGCCAATGGCTTCCTCGCCAAAATAGACTTTCGGAATAGAAAAAAAATAGCTCGCCATCTCTCGACTACCTTATCCCTTAATACAAGTTACCGGCATACACGCACCGGCCATGAAAAGAGATCTCATGGTGTCATGGTGTAACGAAGAAGAGTCTGGCTATGATTGTGCAGCGTCAGGATTATGTTGCTGTCGTATACCAATATTGACAAGAAAGTACAGCCGCCAGTAAACAGCTCAATAAAAGAAGGTTGTACGGAACAACACGGGATCATCGGCGTTTCCAGATGGCAGCGGCTGGCATTTTGCCCGCTCAATCCGTATAACTGTCCTCACTTGTTTAATTCACGACTTATTTACTCCACTACTTTTTTATTCCACTAATGTGATGACGACTGATATCAGACCTATGAATGATTCATTAAGCCAACTTATCGCCAGCGAATTGCAGGCGCGCACGGAGCAGGTAGACGCGGCTGTCCGCCTGCTGGACGAAGGAAATACCGTCCCTTTTATCGCCCGTTACCGTAAAGAAGTGACCGGCGGGCTGGATGACACCCAACTGCGCCAGCTCGAAACGCGCCTCGGCTACCTGCGTGAGCTGGAAGACCGACGCCAGACTATTCTGAAATCCATCGACGAGCAGGGAAAGTTAACCGCACAGCTCGCCACCGCCATTAACGGCACGTTGAGCAAAACCGAGCTGGAAGATCTCTACCTGCCGTATAAACCTAAACGCCGCACGCGTGGACAAATCGCGATTGAAGCCGGTCTGGAGCCGTTGGCTGATGGCCTGTGGCAAGACCCAAGCCAGGAGCCAGAGCTGGCGGCACAGACCTATGTCGATGTCGATAAAGGCGTAGCGGACGTGAAAGCCGCACTGGACGGCGCACGGTATATCCTGATGGAGCGCTTTGCCGAAGACGCGACGCTGCTGGCAAAAGTGCGTAACTACCTATGGAAAAACGCGCATCTGGTTTCCCGTGTGGTTGAGGGGAAAGAGGAGGAAGGCGCGAAGTTCCGCGACTATTTCGATCATCACGAACCGATTGCTCAGGTGCCTTCACACCGTGCTCTGGCGATGTTCCGTGGTCGTAATGAAGGCGTACTGCAATTGGCGCTGAATGCCGATCCGCAACACGAAGACGCGCCGCGCGAGAGCTACTGCGAACAGATTATTATCGACCACCTGAACCTGCGGCTAGGTAATGCGGCAGCAGACAGTTGGCGACGCGCCGTCATTAGCTGGACGTGGCGCATTAAAGTGCTGCTGCACCTTGAAACCGAACTGATGGGCAGCGTGCGTGAGAAGGCTGAAGACGAAGCGATCAACGTCTTTGCCCGTAACATGCACGATCTGCTGATGGCCGCCCCTGCGGGCATGCGTGCCACCATGGGTCTCGATCCGGGCCTGCGTACTGGCGTAAAAGTCGCGGTGGTGGATGCCACCGGCAAGCTGGTCGCGACCGACACCATTTATCCGCATACCGGTCAGGCCGCTAAAGCGGCTCCGATCATCGCCGCACTGTGCCTCAAGCATCAGGTTGAGCTGGTGGCGATTGGTAACGGGACTGCCTCGCGTGAAACCGAACGTTTCTTCCTCGACACACAGAAACAGTTCCCGGATATCAAGGCACAGAAAGTGATCGTCAGTGAAGCCGGTGCGTCGGTGTACTCTGCGTCCGAACTGGCTGCGCTGGAATTCCCCGATCTGGATGTGTCACTGCGCGGCGCGGTATCCATTGCTCGTCGTTTGCAGGACCCGCTAGCGGAACTAGTAAAGATCGATCCGAAATCCATCGGTGTTGGTCAGTACCAGCATGACGTAAGCCAGAGCCAGTTGGCGAAGAAACTGGATGCGGTGGTCGAAGACTGCGTAAACTCCGTCGGTGTTGATCTGAACACCGCGTCCGTGGCGCTGTTAACCCGTGTCGCCGGGCTGACGCGCATGATGGCACAAAACATTGTGACCTGGCGTGATGAGAATGGCCGCTTCCACAACCGCGAACAATTGCTGAAAGTCAGCCGTCTGGGGCCAAAAGCCTTTGAACAGTGCGCGGGCTTCCTGCGCATCAACCACGGCAATAACCCACTGGATGCTTCTACTGTTCACCCGGAAGCCTACCCGATTGTAGAACGGATCCTGGCCGCGACCGAACAGGCGTTGCAGGAGTTGATGGGGAATCCAACCGCACTGCGTAACCTGAAACCATCGGATTTCACCGATGAACGTTTCGGCGTGCCGACGGTAACCGATATCATCAAAGAGCTGGAAAAACCGGGCCGCGATCCGCGTCCTGAATTCAAAACCGCCAGCTTCGCCGACGGTGTAGAAACCTTAAACGATCTGCTACCGGGCATGATTCTGGAGGGTGCAGTCACCAACGTCACCAACTTTGGCGCGTTTGTGGATATCGGCGTCCATCAGGACGGCTTGGTACATATTTCGTCGCTGGCCGACCGTTTCGTCGACGATCCACACAAAGTGGTGAAAGCAGGCGATATCGTGAAAGTGAAAGTGATGGAAGTCGATCTGCAACGTAAACGCATCGCGCTGACCATGCGGCTTGATGAGCAGCCGGGTGAGACATCATCGCGCCGTGGCGGTGGTAATGCACGCGCTGATAACACGACCTCACCGCGTCAGCCAACAGGTAAATCACGCCCCCGTCCTGCTAGCACATCCGCCGCAGGCAACAGCGCGATGGGCGATGCGCTGGCCGCTGCATTTAAAAAGCGTTAATCACTGTCCTCCCATGATTTAAATAATGCCCGGCCTCATTAACAAGGTCGGGCATCTTTCCTGCCCAAATATCGCTATTTTGTTTCCCTAATAAAACTACGTTTCATTTATATTGAAATATTCAACCTATTTGAGATTAATTTGTGATCTGTATCTAGGTAAATAAATGACCGTTGCGTTATTATTGTTCTATATAGGAAACCATAGTTTTATATATAGAACACCATGAATATATTCCAGCAACTCGAACACAGTAAAGCGCCTGCAGCGGTCCGTTTAGTGATGATTATTGACTACATTGCCAAACGCGACGAAGCCAGTTTCACTGAGATATGTACTGACTTGTCTATTCCAAAAAGCAGCGTACATCATCTATTGGAAGTGCTGGTGATCACACAGCTATTACGCCAGCGCGCTGACGGGCGTTATGTTTTGGGGTTGAGACTGTTTGAACTGGGTGGTCTGGTAATAAAGAATATTGATCTGCGTAAAGATACGATTAACTTTATGCATGAGCTGGTCAAAGAAACGGAGTTGACCTGCCATCTTGGTATTCTGGACGGCGATAATGGTTTCTTCCTGAGTAAAGTAGAATCTCCCAAGGCCATTGTAAAAACATCCTGGGAAGGTAAGAAAATCATTTTTAACCGTATGTCTCTGGGAAAAGTGCTCATAGCCTGGCTTCCACAGGAAAGAATTGAATCGCTGATTGCCAATTGCACCTTTGAGTATTTAACGCCCCGGACAATTACCAATAAAGGCGATTTCTTACAACACCTGAAAACCGTTAAGGAACAAGGCTGGGCAATAGATGACGGTGAAGATATAGAAGAAATCTGCTGCATGGCGGCTCCAATCTTTAACCAGGATGGTGACGTCATCGCCGCTATCGGCGTTAACGGTATGCAATCGCAATATGCTAATGGAAAAAAAGAGAAGCATCTGGCGAGCCTGATTAAAACCAGCAAGGCTATCACCGCCCATATTAATAGCCGGAGCACTGATAGTAGATAATACATCTTTATTACATAACCATAGCGAATTTCAATTTACCATTAATTGAAATTCACAGAGTAATAGTCACGCAAAAACTAGCATGACGAATATGTTACGACATCATTACCGGTAAACGCTAATCCAGCGTTACGGGAAGGGTTTCCATCACCTAAAAAACATTAAAGAACACAGAGTCATTAAGGTGACGAAAAAATGAATCATCAACTTTATAATAAGGACGAGCATCTTCAATAATTAATAAAATTGGGTAATAACACATCCGTTATTATTTTACTCTATTTGTTATTTTATAAAAAACCTCTCTGTCTTCATTGACGGCGGGCCGAATATATTTCTATTTTTACAATCAGGACTGTTATGAAAATCAAACAAGCTATTGATAAAATCCCTGGGGGATTAATGCTGGTTCCGCTCTTTTTGGGCGCGTTCTGTAATACCTTTACGCCAGGTGCTGGGAAATTTTTAGGTTCGTTCAGCAACGGCCTTATTACTGGCACGATCCCGATTCTGGCCGTCTGGTTTTTCTGCATGGGCGCATCTATTGAGCTTAAAGCGACGGGTTCGATGCTGAGAAAATCAGGCGTACTGGTTGTGACAAAGCTCGCCACCGCTTGGGTTGTAGCGCTGATCGCGGGCGCATTCTTGCCAGGAGATGGCATCCAAAATGGCTTGCTGGCGGGGATCTCCGTTCTTGCGCTGGTCGCGGCAATGGACATGACGAACGGCGGATTGTATGCCGCATTGATGAACCAATATGGTTCGAAAGAAGAAGCCGGTGCCTTCGTGCTGATGTCTCTGGAGTCCGGCCCGTTGATGACGATGGCCATTCTGGGTGCCAGCGGTATCGCGACCTTTGAACCTCAGCTATTTGTCGGTGCCGTGCTGCCTTTCCTGATTGGTTTTACGTTGGGCAACCTGGACCCGGACTTGAGAAAACTGTTCGGTAATTCAGTACAAACCCTGATCCCTTTCTTCGCCTTTGCGTTGGGCAACACCATTAATTTATCGGTGATCCTCCAAACAGGCTTCGCAGGGATCTTCCTCGGCGTACTGGTGATTATTGTTACCGGCATTCCATTGATTTTAGCGGATAAATTTATTGGCGGCGGTAATGGAACCGCGGGTGTGGCCGCATCCAGCAGCGCGGGTGCCGCCGTCGCGACGCCTCTGCTGATCGCGAATATGGCACCGGAATTCGCTCCCGTCGCTCAACAGGCGACAGCGTTAGTCGCCACCAGCGTCATCGTGACGTCAGTATTGGTGCCCATCATTACGGCATTATGGGCAAAACGCTTTTCACCTAAACACGCATAAAAAGGTAGCAAAATGGACGTAAGACAAAGTGTACACAGTGAGCATGCGAAAACGCTTGATACCACCGAACTGAGGAAGAAATTTCTCATTGAGAAGATATTTACGCCAAACCACTACACCATGACTTACAGCCACATCGACCGTATTGTTGTGGGCGGGATCATGCCGGTGGATGGCGAGATAACGTTTGATGACGGCATCGGTAAACAATTTGGCGTGAACTATTTTCTTGAGCGACGCGAGTTGGGGTTGATCAATATCGGCGGCCCGGCAAAAATCGTTATCGACGGCACAAGCTATCAGGTTGGCAACGAGGAAGCGCTCTATGTCGGCAAGGGCGCTAAGGCCTTAGCCTTTAGTAGCCTCGACAAAGCTAAACCAGCCAAACTGTATTATAACAGCGCACCAGCGCATGCCGTTTACCCGACACGCATCATCACACAGGATGACGCAATCAAAGCTCCGTTGGGAGACGTCACGACCTGCAACAAACGGACGATTTGCAAATATCTGGTGCCGGAAGTGGTAGAGACCTGTCAACTGAGCATGGGATTAACGCGTCTGGCAGAAGGCAGCAACTGGAATTCAATGCCGACGCATACCCATGAACGCAGAATGGAGGTTTACTTCTATTTTGACATGGCGGAAGACACCATTATTTTCCATATGATGGGTGAACCCCATGAAACGCGTCATCTGGTGATGCATAACGAACAGGCAGTGATCTCCCCGAGTTGGTCGATTCACACCGGCGTTGGCACCAAAAACTATGCCTTTATTTGGGGCATGATCGGCGAAAACCTGACGTTTGACGATATGGATCATATCGCGATGCTGGATTTACGCTAACCCCCTCAGGGCGATGCCAAGAGAGTAAAATGCAGCAGGGTGAACCGCGTTCACCCTGTTTTTTTATCTAACTTCAGTAATCCAGTTCTACTGGAACAGGGTAATCCTGCAATTTCGCCGCCCCGCCCAACGCTTCACGAATGGTGGCCGAATAGCGTGTGGTTCCCGCGCCCCCCACCAGATTATCCAGTTCGCTAAAGGCAAAGCGTAGCGCCCGGTTATGCGCCCAGTTCTCCAGTGACGTTAAACGATACGTAAAATACACCACCGTCAGTTCCTGATTCACGCGATCGACTTTCTCAATACTCCCCACCTGCATCCTGCCGTAACACAGGTCACCGTGCTGACGCCAGTTCTTATCTCCTACTGGTGATAAACGATATACCGTGCTGGTTCCTTCCGGCGTGGCATAGGCCAAACCGGCGTCTACCAGTGCGTGCAAACGCCCACGGTTCCAGGGTGCATCACCTTTAGGGCTATGTACCGGCCACTGCTTCTCGCCCAGACACAGAGGTGACCCGGCATCAAAGAAATCCTGTATCCGCTGCTGATAATCCTGCTCGCTAAGCTGTGCCAGCGCCCCAAAGGGCGACAATAGCCCTACTGCGATTAGTATCGACGTTTTCATTTTTCTAGCATCGCCTCACTGACTTCCTTGTAGGCCTCATCAACGGATTGATAGGCATTTTGCGTTACCACGCGCTTGCGTTCTGACCATTCATACAACGGCACACCCGGATCGTCCTGCGACGAACTGAAACCGTAAATCGTCAAAATCACTTTTGCGGGATCAAATGCGTTTTCCCCTTCCTTCCTTGCCGATACCAGAAAGTAGCGACCGCCAGACAGGAACAGTTGATTATCCTGCACCAGAAAATCCGCCGCAGCGGACAGTCGATAGTCAAACCAGGTAAATGTATTACTGTTGGCAACCGGCATAATGCTGTGTCCGCCATCCGGCCGTTGTATAAAGAACGTCAGCCCGAGATGAGGATGCGAGGTATTGTTGTCAAATTGGGCCACGACAACATAGTCTTGCCCACCATCCTGATTCAGATCCAGTTGGTTGATGCCGTCTTTCAGCACCACGGGCGACAGCGCCGCGGCAGTGCTGCTGATAGCACAAAGTGCCACCCCACCAACGAATTTATTTATCACCACGCGTCCTTACCAATCGAAAACCGATATCCGGCATGAAAAAGCCGGGCGTATGCAGATCGCAGCTTGCCAGGCTATGCACTTGTTCCAGATAACTTCCGCCGCAAAAGTAGAACATCGTTTTGCCGCCCTCCACCGCATAGGGCTCATTCAACCACTCAGAGACATTACCGCTCATGTCGTAAAGACCCAGTGAGTTGGGGCGCTTCGATGCCACTGGCACCGTACCAAACGATTGCCTATCCGAGGGAAAGTGCGCCACACGCTCCGACTGTTCGCTGCCTGCATAGCGAGAGCCGTAAGTGGCATCCGCAAGCCCCTTTTGGCCCCCTCTGGCTGCCATGTGCCATTCTGCCAACGTCGGCAAGCGGTAACCCGATGCCTGCAAATCCTCGCGCATCAGCTTATCGTTATCGTCTTCTGGGGCACGCTTCAGCGTCTTACCGTCAATAGTGAGATAACGAGGTTGCAGTTGCTGCCGCTCACTGAGCGCATTGGCAAAAATTACCGCATCCCACCATGAAACATTGGTGACAGGGTGCTGCCCACCATCTTGTTCAGGCGACAGACAATCTTCAAACGTCGCGCCATTGCAGCCACCGCTAAGCTGATAGCCGTGCGCGTCCGCCCAGTCTTGCAGCGCATGGTACTGCTGATAGGTGATTTCTGTTTGCGTCATGAAAAAGGAGGGAATCGACGTGTTGGCATGGGCCGCATAGTCTTCTGGGCCAAAGACGGAACCCACGTAAAAATTGCCACCGTCGACATTAATTTCCGTCATCCCGTTAACCTTAGCTTCCGTAACGGGTAGCGCTGCGACAGGCTGTAGCACTAAACACAGCCCCAAAAAGGTAAAACCGTTCTTTAACATAACAATCCGTGTTGACCGTACCGAGGAGGGAATATCATTTGCTTACTCGTAGCCGGAGTATATGCCGCTGCCTACGGTTTGAGCTAGCCATAGAATAAGCTTTTCATTTTACTCGCGGTTCAAACGGGGGGCTACAGGTGGGGAAAGACAGCATCGGACGCCAAAACAACGCGCCCGATGCCAATACGGCCTAGCCTAGCGAATGAGTCAACGCATTGAGTCGACTCACTTGTTCGCCACACTTATTCCCCTCGAAGCGCCGTAGCAGGGGACTGTCGGTAAGATAGCATCGCGGGGATCGTGAGGACGACAGCAGCGACCAGCAATAGAAGCAGGATGAAGTGGATATCTTCCCATTCCAACGTCACCGGCAGAACAAAGCCGCTTCTCTCGCTCATAACCACCGCAATCGCACGTGCCGCAAGGTAGCCCAAGCCAACACCCAGCAATACGCCAACACTCACCAGCGACATCAGCCCGCTCCAGATCAGCGTAAAAATGCCGTAGCGCGGTGCGCCAAAAGCCCGGAGCGCACCGATCTGTTTCTGCCGCTGCCGCAGGTGGATAACCGCCACCATCGCCACGGCCACGCCCACCAATCCCTGTGTCCCTAGCGAGATATAGGTCAGTAGTTCGCGGATATCACCCAGCATTGAATAGAGCTTCACCAGCACTTCGCCGGGGAACACCGCCAGCGTCGTGTTGCTGCGATACAGCGAACGCAGTTGATAAGCCCCTGCGATTGTTTTTGGTTTCACGACAATCGCAGGCAATCCCGCCTGATGTTTGTGCTCGTGTGCTTCCACATCGCTATGGTCGTCATCATGTGCTGCCGTAGCCGGATTCGCGGCCTCATCATGATGTTCTTCACCTTCAGAGTGATGTTCCTCATCAGGTGAATGTGTCACGCCAGCGTCGTCGTGATGTTCATCATCGTGATCATGGCCGTGTTCATCGTGATGCGCATCATGTGGTGGATGGATACCGTGTACTCGCCATACGGCATTCACCGGCACCAGAATCGCTTTATCCCATGCGCTGCCGTCCGCGGGTAGCACGCCGACAACGGTATAGATGACATTATCATGCGCGTGCGCCCCTTCCGTTCCTACCTGACCATGAATGGGACTAAATGTACTCCCCACCGTCAGCCCGGTTTGTGCGCCGACCACAGCTTCAAAACCGTCGTTGAAGAGGCGTCCGGCGGTGAGCTGTCTCTTGCCGTTATCCGTCACCAGCGGCGGCGTGGTGCCGATAATCGGCATCCCCTGATAGAAATCACCGAATGCAACCGGGGCGGCCCACGCCACCAGCGGATTTTTCTCCAGATCGGTTAACACCTGCGCGGGAATCAACGTTAGCGCAGAGGGTTGCAAAAATACGGATGACAGCACGAGCTGTGTTTCGCTTCCCGGCGCACCGATGACCAAATCAAAACGATCGGCAGCCTTAGCGCTGCCCATGCGTAATGCTCTTTCCTGCAAGCTCACTGAAATACTTAATGCTGTCGCCACGGCGATCAGCAACACCACGACCAGCACACCCGGCCACAGCCGACGCCAGTCGACCCAGATAAGACGCCACGGAATCATGCACGATCCTCCTGATAGGGCTTGTCCGCCACGAGGCGTCCTTTTTCCAGTTGAATACAGCGCGACATTTGTGAAGCCAGACGCGCATCGTGCGTAATGGCGATAAGCGTTGCACGACTCTCGCGCGCCAGCGTCACCAGCAGGTCAGCAATCTGCTCACCGCTCTGCGCATCCAGACTGGCAGTTGGCTCATCGGCGACGATGATGTCCGGCTTGCTGAGCAAGGCTCTTGCTACCGCAACCCGTTGCTTCTCGCCACGTGATAACACCTCAATCGGGCGTTTCCCCGTATCCAACCCTACCTGAGCCAGCAAATCTACCGCCCGTTGCCTGAGCGATGCCGGTATCCGCCAGTGGTGAAACTGTGCGGGCAACAAGACGTTCTCTATGGCATTCAGGCCAGGGAAAAGATGGAAGTCCTGCATCACCAGCCCGATATGCTGTGCCCGCCAGCGGTCACGTTCCGCTTCGTTCAACTGCCAGATATCCTGCTTTTCCCACTGCACCTGACCCGTCCCGCTGTGATCCATGCCAGTGATAGCATTCACCAGCGTGGTCTTACCGGAGCCAGAAGGCCCCATCACCGCCACGCGCTCGCCGGAACGAATCGACAACGCGGGAATATCCAGCACGGCCTCTGAGGTATCAGGGAAGGTCACACTCAGGTGTTGAATCAATAACTCAGCCATTAGCGCTCCTAAAGGGTATCGAACGTGGCTTCACGCAGTCGCAGCAGGCTGACAAAACCCGTTTCAGGATCGGTCCACGATCCGTGCTCCAGCACACCTTCTACTTCAATCATGGTGTTGTTCTGTACGAAGGTCTGACGTTTGGCGAGATAGACCACAACGATATCTTCGGGCCAGTCCGCATCAGACGAACAGAAGGGACACAGCGCCATCGGCATTTTAGTGAGTACAAAGAACTGTGACTCCGCCTTGAGCGGCGGTGCCATAAAGCCGTGCATCTTTACCCGTTTACCGGAAAGTGCTTTGACGTCATTGGAGAATTCAAGACCTAGCACGCCATAAGAGGCATACAGCTTATCGAAGGAGAGTTCTGACTGCGCAGCGTTCACGGGTGCGGTGCCGCCGAGGAGGAACAGCACCAACACCGCACGCAGCCAAGAGAATAAAAGCGGGGTTGCCCCCGCTTTGCTACATTTCGCATTATTCATAGCGTCGTAGGATTACTTCTTGTCTTGCGGTTTTACCGCCAGTGCATCGACAATCACGCGGAACAGATCGGTGTTTTCCATGTAGCCACGGATACGTTCTGCACCTGGGCCGCTCGCCTGAATCACCATATCGTCAACGGCATGAACACCGGTATCGGAAGAGCGTGGCAGGATCCCTTCACGGAATACCGCACCCGGCACTTTCTCGTAGGCTTTGTTGGCAATGTACTCATCTTTTTCGTTCTTGATAGCAGGAACGAACTGACCATCCAGCTTCGGACGGAACGTTTCGTAATAGTCTGGGTAGTTGTTGAAGAACACAGCCAGACGTTTGGAGACGTTCAAATCATCCGGGTAACCGTCCTTGTTGGTATCCTTGTAATTCGGATAGCCCGCATCTTCATACACGCCGACTTTCTCGCGCATCTCGGTGCCTGGCTTGCTGTCATCTACCGTACCGATGATAGACAGACCGTGCGTATGGTCACCCGTGACGATGATCATCGTGTCTGGGTTCTTCTCCACGAACTTCTTGGCGATCGCGACAGACTGATCCAGCATGATGGTGTTCGTAAACGCACGTTCCCAATCCAGCGGGTGAGAGGCTTTGTCGATCAGCGCGGATTCCACCATCAGGAAGAAGCCGTCTTTATTTTTGGACAGCACATCCAGCGCCGCCTGCGTCATTTCGGTCAGATCAGGCTGGTTGGGGAATTTCTTGGCTACGTCGTTTTTCAGGAAACGACGATCCATCACGCCGTCCATATTACCGGTGTGGAACAGCCCCAGCAGCTTGGTGGCCTGTGCAGCGTTTTTCTTCAGAGAATCCGCATCGGTAACCAGTGAGTAACCCGCCTGCTGGAATTTCTCAACGTAGTTGGTTTCGTCTTTACGCTTTGAACCCGGCGTGCTTTTCGGCAGGAAGTAGGCAGAACCACCGCCCAACATGACCGTAGGCTGCACGTTGTAGAACA
Organism: Pectobacterium parmentieri; assembly: GCF_001742145.1. NCBI lineage: Bacteria > Pseudomonadati > Pseudomonadota > Gammaproteobacteria > Enterobacterales > Pectobacteriaceae > Pectobacterium > Pectobacterium parmentieri. The sequence goes on along the minus strand of NZ_CP015749.1, from coordinate 4,612,808 downwards.
TCTCGACAATTTCGGCTTTATCCGCGCGGCGGCGAGTGTGCGAAACGACAGCGGCAGGCGTCGCATCCTGAAGTTCAGCATCGCTGACGACACCAACAGACATTTTGGTAGAACGGGTCAGCAGTTCACCCAGCGTTTCCTGCTTTGGGTGATCCAGTGAATTTTTGCTACGGCTGACGTACACACCCAGCGCATTCACACCGGATTTGTGGCCAGTCATGTAAGCACTCATGGTGTTGGCGCTGTCGGCCGCGATAGAGTCAGTACTGGAAGTACCGCCAAACGCCATATATTGCAGGTCATCAATCGCCAGACGACCGTCTGCTTTCCCTTCCGTCACGCCTTTGGACAGGATACGCGCGCCGGTACGGTGTGCGACAGACAGGCCATCGCCGATGAACAGAATCACGTTCTTGGCTTTACGCGGGCCGGAGGCCGAATAAACGTCCCAGTTCACCTGCGTTTTCTTGCCTTTGGCTTCCGCTTCTACCACATACTTGCCTGCTTCAGGCAGGTTCACGTCTCGCAGCCAGATCGTGGAAGCATTGCCGCCATCTTCACGTTCAACAAATGAGGCCGTTTTACCCAGCGCCTGCTGGTAATCTTTGCCGTTGATCAGAATCCGGATATCTTCCGGTTTCAGCACTTCATCAAACTCGACTTTAAAATCGAATTTCCCGCCCGCCAGCATGGTGGCGCGGTCAATGGGATAAATGGCCTGAGCCTGCACCATTCCTGGCAGCGCAGCAGAAATCAGTAAAGGCAGTAACCAGCGAGCTTTCATTGTTATGTCCTTGGTTGCGTAGTTTAGCAGGACATAACGTAGTTACTTTTTTTTACAGTTTGATGACTAAAATACAAAATTTGTAATAAAACCGCTACAGAGGCGTGGTGACGGTGTACAGGCGTTAGCTCGCTGGATGAGCACAGCGAATAAGTTTCACATACGTGCATGTTTCGGTTTCCACTGGTCGTATCCACACGAACTGCACCAATCACACCCACCACGATGGTAATCGGGAAAACCACCGCACATGCAGCGTTAATTATTACGGATATATATTCAATGTCCCTAATCAAGACTGATAGCCGCCATAATAATTTCTTCTTTATCAGGGTAAACACTCAGGTAAACATCATATTCACTATAATCTGGCGAATGCCAACGGACCGTATTAGCATCGATAACTTCAGGCACAAACCGCTTAACTATTAAGTAGTTTTCGAGCTCAGACCGATCGCTCGCTCCCGTAAAAAACAGGGTATTCGTCTCAGGTTTGTTACCATCATGGGCTGAGTAAGTTATAACGTAGTTCTGGGAGATAAGGGGGACCTCCCTTATCACTTCCATTGAAAAGAAACGATCATAAAACCAATTGTCTCTTTTGTAAGAAAGACTATCAATCGTCAATAATTTAAAAAAAACACATACTATTATCGCTATGGAAGTAAAAAAAAAACGATTTTATTATTAACTCTCATATATTCCCTTATCGTTTAAATATATTCCAGAATCACCATCATTGATGACGGTAACATTCTCAGGATTGAACAGCAGGAGTAATGCGAACGCATTACTCCATACTCTTGTGGTAACAAAAATCGTGGCATTATCATCCTTTCTCCTTCAGCGGGAAGCGACGACGCACCACGACAAAGAACAGCGGCACGAAGAAGATGGCGAGGAAGGTCGCGGCTAACATGCCGCCGATCACGCCCGTTCCCACCGCATGCTGGCTGGCTGAGCCTGCACCGCTGCTAGTCGCCATCGGCAGGACGCCGAAGATAAACGCCAGTGAGGTCATCAAAATTGGCCGCAGCCGCTGACGGGAAGCCTCCAGCGTGGCCTCAACCAGATCCTTCCCTTTCTGGTTCATCTCGTTGGCAAATTCCACAATCAGAATGGCGTTCTTCGCCGATAGCCCGACCACCGTCAGTAGCCCAACCTGAAAATAGACATCGTTTTCCAAACCGCGCGCCCAGGTCGCCACCAGCGCCCCGAGCACGCCCATCGGCACCACCAGCATGACGGAGAACGGCACTGTCCAGCTTTCATACAGCGCAGCCAGACACAGAAACACCACCAGCAGCGAAATCGCATACAGCGCCGGAGCCTGCGCCCCGCTCAACCGTTCCTGCAAGGACATCCCCGTCCACTCTAACCCAAAACCTTCCGGCAGCTTCGCCACCAGCGACTCCATGATCGTCATTGCCGTACCCGTGCTGACACCCGGTGTCGCTTCGCCGACAATTTCCAGCGACGAATAGCCGTTGTAACGCTCAAGGCGCGGCGAGCCAGTTTCCCAGACGGTTTGTGCAAACGCGCTGAACGGCACCATGCCGCCGCGGTTGCTGCGTACATACCATTTGCTGATATCGTCCGGCAGCATGCGGAACTTCGCTGCCGCCTGAACGTAGACTTTCTTCACCCGACCACGGTCAAGGAAGTCATTCACATAGGTCGAGCCCCAGCCCGTTTTCAGCGTGCTGTTAATATCATCCACCGAGACCCCCAGCGCCTGTGCTTTGCGCTGGTCGATATGAATCCGCAACTGTGCGCTGTCATCCAACCCGTTGTGGCGCACGCGCGTCAGTTCGCGGTTGCTGTCAGCCATATTCAGCAATTGATCTCGCGCTGCCATCAACGCATCGTGCCCTAATCCAGCGCGATCCTGTAACCGCATAGCGAAACCCGCAGCGCTGCCCAAACCGTTAATCGATGGCGGGCTACTGGCGAATACTCGCGCTTCCTTGATAGCGCGAAATTCTTTGGTCGCGCGTTCGATCACAGCAAACGAACTGCTCTCCGGCGTGGTACGCTCCTTCCAGTCTTTAAGACGCACAAACAGCCGCGCCACGTTCTGCCCGTTACCACCCGGCCCTGAGCCAATGGTGGAAAATACGGACGTCACCGTGTCCTTTTCCTGCGTGAGATAATACTGCTCGATCTTGTTGACCACCTGTAGGGTCTGTTGTTGCGTGGAACCCGGTGGAAGCTGCACTTGTGTCGTGAACACGCCCCGATCTTCCTGCGGCAAAAACGAAGTTGGCAGCCGGAAAAATAGGAAGGCCATAATCCCGATGATGCCCATATAAAGCAGCAGCCAGCGCCCGCTGTTGACCAGTATCTTGCCAACGCCACGCTCATAGCCCAGCGACGTGCGGGTAAAGCTCCGGTTAAACCAGCCGAAGAAGCCTTTACGACCGGGGTGTTGGCCTTTGGCGAGCGGCTTGAGTAGCGTCGCACACAGCGCGGGCGTCAGAATCATCGCCACCAGCACCGACAAAATCATTGACGTCACAATCGTGACAGAGAACTGGCGGTAAATCGCCCCCGTAGTACCGCCAAAGAAGGCCATCGGCACAAACACGGCAGACAGCACCAGCGCAATCCCAACCAACGCCCCCTGTACCTGTCCCATCGATTTTCGCGTCGCGTCGCGTGGCGAAAGCCCCTCTTCGCTCATCACCCGCTCCACGTTTTCCACCACCACGATGGCATCGTCCACCAACAGGCCAATCGCCAGCACCATCGCAAACATCGTTAACGTGTTCAGGCTAAAGCCGAAGGCATACAGCACGGCAAACGTGCCGAGCAACACCACCGGCACGGCAATCGTGGGAATAAGCGTGGCGCGGAAATTCTGTAAGAACAGGTACATCACCAAAAAGACCAGCAGTACCGCTTCAAACAGGGTTTTCACCACATCGGTGATAGAGGCTTTAACGAAAGGGGATGTCTCGAAGGCGATTTTGGCTTCCAGCCCGTGCGGGAAGTATTGCGATAGCTCCTCGATACGTTCTCTGACGCGTTTATCGGTTTCCAGCTCATTTGCGCCAGACGCCAATTTTACGCCCAGACCGGAGGCAGCCTGACCGTTAAAACGACTGAGAAAATCGTAGCGTTCAGAACCCAGTTCCACTTCCGCAACATTGGCCAGCGTCACGGCAGAACCGTCTTGGTTGACCCGCAGCGTAATATCGCGAAACTGCTGCGGCGTCTGTAACAAAGATTGCGCGTTGATCGTCGCGTTGAGCGCCTGATTATCCACCGACGGTACACCGCCGACTTGCCCCACCGAGACCTGACTGTTCTGCGATTCGATCGCCCGCACCACGTCACTGGTCGTCAGTGCGTAATCCATCAGCTTGGCCGGATCCAGCCAGATGCGCATCGCATACTGCGAGCCATAGGAATCAACCTCGCCCACCCCACTGATGCGGCTGATCGGCTCCTGAATATTTGTCGCGACATAATCAGAGATATCCTGTTTATCCATGCTGCCATCGGTAGAGACAAACGCGACCATCAGGATATTGGTATCACCCGTTTTACTCACGGTGACACCCTGCTGCTGCACGTCCTGCGGCAGCTTGCGGGTAGCAGATTGCAGTTGGTTTTGCACCTGCTGGCGGGCTTCATCGGGGTCAGTGCCAGCTTCAAAGGTCAGCATGATTCGCGCCTGCCCGGTGTTACTGCTGTCCGAAGACATGTACATCAGGTTATCCAGCCCGGTCATGCTCTGCTCGATAACCTGTGTCACGGTATTTTCCAGCGTCTGTGCCGACGCACCGGGGTAACTCGCCGTGATCCTTACACTGGGCGGCGCCAGATCGGGATATTGTTCCAACGGTAATGACTTGATCGCCAACATACCGCACAGGCTGAGAAGGATAGCCAGCACCCACGCAAAAATAGGACGGTCGACAAAAAAATTCGCCATCGCTTCTACACTCCTCAGCCATATTTTGATGTGGCTGCTTCATGAGCAGCCTACTTATAATCGAACAGAATCTGGTTCATTCAACCCAGAGAAAACCCTGCATACAAGGTAATGCTGATCACTTCAGCATGGATTTACTCGCCCAGTTCCTGTGCTCGCCCTGACGGGCTGCCACAAGTGGCATTTAAAATGCGTTTGCATTTTATAAGGGGAAACACGGTGATGAGGTTCCCGTAGGGATGCCTCACACCGTGGTCGCCCCCGGTATCTCGATCTTGAAACGACCGAAATTATGCATACAGCGTGCCGAATAACCTTAACTGCCAGCATCGGTTAAATCGTGGAGAAATTGAGGAGAAAATGTAAATTATCGTCGGTTACGCCTGAGCGAACGCGATTATCTGTTCGGAAAAGGCATCCGGGTGCGAGATAAACGGCGCATGCGCGGCCTTTGGCATCACCACCGACGTGGAGTTCGGCCATTGTTCCTCCAGCAGTCCAGCAACTTTGCGCGGCACCAGCCCATCTAACGCACCATAGAGCCGCAGAAACGGCACAGTCACGTCGGCTAACGGCTGGCGTAAATCGGCTTCCCGCAGAATTTCCAGCCCACCGTTCAATACCTCGACTGACGGCATCGGCTGTTCCAACACCACGCTTTTTAGCAATCGGGCATCCTGCCGTGCGCTCTCCGTTCCCAGCGTTTGCAGCGCCAGAAACCGCTCGACCGTGCGCTGGAAATCTTCGCTGAGCTGCTGTTGAAAGCCCTGCAATACGTCTGGCTTGATGCCCGGCCAGCGACCCTGTGCGCTGAAACAGGGCGATGACGCCACGGTAATCAGCTTGTCCACCCGAGCAGGGGCGCTTAGCGCAATTTGGCTGGCAACCAGTCCACCGAGCGACCACCCCAGCCAGACAACGCAGTCCGGTGCCTGCGCCAGCACGCTGTCCGCCATGTCATTCAGGGACATCGGCCCGAATCCTTGGCTTCTGCCATAGCCCGGCAGATCGACCAGATGCAGGCGAAAATGCGGAGCGAGTCGCACGACCATGTTCTGCCATACCTGCGCATTCAATCCCCATCCGTGCAGCAACACAAGATCCGTATTTCCTGCGCCTTCGGTCTGCCAATACAACGCTGCCATCAGTTATCTTCCTTTTTCAGGGAAAAACCGTATTTAGGGAAAGAATATGTTAACCATCACAGCACGCTGTTGGCTATGCTTATTGCCACTTCATCGCAGCCAGCAGGGGATTTGTTCGTACTGTCAGCGCCACTTGCCCCGTTTGCCTACCTGCTGTCCGCGTTGTGGCTTGCCCGCAGGCGACACAACGCATCAGTGCGGGCGCTGCCTGCAAAATCCACCACCTTGGCAATCGATGACCTTTATCAGCGACTACACACCGCCGATCAATACGCTGCTTAAGCATTTCAAGTTTAACGGTAAAACCGAGCTGGCAGCGGTACTGGCGCGGCAGTTGTTACTACATTGGCAGAGGGTCTATCGTGAACGAAAGCTCACCGGGCAGGTGCCGCTGTCCCGCCCCGATCGTCTGTTCACCGTTCCCCTGCACCGGAACCGCCAGTGGCATCGTGGCTTCAACCAGACCGAACTGCTCGCTCGCCCTCTCGCTCACTGGCTAGACTGCGCTTACGATCCGCGTGAGTTACAGCGCACCCGACGCACGCCGTTGCAGCAAACGCTCAGCGCCAGCGCACGGCGAAAAAACCTGAGAGGCGCATTTTCCTGTGATGTCTCGCTGTCCGGGCAGCAGGTGGTTTTACTCGACGATGTGGTCACGACAGGCAGTACCGCCGCTGAAATTAGCAGGCTATTACTCGCTCAGGGCGCGGCAGGCGTTCAGGTCTGGTGTTTGTGCCGAACCTTGTAGTCAGGGGGAGGATGGGCGTATTATAACCGATAGGTGCAGTCAACTATCGAGCTTACTATTATGATCCGTATTACCGATGCTGCTCAGGAGCATTTCCTGAAACTGTTGGCAAAACAGGAAGAAGGCACACAGATTCGCGTATTTGTTATCAATCCAGGTACGCCAAACGCCGAATGCGGCGTCTCTTATTGCCCGCCGGATGCCGTAGAAGCCAGCGATACCGTACTGAAGTTTGAAAAAATTTCCGCTTACGTGGACGAGCTTAGCGCCCCTTATCTGGAAGACGCTGACATTGACTTCGTGACTGACCAGTTAGGTTCTCAGCTCACGCTGAAAGCGCCAAACGCGAAAATGCGTAAAGTGGACGACAGCGCTCCGCTGATGGAACGCGTTGAGTATGTGCTGCAATCGCAGATCAACCCACAGCTAGCTGGCCACGGCGGCCGCGTGACGCTGATGGAAATTACCGATGACGGTCTGGCGATCCTGCAATTTGGCGGCGGCTGTAACGGCTGTTCTATGGTTGACGTCACGCTGAAAGAAGGGATTGAGAAAGAGCTGCTGCAAACCTTCCCAGAGCTGAAAGGCGTGAGAGATCTCACCGAACACCAGCGTGGCGAGCACTCTTACTATTAATCCTCTCACCTGCTGATTTGTCTTTGCTTTTCCTCCCCGACGCAGGGGAGGAAAAGTGTTCGTTCTGTTGTTAGGCTTTTTGTGTTTTCATCGGCGCACCGCGGCGCAAATCCACATCCCGAACCAGTCGTTCAAGGCAGCGGTCAGCGAAGATCGATTCCAGCGGACGCGTCAGCTTGCGTCGCCAGTTAGGGTATTCGCGGTTGGTGCCCGGTACATTCACCGGCGTGGCCATATCCAACCAGTCTTCCAGTTGAAACCCGACCAGTGCGCTGGCGCTATCGGCGACATAGCGGTGAACGCCACGGCTCAGCGGTGCGCCCATTGTCGTCAGCGCCGAGTTACGGCCAACACGCTGTGGCAGCAGCCCGTAATGGTGTAATGCGTTGAGCAACCCCTGTTTCGCTTTTTCACGCTGTAGCATCTGCTCTTGCAACAACGCCTCTACAGGATACAACCCTAACTCGCGCCCAAGCGATAAATCCACGGTTTGCCAGTAGCCGCGCAGCGTCGGAAGGTCGTGAGTGGTAATGGTTGCCATCGCCTGACGCGGGTAATCCTCGGGCGGGCGAAAGTGGTCCTCTGCATCCTTTTCAAAGAACAGCACCTTGTAAGAATAGATACCGTAATCATGCAGTTTGCTGACAATTTCCGGCGGCACCGTGCCTAAATCCTCACCGATAATCAGGCAGCGATGACGCTGGCTTTCCAGCGCCAGCACCGCCAGCAGATCGTCGACCGGATAATGCACGTAGGCCCCGTTGCCCGCTGGCTCCGCCTTCGGTATCCACCACAGGCGCAAGAGCGCCATTACATGATCGATACGCAACGCGCCGCAGTGCGCCATGTTGCTGCGCAGCACGTCGATAAAAGGTTGATAACCCCGAAGCTGCATCATGGTGGGGTTCATCGGCGCAAGTTGCCAGTTTTGTCCCTGTGGCCCGAGCGGATCGGGCGGTGCGCCGATAGAAGCATCGAGACAATATAGCTGTCGTTCGTCCCAGGTTTCTGCGCCGCCCCGTGCGACCCCGACGGCCAAATCGCGATATAAACCTAACGGTAAACCAAGCTGTTTACTATGCGCGTAGCAGTCTGCTAATTGCTCATGCGCCACCCATTGCAGCCAACTGTAGAACGTAATCTCATCGCTGTTTTCACGGCGAAAGGCTTTTACGGTCTCACTGTGTACATCATGATAACTGGCAGGCCATTGATGCCAGTCCGCATAATTCTCGCCCTGTTTTTTCAGGTAGGTCTGCAACGCATCAAACGTCGCCTGAAGTTGCAGGCTCTGCCCGCCGCTGACGACAAACTGACGAAATGCACTAATGCGCGGGTCCAGCGCGCTACGGGTCGTAAAATAGCGAAACGCCAGCCGCAGAGCAGCTAACTTAAGCTGCGTCACCGGCTCATAATCAACCCAGCGCCCCGCCCGCAACGCTGCGATCGCACTTTGCGTCTCCTCACGGTGCCACCACGCCTGCGCTTCCCCGCTCTGTTGGAAATCATCAATCCGATTCACATCGATATAAATAATGTTCAGCCAGTGGCGGGACGACGGACTGTAAGGGCTCGCCGCCTCTGCCAACGCCGGGTACAGCGAATGCAGTGGGTTCAGCCCCACAAAGGCGCCACCGCGTCGGGCAATCTGTTCTACCAGTTGGCGCAGATCGCCAAAATCCCCTACGCCCCAATTGTTCTGCGAACGCAAGGTGTAAAGCTGTACGGTCACGCCCCACCAGCGTTTTCCCTGCTGTAAAGCTTCGGGTTCATAGCAGCGATGCGGTGCAACAATAATCCGGCAGCTCCAGCGCTGGTCGGCCTGCGTCAACGTCAGGTAGTGGTAGCCCAGCGGCAGCACGCCCGGCAAAGCCAGCGTTGAACCACCGGTTATCTGCCCTTGAATTTGACCGCCGTTTTCATACATCAGCGTCCAGAAGAATTCACCGTGACCAGCAAGCTCGATGACCGCCTCTCGGCCTTGCAAGAAGACACGAACAGGCGGCAGGGGCGCATTACCGCTATCAGAAACGTCCATCATTGCCTGAATCCGGTTTCTGACTGCGGCCGCAACAATGTGCTTTTTGCCATAGGCATCGGTATAGCTTTCCGCGATGCCGGTCTGCTGGCTTGCCAGTTTATCCACCTTGAACATCCTCTCCTTTTCCTAATGATGCGCTTGCCAAATACGCGTCTGGTAATCATGAATTGCCCTGTCCGAACTAAACATCCCCATTCTGGCGGTATTCAACACACAGCGGCGCGTCCATTCATCCGGCTCACGATAAAGCGCATCAACACGCTGCTGCACCTCACAATATGGTGCAAAATCGGCCATTAACATATAGGGATCGCCCAGCTTCAGCAGGCTATCCAGCAGTGGGGCAAACGCATTTTTATCCCCCCGGCTGAATGCACCACTCGCTAACTCATTCAGTATTTCACGTAGCAAAGGCGTTGTAGCAAGGTAGTCAGACGGCGCATAGCCCTGAGTCTGTAGGGCTTTTACCTGTTCTACGGTATGACCGAAAATGAACAGATTGTCCTCGCCGACCTGCTGCGCCATTTCTACATTTGCCCCATCTAACGTGCCAACGGTCAACGCGCCATTCAGCGCCAGCTTCATATTGCCAGTGCCAGACGCCTCTTTACCTGCCGTCGAAATCTGCTCAGAGACATCAGCAGCAGGGATCATCCGCTCAGCCAGCGAGACACGGTAGTCCGCCGGGAAGATGACCTTTAGGCGATCGCTAACGCGGCGATCCTGATTAATGACCGTAGCGACCCGATTAATGGCATAAATGATATTTTTTGCTAAGACATAACCCGGTGCCGCTTTGGCACCGAACAAAAAGACGTGCGGCACTATATCCAGATGCGGATTGTCACGCAATTGACGATATAGCGCGAGAATATGAAGTAGATTCAAATGCTGACGTTTGTATTCATGCAATCGCTTAATTTGTACGTCAAACAACGCCAGTGGATCGACCACAATGTCATACTGTTGACAGAGATAGCTCGCCAGTTGCGTTTTATTATCGGCCTTGATTTGTCGATAACGCTCACGAAAGCCAGCATCGTCAGCGTAGGGCTCCAGCCCTTGCAGCGCGGGTAAATCATTCACCCATGGCGTATTTAGCGTGTCATCAATCAATGCAGACAGCGCCGGGTTACATTGCTTCAGCCAGCGGCGCGGCGTTATGCCGTTGGTAACATTGTGGAATTTGGTCGGCCACAGTTGATGGTATTCGGGGAACAGATCTTTCACCACCAGTGCCGAATGCAATGCCGCCACGCCATTGACGGCAAAGCAGCTCACTACGCACAGGTTTGCCATACGGATCTGGCGCTGGTGGCGGATAGCAAGCTTCGCCCACATCTGCCGATCGCCAGGCCATTCTTGCTCGACCTGCACCTTAAACTGCGCATCAATTTGCCGGACAATCGACAGATGACGAGGCAGCAAACGGCCAAACAGCCGTTCGTCCCAGCGCTCAAGCGCTTCCGGCATCAGCGTATGATTGGTGTAAGCAAAGGTACGTCCGGTTATCGACCAGGCGTCGTCCCAGGGTAGCTGGTGTTCATCGAGCAGCAGGCGCATCAACTCAGGGATCGCCAGCGTCGGGTGAGTATCATTAAGCTGGATGACTTCATAATCCGGCAGCGCAGACAGCGCACGTCCCGCGCTAAGATGGCGGCGTAAAATGTCAGCCACCGAACAAGCACAGTGGAAATACTGCTGCATCAGACGCAGGCGCTTGCCCGCCGCATGATTATCATTCGGGTACAGCACGCTGGTCAGGCTGGCGGCGGAAATACCCGCCTGCGCCGCGCGCAAATAGTGACCTTTATTGAATAAGGTTAAATCAAACGGATCGCAATGCGTCGCACGCCACAAACGTAGCGGCTGCGCGGCTCCGTTTTGATAACCAATCACCGGCAGGTCACAGGCTTCGCCTCTAAAAACCGTATCCGGCAGCCAGCGCAGGCGACCATCGGTCTGGGGTTGCAAACGCCCGCCAAACCCAACCTCTACCGCCAGTTCAGCACGCGGTAAAAGCCACGGATAGGTATCACGCTGCCAGTCATCGGCCGTTTCCTGCTGCTGCTCTTGTGCAAAATGCTGACGGAACAGGCCATACTGGTAGTTGAGGCCGTAGCCCGTTGCAGGCTGCCCCACCGTTGCCATCGAATCCAGAAAGCAGGATGCCAGTCGGCCTAATCCACCGTTGCCTAAGCCCGGATCGGTTTCCTGCTCCAGCACATCGCTCAGGCTAAGACCTTGCTCTGCCAGTACGTCGGCTACGGCGTCATACCATCCCAGATTCAGCAGGTTGTTACCCGTCAACCGACCGGGCAGAAACTCCATCGACAGGTAGTTCACATGGCGCTGAAGCGTATTAACCGTGGAAGGGGTTGGCGCGGTGGGATGCATCAACAGTTGTTCCGCGAGCGCAAGGCTGACGGCACGCCAGCACTGCACCAATGTCATCGCCTTCAGGGAAGCAACGCCACCGAGCCGCTGTTGGCGGCGCAGCGCGGCGGTAAATTCTGAGGCATCAAAGGCGATAGCAGGATGAGCGGAGGAAACGGGCTGCGTTAAAGCATCTGGCTTTTTTGCAGCCGCTGAACGTTTTGACGATCCTGGTACTTTTGCAGAACCTGACTTTCTTGAAGAATCTGACATCGTGCCTCCTCCTTTGTCCATCATGGAAAAGGCACATCGGGCTCAACACAACTCCAACTGTACCTTATGTTGTTCAATAATTTTCAGTACGCTGGGTGGGGGTGACTGATCGGTAAAAAGATAGTCGATCAAATCCATGTTGCCCAAATTCACCATCGCATTACGACCAAACTTGGAATGATCCGTCACCAGCATCACACAGCGAGAATTTTCAATAATCGCCCGTTTTGTGCGCACTTCATGGTAATCAAACTCCAGTAATGACCCATCCATGTCAATACCGCTGATGCCCAAAATGCCAAAATCCAGACGGAACTGAGAGATAAAATCCAGCGTCGCCTCCCCCATAATACCGCCATCGCGGGTGCGAACTTCGCCACCAGCCAAAATCAGGCGAAAATCCTCTTTTGCCGTTAGCAGCGTTGCCACGTTCAGATTATTGGTGACCACGCGCAGATCCTTATGCTGCATCAACGCATAGGCCACCGCCTCAGGCGTGGTGCCGATATCGATAAACAAGGTCGCACCGTCTGGAATCTGGCTCGCCACCCGACGGGCAATACGTGCCTTTTCATCCGACCACATCATTTTACGATCGTGATAAGCCGTGTTCACCGAGCTGGATGGCAATGCCGCGCCGCCGTGGTGGCGATGGATTTTATTTTGCTCAGCCAGATCGTTCAAATCGCGACGGATGGTTTGCGGGCTCACTGCAAAATGATCCACCAGTTCTTCAGTACTGACATACCCCTGCCGACGCACCAGTTCAATAATGGCGTCATGCCGTTGTGTCTGCTTCACATTTATCCCCTAAGACGCCCCGATTTACCGGGGGTTTGTTTTATTATACGTGTCCCAAAAGGCCATCAATAGCCCGACAATCAGCCCTGCCACATGTGCCGCATTCGCGATCGACATGCCTAAAATATCGAAATATCCGGCAACCAGCCACAGTAACGCGAAGACCATCAGGCTGCGCGGCATAGCCAAATAACCGTCTGGCTCTCTTTCCCCTCGCAGCCAGACGTAACCCATCAGGGCATAGACGACGCCAGACAGGCCACCAAAATAGGTGCCGCTAAACCAGGACTGCGCCCAGCCGCTGACCAGCGCGGAAACCAGCGTGATGACCAGCAGCTTGCCGGTCCCCAACACTTTTTCAACCGGCCCTCCCAGATACCACCACCACATCAGATTGAACAAAATATGCAGCAGGGAAAAGTGCAACAAAGCATGACTGAACCAGCGCCACAGTTGTACCTGCTGCCCTTCTGCCGGGAATGCTAGCCACGTCATCACGCTCTCATAGCCTGAAATCTGCATCAGAACGAACACCGCAATCGTCACGACCATCACGGATAACGTCAGCGGCCCTGCCTTTTGTTGCAGCGTTTGCAGGAAAGGATAACGTTGGTATTGAATACCGGTGTCCATCGATCCCGTTTGCCAACTGGCCGCCAGATAGCGCGGATTGGTCGGGTCGCGCAGAAAAATCTCCAGCGCCTCCTGAACCTTGCTCAGTTGAGTTTCATCTTTTAGCCACAGCTCAGCTTCATGTCCTTGAGGTCGCATGTCCAGATGAACCTGCTGAGTACGCATGTAATCGACAAATGCCTGAGCCAGACGCGGGTTGGAGAGAGCAATAACGCGGATTGGCATTGTTGTGTATCCGTTAGCGAATAGATTTACCTAAAAATATCATATTGCTTCGCAGGCTGGGGGGGAAAAAGTAAAAACACCCTTCTTAACCGATAACATTCTGCTAACTTCCGTTTACTTCCGTTTCACCGATCATCCTATGACAGTAGTCACTTTTTAGCCGCAGACTCTCCTTTAGGCTCATAACCAACAACTGAGGTAAGCATGTTTCTAGAAGAAAGACGTAATCAGATTCTGGCCTATCTGGCCAAACATGAACGCGCCAGCGTCGATTATCTGGCAACGGCCTTTGCCGTTAGCAAAGAAACTATCCGCAGTGATTTGAATGAACTGGCACGGTTGCACCTGATTCAGCGCTGCTACGGCGGAGCCATCATCGTGCGACGTCTTCTACAGTCCGAATTAATCGCCCCGTCTGGCGAGAATTTCGAAGTACTGCTGAAGCGGTTAGAAAAACAGAACAGACATCAAACCAGCAAACAGAAAGGAAATTCGATGAACGGCAAGGTGTGTATTTTAGGATCGTTCAATGTTGATATCGTCGCCAAGGTGATGCGTTTTCCCAAGGGCGGTGAATCCATCATGGCTCAGGGCAGCGCGATCGGCCCTGGGGGTAAAGGCGCTAACCAGGCCATGGCTGCCAGTCGGGCAGGTGCACAGGTCTATTTCATCGCTAAAGTGGGTACCGACCAATTTAGCCAATTTGCCTACGATCATTTTACGGCATCAGACATTCACTCGTTCAAGCTGTACCAGTCAGATAGCGAACCCACAGGTAACGCGATCATTTACGTCTCGCAGCAAAACGGCGAAAACATGATCGCCATTCACCCCGGTGCTAACCAAACCATTACCGATGACGAAGTCGCCGCCATCGCGTCAGAACTCACTACCTCAGACGTACTGCTGGTGCAGTTAGAGAATAACTTTTCCGCAACGCTGAACGCGATCAAGCTGGCCCATACGCTGGGCAAGAAAGTGATTCTTAACCCCGCACCTTACTCTAGCGAGATCCTGCCCTATCTGGATTATCTCGACGTCATCACGCCCAACGAGACGGAAGCCTCGCTTCTATCCGGCATTGATATTCACGATGTTGACGATGCCAAAGAAGCAGCGCTGAAAATCGCTGCTCTGGGAGCCAAACGCGTGATTATCACCATGGGCTCCCGCGGTGCACTGTTATTGGACGGCAAACAATTCCAGCATATTCCTGCCTTTCCGGCACTCGGTGTCGATACTACCGGCGCAGGGGATGCATTCAACGGCGCGTTTGCCGCCGCGCTCGCTAACGGGCAGAGCCTGGTGCAGGCCGCCACTTACGCCTCTGCCTTTGCCTCCCTCGCCGTTGAACGTGAAGGGGCCTCTAACATGCCTGAACATCAACAAGTTATTGCACGTTTATCGCAACGCTAACGCGGAAAATCGCCCGCAACCGCTGTTTTTTGGAGAATAAAGAAATGAAAACAATTGATGGTATCGTCCCGGTCATGCTGACCCCGTTCACCGAACAGAACGACGTCGATTATCCCGGTCTGGCGAAGCTCATTGACTGGTACATAGACAAAAACGTCGATGCGCTGTTCGCCGTGTGTCAATCTAGCGAAATGCAGTTTCTCTCGTTAGAAGAACGTGTGGCCGTAGCGCGCTTTGTGGTGGAACACGTGCAAGGCCGTATACCGGTGATTGCTTCCGGCCATATCAGCGACGATCTCAACGCACAGGTTGAAGAGCTTTCTGCAATGGCGGAAACCGGCATCGACGCACTGGTACTTGTCACTAACCACCTCGATCCACAGAAAGCGGGCAGCGATACTTTTTTTGCCAATCTGAATCATCTCTTGGACGCCCTGCCAAAGACACTGCCACTTGGCCTCTATGAATGCCCAGCGCCTTATCGTCGGCTATTGAGTGATGAAGAGCTGACCTATTGCGCCAATACAGGCCGTTTTGTGGTGCTAAAAGACGTCAGTTGTGACCTGGCTACCGTCACCCGCCGTGTGGGTTTAGTACAGGGAACGCCGCTCAATATCATTAACGCCAATGCCGCTATCGCGTTCCCCGCGATGAAAGCGGGCTCACGCGGCTTTAGCGGTGTGTTCACCAATTTCCATCCTGAACTCTATGTCTGGTTATATCACCATCATCAAGAAAACCCCGAACTGGCAGAAGAACTCGCTGACTTCCTGTCGCTGGCTGCCGTGACCGAAACCTTGGGCTACCCGAAAAATGCCAAGGTTTACCATCAGCGCCTCGGCACCTTTACCAGCATTCAGTGTCGCGTCAATAAAGATGACGTACTGGAGAAATATTGGGGATTAACCGTCATCCTCGATCAAATTCGACACGGAACAGCGCACTACCAGAAAAAAATTACACGATAACAATAAGCGTCTACGGGTAACGAGAATAAATAGTTCTTCTCGTTACCCTATATAAAAAACCGCATTCACAGGGGAATATTTCATCATGATTATTTGCGATCAGCGCGATTGGGCGCAGGAAAAGCATGCCCTGCACCCTATTATCCAAAAAGGGATTGATTATATTAATCAAACTGATTTCGCCAGATTAACACCAGGGAAATACGATATTATCCCAGGCAAAATGTTTTGCCTGCTGCAAGAAACCTCTACGGTGCCTGCTGCACAAATGCGTGCGGAATCACACTTTAATTTTGTTGATATTCAATATCTCATTTCTGGAGAAGAGAGTATTGGCGTGGCGCGTGGAGCCAAAGAGCATACGGTTATCGAAAATAAAGCGGCACAAAACGATATCGTATTTTACACCGACACGCAAAACGAATCCTTTATTCATCTGCTACCCGGCATGTTTGCCGTATTTTTCCCCGAAGATTTACATCGCCCTTGTTGTCAAACGCACGGCGAATCTTTTATCCGCAAAGCGGTAATCAAGATTCACCTCAGCCTGTTTACGGAAAATAAATAAAATGAAACAGACAACTGCCTCATCTACACCTGCTGCTGTAACGCAACCTTCGCAGAAAATATCTCGTCTGCGTTGGAATATTATTTTCATATTACTGATTGCTGCCGTGGTGAATTATCTTGACCGCGCCAATCTCAGTATCGCCAACACCACCATTTCAAAAGAGTTTGGTTTCAGTTCCACACAGATGGGACTCCTGCTCTCCGCATTCTTATGGCCTTATGCCATCGCTAACCTGCCTGCTGGCTGGCTGGTCGATAAATTTGGTCCGAAAAAAATGTTCTCCTGGGCTCTCGGCCTCTGGTCTGGGTTCACTATTCTAGCCGGGTTCGTCAATGGCTACGCCATGTTCTATGGCCTGCGTATGTTACTCGGGGTGTCTGAATCCCCGTTCTTCACCTCCGGGATTAAAATCACCCACCGTTGGTTCCCAAGCAATGAACGCGGCCTACCCACCGCCATCATCAACACAGGTTCGCAAATCGCCAATGCCATTGCGCCACCGATTTTGACCATCCTGCTGTTAACTATGGGCTGGCGTGGCATGTTTATCGCTATTGGTCTGGCTGGTATTCCGCTCCTGCTGGTCTGGATGAAGCTCTATCGTAACCCGACGCCACAGGAAGAAGTTGAAATCCATGGCCCTGTCGAAGCCACGGAAACGCAAAAACCAGACGCGCCAAAAGCAAGCTGGGGCTCTCTGTTCAAGCACAAGACGACCTGGTTCATGATTCTGGGCAATTTCTCCATCATGTTTACCATTTGGGTCTATCTCACCTGGTTACCCAGCTATCTGGAACGTTCTCTTGGATTCAGCTTGATGAAAACAGGTTGGGTCGCCTCTATTCCGTTCATGGCCGGCATTTTGGGCGTGCTGTGTGGTGGGATAATTTCGGACCGTCTGATTCGTCGCGGCACCAACACCATTACCGCGCGCAAGATCCCCATTGTATGCGGTGCCGCTCTCGCTGCATGTTGCGTAGCTCCCGTGCCGTTCGTCACTGATACAACATTATGTATCGCGCTGCTTTCCCTGGGATATTTCTTTTCTCAGATGCCTTCTGGCGTGATCTGGACACTCGCAACCGATATCGCCCCGAAAGCACAGGTTGCCTCCCTTGGTGCCATCCAGAACTTCGGCGGTTTCCTCGGCGCGGCCAGTGCCCCCATCGTCACAGGTATCATTCTGGATATGACGGGCGCGTTTACCAACGTGTTTATCTTCGGTGCCAGTTTACTTATGCTAGGTGCTATCAGCTACGGCGTATTTGTCAAAAAGCCGTTACCGGCTGAACAATAATGGCTCACCTGCTGCGCCTTCAAACGCAGCAGGTTTCCACTGTCACACTGGTGGTAACACATCCTGCGGGTAACGGTGTTGCCAGGCCTCAAAGCCACCATCGATGCTGTACACCGAATCAAACCCCAAGCTAATCAGGTACTGTGCGGCATTGCGGCTGCTAATGCCATGGTAGCAAATCACCATGACTGGCGCGTCGAAGTCAGCGTCGCGCACAAAGTCAGACAGGCTCTCGTTCGTCAAATGTGTTGCACCGGGAACATGGGCAACGGCAAAACTCTGTGGATCGCGAATATCAACGACAACGCCCCCTTCCTGCCAGCGGGAATAGGCTTGCTCAATACTAATAGCTTCAAATTGTTCCATCGAAAGTGACAACCTTGTTAATAATAGACAGGATGTTAGTAACAACTGGCGTCATTGTAACCTGCCTTTGGCAGCATAAAACCTATATGATTATAAGGTTATTAAGAAAAACAGTACGTCACTAACGTGAGAGTGACGACAATACAGCCCCCATCCAGCCCAATAACCCTTATTTTAATGTGACAATTATCATCATATTGTTAGCTTCATCACGCATAAATGTTTTTATTTGGTTAACCATTGGCTGATTTGTTTGTTTTCGATTATCATAATGCTCGAAAACGAACATTTTGATTTATTCGAAGGTGGAGGAAGAAACGTGGAAACCAAAGATCTCATCGTTATCGGCGGCGGAATTAACGGTGCAGGCATCGCCGCAGATGCGGCTGGGCGGGGTTTATCAGTCCTGTTGTTGGAAGCGCAGGATCTCGCCTGTGCCACGTCCTCCGCCAGCTCCAAGCTGATTCACGGTGGCCTGCGTTACCTTGAGCACTATGAGTTTCGTTTGGTCAGCGAAGCGCTGTCTGAGCGTGAAACGCTGCTGAAAATGGCACCGCACATTATTTTCCCGATGCGCTTTCGTTTGCCCCATCAGCCACACCTGCGTCCGGCCTGGATGATTCGTATCGGCCTGTTCATGTATGACAACATTGGCAAACGCGTTAGCCTGCCTGCCAGTAAGGGACTGAAATTCGGCGCAGATTCGGTTCTTAAACCTGAACTGAAGCAAGGCTTTGAATATTCGGACTGCTGGGTGGACGATGCGCGTCTGGTGGTGTTAAACGCGCAGGAAGTGACAAAACGTGGTGGAGAAGTCCGTACCCGTACCAAAGTTACCCGCGCTCGCCGTGAACAAGGCGTGTGGATTGTGGATGCCGTTGATTCACTGACCGGCGAAACCTTTACCTGGCGCGCCAAAGGTTTAGTAAACGCAACCGGCCCGTGGGTGAAGGAATTCTTTGATGACGGCCTGCAACTGAAATCGCCTTACGGCATCCGTTTGATCAAAGGCAGCCACATCGTGGTGCCAAAAGTCCACAACCAGCCGCAAGCGTATATCCTGCAAAACAAAGATCACCGTATTGTGTTCGTGATCCCGTGGCAGGACGATTATTCGATCATCGGCACCACTGACGTGGAATACAAAGGTAATCCGCACGATGTGAAGATCGATGACAACGAAGTCGGTTATCTGCTGGATGTGTATAACGACCACTTCAAACAGCAACTCACGCGTGACGATATCGTCTGGACATATTCCGGCGTGCGTCCGCTGTGTGATGACGAATCTGATTCTCCACAGGCGATTACGCGTGATTACACCCTGTCAGTGGATGATGACAACGGTCAGGCTCCGTTGCTTTCCGTGTTTGGCGGCAAGCTGACGACATACCGTAAGCTAGCAGAGCACGCGCTGGACAAGTTGCACAAATACTATCCGCAGGCAGGCAAAGCCTGGACAAAAGGTGCGGTACTGCCGGGTGGTGATATCGCTGGCACACGTGATGACTACGCTGCTGCGCTGCGTCGCCGTTTCAATCTGCCTGAATCACTAACGCGCCGTTACAGCCGTACCTATGGTTCAAACAGCGAACTCATTCTGGCAAACGTGAAAAGCCTCAGCGATATGGGTGAAGATTTCGGTCATGACCTGTATGAAGTGGAACTGCGCTATCTGATCGAGAAAGAATGGGCTGTCACGCTGGACGACGTCATCTGGCGCCGCACCAAACTGGGCATGCGCTTTGATGACGCACAGAAACAGCGCATCAGCGACTGGTTAGCCAGCCACCGCCAACAGCAGATGGCAAAAGCGGGTTAATACGCGGTCACTGCAAACGCCTTTTACTGCAATAAAAAAGCGCCGTAGGTTGTTGCCTACGGCGCTTTTTTCATATCATCAACACGCCATCACAACCGTGTCGGTTTGATATTCCAGATATCTTCTGCATATTCACCGATGGTGCGGTCAGACGAGAAATAACCCATATTGGCAGCAGTCCAACGGCATAACCAACCCCCGCGTAGCTTGACGTTGTATGGATATATCGGGATGATACAGTACAAACATGGGTTTTAATGTTATGAATAATACAATTAAGGATGATGATGAGCAGGAATACATGTTTAAAATCGGATAATAATGGAGTGAGAATAAATAAATCATCTATTATTAAAATTTTTTTATTACCTACCTTTTTTTGGTGTTTTTTATCATTTTTATATGTTTTATTTTTCGGCGATCGATATAGTGAGACGAATTTTTTTAATAGCTGGGATTTTTTAGCTTGGATTATGTTCTCCGGTTACATCATCTTTATTGGGGTTGTATCTATTTGTTTACATTTCATAATTAAAAAATATTTCATCGGCGCGATGGCGATTATCATTTTTTTATTTATCATGGCAACTATAGATTTTGATTACGAGCTTTCATCTTTAATGTTTATTACTATGCTCACCATTCCTATTTTTGGCTCGTTGACGTTGAGATATCTGCATAAAAAACACGACCAGCATGTGGAATAGCGAACCCATTAGAAAATATTAAGATGAATCATTGAAAATTCGCATACCCCCGATAAAAATGCTAACCATAATAAACAGGCGTTCATTGAACGCCTGTTTATTTTAAGAATTAGCCATCAATGGCAGAGCCCTTCCCTCATCACAGCCGTATCGGTTTAATATTCCAAATATCTGCTGCATATTCGCCGATAGTACGGTCAGACGAGAAATAACCCATGCTGGCAATATTCTGGATGGCGCTACGCGCCCATTCGTCCTTGTTCTGATACAACTCGTCAACCCGATCCTGCGTATCCACATAGCTGCGATAGTCTGCCAGTAGCTGATAGTAATCGCCAAAATTAACCAGTGAATCAAATAGATCGCTGTAACGGCGGCTATCATCAGGACTAAAAGCGCCTGTGGTGATTTGCGTCAGAACGCGGCGTAGCTCTTCGTCCTGATCGTAATATTGCCGTGGGTTATAGCCGTTCTGACGTAGCGCTTCAACCTGGTCGGCCGTGTTACCGAAGATAAACATATTCTCTTCACCAATATGTTCCAGCATTTCGACATTCGCCCCATCCAGCGTGCCGATCGTCAGCGCGCCGTTCAGGGCAAATTTCATGTTGCTGGTCCCGGACGCTTCCGTTCCCGCCAGCGAGATCTGCTCAGAAAGATCCGCTGCCGGAATGATCAACTGCGCCAGACTCACGCTGTAGTTCGGAATGAATACGACCTTCAGCCGATCGTGCAGTGCCGGATCGTTGTTGATCACCTTCGCTACATCGTTGATCAAGTTAATAATGTGCTTCGCCATGTAATAGGCCGATGCCGCCTTACCCGCAAAGATCGCGACACGCGGAACACGCGCGACGCCGGGATCGTCCTTAATGCGGTTATAGAGCGTGATGATGTGCAACACATTCAACAGTTGCCGTTTGTATTCGTGAATACGCTTAATCTGTACATCAAACAATGACTCGGGGTTAACCACAATATTCAGG
The DNA here is from genome assembly GCF_001742145.1 of Pectobacterium parmentieri. NCBI lineage: Bacteria > Pseudomonadati > Pseudomonadota > Gammaproteobacteria > Enterobacterales > Pectobacteriaceae > Pectobacterium > Pectobacterium parmentieri. Next base: position 4,591,073 of record NZ_CP015749.1, on the reverse strand, counting down.
TTTTCCGCCATGTAGGTCGCTAAACGTACTTTGTTCTTGAGCTTCACCTTGCGGATTTTCTGCACAAACGCCGGATAATCGATGTGTTGTTTCAATTCGCTCAATTGGCTCAGATCGGTACGCCAGGTCTGCCCGATGGTGTCATCCAACAGCTTAGAGAGCGACGGGTTGGCCAGCGCCAGCCAACGTCGCGGCGTTACGCCATTGGTTTTATTACAGAAGCGGTTGGGGAAGAGTCGAGCGAAGTCGGCAAACAGGGACTGCACCATCAGATCCGAATGCAGTTCCGATACGCCGTTCACTTTGTGGCTGGCGATCACCGCCAGCCACGCCATCCGAATTTTACGCCCGTTGTTTTCATCAATGATGGAAACCCGCGCCAGCAGTTCGTTGTCATCGGGAACTTCTTTCTGTACATACTCCAGAAAATGTTCGTTAATTTCGAAAATCAATTGCAGGTGGCGCGGCAGGATTTTACCCAGCATATCAACCGGCCAGGTTTCCAGCGCTTCCTGCATCAGCGTGTGGTTGGTGTAGGAGAAGACCTTCCTCACTACCGTCCACGCCTCGATCCACTTGAATTTATGCTCATCGATCAGCAAGCGCATCAGCTCTGGGATCGCCAGCACCGGATGCGTGTCGTTCAGGTGGATAGCAAATTTTTCCGCCAGATTGGCATAGGTCTTATGCATCATCCAGTGGCGACTGAGGATGTCCTGCACCGTGGCAGAAACCAGAAAGTATTCCTGACGCAAACGCAGCTCGCGGCCAGAGTAGGTGGAATCGTCGGGATACAACACGCGCGACACGTTTTCCGAGTGGTTTTTATCTTCCACCGCCGCAAAATAGTCGCCCTGATTGAATTTACCTAAATTGATTTCGTTACTGGCCTGCGCGCCCCACAGACGCAATGTGTTGGTGGCATCGGTATCGAAACCGGGAATGATTTGGTCGTAGGCGCACGCGATAACCTCTTCCGTTTCCAGCCAGCGTAACTTGCTGCCTTCCTGCTGGATACGTCCCCCAAACCGCACTTTGTAACGCGTGCTATGGCGCGGGAATTCCCACGCGTTACCGTATTCCAACCAGTAGTCCGGCGATTCCGCCTGCTTGCCGTTAACGATATTCTGTTTGAACATGCCGTATTCGTAGCGAATACCGTAGCCACGCCCCGGCAGCGCCATCGTCGCTAACGAATCGAGGAAACAGGCAGCCAGACGCCCCAGGCCACCGTTCCCTAAGCCAGGGTCATTTTCTTCCTGTAGCAGATCGTCCAGTTCCAGCCCCATACCATCCAGCGCCGCTTTCAGATCTTCATACAAACCCATCGCCAGCAGCGCGTTCGACAACGTCCTCCCCAGTAGAAACTCCATTGACAGGTAATACACCTGCCGGACATCCTGCGAAAGCTGTGCGCGGTTCGAGCGCAGCCAACGTTCTACCATCCGGTCGCGCACGGCCAACAGCGTAGCATTCAGCCAGTCATGCTTATTCGCAATCGAGGGATCTTTTCCCACGCTAAACATGAGCTTGTAAGCAATAGAGTGTTTCAGCGCTTCCACACTGAGCGTTGGTGAAGTATAGATAAACGGCGAGTTCATAATATTCATTCCCAAGTGAGTGTTACCCTACCCTGTCGTTTTCAGATTGCACGCGGATGACGCACCGCAGGAAAACTAATGGGTATACAAGCGTTGATATAGCGCACCATAAGCCTGAGCAGAAACCTGCCAACCAAAATCCATCGCCATCGCCTGACGCTGCACATAGCGCCATAGCATAGGTCGGGACCACAACACGAACACACGACGAATCGCACGGGATAGCGATCCCACGCTGCAATCGTTAAAGACAAACCCGCTTGCCAGACCATCCGCCAGATTCTCCAGCGAACAGTCCGATACCGTATCTGCTAGCCCGCCGGTTCGGCGCACCAGTGGCAACGTGCCATATTTCAGGCCATAGAGCTGCGTTAACCCACAGGGCTCAAATCGGCTGGGCACCATAATGACATCCGCGCCGCCAATAATGCGGTGCGAGAAGGCTTCGTGATAACCAATCTGTACGCCAACCTGACCGTGATATTCGGCTGCGGCGGCCAGAAAACCTTCCTGCAAATCGGCATCCCCTGCGCCCAACACCACCACTTGCCCACCCTGTTCCAGCAAATCCGGTATCGCGCTTAACGCAATGTCGAGCCCTTTCTGGCTGGTCAGACGGCTAACGATGGCGAAAATAGGAGCCTTGTCATCGACCTTCAGCCCCATCGCCGTTTGCAGATGCCGTTTGTTTTCCGCTTTATTCGCCAGCACATCGCGGCTGTAATGGCTGGTGAGCAAAGGATCATGCGCCGGATCCCAAATCGTTTCGTCTACGCCATTGAGAATACCAGACAGCCGCCCCTCTTCTTCACGCGCCTGTAACAAGCCTTCCATGCCATAGCCATAGGCTGGCAGCGTAATCTCATGCGCGTAGGTCGGGCTCACGGTCGTAATGTGGTCGGCGTAGAACAAACCGGCCTTGAGGTAAGAAATCTGGCCGTAAAACTCTAGCCCGTAGACCTGAAAGAAGTCGTTCGGCAAGTGGAGATCTGCCATATGTCGGGCATCAAACAGCCCCTGATAAGCCAGGTTGTGAACGGTAAAGACCGATTTCGCCGGACGGTTACGAGCGGCCAAATAGGCGCAGGTCAGCCCCGCGTGCCAGTCATGAGCATGCACAATATCGGGCCGCCAATAGTGGTCCAGCCCGCACGCCATTTCACACCCCATCCACCCCAACAGCGCAAACCGCAGATAGTTATCGGCATAAGCATAAAGCGCCGGGTCGTGATAAGGGCTACCCGCACGTTCATACAGCTCAGGCACATCAATCAGATAAATACCGACGCCGTTAAAATGGCCGAACAGTAAGGTGACATGTCCGGCAAACGTATCCAGCTCACGCACAACCTGTATATCGGCGATCCCTTTCTTCAAATCGGGGAAGGCAGGCAGGATGACGCGGACATCCATCCCCGCCGCAATTTGCGCGCCGGGCAACGCCCCTGCCACATCCGCGAGACCGCCGGTTTTCAATAGTGGAAACAGCTCTGAACAAACATGTAAGACCCGCATTATGACTCCCATTTTGTGCCGATGGCGTTTACAGCTTTTCCAACATCGATCGCGTGACCAGAACGATCCCTTCTTCCGACCGGTAAAAACGGCGGCTATCCTCTTCCGCATTTTCACCAATCACCATGCCTTCCGGCAGGTGGCAGGCACGGTCAATCACGCAACGGCGTAAACGACAGGAGCGCCCCACGTTGACATCCGGCAGGATCACCGTCGAATCGATACTGCAAAATGAATTGACCCGCACGCGCGGGAATAACACCGAATGCGTAACAACCGAACCGGAAACGATGCAGCCCCCCGACACCAGCGAGTTCATCGTCATGCCATGGCTGCCAGAACGGTCCTGAACAAATTTGGCTGGCGGCAGCGATTCAATCGCGGAACGAATTGGCCAGTGCCGATCGTACACATCCAGCTCTGGCGTCACTGACGCCAGATCGAGATTGGCGCGCCAGTAGGCTTCCAGCGTGCCGACATCCCGCCAATACTGGTGCTCATCTTCACCCGACGTGACGCATGACAGGGTAAAAGGGTGAGCCCAGGCCAGACGCTGCGAGACAATCTTCGGGATCAAATCCTGACCAAAGTCGTGGGCAGAGTCCGACGCGTTGCGATCCGCTTCTAGTAATTGATAAAGATAGTCCGCATTAAAAACATAGATCCCCATGCTCGCGAGCGCCATATCCGGGTTATCCGGCATCGGCGTCGGGTTATCTGGTTTTTCGGCAAAATCGAGGATGCGATGCTGTTTGTCCACGCTCATGACGCCAAAGGCATTGGCTTCGTCCAGCGGCACGGGCAGGCAGGCGACCGTACATTCCGCCCCCTTCTCCACGTGATCAATCAGCATACGTGAGTAGTCCATCTTGTAGATGTGATCGCCCGCGAGGATCACCACATACTCAGCACGGTAGCGCCGAATAATGTCGAGATTCTGACAAACCGCGTCCGCCGTTCCCCGATACCAATGATCGGTAGAATGGCGCTGCTGTGCGGGAAGCAGATCGACAAATTCATTCATTTCCGCATTCAGAAATGACCAGCCGCGCTGAATGTGCTGCACCAGCGTATGCGACTGATATTGCGTAATCACGCCAATGCGGCGGATGCCGGAGTTCAGGCAGTTAGAGAGCGCGAAATCAATAATGCGAAATTTACCGCCAAAATGGACGGCAGGCTTGGCACGCAATGCCGTCAGCCCTTTCAGTCGCGTTCCACGGCCGCCAGCCAAAATTAATGCCACGGATTTCAAAGGGAGCTGTCTTGCCAACATCAGAGGGTCATGCTTGTCGTTGTTCACCATGGCTATCTCCTGATTATTCTTTTAATGGCTTGCGCTTAGACGGTCTGCTTTATCAAGACGCCTACCGCCTGCGCTTGTCCGTGCCACATTCCGCCCTCAGGCGGATTCGTCTCATCAAACGGCGGTGAAACCTGCCAGTGGCCTTCTGGCAACATGAACGTGCCGGCATGCAGGCTGGCGTTAACCAGCACAAGCCAATGACCGGAAAGTAAAATCTGTAGCTGATGCTCCCCTTGCTCCCACTGCTGCGGCGTCAAAGGCTGCCCTTCTCGGTTCAGCCACTGCACCGCGTCGTCCCCTTCTTGCCACCATGTTTCCTGCTGTAATGCCGGGATCGTGCGGCGCAGTTGGATCAACCCGGCGACAAATTCGTGCAAGGCGCGATCCGCGTTTTCCCAGTGCAGCCAGGTCAATTCATTGTCTTGGCAGTAGGCGTTGTTGTTGCCCCGTTGGCTGTGCCCCAGTTCATCGCCCGCCAACAGCATTGGCGTACCCTGCGACAGAATCAGCGTCGTCAGCAGCGCCTTCTGGCTAGCCAGCCGACGTTGACGGATGTCATCATCCGCTTCCAGCCCTTCCATACCGTGGTTATTGCTGAAGTTACTGTCTGTGCCGTCGCGGTTACCCTCACCGTTAGCGTCGTTGTGCTTGTGGTTGAAACTCACCAGATCGCGCAGCGTAAAACCGTCATGGGCCGTCAGTTTGTTGATAGAGGCGTAAGGCAGGCGGTCGCGCTGCTGGAAGATGTCGCTGGAAGCCGCAAAGCGGCGGGCAAATGCGCCGAGAGAAATGTCACCATGCAGCCAAAAGCGGCGCATGTCGTCACGATAGCGGTCGCTCCACTCGGCAAACGGTGTCGGAAACTGACCCAGTTGATAGCCGCCATGCCCGATATCCCAAGGCTCGGCGATCAGCTTGCAACCCTGTAAGCGGCTATCGTTTTTCATGGCAGACAGCAGCGGCGCAGCGGCAGTAAAATCGGGAGTACGCCCCAGCACTGTTGCCAGATCGAAACGAAAACCGTCAACGTGGCAGACCTCGCGCCAGAAACGCAGACAGTCCATCACCCAGTCAATCACCGCAGGATGGTTCAGGCGCAGCACATTGCCGCAGCCGGTCCAGTTGTGGTATTCGCCGCTGTCACTCAGCCAGTAATAGCTGCGGTTGTCGATACCGCGCTGGCACAGCGTGGGCCCTTCAACGTCCAATTCGGCACTGTGGTTGAACACCACATCCAGAATGACTTCGATCCCCGCGTGGTGCAGCGCTTTCACTGCATCACGAAATTCATTCAGCGCATCGCCACCTGCAGCCAGGCTGTTATCCACCGCAAACGGCAGCAGTACGTTATAGCCCCAGTAGTTACGCAACCCCAATTGCTGAAGCCGCGGTTCATCGGCATGCTGCTGCACCGGAAGCAGTTCCAGCGCCGTGATGCCCAGCGACGTCAGATAGTCAATCATCACCGGATGCCCCAGCGCCGCATAGCTACCGCGAATATCTTCGGGAATATCAGGGTGCAGTTGCGTCAACCCGCGAACGTGCGCCTCATAAATTACCGTCTGATTCCAGGACGTTCGCGGATGTTGGTCATCCTGCCAGTCGTAATCCTCTGCCGTGACGACGCACTTCGCCATAATCTCAGCGCTGTCGCGTTCATCCCTCTGGTCAATTCCGCCTTGCAGGCTAGCGTCATCCACCACCCAGCCATCAAGCTGGCGGGCACACGGATCTAATAGCAACTTGTGCGGGTTGAAGCGTAAACCCTGTGACGGTTCGAACGGCCCATCGACCCGGAAACCGTAGCGTAAGCCGGGCTGCGCATCGGGAAGATAGCCGTGCCAAATATCGCCGCTGCGCGCGGTCAGCGCGATCCGTTGTTCCTGCTGACGTTCATCAAACACACACAGTTCTACCCGCTCGGCATCCGCCGAAAACAGCGCGAAATTCACGCCCCGTCCATCAAAACTGGCCCCCAGCGGCGTCGGCTTGCCCGTCTGCAATTCCGCCATTTACGCCTCCTTCACCAGATACAGTGTGGCAAGCGGCGGAATGGTCAGAACAAGAGAGTGCTGGCGCTGATGGCTGCCCCACTCTTCGCTGTAAATCGTCCCAACGTTACCCTGATCGCTACCGTTATAGTGAACAGAATCGGTGTTCATGACTTCGCGCCAGCCGCCGGGCTGGTTAATGCCAATCCGATAGCCGTAGCGTGGCACTGGCGTAAAGTTGCTGACCACCAGTACTTCGTTGCCCTGCTCATCACGCCGGACAAAGGCAAAAACCGAGTTTTCCCGATCGTCCACCACCAGCCATTCAAAGCCCTGTGGCTGAAAATCCAGTTGATACAGCGACGGCTGCTGGCGATAGTAATGGTTAAGATCGCGCACCAGCGCCTGCACGCCACGGTGCCACCCTTCTGGTTCATCCAGCAGGTGCCAATCCAGACTGGCGTCGTGATTCCACTCACGCCCTTGTGCAAATTCACCGCCCATAAACAGCAGCTTTTTGCCGGGATAGGCCCACATAAAACCGTAATAGGCGCGTAAATTGGCAAATTTCTGCCAGACATCACCGGGCATACGATCCAACAGTGAACGTTTGCCGTGCACGACTTCGTCGTGAGACAGCGGCAGCACGAAATTCTCGCTATAGGCGTACAACATGCCGAATGTCAGCAAATCGTGATGGTGTTTACGGTGAACCGGATCGAGCTGCATATAGGTCAGCGTGTCGTGCATCCAGCCCATGTTCCACTTGTAGTGAAACCCTAAGCCGTTGCAGTCCGGCGGCAGCGTGACGCCCGGATAATCGGTGGACTCTTCAGCAAGTGTGATGGCCGCAGGTGCCGCATGACCCAGCATGTGGTTGGTGTAACGCAGGAACGCGATGGCTTCGAGGTTCTCTTTACCGCCATAATGGTTCGGCACCCACTCGCCTTCGCTGCGGCTGTAGTCGCGGTAAATCATCGAAGCCACTGCATCCACCCGCAGCCCGTCGATACCGTAGCGCTCCATCCAGAACAGCGCATTACCCGCCAGGTAATTACGCACCTCGTGGCGGCCATAGTTGTAAATCAGCGTGTTCCAATCCTGATGATAGCCTTCGCGCGGATCGGCGTATTCATACAGCGCGGTGCCGTCAAACTGAGCCAGACCGTATTCATCACCGGGGAAATGCCCCGGTACCCAGTCCAGCAGGACGTTGATACCCGCATCATGGAGCGCATCAACAAACGCTCTGAATTCCGGCGCAGTGCCGAAGCGGCGCGTTGGCGCATACAATCCCAGCGGCTGATAGCCCCAACTGCCATCGAACGGATGTTCGTTAATCGGCATCAACTCAACGTGCGTGAAGCCCATGTACTGCACATAATCAATCAGTTGGTTCGCCAACTCCTGATAGCTCAGCCAGAAATTGTTATCTGTATGCCGCCGCCAGGAACCGAGGTGGACTTCATAAATAGAGATAGGAGAGCGCAGGCCATTCGCCTCACGACGGGCCTCGTTGGTCGGGACTTTCTCAGGCAGTGGCGTAATCAGTGATGCGGTATCCGGGCGCATCTGCGCTTCAAAAGCGTAAGGATCGGCCTTCAGCCGGACGCTACCGTGGCTGTCGATCATTTCATATTTGTAGAGCTGCCCTGCTTTTACATCGGGCAGAAACAGCTCCCAAATGCCATTTTCCCTGCGTAGCCGCATCGGGTGCCGGCGGCCATCCCAAAAGTTGAATTCTCCCACCACCGAAACGCGCTGCGCATTGGGTGCCCAAACGGCAAAGCGCGTGCCTTCTACCCCATCCAACGTTTCCAGATGTGCGCCTAACCGCTCGTAAGGTCGCAGGTGGGTACCTTCGGCCAACAGCCAAATGTCCATATCCTGCAATAGCGGGCCAAATCGGTAAGGATCTTCAATCACCCAGGTTTCTTCACGCCAGGTCACAGCCAATTGATAGTGAAAAGCATTTTTCCGGCGCGGCACCAGACCACAAAAAAAACCGCGCTCATCTACACGTTCCAGCTCAATGATTTTTCGCCCGTTACTGGCATCCACAACCCACGCTGCCTGCGCATCCGGCAGCAATGCGCGAACTTCAAGACCGTCGGAGGAATGATGCATACCTAACAGCGAAAATGGATCGGCATAATGACCGGAAATAAGTGAATTAATCGCATCAGAAAACGCTGACATGGTATTCATCCTTTGATTAACCATTTGAATTAAATAAATAAGCGATATAAAACGTTATGTGCCGCTTATATTTTCCCCAAACTTTATTTTCGATAAAACTCAATAAAAATAATGAGTTATTAGCTTGCTAACGAATAACGGCGACATGTAAAAATAATGAATACTATGAAAGGGTTCTCGCGCGACACCCCTTCATTTAGCGTAGTCAAAGAACGAAAAAATATCTGAGAACTGATGAGATTTTTCCGTTTATATTTATACGAATAAGTTATGACACAGGACTATTAGCATCTTTTGTTTAAAGATCGATTCGCCCGCTGGCAAAAAGCAGTACAATTCGGTGGATTGTGTACGTTGAAGATTGTGTATGACGAGACCCTACCCATGGTTAGCCAGATTGATCTGATTCTTTCCCTGTTACAGCAGATGTGTGTTTATCTGGTAATCGCTTATTTACTCAGTAAAACACCGCTGTTTATCCCGCTGATGCAGGTCACCATTCGCCTGCCACACAAGTTAGTCTGCTATCTGGTTTTTTCCGTATTTTGCATTATGGGAACCTATTTCGGGCTGCATATAGACGATTCTATTGCCAACACCCGCGCAACGGGTGCGGTGCTCGGTGGCATGCTCGGCGGTCCTTCCGTGGGCTTTCTCGTCGGGTTAACGGGCGGATTACACCGCTATTCGATGGGGGGTATGACTGCGCTGGCCTGTATGCTATCGACCATTGCCGAAGGTCTGCTTGGCGGACTGCTGCATCGCTATCTGGCACGCCGCAATCGTATCGATTTGCTCTTTAAGCCCCTCGTCGTCGGATTGACCGCACTGGTTGCGGAGATACTGCAAATGGCGATTATTCTGCTGGTCGCCCGCCCATTTGATAACGCCGCTGAACTGGTGAGGGACATTGCACTACCGATGATGATCACCAATACCATCGGTTCTGCCATGTTCATGCGTATCCTGCTCGACCGGCGCGCCATTTTTGAAAAATACACCTCTGCATTTTCCGCCAAGGCGCTGCAAATCGCTGCCCGCGCCGAAGGGGCGCTGCGTCAAGGGTTCAACCCACAAAACAGTATGCGCGTTGCCCGTATTTTGTATGAAGAGCTGGGTGTCGGTGCCGTGGCAATTACCGATCGCGACAAATTACTGGCATTCATCGGGCTGGGCGATGACCACCATAATGTCGGTGCCCCCATTACGTCATCACACACGCGCCGGGCAATAGACAATAACCAGGTGGTGTACGCCGATGGTAACGAGGTGTCTTACACTTGTTCGATTTCATCGCACTGCAAGCTGGGCTCCACGTTGGTGATCCCACTTCGCGGCGAAGATCAGCGCGTTGTCGGCACGATCAAGCTTTATGAACCTAAAAACAAGCTATTTTCCAGCATTAACCGCACGCTGGGAGAAGGGATCGCCCACCTGCTTTCCGCACAGATCCTGACAGGCCGCTTTGAACAGCAGAAACAACTGCTGGCACAGTCAGAAATCAAGCTACTGCATGCGCAGGTCAACCCGCATTTTCTGTTCAACGCACTGAATACGCTGTCTGCCGTGATACGACGCAACCCTGACCATGCTCGTCAGTTGGTGCTGTCTCTGTCGACATTTTTCCGTAAAAACCTTAAGCGCAGTAACGATGAAGTGTCGCTCAATGACGAGCTAGAACACGTTAATGCCTATCTCGAAATCGAAAAAGCACGCTTTGCCGATCACCTGACGGTAGACATTTCGCTGCCGGAAGCGCTGCGTGAAGCGCGATTGCCCGCATTTTCCCTGCAACCGATTGTCGAAAATGCGATTAAGCACGGCATCTCACAGATGATTGAAAGCGGGCACATCCACATCAGCGGACGCCTGCATGCCAATACGCTGGAACTGTCAGTGGAAGATAACGCGGGCACCTATCAGCCCCGCAGCGGTGGCGATGGGCTAGGCATGAATTTGGTCGACCGTCGCATCAAAGCGCGCTACGGCAACCGCTATGGCATCACGGTGGTCAGCGAGGCAGATAAATTCACTCGGGTCGAAGTACGTGTCCCGCTGATTTCCCCCCGTCAGATACTGGAAAAGCTGGATAGCGTGGCGTGACGGAGAGATAAAGGCGTTATGGGTTGAATAGTTGAATGCCATGACGACAGAGAAAAATAAGTTTAACAATACAAGGAACAGTTATGACCGATACCGCACTTTATGCTGCATTTGAACAGGCAGTGCCCGGATTTTCAGCACGAGATATCATTACGCCAGCATTAGATAAGTCGCATGGTGAATATGCGCAGATCTATTGGCTGGATGATTTATTGGGGGAAGATTTTCTTTGTTATATTGAATGGAAAGAATTTGATCCTCGGGATCTGGGTGCTCTAGTGCCTATCAAGCAGTCTGGGGTCTCCTTATCGGTGGACAGTTTGTTTGACGAACAGGGTTTTCCAATCGGAGACATCACTCCTGAAGAGTTCTTTTATGCTGCATCCGGTTTTTTCCTGCCGGTGTTACAGCAGCAGCTACAACAAGCCGAATTGCAGTTGCTTGAAGTCGGATTACTTCAGAACGGCGAAGTTTATTTACATGAAAACTCACGCCTTATCTGCATCACGACGAATAAAGATAAAGTGGATCAACTGAATCAGTGTCTGCAACAAAGAGGTCTGGTGCTTTGCTGAAAGTGTTAGCTGCAAACCAGTAGTCCAGACATCAATGAAACCTGCCAAGAATAGCCAGCGTTGTCTACGCCATCTCTTATTCACTGTTGGTATTCATTCGTTTATGTTCTCGATGTAACCTGAGTATGAAACTGGCGCAACACCAACCGATGTCGCGCCAGAAAAGCAGCAGAATTACAGCAGGATACGCAGCATACGGCGCAGCGGTTCAGCGGCTCCCCACAGCAACTGATCGCCAACCGTAAAGGCGGACAGATATTCCGGCCCCATGTTCAGCTTACGCAGACGACCCACCGGCGTGGAAAGCGTGCCCGTTACCGCAGCAGGGGTCAACTCACGCATGGTGATGTCACGATCGTTCGGCACCACTTTCACCCAGTCGTTATGGGTAGCCAGCAGTTGTTCAATTTCCGGCAGCGCCACGTCTTTCTTCAATTTGATGGTGAACGCCTGGCTATGACAGCGCAGTGCGCCGACGCGCACGCAGAGGCCATCAACTGGAATCACGCTGCTGGTGCTCAGAATTTTGTTAGTTTCCGCCTGACCTTTCCACTCTTCGCGGCTCTGGCCATTATCCAACTGTTTGTCGATCCACGGAATCAAGCTACCTGCCAACGGCACACCGAAGTTATCAGTCGGCAGCGAACCGCTACGGGTCAGCGCCGTGACTTTACGCTCGATATCCAGAATCGCAGAAGCCGGATCCTGTAATTCTTTCGCGACTTCACCGTGCAACTCCCCCATCTGGGCCAGCAACTCACGCATGTGACGCGCACCACCGCCAGAGGCAGCCTGATACGTCGCAGCAGACACCCACTCCACCAGATTATTAGCAAACAGACCGCCCAATGACATCAGCATCAGGCTGACGGTACAGTTACCGCCAGCAAAGGTTTTGATGCCTTTATCCAGACCTTGCTGAATCACCCCGTGGTTAACCGGGTCCAGAATAATAATCGCGTCATCTTTCATACGCAGCGAGGATGCGGCGTCGATCCAATAACCCTGCCAGCCACTTTCACGCAGCTTTGGGTACACTTCATTGGTATAATCGCCACCCTGACAGGTAATGATGATGTCCAGCGCACGCAATGCTTCGATACTATAAGCATCCTGCAACACGCCTTGATGACCGCCCAGTGCGGGTGCGGGTTCACCGTGCTGAGACGTTGAAAAGAATACCGGGTGAATCACATCAAAGTCGCGTTCTTCCACCATGCGCTGCATGAGAACCGAGCCGACCATACCGCGCCAGCCAATAAAACCAACATTTTTCATGGTAACTGTCCTGCTTTGGGGGTAACAAAAAGAATTCCGGCTAACGTCAATAGCGCGTAGTTATTGCTGACTCAGTGATCTGCCGCAGAGGTTGCGCGTGTCGTGTCGTAAACCTGTAAATTATCGTGTCATTCAACCTTACAAAATGTACATAAAGTCGCAAGTGAATTTATTCGATAGTACGGCATTTTTCAGCAGTCATTCTAATATCATCAACCTGACTCACGATAAGAATCGCGACCAGTACATAATATCGCCGCCACGGTCAGGTAACAGGAGCAACAACTAACATGACAGAAATGATCTCCGCAACGGTGCTGCTGTTGCTCATTATGGATCCACTCGGCAACCTGCCGATTTTCATGTCCGTACTCAAGCACCTCGACCCCAAACGCCGACGTGTGGTGCTGATCCGCGAAATGCTGATCGCACTCGGGCTGATGCTGATTTTCCTGTTCGCCGGTGAACACATTCTGGCGTTCCTGAATCTGCGCACCGAAACCGTATCCATTTCCGGCGGTATCGTGCTGTTCCTCATCGCGATTCGGATGATTTTCCCCTCGCAGGAAGGCAACAGCAGCGGTCTGCCAGCCGGAGAAGAACCGTTTCTGGTGCCGATGGCGATTCCGCTGGTCGCAGGGCCGTCGATCCTCGCAGCGCTGATGCTGCTTTCCCACCAGTATCCGGATCAGTTACCCCACCTGACGCTGGCGCTGTTTATCGCCTGGACGATCTCCTTCATCATCTTGCTGATGTCAGATTTGTTCTTGCGTTTGCTGGGTGAGAAAGGCGTGAGTGCGCTGGAGAAATTGATGGGGCTGATTCTGGTGATGCTATCGACGCAGATGTTCCTCGACGGTATCCGTGCTTACATGAAGTTATAAAACTGGGGCTAGGATAACTGAAGCCTGCGATCTTTTCCTGCAACGCAGTCGACACCTAAGCGGGATTACGCAAATAGCGGCTTACCGTTATGTTGGTAATCCCAACGCGGTCATAAACATCCTAGAGAACGGATATTCTCCTCTTCATCATCGACTAAAATCGCTTGAAAAACAGTGCCCTAAATCTAGTAAAAAAAGGATAACGAAAGGAGAAGGGGAATAATTTACGTGTTCCAGAAAGTACGAGATGGCTTTTAATTACCCATGTTAATAATAATGCTTTAGCTAATTTTAATGCTGACTGTCCATTGCTTCACGCCTAAATATTCAACACGTTATTAATTAATATTAATATTCACTCTTTTTTACACCCTATCTAATCGATTGTCAGAATATTGCTGTCTGATATCTGAATATCAAAAAATGACATGTGACGTTATATACCATAACTAATTAGAGTTTCAGGAAAAAACGGCAAGGCGTTTTTGAACAGCGCTTACTCTGACCCCGAAGGGATGAGCTTACTTGAATAAGTGATTCCGGCGACTGAACGTAGCCAACGTTCATGCAACTTGAAGTATGACGGGTATAGCACTTACATATTATTTTACTGTCATTAAACCTTAACCTGAAAAAGGAAATATTTTATGAATATTAAACAGAAAATAAACCAAATGACATTAGAAGAGAAAATCGGACAAAAACTCATGCTGGATTTTCGCTACTGGAATTCAACGGGAAAAAGTAATCAGGACATGACGATTCCCGATGACGCGATAGGAAAATTAATCACGGATCACCATATTGGTGGCGTGATCCTATTTGCCAACAATCTGAAAGATAAGCTGCAAATTAAAAAACTGACAGCTTGGTATACCGCGATGGAAACCTGTGGTGGCGTCCGATTATTCATTAGCACAGATAACGAAGGGGGCAACGTTTTTCGCCTACCACGCGGCGATTATGCATCATTTCCCGGTAATATGGCGCTATCCGCAGCGATTGAAGGAGGAGCTGATATACAGATTGCCAGCGAACAGGGCCGTCTGATGGCACAAGACATGCTTTTTACGCATATCAATACCAACTTTGCACCGGTCGTTGATGTCAACACCAACCCTTTCAACCCGGTCATTAACGTGCGTGCTTTCAGCGACGACGCGGACACCGTTTATCGTGTGGCGGAAAAAATGACGGCAGGCATGAAACAGCAAGGATTGATCACCGCTTACAAGCATTTTCCGGGACACGGCAGCACATCTACGGATTCTCACACTGGTCTGCCCCGTGTCGACCGCTCACGAAAAGACGCCTTTGCCATCGATATCATGCCTTATAAGCGGGCTATTGATAGCCAGACGGTGCCGGATATGGTCATGACGGCTCATATTCAGTATCCGGCACTGGATAACTCTCAGGTTACTACACGTAACGGTGAAAAAATTACGGTGCCTGCAACCATGTCATATGCGATCCAGACTGATATCCTGCGCGGTGAGTTGGGCTATGCTGGTGTGACGATTTCAGATGCACTGGATATGGGCGCGATTGCCGATCATTTCAGTCAGGAAGAAGCCGTCCGACAGGTGTTCACCGCTGGCGTGGATATAGCCCTGATGCCCATCAGCATTTCATCTCCCGATCAGATCAAACTCTTGCCAGACTTGATCCAGCATATTGTGGACATGGTGAAGAAAGGGAACATCAGAGAAGCCGAGATTGATGCGTCGGTAGAGCGAATTTTAACCCTCAAAGCACGGTATCACCTTTTATGTGAGAAAAAACCAACCATCGCTGACACCTCTTCTACACGGGGATACGAGGTAGAAAAACACATTGCCGATCGTTCCATAACTGTGGTGATCAACCAGCAATCACTGCTGCCATTAAGAGACAAGACCCTGCGCTATTTTATCCTGACCCCCTGGGGAGAGCAGGCCAAAGGCATTGCAGCCGTTATGACACAGGAGGGATACCTAAATGTGGTTGCAGCAAAGGAAACGGAACTGACCGATGCCCAAGTCAGAGATCATATTTCCAACTGTGACGTATTTCTTCTCGGAACGTTGTCAACCCGCTTTACACCAGTTGAGCAGGATGAAACTGCCACTGAAAAAGCAAAGGACGGGGTCGCGAATACCCCCTACCCGAACTGGTTACGACATGCTGCCGATCTGGGGAAAAAGCGCGTTCACCTTTCACTACGCGCACCGTATGACATTATCAGCTACGCTGGTGACGTTAACGCTGCTGTGGCGACATATTCCTATTACGGGTATGACAACGGTAGTTGGCGTGGTCACTCGATGATATCTTTGGCAGAGGTGCTGACAGGTAAGCTCGCGCCACAGGGGAAACTCCCGGTCAATATCTGGCAAAACTACGATGTGGAGACGAATACCGGTACGGTGGCATTTTCTAGAGGGTTTGGGCTGAGCTGGTAATGTGGCTGAAATAAGCCCGCGTCCTTTCTACGCGGGCTTATTAACGTCTTCGCCATCGTTATACCGGCGGCAAATCAAACAGCAGAATTTCGCTGTCTGCGCTGGCGTGTACGGAAATCGCCGTTTCATCCCAAACCGCAAATGCATCGCTGGTTTCCGCTTTCTGGCCGTTAATCTCTACACTGCCGCGTACCACTTGAACCCAAACGCGACGGTCAGCCTGAATCTGATACACCGATTGTTCCTGCGCTTTCAGTGCCCAGCGCCATAGCGTCATGTCCTGAAAAACTTTCAGCGAACCTTCACGCGCATCCGGGGACAGCACAAGTTGACGCCCCTGAAGCACATCAAAACGCTTCTGCTCGTAGCGCGGCGTCAGCCCGGTTTTTTCCGGGATAATCCAAATTTGATACAGGTGCAGTTGTTCGTCCTTGCTGGCGTTATATTCAGAATGACGAATGCCCGTTCCCGCGCTCATAATCTGGAATTCGCCCGCTGGCACCTGCTCTTTATTTCCCATGCTGTCCTGATGCTCAACCGCACCGGACAAGACATAGGTCAAAATTTCCATATCTTTATGCGGATGCGTGCCGAAACCCTGACCACCTTCAATAAAGTCTTCATTAATCACGCGCAGTGCTGAGAATCCCATGAAATCAGGATCGTAATAATCGGCAAATGAGAACGTGTGCCAACTGTCGAGCCAGCCGTGATTAGCATGTCCGCGATCTTGCGCTTGACGTAAATAGATCATGTTCTTTCCTCCTGCGTTTCTGATAAGGAAAGTGTAACGGGCGGTGGTAAATAAGATAGCGCAAAAAACTCACCGCTCTGTTCGAAAAATCAGAACGGGATGAAAGGTTGGCGGGGCATATTATGAACATCCCCGTCTCTTAGCTATTTCGTTTTCAACCACGCCATAAAATCGTCAATAAACACACGCGTTTCAAGCGACCGTTCAGCAAATAACTATTTGCGATAAACGTTGGAATCAGTGCTATACCCACGCCCTGCAATATCGCATCAATCATCGCATCACTGTTATTGATCATCAGCCTTGGGGTAAGCAGCACGCTTTCCGTTTGATCATGTAGCCAGAAGCACCACTCGCCGCGAAACTGTGAATCGTTAGGAAAGAAAATATTGTTAGGAGGCGAATTTGCGCTTCGTGAACGCGTGCTGGCAGGAGCACTCCGAGCCTCCAGCGGTATGCGCGTACTCACCATGGCCAAAAGAAGAGTATGTTACGGCCAGACAAGAGGTAAGTGTCGAGGTGATTAATCAGGGAGATTATCATCGTGCCATTGCAGTCACCGACAAATACCTAGGCAATGAACCGCATTAAGCCCCGTTTCATCTTCTTTAATGTCGATGCGGTTCGTGCGGTATTGATGATAGTGACTTTTGTCGCTCTCTACCTGTCCCCACAAGCCACGTTTCCAGCCCTAGCCACAATGATGGCTCTGCTATCGGTGGCCTATGTGCTTAACTTTGTTGCCACTGATGCCCTACTGCCACGTCATATCTCGCCCGACGCGTTGCCTAAAACCCATACCATGCTGCAAGGCGTCGATCAGATAACCATGGTGTTAGGTCCAGCGGTAGCTTCATGCCTCTGCAAATTATCGCCATAATTTTGGTTGCAGCACTGATATTCGGGATTGCGTTGATTGTGTTCGGACGCCGTGCCTTTGGCTATCGTAGCTGGCTACCGCCTGTCATCACGGCTAATGCTTCAAGCTAATGATCTTACGGCAGGGTAATTTTGGAGATTACCGTTTATGGATAGTGAGGTAGTGGCTCATTTCTATTGATAATCAAAAAAATATGACAAAAAAAAAGCCAGCACCCGAGCTGGCTAAATAATACTGGAAGCAATGTGAGCAATGTCGTGCCTTCACAGGGAAGCCGTATCGTCGTGAACACCATTAACTCAGGTACATGACATCGTCCCCCGGAACGCACAGCAATAATAATCATTATCATTCGCACTTGTAAAGTTCTTTTTGCGATAAATTCTTATTCTCAATACGGACCGCAGAACAGCGCGTTTGGCTTAATACCGATCGTTTAAAAACCGAGAAACACGGGGCGAGGTATCCCTGCGGGAACCTCATCTCCGTGTTTCTCCTAAAATGAGGATTACGTGACCTGCATTACCCGTTTTGTTCCGCTTTTGCTTGTTACTCTGGCTGTGCTAATGACCTTGCCAGCAGCGTGATTGGGTGTTCACATCGTTTGCTGGTCGACATCTCAATCTGCCATTTACAGGTTTCACAGTCCGTCACCACGATATCAACTCCGCTTTCTTCAATCTGCTGGAACAGCGGAGCGCCAATGCCTTGCGAGGTGGCGTAATTCTCTTTCTTAAAGCCGTAGGTGCCCGCAATACCGCAGCACTGGGAATCCAGCATCACCAGTTCAAGACCGGGAATACGTTGCAACAACGCTAAGGTATACGCCGTCCAGCCCATGCGTTCCAGATGGCAAGGCGTATGATACGCCACCCGCAGCGGCAGTTTGCGCAGCGGCAGCGTTCGCCCTCCCTCTTCCAACAGACGATAGAGCTGTCGCGTCACCAGTTCGATACCATCGCGCACGTGCCCGTTGTCTACGCCCAGCAGATGCGGATACTCGTCCCGCAGCGTGAACGTACAACTGGATGATGTCGCGACCACCGGAAGAGATTTATGATTGATCGCCTCATCCAGCGACGTGATATTCGCGTGTGCCTGCTTTCTGGCCTTGTCGTGAAAACCATTGGCGATCAGCGGCACACCACAGCACTTCTCTTTATTCAGCAACTGGACGCCAATCCCCATCGCGTTAAAGACCTGAACCAGATCTTTACCCAACTGTGGATGGTTGTAGTTCACATAGCAGCCGTGGAAGTACGCGACCTGCTCATCATAGGCCTGTTGCTTTGCTGCCTGCTGGCGATACCAGCGTCGGAACGTACCGAACGAATATTTCGGCAACTGGCGACGATGGTCGATTTTCAACGCTTTATCCAACAACTGGCGCACCGGTTTCAGGCTGGTAGCCGTATTAACCAACGGCGCAAACGGCGTAGCAATCGACCCCATGAGGTCGGTATGGCTCAGAATCGCGTCGCGCAGCGTCGGCTTGTGACTGCTGTGTGTCGCTTTCGCACGCTGAATAATGTCGCCGATTTTGACATCCGACGGGCACGCGACTTCACAGCGTTTGCAGTTGGTGCAGTATTTCAGCGCATCATCGTACAGCGCAGGATCTTTGCGCCGCAGGCGCTCGCCGTCCGGCCCAGCCTGTTTCGGGCCTGGGTAAAGCGGGTTCACGCGCGAAACCGGACAGTACGTGGTACAGACCGTACACTTGATGCAATCCTCAAAACTGTTATCGCTAAGCAAGCTCATAGATTGCCCTCCTTCAAAATCTGTTCGGCAACATGGAGCGCACTAAGCAAGGAAACCCCTGCGCCACATCCCTGCACAATGGGGTCGAAACCTTCCAGCACCGCGCCAATCGCATACAGATTGTTGACCGTTTCTCCCCCGATACGCGGATGCAGATGTTCATCGACAATCGCACCAAATTGCATATAGGGCTGCGGCGAAAACACGTCCTGCTGGCTCCAATCCTCACGCTGTTCAGCAAACCGAACATCCAGCCCAAAGACGGGTTCGGTCACCCGATCGAACTGTGTCACCAGCCCGTTACTGAAGAAACTTCCGCTCGCCAATACCGCATGCTTCGCCCGCAGCGGAATATCACGGTGATGGTGGCTATGGACTGCGATCTCCTGCGGCGACAGCGATGCGCGCACCGCGCGATCGCCCGGCATCACCATGCCACCCAGTTGTCGGAAACGCTGTGACAGCGCCTGATGTAACCGTAGCCCGAGTACCGACGGCGGTAATGTCGGTAACAGCAGCACCGGTTTACCTAACGTATCAGCCAGTTCACGCACGATCTCAGGGCGATCCAGCCCCAGACAGGCGGGCATGATGATGGCATCGTTACCGTTGGCCAGAAGCGATAACTCTTCCACCAGCGCCGCGCGATTTTCCGGTCGATCGAGCACACGGGCGATATTTACTGCACGGAATTCGCTGGGGTTTTGCCGTAACCGATCCAGCACGGGCAGCTTGAGTTCATCACTACGTGCCGCGATACCCTGCGTCTGAAGCGTGCCAGCAACAATACGGGACTGAAAATCCAGAAAGCCTTCAATACCGGCAATGAGTGGGTTGTCACCAAAACAGGAATCCGGCAGGCCACGCGTGACGCCGTCAACCGGGCTCAGCCAGCATGCACGAAATTTACCTAACGGCGTCATACGCCAGTGATTGTGCTGATGGTCGCCCAACAGGGTGATATTGCAGCGATCCAGCAATGCTTCCACCTGTGGTAACAAGGCCGATACCGCTGCCGCGCCCATACGGGAATAAGGATGATGAGGAGCCTGACGCGCCAACTCGTCCAGTGCCGCAAGCGGCTGGCTAACGGGCTGCCCGTCAGGAAGATCGGAAAGTAAATCCAGCGCGCCGGACGAAAAATGCAGTGCATTCTGCCCTGCGCTAACAATCGCGCAGCGTTTTCCCTGCTCCGATAAACGAATACCGCAGGTCAGCCCCGCCAGCCCGCCACCAATAATCACAACATCATAGCGCATGACGATCCTCCTGACTGTCGCTGGCTGTCAGACCACACAATCCCTGATAAATCCAACTGGTAAACTCGCTTTCACGCAGCGCATTGCCCCACGCAATCGGGCGAATCCCTTTCCAGCGTTCGTTCAAAAACTGGCTGAGCTGCGTGAGCGACTGTTCCGGCGTCGCGGTGCCCAAACGGCATAGCAAGCCTGCCGCACGGCAGGCGCACAATTCCCCCTGACAGGTGCCCATACCGACACGAGTGCGCCGACGTAAATCAATCAGGTTATTCACCTGCAACGACTCCACGGCGTAGCGCACTTCACCCGCCGTCACCGCTTCACATTCGCACACCAGACTACGGTCCAGACGTTCACCGGACAGCATTCTTCCAGCGCGTTCGCCGTGGCGATAAATCGCCGAACCGCGCAGTGGCGCAGAGAGCGGTTTTGCCGCAGGGTACGCTGATAAAGCATGAGGAGCGGTTTTCACCTCCTCCAGTGACTCAGAACCGGGCAGCGGCGTCTGTGCCGTCGAACAGGCAACGTTATGACCCAATTTTGTGCAGATAGCGTCCGTCACCCATTCCGCCATCAGGCGGTAGGTCATCAGCTTGCCACCGGTGATGGTGATAAATCCTTCCAGTCCGTCGCGGCTGGCATGGTCGAGCAGCACAATGCCGCGGCTCACGCTACGCCCGCTAGGATCGCTATCGTTGGCAACCAGCGGACGGACGCCCGCATAGGCACGTAGAATTCGCGTGCTTGCCAGCGACGGTGCCAACATTGAGCCTTCCCGCATCAGCGTTTCTACCTCGGCAGGCGTCACCAGCATATTGTCGATCTGATCGTAGTCGATGTGAGTTGAAGTAGTGCCAATCAGCGAAATGGTATCGCCCGGCACCAGAATGTCGGCATCGGCCGGTTTACGGCAGCGGTTGATCACCATATTGTTGATACGGTGCCCAAGAATCAGCAGCGCACCTTTTGCCGGGAACATGCGCACGCGCAGATCGGCATATTCCGCAATGTGTTGCCCCCAGATACCGCCAGCATTGACCACCACCTGCGCATATATTTCTGTTTCTACACCTTTTTTATGGTCGAAAACGCGCACGCCGGTAATACGATCGCCCTGACGAATCAGCCCGATAACTTCATGATAGGTTAGGACTTCCGCGCCGTGTTCACAGGCATCAATCATATTGGCCGCCGTCAGGCGAAAAGGATCGACAGAGCCATCCGGCACGCGAACCGCACCAATCAATGTAGGGTTTGCCGCCGGCTCCAGCCGCAGCGCTTCCTGCGGGTCAAGCGCCTGCGCGCCAATCCCCGCCTGCTGGCAAGCGGTAATGAACTGCGTCTGCCAACCGAGATCGTCTTCCGGCAAGGTGATAAACAGACCGTCGGTTGGCTCAATGCAATGGCGGGCGATCCGCCGGAGGATCTGGTTCTCTTCAATACATTCACGGGCAGACTCGCCATCGGTTACCGCATAGCGGGCACCGCTGTGTAATAAGCCGTGATTACGCCCGGTCGCTCCGGTCGCAATATCATAGCGTTCAAGCAACAGGCAGCGCAGCCCACGCAGGGCACAGTCCCGTGCCGTACCCGCCCCCGTCGCCCCACCGCCGATGACAACCACGTCAGTTTCACGCCAGTTCCCAGTATTTTGCTTCATGTTCTCGCTCCAGGCGGAGGATATAGAGGGTATATATGTTGCTATTGGGACACAAAAAGGAGGGTTAATGTTTGATAAAGAGCAAAAACGAGCACTAAACGAAAATAAATGCGAGTTTAAAAACAATAAGTGTGATTTACATCACTAAAACCGCACTGTGGAATTTTCCTATTCTGTTAACATGAGCGCAAAAATCGTCACAGTTTCATAAAAGTGTAACATTAGCGTCATGAATCACACTCATTTGCACGCTATCCCCTTACAATAACGTTCGTAATAGAACAAAAAAGCTATCGTTTTTTTTCGCATTGGAGATATCTATGCTGAGTATTTTTAGGCCCGCCGCCCACCAGCCACGCGTGTCGCAGGATCGTGTCGATCCCCTCTATCGCCGCCTACGCTGGCAGATTTTCATGGGGATCTTTTTTGGCTACGCCGCCTACTATCTGGTACGTAAAAACTTCACACTGGCTATGCCTTACCTGATTGAGCAGGGCTTCTCGCGTGGTGACCTTGGCTTTGCGCTGTCCGGTATCTCTATCGCCTACGGCTTTTCCAAATTCATCATGGGTTCGGTATCTGACCGTTCCAACCCACGGGTTTTCCTGCCTGCTGGTCTGATTCTGGCGGCTGCTGTCATGCTATTCATGGGCTTTGTACCGTGGGCAACCTCCAGCATTGCAGTCATGTTTGTCTTACTGTTCCTGTGCGGTTGGTTCCAGGGAATGGGCTGGCCACCGTGCGGGCGCACCATGGTTCACTGGTGGTCACAAAAAGAACGTGGCGGTATTGTCTCCGTATGGAACTGTGCCCATAACGTCGGTGGAGGGCTTCCGCCTCTGCTGTTCCTGCTGGGTATGGCCTGGTTTAACGACTGGAAAGCCGCACTCTACATGCCGGCCTTCGCCGCGATCCTGGTTGCGCTAATCGCATTTGCCCTAATGCGTGATACCCCGCAATCCTGTGGTCTACCGTCAGTCGAAGAATACAAAAACGACTATCCGGTTGATTACAATGAAAAAGACGAAGAAGAACTGACGGCTAAGCAGATTTTCATGCAGTACGTTTTCCCGAACAAGCTGCTGTGGTACATCGCTATCGCCAACGTCTTCGTTTACCTGCTGCGTTACGGCATCCTCGACTGGTCACCGACTTACCTGAAAGAAGTTAAACACTTCGCACTGGATAAATCGTCCTGGGCTTACTTCCTGTACGAATATGCGGGTATTCCAGGTACGCTGCTGTGCGGCTGGATGTCAGATAAGGTCTTCAAAGGCAACCGTGGCGCAACAGGCGTGTTCTTCATGGTACTTGTCACCATCGCCACCGTCGTTTACTGGATGAACCCAGCCGGTAATCCGGGTGTGGATATGGCGTGTATGATCATCATCGGCTTCCTGATTTACGGCCCGGTTATGCTGATTGGTCTGCACGCGCTGGAACTGGCACCGAAGAAAGCGGCCGGTACCGCAGCGGGCTTCACTGGCCTGTTCGGCTACCTCGGCGGATCCGTTGCCGCCAGCGCCATCGTTGGCTATACCGTTGACTTCTTCGGTTGGGACGGCGGCTTCATGGTGATGATCGGCGGCAGCATTATGGCTGTACTTCTGCTGATTGTTGTTATGCTGAATGAGAAAAAGCATAAAGCTGAGTTAGCTAATCGCGCCTAACAGTTGACGTGTGTTTTCTGCGCGGCGTACCTGCTACGCCGCGCATCATCCAACCCCACCGCCTCACCCAGCACGTCGAGATCGTCCTTGGTGATAAGTTACTTCAGAAACAATTCCCGCAGGTAATTCGGCACCGCGCTGTCCGCGTTAGAACCAATCACTTCGCGATCCGGCAGTAAATTCTTCAGGCGCTGATGCGCATTCTGCATGACGCAACCTTTACCCGCCATCGACAGCATTTCATAGTCGTTCATGCCATCGCCAAACGCTACGCACTCTTTGAGCGAGAAGCCGATAATCTTCGCAACCTGCTCCAGCGCATGGCCTTTAGACACGCCGCCCGCCATTACTTCCAGACAGGTGAGCGTCGAAAAGCTCACGTTGACCCGATCGCCCCAACGCGCGTTGATCGCTTCTTCCAACGGCAGCAACTGTTCATGGGAATCGCAGGTAAAGAACACTTTGCTGATGCCATCGGTCTCAAGCAGTGCGGGTTCAAACAGCTTGTATTTAAAGATCGACTCTTTGAAGAAACGCTCTTCTTCAGCACGCGGACGGTTCATAAACCAGTCATCATCGCGGTAAACGTGCGTCAGCATATCGGGATTCGTGTGTACGACGCTGTAAAGGTCGCGGGCAATATCCTGATCCAGGTTGTGGCTGAAAATCAGTTCGCCCTGCGAGTTGTGAACACGCGCGCCATTCGAGGTAATCATAAACGCGCTGATGCCGAGATTATCGCGGATCTGCGCGACATCCATGTGGTGCCGTCCGGTAGCAAACACAAAGTGAATTCCTTTCTCCGTCAGCAGCCTGAGGGTTTCTTTCGCATACGGGGACAGCGAGTGGTCAGGTGACAGCAGTGTGCCATCTAAATCGGACGCAACAACATGGTACATAACGATGAGATCTCACTTCTGGTGTAATGGCGGCACACGCCGCAAAAATTAATGATAACGCGCAAAGTGCGAAAAAATCAGCGCAAATGCCTGAGCGCGGAGGTGATCCGTTTCAAAGAGAATTTCATGCCGCGCACCACAGATAACCTGCAAAACGCCGTCAAAATTGGCGTTCTCGTTCTGTGTCACTGCCTGACAAAACGCATTCTGGCTACGGTTATCTACCACGCGATCGTCTTGCGCCTGCAATAGCAGAAGCGGCGTGGTGATGCTGCTAGCCTGTGACAGCAACTGCTTTCCCACCTGTAGTGCTTCGCGCACCCAATGGTAAGTTGGCCCACCTACGCGCAAACCCGGCGAATCCGCATAAAAGCGAATGCTGCGCTGGTAGCGCTCACGGCTGTGCGTCAGCACATTCATCCGATAAGGCAAAGGACGCCACTGTCCGGTGCCAATAGCGTAATAATCACGTATCGCCGGACGGCGCTCCGCCCAATCGACAATCCACCCAGCAACACAGTGCGGAAGCGGTAAACGGATGCCGAACATCGGCGCGCACAGTGCCACCGCATCAAACGTCGCGGGTTGGCGAGCCAGGAGCTGTGCCAGAATCGCGCCCCCCATGGAATGGGCTAACGCAAACCGTCGGGTATATCGCTTAACGTCAATGTGTTGCTGGCACAACGTTTCGGCATCATCGACATAATCACTGAAACGCAACACATGTCCACGGTGACCATCTTGCAACATCCGTCCAGATCGCCCTTGCCCACGGTGATCCATGATGAGCACATCATAGCCGCAATGAAAGAGATCGTAAGCCACTTCGCTGTATTTGACATAACTTTCGATACGGCCTGAAAAGACAACAACAATCTTGTCATGCTGGGGCGCGGTAAAACGAACAAACCGGATTGGCACAGCATCCACGCCAGAGAATTCACCTTCTTCGCGCTGACGCCAGAAATCCAGTAATTCTCCTGTCGCAAACGCGGCAAATTGCGCTTCTCGCGTCAGCAGACTGGTCATTAACGATTCAGGCGTTAACCGTTCCGACGCAAACAACGTATTGGGGCGTTGAATCATCACACCTCTCCGGTGACGCAGGGAAAACAAAGCTAGCGGAAGCACATGACAAGCAGTAGATCACGAGCGTATTGTGACATAAAAAACAAACAGACTCTCGTAATACAGAACGTGGTTCAGGAGCCGTATTTCATGACATTGGATTGGTGGTTAACCTACTTACTCACAACGCTTATTCTCAGTCTGTCGCCCGGTTCGGGTGCCATCAATACCATGAGCACTGGCATCAGCCACGGCTATCGCGGCGCAGCGGCCTCCATCTGTGGCTTGCAGGTCGGGCTGGCGATTCATATCGTGCTGGTCGGCATCGGGTTAGGCGCATTGCTTAACCAGTCCGTGCTGGCTTTCGATGTGTTGAAATGGCTGGGCGCAGCGTATCTGATTTGGTTAGGTATTCAGCAGTGGCGCGCCGCTGGCGCACTCGACCTTCAGGCGCTTGCCAGCGCCATGCCGCGTCGTAAGCTGTTTAAACGTGCGATATTGGTCAACCTGACCAACCCGAAAAGTATTGTGTTTCTGGCAGCGCTGTTTCCGCAGTTCATCATCCCCCATCAACCACAGGCCGCACAGTATCTGGTATTGGGCATCACCACAGTTGTGGTCGATATTATCGTGATGATTGGCTACGCCACGCTAGCCACGCGTATCGCTGGGTGGCTGAAAGGTCCACGGCAGATGAAAACACTCAACCGGATATTTGGATCGCTATTCGTGCTAGTCGGCGCATTACTCGCCACAGCGAGAAAGGCCTGATGAAGGCAGCGCGCCGTATCGAATCACGGCGCGCTGTTGTTTCTCCTGCGGGAACGCTCAGGAAGAACAGTTAGCGAGAGAAAATCAGGTGCAAGCCAAAACCGGTAAACAACACGCCCGCCACACCATCTACCCATTTCGCCAGACGCTGATAGCCACGACGTATGGTCGGTAGGGCAAAAACCATCGCAACCAAACTGAACCAGATCAGCGTTTCAATCGAGATCAGCGCAAACAGCCCCCAACGCGCCCCGCTGCCAACGCTGTCACCAACAAACAGCGAAAACACGCTGCCAAAATAGATCAGCGCCTTTGGATTAGCCAAATTCGTCAGCAGCCCACGCATGAAGGTTTTACCACGCTGCGGCAATACCACGGCCGTTTCCTGCGTAGTTTCCAACTGCGCTTTACGCCGTGCCGAGCGCAGCATCTGCCAGCCCATCCAGCACAGATACAGCCCGCCGCCGACGGTAATTGCCGTATGCAGCCAGGCCATTTTTTGCAGCAGCAGGTGCAGCCCCAGCAGCGCGATAGCCGCCCAGACCACAACGCCCAGAGAAATACCCAACACGCCCATCATCGCTTCGCGGCGCGAACGGCTAGCCGCCGTTTGTGAAACGAAAAAGAAATCTGGTCCCGGGCTCATCAGCGCAATGAAATGCACCAGCGCCACCGTCAGAAATAGCATCAGCATGTTGGTTTTCCTGTTTTTAAATGCAATCAGATAAGGCGAGCGTCACTCATCATCATTATCGACATGATCGCGGATCATGTTCATGAAAGGCGCACCGAATCGTTCAAGTTTGCGGTGGCCGACCCCGTTGATATTCAGCAACTCACCCGCCGTGATCGGCATCATTTCCGCCATCTCCAGCAGCGTGGCATCGCTGAACACCACGTAAGGTGGAATATTGTCTTCGTCCGCAATGGACTTGCGCAATTTACGCAATTTGGCAAACAGCTTACGGTCGTAATTTCCGCCGTAAGATTTTTGATTAGCACGGGGTTTCAGGTTAATCACACGCGGCACGGCCAGTTGCAACGGCATTTCTCCCCGCAATACCGGACGCGCAGATTCGGTAAGCTGTACGGCGGAGTGCATCGTAATGTTCTGGTTCAGCAAACCCAGATGAATCAACTGGCGCAGCACGCTGACCCAATGCTCCTGCGATTTATCCTTACCAATACCGTAGACCGGCAGTTTGTCATGACCGAAATCACGAATACGCTGGTTATTCGCACCGCGTAATACCTCGACGATATACCCCAGACCAAAACGCTGCCCGACTCGGTATACGCAAGAAAGTGCCTTTTGCGCCTCAACCAGCCCGTCGTAACGCTTCGGCGGATCGAGACAAATATCGCAGTTTCCGCAGGCCTCTTGGCGTCCCTCACCGAAATAGTTCAGTAACACCAGACGACGGCAGGTCTGCGCCTCGGCAAACGCGCCCATCGCATTGAGCTTATGACGTTCAATATCCAACTGCGGCCCGGCAGGTTTCTCTTCCAGACAGCGACGCAGCCATGCCATATCTGCCGGATCGTAGAACAGTGCAGCTTCGGCAGCGAGGCCATCACGCCCGGCACGCCCCGTTTCCTGATAGTAGGATTCGATGTTGCGCGGAATATCAAAATGCACCACGAACCGCACGTTAGGCTTGTTGATACCCATACCAAATGCAACGGTTGCGACCACCACTTGAAGATCGTCACGCAGGAACGCTTCCTGCACTTGAGCACGCCGTTCATTGTCCAACCCGGCGTGATACGCCCCTGCGCTCAGCCCACGAGCCTGCAAACGTGCGCTGATGTCTTCCACGCGGGAACGGCTATTACAGTAGATAATGCCACTTTTCCCCCGCTGCCCCTGCACGAACATCCAGAGCTGGTCGAGCGGTTTGAATTTCTCCACCAGCGTGTAGCGAATATTTGGGCGGTCAAAACTGCTGATCTGAATCAGCGGGGACTGAAGATCCAACAGGCGAACAATATCGTTCCGTGTGGTCTCATCGGCGGTGGCCGTCAGTGCAATAAAAGGAAGGTGGGGAAAACGCTGTTTAATCTGCCCCAGCGCCCGGTATTCAGGACGGAAATCGTGTCCCCATTGGGAAATGCAGTGCGCTTCATCCACCGCGATCAGTGAAATCTGCCAGTGGGCGAGATGATCGAGGAAACTGTCCGTTGTCAGACGTTCCGGCGCGATATAAAGCAGTTTGATCTGGCCGGTACGACAGCCAGCCATTACCTCAAGCTGCTGTTCGCGCGTCTGCGTCGAATTGAGACAAGCGGCCGAAACACCGTAGGCCTGAAGCTGATCGACCTGATCTTTCATCAACGAAATCAGCGGAGACACCACCAGCGTCAGCCCGTCCATCACCAGCGCGGGGATCTGGTAGCATAGCGATTTACCGCCGCCTGTCGGCATAATGACCAGACAGTCCTGCCCACTGAGCGTCGCGCTGATAATTTCCTGCTGACCCGGTCGGAATTGCTGGTAGCCGAACGTGTCCCGTAGAACCTGAACCGCCAGCGCTTCCTTATTCAATACTTCCGCCGTAGACACGCCTTCCCCAATTCAATGAAATCAAACAGGCGCTATTTTCAGCGCCGTCGGGTAAAACTGCAATCGCTAAATCACACGATCGTTAGAACATGTCGTTCAGCGTCACCCCAACACCGAAGCGGGTCTGACGATGGTTGTAATCAATCAGGGATTCACCATAGCCGCTGAAGACCTTGGTGTAGAAACGAACATGGCGCGTCAGCGGATAGCTCCAGCCCAGTTCGCCGCCGCCGTAGCCGCTGTTCCAGTTATAACGCCCTTCCGCGCTAAACACGCTGTCGCCCCATACATAGCCGACGCGTAAACGGTAATGGCCCATGTATTTGGTGATATCCGGGTTATCGTCTTCGCTGTCGGAAAAACGCACCCACGGCTTCACCTCAACCTGCCAGTTGCCGTTTTGCGCCATCAGACGCGCATAAGCGCGGTTCCAACTGCGGGATGTCGGTTCGGATCGGCCATTAGACTGGTGATTAAACCCCATTTCCACATCCCGCAGCGTCCAGCCTGCTAATGTGTAATTGGTTGCCCAACCCAAGAAAACTTGTGGCTCATAATCAGTTTCACGGAATGGAGAGGACTCGCTTTTATTAGACAACTGCCACCAGGAGCGCTGGGTATAAGACGCGCCCAGCAGCGAGTTATCACCCAAAATGCCACGCCAGATCGGGAAACCCAGACTGAGCTGGAAATGCACTTCATCTTTACGTGCTTCATCACCCCAGTTATAGCTCTGTATCGCCGTTTTATTGATGTTGCTGGTATAGGTATACAGTATGTAATTACTTTCGTAAGGATAGAGAACAAACGGGGTATCGTGTTCCTGCAACAGGCTGGCAATAATACTGCCACGAACCGCCGGTTGGTTTGGCGCAGGCGCGTTGGTTTTGTCTTCTGCATGAACCTGTGCCATTAGTAATGCTGCCAGGACGAGAACTCTCTTACGCATTCATTTTCTCCGACATATGTTTTAACCGGCGTTCGTTTTAACTAACACCCATGTTAACCAATAAGTGATGGGTATTTTCACAATGCAAGCCCGCCATTCTACACAGTTCAGCGACGTTTGAATTACCGTTCCCATGTTTATCCGCCTTTTCTGGAAAGAAACAAAATCAACGCATAAAATAAACATCTACATAACTTTCCAGCGTCAAATAAAACACATTTATTGCGTATCTCTTATCCGAGCGGGAAACGACTATGGCTGACGTACCATCATTTCAGGGAACGACCTTAACCAGAGAGACCGTGCGCCAGCTCGTCGGCGAGATTTTCATTTACAAGATGCCGTTCAACATCGAGCTTGGCCTTGAGTTACAGCAGTTTGACGCCGACAAAGCCGTCTTGGTGTTCGCTCGGCAAGATAAGCTCATCGGCAATGCGGCACAAAAGATTCTGCATGGTGGCGTGATCGCCGCCGGGTTGGACGTCGCAGCCGGATTGGTGTGCGTCGGCAACACGCTGCTGCGCCATGAGACGATCAGCGATCAGGAGTTTCATCACCGACTTGCACGCATGGGAACCATTGATATGAGGGTCGATTATCTGCGTCCGGGCTACGGGGAGCACTTCACCATTACCAGCACGCTGCTGCGCGGTGGTAATAAAATCGCTGTCGCGCGCGCCGAGTTGCATAACGAGCAGGGTTCGCATCTAGCCAGTGCCACCGCAACCTATATTGTCGGATAGCGTTTATCGTTGACGAACATCTGTCGCGGGCAAGCCGAATAATAAACACTTTACGTGAAAGCGCTCACAGTTTTGGGTAGACTTAGCGTTTTCCCGCCGTCCTTATCGAGTTACCCATGAACGCGCAACAAACCCGTGAGGGGATCTTTTTCGCCCTCGGTGCGTATTTCATTTGGGGAATTGCTCCCGTTTACTTCAAGCTGCTTGAGCACGTTCCACCCAATGAAATACTGACGCACCGTATTATCTGGTCATTCTTCTTTATGCTGATCCTGCTGACGGTTGGCCGGAAATGGCGTCAGGTGAGCTATGCCTGCCGCAATATCAAGCATCTGTTTTTGCTGGCATTAACGGCAGTACTTATCGGCGGGAACTGGCTGTTGTATATCTGGGCGGTCAACAACCATCACATGCTGGAAGCCAGTTTGGGGTATTTCATCAACCCGCTGGTCAACGTCATGCTGGGCATGATCTTTCTGGGCGAACGCTTTCGCCGCCTGCAATGGCTGGCCGTGCTGCTTGCCGTGACTGGCGTACTGGTTCAACTGTGGACATTCGGCTCGCTGCCGGTTATCGCGCTCGGTCTGGCATTCAGCTTCGCGTTATACGGACTGCTGCGTAAAAAGATTGGCATCGATGGGCAAACCGGCATGCTGATCGAAACGCTATGGCTGCTTCCAGTCGCCGTCGTGTACCTGTTTTTTATTGCCGACACACCGAGCAGTCATCTGACGGCTAACCCCTGGACGCTGAATTTGCTACTGCTTTCGGCAGGTATCGTCACCACCGTACCGCTGCTTTTCTTTACCTCGGCGGCCATGCGCTTGCGCCTGTCAACGCTCGGCTTTTTCCAGTATCTCGGCCCCACCATCATGTTCATACTAGCGGTGGTGTTCTACGGTGAAACATTCAGCAGCGACAAGTTGATTACCTTCGCCTTCATCTGGGGTGCGCTGGTGCTGTTCATTCTGGATGCGCTTTATACGCAGCGTAAGCTACGGCGCACGCCAGCTACAGCGTCCCAGCCTCAACACGACGGGAAATAAAACGCGATAAGATCGGGCTGCACAACAGCGTCGAAAACAGCCGCAGCGTCTGCATGGCAATCACAAACGCCATATCGACCCGACTGCCTGCGGCAATAATCGCAATCGAATCCAGCCCGCCGGGGCTGGTCGCCAGAAAAGCGGTCAGCATATCCACCGGTATCATTTTCGTCACCATCCATGCCATTCCACCACACAGCAGCATCAGCCCGACAATCGACGCCATCATGTGCGGTAAGGTGCGGATCGCCAGCAAAAAGATCGGGCGAGTGAAGCATAAACCCACGCTCCACCCAATCACGGCATAAGCCAATGCCAGCAACCATTCCGGCGTTTGCAGTTGTAATGTACCGCTGGCATGCAGCATCGAACCGATAATCATCGGCCCCAGTAACGCCCCAGAGGGAATACGCAAGCGTCTTGCTAACCAGGCACTACCGAATGCCACACCGAGCGTCGCGAGAAAACGCCAGTCCAACGCAGGGAACCACACGAGCATGGCACTGTTTTCCGCTGCATCATCCCCCAAACTCAGGCGTGCCACGAACGCCGCAGAGGCCGTCACCATCAGCACCCGCAAATATTGCATGAAGGCAACCAGTCGCACATCCGCGCCGAACTCGCCAGACATGGCGACCATCGCGGATGCGCCGCCCGGTGATGCTCCCCAGGTTCCGGTCGTTCCGGGCAATTCGCTAAATTTGACCAGTAGCCAGCCAGATAATCCGCTGGCAGCCAGCGTCGCCAGCAGAATAAACAGCACCAGCGGCCATTCGTTCAGCAAAGGCGTCAGGATAGAAAAAGACAGGCTTTGTGCAACCAGACAGCCCAGAACGGCATTACTACCCGCAAAGCCGACGGGCGGGATACGGATCGTGGCACCATTTAACCCCATGACGACGCCGACCATCATCGGCCCCAGCAACAACGCGGCGGGGACATGGTACACCTGTAGCCCGAACCCCAGAGATAATGATACCGACAGCAGGATCCCCCATTGCCCCCAAGGCGACATGCCTTTCATGTACACGACCTGTATTTAATAATAGAGAGTAAGAATGGAAAAGCGGTTCACCATTCTAAACAGAATAACGGGAGAATAAACAGGAATAGTAAGGTCGCAAACTATCAAGCAGGAAAGGAATTTTGCAGCGAAGAGAAGAAACACGATACGCCTGATGGTTAATCTCCGTCAGGCGCATCGGTGAAAGCTTAGAGCCAGTTTTTACGTTTAAAGTAGAGGTACGGTGCCAGTCCGGCGAGGATCATCAGTACAATTGCCCCCGGATAGCCAAACGACCACCTCAGTTCCGGCATAAACTCAAAGTTCATCCCGTAGCTGGACGCCACCAGCGTCGGCGGCAGGAACACCACGGATACCACCGAGAAGATCTTGATAATCCGGCTCTGTTCGATGTTGATAAAGCCCATCGCCGCCTGCATCAAAAAGTTAACCTTCTGGAACAGCGATTCGTTGTGCGGCAGCAGAGATTCGATATCGCGCAGAATTTCACGCGCCTGCTCCAACTGGCCGGACGGCAAGCGGGCTTTACGCACCAGAAAATTCAACGCACGTTGAGTATCCATCAAACACAGGCGAACCTTCCAGCCCACGTCTTCCAGTTCCGCCAGCGTAGACAATGCATCATCGTACTCGTCGCCCTGACGCCCTTCCATAATGATGCGGCTCAGCGATTCCAGATCGCTGTAGATGTTCTCGATTTCATCCGCCAACTGCTCAATTTTAGTCTCAAAGAGATCGAGCAACAGTTCATAAGCATTACCGTCTACCAGCGTTTGGTTACGAGCACGCATGCGATACAGGCGGAATGCGGGAAGCTCACGCTCGCGCAAGGTATACAAGCGACCATCGCGAATGGTAAACGCCACGGTAGAGTTGCCCGCGTGATCTTCCGCGTCTTCGAAGAAGAAAAAAGAGTGAATATGTAGACCGTCTTCATCTTCAAAAAAACGTGCCGACGCTTCAATGTCTTCCAGTTCCGGACGGGTTGCCAGGCTTTGCCCCAGTTCGGTTTGTACTTTCTCACGCTCATCGTCTTCCGGCTCGATCAAATCGACCCAAATTGACGTAGTGAGATCATCGGAGTCATCCAATTCCAGACGAGATAAACGGCAATTATCCAGTTTAAATGCGCTCAGCATGGGCCATAGCTCCCCTTTCAGTAGCAGAGATGGATAACGCGATTGAAGCACAGAAACGGAGGTGAGGTGTCACCGGTAGGTTTCAGTCCGTTCGACGGATCTGACTCATAGCGACAAAAACAGCATCGCTGACAACCACGAAGGATATCAGCAGAGGAAGATAGCCTTAGAAGTTGTACCTAATGAACAGGTTAGTGAGCCAGTATCGACTGGGTGTGTCCAAGGCGTTAGTCCTCCGAGAATAATGATGCGCGCATGTTACGCTGAGATGAAAAAGACTTCAACTTTAAAACCGCGGCTGAAACACGCTGTAAAATATTGGTCAAATGGATAAGACCTTTTCAATTAATTTATCTATAAAATCAATAAGAAACGCGATTTCTCGATCTAAAGAAAGGAACCGCGTTTGTCTGTCAGGCGTTATCCGGTAAATAAGCGATGGCGCGGACAGGGAAACCGGGCGCACCCGCGAAATTAGGGTAGCTGACGTGAATATAAGCGCCGGTAGGCGGTAGTTGATGCAGATTGTTCAGTACCTCAACCTGCCAGGCATTCTGATTCAGTACAAAGAACTCGCCAATAAGTCCGCTGTTACGACGGAAATCAACAGCGGAATCCGTATCCAGCGTTTCGTGCCCTACCGCGCTAATGCCGCGCTCGTCAAACAGGAAGGTTAGCGCCTCAAGCGACCACCCCGGCGTATGGCTGTTTCCCTGCTCATCTTTATTCGCAAAGGCATCAAGATCAGGCCAGCGCGTGCTCCAGCCGCTGGCAAATGCAACGAAGCTTCCTGAGGCGATTTCCCCGTGTTCGCGCTCGAACGCCAGAATATCGTCGACAGAAAGGCGATAATCGGGATCGCGCGCGACAGCATCTTGTTTATGAAGCACCACAATTGGCAGCAACAACTCTTTATTATCAATGCGATCCAGATAACGCTTACCCGCGACAAAATGCCCAGGTGCATCAATATGCGTCCCCGTCTGCGTGGCAAACGTCACGGCCTGTGCATAAAAACCGTGATCTTCGACATTAAATAAGGTCTTGCGCTGCAACACGCCTTCAAACGCGCCAAAAATAGGAATCGACTCCGTAATTGTATGCGTAAGATCGACCCATTTTTTCTTCTGTAACTCAGCAATAATGTGGTCTAGCGTCATCATGAAATATTATGAATGCATCCCGTTTGTCAGGCCATTTCCGCTCGGCGTCTAACACCCTTTTCTCATTCATCCTTTTATAGAAATCATTGTTATAGCGATTAAATACAAGCGCTGTATTTTTCCCAGAAAATCCACCACCAATAGCCAATCACAGCAATCAGCCCAAGAAAATAAACCGCTACCTTGAAGAAATGTTTTAAGAAGACATCGCGAATTAAAGCAATTAAAAGCGGTATCCCAAACACCGTAACCAACAACGGCGCGGTGATATCTTTAGTGTCATCGTCAAGCGGCAAATCACACAGGGACTCCCCAGACTGTAACATCCAATCATATTCTCCAATATTGAGAATATTCATAAAGAAACACGCCATAAGAAAATAGCCGATGACAGATAGCACTTCAACCAGCCTACTTTTATACACATTCATTCTCTAGATGATCATCACACCGTTTCCAGTCTGGCGTAGGCGGCGACTAGCCATTTAATACCCTGCCCCTGAAACGCGACCTGAAGACGGGCGTGATCGCCGCTGCCTTCCAGATTCACGATGGTGCCTTCGCCGAATTTCGCATGGCGAACCCGCTGCCCCAGCTTGTAGCCGCTGTCATTTTGCGTTATCGGTGTGCCAAGACGCTGGTGGTTAACCGGGCGAGAGACGCTGGCGCGTAATCGCACCTCTTCAACACACTCTTCAGGCAGTTCACCGACAAATCGTGACGGTCGGTGATAGGCTTCTTTACCGTATAACCGACGGGACTCGGCGTAGGTTATTGTCAGTTTCTCCATCGCACGCGTGACGCCGACATAAGCCAGACGACGCTCTTCTTCCAGACGCCCACCTTCATCCAGCGACATCTGGCTAGGGAACATGCCTTCTTCCATTCCGACGATAAATACCTGTGGGAACTCCAACCCTTTCGCCGAGTGCAGCGTCATAAGCTGCACGGCGTCCTGATTAGCATCAGCCTGACCTTCACCCGCTTCCAGTGCAGCATGCGACAGGAACGCCTGAAGCGGCATCAGATCCTGATCTTCTTCCTGATAGCTGAACTGACGCGTCGCCGTCACCAATTCCTCCAGGTTTTCTACCCGCGCCTGCCCTTTCTCGCCTTTTTCCTGTTCGTACATGCTCCACAGGCCAGAATCTTTAATCGCCCGGTCGGTCTGCACATGCAGCGGCAGTTCAGAGGTTTCATAGGCCAGCGCATCGATCAATTCGATAAAGCGTTGCAGCGATGCCGCCGCACGCCCGGCCAGCACCTTCTCCTGCAACAGCGCCCGCGTGGCTTGCCACAGCGTCAGTTGGCGATCGCGCGCCGTCTGACGCACGACATCCAGCGTGCGATCGCCAATACCGCGCGTCGGCGTATTCACCACGCGCTCGAACGCCGCATCATCGTTACGATTGGCGATCAGGCGCAGATAAGACAGCGAATCTTTGATTTCCTGACGCTCAAAGAAGCGCATTCCTCCGTAGATGCGGTACGGCATACTCTGCTGTAACAGCGCCTCTTCCAGCACACGTGACTGGGCGTTGCTACGGTAAAGAATAGCGTTATCTTTCAGCGCACCACCATTTTCCTGCCAGGCTTTAATTCGGTTGACGACGTAACGTGCCTCATCCAGTTCATTGAACGCGCAGTAAAGTGAAATGGGCTCGCCCTCAACACCGTCCGTCCAGAGGTTCTTACCAAGCCGCCCGCCGTTGTGGGCAATCAGGGCATTCGCCGCTTTCAGG
Source organism: Pectobacterium parmentieri (assembly GCF_001742145.1). Taxonomy (NCBI): domain Bacteria; kingdom Pseudomonadati; phylum Pseudomonadota; class Gammaproteobacteria; order Enterobacterales; family Pectobacteriaceae; genus Pectobacterium; species Pectobacterium parmentieri. Next base: position 4,554,086 of record NZ_CP015749.1, on the reverse strand, counting down.
ATATTGCTGGTCGAACGATAGTTCTGCTCCAGGCGGATCGTTTCTGCACCAGCAAAATCTTTCAGGAACAGTTGAATATTTTCGACCTGTGCACCACGCCAGCCGTAAATTGACTGATCGTCATCCCCAACGATCATGACCTTGGCGCTATCGCCCGCCAGCATGTGGATCCAGGCGTACTGAATACGGTTAGTATCCTGAAATTCGTCCACCAGAATATTGGTAAAACGCTCACGATAGTGGTTCAGCACATGCGGCTTATTCAGCCACAGTTCATGCGCACGCAGCAGCAGTTCGGCGAAATCCACCAGCCCGGCGCGATCGCATGCTTCCTGATAGGCCTGATATACACGCTGCCACGTTTGCTCGATAGGGTTACCGTAGCTTTCAATGTGCTGCGGACGTAAACCTTCATCTTTTTTACCGTTGATGAACCACATCGCCTGACGCGGCGGCCACTGTTTCTCGTCCAGATTCAGCGCCCGAATCAGCCGTTTCAGCAGGCGCAACTGATCGTCACTGTCCAGAATCTGGAAATCCTGCGGCAGGTTGGCATCCATATGGTGTGCACGCAGCAGACGGTGTGCCAATCCGTGGAAGGTGCCAATCCACATGCCACCCTGACTGGTGCCAATCAAGTGATTGATACGATGACGCATCTCTGCCGCGGCTTTGTTGGTAAACGTCACCGCCATGATGGAGTACGGCGAACAGTTCTCAACAGACAAAAGCCAGGCAATGCGATGAACCAGTACCCGAGTCTTGCCGCTGCCTGCCCCCGCCAGCACCAATAAATTGCTGCGCGGCGCGGCTACCGCGGCACGCTGTTTGTCGTTGAGGCCATCGAGCAGATCAGAAACGTCCATAGGTACGGGTTATCCGGTGACGGGAAACACCGCGCATATCAGGGGCGTTTCCACTGGTGATGTAGAGCCTATTCCAGTAGGCGTTATTGGTGCGGCCAGTTTGGACACGGACAGCGCGCAAAAACCGGAGCGTACACCAGTACGTGAGGATTTTGAGCACTGCCCTGGTTCAAAATGGCAAATGAAATAGCCCTAATGGGATTAGCTCTTATACAGATTAATGCCGTGATTATAACAACGCCGACAGCGATGCCAACCGCGAAATTTCAATATGCGGCAGCAGTCGGGCATCCCCAATCTGCGTCAGGCTGCCTTCACGCAGGTTAATCCAGCAGGCTTGCATACCGCAGCGGATCGACCCCGCGACATCGGTCGTGAGATCGTCGCCGACATGCAGAATCTCATGCAAAGGCAGATTGAGTTTTTCCGCCGCCAGATGGTACATGTCATCAAACGGCTTGGCGCGACCATCTGGACCGGCACGCAGGGTGAAAGAAAAATAACCTTCCAGACCAAACCGATGCGGTTCAGCGTTGCCGTTGGTAATCGCCGCCAGCGGCACTTTCTTGGCTAATGCTGCCAACGTTTGGTGCGTCTCTTCCGTAATCGTAATCTGGCTACGCCAGTGGGCAAAATTTTCCATTGCTGCTTTTGCGCCATCCTTAGACTCTGCGACACTTAGGCCACGATCTAACATCGCCAGTTCAACCGCACGGCGACGCCATTCGGTAACGTCGTGATAGATATCTGGCTCACGCTCTAGCAAGGTCTGGCGTAAGTTTTGGAAATCATCCGCCTGAAAATCACGAAGCGCAGGATGGTACGCTTGCAGGAAGCGGATTGACTCTTGCCCCGTGCGTCGAATGACGTCCGCGTTGTCGTACAGCGTGTCATCCAGATCGAACGTGATCGCACGGATCGGACCAAGAGGTCGGTAAAAATGCATCAGGGCTTCCCTCGTTTGGCGCGTGGATGCGCAGCATCGTACACAGAGGCTAAATGTTGAAAATCAAGATGGGTGTAAATCTGCGTTGTGGTCAGGTTAGCGTGGCCAAGCAACTCTTGGACCGCACGTAAATCACCGCTGGATTCCAGCATGTGCGTCGCAAAGGAGTGGCGCAGCTTATGTGGATGAACATGGCTATTAACACCTTGCTTAACGCCCCACTCGGCAAAACGCTTTTGCACGTTGCGCATCGAAATGCGTCGCCCCTGATTGGAGATAAACACAGCATTATCCTGTGGGCCGAACAGTTCACGCAGCGCCAGCCAGCGTTCCAACCAGGTTACCGCCGTTTTTCCTATCGGTAATTTGCGCTCTTTGCTGCCTTTCCCCACCACCCAGACTTCACCGCTTGCCAGATCGATATGCTGATAATCCATGCCAACCAGCTCTGCCAGACGCAGCCCCGCACCGTACATCACTTCCAGCATCGTACGATCGCGCACCGCAAGGGGATCGTCCAGATCGATCTCCAGCAGGCAATTCATCTCATCCACATCCATATTCTTAGGCAACGGGCGTCCAGCTCGCGGCGTGGATACCCCTTTAGCCGGGTTTGCCGTCAGCACACCGCGTGACACCATCCAATCGAGAAAGCTGCGTAATGCCGATAGACGTAGCGCAAGACTCGCTGAATGTAGCCCATCGCGTTTACTGCGGGACACCACGGAGCGCACGCCAGAGGCGTCTAGCTTGCGCCAGTCAACCACGCCCGCAGCGGAGAGTATCGTGATAACCGCAGATAATTGGCGCGAATAGCTGGTCAGTGTCAACGGACTTAACTGGCGTTCTGCTTTCAGATAACGCAGGAAGGCATCAACATCCGTTTGTAAAAGAGAAGAGGAAGGTAACTCCGATGATGTAGGCTGTCGGCTCATACCCGCTCAACCCAGCGTGCCAGCATCGCAGGCAACATCATAGCCATTTGCTGAAGCAGTACGGTTCCCATGCCATCCTGATAATGGTAGCTGTCACGGCTGCTGAAAATCAGCACGCCCAAATCGTGATGATTGCCCATCAGCGATAGCGCGACCGACCCAACCTGTCTGGCCTGCGGTAGCAGCAGTAACAGTTCCGGTCCATTCAGGCTGCCAAGGTAGTGGTTCTGTTGTCCAAAACGCTGAATGCGCAACGGCTCAAAGGTAGAGCGATTTAGCCCAAGGTGGGTAAAACCCGAAGGCGCACCAATGCGCCATTTGTCGCTAAACAGGCGAACCGTTGCCCCCGCCAGACCAAGCTGACGCGCCCAGCGCTGCAACCGATCTAACATATCCGTGAGGCTATCCGCCGATGCCAATTCGGTTTGTAACCCAAGCAGGCGGTTGAACAGCACTTCATTCGCCCCCGCTTGCTCCATCAACAGCGTGATTTCTTCCTCAAGCTGGGTGATATGGTTACGCTGACGTGCCAGTTGCCATTCCACCAGCGAAACGGTTCCCCGGACGGGATGAGGAATACGCATCTGTTCGACGGGACGCGCATTGCGGATAAAAAAATCAGGATTTTGTTGCAGGAACTGCAAAACCATCTCGTCACTGAGTGCGATCTCGCGTTCTGCCTGTTCCTCGACATTCTTCATAAATGAATAAATCCATCGTAGACATGCGTTGCAGGCCCGGTCATGAATAACGGATGCCCCGGCCCATCCCACTGAATATTCAACTCCCCGCCCGGCAGCGATACGCGAACTTTCGCGGACAATGACCCCTGCAGGATACCGACCGCCACCGCTGCGCACGCGCCGCTACCGCACGCCTGCGTTTCTCCCGCACCGCGTTCGTACACCCGCAGACGGACAGTCTGGCTATCGACGATCTGCATAAAACCGATGTTGGCACGCTCAGGAAAGCGCTCGTGACTTTCCAGCAACGGCCCCAGCGTTTCCACCTTCGCCGTTTCCACGTCGTCAACCTGAATCACACAGTGCGGGTTGCCCATCGACACCACGCCACAAAGTACCGTGTGTTCGTCGGCACGCATGATGTAAGTTTTCTCCGCTTTGACTGCGCGAAAAGGCACCTGTTGCGGCTCGAAATTCGGCTCACCCATATTAACGCGCACCAGTTCATCGTCCGTCACAGATAGCACCATCCGGCCAGTCTGCGTACTCACGGCGATATCACGCTTGTTGGTCAGCCCTTTCAGGCGCACAAAGCGGGCAAAACAGCGCGCGCCATTACCGCACTGCGCCACTTCACTACCATCCGCGTTAAAAATACGGTAATGAAAATCCAGTTCAGGATCGTAGGGCGGCTCGACCACCAATAGTTGGTCGAAACCCACACCACAGTGCCGATCCGCCAAACGACGAATCAGTTCGGGTGAAAAATAAACGTTTTGCGTAACGGCATCAACAACCATGAAATCGTTGCCTAATCCGTGCATCTTAGCGAACTGCATTATCCTGACTCCCCCGCTTACTTAACCGGGCGCGATAAACGTATACGTGACCTGTTGTTATTGGTTGTCGTCACACATTAAGGACGCATTGACGGTTTCTTTTGCGGCGGCTGGTTCTCATTTTGCTGAGTCGTTGACGCGCCGGACTTGCTATCGGTTGGCATATAAAGCGGACCTTTCAGGCCGCAACCGAGTAAACTCACCACTGATAACACCAGAAGAAGTGGGCGAAATGCGTTTTTCATTACGTTAAGACCTGTCATTAATACTCGTATGCTCTCTATAATCGCAGGTGGATCATGAAAATCAATAGGAATCGAAAATGAACGATAGCGAGTTCCACCAATTAGCCGACAAACTCATGCTTCAGTTGGAAGAAACGCTGGATCGGTTTGAGGGTGATGCCGACATCGATTACGAAATCAACGGCGGCGTAATGACGCTGAGTTTTGAGAACGGCAGCAAAATCGTGATTAATCGGCAGGAGCCGCTGCACCAAATTTGGTTAGCGACCAAAGCGGGTGGCTACCACTTCGCCCTTCAGGCGGAACGCTGGGTATGCAATCGCAGCGGTGAAGACTTTCTCGTATTGCTGTCATCAGCCTGCTCGGCGCAGGCCGGGGAAACCGTTCACTTCGAGTAACTGCCGTATTTTCAATGGTATCACGGTTCAGCGTACCTCAGCGCCGTCCCAGAACGGTCGGCACCAGTACCAGCAACAACAGCATGCCAATACCGACCATATTCACCAGCGGCCAGCCGCTGGTTAGCGCCATCAGGCTACCGGCAGACAGAGACGCCAGTGCGTTAGGCAGGTAAATCAGCAACGAGTTAATGCCCTGCAAGCGAGATTTATGCACAGAATGGGTAAAAGCATTCAGCATAAATGTCCCACCGTTGAACATAAACGCCCACCCGATACCAAACAACATCAGCGCAAAAAGAAAGTGCCAGAACGTCAAACCACTCAGCGCGACCACCACACCAACCACGTTACAAGTCACGCCGATCGCCACGACCTGAACCGGCGTCAACCGTTTCGCTAGCAGCACTAATAGCAGTGCAGGCGCATACATAGCGACAAAATGCCATTGTAAAACTGTCGCGCTATGGCCAACGGAAAAGTGGTGCTGGTGCATCGCCAACGGTACAGAGTTCATTAACAGCGTCATCACCACAAATCCGACGGAACAACTTGCGGTTCCCAACAAAAATGCTCGACTTTTCAGAATCGATGCCAGCGGTTCGCTAGGCTGAGCACTAGCCGTAACCACCGACATCGGGGGTAGTTTAAGACCGAGCAACAGCAGTGAGGTCACAATGCAGATCAACCCGGCGGCGATAAAACTACCGAGAAACGGGTACGATGCCCAGAGTTGAGAAGATTGGCTGGCGGCAAACGGACCGAGGAAGCCCCCTAAAATACCACCGCTGATCACCCAGGAGATTGCGCGGTTTTTCTGCTGATTATCGGTGAAAATTTCAGCAGCCGCAAAACGATAATATTGATTAAAGGCGCAGGACATTCCCAGAACAAACGTTGAAAACACAAAGAGGGAGAAGCTGTGTAGCACAATCGCCACCGCCGCCAATAGCGCCCCAGACAACCCTATCAGCGTACCGATGATGAACGTATTGCGCCTGCCATATTTTGTCATCAATGAGGAAACGGTGTAGATCATCAGCGCTGCGCCGCACACCGTCGCGGTAATCGGTAGCGTGGTCAATAGAGGGACAGGCGTCATCGATACGCCAACCAGCGTAGAACACAACGTCATCAGGGAAATAATACTGCCAGTCAGCCCTTGCCCGAGCGCCAGCAGTATCAGATTTCGGCGTTGCAACGAATCCATCAGTACATCCCTTTCTGAATACGCTGAAAGCCGAGTGTCAGGCGGTTACTAGAGGATCTGTAGCCGCTGCTTCATCGTCATTACCTCATCCCCGACCACGGGCGTAATGCACAGATGAGAAAGTGCACTGCTGCGGAACGGGATGACCTGTGTGCGGCCGTCCAACTGTACAATTTGGTAGAACTGCGGCAGGTTGAAATTGATAAAGCTGGAACCGTAAGTAAAGCGATCGTGCGAAGATGAATAGAAGCGGCTGACATCGCGCACCAGTTCTTCTTTACTACCTTCACAGTGGTGATACACCTCAACGCGATTCGACTCATCCAGAATATAGATATTAAAGCCCTGATTTTCCGTCACATCTTCGAAGAAGAACTGGATGATCCCTTCGCTGGCAACGCCATCAACGACTGCTGGTAAATGCACATGGTTGGTTTCAACCTGAACTGGCTGGCCTTGCAGTTTGTTGTTAGAAATCGCGCCATAAAATTCGACCGCGTTTTCCAATTTCTGCACTGACACGCTCAACCGCTCAAAGAACAGGCCCCAGGTTTGGCCCGCCACTTTTACCGCTTTGAAGCGCCCCGGCTCCTGCTGACGCGTACTGGTCAGCCGTAGCTCAATGCATTCGGAGACCAACTGCTGCACGCGGGTACGAATCAACCCACGCAGATGCTGGCTGTAGCAGAACACTTCCAGCGATTCCGGCAGCGCCGCATCCTGATGCATTTTGCCCAGAATGGTTTTTAACGCTTCCAACACCGCCTGCTCGCCGCTGAAATGCAGAGTACGGACTTCATTCCATGAGTTGCGATACAACAGATCGATGCTGCCAACCAGACACTGCTGCTGCTGGCCGAAGCTGAACACATCCAGATGACGGAAATCGAAATGCACGACCTGGTTACGGAAAGCCGCGGTCGGATCGTGTTCCAGATTAACGATAATCGCCAAGTGACGAATTTCACACGGGCTATACAGCGCCTTCGGTGTGGGTGCAGGCAAACGCAGTGGGAAATGGCCAGCCACATCGTCCACCAGCGCTTGCAGACGCGTGATGTCACACAGCTCGTTGCCTTTAATATACAGGCGCGTGCTCGGCGTCAGCAGACCATTAAAATAGGCCCATGCCACCAGTTTGTTCAGATAGCGGTTATATTCCAGCGGCTGATGGCTAACGATCGCATCCATCGACGGTGCCTGATTGTACAGATACCAGCCTGAACGATTCGCACGACCCGGCGGAACATAAATAAAGGTTAAATTCGGCTCCGACAAATCGGGAGAAATTTGTGGGTTCAGCAGGGTAACTTTACCCGGCAGCGCTTCAAACGCGGCATACAGTTTACGGGTCAATACACCGATATCCTGCGGGCTCGCGCTGACGCTCAGATTATTGCGGCGGGCGAAGCGGATCAGGTTGCGATAGGTCTGCATCATCGCATCCAGCAATTCATTATGCGCTTCGCGTACCTGTTCAATTTTCCAGTTAGCGCGGTTATCCAGCATCGCCAGATGCTCGTCGCTCCAGCCCCATTCCTGCACCAGTTGGCTCAGAATCTGACGACGCCAGCCGACACAGGCTTGTTCTCTGGAGAGCTTTTCACACACTTTTAAATAGAAACATCGACGCGCCAGATCGAGACGCGTGGGATCGTTGATCGCCGTCAGATAGTGCGTCACGCGATCCAACATCATGCAGTAAGGATCGAGGCCGAAAGAGACGATCTCACCATCATGCAGACGTTTTTTAATTTCAGTCGAAAGCAGACTGGTATCCGGGTATTCCCAGGAATAGGCTTCCAACAGCAGCGTTTTCAGCACGGCTTTATACGGGGAATCGATACTTTTGTAGAGCTGCCAAAGGCTCGCACCGAAATACTCTTCCGCCGACAGCGTGCTTAATCCGCCTAAATCCATCCACTCGTTCGGTGCCAGCGCTCCCTGTGAGTACAGCGACAGCACATATTCATCGTAGTGGGATTCTTCTTCGACCGGCACCATATTCCACAGAATACGTTTACCCGCCATACGCACAGCGGTGCGGTAAAATTCGTCGAGTAGCAGGATGTGTTGCATGGTGCCGCAGTCTTCACCGCTCAGGCTACCGCTTTCATTGTGGCGGAAGCGGCTTTCATCCATCAGGAAGAAGCTGACCTCAGCGCCCTGCGCCGCAGCCCACTGCTCCAGCAGCGTACATTTTTTCTGTAGGAGTTGGCGCTCTTCGCTATCCAGCCAGGATTGATGGCACACCCAGATATCGAGATCGGAGCTACAGCTCTGCCCGATAGACGAGGTGCTCCCCATTGAATAGATGCCCGTGATCGGCAGCTCGCCCTGCGGATGAGAGCGGTCAAACTGGCCCCAGCGCAACGCGATGCCATCAAGGTACTGTTGCTGCTTTTCATCAGGCGTGTGAGTGCAGATACCGTGAGGCACCTTGCCTTCAAGGTAGCCGGGCATCAACGGGTGATGATGATGTAATAAAATGGGCAGAAGACTGTAAACCTGCTGAAAAGCGGGCTTCATTGCTCCCAGAGCACGGTCAACACGCAGTTGGTTGATCGCATCCAGTCTTTGCTTCAAAGTCTCGATGTAGAAGTACAAGACGCTTCGCCTGATTTATCCCAGTGCCTAGAAAAACCCCGTGTTCCAAACTCGCCAATGATAAAATTAGAAGAATGTTTGGCGAATTATTGCTGGAAACGTGATCAATTTAACACCTTGCTGATTGGGCGTAAAGAAAGTAAAGAAAGTTAGACTTATCTATCTTGCTTTATTAGGAATTTTTCTACCCGACTTCATCAGCACGGCTTCTTACTCGTCATACTTCAAGTTGCATGTGCGTTGGCTTCGTTCACTCACCCGAATCACTTACTTGAGTAAGCTCATCGGGATTCCCTCGCTTGCCGCCTGCCTGAAACTTGAATTATTTAGAGTATCTCTATGTATGCGGCACCCGAATTTCAGACCGTTTTAAAGGCGCGCCGCTAATGCCCACAACCTGACACCAACGCACCATCAGTGATACGATGGCGGAAAATGATAAAAACGGTATCAAGCATGTTAGCCAATATTATTAGAATTGCCACCCGACAAAGCCCGCTGGCCTTATGGCAAGCACGATATGTTCAGCAGCGTTTGAACCATCTCTACCCCGATTTATCCGTGGAACTTGTGCCGATGGTGACCCGCGGCGACATCATTCTGGATACGCCACTGGCAAAGGTTGGCGGTAAGGGATTGTTTGTTAAAGAGCTGGAACTCGCGCTGCTTGAAGGGCGCGCCGATATCGCCGTTCATTCCATGAAAGATGTGCCTGTCGAATTTCCCGATGGCCTTGGCCTGACCACCATTTGTGAACGTGACGACCCACGCGACGCTTTTGTTTCCAATCATTACGACAGCCTCGACCAATTACCGCAAGGCAGTTGTGTCGGCACCTCCAGCCTGCGCCGCCAGTGCCAACTGCGCGCCCGACGTCCCGATCTGGTGATTCGTGATTTGCGCGGCAATGTCGGTACGCGTCTGTCAAAACTGGACAACGGCGAGTATGACGCCATTATTCTTGCTGTCGCAGGTCTGAAACGCCTCGGGCTTGAAGAACGCATCCGCTGTGCGTTAAGCCCGGAAGAGTCTCTGCCTGCCGTCGGACAAGGCGCTATCGGCATCGAATGCCGTTTGGATGACGATCGCATTCGCCAACTCCTTGCCCCACTCAATCACACCGATACCGCCGCACGCGTATTGGCTGAACGCGCGATGAATGTGCGCCTTGAAGGCGGCTGTCAGGTGCCGATTGGCAGCTACGCCGAACTGGAAGGCAATACGTTATGGTTGCGTGCGCTGGTTGGTGCACCGGATGGCAGCCAGATGATTGTCGGTGAACGTAAAGGAAGCGTCGTTGACGCTGAAAAAATCGGCATTGCCTTGGCTGAAGAGCTGTTAGCGAAAGGGGCCAGCGCCATCCTTCAGGCCGTTTATCAAGGGTCAAGTTCATCATGACGATTCTGGTTACCCGTCCGTCACCCACTGGCGAACAACTGGTGACCCGTTTAAGAAAGCTCGGCTACCACGCCTGGCACAGCCCGCTGATCGAGTTTTCGCCTGGACGAGAACTCGCTGGTCTGCCTGCGCAATTACAAGCCCTACACACCGACGACCTGGTGTTTGCGCTCTCACAACACGCGATTCATTACGCCGATCCCATGCTGACGCGCACGGGCACAAGCTGGCCTGCCCACCTCGCTTATTATGCCATTGGCCGCACGACGGCACTGGCTTTACATAAAATCAGCGCACACCCTGTCATCTACCCGCCTGAACGTGAAACCAGCGAAACGCTATTGCAACTTCCTGAGTTACAAGATGTTGCAGGGAAACGAGCGCTATTACTGCGCGGCAACGGCGGAAGGGAGCTGCTAGGTGAAACGTTGACTGAGCGGGGCGCACAGGTAACCTACTGTGAATGCTATCAGCGCCGAGATGTTCACTATGATGGCTCGGAACAAAGCCGCCACTGGCAGCAAATAGGCATCGACAAACTGGTGATTACCAGCGGAGAAATGCTACAACGGATCTATACTTTAGTACCTGATTACTATCGGGCTTCCTGGCTACTTGGCTGCCAGTTGATCGTCGTTAGCGAACGACTGGCAGAACAAGCGCGTCAGCTCGGCTGGCATGATATCCGGGTGGCCGATAACGCCGATAACGATGCGCTCGTGCGCGCACTACAATAAACCTGATCATGGGATGTACCATTATGACGGAACACCATACCCCCACAGCTCCATCCGACGAGGTTGCTGAACGGGTTGAACCCGCTCATCAGCAGCAAGATCCCGTACCGCAGCCCAAGCGCAGTGGTGCCGTGCTTGGGGCGATCGCCATCGTGATTGCGCTGGCAATAGGCGCGGGATTGTATTATCACGGCCACCAGCAGGCACAACGGGAAACCGCTTCGCTTCAACGTCTGGAATCACAGCTAAACGCCTTGCAACAGCAGCACAAGCAGGAACAGCAGCAGTGGCTGGACGCTCAACAGCAGCAAAGCAAAGCACAGGACACCGCCACACAGCGCCTTGAGGCGCTAACGCGTCAATCAGATGCATTGCGCGATAAGCTGGCGGCGCTTTCCAGCCATGACACCAATACCTGGCTAATCGCTCAGGCAGATTTTCTGGTAAAACTGGCAGGACGTAAGCTGTGGAGCGATAAAGACGTCACCACCGCAGGCGCATTGCTGAAAAGCGCAGATGCCAGTCTGGCGGAAATGAACGATCCCAGCCTGATAGAAATTCGCCGCGCCCTGACCCACGATATCGGGGCGCTGGCTGGCGTTAGCCAAGTCGATTTTGACGGCATCATCCTGAAAGTGAATCAGCTCACTGACCAGTTGGACAACTTGCAACTCGCTGACAACAACGCCGATGACGCTCCGATGGACGCTAACAGCACCGAGCTATCCGCTTCATTGAGCGAGTGGCGTCAGAATTTGAGCAAAAGCTGGCACAATTTCATGGCTGATTTCATCACCATTCGCCGCCGTGACAGCGCCGCTGAACCGCTGCTGGCACCGAATCAGGATGTGTATCTGCGTGAGAACATCCGTTCACGTCTGTTGGTTGCCGCACAGGCCATTCCTCGTCACCAGAATGAAGTGTACAAACAGTCACTAGAAACGGCAGCAACCTGGGTTCGCGCCTACTTCAATACCACCGACCCCACGACGCAGGCCTTTTTGGATCAGCTCGATGCCTTAAGCCAGCAGTCGGTTTCACTCGATGTCCCAGCCGAGTTACAAAGTCAGGCGCTGTTGGAAAAACTGATGCAAACGCGCGTTCGTAACCTACTGGCTCAGGCGCCAGCCACACAGCAAGGAGAGTGAACATGCTGAAGGTCTTATTGCTGTTCCTGGTTCTGATCGCAGGCGTGGTGATCGGCCCGATCGTCGCAGGCCACCAGGGCTACGTCCTGATTCAGACGGATGACTATGACATTCAAACCAGCGTGACCGCTATGGTTATTATGCTGGTGCTGTTTTTTCTCGCCTTTCTGGCGGTGGAGTGGCTGCTGCGCCGCATCTTTCGCACTGGCTCCCGTACACGCGGCTGGTTCCTCGGCCGCAAACGCAGCCGTGCCAGAAAACAAACCAAAGCCGCACTGCTCAAACTGGCCGAAGGGGATTATTTGCAGGTAGAGAAACTGCTAACTCGCAATGCCGATCATGCCGAGCAGCCCGTGGTTAACTACCTTCTGGCAGCCGAAGCCGCACAGCAGCGCGGTGACGAATTCCGTACCAAGCAATACCTGGAGCGTGCCGCCGAAGTAGCAGATACCGATCAGCTTCCAGTCGATATTACGCGCGTGCGTATTCAGCTAGCGCGTAATGAAGATCATGCTGCACGTCACGGCGTAGACAAATTGCTGGAAGTCGCACCCCGTCACCCTGAAGTACTGCGTTTAGCGGAACAAGCTTTCCTGCGCACTCACGCCTATAGCGCACTGCTGGATATTCTGCCTGTGATGCGCAAGATCAATCTGTACCCTGAAGCGCGTTTGCTGGATCTACAGCAGCAGGCTTATATCGGCTTGATGAACCAGGCGATGGCGGATGGTGGCAGCGAAGGGCTGAAATCATGGTGGAATAATCAGAGCCGCAAAGTGCGTCATGAGATCCCACTTCAGATCGCGATGGCTGAGCATTTGATCGAGTGTGACGATCATGATACTGCCCAGAAGATCATTCTCGATGGTCTCAAACGCCAATATGACGAGCGTTTGATCCTGCTGATGCCACGTCTTAAAGCCGGTAACCCAGAACAATTGGAAAAAATGCTGTATCAGTACATCAAGCAGCAGGGTGCAACACCGCTGTTAAACAGCACGTTAGGCCAGTTGCTGATGAAACACGGCGAATGGCAGCAGGCCAGCGATGCCTTCCGCAACGCATTAGAACAGCGACCAGACGCTTATGATTATGCCTGGCGTGCCGATGCGCTGGAACGGCTACATCTGCCGGATGAAGCGGCGCAAATGCGGCACGAAGGGCTATTGCTCACGCTACAGCAACCAGCCCACTAACCACGGTATCATCCCTTTATAAGGCTCCTTCTTTGGGGCCTTATTATTTTTTATGTTTCGATAGCAGGCTGTGCCCGAACATTTTCATCAGACGAAAAAAAACGCTTACCGATAAACGGTAAGCGTTGAAAACATCAGGTCTGTCAGACAACAGAATGGTGCCTCACTCAACGTTATGTCCGGAAAGCCCGATGGAGATTTGCATCTTCATCTGGAGTTGGACGATAGGCACCTCAAATTGGCTCTGCGTCATTCCCAGGATTATGAAGCCGAAGCAAGCATAGAAGGTGGAATGAGCATCTACACGCTTATTTAAGCATAAATTATGCCAACATGCATAATGTTATTACTAATGCTTCATAAAATCATGATAACCAGCTAATAATAAATACTATTTTTATTATTGGCTGGAAGAAAGGTCAAGACACTGTCGGCGACAAAAACGAGATCGGGCTCACAAAAACTGTCGCCATTCAGAGACGAATTTGTCAGATAAAGTATTAATCATTATTAATCAAAGAATTAAATGTCTCCTTTTTGAGACATCAGATCCCCCCACGTGTCGTGCTTTTCCGACAGCCCTATCAAAGCTGTTGATTCAACATGCTTAACCGGGCGCGATAGCCGTTACGAATATGCTGGCAGGCAGCCTCTTGTGCCGCATCCTTATCACGCCGAACTAACGCTTCCACAATCGCCTGGTGTTCACGCCTCGCCTCTTCGGTACGCTCCGGCGACTCATAGGTGGTTCCGCGCAGTAGCGACAGATGAATACGCAAATTTTCCAGCATTTCATTTAGATAGGGATTATGGGTCGCTCGATAAATCTGCCGGTGAAAAAGACGGTTGTGATCGTGCAATTGCCGACTGTCAGTAAGCGTTTTCTCCACTTTAACCATATCCTGCAACAGCTCCAGTTCTTCCGTTGAAGCAGATGCCACGGCCAGTTCCATCGCCAACCGTTCCAACCCTTCACGCACGGCGAAAAGCTGGCGCAGTCGCTCATAGCTGATCTGAGCAATCATCAGCCCGCGCTGAGGGCCCGGTTCCACCAATCCTAGCGCTTCAAGCCGGTGCAGCGCCTCACGAATCGGCGTGCGGCTGAGCCCAAATTGCTGCGCCAACCGTGTTTCCTGCAAACGTTCGCCAGGCAACAGCTCACCTTTCTCGATTGCGCTAATCAGTATCTCGAACGGCGACAACGCCAGCTCTTTGTCGTTAAGTGTTAAGTTCATAATCCCTTGATATATGGTTGACGGTCAGTACAAGGCCACGCACAGATGGCGTCTTTAGGCTGCTCACATGTGCACGCTGCGCCACGGATCGTCATGTATTGAGAAAAATTCAAGTTTGCCCGACGCCCTGCCTTTATCAAGCTGTCGTATCGCATATTTTGTGCTTAGCTTAGCGAAAAAGCGTCTTTGTCACTGAATGAGCGATTGAATATGCTTTCACCACACACTGTATACAAATGCATTCAACAAGACAAAACGCGCATCCCAAGACCCGTTTGGCGGTACTGGCAATGTCATCGCGTTTTTGCCTAAGGAGTTCCTACGATGCCAGCTACACCGACGTTTCCTCGCGGCAACGCGCTCAGCCAGTTTATTCACACCGCGCCCACGATGACAATCCCCGATGCCGTCTGGCATGAGGCTAAGCGAGCGCTCATTGACTATCTGGGCGTCGCTATTGGTGCCGTAGGAGATAACGCGGCCTGCGCGGTTCAGCGCGTGGCACAACGCTGGCAGGCGCAGGGTCATGCGCAAGTTATCCTCGGAACGAAAACCACACCCGCGCTGGCAGCACTGATCAACGGCACACTTTCTCATGCTGCCGATTATGACGATACGCATCCGGCTGGCGCGGGCCACCCTAGCGGCCCCTGCTGGTCGACAGCGCTGGCAATGGCGCAACACTACAGCGCGGACGAGCGCACGACGCTTATCGCTTTTATTACCGGATTTGAAGTGATGGCAAAACTGGGCGGCGGCTGGGTGCCCGGAGTAGGTCGTAACCTGCAACGTCGCGGTTTTCACCCGACATCGATTGTCGGGCGTGCGGGAGCCGCCGCTGTCGCGGCTTCCATTTTGCACCTTAATCCCAATGCAATCGCCAACGCATTGGGTGCGGCTGCAACCATGATGGGAGGATTACAGAAATCATCCGGCACGCACGGTAAACCATTCCATGCTGGCAAAGCGGCAATGGATGGCATCACAGCAGCAGAGCTGGCGGATGAAGGCTTTATCGCCGCCCATCATTTTTACGAAGCCGATGGCTGGGTGCAAACCTTTGTGCAGGATGGCAGCGCCGTCATCCCGACGCTCGATTTTGGCGACAGTTGGGAGCTATTAGGTAACGGCTACAAGCTGTATGCCAGTTGCCGAGGAACCCACGCATCCATCGAAACGGCGCTTAAACTCTTCCCACAGTTGAAAGGCCGCGCTATCGCCCGTATTCATGCCAAAGTCCACCCGATGGGAATGGTGAACGCCGGGATCGCCAACCCGCAAACGCCGCTAGAGAGTAAATTTAGTATTCCGCACTGTATTGCGCTGGCGCTGAGCGGCTATCGCCTCAACGATACGGACTTCACGCAGCGCACCGTTGACGATCCCGCACCGCGCCAGTTGCTGTCGCGCTTACAGATCGACGCAGTAGAGGGGCAGTCGGCCAGCTCCGCGTTTATCGATATCGAACTGGAAGACGGCGAAAAACTGTATGCAGAAACCGACGTGTATCGCGGTCATCCGCAAAATCCACTGACCGACGCCGAGCTGCGCGCCAAATTTGATGCCCTGACTATTCCCCTATTAGGGGAAACCCGTAGCGATCGGCTCTATCAGGCCGCCTTCCACTTTGAGCAGCCGGGCTCGCTTGCCATTCTTACTGAATTATTAGCAGGATAGTCAATTTCAGTTCGACCTAAACAATTCGATATAAAAAGTCTCACGATAATAACAGGATGCTTTCATGACCATTGCCCGCCAGCTTGCCCATAATCTGCTGGAATTTTCTCGCCAGACGTTCCCTGCCGACGTCTTGGCACACGCACGAACCGCCATAATTGATACGCTGGGCGTCACGCTCGCTGGAGGGATTCAAGACGGTGCGCAAAAACTCAGAGCGGTGATCGTTCCATCAGCCACCGTAGGGAAAAGCAGGATTTTCGGTACAGACCTCAAACTCAACGCGCTGGATGCGGCATTATTAAACGGCACATCCGCACATTTACTCGATTTCGACGATTCCAATTCCTGGCTGCACGGGCATATTTCCGTCGCCGTGCTCCCAGCTTTGCTGGCATTGGCAGACGAGCAGGAAGCCAGCGGTGCAACAATCCTACACGCCTATCTGTGCGGTTATGAAACTGCGGTACGCATGGGCAAAGCCGTCAGCCCTTTTCAGTATCGCAACGGCTGGCACCCGACAACTTCTGTCGGCATCTTCGCTGGTGTAGCCGCCTGCGCAGTCTTGTTGAAACTTAGCGAAGAGGAAACAGCGACCGCCTTTGCTATTACCGCGTCGCTGGCCTCCGGCATCAAATCCAACTTTGGTAGCCAGACGAAATCACTGGCGGTCGGTCACGCCAATCGCAGCGCCGTCATGGCAGTATTATTGGCGCGTCAGGGATACAGCGCGGGTGATACCGCGTTTGAACATCACCACGGCTATTTCAACGTCTACAACCGCTCAGATGAAAACGTCGACACCACGCCGTTAACCGACCCCTGGTCTGCGCCGTCCCACATTCTCGATCCTATAAAAGGGAACAATTTTAAATACTTCCCCTGCTGCTACGCCATTCTGGCACCGCTGGACGGGCTGCTGGCACTGCGCGAGGAAACCGGACTGAATCCCGAATCGCTGGATCGAATTCAGATTGCCATCCACCCTATTCGCTTTCCGCACATCAACATTCCAACGCCGGATACGCCGCTGGCAGGGAAATTCAGCCTGCACTACTGCATCGCCCGCGCCTGGGTACAGGGGAAGTTGACGTTGGACGACTTTATTGACGAGGCGGCGCTGCACGATCCCACGACACAATCGCTGATGGCACGTGTTGAACTGATCTGTCATGACGAGAGCACCACGCACACGGCACACGTCACATTAGTGACCCGTGATGGCCGCACTTATCACCGTCGTGTGGCAGGCGCGCTAGGCTCCAGTGCAGAGAATCCGTTGCCGGACAATCTGATTGCGGAGAAGTTTATCGACTGCGCCAGTCAGCTTTTTCCGCGCAGCGAGGCAGCGGCGTTGTATCAACGACTGTTGCGCGACGATTATCGTTAACGGCGGAAAGGATGCTTGATACGCATTAATCGCATCAGGCATGATCATTTTTCGCCTCGTCTGTTTAACCATGCGCGACACAGGGATAGCTTTCACCATGTTACATCTTGTTCCACCCGACATTTCGCCACTCTTTGCTGGTGTACTGGTTTTTTGCAGTTTTCTGACATCGGCATTAACGGCCGCGCTAGGACTGGGCGGCGGCGTCACACTACTGGCAATAATGGGTCTAGGGATGCCAGTCAGCAGCCTGCTGCCGGTTCACGGTATCGTCCAGCTCGGTTCCAACCTGAGCCGCAGCCTGATTCAACGTTTGTATATCGTCTGGCCGCTGGCGCTGTGGTTTTTTATCGGCAGCGTCATTGGCATCGCACTGGGTGCGCCCGTCGCCGTCTGGCTCCCAGACAGTGTGGCAAAGATCGCGCTGGCCAGTTTCATTCTGTGGTCAGTTTTCCGTAAACGCACCGCACCAAAACCGGTTAATCGCTTGTTCTTTATTCTGGGCGGTGCGCTCACCAGTCTTGGCACCATGGTCGTCGGTGCAACAGGCCCCATGGTCGCTGGGTTGATCAGTTCGCAAGGGGTAACTAAAAAGCCGCTTATTGCCACGCACGCGCTCTGCATGGTGTTACAACACGGTCTAAAGATACTGGCATTCGGAATGATGGGATTTGCCTATCACGACTGGCTACCGATGCTGGCGGCAATGATTGTCAGCGGTGTATTGGGCACCTGGTTGGGTACACGCCTGCTGGATAATTTGCCAGAAAAACTCTTCCGCACGACCTTTCGCCTCACCATGTTGATCCTCAGTGCGCAGCTCATGTGGCAAGGTGTACAAGGGCTACTTGCCCGCTAAATCATCCCGCCAGTGCCTTGTTCATCATGCAAGGCTCCGCTCTCTTTTCTCCTTCACATCATCCCCGAAATAGCTATATCCATTATTCAGCTTTAGATAGAGAAATATGCTATTTGCCATTTACAGGCAACATTGAGAACATTTGTATACAAAAGAACGCATCACAATAAAAACAATTAATTACAACAAATTAGCCCCTGAGTAATTCGAGTTGCAGCCGGCTTGAAATCTGACGGGCATAAAACAACACCGACCATTCTGAGGATACTTATGCTGCGAAAACTACTCTCATTGACAACCGCCACAGCGCTGACTTTAGGGGGGCTGCTGCTGCCTGTTGCTCACGCCAATGCCGCTGACGCAGGAAACGGCGAAACGCTCAAAAAGATCAAAGCACGCGGCGAGCTGGTTTGCGGCGTGCATCCGGCACGTCACGGTTTTTCCGCAATTGATAGCAAAGGGCAGTGGACCGGGCTGGACGTCGATTATTGCCGTGCGTTAGCCGCCGCTATTTTTGGCGATGCCAGCAAAGTACGTTTTGCCGCCCTTTCCACCGCACAGCGTTTCCCGGCAATTCAGTCAGGTGAAGTGGACGTGCTATCACGCAATATCACCGCTGATTTATCTCGCGACACCTCGCTTGGGTTGAACTTCGCACCGCCGACTTTCTATACCGGAACCGGCTTCATGGTGCGCACCAGTGCCAATGTGAAGACGGTGGAAGATCTGGACGGCGCAACCGTCTGCATCACGCCGGGCAGCAGCACCGAACGCAACGTCGCGCAGATTTTTGCGTCACGCAACCTGCATTACACCCCAGTGGTCATTGAGAACAATAAAGAGTATGTCGCAGCCTATCTGTCCGGACGTTGCGACGTCATCGCTCGCGATAAAGTCGCTCTGCCTGGCGTGCGTACCTTTGATGCGGAAAAACCCGCGGACCACGTGATTCTGTCGGGGATTTACTCAAAAGAGCCGCTGGCAATGGCGGTTCGTCAGGGCGATGACCAATGGTACGACATCGTGAAATGGGTGGTTTACGCCACGTTCAATGCGGAAGAGATGGAAATCGGCCAACAGAACGTAGACAGCAAACTCAAATCAACAGACCCGGATGTACAGGCACTGCTTGGCACCACGGGAGACTACGGCCAAAAACTGGGACTGAATAACCAGTGGGCTTACAACCTGATTAAGCAGGTAGGGAATTACGGCGATATTTATAACCGCCATTTCGGGCCAGACACCCCGGCACCGTTAGAGCGCGATCTGAATAATCTCTGGACGAAAGGCGGTCTGCTCTACGGCCTGCCCATTCGTTAATTCACCACACTGTTGGCGTCAGCTCGGAAAGGTTCGGGCTGATGCCATACCGCCCTATTCAGACACTACCGTCATTGGGTGTGTTGAGAATCGGCAACGACCAGAAGAAAAGACCGCCGGTAATGAAATCATCAGACAAGACGCTACTACCAGCCTCAGCCACACCGTGGTCAGGAACGCCATCTCACTCGCGCCACCTGTTGAACGCCTTTGGCAGCAAATCCCTACGTGCCTGGATTTATCAGTGCCTGCTCGGCCTTCTGATCGTCGCGTTCAGCTACTGGCTGTACGCCAACGTAGTCGAAAATCTACGCTCACAAAATATCGCGACAGGATTTGGCTTCCTCGACCACACCGCACAGTTTGAGATTGGTGAAAAGCTCATCGCGTTTACCCCACGCGACAGCTATCTGCGTGCGCTTGGCGTCGGTTTATTGAATACCCTGTACGTTACGCTATGCGGTATCGTGCTTGCTACGCTGCTGGGCTTCTCCGTTGGTATCGCCCGCGTCTCCCGCAACTGGCTGCTGGCGCGGCTTGCCGGGGGATATATCGAAATGATGCGCAATATTCCGGTGATCTTGCAGGTAATTTTCTGGTCGGTGGTTATCCGTAACCTGCCCTCACCACGCGATGCTATCGAGCTTGGCAGCCTGGGCTTCCTGACCAATCGCGGGCTGTCTTTTGCCGTTCCCGCGGCGCATCACGGCTGGCTGTTGAGCGGAATCGCCCTACTCGCCGCCGCCCTAATTTCCCTGATCCTGAACCGCGTGGCGCGCTATATTCGGGAAAGCCGGGGGCGCTCTCTGCCGACAGGCCGCCTGACACTCGTCGCGTTCATCGGGCTACCGCTGCTAGTCTGGTGGATTTCCGGCGCACCAGCAGAACTTGATCGCCCAATCCTGCGCGGTTTTAACTTCCGTGGCGGCTTTACCGTCAGCCCTGAATTCACGGCACTGTTGCTCGGTATTGCGCTCTATTCCTCAGCGTTTATCGCGGAAATCGTGCGTGCGGGGATTCAGTCTATCCCCAAAGGCCAGTTGGAAGCGGCACGTGCGCTGTCCTTTTCGCCCTGGCACATGATGCGCCACATCATCATTCCACAGGCAATGCGCGTCATCGTTCCACCGTTGACCAGCCAGTATGTCAGCCTATCAAAAAACAGTTCGATCGCGGTCGTGGTCGGTTACCCAGAGCTGGCGAACATCAGCAACACGCTGATGAATCAAACCGGTCAGGCGCTCGAAGTGATTGCCATCATGATGGTGGTTTACCTGACAGTCAGCATCGTGACCTCGCTGCTGATGAATCTATTTAACCGCGCCGTCGCCATCAAAGAGCGTTGAGGAACACTGAATGTTATTTCCGGTACAGTCACTCTCCACCGTTCCCAGCCGCCTGCGCACGCCGCTGCTGTGGATGCACCGCCATCTGTTCAGCAGCATGCCGCAAACTATACTCACGCTGCTACTGGTGGTGCTGATGTGGATCATCGGTAATAAACTGCTGCACTGGGGCATTCTCGATGCCGTGTGGTACACCACCGACCCAGACGTCTGTCGTGCCGCCGCCGGTGCCTGCTGGGCAGTGATCGTGGAAAAACATCGCCCCATCCTGTTTGGCCTTTACCCTTACGATGAACACTGGCGTCTGGTACTGGCAATGGGGATCTGGTTTCTGGCTCTCGGTCTGTCACTGATGCCCCGTTTCTGGCATTCGCGCATCCTCTTACCGCTGTGGATCATCGCGGTAGTCGCCATTGCCATCCTGATGTCCGGCGGTTTATTTGGCTTATCTTACGTGCCTTCCAGCGAATGGGGTGGCCTGCCGCTAACGCTCCTGTTATTTAGCGGCACCGTCGTCATTGGTATGCCCGTTTCGATTTTGCTGGCACTGGGGCGGCGCTCACCGTTGCCTTTCCTACGCGGCCTGTCCGTTGTTTTCATCGAAGGCCTGCGCGGCGTACCGCTCATCACGATCCTATTCGTCGCCGTTAACGTCTTCCCGCTGTTTCTGCCCGCAGGTATGGAAATCAACAAGCTGCTGCGCATCATTATCGGCATCGCGTTGTTTTTCGCCTGCTATCAGGCCGAGGTCATTCGCGGCGGTTTACAGTCCGTCCCGCGCGGGCAATACGAAGCGGCGATGGCGCTCAATCTCAGCTACTGGCACACGACGACCAAAATCATCCTGCCGCAGGCGCTGCGCATCTGCCTGCCCGCCATGACCAACCATATTATCGCCGCCATGAAGAACACCTCGTTTGTCATCATTATCGGACTGTTTGACATCCTCACCGCCACCAGCTCAGTGATGCAGGATCCGCTATGGCGGCGCTATTACATTGAAACCTATATTTTTATCTCGGCTATCTATCTGCTGTTTGGCTTCCTGCTCTCACGCTACGCGCTGTGGGTGGAAAAACGCATCGATGCCAGCCGTAACCCAGAAACGTATCACGGTTAAGCAGTAGCCGTTGATGAAAACACCGACAGGAGCTTGGTTACCATGAGCTTAGCCGCAGACACTTTAGTTACAAACCAAGTAGTTACAGACAATAACGTCATCATTGAGATCAACGCTGTCAGCAAATGGTATGGCGCATTTCAGGCGTTGAATAACGTGACGCTGAACGTACAGAAAGGCGAGCGCGTGGTGATTTGCGGCCCTTCTGGTTCAGGTAAATCCACACTCATCCGCTGTATTAACCGACTGGAAGAGCACCACGACGGCCATATCCGCGTGAATGGCATCGAAGTTAACGACAACATCAAGAACATCAACCGCGTGCGCTCCGGCATCGGTATGCTGTTCCAGCAGTTCAACCTGTTTCCCCATCTGAGCGTGCTGGATAACCTGACGATTGGCCCGACGCTGGTCAAACAGCGTAAGAAGCAGGAAACCATCGATTTAGCGATGCACTATCTGGAGAAGGTGCATATCGCCAATCAGGCACATAAATTCCCGCTCCAGCTCTCTGGCGGCCAACAGCAGCGTGTGGCGATTGCCCGGGCGCTGTGTATGCAGCCGGAAATCATGCTGTTTGACGAACCCACTTCAGCGCTGGATCCAGAGATGATTAAAGAAGTGTTGGATGTGATGCTCGATCTGGCGGAATCCGGTATGACGATGATCGTCGTCACCCATGAGATGGGCTTTGCCAAGACGGTCGCTGACAAGGTGATTCTGATGGCCGACGGTAGCATCGTTGAATCCGCTCCGCCGCAGGACTTCTTCAACACGCCATCACACCCGCGCACGCGCCAGTTCCTGGATCAGATTCTGAGCCATTAATAGGCAAAAAATATCCGCGTCGGAAAACCGACGCGGATAGCATTAAGCAATCAGGAATTAGCGAGAAGAGAGCTGCTCTAAACTCTGTTTCGCGACCTGATACAGATAGTGTGCCGTTGGGAACAGTGCGCTGTCGTCAACGCGGAATTTCGGGTGGTGTAGTGCATAAGGTCCGCCGGAGCCAACCATCATGAAAGTACCCGGCAGTTTCTGCTGATAGAACGCAAAATCTTCACCAATCGGGCTGGCTTCCACACGGCGTGCTTCAAACCCTTCGTCACTTGCCACGTTCAGCGCAAACTCAACCCACTCTGGCGTATTGATCACCGATGGCGGCCCTGCATGCCACAGGAACTCAATTTCCGCGCCAAAGGTGCTGGCGATACCCGAAACGATTTGGCGGAAGCGCTGTTCAATTAAATCACGCGCGTCCTGATTGAACGTTCGGACCGTACCTTCAACATAGGCCGTATCGGGAATAACGTTCCAAGTGCTGCCGCTATGTACCTGAGTAATTGACACCACCGCGTTATTATCGGACGACACCGTGCGACTGATGATGGTTTGCACCGCAGAAATCAACTGACCCAAAATGATTATCGGATCGTTGCCTTCATGCGGCTTCGCGGCGTGGCAGCCTTTCGCCGCAATTTTGATCTCAAAGCGGTCAACACCCGCCGTCAATGCACCGTCTTTCCCACCGATGACGCCAACAGGCAACGTCGGATCGTTGTGAATACCGAAAATCGCTACCGCATTGTCCAACGCACCGACAGCAATCACTTCCGGTGCGCCCAGCCCAGTCTCTTCAGCCGCCTGGAACAAAATCCGCACCGTGCCTTTCAGTTCCGGCTCGATTTTCTTCAGCAGGATCGCCGCACCCAACGCAGCGGAAGAGTGAAAGTCATGACCGCAGGCGTGCATCACCCCTTTGTTGAGCGACGTGAATTCTACGCCAGACTCTTCCTCAATCGGCAGGGCGTCGATGTCCGAACGCACCACGACCAGTGGGCCATCCTGTAGGCCACCGACTTCCGCGACCAGACCAGTTTTCAATGGTAGATCGAGGACGCGAATCCCTTCTTTTTCCAATACCGCACGAATCTTTTTCGTCGTTTCGAACTCCTGATTCGACAGTTCAGGATTGCGGTGTAAATCGTGGCGAAACGCCTGAATAAACTGAGCCAGAGGCTCGTGCTGAGGTGCTGTTCTCATCAATTCTTGCTCCACATTATCGTGCCCCGTCTGACGGGGCGGCCTTGTTCAGGCGTGCAGGTATGTCTACGTGTGCGTTAAATATCGTACTCAAGCGGCTCAGGCAGCTTGGTCAACTGACGCAGGAAACGCTGGGTTTGCGGGTTATCTGAGAAGCTGATCACCTGCTCCGCCGGGCCTTCCTCAACGATGTGACCGTCTGCCATGAAGATCACGCGGTCAGCCACTTCTTTGGCAAACTGCATTTCATGGGTAACGATCACCATCGTGGTGTCGTTTTTCGCCAGCTTCTGAATCACCTGAAGCACTTCGTGTACCCTTTCTGGATCCAGTGCCGAGGTCGGTTCATCAAACAAAATGGCTTTCGGATCGACCGCCAGCGCACGAGCAATACTCACACGCTGCTGCTGCCCGCCGGATAACGTCACCGGATACTGCGCCGCCTGCGGCAGCAGGCCAACCTGTTCCAGCAACGCCAGACCGATTTCATCCGCCTGCTTCTTCGGCATTTTTTTCACGACAATCAGCGCTTCCGTTACATTCTCCAGCGCCGTCTTGTTCTTAAATAGGTTATAGCTCTGGAATACCATCGCCGTTTGACGGCGCAGCGCGTAGGCCTCCTTGGAGGAATAACGATGCGTATCCAGCATTTGTTCGCCAATTTCAATCGTGCCTGACTCTGGCGTTTCCAGCAGATTTAGGCAGCGCAGTAGCGTGGATTTACCTGAACCGGATGGGCCGATGATGGCAACAACTTCGCCTTTCGCGATATCCAGACTAATGTTGTTCAACACCACCTGATCGCCAAAGCGTTTAGAAAGATTCTTTACACTGATCATGTCAGCCCCTTATCGCTGTAGCGAGTGATTCAGTTTCTTCTCAAGCTGTTTTTGCAGCCAGGCGTAAACCACAATCACCATCCAGTAAATCAGACCCACGACCAGGAAGGTCTCAAAGAAACGCAGAGATTCAGCGGCAATCATCTTGCCTTCCGCGAACAGCTCGGAGACACCCAGCGCAAAGGCCACCGAAGTATCTTTAATCAGGGAAATAAAGGTGTTCCCCGTCGCTGGCAGCGCATTCAGCATGGCCTGAGGCAACACGATGCGGCGATAGACCTGCGCTTTACTCATGCCAATGGACAGACCCGCTTCCGTCTGGCCGAAATCCACCGAGGCCAGGCCTGCACGGAAAATCTCAGCCATATAGGCGGAGGTTTTCAGGCTAAAACCAATAATCGCGGCCGTCATCGCATCCAGATTGGATAAGCTTGGAAATAGCTGCGGTAGGCCGAAATAGATAATAAACAATTGAACCAGCGACGGAATACCGCGGAACAGGGAAATATACAGTTCGACAATTTTTACTACCGCGACGATCTTGCTTTCACGGACTAACGCCAGGATAAGGCCGAGAACCATAGCAAAAAACATCGACACCACGGCAAGGAACAGCGTGGTCGGCAAATACATTAATACCTGGGGAAAGACCTTCAGCAGGTAGGCAAGATCGACATTCATGAGTTATACCATTAATGCTTCCACCGGCCATACTGCACCGGTGGAGGAGGCGATAAGTCAACCGACAAGCGGCAATGCAATAACGTTACTTTTTCGGTGAAACAGAGATATCCTCACCAAAGTATTTTTCGGCGAGAGCTTTCAGGCGTCCATCTTCACGCATTTTCGTCAATTCAGCATCGAATTGTTTACGTAATGCATCACCATTTTCGTCTTTGTGGAACGGGAAGCTGACCTCTTCAATCACCAGCGGCTCACCAACCAGCTTAAACGGAAGGTTACGCTTATTGATTTCTGCCAGCAGGATCGGACGTGAATTCACGTAGCCTTCAACGCGTTTAGACAGCGCATCGTTCATCGCACCATCGCGTGTTTCATAGGTGCGAATAGTGACGCTGCCGTCGGCAAAGGCTTTTTTCAGGTTGTTGACGTGGTTAGAACCCAGAACGCCAGCAACCGTCTTCCCTTTCAGGTCGGCCAGTGTATTAATGTCTGTGTTATCTTTGTGCGTCACAATCTGGCTACCGTAGAAGCTATACGGCTGGGCGAAATTGTATTTTTCCTGACGTGCAGGGGTAATTGCCACCACGTTCGCCACGGTATCCAGCTTTTTCGCTTCCAATTGCCCCATCAGGCCACTGAAATCAGCGGTAACCCACTCAACTTTGTAGTTCAAATCCTTCGCGATGGTTTCCGTGACTTCAACGTCAAACCCGACCAGCTTGTTATCCTGCTTAAAACCACTTGGATAACTCTGGCCCGTTGAACCCACTTTCAATACTTTTTCCTGCTCGGTGCCGCTCTTCCCAGAATCACAACCGGCAACAAGAAAGGCGGTCGTCAGCGCCAGAACAGACAACGTTACTTTTTTCATCATTTTACTGCCTCTCTTTTTGAATTTTTATCTTTCCACTGGTCGTACAATTGGTTATCAAGGATTTTTTCCATCCAGATTGTCAGGTGTCCTTTTCCCAGATTCGTCTGCCCGACTTCCTTGAAACCATAATTTCGGTACATCTCAATCAGCCACGGGTGGTTTTGCGCAGTGCCCAGCGACACTGCTGGCGCTTTGAGCTGGTTAATCAGAATTTCTTCTTCCAGCCAGCCCATCATTTGCTTACCCAATCCCTGTTTTTTATAGCCAGGGTGCGTCGCAAACCAGCCCAGATGGGGTAAACCGAACGGACCCGGCTCAGGCCCCCACGGATAGCGAATGGTAAATGACGACACCATCTCCCCGTCTTTTTCCATCACATAAACGCCGTGTGAGGCGATATGCGTGCGCACCATGTCAATATCCGCATGGGCCGCAGAAAAATTGATACCTAACTGGCGAATGGGCTCAAAGGCCGCCAGCGCCAGTGCCAAAAAAGTTTCATCATCCGCAAGCGTAGCCTGACGAAATACGATACTCATGGTTTCACCTTATGCTGGCAACAGGCCGGAGTTATCTGCATAGCGGATAACATCATCAACCTTCTGCGGCGCGCTACCGACATAGTTCGCCGGATTCAGCCAGTCGTCCAGATCGGCGGCAGTCACCTGTTCAGAAAGCACCGGATGGGCCAGCAGCACCGATTTAAAGGACTGATCCTGCTCGAATGCCTGCATAGAACATTCGTAAACCAAATGGTGAGCGGTCTGCTTACCGAGACGTTTGCCAATCTCGAACATCACTTTCTCGGACAACAGCAGGCCATTTTGCAGATCGAGGTTCGCCAGCATCTGCTTTTCGTTAACAGACATGCCACGCAGGATGCCAAGTGCATTCTGAAGTTGAGCGGACAAATAGATGTTGATTTCCGGCAGCGCGATCCACTCCGCACGCCAGCTCATCGCATCGCGCTCATGTTCAACTTTCATGGATTCGTGGATCAGCGCGGCGCTCTTAAACAGCGGTGCCGTCAGGCTCGCCAGCCCTTCCAGCGCGGCAGGGTTACGTTTGTGCGGCATCGTGGTAGAACCGATTTTCCCTTCGGAGAACGGCTCTTCGATTTCATTAATCTCGGTGCGCATCAGGTTGTACAGCTCGTTGCCGATTTTGCCCAGCGTACCGCTGATCAGAACCGTCACGGAGGCATATTCGGAGAAGCGATCGCGGGCAGACTGCCAGCCGATATTCGGCGTATTCAGCCCCAGTTTATCCAGCGTCAGACGCTCAATTTCCGGCCCTTGCTCGCCAAAAGAAGCATAGGTGCAAATAGCGCCGTTGATGTTGCCAACCAAAACACGCTCTCTGATTTCACCCAAACGCTCAAGGTGACGAATAAACTCATCCAGCCAGACAGCCAGTTTGAAGCCAAACGTGGTCGGCAGCGCCTGCATGCCGTGGGTACGGCCAGCCATCAGCGTATGTTGGTATTTCTTCGCCAAACGTTTCAGTTCAACGGCCAGCAATTGTGTATCTCTGACGACAATATCAAAAGATTGTTTCAGTTGTAACACTGTCGCGGTATCAACGATGTCCTGCGTGGTCACGCCATAGTGAATAAATTCACCCGCAGCACCACACTGTCTCTGAATCGCGGCAATCGTCGGCATCAGAGAATGCTTCATGCGTGCCGCATCTTTGGCAATCTCTTCAACGTTAAGTGCGCTTGCGTCAGCGTTTTCTGCAATGGTTTTTGCCGCATCCAGCGGAATGACACCCAGTTCACCCTCGGCAAGCGCCAGGGCCACTTCTACCTCGACCTGTTTAGTCAGGCGGTTATGCTCGGACCAGACGCCGCGCATTTCAGGCGTGCCAAAATTATTCCCTATAAGAAGAAAATCAATAAGATGTGATGCCATAATTAACTCGTTAGTGTTGGATTTATCAGGCGGGGTTTTATGTCGTCTTTTTAATTTTTAAAAATATAACATGCGGAAATTATGCGCTTTATATCTTTCGGATCTATCTTAGATCTAAAAGTTTGATTGCAAAGTATGCATCTGGACATGTTCGCTAACACTCCCTCTTGGGCTGAGAAACCCGTTTGTCACTTTCCCTTCTCTACAATGAAATTCCTTGCCCGTATTACTGCTGACGAAGGACTATCATGCTTTCCCACTACACATTGCGAACGCTCCGTATTTTATTGATTGTCATACCTATTATCTCAACGTTCTCTACTCAGGCTCAGGATCGCTACCAGTTGGAGAAGGTGGTTGAAGTCAGCCGCCATGGTGTTCGCCCCCCGACTGAATCCAACACAACCGCGTTAGAATCCGGCACAGCACGACAATGGCCGCAGTGGGTCACGCGGGATGGCGAATTAACCGGACATGGCTATGCCGCCACCGTGCTCAAAGGCCGCTATGAGGGCGAATATTATCGTCAACAACATCTGTTCGCTTCAGGTTGCCCGATGGAGCAACAGATTTATGTGCTTGCCAGCCCATTACAACGCACTCGCGCAACCGCACAGGCTTATATGGACGGCATGTTTCCTGGTTGCGGTGTTGCCACACATGCCATTGAGGATGAAAAACACGATCCGTTGTTCCACGGGGATAAAATGGGAATTGGCACGCTTGACCCTGAACGGGCAAAGGCCGAGATGTTGAAAACGATGGGTGGCGATCTAGATACCGCCTATCAACGTCTTAAGCCCACTATCGCGTTGTTGAAGCAGGTCGTATGCGAAGCAGACCAACCCTGTCCGGTGTTTGATAAACCGTGGGCGCTCAAACAGGATAAAGATGGTTCGACTTCTATCAGTGGTCTGAATACGCTGGCGAATATGAGCGAGGTTTTCCTGCTGGAATATAGCGAAAACCTGCCGCTGGCACAGGTTGCCTTCGGTCATGTCCGCAGCACGCAGGATCTCACCCCATTGATGGCCCCGATGACGGCTAAATACGACGTCACCAATGATGTTCCCTATATCGCACAGCGCGGTGGCTCGCTATTGATGCAGCAAATCGCACAGGCGCTGGCGCAGGGAACACAGGAAGCGCAGGACACCGCACAAGGCGAGCCGCCGACAGCACCTTACTTGTTGTATGTCGCCCACGACACCAACATCGCCTATCTACGCACGCTATTGCAGTTTCACTGGCAGCTACCCGGCGATACCGCCGATAACATCCCGCCCGCAGGTAGTCTGGTCTTTGAGCGCTGGCGCGATGCCACCACTCAGCAACGTTTTTTGCGTATTTATTTCCAAACACAATCGCTGGATCAGATCCGTTCGCTGACACCGTTGGGCGAGCAGCAACCGTTACTGAAAGAAGAATTTACATCCCAGGGTTGCCAGCAGACAGAGCAAGGCACGCTGTGTCCTTTTGATACCACGCTAAAATCAATGCGAAAAAGTATCGATAGCAGTGCGTTAGCAACGGTGCATTACACGCCATAACGCACTACCACGCAGGGAAACAACGTCCTGTCGGGTTGATGAATCCGGCAGGACAGCATGGCTATCTGTGCATATTTTCCACCGCCAGAAGAGCGCGGCTCAGTGCGTCTGGAGAGAGAGAGAACGGCAACAACGCCGCGCTGTCAGTAGGGAATTTAAAGTGTGTCACGATATGCTTCACCGCTTCCTCATATTGATCTCCTGCTATCGGAAGCGATAAGGGCATATCATAGCGAGATAACTGCTTCAATAAATCGTCATCAACACACTCGCTGTCGTGAGCCAGAAGAGATTGTACTAGCAATCCGAATCCGACTTTTTCACCATGTAGCCAATCGTGCAACTCGGGGATATAGGTCAAACGGTTATGAATAGCATGAGCAACCCCCGGAGCAGGGTTTTCATCCCTCATACTGTTAGCCAGTCCCGCGCCAGCAATCGCCGCGTCAATAACCTTCTGCAACGCAGGCGTCACCTCCTGATTTTTGTTATCGCGTATCGCCTGTTCTCCCCATTGTTCAAAGATGTCACGGGCAAAAGTGGCAGCCTGTATCTTGAGGCTCAATGCCAGGCTGTCGCCACACGATATCAAGTACGGCTGAAATTCATACCATTTCGCCAATGCGTCAACGATCCCGGCTTTCAAATAACGCGCGTCGCTACGTGCAATAACGGAACTATCAACCATGACAAGGACAGGCATCCGTTTGAGCACAACAGTCCCCTGATGCCCGCCGTGATCATTATAAAGAATGCTAATTGGCGACCAGGCAGCACAGGTAGCCGCTATCGTTGGTAGTGTGGCAACCTGCCCATTTTCCAGTCCGTCTGCCACCGCCTTAGCACAATCCAGCACACGCCCGCCGCCAATCCCTACGACGAACTGAATGTTATTCCGTGCAATTTTTTCGCGGTGGTATTCCACACTTTCACGCGTACATTCTCCGGTTAAGAAATGCACATCAAAAGCAATTCCGCTGTCCTTAAGGCTGCCAGTCACTTCATTCTCAACCGCTTGCCAGGCTCTTGGGCTGGTTAAAATCGCAATGTTCTGACTAAACGAGCGAATTAGCTCACCGATATGACGGCACAAATCAGCCTGATGATGATAAGCAAGGGGAGATTTTATAGATAACACAAGAATTCCTTTTTAACTGGCCGTTGCCATTCTTTCATAATCATGAGGAAGGCCCACAGATTGGTTTATCAGTTTAAGAATCCCGATGAAATTTGTAACTGGAGTAAAGAGAATAAATTATAGCATTACGATATAAGCCACTCATTTTTCGCAGTGATATAGTTCAGTTTAGGTTCTTAAATCTATATCTATCAAATAATTATATTAAAACCCAAACTGATATAACCATTACACTAGGGAATAGGAATCCACCATGCAAACACGTTTCTTTATTAAACCTAAAACACTCTTGCTCGCAGCAGGGATCGCCGTCGTCGTAGCTGGGTGTGATAATACGACCACTACAGACCAGCCACAGGTTTTACGCATTGGTACTACCGGACAAAGTTTTCCTGGTTCTTATAAAGAAAACGGTAAACTCGTTGGCTATGATGTAGAAGTCGCTGAAAAAATAGCGAATGAACTGGGCTATAAGGTCGAGTGGACAACATCGGACTTCAGCGGCTTACTGGGGCAGTTAGAGGCAGGAAAACTTGATACTATCGCGAATAATTTCGTCCAAACCGAGGCTCGTCAGAAAAAATACAATTTTTCTAAAGACTACCTCACTTATGCTTCACAGGTCGTCACAAGTATAAAAAATGACGATATCCAGTCTTTATCCGATCTGGACGGAAAAACGATTGCTGGGGTTCTAGGCTCTACACACGTCACAAACCTGCGTAACGCTTTTCCCAAAAACAATATTACCATTAGAACCTACGAGACCCGGGATGGCGCAGTCAATGATGTCATCAGTAACCGCGTACAGGGCTATGTCAATTCACGCCCAATTCTGCTAGCCGAAATCAACAAACATAAACTGCCACTCAAGTTGGTTGGGGAGCCGTTATCTCATGAAATCGTTAGTTTTCCGTTTGCGAAAAATCCAAAAGGCGACACCCTGCTCGCTGCTTTTAACGAAAAGCTCGACACATTGAGAAGCAACCATCAGTTGAACGAGCTGGCTGAAAAGTATTTCGGTAGCGATGATGTGCTGGGGCATGGATCCAAAGCTAAATAAAAACAGCCTATCGGTACAAATCCAGTCTATCTGTAAAAATCAAAGTGCGGACGAGCAACCTTTCATATCCGCACTCTACCCGTATTAAAATTAAATAAAAAATCAGGGTTTATCGTCGTTACATGATTTTCAGACGAAAAAAAGCACATCTTTCGATGTGCTTTTTTTGTAATTGGTCGGCGAGAGAGGATTCGAACCTCCGACCCACTGGTCCCAAACCAGTTGCGCTACCAAGCTGCGCTACTCGCCGAATGTACTGCTTATTGAACATCACTGATGTTCTCGTTTGTGCGTGGTGCGAAGAGAGGGACTTGAACCCTCACGTCCGTAAGAACACTAACACCTGAAGCTAGCGCGTCTACCAATTCCGCCACCTTCGCATAACTCACAAACTTTTTTATTAACGAAAAATCGCTAATTTACTGCTAAATCTGGGGTGGCTAATGGGACTCGAACCCACGACAACTGGAATCACAATCCAGGGCTCTACCAACTGAGCTATAGCCACCATCACCACATTTTACATCTTATTACGCGGCACTTCCTTTTTACGGGATACTTTCTTTACGAAGGTAAGTGTACCACCGCAGCTCTTGCACACAACATACTCGTTTACACAATATAATGGTGCGCCCGACAGGATTCGAACCTGAGACCTCTGCCTCCGGAGGGCAGCGCTCTATCCAGCTGAGCTACGGGCGCTTAGCGCCGTTGCGGGACGGGATATTACGGACTTAGCGACTGACTGTCTAGTGCTTTTTTATCGAAATGATGCGTTTGCTTATGCTTTGTTCATTTCAAGCTAAATAACGTACAAATCCGCGCTTCCCGCCCCCAAACACGACTATTTACCCCGTGCCAGCGACGTTTTTTTGCCCAATCCCAGCACGAAATAGCACAGGCTGACTACAGCTAAAAAGGCGATACCAACCAATAAAGACATCCGTGTGTCTATATTTATATACATTCCCACCAGCACACACAGCAAAAATGCCATCGTCAGGTAGTTTACCCACGGGAACAGTATCGATTTAAACGGATGTGCGACCAGCGCAGCACGATGCTGCTCACGAAAACGCAGTTGGCTGATCAACACCACAAACCACGGCACCATGCCCGGCAGCACGCTGGCGCTATAAACATAAACAAACACTTTTTCCGGGTTAGGGATGACGTAATTCAAGAGTGACCCAGCCACCAGACAAAGAATAGAAACCATGACGCCTGCCGCCGGCACACCGCTGGCCGTCACTTTACCTAGCCAGGCAGGAAGTTGGCGGTTGTTAGCCAGCGAATACAGCATCCGACCACAGCTATACATACCGCTGTTACAGCCGGACAGCGCAGCCGTCAGTACCACAAAGTTGATGATGCCTGCCGCTGCCACAATACCGATTTTGGCAAACGTCAGCACAAACGGGCTGCCGGACGTACCAATTTCATTCCAAGGAAAAATCGTGACGATAACGAAGATCGCGCCCACATAGAAAATCAGGATGCGCCACAAAATGTTATTGATAGCGCGCTTCAGCGTCACCTGCGGATTTTTCGCCTCTCCTGCCGTAATACCTACCAGCTCAACCCCCTGATAGGACGCCACCACCAGACAGAGTGCAAACAGCAGACCTTTCCAGCCTCCCGCGAGGAAGCCGCCGTGTTCGGTCAGGTTACTGAATCCGGTCGCCTGACCGTGGTTACCGAATCCGAAGAAGATAATACCGACGCCGACTAATATCATCACGACGATGGTGGTGATTTTAATCATCGCGAACCAGAATTCGATTTCGCCATACAACCTTACGGCAGCAAGGTTTGCGCCCGCGACGAGTGCTACCGCAGCGATGGCCGGTATCCACTGTGGCAAGTCGGGGAACCAATACTGAACATATACGCCAATAGCGGTAATTTCCGAAATCCCGACCGCCATCCACATAAACCAATAGCCCCACGCGGTGAGATAACCGAAGAAGGGGTGCATATATTTATGTGCGTAGACGGCAAACGATCCTGCTACCGGCTCCAGATAGAGCATCTCGCCCATTGAGCGCATGATGAAGAAAACGAAAATCCCGGCAACAATATAGGCCAACAAGACTGATGGTCCTGCCCACTTCAACGCACTGGCCGCGCCCATAAACAGCCCGACGCCAATTGTGCCGCCCAGCGCAATTAGCTCAATATGTCGGGCTTCCAACCCTCTATGGAGTTTTTCCTGCTTTACATCTTCTGCCATATATCCTCTGTCTTTATGTTGTGCTTATCCCGACTGCTGCCGGTTATTGTTCTTATTTCAGAAATGCTATCTGTTAGAAAGATTGTGTCCTCGCCTTAAATGGCGGCCATGAAAATACCGTAATGTGAGCTTGAATAACACATCAGGGACGACGAATACGTCAAAGATAGAATTCTGTCTTTCGGATTGTTTGGCAAACAGACAATTGAAGTCGAATAGGAATGAAAAATTAGGGTTATCTACTGTAGAGAAAGGCGGTGAGGAAAGGTTGGCGCGTTTAACGCGCCAATTCAATGAATTTACAGGCGACCACTATAGTGATAGGCGACATATTTCAACAGCTTAAACTGCCGAAAAATACGGCTCGGCTGGGACAGCAAGCGATACAACCATTCCAGCCCTAGGTTTTGCCACACGAGCGGGGCGCGTTTCACATGCCCGGTAAAGACATCATATGTTCCACCGACGCCCATATATAGCGCATCAGGATAGTGGTGACGACAGTCGCGCATCAGGATTTCCTGCCGTGGCGATCCCATCGCGACAGTAACAATTTGCGCACCGCTGGCGCGGATACGTTCGAACAGGGCATCGCGCTGCTCTGGCGTAAAATAGCCGTCCTGACTGCCGACAATATTCACGTTCCACTGCGCCCGCAGTTTCACTTCCGTTTGTGCCAGCACATCAGATTTGCCGCCCACCAGAAAAACCGGCGTTCCCTGCTTGCCCGCCCGCTCCATCAGCGCTTCCCACAGGTCTGCACCCGCAATCCGTGTGACGTCAGCCTGTGGATATTTGCGCCGTATTGAACGCACAATGCTAATACCGTCCGCATACTTATATTCTGCGCGATCGAGCAGCGTTCGCAGCGCCACATCTTTTTCCGCCGTGAGCACTTTCTCGGCGTTAATCGCGACAAGCGTCCCCGTTTCAACCCGCTCCCCTGCAAACAGGTAATCAATAAACTGCGCCTTATTGCGAAAACCGTGAATGGACAAACCACGGATAGCATACAAAGGAATGGTCTCTGGGGTTTTCAACGCGGTCATATCTGCTCCTTTATCACAGGATCCTGTACAGTGCTGGGTGTGGATGCTAGCGGCGTGGCACGCATGCGCACCAGACGCTGTCGGATGAGCCCGGCACTTTCCAGCAGCCAGTAAAGCAACTTCGCTACAAGCAAGCACAGCCCAAATACCAGACAGAAAAACACCACGCGTGAAACGAAGGCATCGACGCCTTCACGTGCCAGCACAATGATATTGAATACGGCACCGAAGCAGAACGCCTGTAAAATAGCAGCCTTGTAGCGATTGCTATCGTTCTTCCCTAGCTCATACACCCAGTCAAACCACTTGATAACCAGCCCTACCGCAACCGCCCCCAGCGGGATAAACAGCACGCCTCCCATCACCACCAGCGAACCCAACAGCGTGGGGGATATCGCCAGCCCAGAGTGGTTATTCAGCACCTCCCAGGTGAAATAGTTGGCGCTGTTTAACACCAGATTCGGACGATCGGGCCATAGCCAGGAGGGAATAAAGACGTAGAAATCACGGGCGATGGGGGCCAGTCCCTGAAATTCAATTTTGTCATAGTTCTGCCACAGCAGCGCCAGATTCTCCCAAGGCGAGAAGGTGTCACGAGTTAAATAGAGGAAAGTATAAAAGGCGTAATCGCCGCTGACATCCAGCCCATAGCGCTTCAGCGCTAGCCAGAACATCCCGACAATCCCAAACACGCCAGCCGCGACTAGCATCCAGAGCGTAATCCAGCCGCGCACGATTCCAATAAACAGAAACAGAGCGAAGGCGATGATCACATTCGCGCGCGTGCCGCCGACAATCACATACGTCAGCATCCCGAAGGCAACCGTTCCAATGAGGAACACTAGCCACGCACGCTGCGTCTGACGCAGAAAATAGACCACCAGCATTGCCGGAATGAAGAAGTAGAAAAAGCGTTTCAACGCCACGCCAGACACATCGCTGGAAAATATCTGGCTGTAAGTACGCAGCTTAAACAGTAGGAAACCGTTGTTGAGAAAGAAAATACCGACGGTCACTACCGCGATCAACGCCAGCAGCAGCCAGGTCAAGTTGGCTTCAACCCGATTCACCGTCAGAAGTGGCGCACGCGGCGCGGCGGTTTTCTGGCGTAATCGCGTTTTATAGCTGACGTAGTAGATCGCATAAAACGCCGTTGCGGACAGCATCGCCTGAAGCAGGTACTGCACGGGGACGACGTCAACGCCAAACCGGAACGCCAGTACACAGGTAAACGGAAAACCAAAATAGAACGTCAATAAATAGAGCAGAGAAAACAGTACGTTAAAATTAAAACGCACTCGCCTAAACTCCATCCAGGTCAGGCTAAGGATAAAGATGACTGAAACCAAGTAGACAGCAAATAGCCCACCAAATTGCCCCAGCGTCATATCGGTTCTCCCACCGCCAACGCCAACGCCAGCGCATCCCGCCAGCCTTGCAGATAATTGGGATTGAAGAACGCGATCTGGTGTTTATCTACCGATGCCAGTTGTCGCTGAGCCTCACGCACCAACGCTTCATCCAGTTGGTCACCGTAAAACAGCACGGGTAGACCTTGTTCCGTCAAATCCTGCCAGAACGGATTTTGCCGACTAATCACGAACGGCACGCCAAACTGAATCAGCAGACATAGCGTCCCGATCCCCTGCTGGCGATCGAAAATAAAATAGCCCAAATCACAGGTACGCAGCATGTTGAGATAATCATCAAACGCGAGTTGGTCTTTCAGCAGTTGGAAATTTTTCACGCCGAACAGCGCCAAACCGTCCTTTTCCACCTGTGCGATGTAGGATGCGTTATTGGCAGGGTAGCCCATTGGCACAATAACCCGCACATTGCTCCCAAACTGTTTGTGAATCGCCTGCAACGCTTCCTGATGACGATTCGTGCGATCGCCAGAGTTGCCGACCAGAATCGTCATCGGCCCAGCCAGCGGCTTATCCACCTGCATACCCGTTAGAGACGGATTCATCCGCGTTGGGAAGTACAACAGTGACGCCGGCACGCGAGGAGCTCGCGGCTGATACCACGCCAGATCGCCACGCGTGGCAAACACGTGCCCGACGCGCTTCTGCGCCATACGCCGCAGCAGGTAAAACAGGCGGTATTTCAGGCCGCTTGCTTCTTCATACAAATCCGCGCCCCAAACATGCCAGTAAACCTGCTCAGGTTTGATTTTCCCACTCAGCAACGCCAGCCACAGCGTGGGGTTAAACTGCCCATGCAGGAAAAAGCGCATCTTGCGGTTCGATTTTGCTCTGGCGATAACCGCCTCAGCCAGCGTTTTTTTATCCACGCAGGTTTCGATACGCAATGCAGGAAAATCGGCTGGCGAAATGCCGTCGTGGGACGCGACGATAAAATGCCGAATCTGCTGTTCGGGGAGTTCCGTCGCCAGTACGTCGTTAAAAAAACGTAAAACGGTCTGGTTATGATGCGGGATATCAGATCCCAATACATGAATCAGTGTCGTCATGCTCGCCTACGGTAAATAATGAATACGCAACAACAAAGCAAAAAATAGACCAAGTAGGTTGCCATATAGGCCTGCGCTGCGCCTTGTGCGCCATAAAGCGGAATTAACCAGTGAGAAAAACCGGTTAACAGAAGAAACTGGCTCACTTCCGTGAGCAGATAAAAGCGCAGCGCCGCTTTTGCGATGACCAAATAGCCAAAGACGTAAGCGCCCACTTTCATCACATCCCCGACCAACTGCCAAACAAAGAGATCTCTCATTGCAGTAAACTGGCTGGAGAACAGCAGCCAGATGGCAAAATCTCGCAGCAGCCACACGCAAAAGCTGACGCCCGCTACGACGGGTAATACAAACTTCAGCGAGCGCACAATTTCCTGCGCCAGCGCGGTCTTATCCGTCAGACGTGAGAGCGTCGGCAACAAATAAACGGTAAAGGAGGCGGTAATAAATTGCAGGTAAGCATCGGAAATACTGCTAACGCCCTGCCAAATGCCCACTTCATCCCAACTGTAATGCGCCGCCAGCAGGTTACGCATCATGATGTACGCGACGGGCAGCGTCACCGCCGTCATCAACGCCATCAGCGTAAATTTGCCCAATTGCCCGGCGATGGCGCGATCCCACGCGGGTTTTAACGACGCTAACGACAGCGGTGTACGCCGCAATAGCATTATTCCCGCAGGAATAACCAACAGCGCAGGCACCAGAGCCAGCCCTGCCAATGCGCCAACATAGCCGCCCAGCCGCAGGCAGATCCAAAAAGCCGCCAACCCGATCAGACTGCCGCCGATAACAGCCAGCGCGTTGCCTATCGCATCTCGATAGCCTTTGAGGATCGCCAGAAACAGGTTGGCATAGGCGATACCCATCTGGATAAATGCCAGCGCACGCACCACATCACGATAATCGTCATGCCCAAACAGTAGCTTGGCGATAGGCGTTGCGGCCGCTAGGAAGAGTATTGCCAGAAAAGTGGAAAATCCCAGCACCAGCGTGATAGACGTGCCGAGCAGCGGTCTCAATTGGTCCGGCTGTTGCTGATACTCCGCAACGTATTTAGTGACGCCGTTGAAAATCCCCGCACCGGCTAGCACGCCCAATACCGTAATCAACTGGCGGAAATTTCCTGCCATCCCCACACCGCTGGGGCCAAACGTGACCGCCAGCAGTTTGACGACAACCAGCCCCGCGCCGATTTTTATCAGCGTGGAGCCTGCCGTCCATATCGATGCTTTCGCCAACGACATATCAGGAGAAGAAGCTCAGAATGGTATTAATGACGGTACGCTGATTGACGTCCGACAGGTTGTAGAACAGTGGTAAACGTACCAGCCGCTCGCTTTCCTGCGTGGTGTAGCGATCGTCACCGGAGAAACGACCGAAGTTCAGGCCGGCCGGGCAACTATGTAGCGGGATATAATGAAAGACCGTCATGATTTCGGCTTCTTTCATATAATTGATAAACGCACTGCGGTCGTCCTGATCGCGTAGTTTGATATAAAACATGTGCGCGTTGTGGATCCCATTGGCAGGCACGGTCGGTAGGGTAAGTCGCCCAGCGTCGGCCAGCGATTTAAATGCGGCGTAGTAGTTCTGCCACAGTTTCAGGCGACGTTCATTAATCGGTCGCGCTGCTTCCAACTGTGCCCAGAGATAGGCGGCCTGAATATCCGCCATCAGATAGCTTGAGCCGATGTCGCGCCAGGTATATTTGTCCACCTGCCCACGGAAGAACTGGCTACGGTTGGTGCCTTTTTCACGAACGATTTCCGCTCGCTCCACCAGCCTGGCGTCATTAATCAGCGTGGCCCCGCCTTCTCCGCCCGAGGTGTAGTTCTTGGTTTCGTGAAAACTGAAGCAGCCGATGTGGCCGATGGAGCCCAGAACGCGGCCTTTGTAGCTGGACATCACGCCCTGTGCCGCATCTTCCACGACATATAAATCGTATTTTTTCGCCAGTGCCATAATCGCGTCCATCTCGCAGGCGACGCCCGCGTAGTGAACTGGCACGATAATGCGCGTTTTTTCTGTAATTGCCGCTTCGATCTTCGTTTCGTCAATGTTCATCGTATCTGGACGGATATCGACAAACACGATTTTCGCCCCACGCAATACAAAGGCATTGGCGGTAGAAACGAAGGTATAGCTCGGCATGATCACTTCATCGCCGGGCTTCACGTCCAGCAGGATAGCGGCCATTTCCAGCGACGCGGTACAAGACGGCGTGAGCAGGACTTTTTTACTACCGGAATAATGTTCCAGCCACTGCTGACAACGGCGGGTAAACCCGCCATCGCCGCACAATTTGCCGCTGCTCATGGCGGCCTGCATATAGTCCAGTTCCGTACCGACAACCGGTGGCGCATTAAATGGAATCATGTGATCACCTGTATAACCAATACGCCGTGCTCTCAATAGTGGCACCACGGCGAAGATAAAGACGAAGAGCCGCCACGTTGCCAATCTGCGTCGCGACCCGAAGGCGTATCAACCCTTGCTGTCGGCACCACGTTTCCGCCAGCGCCATCAGTTGTGAACCCATGCCACGTACCGTAACGCCGGGCCAAACACCGAGTAACCCGATACGAGCCTCCGTGTCATCAACCCTGCGCAGCGTGACCCACCCTTGTGGATGGCCCGCAGCATCTTCCACCAGCAAACAGCAGTGGTCGAACGTCCCGTGCACAGCATTCTCAATCCACTGCGCGTAGAAGCGCCCACTATCCTCCGGTTGATACCACGGGGAACGAAAGCGGCTCAGCGCAAAAACGCGTGATGCGGCATCCCTCAACACAGGGATATCGTCAGGCGTGGCTTCACGCCAGCGCGGTAACGACGTAACAGCGATAGCGGAGTGCAGCGACAGACTGAGATCGGCCTCACCTTCCACCAAGCGAAAACCGAGATCGGCCAGCGCATCCGCCAACACCAGGTTGTCTGCTGCGATTTTGGCCTGCGTCAGCGTAAATGCACTCAGCACATCACTCGTTAACGCGGGCGCAGCAGGCGAAAAATTCAGCTTACCGCTGTCAATCTGGAAGAATTCGCTCTCCCAGACCAGCGGCTCAATCGTGGCGCAAATCTCTCCCTTTCCTGCTGATATCGGACAGGTCATTATTTCGCCCCTTTCTTTTCCGCCATATAGCACGCAGTTTAGTCGTTCAGTCCTAAACGCTCACCGGTATAAGAACCGTCCTGCACGCTGCGCCACCATTTTTCGTTATTCAGATACCAACTGACGGTTTTTTTCATGCCCGTCTCAAACGTTTCTTCTGGACGCCAGCCCAGTTCACGTTCAATTTTTCCGGCATCGATGGCATAACGCATATCGTGGCCTGGGCGGTCTTTCACGTAGGTGATGAGATCGCGATAATGCGCTACGCCAGCAGGCTTATTCGGTGCCAGCTCTTCCAGCAGTTCACAAATAGTCTGCACCACTTCAATGTTTTTACGTTCGTTATGACCACCGATGTTGTACGTCTCGCCGATTTCGCCTTCCGTCACGACTTTGTACAGTGCGCGAGCGTGGTCTTCGACAAACAGCCAGTCACGAATTTGCGCGCCGTCACCGTAAACCGGTAACGGTTTGCCCGCGACTGCATTCAGGATGACCAGCGGGATCAGCTTCTCTGGGAAATGGTAAGGGCCGTAGTTATTCGAGCAGTTGGTGATAACCGTCGGGAACCCGTAGGTACGCAGCCAGGCACGAACAAGGTGGTCGCTAGACGCTTTCGATGCTGAATAGGGGCTGCTCGGCGCATAAGACGTGGTTTCGGTAAACAGATCGTCCGTCCCATGCAGATCGCCAAACACTTCATCGGTAGAAATATGGTGAAAACGAAACACCCCCTTGTCCGCATCTGCCAGGTTCTGCCAGTAGTGGCGTGCCGCTTCCAGCATGGTATAGGTGCCGACAATATTGGTTTCGATAAACGCCGCCGGGCCATCGATAGAGCGGTCAACGTGGCTTTCCGCCGCCAAATGCATCACCAGTGCAGGTTGGTAAGCCGCAAAGACGCGATCCAATTCAGCGCGATCGCAGATATCCACCCGCTCGAACGCAAAACGTTCACTCTCAGCAACCGGTGCCAGCGAAGACAGGTTCCCCGCATAAGTCAGTTTATCGACAACAACAACGCTATCCTGCGTTTCAGTCAGAATGTATCTGACCAACGCTGAACCAATAAACCCAGCTCCACCGGTAATTAAAATACGTTTCAACGCCATACTCCTTTGGTATCAATGACCCACGGTTGTTTCACATCTTCTGGGTTAATCGCTTTAAACTGACGATGATCGACCAGCATCACTAGCACATCAGCTTCTTTTAATGCGCTGAGGGTATCGACCAGTTTTACCTGCCCAGCCAGCGCGGACGGCAGGTGTTTGACATTCGGTTCGACGACTAACGTCACGCCGGAATTCCATTGTGCAATCATCGACGTAATCCCCACCGCAGGGCTTTCACGCAAATCGTCGATATCAGGCTTGAACGCTAATCCAAAGCAGGCCACCGTGACCTCGCTAGCGCGCTTATCCGTTTGCACCAGATAATCCGCCACGGCCGCTTTGACCTGATCCACCACCCAGAGCGGCTTACCATCGTTCACCAGCCTGGCGGTGTGAATCAGTCGAGCCTGCTGCGGATTTTGCGCCACGATAAACCAAGGGTCGACCGCGATACAGTGCCCGCCTACGCCAGGACCGGGTTGCAGGATATTGACGCGGGGATGGCGATTTGCCAATCGGATAAGTTCCCATACGTTAATGTTTTGTTCGGCACAAATCAGCGAGAGCTCATTGGCGAAAGCAATATTAACGTCGCGGAAGCTGTTTTCAGTCAACTTACACATTTCGGCGGTGCGGGAGTTAGTAACCACACACTCACCTTCCAGGAAGATGTTGTACAGTTCACTGGCGCGGGCAGAGCACACGGGAGTCATACCGCCAATAACGCGATCGTTCTTAATCAACTCCACCACAACCTGACCGGGTAGTACGCGTTCAGGGCAATAGACAATATTGATGTCTGCC
The DNA here is from genome assembly GCF_001742145.1 of Pectobacterium parmentieri. Classification (NCBI taxonomy): domain Bacteria; kingdom Pseudomonadati; phylum Pseudomonadota; class Gammaproteobacteria; order Enterobacterales; family Pectobacteriaceae; genus Pectobacterium; species Pectobacterium parmentieri. The sequence continues at coordinate 4,511,032 of NZ_CP015749.1, read as the reverse complement.
GTTTCCCCTACCTGCTGCGGAAACGTCAAATCCGCGCGCGCCTCAGCAAGCCACTCGGCCATTTGCTCCGTCGCCCCTACGGGGGACGTTGATTCCAGGATCACCAGATCGCCTTTCTTCAGAACAGGGGCGATGGACGCAGCAGCAGCCTGAACGTAGGTTAAATCAGGTTCGTGATCGCCTTTGAAAGGCGTAGGAACGGCGATCAGGAAAGCATCGGCTGGCACAGGTTTTGTCATCGCCTGAAGGTAGCCATTTTCCACCGCGACCTTGACCAAGGTATCCAAATCGGGTTCGACAATATGGATTTCACCGCGATTAATGGTCTCAACCGCCAGTTTGTTCACATCGACACCGATAACTTTTTTCTGACGCGACGCAAACGCCGCAGCGGTGGGTAAGCCAATGTAACCTAAACCGATTACGGAAATGGTAGTAAAGCTCATAGTGTCACCATAATTTTTATGTCTGCCGCCGCATGGCGACGTTTAAAATCGCACCTGGCGATTTTTTATGTCAGGCTATCCCTGCCCGACACCCTTCGGGTCGCTGCAAAAGCAGCGCTAAAAATCATTCCCTATGATTTTTTAACGCATCAACAATGCGTTGACAGGCTTGGCCATCGCCATAGGGGTTGTGGGCGCGGCTCATTGCCTGATACGCCTCTTCATCCGTCAACAGCATAGATACCGCATCGACAATGCTCGCCACTTCCGTGCCGACCAGTTTGACCGTCCCCGCTTCCACCGCTTCCGGTCGCTCCGTCGCATCACGCATCACCAAAACAGGTATTCCTAGCGACGGAGCCTCTTCCTGAATGCCACCCGAGTCGGTCAAAATCATGTAAGAACGGTTCATCAAATACACAAAAGGCAGATAGTCCTGCGGTGCAATCAGCATCACATTATCAATGCCGCTCAGGATACGATTCACCGGCTCGCCAACGTTAGGATTCAGGTGGACTGGGTACACAATCTGCACTTCAGGGTGTCGGCGGGCAATATCGGCCAATGCGCCACAAATGCGCTCAAAGCCGCCGCCAAAGCTCTCACGTCGATGCCCAGTAACCAGAATCAGTTTTTTACTGTCGTCCAAAAAAGCATATTTTTCGTCGAGGCTGCGACGTAGCGTAGCATCGCCGATGATACGGTCACGCACCCAAAACAGCGCATCAATCACCGTATTGCCCGTCACAAAGATATGCCGATCGGACAAGTGTTCACGCAGCAAATTTTGGCGGGAATTCTCCGTCGGGGCAAAATGGTACATCGCCAGATGCCCGGTCAGCTTACGGTTGGCTTCTTCCGGCCAGGGAGAATACAGATTACCAGTACGCAAACCCGCTTCTACGTGGCCGACCGGAATACGCTGGTAAAAAGCCGCCAGACTGGTTGCCAGCGTCGTAGTGGTATCGCCATGAACCAACACCAAATCCGGTTTGAACTCCGCCATAACGGGTTCAAGCCCCGATAAAATCCGGCAAGATATCTCACTGAGCCCCTGTCCCGGTCGCATAATATCCAGATCGTAATCCGGCGTAATATCGAACAAACGCAGCACCTGATCCAGCATCTCCCGATGCTGGGCTGTTACGCAAATTCTCGATTCAAAGGCTCCATCCTGAGCCAAGGCATGGACCAGCGGTGCCACTTTAATGGCCTCCGGCCGGGTGCCGAAAACAGTCAACACTTTCACATTGAATCTCTTTAATCAGGGTAGATGCAAATGCTTGCCGAGCATCAAACACAAATCAGCAAGCCGGTTAGCGCGGACGGCGGGCCAAGGCAATCCCCGCCCCGATGAGCGCACCAATCGCACCCCACATCACCATCAGAAATGCCCGGCGCGGGCTGTCACGCTTCACCGGCTCTTCCGGCGTTCGCAAATAACGATACGTCTGGAAATTGGGCTCGAGCGTTGGTCCAACGTTCAACGTTGCCAACATCGCACGATTTTGATCGTAATCCAGTTCGTAGTGAGGGCCGCTGGTCTGTAACGTCTCCAGTCGGGCTTGGAGCATCGGCCTGCCAAGCAGGAACATTTCCGATGCGGGGATTTCATCTACTGGTGTATCCGTCTGACTACGGCTAATACCTTGTTGTTGTGCAATTTTCAGTGCCAGTTCGACGCTGCGAATTTCACGATCGTAAATCGCTTTCGCTACCGCTTCCTGACGTTTAATCTGCGACTTCATGAAAATAGTTCTGGCGGCCCAGGCCCCTTTAATCTCTTCATTCAGATGGCTGGCAGCACGCTGGCTGGCAAAAGCCACATACTGACGGAGTAACGTATTTGCATCCGCAGAGGTTTCCGCCACTAACTTAACGGAATCGTTGGTTTTTTTCCCATCATCACGCGGCGTAAACTGAATATTATTGACCAGTTCATCCAGCAAGGCCGCGTCAGCCTTTTCATCACCTTCCAGCCGTTGCTTGTAGTAGTTGGTCTGCAACCAGAAATCGCGGCGGGTATCATAAGCCGCTAATTGCATGATGAGTTCACCATAAGCATCAGCCGAGATAGGCGGTTGTTCAGGCTGAAGAGTGGAAAAAGATCGGGCATCAAGGTTACGCAGGAATTGCTGCTGCGAGTAATATCCACCCAGCATATTGACCGTTGGTTTGTCGGTAATCGCTGTCGCACTCCACTCCTGTTTAACAAGATAGGAGTAACCTAATGCTACAATGGCAAAAAGCAGGCCAATCGCTACCGGCCACACTTTCCCACGCCACAAGTGGCAAAATAAACCACGAATATCCAGTTCGTTATCAATCAACGCATTCCCAGTAGACAAGTTCTCTGATTTCATTACTTCCCCAAAGTTATTTGGTCAGGATGACTGCTTTTGCTCATCAGAATGCCGCATACGGCGTTTGACTCGCTTGATAAAACGGGCGACCCGCCATGCTCGTTTCAGGCAGTAGCCATATAGCAGAAATACAAGCAAGAATAATGCCAACATGACCCATTCAGGTATAAAAAAGAAATATTCTCCCAACACGCCGATCGCAGCCAACAAGGCGGCAGCCAGCGTAATCAGGACAAATGCCTGACGGGAAGAAAAACCAGCTCGCATCATTAAATGATGAATATGCTGTCGGTCAGGCGAGAACGGACTCATTCCCTTACGCAAACGTCGATACATAATGGCAATCATATCGATCAGCGGAATAGCGATAATCCACAGTGCGGTAACCGGATTAATCGGATGCTGCGGGCCTTGCGTCGTCTGAATCAGGAGCCAAATAGCCGTGAAGCCAATCATCGTGCTACCCGCATCGCCCATGAAGACTTTGTAGCGTCGCCCAAACATGCCGAGATTAAGCAGAATATAAGGCAACGTCGCCGCGATCATGGCGAAACACCACAATGCCAGATTCGTATGGCCGCTCAGATACAACAAGATCCCCATCGCCCCGAATGAGACGCTGGACAACCCACCGAGCAACCCATCAATCCCGTCCACCATATTGAACGCATTGATCGCAGCCCAAACGGCAAACAGCGTAACCAGATAGCCAAACGGCCCCAGCCCCATCGGCCATGGGCCGAAAATGTGCCCCAGATTGTGTATCGTCAAGTCAGCAAAGGCCATCATCACCACCGCGACCAATGCCTGCACAACGGCACGAATTTTCACACTGATATCAAAACGATCGTCAAGCATGCCGACAAATACCAGCACACCCGCGCACGGCAGGTAACGATCGAAGTTGGGGATATATTGATCGGTAATAAAGTAGGTAAAGCAGATACCCGCATACACGGAAATGCCGCCAACCAGAGGTACAAGACCCCGATGACGTTTACGGTAATTGGGACGATCGACAAGTCCTATTTTACCCGCGATGCTGCGAGCAAAAAAAAGAAAGCCCAGAGAAAACAAGAAAATAAATAGTAATTCGGTACTCATAGTGAATAAGTTCACCGTTAACAGCCGTGCTGTAGCTGTTCAGTATAGACTCGGTTTACGCCTTATATCCTATCGCCCACGTTGATCGCCAGTACAAATTGAAGTAGTAACCGCGCTTTCCCTGCGGAAAGCACATTCACATCCGATCACTTAGGAGATAAAAAAACGCCACGACCCAGCGTGGCGTTCCCCGAGTTATCCGTAATGTACCCGCCATACTTCAAACTGCGTTTGCGTTGGCAATACTCGTCTCGTATCCGAGCATCACCCTGAGGGGCTAGCGTTTCGCGTTATTCAAAACAAACACGTTTTGTCCCGCAACTCGAATTATTTAGGGTATAGATGAACGCCCGGATTTATGAACGTTTCATCATATCGAAGAATTCATCGTTGGTTTTCGTCATCGCCAACTTATTGATGAGGAATTCCATCGCATCGATCTCGCCCATTGGGTGGATGATTTTGCGTAGAATCCACATCTTCTGCAATTCTTCAGAGGTAGTAAGCAGCTCTTCTTTACGCGTACCAGAACGGTTGTAATCAATCGCTGGGAACACGCGTTTTTCTGCAATTTTACGCGCTAGGTGCAGTTCCATATTACCTGTACCTTTAAATTCTTCGTAAATCACTTCGTCCATCTTGGAACCAGTATCAACCAGCGCGGTGGCGATGATTGTCAGGCTACCACCTTCCTCAACGTTACGTGCCGCACCGAAGAAACGCTTCGGACGATGCAAGGCGTTGGCATCCACACCACCAGTCAACACTTTGCCCGAGGCCGGAACAACGGTGTTGTAAGCACGCGCCAGACGAGTAATGGAGTCCAGTAGGATGATAACGTCTTTCTTATGTTCAACCAGACGCTTCGCTTTTTCGATCACCATTTCAGCAACCTGAACGTGACGGGAAGCTGGTTCGTCAAACGTTGATGCAACCACTTCACCTTTCACCAGACGCTGCATCTCGGTAACTTCTTCCGGACGTTCGTCAATCAGCAACACCATCAGCACACAGTCAGGATGGTTGTAAGCAATGCTCTGCGCGATATTCTGCAGCAGCATGGTTTTACCTGCTTTTGGCGGCGCAACGATCAGCCCACGTTGACCACGGCCAATTGGCGAAGCCAGATCCAGCACACGCGCCGTCAGATCTTCTGTTGAACCGTTACCACGTTCCATACGCAGACGAGAATTTGCATGCAGTGGCGTTAAGTTTTCGAACAGGATCTTGTTGCGGGCGTTTTCAGGTCTGTCGTAGTTAACTTCGTTAACTTTCAACAGTGCAAAATAGCGCTCACCCTCTTTCGGCGGACGAATCTTGCCAGAAATGGTGTCACCAGTGCGGAGATTGAAACGGCGGATTTGGCTGGGAGAAACGTAGATATCATCGGGGCCTGCGAGGTAGGAGCTATCTGCGGAGCGGAGAAAGCCGAAGCCATCCTGCAGTATCTCCAGCACACCATCGCCGAAAATATCCTCGCCACTTTTGGCATGCTGTTTCAGAATCGCGAAGATAATATCCTGTTTACGCATGCGGGCCTGGTTTTCCAGTCCCATATTTTCGCCAAGAGTAATTAACTCAGAAACTGGCGTATTCTTTAATTCGGTAAGATTCATAGTGGTGGGTTCTTTAACTCGGGGTAAATCTCGAACTATTAACGTGAATGGTATGGCAGGATCATCCGTGCCTCTATAACAGCCTTCAACCACCGGATTCCTGTCTGGTTTCACACCTGAAGCGCATTAAATCCGCGCCAAACGACATCCGCATAAACGATATCTGCATAAATCAACGGCAGGAGATCGAAGACACATAAAACCAATTATTGTAAAACTAGTAGACTGCCCAAATCGGATCATAAACGTGTTGTAAAACAACTATTTTGCAAAAAATACTTTGTAAAACAACGTTCTTTCGATTTCGACACAGAATAATGCTTTAGAGTCTAACTTTCAGGCTTAAGCCTAAGGGGCTTAAACATAGGCAAGTACGATATGCAGTGTTGAAGAATCTAACACGCTTCCCGACGAGCAGCAAGCAGTCAATATGAGAATTGCATATTGCCCAATTGCGCCCGCCGGTAATCCCCTTTCACAGGGGATCAAGCTAATTACAGATTTGCCGTCAGGAACTCTTTCAGTTGCCCTTTGGACAGTGCGCCAACTTTTGTCGCCGCCACTTCGCCGTTTTTAAACAACAGCAGTGTAGGGATACCGCGGATACCATATTTCGGTGCAGTCGCAGGATTTTCGTCAATGTTCAGCTTGGTCACCGTCAGTTTACCTTCAAACTCTTCGGCAATTTCATCCAGAATAGGAGCGATCATTTTACAAGGACCACACCACTCAGCCCAAAAATCAACCAAGGTAGCGCCATCAGCCTGCAATACTTTCGTATCAAAGCTGTCATCAGTCAGGTGAATTATTTTATCGCTCATATTTTACTCCACAGAATTATTTATATACCCAATAGATTTCAAGGTGCAGGACAAAACGTGCGAGAGCAAGGCCCGGTGAAGCGCCAAGTCATTCAGTACCACTGACACACCTACAACTTGAAAAATGAAGGGCATATCTTGTTGGTCTAGCATTAACCAACAGCAGGTTGACTTTATTTCACCGGATACGCTTTCGTAAAGCAATAGTTAGCTGATATTCTACCACACTATGAGCAAAACACACTTAACTGAACAGAAGTTTTCCGACTTCGCCCTGCACCCGCAGGTTATCGAAGCCCTTGAAAGTAAAGGGTTTCATAACTGTACGCCTATTCAGGCGTTAGCTCTGCCATTAGCTTTGTCAGGGCGTGATGTTGCGGGTCAGGCGCAAACCGGTACCGGCAAGACGCTGGCTTTTCTCGCGTCTACTTTCCATTATTTGCTTTCACACCCTGCAAACGCAGAGCGTCAAACCAATCAACCGCGTGCCTTAATTATGGCACCCACCCGTGAACTGGCTGTCCAGATTCACTCTGACGCAGAAGCGCTGTCTCACCTGACTGGGCTAAAATTGGGTTTGGCCTACGGTGGCGACGGCTACGACAAACAGCTTAAAGTGCTGGAAAGCGGCGTTGATATTTTGGTCGGCACCACTGGTCGCCTGATCGACTATGCCAAACAAAACCATATTAATTTGGGCGCGATCCAGGTCGTCGTGCTGGATGAAGCGGATCGCATGTACGATCTCGGCTTCATCAAAGATATCCGCTGGTTGTTCCGCCGTATGCCAGCCGCTGCACAGCGCCTGAACATGCTCTTTTCCGCTACGCTCTCCTACCGGGTGCGTGAACTCGCGTTTGAACAGATGAATAACGCTGAGTACGTGGAAGTCGAACCAGAACAGAAAACCGGCCACCGCATTAAAGAAGAACTGTTTTATCCATCCAACGAAGAGAAAATGCGCCTGCTCCAGACGCTGTTGGAAGAAGAGTGGCCGGATCGCTGCATTATTTTCGCCAATACCAAGCATCGCTGTGAAGACGTCTGGGGCCACTTGGCTGCCGACGGCCACCGCGTCGGGCTGCTGACGGGCGACGTGGCGCAGAAAAAACGCCTGCGTATTCTGGAAGAATTTACTCAAGGTAATCTGGATATTCTGGTGGCAACGGACGTTGCAGCGCGCGGTTTGCACATTCCTTCTGTAACCCACGTTTTCAACTACGACCTGCCGGATGACTGCGAAGACTACGTTCACCGTATTGGCCGTACTGGCCGTGCAGGGCAAAGTGGGTTTTCTATCAGTCTGGCCTGCGAAGAGTACGCACTGAATCTCCCGGCTATCGAAACCTATATCGGCCACGGTATCCCGGTCAGCAAATACAACAGTGACGCACTGATGAACGATTTACCTGCGCCTAAGCGTTTAACACGCCCACCGCGTTCTAATAATGGCCCGCGCCGACATAGTAGTGCGCCACGCCGCAGTGGAGCGCCCCGTAATAACCGTAAACGAGCGGACTAACCGTTGATGCTGAGCTCTTCTTCACTTTACGCAGCCATCGATCTCGGTTCGAACAGCTTCCATATGCTGGTCACCCGGGAAACCGCAGGCAGCATTCAGACGTTGGCGAAAATAAAGCGTAAGGTCCGCCTTGCGGCAGGGCTGGATAAGCAGAGTCGGCTCTCGCAGGAAGCGATGCAGCGTGGTTGGCAGTGTCTACAACTGTTCTCCGAACGGTTGCAGGACATTCCGCAGGATCAGGTGCGTGTCGTCGCGACCGCAACCCTGCGGCTGGCAACGAATGCTGACGAATTCCTGCAACGGGCTCAGGAAATTCTGGGCTTGCCGATTCAAGTTATCAGCGGCGAAGAAGAAGCACGCTTGATTTATCAAGGCGTAGCACATACGACAGGTGGCCCGGATGCGCGTCTGGTTGTGGATATCGGCGGTGGCAGCACCGAACTCGCGACAGGTGTCGGTGCCAAAACGACCCAGTTGATCAGCCTCCCGATGGGATGCGTCACGTGGCTGGATCGCTATTTCAGCGATCGCAACCTCGAAGCCGGTAACTTTGAACGTGCTGAACATGCAGCGCGTGAAATGTTGCGCCCTGTCGCGGCTTCTCTGCGCGAACAGGGTTGGCAAATCTGCGTCGGCGCTTCTGGTACAGTACAAGCACTACAGGAAATTATGGTCGCGCAGGGAATGGATGAATACATTACCCTGCCGAAGCTCAGGCAGCTTAAAGAGCATGCGATTCAGTGCGATAAGTTGGAAGAATTAGAAATTGAAGGCCTGACGCTGGAACGCGCGCTGGTTTTCCCCAGCGGGTTAGCCATCCTATTGGCTATCTTCCAGGAACTCGACATCAAGACGATGACGCTGGCTGGAGGCGCTCTGCGTGAAGGGCTGGTCTATGGCATGTTGAATTTGCCCGTCGATCAGGATATTCGCCACCGCACGCTGGAGACGCTACAACGTCGTTATCTGCTGGATACTGAACAGGCTAAACGCGTCAGTACGCTGGCAGACAACTTTCTGCAACAGGTTGCCCGTGACTGGCAATTAGATAGCCGATGTCGCGAGTTACTGCGCAGCGCCTGTCTGGTGCATGAAATCGGTTTGAGCATTGATTTTCGCCAGTCGCCCCAGCATGCAGCCTATTTGATTCGCCATAGCGATCTCCCCGGCTTCACACCAGCCCAGAAGAAACTGTTAGCCACACTCCTGCAAAACCAGATTAACCCCGTCGATTTGATGCCGCTCAGTCAGCAGAATGCGCTACCGGTCAATCAGGCACAGCGCCTGTGCCGCCTGTTGCGTCTGGCAATTATTTTTGCCAGCCGCCGCCGCGATGACACATTACCAGCAGTACGATTACGCGTAGAAGGTGAAGCGCTACGTTTGATTCTACCTGCTGGCTGGCTGGCTCAGCACCCGCTCCGGGCAGAAATGCTGGAACAGGAAAGCCGCTGGCAAAGCTACGTACACTGGCCGCTGATGCTGGAAGAAACGACGATTTAACAGATAGTTAAGGGGAAATTTACTCCCCTTTTGCTTTTGCCAACATCGCCCGAATATTAGCGACGTTCGTTTGACCTTTCTGCATACGCTCTTGTGCGCTAACCACTTTTCTTTCCGTTTCCCACACCACATCATCCTGCGGCAGTTCAAGCAGGAAGCGGCTCGGTTCTGGGCGCATGAGTTCGCCATACTGGCGGCGTTCTTTACACAGCGTGAAAAACAGCTCGCGCTGAGCACGTGTAATCCCCACGTATGCCAGACGGCGTTCTTCGTCAACGTTATCTTCATCAATGCTGCTCTGGTGCGGCAACAGGCCCTCTTCCATCCCAACTAAAAAGACGTAGGGGAATTCCAGGCCTTTGGACGCATGTAGCGTCATTAGCTGTACCTGATCTAATTCCTCTTCACTTTCACCACGCTCCATCATGTCCCGCAGCGTAAAGCGCGTCACCACCTGCGTCAGCGTCATGGGTTCATCCAGATCGGAGCCTTCGAGCATTTCCGTCATCCAACTGAATAGCTGATTGACGTTCTTCATCCGCATTTCCGCTGCTTTTGGACTAGGTGAGGTTTCATACAGCCAACTTTCGTAGTCTAACCCATGAATCAGGTCACGCACGGCGGCAACAGGCTCACGCTCAGCAAGGCGGGAAATACCCTCCATCCACTGCGTAAACCGTTGCAGGGATTCCAGCCCACGGCCAGTCAGAGACTGGCTCAATCCGAAATCAAAACTCGCGCTGAACAGGCCTTTATTACGCTGCCCTGCCCACTCGCCCAGCTTCTTCATCGTCGCCGGACCAATCTCACGTTTGGGCGTGTTCACTATGCGTAAGAACGCGCTGTCATCGTCCGGGTTAGTCAATACACGCAGGTAAGCCAGTAAATCTTTGATTTCAGGTCGAGAGAAAAAAGACGTGCCGCCGGAGATACGATATGGAATACGGTTCTGCATCAACATCTTTTCAAACAGACGTGACTGGTGGTTGCCACGATACAAAATGGCATAGTCGCCGTACTGGGTCTTTTTAATAAAGTGATGGGCAATCAATTCGCCAACGACACGCTCGGCCTCGTGATCTTCGTTGTTGGCGGTAATCACTTTAAGCTCATCACCGTAACCCAGCTCCGAGAACAGCCGCTTTTCAAAAACGTGCGGGTTATTAGCGATGAGAATATTGGCTGCTTTCAGAATACGCCCGGATGAACGGTAGTTCTGTTCCAGTTTGATCACATCAAGCGCGGGGAAATCCTGCTGTAATAACACCAGATTCTGTGGCCGTGCGCCACGCCAGGAGTAAATAGACTGATCGTCATCCCCTACGACGGTAAAGCGTGCGCGAGTGCCAACCAGCAGCTTAACCAGCTCGTACTGGCTGGTATTGGTATCCTGATATTCATCCACCAGCAGGTAGCGTAAGCGGTTCTGCCAGCGTTCACGCACTTCGGCATTCTGCTTCAGCAACAGCGTAGGCAGCAAAATCAGATCGTCGAAATCCAGCACGTTACAGGCACGCAGGTGTTCGTGATAAAGCGAGTAGCAATGTACAAACAGCTTGTCGCGTTCGGATCGAGCGGTCGCGGCTGCACCGGCAGGATCGATCAGATCATTTTTCCAATTTGAGATCGTTGAGATCAGTTGTTGCAGCAGAACTTTATCGTTTTCCAGCCACTGTTCCGTAAGCTCTTTCAGCAGCGCTATCTGATCCTGATCGTCAAACAGGGAGAAATTGGATTTCATACCCAGCGCGGCGTATTCACGCTTGATGATCTCTAGCCCCAACGTATGGAAGGTCGCAATCATTAGCCCGCGCGTCTCTTTACGCCCCAGCGTTTGCGCCACACGTTCCTTCATTTCACGCGCCGCTTTATTGGTAAACGTTACCGCAGCAATGTGTCGAGCCTGATAGCCACACTGACGGATAAGGTGCGCAATTTTATTGGTGATAACGCGGGTCTTGCCTGAGCCTGCGCCCGCCAGTACCAGACAAGGTCCGGTGACGAATTCGACGGCATGTTGTTGGCTGGGGTTTAAGCGCATAACGATCTTGCTCACTCATAAAATGGAAGGCGATTGTAGCAGAAAGCCGTATCGATCTTGACCGGGGATTTGTTATTAAGGAAAGCACGTCGCAGTCCACATCCTGCGTTGCAAATGTTACATTGCGCGCCGGAATCTCTTTTGCAAAAAAAGGTAATAACATGGCAAATACCGCAGCAGCCCTACACATTCTGGTCGATACCGAGCAACTGGCTAGCGACATTTTGGCTCAACTGGAAAAAGGTGCCGATTTTCAGAAACTGGCGCAAAAACACTCAACCTGCCCATCAAAACGTAACGGCGGAGATTTAGGTGAATTTCGTAAAGGTGACATGGTGCCAGCTTTCGATAAAGCCGTGTTTTCCTGCGAATTACTGAAACCGTTTGGTCCGGTGAAGACCCAGTTTGGTTACCATGTGATCAAGGTGCTGTACCGTAACTAAGTCGTCACGCCGACGCCCAAACATAAAAAGCGCGCCCACTCTTCCGGTTTGGCGCGCTTTTTTATTGAATGCCTTATTAACCTATCGTCATTAGGCTGGCGTTACCGCCCGCGGCGGCGGTATTGATGCTCAAAGAGCGTTCATTCAGCAGACGCTCCAGTTGAACATGGATATCACCCTGCGCGTAGCCCAGCAGCGGAATAACCGGCCCATCACGTTCTGCGAGTGCTTCGCTGATCTGCCGTAACCGATCGGCATCGCCATGATAAATTACACCGTGAAAAGACACCCCATCATGGCGTTGCCAGTCATGTACAAGCTGAATACGCGACTGCACCTTCTGCGGTAAACGTTCGTAGAGCGTTTTCTCCTGTTCACCTTCAGGCCACAGGAGTTTTCCGCCCGTTGCCAGCACCGCTGCCGCCTGAATCAAACGGTCGTCCTCATTATCTGCCAGACATAGAATCTGCTCACGTGGCAACAACGTATACGTATTACTTTCCCCTGTCGGGCCAGACAACTGTAGCGTTGTTCCGCTAACACTATGCTCTTTATAGCGCTGACACAGCGCCGCCAGATCGTGACGCTCACCGCTAATCGCCCAGTCTTCCAACGCCTGTAGTCCCGCCAGAAGCGATATTTGGGCAGAAGTATCCGGTGCCTGCTCACGATTCTGTTTGGCGAATTCTGCTGCGAACGCGTTGTCCGGTCGATGTGCCAGTAAGCGGTATAGATAAAGCGGTCCGCCGGCCTTTGGCCCGGTTCCTGATAAGCCTTCTCCGCCAAACGGTTGAACGCCGACAACGGCTCCCACCATATTGCGGTTCACGTACTGGTTACCCACCTTTGCCCTGTTCGTCACACGCTGGATAGTTTCATCAATACGCGTATGTACGCCCAGCGTCAGGCCATAACCCGCCGCGTTGATCTGCTCAATCACGGTATCCAACTGCTGGCTTTGATAGCGAATGACGTGTAAAACTGGACCAAAAACCTCTTTTTTCAGCTCGTCTATATTGCCCAATTCGATTAGGGTCGGTTTTACAAACGTTCCGTGCAGCCATGTCTCCTCGTCCTGCGGATGCGCAGCCTGAAATACGGTATGACCTTTCGCCCGCATCGTCTGAATATGCTGATCCACATTCTCTTTCGCTTCGGCGTCAATCAGCGGGCCGATGTCGGTCGATAGTCGTTCAGGATCCCCCATTCGACACTCCGCCATCGCGCCGCGCAGCATAGCCAGCGTGCGATCCGCGATATCTTCTTGCAGGCACAGCAGGCGCAGCGCCGAACAACGCTGTCCGGCACTGTCGAACGCAGAGGCGATAACATCATTCACCACCTGTTCCGTTAGTGCAGACGAGTCGACAATCATGGCATTCAGGCCACCCGTTTCGGCAATCAACGGCGTCAAACGCCCCTGTGGATCGAGTCTGCCAGCAATGCTACGTTGCAGGGTTTTGGCTACAGCCGTCGAACCGGTAAACACCACGCCACGTACTCGCTCGTCGTTCACCAACGACGCGCCTATCGTTTCTCCTTGTCCAGGCAGCAGTTGCAACACACCCAAGGGAATACCTGCTTCATGCAGAATACGCACGGCCTGCGCCGCAATCAGCGGCGTTTGTTCAGCCGGTTTCGCCAATACGCTGTTTCCTGCCGCCAGTGCAGCAGAAATTTGTCCGGTAAAGATTGCCAGCGGGAAATTCCACGGACTAATGCAAACGACGGGACCCAGAGGACGATGGGTATCATTGGTGAAGGTGTCTCGCACCTGCCCCGCGTAATAGCGTAAGAAATCGACCGCTTCACGCACTTCCGCAATCGCGTTGCTAAAGGATTTACCGGCTTCCCGCACCAACAGCCCCAGCAGGCTTTGTAACTGCCCTTCCATCAATGAGGCGGCCCGATTCAATATCGCGGCACGCTCAGCAGGCGGCGTCGCAAACCAGATGGCACCGGCATGCACCGCAGCATCGATTGCCCGTTCAACATCCGCCACGGAGGCATCACGGACATAGCCCACCACATCGCGCACGTCGGCGGGGTTCACTACGGGCTTTTGTTCACTCGCCTCGCACTCCCCTTCAATCATCGGCTCGGCATACGGCTGCACCGCCTGACTTAGCAGCGCGCTGGAGAGCGAAGCTAGCCGATGCTCATTCGAGAGATCAAGCCCGCTCGAATTTTTCCGTGCCTGCCCATATAGCTGATGCGGCAGCGGAATATGGGGATGCGGTGCGCCCATACTCCATTCTACTTTTGCCAGTGCCTCTACGCTACTAACCGGATCGGCAACCAGCGTTTCCAGCGCCATAGACGTATCCGCAATACGGTTAACAAACGAGGTATTCGCGCCGTTTTCCAGCAGGCGTCGCACCAGATAAGCCAGTAGCGTTTCATGGGTTCCGACCGGGGCATAGATACGACACGGACGGTTAAGTTTACCGTCGGCAACCGCACCGACCACCTGATCATAGAGCGGTTCTCCCATACCGTGCAGGCACTGGAACTCATACTGACCAGGATAATAATTGTTACCCGCCATGTGGTAGATCGCGCTTAACGTCTGCGCGTTGTGGGTGGCGAACTGCGGATAAATTAGATTCGGTACGGCCAGTAGTTTACGTGCACAGGCCAGATAAGACACATCGGTGTAGACCTTACGCGTGTAGACCGGATAGCCTTCCAGCCCGTCAATCTGCGCCCGTTTAATTTCACTGTCCCAGTACGCCCCTTTCACCAGACGAATCATCAGCCGCCGATGACTGCGCTGTGCCAACTCAACCAGCATATCAATCACATATGGGCAACGTTTCTGGTAAGCCTGAATCACAAACCCGATACCATTCCACCCCACCAGTTGCGGATCCATACAGAGCTTTTCCAGCAGATCGAGAGAGATCTCCAGTCGATCTGCTTCTTCCGCATCAATATTGATCCCGATATCGTACTGGCGCGCCAGTAGCGTCAGCGATAACAGCCGTGGGTACAACTCATTGAGCACACGATCATACTGCGAACGGCTATAGCGCGGGTGCAGCGCCGAAAGCTTGATGGAAATACCCGGCCCTTCGTAAATTCCACGCCCGTTCGAGGCCTTGCCGATAGCATGAATCGCCTGTTGGTAAGCGGTCAGATAGGCAGCGGCATCGTGTTCCGTTAGCGCCGCTTCACCCAACATATCGTAGGAATAGCGGAAACCTTTACCCTCCCGTTCGCGGGCATTCGCCAGCGCTTCACCGATGGTTTCCCCCGTGACGAACTGTTCTCCCATCAGTCGCATGGCCATATCGACGCCTTTGCGGATGAGCGGCTCGCCGCGTTTACCGATGATGCGATTCAGCGAGTTCGACAAGTGTGCTTGATTGTGTGTCGCAACCAGCTTGCCGGTAAACAGTAGCCCCCAGGTTGCGGCATTCACGAAAAGCGATGGGCTATGACCGAGATGCGCCTGCCAGTTTCCTCTGCTGATCTTGTCGCGGATCAGCGCATCACGCGTCGATTTATCAGGAATACGCAGCAGCGCTTCCGCTAAACACATCAGTGCCACCCCTTCCTGAGAAGAAAGTGAAAATTCCTGTAGCAACCCTTGCACAATGCCCGCACGACCACTTCCGGATTTCTGACTGCGTAATTGCTTTGCCAGCCGATAAGCCAGATTTTGAGTTAATTTCGACATATCGTCAGTAAGTCTTGCCTGTTCAAGCAAGATAGGAACAAATTCGTTCTCGGGCCGACGATAAGCAGAGGTAATGGCTGCGCGGATGACGGACTGGGGAAGAACCTGCCCGGCGAAATCAAGAAAGGGTTGGTGGGTTTCTTCTTCACGAGATTGCGGCATAATCTCTCCTGCTTCAATGTGGCTCGCGTTCGCCCATTGCGGTGTTTCAGGAGTGTCGAGGCCACTTTCGAGGCGTTCGAGGTAATGGAAAATAGCCTGTTTGATCAGCCAGTGCGGTGTACGATCAATACGCTGTGCCGCCGCCTTGATGCGTTCACGTGTTTCCTCATCGAGTTTTACACCCATCGTGGTAAAGCCCATAGCGTCCACTCCTGTGATTAGAAGATGCACATCGGGATAACGTCAATATCAACCATGTTGCAACTTTGTGCAACCTTGTTAACAAATGGAACGGTTGCTGCCCATCATCACCTTCAGGCCTCGTTCCGGCCTGAGTGATTACTATAAAACACAGCGTCGCCGCGACAGCGGCACGAAAAAAAATGTGGAGAGTTGAATGACAATAAGCACACCCATGCTGGTGACGTTTCTGGTGTATATTTTCGGGATGGTCCTCATCGGCCTGTTTGCCTACCGCGCCACCAATAACTTTGGTGATTACATTCTGGGCGGACGTCGGATGGGAAGCGTCGTCACTGCACTGTCGGCTGGCGCTTCCGATATGAGCGGCTGGCTGCTGATGGGATTACCGGGTGCTATTTTCATTTCCGGTATTTCTGAAAGCTGGATCGCGATCGGCCTGACGTTAGGCGCCTACCTGAACTGGAAATGGGTCGCTGGACGCCTGCGCGTACACACCGAAATAAACCACAACGCGCTCACGCTGCCTGACTATTTCACCCACCGTTTTGAAGATAACAGTAAATTACTGCGCGTAATCTCTGCGTTAGTCATTCTGGTTTTCTTCACTATCTACTGTGCTTCTGGCGTCGTCGCGGGGGCTCGTTTGTTTGAAAGCACCTTCGGCATGAGCTACGGCACCGCATTATGGGCAGGGGCAGCGGCCACTATCGCCTATACCTTTATCGGCGGCTTTCTGGCTGTAAGCTGGACGGACACCGTGCAGGCCAGTCTGATGATTTTCGCCCTGATCCTGACGCCAGTGATGGTCATTTTATCACTGGGAGGAATAGACACCTCACTCATGGTGATTGAAGCCAAAAACCCAGCCAATATGGATATGTTCAAAGGACTGAATTTTGTCGCTATTATCTCGCTGATGGGCTGGGGTCTGGGCTATTTTGGCCAACCACATATTCTGGCACGCTTCATGGCTGCGGATTCACACCACACGATCCATAGCGCGCGCCGCATCAGTATGACCTGGATGATTCTGTGTCTCGCTGGTGCGGTGACGGTAGGCTTCTTCGGCATCGCCTACTTCCACAACAACCCGGATCAGGCCGGTAACGTGGCGCAAAACAGCGAGCGCGTCTTTATCGAACTATCTATGCTGCTGTTCAATCCGTGGATTGCCGGTGTGCTGCTGTCTGCGATTCTGGCTGCCGTGATGAGTACGCTGAGCTGCCAGTTACTGGTGTGCTCCAGCGCCATCACCGAGGATTTGTACAAACCCTTCCTGCGCAAAAATGCCAGTCAGAAAGAGCTGGTATGGGTGGGACGTGCGATGGTGCTATTAGTCGCTATCATTGCTATTGCGCTGTCGCTCAACCCTGAAAACCGCGTACTCGGTCTGGTGAGCTATGCCTGGGCAGGGTTCGGTGCCGCCTTCGGACCGGTGATTTTGATTTCTCTGCTGTGGCCGCGTATGACGCGTAACGGCGCACTGCTCGGCATGATCGTAGGTGCAGCAACGGTACTGATCTGGAAGCAGTACGCCTGGCTGGGCCTGTATGAAATCATCCCCGGATTTATCTTCAACAGTCTGACCATTTTCATCGTCAGCCTGTTGGGTAAAGCGCCGTCAAAAGCGGTTACCGACCGCTTCAAGCAGGCAGAAGCGGAATACCAGTCCGTTTAGCCATAATGCCCGTGGCATCGTTCGCCGTGTCACGGGCTTATCGTTATCCGAAATTGGCTCTGACTGCATCGACAAAGGTTTTAACTTTAACCGCCGCCCGCCGTCCCACCGGCACCATGACATGAACTGGGCGAGCAGGCCCATTATAGTCAGACAGCACCTGCACCAGACGCCCACGGTCAATTTCCTTACGTAACACGACCTCCGGCCCAAGCGTGATACCATATCCCTCTATCGCGGCATGCAGCAGCGCATTCCAGTCATTAGCAAAAAGCCGACCTTCCGGCCTGACTTCCTCCGTCTTACCGTCCTTCTGAAATACCCACCGACAAGACGCAGCAGCGGTGCGCACGCCATAAATAAGGCTCGCGTGGCGTGCGAGACTTGATGGCGTATCTGGCACGCCTTCACGCACCAGATAGTCAGGCGATGCGCAAGCGATCAACGAGTAAGGTTGAAGTGGCCAAGCCACCATCGAACTATCTGCCAATTCACCGATGCGAATGATGACTTCAAACCCCTCTTCTATCGGGTCAACCATACGATCGTTCAGCGTCAGCGCAATTTGCGTGTCGGGATAGCGAGCAAGGTAGTGCGTGATGAACGGCGCGAGCAGATGCGATCCCCAGGTAACCGGGGCATTCACCTGAATGATACCGGAAGGTGTCACCTGCATTTCACGGGCAATCGCATCGGCATCTTCCGCTTCAGCAAGAACAACCTTACAGCGCTCATAATAGCGCAGACCAATGTCCGTCAGGCTCTGCCTACGCGTGGTACGGTTCAGCAGTCGGACTCCAAGCCTCGCTTCGAGCCATGCTACCTGCTTCGCCACCATCTGGGGTGAAATGCCCAACACCTCTGCGGCCGCGGCAAAAGACCCCAACTCCGACGCTTTGACAAAGGTGTTCATGCTGGTCAGCCGATCCATGATTCACTCATATTTGTTGTTTGTTTTCGATTAAAAACACAATTTATCTTCAAATTGTAGGCAATTAAGCTTCTCTTCTCAAAAGTATTAGGGAGAAAAAGATGAAAATTGGCATTATTGGTGCGGGCTTTGTTGGGCGGGCGATCGCTAAATTAGCGCTTCAGAACGATCATCAGGTTATGCTCAGCAACTCGCGCGATCCCCAGTCACTGTTCAGCCTCCGTCCCATGATCGGCTGCGATATCGGTACCGCCACTCAGGCAGCGCTCTTTGGCGACATTGTCGTTATTGCTGTTCCCTTTACCGCCATCGATAACCTCCCTACACAGGCTTTACAGGGCAAATCCGTCATCGATGCCGTCAACTACTATACCGAGCGAGATGGCAAGGTAGCCGCACTGGATACGCGCAGTACCACCACCAGCGAACTACTGGCTGGGTATTTACTAGGTACAAAGATCACCAAAGCGTTCAATGCCATCCCCATGACGCAGCTTGAAAGTGATGGTTTACCTGCGGGTTCTGCCAATCGCCGGGCGCTACCGCTTGCGGGTGATGACGAACGGGAAAAAGCCATTGTGGCCGAACTCTATGATGCCTTCGGGTTTGATGTCGTCGATGCGGGAAAATTGTCTGAAGGATGGCGCTTTGAAAGGAACATGCCGTCTTACTGTATACGGATGACAAAAGCGGAATTAACCGCTGCGCTGGCGCTTGCCTCGCGTGAAAGCACCGCCGATACGCAACAGGGATAACGCAAGCTGCGGGATAGCTGCGGATAAAAAAATGCTGCTCCCAGAGGGAGCAGCATAGAAATTATCGAACTTTGCTAAACGTAAAAGCGACGATTAACCCGCGACAGCGATACGCTTCATGTCTTTCATGTAGCCGCGCAGCGTGTGGCCTACGGTTTCGATCGGGTGGTTACGGATGGCTTCGTTAACATCACGCAGTTGCGCGTTGTCTACTTCAGTACCCGCGACCGCTTTGCCCAGATCGCCCGGTTGCAGAGATGCCATGAACGCACCTTTCAACAACGGTACGGCTGCGTTAGCAAACAGGTAGTTACCGTATTCTGCGGTATCAGAGATAACCACGTTCATTTCATACAGACGCTTACGCGCGATAGTGTTGGCGATCAGCGGCAGCTCATGCAGTGATTCGTAGTAGGCGGACTCTTCGATGATGCCGGAGCTCACCATGGTTTCAAACGCCAGCTCAACGCCAGCTTTCACCATCGCAACCATCAACACGCCGTTATCAAAATATTCTTGCTCAGCGATTTTACCGTCGAACTGCGGTGCGTTTTCAAACGCCGTTTTACCGGTCTCTTCACGCCAGGTCAGCAGTTTCACGTCGTCGTTCGCCCAGTCAGCCATCATGCCGCCAGAGAATTCGCCGGAGATGATGTCATCCATGTGCTTCTGGAACAGCGGAGCCATGATGCCTTTCAGTTGCTCAGACAGCGCATAAGCACGCAGTTTCGCCGGGTTAGACAGGCGATCCATCATCAGCGTAATCCCGCCTTGCTTCAGCGCTTCGGTGATGGTTTCCCAGCCGAACTGAATCAGCTTTTCTGCATAAGCAGGATCGGTGCCTTCAGCAACCAGTTTATCGAAGCCCAGCAGAGAACCAGCCTGCAACATACCACACAGAATAGTCTGCTCACCCATCAGGTCAGATTTCACTTCTGCAACGAAAGAGGATTGCAGAACGCCCGCACGGTGGCCGCCCGTTGCCGCCGCCCAGGCTTTGGCGATTGCCATGCCTTCGCCTTTTGGATCGTTTTCAGGGTGAACGGCGATCAGCGTCGGTACGCCGAAACCACGTTTGTATTCTTCACGCACTTCCGTACCTGGGCACTTCGGTGCCACCATCACTACCGTGATGTCTTTACGAATTTGCTCGCCCACTTCAACGATGTTGAAACCGTGAGAGTAGCCCAGCGCTGCGCCCTGTTTCATCAGCGGTTGTACCGCCTGAACCACTGCGGAGTGCTGTTTGTCCGGCGTCAGGTTAACGATCAGATCGGCCTGCGGGATCAGATCTTCGTAGGTGCCAACGGTGAAGCCGTTTTCGGTCGCTTTGCGCCATGATGCACGTTTTTCCGCAATGGCTTCAGCACGCAGGGCATAAGCGATATCCAGACCGGAATCGCGCATGTTCAGACCTTGGTTCAAGCCCTGAGCACCACAACCGACGATCACCACTTTTTTCCCTTTCAGGTAGCTCGCCTCATCGGCAAATTCATCACGCCCCATAAAGCGGCACTTGCCCAATTGATCCAGCTGCTGACGCAGGTTTAATGTGTTGAAATAGTTAGCCATGTCGTGCTCCGTATACGGTTTTGTTTGTCTGTTATTCAGAAAAGGATTCCCGCCAAATGGGAATTCACTATGACCCCATCATATGACAGGAATTGCGTTGCTTAAATTGATATATTAGCAACGTCATATTGCACTATTTGCAAGATAAAAAACGGCTACAAGATAAAAAACGGGGCCTGCATCGCATGGATTTACGTGATCTCAAATTATTTCTGCATCTGGCGGAAAGCCGACACTTTGGCCGTACCGCCAAGGCGATGCATATCAGCCCGTCCACACTGTCGCGGCAAATTCAGCGGCTGGAAGAGGATTTAGGGCAGACACTGTTTCTGCGCGATAACCGTACCGTGCAGCTCACCGATGCCGGGGAGCACCTGAAGCTGTTCGCTCAACAGACGCTGCTGCAATACCAGCAGCTACGCCACACGATAGACCAACACGGGCCATCATTAAGCGGAGAACTGCGAATCTTCTGCTCCGTCACCGCCGCCTACAGCCATCTGCCGCCGATTCTGGATCGCTTTCGGGCGCTGCATCCGCTGGTGGAAATCAAGCTGACAACCGGTGACGCCGCCGATGCCGTTGAGAAAATTCAGTCGATTGATGGGGATTTGGGGATTGCCGGACGCCCAGAAGCGCTGCCTGCAAGCGTTGACTTCATGCCGCTCGATAAACTGCCTCTGGCGCTGATTATCCCAGCACTTCCCTGCCCGGTACAGGCGCTGGTGCGCCAACCCGATCCAGACTGGTCGCAGATCCCCTTCATCCTGCCGGAACACGGCCCGGTGCGTAAGCGAATCGATCAGTGGTTCAGACGCAACCATATCGCCAACCCACAGATTTACGCCACGATATCCGGTCATGAAGCGATGGTATCGATGGTGGCGCTGGGTTGCGGTATCGCATTACTCCCTAATATCGTGCTGGAAAACAGCCCGGAACCGGTACGCAATCGCGTCTCTGTCTTGGCCGAACAGGTGATGGAGCCACTTGAACTCGGCGTCTGCGTACAGAAAAAACGGCTCAGCGAACCACTCATTGCCGCCTTTTGGGACATATTACAGGACACACCATGAAGATAGCCTTCACTGCCATCGCTGCAGCAGGGATGATGCTCGCCGCCCTCAACCACCCTGCGCAAGCCGCCAGTTTCTCCTGCGAAAAAGCCGCTTCCGCCCAGGAAAAGTTGATTTGCGCCAGCCCGTTGCTCGGGCAGCTAGATGAAGAATTGGCGCAGGCATGGAAAACATCCCACGCGTTCCTGACGGCGTATGACAACAGCGCACCGTGGGAAAAGACGCTCAACCAGTTTCAGCGCAGTTGGCTTACTACGCGCGATCGGTGCAAAGATGAGGACTGCCTGCGCCAGCGCTATCAGCAGCAGTTAAATCGGCTGCGTTACCTAAATGACATCGCACAGCACGCCTTACCGTCACCGATTACCCCCGTAAAAAGCACGTCCTGCTTCCACGGGTCGTTCAGCTATGAATATGTGATGTCAGGGCTTTCCGCTGAGGAGTACCGCGATCTGGGTGATTATTTTCGGGAAATGTATGACCAGAAAGCGCCCTACCACGCCGTCAGCCTGACCATGACCAATCAGCGTGGCAAGATTGAAGGCGGCGCGTCCATTGCATTCCGCTACGGTAACAAGCTGGATGATTCCGGCTTCACTGCCCGTCAGATGAGCGATACGCAAGCCACTGGCAAAGGTGAAAGCAGCTTCGGTCAGCAGGTGAAAATACTGCTCACCTGCATTGACGATGATCATCTGCAAATCGCCACCTTCGGCAGCAATCAGGAAGAAGGTTACCTGTTTAACTATTTGCTGGAGCGCGATAACACCCCATTAGAGCAACAGAAAGCACCGTAGCGCTAGCTAGCTCTGGCTCTAGCGCTCAAACCACTTATCCGCCGAAAATTCCCGCGTATCGGACTCTGCTTCCTGCGCGGCTTTCTTCATGGTTTCGATATTCATCAGGTAATGATAAAGCGGCTCAAGCTGGGTAAATCCCTGAGACAGAACCGCCACCAGGTCACCAGAAAACAGCGCTTCCATATCCTGTCGAGTACATATCGCGGCAAACGATTTGCGGTTATACCAGTTAGCCAGTTCCGGTTCCTGATCTTTAACCAGCGGGCGTTTATAGCTGTCCCCTTCCAGCGTGAAGGCATTCCCCAGACAGCTAGCAACCTCAAGAAACTGCGGCGAATTACCGCGCAACGTCTGGCGGAACAAATCCATCGTATTACGCGTCGCACTGTAATAGCCCAGCCCATAGCGCCAGGTATCGGGCGTGATTTCAAAGAAATACACTGGGGCATCCGTCCAGTCTTTGCGGGTACGTTTGAAAGTGAGCCACATATGGCTGCGATAGCGTGATTTATCGTGTGAAAAGCGCGTATCACGATGAATGCGGGAGAGGGTCTTGCCGATTGCAGGGCGAGTTTCAAAGTGGTCGTCAATCTGCAACATTGTCAGGCTGAGTTCATCCACCAGCGTGCGAAACGGTGCCACCAATTGCTCATCATAAATTGAACGATGCTCATCAAACCACGCTTTATCGTTGTTCTGCCGCACCTGCTGAAGAAACGTCAAACCCGCTTGAGAAAAACCCGTGAATTGCGTTGCCATAGAGAAATGCCATCCCTGTTGCTGTCAGATGACATAAAGATAACGCCGTCAGTAGCGAAACACCATCGGCGGCGTTAGGGAAACACTCAGCAATTAACCCGCCAGAAAGAAGCGGAATGCCGGATTATTGGTTTCGTCATGGCATTCATAGCCCAATGCCTGCAAGTGCTGCTCAAATTCCCGATCGCCAGCCTCCAATTCGAACGCGGCCAGCACGCGACCAAAATCTGTGCCGTGGCTGCGGTAATGGAACAGCGAGATATTCCAGTGCGCCCCCAGCGTATGCAGAAATTTCAGTAACGCGCCCGGTGACTCAGGGAATTCAAAGCTGTACAGCCGCTCCTGTAGTGGTTTGGAAGGCCGTCCACCGACCATATAGCGAACGTGCAGTTTCGCCATTTCATCATCGGACAAATCCACCACTTCATAGCCGTCAGCGGAAAGCTCAGCAATAATTTCCTGCCGCTCCGCATAACCGCGCGTCAAACGCACGCCGACAAAAATGCAGGCGTCTTTGGCATCCGCGTAGCGATAGTTAAACTCCGTGACGGAGCGACCACCCAGCAGTTGGCAAAACTTCAGGAAGCTTCCCTGTTTTTCGGGGATCGTCACAGCCAGCAAGGCTTCACGCTGTTCACCCAGTTCGCAGCGTTCGGAAACGTAGCGTAATCCGTGGAAGTTGACGTTCGCACCGGACAGAATATGCGCCAGACGCTCCCCCTGAATCTGATGCTGCTGGATGTATTTCTTCATCCCTGCTAACGCCAGTGCGCCAGACGGTTCCGCAATCGCACGGACATCTTCGAACAGATCTTTCACTGCCGCACAGATGGCATCGCTATCGACGGTAATCACATCATCCAGATATTCCCGACACAGGCGGAACGTTTCATCGCCGATGCGCTTCACCGCCACGCCTTCGGCAAACAGCCCAACACGCGGCAGATCGACAGGTTGCCCAGCGTCCAGCGCCGCACGCAGACAGGCGGAATCTTCCGCCTCAACGCCGATCACCTGAATCTGTGGCATCAGTTGCTTAATCAGCACGGCAACGCCTGCTGCCAAGCCACCACCACCAACAGGCACAAATACGCGATCCAAATGCGCATCTTGCTGTAGCAACTCCAACGCCAGCGTACCTTGTCCGGCAATCACCGCCGGGTGATCGAACGGCGGCAGAAAAGTCATATGCTGTTGCACTGACAGTTCAATCGCCTTGGCCTTGGCCTCATCAAAGTTAGCACCGTGTAACAGCACTTCCCCACCAAAACCACGCACCGCATCCACCTTGATGTCGGCCGTCGCCACCGGCATCACAATCAGCGATTTAATTCCCAGCTTGCTGGAGGACAGCGCGACCCCTTGTGCATGGTTACCGGCTGACGCCGTCACCACACCGTGGGATTTTTGTTCGTCGCTCAGACCCGCCATCATCGCGTAAGCACCACGCAGCTTAAAGCTGTGCACCGCGTGTCTATCTTCACGTTTTACCAGTATGACATTACCCAGTCGCGAAGAGATCTTATCCATCTTCTCCAGCGGTGTGACCTGCGTGATTTCATACACTGGCGACCGCAAGATCGCACGCAGGTACTCCGCGCCCCCCGGCGCGGCAGGAAGAGGTTGTGATACAGCCATCAGCATTAGCCTCCCAGCTTGCTTTTATCCCGCACAGCGCCTTTATCTGCGCTGGTTGCCAGGCTGGCATACGCACGCAGCGCAAAAGAAACCTGACGTTCGCGATTATGTGGTGTCCAGGCCGCATCGCCCCGTGCCAGTTCTGTTTCACGGCGGCTTGCCAATTCACTCTCCGCGACGTCCAGCACAATGCTGCGGCTCGGGATATCAATGGCAATCATATCGCCGTCCTGTACCAAGCCAATCGTGCCACCATTCGCGGCTTCAGGAGACGCGTGGCCGATGGACAGACCAGACGTCCCACCAGAGAAACGACCGTCAGTGATCAGCGCACAACTTTTACCCAACCCCATCGATTTCAGGTAGGTGGTCGGATACAGCATTTCCTGCATGCCCGGCCCGCCTTTCGGCCCTTCATAACGGATGACAACCACATCACCCGCCACCACTTTACCGCCCAGAATCGCGTCTACCGCGTCATCCTGGCTTTCATAGACTTTTGCCGGGCCGCGGAAAATCAGGCTATCTTTATCAACACCTGCGGTTTTGACGATACAACCATCTAGCGCGATGTTGCCGTATAGCACGGCCAGCCCGCCGTCCTGACTGTAAGCATATTCACGTGAACGGATGCAGCCTTCCTGACGATCGGTATCCAGTGAATCCCAGCGACAATCCTGAGAAAACGCTTTGGTCGTGCGAATACCTGCCGGGCCAGCGGAATACATACGCTTCACGCTTTCATCTTTCGTCAGCATAACGTCGTAGGCTTCCAGCGTTTCCGGCAGCGTTTTACCCAACACGTTGTTGACTTCACGGTTCAACAGACCAGCTCTGTCCAACTCACCCAGAATGCCGATAACCCCACCAGCACGGTGTACGTCTTCCATATGGTATTTCTGACCACTTGGCGCGACCTTGCACAGGTGTGGCACCTTACGTGAGAGACGGTCGATATCCGACATGGTGAAATCAATTTCGCCTTCCTGCGCTGCGGCCAACAGGTGCAATACCGTGTTGGTGGAACCGCCCATCGCGATATCCAGAATCATGGCGTTTTCAAATGCGGCTTTACTGGCGATATTGCGCGGCAATACGCTCGCGTCATCCTGCTCGTAATAACGTTTCGCCAGACCCACAATACGCGTGCCCGCATTCAGGAACAGATCTTTACGATCGGCATGCGTCGCGAGCAATGAACCATTGGCTGGCTGGGAAAGCCCCAGCGCCTCAGTTAGGCAGTTCATGGAGTTCGCGGTGAACATCCCCGAACAGGAACCACAGGTCGGACAGGCAGAACGCTCAATTTGCTCACTATCGGCATCGCTGACGTTAGGGTTCGCCCCCTGGATCATGGCATCGATGAGATCGAGCTTGATAATTTGGTTGGAGAGCTTGGTTTTCCCTGCTTCCATCGGGCCGCCGGAAACAAAAATCACCGGAATATTCAGGCGCAGTGACGCCATCAACATCCCTGGGGTGATTTTGTCGCAGTTGGAAATACACACCATCGCATCCGCGCAGTGGGCATTAACCATGTATTCCACGGAGTCGGCAATCAGTTCACGGGAAGGCAGAGAATAGAGCATACCGCCGTGTCCCATGGCGATACCGTCATCAACCGCAATGGTGTTAAATTCTTTCGCGACGCCGCCAGAGGCTTCGATCTGCTCGGCAACCAGTTTCCCCAGATCGCGCAAGTGCACATGGCCGGGCACGAATTGGGTGAAGGAGTTAACCACCGCGATAATCGGTTTACCAAAATCGTCATCGGTCATTCCGGTGGCGCGCCACAAGGCTCGGGCACCGGCCATATTACGGCCGTGTGTGGTTGTGGCTGAACGGTACTTAGGCATGCTCTATTACTCCAAAAATTACGAATTTGGCGATGACGGAACGCGTCACCGCCTGACTGTCTGTATACCCGTTATATTTCAAGCTGCATGTGCGTTGGCATTCCTGCAACCCGAACTATTTAGGGTATATAATTTAACGATTTATCGGATCCAACCAGCCCCATTTATCTTCGGTTTCACCCGTGAAGAGGCCAAAAAATGCATCCTGTAAGGCTTTGGTGACCGGGCCGCGTTTGCCAATGCCGACCTGAATGCCGTCTACGCTGCGTACCGGCGTAATTTCCGCCGCCGTGCCGGACATAAACACTTCATCCGCCAGATACAGTGACTCACGGGACAGCACCTGCTCACGCACTTCATATCCTGCGTCCTTCGCCAACTTGATGATGGCGTCGCGCGTAATGCCCGGCAGCGCTGAAGAGGTAAACGGCGGCGTGAAGATAACGCCGTCCTTCACTTCAAATAGGTTCTCGCCAGCCCCTTCGGAAACATAGCCGTGGACATCCAGCGCGATCCCTTCCTGATAACCGTGACGACGAGCTTCACTGCCCACCAGCAGGGAGGACAGATAGTTACCGCCCGCTTTAGCAGCGGTTGGAATGGTATTCGCCGCGACACGGTTCCAGGACGACACCATCGCATCAATACCGGCTTCCAGCGCTTCTTCACCCAGATACGCACCCCACGGGAAAGCCGCGATGATCACATCAGTTTGATAACCGTCTGGCGGGTTAACGCCCATCCCCACATCACCAATAAACACCAGTGGACGAATATAGGCGCTGGTCAGGTTATTTTTGCGCAGCGTTTCACGACAGGCTTCCATCAACTCGTCCACACTTTGTGCGACTGGCATACGGTAAATTTTTGCCGAATCATGCAGGCGCTGCATGTGCTCACGGTGACGGAAAACCACCGGGCCCTTATGTGAATTGTAGCAACGAACGCCTTCAAAGACGGAGGTGCCATAGTGCAGGGCATGCGACATCACGTGTACTTTTGCTTCAGCCCAAGGAACCATCTCGCCATTGAACCAAATGTAGTCCGCTTTTTTTGTCATTCTTCTTTTTCCTTACTCTTTTGCGTTAGGCGCTGATCTGCTGTGATGTCGTCATCGGTTGAATGTCAACGCAGGCAATATCCAACAGCTTGCTCAATTGTGTTGACAATAAATCCACCGAACGATGGCTGGCAACGGTCAGTTCAATATTAATGTGATCGGTATTAGTAGTTTGCACCATATTCATCGCGCAAACTTTGAAGCCGCGATGGCGGGTAACACGCAATACACGCTCCAGAACCTCGGGACGGAAGCGCGCCTGAATCGAAAGTTGATGGTGTGTCATTCTGTTGTCTCCAGCACTTATTCTGTGTAAGTCAGCCATTAGTGGGTTTCGTCGAGCTTATTTGGTTTTATCGAGCATCGTTTCATTACCCGCACCCGGCGGAACCAGAGGCCAGACGTTTTCGTATTCATCGATCGATACATGCAGTAAATAGGGCCCTTCGCTATTAAATAGGGCATCCAGCGCGGCATCAATTTGATCTTTACGGGTGATGCGCTGGCCGGGGATATCAAATGCGCTTGCCAGCGTCAGGAAATCAGGGTTATCGGAGAGATCGGTTTCACTATAGCGTTCATCAAAGAATAACTGCTGCCACTGGCGTACCATGCCTAACCGTTGGTTATCCAGCAGTACGATCTTCAACGGCAGCCGTTTTCGTTTGATGGTGCCCAGTTCCTGAACGTTCATCATGAAAGAACCGTCACCGGAAATGCAGATAACCATGTCGTCCGGGCGCGCAACCTGCGCACCTACCGCTGCGGGTACGCCAAAGCCCATCGTACCGAGACCGCTGGAGGTGATGAAATTCTCAGGACGGCTGAACGTCATATGCTGTGCAGCCCACATTTGGTGCTGGCCCACATCGGTCGTCACCACGGTATCCGCATCCATTCGTTCGGAAATCGTCTTCAGCAGCGCGGGGGCATAAATCGCCTGACCGGGATGATCGTAACGCCACGGGTATTCCGCCTTCATCAGTGTAGCCTGCTGACGCCACGCGCTGATGTTCAGCGGTTGTTGCAGAGCCGGTAATATCGCCTTCAGATCGCCTTGCAGCGCCACATTGGCATGGCGCAATTTGCTCAGTTCCGCCGGGTCGATGTCCATATGAATGACGCTAGCATGAGGGGCGAAGGCGTTCAGCTTGCCAGTCACGCGGTCATCAAAACGCGCTCCGACCGCGATTAACAGATCGCATTCCTGCACAATCAGGTTCGCCGCCTTCGTGCCATGCATACCAATCATACCGAGATAATAGGGATGATTGGCATCCACGGCACCTAGCCCTTTCAGCGTAGAAACCGAAGGAATATCCGCCACACTCAGGAATTCACGCAGTGCAGGAACCGCATTCGCCATACCGACCCCGCCGCCAACGTACAGCACCGGTTTCTGTGCTTTCGCCAGCAGAGCGTGCGCCTGCGCGATATCTTGTTCAGGGAAATCAACATCATTAGCAACGGGCGCAAAGTTCGGCGTGAAATCGCCGACAGCTAACTGAATATCTTTAGGAATATCGACCAGTACAGGGCCAGGGCGGCCGCTGTTAGCAATCGCGAACGCTTCTGCCATCACTTCCGGCAATGATTCGAGAGACTCAACCAGAAAACTATGTTTCGTACAGGCCAGTGACAGACCCAACACGTCTATCTCCTGAAAAGCATCGGTGCCAATCAGCGCCGACCCCACCTGTCCAGTAATCGCCACCACAGGCACAGAGTCCAGCAACGCATCGGCCAAACCGGTGATCAGGTTGGTAGCACCCGGGCCAGATGTCGCTATACAGACACCCACCTTGCCCGTCGCGCGGGCATAGCCAAGCGCTGCCATTGCCGCACCTTGCTCATGGCGACACAGAAGGTGTTTAACGCCGCCGTCATAAAGTGCATCATAGACTGGCATTATCGCCCCACCCGGATAACCAAAAACGGTTTCCACTCCCTGTGCTCGCAACGCTTGCACTACCCACTGTGCTCCATTCATAGTTATTTCCCCGACATCTTATGGGAATAACAGAATTTTATGCTGATGTTCATTTTCTGTTCCTTTCTGTTATAGATTACGCCCAACAAAAAACCCCCGACCTTTCGGTGCGGGGGTTTTCTTGAATCAGGCCTTGATTTCTAAGCCATTCTTCGTCCAAGTGCAGCCCCGCACGGTGGGATAATAATCACCACCACGCTAATCACGACTAGGCTAATCACTAGGGATAGGGCTTTCATAATAGGTTGTTCATTAATCTTCTGTCGAACGAATGCCTACAGAGTTATCACAGTCAGACATGCCATGACAACAATTTTTTTTCATTGCCACCAGTAAGGATTACCTATGATACGGGAAAAAATACAACGTAATCATAAGGTAGAAGCCTGTGAAATTATTTTCGTCTATTGGATGAAAAATGAGCATCACATGAGGATACGAAGCAATGAAAACATGTGTTACCGCTCGTCAGATAACGTTAAGAGAACCGTTCGCCCTAAATAATTGCGGCACCGTGCGCACAAATTTTATCCATTGTTGAAACAGAAGATTATTTTATGACACCGCCGCGCAGGTTAGCGATGACAGCCTCTACTTTCTCACCCTTGCAGCACATGATGCATACCATCATCAAAGGGGAAATAGCATGTCATTGGCAGTTACCTATACTCGGGCAATGATTGGTGTACAAGCGCCGGACGTTTACATCGAAGTTCACATCAGCAGCGGATTACCTGCATTAACGCTGGTGGGGTTACCAGAAACCACCGTCAAAGAAGCGCGCGATCGTGTGCGCAGTGCACTCATCAATTGCGGGTTTACGTTTCCAGCAAAGCGTATCACCGTCAACCTCGCCCCGGCAGACTTGCCCAAAGAAGGGGGACGCTACGATCTACCGATTGCTCTGGCGATTCTAGCGGCATCAGAACAAATCGATGGCGAAAAGCTAAGCCGCTATGAATTTCTCGGCGAACTCGGCCTGTCTGGTACGTTACGTGGCGTAAATGGCGCGATTCCAGCCGCACTAGAAGCCATAAAAGCAGGTCGTCAGCTTATCCTGCCAGATGACAACAAACGGGAGATGACGCTGATACCGCAGGGTGAAGCGCTAATGGCGGGACATCTGTTACAGGTATGTGCTTTTCTCAGTGGAGAAGAAGAGCTACTCAGTTGCTCCGATATGACGCCCGTTCCGCAACTTGAGGAAGATACGCTCGACCTGAAGGATATTATCGGTCAGGAGCAAGCTAAACGCGCGCTAGAAATCGCGGCAGCAGGCGGTCACAACCTGCTATTGCTAGGACCGCCAGGAACAGGGAAAACCATGCTGGCGAGTCGGCTAGGCAATCTAATGCCGCCATTGAGCGATGAAGAAGCGTTAGAAAGCGCCGCTATCAACAGCCTCGTCAACATTGATGCCACCATGACGCGCTGGCGGGCCAGGCCCTTCAGAGCGCCTCACCATAGCTCTTCAATGGCTGCGCTCGTGGGCGGAGGTTCACTGCCCAAACCCGGAGAAATTTCGCTCGCCCACAACGGCGTACTGTTTCTGGATGAATTACCGGAGTTCGAGCGACGCGTTCTGGACTCACTACGAGAGCCTCTGGAATCCGGTGAAATTATCATTTCCCGCACCCGAGCCAAAGTGTGTTATCCAGCACGTGTACAGCTTGTCGCTGCAATGAATCCCAGTCCGTCAGGTCACTATCAGGGCATCCATAACCGGCTCCCTGCACAACAGATACTGCGCTATCTCAGTAAGCTCTCCGGTCCCTTCTTGGATCGCTTTGACCTTTCGATCGAAGTTCCTTTGCTGCCACCAGGGGTGTTATCTCAACAACATTATCAGGGGGAAAGTAGCGCAACAATTCGCGAGCGTGTGCTGATCGCCCGGCAGATACAGTTGAAGCGAGCAAATAAGATCAACGCACGGCTAACTTCACGCGAAATAGAAAAACACTGCGCGCTAGAGATGCCTGATGCAGCTTACCTTGAAGAGGTGATGAACAAACTTGGTTTATCTGTACGTGCCTGGCACAGAATATTGAAAGTCGCACGTACAATCGCTGACCTCGGCGATCGGGGCAACATTGAGAGGAAGCATCTTGCCGAAGCACTGAGCTACCGTTGTATGGATCGATTACTCATTCAGCTCCACAAAAGCCTTGAATAGCGGGAGTTAATGACTTACCCCAAAAGGAAATGGGGCTAACGCCCCATTCTTAATTAATCATCGCTTTCAGTGTATTCTTCCACCGCGTCCATTTGCGGCTTACCACCGGACAGCGTATGGAAGCGTTTAGGACGACGGACACGTTCCAGATATTTGGACCAGATTTTTTCCAGTTCCGTTTCCGCTTTACGTTCGCCGCGACACATTGCAACAAACGATGTCTCTTCCTCTGTCACTGGTTCACGTTTGCCCAAATCCAGCTCGTTAAACGCGTAACCGTGGCGCTCCAACAGTTGTGCTTCTTTAATAGTAAAGTCGCCATGTCGGGAAAAACCACGCGGGTAGAACTTGTTATCAAAAAAACGATGAGTGGTAGAGAAGCTTTCTGCCATCTTACACGCTCCTAATTCTTCTATGGTCGTGTTGTTTATGGCGCGGAGTATTAGATAGGCTTGACATTGTGTAAAACAAAACATTTAAATCATCACGACAAATTTTTTTTGGAGACGGGCGTGGATACCGAATTACTAAAAACCTTTCTGGAAGTCAGTAGGACAAGACACTTTGGCCGTGCCGCCGAATCCCTGTATCTGACGCAGTCAGCGGTGAGTTTTCGGATTCGCCAGTTAGAGACGCAACTTGGTGCCAACCTGTTCACACGTCATCGGAACAATATACGTCTGACCCCCGCTGGCGAACGACTTCTACCCTATGCGGAAAGCCTTATCGGTACCTGGCAGATCGCCAAAAAAGAGGTTGCACGCTCTCAGCAACACAGCCTGCTCTCGGTAGGAGCAACCGCTTCATTATGGGAGGTATATCTGACACCGTGGTTACAATCTCTCTACCAACAGCGCCCATTGCTCCAGTTAGAAGCGCGGATTGCCTTGCGCCACTCGCTGGTAAAGCAACTCCATGAACGTCAGTTGGATCTGTTGATTACGACTGAACCACCCAAAATGGAGGAATTGGCGAGCCAGCTACTGGGCAATTTTTCCCTTTCGCTGTTTGCAGCAGAAGCGCACCCACCCGGACAGGAACTGCCCTATATCAAACTTGAATGGGGAGCTGATTTTCATCAGCAGGAACATCGCCTGCTAGCCAACGAGCAACTTCCTGTCTTGACAACAACATCGGCCCATTTAACCCGTCAGTTGCTTGAAACAACCGGCGGTTGTGCGTTTTTACCTAGCCATTGGTTACAAACGTACACCAATCTGCAGATAGTCGGCGACAGTCAGCCCGTCGTGCGTCCGTTTTATGCCGTTTGGTTGCAAAATAGCGATCAACAGACAATGATCCGTCAGTTGTTGAAAACGCCTATTTTAATAAATGCATGATCCATTCAGCTCATATCTGACTTAGAACCTATCTCAGTAGGCGTTATTGGCGCAGCCAGTTTGGACTCGGACAGCGCGCAGACAACATGTAACACATGTTGAACGGACGCTAGTCCGGCCCAACGGGCGAGCATAGCGAAAACCGGAGCGTACACGGAGTACGTGAGGATTTATTCGCTACGCTCACCCTACGGGTAGCCCCAAAGAGCGTTCAAACACAATTGCGTTTGTGCGAACACTGCCCAGGTTCAAAATGGCAAATGAAGTAGCCCTAATGAGACAGGTTCTTAAGTACGTCTGCCTAACCAGAAGGTGCTTAACGCTTTCTGTAGCCCAATGAAAGCAAACAGCAGGAAACCAATGACAATTTTTGTCCACCATGAACTCAAGGTGCCGTCAAACGTGATATACGTTTGAATTAAGCCTTGAATCAGTACACCAAACAAGGTTCCTAATACGGTTCCAACACCGCCGGTCAGTAGCGTACCACCAATCACGACAGCCGCGATGGCATCCAACTCCACACCGCTTGCCGCCAGAGCATAACCCGCAGAGGTATAGAGCGAAAAAACAATGCCTGATAGCACCGCTAACGTACTGGAAAGCATGTATATATGAATTGTCGTTCTCCTGACAGGCACCCCCATCAGCTCCGCAGAATAGCTGTTACCGCCAATCGCATAAACACGGTTACCGAAGCGGGTACGATGCGCCATTACAATCCCTACCAGCACCACAATCAACATAACCAGTGCCAGAAAGGTAAACCGCCCGCCATCAGGCATGCGCCATGCCAAACCCGCCAGTTGGCTATAAACCGGATGATCGATGGGAATCGACTCCTGTGAAACGATAAAGCTCATTCCCCGGACAAAGAACATACCCGCCAACGTGATAATAAATGCAGGCAATTTCAGCGTATCTATGATCCATCCCATCACACCGCCAAACATGGCTCCCATCACCAACGCGATTGCGAACGCAAAGAAAGGATCCATTCCATAGACACCGATCAATTTGGCCAACAACACGCCGGTAAACGCAATCACTGATCCCACGGAGAGATCGATCCCGCCAGACAGAATGACGAACGTCATCCCAACCGCTACGATCCCTAAAAAAGCGTTATCCGTCAGTAAATCAAAGAAAACTCGCGTCGAAGCAAAACCGGGAAACTGGCTGAGACAAAACAGATAACCAGCAATAAATACCAGAATTGTCATCAGCAGAGGGAAGTGGCGTCTCAACATTATACTTTCCTCCTGAATAGGTGATGCAGCGAAATACGTGGGGATTGCATAATCAGAACCAGCAGAACAACGAGCGCTTTCAGAACCAGATTAAATTCCGGCCGATAACCAGAGAGCAGGATGCCAGTATTCATGCTCTGAATAATCAATGCACCGACAACAGAAAGCAGCAAATTAAAACGTCCTCCGAGTAGAGAACCGCCACCGATCACCACGGCCAGAATCGCATCTAATTCCAGCCAGAGGCCTGCATTGTTCGCATCCGCACCGCGGATATCCGCCGTTACGATAATGCCTGCCACGGCGGCGCATATGCCGCATATGACATAAGCCGCGATTAATACCAGCTTTGTGCTCACGCCAGCATTGCGAGCTGAGCGCAGATTAATGCCAACTGATTCGATAAATAGCCCAAGCGCCGTTTTACGCGTCAGCGCCCACAGGGCCAGTAGCGTCACGCTGGCAATAATCACCGGCATCGGCAGATAGAACAAGGTTCCGCTACCCAGCTTAGCCAACCCGGCGTTATCAAATGTAATAATCTGGCCTTCGGTAATCAGTTGAGCAATACCCCGCCCCGCGACCATCAGCATTAACGTCGCCACAATCGGCTGAATCTGTAATACCGCGACCAGAAAGCCGTTCCATAACCCACATAGTGCGCCAACCAATAATGCGGTCAGTAATACGGAAGGGAGTGGATGACCCGCAGCCGTAAGCGTCGCGGCTGTCGCTCCCGCAATCGCCATAACCGCACCAACTGATAAGTCAATGCCACCCGTGGCAATAACCAGCGTCATACCTAACGCCAGTAGCGCAACGGGCGCACCGCGATTAAGGATGTCGATAAGGCTCCCGAATAAGCGCCCATCCTGAATGTGAAGGGAAAAGAAGTTTGGCGCGACCACGCTGTCAATCAACAGGATAGCGGCCAGCGCCAGAAGCTGTGGCACTCCTTTGGTGAACGTTAGGCGCACTTTTTTGGCAGGTTTGATGTTATTGTCTGGCATCAGTCGCTCCCGTTTGTATTGCGATTGCCTGCATCACTGCGGCTACCGAGATCTCGCTATGTTCGAGATGCGCAACGTGTTGCCTGTCTCGCAACACAATGATGCGGTCGGCATAGCCAGTCAGCTCTTCCAGTTCAGAAGAGATCACGAGTAACGCCATCCCCTGCTCACACAGTTTTTCGATAAGGCGAATGATTTCAGCATGTGCGCCAACATCAATCCCTCTCGTTGGCTCATCCAGAATCAAGAAACGCGGCTCTGTGGCCAGCCAGCGCGATAGCAATACTTTTTGCTGATTCCCTCCCGATAGATACTGAATTTCCTGTTCAGCACTGGGCGTGCGAATCCCTAACAGACTGATAAATTTTTCAGCGATACGGGTTTGCTCGCGTAAAGAAATGGGTTTCAGCCAGCCACGTTGAGCTTGAAGTGCCAGAATAATGTTCTCTCGTACCGTTGCTGCGCCGACGATGCCGTCAGTTTTGCGATCCTCTGGGCAATAGCCAAAACCTAGCTTTCCTGCTGCACGCGGCGTGCGAATGTTGACTCGTTTGCTATCAACCCAAGCCTCACCAGCATCAGGCACGTTGATACCAAATATTAACTGCGCGGTTTCCGTTCTGCCGGACCCCAATAGACCTGCCAGACCAACAATTTCCCCTGGGCGCACGGAAAGCTCGAAGTCATTAATCGAGCCACGTCGGCCATAGTGTTTAAATTGCACAATAGGTTCACCCGAGGCATCACTGTGTTTACCACGTTTAAGTAACGTTTCATCAAAACTGTGTCCCAACATCATTTGAACTAATTCAATACGCGGCAATTCTGCAGCAGGTAATGTCCCGACTAGTCGCCCATTACGTAAAACGGTAATTCTGTCGCTAATACGGTAAACCTGATCCAGAAAATGCGTGACAAATATCATGCCAATTCCGCGATCACGCAACTTCCGCAATATATCCAGCAGCATATCGACTTCTTTTGCATCAAGGCTGGCGGTGGGTTCATCAAGAATCAAAACTTTAGCGGAGAGATCGATAGCTCTGGCAATCGCTACTATTTGCTGGACCGCAATGGAATAATTACCAAGTGGATGGCTCACATCAATCATCAGTCCATAACTTAATAAGAGCGCTTCGGCCTGATGTAGGATTCTCTGTTGATCAACGATGCCCCACCGAGTGGGTTCTCGTCCAATGAATAAGTTAGCGGCAACAGACAAATTCGGTAATAGATTAACTTCTTGATATACCGTTCCGATACCCAATGATTGGGCATCGGCCGTATTAACAGGATTAATCGCTATGCCATCAAGGATAATGCCACCCGATGAGCGGTGGTAAACACCTGTCAGCGCCTTAATTAGCGTTGATTTACCTGCACCGTTCTCCCCCAATAGCGCCACTATCTCGCCGCGATTAAGCGTGAAATCCACACTATCTAATGCCTTCACTCCCGGAAACTCAACGCTCATACCCCGAATATCTAACAATCGTGTCGTTTCCATCAGCATCACCTATGCGACAACTTAACAAGGCCACGTCACACCTGAGCAATATTATGGTAAGTAGGCTGACAATATTCACTGCCCTTTTATTTAAAAGGGCAGAAAACAGGGTAAACCTACTTTTCCATATTCATATTTCTGCTAGGTATTTAGCAAAATTTATATAAATCATGAATTCATAATATAAATATCAATAACCAAGATCTTTTTTGGTTTCATATTCCTGTTTTGCCGTGTCAGGCAATAATAAACGGGATTCTGTCTGGATAAATTTTTCCGGCTGCTTTCCGTCTTTCTTCATCGCTAATAAAGCATCAAAAGCAGGCCCAGCCATATTGGGTGTTAACTCAACGGTGGCATTAGCTTCACCATTCATCATGGCCTTGAAAACATCGGGGACACCATCAATAGAAACAACTTTTATTTGTGAACCAGGTTTTAGGCCCGCTTCTTTAATTGCCTGAATAGCACCTATAGCCATATCATCATTATGTGCATAAACTGCACAAATATTTTTCCCGTTCTGTTCAGCTTTAATAAAGCTTTCCATAACCTCTTTACCCTTACTGCGAGTAAAGTCTCCCGATTGTGAACGGATAATTTTTATCTGCGGGTCCGAAGCTATGCCGTCAGCAAACCCTTTCTTGCGGTTTATCGCTACGCTAGCTCCAACTGTTCCCTGTAACTCGACAACATTACAAGGTTTACCTGCGGCCTCTTTCACAAGCCATTCCCCCGCCACTTTTCCTTCATAGACACTGTCAGAGGCAATAGCAGCGGTGTACAACGATGGATCACTAACTTCAATCGTTCTATCAAGTAGAAAAACCGGGATTTTTGCTTCTTTGGCTTCTTGTAAGACTGGGACCCAACCGGTGGCAACGACCGGCGCGATAAATATGGCATCTACGCCTTGAGCAATGAATGACCGTACAGCCTTAATCTGATTCTCTTGTTTCTGTTGAGCATCAGCGATCTTCAGCGTTATTCCACGTTTCTCAGCTTCCTGCTTTGACACTTTAGTCTCCGCAGAACGCCATCCTGATTCTGAACCAATCTGGGAAAACCCGACAGTTAAGGGTTTTGCCTGTACGGCACCGCATAATGCCGTGCTTACAGCAACAGCGACCAGTAAACGTCTGTACATACTTAAACTCCTTCTGTGTAGCTTTACAGCTACGTAGTCAGATTTCAGGTACAGCATAGCGCCACGAATTTATGCTATAGCGCTACCGATGTGATGTTGGCAGATATCACTCACAAGTGAATGTAACCTGAAGGCGTATTTTGAATAACGATTTACTCTTCACTCAGGTTGTAGATAGTTTTAGTTCAAATATCGAACAAGGTAGATGAGCAAGTTCACAACCTGGTATTACGGTGATTTTGTGCATATTTACAGCTAAATCAGCACGATCTGTCAGAAGGACACTAAAGTATTTTATCTGTTAAATAACAATGAATTAGATTAACCGGGTATCCAATAGAGATAAATAATGGAGAAATCAGGAAGAGGGATACAAGACAGGATCGAGCATAAAGTACAGATCAAAAAAAACCCTTCACGATGACGTGAAGGGTTTTATCTGGCAGGGGCGGAGAGACTCGAACTCGCGACACCCGGTTTTGGAGACCGGTGCTCTACCAACTGAGCTACGCCCCTATATTTCTCTTAACATTATGCCTGCTAAAATTAGCAGGCATAATTTTTAATAAGTGGCGGAACGGACGGGGCTCGAACCCGCGACCCCCTGCGTGACAGGCAGGTATTCTAACCAACTGAACTACCGCTCCACCGAATTTCTCTACAATCACCAGATTACTCCGGCTTACTGCTTAATTTGATGCCTGGCAGTTCCCTACTCTCACATGGGGAAGCCCCACACTACCATCGGCGCTACGGCGTTTCACTTCTGAGTTCGGCATGGGGTCAGGTGGGACCACCGCGCTATCGCCGCCAGGCAAATTCTGTTTCATTCCAACCGTTACTTTACATGACTTTTTTCTTTGTCATCTCCGTAACCACCAGAACCAATCTCTGAACAAGCTGAACATCAAAATCTATGAGTCTTTCATCACCCACAAAACACCTTCGGTGTTGTAAGGTTAAGCCTCTCGGGTCATTAGTACTGGTTAGCTCAACGTATCGCTACGCTTACACACCCAGCCTATCTACGTCGTCGTCTTCAACGGCCCTTCAGGGACATCAAGTGTCCAGGGAAGACTCATCTCGAGGCAAGTTTCCCGCTTAGATGCTTTCAGCGGTTATCTCTTCCGCACTTAGCTACCGGGCAATGCAATTGGCATCACAACCCGTACACCAGTGGTGCGTTCACTCCGGTCCTCTCGTACTAGGAGCAACCCCTCTCAATCTTCCAACGCCCACGGCAGATAGGGACCGAACTGTCTCACGACGTTCTAAACCCAGCTCGCGTACCACTTTAAATGGCGAACAGCCATACCCTTGGGACCTACTTCAGCCCCAGGATGTGATGAGCCGACATCGAGGTGCCAAACACCGCCGTCGATATGAACTCTTGGGCGGTATCAGCCTGTTATCCCCGGAGTACCTTTTATCCGTTGAGCGATGGCCCTTCCATTCAGAACCACCGGATCACTAAGACCTGCTTTCGCACCTGCTCGAGCTGTCACTCTCGCAGTCAAGCTAGCTTATGCCTTTGCACTAACCTCCTGATGTCCGACCAGGATTAGCTAACCTTCGTGCTCCTCCGTTACGCTTTGGGAGGAGACCGCCCCAGTCAAACTACCCACCAGACACTGTCCGCAACCCGGATCACGGGCCTACGTTAGAACATCAAACATTAAAGGGTGGTATTTCAAGGTTGGCTCCATGCAGACTGGCGTCCACACTTCAAAGCCTCCCACCTATCCTACACATCAAGGCTCAAGGTTCAGTGTCAAGCTATAGTAAAGGTTCACGGGGTCTTTCCGTCTTGCCGCGGGTACACTGCATCTTCACAGCGAGTTCAATTTCACTGAGTCTCGGGTGGAGACAGCCTGGCCATCATTACGCCATTCGTGCAGGTCGGAACTTACCCGACAAGGAATTTCGCTACCTTAGGACCGTTATAGTTACGGCCGCCGTTTACCGGGGCTTCGATCAAGAGCTTCGCCTTGCGGCTGACCCCATCAATTAACCTTCCGGCACCGGGCAGGCGTCACACCGTATACGTCCACTTTCGTGTTTGCACAGTGCTGTGTTTTTATTAAACAGTTGCAGCCAGCTGGTATCTGCGACTGGCTTCAGCTCCATCCGCAAGGGACTTCACCTACGCGCCAGCGTGCCTTCTCCCGAAGTTACGGCACCATTTTGCCTAGTTCCTTCACCCGAGTTCTCTCAAGCGCCTGAGTATTCTCTACCTGACCACCTGTGTCGGTTTGGGGTACGATTTGATGTTACCTGGAGCTTAGAGGCTTTTCCTGGAAGCGTAGCATTGGTTACTTCATCACCGTAGTGACTCGTCATCACGCCTCAGTGTTAACGATGACCCGGATTTACCTAAGTCACCCACCTTCACGCTTAAACCGGGACAACCGTCGCCCGGATAACCTAGCTTTCTCCGTCCCCCCTTCGCAGTAACACCGAGTACAGGAATATTAACCTGTTTCCCATCGACTACGCTTTTCAGCCTCGCCTTAGGGGTCGACTCACCCTGCCCCGATTAACGTTGGACAGGAACCCTTGGTCTTCCGGCGTGCGGGTTTTTCACCCGCATTATCGTTACTTATGTCAGCATTCGCACTTCTGATACCTCCAGCAACCCTCACAGGCCACCTTCAACGGCTTACAGAACGCTCCCCTACCCAACAACACCTAAGTGTCGCTGCCGCAGCTTCGGTGCATGGTTTAGCCCCGTTACATCTTCCGCGCAGGCCGACTCGACCAGTGAGCTATTACGCTTTCTTTAAATGATGGCTGCTTCTAAGCCAACATCCTGGCTGTCTGTGCCTTCCCACATCGTTTCCCACTTAACCATGACTTTGGGACCTTAGCTGGCGGTCTGGGTTGTTTCCCTCTTCACGACGAACGTTAGCACCCGCCGTGTGTCTCCCGTGATAACATTCTTCGGTATTCGTAGTTTGCATCGGGTTGGTAAGTCGGGATGACCCCCTAGCCGAAACAGTGCTCTACCCCCGAAGATGAATTCACGAGGCGCTACCTAAATAGCTTTCGGGGAGAACCAGCTATCTCCCGGTTTGATTGGCCTTTCACCCCCAGCCACAAGTCATCCGCTAATTTTTCAACATTAGTCGGTTCGGTCCTCCAGTTAGTGTTACCCAACCTTCAACCTGCCCATGGCTAGATCACCGGGTTTCGGGTCTATACCCTGCAACTTAACGCCCAGTTAAGACTCGGTTTCCCTGCGGCTCCCCTATTCGGTTAACCTTGCTACAGAATATAAGTCGCTGACCCATTATACAAAAGGTACGCAGTCACCTAACAAGTAGGCTCCCACTGCTTGTACGTACACGGTTTCAGGTTCTATTTCACTCCCCTCGCCGGGGTTCTTTTCGCCTTTCCCTCACGGTACTGGTTCACTATCGGTCAGTCAGGAGTATTTAGCCTTGGAGGATGGTCCCCCCATATTCAGACAGGATGTCACGTGTCCCGCCCTACTCATCGAACTCACAACTTGTGCATTTTTGTGTACGGGACTATCACCCTTTACTGTGCGACTTTCCAGACGCTTCCACTAACACACAAACTGATTCAGGTTCTGGGCTCCTCCCCGTTCGCTCGCCGCTACTAGGGGAATCTCGGTTGATTTCTTTTCCTCGGGGTACTGAGATGTTTCAGTTCCCCCGGTTCGCCTCATTACGCTATGTATTCACGTAATGATAGTGTGTCGAAACACACTGGGTTTCCCCATTCGGGTATCGTCGGGTATAACGCTTCATATCAGCTTACCGACGCTTATCGCAGATTAGCACGCCCTTCATCGCCTCTGACTGCCTAGGCATCCACCGTGTACGCTTAGTCGCTTAACCTCACAACCCGAAGGTGTCTTGAATAAATCAAGGTCACGTTCGCGCTGCGATTATTTGAGAGACTCATTGACAGACTGATGCATCACGATGCACTCGAAGGTCATCGTGTTTTGTCAGCCGTCATGTTTCAATTTTCAGCTTGTTCCAGATTGTTAAAGAGCAAAACATCGCAGTGCACCTAAACAGGTACACTCTGATGTTTTTTATCATAGCGAGTAGTGATGGTGGAGCTATGCGGGATCGAACCGCAGACCTCCTGCGTGCAAGGCAGGCGCTCTCCCAGCTGAGCTATAACCCCGTCTCTACTTACAGTTACCTTAGATACCACTCATGGAAGAGTTGGTAGGCCTGAGTGGACTTGAACCACCGACCTCACCCTTATCAGGGGTGCGCTCTAACCACCTGAGCTACAAGCCTATTAAGGTATTTCTGCTCGTTATTTTCATCAGACAATCTGTGTGAGCACTTCACTTAACACACATCTTTTTTGGTAAGGAGGTGATCCAACCGCAGGTTCCCCTACGGTTACCTTGTTACGACTTCACCCCAGTCATGAATCACAAAGTGGTAA
The DNA here is from genome assembly GCF_001742145.1 of Pectobacterium parmentieri. Lineage (NCBI taxonomy): Bacteria > Pseudomonadati > Pseudomonadota > Gammaproteobacteria > Enterobacterales > Pectobacteriaceae > Pectobacterium > Pectobacterium parmentieri. The sequence continues at coordinate 4,468,149 of NZ_CP015749.1, read as the reverse complement.
GCGCCCTCCCGAAGGTTAAGCTACCTACTTCTTTTGCAACCCACTCCCATGGTGTGACGGGCGGTGTGTACAAGGCCCGGGAACGTATTCACCGTAGCATTCTGATCTACGATTACTAGCGATTCCGACTTCATGGAGTCGAGTTGCAGACTCCAATCCGGACTACGACGTACTTTATGAGGTCCGCTTGCTCTCGCGAGGTCGCTTCTCTTTGTATACGCCATTGTAGCACGTGTGTAGCCCTACTCGTAAGGGCCATGATGACTTGACGTCATCCCCACCTTCCTCCGGTTTATCACCGGCAGTCTCCTTTGAGTTCCCACCATTACGTGCTGGCAACAAAGGATAAGGGTTGCGCTCGTTGCGGGACTTAACCCAACATTTCACAACACGAGCTGACGACAGCCATGCAGCACCTGTCTCACAGTTCCCGAAGGCACTAAGGTATCTCTACCGAATTCTGTGGATGTCAAGAGTAGGTAAGGTTCTTCGCGTTGCATCGAATTAAACCACATGCTCCACCGCTTGTGCGGGCCCCCGTCAATTCATTTGAGTTTTAACCTTGCGGCCGTACTCCCCAGGCGGTCGACTTAACGCGTTAGCTCCGGAAGCCACGCCTCAAGGGCACAACCTCCAAGTCGACATCGTTTACAGCGTGGACTACCAGGGTATCTAATCCTGTTTGCTCCCCACGCTTTCGCACCTGAGCGTCAGTCTTTGTCCAGGGGGCCGCCTTCGCCACCGGTATTCCTCCAGATCTCTACGCATTTCACCGCTACACCTGGAATTCTACCCCCCTCTACAAGACTCTAGCCTGTCAGTTTTGAATGCAGTTCCCAGGTTAAGCCCGGGGATTTCACATCCAACTTAACAGACCGCCTGCGTGCGCTTTACGCCCAGTCATTCCGATTAACGCTTGCACCCTCCGTATTACCGCGGCTGCTGGCACGGAGTTAGCCGGTGCTTCTTCTGCGGGTAACGTCAATCGACAAGGTTATTAACCTTATCGCCTTCCTCCCCGCTGAAAGTGCTTTACAACCCGAAGGCCTTCTTCACACACGCGGCATGGCTGCATCAGGCTTGCGCCCATTGTGCAATATTCCCCACTGCTGCCTCCCGTAGGAGTCTGGACCGTGTCTCAGTTCCAGTGTGGCTGGTCATCCTCTCAGACCAGCTAGGGATCGTCGCCTAGGTGAGCCATTACCTCACCTACTAGCTAATCCCATCTGGGCACATCCGATGGCAAGAGGCCCGAAGGTCCCCCTCTTTGGTCCGAAGACGTTATGCGGTATTAGCTACCGTTTCCAGTAGTTATCCCCCTCCATCAGGCAGTTTCCCAGACATTACTCACCCGTCCGCCGCTCGTCACCCGAAGAGCAAGCTCTTCTGTGCTACCGCTCGACTTGCATGTGTTAGGCCTGCCGCCAGCGTTCAATCTGAGCCATGATCAAACTCTTCAATTTAAGATTTGTTTGATTTGCTGAACTCGTCAGCGATGCTCAAAGAATTAAAACTGTTTATTCGTAATGAATTTACTGTTGTTCACTCTTCAAGACTTTTTATATCGTTAAGATACGGTCTTGTGAGTGCCCACACAGATTGTCTGATCATATTGTTAAAGAGCAGTGCCACTTCTTCGGTGGCGCGGGCTGCATATACTATGCTAATCCGCTTTAAAGTCAAGTCATTACTGACCGCCTTTAGTAAATCTTTTTCCTGTCACCACAACGGCGTGTCGCTGTTGCCGTGTCAGTGGAGGCGCATTATAGGGACTTCTCGGCGGCTGACAAGCGCTAAATGCAAAATAATTTCCGAGTGAGGTTTTTTTCAGCAAAGCGTATTAAAAGACGACGTTATGCCGGATTTTTCGCCGCTAATTGCGCGAAATCCCGTGCGAAACGGGCAACCTGTTGCCAGTCCGTGTATTCAATTTCTTTCGTACTATCCGTTTCACCGCCCGTCATACGCATAATGAGTTGAATCATTACCCGATCGAACCAACGATAACGCGGATAACGCAGAGCACCCGCGAACACACAACACAGATCTGGCTGCCAAGGGGAATTCAGCAGGAACTTACGCGTATAGGCATTGGTTTGTATCGTGCGCTTTTCCGGTTTACGTGCAGTGAGATTCACAGAGAAGAAAGCGCTAGGCAGTTGTTGCAGGGAAGCCAGATGCTTATGGATAAATTGATTTACCGCTGGATGAAAGCGCCCGTACCGAATCGACGCCCCAATCAGAACCCGATCGTATTGACCCAGATCGATATTATTCGCATTGAGCACGTCAACAACATCACACTCCAGGGTCCCTTTCAGCGTATTCGCAATAGAGGAGGCAATCGCTCTGGTTTGCCCATCCCGACTCGAAAACACGATCAAAGCTTTCATTGTTCTTTATCCTTATGGGGACTATTCCCGCCAGAAGGTTGGCGTAAACAGCACTAAAAGCGTGAAGACTTCTAAACGACCAAACAGCATTGTCAGTATCAGAATCCATTTCGCCGTATCATTCATTGACGTAAAATTCTCAGCGACGACGCCCAAGCCCGGCCCAAGATTATTCAATGTGGCAGCAACCGCAGCAAACGCGGAAAAATCATCAACGCCTGTCGCAATGACAGCCAGCATGCTGACAATAAAAACCAGCGCGTATGCGGAAAAGAATCCCCATACCGCTTCAAGGATGCGCTCCGGAAGCGCTCGATGACCCAACTTAATGGTGTAAACCGCATTCGGATGTACTAAACGCTTAAGCTCACGCGATCCTTGCAGGAAAAGCAGCAGGATACGAATCACTTTCAGGCCACCGCCGGTTGACCCCGCACACCCGCCAATAAACGCAGAACACAGAAGCAAAACCGGCAGAAAAAGTGGCCATGATGCAATGCTATCCGTCGTAAACCCTGCCGTTGTCGCCATGGAGACAACCTGAAAAAAGGCCTGATTGATCGTCTGCATCCCGCTGTCATAAACATGGTGGAACCACAGGACAATCGTACACACGGCCACCAGCGACAGTTGAACAAAAATGAACATGCGGAATTCTGGGTCACGCCAGTACACTTTCAGGCTGCGGCCGCTCAGCAGAGCAAAGTGCAAACCAAAGTTACAGCCAGAAATCAGCAAGAATATCGCGATGATGGTGTTAATCGTTGGGCTGTTAAAGTAACCGATACTCGCATCGTGGGTAGAGAACCCGCCGACCGACACCGTAGAGAAGCTGTGCCCAATTGCATCAAATATCGGCATGCCAGCCAGCCACAACGCAACTGCACAGGCAATCGTGAGTAAGAGGTAAATCAACCACAGCGTTTTCGCCGTATCGGCAATACGCGGGCGCATTTTGTTTTCCTTTAACGGCCCCGGCATCTCCGCACGATAAAGCTGCATCCCACCAACACCCAGAATCGGCAGGATAGCAACAGCGAGCACGATGATCCCCATCCCGCCAAACCATTGCAGCATCTGTCGATAAAACAGGATGGCTTTAGGCAATGAGTCTAACCCAACCAGCGTGGTTGCCCCTGTTGTCGTTAGCCCTGAGAACGATTCAAAAAAAGCATCCGTTACGCCCAGATTAGGATGCTCGGCAAACAGAAAAGGCAGAGCTCCGACGCTTCCCAGCACCGTCCAGAAGAGGACAACAATCAGAAACCCTTCTCGAGACTTCAGTTCATGTTTCTGTTTACGGTTTGGTAGCCACAACATGATGCCAATTGCTAGCGCGACAATAAATGTCTGCGTAAACGCTCGGCCTGCGCCATCACGATAAATTAATGCCACCAGCCCAGGAATAACCATCGTCCCGGAAAAAAGGATAACCAACTGGCCGACAATACGGGTTATGGCGCGCAAGTGCATCGCAGGGAATTCCTTAATGATTCATAAAAAAGCGCTGGGATTATTATAGAATCGGCAATAAATGCAACGCACCGCGACTCAAATCACGCAATTTCGTTGCCGCTTCCTCGGTTCCCCTGATAGGGAGAGAGAACCGCAATACGACGTCCACGCCATACTCGCTATGCAGCACTTTTCCGCCAAGCTGAAAGATCAGTGATTCCACCTGGGGTAACAGCGCATAGTCACAGTGTAAGCCATACTCTTTTTGCAAGACTTTCTCTTGCAGCGATACCAGCTTGAGCGCTTGCTGAACGCCACCGCCATAAGCCTTTACTAACCCGCCAGTACCTAGCGGGATGCCGCCATAGTAACGTACCACTACCGCCGTAATTTCACCGATGCTGCTTCCCATCAGTTGCGACAACATCGGTTTACCCGCCGTGCCGGACGGTTCGCCATCGTCAGAAAAACCAAGCTGCTGAGAATCGTCAGGCGCGCCCGCAACAAACGCCCAGCAGTGGTGCCCCGCCGAGGCATGCTCTTCTCTGACGTGCTGGATAAACGCTTTTGCCGCGTCGACTCCTGGCGTCGCCGCCAGGATAGTAGTAAAGCGGCTTTTCTTGATTTCCTCACTGAAGCTCACGGGTGCAGTAAGAATGGGATACGCTTGCATCAGGCTAAATTCAGATCGCGCGTCATGTTTTCCACACGCCCTTCATGAATGACAATATTATCTTCGATACGAATACCACCAAACGGTTTCAGCGCATCTATTTTTTGCCAGTCAAAGTGCTGACTCAATGCGCACTCACGCCACGGAGTGAGCAATGATTCAATGAAATAGATTCCCGGTTCGATCGTCATGACCATGCCTGACTCGAGCACACGGGTACAACGCAGATAAGGATGCTGCGTCGGAGCAGCCAGATGTGTACCGCGGTCGTCTTGCATAAACCCAGCGACATCATGCACCTGCAAGCCCAGCGGGTGACCAAGGCCGTGCGGCAGGAAAGGCGACGTAAGCCCCTGCTCTACCATCGCTTCTTCGCTGATGTCCCGCACCAGTTGATGTGATTTCAGCAGCTTCGCAATCCGCTGATGCATCTGAAGATGGTAATCGCTATAGCGCACGCCCGCCTGAACGGTATCAATCAACGCGAGCATTTCCTGGTTGAGATCTTTAATCAGTTGAGCAAACGCCCCATCGCTCTGTGCAGAATAGGTTCGCGTGAGGTCAGCGGCATAGCCGTTATATTCAGCGCCCGCATCAATCAGAAAGCTGCGAACATCGGAAGGTGCCTGATGATCTAACTGGGTATAGTGCAGCACCGCTGCATGTTCATTGAGCGCAATGATATTGCCGTAAGGCACATCGATATCCCGATGGCCAGTTGCCGTCAGATACGCCAGATTAATATCGAATTCGCTCATGCCAGAAAGAAACGCTTCATGCGCTGCACGATGGCCGATAACCGCCGTCTTTTGAGCTTCACGCATGCAGGCCAGCTCGTAGTCTGTTTTGTAAGCGCGATGATAGTGCAGATAATCCAACACGCCCTGAGGATTGATATTATCCGCCCGAATACCCAAATCCTGCGCACGCTGTGGTGCGTAGCCGATGTAGGCAACACGTTCGCGCTGCGATGGGAGCAACTGCCCAATATCATCCGCATTCCGCAGCACAGTAATATCAATCTCTTCAGTCCAGAAACTCTCAGGAACCGGCACTACGTTATGCCAGTAATCAACCGGTGAGTAGAACCACAGCTTCGGCGGATTAACGCCATCAACCCATAGCCAGCAGTTCGGCACCTGCGTGACCGGAACCCAGGCTTTAAACTGCGGGTTAACTTTAAAAGGATAGTCGTGATCGTCCAGAAAAACGGTCAACAGCTCACCAGAGTGAATCAGTAATGCGTCAAGCTGATGGCGCGCTAAAACCGCCTGAGCACGCGTTTGCAGCGTCGCCAGATGGTGATGATATAAAGAAGCCAGCTTTTCCATAAGTATCCTTGTACGTCACGACATGATCCCTCCATTTTAACACAGGCATCCCCCAAGGGCAGCGTCCGGTGCTTTGTGATCAATTCGGCAAAAAATTAATCTCTCGTTTGCAAAAAATTAACATTAAAACCACAATTCAATTATCTGGTCATACCAGATCACTCACACAAACAGCGGAGATAAACATGCTTTATCAAGGTGAATCCCTCTACCTTAACTGGCTTGAGGACGGCATTGCCGAGCTGGTATTTTCTGCCCAGGGCTCCGTAAACACACTAGATACACGCACGGTTGCCAGCCTAGGTAAAGCGCTCGACGTTCTGGCGGAACAGCCGAACCTGAAGGGCTTACTGCTGCGTTCGGATAAACCTGCATTTATTGTCGGGGCCGATATCACGGAATTCCTTTCTCTTTTTGCCGCACCAGCCGAAAAACTGCATGAGTGGCTGGCCTTCGCCAACCGTATTTTCAACCGCCTTGAGGATTTATCCGTTCCCACACTGTCCGCGATTAATAGCTATGCGTTGGGTGGCGGCTGTGAATGCGTACTGGCGACCGATTTTCGCTTAGCCACACCGGATGCACGTATCGGCTTGCCCGAAACTAAACTCGGGATCATGCCGGGTTTTGGTGGCACGGTCAGGCTACCACGTCTGCTGGGTGCTGATAGCGCGCTGGAGATTATCGCCGCAGGTAAAGACGTCAGCGCGGTCGATGCTTTAAAAGTGGGGCTGGTGCAGGCCGTTGTCGCGAATGAAAAACTGATTCCCGCCGCTATCAAAATGCTAAAACAGGCTATAAATGGCGAATTAGACTGGCAGGCTTATCGGCGCCCAAAACTTGAGGCGCTGAAGCTCAGTAAAATTGAAGCTATGATGAGCTTTACCACCGCCAAAGCGATGGTGCTGCAAACCGCCGGGAAACATTATCCGGCACCGATGTTAGCGGTAAAAACCATCGAAGCCGCCGCAACCATGACGCGAGATGACGCCTTGCAGCTCGAAACGCAGCACTTCGTTCAACTGGCTCGCTCAAATGAAGCCCGCGCCCTCGTCGGTATTTTCCTCAACGATCAATATGTTAAAGGCAAAGCGAAGAAGCTGATCGGCGAGACATCTGTGCCACAGCAGGCCGCCGTACTAGGTGCAGGAATTATGGGCGGCGGAATTGCCTATCAGTCCGCGTTCAAAGGCGTGCCGATTCGGATGAAAGACATCAGCGAGAAACCGCTCGCACTGGGGATGAATGAAGCAGCCAAACTCCTGAATAAGCAGATGGAACGAGGCAAGCTGGACGGAATGAAAATGGCGGCGATTCTGGCCAGTATTCAGCCAACGCTGGATTACGCCGGGTTCGAGCGTACCGATATCGTGGTTGAAGCCGTGGTAGAAAACCCGAAAATCAAAGCCAGCGTATTAGCAGAAACCGAATCGCACATTAGCGAAAGTACGATTCTGGCTTCGAATACCTCAACGATTCCCATTACTACACTGGCTGCTTCGTTAGAACGACCACAAAATTTCTGCGGTATGCACTTCTTCAACCCAGTACACCGCATGCCGCTGGTCGAAATTATTCGCGGTCCCAAAACCAGTGACAGCACCATCGCCAGCGTGGTGGCTTACGCCAGCAAAATGGGCAAGACACCGATTGTCGTGAACGACTGCCCCGGATTCTTCGTGAATCGCGTCCTATTTCCCTACTTTGCGGCATTCAGCTTATTGCTCAGAGACGGTGCCGATTTCCGCGATATCGATAATGTCATGGAGAAAAAATTCGGTTGGCCGATGGGCCCTGCTTATCTGCTTGACGTTGTCGGTATTGATACCGCTCACCATGCTCAGGCCGTGATGGCTGAGGGCTTCCCACAGCGCATGGCGAAAGACTATCGCGATGCGATTGATGTGCTGTTTGAACACCAACGTTTCGGGCAGAAGAATGGTCAAGGCTTCTACCGTTATCAAACGGATGGCAAGGGGAAACAGCGTAAAGAGCGAGATGACGCCGTAGATACGCTCCTTAAAGACATCAGCCAACCGAAAAAAACCTTCAGTGCAGAAGAGATTATCGCTCGCATGATGATCCCGATGATTAATGAAGTCGCGCGTTGCCTGGAAGAAGACATCGTTGCCAGTCCGGCCGAAGCAGACATGGCGCTGGTATACGGGCTAGGTTTTCCTCCCTTCCACGGCGGAGCCTGCCGTTATCTGGATACCTTGGGCAGCGAACGTTATGTCGAAATGGCGCAGTCGTTGGCACACCTCGGCACCATCTATCAGGTGCCAGACGGCTTACAGCAAAAAGCCAGAAGCAATGAAGGCTATTACCCATCGGTCGCGCCACACGCGGACATTTCCCACGGACAACCGGCATGAGGGCAGGAAATATGGAAAAGGTAGTGATTGTTGATGCCGTACGTACGCCGATGGGGCGATCCAAAGGCGGCGCCTTCCGTCAGGTGAGAGCAGAAGACCTGTCCGCGCACCTGATGCGTAGCTTATTAAGCCGTAACGCCGCGCTAGACGCCCACGAGATCGATGACATCTATTGGGGATGTGTGCAACAGACGCTGGAGCAGGGCTTCAACGTGGCCCGTAATGCGGCTTTGCTGGCTGAAATCCCGATGAGCGTACCCGCGACTACCGTTAACCGACTGTGCGGTTCCTCCATGCAGGCGCTCCACGATGCCGCCCGTGCGATTATGGTCGGTGACGCGAACGTCTGCTTAATCGGTGGCGTTGAGCATATGGGGCATGTGCCGATGAATCATGGCGTCGATTTTCATCCGGGATTGAGCCGCACTATAGCTAAAGCAGCAGGGATGATGGGGCTAACGGCCGAAATGCTAGCACGTATGCACAATATTAGTCGTGAGATGCAGGATCAATTCGCCGCCCGCTCACACCAGCGTGCTTACAACGCCACCCAATCTGGCGCATTTCGTCATGAAATCATCCCCACGGCGGGTCATGATGCAGACGGTGCGCTGCAACGTTTCGATTATGATGAAGTGATTCGCCCGGATACTACCGTCGATAGCCTTGCCGCTCTCAAACCGGCATTCGATCCGGTTAATGGCACAGTGACGGCGGGCTCATCCTCAGCGTTGTCCGATGGCGCATCGGCTATGTTGATCATGAGCGAATCCCGCGCAGCATCATTAGGCTTACCGGTTCGGGCCCGCATTCGAGCGATGGCCGTGGTGGGCTGCGATCCGTCGATTATGGGTTATGGCCCCGTCCCTGCCACCAAATTGGCGCTGAAACGAGCAGGTCTGAGTCTGACCGATATCGGCATCTTTGAACTGAATGAGGCATTCGCCGCCCAAACGCTGCCCTGCATTAAAGATCTGGGTCTATTGGAACAGCTCGATGAAAAGGTCAATCTCAACGGCGGAGCCATCGCGCTGGGTCACCCACTCGGCTGCTCAGGCGCACGCATCTCCACCACATTGGTTAATCTGATGGAAAACCGTGACGTTCAGTTTGGCGTAGCGACGATGTGTATCGGGTTGGGGCAAGGTATTGCGACCGTGTTTGAACGCATTTAAGCAAATTAATCGCTAACGGTATCACGTTAATCCATGGGAATTTTACAACGCAGCCGAGTAACAGAGCATCATCTATAAACAAGAGCGATAGAAAACTCTATCGCTCTTGTTATTTTACTGCTTAATATCTTGACCGATTTTTTTAATCTCACTCTGACTAAAACCAATACTCACGCTCTCACCCGTATCCTGCAAAATTTTCTGAGCAATTAGGCGGGTAATCGGCAATATAATAGTAAAGTGATCTCCATAAGGTATGCTGTGGGCATAGAAAGGGACCTGTGCGCCTAACGCATCATCCTTCATAGTCTTTAGTTCTTCATCCCAATAAGATTCTTCCCCTTCAAAATAAAAGGTTGGGGATTTTATATGGGTAATAAAGGTTCGTGGCGAACGTAAATAGAACTCTTGAGGGTTACTTGTATTAAATGAAGGGCCAACCGCGGTGGGACCGGCATCAAGCCGTACTTTCAAATCAGGGATTCCCCCCAATGAAAAAGCAGCGCGGAAACCCGCACGATATTCATTAGCTAATAAAGCCATGGTTCCACCTGTGCTGTGACCCGCCACATAAATACGTTTAGGATCGACATAAGGCAGCTTAGCCAGATATTCCCGCGCGGCGTGCAGATCGTCAACTTCGCCGTAGAACATTTCAAACTTACCGGGATTATCATTCTCGCCGCGCCAACTCGGAACCATCATAACGATTCCCGCTTCACGAAAGGCTCGTGCACTTTGATCGTTATCCTCATCCTGAGGCTCCCAGAAAAAATCACCGATACCACCATACCCACCATGTGCCCAGACAACGGCGGGATGGCGCTTCTCATCCTTAGGATCGGGAGAAATATAGGCAACGAGTGGGCCGACCGCAGAGGGGTAGTGAACTGTATTGAAGATCTCCTTCGGCGGAGTATCCGCTTTTCCATCAGGCTCCAACGTATCCATTACTAACTGCGTGTGAAATCCTTTACGGGCTTCAGATAAATCTTTATCACTTAAAGGGTAGCCGAATGCTGCTCCCATCCCCCCCAAAAAACTGATAGTTAAGAATAGATTACTTATTATTTTGACGTTCAACTCAATTTCCTTTTGATATAAAACACAACAGAATGCCATTGATAGATAATGATTAAAGCAAAGAAACCATCCACAGCCGATATAACATTAAGCTATTGATAAAATTAACAGAAGAGATATTACATAGAAATAAAATAGGCAAACCACACAGCCATCGATACAGATGGCTGTGACCTTCACCTCAGCTCAAGGGTGAATAAAAAACGTGAGCAGCCAGCAAATACCACTTCGTCAAATAAACGAAAATGCATCGCTGAACATATGAGCTGCCAGCGCGCCACGCTCATTACAAAAACGCTCACGCGCAATTTTCGCCATCTCAAAACGCCCAGCGATGTAAATATCCTGTTCCGCCAGTGAACCGTAATCCTGCAAAACCGCGCTCAGAACCGTGCCCGTTCTACCATTCCACCCTTCTTCTGGCTGTTCGACGACGGGCACGACGCGCAGATTAGGGTGCTTGGCCACAAAACCTTCAAGCTCCGTTAAATCGTACAGATGCTGGGATTCGCGTCCGCCCCAGTAAATGGAGATATCGCGCTCAGGTTGCTGCGCCAGTGCGGTCAGCAGAATAGAACGCACATACGAAAATCCGGTTCCACCGGCAATCAACACCAGCGGGCGCGTACTCTCTTCTCGCAGCCAGGCCTCGCCATGCGGGATATCTACCGTCAGGTTTTTTTCCTTGTGAATGCGTTCCATCACGGCCATCGCGTAAAGGTTCAGTTCGGACGCCCCAATATGCAACTCAATAAAACCTTTATCCATCGGGGTCGATGCCAGTGAGAAAGGACGTTTATCTCGATCGCCCATCACTACCATCAAATATTGGCCAGCCCGAAAGGAAAAAGGCGCTTCAGGTAACAAACGAACGCGATAAACCGTATCGGTTATGGCTTCGACCGAAGTCACTTTACAGCTCAATGTTGTCATGCATTCCCTCTATAGGGTCATAAAAGCAAAACTGAGAACAGAGCAGCAGCAGTTAGCGCCGAGGCTCTCTGTCACTAAAAATGGCTAATTCGTCCCATATTTCATCAATACGGGCGCAAATCTGCGGGTCTTTCTTGATGGGGTGTCCCCATTCACGCTGCGTTTCGCCAGGCCATTTATTGGTCGCGTCCAGACCCATTTTTGAGCCCAGACCAGAAACCGGCGAAGCGAAATCAAGATAGTCTATCGGCGTATTTTCCACTAATACCGTATCGCGAGCCGGATCCATACGTGTGGTAATCGCCCATATCACGTCTTTCCAATCACGCGCGTTAACGTCATCATCGCAGACAATGACAAATTTCGTATACATGAACTGGCGTAAAAAAGACCAGACGCCCATCATGACGCGTTTGGCATGACCCGCGTACTGTTTCTTCATGGTAACGACCGCCAGACGGTAAGAGCAACCCTCCGGCGGCAAATAAAAGTCGACAATCTCAGGAAACTGCTTTTGCAGGATCGGTACGAAAACTTCATTCAGCGCCACGCCCAGTACCGCAGGCTCATCCGGCGGCCGCCCTGTGTAAGTCGAGTGATAAATAGCATTCTGGCGTTGAGTAATATGCGTAACGGTAAAGACCGGAAAGTGATCGACTTCATTGTAATAGCCGGTATGGTCGCCATACGGCCCCTCTGCCGCCATTTCTCCTGGCTCAATATAGCCTTCCAGAACAATTTCCGCACTGGCAGGGACTTCCAAATCGCTCGACAGACATTTAACCACTTCAGTCTTATGCCCACGTAATAAGCCCGCAAAGGCATATTCTGACAACGTGTCAGGCACAGGCGTCACCGCACCGAGGATCGTCGCTGGGTCAGCCCCCAGCGCGACAGCGACTGGAAAACGCTGCCCCGGATTTTCCTGACACCACTCCTGAAAATCCAGTGCGCCGCCGCGATGAGATAGCCAGCGCATGATCAGTTTGTTTTTACCCAGCACCTGCTGGCGATAGATCCCCAGGTTCTGCCGCTCTTTATGCGGCCCCCGCGTCACGGTGAGTCCCCAGGTAATAAGCGGCGCGGCATCTTCCGGCCAGCACTGCATCACTGGAATGCGTCGCAGATCAACATCATCGCCTTTCCAGACCTGCTCCTGACACGGCGCAGAAGACAGCCGTTTTGTCGGCATATTCAGTACCTGACGGAATTTCGGCATTTTATCGACCAGATCGCGGAACCCCTTAGGCGGCTCTGGCTCTTTCAAAAATGCCAGCAGCTTGCCAACGTCTCGCAATGCGCTGACCTCTTCCTGTCCCATTCCCAATGCAACACGCTTCGGCGTGCCAAATAAATTGCACAACACCGGCATGTCATAGCCTTTGGGGTTCTCAAACAGGAGGGCTGGACCTTCCGCACGCAGCGTCCGATCGGCAATTTCCGTCATTTCAAGGTAGGGATCGATGGGCTGGGTAATGCGTTTCAACTCCCCTCTCTCTTCCAGCAGTGAGAGGAATTCGCGTAAGTCACGGTATTTCATGCTATTCATCGGGGGCAGTCTATCGTTCTGGCTATTATAAAGTCTCTTAGCCAGCCTGTCGCTTCCCGCAATGCCTATTTATGGCAAGAATCCAATCACCATCAAGAATCCGCTCACCATAGTGTGATAACAAAAATATCCACCGAAAATTTTTTATCCTTGCTCGCTTTTGTTATGCTTGCACGTCGGAATCATAAGTCTGCGAAATTATGGAAGCCTGGTACTTACTGTATTGTAAACGTGGTCAACTGCTGCGAGCGAAAGAGCATCTGGAACGTCAGGATGTCACTTGCGTGAGCCCGATGATCACGCTAGACAAAATTGTTCGTGGTAAGCGAACTGAAGTGTGTGAGCCGCTGTTCCCGAACTACCTGTTTGTGGAATTCGACCCCGAGCGCATCCACACCACCACCATCAGCGCGACGCGTGGGGTGAACAGCTTTGTGCGATTTGGTGCACTGCCAGCGACCATTCCGCAGCAGGTTATTGATGAGCTATCACTTCGCCCCATACAGAAGATCATTGACCCGTTGACGCCACAGCCCGGTGATAACGTTGTGATCACCGATGGTGTCTTCTCTGGCCTTCAGGCGATCTACACCGAACCTGATGGTGAAGCCCGCTCAATGTTATTGCTGTGTATGCTAAACAAGCAGGTCAAGCACAGCATAGATAACCGAGAATTTCGTAAAACCTAGTCAAGCACGCCATCTTCTTTGCCTCACCCGGCGCGTTTGCACCACGCCGGGTGAGAACAGGTTTAGCGTTGCATATTCTGATCGTGCAGCCACTGTGCGACACGCTTAGCAAAATAGGTCAGTACGCCATCTGCGCCCGCGCGTTTAAAGCACAACAGAGACTCCATCACCACCGGTTGCTCCTGCAACCAACCGTTCTGAATCGCAGCCATGTGCATCGCATACTCACCAGAGACCTGATAAGCAAACGTCGGCACGCCGAACGTCTCCTTGACGCGACGAACCACATCCAGGTAAGGCATCCCCGGTTTGACCATCACCATATCCGCGCCTTCCTGCAAATCCTGTGCAATTTCCTGCAAGGCTTCATCGCTGTTGGCCGGGTCCATCTGGTAGGTTTTCTTATTGCCGCCTTTCAAATTACTCGCTGAACCCACGGCATCACGGAAAGGTCCGTAATAACACGATGCATATTTAGCTGAATACGCCATGATCTGGGTATTGATCAAGGTCTGCGCCTCAAGAGCGTCGCGGATGGCCCCGATACGTCCATCCATCATGTCGCTGGGGGCAATAATTTCGGCCCCAGCCTCGGCGTGAGACAACGCCTGACGCACCAAAATCTCTTTGGTGACGTCATTAATCACATAACCCTCTTCATCAATAATTCCGTCCTGCCCATGTGTGGTATAGGGATCGAGCGCCACATCCGTCAGCAAACCCAGCTCAGGGACAGCATCTTTCAACGCGCGGATCGTGCGCGGAACCAAGCCATTCGGATTATAGGCTTCTTCGGCATAGAGTGATTTTTTATCCGCTTCAACAACGGGAAACAGTGACAGCACCGGGATGCCAAGCTTAGCGATCTCTTCGGCTTCTTTCAGAAGCACGTCGACAGTCATCCGGTATACCCCCGGCATTGAGGGAACTTCCTGACGATGATTTGTCCCTTCCATCACGAAAACGGGATAAATCAAATCATTCACCGTCAGTTGATTTTCAGCAACAAGACGGCGGCTGAAATCATGGCGGCGGATGCGACGCATACGTCGGCCAGGGAACGTGCCGGGAAAAGCATTGCTCATGTCATTATTCTCCTGAATCAGGCCAGCCGGAAAATCCGGCGGGCATTTTCATCTGTAATCTGCCCCAACCATGTGGCATCTTCTCCACGCCACTCCGCAATCTGGCGAATAATATGGGGCAGATAACAGGGTTCGTTACGGCGGGATGCTGGTTTAGGGCGTAAATCCCGGGGTAACAGATAAGGTGCGTCGGTTTCCACCAACAGCCGATCGGCAGGGATATGTGGCAGTAAGGCGCGGAGTTCAAGTCCACGACGCTCATCACAAACCCAGCCGGTAATGCCAATCGTTAAGCCCACCGCCAGACACGCATCCAACTCTTGGCGATTACCAGTAAAGCAGTGAACCACAGCAGCAGGTAACTGACCCAACCACGGCGTCAGCAGAGAGATAAAGCGGGGATGTGCGTCGCGGCAGTGAAGGAAAACCGGCATGGACAGCTCAGCAGCAATGGCCAATTGTGCACTGAATGCTCGCTCCTGCTCTTCTGGAGTCGAAAAGTTACGGTTGAAATCCAACCCACATTCGCCAATGGCAACCACACAGGCAGCATTTGCCATGTGGTGAACCTGTTCAGCGATATCACCATTCCACTGGCTGGCATCATGCGGATGAACACCCGCCGTTGACCAGCAGTAATCGGGATAAGCTTGCGCCAGTAACATGGCCTGATGGCTTTCCTGGGCATTGGTTCCTGTGATCAAGATGCCACTGACACCCGCTTGCTTTGCCCGGATGACGACCTGTTCCCTGTCTTTTTCAAACTGAGAACTGGTTAGGTTGACACCAATATCAAACATGACTTTCACTCTAGCGAATAAAAAATAAGACCTCTCAAAGAGAGGTCATTTTACCGTCCTGCCGCAGGTAACCGTGAGTGACTACGATAGCTCTTCGGTTTCGGTTCTTCGGCCTTTACCAACATAAAACCGCGCGAAGAAGACGCCGATTTCAAACAGCAGGTACATCGGGATAGCCAGCAGCGTCTGTGAGAGAACGTCCGGCGGCGTTAGCAGCATCCCGACAACGAATGCGCCCACCAAAATATAAGGACGCTTTCTCTTCAGATCTTCCGGCGTCACCACGCCACTCCAGCAGAGCAGCACAATGGCAACGGGCACCTCAAACGATACGCCGAACGCCATGAACAGCGCCATAACAAAATCGAGGTAGTTATTGATGTCAGTTGCAATCACCACGCCAATGGGCGCAGTTTTCGCAAAAAAACCAAACGCCAGCGGGAACACCACAAAGTACGCAAACGCCATACCCGAATAAAATAGCAGGCTGCTGGATACCAGTAACGGCATCATTAAGCGACGTTCGTGTTTATACAGGGCAGGCGCGACAAACGCCCACACCTGATACAGCACCAGTGGCGCGGCAATAAACACCGAGACAATCATCGTCAGCTTTATCGGCGCGAAGAACGGTGAAGCGACATCAGTCGCGATCATATTGGCGCCGGCAGGCAATTGCTCGATGAGTGGTGCAGAAACCAGTTGGTAAATGTCATTGGCAAAGTACACCAGCGCAATAAATACCGCCAGCACACAGATAATGCTGTTTAGTAGTCGCTTGCGTAGCTCAATAAGGTGGCTAATTAGCGGTTGAGTATCTTCATCGGCCATAAACTAAAGACTATCGCTCGGTTGGCGGGCAGAAACAGCAGAAGACTGGGACTGCTCAGGTTTGACATTATCGTTGCCGACAACTTCATCACCTGTAGCGTTACGGCCATCATGGTGATATTCAGAAGCAACACTGTTTTCAGGTTTAGGCTGGCTGACTGCCGGACGTACTGTGGCTTCCGCTTCAATCACCCCATCATAAGCGGCTTCGGGATCGCTCAGTGGGATGTTGCGCTGCGGTTCCATCGCCGCATTGTGAACGTCTGATTTTTTGGGATCGTCTGATTTTGCGAGCCCCTCTGACGTTTGCGGTAACGATGTTCCGGTATAGCCACGTTTCATCGCCTCTGCCGCCTCTTTGAGTTCATCCATTGAGGCTTTCAACTCAGGCGACAGGTTCTGCAAACTGGCATTTTCGACTTTCTTCAGGCTTTCCTGAAACTCCTGGAGTTTCAGTTCCTGCGCCAGTTCATTCTGAACCGTAGATGCCAGCGAACGCAGCGTCCTGATCCAGCTTGCAACCGTTCTGACTGCGACGGGGAGACGCTCCGGCCCGAGAACAATCAGGCCGAGAATCATCACCAATAGCAATTCACCAAAACCGATATCGAACACAGATTACACCTGCTCTTTATGCTGGCTCTTCGTATCGCCCTGCTTGACGTCTGATTGGCTGTCAGCAATAGACTTGGTAGAGAAATCGGCATCTGGCTGCGTTTTGTCTGTACTAGCCGGCGGCTGTTCGTCACCCATGGCTTTCTTAAAGCCTTTGATTGACGCGCCCAAATCCGAACCCAGCGTTCTCAACTTGTTGGTTCCGAACAGCAAGATGACGATAACTGCGATAATCAACAGGTTCCAGAGACTAATACCACCCATAACATTTACCTCTTTTCAAAAAGGGGAACGACAGAATTTTCGTTATTATATCGGGTAATTCTGGCGTGCATCATGATCTGCTTCAACGAGTTCGACGCCAACCGATAAACCAGGCAACAATTCCTGCTGCCATCAACCCTGCGGGAACCATATCGGTTCCAACACGACCAACCAGTAACACCGTACCACTGATTAGCAGGGTTGCGCCAATACCCAAAAGATATCGTGACTGTCCTTGGCGAGCCTGCTGCGTTTTCAGCTCATGTGCCAGCTTATCGACGCTTTGCTTTAACATCTTATGCTGACGCAGCCCATCATAAAAGAGCTCAGGAAGCTCCGGCAGTTTCTCAGCCCAGAACGGTGCCTTTTCTTTTAGCGCCCGGAAAACCGCAGGTAAACCGACCTGTTGCTTCAGCCAACTCTCCAGAAAAGGCTTAGCGGTTTTCCACAGATCGAGCTGCGGATAAAGCTGCCGACCAACGCCTTCAATATACAGCAGCGTTTTTTGCAGCAATACCAACTGAGGCTGTACTTCCATATTGAAGCGACGCGCCGTATTAAACAAATTCAACAATACATGACCGAACGAAATTTCCGCCAACGGCTTCTCGAAAATCGGCTCACAGACAGTACGAATAGCAAACTCAAAATCTGCAACATTGGTATCTGCAGGCACCCAGCCCGAATCTACATGCAGTTCGGCGACTTTGCGATAATCACGGTTGAAAAAAGCGATGAAATTCTCAGCCAGATAGCGCTTATCTTCTTTATTCAACGAACCGACGATACCGCAATCAATACCGATGTACTGCGGGTCTTCGGGGTGATCGTAGCTGATAAAGATATTGCCGGGATGCATATCCGCATGGAAGAAACTGTCGCGAAATACCTGCGTGAAGAACACCTGAACGCCGCGCTCTGCCAGCAATTTCATATCCGTTCCATTGGCTTGCAGCGCGTCGACATCAGAAACAGGAATGCCGTAGATACGTTCCATGACCAACATGCTTTCTCTGCAATAGTCCGAATAAATTTCCGGCACATACAGCATCGGGCTGTTCTCAAAATTACGCCGCAGTTGGATGGCATTTGCCGCTTCTCGCAGCAAATTCAGCTCATCAAGCAGTGTTTTTTCATATTCCAGCACCACTTCACGCGGGCGCAGACGGCGACCATCCGGTAACAAGCGAGGCAACCAGCCAGCCAGACGTTTCATCAGGCGCATATCTGCCTTGATGACAGGTAAAATATCCGGGCGGATCACCTTGATAACAATCTCTTTTCCCGTACTTTTCAGGCGGGCGGTATGAACCTGTGCAATCGAAGCTGAAGCCAACGGTTTGATATCAAAATCGTCAAACCACTCTTCAAGAGGGATCCCCCCCATTGACAGCTCAATCTGCTCACGCGCCAGTTTGCCATCAAACGGCTCAACCTTATCCTGCAACATTGCTAACTGATCGGCGATAGCAGGTGGAAACAGATCGCGGCGCGTCGACATCATTTGCCCGAACTTAATCCACACCGGCCCCAACTCCTGAAGCGCTAAACGCAGACGTTCCCCTAAAGGCATGTTGCGGTGGCGGTTAGGTAACCAAAACAGCAGGCGGCGACCCGCACGCAGTGGAAACGTCAGACGCATTTTAGGAATGAGTTCGTCCAGACCATAGCTCAACAACACACGCACAATGCTGTAGAGGCGGCGTAATTCACCGGGCGTCATCGTAAGGTCTCCAGTTTCGCCAGCCGTTCAGACAACACATCAACGGATTTATCCAGCGCAACAATTTCCTCGTGGAACCAGGCGTTTTCCAGTTTTCCCGGTGCCAGTCGCCACTCTTCCGTTAACGTCTCGGAAAGAAAATGTTGCTGCTGATGTAATGACCGTTTCAGGAAACCCAGTGTTTTCTGTGCCGTCTGGCTAAGGCCCTGAGCAACGATATCGCCCAGATAAGGGGATAGCCATTCCGCCGGATCGAACTCCGCCAGATCGCACAGCACGATGAACTGTTGAACGACTTGAATATCACCTTCAATAACCAGTTCACCGCTACGCATCAGTGACGATAGCTGTTGACGATCGCGTAATTTCATCAGAACCGGGACGCGTGTATTCAGACGACAATCAGCCAATTCGCCCCACTGGCTAACGACATCCAGTCGCTGTTCGTTAAACACCAGCACCAAAGGAACATCCAGTTCAGCCAGCGCGATCTGGAGTGTTTTTCCCTGTAAACGCTGACGGGCAGACTTCATGCTCCGATCACAAGAAACAGTGTCGTGAAAAAGAAGCTGATTCAGCGCAGTTTCCAGCGTAGCTGTCAGAAAAGACGTTATCAGCATTGGCGTTTCCAATCAGAATTTAAACCCACGGTGCAGCGCAACGATTCCACCGGTGAGGTTGAAATAGTTAACGCTGTCAAAACCGGCATCGCTCATCATCCCTTTCAGCGTTTCCTGATCGGGGTGCATGCGGATAGATTCCGCCAGATAGCGGTAGCTCCCGGCATCACTTGCCACAGCTTCGCCAATTCTCGGCAGGATATGAAATGAATAGGCATCGTAAACGGTGCTCAACTGTTTAATCACCGGTTTGGAAAACTCCAACACCAGTAACCGACCGCCCGGCTTTAGAACACGGTACATGGAGCGTAGCGCTTTGTTTTTGTCCGTCACGTTGCGCAGACCAAAGGAGATAGTAATGCAGTCGAAGAAATCATCGGGGAACGGCAGCGCTTCTGCATTTGCCTGCACGTAGTTGATGTTGTCGATAATACCTTTGTTACGCAGTTTCTCGCGGCCGACCTTCAGCATTGATGCGTTGATGTCCGCCAGAATGACCTCACCCCCTTCGCCCACCATGCGGGAGAATTTGGCGGTTAAATCCCCAGTTCCACCTGCAAGATCCAGCACGCGCTGGTTACGTCTTACCCCACTGCATTCAATGGTGAAACGCTTCCAAATACGGTGGATACCAAAGGACATCAGGTCATTCATCAGGTCATACTTTGCTGCTACAGAATGAAAAACCTCAGCCACCATGACTTCTTTTTCATCCCTGGCGACAGTCCGGAAACCAAAGTCGGCCGTATTCTCCTGCTCACTTGCCATCTTATCCGCCTACTATTTCAGTCAAATTTCGGGTCTACCCATTAATGGTGAGAGTGTACCAGACCCGGATAAAAACCCCACTGCACTAATTTCGCATAGCATGAGTGCCAAACCCACGAAATTCATACCTATTTATGCTGTCATACTTCAAGCTGCTTGTGCGTTGGCGGCCCTTCTTCACCTTCCGTTTTTACGGTTGGAGAGCCAGAGTCGGGCGCGGCGGAGCCCAATAATTCATCGTGCTCAGTGTGCTCATGAGCCATTGCTTTTTCTGCCAATGACGGGCTGATCGTGCGTTTAATTTCTACACCCAACGCGCGGAACCCCTCAGCCTGGCCAATAAGATTACCACGCCCAGAAGAAAGTTTATTCATCGCCTGACGATAAGTGCCCTGCGCTTTATCCAGACTCTGCCCCAGAGATTCCATATCATCTACAAACAACCGCAGCTTATCGTATAGCCGTGAGGCTTTCTCGGCGATCTGCTGTGCATTGCGGCTCTGTTGCTCATAGCGCCATAAATTGTTGATGGTACGCAATGCCACCAGCAGCGTGGTCGGGCTGACCAGCATAATGTTGTGCTTTAACGCCTCGTTGATCAACTCGGGCTGGCGGTCGATAGCGACCAGAAAAGCGGGTTCGACGGGAATAAACATCAGCACGTAGTCTAGCGAACGCAGCCCCGGAAGCTGCTGGTAATCTTTGCTGCTCAACTGCCGAATATGGCTGCGCACCGAGAGCAAATGTTCGTTCAGCGCCGTACTACGTTCTACATCATCATCACTATTGAAATAACGCTCGTAGGCCACCAGCGACATCTTGGCATCGATCACGACATCTTTGCCCTGCGGTAAACGCACGATGACATCCGGTTGCAAACGGCTATTTGTCCCCGTTTGCACACTAACCTGTGTTTGGTATTCATAGCCTTCACGCAGGCCAGAGGCTTCCAGCACGCGGCTTAACACCACTTCACCCCAGTTACCCTGCGTCTTATTGTCGCCTTTCAACGCTTTCGTCAGGTTGATGGCTTCGTGTGCCATCTGCGCGTTCAACTGTTGCAGATTGCGGATCTCGTGCGCCAGCGTGTGGCGCTCACGTGCTTCCGCGCCAAAGCTGTCCTGTACCTGACGGCGGAATCCATCAAGTTGCTCACGCAACGGCATCAGCAACTTATCCAGACTCTGTTTATTTTGTTCGTCCACCTTGCGACCGCTGTGTTCGAAAATACGATTCGCCAGATTCTCAAATTGCGTCGTCAACCGCTGTTCGCTGCTTGCCAGCAACCGCTGCTTCTCTTCCGCCGCCATCCGGGTTTCTTCTAACCGAATGGTGACTTCACGCAGTTCAGCTTCCAGTGTGCTATTGATTTCGCGTAGCGTCCGCAGTTCCTGATTTAACTGCACGCACTCAGTGCGGAGTTCACCAAGCTGTTGCAGCTTTTCATGGCTGGCAGAGAGTTGAGCGTGAACCGTGCGCAGTTCCAGCTCGTTTTGCCGCAGCCGTTGTTCGTCCTGCTGCTTTGCCTGCTGCTGTTCGCTGAGCGACTGTTGAGCCTGCTGTAATGTCTGAGCCAGCAACCGTTGTTCGGTATCATGCTGCGACAGCTTCTGCTGGTGAATCAGGCTGGCAATTAACCACCCGATCAGCAGACCCACCGCACCACCGCCTAGACCATAAAATATGCTGATATCCACTTTGCCTCCGCAGGCCTTTCACGCTGTCGGTCAAGGTAAAATGATACTGTATGGATGTCCAGAAACAATTCTGACGGGGGAGTAGGTTGAGCCAAAAAATGCGAGCCGCATTCCATATGAATATGGGCATACGATAATTTGCAGAAAAATCAGAGCAGTAACGCTTCCATTCCCCCAACGTGAACACCTACATTGGGGGAATGGAAGGTATAGCTTAGCGAAGAGTGCGACTTAACCTAGGCGCTGCTTCGCATCGCTGATAGCTTTGGCAACCTGCTGTGGTGATACGCCACCCTGTGCAGCACGCTTATCCAGACAGGATTGCAACGCCAGAATCGGGTATACATCTTCGCCAATCACGGCGCTGAATTTTTGCAGATCGGCCAGCGGCAGTGCTTCCAACGCTTTGCCCTGACGAATGGCTTCAACCACCGCTTCACCCACGATATGGTGCGCTTCACGGAACGGAACGCCTTTCGCGACCAGATAATCCGCCAGCTCTGTCGAGTTGGCGTAGCCTTGCTCGGCGGCTTCTTTACAGCGTGGACGTTTCACCTGAATGCCTTCCAGCACCAGACCCGCCATCATCAGGCAATCGTGCCAGGTGTCGAGCGCGTCAAACAGCCCTTCTTTGTCTTCCTGCATGTCCTTGTTATACGCCAGCGGCAGGCCTTTGAGCGTCATCATCATGCCCGTTAACGCACCCTGTACACGGCCACATTTACCACGAATCAGCTCCAGCGCATCCGGGTTTTTCTTCTGCGGCATCAGGGAAGAACCGGATGTCACACGGTCAGAAAGCTCGACGAACGCCGCTTCACCGCTGTTGAAAAAGATCAGATCTTCGGCAAAACGCGACAGGTGGATCATGCCGATCGAGGCGTCGGACAGCAGTTCCAGTACATGATCGCGATCGGAAACCGTATCCAGACTGTTGCGCGTGGCGGAAGCAAAACCCAGCCAGCCAGCCAACTGCTCACGGTCAATAGGATAAGCCGTTCCTGCCAGCGCGCCACAGCCCAGCGGGCTGACATCCAGACGCTTCAGCGTATCTTCCAGACGGCTTTCATCACGCGCCAGCATTTCATGATAAGCCAGACACCAGTGTGCAAACGTCACCGGCTGCGCGCGCTGCAAGTGGGTGTAACCCGGCATCACGGCATCCTGATTCGCTTCTGCCGTCGTGACCAGCGCCTGACGCAGTTGGCGCACTGACAGCAGCAGCTCTGCAATCTGCGCCTTGCACCACAGTTTCAGGTCGGTTGCGACCTGATCGTTACGGCTGCGACCGGTATGCAGTTTTTTGCCCAAATCACCGACTTTCTCTATCAGGCGCAGTTCAACCCAACTGTGAATGTCTTCTGCATCGCTTTGCAGGATGATCTCAGGATCGGCTTGTACCTCAACCAGCAGCGCATTCAGCGCCTGTTCCAGTTGTTGTTGTTCCTGCTCGCTGAGCACATTGACCGTCACCAGCGCTTTCGACCAGCCGATCGAGCCAACGATGTCCTGTTCCGCCAGACGGTAATCAAACCGCAGTGAGTCATTAAATTGTTTAAAACGCTGATCTGCTGCCTGACTAAACCGACCGCCCCACAAAGCCATAACCCTTACTCCTAAAAATTTAATTCATGTTGGTATGGCATCATGCCATACCCAGAAACGACTTACGCCAGAATACGTGTACCGATAGCCACACCGTTAAACAGCGCAGGCAGTTGCTCGGCATGACGCCAGCTAGCGATATCAACCGGACGACCCAGCGCACGAGCAGCATCCAGCGCGGCATTGACCTTAACAATCATGCCGTCGGTGATAATGCCTTGAGCAATCAACTGCTCGGCTTTCTCTGCCGTCATTTCGGCAATACGCTGGCCTTTACCGTCCAGAATGCCGCTAACGTCAGACAGCAGGATTAAATCTGCGCCCAGCGTTTGCGCCAGCGCCGTCGCTGCCTGATCGGCGTTGACGTTCATCAGGTCGCCCTGCGCCGTAATACCAATGGAGCTGACGACAGGCAGATAGCCCGCAGACAACAGCGTGTTCAGCAACGCAGGCGACCCGGCTTCCGCTTTACCCACAAAGCCCAGCGCTTCATCTAACTGCGTGACCGTGGTGCTGCCACCATCGCCCAGACACAAGCCGACTGCGTTGATATCATGCTTCTTCGCCCATGACAGCAGGGTTTTGTTGGCCGAGCCCGCCAGCGCACCAGTGATGATGTCGATCTGATCGGCTGGCGTGACGCGCAGGCCGTTTTTCTTCACGACAGGCAACGACAGCTTCTTCATCAGCTCATCTACCAGACAGCCACCGCCGTGTACAATCACCAGCGGACGCTGATGCTCCTGACGGTAAGCCACCAGCGCGGTAAACAGACGCTCCAGCGCTTCTTCGCTATCCAGTAAAACGCCACCTAACTTGATAATTAACGGATTCATTATGCTTCGCGCCTCGAAATGTCGGGACCAGTAGTGATTAAATTAACGATTGGGTTTCAGGGAAACCAAAACGAATGTTCATGCATTGCACAGCCTGTGCCGCCGCGCCTTTCAGCAGGTTATCTTCGGTTGCCACCACGATCAGGTGCTCACCGTCAACCGAGAAGCCAATATCGCAAAACGGCAGACCAACAACGGATTTCAGCGCCGGAACACCCTTATCATACAGGCGAACCAGCGGCTTATCGTGATAAGCGTTGTGATAGGCTTCGGCGACATCCTGCTGGGTTACGCCCGGTTGCAGGCGACAGGTGATGGTTTCCAGAATGCCACGGGCGAAGTTGCCCAAATGCGGCGTGAAGATCACCGGTGTACCGAGGTGCGTTGAAATTTCAGGCTCATGACGGTGGTTGAAAATACCGTATGGTTGCAGGCTGACCTCACAGAAACTGTTGGTCATCGATGCTTTACGTCCTGCCCCACTCACACCGCTGACGGCATTAATCACTGGCCACTGGGCCGGATTCAACAGTTGCGCATCCAGCAGCGGTTTCAGCGCCAACTGTGCGGCCGTTGGATAACAACCCGGCACGGCAATCAGTTGTGCCTGTTTGACACTTTCAGCGCGCCATTCGGCCAGCCCGTAAACCGCTTTTGCCAGCCAGTCAGTGTGCTGATGTTCGAAGCCATAATAGCGGCGATAAAATTCGGCATCCTGTACGCGGAACGCGCCGGATAAATCAAAAACAGTGCAGCCTGCCGCCAGAAAAACCGGGGCCAGATCGTGGCTGACTTTGTGGTCGGTCGCCAGAAAAACGACATCCACGCCTTTCGCCGCTTCTTCAGCATCGGTCAGCGGTTTTACCGGTATGTCGATGATGCCTTTGAGCTGCGGATGTAAATCAGAAATCAATTTTCCTGCATCGACACTTTGCGCAGAAACCATCAAAGCGGTTATGTTCATCTGTGGGTGACGGTTCAGGTAGAGCGCAAGCTCAGCGCCGGTATAACCACTTGCACCAACAATCAGCGTATTCAGCATGGGATCCGTATACCTTCTTATTTATCTATGGAACAGGTAACAGGGTTCACCAGCGTCGGTACGCTGTTCACCCGAGAAACTCAGTGAAAGTGACGAATCGTCATCGCCGCACCTTTGGGTTTCCTTTCGCCGAGCATTATTGTATTTTTATTCAAAATAAATGCATGAATATTGATACTATCCTAACCAGAGGCTGTCAACAGTGAAGATGAATTTACCCCCTTTTATTGAGCTATATCGGGCATTGATCGCCACACCGTCCATCAGCGCCACCGACAGCGCGCTCGATCAAAGTAATCATACCTTAATCAACCTGCTGGCAGGCTGGTTCGGCGATCTCGGCTTCCATGTTGAAGTTCAACCAGTGCCCGGCACCCTCAATAAATTTAATATGCTGGCGCGGATTGGTGAAGGAAAAGGCGGCTTATTGTTGGCAGGGCACACCGACACCGTCCCCTTCGACGATGGTCGCTGGACGCGCGATCCTTTCACGCTGACGGAACACGACAACAAGCTGTATGGCTTGGGTACAGCGGATATGAAAGGGTTCTTTGCCTTTATTCTGGATGCCTTGCGCGATATCGATCCGACCAAACTCACGAAGCCGCTCTATGTGCTGGCGACGGCGGATGAAGAGACGACCATGGCGGGTGCCAAGTATTTCTCCGAATCCACCCAGATTCGCCCGGACTGCGCCATCATCGGCGAACCGACCTCGTTGCAGCCGGTACGGGCGCACAAAGGCCATATGTCCAACGCGATCCGTATTCAGGGGCAATCCGGCCATTCCAGCGATCCTTCACGCGGCGTGAATGCGATTGAGCTGATGCACGAGGCGATTTCCCACTTGCTGGTGCTGCGTAACACGCTACAGGAGCGCTATCACAACCCGATTTTCCACATTCCTCACCCGACCATGAACCTTGGTCATATTCACGGCGGCGATGCAGCCAACCGTATCTGCGGCTGCTGTGAACTGCATATGGATATTCGTCCATTGCCGGGCATGACGCTTAACGATCTCGATGGATTGCTGTCTGAAGCGCTTGAGCCTGTTAGTCAGCGCTGGCCGGGTCGGTTGACCATCAGCGAACTGCATCCGCCGATTCCTGGCTATGAATGCCCGCCGGATCACCGTCTGGTATCAGTCGTGGAGAATCTACTGGGGACGAAAACAGAAATTGTGAACTACTGCACCGAAGCGCCGTTTATTCAGACGCTGTGTCCGACGCTGGTTCTGGGGCCAGGATCGATCGAGCAGGCACACCAGCCGGATGAATACATTGATACCGCGTTTATCAAACCGACGCGGGAACTGATTTCGCAGGTTATTCATCACTTCTGCCACCACTGATCCGACGCAAACGGCCCTGTCAGACGCACAGGCAGGGCTATTCTGAGACAGCCCATGAAAAAGAAAGATTTCATCGCGCAGGACTTATTGAGCAAAATCTATCAGCACACCGATCCGCTACCAGAAAAGTTACCTCCAGAACGCCAGTTGGCGGAAGAATACGGCGTGTCGCGCTTCACTATTCGTCAGGCGCTGGAAAAGCTTGCCAGTATCGGCGCAATCCATATGGTGCAAGGTTCTGGTAACTTTATTAATCAGGGCGTGCGCAGTAACCCACTGGTTTATAACTCGATTACCGAAAAGAAATTTACTCAGATTTCATCTCGCCTGCTTAGCCTACATAAACGACTGCCAAACCGAGAGGAACAGCAGGTCTTTGCTATCAGCGAAAATGCGTTCATCTGGGAGTTCAGCCGCTTACGTTATGTTGATAACCGCAAGGTACAGATCGAGATATCGAAGATGCCTGCCGCAGACTTCCCAGAGATGAGTCAGAAGATTATCGAAGGCTCTATTCAGCAGTATGTGCTCAGCAAGGGCTATGCTATTTCACACTACCTGACACATTATCAGGCGGTTAACGTCACGAAAGCACAGGCTGAGCTACTGGGGTGCAAGAAAGGTACGGCGGCGATGCATATTCTTAACCGCGGAATTTTACAGGGCGGCCGCGTGTACGAATCGAGCGATATCATCGATATAGATTACACCTGTACCTATGTCATCCCCTTAAATCTCGATAACCTGGCCTTCCGCCAATCGCCGTAATGCGGCTTAAGGCGTATGCATCGTGCCATCCGGCAGGCGGCTCTGCGTCCACTCGTGCGGACGATAGACGACAGGGAACTGCCGCGCCGCGTCCAAATCGATCCCAACGCCAATACCGGGACGTTCAATCGGATACAGGTAGCCATTCTCCGGTTCTACCGCCTGCGGGAAGACCTTGCGGGTATTTTCCGGGTAAGCGACAAATTCCTGAATCGCGGCATTATGCAGGTGGATATTGAGGTGGATATTGACCGCCGCACCGATGGGCGTCATATCCGGCGGGCAGTGCCACGCTAGCCGAACGCCAAAATTCTGACAGAATGCGCCCAGTTTCAGCGCTGGCGTAATCCCGCCAATCTGTGAGACATGGCAGCGAATGAAATCAACCTGACGGTTAATCACCAGATTCTGCCACTCAGCAGGATTGTTAAATAATTCTCCCGTCGCCAGCGGCACCGCGCTCTGACTGCGGATCTGCGCCAGCCACTCATTTTGGGCAGGCGGCAAAATATCTTCGATAAAATAGGGACGATAAGTTTCTACCGCTTTAGCGAACTGCACGGCCTGATTGGGGAACAGGCGCTCATGGACGTCATGCAGGATGTGAAAACGATCGCCGTATTTCTCCCGCAAGGCACGGAACATGGCAAGCGTGTTAGCCATGTACTGATCCTGATCGTAATAGGCTCCCTCTGTTGGCTGTCGCGTGCTGTGCAGCGCATCAGGATTACCACCATAAAACCCTAACTGGCAGCGGATATGACGATAGCCCTGCGCATACAATCGTTCCACTTCCTGATAGAGTCCATCCAACGTATCGCTGGCGGCATGGCTGTAAGCGGCAATCGCATCGCGAGATTTCCCACCAAACAGATGATAGAGCGGCATATCCGCCAGCTTACCCTTGATGTCCCACAGCGCCATATCAACGCCTGCAACGGCATTGTTGATAACCGGCCCATTACGCCAATAAGCGTTGACCATCATCATGTGCCACAGATCTTCGATATGGTTAGCATCTCTTCCCACTAAAAGCGGTTTGAGATACTCGTCCACCATCGCTTTTACGGCTAGTGGACGTTGTTGGAAAGTCGCACACCCATAACCCGTAACACCTTTATCCGTATGAACCACCACCGTCACTAAATTATGACGGTCGGGGCGGGTAACGAGACATTCAATGTCAGTGATGATTGTCGGCAACACAAAAATATCCTCCGGTGCACTTACCGAAATAGCCATATCCGGTAAAAACACAGTCTAAAATCAGTTTCTTTTTTTGTTTTCTACTTATTTTTCCTTTTATTGTAAACCTATTCTTTAAAAGAATTATTTTGGTTTGAAAAAACCAATAAATTAAACAAAAAACCAGACCAATTATCAGTTATCGGTAATAAAAACCCCTTAACCATCTAATCATGTGATGAACCTCATATTTTATTGGTTTGTTTTTTTATTTTTAGTTTTTTATTATCAGCGGGAATGATTTGACCAAAAATAACATAGTGCTATGCAGGGGTTTATTCCATGGGAAAAAATGAGGTTATTCAGTCAATCATTAAACTGGTTGGTGGAAATGATAATATAAATAAAGCCTGGCACTGTATGACGCGGCTTCGGTTTGATTTAATTGATGAAAGTAAAGTACAAACCGACGCAATTAAGAACCTGCCGGGTATATTAGGTGCACAACACCAAAGTGAGCAATTTCAGATTATTATCGGGCCGCAGGTCAGTGAGTATTACGAACTGTTGAACGCGCAGCTTGCTCCTACTACCGCGGCCCTGCCAGACGCGAAAAAGCAGAAAAAAGGGCCGATCTCGCTGTTCATGGATACCGTTTCTGGCGTATTTGGTCCGATCGTGCCTGCTATTGCAGGCGCAGGGATGATCAAAGGGCTGCTGGCTGGGCTGATTGCCTTGAAAGTGGTCTCAGCCAAAACCGATACCGTGATCGTCATCGATCTGATCGCCAGCGGCGTATTCTATTTCCTGCCGTTTTTCCTCGCCGTCTCGGCTGCCAAGATATTTAAAACGAACGAATATTTAGCCGCAGCGGTAGCCGCCTGCCTGATGTATCCGTCGTTGATGGAAGCCGCGAAGGCATTAGCCAGCCACAACCCTGATGCGGTCAGCGCCTTTTACTTCATGGGCGTACTGCCCATTTCGGTGTTCAACTACTCCGCCAGCGTCATCCCGGTGATTTTCTCCGTTCTGGCGTTGAGCTATATCCACCGTTGGGTCGATCACATTATGCCTTCGGTGCTGAAAACGGTGTTTACCCCAACACTGACGCTGTTTATCACCGCACTGGTGTCGCTCACCGTTATCGGACCATTCGGGATTTATCTCGGCAAGCTGCTGGCGCTGTTTATCCAGAGCCTGTTTGATATATCCTCGGTCTTCGCTGGTTTTATCGTTGGTGCGATCCGGCCTGTCGCCATCCTGACCGGCATGCATCACGCCATGACGCCCATTGCGCTACAAAACTTTTCTGACCAAGGTTTTGATATGCTGATGCCGATGATGTGTATGGCCAATATGGCGATTGCAGGTGCCACGTTTGCCATCTACTTCCATGCCAAAACCCGTCAGGATAAATCTGTCGTGCTGTCTGCTGGCGTTTCTGCGCTGCTTGGCATAACCGAACCCGCGCTCTTCGGCGTGCTGACCAAGTACAAAAAAGCGTTTATCGCCGCCACGGTAGCCAGCTCCATCGCCTCAGCCTTCATCGCGTACTTCGGCGTCCGGCTATATGGCTACATTTTGTCGAGTATTTTCAGCCTGCCAGCCTACATCGGCCCGTACTTTAGCTATGCCATCTCTGGTATGGCGATTGCCATCGTGCTGTCTTTTATTCTGACCTACATCCTGGTCGTCAGAGCCTCCAGACAGGCCGTAATGCCCTGATCCACATCACAATAAAACAGACGGGTGTTGCATGACAGCAGCACCCGTTTTTTTGTTCGTGTTACGGGCATTTAAGTTTTCTCATGCCTATTTTGCCTAACCAATGTTGGTAATTACTCACTTACACACTTCGCAAGTGTGCACAAATTATCACCTTATTTGCCATTAACCTATCAATACAACACATTTAAATTGGTTATTCCTTTGATTAATTCAGCGCTAAGGAAAACTTTCAGCATTACTGCGCATTCTGCGCAACTTCTTGCTCACTTTCTGGTGGAAATCACTGTTTGCGCAATGGATGCCGTTTTTTCGCGAGGTCTGCGCAACTTCTTGCTCAAATTTGGCTTAAGGAAAATATGACTTAAGTGATTATTCAGCAAAAACAACAGGATAAAAATTGGCATGCGAATTGCTATACAGAACGTGAAGTTATTCATCCCGTTCAACAACAAGGAGCAATACCATGCCAACTCCATGCTATATCAGCATCGAAGGTAAAACACAGGGCAACATCACCGCAGGGGCTTTCACCTCTGATTCTGTCGGCAACATCTACGTGGAAGGCCACGAAGACGAGATGCTGGTGCAGGAATTCAAGCACGTCGTCACCGTACCAACCGACCCGCAGTCCGGTCAGCCATCCGGTCAGCGCGTCCACAAACCGTTCAAGTTCACCGTCGCGCTGAACAAAGCGGTACCGCTGATGTACAACGCCCTCGCCTCCGGCGAAATGCTGCCAACCGTCACCCTGAAGTGGTATCGCACCTCGGTAGAAGGCAAACAGGAGCACTTCTTCTCTACCGTGCTGACCGATGCCACCATCGTTGACGTTAACTGCCAGATGCCACACTGCCAGGACCCGGCCAAGCTGGACTACACCCAACTGATTGAAGTCTCTCTGGCCTACCGCAAAATCGACTGGGAGCACACCGTCGCGGGCACCTCCGGCTCTGACGACTGGCGCGTGCCGGTCGAAGCCTAATCGTTCTGTCTCCAACCCGGCCACCGTGCCGGGTTTTTTGCCTGAGCGGCGGTGTGGGCAGACCCAGACCTCCACTCAGGTATTGCAGTAATCGGGTATTTCAGCAATCACAATAGCGACGTGCCGCTCTGGGGAGATCCGGTGCGTGCGGTAGCCATGTCAGCGGCGAAGGATGAAGGAGAGAACGGATGGCCAACAGTACAGGATTGCAGTTCACTGTAAAGGTCGGCGCGTTGCCGGCCTCGACGTTTGCGGTGGTCGATTTTCAGCTCAGCGAGGCGCTTAACCGGCCTTTCAGCCTATCGCTGAGTCTGGCCAGCGCCCTGCCGGATGTGGATTTTGGCGCGGTGCTGGACCAGCCGTGCGAGCTGATGATTTGGTATGAGGGTGAGCTAAAGCGTCGGGTCAGCGGGATTATCAGTGGTTTCACACAGGGCGACACCGGTTTTCGCCGCACCCGCTATCAGGCGGAAGTGCGCCCGGCGCTGTGGCGGCTGGGCTTACGTACCAACGCCCGCATCTTTCAGGCGCAGAAGCCAGAGGCGATTATCGGCACCCTGCTGGAAGAAGCCGGGATTACCGACTACGCCTTCTCGTTACGTCATGACCATGCCCCGCGTGAATACTGCGTGCAGTACCGGGAAAGTGATTTGGCGTTTGTCACCCGACTGGCCGCAGAGGAAGGCCTGTACTTCTTCCACGAATTTGAGGAAGGCAAACACCGGGTGGTCTTTGCCGACGATGCCGGCGCATTGGCCAAAGGCCCTGAGTTGTTCTTCAATTTGGCGACACAGGGGCTGAGTGAGGGCGAATATGTCCGGCGTTTCCACTATGCCGAGCGGGTGAGTACGGCAGAAGTGGAATTGAAAGATTACAGTTTCAAAACACCAGCTTACGGGCTGTCACACAAGAAGATGAGCAGCGAACTGGCGCACCAACGTGAAAGCTATCAGCATTACGACTATCCAGGGCGTTATAAACAAGATCCGAGCGGCAAAGCGTTCAGCAACTACCAGTTGGATGCACTGCGTTCAGAGGCGGTGACAAGCCAAGGGGAATCGAACTGCGCGGGGCTGATGCCGGGCCGTCGCTTCACGTTAACCGAACATCCGAATGCAACGCTGAATGCAGTGTGGCAAACGGTGAGCGTGACGCATATCGGGCAGCAGCCACAGGCGCTGGAAGAAGAAAGCGGCGGCGAGCCAACGACCATGAGCAACAGTTTTGAAGTTATCAGTGCAAAAAAAAACTGGCGAGCCATCATGCCGTACAAACCCATGGTGGATGGCCCACAGATTGCCACGGTGGTAGGGCCGACTGGCGAAGAAATCTACTGTGACCAGTACGGCAGGATCAAACTGCAATTCCCGTGGGACCGCTACGGCGCAAGTGATGACCAAAGCTCCTGCTGGGTGCGAGTGAGTCAGGGCTGGGCGGGCGGCCAGTACGGCATGATAGCCATCCCGCGCATCGGCCATGAAGTGATTGTCAGCTTCCTCGAAGGTGACCCGGACCAGCCGATTGTCACCGGCAGAACCTTTCATGCGACTAATCCAACACCGTATGTTTTACCGGCACATAAAACGCGTACAACACTTCGTACCGATACACATAAAGGCAGCGGCTTCAACGAACTGCGCTTTGAAGATGAGGCAACGCGTGAACAAATTTATTACCACGCGCAGAAAGATATGGATGGTGTCATCAACAACATCCACCGACAGAGCGTGGGGCGCGATCAGCATCTCACCGTGGCTCAGGATCAGTTCCAACGCGTCGAACGCCACCGTCACCGCACGATAGGCAAGGATGATTTTGAAAACATCGGTCAGGATCATCATCAGGAAATTGGCCGGAGTTTTATTCAGAAGATAGGTTCTTCATTCAAACGCTTCATCGGCGGAGGAGAAGTTACCCAAATCGAAGGGAGTCGTCAGACCACGATGTCCGGGTCTGAAGAGACACTGATCGGCGCACACCAGCATGTTCTGGTGAATACGGACAGCTATCTGAAAGCCGCAGACATTGTGCTGGAAGCGGGACAAGCTCTGACGATTAAAGCGCCTGGCGGTTTTATCAAGATTGATAGCGCGGGTGTCACAATTTCCGGGACGATTGTGAAAATCAACGATGGCGGTGCGGCTGGCGTGGGGACAGCGCCCGTGTCGGTTACGCCAGAAGATCCTACGAAGCCCACCCTGCCAGATGCGCCAGACAGACGTTAAGGAGGCTCTATGCCAGGTGCTGCACGTTTAGGGGACAGTTGCGCGGGTCACGGCTGCTTCCCTGCTACCCCAATAATTGAAGGCAGCGGTGATGTCATCATCAATGGCAAACCAGCAGCCCGTAAAGGCGATGGCGTTTTACTCCATGCCTGCCCTTGCCCGAATATGCCTCACGGTATACACGATCGTGCGATATCCGCGGGTTCCGGTACGGTCATCATCAATGGAAAACTGGCGGCGCGCATCGGTGATGCGATTGGCTGTGGCGGCTCGGTCGCCGCAGGCAGTGGGAACGTGATCATTGGTGATACCCCCTATCAGTCCCCGGTGAAAGCATGTGCCGAACAATCGGCGAAAAGCCGCGCGCCCCTGCTGGCATTGACGCCGATGTTGTTGCCGACGTTAATGGAATGGGCTTCGGTCGCCGAGTTACCCATTCTTGATGACCTGCTCACTATCGCCCAGCGTAAAGATCGCTATCTGGCGCGTGCAAAATTGGCAACCGAAGCGGCAACGCTGCCGGGGTTAGCCGATGCGGCAAAACGGTTGGCATTTAACAACGACAGCATATTACGCGCCGAGGCAGCCCAGTATGTTTATTCGGTCGATGAATTCCGACGAGGCGTGCTCGATAAATTGCCGAAAGCACCCGTTGGCCTTGAGCTTCTGGATACGAATCAGCTTCCAGGCCTAACAGACAATGATTTTATGGATAAGAAAACAGGATTTGGTTCTGCCTTGTTCAAGTCAGCCATTAATGGCGAAACGATGTTGACCTATCGGGGAACGAATAATGCGGTAACGGGGGCTAAAGATTGGCTGACTAATGCTGGGCAAGGTATGGGATTGGAGACGGATCAATATAATCAAGCGATGTATTTGGCAAAGCGGGTAAAAAATATCCTTTCTCCCCCTCCTGTCATCGTAGGGCATTCATTAGGTGGTGGTTTAGCATCCGCTGGCGTCGGTGTGACTGGATTACCGGGTTATACCTTTAATGCTGCTGGTTTGCATACCAATACCGTGGAACGCGTTGGTGGCGCTGACCTGGCGAAAACAGCGTCGTTAATAAAGACGCAGGCGGTGGATGGCGAAGTGTTAACCATGGCACAAACTTACGGTAAAGCCTTGATTCCCGGTTTGCTATCCGGTGCGGGAGCATTGATTGGCGGAGTCGCTGGTGCGGCGCTAGGTGGCATTGTCGGCGTAGCAAAACTGTTAGAGGGGGGTCTGCCAAAAGCAAGCGGTGATATGATGGCACTTCCTGCAGTAGGCGGTTCGCCGATTGCGCGCCACGGTATGGATCAGGTGATTGCAGGTATTGAAAGCCAGAAAAAGGAAGATATCGGGAAGATAACCAATACATTCAGGGGAATATAATGCGATGGTTGGCACGTATAAAATGGTTGAGCGTCATTATTCTGGGATTATTAACCGCTTGTCAGGCAGGAGGACACAGTATGCGGGCGAGTGAGCTTTTTGAGCCATCTGTCGTGGCAGTATTACAGAGTATTCAACAAGGTGATGAAACGGCGGCACGTTATCAACTGTCACAGGGTGTTAACCTGAATATTCAGGGAAAAGAGGGTGTAACACCGCTATTATGGCTGATTTACGAAACGCAGGATAAAAAAGCCGTCACGTTAGCGCTTAAACTGGGTGTCGATCCAAATTATAAAGATGGCTTTGGTGACAGTGCGGTCAATTCCGTCGCTGGTGCTAAAGACCCGGATTGGCTGCGCATTATTCTGGATGCAGGAGGCGATCCGAATGCCATTGGGCGTCGTGGCCAGCCAGCAATATTTAGTGCTATTGGTGAGGAACGTTGGGCCGATATTAAATTGCTCGTTGAGAGAGGCGCCGATTTGAATCTCGTTGATGGCTCCAAAGTAAACAGCGCCCACTATGCTGCTTATCTGAACAAATATGAGATTACCTATTGGCTGATAGAACAAGGTGCGGATATCCATATTTATGATGAGACGGGTAGTAATCTCGCTTTTACTGTTGAAGACAGCCTATCGCTCATGTCCCCTAAATCTCCTCATCATCCTTGGGCGCTGAAGGTAAAACAGCAACTGCTGGATCGCGGTGTTAAATTCCCACCGTTGCAGCCTGCTGAAGTGAGGGAGCGCAGGGAAAAAGGAGAACCTCTTTGAAATGGTGGTATTGGCTGCTTGCGTGCCTGCCACTATTAACCGCTTGTCAGGCAGGAGGACACAGTATGCGAGCGAGCGAACTTTTTGATCCACCGGTGGTGGCAGTATTGCAGGATATTCAGAAAGGCGATGAAACAGCAGTTCGTTATCAGTTATCGCAGGGTGTTAACCTGAATATTCAGGGAAAAGAAGGCGTGACGCCGCTGTTATGGCTGATTTATGAAACACAGGATAAAAAAGCGGTCACACTGGCGCTTAAACTGAGTGTCGATCCAAATTATAAAGATGGATCGGGTGATAGTGCGGTGAACCGAGTATCTGGTGTTAAAGATCCTGACTGGCTTCGTATTATTCTGGATGCAGGAGGCGATCCGAATGCCATTGGACGCCTTGGGCAACCAGCAATATTTAGTGCCATTAACGAAGAACGCTGGGCCAACATAAAATTACTGGTGGCACGTGGGGCTGACGTAAATTTAACTGACGAGCAAAAAACCAATAGCGCTCACTATGCTGCTTATCTTAACCAGTATGAAATCTCATATTGGCTGATTGAGCAAGGCGCTAATGTTAATACCTACTCGGCTACGGGGGCTAGCTTAGCCTGGAGCGTTGAAGACAGCTTATCCATCATGTCACCTAAATCGCCTCATCATCCTTGGGCGCTGAAAGTAAAACAGCTATTGCTGGATCGTGGTGTTAAATTTCCAGCGTTGCAGCCTGCTGAAGTGAGGGAACGTTGGAAAAAAGGACTACCTCTTTGAAATGGTGGTATTGGCTGCTTGCCTATCTGCCACTGTTAACCGCTTGTCAGGCAGGAGGACACGGTATGCGGGCGAGTGAGCTTTTTGAGCCATCTGTCGTGGCGGTATTGCAGAGCATTCAGAAAGGCGATGAAACAGCAGCTCGTCATCAACTGTCACAGGGCCTTAACCTGAATATTCAGGGAAAAGAAGGGGTAACCCCGCTGCTGTGGCTAATTTATGAAACGCAGAATAAAAAAGCCGTCAGGCTGGCACTTAAACTGGGCGTCGATCCGAACTATAAAGACGGCTTTGGCGACAGTGCGGTCAATTTCGTCGCTGGGGCTAAAGATCCAGACTGGCTTCATATTATTCTGGATGCAGGAGGCGATCCGAATGCGATTGGTCGTCGCGGTCAGCCTGCAATATTTAGTGCTATTAATGAACAACGCTGGGCTGATATTAAATTACTCGTTGAGAAAGGTGCCGATCTGAATTTAGCCGATCAAAATAAAAGAAATAGCGCCCTTTATGCCGCTTATGTAAACGAATACGAAATTGTTTATTGGTTGATTGAACAAGGTGCAAAATTCGATACATATTCGGCTACCGGAAGTAGCTTGGCGTGGCGAGTACATGACAGCCTATCGATCATGTCGCCTAAATCTCCTCATTACCCTTGGGCGCTGAAGGTAAAACAGCAATTGCTGGATCGCGGCGTTCAATTCCCGCCGCCGTCGCCTACTGAAGTTCGGGAGCATTGGGAAAAAGGAGAACTTCTTTGAAATGGTGGTATTGGTTGTTTGCGTGCCTGCCACTATTTACCGCTTGTCAGGCAGGAGGACACAGTATGCGGGCGAGTGAGCTTTTTGAACCACCAGTGGTAGCAGTATTGCAGAGCATTCAGAAAGGCGATGAAACGGCGGCACACCATCAACTGTCACAGGGCGTTAACCTGAATATTCAGGGAAAAGACGGTGTAACACCGCTGCTGTGGCTAATTTATGAAACGCAGAATAAAAAAGCGGTCAGGCTGGCGCTTAAATTGGGTGTTGACCCGAACTATAAAGACGGCTTTGGTGATAGTGCGGTCAATTCAGTCGCTGGAGCTAAAGACCCGGACTGGCTTCGCATTATTCTGGATGCAGGGGGCGATCCGAATGCCATTGGGCGTCATGGTCAGCCAGCAATATTTAGTGCTATTGGTGAGGAACGTTGGGCCGATATCAAATTGCTCGTAGAACGGGGAGCGGATTTGAATTTAGTTGATGGCCCCAAAAGAAATAGTGCCCACTATGCTGCTTATCTGAATAAATATGAGATTACCTATTGGCTGATAGAGCAAGGCGCAGATATCCATATTTATGATGAGACGGGTAGTAATCTCGCTTTTACCGTTGAAGACAGTTTATCCATCATGTCGCCTAAATCACCCCATTACCCTTGGGCACTGAAGGTAAAACAGCTATTACTGGATCGCAGCGTTAAATTCCCACCACTTCCACCCGCTGAAGTGAGGGAACGTTGGGAAAAAGGGTTACCGCTGTAATGTCCTCTCGATGCACGGTTTGTATTACTCGTTTTACGTCATAAAAATAAACGGTACTTCTCTACCAGATAATCAGCCTGATTATCTGGTCGTTGCTGTGCGGCTTAACACACGTCCATTTAATTAAAGTTATCTCATTTATTTACAGGCAAATAACGATGATGACAAACGGT
Organism: Pectobacterium parmentieri; assembly: GCF_001742145.1. NCBI lineage: Bacteria > Pseudomonadati > Pseudomonadota > Gammaproteobacteria > Enterobacterales > Pectobacteriaceae > Pectobacterium > Pectobacterium parmentieri. The sequence continues at coordinate 4,429,741 of NZ_CP015749.1, read as the reverse complement.
TATACTCTGTTTGAAATCAGCCAGCTTGATGCGCCTTTGTACGCGATTATTTCACCGCTGAGTTATCCCAAATTACCTGAGTATTGGCAGGCTTTTCAACCTGCGGCGGCGGATATATGGCAACAATTGCATTTTGGCAAGGATGCCGAAAACTGGCAGATGTGGGCCCCTATTGTGGTGAAAGTAGAAGAAGGCAAGCCAGGAGAAACCTTGTTGCATTGGCTGACCGATACACAGCCAGAGCGACACGGTAGCGTGATCCTGATGCATGGCGAACTGACATTACAGCAGATGACTGATTTTTGGCAGCAACGCATTTTCTGTCTCTGGCCTGATGGCACAAGAGCACTATTTCGTAGCTATGCACCAGACATTTTATCGACCTGGTGGCCAACCTTAGATCCTGCGGCTCAAACGAATTTCCTCGGCCCGCTGAATAACCTGTATTTACCCATAGTGCATAACGAACATGGGGAATATCAGTTGTTCGCACAACAGGGAATCAAAAACAAAGAAAAGGTAGAAATTAATAAAGAATATCAAATCCAGTTAACGAATTATCAATATAATCTTCTCGCCAATGATAATCGCCTACACCGACTAGCAAATGCGCTTTTTCTTTTTGTCAGCGCGCAATGTATTTTCCCTCTGGATATCGAAAGAGTAAAAACGCGCTTTATTAGCGGCATTGCATTGGCTGCGAAATATTATCCCAAAGCCAGCGAAGCGGAATGTGAAGCCTGGTCCGCTCATCGCTGGGTGCTCGGTAGCGAATTCTATTTGCACCCGATCTTTATTCATCTGACTGAACGTTATTCGATTGCCGACAGTATTCGGATTTTCAAATCTGAGCCTGATCGTATTGAAAGTGTGCAGCTTAATTACCATCGCCCCGGTTGGATGCGGGGAGAGTTACCTGACATAACGGAGGTCACGCTGTGAGTGTATCGCAACCTTTCCTTGAACGGATGCCGGAAGATAACGCCGCCTGGCAAGCACGTATCGCCCAGGGAGGCTGTTTTGTTATCGCTGAGGCATCGATAAATGATGCCGTGCCCTGGCTAGCCGAGCGCTGGGGAGGCAGCCTGGAACAGACGCGTTTGTACTGGGGAGAAACGGGGCGCGTTCATGCGTCAGTATCGCCCTATTGCATCCCGCTTCACGCCGCTAACTGGCCGCAGGTGAAAGAGCATATTGTCACCCAACCCGGTTGGGGTATGGGTCTGCAACTGGAATGGTTTATGCAGGCGTATTCACCGCTCGATCAACTGCTTGAGGTAACGAAACACCTGCGGCAGTGGAACCTGGTGGCCTCGCCTTCTGGGGAGAATGCCATCCTGCGTGTAGGTGACTGGCAGGTAGTGAATCAACTGCTATCCGCCAGCTCCGCGCAAGAAACCTGCGCACTCTATGGCCCAATAGCTCGCTTCTGTGACATTTCTCCTGATGGCGCAGTAACGACCTTAAACCTCACGACCCGTGAGCCACATTCCATTCCAGATATCCTGCCACGCCAACTGAGTGACGAACAATGGCAAGCCATTATGGTGCCTGCTGAACATCAGAATCTGGCGCGCTATATGGAACACCTGCGCACTTACCATACTGACTGGCAACACGCCTCTGACGATGAGCTACAGGTATTTACCCGCCAGCAGGCGGAACTGGCGCAGCACAATGGCTTTAACAACGATCGCGATATCGTGCGCTGGCTGGCGTTGGCGACAGAGCTCTCGCCGGCATTCATTCATCAGCCTTGGGCAAAAAACATTCTGGTTCAGCCTGAATACCTTGGCACCCAAAGCCGTATGGATCGCCTGTATCAGGCCGCCATTGACCACCTGGACGAAGCATAAAATAAAAAGGACGTCATTTCATGAGTGAAGATAAAAGCAACGCGTTAGCTACCAGTGGGGACGCCGCGAAACGTAACTTTGCCACGGATAATAAGATTTCAGGGGGTTGTACCACCTGTGGCTGCGAAATACTGGTGCATTACCATTACGATTCGGGCGAGCCAATACCGAATGCTCCTTTTGAGTTAACCGATAGCAATAATCACAAAATAAGAGGCAAAACCGACGATAACGGGATGTTTTTCATCCATGACATGGGGTGTCTCACGTATGAACTGCTGTTGGGGGAAGGCAGCGATACGCTCGACCCTGAGGAAACGGTGCAGAATAATCCGGTCTTGATGTCGAACCCTGACTATGCACGCTTCGCCGGAGAGTACTTTTCCCTATTTATCATATTGAGAAATAACGGGATTGTGGATTACGGTTCCGTCCAGCAGTCGGTGAGAATACCACTGTCTAACAACAATATACCAGAGCAATACAAACCGGCGTTAAGGCGTTTCTGGGAATTAGAAAGACAGCTTCACCGAGATAATGGCGAGCTCCAACGGGAAATCCGTCGGGTTCAACACCGACTGTCGGCGGAGGTGGCAAGCAAGGCGTCCACTATTGATAACGCAGTTCTGCTGTTCTGTGAGGTCATTCTGGGCTGCATTCCCGTAGTTGGTCAGGCGATGGATGTGTATTTCCTCGGGGAGTGGTGCTGGTATAGCTATAAAACCCCTGAATTATTGGACGATACCATGCACCAGATTGACGGGGTGCTGTGTGTTATCGGTTTTGTTCCCGGGGTTGGGGACGCGCTGAAAATCAGTGGGAATGCAATTACCAAAGCCCTGCGGAAACTAAGAAGTGGTAAAGGCAGCAAGCAACAGAATATTGAGGAAGCTACTCAGATTATTCGGGGCTTGGGTAACGGTGATGTGGTCACTTGGCTGACTGGCATACGCTCCGATATCAGAATGTATGCCGATAAGGGGAAAGCGCTGCTGGAAACCATGAAAGAAGCGCTAGACCTGCTGGTGAAAGGTGCTTCTGGAGAGCGAAGCTGGGTAGTCACGTTGATGGCGGACAGTTTCCAAGCGATGGTGGATGTCCTCGATAAGTTAATTACGTTGTTTACCAGCGTGACGCTCTTAATCGAAGCCGAATTCGCTGAGTTTATCCCCCAAATCATGACGCAGGTTATTGGAAGCGCACGCCCTAAAGGGAGCTGTGAGCTATCGGCGATGACGGTGCAAAAGGGTGACTCTGGTGATTATCGTACCGAGGAAGAGATCGACGAGTTTAATCAACGGGCAGCAGAACCGGGTGGCTTGGGGGTTGCTGAAGCGGGAATGCTAGCGTCAGTGATCCTTTTTGGGGGGAAAGGGAACAAGAATAGAGCTGGCATTGCCCCTAGAGGGGAAAGAAATGCGGCGGGATCGCCCCATACTTCTCAGACTTCCCATACACCAACTGGGCAACCTCATTCTCCCGCATCGGAAACGCAGCCAAACGCTACACCTACACCTACACCTACACCTACACCTACACCTACACCCAACCCGCCCCAAAATGACAATAGTAGTGAACATAATCAAAACAATAATCACACGCCAAAGGACAAGGACAAAGACAAAGACAAAGACAAAGACAAAGACAAAGACAAAGACAAGGATAAAGAAACGGTTCAATCCCCTAAAGGCGCACATGACGTAACGGCGGTTGCCACATCTGAACCTAAACCGGGTGATGCAGCCGCTCAGGAAAAAGCAAACACACAGGATAAGAAAACAAATACTGACCCGGAAAAAGGTGAGAAAAACGGCGATCCGGTTGATATGGCTACCGGTGCCGTGGTGGAACAGCGCACTGACATTCAGGTAAGTAGTCCCCTCCCCCTGTCACTGCAACGTTATTACCGTTCTACGGGAAAACGTCACCCCGGTTTACTGGGGACACTGTGGCGCACCAATTGGGATATCAGCCTAACGCTTGACGATGGGGTAGCTACGCTAACGGATGGTGAGTTCAATCAGGCCTTCTTTGTCCTGCCCAATGAAGGAGAGTTCAGCCGTTCGCCGTCAAGCCCGCAATGGCGACTGACCCGCCAGCAGGGTGAACTAGTGCTACACCATGTCGGTGGCCTGCGCTATCGATTTGAATATGCACTCGGCCTCCAACTGTGTTTGACATCTATCGACGATGCGGCGGGCAATCGGGTGGCTTTCGAATGGGTGCTGGGCGAGTTGCGCTGGGTTACGCTGTCGGACGGGCGTTTGATTCATGTCACCACAGAACACCGAAGAATTACGGCACTCACGCTGTGTACGTCGCAGCGTCAGCCATTAAAAACGCTGGCCAACTATACCTATGATGACCACGGGCATCTACTGAGCGTGCGTGCAGATGAGGGCCGTAACTTCGATTATCGCTATTCGCCGGAAGGCTGGCTGTTGCGCTGGTCGGATTTAGGTTCGACCTGGGTTGAGCACGATTACGATAAAAAAGGCCGCGCAATCCGGGACAGAACCTCGGAAGGCTACTGGCCGGGTCACTTTGAATATGACGACGATACCCTGACGAGCCACTACCACAGCGGGTTTGGCGGGGTATTCAGCTATGTGCGCGACGAACGCAACAATATCCTGCTCAAACGCACGCCTGACGGGGGCGAGACCCGGTTTGAGTGGGTCAACAACCAACTGATGGCGGAGACTGACCCGTTGGGTGGCCGCACGGTATACCAGCGCAATGACTGGGGGCTGATGACCGAGGTGGCCCTGCCGGATGGAGCCACACATCGATACACGTATGACGGCAACGGGCAACTGCTCGCCTATGCCGACCCACTGGGCAGCGAATGGCGCTACCACCGTAACGAGGCCGGGCAGGTTATCGAGGTGAACGACCCGGAAGGGCGTGAATGGCTGTACCGTTATGCTGATACGGGACAACTGTCGATCGTGATAGCTCCGGACGGCCTGTTGCAGCGTTATCACTACAACCGCCGTGGCCTGCTGAGTAGCCTTGAGCGAGATAATGCACCACCCGTGATGTTCCGGTACGACGACCTTGATCGCCTGACAGAGCGGCACATTGGGCATGAAGCGGGCGTGCAGGTTCGCCGCTGGGAGTATGATGGCGTACGCGAGTCACCGTCGAAAGTAGTGTATGAAGACGGCAGCGAGACACGGTTTGGTTACGATGTGGAAGGTAACCTGACGGCGGTAACGGATGCACTGGGGCAGCGCTACCAGTTCCGCTACGGCGCGTTCGATAACCTGCTGGAAGCAACCGACCCGCTGGGGGCCACGGTACACTACCACTACAATGCGGAAGCCGAGTTCGCTGGCGTAACAAACAGCCAGGGACGGGACTGGACGTACAGCTTTGACCACGGCGGACGACTGAGTGAAGAGCGGCATTACGACGGTCGGGTGTACCGCTATCACTACGATGTGGCCGACCGTCTGGTGCTGCGTACCGCACCGGATGGCAGCACGCTGCATTACGAACATGATGTGGCTGGTCGCATCACGCGTATCACCGCTCGTCGGGCCGACGGGGAAACGGACAGCATCACCGAACTGGACTATGACGTCGCGGGACGGCTCACCAAAGCCGCCAGCCCCGATGCCGTCGTAGAATACACCTATAACCGGGCCGGTCAGGTCACCTCGGAAACGGTCAACGGCGAGGCGATACAGAGCACTTACGACGCCGGCGGTCAGCGTGCCCTGGTCGACGGTATTCTGGCGCCGCTGCAACTGGCCTGGCAGTCGGGACGCCTGTCATCATTGGGTATCGGTTCACACCAGCCATTGCAGTTCAGCCATACCGCGGCAGGCGAAGAGCAGCGGCGCAGCAACGGCTGCGGGTTTTCATTACGCCATGAATGGAGTCCGACCGGGCTGCTACAGCGTCAGGCGCTGGAAGGGGCCGATGGCCGCGTCAATGACGTGCTGGAGCGCCGCTACCAGTATGATGTGCTGGACCGTCTGACCGGTATCAGCGACAGCCACTGGGGTGAACAGGCCTTCCGATTGAACGGGGCCGGTCAGGTCACGGCGGAGCGCCGTGACGAGGGACGCCGCCGTCAGGCTCGCCTGTTTGGCTACGACAGCGAACAGAACCTGTGCGAGGTGTCACAGATAGCGCCGGGTCTGGCTCAGACACTAAAAGTGCAGGATGCGGTAGTGCAAGCATCGGCACGGTATGATGCCGCGGGCCGGGTAGTCGAACGGGGCCATACGCAGTACCAGTATGACGACTGCGGGCGTCTGGCAGTAAAACGGGAAACGCGTCCGGGGTTCAGGCCGAAGGAAACCCACTTTGACTGGGACGTGCAGGACCGGCTGGTGCGGGTGAGCCTGCCGGACGGCGCACGGTGGCGCTATCGTTATGATGTATTTGGTCGCAGGATCAACAAGGTGCGTGAGGGACAAGTGCCGTCGACGCAGGCGGTAGCGCGGGTGGCATACCGCTGGGACGGTGACCAGCTTATCGGCCAGCAGCAGTACCGGGCGGACGGGTCAGCGGCACGGGAGGTACAGTGGGTGTACGAGCCGGGCAGCTTCCGGCCACTGGCACAGGTCGAGGCACAAGGCGGCGACACGCAGTTGCACTACATCGTCACCGACCTGGCAGGCACCGCCAGAGAGCTGTGCAGCGAGGAAGGCGACGTTCACTGGCGCGGCGAACAGGGTCTGTGGGGCGCACACCGTGAAGAAAGACGCCCTATCCCCCTCCGACGTTATCTGGGGGATGCGGCCAACGAAGAAGTGTACTGTGAACTGCGCTATCAGGGACAGTTGTACGATGCAGAAACGCGGCTTTACTACAACCGGCATCGTTACTATGATGCAGAGAGCGGGCAGTATTTATCGCCGGACCCGATAGGTTTACTTGGTGGCATTAGACCTCAAGCGTATGTTCACAATCCGCTGGAGTGGGTCGATCCGTTCGGGTTGGATAAGAAAGGGCCACACGGTAACTCCAAGAACTCTCAGAAAGCCCAACATGGTTATGAGATTATCGATAACGATACGGGAAATGTGGTTAAAACTGGTGTGAGCCAATCTAAACTGAAAGTCGGGCCAAATGGTGAATTAAGTTCTCCTCGTGCAAATACCCAAGTCCGTAAATGGAATAAAGAGGTAGGCAGAAATGAATTAGGCAAAGAGAAATATAGTGCCAGAGTTGTTCACCAAGAGCCTGCGGGTCCCGGAGCTAGGAAAAGAATCTTAGAATGGGAACTTAAAAATGCTGATAAACATAGACAGACTTTAGATCCTATAAGGCATAAGACACCATGATATTAAAAGATATATATCTCTATCCAGAGCTTCTAGATTACGGCGAAGAAATAACATATCCGTTCAAAGAATTAACTAGGTCGTTATGCAATTATCTTGGCCGGAAGGTAAAGGAAGCTAGATGTGAGACCGCTGGGTTTAATCGAGTATGCTTTGTTGGTAGAAAAGAGCCAAGCGGTGAAGCATACGTTAACTCAAGCAATGTTCTTGGTGTTGAGATATTTATTGATGAGGATGAATATCTGAATACGACAAAAGAGAAATTGAATAAATACTTTTCAAAACTTATCATGGATGGTTTAGATAAGGTTGACGATAAATACTCTTTGCCTAAAGATGTTATAGTTAATGCAATCAGTGATTTTGAGTGTTCTGGGTTCATAAATGAATGGGTTCATAAAAAGAAGGTTTTTAAAAAACAGAATTTAGTATGTTCTCTTATTTGTAATCATTCGATTAATGATTTTCAGCTTTCATTAAAAGTTATGCGTGCAGGTGATGTTGTTTTTAATGAGGTTATATTAGTCACTCCACCTGATGAGTTAGCATATCATTATAAATTTAAAGATATTCTTATGGATGATGATGAAGTTATAGTAACAACAAAGTTACATACTGAACCAGATAACGTTTTGTTTAGATTGAAATTAAGTTAGATTTTTTTATAAAAAGCCGGAAGCGATCACACGATCCTTCCGGCTTTTATTTTATGGTCAGGTTATTTTTTATAAATTAATCTGCGTCTCAATAATAATCCTGCCCCGCTCCACCGTGACGGTCACCGGCATCCCGGTGATAAAGCCCGACTCTTCCAGCCAGCGGCCTTTAAGGTTGATGGCAGAGGGTGGGTTGGACTTGCCATTATGCGGGGCGTATCCCACGGTATAGTAACGCTCTGTTTTGGTTGCTTTATTAACGGTGACGCCTGACTTAGAATGTGCCTTAGCCATAGTAACTACCTCGTTTAGTTGCTTGTGGTGAGCGGCGTGGGTGAGGTGCGAACTCATCTTCGCCGCGCTAGTTATCCTTCAGTTACGCGCCTGAGCAATCAGAGCGCTTAACATCTCCGAAATCATCTTCTGTTTTGCCTTCGGCAAACTGTCTATCTCTTCCATCTGTTGCAGCCACTTCGGGGCCGGGCCGCGCTTGCGTCTCGCTGGCTCCGGGGCTTCCCCGAATACCTCTTCAAGCGAAACTGAAAAAATCTGTGCTACAGAAGGGAGTGATGAAACCTTAATCCTTCTGCGCCCGGCTTCCCATGCCTGAACCGTCTGCTGGGAAACGCCGAGCTTCTCCGCCAGTTCAGCCTGTGTGATACCCCGCTCTTTACGCAGGGTGGTGATGCGTTCACCCAGTGCCATGAAGAAATCGCGCTCTTCGTTACTGATAGCCATAGCTGTTACCGATGTTGAATGTAATAAGACAGCCATAACTTACCTCACGTTTTACCACGATATGTTGTATATACTACATTATGTGGTATATTGGCGTCGAGTTATTTTTAGCCAAACCCTATTGACAGGTTTTTAGAGGAAATCCGTTTATGGCACGCATCCCCGAATCCGAGTTGCAGCACCTGAAAGCCGCCGTGTCACTGGTTGAGGTGGTGCGTGGTCAGGGAAGAAAGGTGGTGAAGCGCGGCAAGGACTTCGTGGTGCTGTGTCCGTTCCATCAGGAGAAAACCCCTTCAATGGTTATCTCGCCGGACAAGAACCTCTATCACTGCTTCGGCTGCGATGCAGGCGGCTCGGTGCTGGACTGGGTGATGAAGACAGAAGGGTTAAGTCTGCCGCATGCGGTCGATAAACTGCGGCGTGAGTCAGGGGAAGTGCCAGTCACAGCCGCGTTACCGCCTGTTGCCGATATCGCGAATGAACAAGAGCGGCAGGCGTTACTGCATCGTGTCACCGAGTTCTATCATCACACCCTGCTCAATGCGCCGGAGGCCATCGCGTATCTGGAAAAGCGTCGCCTCAACCATCCTGAGTTAGTGGCGCAGTTCCGCTTAGGGTTCGCCAACCGGACGCTGGGCTATCGTCTGCCGTCGAAGAAGCTGAAAGACGGCGCAGCCATCCGGGCGCAGTTGCAGGCCATCGGGGTAATGCGCGACAGCGGCCATGAACATCTGGCGGGGTCGTTAGTGGTTCCGGTTATCGACAGTCACGGTCAGGTGCGGGAGCTGTACGGACGTAAACTGTGTGACAAGCTGCGGGCCGGAACACCAAAACATCTGTACCTGCCGGGGCCGCACGGCGGGGTGTGGAACGAGCAGGCGTTAGTCGCGAGTAAGTCGGTCATCTTATGCGAATCACTTATCGATGCGATGTCGTTCTGGGTGACAGGTTGCCGCAACGTGACGGCAGCGTATGGGGTGAACGGGTTCATAGAGGAAATGCGCGAGTCGTTTATCCGCCACGGCGTGAAACAGGTACTTATCGCGTTCGATAACGATGAGGCAGGCAATACGGCGGCGGTAACACTGGCTGAGTCCTTAGCCGCTGAGGGCATCACGCCGTTCCGCGTGGTGTTCCCGTCCGGCATGGATGCAAACGGCTACCTGTGTCAGGTGGCGGAGCCGGAAACGGCGTTCGGGTTACTGGTTGACGGCGCGTTGCCAATGGGGGAAGCGGTGAGTGCTGAACCTGAATCCGTGCCACAGCCTGAAAAACCGTCTCACCCTGTCTCCTCTTTAGCAGCCGGGGTTGTGGTTGAAGGCCTGCCAAACGGTGAAGTTGAGATAGCCCTGTCCGGCCAACAGTGGCGCATCCGGGGCATGGCGTCGGTGAAAGTCGGTAGCGGTGTAATGAAGGTGAACGCGCAGGTTATCGACACGGCCAGCGGCGTGGTGTTCGCGGACAGCGTGGACATGATGAGTGCGCGGAGCCGGGCGGGGTATGCGCGGTTAGCGGCCAGTGAGTTAGGGCTGGCAGAAAGCGACATCAAACAGCGCTTAGGCCGTGTACTGCTGGCACTGGAAGCGCACCTGAGCCAGCCGGAAGCGGGTGATGAGGTCGTGCCGGCACTGGATGATGCCGCCAAAGTGGAGGCGCTGGCGTTGCTGCGTGACCCGAACCTCATCGGCAGGCTGACGGATGATCTTGCGGCCTGTGGCGTGGTCGGTGAGTCCACTAACTTAGTGGCGGGTTATCTGGCCGCTGTCTCCCGTAAGTTAGATAAGCCGCTGGCCGTGCTTATCCAGTCGTCGAGTGCGGCGGGTAAATCGAGCTTAATGGATGCGGTGCTGAACCTGATACCGCCGGAAGAGCGCTTGCAGTACAGCGCGATGACGGGACAAAGCCTGTTCTATCTGGGCGAAACCAACCTGCAACACAAGATACTGGCGATAGCGGAAGAAGAAGGCGTCAGGCAGGCGGCGTATGCGCTGAAGCTGTTGCAGAGTGACGGAGAACTAACGATAGCCAGTACGGGTAAAGATGATGCCACAGGAAACCTTGTCACCAAACAGTACACGGTGAAAGGCCCGGTGATGTTGATGTTAACCACCACAGCAATCGACGTGGATGAAGAACTGCTGAATCGCTGTCTGGTTCTCACCGTCAACGAATCCCGCGAACAGACCGAAGCCATCCACGCCTTGCAGCGGCACAAGCAGACGCTGGAAGGCTTGCTGATGGAAAACGAGAAAGGCTATCTGACCGAACTGCACCAGAACGCGCAACGGTTACTCAAGCCGTTAAAAGTGGTGAACCCGTTCGCCAGTCAGCTCACGTTCCTGAGCGACAAAACCCGCACGCGCCGCGACCATATGAAGTACCTCACCCTGATACAGAGCATCGCCCTGCTGCACCAGTACCAGCGGGAGGTTAAAACCGTCTCGCACCGTGGGCAGGTTATCGAGTATATCGAAGTCGAGCGTTCGGACATCGTGCTGGCGAATCGGTTAGCGCACGAGATATTAGGCCGGACGCTGGACGAAATGCCGCCACAGACACGCAAGCTGTTGCTACTGATACAGGGCATGGTGAATCAGTTAGCACATGCGCAGAACAAAAAACCGGGCGAGGTGCGCTTTACCCGCCGGGATATCCGCAACGCGACGCAGTGGAGTGACAGTCAGCTTAAGCTGCACTGCCTGCGACTGGCTGAAATGGAATACCTGCTGGTTCATGGCGGGAGCCGGGGACACTTGTTGCAGTACGAACTGCTGTGGGATGGCACAGTGCCGGAAGGGGCGCACCTGTGCGGGTTAATCGAGCCGGAAGTCAGTGAAAAAGACGGGTACGACTTGCGCAAGTCGGGGTCTGGCAATGGCAAGTCGGGGTCAAGTCTGCCCCAAGTCGGGGCCAAGTCTGGGTCAGCAAAACCACGCCAAGCCGCAGCCGATAAGGCGTCACCTGCTGTAAGTCGGGTTAACGGCAAAAGCACGGTTCCGGCAAAGCCAGCTAAGCGCATCACATCGTAACGCTTCTTCCTTAACCTCTCTTCTCACCCCGCAGGACGCGCCGCCATGACCCGACCCAAATCGCCCAGCCCGGAAGCCCTTTACCTTAGCAGCCTGTCACAGACGCTGCGCCAGTACACCACCGCTTACCTTGCGCACCTGACGGCCACGAATCACAGCCCGCGCACGGTGGAAGGGTACGGCGAACGGCTGCGCCCGTTCGTGACGTGGTGTGAAGAGCGGGGACTCACGCAGGCGGCACAGGTAAGTCTGGCAGTGCTGGAAGCCTATCAGCGACATCTGCACGGCTACCGCAAGGCAGACGGCAAGCCGCTGGTACAGGGCGGGCAGCTTAACCGCCTGACGTCCATCAGGATGCTGTTCCGCTGGCTGCTGCAACGCCACCATATCCTGTACAACCCCGCCGAACAGATGACGCTGCCGAAAGCGGAGAAACGACTTCCGGCGCAGATACTGAGCGAGGAAGAAACCGAGGCGGTGATGGACGCACAGGACACCGAGACGTTAACCGGACTGCGTAACCGTGCAGTGCTGGAAATGCTGTGGAGCACCGGGCTAAGACGTTCAGAGCTGGCCGGGCTGATGCTGGACGATGTGGACGTGGGGCGCGGCGTTTTGGTGGTGCGACAGGGCAAAGGCAACAAAGACCGGGTGGTTCCGGTTGGCCTGCGGGCGCTGGTCTGGGTGCAACGTTATCTGGATGCGGTGCGGCCAAGACTGACGACGAAGCACGACAGCGGCTATCTGTTCGTCACAATATGGGGCAAGCGACTGGGACGGGCTACGCTGACAATACTGGCAGGCCGGGCAATACGGGATGACGCGCACCTGAAAAAAGCCGGGGCGTGTCATGTGTTCCGGCACTCGATGGCAACGCAGATGCTGGAGAACGGCGCAGACACACGACACATACAAGCTATCTTAGGTCATGAAAAGCTGGAAACCACGCAGGTCTACACGCGGGTTGCTATCGGGCATCTGAAAGCGGTGCATGAGAAAACCCATCCGGCAGAGCAGAAACCGAAAACGCGACGCAGGAAGAAACGCAAACCGGACACCCCACCGCAGCCGGACAGCCCGAAAAAGTAGCTCACTCTCTTCAACATCGCAGGACGGTGCAGGGCAAACGCTGCGCCGTCCGTGGCGCACCGCTTGCCTTATGTGGCTAAGGCACTCCGGCGGTAAATGTCGCCCGGCCAGCGCTCACCGTCATCACGCTCTGCAAGCATCGTTGCTGGCCGAACGTCATTCAACATAATGTGGCATTACGCGAAATGGGCCGTCGGGGCGGCCCACAACGCGTAACACACATTATGTCTGCGCCGGTTGAGTCATGGGCGCGTTGCGTGCTGCTTCCGCATCGGCGTGCGGCTGGCCGCCGGAGTTCGGCTCTGTGGGGCGGTGTGGCGCACAGGGCTGCGCCCTCTGCTGTCGACCCCGGTGTTCCTTCCCTGGCTCTCACGGTGTGGCCGCCCTCCCTGGCGGCGCTGGCTCCGGCGTCAACCTTCAGCAAACATTAACGTCAACAGAACAGGGGGTTGTCGGCCTGACGGCCTCCTCTGAAAGGCATTACCTCGCCCCCGCCCCAACCCCGCTGCACTGGCTGTGCCCGGCTCGCAGTCGCAGGCTCCTCGCTCGTTCCCGTGCTCGCCATCTCCGCCCCGTGCGGCCCCCGCCGGGGGCCTCCCTGCTTGACCTCTTGTCTTGCGGGCCTCGCCAGCCCGCACCCGGCAGACGCTTCACCGTCCCACAGGCAAGCTGCGGAACGGCTTGCGCCGCGATAAAACCCGGTTCAACAGGAAACGACTAATGGCAGCGGCTGACGCCGCTGCTATGATGTGGCGCAGGCAGACAGGGACGTCACAGCATGGCGGTAGCGTGTCTGCGGGTAAAAGTGCGCGTCGGGGTGTTCGGGTTAAAACGTTGTTACGCTGGCAAAAAACGCGACTTAAAAAGGCTGTTGCTTCAATAGGTTAAGTGCGCTAAAAAGTACGATTGCACCGGAGTTGTCCCTATGACCCGATAGGGCTGCTGGGAGGGATAAGGCCTCAGGGTTATGTACATAACCCATTAATGTGGGTCGACCCGTTCGGACTAGATAAGAAAGGCGCGACATCTCAGGTACAGATAAACCGAGCCAACGGTAAGGCATGGGAAAGAGATGTGACTCAGGCAGCCAAAGATAAATACGGGGCCGAGAATGTTCACGAACAGGTTTATATCCGTCCATTAGATGCATCGGGTAAGCCTGCGGATTATCGAGTGATCGTGGACAATGCAATAAGAACCCCTGACGGCTCCCTGAAACTGGTCGATGCCAAAGCATCATCGACAGCAGGCTTTACTAAAAACCAGAAGAAGGGTTATCCGCTTATTGGGGAGCATGGTGGGATTATAGAAAGTGGTTCGATGAAAGGAACCGTTATTCCTCGGTCGGATGTCGTGAGGATAGATCCTAACACAATTAGTTTACTGTAGGTATTTTATGCAAAAGTATGATGCAATTATTTATGAATTTGGCGATAAATATTTTATTGTTCAGCGTTCAAGGCAATCGAAGAATATGGCCGAGAGTCCTAGTGAGAATGTCGCATTAGCCGCCGCATTGCCGACAAATGTTGATATCACTACGTTGGGTAAAGAAGCACTGACGGCGATAGATAATTATGGTGTAGTCGATCCTGCCTATAAACCGTGGGAGCTTAAAGAGTTACGAAAACAGCTTTGTGGATGGATAGGCGCAAGATCTTATACGGGGTTAATAAAAAACTGCCGGATCGTTCTCCTTTATAAAGATTTTGATGAGGAAAAAATAAAAGTTATTCCTTTTGATAATCATAATATCAAAGCGTGGGAAAGTATGATGAATGATGACATTATCGTTCTTCCTATTGATGCAACGATCGATGATATAGGCGCTGCAATAGATAAAGCCTTCTCAATATCGACATATCATCCTGAACGAAAAAAATAAATAATAGCCGGAAGCGATCGCAAAGATCCTTCCGGCTTTTTATTTTATTAGCGGTCAGGTCAGCCGCTACAAATTAATCTGCGTCTCAATAATAATCCTCCCCCGCTCCACCGTGACGGTCACCGGCATCCCGGTGATAAAGCCCGACTCTTCCAGCCAGCGGCCTTTAAGGTTGATGGCAGAGGGTGGGTTGGACTTGCCATTATGCGGGGCGTATCCCACGGTATAGTAACGCTCTGTTTTGGTTGCTTTATTAACGGTGACGCCTGACTTAGAATGTGCCTTAGCCATAGTAACTACCTCGTTTAGTTGCTTGTGGTGAGCGGCGTGGGTGAGGTGCGAACTCATCTTCGCCGCGCTAGTTATCCTTCAGTTACGCGCCTGAGCAATCAGAGCGCTTAACATCTCCGAAATCATCTTCTGTTTTGCCTTCGGCAAACTGTCTATCTCTTCCATCTGTTGCTGCCACTTCGGGGCCGGGCCGCGCTTGCGTCTCGCTGGCTCCGGGGCTTCCCCGAATACCTCTTCAAGCGAAACTGAAAAAATCTGTGCTACAGAAGGGAGTGATGAAACCTTAATCCTTCTGCGCCCGGCTTCCCATGCCTGAACCGTCTGCTGGGAAACGCCGAGCTTCTCCGCCAGTTCAGCCTGTGTGATACCCCGCTCTTTACGCAGGGTGGTGATGCGTTCACCCAGTGCCATGAAGAAATCGCGCTCTTCGTTACTGATAGCCATAGCTGTTACCAATGTTGAATGTAATAAGACAGCCATAACTTACCTCACGTTTTACCACGATATGTTGTATATACTACATTATGTGGTATATTGGCGTCGAGTTATTTTTAGCCAAACCCTATTGACAGGTTTTTAGAGGAAATCCGTTTATGGCACGCATCCCCGAATCCGAGTTGCAGCACCTTAAAGCCGCCGTGTCACTGGTTGAAGTGGTGCGAGCTCAAGGGCGCAAGGTGGTGAAGCGCGGCAAGGACTTCGTGGTGCTGTGTCCGTTCCATCAGGAGAAAACCCCTTCAATGGTTATCTCGCCGGACAAGAACCTCTATCACTGCTTCGGCTGCGATGCAGGCGGCTCGGTGCTGGACTGGGTGATGAAGACGGAGAATCTCAGCTTGCCTCATACGGTCGATAAGCTGCGGCGTGAGCTGGGGAGTGTGCCCGCCGCTGAGCCGTTGCCGCCTGTGGCGGATATCGCCGATGAACAGGAAAGGCAGGCGTTACTGCATCGTGTTACCGAGTTCTATCACCATACGCTGCTGAACGCGCCGGAGGCCGTCGCCTATCTGGAAAAGCGTCGCCTCAACCATCCTGAGTTAGTCGCGGCCTTTAAACTGGGGTTCGCCAACCGGACGCTGGGCTACCGTCTGCCATCAAAGAAGCTGAAAGACGGCGCAGCCATCCGGGCACAGTTGCAGACCATCGGTGTGATGCGCGACAGCGGGCATGAACATCTGGCGGGGTCGTTAGTGGTTCCGGTTATCGACAGTAACGGTCAGGTGCGGGAGCTATACGGGCGCAAACTGTGTGACAAGTTGCGGGCCGGCACACCAAAACATCTGTACCTGCCGGGGCCGCACGGCGGGGTATGGAACGAGCAGGCGCTAGTAGCGAGTAAGTCGGTCATCTTATGCGAATCACTTATCGATGCGATGTCGTTCTGGGTGGCGTATGGGGTGAACGGGTTCACAGAGGAAATGCGCGAATCGTTTATCCGCCACGGGGTAAAACAGGTGCTTATCGCGTTCGATAACGATGCGGCAGGCGATGATGGCGCGGTGAAGCTGGCTTCTGCGTTAGCCGCTGAGGGCATCACGCCGTTCCGTATCCTGTTCCCGTCCGGCATGGATGCGAATGGCTATCTCTGTCAGGTGGCGGAGCCGGAAACGGTGTTCGGGTTACTGGTTGACGGCGCGTTGCCAATGGGGGAAGCGGTCAGTGCGGAACCTGAAAATGACGCAGTACCACAGCCTGAAAAACCGTCTCAACCGGCCTCTTCCTTAGCTGCTGGGGTTGTGGTTGACGCCCTGCCAAACGGTGAGCTTGATATCGCGCTGTCCGGCCAGCAATGGCGCATCCGGGGCATGGCGTCAGTGAAAGCGGGTAGCGGCGTGATGAAGGCCAATGCGCAGGTTATCGACACGGCCAGCGGTGTGGTGTTCGCGGACAGCGTGGACATGATGAGCGCCCGGAGCCGGGCGGGTTATGCGCGGTTAGCGGCCAGTGAGCTGGGGCTGGCAGAAAGTGACCTTAAACGCACTCTGGGGCGGGTGCTGCTGGCACTGGAAGCCCACCTGAGCCAGCCGGAAACCCACGGTGAAACCACGCAGGATATTACCGATGAACAGCGGGATGAGGCGCTGGCGTTGCTGCGTGACCCGAACCTTATCGGCAGGCTGACGGATGACCTTGCGGCCTGCGGCGTGGTCGGGGAATCGACCAACTTAGTGGCGGGTTATCTGGCGGCGGTGTCGCGCAAGCTGGACAGGCCGTTGGCGGTGTTAATCCAGAGCAGTTCGGCGGCGGGAAAATCCTCGCTGATGGATGCGGTGCTGAACCTGATACCGCCGGAGGAGCGCCTGCAATACTCGGCGATGACGGGGCAAAGCCTGTTCTATCTGGGCGAAACCAACCTGCAACACAAGATACTGGCAATAGCCGAAGAGGAAGGCGTCAGGCAGGCGGCGTATGCGCTGAAGCTGTTGCAGAGTGACGGGGAACTGACGATAGCGTCAACGGGCAAGGATGATGCGACGGGCAATCTGGTGACCAAGCAGTACACGGTGAAAGGCCCGGTGATGCTGATGTTAACCACCACGGCCATCGATGTGGATGAAGAACTGTTAAACCGTTGTCTGGTGCTCAGCGTGAACGAATCCCGCGAACAGACCGAAGCTATCCATGCGTTGCAGCGCCACAAGCAAACGCTGGAAGGCTTACTGATGGAGAACGAAAAAGGCTATCTCACCGAGTTGCACCAGAATGCCCAGCGGTTACTGAAACCGTTAAAGGTGGTGAACCCGTTCGCCAGCCAGCTTACGTTCCTGAGCGACAAAACCCGCACCCGCCGCGACCATATGAAATACCTGACGTTAATCCAGTCTGTCGCGCTGCTGCACCAGTATCAGCGGGAGGTGAAGCAGGTTGAACACCGTGGCACGGTCATCGAGTATATCGAGGTGGAACGGTCGGACATCGTGCTGGCCAACCAACTGGCGCATGAAATCCTTGGCCGGACGCTGGACGAAATGCCGCCGCAGACCAGAAAGCTGTTGCTGCTGATACAGGGCTGGGTAAAAGCAAGCGGCCAGCCCAAAGCGGAGTATCACTTTGCCCGCAAACAGCTACGGGACGCGGTGCAGTGGGGCGATACGCAACTGAAAATCCACCTTGCCCGACTGGTTGAGCTGGAATACCTGCTGCTGCACAAGCGAGGGCTGACGTTCTGCTACGAACTGCTGTTCGACGGCGACGCGCAGGTGGATAACGCGCACCTGTGCGGGCTTATCGACGTGCCGGAAGCGTCCCCGGAAACGATAAAAATGACAGGAAAAGACCACTATGACGCCGTCCGGTCGGGGGTAAAGAAAAAGCAGTCGGTCTCTGGTCGGGGTGCGGTCGGTAGTCAGTCGGACAAGATAACCGTAGCTAAAGCCAGTACAGACAAGGCTTCTGCGTCGTCCGGTCGGGTTAACGGCAAAACCCCTGTTCCGGCAGCACACAATAAACCCATCGTACCGTAGTTCCCTTCCTGACTGTTCCTCATCACCTCGCAGGACACACCACCATGACCCGACCCAAACCACCCAGCCCGGAAGCCCTTTACCTTAGCGGCCTGTCTCAGACGCTGCGCCAGTACACCGTCGCTTACCTTGCCCACCTGACGGCCACGAACCACAGCCCGCGCACAGTGGAAGGGTACGGTGAACGGCTGCGCCCGTTCGTGACGTGGTGTGAAGAGCGGGGACTCACGCAGGCGGCACAGGTAAGTCTGGCAGTACTGGAAGCCTATCAACGACATCTGCACGGCTACCGCAAGGCGGACGGCAAACCACTGGCACAGGGCGGGCAGCTTAATCGCCTGACGTCCATCAGGATGCTGTTCCGCTGGTTGCTGCAACGGCATCATATCCTGTACAACCCGGCGGAACAGATGACGTTACCGAAAGCAGAAAAGCGGCTTCCGGCGCAGATACTGAGCGAGGAAGAAACGGAAGCGGTGATGGACGCACAGGACACCGAGACGTTAACCGGACTGCGTAACCGTGCAGTGCTGGAGATGCTGTGGAGCACGGGGCTGCGGCGCAGCGAACTGGCTAACCTGATGCTGGCCGATGTGGACGTGGGGCGCGGGGTTCTGGTCGTCAGACAGGGCAAGGGGAACAAAGACCGGGTGGTGCCAGTGGGGCTGCGGGCGCTGGTCTGGGTACAGCGCTATCTGGATGCAGTGCGGCCACGGCTGACGACGAAGCACGACAGTGGTTACCTGTTCGTCACAATATGGGGCAAGAAGCTGGGACGGGCGACGCTGACGATACTGGCTGGCCGGGCAATACGGAATGACGCGCACCTGAAAAAAGCCGGGGCGTGTCATGTGTTCCGGCACTCGATGGCAACGCAGATGCTGGAGAACGGCGCAGACACACGACACATACAAGCTATCTTAGGTCATGAAAAGCTGGAAACCACGCAGGTCTACACGCGGGTTGCTATCGGGCATCTGAAAGCGGTGCATGAGAAAACCCATCCGGCAGAGCAGAAACCGAAAACGCGACGCAGGAAGAAACGCAAACCGGACACCCCACCGCAGCCGGACAGCCCGAAAAAGTAGCTCACTCTCTTCAACATCGCAGGACGGTGCAGGGCAAACGCTGCGCCGTCCGTGGCGCACCGCTTGCCTTATGTGGCTAAGGCACTCCGGCGGTAAATGTCGCCCGGCCAGCGCTCACCGTCATCACGCTCTGCAAGCATCGTTGCTGGCCGAACGTCATTCAACATAATGTGGCATTACGCGAAAGTTGCTGAACGCAACCCACGCGTAACACACATTATATCGGCGCCGGGCAGGCTAAGGGCGCGTTGCGTGCTGCTTCAGCATCGGCGTGCGGCTGGCCGCCGGGGTTGTGCTCCTCAGCACAGCGCGGCGCACAGCTCGCAGGCTCGCTCTGCTGCGAACATCGCGCCCGTTCTTCGGCTCTCACGGTGTGGCCGCCCTCCCTGGCGGCGCTGGCTCCGGCGTCAACCTTCAGCAAACATCAACGTCAACAGAACAGGGGGTTGTCGGCCTGACGGCCTCCGCTGAAAGGCGTTACCTCGCCCCCGCCCCAACCCCGCTGCACTGGCTGTGCCCGGCTCGCAGTCGCAGGCTCCTCGCTCGTTCCCGTGCTCGCCATCTCCGCCCCGTGCGGCCCCCGCCGGGGGCCTCCCTGCTTGACCTCTTGTCTTGCGGGCCTCGCCAGCCCGCACCCGGCAGACGCTTCACCGTCCCACAGGCAAGCTGCGGAACGGCTTGCGCCGCGATAAAACCCGGTTCAACAGGAAACGACTAATGGCAGCGGCTGACGCCGCTGCTATGATGTGGCGCAGGCAGACAGGGACGTCACAGCATGGCGGTAGCGTGTCTGCGGGTAAAAGTGCGCGTCGGGGTGTTCGGGTTAAAACGTTGTTACGCTGGCAAAAAACGCGACTTAAAAAGGCTGTTGCTTCAATAGGTTAAGTGCGCTAAAAAGTACGATTGCACCGGAGTTGTCCCTATGACCCGATAGGGTTGCTGGGTGGTATCCGACCTCAAGCCTACGTGCATAATCCGCTGGAATGGGTTGATCCGCTTGGGTTGGTTAGAAAGTGTACTGGTCATTTGCCTGAAGGTGATTTAGATTGGAGTCGCATAAATCATAAAGGCGAAGATGCTTTAGATCACGTTATGAGACATGATGTGGATATGCCTAATAGAGCGGTACATTCTGTTTTCTCAGAAACGTCACTAGACCAAGTAGAAGATGCTTGGAATATCGCGAAGAAAAAAGGGATATCACCTTATATTGAAGATCCGGGTAATGGAAATTGGATTTATGATATCCCTTATCCAAATGCAGGAATAGCCGGAGGGGTAAAAGGTGCCGCAGCAGGAAATCCGATACTAGATAATATAAGAATTGTTGTTGAGCCTGGTACTAATCGGGTTGTGACTGCATTCCCTTTTTAATGGTGTTTATATGATTGAATATTTCAACGACTCTTGTATAGATGAAGATAAAATAATATGTGCTCTAGGTAGGCACTCATATGGGGATGAGGATTTTTCTATATTTAAATGTCCGTCATGCAATAAAATTTATCTAATAGACTATGAGGTTGATACCATATTTCCAGATTCTAGTAATTTACTAATCATGAGTAATGGAACTAATTTCAGATGTGTTTGTTGTAATTATGATTTTCAAGGGAAGATTATAATAGGTGACAAGGCCGATAAATGTTTTAAAGCTTCAATTGATGAAGTTAAGGAAAGCGGTTGGAAATGGATATTCAGGAAGTGATCTGTTTTAACCAGTAATAAAAGCCGGAGGTGATCTCACGATCCTTCCGGCTATTTTATTTTTAGTAGTTGGTTATCCGCTATAAATTAATCTGCGTCTCAATAATAATCCTGCCGCGCTCCACCGTGACGGTGACGGGCATCCCGGTGATAAAGCCCGACTCTTCCAGCCAGCGGCCTTTGAGGTTGATGGCAGAGGGCGGGTTGGACTTGCCATTTTACTCGTCTCATTTTGAGACTCGCCCTGCGGGCCAGCTAACTCTGTTCAAACCTGTTTACAACAGGTTTGTGCGGTGCGTATACCACGGTGTAGTAACGCTCTATTTTTCCTGCTTTATTAACGGTGACGCCTGACTTAGAAACGACATCGTCACCGACCTGGCAGGCACCGCCAGAGAGCTGTGCAGCGAGGAAGGCGAAATCCACTGGCGCGGTGAACAGGGTCTATGGGGCGCACACCGTGAAGAAAGACGCCCTATCCCACTCCGACGTTATCTGGGGGATGCGGCAAACGAAGAAGTGTACTGTGAACTGCGCTATCAGGGACAGTTGTACGATGCAGAAACGGGGCTTTACTACAACCGGCATCGTTACTATGATGCAGAGAGCGGGCAGTATTTATCGCCGGACCCGATAGGTTTACTTGGTGGAAATAGACCGCAGGCTTATGTGCATAATCCGCTGGAATGGTGCGATCCCTTTGGATTATCTTTAATTAGTCCAAAAACTATTCTTTTTTCTCAGGACAGTATTGCTGGCTCATTTTCGGATGGTGGTTCAATAAATGAATTAGTACATAGGTTGAAAAATAACCCATCCTATATAAATGAAGTTGAGCCTATTAGAAAAGTCAGAATGCGTGATTTACCGACTAATGTCCAAGAAAGATTAATGTCCCAAGGGGCTCATAAAGATTCGGTATTTAGTTTGGATAACCGAAGATTGTACGCTGCAAAAGAAGCTGGTATTTCAAAAATGCCTTCTAGGTGGGCAACTCCTGAAGAGTTGGCAGAGATAAATCTAAATAAACGTTTTTCCACAGAAACAGGTGGGAAAGGTATTGCGGTAAGGAAGGGCTGCGGATAATGACTGATTTAAAAATTAAAGAGTTGGATACAAAATACGGTCGTATTTTCTCAAGAGATGCCTTAATTATTAGGGATTACTCTATTCAACTTGCACCTATGATGGTGAATATCAAAACCTCACTTTCTTTGCGCGGTTGTATTCCCTCAATTAAAGATGCTCCCGACGTGTGTATTGAGTTTTGTTTCAGTGATGTAGAAAATGTATCTATATATAAAATAGATGATTTTCCTTATGAGAAATACACGCTTTCCAGTTTTGATGAGGTCGATGGGAAGTATAAAAAAAATAGAAAAAGAGTAATATTAAGTACATATGATCATGTTTTTGACATTGTTGGAAGTCTTGAGCTGAAATATGAGTGATATAAGAAGCCGGAAGTGATCGCTACGATCCTTCCGGCTTATTTATTTTTAGCTGTTGGTCAGCCGCTACAAATTAATCTGCGTCTCAATAATAATCCTGCCGCGCTCCACCGTGACGGTGACGGGCATCCCGGTGATAAAGCCCGACTCCTCCAGCCAGCGGCCTTTAAGGTTGATGGCAGAGGGCGGGTTGGATTTACCATTTTACTCGTCTCATTTTGAGACTCGCCCTGCGGGCCAGCTAACGCTGTTCAAACCTGTTTACCACAGGTTTGTGCGGAGCGTATCCCTCGGTGTAGTAAGGCTCTATTTTGCCTGCTTTATTAACGGTAATGCCTGGCCTAGAAACGACATCGTCGCCGACCTGACAGGCACCGCCAGAGAGCTGTGCAGCGAAGAAGGTGACGTTCACTGGCGCGGCGAACAGGGCCTGTGGGGCGCACACCGTGAAGAAAGACGCCCTATCCCACTCCGACGTTATCTGGGGGATGCGGCCAACGAAGAAGTGTACTGTGAACTGCGCTATCAGGGACAGTTGTACGATGCAGAAACGGGGCTTTACTACAACCGGCATCGTTACTATGATGCAGAGAGCGGACAGTATTTATCGCCGGACCCGATAGGGCTAAATGGAGGTATTAATCTCTATAGTTACGTTCCAAATCCGTTAAGCTGGATTGATCCGCTTGGGTTGTGCAAAGTCAATAGTGGTGCAGATGTAACACCTGATATAATTCGTGACTCATTGAAAGGCGACACCATGCAGACACTGCAAGGCAGTGTTTCTCTCCCGGCTATTCAACGTTATGTAGACCGATTGCTTAAAGGTGATATAGCTCCGCCAATAAAAGTTGATGGTAATATTGTCGTTGAGGGGAATCATCGATATATTGCAGGTAAGGTTGTAGGGAAAATGCCAGAAATGTCACCCGGCACTTTGCCACCAAGCAAACTACCTGACATAAAACCAATGTCATCAACTATAGTAGATGATTTTGATTGGGGTAACTATTAATGATAACTATTAAATTTAAAACAAACGAAATACGAGAGTTTAACCTTGATAGCTTGGATAGGGTTAATTTCGATGAAGAACAATTACACGCAGCTATATTCGATGGGCTTTCCCTATATAAGGCCAGCTTCATAAAAACTAATCTACGAAGCGCAGAACTTTCCCGATGTTATTTAAATAAAGCCGTTTTTATTGAAGCGTTATTAATGAATGCCTATCTGAAATATTCAGTATTAACAAATTCTGATTTTTCCTCATCTAGACTATCAGGCGCTTGCTTTTTTAAAGCGGATATGAGGAACGCTAATTTATCCCAAGCAGATGTATTTGGTGTCGAATTTAATGGCGCTGATTTAAGAGGGGCTAATTTTTGTGGTGTAGAACGCATTGATAGTGCTAGCTTTGACAAAGCGCTTTATGACAAAAAAACTATTTGGCCTGAAAATTTCTCCGTAGACCTTAAGGGATTAATATTAGTTTGTTAGTTTCTGTCTATAGATGTGGCAGCCTTGGGTATGAACTATGACACGGTAGCTTTAAGACGATATGAGCAAAACCAGTAATATGATCCGCTGGGTTTAGAAAAGAAAGGACCACATTCAGATAAATGTCCCATTAAGCCGAAACTCTGCAAGGAAATTATTAAAAAGTAGAGGCTTGGATAAGACTATTCAACATGACACAGTAAATAGCTTTGATGGGAAAATATACGCAAACCAAGGTAAGAAGAGCTAATTTGACACTTCCTGTGAATCGCCACGGATAAAGAAGGTTCACTAAAATATTTTGACGGTGTTCAAGGAAGTGAAACTTCTATTTCCAGATCTATGTCGGAAAGAATCGAAAAAGATATGGGGTTAGCCCCTGGCTCTTTGAAAGATGGATTTAATGTCAGAAAAATAGAAGGGATAACAAATATGCAGCCCCGAAGCCCATTAGGTGGGAATGAACTCTTCCTTAATCCAGGACAGCATCTACCTGGAGGAGCACCCGAAATGGTTATAAATTCTGTTCCTACATCAGCTCCAGTTATGTTAAGGGTAAATGTATTATGAACGTGATTCCTGATAACTCTATCGTTGTAAGTGATATTGCAACTAATACAGTAAAGCTCCGAGTTAAAGGCGATGATTCAGTGAAAGAAGTGGAAGGTATGGGCTTTTCGGCTTCTGAACAGTACATGATCAAAACTGTAAAAGATGAAGGTGAGAAATTAGAACTCATTAAATCTTTAGTTAAAATTGATGCCTTGTTTGCATTTGGTTATGGATGGTATCCATCAGAGGTTATGGCTTTTTATAAAGAAAAAGATGCTTATATAGGTAAGTATAAAGTTATATGGTGGTCAAATCAAAACCATTACAATATTGAAGAGAAATAAATAAAAACCGGAAGTGATCGCAAAGATCCTTCCGGCTTTTTTTTATATGTTAGTCAGTCGCTACAGATTAATCTGCGTCTCAATAATAATTCTGCCGCGCTCCACCGTGACGGTGACGGGCATTCCGGTAATGAAACCCGACTCTTCCAGCCAGCGGCCTTTAAAGTTAATCGCCGATGGCGGGTTGGATTTACCATTGTGCACGGCGCATCCCACGATGTAATAACGTTATGTTTTTACTTATTATTATCAAAATTATGCCGGCGGTCAGCGTGCCCTGGTCGACGGTATTCTGGCGCCGCTGCAACTTGCCTGGCAGTCGGGACGCCTGTCATCATTGGGTATCGGTTCACACCAGCCATTGCAGTTCAGCCATACCGCGGCAGGCGAAGAGCAGCGGCGCAGCAACGGCTGCGGGTTTTCATTACGCCATGAATGGAGTCCGACCGGGCTGCTACAGCGTCAGGCGCTGGAAGGGGCCGATGGCCGCGTCAATGACGTGCTGGAGCGCCGCTACCAGTATGATGTGCTGGACCGTCTGACCGGTATCAGCGACAGCCACTGGGGTGAACAGGCCTTCCGATTGAACGGGGCCGGTCAGGTCACGGCGGAGCGCCGTGACGAGGGACGCCGCCGTCAGGCTCGCCTGTTTGGCTACAACAGCGAACAGAACCTGTGCGAGGTGTCACAGATAGCGCCGGGTCTGGCTCAGACACTAAAAGTGCAGGATGCGGTAGTGCAAGCATCGGCACGGTATGATGCCGCGGGCCGGGTAGTCGAACGGGGCCATACGCAGTACCAGTATGACGACTGCGGGCGTCTGGCAATAAAACGGGAAACGCGTCCGGGGTTCAGGCCGAAGGAAACCCACTTTGACTGGGACGTGCAGGACCGGCTGGTGCGGGTGAGCCTGCCGGACGGCGCACGGTGGCGCTATCGTTATGATGCGTTTGGTCGCAGGATCAACAAGGTGCGTGAGGGACAGGTCCCATCGGCGCAGGCGGTAGCGCGGGTGGCATACCGCTGGGACGGTGACCAGCTTATCGGCCAGCAGCAGTACCGGGCGGACGGGTCAGCGGCACGGGAGGTACAGTGGGTGTACGAGCCGGGCAGCTTCCGGCCACTGGCACAGGTCGAGGTGCAGGGCGGCGGCACGCAGTTGCACAACATCGTCACCGACCAGGCAGGCACCGCCAGAGAGTTGTGCAGCGAGGAAGGCGACGTTCACTGGCGCGGCGAACAGGGCCTGTGGGGCGCACACCGTGAAGAAAGACGCCCTATCCCACTCCGACGTTATCTGGGGGATGCGGCCAACGAAGAAGTGTACTGTGAACTGCGCTATCAGGGACAGTTGTACGATGCAGAAACGGGGCTTTACTACAACCGGCATCGTTACTATGATGCAGAGAGCGGGCAGTATTTATCGCCGGACCCGATAGGGTTATTGGGTGGTATCCGACCTCAAGCATATATACATAACCCTCTCACTTGGATTGATCCGCTGGGGTTGGCTGAATCTACATGTGAACAGCCGAATCAACCTGAAACTGTAGATCTTGCCTCACCTAAACGTCGCCAGCATATTCTCGATGGCGATGCTACGGGCGGAGGGCATCGCCCTGGTACAGGTATCCCAGGAAAGAGCGAATTTCCCCAAGGATGGTCTGATGATAAAATTATGCATGAAATATCTGATATAGCTACAGATCCCTCACTAGAGCCTACAATAGGTCGTGGGGGAAGATTGGTAACCAATGGAACTAGAGATGGAATAGATATAAGAGTCATTCAGGAAAAGAATGGCGATATCGTTTCAGGCTTTCCAACAAATGTGCCAAGGAATCCACGCTAATGAAATCTGATTATCAAGAAATAGAGTTGGAACTATCTAATTTAATTAATAGCTTAGGTGGTGTTTTTTCATTAAATGAATTAATTGAAATTAAGGATTTTATTGATTACGGAGAATATGGGCTAGCTTTAGAGACAGCGATTGATGTTGTTATTGAAGAAAGGAAGTTAATTAGCTCTGAGTCTTTTAATATAATGATTAAGCTATCTCATCTTATGACTATGGATAAAGATGTTATTAGCTCTCGACTAAAATACTACGTTATTTAAAAAAACCAGAAGCGATCCCACGATCCTTCCAGCTTTTTATTTCATCGCCTGGTCAGACACTACAGATTAATCTGCGTCTCAATAATAATCTTGCCCTTTCCACCGTGACGGTGACGGCATCCCGGTGATAAAGCCCGACTCTTCCAGCCAGCGGCTTTTAAGGTTGATGGCAGAGGGCGGGTTGGATTTACCATTATGCGGGGCGTATCCCACGGTGTAGTAACGCTCTGTTTTGGCTGCTTTATTAACGGTGACGCCTGACTTAGAATGTGCCTTAGCCATGATTAACTACCACGTGGATAGGCGGTAGCATGGATGATTTACGACATTATGACGACTGGATGAAAGTCACTTACGGCTGAAACAGATAGTACGACTCGCCAGACGCTTGGATTGTTGCACAAGACCCGATAGGTTTACATGGTGGTCTGAGGCCGCAGGGTTATGTCACAAATCCTTTAGAATTTTGCGATCCTTTAGGGTTAGCGAAAAATGATGCATCCAGAAAGACAGCAGCGGAACTGACAGATGAAGAATTTGTGCAGCGAGTTGGGGAGAAGGCTGAGAGGTGGGGAGTTAATAATGGTCATGGCTCGGCGGGGTCGGGACATGTTCAGGGGAGTAAGAAACATACATATGCTGATAAATTAATGCGGCGTTATCAGAAAATGACGGGACAAAAAACGCATCTTGAAACTGAAACCTCTTATTCTGGTGGTCATCAAGTATCAAGAGGTACTTTGGGTAGCGCAAGGCCAGATGTCTATAATCCTCAGACTGGAGAAGTCTTCGATTATAAGTTTACCCGAAACTCGACAAGTCCTATCAGTCAGCGGCAACAGCAACATAATATTAAGAATTTGCCTAAGGTTACTTCACAAACTGCGATACATCCGTGATAATAATATGAAATTACTAACAACATCCGAAAAAAAAATCATTCTAGATGATTGGAAGAATGCTCTAGAGGTTTATGAGAAATATAAAACGTTATATTTAATTAAAAGGAATGGGCCTGTTTTATGCGGTGTCTATTTAAAGCCAGTTTACGGTGGTGAACACTACGTTCCTATTTTTCATACTCATTCAATGCTAAGCCAATTTTCTGCTGTAACTATATGTACACCACATGGTTTATTGAATGAAAAAATGGCTGCTGATTCTATTAGTATTAAACGGCATAAAGAAAGTTTACAAGATCTTGTTGATAAATTTAGAGAACAGTGCCCGATAGCATTCTGTGGTGAGTTGTCGCTTAGTCAACTGAATAAGTTATATGAAGACGATATCAATACTTCTATGATATATCCAGATCTTACGATGAAGAATCATGTGTTACTGGCATTCTGGTTTGGATATAAAGAAAAGAGTCAGCAACTTATTTTACGTTATAAAGAAATTATTAAGTCTTGGCCTGATGAAGCTAAACGACGATTCAATGGTGATAATGCATGGGAAGAGGATGTAAGATCACAAATGGATCTTGATAAACTGAATAATACAGTCAATGAAGAATTAGCTAAGTTTAAATTAACCAAATTGAAAGATCATGGGTTATTACCTGATTGATTAATTTGAAAACAAAAAGCCGGAAGCGATCACACGATCCTTCCGGCTTTTATTTTATGGTCAGGTTATTTTTTATAAATTAATCTGCGTCTCAATAATAATCCTGCCCTGCTCCACCGTGACGGTTACCGGCATCCCGGTGATAAAGCCACACTCTTCCAGCCAGCGGCCTTTAAGGTTGATGGCAGAGGGTGGGTTGGATTTACCATTATGCGGGGCGTATCCCACGGTATAGTAACGCTCTGTTTTGCCTGCTTTATTAACGGTGACGCCTGACTTAGAATGTGCCTTAGCCATGATTAACTACCACGTGGATAGGCGGTAGCATGGATGATTTACGACATTATGACGACTGGATGAAAGTCACTTACGGCTGAAACAGATGGTACGACTCGCCAGACGCTTGGATTGTTGCACAAGACCCGATAGGGCTACTTGGTGGTATCGTGCAAGAAAGCAAGGTGCTGATCAAATATATCTAGGCCTGATATATGATTAATACAGCGGGAATTTATATGAACACTGAAAAATTTGTAAAAATAGTTGATTATGTCAGAAATGAAAAGCCTAATTGGTTTTTGACGGAAGATAATTTTCTGGCTAAAAAAGAAGACGTTATGGTGGTTGAGAGAGAGGTTAATGGCTCTCTTCCTGATGAATTTGTATTTTTTTCATTGAAATATAAATCCGGATATTTTTCTTTCTTAAATATATATTCATTAAGTCCAAGCAGCGAATGGTACATTTTAATTAAAAATAGAGAATATCAATCTGTTCCTGAGTGCTTTTTATCTTTCAGTGATGATGAGACTGGGGGGTATTATGGTTTTTTAAAAGATAATGGTCACTATTCGAATAATGTTTATTTTTATGATTCTTCATCGAATGAATCACCGATATCTATGGAGAAAAATTTTTTCGATTTTGTTATAGATAAGGCGTTCCAACCAGATCATTTTAAACTGACACTCCCTGAAGTTTGAAAAGCCGGAAGCGATCACCATGATCCTTCCGGATTTTTATTTTTAGCTGTTGGTCAGCCACTACAAATTAATCTGCGTCTCAATAATAATCCTGCCCCGCTCCACAGTGACGGTGACGGTGACGGTGACGGTGACGGTGACGGTGACGGTGACAAGAATAAACCCCGACTCTTCCAGCCAGCGACCTTTAAGGTTGATGGCAGAGGGTGGGTTGGACTTGCCATTATGCGGGGCGTATCCCACGGTGTAGTAACGCTCTGTTTTGGTTGCTTTATTAACGATATACACATCGGGTAAGCCTGCGGATCGTGGACAATGCAATAAGAACCCCTGACGGCTCCCTAAAACTGGCCGATGCCAAAGCATCATCGACAGCGGGCTTTACCGAAAACCAGAGGAAGGGTTATCCGCTTATTAGGAAGCACGGTGGGATTATAGAAAGTGGTTCTATGAAAGGAACCGTTATTCTCGGCCGGATGTCGTGAGAATAGATCCATCAAGCATTGGTAATTTATAGGGATTCATATGCAAAAACATAGCTCAATTATTTATGAGTTTGGTGATAAATATTTTATTGTTCAACGTTCTAAGCAAGAAAAACGACACGCAGAGAGTGCAAGTGAGAATGTTGCCTTAGCCGCCGCATTGCCGACAAACGTTGATATCACTACGTTGGGTAAAGAAGCACTGACGGCGATAGATAATTATGGTGTAGTCGATCCTGCCTATAAACCGTGGGAGCTTAAAGAGTTACGAAAGCAGCTTTGTGGATGGGTAGGTGCAAGATCTTATACGGGGTTAATAAAAAACTGCCGGATCGTTCTCCTTTATAAAGATTTTGATGAAGAAAAAATAAAAGTTATTCCTTTTGATAATCATAATATCAAAGCGTGGGAAAGTATGATGAATGATGACATCATCGTTCTTCCTATTGATACAACGATCGATGATATAGGCGCTGCAATAGATGAAGCCTTCTCAATATCAACATATCATCCTGAACTAAAAAAATAAATAAAAGTCGGAAGTGCTCACACGATCCTTCCGGCTTTTTATTTTTAGCTGAAGGTGGCGGAACTCAGCACGAATCACCAGATAAGATAATAAATATGGTGGAGAGTGGTTAGCTAAAGAGATGGTGATGTTCATGAATAAAAAAGATCTGAAAGAAAGACTTATCAAAGAGAAAGTATCGAGAACTTTATATTCTTTGGATGGCCGTTTACCAAGTGAAAAGTTATGTCTCGATCATGAAAATGGTTGTTGGGTTGTTTATTACTCAGAAAGAGGGATTAAAACTGGGATGGTAAATTTCCCGACAGAAGATGAAGCCTGCGAATATATATATGTTCAAATTAATGCGATTGTTATTGGCAAAGTAAAATAAATCATAGCCGGAGGTGATCGAAAAGATCCTTCCGACTTTATTATTTTTAGCTGTTGGCCAGCATCTACAAATTAATCTCGGTCTCAATAATAATCCTGCCGCGCTCCATCATGACTGTAACGGGCATTCCGGTGATAAAGCCACACTCTTCCAGCCAGCGGCCTTTAAGGTTGATGGCCGAGGGCGGGTTGGATTTACCATTTTACTCGTCTCATTTTGAGACTCGCCCTGCGAGCCAGCTAACGCTGTTCAAACCTGTTTACAACAGGTTTGTGCGGGGCGTATCCCACGGTGTAGTAATTCTCTGTTTTTGCTTACTTTATTAATAGTTAGAACTAAATTAGAAGCTACATCGTCCCTGACCTGACAGGGACCGCCAGAGAGCTGTGCAGCGAGGAAGGCGAAATCCACTGGCGCGGCGAACAGGGTCTATGGGGCGCACACCGTGAAGAAAGACGCCCTATCCCACTCCGACGTTATCTGGGGGATGCGGCCAACGAAGAAGTGTACTGCGAACTGCGCTATCAGGGACAGTTATACGATGCAGAAACGGGGCTTTGCTACAACCGGCATAGTTACTATGATGCAGAGAGCGGGCAGTATTTATCGCCGGACCCGATAGGGTTGCTGGGTGGTATTAGACCTCAAGCCGATGTTCACAATCCATTGGAGTGGGTGGATCCGCTGGGGTTAGAGAAGAAAGGACCTCAAGGGCTTGATCAAAACAAAGATAAAGATGCCAAGAAAGAAGGTGTTGTTTATTTAAGAACAAATCTTCAAACAGGTGAACAATATGTTGGCCAGGCTAAATCTGATGAAAGATTTGCTGCTCGTCAGGCTAAGCATGATGCTGCTTTAGGGGTTCAACATAAGTATAAATATTAGGGCGGGCCGAGCTTGGCGTGGATTTGGATGTTCTGGAGGAAAGTAAAATCAGGGAATATGGTGGTATAAAACAAACGTCTAAAGGCACAAACAAAGGTGGTTCGTTAGGAAATAAACGTCACCAAATGTCTGATAAGCGCTATAGAAAAAATTTCGGTAGAACCCCGCGACATTATTAACGCAAAGAGGCTGAAAAATGGCTGCAAGAAAGAAAAAGCAAAAATGGAATATTGGCGATTTATTTACTGTACCTTTGAAAGATCATTCGTTCAGTATCGGCAGAGTTGTGGGCTTTGAACCAGAAGCTTTAAATAGCGCAATCTGTGCTTTTTATTCTCATCGTATTGATACCGCTCCTGATGATGAAATTGTTTTACCCGACGATGAGTTAATATCGGTATTGTTCGTGACAAGAGATTTATTGGACTCTGGCGATTGGAAAATTTTCGCCTCTTCTTCTAATTTTTTTTATTTGGAGAGATATATTAACCTCGACAGACTAAGAAATGATGAATTTATTGGTGTGGAATCTATCGGTTCTGGTTTAGTGATAAAGTTAATGGATGCCTATTATAAATTATCTTTTTGGAATGATTTTTATGAACCGGATTTTCTTGACTCGCTCTTGATATCCTCAGAAAAGAAACCTAAAGATGTTATATTAAAATAAAGAATAGCCGGAAGCGATCACACGATCCTTCCGGCTTTTATTTTTAGTGGTTGGTATTATTACGCCAGCATACTTCCCTGCTCTGCCCGAAGTGTACTGCGAACTGCGCTGTACGATGCAGAAACGGGGTTTTACTACAACCGGCATCGTTACTATGATGCAGAAAGTGGACAGTATTCATCGCCGGACCCGATAGGTTTAGCGGGAGGGATAAGGCCCCCAAGCTTACGTTCACAATCCACTGACCCGTGTTGACCCTCTGGGATTAGCTGAATCAGCATGTGAACAGCGGCAGAGGATACTTGATAATATTGAGGCAAGTCGGAGAGCCAGAGAATCATCTAATTTCCCTAACCCATATAATAAAGACCTTGAGTTTGACTCAAAGAAATTTGATTATTTATTTGAGCGTGTAAATAGCAGTCCGCACAGTACTGCTCGTTCTGGTCAGTTGATGGATTCCATGAAAAAGGTGGGGATAGATGATAGTTTGCAAGGAAGAAAAATGTTGACTGATCACTTTAGTGAGTCGCTTAAAGGAAGTAGCAATGTTACTGGTGTGTTTAGGGGGCATGGCGGAATACTACAAGAAATTCGTGAATCCCTTCTTATAGGGCCTTCGGGAAAGGCAACAATGCCTGAAACAACATATGAGATAATGCTGAGTGGTGCACGACGTTTTCTTATTACTATTCCTAAATCATGAGGTTGATTGTGAGACATATAGTTAACTACCCTGATGATATTGATTTTTTATCATTTTTTGAATCAGAGCCGTCATATATATCTTCTGACTTACAATGTATGGCTTATACAGTCTCTAACCATGGAACAACTATTGAATTTTCATATAATGTTACGGAAGGCTGGGTTCAAGTAAAACTATTAGCAGATGAGCACGTAATAATTCAGTATCTAACAGAAGGTGTTACCGATATTGTATTAAGAAAGGACAGGAGCGGAGAGTATATTTTTACTGAAGTTATTTCCCACGTTATAGACACAAAGATAGAAATCATGTGGAAGCCGCTAATATCTATAAAAGTAAACTCTCTTATAAAGAGTTAGCTTTGTTTTATAAACATTAAATAGCTGGAAGCGATCTCACGATCCTTCCGAATTTTTATTTTATAAGTTAGTTATTCGCTACAAATTAATCTGCATCTCAATAATAATTCTCCCCCGCTCCACCGTGAAGAAAGACGCCCTGCGTTATCTGGGGGATGCGGCGAACGAAGAAGTGTACTGTGAACTGCGCTATCAGGGACAGTTGTAAGATGCAGAAACGGAGTGTTACTACAACCGGCATCGTTACTATGATGCAGAGAGCGGACAGTATTTATCGCCGGACCCGATAGGGCTGTAGGGGAATAAGGCCGCAGGGGTATGTGCATAATCCGTTAATGTGGGTTGATCCGTTGGGGTTGGCAGGTGATCCGGCAAACGCGACGCACATTACCTATCAAGGTATGAAAGATGGCAAACCTTATGTGGGATATGCAAGTAAACCTGGGCTAGGGCATTCCGCACAAGATGTGCTCAATTATCGATACGGAAATAATTTTGAGGCATTTGATGTGAAACCAGTACCTATCTACAAGGGCGAAGGCCTTGACGGGAAATATACTGCACGAGGCTTGGAGCAACGTACCTTTGAAGACCTCGGTAGTTTAGGAAAGACATCAAACAAACAAAATCCAGTAGGCCCAAATAATCCACGTAGAGATGATTATTTAGCTGCCGCAGATAGACACAGGGAAATGGAAAAGGAGAAGAAAACGAAATGTCCAAAATAAAGAAAAAAGAGTTAATCGAAAATGCTGTTTTCTCAATTTATTTAGAAGGAATTGGATATACAGTTGCCCAGTTAAGAGATGATTGTCAGATGGAGTTTTTTGATATTATCAGAGAAAAAGATGAATGGAATGGAATAAATTTAAATGAAGAAAAAGTGCTTTTTTGCATTGTGGTCGCAGCTCATCGGTTGCTAGCCTTGCTCCATAGAAATATCAAATTAGAGGTCATATTTAATGAGCGTGCTCGTTATTTAGTTGGACTTAATTATTCATCAGTAAGAAAAAACACAGGGATTTTTGGACTGAATTTAATAAAATATGGGATCGTGTTTGATCCTAGTGATACTAGGATTTTAGTACAAGATTTAGAGCCTAATAAACATAAAGATATATTATATTCTTTTGAGTTGTTAAGTATGAATGGTAGTGTAGAGAAAATAAAAAAAAGGCTTACTACATATTTTAACGATGGCATTAATTTAGATGAGCAAATAAGGATTTTATATCCAGAAGTAGAACTCCCCCCTAAAGGTTACACAAGAATAAAGGAAAGTGAACTTGATAGGCTTTACGAGCTTGAGTGAGTATATTAAATTGATATTTAGATAATGTGATGATGCTGAATATGGTATAGGTGTTAAAATTTTTTCTCTGTCAGTTAAAAAACAAAAAACCAGCATTTTCTCTTGTAAAATAAAATCCGGAAGCGATCACACGATCCTTCTGGATTTTATTTTTATCTGTTGGTTAATTGCTACAAATTAATCTTCGTCTCAATAATAATCCTGCCCCGCGCCACCGTGGCTGTCGCCGGCATCCCGGTGATAAAGCCACACTCTTCCAGCCAGCGGCCTTTAAGGTTAACGCTGGTGTTGGTATAACAGGTGCTTCTTCTAGGGATATTAACATTGGAACTTCAGGCGCTGGACATCATATAAAAAAAGCAGCATATTCATATCGTAACGATATACTTAAATATTTTGGAGTGATTGCTAAGTGACTATAAACATTGGTTTGATTAGATGGCCAGATGATAAAACCTTATCAGTTAGATTATATCTTAGTTTTTTAATTGAAGTGACTGAATTATTGAATATAAATTTCTATGAGGATAACAACCCTATTAAAATAACGAAAAAATATTTAGGAAGATTAATAACGAATGAAGACAGAAAATTAGCCTTGTCATATTGGTGGCAATGTATAGACGATAAAAACATCAGAAATTTCAAAGATAGATCTTCATTAATGTCTCGCTTAGCCATTTGTTTTTTATCTATAAATGAAGAAAATATTGATGAGGTAAGTGAATATTTATCAT
The DNA here is from genome assembly GCF_001742145.1 of Pectobacterium parmentieri. Taxonomy (NCBI): domain Bacteria; kingdom Pseudomonadati; phylum Pseudomonadota; class Gammaproteobacteria; order Enterobacterales; family Pectobacteriaceae; genus Pectobacterium; species Pectobacterium parmentieri. The sequence continues at coordinate 4,394,056 of NZ_CP015749.1, read as the reverse complement.
GGTTTATAGAGGTGTTAGGTTTTTTGAGTTTTAATTTGTCAGAAGTTATTACCTTTATGGGAGAGTATTTCGAATTTAAATCGAATGTAGACGAAAATGTGTAGCTGTATTCTTATTCTAAAATATAAAGAAACCTACCCATTAATTAACCGAAAGTTCTTCTTAATTTAGCATGTTTTCTATTTGTACTGAAATCACCATCTAACATCTGAACCATTGATGGGGGTAAAAAACCTCCACTGGGGTGAGCAGGCCTTCCGATTGAACGGGGCCGGTCAGGTCACGGCGGAGCACCGTGACGAGGGACGCCGCCATCGGCTCGCCTGTTTGGCACGACAGCGAACAGAACCTGTGCGAGGTGTCACAGATAGCGCCGGGTCTGGCTGAGACACTGAAGGTGCAGGATGCGGTGGTTCAGTCATCAGCATGGTATGATGCCGCGGGCCGCGTGGTGGCGCGGGGTCATACGCAGTACCAGTATGACGACTGCGGGCGCTGGCTATAAAACGGGAAACGCGTCCAGGGTTCAGGCCGAAGGAAACCCACTTTGACTGGGACGTGCAGGACCGGCTGGTGCGCGTAAGCCTGCCGGACGGCACGCAGTTGTACTACATCGTCACCGACCAGGCAGGGACCGCCAGAGAGCTGTGCAGCGAAGAAGGCGACATTCACTGGCGCGGCGAACAGGGTCTGTGGGCGCACACTGTGAACTGCGCTATCAGGGACAGTTGTACGATGCAGAAACGGGGCTTTACTACAACCGGCATCGTTACTATGATGCAGAGAGCGGGCAGTATTTATCGCCGGACCCGATAGGGCTGTCGATGGATAAGGCCGCGGGGTTATGTTCACAATCCATTGGAATGGGTTGATCCGTTTGGACTGGATAAGTGTGATCCTAAAATCAATGCGGAACATGTATTTCATGGAGAAATAAAAAAGAAAGGTAAAGCCGTAGGTTTTCATCACCGAGCCAGTATTTAAATGTCGAGACTCATCGTTTTTCCCTAATTCTTGGAATAGAAAGAAAGTTATGTCGGAAATAAGATGGGCTTATAATAACGGTACTGTTTCACCAAATGGTAAATGGTCTGGGGTTTCTCCTAGTGGCGTGGCAATAGAGAGATGATTGGATAAAACTGGGGATATTAATACCGCATATCCTATTCATGATTGGAAGTATATGAAATATTACTATGGCAGTGATGGGTATCCTGTATGTGAAACCGAATGGGATTTGCATATTATTTCTGATTTTCTTCAAGGAGATATACAAGGTAGCTTATCTGGGGTGAATGAATATATATTAGCCTGTGATGATGTTATTTCAGGGAAAATTCCTGTCTGGGAAGCTACTGGTAATGCACATACTCTTACTGTTAGAAAGACTGGGGTGAATATATATAATGAATACTCTGAAGAGGAAATCGACATATCCTCTATCGGTAAGTTTAGAAAATATTTAGAAGGTTGGAGGGAACTGTTGTTAAGTAAAAATAATAATAACTAACAAAATAAAAATCCGGAAGTGCTCTCACGATCTTTCCGGCCTTTTATTTTATGCTCTGCTCAATCACTACAAATTAATCTGCGCCTCAATAATAATCCTGCCGCACTCCACTGTGACGGTCACCGGCATCCCGGTGATAAAGCCCGACTCTTCCAACCAGCGGCCTTTTAGGTTAATCGCTGACGGCGGGTTAGGCCTGCCAGCATCGTTATTATGATGCAGAGAGCGGGTAATATTTATCGCCGGACCCGATAGGGTTACTTGGGGGAATAAGGCCGCAGGGGTATGTGCATAATCCGCTGAAGTGGGTTGATGCTATGTGTCCTGTAAAAGGATCTAACTCCACAGTAACAATTAATAGCGGTAAAGATGCATCAAGCGGATGCTGATACATATACGTTTACAGATACACAAGGTAATATATATACTTGTTCAACAGGTGATTTTAATTCACGTATGGATGATCATATTACTAGTGGTCGATTAGCGTCAGGACAATAAGTTACTTTTACTCCCATAGATACAACTCGACGGAAAGATCAAGGTGCCAGGAGAGTAAGATATTTCTTTGAACAGGAACAAATTGGGGTGGACTCTCAAGGTATTTCTTTAGCGAATAAAAGTTCAGGTTGGAGGGCTGTCGCTCCAGATAAATGGTCTAAATATACGAATTCTGCCGGGAAGATAGATTTTTCAAATTCTTACTTTGATTAGGACTATATTATGGATATAGATAAGCTTATATTATATATAAAATCAAAGCCTCATGATGATTACGCAAGTCTCATTGATCCTAATTTTCAACTATGGTTGGAAAATGCACCAAGCATAAGAAGCCTTGATGATATTAGTGGTGTTTTTTTTAATAATTGCTTTTCAGGGGAAGATTGGTTTTCATTAATTCAATTATTAAGCAATAAATATCTTAGGTTTAATGCAGAGAATGTATCTGAAACCCATGCTGGTTCTTTAAATGACTTAATGAAAGATAAAATCGAGCTATTTAATTTCGAAAGTTTATATTCTATCGGAGAGTCTAGCATTGAATTGGATTTTTCAATTCTGCCAAACCCGCCATTAAAGGTTGAGTTGGTTGGCTCTAAAAAAATAAAGTTATTGAAATTTGGAAAGGAAATAGAAGGGATACGTTTATCCAATCTACAAAAACTAGAAAATATAGATTTATCTTTTCCTTTTGATTCCATCCGTTTTTTTAATATTTATAAATGCAATAATATCAATAATTTTGATTTTCTTGATAAAATAAAAAAATCACTATATGTGTCTCTTGCTGGGAATAACTGGCTGCATGATTTGAATTCTTTATCTAGTGATAGTGATATGGTTATTTTAAATTTATCAGAATCTAAAGTTATCAAATCAAAAAGTACAATAGATAAACTAAGAAGTTTTAAAGATCTACGTTATTTAACCATACAAGCAAACATTAAAGAGAAAAATGAGCTAATGGAGGCGTTACCAAATTGTTTTGTTAATGGGAGAAGTCTCTAAAAATAATTAAATGTATTTTAAAATAAATAGCCGAAAGTGATTTCACGATCCTTACAGCTATTTTATTTTTAGCGGTTGGTGTTATTACGCCAGCATATTCCCCACCTCTGCCCGAATGATTATTTTACCGGGCAGTACGTAATACTTAGCGGCTGGCTGGGTAACCCACTCTGCGTGAGCCAGTCGCACGCCATAGAATGCAGTTGGCGTGGCAGTCGGAACGCCTGTTTAGCTACGGCAGCGAACAGAACCTGTGCGAGGTGTCACAGATAGCGCCGGGTCTGGCTGAGACACTGAAGGTGCCGGATGCGGTAGTGCAATCATCGGCACGGCATGATGCCGCGGGCCGCGTGGTGGCGCGGGTAAGCCTGCCGGACAGCGCACGGTGGCACTATCGTTATGATGTGTTTATTAGCCATCATGTTGGCTATAGCCCTCAAACGAATGAAATGACTATGCAATTTGTCAATCCCGAATATCACAGTTACCCGCATGTAGGTGGTGCGCACGAATTTGAGACTGATACTGGGTTTAAATAGGGATCTCAGGAGGCTATAGATGAGGCGGCAAGAAGAAATCAGCGGTTCGATGTATGTAAAGGTAAAAAATAGGAGGTGATATGTCTAATATTAAATTTTTTTCTGATCCAAATATAAAAATTAAGCATTCCCTGAATGGGTTATCAGAACAAACCATTAATTCTTTACTCCCTTATTCTTTTCCCGGTAAAGATTTTTTTGTTGATTTTTACATAGCGTATAACGGTGGCTATCTTGAAGGCGGGGCATTTTACTACAGAGATGTTTTTTATAACATTCATGATGGTGATTATAATTTAATGGAAGTTGAGGGCTTTAACTTCATCCCTCAGAATATTGATGATAGCTCCTCTCATATCTTATCCTTGATTGATGTGTGGCGACGCAGAAAGAAATATTCTGAGGAAATAAAAAATTTTTGCTTATCTCACTTTCCTTTTGCAGCCGATGCTGGTGATAATGATTATTGGATTGATATTAAAAGCGGCTGCGTGAAGTACATTCGATGGGAAAACGACGACAACCCTAATAATGCGGTAATGATATCTCCATCATTTTATGACTTTTGTGTTAATTTGAAAGCAGAGCGAAAGTGAAATATAGATCTTTATTGAATTAACATTGCTCTTTTTGACTAAGATCTACCGGAAAGATCACCACGATCCTTCCGGTAGGTTTTTAGATGTTGATCAGCCTCTACAAATTAATTTGCGTCTCAATAATAATCCAGCCACGCTCCACGGTGACGGACATCCCGGTGATAAAACCTGACTTTTCCAGCCAGCAGCCTTTAAGGTTGATCGCTGAGGGTGGGTTGGATTTATCATTATACTCGTCTCATTTTGAGACTCGCCCTGCGGGCCAGTTCACGCTGTTCAAACCTGTTTACAACAGGTTTGTGCGGGGCGTATCTCACAGTGTAGTAACGCTCTGTTTTTCTTTATTTATTAATAGTTAGGACTGGCCTAGAAACGACATCGTCACCGACCTGACAGGCACCGCCAGAGAACTGTGCAGCGAGGAAGGCGACGTTCACTGGCGCGACGAACAGGGTCTGTGGGGCGCACACCGTGAAGAACGCCACCCTATCCCACTCCGACGTTATCTGGGGGATGCGGCCAACGAAGAAGTGTACTGTTAACTGCGCTATCAGAGGCAGTGGTACGATGCAGAAACGGGGCTTTACTACAATCGGCATCGTTACTATGATGCAGAGAGCGGGCAGTATTTATCGCCGGACCCGATAGGGTTACTTGGGGGAATAAGGCCGCAGGGGTATGTGCATAATCCGCTGGAGTTGTGTGATCCGTTCGGTCTTGCTAGTTGTAAATTACCCAATGGACAAACCGTTGCTGACTTTGAAAAAAGCTTAGTAAAGCGCCCTGTTAACGAAAGAGTCCCTGTTGTTAAAGATATGGCTGAAAGCGTAGCTAATCAAAATGGGTGGACACGTGCGAAAAACATAGAGAGTAAGAACAAGGGAAGAACTATTTATCAGGATGGCAAACATTACTCTTCTGTCGATGCTCAACATGGGTGTTTTGAACAAATAAGCAAGAAGAACGGTAAACATATGGCTGAAATAGATATGGGGAAAAATCCTATTTCTAATAGCATTGATAAAAGCGGTGAGCATAATTTGGTGGTTAAATGATGACTAAACTTATCGAATATAAATCAAAAACAATATCAAGAGGTTGTGTTTTTAGATTTCCTGCGATTTGGCCTTATGAGAGTTATATTGACCTGCTTGTTGTTGATATACCGGATGAAGGCTCTGGATATAGTTTGGTTGTGACTACTGGTCACAAAGCAGGTCTGATATTGGTTAGATTACCGAATGAATGTGAGTCAGTAAGTAACCGATCAATTAGCAATCAATGGATATTAGATAATTGGAATAAATGGATATACCCTGATTGTAATTTGGAAGATATTTTAATTATCGAACATTATGACGAACCTATGTATACAATTGAATAAATTACCTTATAACTGATGTGCCGAGCAAGATATTAAATCTTCCCGGCTTGTTTTTTATTTAGCTGCCGCTGTCAGTTCACTAAAAAACCACGCCCCCCTTTAACCACCTGTTTTACCTTATAAAATTCATGCCACAGCCCCTGAAACTCGTTATTATCTGTGATGATAGTCATGCCCCTCCGAGCCCCTCACGGTAACGCCCTGATGGGTATCAAATCCCTCCATTTTCAGCAGTCGTCCTCAAGGCACAATCTGAGGCTTGCGAAGATCTGACAGGCACCGCCAGAGAGCTGTGCAGCGAGGAAGGCGACATTCACTGGCACGGCGAACGGGCCTGGGGCACACAGCGAAGAGCGCCGCCCTATCACCCCTCCCGCGCTATCAGGGGCAGTTGTACAATGCAGAAACGGGGCTTTACTACAGCCAGCATCGTTACTATGATGCAGAGAGCGGGCAGTATTTATCGCCGGACCCGATAGGGCTGCTGGGCGGGATGAGGCCGCAGGGGTATGTCACAAATCCTTTAGAGTTCTGTGATCCGTTTAGGCTGGACGCCAAAAGATAAGCATATGGAAGGTTCAATAGCAAAAAGAGCGCCACAATTTAATACCAATAATGTTGAAGATGTTCGCGGTATTGTAAGAGAATCATTGAATTCTCCTAATGCGCAATTTTATCCAAATAATCAAGATGGTTCGTTTAGAGTTGTTACTGATTGAGGCTGACAAGTTGGTACAAAGGGGAAAACTCGAGTTCGCGTTATAGTTGGAGATGATGGAAAAATATGGAATACCCTCCCGGCGAACGAAAAACAAACATTGACTTTAATTACCTAACTATTCCTTCTGTTAATCCTAACCCACAATTACTTTCAGAAATAGAAGGTCGTTTGATAATAAAAGTAAACGATGAGGTTTTTTTTGATGAATCAGACATTTTATTACTTGAGTTGGCTAAAGAGTTGTCCGCTTGGATATCAGTAGGGAGTGGTGATTTTATCTATTACTCAATGGACTATGAGGAAGGACCTATATTATCCTTTCAGGAAACTGAGGGTAGTTGGAGATTGTCCAGTGTTTGGTGTGACGAGTATATTGAAAAAATTAGCTACAATAGTTTTTTGAAACAAGCTGAATGTTTCATCTCTAATCTAGTTAGTTATTTGAATAATAGTCACATTAATCATTTGGATGGGTTAATTAAAAAAATATAGAAAAATCCGGAAATTATTTTTACGATCCTTCCAGATTTTTATTTTTAGCTGTTAGTCAGCCGCTACAAATTAATCTGCGTCTCAATAATAATCCTGCACCGTGGCGGTGACCGGCATCCCGGTGATAGAGCCACACTCTTCCACCCAGCGGCCTTTAAGGTTGATGGCCGAGGGCGGGTTGGATTTACCATTATGCGGAGCATATCCACGGTGTAGTAACGCTCTGTTTTTCCTTCATGATTAACGGTGGCGCCTGACTTAGAATGTGTCTTAGCCATAGTAATTGCTCCTGTTAGTTGCTTGTGGTGAGCGGACTGACGTGTTGCAAGCGCGTCAGTTCCGCGTTAACTCCGTTACTTTGCCGGCGCCTGTATCTGCTTCTTGGTTAAAAAGACATCCAGTAACTTCTTAATCACCTCCTTATCCTCATCGGGCAACTGCTCCACTTCCTGAAACTGCCGCAGTAGTTCGCGGTCTTCAAATCTTGCCTTAGTCGCTTCATCCGTCACCCCTTCCAGTAGGTAATCCCCGGTCACATCCAGCGCATCGGCCAGACGCTTTAACGTGTCGCCGCCCGGTCAGGATGTGCCGCGCTCAAAGCGGTCAATGTGGGTGTAATGCCGGGATGCTTACAAAGCAAGCTGCGGAACGGCTTGCGCCGCAATAAACCCCGGTTCAGCAACAAAACGAGTAATGGCAACGGCTGGCGCCGCTGCTATGATGTGACACAGGCAGACAGGGACGTCACAGCATGGCGGTAGCGTGTCCAGGGGCAAGGACTTTCTAGAGACTTCGGAAAAGCAGATACGCCAGCCCAAATGGGGCTGCTGATTATACTAAGAATGCATAGCACCATCATCAGAATGGCACCACGATGCAAGAAGTACCGAAAGATGTTCACTCAGAGTTAACCCACAAGGGAGGCGCATCTAATATTAGAAATAATAAATGTGGTTAATTCAGGAGAGATAAATGGCAATAAAATTATCCATTGGTATTGACTACTTGGATGTAAAGGATGTTGAATCTAAATATGGGATTATTTTCCCTTCGGACTATATTGATTTTTTAACAAAGTATAATGGTATTTATATCGGTGCTGGATCTTATTGCACTATACCTTTCTCAAAAGTGGATGATGGAGAGATAGATGTTCAAGAAATGTATGGGATTAATACCATAAATCCTTCATTCGATTTACTTAGGGCTAATGAAATTAGAAATGAAGTAGTGGTTCTTGATAATCCATTTATCATTGGATCTGATCCTGGTGGTAATCCATTTTTTATTAACTGTGAAAAAAGTGATAGTGCTGTTTATTATTGGGATAGAACACATATACATTTTGATAATAACTTTGACTATCAAGAAACGAATGAAGAAGGGAATATTTATAAATTGTCTGATAGTTTTTATAAATTTTATGACTTCATCATGGTAAATGTTGGTGGTGATAAAAAAACAATAAAAGAACATTTTTAATAAAAACCGGAAGCAATCACTCGATCCTTCCAGATTTTTATTTTATAAGTTATTCAGTCACTATAGATTAATCTGCGTCTCAATAATAATCCTGCCCCGCTCCACCGTCACGGCAACTGGCATCCCGGCGATAAACCACACTCTTCCAGCCAGCGGCCTTTAAGGTTGACAGCGGAGGGAGGGTTGGGTCTGCCAGCATCGTGACTATGATGCAGAGAGCAGGCAATATTTGACGCCGGAGCAGGATATAGCCAAAGAGCCGACCTCTTCATATATCGATCCTAAATATGTAGAGGGTACTAACTCATTCTGATGCGTCTTGTGATCCTCATTACCATGTTAATAATCCAGCAGGAGAAAGACTGGATATAAATGGAAATTTAGTTACCTCTGACTCATTTACCCTTAGATATGGATCCATGATGAATATAAACATGCACGATTGGACGTTGCTTTCTTTATTAATTGATTGGAACAAAGGGGAACTTGTTATCAGATTATTGAACAGTAACTCTGAACCAGTTGTCATAAAAGCTAATGGTGTTAAGTTAATTAATATACCTAAGGGTGGTGAATGGGGAGAGAGTGTAAGTGTTAATGAACTTATTGAGTTAGATAGAAATTTCGATGGGTTTGAAAGAATGAAAATTGAAGTTCAATCAGGTGATGTTATAGAAGTCGTTGCAGAAGAAATACTACTTCCAAATTAATATCTGATTTTAATGGCCGGAAGCGATCCCCACGCTCCTTCCCGATTTTTATATGCTGGTTAGCCGCTATAGATTAATCTGCATCTCAATAATAATCCTGCCCCGCTCCACCGTCACCGTCATGGGCATCCCGGCGATAAAGCCACACTTTTTCAGCCAGCGGCCTTTCAGGTTGATAGTCGAGGACCAGTTGGTGCGGGTAAGCCTGCCGGACGTCGCGCGGTGGCGTAAAGGAACGAATGCATCTGAGGCTCATGCAGAAATTAAGAATGCGTCATCTCAGGAAATGTTTGATTATTCATTACACAGACAAGGTTTGTTGGAACAACATTATCCAATCAATTTTAAAGAGATATTCTCAGTGGGAAATTATAAATACGAAGCAAGGGTCCATAATATAATCCCTAACGCTCCTTTAAGAAGTAATTCCGCAAATGGCCCTACAGATCGGGTAGATAGAAACCAAAGTGGTGTGAATATTTATATTCATCAATGATATGAGTGGAAATATGCATCATCTGATGGTACGTGCCACCATACTTCTATTTTGAAAACAAATCCGAAATGTCATAATCCAAATTAGGGTTCTGCTGCGAAAAATAGCACTCATATTTCTTTACCTAATGGAGTAATCCCATGAAAGAACAAGATTTAGTATCCGCTATAAAAGAGCATGATTGGAAGCAAAGCTGGTTAGATTTCTCTGTTTTTTTATATGACCGAGAACGTCTAATTATTGTTGGGAGTAATGATTTATCATACTACCATACGTTGGAAATAATTATTGAATCACCATCATTTGTTCAAGGAATACTGGACTGGCCATGTGATGTGAACCATGATTTTATTAAAATATCTAAAGACAATTTAGAAGATGAATTTATTATTAATTTCTATTCGGATGATGAATTTACATTTAAGGCAATAGGAAAACATATATCCATTAACTTTGATACTGTTTTCTATTATAAAAGAGAAAATTTGAAACCAGGTGAGCGTTTAGCATATTTTATTAAATAACAAATCGCCGAAATCGATCTCGCGATCATTCCGGCTGTTTGATTTTTAGCTGTTGATATTATTACGCCAGCACGCTCTCCTGTTCTGCCCGAATAGTGGTTTACTGAGCAGCACATCAATGAGTAACGACTGGCGAGTAACACGCTCTGCGTCAGGTAGTCGCCTACCAGCGTCAGTACCTCATCATCACCCACCCAGTCTGCACCCGGCAGATGTTTCTCCGTCCCACAGGCAAGCTGCGGAAGTGCTCGCACCGCAATAAACCCCGGTTCAGCAACAAAATGAGTAATGGCAGCGACTGACGCCGCTGCTATGATGTGGCACAGGCAGACAGGGAAGTCACAGCATGGCGGTAGCGTGTCTGGGGGAAAAGTCCGCATCGGGAATTATGGGTTGCCAGGTTGTTAAAAACACCGAAAACTCTGCCTAAAAATACAGTTTCTTCAATAGATTGACTTCACTAGAAAGTGCGACTGCACCAGAGTTGTCCCTATGATCCAATAGGACTGCCAGGAGGGATAGGTCTCAAGCCTACGCGTATAACCCGTTAGCTTGAGTCGACCCTTTTGGACTGGAGAAGAAAGGGCCTCAAAGGCCTGATCAAAACAAAGATAAAAACGCCAAGAAAGAAGGTATTGTTTATTTAAGAACAAATCCCCAGACAGGTGAACAATTCGTTGGTCAGAAAAAATCTGATGAAAGATTTACCGCTCGTCAGGCTGAGTATGATGCTGCTTTAGGTATCAAACGCGACGATGAAATATTAGGAAAAGCCAGACCTGGAGTAGAGTGAATTTGGATGTTCTGGAGGAAAATAAAATCAGGGAATATAGCGGTATAAAACAAACGTCCAAAGGCATAAATAAAGGTAGTCCGTTAGGGAACAAACGTCACCAGATGTCTGATAAGCGCTATAGAAAAAATGGCGGCAGAACCCCTCAACCTTAGTAACGCAAAGAGGCTAAAACATGGCTGCAAGAAAGAAAAAATGGAATATTGGCGATTTGTTTACCGTACCTTTGCAGGATCATTCGTTCAGTATCGGCAGAGTTGTGGGCTTTGAACCAAAAGCTTTAAATAGTGCAATCTGTGCTTTTTATGCTCATCATGTTGATGCCGTCCCCGATAATGAGATCATTTTATCCGACAATGAATTGATATCAGTATTATTCGTAACAAGAGATTTATTGGACTCTGGTGATTGGAAGGTTTTTTCTGCTTCCTCCAATGTTTTCCATTTAGATAAGTATATTGATTTAAGTTCTTTAAGATCGAATGGGTCTATTGGTGTTAAGTCCATTGGTTCTGGTTTAATTATTGAATTAATGAATGCTTATTATAAACTCTCCCCATGGAATGATTACTTTAATCCTAATTATCTTGATTCTTTAATTCTATCTCCAGATAAAAAACCTAAAGATGTTATATTAAAATAAATAATAGCCGAAAGCGATCGCAACAATCCTTCCGATTTTTATTTTACCGATAGGGGAGTGATTATAAAAATACAAGAGATATAGAGTAAAAGTAATACAACTCATAGTGATAAGCTAAGGAGTGGAAGGTTAGGATAGGGGAAAATTCACCTACCCTGAATAAAAAGATTACAGTGGGAATGAGTGATGGGAAAATCATTAAAATTGACAAATAATTCTTTTTATTTTGAAAAAATTAATTTTGATTCTTTTAGTTCATCAAATAAATGGATTGGTTATTTTGAAAAAAGCACACCATTCACATCATCATTAATTGATGAATCTATAGAGATAGTGAGTGGTTTTTTTTCTCCGTATTGGGACGACTTTTTTGCTCTGTCAGCTTTATCCTTTGATGACGAAAGGGAAATTGATGAGGCCATAATAAATAAATATGGCGATCTATATAATTACGCTAAAGATAACAACTATTTAAAGCCGCTTAATAATGATTTTGAAAATTATTTATACGGTGATATTCCATTGCCAACCTCTTCCCTAAGCCTACATTTTGATAATAATAGATTTATGGACATTTGTAAATTAATCATGGGACACGGAGGTGTATTAGGTCAGGTTTTTCTCATGGTTAATTTAAAGTTAAATTTGGCTATATACCCTCATAACGATCTCGGATTTGGTATTATATCTTTTGGTGAAAATGACGCTTTCTGTCAGTCTTTTTTAAGCTCTCTGAGTGGAAATAGAAAATTTAATGTGATTACATAAATTTTTTAAATCTACAAAAAGTGATTATTTTAATGGCCGGATCGTTATTTTACCGGGCAGTACGTCAATAGTAATGCTCTCTATAATAATCCAGAACGCCTAAACCTGATAGTAGTCCTACTCATCCGATAATGAAGATAAAGTACACTGGTGATTATTAGGAAGATTTTAAAGCTGTAAATCAGGCTGAGTTTGGGTAGAATTCGACCTCTAGCTTAAATGGGAGTAATAATGTTTATCACCATTTAGATGATTACCAGGGATGGGAATAACGCAGTTAGTAAGAACCGATGCATACAATGGAATTCCCCATATTGGTGATGTAAGTCAGCGCCAACTTTTTACAGGGAAAATATACTTTTAAAACATGGCGAAGGTTAAACATGGCCGAACTAATCTCTCCTCAAAAAAAATTAACACCCCAAGAAATGAGCGATTTTGAATCTATTTTCTCGGTTTCCATTCCTGATTCATTTAAAGATCATTACCTTAAAATCAATGGTGGATTCGTTTCTGAATCGGATGTTGAAGCTGAATTATGGGGGTTACCTGTAAATGGATTTAATCCTATTAAACATGGAAAATTAACTATTGAAAGGCTAATTGAAGACATCCATGAAATAAAACCTAATAATGGGCAGAATGGTGTCTGGGGGTATAAGCAGTTTGTACCTTTTTCCTATGACCTTGGTGGTAATATAATATTTATTTCATTAAAATATGATGATTGGGGTGAAGTTCATTTATATGCCCCAGATGGAGGAAATATTATTAACATTGATTCTTCTTTTACATCTTTCTTGAGACGGCTTTATAAAATGGATTAATATTATTTAAGATTATTGTTAATAAAACCCGGGAACGATCTCACGATCATTTCGGTTTTTTATTCTTAGCTGTTGGTACTATTACGCCAGCACGCTTCCCAACTGTGCTCGCCATCTCAGCCCACAGGCATCAGACATTACTACTGATCCCTCATCAACTTCTGATGTAAGTAAATGGGACTCACCGTATGTAACAGAAATGAGGTCTGGGATAAAAATTAGAGTGGATTTCTACCCTCCAATGCATCCGACACTTTCAGAGAAATATCAACAACGTATCCAACCAATGTTCCACCTACCCCAAAAACTATAATGTGATATGAAAATTAATGATGAGATGACATTTTATATCGAAGTAAAGAGCTCAATTTCAAAACTGATTGATACTTATGGAAAATATCTTGACGAGAAAACTATTAACTCTGTCAATCATTTCTTAGCGCACGGTGAATATGAAATGGCGTATGAAGGAATGTTTATAGATCTCATGCTTATAGGTTTCAACCCTGATAATATCGATATCCCACATTATATAAGAATTGGAACTCTTCTTGGTTTAAATAAAGAAAGTACGTTTGATTTTTATTTTTGGAATAAGTTAAATTCTTATTTGAATTTGTCTTGAGATCCCCTGCGCATTATCGACACCAAAAACCAAAGAAGGGTTACCCGCTTATTGGGCAGCACGATGGAATTATAGAAAGTGGTCCTATGAAAGGAACGGTGCTTCCTCCTAAAAAATTATAAAAATGGATCCGCCAACTATCGGTTGTTTATAGGAAATGATATGAAAATATATGATGCTATTATTTATGAATACAATGATAAATATTTTATTATTCAGCGTTCAAGACAATCTAAAAATATAGTCGATAGTCCCAGTGAGAATGCCGCATTAGCCGCAGCATTGCCAAAAAACGTGGATATCACTACGTTAGGAAAAGAAGCGCTGGCTGCGATAGATAATTATGATGTAGTTGATCCTGCGTATAAACCATGGGAACTTAAAGAGTTACGAAAACAGCTTTGTAGTTGGGTAGGTGCAAGGTCGTATACCGGGTTAATAAAAAACTGCCGGATCGTCCTCCTTTATAAAGATTTTGATGAGGAAAAAATAAAAATTATTCCTTTTGATAATCATAATATCAAAGCCTGGGAAAGTATGATGAACAATGATATTATCGTTATTCCTATTGATGAAAGTATCAATGATATAGGTTCAGCAATAAATACATCCTTCTCGATATCGACATATCACCCTGAAAGAAAAAAATAAATAATAATTGGAAGCGATCGTAATAATATTTCCGTATTTTTATTTCCACAACCGGTATGAGGAGAAGGCACTGCATGGTAACGCTAATAATTAGCAGAAAGTCCAGCATGATTATGAGATTATCGAAGTAGGCAGAAAGAAGTATAATGTCAGTTTTTTTCATCAGGAAGCGGTGATCCCGGATCTAGGAAAAAACATTGGATTGGGGATTTAAAAATTCAGATAAGAATATAAATACGTTAGACCTAAGGAGACATCATAGAGCATGATATTGAAGAATATTTATATTTCCCCTGAATTAGAAGATTATGGAAAGGAAATAGTATATCCTTTTAAGGAACAGAGTAGGTCTATATGTAATTTTCTTGAAAGAAAAATAAAGGATTTAAAATACAGTTCCAAAGGATTTAGAACCGTTTGCTTTGTGGGTAAAAGACACCCATCTAAATATTTTTTTGTTAATTCATCAAATGTTCTTAATGTTGATATTTATATCGACGAGAGTAGATATAAAAGCACAACCATTTATTGTTTAAATAGTTATTTTATTGAAATCATCAAATCAGGGTTGGATAAATGTGGAGATATATTGCCAATTGCTGAAATAACTTCTGCTCTTAATGAATTTGAGAACAGCGGATATGTAAATGAATGGGTGCATAAAAAGAGGTTTTTTAAAAATCAGAATATAACGTGTTCTCTTGTTTGTAATCATTCAATTAAGGATTTTCGGCTTTCATTAAAAATCACGCGTGCGGATGATGTCATTTTTAATGAGGTTATATTAATTACTCCACCTGATGAATTAGCATATCATTATAAATTTAAAGATATTATTATAGATAATGATGAGGTGATAGTGACAACAAAATTACATAGCGAACCAGATAACGTATTGTTTAGATTTAAATTAAAACCATAGCGGCAGATGGACTGGCGCATTAGCTGCTTATAATCCATAAACCTTAACTAGTGATGCAAATCATGGACGAAAAGAGTGTAGTTTCAAAAATTAATTCTGTTTTTAAATGTAATGGTTTTATTAAAAAACGAAATTCTTGGCGAAAGAGCGAGAAGGATGTTGCAATAATAATTGCATTGCAAAAATCTAGATATAGTAATAACTTTACCTTTGAAGTTGGAATTTGCGTTGATCAATCAAGAGATGTTGCTAAGTTAACGCACTATACATGTGGAATTTCCTTTAGGTTCAATAAAATACCGGGTTTTGATACAATTAATATAGATAGTGCTCTTGATTTAGATTCTGATGATACGTTTTTTTTCTCGGACATGATCGTTTTCTTAGAAAAATATGGTGTTAATTTTATAGAACATTTTCTCGATTTATCATACCTTAAATTATTATATAATGATGGTTTCTTTAAGGATAAAATGATCGATAATATATCCGAGTTGATTTTATCTGAATGATATTAAGATAATATCCTGAATCCCCCATACTCCTTCCATTTTTTATTTTACATGTTAGTTATCCATTACAGATTAACCTTGACCTCAATAATAATCCAGCCCCACTCCATCGTGACAGCATGCCGGATTATTGGATTGATATTAAAAGCGATTTCGTTAAGTCTATTAGATAGAAAATCAATGATAATCCTAATAGTGTAGCAATTATATTTTCATCATTTTACGATTTTTGTGTTAATTTTAAGGTGACGCGAAAGTGAAATAGAGAATTTTATTGATTTAACATTATTATTTAATGCTCACTTTGACTAAAACATGCCGAAAAGATCACCCTATTCCTTCCGGCTACTTTATTTTTAGCCACCTTTATTATTATACCAGCGTCATTTCCCCATTATCATCCACCAACTCTCCTCATCACAGTCGTCCAGTCCAATCATCGGCACCGTAAAATAAAGGCTAGTCAATTAAATGTATGGTTAAATTATCAACCCAAACATCAAAATTGCTTCTTGACATAAAATAGAGAGTTTTCATCATTTCCTCCGGACTTATATCAATAATGCAATTGGATGTTTTACCCAATTCAGAAAAAATAGAAATGAATATACTAACGCCTCGCAATCCATTTAATTCCTTTAGTCTCAATATACTGTTCACAAAATCTATAATTCGTTCGGGGGGGTTATCGAAGTCGCTCCAATCCTCAATATCACCAACAAATTCTTTATCTTCAAATTCAATAAAAAACTCATCATTATTGGATCTAAAATACTCTTTCTTCACTTCTTTAATATTATGATCAATTAATACATTGAATCCCATATTTTCAATCAACTCTAATCCTTTGAGTTGATTCCTATCTGTATCGCTAAACTTGAAAGAAATAAGTTGAGAACAATCAAAGTTAAAATTTATTTTTGCATCGCTATTCATGGTTTATATTTCCGATTATAAATATGAACATATTACTGTTTAGTACTTTTATTGCCCGGAGAAGTTTACTCCGCCATTTTAAATTTTAGTGCCTTGCTATTGAAGTCATTGCCTTTTCTGGCGGCGATTTCGGCCTATTTAACAACTTAATACCCCACAACTTCCGACGCACACGTTTGTACCCAGACACGCTACCGTCATACTGTGACATCCCTGTCTGCCTGCACCACATCATAGCAGCGACTGGCACCGCTGCCAGTACTCGTTTGTTGCTGAACTGGGGTTTATCGTGACGCTTTGCCGTTCCGCAGTCTGCCAGTGGGACAGCAAAGCTGTTTGTCAGCAGAGAACAAGCGATGAACGCGATATTCAATTATATTGAGGTGTTTTATAATCAGCATCGCAAACATTCGACACTGGATTATCACCCCCTCGGTGGACTATGAAATCGCAGCGTAATTTTTCGGAAATAATTCCAGGGATAGATAAAACTCTCATAATAATATATTCTGACATGAGGGAAAGGTGGATGAAAGAGGGAGAGTCAATCATTTTTCATCCCACTAGCGGAAATTTAGGAAGGTGATCTTATGGATGTTTCATTTGCAATTTTACTGCCAAATAATATAGATATTAACGTTCTTAATTGGAAGGAGGTTTATATTGAATGGGGTGAAGAAAAATATTCTCAAGCCCCCCAACTATATAAATGGAATGATTTGGTTTTATTTGAATTTGATAAAAACATTCAATCTTATGAAATATTACTAGGTAAGCATGTTTGTTTGAATAGTTATTCAGCATATGTTTTGAAGGGGAGCGAAATTTCTGATTTCGAATGGTGCATCAACAAACACATAGATACAACTAATAATCCAATTCATTTATTATTTAATGATTTTTTAAGCCAAATAGATTATTGGGCAGCGTTAACTTTAGTTGATTGTGATAAATTTGATGAGGTGTATAGCATTGATAATAATACAGATGCGCTCTCGATTCTAAAAGAAAGTTTAGATTGGAGTAACCCCAAGGGAATCGCATTGATAAAAAATGATAAAAGCTAACGGAACCACACTAAAAATAGCCGGAAGCGATTACAACGATCCTTCTGCCTTTTTACTTTATGGTCTGGTTAGCCGCTACAGAGTAATCTCGGTCTCAATAATCAACCTGCCGCGTTCCACCGTGACGATCGCTGGCATCCCAGTCATAAAGCTCAACGCTTCCAGCCAGCGGCCTTTATGGTTGAGGGGCTGTGGCTATTTCTGTTGCTATGGTAGGCGGCAAAGCGTTGTGTACGGATGACAGTGTTGAAATGAGGTGTCATACGCTAGCCGCGCCCTTGTACATATAACTACTGAGCATATAAAAAACGGTTTTATTCTTTTTTCTGCACGACCAAACCTGTTAGCCTGAAAACTCCTTCCGTCCTGATTACACGCCTCGCTATGAATATCGATCTTCGCCAACTGCGTCACTTTATTGCCCTGATTGAGCATCGCAATTTTACGTCGGCGGCACAGGCGATGAAGCTGTCCCAATCTGCCTTTAGCCGCAGCATCCAGTCTCTGGAACAAACCATCGGCACCCGTCTGATCGATCGCATGAACCAGTTGGAGCCCACGCCGAAAGGACTGGTGGTGCTGGAACATGCACGTCGCCTGATTAATCAGACACACGATCTATTTAACGATATCCAGCAGTTCAATGAAAAAGAAGCGGGCGAAGTGAATTTTGGCTGCGGCCCGGCACCTGCCGCCTGGCTGATGCCGCAGGTGATTGGGGCGTTCTCCCGGCTGTATCCCAAGGTGCGGATGGTCTTTCGTGTTGATAACTGGCAGGCGCTGGGCCATCGACTCATGGCCGAAGAACTGGATTTCATTGTAGCGGATATGCGTAATTTTGAATTCGATACCCGCTATCGGGTACAGCCGCTGAGCCAGCATCGTTGGGGGTTTTGCTGCCGCAGCGGGCACCCGTTGGCGGTTCAGGAAGAGATTACCGTCGAGCAATTCTTTTCCTACCCGCTGGCAGCAACGATTCGTCCACCCAACCTGCACCGTGCGCTGGTGCAACTGAGCGGTAAGCTGGATATCCGCACCAATATTGAGTGTGAAAATGGCTACAGTCTGCTGGACGTGGTACGCCATTCGGATGCTATCGGGACGACGAATCATTTCAATGAGCCCGATCGGCACGGCATTCATATGTTGAAGATTGCAGGCTTAGACGACAACACCGACGAATTTTACACCCACTACGGCATCATTTATCTGGCGGACGCCCGTCTGTCTCTGCTGGTGCATAAACTGATCGACACTTTCGTACAGGTCGACGGCGACCTGCACGGCGTGCCAGTGTCGCTTACAGCGGGGTGATGCTGAACTCGCTGATTTCCTGACGTGAAAATACCGTCCGAAAGCCGAAATAACCCGGAGCAGGCGTGTTCGGGTAGCTGGCGCGGAAATAGAGCACGTCATCAACCCAGAAACGCGTTTCCCGCCGATCCACGTCAATCACGATGCGATAGCGATGGTTAGGACGCAGCAGATGCGCGGCATCAGTGTATTCGCCAAGTAGCAGGCGCTCGCCGTGACCATCGTAGTAACGAAAGCGCGTGGTGCTGTTCCAGTTCCCACCCATCCCGACATAGTACAGGTTCAGACTGTCATATTCGTTGAGCTTGCCGTGCCGGGCAAACAGCTTCGGATTATGCAGATCGCGGGCGGCCCAGAACTGGTTAAGGTCGGACACGCGGTCGTGTGGGCGATCCGCAACCAGAATTTCCCGTGTGAAGGCGATGCGATAGGTGCCTGAGAGCTGTGCATCCAGCCAGAGTGTTAGCCCAGCAGCGCTCTCCAACGTCAGACGCTCAGGCGTAGTCTGGATCGCTGTATGTTCAGGGTCTTCCCGCTCCACCTGCCAGCGTAGCGGCTGGCCGTTTGAATCAGTGGACCAGATAAGCGCTGCACGGTGGGGGGACTCGATAATGTCGTGCGTGCCGCCTGTCTGCGGCGACAGGAGGAGCGTGTTTTCAGTACAGCTAGGGTCAATCATGATGATGTCCTGTAACGTGCCGCCGAGTGGCGGCATTAAGAAGAAGCGGGAATGTCATCCAGCAAGGCCAGCAGGGCGATGGCGGCTAATCCCCATTGGGCGACGGCGTTGGTCGCCAGATTGGTTACCGCGGTACTGCCGGAATGTTTATCAATGGTGGAATTGATCACCGGTTCGTTGATGGGGTAAAGCACGTCAGGCGGTGTCAGGCGTCGCTGCGTGAGTGTTGGGTTAGCAATGCCGCCGCTGCCGGCGGTAAATTCTGCCCACGCCCGCTGCGCCAGCGCACGATCGTTCAACCGTCGTGCGGCAAACGCAGTCAGCCGGGCATGGCCTTGAGCCAGATTGAGCTTTTTCACCGTTTTACCTACGGCTGCGCTTAACGCGATCGGATCGTTATACAGCCGACAGTAGTCGAGCCACGCGTGCGTAAAAGCCGGATCGGGCAGCACCTCAACCAGCTCACTACAGATTTCTGTCAGACCAAAAACCGCGCTCAAATGCGAAATTTCTACCTGACCCGCAGGCGCGGGAAGGAATCTGCCGGTATCAGGGTCGATGGCTGCGCTACCAGTGAAAAAACCGTGTGGCTGAGCGGCCAGCGTTTGCATGCTGTTGAGCAAGCGTTCGCGCATCGCTGGATCGCCGTGGCGCTCCCAAGCGGTGAGCCAGGCAGCCGCCACGGCACCCCAGTCGGTGCCGAAACCCAGACTGATATGATTTGGGTTGTCGGGATACGTCTGGCCGATTTTGCGGCCGGGCAGCACCGCACTTAGCGTGCGCAGCGCCTCAACCTGTTCATCCATCAGTTCACCGATGCGTTCATCGGCGGTGAGGTAATAGAGAAAACGGCGATTAGCGACGGTAGAAATACGCAACTGTTTGGCGCTGTCGCCCCAGTGGCGGACATTGTGCCGGGACCCTAGCGGGCTAAAGCGCCCCAGATGATGCACGTCAACTTCACCGGTGTGGCGCGTCATGGCTTCTGCCATACGAAACACGTCGGCGCGTCCGCTGTGCAGGAAGTAATACCAGAGCCACAGATCGGTACTCAGCTCTGAGTTATCCCATGCGTAGCCGCCCACATCGTAGCGCCAGACGTGACGGTCGCTGTCATAGGTGTGCATGACATCGCCGAAATCCCAAAAGCCGTACCATTTTCGTTGCTCGACCTCCTGCTGGTAGGCGTCGAAATACGCCCCCAACTGCGCCTCCAGACGGGTTCGTGCAGGTGTTGCCGCGGAGGCCGGAGCCCACATCGATCCAAATGCCTGCGCACGATACAAATCCGGTGAGTTTGCCACCAGCAGCGGCGGTTGCTGCATACGCCGTGCTCGCGTCACCAGATTTTCCGCGTCGGGCGTTGCGGGCAGCACATCGATAAACAGCTCGCTGGTGCGTGCTACGCCGACCGCCGAGCCGAATCCCGGTTCGTAATCTTCATAGGTGATCGCCAGCCCTTCGCGCTGTTTGTCATGGGTATCCTGACCCAAGCCATCATGATAAAAGCGCATATCCATCGCTTCTGCCCACGGCGACCACAGCCACAGCGTGACGGTTGCCACGTCGGTGTGGGCATTGTCGATTTCCAGACAGGCGGGGTAGCTCTGCCAGAAATTGCGTAGGCCAAATGCCACGCCGCCTGTTGGCGTGCCCAGATAGCCGACGCCTGCTGCCCGTTCTCCCGTGGCGGAAAGCAGCCAACCCTGTCCAGTCGCGGTACGCTTATGGATCTGAAAACCGTCGGGATGGTGCTGGGTCAGGCGATAGCTGCCAAACGCGGGAATATAATCCAGCCGTTTGCCGACCTCCGGTGAGAAATTTGCTATCGGCGGCGTCGCTTGCCCCGCTAGCTGGGCAGCGATAACGGCCGCACCAGGATCGCGGCGTAATCCGCTCAGACCGCGTACCGCTTCACGAAAAAGCCCGCCCTGATCCGAGACGAAGCGTACATGACGATCGTGCAACTCTCCCCGTAACGGAACGTCGAACGCCAGCCCAAGTCCTTTCAGGCTGAGGAGATCGTTGTCGTTGTCATAGAGTAAGGTGTGCACCACGCGCAGCGAATCGGTATTCGCATAGCTATACAGCCGGATAATAAAGGGGATGTGCGCAACCCCCTGTGGTTCGGCGTGATGCGTGCCGCGTAGCGCAATCACCGTGCGCTGCGACCCGCTTTGCTCCACGGTAACCGTGTCGATCACCCCCTGATAGGCGTCCTGCGCCAGCGTACTGTCTGTCTCTGCTCCGCGCTGCATACGCAGCACCAACCTGCCGTTGGTTAACGCTAGCCGACCATCTCGCCATATTTCTTCGATCAGGCGAGAACCTGAACGTGGAATGACGCAGCGAATATGGCCGGTATCGATTGTCCAGCCGCGCGCGTGTTCGCTAACCATCTCTGAACCTGTCGGCACGTCCTTAACGGAAATCGGACGCAGCGTCAGGCCGTCTTTCGGCGCGGCATCGCCGCCCAGAGCATGTGCCGACCATTTAATCGAGCCGTCTGGCCAGCGGGCGAGTGGCCAGCTTTGCAGGCTATAGGCTTGCTGCTGCGCGTCGTACAACGCGAAATCGCTATCGCTGCGCACCGCCCCCTGCGGCCAGGGCACACCCCAGGTGACGCCCGTAAACGAACGGGGGATCTGCCCGTCCAGCCAGCGCAGGCTGGCCTGCGGCGCGGCTTCGCCAGTGCGGTTGGAAGCCGCTGCCAAAGGCGCAGCAGCAGAGGTCCAGAACGGTGCCGACAGCGCCAGCAGCGTGCTGTCACGTAGGAAGCGTCGGCGTGAATACGTCATCTGCTTCATGACATTACCCCTTGAAGTCGTACCCGACCGATATCCCGACCATGCGCGGTTCGCCAATCACGCCTGTCGTGGCGCTGGAGCCTCTGACGGAGCGGTAGTAGTTCTTATCCAACGCATTTTTCACCCACAGCGATACGTTCCAGCGGTTGTCACCTTGCTTGCCGCTCAGCCCGCTAGACAGGTTCAGGACGCCGTAGGCCGGAATACGGTTGCTCTCGGAATCATCGAGCGTACCGTAAGCCCAGCTCCGCCATGACCATTGCCCGGAAACCGAAGCTTGCAGATTGTTTGGCGTATCCCACTGATAACGCACGCGCGTGTTGTAGCTCAGCGTGGGGGATTTGAAGACGCGCTTTCCTGACATATCGCACGAGACGGCGGAAATTTCTGCCGGGCAGCGGGCGTTAGGGAAGTTCAGATAACTGGCATCCAGCAGCGTACCGGCCAGACTGATGCTCAGACCATCAAGCGGGCGTAGCGTTAGCTGAGATTCCCCGCCGCGTGAGCGGAATTTCCCGGCATTAATCAGGTAGCTGGTATCCGTTTCTTCGTCATAGGCGTTATTCTGGAAATCTTCGACGACGCTCCAGAACAGCGCGGTATTCCATTCCACTTTGCGCTGTAGCCAGTGGGTTTTAACCCCCAGCTCCGCCGAGCGAGTTTTCTCTGGATCGACGTACAACGAGTCAATCCCCAACTGCCTTGCTGCCCCGGATGACACGTTCAGGCCGCCGGATTTTTCCCCGTAGCCCAGCGTGAGGTAAGGAGTGACGTTGGGTGCCGCAAACCAGTTCAGGCTGACAGAGCCTGAAGGCAGGCGGTTGGTTTGCGAGAGTGGGCCAGAATCGAAGGTTGCGCGGTTCCTGCGGACAAACGTTCCCTCTTTTTTCTCGTAGGTGTGGCGCAGGCCGACGATGACGTCCAGCTTATCGGCAGCGTGCCAGGTTCCGCGACCATAGACGGAATAAACGGTGTCATCTAGCGTACCAAAGCGCTGCACGTTAATACCCTGATAGCCATTCCCTACCCACGTCCGCACGCGATTGTCGTTGTAGTAGCGACTGTTTACCTCGGTATCGAGGTTCTCTCCCCAGTAATCGACGCCGAGTGAGTAATCGACCTTATTGCCTTTGGGCGAATCCAGCCAAAAGCTTTGTGACCAGACGCGATCGCGTACATCGGCACCGCTGTCGTTATAGAGCGGAATGTTCCAGTTGTCCGCCGTACTGGGCAAGACGCGGAAATAGCGCAATGAGGAGAGGGAATTCAGGCTAAATCCACTCTTCAGTTTCCAGTTGGCCTCGACCGAGCCGCCGCCTTGCGCAACACGAATGACGTTCTCGTCATCCATGGCGACTTGACGACCGCCGACGACCTTAAGGCCCGTTTGTTCGGCGCGAGTGCGAAAAGCGTCGGTTGCGCTCACCAGAACCGAAACGGGGCGCTGAGTCGAATCGCTGTAGTCGCCGGTGATTCTGAGGCTAAAGCTTTCATTGGGTTGATACAGCAATTGGCCGCGCACGCCGTTATTGGTGCTGCCTCCGAGTTTATGGCCGTTTTCGATATTCGTGACATTTCCGCCGCGTTCAGTGCGTGACAGATTGATGCGCCCTGCCCAGTGGTCGCTGAGTGGCCCGGATGCCATCAGTTTGGATTGCAGATAGCCGCGTTGTCCGAACGATTGCTCTAGTGAATATTCGGGGGTGAAAGTCGGTTTGCGGGTGCGAATATCAATCGCGCCGCCGGTAGTATTAAAGCCATAGGCGGCACCCTGCGGGCCTTTGAGCACGCGGGTGCTGTCGATATCCAGCAAATCGTTAGAGATAACGCCGGGGCGGGACAAATAGACGCCATCGACAAACAGCCCCACGCTGCCCGGCATACCGATATTGGTGCCGCTCTCGCCACCATCGCCAATCCCACGGATGGTCACGGTCGTATCCATCACATCGACGGTATCGACATCCAGACCTGTCACTAGCTGTGACAGCTCCTCAAAGCGGTAGAGCCGCTCTTCTTCGAGCGTTTTGCCGTCGATTACCGATGCCAGCGTGGTCGGTGGCTGAATGGGTGCACGTTGGGCGTTCACTTTCACGCGTTTTAGTTGGACGGGGGCGGCGGTTGTCGCCTCGGTTTGAGGAACATTATCCGTTGCGATTTGCGGATCGGCTGCCTGCGTTGTGGCGGGGAGCGTTAAAACGCAGCTCATTAAAATGCCTGACGTTATTTTGTGCTGGTGTTTTTTTAAATACGGTTGGTGCTTTTTAAAATACATGGCGTCTTCCGAATGTCGTCAATAGGTGGCCGATTGCCGTGAATATCACGGCAATACGTGGTTATAATTTTGGGGGGGGTAAATTACTGTGTTGCTTTTAGATAAGAATCATCCAGCCATTTATCGACATCAAACGGTTGCCGAATAAGACGCGATTCATCGGCTAATGTGACGGCGCGTTTTAATTTTTCCACGAAAGCGGTATCCAATTCGGGTGAAAGTCGCTCAGTTAATGGCGGTAACGTATCCCACTCGACGCGTAATATATTTTCCGGGTAGCCTGACTGGGTCGCTAATAGCCGAATAAATTCATCTTTATTTTTATTGTCGCTAGCCCAGTTTGCTGCTTCTCGCTGAACTTTAACTAAGCGCCGCAGAATATCTTCGTTGCCTTTGGCAAATTTCTCATCCACCAACAGGAAGCCGCTGAGCTGACCCGCCCCGTTCAGGTCGCGGCTGGAGAGTGGAATATCTGCCAGCCCTTTGTCCCGTAATGAAAGCGTATTGCTACCGCCCCAGGTGGCGTCAATCTGTCCGGCTGCTAACGCCGCGCTGGCTGCCGCGAAATCGAGATTAATCAGTTTAACGTCAGACGGTTTCAGGCCTTGTGAATCAAGCGCGCTGACAAAGGAAAGTTCACCTGCCGTTCCACGAAAAATCCCGATGCGTTTGCCTTTCAGGTCGATAATTTTCTCAATACCGGAGCCTTTTGCCACGGCCAGATAGTGATTGATGCCGCGTGACGCTACGGCGATCACGCGGGTATCCAGGCCGCGCGACCGACCGATAATGCTGGCTAAATCGCCCAGATAGGCTACATCGACCTGATGGTTGCCAAACGCTTCATTAATGACGGGGCCAGCGCCTTTGATGAACGTCCAGCGTACGCTGATCCCATCTTTGCTAAACTCGCGCTCCAGCAGTTTTTGACTGTGGATGACATCGAGCAGGCCACCGCCGCTGGGTTTTGTACCCGCGCCAATGTCTGGCGCGGCAATCCGAATTTCAGTGATTGCGGAGGTGATGCCTGACCAGGCGATACCCATTGCCAATACGCTGGTCACTAACCATTTTCGTCCTGATGTCGTCATTATTTTTACCCGCCAGTAATGAAATCGATGAATAGAAATTGTGTTATTGCGCCTGTTTTGAACGGCGTCATATCGTTGCAGAACCACATTTAAAGGCTTGGCAATAAACTGACTAATACAAAAAAAGCATTATTATTTTTAATAAATAGCTAAATCAGTATTCATCGTCTATTTCACCGCTATGCAGCGGACGAAAAAAAACTATTCCAACTATGCATTAGCCTGGAAGCAATTTTTCCCTTTAGTCTGGGCGTCGATTATTAACGCTATCGTCTTATTAAATAAAGAATGAAATGAATATAGATATGCAGATACATACGTTGACTTTATTAAATAGTCGGGAAGAATTGATTACCCCAATCGCTATTCCAGGTGAAATAGTCATTGACGCCTGCAACGTAAAATAGGGCGATAAAGATATATTGTCAGGAGCAACCCATCATGACGGAATTACTCTATGCGGGAGCCGCACCGATATCCCGGCCCTATTCACCGGAGCCAACGCCGCATGCTAACACTCAGCAGGTGAACGGCACGGTGCAGCCGCGTTTACCGCAGCTCAATACGGCGATTTCATCCCGACCGGAACGCTGGCTAGCGGTAATAGCGACGTTGCTATTGCACGCAGCGGTGCTGGCGTTGTTCAACAGCGCGGCAACGCCACCGGCTACAGTGCCTGCCCGGCCACAGCCTGTCAGCGTTGAACTGGTTTCTATGGTGGCAGAGCCTGTGCAGCAAGAGGTCGTTTCGGTTGCCGAACCTGAGACACCGACGCCGCAGCCGCTGGAAGAGCCGACGATAACCGAGCCGCTGGTGGATGAACGTGCATTGCTACCCCCAGCCCCGGAAAAACCGGCCCCGGAGAAAAAACCTGAACCTGTACTGAAAAAGACACCGGTGAAAAAGAGCGCCCCTGCGCCTAAGCCAACGCAGCAGCTCCAGACGGAAACCGCATCGGCAGCGGCACCAATAACGCCTGCCCCGATAGCGCAAAAGACGGCGGTACAGCCCGTTGATGCGCCACTGACGCCGCCGCTGGCCAATGCTGATTACCTGCATAACCCTGCGCCGTCTTATCCCGATGTGGCGATTAGCCGCGGTTATGAAGGCACGGTGCTGCTAAATGTGCAGGTACGTGCTGACGGCAAGGTGCAAACCATTCGTATTCATCAATCAAGCGGCTACCCGTCGCTGGACGACGCTGCCAGAGACACGGTAGTGCGTTGGTCTTTTGTTCCAGCGCGGCGCGGCAATCAGCCTGTTAGCGGCTGGGTGGTGGTTCCTGTCGATTTTTCGCTGAACTCATGAGGTATTGGTTATGACACTCGGACACATTGAACTTTTTTCTGCTGAAGGCGCAGTGGTTCTGTTACTGCTGTTGTTTTCTCTCGTCACCTGGGGGCTGGGGCTGTTGAAGTTCACCCAATACCGGCTGGCACAGCGGCGCGATCGGCGTTTCCGTGCGGCTTTCTGGCAGCAGGATGACGTCAGCCAGACACCGGAAACCAGCGCGAAACAGCCTGGCTCACTGGCTAATTTGGCATTGGCTGCCGTTAAAGCGCCGGAGCGGATTAGCGGTCAGCTTGCTTTGAGTATCCATCTTCCCGATCGGGTCGAGCGCGCGCTGCAACAGCAGATTCAGCGCGAACGCCGCTCGCTGGAAAGCGGCCTGGCGGTGTTGGCGAGTATCGGCAGTACGTCGCCGTTTATCGGCCTGTTTGGCACCGTTTGGGGCATTATGGCGGCGTTGCAAGAGATCGGACTATCTGGTTCTGCCAGTCTCGACACTGTGGCGGGACCGATTGGTAACGCACTGATCGCCACCGGAATCGGGATTGCGGTCGCGGTTCCTGCGGTGCTGATCTACAACTACTTTTTACGCCGTCTCAAGCTGGCCGTCGCGGATATGGATGACTTTGCCCATGATGTTTACAGCGTGATGCAGGCGAATGATTTTCACGTCAGTACGTTTCAGGCCAGCACAGAGCCATCCTCTGCGGCTTTCTCCGTAAAGAATTTGAGAGAGGTGGTGTGAGATGGCCTTTACCTCGCGTAATGATGACGACGTCATGAGTGAAATGAATATCACACCACTCGTGGATGTCATGCTGGTATTGCTGGTGGTGTTTATCGTTACTGCGCCGATGCTGACCAATGCCATTCCTATTCAGCTACCGAAAACGGCGGCGGTAGCCCCGGCCGATCGCGCCGATCCGATCGTGATTAGTATTGATGCTGAACAGCGCGTCTTCATCAATAAAGAAAACCTGGCACGTGAGCAACTGGTGCCGCGTTTGCAGCAGGCGAAAGCGAGTAATACCGATTTGGTGGTGCAGGTACAAGCAGACAAAGAGGCCAATTATGGTGCCGTAGCGGCGCTGCTAGCCGATGTCGAGCAGGCGGGGATTACACGTTTATCTCTGCTGACGCAAAAATAACCTAGCCGGATACCGACGAGCATGATGCCCAAATACACACTGCGAA
This sequence comes from Pectobacterium parmentieri, assembly GCF_001742145.1. Lineage (NCBI taxonomy): Bacteria > Pseudomonadati > Pseudomonadota > Gammaproteobacteria > Enterobacterales > Pectobacteriaceae > Pectobacterium > Pectobacterium parmentieri. Next base: position 4,365,693 of record NZ_CP015749.1, on the reverse strand, counting down.
TACGCTCCGCTTCTGATGCTTCATTGCCCGCGGTTGCGCTGTCAGCGGGATATCCTGCGCTGACCATATCGTTAATCGCATCGCTGATCGTGCCATTGCTGGTATTGGCCGGATGGTGGCTTGCCAGTCGGTACGGGTGGATGTCTGAGCAAATATTGCCTTCGCCGCTGGCGGTCATCGACAGTGCGCGGGATTTTGTTCCCGAAGAGCTGATTCACCAGTTGCCCATCAGCCTGATGCGGCTTGCGATTGGTTTTAGCGGCGGCATCGCGCTGGGTCTGGTACTTGGTAGTTTGTTCGGTCTGAATCGACGCCTGAATGCGCTATTTATGCCACTCTTCACCGTCATCGCACAGATTCCTACGCTGGCCTGGATACCGCTTTTGATGCTGTCATTAGGGATTGGTGAAGCGCTGAAACTGGTGGTGTTGGTAAAATCAGTGACGGTGCCAGTGACGCTTTACACCTGCGCCGGTATTCAACAGACGCCACAAAAGTTGCATGAAATGGCGCGTAGCCTGCGTTTACCGCCCATCGCCTTCCTGCGTTACCTGATTCTGCCCGCGATGTTGCCGTATGTCATGACGGGGGTACGGCTGGCGTTTTCCACCGGATGGGTGGCGCTGATTGCGGTTGAGTTGCTGGCATCCAGCGAAGGGCTGGGCTACCTGCTGGTACAAAGTCGCCAGTTGTTTATGTTGGATCTGGTGTTTGTCTGCATTTTGATCATCGGGATACTGGGATTTTCCGGGGAACGCGTGCTGCTGAAGCTGGAGCGTCGTTGGATCCACTGGCCTGCGCCGATACTGGGACGCGATAGCCTGAGCTCTGCGCTGTCGGGTTTGTCGCTGACGCCTTGGCTCGCGCCATTGGTTCTGGTTGCGCTGTGGCAGGTTAGCAGCACGCGCGAGTGGGTGAACGTGGCTTTTCTTCCTGCACCGAGTGATGTGATTGAGGCGCTGTGGTCGGGACTGGTTCAGGGGGGGCTGTTGGCCGACCTGAATGCCAGCCTGCTGCGTGCGCTACAGGGCTTTCTGCTGGGGAGCGGGATCGGTGCGCTGGTGGGGGCATTACTCGGCAACTGGCGCATCGCCGACAGGCTGTTTAATCCGGCGCTGTCTGCATTGCGCTGCGTGGCGCTATTCGCCTGGCTGCCGCTGATCACGGCCTGGTTCGGTTTAGGGGAGAGCGCCAAAATCGTATTTATCGCCGTAGCCGCGTTCTTTCCCGTCATGCTGGCAACCCGTCAGGGGATCGCCCAACTTCCCCCTGCGCTGTTGGAAGTGGCTCAGGTTTTGCGCCTTACGCCCATACAGACGTTGCGCACGCTGGTGCTTCCCAGCGTATTACCGCCACTTTTTTCCGGTTTACGGCTGGCGTTGATGCATGCGTGGACCGGAGCCATTGGCGCAGAGTATTTCATGCCGTCGGGAGAGGGGCTGGGCGGCATGATGATTCGCGCACAGCAGTTGCTTGAATCCGATCGCATCATGGCTGGTGTGGTGCTGATTGCGATCGTGGCCGCACTATTTTCCCGCTTGATTGCTTTATCTGAACGGCGGCTGACCCGCTGGCGCTTTGCGTGACCGTTAACGGAGAGTCTATGTCCCTGCATTTTCAGCACATTACCAAGCATTTTACCGTCAACGGCGCACCGCTGACGGTGTTACAGGACATCGATCTGTCGCTGCACGCGGGCGAACTGGTTGCGGTCATCGGAGCCAGCGGCTGCGGTAAATCGACGCTGCTGCGTTTGGCGGCTGGGATTGATACCACCGAACGTGGGCGCATTCTGATTGGCGATCGGTCTGTGCACGGTATTCCCGACGACGTTAGTCTGGTGTTTCAGGAACCGCGCCTGTTTCCGTGGCTCACCGTGACGGATAATATTCGCCTCGGCATGCTTAACCTCAACCTTGCCTCTGCGGACGCTACGCAGCGTATTACACACTATCTTCAGATGATGGGGCTGGAAGGCTTTGCTGACGCATGGCCGCATCAACTATCGGGCGGGATGGCGCAGCGTGTAGCGATTGCCCGTGGGCTGGTGTCGACGCCACGCATCCTCTTGCTGGATGAACCCTTCGGCGCGCTTGATGCACTGACCAAACAGCAGTTGCAGGAACGTCTGGCGGAGATTCGCCGACAAACGGATTTGACGATATTGCTGGTGACGCATGACGTGGAAGAAGCCGTTTTTCTAGCCGACAGGGTGGTGGTGATGTCACCCCGGCCAGGTCGGATTAGTGCGATTCTGCCGGTCAATCTGGCTTATCCCCGCGACCGAACCAGCACCGCGTTATTGGAACAACGGCAAGCGGTCAGTCAGGCGCTGCATCAAGCCTAACAGTCAGGGACATCCGTGAACATTGAGTTGTCCCAGACATCGCACGATCTAATAACGTCGTCATTAGTGACAATCACTGGCATGCCAGTAATAAAGCCGCTCTCTTCCCATCAGCGGCGTCTAAAATTGATAACAGAGTTGGGATTGGGCTTGCCATAGCAGCAAAACGATAATGCTGGCAACTATCGCCGCTGCTATGATACGGGGCAGGCAGACAAGGAAGTCATAGCGCGGCGGTAGCGTGCCCAGGGGAAAAAGGGGCGTCGGGTGTTCAGGTTACGGATGTACTAAACAGGCCAAAAACGCGTCCTAAAAAGGCCGAGTCTTCAATAGTTAATCATGATAAAAGGCGCGACTGTACTGGAATCACTCCTATGATCCGATAGGGCTATTGGGGGATAAAGCCACAGGCTTACGTTCACAATCCTCTGGGTTAATACCGAGCGATTGATAAGCCTATACCTGATTGGGACACGGTAGGATCTCGATATTGGGGAAATAAATATGCTTATCCTAAGGGCTCTGGAGGGTTTACCAACAAGAATTTAGATCTGATAAAAAGCGAAAACGCCCTCTTGATTCAAATAAAAAATCATATGAATGACACCATAATATTTCTCAGCGACATGAAGGTGATAATGTTAACAACTCAATTAATCTTAAGAAAGTAACTCGATAACAACATGCGGTTCTCAAACCGTATCGGCATTTATAAGAGAAATAAAATGAGTGAAATTGACATCATAAAAAATTATCTTGAAGGAAGTATTTCATCAGAAAATTTTAGAAATGAGATTTATTACAATAAAGATATTGAATTGATTTTATCTGAAGAAATAAACATACCTCCATATACCGCGTCTGGAAGCATATATACTTATCTTCTTGAAGCCGATTTATTATCACTACCTGGTGAAATAAATGCAAAAGATTTACTTTCACAGTTCCTTAAAATCAAGGGGGTTGATTTTAAATTCAATGAGGAACATGAAAAAATATACGATATTATGCTGAAAGTGAAGCCATCATGGATTAATATTAGCGGTGATTATCTAAAACATCTTATCGATAAATGCAAAGGAGTTCAAGGAAGGGAATTGGAAATATTATTGAAAAATGAAATACACTCGTCCTTCAAATTTATAAAGAAAAAACCAACATGGTTGCAATCTCCTGACTGGCCAATAAATAACAACAGTCCGTTGTTATTTATTGGCCAGATTGACATCTCTAATTTAAAAAATGATGTTTCATTTTTATATGTGTTTTTTGATAAAAAAAACAGAGAATATATAAACATTGAACAGTCAATGTAATTAAAACATCCAAAAACAATCCTTCCGGATATTTTGTTTTCAGCAACAACTACAATTATGCCAGCAACAGGACGTGTTACCGAACCAATCGTCACTGTCTATTCTCATCCTAAGAGTGCTAACGGTAGTACCTATAAGCCTAAATTAAGGTGAGCTATGTTTTATGAAAAATTAAATGAAGTAACGTTGATTGTTGATTCAGGGATTTATTTTGAAATAAGGGACTTTTTCCTTTCACAAGACGCTATCTCTGTATGTGAAATAAACATCATTGAAGATAGATATAATGTTTTATTGAAGGGAGTGGCTGATAGAAAATTTTATAACAACATGTTTTTTTCATTTGTTAATTTCATTCAATATTCGTACCTAACCTGTTATATAAACAATGTCATTGATGATGACATTGTTTATGAATTAATTACCGCCAATGAAAAAATGAAGGGATTTTATTGCAAGATAATAGTTGAGTCCAATTACTCATAAATAGATTATTTTTATCTTTTACTATATCAACATTCCCTCTTGAATAGAAATCGTAGTAATTTAACCCTCAGAATATTAGTGGGATAAACCTCCTATATTGAAGGAGAATGTGTTATGAGCGCAATGCCAAACAACGCCATTATTGTTATTGATATTTCAAACGATGTGTTGGAACTTAAAGTATTTGGGGATAATTTAAAAGAAAAAGTAAAATCACTTGGTTTTAACTATTCCAAAGAATTTATGGTAAAGAAGGTTGTGGATGAAAAAGAAAAAATAATCATCATAAATGAATTGGTCAAGATGGATGCTTTATTTTCATTCGGATATGGTTGGTATCCTTCAGAGGTTATGGCTTATTATAAGTGTAATGGTGTTTATTCTGGCAAATACAAAGTTATATCTTGGACAAGCCCCTCAGAATATAACATAAGAGAGGAATAAAAATCCATGCCAGAGAATGTAATACTTAAAGGGATCTTATGATCCTTTTGGTTACTTATTTTATAACCTGGTTGCTAAGGATTAATTATGGTTCCAGTAATAACTCGATCTCTTTCCACCGTGGCGAACACCAATATGCTGGTAATAGTACCGACTCTTCGAGCCTACGGCCATTAAGATTGAGCACGACGCTATAGATCCGCACTACCAAGTGGAAAAATAAATAATGCTAAATCACCTAAAATTTATAAACAGAGAGCTTTAAATGGACATTGAGGATTTTGATTTTTATGAAGATGATGAAGGTATCTCAGTAAATATTGTCTTTGATATTTTTAATGAGAATAAGATTAAAGTGATTTATCTAGAATCAGATTCCAGTGATGAAAAAATGGTAAGCGACATTAACTTCATACTGAAAAATCAGAATGAATTTTTAAAACTATCAGAAGAAAAGATAGCTTCATATGTTTATAGCGTTTACAAAAACAAGGATGTGTCGTTTAAATTGATGAAGGTTTACATTTCCCCTGACATTGAAAATGAGTTTGGCTTTTTATTTAGATGGAGTGGCGATACGGAACACGGAATAGGTATTAAATTCTCAGGTCTATCAGTTAAAAAAATAGGAAGTTCAGAGATAGCATTTTTATAAAAAAAATCCTAAAACGATCGCAACACCCCGTCAGATTTTTTATTTTATGCAACCAGCATATTCCCCCGTTCTGCCGGAATGGTGATGTTACCCAGTATTAGCGACTGGCGAGTTAATCAGCTTTGCGTCAGTCGATCGCCCGTCGGTGTCAGTTCCTCGTTATCCCCCCACATAAGGAACAGGGAAATGATCCAAAAACAAGGTGATGAATAGAATGAAAAAGGACGAGCAATTCGTTGACGGAATATTCAAAGAAATATTTAATGATAATTTACCGCACTATGAAAAAACGATAAATGAAAATAAGACCAATGGTAACGATGCATATAGAAAAATAAGTATAACGTTGTCATCCCTTGATGAAGAAGAAAAAAAATCCGTGTTTGATTTTTTTAAAATAGTATCTATAGATACGGCGTCTCTAATATTGGGGGCTATTGATGGCACTCATTTCCCTCCCGGCATTGATAATGATTTCAAACTTATTTCGGATGAAGATGAGATACAGGGTGATTTACAGGATATATTTTTAGGCGCAGTGGAAGATAAAGGAATATTTTAATATAGTCACCAGAAGCAACCGAGACGATCCTTCCGACTATTTTGCTTTTAGTTGTCTCTAGATCCGATAGGTTTACACGGCGGTATTAGACCTAAAATTTACGTTCACAGCCTATTGAAGTGAATTGAGCCGCTGGGATTGTAAAATAAATCGGGCTACAATTAATGATCCTAATTTTCTGAAAAACTCAAAAATATACTCACAGATAGAAAAATTGATATTATTTAGGTTTTATGTTTCTAAAGGAGCCTGGGTGAGTAGGGAAATGGCAGAAACGCCAGAAGCTGGATATCAATATTTTGCTTCAAACTTACGCCAACCATAGATAATAAAAACCATGAGGGTTAATTGGTGAAAATACCTAATGAATTAACTATATCTCTTGAAAACTTGATAATTGAATTAAGTAATAATGGGCAAAGTGAAAATGCCAGTTTTTTTATCGATAAACTAGTGAAATTAAAAGATATTAATTTATCACTTAAAAATAAGATAATAATAATGGAAGAACTGTCGCGGTGCAGAGCAATAGCTCAATATGCTAATTTTTCTTATTATGAAGAAAGTATTCTGGGTGATGTTATTAACATGATCAATTCTCAATTGAAAGCGTTATGAGATTATATTCTAAACAATTAAATCTTCAGGGAAAATATACTGATGGGTAGCCTATCGCGAAGAACCCCCCCTATCCCACCACAGCGTTATCTACGCGATGCGGCAAGCGAGGAAGTGTACAGCGAGTAGCATTATCAGGGACAACAGTACACCACAGAAATAAATGCAAAGGTTAATAACATGAAATTTATTACTCTAGATGGTGAGAAACAAAAAACGCCAACTGATGTTTATGATTACTTTTCGAAGAAGTTTGACTTTGGCCCCTACTTTGGAAGAAATTCAGATGCTTTATATGATTTTATGGTCCCCATAGATCATGAAGATAAGCCCTTAATAGTAGAATGGCGGAATAGCTCTATTTTTAAGAAAAATCACCCAGATGAATTTGTAAGATTGTTGTCGGCCTTTAATAGAATAGATGAATTCTCTGGATTTAAAGAGGATGTTTTTAAATTTAATCTGTATTAATAACTCACTAATTAGGCGACAAGTTTACGAGAATAATCCGCCCACTCAGATTGACAGGCTCTGACCTGGCGAACAGGACCTGCGAGACTGTTGTACGGTGCAGAAACAAGACGTTACTACAACCGACATCGTTACGATGATGTGAAAATCGGGCAATATAGTAACGATGTAAGAAGAAATAGAGACGAAAAGTAGACCCAATGAGGTATAACGTATCATGATATTAAAAGATATATACCTTTATCCAGATGTTTTGGATTACGGAGAAGAATTAACATATCCGTTCAAAGAGTTAACTAGGTCATTATGTAATTATCTTGGCAGAAGTATAAAACAAGCCAAATATGACACTACTGGATTTAATAGAGTCTGTTTTATTGGTAGAAAAAATCCGATTGGTGAATCATACGTTAATTCAAGTAATGTCCTTGGTGTTGAGATATTCATTGATGAAAATGAATATCTCCATACATTAAAGAGTGAATTAAATAAATATTTCGCTAAGCTTGTCATTAATGGGTTAGATAAGGTCGATGGTCGATACTCTTTGCCCAAAGATCTTATAGTTAATGCAATCGATGAATTTGAAAATTCGGGATTTATAAATGAATGGGTTTTTAAGCGAAAGAAATTAAAAGGTTGTAAATTTACGGGTTTGCTTAAATGTCGATTAACTTTAGATAATTTCTTCCTGGATTTCCAAATTATTAATAAAGATAAGGTTGTCTATGAAGAAAACGTCGTAACGGATCATCCCAATGATTTTGTTTTTTATTACCACCTTAATAAATTCAATATCACTGATGATTATGTTGTCGAGGTTGTAAATAAATCTGATAATGTAATATATTCAAATCGCCTGGCTAACGTCTTAGAGTTATTATAAACAAGCATAAAATTAACTGTAGAACATGACATGAAAAAAAATAAAATTAATTTAGAAGTCAATGGTGATGGTGATATGGCTTACCTCGTTCTACCAAATCACCCGGGAAAGGGAAAGGCCGGAGTAGCTGTTAGGCATGTTGCTTTGCGAACAATAATAGAAAATTATCAGGGTCCAGAAATATATTTAGATTTTGATAGTGATGGGTATATGATCGGAATGGAATTTTTATTGGATTAAAAAACATAAACGAAAGAAAGAGAGGAAAATGTTAAATGAAATAAATGGCTGGATCCTATCTAACAGTACCCACCAAGTTGAAATTAACAGAAATGAGTACACGAGTAGTTTGGTTGTTGATTTCGAAGGTGAAAATAAGATCGCCAAATTTACGGTATGGGATGATAAGTCATGTATGTTGGAGATCATACTTATTGACACGGAGAAATACATTATAAATGAAAGAGCGGAATTTTCTGACATAGCCGAAATAATAAAGTTATTCAAGAAGTTCAATGATCTCCTAAGATAGATCCTTCCATAGAAAAGAATCGAGTTTCGGTTACATTAAAGCTATATGGTTTGAGTATGCAATAAGAAAAGATAGAATCATCCTTATGTTTATTTACTAATGGATTTCATTTTGAACGGATTTAATTTTTCATGCAAAAAACCCAGGTTATCCGTGATAATGTCACTGTGAAAATAATAAAAAAAATAACACTATCCAACATCTTGGTAATTATGCAATGCATTTAAACGCATTGATATTATTTAACAGTCAGAAACTGTACGACTTAGAGGTGTTAATACATGATAACAAAATCTGGATTTTTAATTGACTGCCCTAATAAAAGTCATTTACATACTGAACTAGTGAAGTTGATAGGGTGGGCTGACATTGATTTTAATATATTACAGTATAATTATTTTTCCATTGATGAGTATAATGATTACATCGATAAAAATAACTTTAAAACAGATGAAAATCTTCGGTGGGTTGAATTACTAAAAAAAATTGATTTCTTATATGAGGTTGATTTCGTTACGTCATTACGTTCTGTTGAGAGTAGCTATCTTCCTGCTCTAACCAACCTGGTATCTCAGATTTTGTCACAACGTTTACGTTGTAATGTGGTAAGCAGTTTTAAACCCTTAAGCAGCGATGAGGATTTCCCTATTACTCATTTTTCAAATGGTAAGGAAATTACTGATTTCTCGTCTTTTAAGACAGATTGTTGGAATAATGTTCTTTGGGTAAAGTCATTCAATAATGATTAAGTTAACTAAAACAGAACTACGTAATTTGTCTCTCTCTGATTATTCTGTTTCAAGCATGACGTTATCAGAGGATCGCAAAACTATTGTTTTACATACTGATGGTGCTACTCTTTTTTCTATGAGGGCGGTGAAAGATATTTTTAGATATTGCGAGTTGATAATAGTATCAACTAATGAGATAAAAATCAGCCGATATTATCATGAAGAAGAAAAATGGGTGAATAACATCGTTGGAGAGATATTAAAGGATGTCTGTGAGCTGTTGATTGATGATGATATTTTTTTACGCGGATTTGGTTTAACTACAGGTATGTGGTTGGAAGTTAAAATTTCAAATCCAACAGAGGTTACTGCAATATTAAATTAACTGCTTAATTAAATCGAAAGGAATATAACCATTTCCCCGAGAAAAACGCCAATGATGGTAGCAAGTCTACTTTTTAAAATCAAAAACAACCATGTGATTATGTACTAATGGATAGCAATGCGGTCAAAATTTTTATGGTTTATGGATGAAAATCGGGTTACTTATATGGCTTATAAAACAGGTCAAAATCAAGGCTACATAGCTACACAGATAATTACAGGTGTGCAACAAGGTGCTAATTAGAGATTGAAATGATGAAACTCAAGGAAGCATTAGGCGTTTATTGGAACAGTATGATTGGTGATGTTAATGGACAAACTTTTTATTCATATTCTAATGATGTGAATTATTTTCCGCCAGAATTCCCTTCAACTATTTGGCATGATGTGGAATTAAAATCTCAAAGAATAACTGGTGATGACTGGGTTGTATGGTTATGGGATGTTAAATTCAACGCTCATCCGCATGACTGGCTTGATAAAACAGAGAAAACATTATTATATTTTATTGAAAATTTATCGGTAGTGAGTTGGTGTGGGTTAGACGGTTGTTTTTCAGAACCGCCGGGGTTGTTTGATCCGAATGAAATGTCCGAAGGGATATACGCAGCAATCGGTAGTGATAAAATTTTTATTTGTCATACTGATTTCGATGGTGAGTATAAAAATCTAGAAAGAGAAGATCTAATAAAATTAAAAGAAATGTTGTGATTTATTCCATTGATTAGCCACTACACATGTTTTCGGTCTTAATAATGATCCTGCCCCACTCTACCGCAACGGCCACCGATATCGTTACTATAATGCAGGGGATCTGATAGCGTAAAGGTCTGAAGCCAATATGAATATAGATAGTGCAATGGCTCTATTAGCTGACATCATAACTGATTCAGAACACAATAATCGAGATCAAGGTATTGAATTTTATCAATCCGCCATGCGCGTATTGATAAGTGAAAATGTAAAAAAATCTGAACTGAAGAGTTTACATAGCAATTTTTGTGGATATTTAGCTTATGGGGAATTTGACAACGCTGAATATCAAAAAATATTGAAGTTAATTGACTTCCTGGAGTGATATTGCATTCTTTTAGAATATCTTTATTATAAAAATCTTAAAAAGCGAGGTTGTCATGCTACTGGAGTTAACGGAAATAGAATCTAAGCTGCATGAAAAATTTTCTATTTTCGAAGGAGATATGGATGATCTCACGATGAAAAAAGGCGGTTTTTCTATTGATGAAGTTGGTACATTAGAAAAACGGTTAAATATTACGTTACATGATAAATTTAAAAAATTCGTCTTAAATTACAATCTAAATAATTTTTCCCTAGGTAGCTTTATGTTTGGGAATGGCGGTAGCTATCTTGATAAACTTTTCGAATTAAATAGTAAAAATGATTTAATTCAGTGGTGGGGGAAAGGTGAACGCCCTAAAAATTTACTTATTGTTACCTATAATGATCCCTATTCTGTTTTATTGGAAGTAGATTCAGGTCGTATTTATGCGATTACAGATGAATCCGACTTAAATAATATTAAACCCATCTCTTTTGATTTTTGCTTTTTCTTTAGAGGTGTCGGAACCTCATTTTTAAATAAAATAGACTCTACTGATGTAGAAAAATTAGTCGGAAGTGAAGACAAATTTTTTTGGTCTTGCTTATAAATAAAAATCGGAAGGGCCATAAGATTGCCTCTGGTTTTTTGTTTACGTCAGCCTCAGCTCATTGCGGTACAGAGACAAACACTGCCAGCCCCTCAGGCGACCAAAGGCTGTCAACACCGGCGCTACACGCGAAGGATGGCGAGTGTATAAGTTCACCTAATATCCGCGCCGCTGTAATTAAATTTCACAAATTGCCAAGTCCGCATCAATGCAAGTACAAAGAATAGGGAGAAGAAAGAATCGTCAATTGACGAACACGCCTTATCGTGGCTAGATGGAGGCAGTGCGTAAAAATATGTCAAGTGAAATAAACTTACAAAAATGGTAGGGGTGGGTCAGGGTAACTATGAACGAACAATATTCCGCAATGCGCAGTAACGTCAGTATGCTCGGCAAACTACTCGGCGATACTATCAAGGAAGCACTGGGTGAAAACATCCTTGATAAAGTCGAAACAATCCGCAAGTTGTCAAAGTCATCCCGTGCAGGTAATGAAAAACATCGTCAGGAACTGCTGACTACACTGCAAAACCTGTCTAACGATGAGCTGTTGCCCGTTGCCCGCGCATTCAGCCAGTTCCTTAACCTGACCAATACCGCTGAGCAATATCATACGATTTCACCACACGGCGAAGCAGCGAGTAACCCGGCACAGCTTTCCAATGCCTTTGAGCGTCTAAAAGAAAATAAAGATCTGACCGAACGCGATATCCGCGACGCGGTAGAATCGTTGTCGATCGAGCTGGTCCTGACCGCACACCCGACCGAGATCACCCGCCGGACGCTGATCCACAAACTGGTAGAAGTGAACACCTGCCTCAAGCAGCTCGACCACAACGATTTGGCTGATTATGAGCGCAATCAGATCATGCGTCGTCTGCGCCAGTTAATCGCACAGTCCTGGCATACCGATGAAATCCGCAAAATTCGCCCGACTCCGGTAGATGAAGCCAAATGGGGTTTCGCCGTAGTGGAAAACAGTCTGTGGGAAGGCGTACCCGCCTTTTTACGTGAGCTGGATGAGCAGTTGGAACAGGCTTTCGGCTACCGTCTGCCGGTTGACGCCGTACCGGTACGCTTTACCTCGTGGATGGGTGGCGACCGCGACGGTAACCCGAATGTCACGGCAGAAGTCACTCGTCATGTGCTGTTGCTCAGCCGCTGGAAAGCCGCCGACCTGTTCCTGCGTGATATTCAGGTACTGGTTTCTGAGCTATCGATGTCCGAATGTACACCGGAGCTGTTGGAGTTGGCCGGTGGCAACGAGGTACAAGAACCGTACCGCGCGATCATGAAGTCACTGCGTTCGCAGTTGAGCAGCACGCTGAGCTATCTGGAAGCACGTCTGACGGGTGAAGAACGCCTGCCCCCTAAAGATTTGCTGATTACCAACGAGCAACTGTGGGAACCCCTGTACGCCTGCTATCAGTCTCTGAAAACCTGCGGTATGGGCATCATCGCCGACGGTCGTCTGCTGGATACGCTGCGTCGCGTGCGCTGCTTCGGTGTACCGCTGGTACGCATTGATGTCCGTCAGGAAAGCACCCGCCACACCGACGCGCTGGCCGAAATTACCCGTTATCTGGGTCTGGGCGATTATGAAAGCTGGTCAGAATCCGATAAGCAAGCCTTCCTGATCCGCGAACTCAGCTCCAAGCGCCCGCTGCTGCCGCGCTACTGGGAACCGAGTGCAGATACCAAAGAAGTGCTGGATACCTGCCGGGTGATCGCGAAAGCGCCACAGGGTTCTATTGCCGCTTACGTTATTTCAATGGCGCGCACGCCTTCCGACGTGCTGGCCGTTCAACTGCTGCTCAAAGAAGCTGGTTGCCCGTTTGCTCTGCCTGTCGCACCGCTGTTTGAAACGCTGGATGACCTGAACAACGCTGACGATGTCATGACGCAGTTGCTGAGCATTGACTGGTATCGCGGCTTTATTCAGGGCAAGCAGATGGTCATGATCGGTTATTCCGACTCTGCGAAAGACGCAGGCGTGATGGCTGCCTCCTGGGCGCAGTATCGTGCGCAAGATGCGCTGATCAAAACCTGTGAGAAAGCCGGCATCGCACTAACGCTGTTCCACGGACGCGGGGGTTCCATCGGTCGCGGTGGCGCACCGGCTCACGCCGCGCTGTTGTCACAACCGCCGGGCAGCCTGAAAGGTGGCCTGCGCGTAACAGAACAGGGCGAGATGATCCGCTTTAAATACGGCCTGCCGGAAGTCACCATCAGCAGCCTGGCGCTGTATACCGGTGCGATCCTGGAGGCGAACCTGCTGCCACCGCCGGAGCCAAAACAAGAATGGCATCAGGTAATGGACGAACTGTCACGCGTGTCCTGCGATATGTACCGTGGCTACGTGCGCGAAAACCCTGATTTCGTTCCGTACTTCCGCGCCGCTACGCCGGAGCTGGAGCTGGGTAAACTGCCGCTGGGCTCGCGTCCGGCCAAACGTCGTCCGAACGGCGGCGTAGAAAGCCTGCGCGCGATCCCGTGGATTTTCGCCTGGACGCAGAACCGCCTGATGCTGCCAGCCTGGCTGGGTGCAGGTGCCGCATTACAGAAAGTGGTAGATGACGGCAAGCAGGGACAGTTAGAAGAAATGTGTCGCAACTGGCCGTTCTTCTCAACGCGTATCGGCATGCTGGAGATGGTATTCGCCAAAGCCGACCTATGGCTGGCGGAGTATTACGATCAGCGTCTGGTAGAAGAGAAGCTATGGCCGTTAGGGAAGCAACTGCGCGATCAGTTGGCCGCCGATATCAGCATTGTGCTGGCGATCTCCAACGACGATCACCTGATGGCAGACCTGCCGTGGATCGCCGAGTCCATCGCACTGCGTAACGTCTACACCGACCCGCTGAACGTGTTGCAAGCAGAGCTACTGCATCGCTCACGCCAACAGGAACAACCGGATGCCGATCTGGAGCTGGCGCTGATGGTCACCATCGCCGGTGTCGCAGCAGGCATGCGTAATACGGGCTAATCACCCCGGCAGTAAAAGCTATACAGAAGCAAAAATAAAGGCCGGTCAGTTGACCGGCCTAAAACACAGACCCTACGCCAAATACTTATCCTGCAAATAATTCCTCGCACGATTATCCAGACCGTATTCCACTTCAAGCCAGCTATCGATCGAACCATGTCGTTCATAGATCGCCTGCAACGCCGTCACGATGAACTCTTCCTGCACGGAGAGCACATAAGAGAACTGCCCCAGCGCTTTCTCATTCAGCGTTTCCGATAAATGCGCCAGCAACTGCTGACGGAATGGCGTCAGCGTGGTATCCGTGAGCAGGTAATCTTCCATCACGGTCTGTTCATCAGCTCCCAGTGCAAACATCACCAACGCCGAACCGATACCGGTACGATCTTTTCCCACGGCGCAGTGCTGTACCAGCCCACCCTCATCCGGTCGTAATAGCAGCGACACCAATTGCTTATAGGCAGAATTATTGAAGGGCAAACGGCGGTAGAGCTCTAACATAAACGCGCGGGAATCAAAGGCCGCCAACACATCAGACCCCAACGAATCCAGATTGGCCGTCACTTCGTGGCGTAAAGGATTGGCCGGATAAGCGTGATAATTAGCCCCAGTCCACAGTACATCGGGCTTCTGCGCAATTTCATCGGCATCCCGATAATCCACCACGTGAGAAATCGGCACGCCAGTAAGGTGTTCACAATCAGCAGGACTCAGCAAATCCAGCGAACCGGAGCGAAAAAGTTTACCGTGTCGGATAAGCCGCCCGTCAGCAGCACGGTTACCACCTAAATCACGGAAGTTGATTCCGCCGTCCAGCGGTAATAAAGAGGGATGAAGCAACGTTGGTTCGGTCATACATCTCCTTGCGAGGTTGAAAGGCGAGCAAGGCAACCGTATTACACACGCAGAGTGCGTCGCAGGTTAACCCAATAAACCAGAACAAGTTATTAGGATAAAGGCTGGCCTCTGCGATGACCAGCCCAAAATATCATCACTTTTTGCGCTTATTCAGCGGCTAACAAGCGACGTGTCGCATCCAGCAATACCTTGATAACAGTGGTTTCGGCCAGCTTCATCGTTGCCGCATCTGGGATTTCTTGTTGGGTACGGTTCACGATCACGCCCGCGATCATGCCGGCTTTTAGTCCCTGGCTGGCGCACATGGTCAGCAGCGTGGCAGATTCCATTTCATAGTTCAGCACGCCCATGCTCTGCCACTCTTCCATCGAGCCGCGGAAGCGACGCACCACGCGTCCAGAGAACGTGTCATAACGTTCCTGGCCGGGATAGAACGTATCGGAAGACGCCGTAATGCCCACGTGCAACGCGATACCAGATGCCTTCGCCGCATCCACCAGCGCGGTAGTACAGCCGAAATCAGCCACGGCTGGGAACTCCATTGGCGCGAAGTGCAAACTCGCGCCGTCAAGACGGACAGCGGCGGTAGTGACCAGAACATCACCGACATTGATACCGGGCTGAATCGCCCCTGTCGTACCGACACGCAGGAAAGTGCGAATACCGAGCTGCGCCAGTTCTTCTACCACGATTGACGTTGACGGCCCACCGATACCTGTCGAGCAGACAATGATTGCCTTGCCGTCCAACTCTGCACGCCAGGAGGTAAATTCACGGTGTGATGCCAGATGTACCGGGTTATCCATCAGGCGAGCAATTTTTTCGACACGCTCAGGATCGCCGGGCACGATAGCCAGCGTCGCGCCCTGTAAATCGTTCTTGACCAGACCAAGATGGAACACATCAGATGTAGACATAACTGCCTCCCGGGCAATCAATTGGGTATTCGAGAAATCGCGCCGAATGCCTCACCGAAGCTGCTTGTCGCAGTCTGTAAGCATCCGTCTAATAAAAGACTTTAGCGCATCATTACGTTTTTTTAAGTGATGCCAGTCACCTATAAAAAAGAAACAATATTCAAAATACATAAAAAATGTGACACAAATCACTTTTTATTGAGTGCGGAATTCATTTTTGCCGATTAATTGTCTTCTAGTGTAGATTCTTTAATCATTGATAGTATTTATCATGACATCCCTCTTTCACATGAAACCCGGCAGGCCGGTAACAGGAGAGCGCGTAATGAAGACCGATGAACAGACGACCTTCAAACATCTTCCTCAAGGGTTATCCCCGGCAGCAGAACCTCAGGGCTTCTCCATCATTACCACGGATTCTGTCGGTATCGTTGCCAGTGAAACCACCATCCCTTCTCAGGGTGAGCAGCTACCCGCCTATATCGCCAGGCCAGCGAACCATGATGGACCACTCCCTATCGTTCTGGTGGTGCAGGAAATTTTCGGCGTTCATCAACACATTCAGGATGTTTGCCGCAGGCTGGCTAAACAGGGCTATATGGCCATCGCCCCAGAGTTGTATTTCCGTCAGGGCGACCCCAGCCACTATAACGACATTCAGCAAATCCTGACCGAGCTGGTGCATAAGGTTCCCGATTCACAGGTGCTGTCCGATCTCGATCACACCGCCAACTGGGCGATTAAACAGGGCGGCGATGCCAGCAAGCTGGCGATCACGGGATTCTGTTGGGGCGGGCGTATCACCTGGCTCTACGCCGCGCACAACCCGCAACTCAAAGCGGCCGTCGCGTGGTACGGCAAATTTACCGGTGAGAAAACGCTGAACAGCCCCAAACATCCCGTCGATATTGCAACGGAATTGGAAGCGCCCGTGTTGGGGTTATACGGAGCGAAAGACGAGAGTATTCCGCTGGAAAAAGTGGATATCATGCGACAGGCGCTACGCGCTGCGAACGCGACGGCAGAAATCATCGTCTACCCCGATGCCGGGCATGCTTTCCATGCCGATTATCGCCCCAGCTATCATGAAGAATCCGCACGTGACGGTTGGCAACGGATGCTGGCATGGTTCCAGAAAAACGGTGTAGCGTAGCGCCGTCACTCGTTCGCGTTCTTATCCACGATCTAAAACGCCACCGAAAAACGGTGGCGTTTGTGTTTCAGCGTCTTACACAGTCAGCCTTAGAACGTAGTCCAGTCACCATTGTTGCCCTGATCTTTTGCAGGCGTCGCAGGTGCTAAAGACAGCGTTGGGGTACGTGTTGGGGACGATGCATAAGAAGCGGCTTTGCCGTTGCCATATGACAGCAGTTTAAACGCGCTCACCGCTTCCGCCAGCACGGAAGCCTGTGCTTGCAGAGAAAGTGCCGCAGAGGCAGATTCTTCAACCAGAGCCGCATTCTGCTGGGTCGTGGTATCAATTTGCCCAACCGCCAAATTCATCTGGTTAATCCCGTCGCTCTGCTCACGACTGGCCTGCGAGATTTCACTGATGATTTCATTCACATCCCGGACATAGCCGGTTAATCCGCCCATGGTTTCTTCAGCAGTATCCACCAGCGACATGCCTTCCTGAATTTTGTTCACAGAATCGTCGATCAAATCCTTGATCTCACGCGCGGCCGTCGCACTGCGCTGTGCCAGAGAACGTACTTCGCCTGCCACCACCGCAAAGCCACGTCCTTGCTCACCCGCACGCGCCGCTTCAACCGCCGCGTTCAGTGCCAGAATATTGGTCTGGAAGGCAATGCCGTCGATCACACCAATAATCTCGGCCATACGCTGGGATGAATCGCGAATACCGCGCATTTTCTGCGTCACGGACACCATGACATCACCGCTTTGCTTGGCAGCACCAGAGGCTTTATTCGCAATATCTGTCGCCTGTTGGGTGTTTTCCGCCGTATTTTTAATGGTGGAGGTCAGTTGTTCCATTGAGGCCGCCGTTTCTTCCAGTGAGCTGGCCTGCTCTTCGGTGCGCGATGACAGATCCTGATTACCTGCGGCAATCTGTGAAGCCGCCGTCGAGATCGTTTCCGCTCCGTCACGTACCTGCCCGACAATCGTGCTCAGGCTGGTGTTCATGTGATCCAACGATTGCAGCAGCAATCCCGTTTCATCTTTGCTGGTAACAGTGATACGTGAGGTCAGGTCGCCCTGCGCTACTCTGTCTGCTACTTGCAAAGCCTGCTGTATCGGCCGGGTTACGCTGCGCGTGATCGACCAGGCAATTAATGCACCAAATACGGCACCCAGAGCCAAAATAAGCAGCAGAATAATACGGGTCTCGCTGTATACCTCAGCCATGGCTTCAATAGAGGTATCCATCGCATCATCCTGGTAGTTCACTAATTGCTTCACCGCATCGCGGTATTGGCGTTGAACCACGTTCAGGTTGTTGTTGAACTCCTCGATCGCCGCTTCCCGATTGCCCGCTACCACGTCGCTAATGATTTTATCGCCAGACTTCAGAAACTCAGTACGAATCGCGCGAATCGCGCGTAGCTGGGTGACCGAACGTTCTTCAACGGTTTGACTTTCTAGCTTTTCCAGTAGACGACCAATTTCCTGGCGGAATTCATTCACGCGAGTAACGTTTGTCTGGATCTGTTCCTCACCCGAAACCAGCATCAGCCGCTGGTACGCCACCAGAATACTCGTGACATTGTCGATGAGATTATTAGCATCCATCGTTTGTGGATAGACGTCTTTGACAATGCCTCTGGCACCGTCCTGAAAGCCGGACAACTTAGACAGGGAAAAAATACTTACGGCAAACAACATCAGTATCAGGATGGAAAATCCAGCCCCCAATCGATAACCAATACGCCAGTTTGCTAAATTCATGTCTCACTCCTTTTAGGTAATGCATAGCAAGGTCAGTTGCGCACATGTCGCAGCTTGATAGACCACAGGGCGGAGAATGGCTATCCGAAGGAAAAAGCGGTTTCCTTCTGATATACCAGAGATACCTTGAGGCAGGCATTTTTACGCACGCTCTCAGCATGAGGGGCGCGATCAAAAATCAAATAATTTTCCTCAGGTGTTGAGGTGCAAAAGTGGCAATAAATCTAACAGTGGTACAAATACGATTGATAAGACCGCGGAGACGTTATCGAGGTGAGATAATGACCTTCCCTCTCCGTATTCGTGCATCCATAGCCGTTCCTGTGTTATTCGTTTTATCGGCAACTTGTTTCTAAACTTTACAAATTGATCGTTTAAATCATTCAAAAACAGACAATAAATAGATTACAACTATCAAAAATTAAGTTTCGATCGGAAAAATCACAGGTTAATTCAACAATAATTAACAAAAATAACGCCTCAACCACATCAAATGATAGTCAGACATATTTGATATTAAAAATAAATAGATGGAATATTTCTTAAAAAAGGACAACAAACTGAATAAGCAGGGGAAAAAAAAGATTTACTCTATATACCCTAAATAATTCGAGTTGCGTGACAAAACGTTGACGTTTTGAACAACGCTCTGCGTTGACCCTTTAGGGCAAGGACCATTTATGGCCTTGTAATGCGGCAACCGTGCGACAAATCGGTCTTAGACCGATTTGAGCAGCGCTAGCGCTGGCCCGATGGACGAGGCTCAGAGATGAGCCGAGTATTGCCAACGCACAAGCGGCTTTAAGTATGACGGGTATAGCGAGATAACGGAATCAGGGAGGCCATTACCCCCCTGATGAAGCAGACGTTGCGCCGCAACGCGGGCAAATTATGACAGCAAATTTACGCTTTATTTGCCAGCGCCAGCATGGGTGTGCTCACCGGCGTCGAGGCATAAGACGCAGCGTTACCACGGCTATACGACTGTATTTTAAACGCACTCACCGCTTCCGCCAGTACAGTTGCCTGTGATTGCAGAGACTGTGCCGCAGAAGCCGATTCTTCAACCAGGGCCGCGTTCTGTTGTGTCGTGGTATCAATTTGTCCAATTGCCAGATTCATCTGGTTAATACCATCACTCTGTTCGCGGCTGGCCTGTGAAATCTCACTGATAATGTCGTGTACGTCTCTTACGTGGGCCGTTAATCCCCCCATCGTCTCTTCAGCGGTATCGACAAGCTCCATGCCTTCACGGATTTTGCCCACGGAATCATCAATCAGAGCCTTGATTTCTCGTGCTGCTGTCGCACTACGCTGCGCCAGCGAGCGAACTTCTCCTGCCACCACCGCAAAGCCGCGCCCCTGCTCACCTGCACGCGCCGCTTCAACCGCCGCGTTCAGCGCCAGAATGTTGGTCTGGAACGCAATGCCGTCGATCACACCGATGATCTCTGCCATACGCTGGGATGAATCGTGTATCCCACGCATTTTCTGCGTGACGGAAAGCATTACCTCACCGCTTTGTTTCGCCGCCCCCGTGGCTTTATTAGCAATCTCCGTCGCCTGCTGGGTATTTTCCGCCGTATTTTTAATGGTAGATGCCAGTTGCTCCATCGAGGCTGCCGTTTCTTCCAGCGAGCTGGCCTGCTCTTCGGTGCGCGATGATAGATCCTGATTCCCTGCCGTGATTTGCGACGCTGCCGTCGAAATCGTTTCCGCGCCGTCACGTACCTGGCCGACAATCGAGCTCAGGCTGGTATTCATGCGATCCAACGACTGTAGCAGCAGCCCGGTTTCATCCTTGCTGGCCACCGTGATGTGTGAGGTCAGGTCGCCTTGTGCCACTCGATCTGCAACATGCAAAGCCTGCTCTATTGGACGGGTAACGCTACGGGTGATCAACCAGGCAATCAGTGCGCCAGCCGCCGCGCCGAGCACCAAGATAAGCAGTAAAATGAGACGCGTACTGCTGTATACGTCTGCCATGGTTTCGACAGACGTATTCATCGCCTCGTCCTGGTAATTCACCAACTGTTTCACCGAGTCCCGGTAATTGCGCTGAATCACGTTCAGGGTGTTATTGAATTCTGCTATGGCGACGTCGTTATTACCCGCCAACGCATCACTGATAATTTGATCACCGGACTTGATGAACTCGGCACGAAACCCGCGAACAACTCCCACCTGCTTGCGGGAACGCTCTCCTGAGGCATCGCTCTCCAGATTATCAAGCAGACGGCTAATTTCCTTGCGGTACGCCATAATCCGATCGACATATCCCTGACGCTGTTCCTGACCGGATACCAACATCATCTGCAAATAGGCGACAAAATGCCCATTCACGTTATCGATGAGATCATTAGCATCTACCGTTTGTGGATAAACCTCTTTGACGATGTCTCTGGCACCATCCTGAAAGCCGGATAGTTTAGACAGAGAAAATAGACTCACAGCAAATAACATCAGAATCAGGACGGCAAACCCGCCTCCCAATCGATAGCCGATACGCCAATTCGCTAAATTCACATCTCACTCCTTTTAGGTAAAGTATAATAATGTCGATGACGCAGAGTTATTGCCTAATAATGTTGCAGGATGGAAAGCAATGGCTTTTCAGAAAAAATAAACTCTATTTATGGGTATATTATCTCTACCTATAAAGTATAATTAGCAGTATATTTTCAACATAACCAATCTATCAAAAATATAAACAACCCCCTCCTTGTTCGTACATCCTGACCTGCATCTATGCCGTTTACCTTATCGGCACAAGATTTCTTAGCTTTATGACTGGGTCATTTAAATATTCAAAATAAGACAGATTAGTTCAGCAAAAAAATATTCATTCATCACGAATAAAATCCCACCAAAAACAAAAAATAAAGCGTGATCGCGTAGCAATTTTATTAAAGAAAAAACACTATGTTTAATATACAGGAAGGAAAAAACCGAAGAAGGAAATAGAAATTTTACGTGGAATGAAAAAACAAAACATGTATTTTATTTACCACTTATACATAAAAATCAGGGAGCCAATAGACTCCCTGATATCATCGATAATTAACGCTTATTGAGCTTCACGCAGACGTTGTGCTGCCTGAACCATATTTGCCAGAGCCTGGCGCGTTTCCGGCCAGCCACGAGTTTTCAGACCGCAGTCTGGGTTCACCCACAAACGCTCAGCAGGAATACGCTGTGCCGCTTTCTTCAGCAGGGCTTCCATCCATTCCACGCTCGGTACGTTCGGAGAGTGAATATCGTAGACACCTGGACCGATTTCATTCGGGTATTCGAACTCTTCAAACGACTCCAGCAATTCCATATCGGAGCGAGAGGTTTCAATCGTAATCACGTCGGCATCCAGCGCGGCGATAGAATCCATGATGTCGTTGAACTCGCAATAACACATGTGGGTGTGGATTTGCGTATCATCCTTCGCCACCGCGGCATTCAGGCGGAAAGCATCCACCGCCCAGGCCAGATAAGCGGCCCAATCCGAGCGGTGCAGCGGCAGACCTTCACGCAGCGCCGGTTCGTCAATCTGGATGATACCGATACCCGCGGCTTCCAAATCTGCCACTTCATCACGCAGCGCCAGTGCAATTTGCTTGGCAATGGTTTCACGCGTGACGTCTTCACGCGGGAAAGACCAGCACAGGATGGTCACGGGACCTGTCAGCATGCCTTTCATCGGCTTGTCGGTCAGAGACTGTGCGTATTTCGCCCACTCAACGGTGATCGCTTCTGGACGACTCACGTCACCAATGATGACTGGCGGCTTCACACAGCGAGAACCGTAGCTCTGCACCCAGCCATTCTGGGTAAAGACAAAGCCATCCAGATGCTCACCGAAATACTCGACCATGTCGTTACGCTCAGCTTCACCGTGCACCAGTACGTCCAACCCCAGACGCTCTTGCTCAACCACAGCTTGTTTAATGTGCTCAGCAATACCGGTACGGTAGTTATTCCCATCCAGACGACCCTGCTTGAAATCCAGACGCAGGCCGCGAATTTCGGTGGTTTGTGGGAAAGAACCAATCGTAGTAGTCGGCCATGCTGGAAGATTAAAGCGCTCACGCTGAGCATCGGCACGCACGGCATACACGTTCTGACGCTGGCTGTCCTGTGCGGTAATGGCCGCCAGACGCTGCGCAACAGCCGTGTTATTCACACGTGTGGAGGTACGACGAGCACGAATCGGCGCACTGTAAGCTTCCAGTGCCTGACCATTGCCGCTGTTCAGTGCCTGAGACAGCAGTGACAATTCCGCACATTTCTGAATCGCAAAGGCAAACCAGCTCTTCACTTCATCATCCAGACGCACTTCAACACTCAGGTCGATAGGGCTATGCAGCAGGGAGCATGAACTGCCCAGCCACAGATCGCGCGTCCCAACCAGCGGTTGCAGGCGCTCAAACCAGCTACTCAGGTCAGCACGCCATACGTTACGGCCGTTAATCACCCCCAGAGACAGTACCCAGTTAGCAGGCAGTTGGACGCTCAGCGCAGCAGCATCATCCTTACCGTGAACCAGATCGATATGCAGCCCCTGAACCGGCAGCGCTTTGATCGTTTCCAGATTCTGGCTAACGCTATCGAAATAGGTCGTCAGCAGCAATTTCACCTGACCTTGCAGCGCATCGTAAGCGGGTTTAAACGCGGCCAGCCACTCTTGCGGCAGTTCCAGCGCCAGTGCAGGTTCATCGATCTGCACCCACTCAATACCACGCTTCGCCAACTCAGCCAGCACCTGCTGATAAACCGGCAGGATATCTTTCAGCAGTGACAGACGGTCAAATTGCTCGCCTTTCACTTTACCCAGCCACAGGTAGGTCACCGGACCTAACAGAACAGGCTTCACTTTATGGCCCAGCGCCAATGCTTCATCCACCTCATCCAGCAGTTGCGTCCAGGTCAACGTAAACTGCTGCCCTTGAGTGAATTCCGGCACCATATAGTGATAGTTCGTGTTAAACCATTTAGTCATTTCTGCCGCAGCGGCAGGTTGACCGGTTGGCGCTCGTCCACGACCAATACGGAACAGTGTGTCCAGATCGACCGAGCCGTCTTCATTCTGATGACGCGCAGGTACGTTACCCAGCAGCAGACTCGTGGTCAGCACATGGTCGTACCAGGCGAAATCACCCACTGGCAGCAGATCAACGCCAGCATCCTTCTGTTGTTGCCAATGACGCGCACGCAACTCGCGTCCGACGGCCAGCAACTCTTCCTGTGTCGCGTTACCTGCCCAGTAGCTTTCCTGCGCTTTTTTCAGTTCACGACGTAGTCCAACGCGCGGAAAACCCAGTGTGTGATTCACAATCGCCATCGTTAATTCCTCATTTAGCCGTCCAGATGTTTACACATCCATAATCCGCAGGTAGTGTAGTAAGCACAAGCGCAATTTATTCACTGTCACTGTGAAGGACTCTCATGATCGAATTCAAACACCTGCGAACGCTGCAAGCACTGCGCAATACCGGATCGTTAGCCGCCGCTGCCGCTGCACTTCACCAAACCCAATCGGCGTTATCCCATCAGTTCAGCGATCTGGAACAGCGTCTTGGGTTCAGGCTATTCGTGCGTAAAAGCCAGCCGCTACGTTTTACGCCTCAGGGAGAAATTCTGTTGCAGTTGGCAGAGCAGGTGTTACCGCAGATCCAGCAGGCGTTGCAGGCCTGCCACGAGCCGCACCAAACCACGCTGCGTCTGGCAATCGAGTGTCATAGCTGTATTCAGTGGCTGACGCCTGCGCTAGACGAGTTTCATCAGCACTGGCCGCAGGTCGTAATGGATTTTAAATCGGGTGTGACATTCGACCCTCAGCCAGCACTCCAGCAAGGCGAATTGGATCTGGTCATGACCTCCGACATCATGCCGCGCAGCGGCCTGCACTATTCGCCTCTGTTTGACTTTGAAGTCAGGCTGGTGCTTGCTCCCGATCATCCACTGGCAAAAAAAGAGAAGATCGAGCCGGAGGATTTCAGCACAGAAACCCTGATGATCTATCCGGTACAGCGGCAGCGGTTGGACGTCTGGCGTCACTTTTTACAGCCAGCCGGCGTCAGCCCTGCGCTGAAAAGCGTGGATAACACACTGCTGTTGATTCAGATGGTCGCCGCCCGTATGGGAATTGCCGCGCTACCACACTGGGTGGTGGAAAGTTTTGAACGCCAAGGGCTAATTGTAACCAAATCGCTGGGTGATGGGCTTTGGAGCCGGTTGTACGCCGCCGTCCGCGACGGAGAACAGCGCCAACCGGTACTTGATGCGTTTATTCGTTCGGCGCGTCAGCACGCTTGTGATCATTTACCGTTCGTGAAGGACGCTTCACGACCCAATGCTGGTGCACCCACAGCGAGGACGTAATGATTGCCGTCCCCACGATAAAGCTCAGCCAATCTGGCGTTTTGTGCCAAATGGCGAAGTTGACCAGTAGCCCAGCCGGCACGTGAAAGTTATTCATTATGCTGAGCGTTCCGGCATCCACCTGGGTTGCGCCATAGTTCCACATAAAATAACCCAAGCCTGAAGCGCCAATCCCCAGCCAGGCCAGTACGCCCCACTGCAAGGTTGTGGTGGGTAGCTTAGCCATATTACCGAAGAGCAGCCACGCGACTATCGTCACGATTGCCGCTCCCAGATAAAACCAGGAAAACGCGCAGTGCTGCGGCACAGGATGAATCTCCATCAGGCGCTTATAGCCAACCTGGCCTGCGGCAAAACACACGTTAGCCACCTGCACCAGCAGGAACCCCCACCAGAAATGCTCGCTCACGCCGTGATAGTGGATCACGGCTGCGCCGAATACTGCCAGAAGCGCACTCATAGCATAGCCCCAACGCAGGCGCTGTCGGGCAAGCAGATCGTAAATTAGCGTGACGTACAACGGCGTCATCACTGTGAAAAGTAAAAACTCAGGTACGGTCAGGTACAGGTAAGCCTGGAACACGAACAGGTACATGATACCAAGTTGGCAAGCACCTACTAACATATACAAACAAATGACGCGCGGCGCGTAGCCCCGCCAACGTAAGAACGGCAAAAATACCACCGCCGCCGCCGTCAGGCGGAACATCGCAGAAAACCAGCTATCGACCTGACCCGCCAGATATTCGCCAATCAAGCTGAATGAAAATGCCCACAAGATCGTGGTGATAATAAGTAATGGCACGACAGCATCCACTGAGAAAAAAGTATCGTCATTGTAGCGGAGATGGCTGAATGGATTTCAGACAATGTGGTTTACATCAGAACAAATAACAAACAAATGAGAGAAGTCAGTTTTCATACCATTCTCATGATGAAGAAGAGTACCGAAGGAAAAGTAAAATCTATCCTACAAAACAAAATTATCAGTACAAAAAACCATATTAATAAATTTTCTATTTTATAAATTTAATATCAACATCGACATCTCTATAATTAACACGGCTATATCATTATATATTTTAACAGGGAAGGATTTATGAAAAAAATTTTATTGGCTACCCTTGCTTCATCACTTTTTTTTTCCTCATGGGTTAATGCCGAGGAAATGAAAACGGCTCCAAAAAATGAAGTCACCGTTCAAGAAACTATAAAAGTAGCCATTGTAAACGCTAAACTCACGGATTCTAATGAAGGATGTGATTGCAGTTATACAATAAAAAATCTGGCAAACAGCCCACTAAAAAACTTTACGGCTTCGATTGTTATTAAGAATGAAGAAAGACTATTCAGATGTGATGCCGGTCATATCAACTATAAAAATCCAATACAGCCCAACGAATATAATGTCTCAACTAATCTGGCAATAGGCGGATCATGTGGAAAAAAACCAAAATTAACAATACTCTTTGTTCACTCATGTGAATATAGTGACAATTCTGAATGTAGTGATGAAAATGTTGACATTAGTGGTTCAGGACTTAATTGGCCGGAATAACACCAAAAACCACCCTCATTATATCATAAACTATGATGTAAAATTCCGTATTAACAGATAATTCCAGTATTATACTAATAACCAACGCAGCTTTAATGACCTCAACATTCGAGGCCGTTAAAGCTGATAGCACGTATTCTTCATACTTCAAGTTACTTGTGCGTTGACTATGCTGCTCGGATGATTCCGAGTGTAGGTCCCCTTTGTTCCTAAGATATTCCCAAGAAACTTTCTAAATCTGCCATCTAAACCAGGCAAAGAAGACATTACCGTTATTATACGTTCCGGGAATATACGTCGCCTGAAAAGAGAGTTTGCTATAACTTATTGACGCCAAGGGCAACAATACAGGGATCGGGATATAGTTCCAGTTATCACGCATAGTGAAACCCGCCGTAAAGCCCAGACCTAGTTGAAAATCCTGATCGTGGGTGGGCCGCCAGCGCTTTTCATAGCCGTAACCACCAATAGGCTCCCATTTATTAAAGGAGTCTTTAAAAGCCATGATATAAAGCCCGTGCCAATCGCCATCCTGATCCAAACGGGAAACACCGTAACCCGCGCCCCACGGCCTTTCATTATATTTGTCAGTCTTTTCTTTATCATACGTCCAGCGGTTATGCCAAGTGATCGCTGGGATATAAATATCGTGGCTCTGCGACGTATTCCAGGTCGCAGACAGGTTGTGTTTACTTCTCTGCCACCAACTTTCATCCTGCTTATTCGACGTAGAATCCGCCGCGACGGATGCAGGGCTTTCCATGCTGCCCGTATTATTTATGCTTTCTACTGCGTAACTCGAAAAAGGGATGATAGGTAGAGTAATCAAACTCAACGTGATTAAAGCTCGCTTCAAATGCATATAAGGTTCTCTGTAACAGCGTCACGATTCCATTCAAACAAAGGTGATCCAAGCAAAGCTATTCCGATGGTTACCAAAATATATAGTTTAGTTCACGTAATCTGCCTATACCCTAAATAATTCGAATTTCAGGAAGGTGGCAAGAGAAGGCATCCCGATGACCTTACTCAGGTAAGTGATTCGGATGACTAAACGCGGCCAACACACATGCAACTTGAAGTATGACGGGTATATATAAACGGGAAACTAAAACGACCTATTATGAAGGGATAAACAGCGACAGTGCTTAAATAGATAGCGAACCAAGCGTTGCTTTCAGACGTTTCTTAGCTGCAATAACAAAAAACCACCTTATTTATCGGTGGTTTATATTCAGCAAGGGATAATGAAGAACCTATGTCGCGAGGCTAGATGCCGTCGCCATATTCGAAACCACGGTTGATACCGTTGAAATACTGATCCATATCCATCGCGGGTTTATCGCTTTCCGGGCGACCGACGATGCGGGCCGGAACCCCTGCCGCCGTCGTATGTGGAGGCACCGATTGCAACACGACAGAACCAGCACCAATTTTCGCGCCACAGCCAACCTCAATATTCCCCAGAATTTTCGCCCCTGCGCCAATCATCACACCTTCGCGAATTTTAGGGTGACGATCGCCGCTGGTTTTACCCGTACCGCCCAGCGTCACGGATTGTAGAATGGAGACATCATTTTCAACCACGGCCGTTTCGCCGATCACAATACCTGTTGCATGATCGAGCATGATCCCACAGCCGATTCTCGCCGCCGGGTGAATATCCACACCAAAAGAAACCGAGATCTGGTTCTGGAAATAGACCGCCAGCGCTTTACGATCCTGAGACCAAAGCCAGTGGCCAATGCGATAAGCCTGTAATGCATGAAACCCTTTCAGGTAAAGTAGCGGCGTCGAGTATTTGTCCACCGCCGGATCGCGCAGACAGACCGCCTGGATATCGCGAGCGGCGGAAACGATCATCTGCGGCTCGGCGCGGTAGGCTTCTTCCACCACCTCACGAATAGCGATCGCGGGCATAATAGAATTGGCTAGCTTGTTCGCTAGCATGTAGCTCAGTGCACTACCTAAATTCTCGTGCTTCAGCAACGTGGCATGAAAAAAGCTGGCCAGCATCGGTTCACAGTCTGCGAGGTTGCGCGCTTCTGTTTTGATATTGCTCCAGACCAGTTCCAATTCTTCTGTCGACATTGCCTTACTCTCCGAGATACCACACACCACAGCGTATATCTGTTCTCAAACGACAGGCTTAGTAGCGCCACCGCTCGTATACAAGAAAATGAAGATACTATGAGCCCCCAGGATTAGGAAGCCCAGCATAGACTTGCCATACTTCAGGTTGCATGTGCATTGGCTGCGTTACGCGGCACACCTACACATGCCTTACCCAAAGAGTCAACGCTTTGCGTTGTTCAAAACGTTAACGTTTTGTCCTGAAACTCGAATGAGTTAGCGCATAGAACGACGTGTTTTACAATCTGGCGGTTTCGTCTTTACGCGTGCGCCCCAACAGGCTCAGCGCCGCCTCTCGGGCATCTTTCCCACAATACAGAACCTGCCAGAGTTGCTCAGTAATCGGCATTTCAACGCCGTAGCGCTGCGCTAGTGCCAGAACCTCTTTGGTATTGCGGTATCCTTCAACAACCTGACCAATGCTATCCTGCGCGCTCTGCACATCCATTCCCTGCCCCAACATCATGCCAAAGCGTCGGTTGCGGGACTGATTATCAGTACAAGTCAGCACCAGATCGCCAAGCCCAGCCATCCCCATGAAGGTAGTAGGATCAGCACCCAGTGCGGCACCAAGCCGGGTCATTTCCGCCAATCCGCGAGTGATCAGGGCGGTTCGTGCATTAGCACCAAACCCAATGCCGTCAGACATTCCGGCACCGATAGCAATGACGTTTTTCACTGCGCCGCCCAACTGCACACCGATAAAATCCGGGTTGCTATAAACGCGGAAGCTCTTCCCACAGTGCAGCAGCCGTTGCAGGTCATCAGCAAACTCACTGTCCGTTGATGCCAGTGCAATCGCCGTCGGCATACCGGCCGCTAATTCTTTGGCAAATGTCGGGCCGGACACCACCGCAAGCGGGATGGTATCACCCAATGCTTCACGTGCGACATCCTGTAACAGACGCCCTGTTTCCGCTTCCAGACCTTTGGTCGCCCACACGATACGCGCATCAGCACGCAAGTGAGGTTTCAACTGACGTAAAACATCACCAAACACATGGCTCGGCACGACAACCAGCACATTTCTGCTAGCAGCGAGTGCCTGCGCCAAATTAGTTTCCAACTGTAGCGAATCAGGGAAAGGCACATCAGGCAGGAATGCCTGATTACAGCGAGCGGTTTGTAACGCCTGAATGTGCGTAGAGTTGTGGCCCCACAGCACAACTCGATGGCCATTACGCGCCAGCGTAATGGCTAATGCGGTGCCGTATGAACCGGCACCGATGACAGTCATGGAAGCGTCAGACGCGTTCATCAGGCATCCTGATGCTGCGCAGCGCCTTCACCTTCACCCTCGGTTTGCTGCTGCAGGTAATTCATGAACAGCGCATCAAAGTTAACCGGTGCCAGGTTCAATTGCGGGAAAGTACCGCGAGAAACCAGGCTGGTGATGCACTCACGCGCATAAGGGAACAGAATGTTCGGGCAGTATGCACCCAGGCAGTGCGCCAGTTGAGTACCTTCGATACCACCAACGGTAAAGATACCACCTTGCTGAACTTCACACAGAAACGCAGTTTCTTCACCCAGAGAAGCCGTTACGGTCACGCGCAGTACAACTTCATAGATGTCATCAGCCAGTTGGCTAGAAGCCGTATCCAGATCCAGTTTTACTTCTGGCTGCCATTCCTGCTGGAACACCTGAGGCGCATTCGGCGCTTCAAAAGAGATATCTTTGGTGTAGATACGCTGGATTTGGAAAGCCATTTCTGTGTTGTTTTGTTCAGACATGTTAAGTAATACCCTTTTGTTAGATTTTCTTGACGTCTTCCGTCGTCATAAGTGGGCGGACGTCAGCACATTTCTGTCATTGTCGCACAGCAATCAATGTCGTACTGCAATCAGCCTGTCGGTTATCCTGCCAAGTCGTTGCCATTTTCGCTGTGTACGGCTGACACTCATGGCACGATGCGGATAGTTTTACCACAAACTGTTTTATTTGCCGCGGACTAAAGGCAGATTCTCACCGGTCCAGCCAGCCAAACCATCTTTCAGTACCTGCACACGCTCAAAACCGGCTTTGTGCAAATTCTCGGCCGCTTCGCGTGAAGAGAGGCCGTTGGCGCAGACCACGATAATCGGCTGCGACTTATGTTTTTCGAGTTCACCTACGCTGCCGTTTTTAATGTCATTCGGCAACAAGTTAAATGCGCTGGCAATATGGCCACGGCGATAGTCGTCACGGTTACGGATATCAACAATGACAGCATCTTCTTTATTAATCAGGCGGATCGCTTCACCGCGAACCACGTCTTTCACGTTCGACAATTTACTCTTCACAGTAAGTACAATTACCGCAACCAACAACGCAACCCAGGCGATGCTCAAAATAGGGTTCTTGCTAACGAATGGCATAATCTCTTGCATGGGGTGTAACGACTCCCGGATCAGTTAAGCAACAAAAATATAAGGTTCCTGAGTATACCTGCGCGATACGGCAATTACAGCCAGTAAGCCAATATAGCGTATCGAATCTGCGGCGCGCTTTCCATTTATCTATTATTGATACGCATAGACACGCGCCTTTGTGCCATGCTTGTCACGTCTGGAAATAGAAATCAGACAAGAGACAACTGGTAAGCCGCTGTTCATCGTGGAATAATTTATCGATATGAGTAAAAACGCGTTATTTGTACAGAGTCGAGTAGCATGTAGCGCCGATCGCCAGTTATCTGCATTACAAAGGCTGCTCACCCGCTGCGCCAGCGCGCTCTGCGTTGGCGTTTTGCTGTTGCCCGCGCTCGGCCAGGCAGAAGATAATCAGGCGCAGCTTAAAACCCTGCAACAAGATATCGCCGCGAAAGAAAAAAGCGTCCAACAGCAACAGCAACGGCGCAGTACCTTAGTTCAGCAGTTGAAAAAGCAGGAACAATCCATCTCTCAGGCCAGTCGCCAACTGCATGAAACACGCAATACGCTGTCTACACTCAATAAAGAATTAACCAGCCTCAGTGCCTCTATCGCAAAACTGCAATCTCAGCAAAATAAGCAACAAACGCTCCTCTCTCGTCAGCTTGATGCCGCCTTCCGACAAGGCCAGCACAGCGCGCTGCAACTCATGCTGAGCGGAGAGGAAAGCCAGCGCAACGAGCGCATCCTCGCCTACTTCGGCTACCTGAATGAAGCGCGGCAGAAATCCATCAGCGAATTGCAGCAAACCCGCGTGGAGTTGGCTAACCAAAAACGCCAGTTGGAACAAAAACAGACGCAGCAAAAAACGCTGTTAAGTGACCAGCAGCAACAACAGCAAACGCTGGAACAGGCGCAGTCCGATCGGAAGAAAACGCTGTCGACGCTGGAAAGCTCGTTAGAAAAAGATCAGCAGCAGTTGACGGAATTGCGCCAGAATGAAACCCGATTGCGCGATCAGATCGCCCGCGCCGAGCGAGAAGCAAAAGCCCGCGCCGAACGGGAAGCACGCGAGGCCGCCAAGGTTCGCGCCAAAGAAGAGCAGGCCAAACGCAGCGGCAGCAGCTACAAACCCACCGAAGGTGAGCGCTCACTCATGGCGCGTACTGGCGGCTTAGGCCGACCTTCCGGCCAAGCCATCTGGCCGGTTAATGGCCGTATCGAGCACCGTTTCGGCGAGCCGCTACAGGGTGAGCTACGCTGGAAAGGCTTGGTAATTACCGCACCGGAAGGGACTGAAGTGAAATCTATCGCTGATGGCACGGTGCTGATGGCCGACTGGCTACAAGGCTACGGACTGGTGGTGGTTGTGCAACATGGTAAAGGTGATATGAGCCTGTACGGCTATAACCAAAGCGCATTGGTTTCCGTTGGTGCTCAGGTCAAGGCGGGTCAACCCATCGCACTGGTCGGCACCAGCGGTGGGCAGAGCCAGCCCGGACTGTATTTTGAAATCCGTCGTCAGGGTCAGGCGGTCAATCCACAACCTTGGCTGGGAAGATAGTCTTGTCTTATTTAACCAAAGCACCGTTATTGGCATTGAGTCTGTTCGCACTTTCTCCCTTGGCACTGGCCGGCAAGCTTTCCATCGTGATCGATGATTTTGGCTATCGCCCACATAATGAGAACCAGATTCTGGCGATGCCTACGGCGATTTCCGTCGCAGTATTGCCCAACGCCCCCTACGCTCGTGAAATGGCGACAAAAGCCCATCAGCAAGGGCGTGAGGTGCTGATCCATCTACCGATGGCACCGATGAGCAAACAACCACTGGAGCGTGACACCTTACGCCCAGACATGAGCAGTGACGAAATTCAGCGCATTATTCGCCAATCAGTCAATAACGTGCCTTACGCTGTGGGGTTGAATAACCATATGGGCAGCGCGATGACCGCCAGCCTGCCCGGCATGCAAAAAGTCATGCAGGCGCTCAGTGCCTATCAGCTCTATTTCCTCGATAGCATGACGATTGGCAGCAGCCAATCGAGTCAGGCCGCAGCAGGAACGGGCGTGAAGGTCATCAAACGCAAAGTTTTTCTGGATGATTCGCAAAACGAAGCTGAGATTCGTAAGCAGTTTGCCCGCGCGGTACAAATCGCCCGTCGCAGCGGCTCCGCCATCGCTATCGGGCATCCTCACCCTTCAACCATCCGTGTCTTACAGCAGATGTTGCCCACGCTGGATGCCGATATTGTCTTAGTGCGCCCCAGCCAGTTGCTGAATGAACCGACGAGGCAGTATGAGCCACAGCCGCCAGCCAAGCCGCGTAATCCGTTCCGCGGTATACCGCAGTGTCAGGTCAAGCAACCGCCGGAACCGGTGAAGAACGATGTGTTCTTCAGGCTGGTGAGTAGCAGCATTATGGACAGTGTACCGGTGCTATTTATCAAGCACCGCTGGCAGACCTGGGTTGCTCCCACCGACGCCGAAGCACACAAGCAGCCATAACTTCAGACGCGTGTTCGCACGGGTTATCCACGGCAGGGTTATGTCTCATCCCAACTGAGAATAACCTTGCCCGATTGACCCGAGCGCATGGCATCGAACCCTTTCTGAAATTCATCAATATGAAAGCGGTGAGTGATAATCGGGGACAAATCCAGCCCAGACTGAATCAGTGCCGACATTTTGTACCAGGTTTCGAACATTTCCCGTCCGTAGATCCCTTTGATAAACAGCCCCTTAAAAATCACTTCACCCCAGTCAATCGACATCGGCTCATGCGGAATGCCCAACATAGCAATGCGTCCACCGTGATTCATCGCTTTCAGCATGGCGCGAAAGGCCGATGGCGCGCCCGACATCTCCAACCCAATATCAAACCCCTCGGTCATGCCCAGTTCTATCATCACGTCAGACAGCTTTTCCTCTGCCACATTGACGACACGCGTTGCCCCCATTTTACTGGCTAGCTCCAGACGGTACGCATTCACATCGGTAATCACGACATTCCTCGCGCCAGCGTGACGGCACACCGCCACCGCCATCATGCCTATCGGCCCCGCTCCGGCAATCAACACATCTTCCCCGACTAAATCGAAGGAAAGTGCGGTATGCACGGCGTTACCGAAAGGATCGAAAATGGCGGCCAGCTCGTCGGGAATATTGTCGGGGATACGAAATGCGTTATAGGCAGGGATCACCAGATATTCCGCGAACGAACCGGGACGGTTTACTCCAACACCGATGGCGTTGCGGCATAAATGACGCCGCCCTGCACGACAATTGCGGCAGTAGCCGCAGGTAATATGTCCTTCACCCGAGACTCTGTCGCCAATATGAAAGCCATTAACTTCCTGGCCGATAGCAACGACTTCACCCACGTATTCATGCCCAACGACCATGGGAACGGGAATGGTCTTCTGCGACCACTCGTCCCAGTTATAGATATGCACATCCGTTCCGCAGATCGCGCTTTTGCGGATCTTAATCATAATGTCGTTATGTCCAAGCTCCGGCATGGGGGCATCCATCATCCAGATACCTTCTTCCGGCCGCAGTTTTGCCAGTACTTTCATGACGATGTCCTCAGATGATTACACCCAAACGTTTGCCCACGCGGATAAAAGCCTCGACGGCGAATTGGATTTGCTGCGGTGTATGAGCAGCCGACATTTGAGTGCGAATACGCGCCTGACCAAGGGGAACAACAGGATAGAAAAAGCCTGCGACATAAACGCCTTCCCGCTGTAGCGCCTGCGCAAAATCCTGTGCCAATTGCGCCTCGCCTAGCATCACGGGAATAATGGCGTGATCGGCCCCCGCTAACGTGAACCCGGCGGCGGTCATCTTTTCACGAAACAAACGGGCGTTTGCCCACAGGCACTCACGCCGTTCTCCGCCCTGTTCCAGCAGCTCCAGCACCTTGAGCGACGCGGTGACAATGGCTGGCGCAAGCGAGTTGGAAAACAGGTAGGGCCGAGAGCGCTGGCGCAGCCAGTCGACCACCTCACGTTTGCCCGCCGTATAGCCACCCGATGCACCACCCAATGCCTTGCCTAACGTGCCGGTAATGATATCGACGCGGTCCATTACCCCGCGATATTCATGCGTCCCGCGCCCATGTTCACCGACAACCCCCACCGCATGGGAATCATCAACCATCACGAGTGCGTCATAACGATCGGCCAGATCGCAAATCCCCTGCAAATCCGCAATCACGCCATCCATTGAGAAAACGCCGTCGGTGGCAATCATGATGTGTTTCGCCCCCTCCGTTCTGGCGAGTTGCAGTTGTGCTTCCAGTTGGTTCATATCGTTATTGGCATAACGGTAGCGCCGCGCCTTCGATAACCGGACACCGTCAATGATCGAGGCATGGTTAAGCGCATCGGAAATAATCGCATCCTCCGGCCCCATCAGCGTTTCAAACAGCCCGCCGTTAGCATCAAAGCAGGAGGAATAGAGAATTGCGTCCTCCATTCCCAGAAAATCCGCCAGATTACGCTCCAGTTGTTTGTGGATATCCTGCGTTCCGCAGATAAAGCGCACCGATGCCATACCGAAGCCGTGGCTGTCCAACCCGGACTTTGCGGCAGCAATCAGCTCGGGGCTGTCCGCCAGGCCAAGATAATTATTGGCACAGAAGTTGAGCAGGCGGTCGCTGTCCACCACCTCGATTTCAGCTCGCTGCGCAGAGGTGATGATGCGTTCTTCCTTGAATACGCCCTCGGTGCGTGCAGCCATAATTTGTGTCGTAAGTTGCTGATAAAATGCGGCAGGCATAGCGTCACTCTCCCATAAAAAGATCGCTTTATGGTTTTTAAGCTAGCGGATATGGGCAGAAATGCGGGGTAAACAGTCTGAAAATGCTGGCGTCGTCACGGCCTGAATCATCTTAAAAAAGCGGGGCAACACGGGATAAATTAACCTCTGGCTGCTAGTAGTAAAATGAAATGCTATTATAGCGGTCATAAACAGCGTGGGGCGCGGTGCCTCACTGGCAAGATTAACAAAGGTCGCGTCCATGATTATCGTTACTGGCGGAGCCGGTTTTATCGGCAGCAATATCGTAAAAGCTCTGAATAACATCGGCTACCGAGACATTCTGGTTGTCGATAACCTGAAAGACGGCACCAAGTTCGTCAATCTGGTCGATCTGGACATCGCAGATTACGTGGATAAAGAAGATTTCATCGCCAGCATCGTTGCGGGTGACGATCTGGGCGATATCGATGCCGTATTCCATGAAGGTGCTTGCTCTTCCACCACCGAGTGGGATGGCAAATACATGATGGATAACAATTATCAGTATTCCAAAGACGTGCTGCACTACTGCCTCGATCGCAGTATTCCGTTCCTGTATGCCTCTTCTGCCGCGACCTATGGCGGCCGCAACGATAACTTCATCGAAGACCGTCAATACGAGCAGCCGCTGAACGTCTATGGCTATTCCAAATTCCTGTTCGATCAATACGTGCGTGAGATTCTGCCGGAAGCAGAATCGCAGATCTGCGGTTTCCGCTATTTCAACGTCTATGGACCGCGCGAAGGTCACAAAGGCAGTATGGCAAGCGTCGCGTTCCACCTAAATAACCAAATTAATCAGGGTGAAAATCCGAAGCTGTTCTCCGGTAGCGAGAGCTTCAAACGTGACTTCATCTACGTCGGTGATGTCGCCGCCGTCAACCTGTGGTTCTGGCAGAACGGTGTTTCCGGCATCTTCAACTGCGGCACCGGTCGTGCCGAATCCTTCCAGGCTGTCGCCGACGCCACGCTGGCCTTCCATAACAAAGGCAGCGTGGAATACATCGAATTCCCTGAGAAGTTGAAAGGCCGTTATCAAGCCTATACGCAGGCTGACCTCACTAACTTGCGTGCTGCGGGCTACGATAAGCCGTTCAAAACCGTCGCCGAAGGCGTAGCGGAATATATGGCCTGGCTGAACCGTACCGTTTAATCGGATAAGGATTCATAAGCGGTATGAAAATTTTGGTCATCGGCCCTTCCTGGGTCGGCGATATGATGATGTCGCACAGCCTGTATCGCACATTAAAGGCTGAACACCCGGAAGCGGTCATTGACGTGATGGCACCGGCCTGGTGCCGCCCGCTGCTGGCACGGATGCCGGAAGTCAATCAGGCGTTAGCCATGCCGCTCGGTCACGGCGCACTTGAACTGGGGGAACGCCGCCGTCTTGGCGTCTCGCTGCGTGATGCGGGCTATGACCGCGCTTACGTGCTGCCCAACTCCTTTAAGTCTGCGCTGGTGCCGTTCTTTGCCAACATTCCGCAGCGCACAGGCTGGCGCGGCGAAATGCGTTATGGACTGTTGAACGACTTACGCGTGCTGGATAAAGCCGCCTTTCCGCTGATGGTTCAGCGCTACACCGCATTAGCCTATGATCGTAGCCGTATTCATCGTGCTGAAGATCTTCCGCAGCCGTTGCTTTGGCCACAGTTACGGGTCAATCAGGCCGAAATAGCGGACATGACGCAAACCTTTGGTCTCAGCGATGCGCGCCCCATTATCGGCTTTTGCCCCGGAGCCGAGTTCGGCCCTGCCAAGCGTTGGCCGGATTATCACTATGCCGCATTGGCGCAAGCGCTGATTGAACGCGGCTACCAGATAACGCTGTTCGGTTCGGCCAACGATCGTGCAGCCTGTGACGATATCCTGCAGGGATTGACGGAAGACGCACGTCAGTATTGCGCCAATCTGGCGGGAAGCACCTCGTTGGAACAGGCGGTGGTGCTGATTGCTGCCTGCCATGCTGTCGTCAGCAATGACTCAGGGCTCATGCACGTTGCGGCCGCGCTCCATCGCCCACTTGTCGCGCTTTATGGCCCGAGTAGCCCCGATTTTACTCCACCGTTATCTCATCAAGCCGAGGTGATTCGCCTGATTACCGGTTATCACCGGGTGCGCAAAGGGGATGCCGAACAAGGTTATCACCAGAGTTTGATCGATATTCAGCCCGAACGCGTGCTCAGCGCGCTGGATAAGTATCTCATTTCGGAAGGAAGTCTCATTCCGGGAGCAGATGCATGAGAGTGCTGATTGTGAAAACGTCGTCGATGGGTGATGTGCTGCATACGTTGCCAGCCTTGACCGACGCGATGCAGGCTATTCCCGGTATCCAGTTCGATTGGGTGGTCGAAGAAGGTTTCGCACAAATTCCAAGCTGGCACCCAGCGGTTTCCCGCGTTATCCCGGTAGCGATCCGCCGCTGGCGCAAAAGCTGGTTCAGCGCCCCGATACGTCAGGAACGTGCTGAGTTTAAGCGTCAACTATGCCAGCACCGCTATGATGCGGTCATTGACGCACAAGGGCTGATTAAAAGCGCGCTGCTGGTGACGCGGCTCGCCAACGGAAAGAAACACGGATTGGATTGCAAGAGTGCTCGTGAGCCTCTGGCAAGCTGGTTTTATAACTATCGCCACCCGATAAGCCGTCAACAACATGCCGTAGAACGCGTGCGAGAGCTGCTTGCCGCCAGTCTGGGCTATAAGAAACCGACCGAACGCGGTGATTATGCGATTGCCTCGCGCTTCCTCGCCCAATTACCTGGAGATGCCAATCGCTATTTGGTGTTTCTCCATGCCACAACGCGTGATGAAAAGCACTGGCCAGAAGCACACTGGCGTGAACTGATTGCCCTATTGGCACCAAGTGGGCTACGCATCAAACTCCCTTGGGGAGCTGAACATGAGCACCAGCGCGCATTACGGCTGGCGGAAGGGTTCCCACACGTTGAGGTCTTACCGCGTCTGACGCTGCAACAGGTCGCCGAGGTGCTTGCGGGCGCTAACGCAGTCGTCTCCGTCGATACCGGGCTTAGCCACCTGACAGCAGCACTGGATCGTCCGAATATCACACTGTACGGCCCGACCGATCCAGGGCTGATTGGCGGCTATGGGATGAATCAGGTGGTGGAAATGTCTGAAAGCCAGCAAATGGAGACAATTCCCGCTAGCCTCGTCCATCAGAAATTAGAGAAGCTGATAGAATTACCTACATCAGGCGAGTGATATCGCTCCCGACTGTGAACAAATACATGCTTAATGAATTAAGGTACGAACTGGGCAAAACGCCCAGTATAAGTTCGGCTGTCGCACTTAACGCCGTCTTCCCTGGCTGTTTACTCACATTAGCCATTATGCCATTTAGTAGCATTCTTGCCGGGTGGCTTTTTTATCTCACAGGTTCGCTATCTGTTTTCTATGTCGTGACACACCTAAGAACCGTCATAGTCGCTAAACGACGCTTACTGATCCCACTGTGCCTGCTGGCTATCGGCATAACCAATCTCATTTGGTACTACCACTATTATCAACCCGATAGCCTTTTCCCTTATGTATATAACGCCTACAGGACATCTGCGCACGCCGGTATTTTGGGCGCATTTATCGTGCTGACAGCCCTGCATATCAGGCAACAACAGCAAAAGCAGTCGCTCTTCTACATCATCGCAATCTGTGTGTTAGCGCTGAGCTATGCGTTCTATCAGTCACTGTTCAGTGGAATGCATCGCATTGGATTGGCATTTGGTACAGCAACCAGCGCCGCCTATTTTCTTACTTTTATTGGCGCGTTAAGCGCACAGGCGCTGCTGAAGCTCGATTCAACCTATAAGTATTATCTCTATCTGGGGCATTTTCTGTTAGTCACTGTAGCCATTCTACTGACAGAAACCCGGGCAGCCATATTTGTCTACCCTATTGTTGGCGCGACCATTTTACTGTCAGAAGTCAGACACAATAAACGCTTGTTCATAAAGGCATTCATCGGCTCAGCAGCGACGCTGCTTCTGTGCTTATTCCTGTTTCAGGAGACGATTCATCAACGCGTCAACGACCTGTTTAATGACGTACACAGCTACAACATGAATAACAGCAAAACATCAGTGGGTGCACGAATCGCCATGTACCAATCCGGTGTCGAAGCAGGAGAAGACGCGTTATTGGGGCAATCTGCCGAACAGCGCGCCGCTCGGATCATTACACAAGCGGAACAAAAACCGAGCTTAGCGGGTGCAGTCGAATATCTGAATGTCCATCTACATAACGAAGTGGTTGATGCCTTTTCTCTTAAAGGGTTACCGGGAGCAATATTGCTAATATTGCTCTATGCCTCCTTATTTTATTTTTCATTTTTTGTTCTGCGCAGCCATCTCTCCGCTGCACTGCTTTTTTCCCTACTGATGTATGGGCTTAGCGACGTCATCCTCTATTCACGGGATATGCTCATTGCATGGCTGATGACGTTTTGCCTCGGCACAACGCTGACCGGAAAATGGCTAAAGAATTAGCCCTGTTATAATTAGCGTATGGCAGTAGCATTTACCTCTGTGAGAGGGATGTGGGTTCTAGTACCATACGGTGGTTTAGCACAATATGTGCAGTGGCAACATCACGAGATAAATTTGCGTCCCGCAAATCGCCGTGAAATTTCGGATCATCTCAGTCAACTGGTAGCTGTCGAGCCAGGGGCGGTAGCGTGCCCGCAATAAAACAATAACCTTTTGATTATATGAAGGAAAACGAGTGAGTCAACGCATCATCCCTTATCACCGAATTCTTGTGGTAAAGCTCAGATATCATGGCGATATGTTGCTGACCACTCCGCTCATCAGCACGCTGAAAGCCAATTATCCTGACGCTAAAATCGACGTATTACTGTATCAAGATACGATGCCGATTCTCTCCGCAAACCCAGAGATACATCAGCTTTATGGGCTCAAAAGAAAGACCAGCACGCTTTTAGAAAAAATCCGGAATTTCACAGAAATCAGACAGGTGCTTAAGCAAAATAATTACGATCTGATCGTCAATCTGGCTGACCAATGGCCTATTGCCTTATTGGTAAAATCATTAGGTGCGCGTAGCATTGCTATCGATCGGGGTGATAACCTGAAAGGGAAGATGTGGCGTTTATTTTTCAGTGATTGCGTTCCGCCAATAGGCACGCATATTGTTGAGCAAAATCGATCGATACTCTCTCCACTCGGCCTTTCTGATGCACAGCCCAAAGATTGCATGTCTCTCTATTATAGTGTGGAGGATGCAGAACGCGTGTTCAGCATTGCTCCACAACTACGCAAACAGGCCTACGTCGTCATCCAACCGACAGCAAGGCAGGATTTCAAGTGCTGGGACAACGATAAATTTGCGGTCGTCATTGATTATTTGAAAGAGGAAGGGTTAGAGGTTGTTCTGACCTGTGGCCCCTCTCAGGGGGATCTTTATGCTGTGCAAGATATTCATGCTCAATGCATCCATAAGCCGAATACCTTATTAGCCGGTAAAACCAGCTTTTTAGAACTGGCTGCGCTGATCGATAACGCCGCACTTTACATCGGCGTCGACTCTGCCCCCATGCACATGGCTGCCGCGCTGAATACACCGCTAGTGTGTTTGTTTGGACCGACAGATCATAAAAAATGGCGGCCCTGGTCTGACAACAGTATCGTTATTTGGGCCGGAGACTATCAACCGATGCCGGAAAGAAAAGAGCTCGATAGAAATCAGAAATACCTTTCTTGCATCCCTGCACAAGATGTCATTCACGCGGTAAGTGGCCTATTGGCGGGCCCTTCCGTAGACGAGGAAGCACAATGAATATTGCTATCTGCCTGTATAAGTACTTCCCTTTCGGCGGATTGCAGCGTGACTTTTATAATATTGCTCAAGCTTGCGTAAGGCTCGGACATCATGTCCGCGTCTATGTTTTATCATGGCAAGGTAAACAGCCGGAGAATCTTGAAATTATTTTCGTTCCCGCATCGGGTATGAGCAATAACCGACGTAATCAACGTTATAGTGAATGGGTTCAATGCCATCTCCAACAATATCCTGTAGACCGGGTGGTTGGTTTTAACAAAATGCCAGGACTGGATTTCTACTATGCCGCCGATGTCTGTTATGCAGAGAAAGTCGAGCAAGAGAAAGGGACTATCTACCGCTTAATGCCACGTTACAGGCATTATGCCGCCTTTGAAAAGGCGGTGTTTAAACGCGATAGCCACACAAAAATGCTGATGTTGACACAGCGCCAAATCGCGGATTTTAAAAAGCATTATGGCACACAAGACGAACGTTTCTACATCCTGCCACCGGGCATCGCCCTCGACAGAAAGTACGATCGTCAAGCACTTGACGTTCGACAAACCTTTCGCCGCGCACAAGGCATCGACGACAATGCCATCGTCCTGCTTCAGGTAGGCTCCGATTTCAAACGCAAGGGTGTGGAACGCAGTATTCGAGCTATTGCCAACCTACCCGATGCTCTGCGCCAAAAAGTCATTTTTCTCGTCGTCGGGCAAGATAAGTCTGATCGCTACCAGTTATTGGCCAACCAATCGGGCATCGGAGATAAC
The DNA here is from genome assembly GCF_001742145.1 of Pectobacterium parmentieri. NCBI lineage: Bacteria > Pseudomonadati > Pseudomonadota > Gammaproteobacteria > Enterobacterales > Pectobacteriaceae > Pectobacterium > Pectobacterium parmentieri. Next base: position 4,323,131 of record NZ_CP015749.1, on the reverse strand, counting down.
GTACGTTTCTTTGCGGGCCGCGATGACATTCCCTCTTTCATGGCGGCAGCCGACCTACTGATGCACCCGGCCTATCAGGAAGCGGCTGGCATTGTATTGCTTGAGGCTATTGTGGCCGGATTACCAATAATAGTTACCGATGTATGTGGCTATGCCTTCTATATCGATAGGGCGCAGGCAGGGGCTGTTATCTCCTCACCTTACCATCAGGCTTCACTGAATAGCGCCTTATATGGCGCCCTAAATAAGCCCGATACATTAACGAATTGGGCGAAAAATGCTCGCAATTTCGCGGATACTGAAGATATTTACAGTTTGCCGGAAAAAGCCGCCGTACTGATTACGGGTGAATAAAGATGATTGAATTATGCGAACCTTTCGCCTCGTTATGGAAACACAAAGATCCCTTTGTCGAGGTTGAGAAATTAGACGGTGAAGTATTTCGTGCACTGGAGAGTCGTCGAACACTGCGTTTTACGCTAAAAGAAAATTCATACTTTATTAAAATACATCGTGGAACGGCACTCAAAGAAGCGTTGAAAAATTTGGTCTCATTCAGGTTACCAGTACTCGGTGCCGATCGGGAATGGAAAGCAATCCACCGCCTAGCTGAACAAGGGGTGGATACAATGAAAGGAGTTGGGTTTGGACAACGTGGCGTCAATCCGCTCAGCCGGCATTCCTTCATTATCACTGAAGATCTAAACCCAACTATCAGTTTGGAAGATTACTGCGCCATCTGGCAGGAATCCCCCCCCTCCGTAAAAGAGAAGCGACGCCTGATACAACGGCTCGCAGAGATGGTTAGAAAGATGCATGCTGGTGGTGTTAATCATAGAGATTGTTATATTTGCCATTTCTTACTGCACTTGCCGTATCAACCAACGGATACACAATTTAAAATTTCAGTTATTGACCTACACCGAGCACAAATTCGCGATCGTGTACCTCTGCGCTGGCGAAATAAGGATCTTATTGGCCTTTATTTTTCATCGCTTGATATTGGGCTAACAAAAAAAGATTTACTGTGGTTTTTAAAGATATATTTTTATCGGCAAACGTTGCGCAGCACATTGCAACACGAGCAGTCTCTATTTCAACAAGCACGCGTGAAGGCAGAAAAAATTCGTGTGCGTACGGAGCGTAAGGCATTGTAAATGCCTGTATCTGATAACACTTATGAATATACTCTTTGTTGGTGAGGCCACTTCCGGGTTTGGCGGTATAGAAACCGTGCTGCAAAAAGTGACCAGCTTTCTCGAAAATGACGTCGAGACAAAAAACGATTACACCCTATACTTTCTGTGTCGCGACGATCGCATGGATAAAGCCTGGCTGGCGGGAAAGCGGTTTGTTTGCCATCGCTCCAGCATTAAGATCTCGTTTCTGCGCCGAATGAATTACTCCTGTACACTCGCTCGTTTCATTAAGCAAAACCAACCCGATGCTGTTATTGCTTTTGATGCACCATCCTGTCGAGTTGCAGCACAAGCGATCCGTTATAGTAAAAAAACGCTGCCTTTGATTTCATGGTTGCATTATTCTCTCGATCATAAAAAACATGCGGAGCAGGTACTGGCTGCGAATTATCACTTGGCTATTAGTTCAGGTATCAAGCAGCAGTTAATAAAGCGTGGCGTACCTTCGGAACGTATTTCTGTCATTTTCAATCCTGTCACACCACAGAACACTGTCATCCCTCGCCCGACGGATAAAGCCGTCTTTATCTATGTAGGGCGCCTTAAGTTTGAGGGGCAAAAGCGCCTCAAAGATATGTTGGACGCTTTTTCTGGGCTGAACGGCGATTGGGAATGTCATTTTATTGGCGATGGCTCTGATGCCAAAGTGTGCCAGTCCTACGCGCAACAACTGGGTATTACGGATCATTTACACTGGCACGGTTGGCAAGAAAAACCGTGGGAATATATTCAGGATAAAATCAAACATGTCTCGGCTTTTGTTATGAGCTCTGCTTTTGAGGGGCTGCCTATGACGTTGCTCGAAGCAATGTCTTATGGAATTTACTGTGTTAGCAGTGATTGCCCTTCTGGGCCGGAAGATATCATCAGGAATGGCATCAATGGGCAGCTTTATCCACCTAGTGATACGACCACACTGCGGAGTAGTTTGCAGGACGTGGTCAATAGACAGACTTTACTGGATGCGAAACAAATCTCAGTGTCCATTCACCGTTTCTATGATGAAACCTATTATAAAGAAATGAAAGCAGTTATCAATACCGCCATCCACCACCAAGTGATGGAATAATCACCTACTGGATTTCTTATGTATTTCAAAAAAGAAGATGTCATAACAGAAACGCTCTGTTTCTCATATATTCCGGTGGATCCCGATAAAAACCCATTGAATATTGCATTTGGCACCGATAAAAATTTTCTATTTGGCTGTGCGATTGCGATTACTTCAATACTAATTAAAAACCCTAAGCAGCAGTTGGCATTTCACATATTTACCGACACATTAAACGAAGATAGCAGAAAACGTTTTCAAGCACTCGCCGAGCAATACCACACCACCATTACCTTATATAAGGTTAACTGTGAGTGGCTTAAACGTCTACCTAGTACCAAGAACTGGTCATACGCTATTTATTTTCGCTTTCTCGTTACTGACTATTTTTATCAACAACTCGATAAGATTATCTATCTTGATTCAGACATTGTGTGCAACGGTTCCCTACAAGAGCTCGCCACGCTTAATATCGGCGAAAATATTGTTGCTGCCGTCGCTGAAGGCGAAAGTTCGTGGTGGGAAAAATGTGCACAGCGCCTAGAAACACCAAGTATTAAAAATGGCTATTTTAACTCAGGTTTCCTACTCATTAATCTGGCTAACTGGCATAAGCATGATGTTACAACCAAAACAATGGCCATGTTATCAGATCCCCAAATCGCAAATAGGATCTCTTATCCGGATCAAGATATCCTGAATATGCTTTTACCGGGTTATATTCAGTTTCTGGATAAAAAATATAACACACAGTTTAGTCTTAATTATGAGTTGAAATGCAAAACGGGTGAAGCCTATCCACACCCCATAACGGTGTCGACAGTTTTTATCCATTATATTGGGCCAACTAAACCTTGGCATGAGTGGGCGGTTTATCCTAGTTCAAGTTATTTTTATAGTGCTAAGGAGTCTTCGCCATGGAAAGATGTACCGCTGGAAAAAGCCACGTCAGCTAATCAACTTCGTTACAGTGCAAAGCATGAAATGCATAAAATAAAGATACTAAAAAGCATAAAGCATTACATACTATATTTTATAAAGAAAATAAATAGAGAATAACATGAAATTTGAAATAGAAAATATTATTTTAAAAAAAACATCCATTAACGAGAAAAATATTCACTCAGACTATTTTTTCGACGTTTCATATGGCGTAGATAGAAATTTTTTATTTGGCGCAGCCATTTCAATCACATCATTGATTATTAATAATAAAGAAATTAACTTCAGATTTCATATATTTACGGATTACATAAATGATGATTTTATTGAAAGAGCAAGGGAGTTAAGTAAAAAATTTAATACTACAATAGAAATTTACTTAATTGATTCGAGCTATCTTAAAGAGTTACCAAGTAAAAAATGGCCACTAGCAACATATTTTAGATTTATAATTTTCAAATTACTTAGCAGTACGATATCTAAACTTCTTTATCTCGATGCAGATATTATTTGCAAAGGCCCTATTAATGATCTTTTAAAAATAAACCTAGATAATAAATTTGCATGCGTCGTTCCAGACATTGAGCCAATGCAAGCTCTAGCGGCCGAGAGACTTGAAGTGGAGGAAATAAATGGATTATATTTTAATGCTGGATTTTTATATATAAACCTAGAAGAATGGGAAAAACATGGACTTACAGAAAAAGCGATATCGCTGTTATCTGACCCTATAAAAGGGAAAAATTTAAAATATCAAGATCAAGACGTATTGAATCTATTCTTCTTAAAAAGAACAATTATCTTACCACGTAAATTTAATTGTATTTACTCAATTAAAAGCGAACTAAAAGATAAAACACACCAGAAATATAAGGAAATAATCACAGAGGAAAGTATATTCATCCATTATGTAGGCGCCACTAAACCTTGGCATAGTTGGAGTATATATCCTTCAACATACTTTTTTCAAAAAGCACATATAGAGTCCACATGGGACAATGTGCCGTTACTTGAACCAATAACAGCATTACAATGGAAGAAAAAATCAAAACATGAGTTTAAAAAATTTAAATTTTTAAAAGGGATATTGAGCAGAGCACATTATTATCTTTTTAGATAAAAGGAGAATATATGAAGGTATTCTTTATAGAATGGAATGCAAGCTATGAAAAGTTGATGATTACGAATTTAAAGAATGAATATGGTATTATAGACATCAATAATGCCATGAAGCATTTTACAAAAAAAAATATAAAATTAAAAAAAATTGGCATTAACTCTTGGTTTGTTAATATTCATGCTTTTATAAAGTTAAGGAAAATAAAAAAAGACGATCTTTTGATTTGTAATGGATACAGTATTTTAGGTTTTTTAGATTTAATAAAAAAAATAAAATGTAATAAAGCATTGGTTATTCGAGATACGATAATTCATCTTGAAAATGAAATGATATATAGAAAAAAATGGCTTATATCGGGAAATGAGTTTATAAATGAGGTCAAAGACCATTTTGATAAAATTTATAGCTTTGATCCAAGTGATTGTCAAAAATATAACTTAATATATTTGAATCAGTTTTTACCATTCACATATCCCAATATAATAAATATAAAGCACAACTCTTCATTATTGATTGAGAAAAAAGATAGAAACTGTTTCTTTGTCGGCGAGTACAGAAAAGATAGAGAAGAATATTTAAAATCCATAGCTTCACTATTGAAAAAAAATGAATACATTTCAGATTTTTATCTTATTGATAGAAAAAATGAAGGGGGTAATTATTTCAATGGGAAACAGCTAAATTATGAAGAAAATATAGAAAAGGTTATTTCTTCAGAAATAGTAGTAGAGATAAATCACAAAGGGCAAGATGGATTGACATTAAGAACTATTGAAGCCCTTACATTTAATAAAAAAATAATAACAAACAATATTAAGGTAATGGACTATGATTTTTACACACCAAATAGATTTTTTATATTAAACTATGATACCGAAGATAATTTCCATACTTTTCTTTCTTGCAAAATAGAAGAAGAAAAAATTGAGGTAATAAAAAAATACACAGCAGAACATATGCTCCAGCGTATTAAAAAGGATTTTGATTTATTTTAATGTCCTATTAATAACACTCAAATGCATTGAGATAAAAAATGAATTATCCATTTACATTTAGATGGACAAAAAAACACGAGAATTTTTGTATATCTAAAAAAATATTTCTTGACTCTATATTTAGAATAAAAAACGTTTACAAGAAAAGAAATCTCCTATTGCTAAGGCCTGGTAAAAAAATCACATTAACTTGTGATATCTTCGCTGAACCATACGCAACTATGCCACATAAAAGTTTTTGTTCAATAGGTGCTTATTCATATAGCAGCAGTGCTTTTCCGAATGAAATGTCGATTGGTAGATTTTGTAGCATTGCGTCAAAAGTGACTATCATGGGAACCATGCATCCAACCGACAGATTTACAACAAGCCCATTAACATACAATAAAGAGTTTTCAAAAATACTGAAATTAGAAAATGAAAATAATATACATGAATTTAATGAAAACCTACCACTTCCAACTATCGGACATGATGTTTGGATTGGAGAGAATGTCGTTCTAAAAGGAGGCATTACAATTGGACACGGAGCTATCGTCGGCGCGAATGCGGTTGTTACAAAAAATGTACCACCTTATGCCGTAGTGATCGGAGTACCCGCTAAAGTTATTAGATTTAGATTTAACAATGATATAATAGAAAAATTATTATCTTTAGCATGGTGGGAATACCAGTATACCGACATTCCATTTAGGCATCTTCATGATATTAAAGATTTTATTTTTTCACTAGAGAATAAAATAGAAAACAAAGAGATACATAAAAAAGCCCATGCTAAAATAAATTTATCCGATGAATTTATGAATTTATGAATTTATGAATTTATGAATTTATGAATTTATGAATTTATGAATTTATGAATTTATGAATTTATGAATTCATTTTCAATAAAAAATAAATTATTTTTTGAAAAAATCGGAGACAAATTGGTTCCTTTGTAGTCTGCACCTGCAGACTACAGGCTTTCCTAATATTCCCCTAACACTTATCATAAGAAATTTAATAAGGATATAATGTGGAAATTGAAATAAGAAATTTATTAGATGAATGTGCCGATATCGTAACAAATAACTTATCTGAAATTAAAAAATTACGTTATAAAATAAAATATAAAGAAGATAATAGTCCAGTAACAGAAGCAGATCGGTTTATTGAAAATTACATTTCTGAATGGCTGAAAAATAAATTACCAAACCTCACATTTGTAGGTGAAGAAAGTTTTGATTTCAGGATTCAAAAATATGATGGCTACGTTGCACTACTCGATCCTATTGATGGTACAGAGAATTTTTGTTCCGGCCTAAAAGAATGGGGAACATCACTAGGAATATGGAGGGATGGCCAACACCTTGGTAGTATGCTGATGATGCCAGAATTAAATGAAAAACTTGTTACAGGGGATAAAATCCCTTATTTAAATTCACGAATTACTGGGTTTTCTTCATCATTTCATGAAGACATACCAAAAGGTATGTGCCTAGCAGAAGAATACAGAGTGACAGGTTGCGCGGTTTATAATTTATACAACGTAGCAAGGGGCGCATTTAAGCGCTTTATTAATCCTAAAGGTGCTTACGCTTGGGATTTATTACCTGGATTAATGATTGCACTTGAACATAACTGTGAGATTAAAGTAAACGATGAGCCATTCCATGGACAATTTCTTGAGCCAACTAAAAAATATCGCGTCGACATACAGCACCAATAATATTTTCATTTTGGGTAAAGGCCCTTCTGCAGATCTCGTCCGCCCAGAAATTTATGCTGGATCATTAGTTATTGGCGTAAATGATTCTGAACGTATTGCGCCAACTGATATCACTATTTTCCATGAGAATTGGGTGGCAGCAGGGCTACAAGAAGGTGGATTTCGTTCCCAACTATACATCACCTCGATGAGTGATTTCTCCCCGAAAAACCGGACGATTGTACACGCACCATATATCCCATTGACGCAGGAATCCTCAGAGTTAATTATGCAGCGTCTAATGAGCCATGAACTGTATATCGAAGATATGCTGTTTATGACCGCGCTAAAAGTAGCTCGTAATGTAGCAGATATTCGAGGAAAACCTCAAAATGTTTACATGATCGGATTTGATTTTGACCCTAATGCTGGATACAGTAAACAACTTGGCCATGACTATTCGCCATATCGCGAAGAAGAAAAAACCATTAGAATATCATTACAAGAATTTTATTTTATTAATGCATTATATTTTCTACGCAACACCAATATTTCTGTCAACCATGTTGGAAAACACGGATTTAGCTCACTGACACCAGATGAAATGAACCAAACGGTAGAACGCAAGGTTCAAGGAAAAAATAAGTATGATGTATCTATTGTTGCTGAACTAACAACTAATCATTTCGGTGATCGCCTTCGCTTGGAGAGAATGATAAGAGCGAGCAAAGCGGCCGGAGCTGACTTTATTAAATTACAAAAAAGGGATGTTGATAGTTTTTATACTAAAGATCAGTTGAAATCGCAGTACATTTCACCATTTGGTAAAACATTCGCTGATTATCGACACCATTTAGAACTAAGTAAAGATGATTTTGAATTCGTTAATAATTTGTGCAAAGATCTCAATATAAACTGGTTTGCTTCTGTTTTGGATAAAGCATCGTTTCAGTTCATGATGGATATTGGCTTATCAATGGTAAAATTACCATCGACAATTTCAGAGCATACTGATTACCTCACTTATATTGCCAATAATTATAGAGGTTCGGTCGTTTTATCAACGGGAATGACTGACAGTAAATATGAGAAATTTATAACGGAAACATTTATTCATTGCGAAAATTTATATCTATTGCAATGCAACTCTGCTTATCCAACCCCACTTGAAGATTGTAATATCGCAGTTGTGAGACATTATCATGAACTTTCCAAGGCAGATCCTCGTATCATTCCAGGTTACTCAAGCCATGACTTCGGATGGAAAGCGTCTGCTTTAGCGGTTGCAGCTGGGGCAAAGATGGTAGAAAAACATGTTAAACTTGGGAATACAGAATGGGCACACTTTGATGCAGTAGCTATTGATTTAACAACTTCAGCATTCAAAGAATATGTTGATCAAATTCGGGATGCAGAAACAATATTAGGTTCTAGTGAGAAAAAGGTGAATGAAAGTGAACATCATAAATATAGAAAATAATAACTTATGGGCCGTAGTACCTGCCAGATGTGGCTCTAAAGGTTTTCCCGGGAAGAATATATATCCATTAGATAACACGCCCCTTCTTGCACATTCAATTATGTTTGCGAAGTCATTACCATTTGTAAATAAAGTCATTCTTTCTACTGATAGTGATGAATATTCTGTTATAGGAAAACAATATGGTGCTGAGATTCCTTTTCTTAGGAGCTCTAATGCAGCAAAAGATGACTCTATGGAGGAGGATGTTCTTTTAGATATTTTAAACCAATGTATAGTAAATGGAATTACGCCTCCCGACCATATTCTTTGGCTACGCCCAACACACCCTTTTAGAGATAAAAAAACATTCTTAGACGCATATGAAAAATATCGTACTGAAGAATTTAGCTCTATTTGCATTGTCACAAGAGAAGACCCTAGAATATTTAAAGAAAAAAATCATATATTGACACCATTAATAAAAGAGTTTGAAGACCGTTCTATGGTTAGACGACAGGATTGTGAACCGTCATTTAGGATATTCTCAGGTGAATTATTTAAGTTCCCAGGAAAATATGAAAAGAAATTTTTAGGGGAAAAAATTGGTTATGTTGTTTCCCCAAACGTTTGCAAATTTGATATAGATTACAAAGAAGATATAGATTATATAAATTATTTGCTGTCTACAAAAAATGGAAGGGAAATATATGGTCCATACCTTAAAAAATATTAACACGACCTCCTTGTCATTCCTCCTAAAAATGAATTCAGAGGGCGACGAAATGACAAATGAAACATATTTCCTCAGAACGTAAGTTTCTCGCGTGGATAAACTGCCCGTGCCAGCTGAGCTGGTGGCCTGCCGCGATATTAAGCGCGCCTAGCAACACTGGCAAATAAAGGGATTTATCTGGCGAGTGAATCGACCTTTTATCAAGTACTGCGGCGCCATGGAGAGCTCACCACAGCAGCCATCACATCAAGCAGAGTCGGGTAAAACCACCAACTACGCTCAGGGCATCCGGCTCCTGTCAGGTATGGGCGTGGGACATCACCTTGGTGCGAGACCGTTGCAGCGGCATACAAGCGTTGTTGGTGCACCGAGGTTTATCAAGTAGCGAGAACAGCCAACCCAAATATTGTTCACAGCAGACGCAAAACTGGCAATGGCAGAAAAGCGTGACATTAAATCCAAAGCGGGAAAAACAAGCCGCGCAAATTAACTTAAGGCGACAACTGCATTGACATTTACCGACATAACCTTCTTGTCATGTAAAATACAATATAACTAAAAAAGTGATAATGGAATAATGTATAAAAAATACCTAAAAAATAGAAAGGAAATGTCTCTTATTTATAATGGATATGATTTATCCAACATAATGTCTTTTGATATAGCATGCCTATCTTATGGACAGAAGAAATCATTCCGCAAACATTTAATCAACATTTTTTTTGCGCAAAAAATATCCATCCCGTTATTTAATGATGATATTTTATTTAGCATGGGCCCATATGGGAAAAGAGCGGACTATAATGAAATAATACATCACGCAATGTCTGAAGTTGATATTAAAAACATATTCAAGGTTGAGGAAAAGCCAAAACTTGAATTTTTATTCTCTCTTAAAGGATTTAAATTTACGACATTCGAATTCTTTAAAAGAAAGATAGATCTACCAATTAAAAGCAAATTGATATTATTTCTAACCATGTTGCACTATATAAACACTATAGAGTTGTTACAAAAAAAATCAATATCATGGAAATACAAAAAATATTGTAGCTTTTGTAGCTCATTACCTTTAGAAGCTATTATTGATAATTATTTCAGATTACATAATGTCACAACATACACCCTGCAACATGCTATTTACTCATTCCCTAACACACCTCAAATAGATATTGTCACTCTTGACAACATGCCTTCTGATTATATATTGTGCTGGGGGGAATATACAAAGGATGAGTTTTTAAGGTACGGTAGCATCTCCCCAGCGAAAATAAAAATTAGTGGGTATCCACATCCAATAAAAAACCTCTCCCCATACGAAATAAAAGGTAGATGTAGAATTTTATTCTTATGTTCTAGAAAAATTTATAGCGATGAGAATATTAAAATAATTAGCATTATATCTTCTTGCCTTAACGAAATAAACATTGACGTCACAATAAAACCACACCCCGGGTTAGATATAGAAGAGTATAGAAAAATCTCAGAGTCATTCGGGTTAAAATTTTATGAGTCTAGTTCTGTGAGTGATGCTCTAAATTCGAAAAAATTTGATATTGTCATTACTTATAATTCGACTGCATATTATGATGCTTACATGAATAATATAATTGCATTAAAATACAAAAATGATAGAAATGAAATAAATTTTGACATTATGGAAAATGACAGTTTCTCCTCTAAAGCTGAGTTATTAGCTCAATTAAAAATAATAATAGAAGAATCTAAAAATGAAAATACGTGGATTAATATAAAAAATAAATTACATTATGCCACTGGGTATGGAATAAATAATTATTCTGATTCCCTTGCGTCTTCAGTACCCGCATAAAAATCACATAGAAATATATTAAATCTTTGAGTATATGAAGAGCTATCATTTTGATAACTCATAGCAATCGCCTCACGAACCCGATAAAATCCCCCCAGCGATAACTGATAACAGTAGATCTTATGTTACAAACTCTCTACACCATCATCCTGTACCTCATCCAACCGTTGATTTGGCTCCGCCTTTGGCTTCGTGGCCGCAAGGCACCTGCCTATCGCCGACGCTGGGGTGAACGCTACGGTTTTTGTGCAGAGAAGGTTAAACCAGACGGTATCATGCTGCATTCCGTTTCGGTGGGTGAAACACTGGCCGCCATTCCCTTGGTGAGGGCACTGCGCCATCGTTATCCCAATCTGCCGATCACGGTGACAACCATGACGCCAACTGGCTCCGAGCGCGTGCGTTCGGCTTTTGGCGACACGGTCTATCACGTTTATCTACCTTATGATTTGCCCTGTGCTCTGAAACGCTTTTTTGACCAGGTTCGCCCGAAGATCGTCATCATTATGGAAACTGAGCTGTGGCCAAACATGATCGCGGAACTACATAAACGCGACATTCCGCTGGTCATTGCAAATGCACGGCTGTCTGAGCGTTCTGCTGCTGGTTATAAAAAGATCGGGAAACTAATGCGCCATATCTTACGGCGCATTACCCTTGTCGCCGCACAGAATCAGGAAGATGGGAATCGATTTATCGATCTTGGCCTGAAGCGTTCAAGCCTGAAAGTGACTGGTAGCCTCAAATTTGATATTTCCGTGACACCGGAACTGGCAGCACGAGCGATTACATTACGCCGCCAATGGGCGCCACACCGTCCAGTATGGATAGCGACCAGCACACATGAAGGTGAAGAAGAAATCGTTCTGGCCGCTCACCGCCAGTTGCTTGGCACTTACCCTGACTTATTATTGATACTTGTGCCTCGTCACCCAGAACGTTTCTCTACCACACAGGCGCTGGCAGAAACTCAGGGATTCACCTACACGCTGCGCAGCGGTGGTGAGCAGCCTTCTGCGAACACGCAGGTGGTAATTGGTGACACCATGGGTGAGCTGATGTTGTTGTACGGCATCGCCGATCTGGCGTTTGTTGGTGGGAGCTTAGTTGAGCGTGGCGGACATAATCCGCTAGAGGCTGCGGCCCACGCCATTCCAGTCTTGATGGGACCACACACTTTCAATTTCAAAGACATCTGCAACAAACTCGATCAAGCTGATGGGTTGATTACCGTGACCGATGCAGACTCACTGGGAAGAGAAGTGGGAAAACTGCTCGCTGACGAAGACTATCGTCTCTACTATGGTCGACATGCCGTAGAAGTATTACACCAAAATCAGGGTGCGCTACAGATGCTGCTAACGCTATTGGAGCCTTATTTGCCCCAGCGGACACAGTGAAGTAGCTACCGAGATTGTGAATAAAGGGCTGATGTAATGACAACCAAAGCGATTTATCCTGGAACGTTCGATCCATTAACCAATGGCCATTTGGATCTGCTGACGCGTGCATCACGACTGTTCGACCATGTGGTGCTGGCCATCGCTGCCAGCCCGAGCAAGCATACACTTTTCACTCTGGATGAACGCGTGGCGCTAGCAAAGGGGGCGACGCAGCATTTATCGAACGTCGAAGTAGTCGGTTTCAGCGATCTTATGGCGCACTTCGCACAACAGCAAAAAGCCAATATTCTTGTGCGTGGTTTGCGAGCCGTTGCCGATTTCGAATATGAACTCCAGCTCGCAAAAATGAATCACCACCTGATGCCTACTCTCGAAAGCGTCTTCCTGATGCCATCAGAAGAATGGTCGTTTATTTCATCTTCTCTGGTCAAAGAAGTGGCTCGCCACGGCGGTGACGTATCGCATTTCTTACCCGATGCCATCGTGAGCGCACTACACAGCAAATTATCGGAGAATCTGTAGTGAAACTATTTTTTCTTTGAAAATAGATAAACAGTAAGATTGAAACGTAGGGCATACCAAAAATCATTAAATGAACCCATTCCCTTGAATAAATTCTTACCGATACCAGTAGCCATGAATTTCTGGGCTAATTGTTTCCGCATAGAATGAGACGATATTTTTTTACGCAAAAGCCCAAAAAAATGGCGACTCTCTCGGTTGGTATGACGAGTTAATGCTTTATTTAAAATAACGTTGTCTTTTTTCAGGTTAGCAAGGTCAACCAGGCCATGCATGATGTCAATATAACTGTTTGCTCTGCGTGATATTTTCTCAATCGACACGGATTTTGTGATCGAATTCGCATTACCCCTTCGATAGCCATAGCCTACTTTTTCACAAAAACCTACTCGTTTAGCTACCAGCGCTAAATTTGCCGTCCATAGAATATCTTCATGCATCATATCCGGGATAAAGCTTAATTTATTCAATGAAATGATATCGCGGTGTATTAGCTGCAACCATGCAAAATGGCACCATTCGTTATTTCTTACGCTACGAATGATCCATTCGTCTCCGCTAATTACCTCATCCCAAGGTTGCTTTGTCTGAATAGGCTCTTTTACTTCTTGTTCTGGGTTTTCATTAAACTTAAAACCGTTGCCTATCAATAGATCGAGACGTTGTTCCTGCGCTTTTTCAAACCATGTCGATAGCGTACTTTTTTCCAACCAGTCATCACCATCTACGAATGCAATCCACTCCCCACTGGCGTGCCGAATTCCTGTATTTCTCGCCTCAGACAACCCTTTATTCTCTTGGCTGACAATAATCAAATTCGTAGCCGACTTGCCTATTTCATTCAATTTCAGAAGACTGCCATCTGTGGAACCATCATTCACTGCAATAATTTCAAAAGCGACATTATCCTGAGCAAGCAACGACGAAAAAAGAGGCTCGATGTACTCTTCACAGTTATAAATAGGAACAATGACACTGATATCCACACGACTCATAATGCCCTCTAAAGCATCTTATATTTAAGCGACAAAAGCTGAATTAAATGATATTAATGCTGACAACAGCGACAAAAAAAAGTGCTACGCTGCCCATGTTTCGCGGTTTCTATTGGTGTCCCACATGTCCGGCAAGGTTCGCCGCTGCGGCCATAGACTCGTAGCTCCTGCGCGAAATAACCGGGCTTACCATCTGATTGCAAAAAGTCACGCAGCGTCGTGCCACCCTGCTCAATCGAAAGCTGTAGCACCTGTTTAATCACGCGAACCAATACCGTTGCATCGCTTTCATTTAACGATCCGGCCGCTCTGTCAGGGTGGATACCAGCAGCAAACAACGATTCGCTTGCGTAAATATTACCTACGCCAACCACCACTTTGTTATCCATAATCCACTGTTTGATCGCCGTTTTTTTATTTCGTGAAGCCTGATAGAGATAATCCGAGGAGAATTCCGCCTCTAATGGCTCCGGCCCCAGATGTGCCAATACCGAGCAGGTTTCTAGATTATCCGTCCACAGCCAGGCACCAAAACGTCGGGGATCGGTGTAACGCAGCACTTTACCGCTGTCCATCACCAAATCAACATGATCGTGCTTTTCAGGTTCGGTATATTCCGGCAACACCCGCAGGCTGCCAGACATACCAAGATGCACGATAATCCAGCCACGAGTGAGCTCAATCAGCAGGTATTTTGCCCGTCGACGCACGCTTAGCACAGGCTCATCGCTTAGTGAAAGAATTTCAGCCGATACCGGCCAGCGCAGGCGCGAATTCCTCACTTCTGCATAAAGGATGGTATGGCCGACGAGATAGGGTGAAATTCCCCGGCGACTGGTTTCAACCTCAGGTAATTCAGGCATGTGCGTCTCCTGATAAAGGTGGCTACATTAGCATACACAACAAGATATCATCTGTGGCGGCCCGCAATGCCGCGGGAAACAGCGCTACCGCTGGCATATTTTCCCACGGTAGTGAAAACAAATCGGTTAAACAGCTCAAGAGATACTGGCTAGCATTTACCAAAAAAAACCCGGCCAAGGCCGGGTTTTTCATAAAGGAGCAAAAATTACTTAATTTTAGCTTCTTTGTAGAGAACGTGCTGACGGACAACTGGATCGAATTTCTTCAGTTCCAATTTTTCCGGCTTAGTACGTTTGTTCTTCGTAGTGGTATAGAAGTGACCAGTACCAGCAGAAGAAACAAGCTTGATCTTCTCGCGAACACCCTTAGCCATGATTCAGTTCCTTAATACTTTTCACCACGGGCACGCAGATCGGCCAAAACCGTCTCAATACCCTTCTTATCAATAACACGCATACCTTTAGCAGATACACGCAGTGTTACAAAGCGCTTCTCGCCTTCAACCCAAAAACGGTGTGAATGCAGGTTCGGCAGAAAACGGCGTTTGGTCGCATTCAGTGCGTGGGAACGGTTGTTCCCGGCCACCGGACGCTTGCCAGTAACTTGGCAGACTCGGGACATGTCTATTCTCCAAAAATCAAATCAGCTCGAGCTTCGTATAGGGTTTGACCGCCTCGTCAGGCTTTAGAGCCCATCTCAGCAACTTCACTGAAAAGACTCTGTCATCAGGATAAACCTGCTGAGATAGGCTCTTAACGCCACACCCAAGATTCTCAAAGGTGGCGTAGTATACGCTCTGAAGCGTAAGTGCTCAAGTCCCGAACAGCTAAAGATCCCACTGGATCGCGGAAATATCTGTTAAATCCAGCCACGCTCGGCAAAAGAAACGTATTCGCCATGCCCAATGACTAAATGATCGAGCACGCGGATCTCCATTAACAGGCACGCTTTGACAATCTGTTCGGTTATCGCACGGTCAGCCTGACTCGGCTCCGCTTTTCCCGACGGATGATTATGCGCCAAAATCAGCGCGGCGGCATTCGCCTTTAGCGCTTCACGCACAATTTCACGCGGGTGTACTTCCACACTGTTAATCGTACCAACAAACATCTCCTGATGGCGAATAACATGATGCTGATTATCCAAAAACAGGACTAAAAAAACCTCGCGCTCACGTCGCGACAGCAGCAACTGCAGATATTGACCGGTCGCTTCCGGGTTTAGCATCGCATCCTCTTTCGCCAGGCGGGAGAAAAACAGCCGCCGCGACAGCTCTGCGATCGCCTTAAGCTGCGTATATTTTGATATTCCTACACCTCTGGCACTGTGAAACGCAGACTGATCGGCCATCATAAGTTGATAGAGCGACCCAAACTGCGCCAATAATCCCTCTGCCAACTGCATCACATGCACACCGGGTAGCCCTGTGCGTAGAAAAATCGCCAGCAGTTCGGCATCCGTCAGCGATTCCGCACCTAAACGCACCAGTTTTTCACGTGGTGCCAATCCCTTTTCCCAACCCATCAGCCTCTCCCTGTACCGCTCAACAACATCATGTCACACCAGCAAAAACAGGACGATATCGCCGATAAAAGGCTGCGAAGTGCCTCGCAATCTTCTTAGGGAAACCCTGGCAACAACCTTAAGATTCTTATCTGACCGCAAGGTTATGATAAAATGACGCCTCTTCGGACTTTTAATCGGACCATGATGATGACGGAATTTTCCAGCCTGAATGCACTCTCCGGCAAACGAATCGTGCTGGGTATCAGCGGCGGCATTGCTGCGTATAAGTGCCCGGAACTGGTACGGCGCCTGCGCGATGGCGGAGCCGACGTTCGGGTTGTCATGACCTCTGCCGCTAAAGCTTTCATCACTCCACTGACGCTACAAGCCGTCTCTGGCTATCCCGTATCAGACGACCTGTTAGATCCCGCAGCAGAAGCCTCAATGGGCCACATCGAGTTAGGGAAATGGGCTGATTTAGTCATTCTTGCCCCCGCCACCGCCGACCTGATTGCCCGCGTCGCCGCTGGCATGGCAAACGACCTGTTGACCACCCTTTGCCTGGCGACATCCGCCCGTATCGCCGTTGTCCCTGCGATGAACCAGCAGATGTATCGCGCAGAACCCACGCAGGACAACCTGCGCACGCTGGCCGCGCGAGGCTTGCCGATCTGGGGGCCGGATAGCGGCAGTCAGGCGTGTGGCGATGTTGGGCCAGGCCGCATGATCGACCCGATGGACATTGTTGGGCAGGCGCAGCGTCATTTTTCTGCCATCAACGATCTGCAACATCTGAACATTCTGGTCACCGCTGGGCCGACGAGAGAAGCACTGGACCCGGTTCGCTTTATCACCAACCACAGCTCTGGGAAAATGGGCTTTGCTATTGCGCAGGCCGCTGCTGCCCGTGGCGCTAACGTCACACTGGTAAGCGGCCCCGTCTCGCTTGCTACACCGCAGGGCGTCACGCGTATTGATGTCGGCAGCGCGCTGGAGATGGAGCATGCTGTGATGGAACACGCAGCACGGCAGCACATTGTTATCGGTTGTGCTGCAGTTGCAGACTACCGCGCCAAACACATCGCCGATGAGAAGATTAAAAAACAGAACCAGCAGGGTGATGAAATGACTCTCACTCTGGTCAAAAATCCAGATATTATCGCCGGTGTCGCCGCGATGACGAAAAATCGTCCTTATGTTGTCGGGTTTGCTGCCGAAACCCAGAATGTGGAAGAATACGCCCGGCAGAAACTGGCGCGTAAAAAACTGGACCTGATTTGCGCGAACAACGTCTCTCTTTCCGGGCATGGTTTTAACAGTGAAACCAATGCGTTACACCTTTTTTGGCAAGATGGAGACACGCCGTTGCCGCAGTGCGACAAACGTCTTCTTGGCCAAAAATTAATCGACGAGATTATCAGCCGTTATGATGAAAAAAATCGACGTTAAGATTGTTGACCCACGCGTTGGGCAACAATTCCCGTTACCAACCTATGCCACACCGGGTTCTGCCGGGCTCGATCTGCGTGCCTGTCTGGATCAGGCGATTGAACTCAAAGCCGGAGAAACTACTCTGATTCCAACCGGGCTGGCGATTCACATTGCCGATACCGGGCTAGCGGCGGTTATTCTGCCTCGTTCTGGGCTAGGCCATAAACACGGCGTAGTGCTGGGGAATCTGGTTGGTCTGATCGATTCAGACTATCAAGGGCAACTAATGGTTTCCGTCTGGAACCGTGGTCAACAGTCGTTTACGGTTGAACCGGGCGAGCGCATCGCACAGATGGTTTTTGTGCCCGTCGTTCAGGCCGAATTTAATCTGGTCGAAGATTTCGTCGGCAGCGAACGTGGAGAAGGCGGCTTCGGCCACTCCGGCCGTAGCTAACGCGCTCCAGCCACCCCATAAAATTCATATAAGCCACAGCACCTATCCAAGAGGAAATGGCGACTGTGGCACTAACGGGTGCTTGTCAGTCAAATATTTAGCAAGGGTCTTTTCAGACATGGCAGAAAAAGAAAATACGAAAAGGAATCGCCGCGAGGAAATTTTGCAGGCGCTGGCGCAGATGCTGGAATCCAGCGACGGTAGCCAACGCATCACCACGGCAAAACTGGCTGCGAACGTTGGCGTGTCCGAAGCGGCGCTCTACCGGCATTTCCCCAGTAAAACGCGGATGTTTGATAGCCTGATTGAATTTATTGAGGATAGCCTGACCACCCGCATTAACCTGATTCTGCAAGACGAAAAAGAAACGTTTAATCGTCTTCGTCTGATTTTGCTGCTGATTTTAGGGTTTGCGGAACGGAATCCTGGTCTGACTCGTATCATGACAGGTCACGCGCTGATGTTTGAACAGGATCGCCTGCAGGGGCGTATTAACCAACTGTTTGAGCGTATTGAATCGCAGTTACGTCAGGTATTACGCGAGCATAAGCTACGCGATGGCAAAGGTTTCCAACATGATGAAACGCTGTTGGCTAGCCAGTTATTAGCGTTTTGTGAAGGGATGCTGTCGCGCTTTATTCGCTCTGAATTCCGCTATCGTCCGACGCAAGAATTCGATACCCGCTGGCCGCTGTTGGCCGCACAGCTAAACTAAACGTGATTTATCGCACCGCGATTTAACTTGTACAGCACCTAAATAAATAAGATTCCGCCAGATATTTCTGGCGGAACCCTGATTGATAACATTAAATCCCGTAGTGCTCACGATAGGCTTTCACCGCATCCAGATGCGCCGCCATTTCCGGCTTTTCTGCCAGATAGGCGATCAAATCCGTCAACGTAATAATCGAAATCACCTTACACTGGTAGTCGCGCTCAACTTCCTGAATGGCAGACAGATCGGCACGGCCACGCTCTTGACGATCCAGCGCAATCATCACACCTGCCAGCGTCGCACCGTGCGCACCGATGATTTCCATCGATTCACGAATCGCCGTGCCTGCCGTAATCACGTCATCAACCAGCATCACGCGGCCCTGCAATGGGCTACCGACCAGGCTGCCACCCTCACCGTGATCTTTGGCTTCTTTGCGGTTAAAACAGTACGGCAGATCGCGATCGTGATGTTCTGCCAGCGCTACCGCGGCAGTGGTGGCAATAGGAATACCTTTATAGGCTGGCCCGAACAGCAGATCGAACTCCACACCGGAATCAACCAAAGCTTCAGCATAAAAACGCCCCAGTAAGGCCAGGTCGCGCCCGGTATTAAACAGCCCGGCGTTAAAGAAATAGGGACTGATACGCCCGGATTTCAGCGTAAACTCGCCGAACTTCAATACCTGCTTGCTGAGTGCAAACTCAATAAACTGGCGCTGGTAGGCTTTCATTACTGCATCTCCTCGTTTTACGGATTAATCACGTTGTTGATCAGAATTAAAAATTGATCGGACATAAAAAATTTCCAGGAGAAATTTTCAACGTCGCTTGCGACGGCCCGTAAGGGTGGCGACCAGGGATGGGATGGCACGCCATAAAAAAAAGCGACCATCTGGTCGCTTGTCGCTTTAACAAATCAATCGGCTAAGGCCGCTTTCTGCGCCTGAACGATGGTATCGATTCCCCCTCGGGCTAGCGCCAGCAGGGTGAGTAATTCTTCGTGGCTAAACGGCTCACCTTCGGCCGTCCCCTGCACTTCAACCATGCGGCCATCTTCGGTCATGACCACATTCATGTCAGTTTCAGCAGCAGAATCTTCCACGTATTCCAGATCGCACAACGCTTCGCCGTTAACGATACCGACGGAAACCGCCGCGACCATACCTTTCATCGGGTTCTTTTTCAGCTTACCCTTGGCAACCATCTGGTTCAACGCATCTGCTAGCGCAACGCAGGCACCGGTGATGGACGCAGTACGCGTGCCACCATCCGCCTGCAACACATCACAGTCGAGCGTGATGGTGTATTCGCCGAGCACTTTCAGGTCGATAGCCGCACGCAGGGAACGTGCGATCAGACGCTGAATCTCCAGCGTCCGCCCACCCTGCTTGCCTTTGGCGGCTTCACGCGCGTTACGGCTGTGCGTCGCACGTGGCAGCATACCGTATTCGGCAGTGACCCATCCTTGCCCCTGACCTTTCAGAAAGCGCGGAACACCCTCTTCTACCGTGGCATTGCATAACACTTTGGTGTCGCCAAACTCGACCAAAACGGAACCTTCGGCGTGTTTCGTGTAATGACGGGTGAATGTAAGGGGGCGTACTTGCTGTGCACTTCGGCCTGTTGGGCGCATGGCTCATCTCCGGTGGGTCAATGAAAACTGGCGCGCATTATACGGTCTTCACGGCGCGCTGCCTAATCTTACCCTGCGCCAGCACCGATAAATTTGCAAGATTAGCGGTTAATTCTTCATCAGCCATACCTTATCCTTATGGTATAACCTGAGGTTATACCCTACTCATAAACAAGTATTCGTCAGTGATGATGCATCATGAAATAGTCCGTTCATCCCTTGAGCGTGAATGAGAAAAAATCATGATGCGGCATATGCACATTGAAACCGTCAATCTGCCACTGGCTCGCCCCATCACGGCCGATAACGGCACGCGTCATGTAGTCAGCGTTATCCGCGTCTCGCTGGAAGAAAAAGGATTTATTGGGCAAGGCGAATGCACGCCTGCCGCCTATTATGGCGAGTCTGCCGACAGCGTATGCCGCCAACTTTCTGCGATCCGTGAGGCAGTAGAAAACGGCCTCACCATTGAACAACTCCAGCAGGAGTTATCGCCAGGCGCGGCCAGAAATGCGCTGGACTGTGCGCTGTGGCGGCTCAACACCGCATTGAAAAAACAGACGCTGTGGCAACACCTCGATATCCGTCCACCGGCATCCGTGGTCTGTGCGCAAACGTTGGCGCTCGACAGCGTGGAAAAAATGGCCGCTGCGGCCTCAAATGCCATTTCCCACGGCGCACTACTGCTGAAAATCAAGTTGGATCGTGAACTGATTCTGGAACGGGTTGCGGCCATTCGTGCCGCCGCGCCCGATGCCAGATTGATTATCGACGCGAGAGCAAGCTGGAGCGGGCTGGATTTACACAGCCTATCCAAGGCTCTGCTGCCTTATCAGGTTTCGATGATCGAACAACCGCTTCCTGTCGGTAAGGACGACGATTTACAACGCTTTGCCCATCCGATCCCCATCTGCGCGGATGAAAGCTGCCGCCACAGCGGTGACATCGTCGGGCTGCGCCGTCGTTATGACATGATCAACATCAAGCTGGACAAGTGTGGCGGACTGACTGAGGCGCTGGCAATGGTACGCGAGGCAAGATTCCACGGCCTGCGCATTATGGTCGGCTGCATGCTGGGCTCGTCGATGGCAATGGAGGCCGCTTTGCCGATCGCGGCAGACGCCGACCATGTCGATCTCGATGGACCGATCTGGCTAGCAGCAGACAGCTCACCTTATCTAACCTATAACCTTGGCCGAATCTGGCTATGACGCTATCAACTGACGCAACCCTAAAACCCTCAACCGGAGTGACCATGACGGATATCATGCACGCGGGTGCCGCCACAGCACCCGGTAACGCCTCCAGACCTGTACTGGAAATCGACGATCTGAGCGTTAGTTTTAGCGGCCGTTCCGGCACGCATCAGGCACTAAAAGGCATTTCCTTTACCGTCAATAAAGGGGAAGTGGTCGCCGTGGTAGGCGAAAGTGGTTCAGGTAAATCCGTGACATCACTCACCGTGATGGGATTGCTGGCAGATTCTGCCAACATCGGGCACGGTGCAATCCGTTTCACCGCACGCGACGGCCAACAACATGACTTGTTGAGCATGAAAGCAGAAGCGCGCCGTAAGCTGCGCGGCCGCGAGCTCGCCATGATCTTTCAGGAACCGATGACCTCACTGAATCCGGTGCTGAAAGTCGGCGATCAGCTCACCGAAGCCCTGCTTGATCACGAAATCTGTGATGCCGCCAGTGCCGACAAAAAAGCCCGTGAACTGCTGCGCAAAGTGCGCATTGCAGACGTCGATCGCGTGATGAAAAGCTACCCGCACTCGCTGTCCGGCGGGATGCGCCAGCGTGTGATGATTGCCCAGGCGCTGGCCTGCGATCCGCAACTGTTGATAGCTGATGAACCCACCACCGCGTTGGATGTCACCGTGCAGGCACGCATTCTGCAAATCCTGCGCGACCTGCAACAACAGAGCGACATGGCGGTATTGTTTATTACCCACGATATGGGCGTAGTCGCAGAAATCGCTGACCGCGTCGTGGTGATGTATCGCGGCGAAATCGTAGAGCAAGGCACTGTCGAACAGATTTTCGCAGCACCGCAGCACCCATACACCCAATCGCTGCTGGCCGCCGTACCCAAACTGGGCGACATGCGCGAGAGCCTGTGGCCGAAACGCTTCCCGCTGTTGGGGCAGGCCGCCGACCCAGACAACATTGAACAGGTTACCGCCCGTTATGATGCTGAGCCGCTGTTAGATATTCGCGGGCTGCGCGTCTATTACCCGATACGCAGTGGGATTTTATCTAAGGTGACCCACCACGTTCACGCGGTAGAGCAGATCGATTTTAACGTCTGGCCGGGCGAAACGCTGGCGATCGTCGGCGAAAGCGGTTGTGGCAAATCCACCACCGGACGCGCCCTGCTGCGTCTGGTACAGAGCGAAGCCGAGAGCATTCATTTTCAGGGCAACGAAATTTCTCAGATGAAAGAGCGCGATTTCCAACCGCTGCGTCGGGAAATGCAGATGGTGTTTCAAGACCCGTATGCCTCGCTCAATCCGCGCCTGACGGTCGGCTTCACCATCGCTGAACCGCTGCTGCTGCACGGGTTGGTGAAATCACTGGAAGAGGCAACGCCGCAGGTACAGGCGCTGCTCAAAAGCGTCGGTCTATTGCCTGAACACGCTCGCCGTTATCCACACGAATTTTCCGGCGGACAGCGCCAGCGTATCGCGATCGCTCGTGCGATGGCGTTGCAGCCGCAGGTCATCATTGCTGACGAAGCCGTCTCGGCGCTCGATGTGTCAATTCAGGCGCAGGTCGTTAACCTGATGATGGATCTCCAGAAGAAAACCGGCGTGTCGTGGATTTTCATCTCACACGATATGGCGGTGGTCGAACGCATCGCCAACCGCGTCGCGGTGATGTACCTCGGCCAAATTGTGGAAATCGGCCCGCGCCAGTCGGTGTTTAACGATCCGCAGCATCCGTATACCCGCCGCCTGTTGGCCTCGGTTCCGATTGCCGATCCAACCCGTCGTGGTACACGCCAGTTTGACGACAGCGAAATCCCCTCCCCCTTACGTAAAGCAGGTGAGGCCGTCGCCAAAACGCGCTACCGCGAGGTTGCGCCGCAGCACTGGGTTGCCGACAACGAATCGGCTGCCTGAAGCACGATGTAGTTACAAAAGAATAGCGACAAAACACAACATTTATAAAACACAACACACGTTCATTGCTGACCAGGAGAGATAACCATGAAGCCATTCGTTCGCCGCTCTGCCGTTGCCCTCGGGCTCTCACTGTGTCTGGCTGCTGTTGCCCAGGCGCAAGACCTTCGTATTTCCATTTATGCCGATATCACCGGGCTCGACCCGCACGACACCTCGGATACGCTGAGCTACTCCATTCAGAGTGGTATCTTCGAGCGTCTATTCCAGTTCGATAATAAAATGAAGCTGGTGCCGCGTCTGGCGACGGGCTATACCAGCAACGACACCGCCACCGAGTTTGTCGTAACGCTGCGCGAAGGTATCACCTTCCAGGACGGCGCACCGTTCAACGCCGACGCCGTTAAAGCTAACCTCGACCGTTTGGCCGATCAGAGCAAAGGCTTAAAGCGCAACAGCCTGTTTAACATGGTGCAAACCGTCACCGTACTGTCGCCAACGCAGGTCAAAATCGAGCTGAACAAATCCTTCGGCGCCTTTGTGAACACCCTGGCGCACCCGTCAGCCGTGATGCACAGCCCAGAAGCGCTGAAGAAATATCCAGATGAAGCACAGTTGCGCGTACACCCAGTCGGGACGGGTCCATTCAAGTTCACCGAATGGCAGCAGGGTAAAGACGTGAAGCTGGTGAAATTCGACAGCTACTGGCAGAAAGGCTGGCCGAAAGTCGATAGCGTCACCTTCTACCCAACGCCGGAAGATTCCACCCGCGTAGCATCACTGAAATCTGGCCAGGTCGATGCGATCTATCCGCTGCCTTCCGACCTGATTAGCACCGTACAAAACGACAGCAAGCTGGCGATTCAGCGCGACCCAAGTATTTATCAGTTCTGGTTGGCGATGAATAACCTGCGTCCGCCGCTGAACGATATCCGCGTGCGTCAGGCGCTCAACTACGCCATCAACCGCGACATCTGGCTGAAAGTGGGCTTTGCTGGCATGGGCGTTCCTGCTTCATCCGCGATGGCACCGGACGTACAGTTCTTCGCGCGCCAGACCTCGCCGAACTACACCTATAACCCAGAAAAAGCTAAGGCACTGCTGAAAGAAGCGGGCTACGCCAACGGCCTGAGCCTGAAACTGTGGACGACGAACCGCACCGACTACATCCGCAGCGCACAGTTTTTCAAACAGCAGTTAGAGCAGGTCGGCATCAAAGTCACCGTCACTCCGATGGATTCCGGGATGCGTAACGCCAAACTGTTTGGCGTAAAAGACCCGAAAGAAGCCGAATTTGACCTGTTCTACAACGGCTGGTCTCCGTCTACCGGTGATGCCGACTGGGCGCTGCGTCCGCTGTTCGCGACTGAATCCTGGGTGCCAGCCGCTTATAACGTCTCCTACTACAGCAACCCAGTAGCGGATAAGGCGATTATCGCCGGGTTGGCGACTGCCGATGCTGACAAACGTGCCACTGCTTATGCTGATGCCCAACGTCAGATTTGGCAGGATGCGCCCGTAGTCTTCCTGGGTACACCGGACAATATCGTCGGTAAAACCAAGAACCTCGACGGCGTGTACATGCTGGCTGATGGCTCACTGATCTTCGATCAAGCTGAATTTAAGTAATCGGTCAGGGAGAACGCCATGTTTGCTTATATCGTCCGACGTTTGCTGGAAATGATCCCGGTTCTGCTGGTGGTCTCCCTGTTAGTGTTCGGTTTTATCAAACTGCTGCCGGGTGATCCGGCACGTATTTACGCTGGCGCTGACGCGACCATTGAGGCGGTGGAAGCCGCCCGTCAGCAGCTAGGGTTAAACGATCCGCTGCCACAACAGTATGTCCGCTGGCTCGGCGGCTTGTTCAGCGGCGATTTGGGTGTGACATACCGCACGCAGCAGCCGGTCATCGACGTCATCAGCAAAAGCTTTATGCCCACCATGTGGTTGGCGCTGGCGGGTTTTGTCTGGTCGGTGCTGCTTGGCCTGCTGATCGGCGTGGTTTCCGCGCTCAAACGGGGGAAATGGCAAGACTGGACATTAATGAGTTTCGCGGTCGGCGGGATTTCCATGCCGCCGTTCTGGCTCGGCCTGTTGCTGATTCAGTTTGTGGCCATGCCGTTCGGCGTCTTTTCCGTCAGCGGCTTTAATCAGCCCAGCGATATCATTCTGCCCGCACTGACGCTCGGGGCATCGGTGGCTGCCGTGATGGCGCGCTTTACCCGATCCGCGTTTCTGGAAGTCGCACAGGAAGATTACGTGCGAACTGCGCGCTCCAAGGGGCTACGCAATCGGCTGGTCACCTGGAAGCACGTGATGCGAAACGCGCTGATCCCAGTCATCACCATGTTGGGGCTGCAATTCGGCTTCCTACTCGGTGGCTCCATCGTGGTTGAAAGCGTGTTTAGCTGGCCGGGACTGGGCTGGCTGTTGATTGAGTCGATCAAAACGCAGGATCAGCCGGTCATTCAGGCGCTGGTGATGCTGTTCGTGTTTGAATTTATTGTCATTAACCTGTTGGTGGACCTGCTGTACGCGGTGGTCAATCCGGCGATTCGCCTACGTTAGGAGACACGATGAACCTCCCTTCCGAACCCGTCGTGGCCGTTGCCACGCTTGATGAAGAAACGATACGTTCGCCGTGGCGCGATTTCGTTCAGGTCTTTATCCGTAACCCGATGGCGCTGGTGTCCAGCGGCTTCGTCCTGCTGCTGGTGCTGGTCGCCATTTTCGCCCCTTGGCTGGCACCGTGGAACCCGATGGAGCCAGACTGGGCAGAGCTGGCGTCCCCCCCTTCGGCAGCACACTGGATGGGCACCGACGATCTGGGGCGCGATGTGATGAGCCGTATCATCTACGGCGCACGTATCTCGTTATACATCGGTATTTTCTCCGTCACGCTGGGCATGCTGGTCGGTATCGTGCTCGGCCTGTTAGCGGGGTACTACGGTCGCTGGGTGGATACGCTGATCATGCGCGGTTCCGACGTGCTGTTCGCCTTCCCTGGCATGCTGCTGGCGATTGCGGTCGTCGCGATCCTCGGCCCCGGCCTGAATAACGTAATTATCGCCGTGGCAGTCTTCAGCGTGCCGGTCTTCGCCCGTATCGTGCGAGCCTCCACGCTGTCGCTGAAACAGGCGGCCTATGTAGAAGCGGTACGCTGCGCTGGTGCGCCGGATCGCATCATACTCATGCGCCACATCCTGCCCGGCACGCTGCCTAACGTGATCGTCTATTTCACCATGCGTATCGGCACCAGCATCCTGACCGCAGCAGGGCTGAGCTTCATCGGCCTTGGTCCAGAGCCGGACGTGCCTGAATGGGGCAATATTCTGGCGATGAGCCGCAGCCTGATGATGGCAGGCGCGTGGCACGTCAGCGTGTTCCCCGGTCTGGCGATTTTCTTCACCGTGCTGGCGTTTAACCTGCTTGGGGATGCGCTGCGTGATACGCTCGATCCCAAACTGAAAAGCTGAGGAAGCCGATGCACGACTATCACCAGCAGCAGCAGGCGCTGTTGCTACAACGCTGGAAAACGACGCGGCAATTGGGTACGCCGCGCTCGGCCAGCGGGCCGCATAACAGCATTAGCGATGTGGCAGGCGTGCGCGTCGGCCACTGCACGCTGGCAGCGGGGGAAGTGCAAACCGGCGTGACCGCGATTGTGCCGCCCGGCGAAAATCTGTTCACTCAGCCCCTACCCTGCGGCGCAGCGGTGCTGAACGGCTTCGCTAAGCCCGTCGGACTGGTGCAGATTGAGGAGTTGGGGCTACTGCAAACCCCTATCCTGCTAAGCAATACGCTGGCAACCGGCACGCTGTTTACCGCGCTGGTGCGCGACGCGATTGCCTGCAATCCTGAATTGGGCCGCACGCTGCCGACGGTGAACCCGCTGGCGCTGGAGTGCAACGACGGCTGGCTGAACGACATTCAGGCGCTGGCGGTAACGGAACCGATGGCGCGGCAAGCGCTGGACAGTGCAACAGACAGCTTCGCACGCGGCAGCGTCGGTGCCGGACGTGGCATGAGCTGCTTTAGTCTGAAAGGCGGCATCGGCACTGCATCGCGCCAGATCCCCGAATTGAACGCCACGCTCGGCGTGCTGGTGCTGGCAAACTTCGGCACGCTTTCCGCGCTGACGCTGGACGGCGTACAGATGGGAGACGCGATAGCACCCCTTTTACCGGGGCTCGCACCGCAGCAGGACGCGGGATCGATCATCATTATCATGGCAACGGATGCACCGCTCGATGCACGCCAACTCAAACGCATCGCCAAACGCGCGGGTGCAGGATTAGGTCGGCTCGGCAGCTACTGGGGACACGGTTCCGGCGACATCGCTGTAGCGTTCTCCACCTGTCCACAACCGCAACCGCCGGAGGATGCGCAGCTTGAACCGCTGTTAAGCGCCGCCGCCGATGCGACCGAACATGCGGTGCTCGACGCCATGCTTCAGGCAGACGCCGTTACCGGTTTTCGCGGCCATCATCGCCCGACACTGCCACAAGCGTTGGATAAGCTAGCCGCGGCTCTCTCTTCTGTAGGACATTCTCCCGTAGGAAATTGATTATGAAAATTTTTATCTCCGCTGATATTGAAGGGATCGCGGGCGTAATGCGCCCAGAGCAGTGCAGCCCTGGCACCGCGGAATACCAACTGGCACGCGGCCTGATGGAACAGGAAGTGAATGCCGCCATCGACGGCGCGTTCGCGGGTGGCGCAACAGAAGTGGTGGTCGCCGACAGCCATGCGGCCATGGTTAACCTACGCGCGGAGAACATCGACGCACGCGCCCGATTGGTGCAAGGCAAGCCGCGCGGCTATTCGATGGTCGAAGGGCTGGAGCAGCAACAGTTCGACGGCCTGATGTTCATCGGCTACCACAGCGCCGCAGGCGAATTTGGCGTGCTATCGCACACCATCAACGGCCGCGCCTTCTACCGCGTGCGCATCAACGGTGAAATCATGGGCGAGAGCGACATCTACGCCGCTGCCGGCGTGGAACAAAAGACGCCGCTCTGGCTGGTCAGCGGCGACGACACGCTCCAGAATTGGATCGCCCGCTACTACCCCACCACTGACTACGCCTGCGTCAAACGCGCTATCTCGCAGCACGCGGCGGAATCCCTCAGCACCGAACAGGCACGCAAGGTGATTCGTGACGCTGCAAAGGCGGCGGTGGAAAAAGCACACCGTACACTGACTTCGCGGATTCAGGCACCTTACCGTCTTGAACTGATGGTGGCAAAACCGGTGCTGGCCGATCTATTCTGTCTGCTGCCGAACATTGAACGTTTGGATGCTATAACCGTAGGTTATACGGCACAAAGCATGCGGGAAATCACCAGTCTGCTGGGTGCATTTTCCTATCTGGCGACAACACAAAACTGATTCCGGTCTATTCGCGGCGCGAAAACCGATTGAAAAGAGAATTTATCGCATGACGAAACCCGTGATTGTGATCCACGGTGGCGCAGGCGCGCTGACCCGCTCAGCCATGAGCGCTGAAAAAGAGCAACGCTATCTGGCAGCGCTGTCCGAGATTGTCGCCAGTGGACAACGCATTCTAGCTGAAAATGGCAGCGCGCTGGATGCCGTGACGGAAGCTGTCCGCCTGCTGGAAGAGTGCCCGTTGTTCAATGCCGGACACGGTTCAGTCCTCACCCACGCGGAAACCCATGAACTGGACGCCAGCATCATGGATGGACGCTCGCTGGATGCCGGAGCCGTCAGTTGCGTCAGCCATATCCGTAACCCGATTCTGGCAGCGCGTACCATACTCGAAGCCAGTCCGCATGTGATGTTTACCGCCGATGGCGCAGAAGCCTTTGCAGAACAGCACGGTCTGGAAAGGGTTGATCCTGCATTTTTCTCCACCGACGAACGCCGTCAGCAATTACATAACGCACAGGCCGGTTCAGGCCGCGTCATCCTCGATCATGACGGCCAAAGCGACCCTATCGATCCCGACCGTAAATTCGGCACCGTAGGCGCAGTTGCTCTCGACAGTGCAGGTAACCTCGCTGCGGCCACCTCGACGGGCGGCATGACCAACAAACAAGCCGGACGCGTGGGCGATAGCCCAATCATCGGCGCAGGCTGCTACGCCAATAACCAGACGGTCGCGGTTTCCTGCACTGGCACAGGCGAAGTCTTTATGCGCGCCGTCGCCGCTTACGATGTCTCAGCGCTGATGGAATACGCTGGACTGACGCTACAACAGGCCAGCGATCGCGTGGTTATGGAGAAACTGGTGCAGATGGATGGCAGCGGCGGGATGATTGCCGTCGACAAAGCGGGCAATATCGCCCTGCCGTTCAACAGTGAAGGAATGTACCGCGGCTATGGCTACGTGGGAGAAGCACCCGTCGCCGATATCTATCGTTAAGTTGGCAGCCGCAATCGGGATAAAACGCACAATATTGGTGCAGGCGCACCAATATTGTGCGCCAAAATAGTGCAAAAATCGTTCTCATCAAGGGTTAATGTGCCATTAATCGCGGCCTTATAACCTAAATAATTCGAGTTTCAGGACAAAACGTTAGCGTTTTGAACAACGCAAAGCGTTGGCCCGCAGGGTGAGGCTCATTTATGCGCCTCGTAACGCGGCAAGCGAAGGAATCCCGATGAGCTTACTCAGGTAAGTGATTCGGGTGACTGACAAATCTGCCAGAGGCAGGTTTGAACGCTGCTTGCAGCGGCCCCAACGGGGTGAGACACACGCTAGTGTGTCGAGTAACGTAGCCAACGCACATGCAACTTGAAGTATGACGGGTATATAACCTGGCGTAATACTTGCAGGCATTTTGGTTATTACTCATACGACGTTCATCAGAAAGCGTCAGCCGGAGCCTGCATTCATGCGATTACGCCATATTGAAATCTTCCAGGCCATTGTTCAAGCAGGCACCATCAGTGGTGCAGCCCGTTTGCTCAACGTCTCGCAGCCCAATGTCAGCCGGGTATTGAATCATGCGGAACAACAGCTTGGGTTTTCTCTGTTTGAGCGGCGCACACAGGGGATGATCGCCACCGAAGAGGGGCTGCGGCTAATCCCGAAAGTGCAGGAGCTTTTCAGCCACCTGCAAAGCATCAGTTCACTCACCGAACAAATCAAAACCAGCAAAGCACACTCCGTGCGGCTGGGCGCGGCACACGCGTTTGGGCAAATGATCGTCGCACCGACACTGGTCGAATTTCATAAGCAGGCAGCCTCGGTTAACGTCGAGCTGGTGACCGAGCACTTCAGCACGTTGTGCCAGAACATCCTGCAAAACCAGCTCGATTTCGCGCTGATCTTTGGCCAACAGGTGCCGTCCGAGCTGCTGGCAGAACCGCTGTTCCAATCCACGATGGTCGCCTTGTTGCCGAAAAACAGCCCAGTGGACGGCCCAGTATCACTGGAATGGCTGTGCAACAACAACCTGCTGATGATGCAGCATCAGGACCCGCTCGGTCAGGTGGTACACCGTGCACTGCGCGACAAGGCGCTACAGCCGACGGCTTCGCTCTACATCAAGACTTACTCGGTGATTGCCGATATCGTACTGGCGGGTGGCGGCGCGGGCATCGTCGATCTCTTCACCGCCTGCCGCTACGCCGACCAACTCAAAATCGTTCCCATCGACCAGCCTCTGCCCTTTGAAGTCACGCTGATTAGTCGCCGCGACAACCCGCAATCGCAGGCAACGCTACAGTTGAAACAGATGATGAAAAACCGCTGTCGCGACATCGCCAGACAGCACGAGACGCTGCTTTACGCCGTCTGATTCGCGACAGACGCCACGCCACGGACGGTTTTTCCTATCCCCTGCGAGGGACTCAACGCTATAATCCTTCCCATCATTTGCTTTACAGGTATGCACCAATGATTCGCAGCATGACCGCTTACGCCCGCCGAGAAATCAAGGGCAACTGGGGAAGCGCAGCCTGGGAACTCCGTTCCGTTAACCAGCGCTATCTGGAAACCTATCTTCGTTTACCGGAACAGTTTCGCAGCCTCGAACCCGTGGCTCGCGAGCGTATCCGCGCCCGTTTAACCCGTGGAAAAATCGAATGCAACCTGCGTTTTGAACTCGACCCCAGTGCGCAAAGCGCGCTGATCCTGAACGAAAAGCTGGCGAAGCAGTTGGTTAATGCTGCCAACTGGGTCAAGATGCAGAGCGGTGAAGGGGAAATCAATCCGGTTGATATTTTGCGCTGGCCGGGCGTGATGTCGGCAGAAGAGCAGGATCTGGACGCCATCAGCACCGAGCTGCTGCAAGCACTGGAAGGCGCGTTGGATGACTTTATCGCCGCTCGTGAAAGCGAAGGCAATGCGCTGAAAGCGCTGATCGAACAGCGTCTGGCTGGCGTTAGCGCTGAGGTCATCAAAGTCCGTGCCCAGATGCCGAATGTCCTGTTATGGCAGCGCGAGCGCCTGCAAAGCAAGCTGGAAGATGCACAGGTACAGTTGGAAAATAACCGTCTGGAACAGGAACTGGTGCTGATGGCGCAGCGCGTCGATGTCGCTGAAGAACTCGACCGTCTCGACGCCCACGTCAAAGAAACCTACAAAATCCTGAAAAAAGAAGAAGCCGTCGGCCGCCGCCTCGACTTCATGATGCAGGAATTCAACCGCGAATCGAACACGCTGGCCTCGAAATCCATCAACGCCGACGTCACCGCTTCAGCCATCGAGTTGAAAGTACTGATTGAGCAAATGCGGGAACAGATTCAGAATATCGAGTAATTTCCACTCAAGTCTATCAAATTCTATAATGCCCTGTTTTCAGGGCATTTTTGTTTTATAATCACTACTAACCGAATCAACAGCTACGATATACATAGTATCTAAGACCTTACATAACTACGAATATCGTAGTTATGAATACTCGTCAGCAACATCGTGATATTTTCAGTCAACGTCTCAAGGATGCCCGATTATTAAGGGGGCTGTCTCAGAAAGGGCTGGGCATTGCAGCCGGAATTGATGAGTTCGTGGCAAGCGCCCGAATTAACCGCTATGAGAAAGGCGTCCACGAAGCAAGTATTGAAACTGCTCAGCAGTTGGCAGAAACACTAGACGTACCGCTTGCCTACTTCTATACAGAGAACGATGAGTTAGCCGAAATGATGTTAGCGTTTTTGGCGCTATCACCAGAGAAGAGAGCAGAGGTTTTGGCGTTGGTGAGAAATGATAGACACGCATGACAGACTGTTAAGCTGTTACCTCTAACCTCTGCTGTATATTTCGCAACCAGACAGCAAATCTCGCAAAAAAATGGGCCTATATTCCCATTTTTGGCGGCATTATAGGAATATAGTCCCATTCCCCACTCTATCTCATGCAAATGACGACAAAATCATCCCACGTTTTCATCCGTCAGATGATTGACCAATTTTTCCACCATCAGTAGGCTCGTTCATATAAACCGACTTTTTTGAGAATGTTGAGCAGCGTTTCGGAGGATTAATGGAAAAGGTGAAGCATTACGAGGGAAATCCACATTTCTCTGAAATGATCAATCAGGTACCTGAGGCGAATGAAGACTATCTGAACGCCCACCGTACTATCATTCCTTCTGCCGTCATTAAGCACTTGCCACGCATCGGTTTCATGAGGGGGACAGGTTTCAGCCCCAGATAATTTTAATGATTTGAATAAAGACGAAACTATCGACATGTTCAATGGAAAATTATGACGGTTATCAACAATGTCGATGCCAAAAACCGTCACTGAACACCATCTCAGGAACATCTTCACCCGCAACAAAACAGGGAAAAACAACCGACATGCGTTATCTCGTTCTCCCCCTCATTCTTCTTGCCTTAACAGGCTGCCAGGCGTTAACCACCTTCGATAAATACGCCACGCTGCGTCTTTACGAAGTCTATGAAGCCGAGAATCTTTCTGCCTGTAATTACAAACCGCAGTTTCGTGACTGTACTGTGGATAAGCGATCTTTTAACGTCAGGATTACTGACGATAATAGCAAAATTGCATTAGTGGTAAGAACCGAATACGCCTATTTCGGCTTTACACGCGATGATTTTGTACGGCAGACGCAGCCACTGCGTGATTTCCTGATCTGGACAGAAGATCCGAACGCGCAAGATAAACAGATCAAGCAATTACGTAAGGCCGGAAACGTTGGCGGAAGCCTGTTTTACAACACCGAGGTGGAATATCAGTTCGATTATCTGCACACGCGTGCCGATGTTCCGCTGCTCGTCGTTAAACCTCATGAAAATGCAAATTCTTACGGCCTGACCGTCGAAGAAGTGAAAAACCTACTGTCGGTGATGGATGCCTGGTATGCCGGCACGTTCTCAGGGAAACAACTGACGTAAACGCGGTAAAGACGGCCAGACAAGTTTACGTCTGGCCGAGTATTTAATTAAAATTTCTGCATTCTGGAAGAGAACTGGCCGCAGTTTTTCAGCATCAAATCTTTGACTGGTCTGCGATCGTAGTAGCCTTTTTCCGTCTTGAACACTTCGTAGACTTCAATGCGGCGTGGCGAATAAGTATCAACAAATTTACCAGTAACATAATAGTAATTCCCCACCACTGGCTTAAAGGTCACGGTACTAAACCCACCATTCGCAGCAATCATTCTGACTGCAATATTGTGTTGTGCGCTGACCCAGAATTCACGAATCATTGTTGGCGTTTCAGGAATAGCCGGGAAGCCGAGTTCTTTATTATTGAGTTTAGTTTGGAACCCAAATGCATTATTGGTGTAGCCATTTTCTGGCGCATCAATATTAACGCATCTATCTGTCGTCGGATAAACACGAATATAGTCGAGATTACGGTTATCGAATGTGACCCCTATGCGGTCAGCCCCCTGATAATCTTCCAGCTTATGACTATAGGTCGCAACCGAACATCCGCTGAGTAATACCGCACTCACCCCAATCAGAAGAATTTTTCCCAACATAACCATCCCTTACCTTTATAAAATCAGAACTTCCTGATTATTTTACGCCGTTTTTTCTTCGAAAATTTATGTTGTATTACCTCACCTTAAACACTAATGATAAACGAGGCAACGTGGCAATTTCTCTCTATTACACCGCACGACGAAAAAAATCCCTGAACCCACAAGAGACATCCGCCGTAAAAGAGATTGTCCAACGCCATTCTGTTAATGAACAAATTGAGAACTATCTGATGACTGGTGAAGGCTTAAACTGGGAGTCATTTGATTTCACTCTCAACGTGAAAACCGGTAACGTTTTCAGGAAGGGGATCGTACTCTCTGGTTCAACTAAACTTCCCGACAACGACGAGGAAGCCGCCTGGATTGGCATGCAGCACTGGTGCCAGTGCTTATCCGAGATACGTACTGCCCTGACGCACTGTGAGTGGCGCGTCACCATTGAGGATCGCAGCATACCGTGGGACACCGAGGCAAAGGCTTACAGCCCAACGCGCTGAAACCCGTGTCTCTGGCGAAGTATGCTGAAGAGGGGAGCGAATATGGACGACAACGACCTCGATGCTGCTGCCACGATCGGCGCATACGGGTTTTGGACGTAAGAGGGATCAACTCTAGAACCAATCCCTCCTACCCACGCTCAGAGCAACTCGTTTACTCCGTGGTCTTACGTTCAGCGGCCTGACCTGCTAGCACCTCGCTCTCTTCCGGTTTTGTCACATTCGGGTGCTGACGCCCTTCTTCGATAAAATCTTCATCGATACCTTCAATATTTTCCTGATTATCACGCCCAGACAGAATGTTCCAGCAGGCGATGAACAGCGCAGCAATCAGTGGACCAATCACAAAACCATTGATACCGTAGATTTCCATGCCGCCCAGCGTGGCGATCAGAATCAGGTAGTCCGGCATTTTGGTGTCTTTCCCCACCAGCAGCGGACGCAGAATGTTATCCACCAGCCCAATCACCAGCACGAAGAACGCAACAATGAAGATGGCTTGCCAGAGCATATCTGTAGCGAACAGGAAGACGGCGGCAGGCACCCAGATAATCGCCGAACCCACGGCAGGAATCAGCGACAGGAAGGCCATCAGCGATCCCCACAGCAAGCTACCTTCTATCCCCGCGATAGAGAACGCAATGCCGCCCAGCGTTCCCTGCACAATCGCCACGACTGCGGTGCCTTTCACCGTCGCCCGCGATACGGCAGCAAATTTCACCAGCAGGTGATGTTTAACGTGGGTGGAAAGCGGCAACGATTCCAGAATCAGGTTCACCAGATAGGAACCGTCTTTCAGAAGGAAAAAGAGCAGGTAGAGCATCACCCCAAAGCCAATGAAGAAG
The DNA here is from genome assembly GCF_001742145.1 of Pectobacterium parmentieri. Taxonomy (NCBI): domain Bacteria; kingdom Pseudomonadati; phylum Pseudomonadota; class Gammaproteobacteria; order Enterobacterales; family Pectobacteriaceae; genus Pectobacterium; species Pectobacterium parmentieri. The sequence continues at coordinate 4,287,189 of NZ_CP015749.1, read as the reverse complement.
GTGAATGTTCCTTTGCCGATCAGGAGCACACTCCCTGCCAGATATTGCCCGCCTTTCAGCGCCACCTGAGAAAGCTCTTGCTGTATTTTGGCGGCGTTATCCAGATTGTGTTCCGTCAGGAAATGTCGTGCCCATTTGGGCAGATGCTGCAACAGCTCCGCCAGAACAACAGGGAATTGCGTATTACTGTCCTGCAATCGGGTGTAAACCCCGTTAATTTCCACCACCAGCGAAGAAACAATGATCCCCAATGGAATGAAGACGATCAGGAAGATAATCAGGACAGTCAACAGCGAGGCAATGCCGTTGCGGTCATTCAGTTTTTGCCGAATCTTGCTTTTCAGCGGATGGAAGATAATAGCCAATACTGCCGCCCATAAAATGGCAGAATAATACGGCGCGAGTATGTCAAAAAACGCCAGCGTGACGGCAAATAGGATCAGGATGAAGAATCCCTTCGTAAGCCCTTTAATATTCACAACGATTTCCCCTTCGTTCAATCTACCCCCGAAATATAGAACGAAGTGGGGCGTTTGCAATACAGGAAAAAGCGCATAACGCTGAGGAAATAGCTATATGCTCACGTCATGTATACCGATAAAGTCATTTTTTAACTGACTATACACCGCGGCATCGTTGTCACATGCCAGTGCGGCGGCGCGCTTTATTGCCGCGTATTCCGCACACACGGCAGGATTGGCCCGCAGATAATCACGAAAAGCCAGATGCCGCTGAATGTGCGCGTCACCCACCACAAAAGCGTGAAGATGATGAGTACGCGCGTCGCCACCCTTGGTGTAGTAACGACGTCCCGCCATGCCATTTTCGCCGCGCGGACGATAGCCCAAATCGACCATGACGTGATCTAACCGATCCAGATCGGACAGCGAAACCACCTCAAGCAGCATATCAATCACCGCTTTAGCAGGTAACCCCGGCACGGCCGTGCTGCCGATATGATGTACTCTCACCGCAACCTCGCCGAGTGCCTGCGCTAGCGCCTTTGCCGCCGTTGCGTAATTCGTCGCCCACAGTGGATCGTAATCCACCACGGCGATGATTCGTCCACCCATTCACTGATCCCCGATGCGGTCTTATCGCGTAAAGGTTATCAACGTTTAGGGGAAGGTTCAAAAACCATCAGGAAACACAGCGAGAGGATCGCTCTCGCCGCCTGATTTGTGCTTACAGGCCATCCAATCGCCGTAGGGTCGCCTGCACCAGAGAATCTGCGGTAATGTCGGCAATAGATTTGGCACCCGTGAGCGTCATCGCCACACGCATCTCTTTTTCGATCAGGTTCAGCAGGTTAACCACGCCCGCTTCACCTGCCGCCGCCAGTGCGTAGACAAACGCACGCCCGAGCATCACGCCATCCGCACCCAGCGCAATCATGCGCACCACATCTAGCCCGGTACGAATACCGGAATCCGCCAGAATGGTGATATCGCCTTTTACCGCATCGGCTATTGCTGGCAGCGCACGTGCCGTCGACAGCACGCCGTCCAACTGACGACCACCATGATTGGAAACCACAATCCCGTCTGCGCCGAACCTCACCGCCTCTTTGGCATCTTCCGGGTCGAGGATACCTTTAATGATCATCGGCCCTTTCCACAGCTCACGGATCCACGCCAAGTCCTGCCACGAAATAGAAGGATCGAAATTCTCCGCCAGCCAGCCGATGTAGTTTTCAAGCGTCGTCGGCGTGCCGCGATAGACAGAAACATTCCCCAAATCGTGCGGCTTACCGTTAAGACCAACATCCCACGCCCAGTGTGGATGAGTCACGGCCTGTAACATACGCCGCGCCGCCGCATTCGGCCCACTCATGCCAGAATGCGCATCGCGATAGCGCGCCCCCGGCGTCGGCATATCTACGGTAAATACCAGCGTCTTCACCCCCGCCGCCTGTGCACGTTCCAGCGCATTACGCATAAAGCCGCGATCTTTTAACACGTAGAGCTGGAACCACATCGGGCGATCGATAGCGGGTGCAACTTCCTCAATCGGGCAGACTGAAACAGTGGATAAGGTAAACGGAATCCCTTTCTGTGCAGCCGCACGAGCAGCCTGCACTTCGCCACGTCTGGCATACATCCCGGTCAGGCCAACGGGAGCCAGCACCACCGGCATCGCCAGCTTTTCACCGAACAACTGCGTCTCCAGACTCAGGTCAGACATATTTTTCAGGATGCGCTGACGCAGCGCGATATCCGCCAGATCGGCGGTATTGCGCCTGAGCGTGTGCTCGTTGTACGCCCCGCCGTCAATATAGTGAAAAAGAAACGGCGGCAGTCTACGCTGCGCCGCCGCCCGGTAGTCCGTTGAAGCAGAGATGATCATCGTCCTTTCCCATCCTTCTTCTGGTTGGTGCCGCTGTTACGGTAAGTGGAATAACCGTCACTGGAGCTAATGCCGATCGTTTAAAGAGCGAGATTCCGGGGGCTACCACGGTGCGAGGTATCCCTGCGGGAACCTCATCACCGTGTTTCCTCCTAAATCCATGCTTAGGCAAGCATCATTACCTTTAGTGAAATTGCAGGTACGCAACATGCGTTTGCAGGTATTCCTGCAAGCCGTGTTTGCCGTCCGCCCCACCCACACCGGATTTACGCCAGCCCGCATGGAACCCCTGCATCGCTTCGAAGTTTTCGCGGTTAATGTAGGTTTCGCCGAACTTCAGCCCTTTCAACGCCTTCATTGCCGTGTTGATATTTTGAGTATAGATCGACGACGTCAGGCCATATTCACTGTCGTTCGCCATCGCAATCGCGTCTTCCAGCGTGTCGAAGGTTGCTACCGGCAGCACCGGACCAAACACTTCTTCGTGCATGATCGGCATCTCCTGTTTGATGTTCACCAGCAGCGTTGGCGGATAGAAATAGCCCGTGCCGCTTTCGCGCTTGCCGCCAAGCAGCACTTTCGCGCCCTGCGATACCGCTTTGGCGACTTTATTCTCCACACGCTGTAGCGCCGCTGCACTGATTAGCGGCCCCATATCCAACGCCTTTTTCTCCGCCGTATTGCCGAAGGTCACCTGCTCCATCGCAGCTTTAATACGGGAAATAAACTCGTCGTAAATGCCTTTCTGCACGTACACACGCTCGGCGCAGTTACACACCTGCCCGCTGTTAATCACGCGGGAGCTGACAATCGCTTTAACGGCCAGATCGAGATCGGCGTCATCCATCACGATGGCAGGCGCTTTACCGCCCAGTTCCAGCGACACCTTCGTGACGTTCTGCGCCGCCGCCGTCATCGTCGCGATCCCCGCCGCCACGCTGCCGGTCAAGCTGACCATGCCAACTTTCGGGTTAGCGGCAAGCTCTTGCCCGACCGTCGGGCCGTAGCCGGTAACAAAATTGATGACGCCTTTCGGCAGGCCAATTTTGTGAATGATTTCGGCGAAAATCACCGCATTATTCGGTGTGATCTCACTCGGTTTGATAACGATGGTGTTGCCGGTGATCAGCGCAGGTGCGGCCTTACGCGCAATCAGGAAGAAAGGAAAGTTCCACGGTAGAATACCGGTCGTGACGCCAATCGCTTTGCGGAAGACAAAGATGTTTTCATTCGGGCGGTCGCTCTGAATGATTTCGCCTTCGTAACGGCGCGCCCACTCTGCCATGTAGTCGAGGTAGTCGGCGGTGAACAACACTTCCGTCTGCGCCAGACCGTGGGTTTTACCGCCTTCCGCAATAATGGTATCGGTCAGTTCAGCTTCACGCTCGCGAATACCGGCAGCTATTTTGTGTAACCAGACGCCGCGTTCAACCGCAGGCAGTGCTTCCCAGCCCGGCTGTGCGGCTTCTGCTGCATCAATCGCTCTTTTTGCATCGTCAGCCGAGCCTTCTGGGATCTGTGAAATAACCTGTTCTGTGGCCGGGTTCACCACATCAATCCACTTCCCGCTTCTGTTTTCAACAAACTCACCGTTGATGTACATACGTTTCTGGGTGATGCTCATATAAGGCGTCTCCAAAGTAGGGTAAGGGAATACAACGCATAAAGGAGTTGTTAAAAAAACACGTCTTTTTTGTGAAGTTTTGCCATGCTGCGCGTTCTGCACTGCATTTACCTTTTCATGGCTGCCATCTCAGTCTAGCAAGTGGCAAAAAAGTCATGCTGAGAACGCCTGACGTAACACTTTTGCAAAGTATCGGAGAACGCTGGGGAATAATGGCAGTGTGGGGATGAACGAGGCGGTAGCAGACGCCGTATTCATCTACGGCGTCTGTCTTTAAGGCAGGGAAATCTTACTGTTCGTCGATTTTCACTATCTCTTCTTTCACTTTCCACTTGCCGCCCACCAGCTCACGGGTTGTGGCTACCATTGCCTGCTTTTCTTCAGAATAGGCTTCCGTGGTTTCAACAATCAGGACTGGTTTATTATTGGCAATCTGGTAGGTGGACCATTGGTGCCAGCAGCAGCCGCTTTTGGTAAACGTCGTGAGGGTCTTACTTTTCTCATCGATACCGAACAGGCCGAGGTTGGAGCTGGCTAATTCAGTCAGCGACGCATTCTGGGTGAACTGCTGCTTTTCCACATCGAACAGGTACACATCGTAAGACGGCCCGCCGTAAGCCCCGTTATTCCCGTTGCGCAGCATGATATCCGCATGATGATCGAAGTTAGCGTCATCAATCACCAGCCCGCTGTTGTTCTCACCGTAGACTTCAACCAAATTCGTCGTCACTTCACCCTTACTGTTCAGCTCAATGAACACGTTTTCCATCGTGATACGCTGGAACAGATCGCCACGTCCTTTCTTAAAAATATCCAGCGTACCGGGGCCTTCGCAGGTTGAATAAGAGGAATCAAGATTGCACGTCGCGACGCTGAGCACGAAGTCCCACTGGCCTGATGCCTGTGTAATCAGGGAGATATTTTCACTACCGGAAAGCGCCTGAATACGGGAAATCATCTCATCCCCCAGACAAACGTCATCCTTACAGCGGTCACGTTCGGTCAGCCACGCACGCTGATCCTGACGTGCCTGCGCTTTGTCTGCCTTTTTTACGTAACCCTGATACGCCTGATTTAATACCGCATCGAGCTGCTGTAAGCGGCTACTGGCGCAAATCATTTTCTCGGTGTCTGTGCTGGCCTTGCTGCAATCCATCGCCCAGACGGACGAGGTGAAAAAGAACAGCAGGGATGAAACGGCCAGAGATAAATAACGCATGAAGTATCGCTCCTTGAATACAGATAAAAATCTAACAGATTGATAAAAATGGATAACAGGCTATTTTTAGCGTCCTGTTCCCATTTTTTTAAGAAAGCGCTGCTGCTCAACCAAAATCATTTTCAACGTAATGCATTGATACTCAATGCCATGACGCGGGGCAACATCCGCAATAATTTTCGATAGCGCGGGATAGTGCCGGTGATTCCAGTTGGGGAAAATATGGTGAGTCAGGTGCATATTAAGCTGCCCCAGCCAGTAACCCAGCCATGCAGGTCGGGTAGACCAATCTACCGTGGTGGAAAAGACGTGCTGGTAGCGACCATGCTTGAATAGGCCGTCTTCCGGTGCCTGATAGAACGTCCCTTTTGCCCAATGTGACCCCAAAATGAGGACGACAAAAATCAACGATGACAGCATCTGGCTCAGCAGATAAACCAGCAGCAGCGAGCCGACGCTGATGGGAGACGGAGACAACAGCCAATAGGGGATCGCCAGCGCCAGCAGGGTATGTAACGCTTTTGATAACAAGAAAATACCCCAGCCCTTCACGCCCTGAAGCGTCATATTCCGCGTTACCTGCGTTTTCCCCGCGCGATCGATCCAGTCAAAAAACCAGATGATGCAAGGGAAGGTCAACGACGCCACCATCGGCCAGTAGTAGCGCTGAGCGCGCATAAAAAAGCGAAACCGATGGTAGGGTGACTGCCGCAAGACGCCATTTTCTTCGATATCCAGATCGTAGTGCTGCACATTCACGTGTGCATGATGAAAAATCACATGCCGCACGCGCCAGCAGTCGGAATCCATACCAAGTGGAATACTCACCACGATATTGAGCAGGCGATTCGCCCACGGCAGGCGGAAAAAGACGTTATGCGAAGCGTCATGCACCACGTTCACCGCCAGAAACATAGCGGTAAAAATAAAGGCAAAATAGCAGCCAGCAAAACCCCATAGCGTCGTCTGCTGGAGGCTGAAACCATAAAACGTCAGACACAACGTCACCAGAAACAGCATCTTGCCGATAAACCCCGCATTGGCAAAACGGTGATCGCCCGTCTCTGCCAGATAGTCATTCGCGGCCTTCATCAGCGCCCGATGCAACGCCAGATCGCGACCTTGTTCATAGCGTAGTGGCTTCAACGGTGCGAGCATCATTCTTCCTCTGATTGATGTTCTGCGGTATGTGGCGCAGTACGCCGATCGTTACCTTCGCCCATCGATTTTAAAAACCGACGCTGGCTAGACAGTAGCTCACGATAGGTAATACAGCGATAGTTCATACCATGCTCGGCGGCAACGCGCCGTAAAATAGCGGCGAGCGCGGGATAATGCCGGTGATGCCATCCGGGAAAAAGATGATGCGTCAGGTGTAAATGCAGCCCTCCCGTCCAGTGTTCGAGCCAGCGCGGTGTCGGCAACCAGTCACAGGCGGTGGCAAAGTTGTGCTGATACCAGCCTTGAGGCATGGCCTCTGCATCAGCAACGGCATAAAACTCAGCCTCCGCCCAGTGCGTGCCCAGCAGTAAAAAGACCACCAACAACGAGGCCAACATCTGGCCCAGCAAATAACTTAGCAGCACGATGCCGGGACTAATGCCGTGTGCCGCCCCCACCATAATGGGGATCACCAGTAACAGCAGGAGATGCCCGACTTTACTGGCGATAAAAATCAACCATCCACCACGGCCTGATTGCGCGGTGTGGGCGTTGACGGGCGTGTTACCCAAACGATCGGCCCAGTCAAAAATCCAGGCGATATAGGGGAGCGAAAACGCGGCCACCAGCGGCCAGTAAAGATGCTGATAGCGCATGTAGGAACGGTGGCGCTGGAAAGGCGTTTGGCGGAAAATCCCGTTCTCTTCCGTATCCAGATCGTAATGCTCCACATTCGGATAAAGATGGTGGAAGTCCACATGACGCAAACGCCAATAGTCAGGATCGATACCTAATGGCAACGTCACTATGCGCCCGACCACACGATTCAATGTTCGATTGCGGAAAAACGTATTATGGGAGGCGTCATGATTAACGATGATATTCAATACCATCGACAGCATGATGAAAGAGAAATAGCTCAGGAAGAACGCCCATGCAGTCTGCTGCATCAAGCTTAAGGCATAACAAACGATGCAACCTAAAAAGAGTAATCCAGCCTTAATAAACTGGCCGCGATCGGCAAAGCGATGATCGTGATTCGCACGAAGATAGGCCGATGTTTCCCGCTGTAATGCCCGATGAAAAGCCTGTTCACCCTTCGCGGGATACGGTTTGGCAGGAAGCACGCTAGTCATTTTCATGTTCCTCTGTAAGGGGGCGTCGACCCCAGCCAGCCGTCAGCGCCAGCCCGTGTAGTGCCAACATCAGCATAGCGATTTTCCAATAGAGTGCTTCCCAAGACAAATAAACAAGGAACACGACAGGAAATAGCAGAACTACCAACAGCCAGACATAAATGCCCCACCGTCGTCCTTCGGAAATACCGCCCAGTGCGACCGCACCCGCCACCAGCAGCAGGAAGAGCGCCGCCTGCGACAGGTTGGCTGAGTCATAGCCGTAGCCATACAGATAGACGTAACCCACCACCAGCGCAAATAGCAGCATCGCCCCAGCTAGCAACGCTATCGGCGTACAGTGAAACGTCGCCTGATGAGTGCGGCGCACCGGCAGTTTCAGATACTGCATAAAAGGCAGGTTACTGGCCCAAAACGGGTTTTCCGATGGTATTTCCCTGCCTGCGCCATAGCGGAAAGGCGTGTCGGGCAGTTGCGGGCAAAAGCTGCCGAACAGTTTGTCCCAGAAAATAAAGGTGCCGCCAAAGTTCTTATCGGCGTAAGCGCGGTCGTTCACGTGGTGTACGCGATGGTGTGCTGGCGTGACCAACACCTTTTCCAGCCAGCCCAGTTTGGGTGTCATCGCGTTATGGTTAAAGAGTTGGACGCTGTAATGCAGGATAGAAACCGTAACGAACACATATAGCGGAACGCCGAGCAGCGCCAAAATCAGGAAAAACGGAATTGAAGTCAGTGAGGAATACCACGAGTTACGCACGCCCAGTGACAGATTGAAATGTTCACCCTGATGATGAACCACATGCACCGCCCACAGCACGCCGAAGGTATGGTGCAGGCGGTGTAGCCAATAAAAACCGAAATCCCAGGCGAGTATCGCGAACAGCCACATCAGCACCGGCGGCCAGGTTTCCACCCAGCCGAAACTGAAATGCGCCGCGACATAGCCATAGCAAAAAATTTCCACGCTGCGAAAGAGCCACAGCATGATATGCCCTGAATTCAGGTTGAACACCACGTCATGCCAGTTCACTTTCTCACGCTGCATCCACTGTAAAACCAGCGCTTCGCCAATCACCACGACCAGCATGAAGACGATGGGTAATGCCAAATCAATCATGATGTCATTCCTGATGGCGCTTATTGTTAGGCAGCGGAACCGGTGGAGAAATGGCCTTCACTGCCTCTCGGCTACGCAAAAAGATCCATCCGACGATTCCCGCCAGCATTGCCCCAGTCACCAAATCGATGAACAGATGTCGGCGCAGTTGCAGGATGGAAAAGGCAATCGCCGCACCCCATAGAAGATACAAGCCCGTTTTCACCTTCTGCTGGCTATCGCTCATCGCCCACACCGCCAGAACCGTTAGTGCAATGTGCAGCGACGGCAGGCAGTTTTGCGGCGAATCGATACGTTGTAAAAGCTGTAACAGACGGGCGGAGAGATCGTCCCCGACAACTTGCGGGTACACCATCGTCGTCGGAAAAATCAGGTACACCGCGCCCGCAATCAACGCAGTAAGCTGCGTTGCCCGACGTAATCCAGCCAAGCGCGTAATCGGACAAGATAAGTAAGACAGCGGGATGATGATGAAAAAGGAGAGATACAGCCAGATAGCCGAGGGGCTAAAGGGGATCCATTCATCAACCATCGAGGGCGGTAACACCGTTCCCTGCCCTTGAAACTGCGCACTCAATTGATACACCACCCCGACCGATCCCCAGCCGAAGAGCAGCGCTTTCAGCCGCAATAGCATCGTTGTTTGAGGAAATCGCATCATGCTTCCTCTTTCAGGCGGGTAATACGTCTGCGCTTTTGCGTAAATTCTGGCGCGATCTCACCAGCGCTTAACCGCCACCGTAGCCGCGACGCATCAATGCCCTGCAATGCAAACTGCTGCGACAAACTGTCCCGACAGGCTTCCAGCTCCGACAGGCTACACGCAGCGGATAAATGCAGCGTCGCGTCACCCTGCTGTATCAGCCGATAATCAGCATGCAACGGCAGCGCATTGGCGATCACCCGGCTACAGAAATCCGCAAAGACGGTCTGAGGTTCCCCGAGGTTATCCGGCAATCGTAGACTGTCATCGCTACGCCCTTCGATACGGGCTATCGCCATCGTCACCCGGCCACACGCGCAGAGCGATTTTTGCTTCACCAATACATCGTCCAGCCGATAGCGCACAATCGGCTGCGTGCTGCGAGTGAAATCGGTAATCACGGGCGTAAAGCGTTCGTCATCCAGCCACTGTGGCTCGATGTGAATAAATTCTTCGTTGAGGTGTAGCGTGCCGTGCTCGCAGGTCGAGGCCAGAAAGCCTTCCGTTGCCTGATACACTTCCCCCACCTGCCCGAACACCTGCTGCAACAGTTGCTTATCCTGCGGCTCCAATACCTCGGCCACGGAAATGACCTTCTTGACCGACAGACGCAGCTCACCGCGCTGTACCGCCAGCGCCAGCTCGCGCAGCACCTGCGCGGGTGCGACGATAATCGACGGCGACCATGCTGCCAGACGTGAGAAATGTTCGGCAAACGGCGCGAAGAGATCGTAAAACGACAGGCTGAGCCAGCGGTTATCGACGCTGTGATACAGATTGTTATCCGCCCGCAGGAACAACGCCACCCGTTCACCGGCGCGTAAACCGTCCGGCAGCATTTTTGCCAGCATACCTCCGGCCCAAATCTGCTGTTCGCGCGGGCTGACGACAAACAACCCGCGCTGACCAGAGGTGCCGGACGACAGCCCGACGCTGAACCCGTTTACACTCGGCGTGAAGTCGCGATCGTCCTCACTGCGACGCGCGCAGGTAAGCAGTTCATCCCGCTTAAGCCCGGCGGTATTCATCCGATCGAATTCGGCCATCATCACGGCTTTATCCATCATCGGCCAGGAGGTAATGGGGAGATGGCAGTACGGACGGAAATGGGGGCTACGCGCCAGCACCTGGCGCGCAAAACGAGAAAGCTGTCGCTGCTGATGGCGTTCGAGCGCCTGACGAGTAGTAAAACGCAGGCGTCTGGCACGTAAATAGTGCCAGATCGTCATCAGCGGAATCATAAGTCGCCCTCGTGACACAGCCGAATCTCAACCTGCCCGTTCAGATGCAACTGATGTAGCTGGTCTAACGTTTGGTAATAGGCTTGTGGATCGTCCATCACCAGATTCGCCAACCGCGACGGCCCACGACCTTCACGATAGCTGTGCGGCGACCAGGCGGCATCGCTTGCCAACAGCACCCAGCCAGTTTCGGTCAACACAAACGCACCGAGGTGTCCGGCGGCATGGCCGGGCAGCGGCACTAGCACGATCTCTTTATCGCTCCCCGGCAGCACATAGCCTTGCGTAAACGGTGCCAGCTCGGCGGGCAGATCGGTAAGCGGGAAGTTTTCGACAAACTGGAGCACCTGCTCAAAATGTTCAGGGATCAACGCGGGTACAAATGCCCGCTTCAACGCCGCGAAACCACGCAAATTCCGCGTCTGCTGCCAGCCCAGCGCCGAACAGATGAACGGTACAGTGGGGAAATCCCGCAGCCCTGCGATGTGGTCGCCGTGAAAGTGGGAAATAATTAGGCCGTCGATGTCCGCAGGCTGAATACCCTGCGCGTGTAGCTGGTGAACCAACGCGTCTTTCGTCTCGAAATGCACCGGCGTCATTCTGCTGTACAGTTGAAATAGGCCAGCACGCGTGGCGTCGGTGAAATGCTGCGCATAACCGGTGTCCCACAGCCAGCGCTTGCCCTGGCTTTCCAGCATCCAGACCCGTGCTGGAAAACGGCACACCTTCCACCCCGCACCGCGCAACGCCATGCAGCCTGGATGCAAGCAGTACCCGACTTCAAACGTTGAAATATTAGCCATGTTGGTCAGTATCCCTCTGTGCAAGGTGCGCGTTGAACCAGTTACCCGTTAGCTCGATGCCCTGCTGAAGGGAGAAACGCGGCCGATAGCCCAACTCTTGCTGCGCTTTTTCCGCGCTGAGCGTCATATCGAAATTCACCGCGCCCGCACTGTAGCGCGTCAGCAGCGGCTCTTTCCGGCTAAACCACGAGAACAACTCCATTCCCCCCGCTACCGCATGCAGCAGCGGATACGGCACCGCTTTGACGCGATAACGCATCCCCAGTTGCCCCGCCAGCAGTTGCTCAAGCATGTCTGCAAGCCGCGCAGGTTCATGGTTGGTGATGTTGTACGCTGAACCAGAAACTAACCCCGTTCGCTGGCTGGCAAGCGCCATCGCTTCTACTACGTTGCCGACAAACGTCAGATCCAGCAACGCCTCGCCGCCGCGCGGGAGCCGTAGCACGCCACCGCCCACCGCGATCTGTTCCAGAATACGCGGCAGAATCACGCGGTCATGTGGGCCGAACAGACCACGCGGACGCAGGATCACATAAGTCGTTTGCGGATAGCGCGGCGTCAGCGCATGGAGCCGTTCTTCCGCCAGAAATTTGGTCTGCGCATAGTGATTGGCAAAACGCGCCGCGCGGTAGCTTTCGTCAATATTCAGGTGATGCTGATAATCGAAGTAAATCGCCGGCGTGGAGATATGGACAAAGCGCGGAATACCCAACTGTCCGGCAGCCTCAGCCAGTCGTTCCGTCACTTCAGTATTATTCTGATAAAAATCCTCATATTGACCCCAAGGCGATGATTTCGCCGCACAGTGCCAAACCACATTGCAACCCGCCATCAGCGATCGAAATTGCTCTATCGAGGTTTCGACCAAATCGATGCAGGCAAACTGCGCACCCAACGCTTCAAGCTGCTGCCCCACCGTGCGATCGCGCCCACAGGCCAGCACCTGATGCCCAGCCTGAAGCAGCCATTCCACCGCGTTACGCCCCAACCCGCTGGTTGCGCCAGTGACGAAGACCTTCATGGAATCAGTACCATTCCGCCCAGCGTCAACCCGGCAGCCGTACCGACCAGCATCGCGGGCTCGCCTTCAGGCAGGCGTTGCGTCACGATGGCATGGTGCAGCGCTGTCGGAATCGAGGCCGCCACCTGATTACCGTGATAGCGGTAAATATCAATCAATCTTTCTGTCGGGATCGCCAGCCGTTTACGCATATGCTCCAGCGACAGATGGCTGGCCTGATGCGGAACCACCGCCGCCATCTGCTCAAGCGTGAAACCACTGGCGTCCAGTAGCCGTTGCAGATAGCCCTCGATCAAAGCAGAAGCCTGCCTGAATAACCGTTTTCCCTGCATATGGAACAGAAAATCATGCAGTTCCATGCCCGCTCGCGGATTACGCAACGTACCACCTGCGCGGATCTGGCACAGTTCATTGCCCTTCGGATAGGTTTCCAGCAGACACGCCGCAATCCCGCTGCGACCGTCACCCCGTTCGACAATGGCACAGGCGGCACCATCACCAAAAATCAGCGACGACTCTTCGTCATCCCAGTCGATACCGCGTGAAGCAAGTTCGGTAGATACAATGGCAATACGCCGATAGGCTCCGGTATTTAACAGCCCAGCCGCCACCTGAAGGGCGGAAATAAAGCTGACGCAACTACTGTTAATATCAAAACAGGCCGTCCCTTTCGGCAGGGATGATGCTTTTAATAAATGGCTGGCGCTGTAAGGCAGCGCCTGAATCGGGATCGCGGAAGCAAACAACAGCAGATCGATGGACGCGGGTGGAATAACGCCCCGTGTCAGCGCGTCATTTAACGCCGCCACGCCAAGTTCAGCCTGGCTGGCATGATTATCCGCATGGTGACGATAGATAATGCCTGAACGGCTTTCGACATAGCCTGCCGGTTTATTAAGCCGCACATCTAATTCAGCCGAGGTCACCCGCTGCGCAGGAAGCGCGCTGCCAGTAGAAATAATCTTGAGTGGAACCAATCCCTGAGTAAATGCATGACTTTGCGTTTTCAACGTCAATCCTTTCCAGATTCATTATCGTTTTACCTGTACTGAGCAGGTTATCACGTACAGTATTTATTCATTCTGCTGCTAAGAATAACGAAATCGCCACGAATTGAAATCTTAAGCTGTGTGGTCGCACTATTCCATCCCGGTACTTTTTCGCTATTCTCTGTTCATTCACGATACTTAATGAAGCCAGAAGTCATACTTATGTCACTGTTTATCAAATCGGTTATCGGCGCGTTGATCGTATTGCTCATCAGCGTACTGGCGAAAAGCCGAAACTATTATATTGCCGGGTTGGTACCGCTTTTTCCCACATTCGCCCTGATCGCCCATTACATTGTTGGCAGTGAACGCGGGCTGGATGCGCTACGTACTACCATCCTGTTTGGCATCTGGTCCGTCATTCCTTATCTGGCTTATCTCATCTCACTTTATTACTTTACCGCATGGATGAAGTTGCCACAGGCACTGCTCGCGGCGGTCGTATGCTGGAGTGTATCGGCGGCACTGTTGATCAAAATCTGGACGTGGTATCAAGGAAATTAGCTTCTGACTTCTTTATTAGGATAGCGCAATGACCAAAACAACCTATCCCGGCACCGCTTACCGCCCCATCCTCTCTGAGCAGGAAGCGGATCGCTTCACGCTCCCGCACTACTTTACGCGGCGTGGGCACGATGGACATTCTGACACTGACGTTTGGCAACCTACGTCGATTGAGGTCGATCCGGCTACGCCGTGGGTTGTCGGGCCACAGGTCGGGGTGGATGGCGCAACACACGGTACAGTGCAACAGGCAGTCAACGCCGCGCTACGGGCGCAGCAGGATCGGCCGTGTATTGATATTAAATTACTACCGGGCATCTATACTGGAGCGGTCTACATCCCTGCCGATGCGCCACCGCTCACGCTATTTGGCACAGGAGAGCAACCGAACGACGTGGTGATTCAACTCGCGCTGGATTCGATGTTTTCACCAGCAACCTACCGAGAAACAGTGAACTCACATGGTGAATATCAACCCGGTGACCCAGCCTGGTACATGTACGATCTCTGTGCATCAAAGCAAAACGCGACAATTGATACTATCTGTGCCGCCGTGGTCTGGTCGCAGAGTGACAATTTACAGATGAAGAACCTGACGGTGGTAAATGCATTGCTGGATTCAGTCGATGGCCGAGCACATCAGGCCGTGGCGCTGCGCACCGATGGCGACAAAATACAGCTTGAAAGGGTTCGCCTGATCGGGCGTCAGGATACATTTTTCGTTAATACTAGTAACCTCCGCAACGAGTACGTCACAGACCGCTACAGCCGCGCCTACATTAAAGACAGTTACATTGAAGGTGATGTCGATTATGTTTTTGGCCGGGCGACCGCAGTATTCGATCGCGTCCACTTTCACACGGTTTCCAGTCGCGGCGCAAAAGACATTCATGTTTTTGCACCTGACAGCATGCCGTGGGCGCAATACGGTTTTCTGGCGGTAAGTTGCCGCTTTACGGGAGACGAAGGCTTCAGTAGGGGAAGAAAGGCCAAACTGGGACGCGCCTGGGATCAGGGGGCAAGGCAGACAGGATACCAGCCCAACAAGACGGCAAACGGCCAGCTAGTCATTCGTGACAGTACGATTGACACCAGCTATGACAGAGAACAACCTTGGGGAGTTGCTGCAACTACCGCGCGGCCTTTTGCAGGTAACGTGGATTCAGCCCGTAATCTGGATGATGTGCAATTCAATCGGCTGTGGGAATACAACAATATCGACGAGGTGTGATGTGCAGCGAAGGAATACATAATATTCAAGGTGGATGCGGCTCGTGAAAACATCACATTGATATAACTCATGCCATTGAAATTTGATCGGCCTGTAAAACAATACAGGCCATAGAAAAGAAAAATTATTTTTTATTATATTACTGATAAATCTCGCTTAATTAGCATTCCCTGATGTCAGCCAATCATCACGCTTATCCTGAGCGATGTTTATTTCTTTTGCTTTACGCTCTTAACAACGTCGTAAGATTGTATGTTTTTTCACTCACGCATAACAATTAGACTTAGGTCGAGGTGTAGGTATATACTTTTCCGTTACAGGGATGTTGATTCTTCAGACTGAGGTCATGAAATGTCGCCATTATTCACCAATAGTGAAATAATAAGCAAGGTAATCAAAAAGCACTTCAATAAAAACCTTGCTCACTATGATGGCATAAGATTTTCATTTATGGTTCTTAATAAAAAGAACCCTTCACAAATGGTCATTATTTCCAGTTATCCCGATGAATGGGTCAATCTCTATAAAGAAAATAATTACCAGCACATTGATCCTGTTGTTCTTGCTTCATTCAATAAGATATCGCCTTTCTCTTGGGAGAAAAGTCTGGTCATTAACACACGATTACAGCTTGCGAAAATATTCGACCTCTCTAAGAAATATAATATCATCAACGGATATACTTTTGTCCTTCACGATCATAGTGACAATCTTGTCATGCTATCTATTATTGTAGACAGTTCATATCCAGATGATGTTGAAAAGTTTATTGAAGAGAAAAAAGACACCTTTCAAATGTTATTAATTGAAGCTTATGAAAAAATCATCTCTCTTTGCAGAGAGATGATTGGAAATAAAAAACAATTAAATAATAAAGAAATATTCTCTCAACGAGAAAATGAAATTCTTTACTGGGCCAGCATGGGTAAAACCTATCTGGAAGTTGCTATTATTCTCGGTATAAAAACTAGCACGGTAAAATTTCATATCGGCAACGTTGTAAAAAAACTTGGAGTCCTGAATGCCAAGCATGCCATAAGGCTCGGCGTTGAGTTACAACTCATTAAACCTGTGCAATAGCGGCCGGTACCCTCAGAGGCCACTGCTTCAATGCATTGCTTATAAAGGTACCGCTGCGATTAATACGACGGGCCAAAGCTTCCTGATTCTCATCATCAACAGGAAGGAAGACTAAATAAACTCTTTCCTGTTTTTCTGATAAACCTTGCTCAACCACGCTAATCCCCCAACCAGAACGCTTTAATATCGTCAGCATAGGGTGACTAACTATAGTATAAATCCCATCATAGCCTTTATCTCTCGAATAATTAATCATCGACAGAAACAACATCGAACTAATTGGATATTCGTTGCCAAGAATATCTTTAGCTCGTGATTTATCCACAAAGAACCGACTAGATTCTAGATAATTCCCTTCAGGGATATTGATCTCCTTGAAGTAAGGGAAAAATGTTCCAGTAATCATGTTAGGATATTTTGTTTCGATAAATCTCAAACTACAGATAACAGTATTGTCTTTTATGCCGAAAAGATACGTTGTGTTATTATTATCATACTGATCAAATTCCATCCCATCAGTACATTGCACAGCCCAGTTCAGTCGATCTTTAAACGTCTCTTTTCTGAGGGTAAATAGCTCTTCTGATTTCGTTTCTGACAACAAGGTGTGATTTACATCAAATATCTCTAACATTTTTCCTCCATTAAAAAGTTAATTTATTGCCTAAAAAAATACACCATCCCACAAATCCTTCGCCTTCAGATTATTTTCCCACCTGATTATTTATAGGTATTCTGTCTCTTTCTACGGCGGTTGTACAGATGCAACCTGCATTGTCAGCAAGAGTTCACACACGAAAAAAAATCGCGAGAAAATCAAACATAAACATAGGGTAAACAGATAAAAAAAATCCGGAACGCGAGGCGGTTCCGGATTTTTATATAACCCAATCTGTGCGTTACTTCTCTGCTTTATCCTGCAATTGCCCGACTTGCGGCAAACCGGTGCTGGCAGAAGAAGAAAGCAAGCCTGTTTCAGCATAGTTAAACAGTTTTTCACGCGTGTCCGTAATATCCAGGTTGCGCATGGTCAACTGGCCAATACGATCATCCGGTGAGAAGACCGAGTCGCCTTTCTCCATCGTCAGACGTTCTGGCTTATAGGTCAGATTGTCAGACACCGTGTTCATGATGGAGTAATCATTGCCACGACGCAGTTCCAGCGTCACTTCGCCGGTGATGGCACTGGCGATCCAACGCTGGGAAGAATCACGTAGCATCAGCGCCTGAGAGTCAAACCAGCGCCCCTGATACAGGAAACGACCTAGTTGACGGCCATTCGCGTGATATTGCTCGATGGTGTCTTCGTTGTGGATACCGGTAACCAGACGCTCATAGGCAATGTGCAGCAGTGCCATTCCCGGCGCTTCATAGATGCCGCGGCTTTTCGCTTCAATGATACGGTTTTCAATCTGGTCGCTCATGCCCAAACCGTGACGCCCGCCGATGCGGTTCGCTTCCAGCATCAATTCGACATCGTCGGTAAAGGTCTTGCCGTTCAGCGCAACCGGGTGACCACGTTCAAAACGAATGGTCACTTCTTCTGCCGGAACCTTGACGTTCTCGTCCCAGAATTTCACGCCCATAATCGGGTTAACGATTTTGACGCTGGAGTTCAGGAATTCCAGATCCTTCGCTTCGTGCGTCGCACCCAAAATGTTGGAGTCAGTCGAATAGGCTTTTTCGGCTGACATTTTATAGCCGAACCCTGCCTGTGACATAAACTCGGACATTTCCTGACGGCCACCCAGCTCATCAATAAAATCGGTATCCAGCCACGGCTTGTAAATCTTCAGTTCAGCATTGGTCAGCAGGCCATAGCGATAGAAACGCTCAATATCGTTGCCTTTATAGGTGCTACCGTCACCCCAGATGTTCACGCCGTCTTCTTTCATCGCGGCAACCAGCATCGTACCAGTCACGGCACGGCCCAGCGGTGTGGTGTTGAAATAGGTCACGCCTGCCGTTGTGTTATGGAATGCGCCACACTGAATGGCAGCGATACCTTCAGCGACCAATTGTTTACGGCAATCGATAAGGCGAGCATTTTCTGCGCCATATTCCATAGCCCGACGTGGGATTTCATCGTAGTCATCCTCGTCTGGCTGCCCCAGATTTGCGGTATACGCATAAGGAACCGCGCCCTTTTGACGCATCCAAAGCAGCGCAGCGCTGGTATCCAGACCACCCGAGAACGCAATACCAATACGCTGACCAACCGGAAGATGCTTGAGAATCGTTGTCATATATGTAATCCCTGCTCGAAAGATCTATGGTGATATACCCGTTATACTTCAAGCTGCATGTGCGTTGGCTTCTCTTACTCACCCCAGTCACTTACCGATGTAAGCTCCTGGGGACTCGCGCGATTGCCGCCTTCCTGCAACTTGACTGATTAAGGGTATAAGCTTAGCCGCCACACCATTATGTTACGCCATACATTCCTGAGCGTTCATGCCCTGTGTACATCCTACATCAAACGGGCCGGTCGATGACCAAAATCGATACGCTCATAAATGCATATTTATGCAAAATAAGTGAGTGATAATTTAAACATCTTTTTGGCGGGACAGGAAGAGAAGAGTCATGCTTTCGTGCAAAAAAATTCGTGGCTAATTCACGACCAAGTTAGCGAGTATACCGCCATCTTCTCTTTAGGCTAAGCAGCAAAAATCGTTTACGCGACTCACTCGACATTCATAAAACATCGTTTCATTTTTACGACATTTCTTTGCTATCCTCTGGCGGTTAACACCTTCCCTTGCATATTGCTGGAGATGCTATGTCTAAGAAAGTCGCCGTTCTGCTAGCCCCTGGGTTTGAAGAAGCGGAAGCGATTATGGTGATTGATGTACTGCACCGTATGAAGATAGAAGTCACCATGCTGTCATGCTATGACAGACTGGAGTTACACAGTTATCACAATATTCGCATGTTTGCCGATGCGCTGCTGGAAAGAAACCAGGGCACGCTGTTTGATGCCGTGGTCATTCCTGGCGGCCCGCAGGGTACAGTGAACCTGGCCGCAAACCCGATGGTTGTCGAGTTCATCCGCCGTCATGACGAGGCAGGCAAGCTAATCTGCCCACTGTGCTCAGCAGCCGCACGTGTGCTAGGTGGCAACAAACTGCTTAAAGGCCGTCGCTATGTCTGCTCTGGGGATTTATGGCAAGACGTGACCGATGGCGTTTATGTCAACGAGAAAGTCGTGGAAGACGGCAATCTGATCAGCGGCAAAGGGCTGGGCGTGTCGTTCGATTTTGCCTTTACCATCGCCACCCGCCTGACTGGTGACAAGGAAAACGCTAACTTCCAGGTTGAGCACATCGATTACGATTACTGGCGCGTACCCGCGTAACCGTTCACCAGCCTAATGATAAGGCGCGCACCGCCGCGCCTTCCTGCTTGACCTTCCTACTTGAATAAACTTAATAGCCTTCCCCATAGCGCTCGCGGTACTCTTTCGGCGTGATGTCATACCCTTTCTTAAAGACAGCGTAAAAGTAAGGCAGTGAAGGGTAGCCACACATCAACGAGATCTCACTAATCGAGAGCGAGGTCGAAATCAGCAAATTGCGCGCCCGATCCAACTTCTCTGCGTGAATCACACCGTGAATCGTCTGACCGATCTCATCTTTGAAGCGCTTTTCCAAATTTGAGCGGGAAATCCCTACCGCATCCAGCACCTGCTCGACCTTAATGCCTTTACAGGCGTGATAGCGGATAAAGTGCATCGCCTGAATAACAGCAGGATCGTGCACAGAGCGATAGTCCGTAGAGCGGCGCTCGACCACTCGAACCGGCGGCACCAGAATACGTTGCAGCGGCAAATCGGCCTGATTCAGCAATAGCTGATGCAGTAGTTTCGCGGCACGATATCCCATTTGACGCGTACCTTGCGCCACCGATGACAACGCCACGCGTGAAAGATAGCGAATCAGATCTTCGTTATCGATCCCGATGACGCACAGCTTTTCTGGTACGGCAATATTCAGATGCTCGCATACCTGTAACAGGTGGCGCGCGCGGGAATCCGTCACCGCGATAATCCCGGTCTGCGGCGGTAACCCCTGAACCCAATCGGCCAGCCGATTTTGTGCGTATTGCCAGTTATCCGGTGAGGTTTCCATTCCCTGATACACCACACCCTGATACTTTTCTGCCGCCACCAATTGCCGGAAAGCATGCTCCCGCTCCTGCGCCCAGCCTTTCCCACCCGATGCCGGCAGGCCATAAAAAGCAAAGCGGTTCAGCCCTTTCTCTTTAAGATGCATAAACGCGCTTTCCACCAGTGCATAATTATCTGTGGCGATATAATGCACTGGCGGGTAATCCTCGGGCTGATGGTAGGAACCACCAACCCCCACCAATGGCACGTTCACATCCTGTAATAGCTGTTTGATCTGGCCATCGTCAAAATCGGCAATCACGCCATCGCCTAGCCATTCTTTGATGTTATCAATGCGGCAACGGAAATCCTCTTCAATGAAGATGTCCCAATCACACTGAGAAGCCTGTAAATATTCGCCAACTCCCTCAACCACCTGACGGTCATACACTTTGTTGGCGTTGAACAGCAGCGTGATACGATAGCGTTTTTCAAACATGGTAATCGCCGTTCATTAATCGCAAGTTCCTTGAATAAAATCCTCTTTCTTGAATAGCACAGCGCCCCCAGAGGCCAAAATAATTTGCTGATTATTGCGAGCCGCCACGTGTTTCCTCCACAGACCCAGCATCACATCATACTCGCCGTTTTGTGGCAGTATCCATCCACACCGCCAGCAGCAAGATCCCGCCTTTCACGACGTATTGCCAGAACGTCGGCACATCCAGCATGCTCATCCCATTATCCAGCGACGCCATGATAAATGCCCCCATCACCGCACCCGCCACACTGCCAATACCACCTGCCAGGCTGGTGCCGCCAATCACGCAGGCCGCAATCGCATCCAGCTCGGCAATATTCCCAGCGGATGGCGATCCGGCCCCCAATCGTGAACTGAGAATTAGCCCGGCGACCGCGACCATCAGGCCGTTAATCGCAAACACCGCCATTTTGGTGCGTTCGACATTTACCCCCGATAAACGCGCAGCATCGATGTTCCCGCCCACCGCATAGATTCGGCGGCCAAACGCGGTTCGCGTCGCTAGAAAAATCCCGCCCAGCATCAACAACGTCAGCACCAGTACCGGCGTTGGCACGCCGCGATAGTCATTCAGCAGATAGATCGCACCCAGTACGACGAGTGCCGTCACTGTCTGCCGGCCGATATCACCTGCGGGTGGATTTATCGGTAATCCTAACCGGGCACGGCTACTGCGCCGACGCCACTGCCAGCCAATGAACACCATCAGCCCGATGGCACCGAACATAAAACCGATGCCAGAAGGCAGATAGCTTTGCCCAATCTGCGACATCGCCTCACTGGTCGGGGAAACCGTCGTCCCATTGGTAATGCCGATCAAAATGCCGCGAAAAGCCAGCATCCCTGCCAGCGTTACGATAAAAGAAGGGACTTTCCGGTAGGCGACCCACCAACCATTCCACGCGCCAAGCAGCAACCCAAGCGCAAGTGTCACAACGATAGTCAACGGTAAAGGCCAGCCAAACCAGACATCAAAAATAGCCGCCGCGCCGCCCAATAGCCCCATCATTGAGCCAACCGACAGATCAATCTCGGCAGAGATGATGACGAACACCATACCAACCGCCAGAATGCCAGTGATCGCCGTTTGCCTCAGCAGGTTGGAGAGATTGCGCGCACTAAGGTACGCCCCATCGGTCATGTAGGTGAAAAAGAGCATGATGGCGATGATGGCAGCAATCATCACGTAGACCTGAAGATTGATGCTTTTCAGCCGTTGCAGCATCGAGACAGATCCGGCGACATGTTGTTGTTCAGACTGCGATGTTTTCAGCACGATGTTCACTCCTCAATGCAGCTTCCATAACCTGTTCCTGGGTTAAATCGCGATTGACCAAATCTGCTTTGATACGCCCCTGATGCATCACCAACACCCGATCGCTCAATCCCAATACTTCAGGCAATTCTGAAGAAATAACGATGACGGCAATATGCTGTTTTACCAGCGCATTGATGAGCTTATAGATTTCATATTTGGCACCGATATCGATACCGCGCGTGGGTTCATCAAGGATCAGAATGCGAGGATTTAGCAGCAGGCATTTCGCCAGCACCGCTTTTTGCTGGTTACCGCCGCTTAAGCGGGCGATCGCCAGATCCGGGCTGGAGGTTTTCACCTTCAGATTTGCTAACGACTGCCGGATGATGTCCTGTTCACGGGCATCGTCCAGCATGGAAAACGGCCCTGTGAATTGATCGAGCGCTGCCAGCGTCATATTCTGCGCCACGCTCATCACCGGAACGATGCTGTCTTTCTTACGATCCTCCGGCACCATTGCAATGCCCTGTGCCATCGCCTGCTGGCAGTTGCTGATGGTCACCTGCGCGCCATCAATAAAGATGTCGCCTTGCCAGCGACCGTGATAGGCACCAAACAGGCATTGCACCGTTTCCGTACGACCTGACCCAACCAGCCCGGCAATACCGAGAATTTCACCTCGGTGCAGTGCAAATGAGACATCATCCACCCGGCGAATGTGGCGATTGATAGGGTGCCAGGCGGTAAGATGTTCTACACGTAGCACTTCTTCGCCAATGACATGCGGTTCATTGGGATAAAGCTCCGTCAGCTCTCGCCCCACCATCATGGCAATGATCTGATCCTCGCTCAGCTCAGCCGCCGGGCGCGTGCCAATAGGCTTCCCATCGCGAATGACGCAAATCACATCGGAAATGGCTTTAACTTCGTTGAGCTTGTGCGAAATATAGATACAGGCAATACCGTGATCGCGCAGATCCTGAATGATCTCCAGCAGAATGCCCGTTTCCCGTTCAGTCAATGAGGCCGTTGGCTCATCCAGCACCAACAGACGTACCTGCTTGTTCAGCGCCTTGGCAATTTCCACCAACTGCTGCTGACCTAATCCGAGCTCTCCCACTGTGGTATTTGGGTCAACGGCCAGCTTGACCTGCTCCAACATACGCTGGCAGCGTAAATACATATTGTCGTAATCCATCACGCCAAAACGCGTCCACTCGTTACCCAGAAACATGTTCTCCAGTACCGTCATCTCTTTCACCAGCGCCAGTTCCTGATGAATAATCGCGATGCCTTTTTGTTCCGTATCACGAATATGGTTGGCGCGCAGCTCATCACCAGAGAAGACGATCTGCCCGTCATAGCTACCATGTGGGTAGATGGCACACAGCACCTTCATCAAGGTGGATTTCCCTGAGCCATTCTCACCGCACAGCGACAAGACCTGACCCGCCTCCAGCGTCAGGCTGACATTATCGACGGCTTTCACCGCACCAAACACCTTGGTGATGTTTTTCATTTCCAACAGATGTGGCATCACGGCCTCCGTGATTCAGGTGTCTCAGACCTCGTCTGTGACAGTGGTGAGCCACAACCTCATGTCGTGGCCCGGTGGGCATCTTTCCTACATCCTGAAATCTAGTGGCTGCGACGTGCGTTAATACACGTCCGCTTTTTTGTGGAAGCCATCGGCAATGACGGTGGAATCAATATTGGATTTATCGACGGGAATCGGCGTGAGCAAGAAGGAAGGGATGTCTTTCAACCCATTGTTCAATTTAGCATTAGACTCAGGTGCTTTACCTGCACCCAGTGCCACGGCGATATCCGCAGCATCTTTCGCCAGCTTGCTGATCGGTTTATAGACCGTCATAGTTTGCGTGCCAGCCACAATACGTTTGATTGCCGCCAGATCGGCATCCTGACCGGAAATGGCAACTTTTCCAGCCAGTCCCTGTGCAGCCAGCGCCTGAATCGCGCCGCCCGCCGTAGCATCGTTCGACGCGACAACCGCATCAATCTTATTGCTGTTCGCCGTTAGCGCATTTTCCATAATTTTCAGCGCATTCTCCGGTAACCAGGCATCAACCCACTGATCGCCGACCACTTTGATTTTTCCGCTTTCGATCAGCGGCGTGAGCACTTTCATTTGCCCCTGACGAAACAGCTTCGCATTATTATCAACCGGTGAACCGCCCATTAAGAAGTAGTTCCCGCCGGGCACCTTATCGACAAGATATTTCGCCTGCAATTCACCAACCTTTTCATTATCAAACGAAATATAAAAATCCACATCCGCATTATTAATCATGCGATCGTAAGCAAGCACTTTTATTCCTTCACGCTTTGCTTCCGCAATAACATTGCCAAGTACTTGGCCGTTATAAGGAATAATAACCAATACATCGACACCGCGATTGATCATGTTTTCTATTTGAGAAATTTGCGTGGCTTCATTACCATTTGCCGATTGAACAAAAACATCAGCGCCCTGTTTTTTGGCTTGCTCAACAAAAAGATCGCGATCTTTTTGCCAGCGTTCAAGACGCAAATCATCAATTGCCATGCCGATTTTAACATCCTTCGCGAATCCGGGCTGACAAGCTAAAGTGAACACGGCACAAGCTGAGAGTAAAAAATGTTTAACTTTCATCATAACGTACCTTTTTTATTTAAAATGCAGGGCTGGGGACTCCAATAGCCAGATGAGTATTGTCGCTAAACATCCCCCCATCAATTACAGATTTTTATCCTCCAATTATGTTTTTTGGTTTAATTCCCGTTTTTTGATACGAGTCATATTTTATTGTTGAGTGACATGTTCATGTTGTTACTTATTGCGGAGCGTATTCAGATTAAAATACCGTCATTTTTGCGACACAGCGCACATTTAATAATTCTCTGAATTTCAGTGTGAAATAACGTAATTGAGGAAATGCTCATCCGCTCCGAAAATTAACCACATTACCGTCTCTTCCGTCTGGGTGGTTTCTAAGGAGTCAACGATGCAAGCCTATTTTGAACAGATCGAAAAAGTCCGTTATGAAGGTAGCCAAAGCGACAATCCCTTCGCCTTTCGTCACTACAATCCCGATCAGGAAATTCTCGGTAAACGTATGGCGGACCATCTGCGTTTTGCCGTCGCGTATTGGCACACATTCTGCTGGAACGGAGCGGACATGTTTGGCGTCGGCTCCTTTGCCCGTCCGTGGCAACAGTCAGGCGACGCGCTGGAGTTGGCGAAGCGCAAGGCGGACATCGCATTCGAATTCTTTCAAAAACTGAGCGTGCCTTACTACTGCTTTCATGACGTCGATGTCGCTCCAGAAGGGAACTCACTGAAAGAGTATCTACATAATTTTGCCGTGATCACCGATGTGCTGGCGGAAAAACAGCAGGCTAGCGGTGTAAAGCTGCTGTGGGGCACCGCCAACTGCTTCACCAATCCCCGTTATGGCGCAGGTGCAGCCACCAACCCTGACCCTGATGTATTTGCCTGGGCGGCCACGCAGGTGTTCACCGCGATGAACGCCACCAAAAAACTGGGCGGTGAAAACTATGTACTTTGGGGTGGGCGTGAGGGATATGAAACGCTGCTCAATACCGATCTGCGTCAGGAACGTGAACAGATCGGCCGCTTCATGCAGATGGTTGTCGAGCATAAACACAAAATTGGTTTTCAGGGCACGCTGCTCATCGAGCCAAAGCCGCAGGAACCGACCAAACACCAGTACGATTACGATGTCGCCACCGTTTATGGCTTCCTCAAACAGTTTGGGCTGGAAAAAGAGATTAAAGTTAACGTGGAAGCCAACCACGCGACGCTGGCGGGTCATTCATTCCACCATGAGATCGCCACCGCTGTCGCGCTCGGCGTTTTCGGATCGGTCGATGCTAATCGCGGCGATCCGCAGCTTGGCTGGGACACCGATCAGTTCCCTAACAGCGTGGAAGAGAACGCGCTGATCATGTATGAGATTCTTAAAGCGGGCGGCTTTACGACGGGTGGCCTGAACTTTGACGCCAAAGTTCGCCGTCAGAGCACCGATCGCTATGACCTTTTCCATGCGCATATCGGCGCGATGGATACGATGGCGCTGGCGCTCAAGGCTGCCGCCAGAATGATTGAAGATGATAAGCTCAATCAACTGGTCGCCAAGCGCTATGCGGGCTGGAATGGGGAACTGGGTCAGCAAATTCTGCAAGGTAATTCATCGCTGGAATCGCTCGCCCATTATGCGCAAAGCCATCAACTGGCACCACAGCACCAGAGTGGCCAGCAGGAATTGCTGGAAAATCTGGTTAACCGCCATCTATACCCTAAATAATTCGAGTTTCAGGACAAAACGTTAACGTTTTGAACAACGCGAAGCGTTAGCCCTTTAGGGCGATGCTCAGTTATGAGCATCGTAACGCGGCAAGAGAGGGAATCCCGATGAGCTTACTCAGGTAAGTGATTCGGGTGACAAATCTGCCGGGAGCAGATTTGAACGCTGCTTGCAGCGGCCCTTCAGGGCGAGGCCCACGACGGGCCGAGTATTTGAACGCAGCCAACGCACATGCAACTTGAAGTATGACGGGTAATTTGGCTAAAACGGTACGCTTGCCTACTGCGGCAGGTTAAAAACTGCCGTAGCACGAGGTTATCAGGAGCCACTATGTATATCGGTATTGATCTGGGTACGTCCGGTGTTAAAGCCATCCTGCTGGATGAAGCTGGAGAGGTGATTGCTAGCCATAGCGCTGCGTTGAGCATTTCGCGTCCGCACCCGCTCTGGTCGGAACAAGCGCCTGAAGACTGGTGGCAGGCAACCGACCAGGCACTACAAGCATTGGCAGCAACACACAACCTTCACGCCGTGAAAGCGCTGGGGTTAACCGGGCAAATGCACGGGGCCACCTTGCTGGACGCCCACCAGAACGTGCTGCGCCCTGCGATTCTCTGGAATGACGGACGTAGCGCAGCTCAATGCCGAACACTGGAACAATTAGTGCCTACATCACGCCAGATTACCGGCAACCTGATGATGCCAGGTTTTACTGCCCCCAAACTAAAATGGGTGCAGGAAAACGAAAGTACTATCTTTCGCCAAATCGACAAGGTCCTGCTGCCAAAAGACTATCTTCGCTGGCGTCTGACAGGGGAATTTGCCAGCGATATGTCCGATGCGGCTGGAACCCTTTGGCTGGACGTCGCCAAACGGGACTGGAGCGACGCTCTGCTGGAAGCCTGTTCGCTGACCCGTGAACACATGCCCACACTGTATGAAGGCAGCCAAATTACCGGTTATCTGCGACCTGACATCGCCAGTCGCTGGGGTATGGATCCCGTCCCCGTTATTGCTGGCGGTGGAGATAACGCAGCAGGCGCGATTGGCGTCGGGCTGTTTCAAACCGGTCAGGCAATGCTGTCTCTCGGCACCTCCGGCGTTTACTTCGCCGTCAGCGACGGCTTTCTCAGCAACCCGCAGCATGCCGTCCACAGCTTCTGCCATGCACTGCCGAATACCTGGCACCTAATGTCCGTGATGTTAAGCGCAGCGTCTTGCCTGGATTGGGTCGCCCACCTGACACACGCTGAGAGCGTGTCCGCAATGTTGCAGGAAGTCGCCTCGATGCCAGTCGATGACACAATCACGCCAGTCTGGTTCTTACCCTATTTGTCCGGTGAACGCACGCCGCACAATAATCCCGATGCCAAAGGGGCATTCTGGGGGCTCACCCATCAACACGGTCGCCCAGAACTGGCAAAAGCGGTACTGGAAGGCGTGGGATTTGCGCTTGCCGATGGAATAGATGCACTGCATATGACTGGACTCAAGCCCGATAGCATCACGCTGATTGGTGGTGGCGCTCGCAGCGCCTACTGGCGGCAAATGCTGGCAGATATCAGCGGCCAAACGTTGGAGTACCGCACAGGAGGCGATGTCGGTCCAGCGCTAGGTGCTGCCCGTCTGGCACAAATCGCTATGCATCCCCATATGCCACTGGCAGACCTTCTGCCGCCGCTACCGCTGGAGCAGCTTCATCAGCCGAATACCCAGCGCCACGCCGACTATGCCGAGCGGAGGCGCACATTTAAAGCACTCTATCAACAGCTTAGTCCGTTGATGTAACACTGTTCATCCGATGTACTGGACAGTTCCTCAACTCACCCAGCGCCGCACATCAATCTTCTGTAGCGCCATCGAAAGCAGCAGGCTGGCCACCAGCGCGACGGTGAAGACATAGAAAATATCGAGAACCGGGTAAGATGGCAACGCGACATCATGCGTACGCAGATAGTGAATGAACAACGCGTGAAAACCGTAAATCGCCAGCGAATGGCGTGAAATAGTGGCAAAACCGGGCAAAACCCGCTGGCTAAAGTAATGCTTAAACACAATCAGCAGGCTAACGGCAGCCAGAAACACCAGTGGGCCGCAGTAGATATAAAATGTCTGGGTGAACGTATCATTCAATAATGTGTGGTGCTTCGTCCCCATCGCCACTAATGCGACACACGCGATGAAAAAGGGAATAGCAGCGAGCACAACTTTCTTAGGCACGTCCAACACCCCCAATGCGCGCCCCAGCGCGGCATACAGTACGTAGTAAAACGTATCACCGTAAATATAGAGATTAACAGGCAGTAATTTAAAACCTTCAAACCCCACTCGCCCCGTATTGGGGTTGGCGACAACAGCTAATAAGATAATCAAGACCGCTAAATATTTGCCCGATACTGGCTTGATGGTAATAAGTGGAGAGAGTAGATAAATCACTACAATGGCGTAGAAAAACCATAAGTGATAAAAGATCGGTTTTTGCAGCGCATGGTGCAATGAATTCAGGCCATTAATCGGTGTAAGTGTCGCAATATAGATCAGCGCGACCGTACTATAAAAAAGCAGACATAAGCCGATGCGCAGGAAGTGTTTCTTCCCCGCACTGCGTTCACCAAAAAATAAGTAGCCCGAGATCATGAAAAACAACGGGACGCAGACACGTGAAGCAGAGTTCAAGACATTCGCCACATCCCAATGCCCATCGCCCGGCGTGCCGCCCGCAGTAATATAGTAGGTTGTGCTATGAATCAGAACGACCATCATGCAGGCCAGCGCCCGCAGGTTATCAATCCAGCCGATCTTATCCGTCATGCACAACCTCTTGAAAGCAAAGCGCTATTCAAAACAGCGTAGCCGTTGTTAAGCGCCGACACAATCTACTATCAACGATCAGCAACTAACCATCGGGAAAATCTGAGTACTCAGGACGAATTAACGCGGAAAATCCGCATCGATTTAGGCTATGCATGCGCACCCACCCGCAGTGGCAGGCGCGCAGGGTTTTAAGGAAGTATGCTGTTAGAACAGCCCCATCGGCTTATCAGAGTAGCTCACCAACAGGCATTTAGTTTGTTGATAGTGCTCCAACATCATTTTATGGTTTTCACGCCCGATACCAGACTGCTTATAGCCCCCAAACGCAGCATGTGCCGGATAGGCGTGATAACAATTGGTCCAAACTCGACCCGCCTGAATGCCACGCCCCATTCGGTAAGCGATATTACCATTGCGGCTCCACACGCCTGCGCCCAGACCGTATTCCGTGTCGTTGGCTATCTCCAGTGCATCATCCATCGTCTTGAACGTCGTTACCGCCAGCACCGGGCCAAAGATTTCCTCCTGGAAGACACGCATGCTGTTTTTACCGAATAATATCGTCGGCTCCAGATAGTAACCTTCCGCCAGCCCATCTGGCATAGCCTTACGCTGGCCACCCGTGAGCACCCGAGCGCCCTCTTTCTTACCGATATCAATATAGTTAAGGATGGTATCAAGCTGGCCTGCTGACACCTGTGCGCCCATCATGGTTTTGCTGTCCAGCGGGTTACCGATACGGATAGCCTCAACGCGCTTGATTGCCCGCTCCATAAAGCGATCATAGATCGATTCCTGCACTAGTGCGCGGCTCGGGCAGGTGCAAACTTCTCCCTGATTGAAGGCAAACAGCGTGAAACCTTCGAGCGCTTTATCAAAGAAGCTATCTTCCTTATCCATCACATCGGCAAAAAAGATGTTTGGCGATTTACCACCCAGTTCCAGCGTCACCGGCGTCACGTTTTGCGCCGCATAGCTCATGATCTGCTGGCCAACCTCGGTCGATCCGGTGAACGCAACTTTCGCAACGCGTTTCGATGTTGCCAGATACTCACCAATCTCGCTTCCCGACCCATTGACGACATTAATGACCCCCGCAGGTAATAGATCCTGAATCAGCTCCATCAAAATTAGCACCGACATCGGCGTCAACTTGGCAGGCTTCAGCACAATACAGTTACCGGCGGCCAGTGCTGGTGCCATCTTCCAACAGGCCATCAGCAGCGGGAAGTTCCAGGGAATAATCTGCGCAACAACACCGAGAGGTTCATGAAAATGATAGGCCACCGTGTCGCCGTCGATTTCGCTAATCGCCCCCTCTTGTGCCCGGATACAGGCCGCGAAATAGCGGAAGTGGTCAATCGCCAGCGGCACATCCGCCCCGCTGGTTTCACGTATTGGTTTGCCGTTATCCCAGGTTTCCACCTGCGCCAACCGTTCAAGGTTTTGTTCCATCCGGTCGGCAATACGATTAAGCACCAGCGCCCGTTCCTGCACCGACAGGCCACCCCATTCCGCTTTTGCGTTATGAGCAGCATCCAACGCATGGTCAATATCTCGCGTTGTCGAACTGGCTACTTCACACATCGGTTGACCCGTTACTGGCGTCAAATTAACAAAATACTGACCCGCATCAGGTGGAACCCAAGCTCCGCCGATAAAATTGTCATAGCGTTTTTTCAGATTAAGAAAGCCGACGTCACCAGATGCAGATCGGCCTTCGAGATTATCGTGCGCCATTTCAGTCTCCTTTTCATTTCCGGGTGAGCGGCCATGCTGCAGTGAAAAAAAGAGGCAAGCAGTAAGCCGCTACATGAAGCCTATACGGGGTATGGCGTTAGCGACAGGATTCGGTCAGAGAAGAAGGCAACTCTTCGAGTTGACGCACAGTTTCTTTCCTGTTGCAGGAAAAATACACATTGCTATGCGAGCACACTCGCTGTTCCTGGAGAAAAATTCGCATCCCTTCAGGCGCTGTGAGGTATACCCTAAATAATTCGAGTTTCAGGACAAAACGTTAACGTTTTGAACAACGCAAAGCGTTGGCCCTTTAGGGCGAGGCCCACGACGGGCCGAGTATTTAAGCGTAGCCAACGCACATACAACTTGAAGTATGACGGGTATAATACTTTTAATTTCCAGGGTTACTAACATGCAGGTATTTCAGGTGGAAGAGGTTCATTTACGAGCAGATACCGCCCTTGAAGGCGCAATGCAACATTCGGTCTATCACCCCGATTCGCTGCATCAGCCACAGTCTGACTGGCTGGCGGAAGAGGTACCTATTGCGCTGGTTTATAACGGCATCTCACATGTTGTGATGATGGCTTCACCGAAAGAGTTGGAACCGTTCGCTCTCGGGTTTTCCTTATCGGAAGGTATTATCCAATCACCAGCAGATATCTACGGTATTGATGTGCACCCCGCCTGTAACGGTATTGAAGTTCACATTGAGCTTTCCAGCCGACGCTTTGCCGGGCTAAAAGAACGACGCAGATCGATGGACGGGCGCACAGGCTGCGGCGTATGTGGCGTAGAGCAGCTTGCGGAAATCGGCAAACCGGTGGTGCCTCTGCCTTTCACCCAGACATTTTCCCTCAGCAAACTTGAAAATGCGCTGACGCGACTGCGTGATGTGCAGAAGATCGGCCAGATGACCGGTTGTACTCATGCCGCAAGCTGGATTGCACCAGACGGCACGCTGTGCGGGGGGAGTGAAGACGTCGGCCGCCATGTCGCGCTGGATAAATTGCTTGGCACTCGAGCAAAGCAAGGATGGCAGCAAGGGGCGGCACTGGTTTCCAGCCGAGCCAGCTATGAAATGGTACAAAAATCTGCCATGTGTGGCGTGGAAATCCTGTTTGCTGTCTCGGCAGCCACTTCGCTGGCCGTTGACGTTGCACGGCGCTGCAACCTGACGCTGGTGGGTTTTTGTCGACCAGGACATGCGACAATTTACACGCATCCGCAACGCCTGAGCGAGTAAGCCATTGCCGTCAGAATCACGATGGTTTTCCACAGGCACACACGCTATTTGAAGCATGACGGTATAGATTAATTTGTTTTTACATAATGCAATAACGACATAACCGTTTGTTATCATGAGGTAAAGCAATATGGTTCATCACACCAGATCGAGAATAATCATTTTCAATATCATTTAATTAACTATAATGAACGTATTGCTTACGCGGTACTAACAGAACAGTGCCGTAACATTTTTTTTACCATGGAGATGCTAAACATGAGTTATTCACTGCCATCGCTGCCTTATGCTTATGACGCACTGGAACCGCATTTCGACAAAGAAACGATGGAAATTCACCATTCCAAACACCATCAGGCTTACGTCAATAATGCTAATGCCGCGCTGGAATCCCTGCCTGAGCTGGCTAAATTATCGGTTGAAGAGCTGATTGCTCAACTGGATAAGGTCCCTGCCGAGAAAAAAGCAGCACTGCGTAACAACGCTGGCGGCCACGCTAACCACAGCCTGTTTTGGAAAGGCCTGAAATTAGGCACTACGCTGGCTGGCGATCTGAAAGCAGCAATCGAACGCGATTTCGGCAGCGTTGATGCGTTTAAAGAGAAATTTGAGCAAGCAGCAGCAACCCGCTTTGGCTCTGGCTGGGCTTGGCTGGTTCTGAAAGACGACGGCAAGCTGGCTGTGGTTTCTACCGCAAACCAAGACAGTCCGCTGATGGGTGAAGCGATTTCTGGTACCTCTGGCTACCCAATCGTCGGTCTGGACGTATGGGAACACGCTTACTACCTGAAATTCCAAAACCGTCGCCCAGATTACGCTAAAGCATTCTGGAACGTGCTGAACTGGGACGAAGCTGCGGCTCGTTTCGCTGGCGCGAAAAAATAAAACCGCTGGATGCCTGATGTGATCAGGTGGCTCCTGCGTTTGAATCAAGGCTGGAATAACAACGTGTTATTCCAGTTTTTTATTATCCTCTTCATACTTCAAGCCACATGTACCCTGATTTTCCTCGCCATTCCCCACCGCCACGCCCAACCCAATCGCCACGATATCGCACGGTTTACGCATCCCTGTTAGTGCACTGGCTTCAAGCCCGAAAAGCGGGCAACGCGTAAAGTTTCAGAGTAGAGTGCCGATATCTACTGCGGGTTTTTATCATGCTGTTTTGCAGGATTGGCTTGGCGCGTGGTAATCCGAGATGCTAACACCGCTAATCAAGTGTGCATCAGGATAATGAATTTGGCTCAATACGAGATAGTGGTGAAATGTGATGGCTATAAATTTTGATAATCTAAAAGTCGGTAAAAAATTAGGATTGGGTTTTTTCCTGATTCTGCTGATGACCATGGTAATTGCTGGTGCCGGCATTATGCATATAGGCTCGCTAAAAGACAGTATTGATAAAGTTAATTTAAGCAACAATATCAATGATGAGATCAACCAGGCTAAGTATTATCGCGCATTATACGGAGCCAATTATAATCCTGATGATATAAAAAAGAACATTGAGCATATTTCAAACATCAGTAAACTCGCCGAAAAAGCAAAAATATTTAGCTGGCCGGAAAATGATGAAAAAAAAATAGCAAGTATTCCTACATTAATTTCCAGTTATCAGGAAAAACAAAAAAATTATATTAATGCAGTGAACACCAAAGATGCCGTCAGAAAAAGCTGGAATATTTCAACGACGGAAAAACCTCTGGAACAACTCAACGACCAATTAAAGATAGACAACAATAGCGCCAATCTTCAATTATTACTTTCTGATTTGAATCAAAAGCTGATTTCCGTTCGTTACCATGTCCGCGGTTTATTACTCTCAACGGATAAAGAATCCGAAGAAAAGTTGACGGATGCTATCAACGCCGCACAAACGTCACTGACTTTCCTTTATCAGAGCCTATCTGCCGAACAGCGTGACACACTAGCGCCGGTTCTGACGATCATGAACAATTATGAAGAACAGGTTCTGGCCTATATGCCGGCCTATCAGGAAGAGATAGCACAGGCTGAGCAAATGCGAGTTGTTGCCGATCAGTTGAATGTCGTTATCAAATCCCTCGCCAGCGATCAGCTTGCCGCCTCACAGGCCGATATTTACAACGCCACGCTGCAAATGAGCATTGCGGCACTGATTACGCTACTGCTTGGCCTACTAATTTCCTGGTTTATTTCGCGTCAAATCACCACGCCACTGGGTCGCACATTGAGCATGGCTGAAAAAATCGCAACGGGCGACCTCACCATGTCCATCAACACCACCCGTAAAGATGAACTGGGCCAGTTGATGAGTGCGATGTCAAAAATGAATGACAACCTGCACAATATGATCGACGACATTCGCGTCGGCGTCAGCCAGATTTCTAACGCGTCTGGCGAGATCGTAGCGGGCAATACAGATTTATCATCACGTACCGAGCAACAGGCCGCTGCCGTTGAGCAAACTGCCGCTAGCATGGAGCAACTCACTGCGACGGTTAAGCAAAACGCAGACAACGCACACCACGCCAACAAATTGGCTATCAGCGCTTCCCAAACCGCGAAACAGGGTGGCGAGCAGGTGAATAACGTGGTGCAAACCATGACTGCGATTGAGAGCAGTTCCAAACGTATCGCGGAAATCACGTCCGTCATCAACAGCATCGCTTTCCAGACTAACATTCTGGCATTGAATGCTGCCGTAGAAGCGGCCCGCGCTGGTGAGCAAGGCCGTGGCTTTGCCGTTGTCGCCAGCGAAGTCCGCAGCTTGGCTCAGCGTAGTTCTCAGGCTGCGAAGGAAATTGAAGGCCTGATCTCTGAATCCGTTAATCAGGTATCACACGGTGCGACACTGGTCGGCAATGCTGGCAAAACGATGAACGATATCGTCACTTCCATCACGCAGGTGCATGACATCATGGGTGAAATTGCCACCGCATCGGATGAACAAAGCCGGGGCATTACCCAGGTTAGCCAGGCGATTGTTGAGATGGATAGCACCACGCAGCAGAACGCCGCGCTGGTTGAACAATCCTCTGCCGCCGCCGACTCGCTGGAAGAGCAGGCGAGACTGTTGAAGCAGGCCGTTTCCGTCTTCCGTCTGGCCAACGCACAGCATGATGATACCCCCGCCGGTATCGCGTTTAACAACCAAACGCATCGTCTGCACGCGCCAAGCTAATAGTAAAAATAGCAAAGCACCAAAAACGGCAAAGCCCCTGTTAAGCAGGGGCTTTGCCAATGAATCAGTACTATCGGGTATCCGTCGCTTATCCTCTGTCTACGCAGAGAAAAAGCGTCAGAACGATTTCGGCGCGTAGCCTGTCATCTCTTTCAAGCCCATTTCACGCCCGAGCGCAGTCATCGGGTGCACAATCACCAAGCCGCGAACACTCTTCTTCAACGTTCCCATATCAGCCTGCTCTTTTTTCGTAATCGCACGGTTGAAAGGTAGATCCGCCAGTTTCTGCGCTTCTTTGCTAAGTTTTTGTTCTCTCACGTTACGCAGGCGCTCAATCTCAGCCGTTAGCTTCTCACAAGCTTCCAGATTGAGGGCGATGGCTTCGGCATCACCTTGTGCCAGCAGCGTGGCCTGCTTATGCGTCAGCTTATCCAATTGGTCGCTAAGGCGTTTGATTTCTGCTTTTTCCTGCTCTTTCATAAAAGATAACCTATATATAACGGGAGAATAATGCGGGGCACAGCATACACTATACGCTAAATAATTCGAGTTGTTGGAAGAGTAACCAACGCACAAACAGCGTGAAGTATGCCGAGTATAAACGCCTGACGGGCGTAGTGGGGTAATGTTGCAGAATGGGGTTAAAACGCCTTTTTCAGACTGATTTGCGCAATCAATGTGGTCAAGGATAAAACCAGCGTGGAACGCACCATCTGCTGATAACGCTGCTGTTGCATACTCACCAGAAGCGGATCGGCATCTGCCCCCAATGGCAAAGCCGGTTCTGCGGGCAATGCCGCAACGCAGTGCAATTCACCAATGGGCCCCAGAATTTCATCATCGGTAAAACGATAGTGTCGATCGTCATGTGCTAGCTCTTCGCCCAGCGCCATTAACAATTCCGCATCTTCATACTCTTTACGGCTGATCATCCCCAGGCCATAAATCAGTTTCAGGCGCACGGAAAGGTCACCCAGTGGCCCCGTTCCCGTCATCAGAGGTTCAACGGCATATTTCACCGCATAATCGTCTTTACGGAACACCTGCAACATCAGGATGCTAGCCGCTTCAGCCAGCAATTCAACGGCACAGAGCATAAAATCGCGCACTGTCTTCCCTGAGTTCAGCGCTTCCAGAACCCGGTTTTCAAACGCCTGTGTTTCTTCCATCGTCACTTCTCGACCCTTTAAACCCGCACACAGCATACCCATCTCGGTAGCATGCTTACCGGCAGGTGTGGCGACATCGCATCCCCGACGTCGCCCGTATACCTTTACACCGTGTCGAAAAGACCACACCTGCCTGGTGACGAGACGCGCCGATTACTGCATGGCGTTATACACATTCACTGCTTGCGCGACAACCTTGCTGTCAGCATCCAGACCAGAAATCTGCACCAGCGCCGCCTGCGCACCCTGTGTGCGGATTAATTCAGCCAGCTCCAGCGCTTGCGGATCTTGTTCGCTGCGATAGTGCATCGCGGCAGCAATGCCGGTAATCAGGTTGTCATGCGGCAAATGGTATTCCAGCGTTCCGAGCAGCGGCTTGATCAGACGGTCACCGGCACTCAGCTTGCGCAGCGGCTGACGGCCAACGCGCTCCACATCGTCATGCAGATGGGGGTTTTCAAAGCGGCCGAGAATTTTGTTGATATAGGCGGCGTGCTTATCCGCATCAAAACCGTAGCGTTTGATAAGTACCGCACCGCTCTCTTCCATTGCGCCTTTGACCACGGATCTGACTTTCGGGTCAAGAATCGCATCGCGGATCGTTTGATGGCGCGCCTGCTGGCCAAGGTAAGCCGTAATCGCATGGCCGGTGTTGAGTGTGAACAACTTACGCTCAACGAACGCCATCAGGTTGTCGGTCAATTCCATACCGGGAATCGCAGGCAACTCACCACAGAACTGAGTTTTATCGACGATCCATTCACTGAAGGTTTCTACCGTCACCGCCAGCACATCATCACTGCCCGCTTCGGAAGGGGGAACAATGCGATCCACGGCAGAATCGACGAATCCCACATGCTCAACCACCCATTCCTGATGGCCTTCTGGCAGCAGTTTCAGCACATGTTGTTTTAGCTGGCTGGTGCCACGCACCATATTTTCACAGGCAATAATGTTCAACGGCCGGGTATTGCCGTCTTCGTGACGCTTAACCAGCCCCTGAGCAATAGTTCCGGCGATTTTTTCCAGAATCTGCGGCCCCACAGCAGTCGTCACCAGATCGGCCACGGCAATCAGCGCAACAGCATCCTGACTGCCGCTGTGAACTGCGCTAACGTTGCTGACAGTATCAACCTGCGTGTTATCACCGACAATCCGCACCGTGTAGCTTTTACGGCTGTTGAGAGCATCCAACAGCGGCTGATTGACGTCAGCGAATGTCAACTCGACGTTGGCATCGGCCAACAATTTCCCAATAAACCCGCGGCCAATATTACCCGCGCCAAAATGTAATGCTTTCATGAGATATAACCTTAAAAAGACATAAAAAGAGGCCGCCCGAAGGCGGCACTAGCCACATCAATTAGGCACTCTTTTTACCGGAGAGTAAGTCGAGCACTTCCTGAACGTCCTGAGTGTGTGCCAGACGTTCAATAACCGCATCATCATCCAGCGCGTTAGTCAGACTGGTGATGACCTGAATATGTTCGTTGTTACGGGCAGCGATACCAATAACCAGACGCGCAACCTCATCTTCTTCATCGCCAAAACGAACACCTTCAGGATATTGGCAGAAGACAACGCCCGTTTTTAGCACGCGGTCTTTCGCTTCAATCGTACCGTGTGGTACAGCAATCGATTCGCCCAGATAGGTGGAGGTCAGCTTTTCGCGTTCCAGCATCGCTTCAACATACTCAGGCTCGACGTAACCGCCTTTTACCAGTTGCTCACCGGCAAAACGGATTGCCTGCTCTTTATGTGTCGCATGTTGATTCAGGAATACATTATCCGCGCCCAGTTGAAACAGGTTCGTCTGCGTATCGGCTACAACGGGTGCAGGCGTCGCGACGGTTTCAGGCTGCGCGGCCACAAGACGAGCCGCCAGATCGCTATACAGACCGCTATCAAGGAAATTGGTCAGAGAAATGTGCTGTGCCTGCGGCGCGTGGCGCATTGCGCGCTCAGTCAGATCGCGGTGCGTAATCACCAGATCGACATCGTCCGGCAGGCTATTGATCGCGCTGTTAGTCACCGAAATATTGGTCAGCCCGGCATCCTGAACTTTCTTACGCAACACGCCAGCACCCATCGCACTGGAACCCATACCGGCGTCACACGCTACGATGATTTTACGCACAGTGCTCATATCACCGCTGACACCGGTATTAGTCGCTGCGCCTTTAGAAGAGGCTTTCATTTCCTGCACGCGGCGTGTAGCGTCGCTCAGATCTTCTTCTTTTTGCTTGGTACTTTTCAGCAGAATCGCCGACACAATGAAGGACACCGCGAAAGCCGCGGCAATCGCTGCCAGGTTAGCGAAGTAAGCGCCTTTTGGCGTCATCGCCAACACCGCCAGAATAGAACCTGGAGACGCAGGTGACACCAAACCACCACCTAATACGCTCAGCGTAAACACGCCAGTCATCCCGCCCAGAATAACCGCGATAATCAGGCGCGGATTCATCAGCACATAAGGGAAGTAGATTTCATGAATCCCACCCAGGAAGTGGATAATTGCCGCGCCTGGTGCTGATTCTTTCGCGTTACCACGACCGAAGAACATGTAAGCCATCAGCACGCCCATGCCCGGACCTGGGTTCGCTTCGATCAGGAAGAAAATAGATTTCCCGGTTTCCGTCGCCTGCTGAATGCCCAGTGGTGAGAAAATACCGTGGTTGATGGCGTTGTTCAGGAACAGGATTTTCGCAGGTTCAACGAAGATGGACGTAAACGGTAGCAGGTTGTTCTGTACCATCAGGTTAACGCCGGAAGCCAGTACCTGAGAGAAGACTTCAACCAGCGGACCAATCGCCAAAAATGACAGGATCGCCAACAACATACCGATAATACCGGCAGAGAAGTTGTTGACCAGCATTTCAAAGCCGCTTTTGATTTTACCGTCAACCATGCGGTCAAAACGTTTGATCGTCCAGCCGCCCAACGGACCGACGATCATCGCGCCGAGGAACATAGGAATATCGGTTCCGACGATCACACCCATCGTCGTAATTGCACCCACTACACCACCACGCTCACCAAATACCAAGCGTCCGCCGGTATAACCAATCAGCAATGGCAGCAAATACGTGATCATCGGGCCAACAAGCTTCGCCAACGTGTCATTGGGAATCCAGCCCGTTGGGATAAACAGCGCGGTAATGATACCCCAGGCGATAAATGCGCCAATATTGGGCATCACCATATTACTCAGGAAGCGACCAAAGTTTTGCACCTTGATCTTAATATCTGGTGAAAGCATAAAAACACACCCCTATTGAAACGCGCTGACAATAAGAGCGCGTGGTAATTATCGTGAGACGGCGTGGCTATAAAAACACCGACTGCCACAAGAATATTTCCGTCAGTATTACTGTATGCAGCGCGGACTCTAACACGCTGTTTTCATACCGCAACCTCATGGCAGCAACGTGACAAAAATCACACAACCACCCTACATCAACGATACAAATAGGTGATTTACTTCACAAAAAACCGTTAAAAATGAAAAACTAAACAGATTTGTAGACAAATACAGCGCCCTTAATGTGACTTGAATCACACTTTAAAGGCCGGCATTTGTTTTATTTATGTGATTTACATCACAATTTATTTTCCTCTCTCGCCTGCCACACTCATCTTATCCAGAATACCTCCCCCGCTCATATTGACTCGCTAAAGGAGGTTATTAGGGGTAATTCACGCCATTTACCCCTCTAAGTGCATTCATTACATTTCGCTGTTGCACAGGTAATGCCGCCACCATATTGTTATATTGCGCCGCCTGCTGTGGCGTGCGGAATTGCACCGACGCGCCGTTAAATATCGGCTGGTCGCCCTGAGCCTGGAGGAAATCCCCAACCTGAATCAGGCTTTGTGCAAACGATGTGGCATTCGGAATAACAGGTAACAACGCATTCGTCGGCTGTATTACCGTGCGTGCGTAGAGCCGCTCATAAGGGATTTGCACCTCTTCGGGCTGCTTTAGCGTACTGTGGGCATTGTCAGCCTGTGTTTTTGCCGCCTGAACATGCTGCGCTAACAGGCTCATGGTTCCAACAGATTGCCTTAGCGCATCACGCTGCGTCAGATAGTCTTTAGGGACGCGAATACGGGAAATTTGCCCCAACATCGGCGTCAAACTGACGGACACCGCCTGATTAAACTGCTGAGAAAAGGTGGTTAAAATCGCGTAGTCGTTGGTGAAATTGCCAAAACTCTTCTTTTGTTCCTCCGTCAAGGCTGGCAATCTCCCATCCTGCTGCGACTGTACACTTTGCAGGAACGCAATAAATGCCTTGCGCTGGTCTGCCTCACTGTCACCACAGGCAGCAAGCTGCAATGCCGCCAGAATAATCAGAACTGGCAGCAGCCAGCGTGAACGGTATGTCATCAGCCTTCTCATTCCCTACTCCTGTTATGCTTACTGCCCCGCCAGCCGTGCTTTATTCAGATAAAAACACGCTTTCCATGACAAGATTTTCTACGATATAAGCATAGTCGAATCGGGCTGGCTGTGTAGAAAAAGGCCGAGACTGACAACTAACGCCCATCGTTTAAGCATTGAGATACACAGGATGATCACAAGATTTTAGCCACAGCGTAGTCCATCAATGCGGGCCGTAACAGTAGGCTGGAGATGCTCTGGAATGTGGAAAAAATAACCCCCGAACAAGAGAACCTATTCGGGGGTTAAGGTGACGATAATGCTATTGTCGTTATTGCAGCACGGAAATATCCGCAACCTGCAAAAACAACTCACGCAGTTGGCTTAGCAGCGTCAAACGGTTCACTCGAACCTGCTCATCTTCCGCCATAACCATCACCTGATCGAAGAATGCATCGACCGGTTCACGTAGTGAGGCCAGCTCAACCAACGCTTCCTGATAGCGGCCTTCGGCGAACAACGGTGTCAGTTTGTCACGCAGCACGACAAGGTGCGTTGCCAGCGTAATTTCCGCCGCATCTTTCAATACGGCAGCATTAACGCTCTCATTCAGCGTATCGGTAGACTTCGCCAGAATGTTGGAAACGCGCTTATTAGCCGCTGCCAGCGCCGCTGCTGCATCCAGAGAGCGGAAGTGGCTGACCGCTTTCACGCGAGCATCGAAATCAGCCGGACGGGTTGGACGACGTGCCAAGACAGCCTGAATGGTATCCACGCTGTGACCTTCTTCCTGATACCAGGCGCGGAAACGACCGAGCATAAACTCAATCACATCATCCACAGCCTTGGTGTTAGTCAGCTTGGTGCCATACAAACGCACCGCTTCTTCGGTCAGCGTCTGCAGATCGAGCGGCAGACGTTTTTCGACGATGATGCGCAACACACCGAGGGCAGCACGACGCAGTGCAAACGGGTCTTTGTCGCCTTTTGGATGTTGGCCAATGCCAAAAATCCCAGCCAGCGAATCCA
Organism: Pectobacterium parmentieri; assembly: GCF_001742145.1. NCBI lineage: Bacteria > Pseudomonadati > Pseudomonadota > Gammaproteobacteria > Enterobacterales > Pectobacteriaceae > Pectobacterium > Pectobacterium parmentieri. The sequence continues at coordinate 4,245,174 of NZ_CP015749.1, read as the reverse complement.
TTTTGTCGGCAATCGCCAGCGCACACGCCACCGCAGAAGACGGCAATTCGTCACCCGCAAAGCGCGGCTGATACTGCTCATTCAACGCAACGGCAACATCTTCCGCTTCGCCATCATGACGTGCATAGTGCATCCCCATCACACCCTGCGTGTCGGTGAATTCGAACACCATGTTGGTCATCAGGTCACACTTGGACAGCAGACCTGCACGCATCGCGTGACTCACATCAGCACCAATCTGACCAGCAATCCAGCCAGCCAGCGCCTGAATACGGTCGGTTTTGTCACGTAATGACCCCAACTGTTGCTGGAACAGTACGGTTTCCAGACGCGGCAGGTGATCTTCCAAACGCTTCTTGCGGTCGGTATTGAAAAAGAACTCGGCGTCAGCCAAACGAGGACGCACCACTTTTTCGTTACCGGAGATAATCTGCTGTGGATCTTTGGATTCAATATTGGCAACAAAGATGAAGTTAGGCAGCAGATTGCCGCTGTTGTCGTAAACCGGGAAATACTTCTGGTCACCTTTCATGGTGTAAACCAGCGCCTCGGACGGCACAGCGAGGAATTTTTCTTCAAATTTCGCCGTCAGTACCACTGGCCATTCCACCAGCGAGGTGACTTCTTCCAGCAGGCTGTCGCTCAGATCGGCATTACCGCCAATCTTGCGCGCGGCTTCTTCCGCATCGGCTTTGATTTTGGCTTTACGCGCGTCGTAGTCAGCAACGACTTTACCGCGTTCCAGCAGAATCTGCGGATACTGGTCGGCGCTATCGATCGTAAATTCAGCTTCACCCATAAAGCGGTGACCGCGAATAGTACGAGCAGAATGGATACCCAATACCTGACCGGGGATCAGTTCCTCACCCAGCAGCATGGTCACGGTGTGCACCGGACGCACAAACTGCGTTTCTTTGTCGCTCCAGCGCATCAATTTTGGGATCGGCAACTTCGATAATGCGGTGCTTACCATGCCAGCCAGCAGTGCCTGCGCCTGTTCGCCTTTAGCAAGGGCACGGTACAACAGCCACTCACCTTTGTCGGTCGTCAAACGTTCAGCTTGCTCAACGGTAATACCACAGCCACGTGCCCAGCCTTCTGCCGCTTTGGTCGGCTTGCCTTCAGCATCAAACGCCTGGGAAATCGCCGGACCACGTTTTTCTACTTCACGATCGGGCTGAGAAGCGTTTAAGCGTGCAACCTTCAACGCCAGACGGCGCGGCGCAGCAAACCAGCTTACGTCTCCGTGCACCAGATTAGCGGCATCCAGCTCCGCCGTGAAATTAGCGGCAAAGGATTCTGCCAGATTACGGAGAGCCTTCGGCGGCAGCTCTTCCGTGCCAATTTCCACCAGAAAAGTCTTGTCAGTCATGGCTGCCTCTTAGCTCTCTTTCTTATTGCACACGTTTTTGTGACACATGGGGAAACCCAGCGCCTCACGAGAGGCATAGTAGGCTTCCGCAACCGCTTTGGTCAGGGTACGAATACGCAAAATATAGCGCTGACGCTCGGTAACCGAGATCGCTTTACGCGCATCCAGCAAGTTAAAGCTATGCGCCGCTTTCAGAATGCGTTCGTAAGCTGGCAAAGGCAGCGGTTTTTCCAGCGCCAGCAGGTGCTGCGCTTCCTTTTCATATTGTTCGAAACAACTGAACAGGAAATCGACATCAGCGTGTTCAAAGTTGTAAGTCGACTGCTCGACTTCGTTTTGATGGAACACGTCGCCGTAGGTGGTTTTACCTAACGGGCCATCGCTCCAAACCAGATCGTAAACGCTATCCACGCCCTGAATGTACATCGCCAGACGTTCCAGACCGTAGGTGATCTCACCGGTCACGGGTTTACATTCCAAGCCGCCAACCTGCTGGAAGTAGGTAAACTGCGTAACTTCCATACCGTTCAGCCAGACTTCCCAGCCCAGGCCCCATGCGCCCAGCGTTGGGTTTTCCCAGTTGTCTTCCACGAAGCGGATATCGTGAATGGTCGGGTCCATACCCAGCTCTTTCAGAGAACCGAGGTACAGCTCCTGAATATTCTCCGGCGATGGCTTAATGACGACCTGAAACTGGTAATAGTGCTGTAAGCGGTTCGGGTTCTCGCCATAGCGCCCATCAGTCGGGCGACGAGAAGGCTGCACATAGGCGGTTGCCATCGGCTCCGGCCCCAGTGCCCGCAGGCAGGTCATAGGATGTGAAGTGCCTGCGCCGACTTCCATGTCCAATGGTTGAACAATGGTGCAGCCCTGGCGAGCCCAATAATCCTGTAATGTCAGGATCAGGCCCTGGAAGGTCTTGGTATCAAACTTTTGCATGTTGGATTCGCGCACGATACAAGTGGATTTATAAGGAATGCGCCAGTATACCCTCTGACCGCAAGATATACAGCCAGAATGCGGCAACAAGTGCAAATCCCCGCCATCATCTTTCAAATTTCAGGATCAGCTTGAAAAAACGGTCTGCAACATCTTTAGGCTCAGCAATAGTAACAATGCCGCAAAGGCCTTTTTCAGCGTCGCAACCGGCAGACGGTGCGCCAGACGAGCGCCGACAGGCGCAGTGAAGAAGCTGACGGCAGAAATCAAGAAAACAGCGGGCAGAGAAACATAACCGACGCTGTAATCAGGCAGCCCGTTCGCCGACCAACCGTTGATCATGTAACCCAACGCACCGGAAAGGGCAATCGGTAGCCCGACTGCCGCCGACGTACCGATCGCCTGCTGGATACGTATATTGCACCACGTCAGGAACGGCACCGTAAGCGACCCGCCACCAATAGCCACCAGCGCCGAGATGCTGCCGATCACCAATCCGGCCAGCGATACCCCTGCCGTACCGGGCAACTGCCGCTGCGGTTTTGGCTTGATATTCAACACCATTTGCAGCGCAACGTAGGCCATAAAGCAGGAAAAAAAGATCGCCAGCGTCCGCGTCGGCAACAGCGTCGCCAGCCAGGTAGCAGTAAATGTCCCGATCAGAATGGCGGGCGTAATCTTCATAACTACAGGCCAAAGCACCGCCTGATGCTGATGGTGAGTACGCAGACTGGAAATCGCCGTGACGACAATCGCCGCCATTGACGTTCCCAATGCCAGATGTACCAGATGTGTATTATCCACGCCCTGTGCGGCAAACAGCGCCGTCAGCACTGGCACCATAATACCGCCGCCGCCAATACCTAATAATCCCGCCATAAAGCCAACCACCGCACCTAGCGCCAGATAGGCTGCTACCCACTCCACTGCCATTCCCTGTACCCCTATCTCTGTTTATGTTTTTCTTATGTTCAATGAACAGCGTTGAGCCGTTGGCAAAATATTATTCACGATTCCACGACGACTTTCTGCCCTATCCGCAAACGACGTTTCATATCTGCGAGCACGCCCGCAAAATACTGGTTGCATACACAGCATCGTGAATGCCATGCTCACACCATATTACGGCAGACTGCCTTACAATAAACGGTGCGTTCAAACACTAACGGCGCAACTGAATCAGGAGAAAGGAATGCAACGCTGCGGCTGGGTTACACAGGACACCTTATATCAGGATTACCACGATAACGAGTGGGGAAAACCCTGCACTGATAGCCAGAAACTGTTTGAACTACTGTGTCTGGAGGGCCAACAGGCGGGCCTTTCCTGGATCACTGTCCTGAAAAAACGCGAAAACTATCGCCGTTGCTTCCACCAGTTCAACCCTGAGCGGGTGGCGAAAATGACGCAGGATGACGTAGATCGGTTAGTGCAGGACAGCGGTATTATCCGCCATCGCGGGAAAATCGAGGCGATTATCACCAATGCAAAAGTGTGGGTGGCGATGGAGAGTCAAGGAGAGAGCTTCGCGGATTTCATTTGGTCTTTTGTCGAACACCAGCCGCGTCTCAATCATCCCGTTTCACTCGCAGACGTTCCCGCCAAAACGGACGTTTCAGATGCCATGTCCAAAGCGTTGAAGAAACGCGGCTTCAAATTTATCGGTTCGACTATCTGCTACGCCTTTATGCAAGCGGGTGGATTGGTCAACGACCATGTGATTGACTGTTTTTGTCATCAGGAAAGTACGTCATGATCCGCCCTTACTGCGACCGCGACCTCGATCCGCTGATGCAGCTTTGGCTAACGAGCACCATTCTGGCACATCCCTTTATTCGTGAAGATTACTGGCGAGAAAGCGCCAGTGAGGTACGTGAGATCTATATTCCCCAATCGCAAACCTGGGTTTATGAAGAGCAAGGAAGCCTTATTGGTTTTATCAGCGTACTAGAAGCACGGTTTATCGGCGCGCTGTTTGTGGAACACAACTATTATGGCAAACAGGTTGGCGCAGCGTTAATCCAGCATGTTCAGGCGCAGTTCCCCTTACTCAGTCTGGAAGTGTATCAGCAGAATACACGCGCCTGTCGGTTTTACCATAAGCAGGGATTTGTCGTTGTTGAGGAAAACGTTAATCAGGATACACAAGCTACAGCGCTGATCATGCAGTGGGTGGAACGAGTGAAGGAGCAGTAAATACCACTCCCTCCAGTTCAATCTGTCACCTCTGAGCCATCGACTTAACGAGATATCAGAACGTTGTCCAGTTATCGTTCCCATTATCCCGAGACGCGAGCGTCGGCAGGCGAGCCGTAGCCTTGTTGCCCGAATGCCCATTACCGGTGTTAGACCCTTGCAGTCTTGGCAACCTGGCAACATCCGCATCGGATATGCGGAAAACCGACATTATTTTTGCTAACTTCGAGGCCTGCTCCTGCAACGAATTCGCCGCGACGGACGATTCACTCACCATCGAGGCATTCTGCTGGATAGTGGTATCCATTTCAGCCACCGCACTGCCAATTTGTGCAATACCACGGCTCTGCTCATCCGATGCTGAGGCGATTTCCCCCATGATGTCATTCACGCGGCTTACAGAAGCCACTATGTCATCCATCGTCGTTCCCGCCTGAGAAACCAGATCCGTTCCTGTATCTACGCGAGAAACCGACTCTGAAATCAGGCTTTCGATTTCTTTTGCTGCCTGTGAACTGCGCTGAGCAAGACTGCGAACCTCGCTGGCGACCACCGCAAATCCCCGCCCTTGCTCACCGGCCCGCGCCGCTTCCACTGCCGCATTCAATGCCAAAATATTGGTCTGGAAAGCGATGCTGTTAATAACGCTCGTGATATCGGAGATCTTCTTCGAACTGCCTGAAATATCGCTCATGGTACTAATCACGCGGTTAATGATATCCCCGCCGCGATTGGCATTGGTTGACGCTTCTCCGGCAATCTGGCTGGCATGTCGGGCATTATCGGCATTGTTCTTCACGGTCGCCGTTAACTCTTCCATGCTGGCTGCCGTTTCTACAATCGCCGCAGATTGCTGATCGGTACGTGATGACAAATCATGATTGCCCGATGCAATGTCAGAGGAAGCACTCTCAACGCTGTACACGCTCTGACGAATATCAGTCATTAAATGACGTAATTTCTCCGTCATCACCATCATCGCCGTCGTTAATTGCCCCAGCTCATCATGCCGCTCCACCGTGACATTTGCAGAGAGATCGCCGCCCGCTATCCGTTCCGCCAGCTTCAGGTTGGTGATAATAGGCCGGGTAATTTGCCGCGTAACGGACCATGCGATCAATAAACCAAATACGATGGCAATCGCCCCTAGAATCAGCGTTTGCAGTACAGAGCTATTGATAATGTCATCGTTCTTAGCGCCGAGTTTTTGCAAAATACTGCCGATATCGCTCGTCATCTTGTCTCCGGTTGCCCGGAATTTGACATCTGTGGTTTTTAGCAGCCCCAGTTGCTTGTAATATTGTTCTGCTGTTTGATGATAGTTTTCAAATACTTGCCAAAAAGAATCCACGACGCGACGGCGATCGTCACTGACCGATGATGCCAGCGCATCATAAGATGCCTTTGATTCGGCGTAGACCTGTTTCTGCACATTAAACGCCGCTTCGCTGTTCTCTCTTTGTAAGATATAGGTGCTATTAACCAATTTCAGAAACTGTAGTGAAAGGGTTTCTTTCTGCGCAGCCAGCGCATTTTCATCCGTATCGACAGAGAGATGGGTCATAAATGCTGTTAACGCATCGGAGGCATTCATCTGGTTGATTTTCTTTGCCGTATCGACCACCGCGCTCGCGGCTGATTTCATCGTATTCAGATCGGCATCATAATCTACGAAATCCTGATCAAGCTTATTAAAATCAGAGTGATAGCCGTCTTCCCACGTTAGCGCTTTCGCTTTTTCTTTTTGCTGACTTGCCTGATTGATATAGGTATTAAGATTCTTGATATTGTCATCTGCAAAGGTGAATGAATATTTGACTCTCGCCATTTTTGACTGATCGAGGTAATGATTCATTTCATTCAAAATGGTCGTTTTAACATACAGATCATGGATGATAAAAAACCGTATAGCGCCAACACCGGACGCCATCATCACTAACAGCAGGACAATACCAAACCCGCCATACAGCTTATGAGATACCTTGAGATTACTCATAATCCTGGTAAAAAAATGCATTTATGCCCCCGTTAACAACACCGTGTTAAATAACCGCACCATTTCTAAAACATCCCTACCCGTAAATAGCGTTATCGGTTTTTTGCAGTAATGCTTTACAAGAAAATGAGTGATAGCAATCACAAAGGAATTATTTTAATCAAAAATCATGTAACCAACGCATAGCTCATGCCGTGGGCGTATTCTGTACGCTTGGTGCGGCTGTCATGCCATCCCTCCTTGCGCAAATCGTGCAAATCCCCCATTAATCGCGGTTAACCTTGGGCAAATGCGGGGGCGGTATCACTTGCAGTCTCTCGCCAGCTACGCGATTATTCGATGAGCGATTTCTACGTTAACTTCCTTAATCTGCTGGAGTTTGTGATGAAACCTAGCGTTATCCTGTATAAAACAATTGCTGACGACCTACGCGCTCGTTTAGACCAACACTTCACGGTCACTGAACTTGACGCCTTTCCCACCCTCGATCACCCAGCCCTGGCAACGGCAGAAGGCCTCATCGGTTCTGGCGGTAAAGTCGATAAAGATTTCCTGCAACACGCACCGCGTTTACGTGCAGCCTCCACGATTTCTGTCGGTTACGACACCTTCAACGTCGATGCAATGAATGAAAAAGGGGTCATTCTCATGCACACCCCAACCGTGCTAACGGAAACCGTGGCGGATACGGTTCTGGCACTCATGCTCGCCAGCGCACGCCGAGTTGTGGAAGTGGCTGAGCGGGTCAAAGCAGGAGAATGGAAAGGGGGGATCGGCAGCGACTGGTTTGGTACCGACGTTCACCATAAAACCATCGGTATTCTGGGGATGGGACGCATCGGTCTGGCCGTCGCACAACGCGCCCACTTTGGTTTCAGCATGCCGGTGCTGTACAACGCCCGCCGCCATCATGCTGAAGCAGAACAGCGCTTTAGTGCCCGTCACTGCGATCTCGATACGCTATTGGCCGAATCTGATTTCCTCTGTATCACGCTGCCGCTAACGGCGGAAACTCACCACCTCATTGGGCGCGAGCAGTTGGCAAAGATGAAACCCAGCGCCATTTTGATTAATATCGGCCGGGGTGCCGTCGTGGATGAAGAGGCACTGACGGAAGCATTGGTAAAAGGAACCATTCAGGGCGCGGGTCTGGACGTTTTTGTCAAAGAGCCGCTGCCCGTCGATTCTCCACTGCTGGATTTACCCAACGTGGTGGCACTGCCGCATATCGGTTCTGCTACGCATGAAACCCGTTACGGTATGGCTGCCTGTGCCGTTGACAACCTGATTGCTGCTCTGAGCGGCCAGGTCAAAGAAAACTGCGTGAATCCGCAGGTTCTGAAATAACCCTCCGTCTACCTGAGCGCTGCGACGACGTTTTCGCAGCGCTGCGACCCTACGCTTAATAAACACGCCATCACACGCGAAATACGGCTATCTCCCACAAAAAATCACTCTTTTTCCTACCTAAAAATTGGATAACCAATACCGGTATTGTTCTTTGCTGTTTCCTACCACCTATGGAAATATCGGCCTTAACGAACGGTTAGCGTTTCCTGCTTTACCCCCCCGTTTCAGGACGTAATCGATACGCCTATTCACCTGATAAACCAATAAATTTAATAAAAACTATCCAATGTAGGGACAATCATCGTGGCAACTTTTTTGCATCTTCATCAGAAACTCGCTATTTTTTCCTCATTGCTCCTTCTGGGCGGTGCATTGAATGCACAAGCCGCGAATGACGCACCAAAAATTGGCGGCACGCTGGTTTATCTGGAACAGCAGGCACACACCAATCTCTATACGCCCGCGGGCGGTTTTTATCCGAACGGCGGTATTCTCAATCAAATTACCGATAAACTAACGTACCAGAACCCGGAAACGTTGGAGATCGAACCGTGGGTTGCAGAATCCTGGACCATCAACGCGGATAACACGGAATACACGTTCAAGATCCGCCCCGGCATCAGCTTTTCTGACGGCACCCCGCTGGACGCCAACGCGGTAGCGAAAAACATTGATACCTACGGTTTAGGGAATACGGCGCTCAACCTGCCGGTTTCTGAAGTCATTAACAACTATCGACGTAGTGAAGTCATCGACCCGCTGACAGTAAAATTTTACTTTAAGAAGCCCTCACCGGGGTTTTTACAAGGCACTTCAGCCATCGGTTCCGGTTTGGTTTCTCTCAGCACGCTTGAGCGTAATTTCAATCAATTAGGTAATGCCAAAAACGTTATTGGCTCCGGTCCATTCGTGGTCAGCAGCGAGAAGCTGGGGCGCGAACTGAAACTGACCGCCCGTAAGGATTACAACTGGGCTCCGGTTAAATCGAAGCATCAGGGGCGTGCCTATCTGGACGGCATTACCTATCTGGTCACTCCAGAAGACAGCGTGCGTATTGGCGCATTGGTCTCCGGTCAGGCGGATTTCATTCGTCAGATCCAAGCCTATGATGAAAAGCGGGTACAAAGTCAGGGCTTCAATCTTTATGCCCCGCCTACGCGCGGCGTCAATAACAGCGTGGTTTTCCGTCCAGATAACCCGCTGGTAGCGGATATCCGCGTGCGTAAGGCACTGCTGCACGCCACCAACACCAAAGAGATCATTGATACGCTGTTCTCAGACAACTACCCGCAGGCCACGTCACCGCTGGCTAAAACCGCCGCGGGCTATGTCGACCTTTCCAGCAAGCTGACCTTCGATCTCGCTCAGGCCAACAAACTGCTAGATGACGCAGGGTGGAAAACCGGTCCCCAAAAATTACGCCAGAAAGACGGCAAAACGCTGGAATTGACCGCCTATGAATCTCTGCCGCAGCCGCAGAACAAAGAAACCTTACAGTTGGTTTCGCAACAGTGGGCAAAAGTCGGCGTGAAGCTGAATGTGTTAGCGGGCGACGCGGGCAGTAAAACCGTGGATAGCCTCGATCCGCTGAAAACCGGGGTGGCACCCGCGATGGTCGGCCGCGCTGACCCGGATGTGCTGAAAAGCCAGTATTACCCCACAGTGCGTAACGTCTTGCTGCAAAAAGGTGGCTCCAGCGACAAGGTGAAGGACTTTGTCGACCCGCATCTGAATACGCTGCTGGATGGTATCGCCGCTGAAACCGACCGCAGCAAGCGGCTGGCGCTGGTAGGAGAGGTGCAGAGCTACCTGATCGATCAGGCTTACGTCATTCCCATCTTTGAAGAACCACAGGTATTTGCGGGTGCCTCCACCACAAAAGGCATCGCGTTTGAAGCCGTTGGTCGCCCCAGTTTTTACAACACCTGGCTAGATAAATAACACCGAAGAAAAGGGAGGAGAGCATCATGAACCGATATCTGGCACTGCGCGTCGGCCAGGCACTGCTCGTACTGTGGGCTGCGTTCACCCTGTCTTTTATCCTACTTCAGGCGATGCCGGGTGATGCCATACTGATTAAGTTTCAAAACCCAGATCTCGGCCTCAGCGCCGAGCAGATCGCGCAGTTGCGTTTGTCCTACGGTGCGGATACCCCCGTGCTTACACAATATTTTCACGCGCTAGCGCAGATACTGCGTGGCGATCTTGGCCTATCGATTCAGGCTGGCGTACCGGTCACCGAGCTTATCACCGCGAATCTGCCACCGACGCTGTTGCTCGCGGTACTGGGCTTCATCGCCGCGGGGTTGTTGGCGTTTGCCCTCGCGTTCTTATCGACACTGACGCCGTTTCAGTGGCTACGAACCGTGCTGCAATCCCTGCCATCACTGTTTATTTCCGTGCCAACGTTCTGGCTAGGCATCGTGCTAATTCAGATTTTCTCTTTCCGCTTGGGGCTGATTCCTATTATTAACCCCGGTGAATGGGAAGGGCTGATTTTGCCCGTTCTCACACTAGCGCTACCGATCTCCGCCCCGCTGGCTCAGGTGCTGATGCGCAGCATCGATCAGGTACAAACCCAGCCGTTTGTTGCCGTTGCCCGTGCGAAAGGGGCTAGCCGCAGCGGGGTGCTCTGGCGGCATATCGCCCGTAACGCCATGCTGCCCACGCTGACTATCGCTGGTTTGCTGCTGGGTGAGTTGATTGCGGGCGCGCTGATTACCGAAACCGTCTTTGGCCGTAACGGGCTCGGCCAGTTGACGCAGGAAGCCGTGAATTATCAGGACAGCAGCGTGTTACAGGCTATCGTGCTGATTTCCGCCACCGCCTTTGTTGTCGTCAATCTGGCCGTCGACCTGCTCTATCCTCTGCTCGATCCGCGCCTGAAAAGAACGCCAGGAGCCACACAATGACTACCGTTCAACTGGAAAAAATCACCTTTCCCCTTCTGAGCAAGCGACCGCTTCTGCGTCGTTACGCCTTTCAGCCGGGGCTGCTGCTGGCCTGGCTGGTGATACTGACTGTCGCGCTTTGGGCGCTGTTTCCCGGCTGGTTTACCAGCTACAGCCCGACAGAAGGCATCGCAGGTGCCCAGCGGCTGGCTCCTGACGCAAACTACTGGCTCGGCACCGACCAGCTTGGGCGCGATCTCTACGCACGTATTGTTTATGGCGCGGTACATTCGCTGTCTGGCGCATTTATCGCTGTCGGGCTGGGTCTGGTGCTCGGTAGCCTGTTTGGTCTATTAGCCGGTGCCGTTGGCGGCTGGCTGGATAGCCTCGTCATGCGCAGCATCGATGTTTTGCTGGCAATCCCCGGCCTGCTGCTGGCGCTGAGCGTCATCATCCTGTTGGGATTTGGCACGGTCAACGCGGCGATTGCCGTGGGTGTCACTTCCGTCGCCAGCTTTACCCGACTGGTACGTTCAGAAGTGCTTCGCGTGCGCCATAGCGACTACGTCGAAGCCGCCTATGGCAGCGGTGGCACCTTTTTCAGCGTGCTGTGGCGACACATCCTACCGAATTCACTCACCACCGTTTTCGCTTTCGCCGCGCTGCAATTTGGCAGTGCGATTTTGGCTATCTCCACGCTGAGTTTCCTCGGCTACGGCGCACCACCGCCCACGCCGGAATGGGGTCTGCTGATCGCCGAAGGCCGCAACTACATCGCTACCGCCTGGTGGCTGACCACCTTCCCCGGCCTGATTGTCGTACTCGTTGTGCTATCCGCCAACCGCATCAGCCAGTCGATCAGGAGGACGGAACGATGAGCCTGTCAGCCAACTTACAAACCCGCGCAGCAGTCCCCGTATTGGCTCTGGAAAATGTCACGATTGCCTACCGCAGTGACGATCGTGAGCAAACCGTCGTGGAAGGCGTCTCTTTCCATATTCAGCCCGGCGAAGTCGTCGCACTGGTAGGGGAATCTGGTTCAGGCAAGACCACCACCGCACAGGCGGTCATCGGTTTACTGGCCGAGAACGGCAGACTCACGCGCGGTGCCATTCGGTTAAACGGCGTGGATATCAGCGGCTGGTCACAGAAGCGGTTGGACAGCGTGCGCGGCGCACAGATCAGCCTGATCCCACAAGATCCCACCAGCTCTCTTAACCCCGTACAGACTATCGGCGAACAGGTGGATGAGATTCTGCGTATTCATCAGCGGGAAGGCCGCCAGACCACCCGCCAGAAAACGCTGGCGCTGCTGGAACGCGTTGGGCTAAATCAGCCAGAGCTGCGGGCAAAGCAGTATCCGCACGAACTCTCTGGCGGCATGAAACAGCGCGTGTTGATAGCGATTGCAATTGCACTGAAACCCGCACTGATTATTGCCGATGAGCCCACCAGCGCGCTGGATGTCACAGTGCAGAAACGTATTCTCGACCTGCTCGATGAGCTGAGACGGGAAAATGGCACGGCGGTGCTGTTCGTCACCCACGATCTGGGCGTGGCGGCCGAGCGTGCCGATCGTCTGCTGGTTTTCCAGAACGGCTACATTCAGGAGCAAGGGGCGACGCTTGACGTGCTCAGCGCGCCCTCAAGCCACTATGCCCGCACGCTGCTGGCAAATGTCCCGTCACTCAACCCGATACCACGCCCACCGCGCAACCATGCCTCCGAGATTATTGTCTCTGTCGAAAATCTGGTACAAACCTTTCCCCAGTCAGGTCGCAAAGGCGAGCATTTTCGCGCTGTGGATGACATCTCTTTCAGCGTGGCACGCGGCACAACGCACGCCATTGTTGGTGAATCCGGCTCAGGTAAAACCACCACGGCACGCAGCCTGCTCGGCTTCCACCATCCCAGTGCCGGGCGCATTCTGATCGATGGCACCGATATCACTCACCTGAAAGGCGAAGCGCTGCGTCAGTTCCGGCAGAAAATTCAGTTGGTGTATCAAAACCCCTTTGGCTCGCTCGATCCGTCGCAGCGGTTGTACGACATCGTCGAGGAGCCGCTGCGTAATTTTAATCGCCATACCGCCGCGCAGCGAGAGCGAAAAATTCATGAAATGTTCGAGCGTGTCGCCCTGCCGGTAGCGCTGCTATCGCGCAAACCGCGTGAGCTGTCCGGCGGCCAGCGCCAACGCGTCGCCATCGCTCGGGCGCTGGTACTGGAACCACAGGTGCTGGTATTAGACGAAGCTGTTTCCGCACTGGATGTCACCGTGCAGGCGCAGATCCTGCGTTTGCTGACCGAGCTACAGGAATCGCTGGGGCTGACATACGTGTTCATCTCGCACGATTTGGCGGTAGTACGCCAGATCGCCGATACCGTTTCCGTGCTGTACCACGGTAAGCAGCTTGAATCAGGCCCGGTGGAACACATCTTCGCTCAGCCCGAACATCGCTATACCCGTGAACTCATCGAGGCTATCCCTGGACAGCAACACCCGGCGTTTGCCCGTTCACACCGACCACCAATTCATACTGAACCCACATTCGCACTAAACCAAGGACTGTAAAATGGCAACGAAACGCCTGGGATTTTTCACACGCTTGCTGGATGACGTTTCCGCCCAACAGCGCTACCGACTGGCAACGGAGCAAATCGTCAAAGCCGAACAACTAGGATTCGACAGTGCCTGGGTTGCACAGCACCACTTTCACGCGGATGAAGGCGGCTTACCGTCGCCGCTGGTGTTTCTGGCACTGGTCGCCGCACGTACTCAGCGCATTCAACTCGGCACTGGCGTGATTACGCTGCCGATGGAAGAACCACTGCGCGTGGCGGAAGACACCGCCGTACTCGATTTACTCAGCAATGGCAGGCTGGAAGTCGGCGTGGGTTCCGGCGGCACGCCGTCCTCATTTGCCGCGTTCGGTCACGACAGCGCACAGCGCGGACAGATCCTCGGACGCCATCTGGAGAAACTGCGCGCCGCGTGGCGAGGAGACGCATTGAGCGAAGACGGCAATCAACTCTACCCTGCCGCTCCGCATTTAGATCAGCGCGTCTGGCAGGCTACGTTTTCCCTCGAAGGTGCGGAGCGGGCAGGAAAAGCGGGCGATGGCCTGATGCTCTCTCGTACCCAGCCGCGCCCGGAGCACTTTCCAGACGCCACGCTCGCCGACTTGCAAAACCCGATGATCGACGCCTATCTGGCCGCGCTACCCGCAGGCGTCGCCCCGCGTATCCTCAGCTCACGCAGCGTTTTCGTGGCTGACGATCGTCAACTGGCGCTGAGTCTGGCAGAGAAAGGGCTTAATCGTTCTGCCGCCCGTTCCGGCACGTTCCGCGCGATCCCCCACAGCTCGATAGAAGCACTGATCGCCGCCTTCGATAGCCATGTCGGCACTGTACAGGATGTCACTGCGTCGCTTCGGGCAGACAGTTCGCTAGAACGGGCGACGGATGTAACATTCCAGGTGCATTCCATCGACCCACCACATGCGCTGATCCTTCGCTCACTTGAATTGATTGCCACTCAGGTGGCCCCCGCTTTGGGCTGGAAGCCCTCCGTCAAACAGAAAAGCCCGTTCGGGCAGGAGATTGCATGACGCACGCTAACACCTTACACACCCATGACGTATTGGATGCGCTGGCCGAAATCAGCCCGGATTCCACCCTCGTAGAAGCCAGAAAAACCCGCGAAGCGGCAACTCGCCACACCCAAGGCAGCTACGACGCGCTGTTTAACGCCGCGGCACATGACAACGCGACATTACCGTTATCACTGCGCTTCTGGTTTGCGACAAAGATCAGCGGCTGGCAGCAGGATGAGCAGCTACAGCATTTTTATGCCGAGCGACTGGCGGATTTCCCGGAACCGACGCTGACACCCGCGCTACAGTTAGCGTTGGACCATGCCGAACGCCTGACGAAAACGCCTGTGCAAGCCTCAGCGTCCCACGTCAACGCGTTGGAGCAGGCGGGCTGGTCGGTAGACGATATCGTGACGCTGTCGCAGCTCATCGCGTTTGTGAATTTTCAAAGTCGCTTGCTGCGCGGCTATCGCCTTATTGCGGGTCATCGTGTTAGCCAACCTCATTCACAGGCCGCTGTTGCAGGTCAGTGGAATATCCAGCAGCAGACGTACAGCGGCAAATCCGCACCGCAGACGTTCACTCAAGCAGAACTAAGCTGGGAACCGTGGATTGCCTCCAAACCGCTGGCAACATTCAATGCGGATGAGCAGGCTATTCTGGCGCGCTTCGGTCACACCGATTCCGACTATTTCCGTTTGTTAGGACGTAACCTCCCAGTGCTGGAGCAGCGCACGCTGACAGATAAAGGGATTTTCTATACCTCCGGCGGCCTGCCGCGCAAAGAACGCGAACTCATCGCCGCCGTCACCAGCAAGGTTAACGGCTGCATCTATTGCGCCTCAGTGCACGCACGCAAAGCCAGTCAGCTCTCCAAGCAGGACAGCGACGTGCAGCGTCTGCTGGATGTCGTTCCCGGCGGTGATTTAGGTATCGGCCAAAGCCCGCGCTGGCAGGCGATTATCGATTTTTCGGCACGCCTTTCCGCCACGCCCGCGCAGGTCAACGCAAACGACCTGAAACAACTGCAAGGGCAGGGATTGGATACGCTGGAAATTGTCGATGTGGTACAGTCAGCCGCCTTCTTCTCATGGGCCAACCGACTGATGCTCACGCTGGGCGAGCCGTTCTGGCCAGAGCATTAATACCAAGCGGTCTGCTTCATTATCTTGAACAGACCGCTCCCATTCGGAATGAGTTTTTATTCTGATGACGTTATTATTGCCTAAACAATGGAATAGACTGAGTTATTTTTAAATTAGATGTTTTTTCTCTGATAAATATAATGTAGAAATAATTACCATACACATAATTAAAAAACAGCCCTATAGAATTTAAAAAACTTAATACGTTACCAACACTAAAAATAAAACCCTTTAAAAATAAAAACCTTCATCAAATCACAAATGAAATAAATATAAAAAAACATATTTATTCGTTTTTTTCAACCTCACTGGTGGCGTAAAAAATAAAGACAACTACAGTTTAATCACTGACGAAATTTAACCAGTCAGAAACCATCTACTCACATTAATAGCAAAGGAATTATTATGATTGGTATCTTAAAATATGCAGCGAATCAAGAATTGGCATTGGGTGTCTCCGATCAACAAAAAGACGCCACTGCAATTCTTCTCCGCGCAGACTCTTCTCTCGATAAAATCCTGTGGAATTTGGATCCTAGAACAGGGGTAATTTCACTGTCGGCAAGTGACGGAGCGCTAGCTCTGGCAATTAAAAACAAAAATATTGCCAGCGGTACAGATCTCGTTTTACAGTTAACCAATCTGAATGAGCCGACTCAAAAGTGGGATTTTGCGAGCAAACCTGGATTTATTTTTAGCCAGGCAAATAAATCCTATGTCATCGACGATCAAACTCGCGGCGGTGCAGGCACGCGTGTTCAGCTATTTGAATTTAATGGATCAATAGCTCAGCAATGGAAATTCATTGCTCTTGATAGAGTCTCTGCATTAGCTAGTGAATAAATTTAACTGACATGCAAAACATACCATATCAGTTAAAAGGCCATCTTATTTTTAATAAGATGGCCTTTTGAAGTTTGATGTCCTTATCGAAAGTTGCTTCAATGGAAAATGAATTATTTAAAATTAAAACGTTGTGCTTATTCTATAACTGCGTCACACAGGTTTGATTAATTTATTCATGAAAACAATGTTCACTAAAAAACCACAATAGCGAATCAGGCGACACGACATCCATATCGCCTGTTACTCTTTATTTTTTCAGGTAAGCAGGAAAATCAGCAGGCAGCTCGCTGGCAGGACAGTTGATAACGTCGTTGTCGTTTTCACCACAGTCGCGGATGAACGTGATGGTAGCAAACTCATCGATCACTTCAGTCGGGTACGCAGGGCCTGCATCGCGGTATGCTTCCATTTCAGCAATATGCTCGTTCTGGAAACACACTGTTTTCTCTGGGTTGTTGATGACCCAACGCGGGAAGAAGATGGTGCCGTGGAAGACCTTATCGGCAATATTCGCAATCAGGCTGACGTCCGTTCCTGTCGGTTCTGTCCATGAAATCTTATAAACCTCACGAGCGACCTGCACGATATACACCTGCTGGTCCTTCACCCAACGATTACCCACAATCCCACTGTGAATGCGGTAGTCTATTGTGTTGGCATTTTTGACATACAACTCATAATTCCAGCCATTGTCGTAGGTATATACCAAGTGTTTCCCTACAAAATGACTCAGGTCGTGTTGGTTAAATACAGGCATGATAGTTCTCCTTAAGTGTGTGAATTCACTCTATAGCTTCCTTAATTCGATGAATAACGCTATTTTTCAGGGAAAACCATTCAATATTTAGATATATCAAAGATGCTAACAAAGACGACGCTGGAACAGTGGGAAATTCTTCAAGCGGTTATTGATTTGGGCGGCTATACGCAGGCGGCGAATGCGCTTCACCGCAGCCAATCTTCTGTCAGCTACCAACTTTCTCTGTTGCAAGAGCGGCTGGGTATCGAGCTACTCACGATACACGGGCGGAAAGCCGCACTGACGCCAGAAGGAGAAAGCCTGCTGGCACAGGCGCACCCCGTAATACGTGCATTTCATGCACTGGAAGCCCGCGCTCACTCACTGAAAATGGGCGAACAGACCAGCATTAACCTGGTGGTGGACAGTACGTTCCCCAAAGATCGCCTATTCCACTTGCTCAGTACCTTTCAGAAACAGCATCCGGCTACGCGTATCCACCTGACTGAGGTACTGCGTAATGAAACGTCGGAACAGTTGAAGGCACGTAACGCAGACATTTACGTCATTGCGCAACGTGAACTCGACGGCATAGCTGGGCAATGGCTGATGAACGTTGATTTTGTCGCTGTCGCACACTGTCATCACCCACTTTTCTCACTTCCGACACCATTAAGCCATGAAACACTATCTCGCTACCCTTGCGTAGAGATTGTGACGCGAACGACGCCACATTCGCAACTGACGTCCGTCGAGAACTGGACATTCACAACGTTTGAAGCGGCAACGCAGGCCGTTTTGCATCAGGTCGGTTACGGCTGGCTACCGGAAGCGCGGATTTCAGATCACATCACGCAAGGCGAATTGCAAATATTGCCATTACAGCAAGGGGAACGGCGCACCACCCCACTCTATCTGCTAGCCGAAGAGAAAGGGCAGCCGCTCAGCAAAGAGATCCTCACGCTCATCACGCTATTGTTCGGTAGACTCTGATGTGTGAGAGGCATTTATCGATAATTTCGATGCTAATGCCAACCCTACCGCCGGGAAAAAGCCAGACGTGCAGCAAACGCTAAAAAGACAACGCCCGTTGTTCGATCCATCCATTTAACCACCGAGCCACGACGTGGAAAGCGCGCCAGCGGGCGTGTCGCAGCGATCAGCGTAGACGACCACAGCGTGCCAATAAAGACATGAATCAGTACGAGCAGGTAAGTCCACAGCACCACCGAATGATCGGCAGGGATAAACTGCGGCAGGAATGAAACGTAGAACACACCGATTTTCGGATTGAGTACGTTGCCCAGCATACCGCGGAGAAACCAGTTCTGATTCTTCGGTGCGTCTTGTGACGCCGTCATCACCAGCTCGGTTCTGGGTTTCAGGAGCATTTGCAGACCCAGCCAGCAGAGATACGCCGCACCGCACCATTTCAGGATGTTATAGGCCAGCTCCGACGCAGCGATCAGCGTTCCCAGACCAAACGCCACCATCGCGCCCCAAATCAGGCAGCCAACCTGAATACCAAACGCGGCATGGAAGGCTTTCTTACTGCCTTCAACAGTAGCGGTACGTAAAATCAGCGCCGTATCCAAACCCGGCGTCAAAGTCAGGAGCGTCGCGGCAAACGTAAAAGCAATCAGCGATTCGGTCAAGATCACGGTAATTCATCACCCAACAAGGGGAAAACACCACAAAAGGCATAGTCAGGAGAAATCAATCCCGTAATGCACCTTCTGACAGTGTAAGCATTCAAAACGGTAAAGCGCCGTTTCGCCACCGGGCTGATAGGACTCAACCACGTTCTTCCACGTTTCCAACGGCCACGAAAAATCCGCAAATTGCACCGCTAACGCCTCTGCCCCCAATGCGACAAGCTCTTCACGGCTGGCATCCCCCGCAAATGCACAGGCATCGTCGCAGCATGAGAGCCAGATTTCCTGTTGCCAGGAAGAATAACCCGGTGTACGGCTGCATACCTCCTCAATGATCTCCACGGCGATACCTTCACTGAACAGTGGGTGCTCGTCAGAAAAGTGCATGTCATAGCGTGCTGCCGCGCTACCATCTGCAATACACCAAGGGCAAAATTTCTTTTCAGGCAGCTTATGCGCGGTATAGCACGAAGCCGTATAAACATAGCCACGTGCCTGATTGCAACATAGGCAGACATCATCAGCCGCTTTGATACTCCCGGTCGATAACGGATTAGGGTGATAACGGAAAGAAGGGAAAGGTGTATTCATGAGATGAGCGCTCCACGCAGCAAGTAAGCTATCCTAATTAAACTGTACGTAATATACGGCAGAGTCTGGCTATACCAAATAAATCTCTTCAGCCAGACACATAGATACTTTCTCTTAGCGATGCGACCAGTAAGCCATAAAGTTGATCGTTTCTTTATCGAGGTGGCGCTCGTCGAGCAGGTAGCGGCGCAGCCGTTTGATGGCGGAAGACTCTCCCGCCGCCCAAGCGTAAAACGGGCGATGTGCCGTTGCCCGCTCCCACAGTAGCGCGTCTTCCGGCGTTTCCTGTGCCGTTTCATCACAGTTAGTGCAGGCGCTGGCGGGGATTTTCACATCCTGTCGCACCGCAGCTAGCAGGCGTTCACCCCATATTGTGCTGCCAGTTTCCTCACGCGGCAGCCAGTGAATCTGGGCAAAAGGGAAGTCGCCCAATGTCACGCAGTCGGCCGCTTTCGGCACTTCAAGAAAAGCCTGTACCGATGGCGGGGAAGGTTGAGCAGCCAGTTGCTCAAGAATCCCCATAACTGCTGGCAGCGCCGTTTCATCCGCAATCAACAGCACCTGCTCCACACCATCGTGCGGTGTCCATTCATAGCCACCGCTGTCGCCATCGGCTTCCGCGTTGGGCGCGACGATCTGTAGCGCGTCGCCCGGCTTAGCATGACTCGCCCAGCTTGAGGCAGGCCCGGTATCACCATGCAGCACAAAATCGATCGCCGCCTGCTGTGATTCACGTGAGACAGAACGCAGCGTATAGGTGCGCAGAATCGGACGGTGCTCACGCGGTAGCGCCAGATAGTCCTGATACCATGTGTCGCTTACCGCCATCGGCACCTGTTCCCCGCTTTCGCTGGCGAACAGCAGTTTGATGCGCTGATCCGGCGCGTCCAGTTTCATCTGGCGCACTTCCGGGCCGGTGAACACACAGCGAACAAGCGAGGGCGAGAGCAGCGTCTTGCTCTCTAAACATACATTGAACAACCGATAGGCTGAAGACGTCGTGCGATTAGCTAAAGACATAGTGAGAAAGCCGATATGTTTTGTAAGGGAAAAATCAGTCAGCGGGATAAAACCCATTCACCGCAACTTATCACAAACAAAACACTAACGATAATCATTATCACTCTGTCATCTCAAAATACTGCGACACATACACATTATAGAAAAATAGGAAACCCAAGGCAGGCAAAGCGTTGCTCCCAGTCATGCTAATCTAACCTCACCTTATAAATTCTGTTTTCCCCTCGATGTACTATCCCCAAGAGGGCTAGAAAATTAACAGCAGGCTGAATTATTCCCAATAAATATCTGTGCTATAAACTCGTTAATTATTCATTTTCTCCCGCTGGCATTACTGAACCATCTAACTATATCAATAAAAAGATTACTGACAGACTCAAAAAATCATAACAATAATTAACAGGACTTACTTCCCTATTATTTTGAATATAGTCCTGTGGATAATAGTGATTGAGCCTAATATTGGGTTCATAATAAAGAGGAATACACTATGTCTAATCAATACAGCGTTGAGTTTATCAACAAATCAAGTAATTCAGGCAATGTAGCAATCTTTCAAAAGGCACCGGACCAGAAGGCGCGGAATATTTTCTCACTGGCATGGTTCAGCAAGTTCGTGAATCCGAACGTGCACGAAACCTTCCGCTGGAACATTGATTACTCTTTCGTCTGGTCAGATACCGGGGAAGTCAAACCTGGTGTTATTTTTGAAGGGGGCGAAGAAATTCCTGCCAACCTTCAGTCAGCGAATACCATCACATTAGACTACAATGGAGGGTATCTCTTTGGCCCGACATCATTCACTGGCCAAGCGGGTTCACTCTATATTGATGAAAGCGGCAACGTTCCACTCAAGCAGGCTGCTGTCGGTATTGGAATGAGCAATGCAGGAACCTTCGTGCAGGCGGCACAGCCAAATTTACATATTGAGTTTATCCCACATCCTTCTTACTGGATTGTATTTGGTAACTATGAAGAAGGTGAAATTCTGGATATTGAGCAAATCAGCGATGCCGTTGAATTAGTGTTTGAGCCAAACATTTACAGCGTTGTCGCTACACTGCAACAAAACAATACCTGGACGGTTTCCTGATCCAGCAATCGGAAGGCAGGAGAGTTCCTGCCTTCCCCATCCCCTGTATTTTCTTTTGGAGAAATAATATGTCTGATATTTATATCATTGATCAAGGTGTACAAAGCGGTCCTTTCAACCAAATGCAGGCAGAAAAGGAGTTAGCAGAATACCTTGAGAAAAATCGCTACGCCAACATGAAACAAGCCATGAATGATGTGACATTTGGAAGAGGGAAAGCGACAGGCAGCTACACCTATGATGGTCAGCCCGTGCTACATGCTTCTTCTGGCAATAGTCAAAAAAGCGTGAGTATCTTTTTCTACCATACCGAAACACATGATTACCTGATCGCAATGGGAGAACATAGAACGCCAACAACCTACCTATTAACCGACTTTGGGCAAAAATCTGGAGATTTCAAAATCGGTAAAACTATTTCACTTTAAAAAATCAACAAATAAAAAGCATCCACGCTGTCTTGGATGCTTTTTATTTATCAATGCTATTCATACGCTTTATTTATACACAGTCTTCTTGATATTAGCCACTTGCCTTACTCCGAGGTTATATATTTTAGCAACTTCCGTCCGCGATTTCCCCCTATCTAATAAATTGATTATTTCACGATTACGTAACTGCCTGTCAATATTTTTAGCGTGGGGAACATCGATACTTAAACCACCAAATTCCTGACATAATCGCGCTACAGAATCTCCATTGATATCTAAGCAAAAACACTTCGGTGATTTGGGAATATATTTGCATTGCCCACCAAATAATTTTGAAAAAATATAGGCATCCTCTAACCCCATGATATCAATTAACTCCTGAAATTGATCAGGTAATTTCTTTATATCAAGCCCATAGAAAAAATCATTATGTGCCGCACTTTCTTTATAGCTCATAGAACCATTCCTTGTGTTGTTTCTGTGATTTTGATGACATCACATTTACAACGCTCAAACGATAGGGAAACAATTCATGCTATAGATTATTTTCAGATTTAAGACAAGCTACCTAACCATAGACTCCATTAGTAAAAAAACGATAAGGTATCCTATTTCCGTAGAGGAAAAGGAATACAATAAGCATTGTAATATAGATACATTAATTAGCAATAAATTAAATTATTCAATAAATAATTATATTGGTATCTATTTGTTGGCAAAAAATCGAAGATTGGATCGGCTCACAGCACCAACGGAGCACGTACCATTTGAAAAAATCAGTTAGACCAGGTTATACCTTCATAAAACATACTGGCCAAATAGTTCACTATTCAACCAGCATATTTTCGTCTTCCAGAAAAGCAGTAAGACCCGCTTCCCTAGACTATTACCGCATCGTCACAAACTCTTCCGACGCAGTCGGATGGATAGCGACGGTGTTGTCGAAATCTTTCTTGGTTGCGCCCATTTTGACGGCAACCGCGAAGCCTTGCAGCATCTCATCCATACCAAAGCCGATGCCGTGGATACCGACGATTTTTTCTTCTTTGCCCACGCAGACCAGCTTCATGCGGCACGGCTGGCGGTGCTGCGTGACAGCGGTGTACATCGCGGTGAAGGCGGACTTATACACTTTCACTTGTTCGTCGCCGTACTGCTCACGCGCCTGTGGTTCGGTTAACCCAACGGTGCCAATCGGCGGGTGGCTGAAGACGACGGTCGGGATATTACTGTAATCCAGATGCTCGTCCGGTTTGTTGTTAAACAGACGCTCGGACAAACGACGCCCCGCCGCGACAGCAACCGGCGTTAGCTCGACGGCACCGGTGTTATCGCCGACAGCGTAAATGCCAGAAACGTTGGTGTTCTGGAATTTATCGACATTGATGTAGCCTTTGTCGTTCAGCCCCACACCGGTAACGCTCAGGTTCAGGTTATCCGTCGCGGGTTCACGACCAATCGCCCAAATCAGGCAATCAACGGTTTGTGACTGCCCGTTTTCCAGTTCCAGCGTCAGGCTACCATCGGCATTCTTCACAATTGCCTTCGGGATCGACTCGGTATGCAGCGTCGGCCCTTCGGTGTTCATCACTTCCACCAGCGTATCGACGATCAGCGGATCAAAGCTGCGCAGCGGGGCATGTTTACGCACAAACAGGTGAGTTTCAGAGCCCAACCCGTTCAGCACGCCAGCAATCTCCACTGCGATATAGCCTGCACCGACGATAGCGGTACGCTTCGGCAGCGCATCCAGTTCAAAGAAACCGTCGGAATCAATACCGTATTCTGCACCTGGGATATCAGGGTGAACCGGGCGTCCGCCCGTCGCAATCAGAATATGGTCAGCCGTAATTTTTTCGCCGTTCACTTCCACCGTGTGCGCATCAACAAAACGGGCAAAACCGTGGATGACATCAACCTTGTTCTTGCCCAACACATTATCGTAGGACTGGTGAATACGATCGATGTAGGCGCTACGGTTCTTGACCAGCGTGCCCCAGTTAAACTGATTCACCGTGGTATCGAACCCATAATCCGGGCCGTACTGATGGATCGCTTCGGCAATCTGCGCCGCATGCCACATCACTTTCTTCGGCACACAGCCGACGTTGACGCAGGTACCGCCCAGATATTTCGCTTCGATCAACGCACATTTTTGTCCATGCATCGCCGCGCGGTTGATAGACGCGATACCGCCGCTGCCGCCGCCAATAGCAAGATAGTCATAGTGTTTGGTCATCAGTGTATCCATGCTTAAGTGAATAAAATTTGCCTAGAGTGTAACGCCAGAGCCACGTGACCAATAAAGGTTATGCCTATGGTTACAATAGGAAAAACCGACCGCGTCGCCCACAACAGTCGCCGCGTATTATTCTGGGACGATTTGCTCCACTAGCGTATGCCCGGTGCCTTCTGGTACCAGCACGCTATGCAGCCACGGCAACACGCTCTTCATCTGCGCCGCCAGCTTCCACGGCGGGTTAATCACAATCATGCCCGACGCCGTCATACCGTAGCGGTCGCTGTCCGGCAGCACCGCCAGCTCAATTTGCAGAATGTTGCGAATGCCCGTGGCTTCCAGTTCTTTCAGCATGCGCTTGATATGCTGACGTAGCACCACTGGATACCACAGTGCAAATACGCCCGTGCCAAAGCGTTTATGCCCTTCCTTAATGCCTTTAACCACGGCCTGATAGTCCGTCTTCAACTCATAAGGCGGGTCGATCAGCACAAATCCGCGACGAGAAAGCGGTGGCAACTGTGATTTCAACTGCTGATAGCCATCGTCACGCGACACTTTGGTACGCACATCTTTCTGAAATTCATTGCGCAGCAGTGGGAAATCGCTGGGGTGCAGTTCGGTCAGGTGGAGTTTGTCGTACTCGCGCAGTAGCTGACGCGCAATCAACGGAGAACCGGGGTAATAGCGCAGTTGTCCGTTGTGGTTATAGGTGTGCACCGCCTGCATGTAAGGTTCGAGTTCAGCCGGAATATCGTCACGCTGCCAGATCTTCGCGATGCCATCCAGATACTCGCCTGTACGCTCGGCGTGTGGGCCGCTAAGCTGATAACGTCCGGCACCCGCGTGGGTATCCAGATACAGGAAAGGTTTTTCTTTCTCTTTCAGGGCCGTGATGATCAGGCTCTGAACGGTGTGTTTCAGCACATCGGCGTGATTGCCGGCATGGAAACTGTGGCGGTAACTTAGCATGCTTGCTTCCGGTGAAGTTTTTATAAATAACGTCGATTAGCTGACAGTATATACTCTAAATAATTCAAGTTTCAGGCAGCCGTTGCAGTGGCCCCAACGGGCGAGGTCCACGTAAGTGGGCCGAGTAGCGCAGCCAACGTACATGTAACTTGAAGTATGACGAGTATAACCGTCTGCGGCAGAAAATATCCCCTCAATACCAAAACAACGCTTCACCCTGCGAATCGCCGCGCAAAGCAGCAATTTTTATCGTCTTAAATCAGTAAATTGTGAAACATAGCCGTTTTTCATCCGATTGAAAGCTACCGCTATTCAGATACATAAAGTACGATCGCGCGCTAACCATGATGGAATTGGACGTTCTTCTGATGGAACCTGAATATCAGCGCTGGCTGATGGCACTTTCCGCCCCGATGGTGGCACTTAATATCAAGTACGGTGCCCGCTTCAGCGACCCAACCTTTTATGAACCCGGTGAAACCATCAGCCTGAGCAATAGTTGGGGCATAACGTCCCGCGAAGGGCTGATCTCAATGATTAACGATATGACAGACGGCGGCCATGCCGAACGCCTGGCGTATGACTATCAGCTTTGGCACCACCTGACGGCATCCGAATGGCAGCGACATTGCACCAGTCAATCTGAAGATGCGCAGGGTACACTCGCGCTGATAGCCGAAACGGCCGCACTATGCGGTGCCGGTGGGATCCGGGCCTGGGATCTGGGCCGCATGAGTTTCCTGAGCCGCATCGGATTACTCAACGGCTGGATTAGCGAAAAAGAGAACCTGTGGATCCACACCCGACTTGCTGGCAGAGCACGTTATTATTACCGCAGTTGGGAAAATTATTACGCTGCATTCTTGATCGGCCGCACTTACTGGCTCGCCTCAGATGAAGGCGATCCAGAGTGCCAGCGCTACATTTTCAGCAACTGTAGCCAGATTCCTGACTACATCGACCAAATCGGCACGCTCTACACCCATCCAGATTGCCCGATTCATGACCTCGACTGGGATGTTGATCCAATAGAAATGGATAAGCCCGAGTCCTTACCAGAAGCGGAAATATAATGGACACACTGTGCTGGCAGCGACTCGGCATTGCACCGACTCAAGATCTGGATGTTATCCGTCAGGCTTATCGTCAGAAAGTGCCACAGTTTCACCCAGAAACCGATCCCGATGGCTTTAAACAGTTGCGCGAGGCATACGATGCTGCCTGCAAGCTGGCGAAAAACCCGGTGCTGTTGGGTGATGAAGAACACGCTAATACTGGATCGCGCGACGCGGCTTCGTCAACCGAGAATGCCGCTACTGATAACGCCGATCCCCAGGCTGAAGCGCTGGTTAGCGCGTTTGATCGGCTGTTAAGCAACCCAGCCGAACGCGTGGTTCCGCTGTATTGGGAACGTTACATCCAGTTGCTGAATCAGCAGGCTTTCGATGTGATCGATCGTATTCGCTGGCCGCTACTCCAGCGCCTCATGCGCGAGTCTTGTATCTCAATCCACTGTGTCCGCGTACTGGCCGAACGCCTACGCTGGCAGCAGCGACAGGGAGAACTATCTGGCGATGGCGTGGAAGAAATCCATCACTTCCTCGACTCGCTCGGTTATGAGGATCTGTTCGATTTTTCCTTGCTGTCACACCTGAGCTTGCCCGCACAGCTCGAAACCATCTTCTATTTTCATCAGGCTAATAGCACGTACTGGAACCGCCCGGCATTTATGCTGAGCATGCTGCTGCGTAATCCGACGGCCATTTATTGGCCTGACATCCCAGCGCTGATGCAAAAGCTCGCACGCTGGCACAACCACGCGGGTGTTCCCAGCGCCATACTACGTGATTACTGCCTGCAACAGTTGGACGCCGCGCCGAACGACGCCGAATGGCTCGCACTCAGCGCCAATCTCTGTTCACTTACCGGAGAGGACGAGCAAGCCTTCACGCTGTGGTTGACGCTTTATCAGCAAACCCACCACGCACAGGCTGAACAATGGCTGATCGGCTGGTGTCAACAACATCAGCCGGACGCCCTTCCCTTACTGATTCAGTCGCTCAATGATACTCCAGCACCCGATCTGACAGGGCTAGCGCTGGACGATCCACGCCAGCGTTTCTTCATTTCACAGCACAATACCCACATGCTGATTCGCTGGGGAGAAGCGCTGAAATTGCCGCTGTCGCCCATGGCGAAAAGCTACACGCTCTGGAAGCTGGGAAAACAGGATCTGCGAGGCATCTATCAGCACTTGCTGCTACATAGCGGGGACACGATTCAGGATCGCCTGTACTGGCACGCCTGTATGTTAACCGTGGGTAATGAGCACTTGTTACAGGATATTCTGGCGCAGCCGTTGCCCGATGAACCGCTGTATGCGTTGATCTTACAAGGGTTGCAGTTTCAGGCGAGGCAGCGCTTATCCTGGCTGAAAACCTCCGGGGCGATTCACACCTTCACGGAGTGGCTGTATTCAGAGTCAGAAGAAGAATTGCCGAGCGCGTGTACCGACCAGAAATCGTCCGCCTGGCTGCAAGTGCAAGCCTGGTTGCGGCAATGGCGCCCGCTGTCGCTGAACCAGCTTAACAAGCTGTATAGCAGCAGCATCCACACGGAGGAAATCGACCCAATCAACGATTGTCTGGTCGAACTGTCCGCACGTTACGCGTGTGATGTCTCTCTGGCACCGCAAGGGGGAAATACGCCGCAGGATCTCAGCGCCAGAGAGGAACTGAGGCAGGCTATCTTCATTGCATTAATGATGACCGATCCAATATCTTGTCTGGGTTTACCGCGCCAGTCGGTGCTACCCGAACTGGCTTTAACCCACCCAGCACACTCACTTTCTCGACTCTTCCGCAAGGCGGAATGCCGCGATGGCGATGCGGCCACGCCGCTGAAAAAGCAGCTAGTGCTCACTGACCCGCTGCACTATCACTGTTGGATGAATTTCCCTGTCTCTATCGAGGAATATCTCACCAGCGGGGAAATTTATGGCGAGTCCGCCGCCAGCCATTTTTATCTTACCGATGATCGCTGGCAAGCAGAGCTAGCGAAATCCCCCCTCATCTATCAGATCTTTTTCCACGCGTTTTACGCCTTGATGGGGGACGAAGAACAAGCAGGGCAACACCGTGAGCGGCTGGCAGATCTACCCGTTGAAACACAGCAGGAAGATGATATTCGTACCGCCTTTATCGAAGAATCGGATGAGCTGGAAAAACCATTAAAACAGCTCTCTGACGACAAACGCATCACGCTCGTCGGCCAGTTGATTCAAAGCTACGCGAAGAATCACGAATACTTATTTGATAATAGCGATCAACGCTTTTTAACCGAACATCTGTTCTATCCGCATGAAGACATCACGCTGAAATTGATCGCAAAAGTGCTGCTGCAATGCACCGATCGGCGAGAACGTCAGTTCAGCCTACTGCAGGCCAGAAAAAGCGACTGGTGGCAATTTTGGCGCACCAACACACGCATTGGTCGTATCGGTTTCCTGATACAAGGTGGATTGGGGAGTTATTGTCTTTACCGAGCAAGCGACTGGCTAGGGTCGCCACCGCCGTATATTGAAGGGCTACTGATGGTGCTAATGGTCTGCAATTTACTGAGTGCCGTGCGTCGCCGCTATAACGATGTCGGCGTTCGTGCGCCATGGGGTATGAGTTTCTTCAGCCTACTCATACCGGTATGTTTGCTGATCCCACTGCTGGCGCCAAGCCTTAACCGCTGGAATAAATTCGGTCCACCGCCGCGCGGCAAGAAAGCCGACACCGATACCACGTTTGCCTGATGAAAATGATTCGGGCGGTACAGCACGTACCGCCCAATTAGACGCACGTTAGCAGGACACCTCATCCAGATACTGCTCAATACGCTGCCGTGTTTCATCAATTGCCGGGGCGTATTGCTCCACCAGCACCTGTTCAAAGTCACGCAGCCAGAAGCCGATCTGTTCCCGTTCTTCCAGACGCGTCTGCGCCCAGGCTTTTTCCAGTCGCGCCAGCAGATTACGATTCATCAGATTGTCTCTGGGGTGGATCTTCAACGTTTGCAGTTTCTGATGGCTTTTCTGCTGTTGCTCGGCACTGAGCCCCGTCGGGCTACGGTCGATCACTTTCGTGAAATTATCACCGCTGTCCGGCAGGTTAACATCCACTTCCAGCAACCCATTGATGTCATAGCTGAAACGCACCTCAATAGATTGCTTATAGGATTTCGCTTTTATCGGCATGGTGAATTCATCGATAAACACGTTGTTATCGACATAAGGGCTTTCCCCCTGATAGATCGCGATGCAGATGCTGTCCTGCCCGGGTGAACCCGTGGAAAATGTTTCTACCCGCGAGGTCGGCACCACCGTATTGCGCTCCAGTATCGGGGAGAACAGGCCGTTTTGCCGATCGTTGGCAGTTTTAATACCGAGGGTGTACGGACAAACGTCTGTCAGGATCACCTCTTCAATGTCCTGCTCACGTAACCGGCAGGCGGCCTGTACCGCCGCGCCTTTGGCAACAACGGTATCCGCATCCAGATGCTGATAAGGCAATTTGCCAAACAGCCTGACCACCAGCTTCTGGATAATCGACATCTTCGATGCCCCACCAACCAACACCACGTGGTCTAGCTGCTCTGGTTTCAGGCGAGCATCGTGCAATGCCTGCTCTATCGGCGCACGAATACGGTTCATCAACGGCAGCCATGCGGCTTCGATCGCGTCATTATCCAGCACGATGCGCCAGTCTTCTTCGCGCCAGTGCCATACCAGTTCATTTGATTGAGACGGAAAACCGGGCTGACATTTCAGCGCTTCAGCATGGCTGTAAAGGCGCGCCAGATCGGTCGCGGGAATCACCGAATCCTCAAGTTTCCACGCATTCAGGCAGGTTTTCACCACAGCCTGTGTGAAATCTT
Source organism: Pectobacterium parmentieri (assembly GCF_001742145.1). Lineage (NCBI taxonomy): Bacteria > Pseudomonadati > Pseudomonadota > Gammaproteobacteria > Enterobacterales > Pectobacteriaceae > Pectobacterium > Pectobacterium parmentieri. Next base: position 4,215,183 of record NZ_CP015749.1, on the reverse strand, counting down.
CGCCACCCAGATAATTGTCGCCCGCCGAGCTATGCACTTCGATCAACGGAAAGGCGTATTCCAACACGCTGACGTCGAAAGTCCCCCCGCCTAGGTCGAAGACCAGCGTGCGTCCCAGTTCCTGCGTGTGTAAGCCGTAGGCCATAGAAGCGGCGGTGGGTTCATTGATTAAGCGAACCGCATTCAACTCTGCCAGTTCCGCCGCAAAACGCGTCTGCTTACGCTGTTCATCGCTGAAATAGGCGGGCACAGAGATCACCACATCCTTGATGGGATGCCCAAGGTAACTTTCTGCATCAGCTTTGAGCGATTTCAGCACCATGGCCGACAACTCAGCAGGAGAGAATGTTTTATCCCCAAGTCTGAAGGTTTTCTTGCTCCCCATGTAGCGCTTAAACAGCGACGCCGACACCTGTGGGTGCGTCGTCAAGCGGGAAATCGCAGGTTTACCCACCAGGATACTACCGTCTTCATCAATGCTGATAGCCGAGGGGGTGAAGTTATCATTCAGCGCATTCGGTATCAGGCGGGCCTCACCATTTTGCCAAACGCTAATCAGGCTGTTTGTCGTGCCCAGATCGATACCAATAGCCAGAGAAGCGGCTTGCGGGTGCGTCATGCTGTTATTCCTTAATTAACTATTCCGTACACTGCATATTCCCAGAGTGCCTATCAGGCGCCAACAATTAGCCCGTTCAGCAAGCAGGACAATAGTATATACACCTTGGTCAGGAAAAGACCGCGCACAACGGATTCAGGAATATTTTTCAACAGATCTGGTGAGTGATAAATAAGCGTTATATCATTAAGTATATAACGATCATTCACGGAGCATTATCATGGGAAACCATTTTGAGCGAGGCGTCCTCGCGGGGCTGAGATCCGCTAACCCAAAATCCACCAACGACATTAATCCTTATTGCTACGATTATCGGCGTGGCTATATCTGTGGCTATGCTCACAATCTGGCGGAAACCAAAGGCGACCGCCAGCAGGCCGCCTTCGAGGCCGGGTTGTTATCACGCCGCTACGGTCTGGAGAGGGAGAGAGTCGCAGAGTTCTTTACCGAACAAGGCAACCCCTACGCGATTCGGTTTTTTTATGCCGGCTACGATGCGCACACGCCGCGCTAGTTGATGCAAGTTAGCGGTGTTTCGCGTAAGTCGAAGTTAATGGGGATCGTGATGGCGAGCTGCGCGTTATCCCCACGAGCTCCGCTATACTACAGTCGATAATCCAGAGTTAATCAGAGATAGAGTTACCTATATCCGTCATACTGTTAGCCACTTGAAGTATGACGAGTATAAACTTGGAATAACCGATTATGACCGATGCGAAATATACCCGCAATTTTGAAGAAATTATCACTTATGGCTTTGAAGCCATTGATCCAGATGAAAAAATTGAGGTAAACCTGAAAGACCTGCTGTATGTCTACGGCGTATTACAGGAGTACATGCGTTTTTTTCATCAGCCGGAACACTATCAAACATTGGATGATGTGATTGCGTTTTTAGGGTCGAATAAAGACAATGCTGGCTTTCAGATACTCAGTACAGCCATATATAAAAAAATGAGCGGTATGTTTCCGTTACATATTGATGAAAAATTTGATAACGGGGATTTTGATCCACCGCAGTTGCCTTTTTACTATGATGAAAAACGACATAAGACTCCTAATAAAACGCGTAATGACAATGAGTAAAAGGCATCTGATTTCATGATCCGCAAAGAATGGAACGAACATCTGCAAATCGCAGAATGGCAGCCTGAACATTTACAATATCGCAGTAAATGGGCCTGTTTTTACTGCCGTACCGCTTTTGTCCGTTTCCAAAGTCAGCAGCAGGCTGTGCGCTGCCCGACATGTGAAGCAATAACGTCAGACATGGGATATCTGTTTCAGCCCCCGCCCAAGCATAATAAAAAAGCCTGGGCCATTGTCCAATTATTGGCCAAACACCACATTGCTTATCACCGGGTAGGCGCGGTTGCATTTATCAATGCTTTTATTACTGAATACGGGAAATCACCGTTGAAAGCGGTACAGAAAAATATCGATCTTTATCTGGCAGATAAAAAGCAGGATGTGGCAACGCATAGAGTATAGGATAAGAAACCGACATATCCGTTACACCTATTACTAATACCTTCTGGGGGAAAATTGCGTCAATCCCCTACACTTGCCCACGCATTAACCACTGGCATCCCCTTTCGCTATGAGTACGTAATCCACCATTGATTTTCACGGCACTTGACCTCATCTTAGTGATTAATCCGCAGTAGATATCCGCCTTGCTGGTCTCTCTTCAACAGATTCCACTTACTGGCAACGAGATCACCCACAATTATCAGGACGGCACCATGACGAATCCATTACTGACCTCATTTACCCTGCCCCCGTTCTCCAGCATTAAAACGGAAGATATTGTCCCGGCAGTAAAATCCGCGTTGGATGAATGCCGCGAAACGGTAGAACGTGTGGTCGCGCAAGCGGGGCCGTTTACGTGGGATAATCTGTGTCAGACGCTGGCAGACAGCGACGATCGCCTTAGCCGCATTTTTTCCCCCATCGGTCATCTGAATGCGGTGAAGAACAGCCCGGAGCTGCGCGGTGTTTATGAACAATGTCTGCCGTTGTTATCCGAGCACAGTACCTGGGTTGGCCAACATGCCGGGCTGTATCAGGCCTATCGCAGCCTACGTGACGGCGAACATTACGCCACACTGAGTTTGGCACAGAAGAAATCCGTTGATAACGCGCTGCGCGATTTTGAATTGTCCGGTATCGGCCTGTCGCCGGAAAAACAGAAACGCTATGGCGAAATTTCCGCTCGACTGTCTGAACTCGGCTCGCAGTACAGCAACAACGTGCTGGATGCTACGATGGGCTGGAGCAAGTTGATTACCGACGTCGCCGAGCTGGATGGTATGCCGGAAAGCGCGTTGGCCGCCGCCAAAGCGCAGGCGGAAGCCAAGGAGCAGGATGGCTGGTTGCTGACGCTGGATATCCCGAGTTACCTGCCGGTGCTAACCTACTGCACCAATCAGGCACTACGTGAAGAGATGTACCGCGCGTTCGGCACCCGCGCATCCGACCAAGGGCCGAACGCGGGCAAGTGGGACAACAGCGAAATTATGGCGGAAGAGCTAGCGCTGCGTCACGAACTGGCACAACTGCTGGGCTTCGACAGCTATGCACACAAGTCGCTGGCAACCAAAATGGCGGAAAACCCGCAGCAGGTACTCGATTTCCTGACCGATCTGGCGAAACGAGCCCGTCCACAGGCTGAAGAAGAACTCGCACAGTTGCGCGCCTTTGCCAAAGAACACTACGGCGTAGAGGAATTGCAGGCCTGGGATATCACCTACTACAGCGAACAACAGAAGCAACACCTGTATTCCATCAGCGATGAGCAACTGCGGCCGTACTTCCCGGAAAACCGCGCGGTGAATGGCCTGTTTGAAGTGGTTAAACGCATCTACGGCATCACAGCCAAAGAGCGTAACGATGTGGACGTGTGGCACCCGGATGTTCGCTTCTTCGATCTGTTCGATGAACGCGGTGAACTGCGCGGCAGCTTCTACCTCGATCTGTATGCCCGTGAACACAAGCGTGGCGGGGCGTGGATGGATGACTGCGCAGGTAAACTGCGTAAAGGTAACGGCGAGCTGCAAAAACCGGTCGCCTATCTGGTTTGTAACTTCAACCGCCCGGTCAACGGCAAACCCGCTCTGTTCACCCACGACGAAGTCACAACCCTCTTCCACGAGTTCGGTCACGGCTTGCACCATATGCTGACCCAGATCGATACCGCCGGCGTGGCGGGCATCAACGGTGTACCGTGGGATGCGGTCGAACTACCGAGTCAGTTCATGGAAAACTGGTGCTGGGAACCCGAAGCGCTGGCCTTTATTTCCGGCCACCACGAAACCGGCGAACCGCTGCCGCAGGAACTGCTGGATAAAATGCTGGCGGCGAAAAACTATCAGGCTGCGCTGTTCATTCTGCGTCAGTTGGAATTCGGCCTGTTCGATTTCCGTCTGCATGCCGAGTTTAACCCTGCAAAAGGCGCGCAGATCCTGCCAACGCTGGCGGAAGTCAAAGCGCAGGTAGCCGTAGTGCCAAGCCCAAGCTGGGGTCGTTCCCCACACGCATTCAGCCACATCTTCGCGGGCGGTTATGCCGCAGGCTACTACAGCTACCTGTGGGCCGACGTACTGGCAGCCGATGCCTACTCTCGCTTTGAGGAAGAAGGGATCTTCAACCGCGAAACCGGTCAGTCATTCCTGGATAACATCCTGACCCGCGGCGGTTCTGAAGAGCCAATGGAGCTGTTCAAACGCTTCCGTGGTCGTGAACCTCAGCTTGATGCCATGCTCGCGCATTACGGCATCAAAGGATGAGCATCTGCTTAATCGCAGAAGAAGGCGCCGATAGTGGCGCCTTATCTTCTTTAGCCGAGCGCTGGGGGTTAGTTTCCGATCCTGATGCGGTAATGGCGCTGGTGCTAACGGCGGAACGTCTGGAACTACGCAAGCAGGATGAGCCGAAACTCGGCGCTATCTTTGTCGATTTCGCTGCCGGGACAATGGCACACCGCCGTCGCTTTGGCGGCGGACGCGGTGAAGCCGTTGCCAAAGCCGTGGGTATCAAAAAAGATTATCTGCCGGATGTCGTAGATGCGACCGCCGGACTGGGCCGTGATGCCTTCGTGCTGGCAGCGTTAGGCTGTCGGGTACGCATGGTAGAACGTAATCCGGTCGTTGCAGCACTGCTGGATGACGGGTTACAGCGTGGCTATCAGGACGCGGAAATTGGCCCATGGCTGCGGGAACGGCTCACGCTACTACACGCATCGAGTATGACCGCGCTGCGTGACATCACGCCGCCGCCGGATGTGGTTTATCTCGATCCGATGTTTCCGCACAAACAAAAGAGTGCGCTGGTGAAGAAAGAGATGCGGGTGTTTCAGTCGCTGGTGGGTGCGGATAACGACGCCGATGCGCTGCTGGAACCCGCACGCGCGTTGGCGAAGAAACGCGTCGTGGTGAAGCGACCGGACTACGCACCGCCGCTGGCTGGCGTACCAGCACAGTCCATGCTGGAAACCAAAAGCCACCGCTTTGACTTTTACCTCCCCGCCTGACACAGACACACCTCGCCGCTACGCCGCTAAACGCGTCAGCGGCTAAAAACTTAGCCTGCTTCGCATTTCCTATGCTGCCTTTGCAAAGCTTGTGGCACAACTGAGAAGCAAATCGCATAATTTCACGCTATCACTTCTTATTACACTAAGATGACATAATGAAAAAAACGCTTCTGTCACTTCTGCTTTGTTTGAGTACTTCTGCTATGGCCGCTCAAGAGCCGATAAATATTACGATTCTGGGGACATCCGATCTGCACGGCACCTTTGTTCCCTGGGATTACGCTACCGATACCGCCAACATGGCTGGCAGTCTGAGTCAGATCGCGACGCAGGTGCATAGAGTTCGTGCGCAGCAGCCTAATGTGATTCTGGTTGATGCGGGCGATACTATTCAGGGCAACTTTGTCGAAACCTTCAAAAATGACAACACCAGCCCGATGATGCTCGGTTTCAACGCCATGGACTATGACGTCTGGGTGATGGGCAATCACGAGTTCGATTTCGGACTGAACGTGCTTTCTACCTCGCTTGATCAGTTTAAAGGCACCGCACTGGCAGGCAACATTTTTTGGGAGAGCGGTAAACCTTATTTACCCGCCTATAAAATTGTTGAACGCCAGGGCGTGAAGATTGGCATCATCGGTATGGATACGCCGATGACCGCTGAATTCGCCAAAGGTACTGATCGTGTGAAAGGGCTGAACTTTACCGATCCCGTCGGGGCGGTAAAAACCGTCATCCAGCAAATCCACGGCAAAGTGGATGCCATCGTGCTGGTCGCCCATATGGGAATCGATAACGAGAACCAGCGACCGGGTACTGGCGTGGGTGATATTGCTCGCGCTAACCCAGAATTAGCCGCCATCGTCGCGGGTCATATGCACGTAAAAGTGGATAAAGAGGTGATTAATGGCGTGATCGTCACCGAACCGGACAGATATGGCCGCGCGTTGTCGCGTATCGATTTGCAGTTTGAGCAACAGAACGGCAAATACGTACTGATCAACAAAGACAGCTACACCTATTCGATTAAAGACGTGGATTCTGACCGGAAGATGGAAGACATCTACGAACCCTATCACAATACCCTGCGCGCCAACGCCAACCGTCCGATTGCCCAACTTCTTGGACACGATCTGGTGCCGCAAGATGCCGTGAAAGGGATCCCTCAAGTACACGTACAGGACACCGGTATCAGCGCCCTGTTCCAGGAAGCCAGTCGTCATTACGCCCCCAAAGCGCAGGTTATCGCACTGCAAATTGATAACGATCGACCTAAGTTGAACGTCGGCACCATTTCCGCAAAAGACATCGCCTTTAACTATCAATACGCTGGCGGTGAAATCACGGTTTATCAGCTAACCGGAAAAGAACTGAAGAAATACATGGAATGGTCAGCGGGTTACTTCAACCAGTTGCAGGACGGAGATGTGACTTACAGTTTCAATCCGCAGCGTCGCGCCTCCAAGTATTCCACCAATGATTTCTTCGACGGCGTAACCTACACCATCGATCTGACGAAACCCACCGGGCAGCGTATAACCGATCTGAAAATGAATAACGGCACGCCGGTTACCGACGACATGCCGATTCGTTTGGGGATGAACAGCTACCGTATGGGCCACCTGACGCAGAAAGGCGGCGTGCTGGAAGGCATGGCGTTCCCGGTGCTATCGGATACCAAAGTAGAATATGGCGAAGAGGCAGGCACGATTCGTAACCTGACCATCCGTTATTTAACCGAGGTGAAAAAGGGCCAATACGAGGGTACGGAACCGCAGCGCTGGAAACTGGCGGGATTGTTGGGCTATGAGCGTGAACGCAAAATTGTTGAATCACTGCTCAACAGCGGAAAAATCGGCGTGCCGACCTCAGACGATGGCCGCTACAGCAACGTGCAATCCATCAACGTGAAGTCGTTACTGCTGCCGGATGCCGCCCAGAGGGAGAAACGCGTAGCGGAACTGACTCAGCAACGCGACAGCACCACCAATACGTTGACCAAGCAGCGGCTGAACGATCAACTGACAATTATCGCGGCCATTAACTGACAGGCGTTATCTCTCGCGGCGGGCTTTCCAGCGTTCGCTCGTCAGGTAGCCGTTCACGCCGACATCCAGAAAAGGGCGTGGCGGCAGGTAGTTTGCCTGCCCGAGCGATTGCATATCGCTAATCAGCGGGTTGTCTTCACCTAACGCCAGATCCGCCAGAATATGTCCGGCGGCGGTTTGCTTCGACAGCCCCGCCCCGTTACAGCCAGCGGAAGCGTATACATTGTCGCTTAGCTGTCCCCAAATTGGCGCACCGTTGCGCGTTACGCTAATCAGCCCTGACCATGTGTGCGCCATTTTAACGTCGCTCAACTGCGGAAACATGCGGGCAAAAATAGCAGCATGTCGACGCGCGTGGCGTCCGGTTTCTACCGCGCTATTAACTAACTCAGGAGCAAACTTCACATGCTCTCGAATCAGGAAGCGATGGTCGCGCGTGTAGCGCAACGTCGCACTGGCTAGCGCATTGACTGGCGTCAGCCCCCAATCTGGCATATCGCCCATCCGTGCAATCTGTTCCGCATTCAGCGGCTCAGTCAGCGTCGCGAAGGTCGCTACGGCAAACACCCGACCATTGAACAACGGCAGGCCGCGTGCCGCGCCGTTAATCGCCATCATCAGCTTATCTGCCTGAATCTCACCATAGGGCGTTTCCACGCGAATGCGCGATCCGGTTTCGATATTCAGCGCAGGAGAATGGGCGTAAACCGTCACGTTCTTAGGCAGATTCGCCACCAGCCCGATCACCAGCGCCGCCGGGTTTAGTAGAATACAGTTGGGGGTATACACAGCGCGTTGATAGAAAGAGGTTCCAAGGCGATGAGCAAGTTCGTCTTTTTCCACCACCTGATAGGGTTCGCCAAGGTCGTTCAATTCACGGACATAGGTGTCGATCAGCCCATTGAATGTCGAACTAACAGCACAGTGATATTTCCCCGCCACGCTCCAGTCACACGCGATAGCATGGCGATCCACCTTCTCTTTCAGGTGTGCCACGCCGGACTGCAACAGGCGGCGATAAGCAGCAGCCTTTTCTAACTCCGCCGTCGAACTGCCGATGTTATGCGGCAAATCGATGACAAAACCGGAGTTACGCCCGGAGGCATTGTCGCCAATCTCGCCAGCGTCCAGCAGGATAATGTGTTTATCCGGGCGCTGTTCAGCCAAACGCTGGGCAAAAGCGATGCCCGCATAGCCCGCACCGATCACCAGCCAATCCGCCGTTGTTTGCCCCCGCTGCTGCGGGTAACTCGGTTTATCAGCGAGATCTGCCGACCAGCCATTACGATTCTGATCGAAAGGAAGATATTTGATTTTCACGATGCTGTAAGCCTTGAAGAGAACAGGTTGTACCGGAAGGCAGGAACACAATACCGACGATACACAATGCGGATTAAGATAAAGAAAGGCAGGAAGCGGTGTCCAGCAAGAAATGTCGCTAAAACTTAGATAAATAAGTGAAAAGTCAAAGCGCCTGCGAATACAGGCGCCCAGAGGGAATCATTCGTTACACAACGCCCTGCGCCAGCATCGCGTCGGCCACTTTGACAAAGCCCGCCACGTTGGCACCGCGCACATAGTTCGTCTGGCTATCTTCGCCACCGTACTGTACACACGCAGTGTGAATATCCAGCATGATGTGATGCAAACGCGCATCCACCTTCTCTGCTTTCCAGCCCAAACGTGCCGCGTTCTGTGCCATTTCCAGACCGGATGTCGCCACACCGCCTGCGTTAGCCGCTTTGCCTGGTGCAAACAGCACGCCTGCATCAAGGAACGCATCAGTCGCCGGGATGGTGGTTGGCATATTGGCACCTTCCGCCACGGCTTTCACACCGTTAGCAATCAGCGTCTGCGCCGCCGGCAGATCCAGCTCATTCTGCGTCGCACACGGCAGCGCGATATCTACCGGAACGTCCCACGGCGTCTTGCCTGCCAGGTAGGTCAGCTTCGCCTCACGCGCGTAATCCTCCACGCGGCCATAGCGTTTGTTCTTAATCTCTTCCAGCAGCGCTAGCTTCTCTGGGGTAAACCCATTCTCATCCACCACAGTGCCGTTGGAATCGGATACCGTGACCACGCGAGCCCCCAACTCCATCGCTTTTTCAATCGCGTACTGCGCCACATTACCGGAACCAGATACCGCAACGCGCATACCTTCGAAGCCCAGACCGTGGCGTTTCAGCATCGCTTCCGTGAAGTAAACCAAGCCGTAGCCCGTCGCTTCAGGGCGGATCAGACTGCCGCCGAAAGACAGCCCTTTGCCAGTAAAGACGCAGGCGGTGTTGTTGGTCAGCTTCTTCATCATGCCGGTCATGAAACCAACTTCGCGACCACCCACGCCGATGTCACCCGCTGGCACATCCGTATCCGCGCCCAAATGACGGTACAGCTCAGTCATCAGCGCCTGACAGAAACGCATGACTTCACCCTGACTTTTCCCTTTCGGGTTAAAGTCCGATCCCCCTTTGCCGCCGCCCATTGGCAGCGTCGTCAGCGCATTCTTGAACGTTTGCTCGAATCCAAGGAATTTTAGAATCGACAGGTTAACGGATGGGTGGAAGCGCATGCCGCCTTTGTACGGGCCGATCGCCGAGCTGAACTGGACGCGCCAGGCTCGGTTTACCTGTACCTGACCTTTGTCATCCGTCCACGCCACGCGAAACTGAATCACACGTTCCGGTTCAACCAATCGTTCCAGCAGGCTGTAATCCGCATAGTGAGGGTTCTGCTCCAGAAAAGGCCACAGCGTGGAAAGCACTTCATTAACGGCCTGTAGAAATTCAGGCTGATGCGGATCGCGTTGTTGAACAGTATCAAGAAAACTTGCCAGAGATACGATTTGTGCCATGAACAGCTCCTGATTGAACGAATAAGTTCCCTTCTGCTTCTTTAATTTTTAGACACGCAGAAGCTTGTGGGATCGGTGAAAATGATGTTGTGTCCTCTGGACTATAACACTGGCGATGGATATTTAAGCAAGCGTTTTCTTTTCAGATAAACGTTACAATCCAATGAGATAGGAAGGGTTTTTCGGATGTTTTGGGAAGGAAATTAGACATAAGTTTTTGTTATATAACAAAAGGCACAGCTAAGAAGCCGTGCCTTTCGCCATTGAAAAAAAATGCAAAAAAAGCTAATTTTTATTCGTCTTCCTCATCACGCAACGGCACGATGAGCATGTCGACATGGACGGTATTAATCAGTTGACGTGCAGAAGACATCAGTTTGCTCCAGAAGTCCTGATGGTGCCCGCACAGCACGAGATCGGCATCATATTTCTTGATCGCATCCACCAGAACCTGCCCTAAATCTCCGCTGCCGCTCAGCGTTTCACTGATAGGATAGCCCGCATTTTGGGACAGTTCAGTCAACGCATTCTGGGTTTCTTCGGAGATACGCTGTTGCATGTCACCCAAATTGACGTCAATAAGCCCCGTGTAAAGATCGGAGTAATTCACATCGACGTGGATTAACGAGACTTTTGCATTGTACGGTCTTGCCATTGATACCGCTTTTTCCACTAACACTTTGCTTTCTGGAGAAAGGTCAACAGCAATAAGGATGTGTTTGTAAGCCATAATGAGACTCCTTCCGTAAAGACTAATTAAGGGTTAGCAGCTATTTCTCCTGCCAATCTGATACTTAACGGCGGATTACAGAATAACATTCGTCGGCGCCATCGGACTGTTCAGTCGATCACAACCCGTTTTCAAATCTGTTAATTCTATTGATAAGTGTAGTAGAAACCGCTCCTTTTCACAGTTAAATCGCGTAGCTTCTCCTTTCAGAAAACGCATTCTCTCGTCAAAAATCATCCTTCATGCCGATTGTGCCTGCCTCTCTGGCACAAACGAACATTCTTCTTCTACACTACAAGTAGGAGGTAGTGAGACTATCCACTGCGCTCTGGGATGGAGATTGAGAAGGGGGCTAGCCGTGATGCTGTTGGCTAACCCAAATGACAATAAAATCGTGCGCAAGCGCGTGGCATAACTATTCGTCGTAGAAAAACATCATAGAAAAACGTCGTAGATAAGCCTCACGGATAAATAGCTACGCTTGTCATCGACCACAGGTGGAAACGGGAAGGTATCGCCACCACCTCTGACGAATAGAACGACCGGGAGGGAAGCATGATTAGTACATTTGCGCTTTTCTGGGCTTTATGTATCGTCTGCATCATCAATATGGCGAGGTATTACTCTTCATTACGCGTGTTACTGCTGATTTTGCGTGACTGTGATCCACTGCTTTACCAATACGTTGACGGAGGAGGTTTTTTCACATCGCACGGGCAGCCAAGCAAGCAAATTCGGCTGGTAGGATACATCTACGCACAACGTTATCTTGATCATCACGACCCTGAATTTATTCGCCGCTGTGAGCGGGTACGAGGGCAATTTCTGCTCACGACCGCTTTGTGTGGCCTCATCGTCACTAGCCTGATTGCCATGATGATGTGGTATTAATACGCGGGTACTTACGCAATGAACGTCGATAAAAAGTAAAAAGGCGATTCCCCACAGAATCGCCTTTTTTATGATTAGCCGGTCACCAAAATCAAATCAGCTTCAGAGCCAACCAGTACAATGCCCCAGACATCAGCATTGAGACAGGCAGCGTCAATACCCAGGCCAGCAGAATGCTTCTTATTGTTTTTCCCTGTACGCCCCCACCGTCCGCAATCATCGTCCCGGCAACCGCCGAGGATAATACGTGCGTGGTGGAAACCGGCATACCGGTGTAGCTGGCAACGCCAATCGACAAGGCCGCCGTCACCTGCGCCGAAACGCCCTGTGCGTAGGTCATGCCTTTCTTGCCAATCTTCTCACCGATGGTGACAGCAACGCGTTTCCAACCCACCATGGTGCCCAAGGACAGCGCCAGTGCGACAGCAACGATGATCCAAAGAGGCGCATATTCAACCGTCTGCAGCATGTCTTTACGCAGGTTGCTCAGGTAGCGTTTATCTTCGCCCGACGTTTCTGGCAGCTTGACCACCCGATCCATCGTGTCCGAGATGCACATCAGCAAGCGACGCACTCTGCTACGATCGTCAGGGTTCAACTGGTCGTAACTTTTCAGGTTATTCAGCAAGCCCTGTGTGCGCTCAATCGCAATCATCACGCGTGAACTGTCACAGTGGAACTCTTTCTGACCGTTGCCGGGAATCGTGTTTTCTGGCGTAGGGATCACTGGCGGAGACAGGTCGATGACATGCGTCAACGCGTCGCCGTGCTGCTTGTAGTATTCCTGTAAATTCACAACAGCATCACGGGTCCGGCTGATGTCATAGCCAGACGCGTTCATGTTGACAATAAACCCGGCCGGCGCAACACCAATCAGCACCAGCATAATCAAGCCGATACCTTTCTGGCCGTCGTTTGCACCGTGAGAGAAGCTCACCCCAATCGCCGATAGAATCAGCGCGGTACGCGTCCAAAACGGCGGCTTACGTTTACCGTCCTGCTTTTCGCGATCGACGGGCGTCAGATGCACGCGTTTGCGTTTTTTACTGTTGTTCCAGAACCGACGCAATACCAGCAGCAGCAGGCCCGCAAGCACCATCCCCACAATCGGCGATAACAGCAGCGACAAGAAAATGCTGATCATTTTCGGCACATTCAACGCATCCACGACGGAGCTATTCGTCAGCAGCGCGTTGGTCAAACCAATACCAATAATGGAGCCAATCAGCGTGTGGGAGCTGGAGGCAGGAATACCAAAATACCAGGTACCCAGGTTCCAGATAATAGCGGCCAGCAGCATCGAAAAGACCATCGCCAGACCATGCGCCGAACTCACGTTCAGCAATAAATCCGTGGGGAGAAGGTGAACAATCGCATAGGCCACGCTCAGGCCGCCCAGCAGTACACCGAAGAAATTAAAGACGCCGGCCATAACAACGGCAAACTCTGCACGCATGGCTCGGGTATAAATAACAGTGGCAACGGCATTCGCAGTATCGTGAAAACCGTTAATGGCTTCGTACATCAGTACAAACAACAAAGCCAATATCAACATCAGGCCGGTGTAGTAATCGAGCCCGGCAAATAAATGTAGCATAAACGTTAGGCCATTTAGTGGTCATGAACGCGGCGCATTATCGGCGACAAGCAGGGGTGGGGAAAAGGAAAATATGACATTTTTTTGACTTAAAATGTGACGGGTATCGACAAGAAAACCACTTAATCAATATAAATCAATTAATTATATATTTTTACCAAAACATGCAAATTGTTACGCTGGTATCGAACAAAAACCAACACTACAATTTGCCGCCCCAATGGCTCATTTGCCTGCGGCAATCAATCACTCATCGGAGAAATGCATTGTGGAACAGTTTGACGTTGTCATCATCGGTGCCGGTGCAGCAGGCATGTTTTGTGCCGCACAGGCAGGACAGCGCGGGCTGCGTGTTCTACTGCTCGATAACGGTAAGAAGGCGGGGCGGAAAATACTGATGTCCGGCGGCGGACGCTGCAACTTTACCAATATGTATGCAGAACCGGCCGCGTATCTGTCCCACAATCCTCACTTTTGTAAATCGGCACTGGCTCGCTATACCCAATGGGATTTCATTAGCCTAGTCAACAGCCACCGCATCGCTTACCACGAAAAAACGCTCGGCCAGCTATTCTGCGATGATTCCGCACAGCAAATCGTGGATATGCTGGTAACAGAGTGCGAGCAGGCTAACGTCACTCTCCGTCTGCGCAGTGAAGTCACCTCGGTGGAGAAATCAGACGATCGGTTCACCATCCACCTGAGCACAGGTACATCATTCCAAAGCGCATCGCTGGTCGTTGCCTGCGGCGGCCTGTCGATGCCCGGCTTGGGCGCAACGCCGTTCGGCTACCAGCTCGCCGCACAGTTCGGTATTAACGTGCTCCCAACGCGCGCTGCGCTGGTGCCTTTTACGCTGCACAAGCCGCTTCTTGAACAATTGCAAACGCTTTCCGGCGTTTCCGTACCTACCATCATCACCGCAGAAAATGGCGTGACGTTCCGTGAAAACATCCTGTTCACGCACCGCGGGCTCTCTGGCCCCGCTATTTTGCAGATCTCCAGCTACTGGCAGGCCGGTGAATTTGTCACCATTAATCTGCTGCCCGATCGCGATCTCACCCAGCTTATCGATGATGAACGCAACGTTCACCCAAACCAAAGTCTGAAAAACACGCTGGCACAGTGGCTGCCTAAACGGCTGATCGAATGCTTGCAAGCGTTAGGGCAACTGCCGGACATCACATTGAAACAGCTCAACAGCGCACAGCAGCAACAAATTGAACAAAGCCTGCAACAGTGGCGCGTACAGCCAAACGGTACAGAAGGTTATCGCACAGCCGAAGTGACCATCGGCGGCGTTGACACCCGCGCGCTGTCTTCCAAAACCATGGGGGCTAATTCGGTGCCAGGGCTGTATTTCATCGGTGAAGTGGTCGATGTAACCGGCTGGCTCGGCGGCTATAATTTCCAATGGGCATGGAGTTCAGCATGGGCCTGTGCGCAAGCGCTACCTTTCAGCAAATAGGCACTATAATAACCTCTATTCAGCGCTCTCCTTTAGCTAATGGAGAAAAGGACGTCTCTACATAGGCCTCTGCTGCCAGAAAGGAGATGCGAATGAGCCCCAGACTTAGTGACCGTAAAATCAATATGTTGCAGTTACTGGTTGCAGGCATGCTGCCACTGCTGCTGGGATTACTGTTCACGTTTGTAGAGTCTAGGTTAATGGTAAAACGCGATTTGGAAGCCACTGCGCAAATCGCAATGAATCATGCTGAGAACATTTCTATACAGGCATGGAAGATGGTGGATCGCCTTCAGTACTTTCATGGTCAACCCTGTGACACCATAAGCAATGAACTGCAACGCCTCGGCTCCATTTTTCCTTACTTTCGTGCGATCGGTGTTATCCATAATACCCGCGTCTACTGCTCTTCAACGTTTGGCAACGCATTGACACCAATAAGCCGCGTCATTCAGCAGCCATTACCGGACACCTATTCTGAACGTTGGAGCCTGTCAGTTGCAGGCTCAGGCAGCGTAAGAGCACGCCCAGCGATAATCTTCGTCCAGATGCCCCTCACGGGTTACGGCGCTTATACTATGGTTGATGCGCAATACCTGATTGATCTTATGATTGCGATTAGTCAAACCCGCGGCTATCAACTCGCCCTGAAGGCGGGCAACGGTCACCCCATTCAAATTGGCCCGACAATTACGCGCCGCTCTGGCTTATTTTCTACCTCAACGCTTGAAATAAAATCGAGCGATTTCCCGATAACCCTCACAGTTACGGCACCAACCTCTCAATCTATAGCAAACTGGAAGCAGGCATTCTTCACATTCTTGCCGCTGGCAATGATTCTCTCCCTGCTCTTCCTTGCGACGGTATGGTACTGGCAAAAACGTAAATTATTATTCCGCGACGAGCTCCGTAAAGGCATTGCTAACGGCGAGTTTTCCGTATACTACCAGCCCATTTATGATGCAGAATCACAATCTTGCACCGGCGTTGAAACCTTACTGCGCTGGCGACGCAGCAATGGACAGTGGATCAGGCCTGATATATTTATCTCTGCCGCCGAAGCAGAAAGTATGATTATTCCCATCACCCGGCATTTATTTGATCTGGTCGCAGTCGATATCGCCAGTTGGCAGGTAAAAAACGGATTTCATCTGAGCCTCAACGTTGCAGCCGAGCATCTGCATCATCCAAGTTTCGTTTCAGACGTACACCGCTTCGCAGAAAAAGTCGCCTCCCATTCATTAAATATTACGCTGGAGCTGACAGAACGTAACCTCATCAGCAACGGTCCTGAAATCATACAGCGCCTGCACCAGCTACGTGAAGATGGCTTTCTGATCGCCATCGATGACTTCGGTACTGGCCATTGTTCACTCTCTTATTTGCAAAATTTCCCACTGGACTGCCTGAAAATCGATCAGGGATTCGTCAGTGCGATTTCATCACCGGATGAAGAAGCCCCCATTCTTGATGCCATTATTAATTTGAGTCATCGCATCAAACTTCAATCGATAGCAGAAGGCGTGGAAACCACGCAACAACTCATGTATTTACAACAGCACGGCGTCAAATATATACAGGGATTTCTTTATGCGAAGCCGATGAACAATGAATCGTTACTAGTATGGCTGCACTATCATAGTAATAAATCGATAGAGAGCTTTATGAACAAAAAAGAAGAAAGGGAAAAGCAGTAATAACCGGCAGAAGTTTGTCCACCGGTTTTCTATATCAGACAAATCAGAAACGATAGCCGACGCCAATATTAAAGCCGTTTACACGAGCTTCATAGATTTTCGTGCCTTCGTAGCCAATATCAATCGCCCAGTTTGCTGCTGGCGTAATTTGAATACCGGCACCGTAAGCAAATTTGGTTTTACTCTCACTATAACTTTCGCTTCCTGACACACTAGAGGATGTATAGTGACGCGAATTGTCCACCTTAGCATGACCTAAACCAGCAAGACCATAAACACTAACAATATCGTTAAGTTGATAGGAAGGCCCTGCCATTAGAGAGTAATATTTAACATCGTCGCTCTCGTGTGAGCTGAATCCAATAGCTCGCTGATTATAATCTTTTTTACCGCTTAAATAGGTAAAAGAACCAATAATACCCAGTGCGGAATCACCCTGATAATGGTATTTGGCCGTAACTCCTTTCAGATCTTTAAAATCCTCAACTTTCGCCTGAGCGTAACCCAATGACACCGTTTGTGTCGCCTGAGCAGCAGACATTCCCATGGCACAAGCAATCAGAGTGGAAAGCAGCAGTGTTGTTTTTTTCATGATCGAAACATCTTCCGTGTTTGAATAAAAAGACAGTTTCAACAAAGCGAATATATAACTCTCGCGGAATGTTGACCGCACATAAACTTACATTTAAATACGGCGAGGTAAAGTCTGTGTTATTTTTAAACACGTAGAATAAATTTCATTTTAATCATTAATAAACAAAAAGATAGAGATTATTCAGGAGGATTAACGCACACTTCCCTGCTTTATTTTTGGGAATATTCTGAACTAAAAAAGGGGGGATAAAGCAATATTCGACGCCAAATAAAATTCGCAAAAAACGCTTTAAAAAAACAAGGTGAAATTAAGAAGTACTGGAATACGCGAAAAACAGAAGAGTGTTCTAAGAGGAAATAAAGTGGTCGGCGAGAGAGGATTCGAACCTCCGACCCACTGGTCCCAAACCAGTTGCGCTACCAAGCTGCGCTACTCGCCGAATGCGGGCGCATATTACTGCTACCTCATTGAAGCGTCAATCCCTTTTTCACAAAAGGATTCCGGCTGCCGTTAAAGTATCCATCCCTTGTCTTTACAGCCTGAAACCGACGTCCTTGTCCGTGATTCATGTCAATCAACAGGTCTCTGACACCAGTTGTTTTTAGGGTTAATGCCGCCGTCAGGCGATGTGTATCCCAAACATCCAAGGATCGTGTCAAACAACTCTTCATGGCGATGTACTTTGCCAACGAGTTGCTGAGCTTTCAACTGCTCAAACGCATGTAAATTATCAGCATCAGCCAGAAATTTATCTGATGTCCACACCATCATCGGCGAGCGGAACTGTTCAGGCGGAGCCATCTGACGCGGCGTGCCGTGCAAATGGTAGTTATCATCGATGGACTCACCATGATCGGAGGCATAAAACACGATCGCTTTCTTGTCCCGAACCTGATCGATCACGCTATCAATAAAGCTATCGGTATAGAGCACGCTGTTATCAAAAGCATTAATCAATTGCTCACGCGAACAGGAGGCATCAACGCCCATACACTCCGGCTGATAACGCGCATAACTGCGGGGATATCGCATGGAATACAGGTAGTGAGAGCCTTTAGTATGCAGCACAATCAGATGCTTACCTTGAGGATAGCGTTCAAGCGATTCCTTGACCTCATCAACCAGCAACATATCCTGCACTGATTTGCCGTCATTGTGCTTCTCTGACGCAATCATCTCGCGGAAAGAATAGTTGTTCGCCTCAATGCTATTGTAAAACCACACCTCACTTTGCATCGCAAACAGTTCGGAGGTAAAGCCCAGCCCTTTCATTACAGCAAAGACATTCTGTTCTTTCAGGGTTCTCTGCGGGTTGTCTTCCGTACCACCTTCTCGCACAAACATACAGCGCATGGAAAGTTTGGTTGAGGTATCACACGATTGGCCACGGAATGCGACCAGATTTTTTTCTTTTGATAACTTCGGCGTCGTGTCTCGCTCGTAACCTAACAGCCCCATATGATCCCAACGGGTTGTTTCACCAATAATGAAGACCACGTAGGTATCATCAATGCCTTTCGGCGGAACATAGGTAAAATGATGAGCGGGATCGAAAAGGTTAGAGGAATCCTGGCTCTCGTCATACTTGGTGTACGCAAATAACCCTAATGCGGATAACCAGTTAGAAGGCAGATACGAGTGAGCCACAACACCGCCATAGCTGGGTAAATCTACATTGGATTCTCGTTCAGATATCGACTGAACCTTGTCCATATAGCGAAGCGGCATCCAAACGAGCGCAACGACAGCGGCAAGAACCAAAAGAGGCATCAAACGCTTCCCAGGCGATTTAAGCTGTTCGATCAATGTATGACGTAGCGAGTTTTTCCAGATCAAAAATAATGGCAGCGCACTCACCACTAACATCCACAGGAAAAAACGAAAACCAATAACTTCTTTAGAAAGATCAATATCGGTGGTCATGACCGCAGCAATAATGCCATAGCCAATCACGACATTAAAAAACGTCATGTAATAACTAGCAGAAACGGAAATCAACACCAAAAGAGAAGCGACAATCCGATAAAAACGGCGTCCCCCAAGTGAAATAATTCTCATCAGGAAAAAGGTGAATAAGATACTTGCGGTCAATTCAACAAGAGCGGGAATAAACGTTGGAATTTGGCTACCAGCAGAGAGTGAAAAATAATCAAAACGACGATAATACACTGATATATTGAGAAAAAGACCAATATAAACTGCCAGGACAAACGATAACTTGGGTTGCGAAAAAGATGCTACAAACTTCATTATGACAAGTGCTCCAACAAACCTTTCTTATTATCTGAAGCTATACGACAACATCCCTATGTCTGAGTTCAACAGAAATAATCAGACGCTCAATTTTTTATATCGCAAAACAGCAAATAGACTTAGACCGTTAATTAGTAAATTTTACTTATAATTAAGTGAAGGAAACAGGAAAAGATTGTCCTTTTATGTGAATAAGTCCATGCAAAAAATAAAAAGTGCAGTTCCAACGTTTTCTGAGAAATCACCATCGTTTATCGATGTATCCCCTCGCGCTCTAATCGGGCAATAAACTCCACGACGATGGGATGGTTCAGGAACGCCATAATTTCTTCTGCACGCCGCTCTCCAATGCCCGAAAACTGTCGCCACTGCTGCGCCGTCCGTTGCTGTAATGCCAGCCAATCCGCATGATCCAATGCGCTACGCGCTGAGCGGGGAACAGGAATACCTAATGCAAGTAACCAACGAGATAGTGGCACCTGCCGTGTCGACTGCAAGCTCGTATAGATATCTCGCGCCCGTTTATCACCCATGCCATTAACGGCGTTAAGCTGTGCCTCCGTCAGAGATAGCCATGCCAGTACATCTCCCAGTAAATCATGTTGCATCAAACGCAACCACATCCCGTCACGCATCCCCGCCAGATTTAAACCATGCTCCCCACTCAACCAGACTAAGCGCGCCAGAAATTGCTGCTGGCACACCGCGCTATAGCGAAAACAGCTAAAAGCATGGAAATCATGTTCATTGGGTGGAACGAGAGCAGGCCGTTCAGCCCCACGCCACGCTACACTATCCAGGCGTGGAATCCCTTGTCCCGCCAGACTGACACTCACGCGATCGCCGGGCAGCACGTCCCATTGCTTCCAACGAGACAGCGAACCCACATTCACCCGACTGACCAATTTATCATCCAATTTCATAGGATTAAGCTTTAACACCACGGCGATCTTACCCGTCCGTCCGACAGAGAATGCCACATCGGTGACTTCCGCAACCTGATGAACGGGCGGATATTTCCACGCAATCGCCCAGTCAGCCGATGTGTTACGCCAATAGCGCCCCTGCGGTTCTTTAGTCTGGCGAATGACCACGCCATCCGTCACGAAGGGCAGCGGGCTGTGATGCCAGTAGTGACGCCATTTCTCGGCGTCGGCGAATGACTCAATCGCATGGGTATAGCCCGCGGTCATGGCAAACCCCATTTCCTTCAATTTTTCCAAACGCTCGGGCATCGCCTTTGGGCCATCCGGCCATTCCCAGACAAACAAACTAATCTGTGACAACACAGGGGATGGCTGATGGCGACGCATTTCACCAGCCACGACCGAGCGTGCATTAACACCGCCCTGTGTATACTGTCGATGATCGGTCATCTTCAGGAAAAGCTCCCCTTGTAATACTAATGAGGAAGGTGCACCGGTTAATAGATGAGGAATTCCCGGAATCAGACGAACTTTTTCCGTCCAATCTTCGCCTTGCAGACCGTTTCCTCTACTCACCGCAGACACGAGCTTGCCGTGCTGATAAACCAGCGTGATGGCTACACCATCAACTTTTGGCTGAATCCATAAATCCTCACGCTGTGCGATCCATTGCACCAACTGCCCGCGATCGGACACTTTTTTCAATCCCGTATGGGCAACAGGATGACGTTGCTTGCCATTATCGGGTAACCGGACAGGAATTGCGTTTTGGGGCTGAAAACAGCCCAGCCACTGGTTTAACTGTTCTCGCAGTTGATCATAAACATCATCCTCTACCGGGCTTTTACCTTCGGTGTAATACACGTCATCCCACCGTTCTAGCTGCTGACGTAATGCAGTAATTTCTTTGTTCGAACGCGCGTTCCCCCAGTCGGGACACACCGCTGCCACCACAGGGAAACTGCTGATATTTCCGACAAAGATGATAATCAAAAACGCGCTGATCCTGAGCCACATAAGAACCTCCAGCCATCCAGTAGCGAACGACCGCAGTACATAGCAATCAAGGGGAAAATACGAGGCGAAAAAAGGGGAAATGCCAAGCGCACCGCAAGATAATTTATCGTTTACAGCACCAGTAAAAAAGACAGGAACGCGCTTCGCAATCTAAAAAAGAAACATTGGCAAAAGATTTTCCTGATGGCATAACGAAAAAACAGTCAGTGGATAATTTATCGCAACGCGACTGATAACATATTGCCGTGTATAATGCGGGGATATGCGCATTTTCGTGCTGCATATCTACTATTCAACATCGTAACCATGAATAAAACTTCATTATGGCTCAAGGCACGTTATATATCGTTTCTGCTCCCAGTGGAGCCGGGAAATCCAGCCTGATTCAGGCGTTATTAAAAACTCAACCGCTTTACGACACGCAGGTATCGATTTCGCATACCACGCGGGCAAAACGACCGGGAGAAAACCACGGCGAGCACTACTTCTTCGTCGAAGTCGATGAATTTAAGCGTATGATTCAGGATAACGAGTTTCTGGAACACGCTGAAGTCTTCGGTAATTACTACGGTACATCCCGACCGGCAATTGAGCAGGTATTAGCAACAGGCGTTGATGTATTTCTGGATATCGACTGGCAAGGTGCCAAGCAAATCCGCGCCCAAATGCCGCTCGCGCGCAGTATTTTTATTCTGCCGCCGTCTAAAGAAGAACTCGCTCGCCGCCTACGTGGCCGTGGACAAGACAGCGATGAAGTCATTGCTCGTCGTATGTCGCAAGCTGTGGCTGAAATGACGCACTACGGCGAGTATGATTACCTGATTGTGAATGATGATTTCGATCTGGCGCTGCTCGATCTGAAAACCATTATTCGCGCCGAACGTCTGCGTTTGAGCAGACAACAGGTTCGGCATGATGCATTAATCACCAAACTATTGGCAGACTGACGCCTCTTTCAGTATGATGCCCAGTCATTTTATTTCCTGTGGAGTAGCACATTATGGCACGCGTAACTGTTCAAGACGCTGTAGAGAAAATTGGTAACCGTTTTGACTTGGTGTTGGTCGCTGCTCGTCGCGCCCGTCAAATCCAGACTGGCGGCAAAGATCCGTTGGTTCCTGAAGAAAACGATAAGTACACCGTGATCGCACTGCGTGAGATCGAAGAAGGTCTGATCAACAACCAGATTCTGGATGTTCGTGACCGCCAGGAACAGCAAGAGCAGGAAGCCGCTGAGATTCAAGCGGTTACCGCAATTGCTGAAGGCCGCCGTTAATCACACCACGAGTCGCCCTTGTACATTTTTGAAAGCCTTAATCTGCTGATTCAACGTTATCTGCCCGAAGATCAGATCAAACGTTTACAGCAGGCTTATCTGGTTGCACGTGATGCTCACGAGGGGCAGACTCGCTCCAGCGGTGAACCCTATATCACACACCCTGTTGCCGTCGCCTGTATTCTGGCGGAGATGCGTCTCGATTACGAAACGCTGATGGCAGCACTGCTGCATGATGTTATAGAGGACACCCCCGCCACCTATCAGGACATGGAACAGCTTTTTGGTAAAAGCGTTGCTGAACTGGTAGAGGGCGTTTCCAAGCTGGACAAACTGAAGTTCCGCGATAAGAAAGAAGCGCAAGCTGAGAACTTTCGCAAAATGATCATGGCGATGGTGCAAGATATTCGCGTCATCCTGATCAAGCTTGCAGACCGCACCCATAACATGCGCACGTTGGGCTCATTACGCCCGGACAAACGCCGCCGCATTGCCCGCGAAACGCTGGAAATATACAGCCCGCTGGCACATCGGTTGGGTATTCATCATCTTAAAACCGAGTTGGAAGAACTGGGTTTTGAGGCGTTGTATCCGAACCGTTATCGCGTAATTAAAGAGGTCGTTAAGGCCGCACGCGGTAACCGTAAGGAAATGATTCAGAAAATCCTGTCGGAAATCGAAGGGCGGTTGACTGAAGCCGGGATTGCCTGCCGCGTCAGCGGTCGCGAAAAGCATCTGTACTCCATCTACTGCAAAATGCACCTGAAAGAGCAGCGTTTTCACTCCATCATGGATATCTACGCGTTTCGGGTCATCGTCAAAGAGTTGGACACGTGCTATCGCGTACTCGGTCAGGTTCACAGCCTGTATAAACCACGCCCTGGCCGGGTGAAAGATTATATCGCTATTCCCAAAGCTAACGGCTATCAATCACTGCATACGTCTCTGATTGGCCCGCATGGCGTGCCAGTCGAAGTGCAAATTCGCACCGATGACATGGATCAAATGGCGGAAATGGGCGTCGCCGCGCATTGGGCCTATAAAGAAGGCGAGAGCAGCACGACGGCGCAGGTACGTGCCCAACGCTGGATGCAAAGTCTACTGGAACTCCAGCAAAGCGCCGGTAGCTCATTCGAATTTATCGAAAGCGTTAAATCCGACCTCTTCCCTGACGAGATGTACGTCTTTACGCCGGAAGGCCGCATTGTGGAACTCCCCGCAGGCGCGACGCCCGTCGATTTCGCCTACGCGGTACACACCGATATCGGCCATGCCTGCGTCGGTGCACGCGTTGACCGTCAGCCTTATCCGCTGTCACAGTCACTCTCCAGCGGCCAAACCGTTGAAATTATTACCGCGCCGGGTGCCAGGCCGAATGCCGCGTGGCTTAACTTTGTAGTTAGCTCCAGAGCACGTTCCAAAATCCGTCAGATGCTGAAAAACCTCAAACGTGATGATTCTGTGAGCCTCGGCCGCCGTTTACTGAATCACGCATTGGGCAATGGCCGCAAACTCTCCGATATCCCTGAAAAGTCGATTCAGTTGGAGCTTGAGCGCATGAAGCTCGCTACGCTGGACGATCTGATGGCAGAAGTTGGTATGGGTAATGCCATGAGCGTTGTTGTGGCGAGAAATCTGCTGAACGAGCAATCTGAACTGGGAACCACCGGGCTGCGCAAGTTGCCGATCAAAGGCGCAGACGGCGTGATGCTCTCCTTTGCCAAATGCTGCCGCCCCATCCCCGGCGATCCTATCATTGCCCACGTCAGCCCTGGCAAAGGGCTGGTGATCCACCATGAATCCTGTCGCAACATTCGCGGTTATCAGAAAGAACCGGAAAAATTCATGGCGGTAGAATGGGATAAGGTGACAGAACAAGAGTTCATCGCCGAAATTAAAGTAGATATGTTCAACCATCAGGGCGCACTGGCGAATCTGACGGCAGCGATCAACGCCGCGAATTCCAATATTCAGAGCATCAACACGGAAGAGAGAGACGGCCGCGTATACAGTGCCTTTATCCGCCTCACAACCCTTGATCGCGTTCATCTGGCTAATATTATGCGTAAAATTCGCGTAATGCCGGATGTCATCAAAGTTAACCGTAACCGAAATTAATCGTCATGACTCCTCAACGTTATGCACGCATAAAAGAAATGCTGAACTGCCGTCAGCCCGACCTGACGATTTGCATGGAGCAGGTGCATAAACCCCATAACGTTTCTGCCGTGATCCGCACGGCGGATGCCGTCGGCGTGCATCAGGTTCATGCGATTTGGCCCACCAGTCGGATGAAAACGCTGGTTTCCTCCGCTGCTGGCAGTAATAGCTGGGTGCAGGTTAAAACCCATCGCACCATCCGTGATGCGGTCGGTCACCTGAAAGCCGAAGGTATGCAGGTTCTGGCAACCAATTTGTCTGAACACGCGGTCGATTTTCGGGAAATTGATTACACTCGCCCGACCTGTATTCTGCTCGGACAAGAAAAAACCGGTATTACTGATGAAGCACTCAAACTGGCCGATCGGGATATCATCATTCCGATGACCGGCATGGTGCAGTCACTGAATGTCTCCGTGGCCTCGGCATTGATCTTGTATGAAGCACAGCGCCAACGCCAGATCGCTGGCATGTATCGGCGCGAAGACAGCCCGCTGGATGAAGAAGAGCAGCAGCGCCTGCTGTTTGAAGGCGGCTATCCGGTACTCGCGCGAGTTGCAAAACGCAAAGGGCTACCTCGTCCTTATATTGACCATCAGGGTCAGATTGTAGCGGATACCCCATGGTGGGCCGCGATGCAATCGTCGGAGTGCTGATGAAAGGCCGCCTGCTAAACACCCAACCGCTGAGCACTCTCGCTGGCGTGGGTGCCAGTCAGGCAGCTAAGCTCGCACGACTCGGGCTGGAAACCGTGCAGGATCTCCTGTTGCACCTCCCCCTGCGCTACGAAGACCGCACACACCTTTACCCGATTGGCGATCTCCTGCCCGGTATGTATGCCACCGTGGAAGGTGAAATCCTACGCAACGACATCACCTTTGGCAGCCGTCGTATGTTGACCTGCCAAATCAGCGACGGCAGCGGCATGCTGACCATGCGCTTCTTCAATTTCAGCGCAGCGATGAAAAACAGCCTCGCGCCGGGACAGCGTGTCACCGCTTATGGCGAAATCAAGCGCGGCAAAATCGGCGCGGAAATCATCCATCCTGAATACCGTGTTCAAGGGGATAGTACGCAGGTTGAGCTACAGGAATCCCTCACACCGGTTTATCCCTCCACAGAGGGCATTCGCCAAGCAACCCTGCGCAAGCTCACCGATCAAGCGCTGGATCTGCTCGCTGCAAATCACATCGATGAATTACTACCTGAATCCCTGAGCCGATCGCTCATTAGCCTGCCGGATGCGCTACGCACGTTACATCGTCCCCCACCGGATATGCAGCTTACCGAGCTTGAACATGGGAAACACCCAGCGCAGCAGCGGCTGATTATGGAAGAACTGCTGGCGCACAACCTAAGTATGCTCGCCGTGCGGGCAGGGGAACAGCGACATAAAGCGTCACCCCTACCGACGAAGGACAGTCTGAAACAGCAACTGCTCGCAGCCCTACCGTTCACACCTACGCAGGCGCAAGATCGTGTCGTAGCTGAGATTGAAACGGATATGGCGAAAGATTTTCCGATGATGCGTCTGGTACAAGGCGATGTGGGGTCAGGGAAAACGCTGGTCGCCGCATTGGCCGCATTACGTGCCATTGCCAGCGGCAAACAGGTCGCGCTGATGGCACCAACAGAGCTATTGGCCGAGCAGCATGCCCATAATTTCCGTCAGTGGTTCGAACCATTAGGGCTTGAAGTCGGCTGGCTGGCTGGCAAACAAAAAGGAAAAGCGCGTCAGGCACAGCAGGATGCCATCGCCAACGGTCAGGTTTCCATGGTTGTCGGGACACACGCTATTTTTCAGCAACAGGTGAAATTTAACGGGCTGGCATTAGTGATCATTGACGAACAGCATCGCTTTGGCGTTCATCAACGCCTGGCGCTGTGGGAAAAAGGCGAAGAGCAGGGTTTTCATCCCCATCAATTGATTATGACCGCCACACCGATCCCCCGCACGCTGGCGATGACGGCCTATGCCGATCTGGATACCTCTGTTATTGATGAGCTGCCACCAGGCAGAACCCCTGTCACCACCGTCGCTATACCGGACTCACGCCGTAGCGACATCATCGAACGGGTGAATAGCGCCTGTCAGCAGGAAGGTCGGCAGGCTTACTGGGTCTGTACGCTGATTGAGGAATCTGACCTCTTGGAAGCGCAGGCAGCAGAGGCTACCAGTGAAGAGCTAAAGGCTGCTTTGCCAAATCTTAAGGTTGGATTGGTTCATGGCCGCATGAAAGCACAAGAAAAACAGGCAGTAATGCAGGCTTTCAAACAGGGTGAACTGCAACTGCTGGTGGCGACAACCGTTATCGAGGTGGGTGTCGATGTACCCAATGCCAGCCTGATGATCATTGAGAACCCGGAGCGTCTGGGTCTGGCGCAACTGCACCAATTGCGCGGGCGCGTCGGGCGTGGAGCGGTGGCCTCTCACTGCGTACTACTCTATAAAACACCGATGAGCAAAACCGCACAAAAACGGCTCCAGGTACTCCGCGACAGCAATGACGGCTTTGTCATTGCTCAGCGCGATCTGGAAATTCGCGGGCCGGGCGAATTATTAGGTACGCGGCAAACGGGTAATGCCGAGTTCAAAGTAGCCGATCTCCTGCGCGATCGGGATTTGATTCCGCAGGTACACCGCGTTGCTCGCCATCTGCATGAGCACTATCCTGATCATGCCATCGCGCTAATCGAACGCTGGCTACCCGAGCGAGCGCGCTACACCAACGCCTAATCGCAGCAGCGCATTCTTCATTTCCGTCAACAGTATCCTCTTAAATAATAAGGTCTTGCTCATAAGACAAAATTCATATCGAAAAGATGAGTTAGCAAACGTTTGCTTTCAACCAAGAGATCATTAAAATGCGCTCTTTGTCGTTTCAGGAACGCCAACTTACATCATGACTACCACCACGGAAACGTCCCAAACAGAAGCCGCTGCCGCCCCTCAGCGCAGTGAACTCATCTACCGTCTTGAAGACAGGCCGCCGCTGCCGCAAACGCTGTTTGCCGCCAGCCAGCATCTGCTTGCCATGTTTGTTGCGGTGATTACTCCCGCACTATTGATCTGTCAGGCGTTAGGTTTACCCGCTGATGATACGCAGCGCATCATCAGCATGTCGCTTTTCGCTTCCGGCCTGGCTTCTATTCTACAAATTAAAACTTGGGGCGCTGTCGGTTCTGGTCTGCTGTCTATTCAGGGCACCAGCTTTAACTTCGTGACGCCGCTGATTATGGGTGGGCTGGCGCTAAAGAACGGTGGCGCGGATGTTCCAACGATGATGGCGGCACTGTTCGGTACGTTGATGGTTGCTTCCTTCACCGAAATCATTCTTTCACGCTTCCTGCATTTAACCCGCCGTATCATTACCCCGCTGGTTTCCGGCATTGTGGTGATGATCATTGGTCTGTCGCTGATTCAGGTCGGCCTAACCTCCATCGGTGGCGGCTATGCCGCAATGGGTAATAACACCTTCGGCGCGCCCAAGAACTTGTTATTAGCAGGTGTGGTATTGCTAGTTATCATCCTGCTTAACCGCCAGCGTAACCCTTACCTGCGCGTTGCATCGCTGGTGATTGCCATGGCGGTAGGTTATCTGGGTGCCTGGTTGATGGGAATGCTGCCGGAAAGCGCGCCTGCGCCACACGATACGGTCATCATGGTGCCCACGCCGCTACATTATGGTTTAGGCTTTGACTGGAATCTGTTAATCCCGCTGATGCTGGTCTTCATGGTGACATCGTTAGAAACCATCGGTGACATCACCGCGACTTCCGACGTTTCAGAGCAGCCGGTCAGAGGCCCGCTGTACATGAAACGCCTGAAAGGCGGCGTGCTGGCAAACGGCCTGAATTCGTGCCTTTCTGCCGTATTCAATACCTTCCCTAACTCGTGCTTCGGTCAGAATAACGGCGTCATCCAGCTTACCGGCGTTGCCAGCCGCTATGTGGGCTTCGTGGTTTCGCTGATGTTGATCGCGCTAGGACTGTTCCCTGCCGTCAGCGGATTTGTGCAGCATATTCCAGAGCCCGTTCTGGGCGGCGCCACTATCGTGATGTTTGGTACGATCGCCGCCTCTGGTGTGCGCATTGTATCCCGTGAGCCGCTGAACCGCCGCGCGATCATGATTATTGCACTGTCACTGGCTGTCGGTCTTGGCGTATCACAACAGCCATTGATTCTGCAATTCGCACCGGATTGGATTAAGACATTGCTGTCTTCCGGTATTGCCGCTGGCGGTATTACCGCAATCGTGCTGAATATGGTCTTCCCACACGAAGAAAAATAGCGCCAGCACGCAATAATTTCTGTTCAGTTCATGTAAAAGCGAGCGGTGATGCAACACCGCTCGCTTTTTACTGTCTGTAACAGCATTACCTATTGAGCCTTCAGGGAAATTGCGGCATAAGAACAGTTCTCCCTGACGATTGGCATGGACTGACACGATGAAATTTATCGGGAAATTATTGCTGACCCTACTGCTGATAGCCTTTTTAGCGCTGGTGGTCGTATATGTATTGCTGCAAACCAGTTGGGCGGCAGGCTGGGTGAGTAATTGGGTAAACCAGAATACCGACTACCAGTTGTCACTGGGAAAAATTAATCATGACTGGTCAACCGTCGATCATATTCAACTCACCGACGTCAGTTTTGGTCAGAAAAATCAGCCACCAACCCTCACTGCGAAGCAGGTTTCCGCAGGATTTAGCGTGCGTCAAATTACCGAACCACGCCATTTTGCCAGTTTGGAATTGCAAGGCGGTACGCTTAACCTTTCCTCACAGGCCGCCACACTCCCTATCGAAGCGGATGTGCTACAACTGCGTACAATGGCACTACAGGCAAAGGACGGCGATTGGCGTCTGAATGGTCAACAGATCAACGGCGGAATGATGCCGTGGCAGCCCGAAGCAGGTTATCTACTGGGCAAACAAGGGCAGTTTCAGCTCAGTGCCCGTTCGCTCGAACTCAACGATATTCCTGCCAGTCAGGTATTGGTTCAGGGCGAAATCAACCACCACCAGTTGATTTTGAACAATTTCGGTGCTGATGTCGCTCAAGGGCAGCTAACGGGCAATGCCAGCCGCGCGGCAGACGGCAGTTGGCAGATCGATAACCTGCGACTCAGTAATGTCCGTTTGCAAACCCAGAGAACGCCAGAAGCCTTCTGGCAGCCTGTCACCGAACTGCCTTCTGTTACGGTTAACCGCTTTGACCTAATTGATGCCCGGATTGAAGGGCCAGGATGGGCGTTTATCGACCTTGATGTCGCCCTGCAAAATGTCACATTTAAGCAGAATGACTGGCAGAGTGAGGGAGGAACGCTGTCGTTCAATGCGACAGACATTGTGAACGGCAACATGCACCTTATTGACCCGATTGTGAACCTGGATTTGTCACCAGCGGGCGTTAACATCAAGCAATTCTCTACCCGCTGGGAAGGCGGTTTATTGCGAACCAACGGTAATTGGCAGCGGAGCAATCACCGTTTACAGCTCAATGAATTTGTTGTTGCAGGGATGGAGTACACGCTCCCCAGCGACTGGCGTCAACGCTGGCAAACAACGCTGCCATCATGGCTGGCAGAAGTGAATGTGAGAAAATTTACGGCCAATCGTAACCTGCTGATCGATATCAACCCAGATTTCCCCTTCCAGCTAACCGCATTGGATGGCTATGGCAGTGATTTACTACTGGCTCGTAACCACCAGTGGGGAATGTGGGCAGGATCGTTAAATCTTAATGCCAGTGACGCAACGTTCAATAAAGTCGATGTTCGCCGCCCTTCTCTGGCGTTAGCCGCTGACGATAACCAGCTCGCTATTAACGAACTCAGCGCATTTACGCAAAATGGCATGCTGGATGCTAAAGCAACCATCAATCAGCAACCCGCACGGAACTTTTCCCTGTCGCTGACAGGACGCGCCGTACCGCTGGACATTCTGACGCATTGGGGATGGCCAGAAGCTGCAACGGCACCGGCAGGCAACACCAATCTGCAATTGCAGTTGAATGGGCGGCTTGGCGCTGATACACCGTTGAAACCGACACTAAGCGGTACGCTGCAAGGCGTGGATAGCAATGACCACCCAATCAGACAACAAATGCATCAGGGAACCGTGATGGAAACGCCGTAGCGATCAGGTTTTCAAAATATGGGCTTTCAGAATATCCGCGTGTCGAAATAGCATCGTAGGATCCAATCCCCGTGAAAATCACGGGGCTATTGTCACGGGCTAGAGTGACGGATGATATTCTGGTGGGAAGAACGTCCTAATACTCATCTGCGGGTTAATCAACTTCCGATCCGCCCTCTTCCAATGGCGCATCCGGCTGAGCTGGCAGCACGATATACACCCCCTCAAATAATGCCCCTTTATTGTCATCACCGAAGAGTTCAACATTTAGTTGCACGCGTGCTTTGCGCCCACGCGCGAGACGATCCAGATCGCCACTCAGTGACCCTAAATCGGCAATGGCGCTCGGTCGGCCACTCACTGGCGTACTGTAACGAATATGCGCATCAGCCAGAATAATGGTTCCGCCAAGGTGCCGCTCTCGCAGCAATAGCCAGATCAGCCCCCAGCCTGTGAGTGTTGCGAGAGAAAACATACTGCCGGCAAAAAGCGTGTGATGCGGATTCTGATTACCCGCTTCAGGCATGGTGGTGATAAATTTTTTCCCAGTGTACTGGCTTATCCGTACCCCCATTTTTTCACTCAGAGGGATGTGATCATACCAAGCCTGTTGCAACTGCCCGCACCAGTCAGGACGGTGCAAAATATCATCCAGCGTCGCCACCGGTTTAATCATCAGGAAGTGCCGAACTGGCGTCGTTTGTGGCGCAGTAATCTCCCCCTGATTAGCAAAGTCTAACTTGGAGAAGAAACCCATTGCGTCTTCACGGGCGCTACACACAACACGCTTGACGCCTTCCTGACGCGCAACAGACTCCAGAGTAATCGCAAGCAATGTTCCTAGCCCTTTCCCCCGTAGATCGGGATGAACGGCTAGAAAACGGATTGCAGCCTCATTATCCGCATTGATAGAAAGACGCCCGATCGCAACTAGCTTCCCCTGTTCATCAACCACCGTTTGGTGATGTGCCAGCGCATCATAGGCATCGCGCTCGGAGCCTAGCGGCTGGTGTAGGGGTTTACGCAACATTTCCCAGCGGAATTGATAGTACGCATCCAGTTCTTCCGCGCTTTCAGGTACTCTCAGATGATACATAACCCTTCCTCTATGCCGCTGATGCTTTATTGCACCAGGGTTCATACTCAAACTGCTAACAAACTGATACACGGAACGACAGCGTTATGTCTGTAGCCTGAACGTCACCGGGCCATCATTCACCAATGCCACTTTCATATCCGCCGCAAACTGCCCCGTTTCAGTATGAACGCCTTGCTCACGACACTGCCCGACAAAATATTGATAGAGACGATCGGCCTCTGAGGGATGCGCCCCGCGAGAAAATCCAGGCCGCATACCACGCTGCGTATCGGCCACCAGCGTAAATTGGGAAACCACCAGCACATTTCCACCAGCCTGACGCACATTGAGGTTCATTTTCCCGTCATCGTCACCGAATATCCGGTAGCCCAACACGCGCTCGCAAAGTCGCGTAGCTTTTTGTTCGTCATCACCCTGTTCAACGCCCAGCAAGATCAGTAAACCCTTATCGATTTCCCCAATGATATTGCCTTCTACCGTAACGCTGGCGCTGGAAACCCGCTGAATTAGCGCAATCATAAAACCTGACTACTCCTGATGTTATCATTCCCGATAGGGGCAACGTCCGCCCCTGCGATATCAATCATGCTTTAGCTGTCGTCGCCTGCATAGCGAAAAAATCTGGCACCACGTGACGATCGGTCACCAGAATGCTGTGAATTCCCAAGCTTTGTGCAGCATCGACGTTCGCGGCATTATCGTCAAAAAACACGGCCTGCGCTGGCGTAACGCCTTCCTGTGTCAGGACATATTGATAAATCGCCAATTCAGGCTTACGTAGCCCAATGTCTTGCGACAAATAGAGTCTGTCGGCAGCCGTTCCCACTTCTGGAAATAACGCAGGCCAGTGTGAACAATGGAGGCGATTGGTATTCGACAGGATCACCACGCGGTGGCCTTCCTGATGCAGGCGCTGCATGATGTCGATAACCTCAGGACGCAGCGCGACAAAAATAGCCTGCCAGCCAGCGCTGAATTGCTCGAAACTCAATGCAATACCCATTTCCTGGCACAGTCTGGTGGCAAATTCCTCGTCGCTAATTTCGCCCCGCTCATGCTGTTCAAACGCCTCACCCATCACAAAACGCTCTTGCAACGTTGCGAGCGGCGCGCTGCTCAGATTACTCCAGACGCCCAATACTCTTTTGAAATCAATATCAATGACAACATTACCCAAATCAAAGATATACAGCATGGTAGCCACCTCCTGACGTAATCGTAGGATTTTCACTGTAGCGGGAAATAACGAAACTGAACAGGGAGGAAATATAAGGAAAGGTTAAAGTGGAAGAAAGCGCATAAAATTCAGGGCACCCGAAGGTGCCCTGTTGCGTGACAATACAAATCGGTCTGAAATTAGACGTCTTTGCTGCCGCGGCTCGCGCGCTTACGATCGTTTTCGGTCAGGTGACGCTTACGAATACGAACAGACTGCGGCGTAACTTCAACCAATTCGTCATCATCAATGAACTCCAGCGCTTGCTCCAGAGACATTTTGATAGCCGGAACCAGCGTGGTGGCTTCATCAGTACCTGATGCACGCATGTTGGTCAGTTTCTTACCAGTCAGACAGTTTACGGTCAGATCGTTAGAACGTGAGTGAATACCGATGATCTGGCCTTCATACACTTCGGCACCGTGTCCGAGGAACAGCTTACCGCGATCTTGCAGGCTGAACAGTGCAAACGCGACGGCTTTACCCTGACCGTTAGAGACCAGTACACCGTTTTGACGTTGGCCAATTTCACCCTGACGCACATCATCGTAGTGGCTGAAAGTGGAGTACAGCAGACCTGTACCAGACGTCATGGTCATGAATTCGGTACGGAAACCGATCAGACCACGAGCAGGGATCAGGTAATCCAGACGGATACGACCCTTGCCATCTGGGATCATGTCTTTCACATCACCTTTACGCTCACCCATGGCTTGCATGACTGAACCTTGGTGCTGTTCTTCGATATCCAGCGTCACGTTTTCAAACGGCTCTTGGTTACGACCGTCGATAACGCGATTGATAACTTTCGGACGTGATACGGCCAGTTCAAAACCTTCACGGCGCATGTTTTCGATCAGAACTGACAAGTGCAATTCACCACGGCCAGAAACGCGGAACGCATCAGCGTCTTCGGTTTCGTCAACGCGCAGGGCAACGTTGTGCACCAGTTCTTTGTTCAGACGCTCCAGAATCTGGCGCGACGTCACATACTTACCTTCTTTACCGCAGAATGGTGAAGTATTGACGTTGAAGAACATGGTAACGGTAGGTTCATCGACGCTCAGTGCTGGCAGTGCTTCGACATTCTGCGGATCGCAGATAGTGTCAGAAATGTTCAGTTCGCCCAGACCGGTAATCGCGATGATATCGCCCGCTTCCGCTTCAGTTGCGTCGATACGCTCCAGACCCAGATGAGTCAGAACTTTACCCACTTTACCGTTACGGGTTTTGCCTTCGCTATCAACAATAGTAATTTGTTGGTTAGGCTTAACTTTACCGCGTTTGATACGGCCGATACCGATAACACCAACATAGTTGTTGTAGTCCAGTTGAGAAATCTGCATCTGGAACGGCGCATCCATCTCAACCTGAGGCGGAGAAACGTGATCGACAATCGCCTGATACAGCGGAGTCATATCTTCCGCCATGTCGGTATGGTCGAGGCCCGCGATACCATTCAGCGCAGAAGCATAAATGATCGGGAAATCCAGTTGCTCATCGGTTGCATCCAGGTTCACGAACAGGTCGAATACCTGATCGACAACCCAGTCAGGACGCGCACCAGGACGGTCGACTTTGTTGATAACCACAATAGGCTTCAGACCGTTGGCAAATGCTTTTTTGGTCACGAAACGCGTTTGCGGCATCGGACCATCCATCGCATCAACAACCAGCAGTACCGAGTCAACCATCGACATAACACGCTCAACCTCGCCGCCGAAGTCGGCGTGTCCCGGGGTGTCTACGATGTTAATACGGTAGTCTTTCCAATTAATGGCGGTATTTTTTGCGAGGATGGTAATTCCACGCTCTTTCTCCAAATCGTTGGAGTCCATTACACGCTCAGTTGCTTCGACACGTTCACCGAACGTTCCGGATTGTTGCAACAGTTTGTCAACCAGGGTGGTTTTCCCATGGTCAACGTGCGCAATAATGGCGATGTTACGCAAATTTTCGATCACAGCTTTGCCTCAGGCATTTAGAAATAGCGCGCTATTGTACACGTATTAATCGAGGGACTAAACAAGATCACAAGCATCTATGATAAACAACCTAGAGCTGCCTGCTTTGTGATCCCTTTCACGGTGCAAAAGCGCTACAAGCGAACATGAATGCACCAAATTAGTGCAATAATTCACATACAGAGCACCATTTTGGTGCTTTAGACTATAATGGTGCAGTGGGTTTACGTAAGAAAGCCCCAAGGGGCAACACATTGCACGAATTTAAAAAGTTGGCACACTTTTAGCTTTAGTCTACTCACGGCAACAACATCAATCCACAACGATATTCGTTCCACGACGATAAATGACCAATCGGGAGAACCAAGTATGTCCGCAGAACATGTTTTGACGATGCTGAATGAGCACGAAGTGAAGTTTGTTGATTTACGCTTCACGGATACTAAAGGTAAAGAGCAGCACGTCACCATTCCGGCTCATCAAGTCAATGCCGACTTCTTCGAAGAAGGTAAAATGTTTGATGGTTCCTCGATTGGCGGCTGGAAAGGTATCAACGAGTCAGACATGGTTCTGATGCCTGATGCCAGCACCGCAATGATCGATCCGTTCTTCGAAGATTCCACACTGATCATTCGCTGTGACATCCTTGAGCCAGGCACTATGCAAGGCTATGACCGCGATCCACGTTCTATCGCGAAACGTGCGGAAGATTTCCTGCGTTCTTCAGGTATTGCCGACACCGTACTGTTCGGGCCAGAGCCAGAGTTCTTCCTGTTTGATGACATTCGTTTCGGCAGCAGCACTTCCGGCTCCCACGTTGCTATCGACGACATCGAAGCTTACTGGAACTCCGGTAAAGCCTACGAAGGCGGTAACAAAGGTCACCGTCCAGGTCTGAAAGGCGGCTATTTCCCGGTTCCACCCGTCGATTCATCACAGGACATCCGTTCTGCCATGTGTTTGACCATGGAGCAGATGGGTCTGGTTGTTGAAGCTCACCACCACGAAGTGGCTACCGCTGGTCAAAACGAAGTGGCTACCCGCTTCAACACCATGACTAAAAAAGCTGACGAAATTCAGATCTACAAATATGTCGTGCACAACGTGGCTCACGCCTACGGTAAAACCGCGACCTTCATGCCAAAACCAATGTTCGGTGATAACGGTTCTGGTATGCACTGCCACATGTCCCTGTCTAAAGACGGCACTAACCTGTTCGCTGGCGACAAATACGGCGGCCTGTCTGAAATGGCGTTGTTCTACATCGGCGGTGTTATCAAGCACGCTAAAGCCATCAACGCCCTGGCGAACCCAACCACCAACTCATACAAGCGTCTGGTCCCAGGCTATGAAGCCCCTGTTATGCTGGCTTATTCTGCCCGTAACCGTTCTGCTTCAATCCGTATCCCAGTGGTTGCTAGCCCGAAAGCACGCCGTATCGAAGCGCGCTTCCCTGACCCAGCAGCTAACCCGTACCTATGCTTCGCTGCACTGCTGATGGCTGGCCTCGACGGCATCATCAACAAAATTCATCCTGGCGATGCGATGGACAAAAACCTGTACGACCTGCCGCCGGAAGAAGAAGCAGAGATTCCAAAAGTTGCAGGTTCTCTGGACGAGGCCCTGGCTGCGCTGAACGAAGACCGCGAGTTCCTGACCCGTGGTGGCGTGTTCACCGACGACGCTATCGAAGCGTATATCGAACTGCGTAAACCTGAGCTTGACCGCGTTCGTATGACGCCGCACCCAGTTGAGTTTGAACTGTACTACAGCGTTTAATAACTACAGCGTCTGATATTTATACCCTAAATAATTCGAGTTGCGTGAAGGCGGCAACCGCACGAGTCCCCAGGAGCTTACATAAGTAAGTGACTGGGGTGAGTAAGGGCAGCCAACGCACAAGCAGCTTGAAGTATGACGGGTATATCTCGGCGTGGTTGGGTGTGCTGATACCCGACCATGACCGATAACCAACAGAATACTAAGAAGTTTGTTCTTGTTGCCGTGGAAACGCTTCAGCCCATCTTCGGATGGGCTTTTTTCACCATCGGCATTGGCCGTTGCGACGTAACATCCATCATCCACACTACAATGCACCATGCTGGTGCGGGAGTCTGCATTATGGCAACAGGCACGCTGCCCGATGCTGGGCAGATCCTAAATTCCCTGATAAACAGCATTTTATTGCTGGATAACGATCTGGCGATTCACTATTCCAACCCGGCAGCACAGCAATTACTGGCACAAAGCTCGCGTAAATTATCTGGCACACCGCTGCCCGATTTGCTGGGATATTTTTCTCTGAATATCGATTTACTGCGTGAAAGTCTGGATTCAGGGCAAGGTTTTACGGATAACGAAGTCACTCTCGTCGTGGATGGCAAAGCACACATCATGTCGCTCACCGCTCAGCGGGTACAAAACGATTTTATCTTACTGGAAATGGCGCCGATGGATAATCAGCGCCGCCTCAGTCAGGAACAGCTTCAACATGCACAACAGCAGGCCGCTCGTGATTTGGTTCGAGGCCTGGCACATGAGATAAAAAATCCGCTTGGCGGATTGCGCGGAGCCGCACAACTGCTTGCCAAGGCACTGCCCGATCCCGCATTGACGGAATACACCAAGGTCATTATTGAACAGGCGGATCGCTTGCGTAATCTGGTTGATCGCCTGCTTGGGCCACAGCAACCCGGCCTGCACGTCACCCAAAGCATCCATCAGGTCGCCGAACGCGTTTGCCAGCTTGTTTCGCTGGAAAAGCCAGACAACGTGACGCTGGTAAAAGATTATGATCCCAGCCTGCCAGAGTTAACGCACGACCCCGACCAGATTGAACAGGTACTGCTGAATATTACCCGCAATGCGCTACAGGCACTGGGGGAGGAAGGCGGAACCATTACGATACGCACCCGCACAGCTTTTCAGCTTACTTTGCACGGTGTGCGCTATCGTCTCGCCGCACGTATTGACGTGGAAGATGACGGCCCCGGCGTACCTGCTCAACTACAGGACACCCTGTTTTACCCGATGGTGAGCGGGCGTGAGGGTGGAACCGGTTTAGGGCTTTCCATCGCCCGCAGTCTCATCGATCAGCACTCCGGTAAAATTGAATTTAACAGTTGGCCGGGACACACCGAATTCTCGGTTTACCTGCCCATTCGCCAGTGAGGTTCACAATGCAACGAGGGATAGTCTGGATTGTTGATGACGATAGCTCCATCCGTTGGGTGCTTGAGCGCGCGCTTGCTGGTGCGGGCTTAACCTGCGCAACCTTTGAGAACGGAAATCAGGTACTGCATGCGCTGGCGACACAAACGCCCGACGTTCTGCTGTCCGACATCCGCATGCCAGGGATGGATGGATTAGCGCTCTTACAGCAAATCAAACAGCGTCACCCGATGCTCCCGGTCATCATTATGACGGCACATTCCGATCTGGATGCTGCCGTTAGCGCTTATCAACAGGGTGCGTTCGACTATTTGCCGAAACCGTTTGATATTGATGAGGCCGTTGCGCTGGTTGAACGTGCAATCAGCCATTATCTGGAGCAGCAACAGCCGGTACGCAACCAACCGATCAATGGTCCGACAACGGACATTATCGGCGAAGCTCCTGCGATGCAGGATGTCTTTCGCATCATCGGTCGTCTGTCTCGCTCATCGATCAGCGTGCTGATTAACGGTGAATCGGGAACAGGTAAAGAGCTAGTGGCACACGCCCTGCATCGCCATAGCCCGCGCACCAAAGCCCCTTTCATCGCCCTGAATATGGCCGCTATTCCTAAAGATCTGATCGAATCAGAACTGTTCGGCCATGAAAAAGGCGCGTTTACAGGCGCGAACCAGATCCGTCAGGGCCGCTTTGAGCAGGCCGATGGCGGTACGCTCTTTCTGGATGAAATCGGCGATATGCCGCTAGACGTACAAACACGTCTATTGCGTGTATTGGCAGACGGGCAATTTTATCGCGTTGGCGGCTATGCAGCAGTGAAAGTGGATGTCCGTATTATTGCGGCAACGCACCAAAATCTTGAACAGCGCGTGCAGGAAGGCAAATTCCGTGATGACCTGTTTCACCGCCTGAATGTGATCCGCGTTCATCTGCCGCCGCTGCGTGAGCGTCGGGAAGATATCCCCCGTCTGGCGCGTTATTTCTTGCAGGCCACAGCCAAAGAGCTGGGCGTCGAGCCGAAGAATTTGCATCAGGAAGCGGAAACGGCGCTAACTCGTTTACCGTGGCCCGGCAACGTTCGCCAATTGGAGAATACCTGCCGCTGGTTGACAGTCATGGCCGCGGGTCAGGAAGTGCTGATTCAAGATCTGCCGCCTGAGCTGTTCGAGACCACTGCGCCCGATTCCACCGTGCATATTCTGCCAGACAGTTGGGCCACGCTATTGGCACAATGGGCCGACCGCGCGCTGCGTTCCGGTCATCAGAATCTGCTGGCGGAGGCCCAACCCGAAATGGAAAGAACGCTACTGACAACGGCACTGCGGCATACCCAGGGGCATAAACAGGAAGCAGCAAGATTGCTGGGATGGGGCAGAAATACCCTGACGCGTAAATTAAAAGAGCTGGGAATGGAGTAGCGAGATTGCTTTTTTATTACTCAATTGTTAACAAACAATCTGGTGATAAAAAATACAATCTGGCGCACGAAATTGTCACTAATTTGTCCTTTACTTGCCTTGAGTCAGCAGTATGATCGTGTCGCTGATTCGGGAGGAATACCATGCTGGACTCATTGATTTCTGCGGCGACACTTTCCGTTGCAACACACGGCGCTGAAATTGGTTCTGTGGCAAGCCATTCACCGCAGACGGCTATTGCCGCCGTTTTGTGTGCCGCACTGATTAACTTCTTTAGTTAATCCTATATACCCTAAATAATTCGAGTTTCAGAACAAAACGCTAGCGTTTTGAACAACGCAAAGCGTTGGCCCGCTAGGGCGAGATCCACGAAAGTGGGCCGAGTAGCGCAGCCAACACACCTGCAACTTGAAATATGACGGGTATGAACGTTTGAGAGCAGCCAGTCGGTGTTAACATCGACTGGCTGTTTTTTAGAAATTATAACTGCTTCTATTGTTTAAACTTAACTAACGCTGTTTTGATGGAAGAAATAAACACAGCCTCCCTCCCAACTTCTTTAGGAAGACCTTGTGTTAACCATTTATTATAAACAATCGCCGCAGGGGTACCGACTACACTTAGTGATTTTGAAAACTCGTTATTTTTAGATAAAACTTTCTCTGCATCAGAGAGATAAGTAGACATTTTTTCAATTGGCATGCCTAAATCTATATAAAAATTCGTCATTCCTTCTAGTGTTGATAGCTTCCTGTATTTTTCATATTCCCATGGTAAAGGGGAATGAATGATTTGAAATATTTTCAAGGCCAAATAATAGGGATCATTACCTTGCGATTCTGCCATAATGAATAAAATAGCTGCGTTTTTTGATATTTCCGAATCGGACTTATCAACAGGTTTTATCTTTATATTGTCTAATTCATATTTGTTTAAGACAAATTCCTGGTGAACTCTATAACATTTTCCACATGCGAAATTATAAAAAAGATAACTTTCATTTTTATATTCTATGTTTTTAACTTCTTGAAAAACCCCACCAGAAATAACTAAACCACTTCCCGAAGATGAAAAAGAAAACAAACTAAGATAAAACACCATAAAAAAACCGGCTAACTTATTCATTATCATCAACCATAAATTCTATAACAGCTTGAGATAAACCATCCAGCTTATGAATTTGAATATCTTCAATAGGCTTATCTATGGGCTGTCCATAGGTATCTAATATTTTATCCGTTAAAGAATAGGCGTACAAGCTATACTCATTCTGAGGATCGATTTTACTCGGAAAATCGTCATTAATATTAACTCTCGAAATGGAGATTTTTTCATCTTTGATTATTAAGAAATCTATTGGGTTCATTATTTTATTTGATTTAACAACTAAACTGGGTTTTCTTAGAAAGAAACTGAAAAAATTCTCATCCTGAACAGTAAACCATAGAATATTAGTATTGTCAGCGGACCCTATTTTACCATTACTCGATTTGAAAGCGTCTGAATTACACACCCCTACTCGAGCACCTAAAAGTGCCGCCCCCTTTTTTTTATTGTTCAAAACTTTAATATGAAATTTTATATAGTTATCTTTATTTACAGGTTCTACGTATTCGTATATCTCTCTTTGAAAAAAGAATTTATTGATTTTTCTTATCGTTTTATTTTTATCTGGCCTTAATATTCCTTTTATTTTTATAGATGATTCAACCAAAGAGGCTAAAGCAGTAAAACTGCTTCCCAAAAGGCTCAACATCAATCCAGAGAGAAAACCTGATAACAAAAACTGTCTTCTTTTCATGATATCCTTTAATTTTTATATTGATTTACATTAATATAAATTCTTTTCCAAATGAGTATACATGGTTACATCAGAGGTTGGATATGCAGTACATGCCAAAAGGTATCCTTTACTAATTTGCTCATCATCTAAAAAAGACTGATCAGAGTTATCATAAGTTCCCGAGATCGCAAGACACACGCAAGTAGAGCATGCTCCAGCCCTACAACTATACGGAAGTTCAACACCTGCTTTTTCTGCAGCATCGATGATATATTCATCATCGGAGCACTCTATATCTGTTTGTTCCATACAATTAATCAGTGAAATTTTATAGACAGTCATTTTTCAACCTTTTTATTTTTAATACAGTCATTTATATCACATAAAATTATATCTTCATGCTCTTCTGAAATACGGTTAATAACATTATCAAATATATCTACGATGATATTCCCTATAGCCTTCCTTAGCTCCTTATGCTCTTCGCCTGGAATTTTACCTTGCAAATTATTCACATCATCGTACATATCATTAGTTATGCTCATATATCTTTCAACTAAATTTTTTGCAATATCTTTATCAGTTATCATTTTACTAAAAATCCAAATTTATAAGAAAATCAACATACGTCTAAATTAAACCCCATACAATCATTGACGCAGTTATTAAATTCAAAGGCATCACCCCGTCTTGAAGGCAAGGTAAAACTCCAGCAATCCTCTATGCACTCATCTTTCCTTGAGGAAAGATTAATAATATCCTTTTTATTTTTTAGAAAAAAAATTTTCTCAAACGAATAATAATCCGTTTTTTTGAAATTTATTTTTTGATCATTTTTAATATTAACGATTTCTGGCACAGAATCGATAGCGTATGACGAGAGAGGAAAAGTAAAAATTGAAATAAATAAAAAAGCACGAATCATCACATAAACTCCTTTTATGCTAAAAACGAAAATCTTAATCATCATATAGTAAAAAAATGTAAAATCAACCAACATAAAGCAGAATAAAAAACCAAATAAAAAAATATTATATTTAGATAATCCTGTGATTTGCAAAATAGCAATTCAACGATTAATCTTAAATTATTTTAAAACATCAAGAAATGAGATCTCTTCTACTGATATCTTTCCTTTATTCAGTACCCGCGTAAAGTAGCGTTTTCGGCTCGTCTTCTCCATAAAAAAAGAAGTCATCCGGCATGAAAAAGACACGTTATACCGAAGAAAAAATTACATTTTTCCTAAAGAAGGCCGAAACTGACACACGGCTAGAGACAGTCTGCAGAAAGATGAGGATTTCAGAAGCCACCTTTTACAATTGGAAAAAGAAGTTCGGTTGCATGGGAGTGACGGACACCGACGTGCGCGTCCGGCAGTCAGTGCAACAGACCAGTGCAGGAGCATGGGTTGCGTGAGGATGATGTGGTCGCGGTGATGAAGTGTCTGAACATTCACGGGTTCCTGTCACTGGAAGATGCGCAGGAAAAGGTCGAACGCTGGCGACAGGAATATAACCAGCAAAGACCACATTCCTCATTAAATAACCAGACTCCGACGGAATTTGCTCGAAGTCTGAAAAACGCCCCGGATCTCTTATTTAGCCTGGCACCGATAGTGAGAGGAGATCAAAAAAACTAAATCACGCGGGAAAATTGCTGCGTTCTGAGCTTGCTACGTAAATAGACGTCAAAGCACATGCAGATATTGCGGATCAGCAAACGTCCCTTCGGTGTCACCACCAGCCCGCCTTCCTGACTATCGACCAGCCCATCGGCCACCAGCGGTGCCAATAACGCTAAATCCTGCTCAAAGTAGGTTTTAAAATCGATAGCGTATTCCGTTTCAATCGGCGCATAACTGAGTTGGAAATTACAGATCAGCGTCTTAATCACATCGCGGCGGAGACAATCATCACGCGTCAGTTGTAATCCACGCCACAGACCATTTCCTTTGTCTTTGACCTGCGCATAATACTGCTTTAACTCTTTCTGGTTCTGGGCATAACTATCACCGATCATACTAATCGCCGAAACGCCCATACCAAGCAGATCGCTATCACCCTGCGTCGTATAACCCTGGAAATTACGATGCAACTTCCCTTCTCGCTGCGCCACCGCCAGCTCATCGTCCGGGCGAGCAAAGTGATCCATACCGATAAACTGGTAACCCGATTGCGTCAGCGATCCTATCGTCTGTTGCAGAATATCCAGTTTTTGTTCTGCACTCGGTAAATCAGCGTCTTTAATCTTACGCTGTGCTGCAAACAGGCTAGGCAAATGCGCAT
Source organism: Pectobacterium parmentieri (assembly GCF_001742145.1). NCBI lineage: Bacteria > Pseudomonadati > Pseudomonadota > Gammaproteobacteria > Enterobacterales > Pectobacteriaceae > Pectobacterium > Pectobacterium parmentieri. The sequence continues at coordinate 4,171,435 of NZ_CP015749.1, read as the reverse complement.
AGTTAAAAACGCTAAGCCGATGCGGGCTTAATTCAGCAACGCGCTGTAGCGTAAAGGCGAAGCTCTCCGGCGTTTGTTTCGGCAGGCCGTAAATCAAATCAATATTGGTTGAGGTGAAACCCAGCGCCTTTGCCCGTTCAATAAGGGCAAAAATAAAGTCTTCATCCTGCTCACGGTTGACCAGCTTCTGAACGTCTTTATTAAAATCCTGCACCCCCATGCTAAGGCGGTTAAACCCTTCGGCACGCAGATGGTCGAGAACGTCCAATTCAATTTCCCGCGGGTCAACTTCAAGCGACAACTCCGCCTGCTCGGAAAAAGAGAACAGCTCGCGTAGTAACGACATCAGTCGGCTGATTTGTACTTTATTCAGGTAGGTCGGCGTACCGCCGCCCCAATGCAATTGCGTCACCGTGCGTCCGACAAATAGCGGCGCACGCTGGCGAATTTCCAGTTCCAGCACATCAAGGTATTCATCCGCTTTATGCTGCTGACGCGTAACCAGCTTATTACAGCCGCAGAAATAGCACAGCCGGTGGCAAAAAGGGATGTGGATATACAGCGACAGAGGCCGCTGCGGATAACGGGCAATGGCATGCTGAAACGCAGGCTCACCATAAGCTTCGCTGAATTCTAACGCTGTGGGATAAGACGTATAACGCGGCCCAGAATAGTTATATTTTTGAATCAGGGCCAGATCCCAGTCAACGGACGGTATCGACATATTCGCTCACTCCTTCCAGTTTTTACTCGGTGGGTTATCCTTCCCCTCCTTCAGATCACCAAAAAACGGCGTTCAAAAGCGCTCCCGGCATTTCGCTACTTGCTCATCCCTGATGACTCGCAGCACTACAGGGCGGCGTTCAAAAACGTTTCCTATGTTCTTGTCTTGGGCGCCGCACCTGATTCACGCGCCCGTTAAACAGGGCGCGATGCAGCCGGTGCTTACGCTTCGACAATAGCCATAGTTTACTGAACAGACAGAGCAGATAAAACGCAACCAGCAATATCAGGAACAGAAACAGCCATTTCATTGATTAGAACGCGTCTTTCGGGTTATTACGTTTTAAAAGCTGCAACATGTCTTCCTGTTGCTCTTCTTCGTCATCATCATCACCCAGCTCGATTCCAAGCTCTTCCATCAGGATATCGATACGATCCAGCGTTTCGTCAACCCATGACTGATCTTTGGCACTCAGCGTTTCGCCGCTATCCAAGCGATCCAACAAAGCATCCAAACGCGGATCGTTTTCTAACATTGCCAGCTCTTCTTCTGGAGACATTGTCGGCTTGGCAGCAACGACCTTCTCCACAGGCTCAGAAGGCTTCGACTTAGGCTTCGGTTTAGCGATAGCGCTATCCAACACGCCAAGCTGTACAGGCTTTTTACTACCAATACGCGGATCGGCGACTTTACGTTGGCCAGAATTCTGATCGGTAGACGATTTTTCCTGAGTTCGGCTGCCCGCTGCATGGCCACGACGTTTTTTATCTCTTTTCCGCTCACGAGCTTCGCGCTCCAGTTCTTCGCGGGTTTTTCTTTTTACTTTAGGTTTTCCTGCCTTATCGGCAGCCCCTTTGACAGGTCGGTTCATAATGTTGTTCTCAGGTACACAGATATAAGGGAAGTGCGGCGGAATCTAGCAGAAAGCTGGGTAAGAAAAAAGCGCTCACATCAGGCGGATGAGCTTTTCTTTTCATATCAGTCTGCTGCACTTTAAGGCAGATAAAACCGCCTTTATTGTCAGTTACAGGTATAATCCCCAACCAGACAGAGATCCAGACAGAGATAACGATCGTGACCCAGCAATATAACTATCACATGACGCGTTTTATCATCAGCGCCCCGGATATTCGCCACCTGGCAACAGATAGCGGTATTGAAGTGGCCTTTGCTGGGCGTTCTAACGCCGGAAAATCCAGCGCGCTGAATACGCTGACCAACCAGAAGAGCCTGGCACGAACCAGTAAAACGCCGGGTCGTACCCAGTTGATCAACCTGTTTCAGGTAGCTGACGGCGTGCGTTTAGTCGACCTTCCCGGCTACGGCTATGCCGAAGTACCGGAGCAAATGAAGATCAAATGGCAACGTGCGCTCGGTGAATACCTGCAAAAGCGTAACAGCCTGAAGGGTCTGGTTGTGCTGATGGATATTCGTCATCCGCTGAAAGATCTCGATCAGCAAATGATTCAGTGGGCAGTCGATGTCAAACTTCCGGTCTTAGTACTGCTGACCAAAGCCGATAAGCTGGCTTCAGGCGCACGTAAGACACAGTTGCATATGGTTCGCGAAGCTGTCGCGCCATTTATGGGTGATATTCAGGTCGAGGCATTTTCGTCACTGAAAAAAATCGGCGTCGATAAACTACGGCAGAAATTAGATAACTGGTTCAATACCTTGCAACACATTGTAGAAGAACAAGACGCTGAATAATCCTTTCGCGTGGTGCAGAGTGCCATCACTCGCATCACGCCATCACTTTCCCTCGACGATACCCCACCAGACTCGTTCTTTTCACACCTGAAAGCATGCGAACACATCGCAGTATGTCACACAGTTGCCAGCGTTTTGAGGGTAAAACGCTGAATAAAGCCCATAAAAAACGCCCCGCTCAAAACTGAGCGGGGCGGCTAATATTCAGCCAAATCCGATTACGTGAAGTAAAAGGTCTGAAAGATAGAACATCTTACCTCTGTACCCTACGTCTTTAACTCTACCCTATTTTTTCGCGGGAACAAAGGCTTTTTTGTTGTTTACTTTCATAGAAAATGGTTATCGATTACACAAAGTTAAACCAGGTCACACAATACTGTTATTTAATTACAAAAATAGCGCAAGAATCGGCCATTAATGGGCTTGATCCCAGTTCATACCTGTACCGATGTCTACCTGCAACGGAACATTCAATTGCATACAACCTTCCATTAATACTTTGATTTTACTAATAGATTCTTCAACAATCGAATCATCAATCTCGAAAACCAACTCATCGTGAACCTGCATGATCATCTTCACCTTTGGCGCGTCTTTCTGTAGCCAATCGTCAATCGCGATCATCGCTTTCTTAATAATATCGGCAGCGGTGCCCTGCATCGGGGCATTAATCGCCGCACGTTCCGCGCCTTTACGCGCCATAGCATTACGCGAGTGGATATCTGGTAAATAGAGACGGCGACCATCCAATGTAGACACATAGCCATGCTCCGCGGCCTGTTGGCGCGTCCGCTCCATGTAATCCTGCACACCAGGATAACGCTCAAAATACAGGTTCATGTATTTCTGCGATTCGCTACGGGGGATGTTCAACTGACGCGACAAACCAAACGCGCTCATGCCGTAGATCAGACCGAAGTTGATCGCTTTCGCACTACGACGCTGTTCTGATGTCACCTTATCCAACGCGATGCCAAACACTTCTGACGCCGTTGCCCGGTGGATATCCAGCCCGTTTGCGAACGCATTCAACAACCCTTCATCACCCGATAGATGCGCCATAATACGCAGTTCGATTTGCGAGTAGTCAGCCGCAACAATGCTATAACCTTTAGGCGCAATGAATGCCTGACGAATACGGCGTCCCTCATCGTTACGCACCGGGATGTTTTGCAGGTTAGGATCGCTGGAAGACAAACGTCCAGTTGCAGTAACAGCCTGATGATAAGAGGTATGCACGCGCTTCGTCGCCGGATTGATCATCAGCGGCAACTTATCGGTGTAAGTCGATTTCAGCTTGGCCAACCCTCGGTATTCAAGGATTAGCTTCGGCAGAGGGTAATCCAGCGCCAGTTCAGCCAGCACTTCCTCATTGGTTGACGGTGCACCTTTTGGCGTTTTCTTCAGAATCGGCAGCTTTTGTTTTTCATACAGAATTCCCTGTAGCTGCTTGGTCGATGAGAGATTGAACTCTTCGCCCGCCAACTCATAGGCTTGTATTTCCAATTCCGCCAGACGGGTTGTTAGCTCTTTTGAGTGTTCCGCCAGAATTGCAGGATCGATCAGCACGCCAGTACGCTCGATGCGGGATAAAACAGGAACCAGCGGCATATCGATGGTTTGGAAGACCTGACACAGATCGGCATGCGGCTGGAGTTTCCCCCACAGTGTCTGATGCAGATGCAGCGTAACGTCCGCATCCTCGGCCGCATACGGCCCAGCCTGTTCCAATGCAATCTGATTGAACGTCAGTTGATTTTTTCCTTTACCCGCGATCTCTTCAAAGGTAATGGTTTTGTGTTTCAGATAGCGCTCGGCCAAGCTGTCCATATCGTGACGACCCGCCACGCTGTCGAGCACGTAAGATTCCAGCATGGTATCAAACGCGATGCCGCGTAAATCGATGTCATACCGCTGCATCACGCCTTTATCAAATTTGAGATTCTGACCAATCTTAAGCAGCTTCTCATCTTCCAGCAGCGGTTTTAACAAGGCCAATACCGTGGCACGATCCAATTGATCCGGCGCATCCAGATAATCATGTGCCAACGGTAAATAAGCCGCTTCGCCTGGCTTAATCGCAAATGACAAACCAATCAGATTAGCAGTGAGCGTATCCAGCCCATCAGTTTCCGTATCAAAAGCGAAAACATCAGCCAGTTTTAAACGCTCACCCCAATCCAACAGCGTTTTTTCATCAAGGATCGTGACATAACCATCGGCAGACAGCGTAGGTGCGTTATCTTCTTCAACCGCCTGCTCAACCACCGCATTATTCACAGTCTGAACAGGCTGGCTGCTCTTTTTACCCTGCATCCAGGTGCCTGATTCAATATCTGATAACCAGCGTTTAAATTCATAACGGGAAAAGAGACGATGCAGCTCATCCACATCCAGCTCGTTAACAGTGAGCTGATCGCAACTGAGTTCAAGCTCAACATCCGTTTTAATAGTGGCAAGCTGATAAGAGAGGTAGGCCACTTCTTTATGTTGTTCCAGCTTCGGCGCCATGGTTTTCGCACCACGGAAGGAAAGCCCAGCAATTTTATCGAGATTTGCATACAGCGAATCCAGCCCGCCGAGCCCTTGCAGTAGCGCCTGGGCGGTTTTCTCCCCAACGCCAGGCACACCAGGAATGTTATCCGATGCATCCCCCATCAGCGCAAGGAAATCGATAATCAGCTCTGGAGGAATACCGTATTTATCACACACTTCCTGTGGGCCAAGAATGGTGTTGTTCATGGTATTAATGAGCGTTACGCTCGGCGTCACCAGTTGTGCCATATCTTTATCGCCAGTGCTAATCAGCACCGACTTCCCGGCTTTTTCCGCCTGCACTGCGAGTGTACCAATCACATCGTCCGCTTCTACGCCAGAAACCGCCAGAAGTGGTAACCCCATCGCTTTCACCATATTATGCAGAGGCTCGATCTGTTCGCGTAAATCCTCCGGCATAGGTGGGCGGTGAGCTTTATAGTTTTCAAACAACTCGTCGCGAAACGTTTTCCCTTTTGCATCAAAAACAACGGCAACATGGCTGGGGCTATATTGCTGCAACAAACTGCGTAGCATATTCAATACGCCATACATTGCACCGGTGGCTTCCCCCGCGCTGTTTGTTAACGGTGGAAAAGCGTGATAGGCACGATACAAATAAGATGAACCGTCTACCAGTATTAAGGGATTTTCTGCAATCTGAGCCATAACCTGCCGTGATCGTTGTTAGTCTGTCATAGCACTAAGCATGCCATAGGTCGGAGGAAGAGACGATCCTTAACGTAAGATATTGGTTGATTTTTCATGGATCCTCGCAAGATCTTCCTGTGGATAAGTTTGTGAGTAGTTTTATTCACGTAATTATTAATTTCTCCTTTTATCTAATGGATTTATTTTATATTGATTAATTTCATTGGGTTATAATATAAATCATTTATTTTTACGGCATGATAATCCGTCATCCAGTTTGTGGATATAAACGAAAAGATAAATAGAGATTGTAGACGGTGAGATATAAAAGATAAGAAAGTAAACGGCTTGAAGGTATAAAGCCATGCGGTTAACCCGCATGGCTCATAAGTGATTACTTTTTAGTAATAAGGAATTTCACCACATCAGCATACTGTTTTACGTAAGCGTCCATTGAGCTAGTATCAAGACCATCGCTCTTGATCATATATTTACCATTAACGAACATCGCTGGAACACCACGTAATTGCAAATCTGCAGCAGCTTTTTCCTGTTGAGCAACCAGAGACTTCACAACAAAGCTATTCAGAGCACTATCAAACTCTTCCGCAGTTACACCAGCTTCCACAAAGACTGCGCGAATATCTTCCGGTTTTTGTACGGTCTGTGTTTTCTGAACCGCATCAAACATCAGCGGGGTAATTTTATCTTCTACGCCCAGCGCCATAGCAACAGCCCAAGCCTGAGTCAGATTTTTACCCAATGTGCCCAAAAAATTCACATGATAGCGTGTCATCTTTGTCCCTTCTGGCAGCGCCTTTTTTACTGCATCCGGGACATGATAAACCTGCTCAAACTGATAGCAGTGCGGGCAATAGAATGAAAAAAACTCAAGAACCTGAGGCTCTTGGGCTGCAGGTTTATCTAATTCTACATATTGCTTACCGTCAGAAAATTCTGCAGCAGAAGCACTAAATGCCAGAACGACGCCAATCAGCGCAAGCCATAATTTTTTCATAAACTTAACTCTCTCCATTTAATTTCAGTACATTGGCATTAGCTGTAGAGGAGGTTCCTGCAACAACTGAGTTTGCCCAATAAATATTGCCGTTTGCTTCAACCAGAAATCGGCATCCGTCATCCAAGGGAAATTTTTCGGAAAAGCAGGGTCTTCCCAGCGACGCGCAACCCAGGCCAGATAATAAACCTGCCGCATCGCACGAAGGGGTTCAATCAACGCCAGTTCTTTCTCCTGAAAATCCGCAAATTCGCTATAGGCTTCTAACAAGATATCCAGTTGAATACGCTGTTCACGACGATCGCCATGCAACAGCATCCATAAATCCTGTATTGCCGGGCCATTGCGGGCATCATCCAAATCCACAAATAGCGGGCCATCACGCCACAAAATATTTCCTGGGTGACAATCACCATGCAGACGCAATGGACGCCAGTCGCTGTGCCAATAAGTCTCAACTGTATCAATCAGTTGATGGGTTGCCTGTAAAAAATCATGTCGATGTATTTTCGGTATTAGCGGGCATGTCTCCAGCAGACGATAAGGTTCATGCAAATATTCATTTACCCCAATCGTCGGGCGCTCGGAGAATAACGATTTCTGCCCCGTCTGGTGAATTCGTCCAAGAAAACGTCCGACCCACTCTAGCTGGTCTTCATTATCCATTTCATACTGCCGCCCACCCACGCTAGGGAATACGGCAAAGTGAAACCCTTCATAGACGTTCAGAGTCTGCCCATTAAGAAAAATGGGTGCGACAATAGGGACTTCATCTTCCGCTAATTGCTGGGCAAAAATATGCTCTTCCTGAATTTGCGCTGCGCTCCACCGTTCAGGGCGATAAAATTTCACCACGAATCGTTTACGATCTTCATCCGCAAACTGATACACGCGATTTTCATAGCTGTTTAACGCCGTCAGGCCAGAATCAACACGCAACCCAACGCCCAGCAAGGCATCCATGATCAGATCTGGGAATAGCGTCTGAAAATTAAAGACTGAACTACTCATCGCAGCCACAAATCATTAGAGATGGAATACGATAACTACACACGATAGCTGACATAATGAACGTGTTATTCCTTTGCACTAGTCTTTAATAACCCCACGGGCACGCAGCAAAGCTGTTTTAAAATCTTCCTCGTAGTCCTTCTTCAGACCGGGAATGACTTGTTCTTTATCTGCATTACGCATTTTCAGATGGTAAATAAGGATATCATCAGTCAGTTCATTTAACTGCCCCTCGAACCCCGCCTCCTGTGCAAGGTTTTGTAAAAATTGCACCAGGTTTAAATCGGGCTCTTTTTGCCAGGCTGGATGCAGCAACTCGATCAGCTCATTAACACGATGACATTTCATTTTTTTCTCCTTAAAAACGATTTGTACTCAATAAATTTCAAGAAGTAGAAAACAGCTTGAACAATGTTGAGCATATAGCGATAAAAATAACAGCCTTGCGCACATGAGGAAAGAACTTGGTCTTCTGTGAAAGTTTTCAGAGAATAATGTATGGTTTCTCCCTTACGAGCTTTCGATACAGAGAAAAGTGGGCATAGATAATTGGCAATTGAAATGATTACAGGCGTTATTCTCGCGGGTGGACGTGCAACGCGCATGGGTGGGCATGATAAAGGTCTGATAGCGCTAAACGGTGTGCCGCTATATTTACACGCGCTGTCTCGGCTTAAAGCACAGGTCGATGAGATCATCATCAGCGCTAACCGCAATCAGGATGTGTATGCACAAAGCGGGTACCGAGTTATTGGTGACTCTGATGCAACCTTTCCAGGCCCGCTGGCAGGTATCCTGAGTGGATTACATGCATCCACGTCCGAATGGGTCATATTCGTTCCTTGCGATGTCCCTGCCTTTCCTCTCGACCTGGTACACCGTTTATGGCAAGCGCGGGGGGAAGCAAATGCCGCTTATGCCACCGATGGGGAACGTCCACATCCCACATTACTCTTAATCAATAAAAACCTTATTGAGTCGTTGGAAGCTTATCTACATCTCGGAAATCGTAAGTTAATGCTATTTATGGAACAGGTCGGAGCAAAAACCGTTTTATTTAACGATCAACCGGAAGCCTTTCACAATTTGAATTCACCTGAGGATTTATCCAACTGGGAGGATCAACACAGTGAACTCTAATCGTTTGCCCTTACTCGCTATTGTCGCCTACAGCGGTACAGGTAAAACAACGTTACTTAAGCACGTCATCCCTCTGCTGGCTAATCGGGGCATTCGAGTCGGATTAATTAAACATACGCATCATAGGATGGATATTGATACACCGGGCAAAGATAGTTATGAACTGCGTAAGGCGGGAGCGGCACAAACCATTGTTGCCAGCAGCGAAAGGTGGGCATTGATGACGGAAACACCTGACCAGGAAGAACCCGATATTTATGATCTGGCAGGGAAAATGGATGCATCAACTCTCGATTTGGTTCTGGTTGAGGGTTTTAAGCACGAAAAAATCGCTAAAATAGCCCTATTTCGTCAATCGTTGGACAGAGAGTTGCATGATTTGATCGATGAATATGTCATCGCGATTGCGGCAGACTCCGAGACAGATACCATACTGCCAGTGCTTGATATCAATAAGCCAGAGCAAGTGGCTAATTTTATCCACCAATGGCTTCAAACTAGCCGTCTATAAGTGCAGGGAAGGCTGTTATTTATACTAACCTCATGGTCTTCCGGGCAAAAAATTCTCCATAGCAAAAAGCCCCTGTCTTTCGACAGAGGCTTTCCACTTATTTGATGCCTGGCAGTTCCCTACTCTCACATGGGGAAACCCCACACTACCATCGGCGCTACGGCGTTTCACTTCTGAGTTCGGCATGGGGTCAGGTGGGACCACCGCGCTATCGCCGCCAGGCAAATTCTGTTTCATTCCAACCGTCATACCCAAGTCGCTTTCGCTTCTCATCAGTACAACCATCAGAACCAATCTTTGAACAAGCTGAACATCAAAATCTATGAGTCTTTCATCACCCACAAAACACCTTCGGTGTTGTAAGGTTAAGCCTCTCGGGTCATTAGTACTGGTTAGCTCAACGTATCGCTACGCTTACACACCCAGCCTATCTACGTCGTCGTCTTCAACGGCCCTTCAGGGACATCAAGTGTCCAGGGAAGACTCATCTCGAGGCAAGTTTCCCGCTTAGATGCTTTCAGCGGTTATCTCTTCCGCACTTAGCTACCGGGCAATGCAATTGGCATCACAACCCGTACACCAGTGGTGCGTTCACTCCGGTCCTCTCGTACTAGGAGCAACCCCTCTCAATCTTCCAACGCCCACGGCAGATAGGGACCGAACTGTCTCACGACGTTCTAAACCCAGCTCGCGTACCACTTTAAATGGCGAACAGCCATACCCTTGGGACCTACTTCAGCCCCAGGATGTGATGAGCCGACATCGAGGTGCCAAACACCGCCGTCGATATGAACTCTTGGGCGGTATCAGCCTGTTATCCCCGGAGTACCTTTTATCCGTTGAGCGATGGCCCTTCCATTCAGAACCACCGGATCACTAAGACCTGCTTTCGCACCTGCTCGAGCTGTCACTCTCGCAGTCAAGCTAGCTTATGCCTTTGCACTAACCTCCTGATGTCCGACCAGGATTAGCTAACCTTCGTGCTCCTCCGTTACGCTTTGGGAGGAGACCGCCCCAGTCAAACTACCCACCAGACACTGTCCGCAACCCGGATCACGGGCCTACGTTAGAACATCAAACATTAAAGGGTGGTATTTCAAGGTTGGCTCCATGCAGACTGGCGTCCACACTTCAAAGCCTCCCACCTATCCTACACATCAAGGCTCAAGGTTCAGTGTCAAGCTATAGTAAAGGTTCACGGGGTCTTTCCGTCTTGCCGCGGGTACACTGCATCTTCACAGCGAGTTCAATTTCACTGAGTCTCGGGTGGAGACAGCCTGGCCATCATTACGCCATTCGTGCAGGTCGGAACTTACCCGACAAGGAATTTCGCTACCTTAGGACCGTTATAGTTACGGCCGCCGTTTACCGGGGCTTCGATCAAGAGCTTCGCCTTGCGGCTGACCCCATCAATTAACCTTCCGGCACCGGGCAGGCGTCACACCGTATACGTCCACTTTCGTGTTTGCACAGTGCTGTGTTTTTATTAAACAGTTGCAGCCAGCTGGTATCTGCGACTGGCTTCAGCTCCATCCGCAAGGGACTTCACCTACGCGCCAGCGTGCCTTCTCCCGAAGTTACGGCACCATTTTGCCTAGTTCCTTCACCCGAGTTCTCTCAAGCGCCTGAGTATTCTCTACCTGACCACCTGTGTCGGTTTGGGGTACGATTTGATGTTACCTGGAGCTTAGAGGCTTTTCCTGGAAGCGTAGCATTGGTTACTTCATCACCGTAGTGACTCGTCATCACGCCTCAGTGTTAACGATGACCCGGATTTACCTAAGTCACCCACCTTCACGCTTAAACCGGGACAACCGTCGCCCGGATAACCTAGCTTTCTCCGTCCCCCCTTCGCAGTAACACCGAGTACAGGAATATTAACCTGTTTCCCATCGACTACGCTTTTCAGCCTCGCCTTAGGGGTCGACTCACCCTGCCCCGATTAACGTTGGACAGGAACCCTTGGTCTTCCGGCGTGCGGGTTTTTCACCCGCATTATCGTTACTTATGTCAGCATTCGCACTTCTGATACCTCCAGCAACCCTCACAGGCCACCTTCAACGGCTTACAGAACGCTCCCCTACCCAACAACACCTAAGTGTCGCTGCCGCAGCTTCGGTGCATGGTTTAGCCCCGTTACATCTTCCGCGCAGGCCGACTCGACCAGTGAGCTATTACGCTTTCTTTAAATGATGGCTGCTTCTAAGCCAACATCCTGGCTGTCTGTGCCTTCCCACATCGTTTCCCACTTAACCATGACTTTGGGACCTTAGCTGGCGGTCTGGGTTGTTTCCCTCTTCACGACGAACGTTAGCACCCGCCGTGTGTCTCCCGTGATAACATTCTTCGGTATTCGTAGTTTGCATCGGGTTGGTAAGTCGGGATGACCCCCTAGCCGAAACAGTGCTCTACCCCCGAAGATGAGTTCACGAGGCGCTACCTAAATAGCTTTCGGGGAGAACCAGCTATCTCCCGGTTTGATTGGCCTTTCACCCCCAGCCACAAGTCATCCGCTAATTTTTCAACATTAGTCGGTTCGGTCCTCCAGTTAGTGTTACCCAACCTTCAACCTGCCCATGGCTAGATCACCGGGTTTCGGGTCTATACCCTGCAACTTAACGCCCAGTTAAGACTCGGTTTCCCTGCGGCTCCCCTATTCGGTTAACCTTGCTACAGAATATAAGTCGCTGACCCATTATACAAAAGGTACGCAGTCACCTAACAAGTAGGCTCCCACTGCTTGTACGTACACGGTTTCAGGTTCTATTTCACTCCCCTCGCCGGGGTTCTTTTCGCCTTTCCCTCACGGTACTGGTTCACTATCGGTCAGTCAGGAGTATTTAGCCTTGGAGGATGGTCCCCCCATATTCAGACAGGATGTCACGTGTCCCGCCCTACTCATCGAACTCACAACTTGTGCATTTTTGTGTACGGGACTATCACCCTTTACTGTGCGACTTTCCAGACGCTTCCACTAACACACAAACTGATTCAGGTTCTGGGCTCCTCCCCGTTCGCTCGCCGCTACTAGGGGAATCTCGGTTGATTTCTTTTCCTCGGGGTACTGAGATGTTTCAGTTCCCCCGGTTCGCCTCATTACGCTATGTATTCACATAATGATAGTGTGTCGAAACACACTGGGTTTCCCCATTCGGGTATCGTCGGGTATAACGCTTCATATCAGCTTACCGACGCTTATCGCAGATTAGCACGCCCTTCATCGCCTCTGACTGCCTAGGCATCCACCGTGTACGCTTAGTCGCTTAACCTCACAACCCGAAGGTGTCTTGAATAAATCAAGGTCACGTTCGCGCTGCGATTATTTGAGAGACTCATTGACAGACTGATGCATCACGATGCACCCGAAGGTCATCGTGTTTTGTCAGCCGTCATGTTTCAATTTTCAGCTTGTTCCAGATTGTTAAAGAGCAAAACATCGCAGTGCACCCAAACAGGTACACTCTGATGTTTTTTATCATAGCGAGTAGTGATGGTGGAGCTATGCGGGATCGAACCGCAGACCTCCTGCGTGCAAGGCAGGCGCTCTCCCAGCTGAGCTATAACCCCGTCTCTACTTACAGTTACCTTAGATACCACTCATGGAAGAGTTGGTAGGCCTGAGTGGACTTGAACCACCGACCTCACCCTTATCAGGGGTGCGCTCTAACCACCTGAGCTACAAGCCTATTAAGGTATTTCTGCTCGTTATTTTCATCAGACAATCTGTGTGAGCACTTCACTTAACACACATCTTTTTGGTAAGGAGGTGATCCAACCGCAGGTTCCCCTACGGTTACCTTGTTACGACTTCACCCCAGTCATGAATCACAAAGTGGTAAGCGCCCTCCCGAAGGTTAAGCTACCTACTTCTTTTGCAACCCACTCCCATGGTGTGACGGGCGGTGTGTACAAGGCCCGGGAACGTATTCACCGTAGCATTCTGATCTACGATTACTAGCGATTCCGACTTCATGGAGTCGAGTTGCAGACTCCAATCCGGACTACGACGTACTTTATGAGGTCCGCTTGCTCTCGCGAGGTCGCTTCTCTTTGTATACGCCATTGTAGCACGTGTGTAGCCCTACTCGTAAGGGCCATGATGACTTGACGTCATCCCCACCTTCCTCCGGTTTATCACCGGCAGTCTCCTTTGAGTTCCCACCATTACGTGCTGGCAACAAAGGATAAGGGTTGCGCTCGTTGCGGGACTTAACCCAACATTTCACAACACGAGCTGACGACAGCCATGCAGCACCTGTCTCACAGTTCCCGAAGGCACTAAGGTATCTCTACCGAATTCTGTGGATGTCAAGAGTAGGTAAGGTTCTTCGCGTTGCATCGAATTAAACCACATGCTCCACCGCTTGTGCGGGCCCCCGTCAATTCATTTGAGTTTTAACCTTGCGGCCGTACTCCCCAGGCGGTCGACTTAACGCGTTAGCTCCGGAAGCCACGCCTCAAGGGCACAACCTCCAAGTCGACATCGTTTACAGCGTGGACTACCAGGGTATCTAATCCTGTTTGCTCCCCACGCTTTCGCACCTGAGCGTCAGTCTTTGTCCAGGGGGCCGCCTTCGCCACCGGTATTCCTCCAGATCTCTACGCATTTCACCGCTACACCTGGAATTCTACCCCCCTCTACAAGACTCTAGCCTGTCAGTTTTGAATGCAGTTCCCAGGTTAAGCCCGGGGATTTCACATCCAACTTAACAGACCGCCTGCGTGCGCTTTACGCCCAGTCATTCCGATTAACGCTTGCACCCTCCGTATTACCGCGGCTGCTGGCACGGAGTTAGCCGGTGCTTCTTCTGCGGGTAACGTCAATCGACAAGGTTATTAACCTTATCGCCTTCCTCCCCGCTGAAAGTGCTTTACAACCCGAAGGCCTTCTTCACACACGCGGCATGGCTGCATCAGGCTTGCGCCCATTGTGCAATATTCCCCACTGCTGCCTCCCGTAGGAGTCTGGACCGTGTCTCAGTTCCAGTGTGGCTGGTCATCCTCTCAGACCAGCTAGGGATCGTCGCCTAGGTGAGCCATTACCTCACCTACTAGCTAATCCCATCTGGGCACATCCGATGGCAAGAGGCCCGAAGGTCCCCCTCTTTGGTCCGAAGACGTTATGCGGTATTAGCTACCGTTTCCAGTAGTTATCCCCCTCCATCAGGCAGTTTCCCAGACATTACTCACCCGTCCGCCGCTCGTCACCCGAAGAGCAAGCTCTTCTGTGCTACCGCTCGACTTGCATGTGTTAGGCCTGCCGCCAGCGTTCAATCTGAGCCATGATCAAACTCTTCAATTTAAGATTTGTTTGATTTGCTGAACTCGTCAGCGATGCTCAAAGAATTAAAACTGTTTATTCGTAATGAATTTACTGTTGTTCACTCTTCAAGACTTTTTATATCGTTAAGATACGGTCTTGTGAGTGCCCACACAGATTGTCTGATTATATTGTTAAAGAGCAGTGCCACTTCTTCGGTGGCGCGGGCTGCATATACTATGCTAATCCGCTTTAAAGTCAAGTCATTACTGACCGCCTTTAGTAAATCTTTTTTCTGTCACCGCAACGGTGTGTCGCTGTTGCCGTGTCAGTGGAGGCGCATTATAGGGACTTCTCGGCGGCTGACAAGCGCTAAATGCAAAATAATTTCCGAGTGAGGTTTTTTTCAGCAAGGCGCATTAAAAGACGCCGTTATGCCGGATTTTTCAGCGTTTCCTTAGCCCAAATGTTACCGAACGGACTGACGCACCATTAATTCCGGGGTCAGCACCAACACATTAGGTTCAGTATTTGGATGTTCCAGACGATACAGCAGCGTATCGACCGCCAATTCGCCGAGCTCATCCTTTGGTTGATGAACCGTAGTGAGAGGCGGAGACATATAGCGGGCCAGTTCAATATCATCGTAACCAATAACTGCCATGTCTTGAGGAATTGAAAGCCCAGCCTGATAAAGCGCGTGGTAAACACCAACAGCCATTGCATCGTTACTGGTGAATACCGCTTCGGGTTTATCTTCCAGCGCTAATAACTGTTGCATCGCGCGATAGCCCGTTTCAAATTCAAAATCACCAAAAATTTCATAATCAGTGGGAATGGATAGCCCAGCGAGTTGCATCGCCTGTCGATAGCCCTCCAGTCGGTTATAGGCTGTCGTCTTATCTTTCGGACCCGCAATGCAGGCTATCTTTTTATACCCGCGAGAAATGAGGTGATTGGTGGCAATCTCTCCGCCAAGCAAAGAGTTATCTTTAATAACATCGATAACACCTTCAAAAGGTGCCCAATCCATCATGACCATAGGAACAGAAGGATAGCGGCTCATCATTTCAGGCAGGGGGCGATGGCTTTCAGTGCACATCAGCAATACACCGTCGACCCGCTTTTGCAGCAGCGTTTCAAGGCTATGACTCATTCTGTCGCGATCGCCTTCGGTGTTGCACAGAATCAGGCTATAGCCCCGCTCATAACAACAGCGTTCAACGCCACGCACGACTTCAGCATAAAACGGGTTACTACTGGCCGTGAGCAACATGCCGATGGTGCGGGTCTGGTTTATTTTCAGACTTCTGGCTAGCGCAGACGGCGCATAGTTGAGATCCTCAACGGCCTTCGTCACCTTTTCGCGAATGGTATCGCTGACAAACCGATTGTTATTAATGACGTGAGATACAGTAGAAGTAGAAACGCCCGCCAGACGGGCGACATCTTTCATGGTAGCCAAAGATCACTCCTGAGCTTGCAAAAATGCGTCGATCTCTTCGCGCCATGGGACAGAGGGTTGAGCGCCTCGGCGAGTTACCGCAATCGCTGCCGCCGCATGAGCGAACTTCACCGCTGAAGACATTGGCCGATTTTCCAACAACGCGGTAACCAACGCACCATTAAAGGTGTCTCCGGCAGCAATAGTATCCACGGCTTTTACACGATACCCCGGAATACGCTGCCCTTGACCACGTTCACTCAACCATACGCCACGGCTACCCAATGTAATCAGAACCGTTTCAATGCCTTTGTCATGAAGAATCTGTGCTGCGCGAGCGGCATCCTCTTCCGTCTCAACGGTAATTCCCGTCAAGAACTGCGCTTCGGTTTCATTCGGCGTGATCATATCGACCAGTGATAACAGTTCATCAGGCAGTTCACGAGCAGGGGCAGGGTTAAGAATCACCTTTGTTTGGTGTTCATGCGCCAATTTGGCTGCGGCGATAACCGTTTCCAACGGCGACTCAAGCTGCATCAGCAACGCAGAAGCATCAATGATGTGTTGCTGATGACGGTGAAGATAATCTGGTGTCACAGCAGCATTCGCGCCTGCGTTAATGGCAATCATGTTCTCAGCGTCAGCGTTAACAAAAATCAGCGCAACGCCCGTTGTTTCCCCAGAGATAGCCTCAACGGCGGAAACATCAATGTTATCCTTGGATAGCTGCTGACAAATGCGAGCACCAATATCATCGTTTCCAACGCTGGCAATAAAAGCAATATCCGCACCGCTTCGGCCAGCGGCAACCGCTTGGTTAGCCCCTTTTCCGCCGAAAGCGACACTATATTGTTCACCGATCACCGTTTCGCCCGGGCGGGGAAATTGCTCAAGATTGAGAATATGGTCAGCATTAATACTGCCCAGCACCACCAGCTTACCCGTTTTCATTATGTCGAATCCCGCTACGTTAATAATGCGCCACCACAAACGGGTGGCGCGAGCCCTGCTTTATACCCGTCATACTTCAAGTTGCTTGTGCGTTGGTAATACTCGGCTCAGTTTTGAGCCTCACCCTTCGGGCCAGCGCTAGCGCTGTTCAAAACGCTTAACGTTTTGTCATGCAACTCGAATTATTTAGGGTATCTTTTTAATTATTTTGCTACCAACTTCAGGTCAACCGGAATGATGGCCTGCGTTTTTTCGCCTTTCAGCACTTTCGCAGCCGTTTCGATACCGATTACGCCGATCTGGTCTGGACGCTGAGCCACCGTAGCAGCCAGCTTGCCTGACTCAACGGCTTTCACGCCGTCTTGAGTACCGTCAAAGCCCACAACCAGCACATCGGTTTTGCCTGCGGTTTGTAGTGCACGCAGTGCGCCTAACGCCATTTCATCATTCTGTGCAAATACCGCCTGAACGTCAGGGTGTGCGGTCAGCAGGTTCTGCATCACGTTCAGCCCTTTAGTACGATCGAAGTCAGCCGGTTGGCTTGCCAGCATAGCGAATTTATTTTTCTCAGCAGATTTCATGAAACCCGCCCCTCGCTCACGCGCAGCAGAGGTTCCTGCAATCCCTTCCAACTGAATCACTTTGGCACCTTCGCCCAATTTTTTGGCAATGAAATCACCGGCAACTTTACCGCCGAAAGCGTTATCAGAAGCAACGTGACTGACGACTTCACCGCTGCTAGCGACACGGTCCAGCGTAATAACCGGGATCTTGGCCTGATTGGCCATTTTGATTGCATTGCCTACCGCATCAGAGTCAGTCGGGTTGATCAGCAAAACTTTGGTGCCACGAACCGTTAAATCCTGAACGTTAGCCAATTCTTTCGCAGGGTTATTCTGGGAATCCAGCACAATCAACTCATAACCCAGTTTATCGGCTTCTTTCTGTGCCCCCTCTTTCATGGAAACAAAGAACGGGTTATTCAGCGTAGAAACCACCAGAGCAACCGTATCTTTGGCCAAGGCATTAGCACTGACAGTCGCGCTCAGCGCAACAGCGGAAACCAGAGTAGCCAGCTTTTTCATATTCATAACTCAATTCCTGTGTGAATGAAGGTTATTTACTGCTTTTGTTATCTACCAGAACCGCCAGCAAAATGACGACGGCTTTGACGATCATTTGGTAGTAAGAAGAAACACCTAATAAATTCAGTCCGTTGTTGAGGAAACCAAGGATAAGTGCGCCGATCAACGTGCCAACAATACGCCCCTTGCCTCCTGCCAGACTGGTGCCGCCCAATACCACCGCCGCGATGGCATCCAGTTCATACCCTGTACCCGCGGTAGGCTGTGCAGAGGACAAACGTGCAACTTCGATAATTCCCGCCAGGGCAGACAACAGCCCACACAGGGAATAGACAATAATCTTGATTTTATCAACGCTGATACCGGATAAGCGGGTTGCGGATTCATTACCGCCAAGCGCATAGATATAGCGCCCCAGACGCGTATGGTGCAGCATGTACCACGTCGCAGCGAAGACGATAGCCATGATCCAGATTGGCGTCGGAATACCCAACGGGCGACCGATACCAAACCAGCCAAAAGCATCTGCCACATCGGAAAAACCGGTATTCACCGGGCTACCGTTGGTATAAACCATCGTTACACCGCGCAGTAACAGCATCATGACCAGCGTAGCGATAAATGCCTGCACTTTGCCTTTGGAAACAATGACACCCGTGCCTGCACCAATCAGCGCACCCAATGCTAGTGCGCCAAATACGGCCACCAGCGCATTCACTTCAAGCCCAACGATGGAAGCCGCTACAGCACCCGTCAGCGCCAGCAGTGAACCTACCGACAAATCGATTCCCGAGGTCAGGATCACCAGCGTCATACCGACGGCCATAATGGCGTTCACCGATGTCTGCTGGAGAATATTGAACAGGTTATTCAGGGTGAAAAAGTTAGGGCTCATGGCGGAAACAACCGCAATCAGGATCAGGAGCGCGATCAGCGATTTCTGCTCCAGTAACCACTCTTTGCTAAACCAGCGTTTTGCCGCGATAGATTGAGAACTCATGTCTGACTTACTCCTGCTTTGCGCCGTATTGCTTACCAACGGCCGCAGCCATCAGTGCTTCCTGGGTTGCTTGCTCAATCGGGAAATCACCGCTTAAGCGCCCTTCATGCATCACAATGATGCGATCGCTCATTCCCAAGACTTCGGGCATTTCGGATGACACCAATATGATGCTCAACCCTTCTTCTTTGAATTGATTAATTAACTGATAAATTTCTTTCTTCGCTCCCACGTCAACGCCACGCGTCGGCTCATCAAGGATCAAGACATTCGGGCGCGTCATCAGGCCACGGGCAATCGCCACTTTTTGCTGATTACCGCCGGAAAGCAGGCCGATAGGCTGCGCCATAGAAGGCGTTTTAACGTTGAACAGGCGAATAAAGTCGGCGACCGCCAACTGTTCTTCGGCGTGTTTGAGACGACCGCCAGCATGGCTGAAATAGCGCAGCGCAGTTAACGACATGTTTTCTTTTACCGACATGCCCAGCACCAGACCATCTCGCTTGCGATCTTCAGAAATGTAAACGATGCCGTTCGCCAAACCATCCTGCGGTTTACGCGTTACCACGTCGCGGCCATCAAGCGTCACATTGCCGCTAGTGCGCGGCAATGCACCGTAGAGAATCTTCATCAGTTCAGTACGGCCCGCGCCCATCAGCCCTGCGACCCCCAGTATTTCACCTTTTCGCACCGTAAAGTTGACGCTGTCGACACCAGGCCCAGACAGGTTCTGCACCTTAAGGCGAACGTCTCCCGGCGCTTTATTCGAGCGTGGGTACTGATCTTCCAGCTTGCGTCCCACCATCATTTCAATCAGCGTGTCTTCCTGTAAGTCGCTTACCGGACGCTCGCCGATAAACTGACCATCACGGAAAACGGTAATGTCATTGCAGATTTCGAAGATTTCTTTCAAACGGTGGGAAATATAGACGATGCCACATCCCTGAGATTGCAGCTCTTTGATCACACTGAATAACGACGCGGTTTCAGTATCCGTCAGGGCATCGGTGGGTTCGTCCATGATGATGACTTTCGATTCAAAGCTCAGCACTTTGGCAATTTCCACCATTTGCTGATCGCCAATCGATAAATCCCCCACCATACGGCGACTGTCGTAGCGCAAATTAAGGCGCTTCAGCAGTTTATCCGCTTCCGCATACATCTTGTTCCAGTCGATACGACCGAAACGGTTGGTAAATTCACGACCGAGGAAGATATTCTCGGCAATCGTCAGTTGGGGGATCAGGTTAAGTTCCTGATGGATAATACCGATACCTGCTTCCTGAGACGCTTTCGGCCCGTTGAAATCCACCTCTTGCCCCAGAAAATGGATGCTGCCGGCATCTTTACGGTAGATCCCGGTCAGGACTTTCATCATGGTGGACTTGCCCGCACCGTTCTCGCCCACCAGCGCCATCACTTTTCCCGGGTAGACATTGAGTGCCGCACCGGAAAGCGCTTTAACGCCCGGAAACGATTTCGTGATGCCTTGCAGTTGCAGTAAAGGTTGCATTGATACCTCAGAACGTTACGCCAGCACAAAGGATGACATTGGCATACGGAGAGCACTCTCCGCTGCGAATGATGGCCCGGCTTTTACCGCTTTGGGTTTTAAATTCTTCATGGCTGACATAGTGCAATGCAATTGAGTTTCCCTGATGTTGTTCAAGTTGCTTCAATTGATCGAGTAATGCGTCATGGACCGCGGGGTTCTTTTCAATCATCTCTTCCGCCAGAATAGCGGCCTCGACCTGCATTTCACTGGTGACAACATTAACCACCTGCAAAAACGTTGGCACATTGTGCGTCAACGCCAGATCGATACGGGTCGTCGTTTCTGGAATCGGTAAACCAGCATCACCAATAACAAGACTATCGGTGTGCCCCAGTCGAGCAATCACGGAAGAAATATCTGAATTCAATAGTGCTGCTTTTTTCATCTTCTCACCCCACCAGCGAAACGTTTCGCTGATAATATTCTAGAAAAAGAAGAGAGAAAGGCAACGAAGAAATAAAAAAAATGTGATCACCATCGAAACGTTTCGCTAACAAAAAATAAAGACAACAGAATGTGGTTATCTAACCTAGATAACTCAGGTTTCAGGAAGATGGCAAAGAAAGGTGTCTTGGTGAGCTTAATCACGTCGATTACCTGGGTGAATCAATGTAGCCAACGTGAAAAATGACGGAGATAGTGGTTGGTAAATAGAGAAAGGGCAGGCAATCGCCCGCCACTTGATAATTGAGAATAACGCCTTAGAGTTTACGAATCTGCTTCACATCCAGCTCGACGGAATTGAAATCTTTATCCAACTCACCCTGAATTTCCACTTTATCCGTGGGTGAAACCATCTGGCCATTCCAACGCTTATGGTCGATTTCAACTTCTATTGTTCCCGTCGAGTCGCGGAACAGATAGTTCTCATCACCAATCCGTTTTTCAATATTGCCACTCAGCGTAACCCAACTGTCATCACGCAGATCTTTAGCCTTAGCTACCGTCGTGAGGGAATTCTGTGGATCGAGGAATCCCCCTTTATGTGTGCCAACCGCAGGCGTTTCCGGGTTGACGAAACCACCGCCGCTTTGTGCAGCAAATACGGGGGCAGAAACCAGAGCGGTAATGGCGAATAACGCCGCTGCTTTTTTCATCGTATTCCTTCCTTATTTTGCCTGTCGTTTCGCAGTTAGCCTGCGGGAGTAATCGGTTTTCGAGAAGGATTAAAACAAACCGTTCTTAACAGAATCTTAAGGAGTCATCCTTTGCATTTTTATTTTTTTATATTGCTGAAATCGCCCGATTTCAGCGATTTTTCCTGTACACGCCGCCCAACGATTTCGTATAAAACCGGGAACGGCGTAAATGCGACAGCGACACATTCCCTGCGAGGCGGCCATGAGAATATTGTTAATCGAAGACGATCGCCTGATCGGTGATGGCCTAAAAGCTGGGTTGACCAAACTGGGCTTTACTATTGACTGGTTTACGGAAGGTAAAGCGGGTGCCGCCGCATTGAAGGCCGCACCTTATGATGCAGTGGTGCTCGATCTCAGCCTGCCGGGTATGGATGGGATGGATATCCTACGCCAGTGGCGTCAGGCTGGACATGACGAACCGGTACTGATTCTGACCGCCCGTGATGCGCTGGAACAGCGCGTGGAAGGGTTGCAACAGGGTGCCGATGATTATTTATGTAAGCCCTTTGCACTGACGGAAGTTGCCGCTCGTCTACAGGCACTGATTCGCCGCCGTCACGGTCAGCTCCAACCTGAATTAACGCACGGTTCGGTTTCCCTTGAACCGGGCTCGCGGAGCGTCACGCTTAACTGCGAGCCGTTGATACTAAAATCCCGCGAACTGGCGCTGCTGGAACTGTTTTTGCTCAATCCAAACCGTGTACTCACCCGTGCGCAGTTAGAAGAAAAGCTCTATGGGTGGGACGATGATGTCTCCAGCAATGCGGTCGAAGTACATATCCACCACCTGCGCAAAAAGCTGGGCAGCGGGTTTATCCGTACCGTGCATGGCATTGGCTATATTCTGGGGGACGCACCATGAACCGACTCAGCCTGCGTTTACGCCTGGTTGCGGGTTTTACGCTGCTGACAGTAATGTGCTGGGGTGTAGCCAGTCTGCTTGCGTGGTCTCAAACGCGCCATAACATCAATGAACTATTTGATACCCAGCAAATGCTGTTTGCCAAACGTCTGGCCACCATGAATCCCGATGAATTGCGAATCCAGCCAGCATCTCTGCCCAAGACCAAAAGCCTGGTACATAAAAACCGAGGTAAACAGGATGATGATGCGCTGGCTTTCGCCATTTTTACCCACGATGGAAAAATGGTGTTGAACGATGGTGAAAACGGCAAAGATTTCATTTTTGACGCTACACGCAACGGCTTCACCGACGGCAAACTGCGCGATGATAACGACGCATGGCGTATCGTCTGGCTGACGACAGAGGATAATCGTTACGTGATTGCAGTGGGTCAGGAATGGGAATACCGTCAGGATATGACACTAGATATTGTGAAAACCAACCTGATGCCCTGGCTGTTCGCCCTGCCGATCATGCTGGCACTGCTGTTCTGGCTGGTGACACGTGAACTCTCGCCGCTAAAACGCATTACCGCCGAACTTCAGCAGCGCTCCCCCGACGACAGCACATCGCTGGCGACACAGCATATCCCACAAGAAGTCCGCCCACTGGTCAACGCGCTGAACCTCCTGTTTTCCCGCATCAGCGATATGTTGCTTCGCGAACGCCGTTTTACCTCTGATGCGGCTCATGAATTGCGTAGCCCGCTGGCGGCCCTGAAAGTTCAAACCGAAGTCGCTCAGCTAGCGCATGACGATGAGGCCATGCGTCGCCATGCATTAATGAATCTGGATAAAGGTATCGATCGCGCCACCCGGCTGGTAGATCAACTCCTGACGCTGTCGCGGCTGGATGCAGAATCACATCCCGAGGGAATGCAGCCCGTTCAGTTCAATGAATTACTGCAACAGGCCGCCATCGCGCATTACCACACGGCACAAACCGCAGATATTGAACTGACGCTGGATTTACCGGATACCCCAGTTATTCGGCAAGGTCATCCACTGCTGCTGACCCTGCTGGTGCGCAATCTGTTAGATAACGCCATTCGCTACAGCAATGCAGGGGGAACGGTCAGTCTGACGCTGACAGGACGCGGCTTTAAAGTAGCCGATAACGGGCCGGGCATCAGCGATGAAGCGCTGGCAAGAATCGGCGAGCGTTTTTATCGCCCACCAGGGCAGGAAAAATCTGGCAGCGGTCTGGGAATTTCCATCGTGAACAATATCGCCGCGCTGCATCACATGCGGGTTGCTTTCACCAACCAGCCCGGAGGCGGGCTGATTGTGTCGGTGAATTGGTAGAAGCTGTAGGATGTTACGTTAAGGTGTTGGGATAAGATCGAGATATACGGTCGACCACGGGGCGAGGTATCCCTGCGGGAACCTCATCCCCGTGTTTCCCTAATAACCAACAACGAGTCGCTGCATACGTGTTAGTGATAGCGAGTACAGAGAGATCACTTAAATCTCGACCTGTATCCCTAGCTCGATCAGTCTGTTTGGCGGTATTTCAAACTGATCCGCCGCCCGTAGCGCATTGCGGCTGAGCATCATGAACAGCTTACCGCGCAAGCGCAGATACCATGGACGCTCACCGATAATCAGCGATTCATTGGACATAAAGAAAGATGTTTCCATCATCTGGCAGGTTAACCCATCCTGCCAACAGCGCTGAAAGACCTCTTCTACATCCGGCGTTTCACGCCAGCCATAGCTGGCGATCACGCGCCAAAATGTTGGAGAAAGCTGTTCAACCGTCACGCGGCGGGCATTCAGCACATAAGGAGCATCTTCCGTTCGCATGGTCAACAGCACCACCCGTTCGTGCAGGATTTTGTTGTGTTTGAGGTTATGCAGCAACGCGAACGGGATCACACGAGTCGCACGCGAGAAATACACTGCCGTACCAGGAACCCGTGTCGGTGGCGATTTCTCCAGCGAGGCAATCATGGCATCCAGCGAGTTACCATGCTCATGCAACCGACGCAGTAACCTGAAACGCTCACTTTTCCATGTCGTCATGATAATAAACATCACCATGCCCAGCGCCAGCGGCAGCCAACCGCCGGACAAGATCTTGACCACGTTTGCCAAAAACATTGGCAGGTCAATCATCAGCAAACCCGCCAACAAAACCCATGCCAGATAGCGATTCCAAAGCCAGTTCTTCACCGCGACCGTACAGAACAGAATGCTGGTAATCACCATCGTGCCCGTTACCGCAATACCGTAAGCCGCAGCCAGGCTGCTCGAATGCTCAAAGCTAACAATCACGATGACGACCGCGATATAAAGCATCCAGTTAATGGCAGGAATATAAATCTGACCGGATTCCATATCTGACGTGTGTACGATACGCATCGGCGGCAAATAACCCAGCCGCACTGCCTGACGCGTCAGGGAGAAAACGCCTGAAATCACTGCCTGTGAGGCAATAATCGTCGCCAGAGTCGCCAGTATCATCAGTGGTATTAATGCCCAATCTGGCGCCAACAGAAAGAACGGGTTTTTGATGGCTTCCGGGTCTTTTAACAGCAGCGCACCCTGCCCGAAGTAATTTAATACCAACGACGGCAGCACTACCGTAAACCACGCCAGACGAATCGGGAATTTACCGAAGTGGCCCATATCGGCATACAGCGCCTCGACACCGGTAATCGCC
This sequence comes from Pectobacterium parmentieri, assembly GCF_001742145.1. Lineage (NCBI taxonomy): Bacteria > Pseudomonadati > Pseudomonadota > Gammaproteobacteria > Enterobacterales > Pectobacteriaceae > Pectobacterium > Pectobacterium parmentieri. The sequence goes on along the minus strand of NZ_CP015749.1, from coordinate 4,146,130 downwards.
AACACCACCGCGCCCAGCGCAAAGAACGACACCGCTTTGTATTCGATAAAGAAGCGAACGGCATACATCGGATTCAACGCCTGCAAGACTTCCGGGCTAGCGATAATGCTGCGCGCACCCAGTACGCCGAGCGTCAAAAACCAAATCAGCATCACGGGTGCAAACAGCTTACCGACGCTGCCAGTACCGTGTTTTTGAATGATAAACAGTAATGTCAGAACGACAATCGAGAGCGGGACGATATAACTGTCCATCGACGGCGCGGCGATTTCCAGCCCTTCCATCGCCGACATCACCGAGATGGCTGGCGTGATGACGACTTCCCCATAGAAGAAGCTGCCGCCGATCAACCCCATAATGACCAGCACGGACGTCATGCGATCGGAGGTATTGCGCCCGGCTAACGACATGAGGGTGAGAATCCCACCTTCGCCTGCGTTATCGGCACGCATCACATAGGTGAGATATTTCAGCGAAACCACGAGGACTAACAGCCAAAAGATCAGTGAAAGAAAGCCAAAGACCGAATCAGGCTCGACCCCAAAACCAAACTGCCCGGATAAACATTCCCTTAACGTATAAAGAGGGCTGGTTCCTATATCTCCATAAACCACCCCGATGGCCGCCAGCGTGACAGCCGGGAGCGAACGTTTATGTTCTGAGCTCATAAACCTATCTTCTGTTATTAATCAGTCCGCGAAGCGCATCATTCACAGCAACTCGTCCAAAAGAGCACAGTATGCACAAATCAGGGTAAAAACCCATTTTTATTGTGTGAGCCCTCGTACACGAAACATCCTGTAAAAGGTGGTTTATTGCTTACCTACCCCTTTAGGGTGTAATAATCCGTAAAAGTATTCTAATAAAAATCTGTGATCTGCCGTTTATTATTACTATTGTCTTTCTGAAAGTAGGTTTTTTCTGATGCACTACTTTCAATAAAGCAGTCGGATTCAAAAATAAACGATTTCAGTACATCACATCATGGGACTAACGGATTAATTATGCGTCAAACTGCGGCATTGGCTGAAAGAATTTCTCGTCTCAGCCATGCGCTAGAACATGGGCTCTACGAAAGACAGCATGCTATTCGCCTCTGTCTGCTGGCCGCACTGAGCGGAGAAAGTGTTTTTCTGCTGGGGCCACCAGGTATAGCCAAAAGTATGATCGCCCGGCGTCTTAAGTTCGCGTTTCGTCATGCGAACGCATTTGAGTACCTGATGACCCGCTTTTCCACCCCGGAAGAAGTGTTTGGTCCCCTGTCCATTCAGGCACTGAAAGATGAAGGCCGCTACCAACGCCTGACGGCAGGTTATCTGCCAGAAGCCGAGATCGTGTTTCTGGATGAAATCTGGAAAGCGGGTCCCGCTATTTTGAATACCCTACTGACGGCCATTAACGAACGACGTTTCCGTAATGGCAACAGCGAAGACACTATCCCCATGCGCCTGCTGGTCGCAGCCTCGAATGAACTGCCTGAGGCAGATGGCGGTTTGGAAGCGCTTTACGACCGAATGCTCATCCGCCTATGGCTCGATCGCGTGCAGGAAAAGCAAAATTTCCGGGCGCTGCTCGTGAATACCAGCAACGATCGCGATAACCCCGTACCTCCAGCGCTCAGCGTCAGCAATGAAGAGTATCAACAGTGGCAGAAAGACATTGATCACGTCGCATTGCCGGAAGCGGGCTTCGAACTGATTTACACGCTGCGTCAACAGTTAGATAGGCTGGAACAAGCACCCTACATTTCCGATCGACGCTGGAAGAAAGCCCTGCGCCTGCTTCAGGCCAGCGCCTTTTTCTGCGGTCGGGATGCCATTACCCCCGTTGATATTATTCTGCTGAAGGACTGCCTCTGGCATGACCAAAGCACACTGATGCTCATCGAACGCCAGCTTGAGTTATTGATTACCGAGCATGCCTATCAGCAAAAAAGCCTGCTGTTCCGTCTTCAGCAGGTGAATACCAAGCGTCAACAATACCAGCGCGAACAAAGTGAATTACAGGCATTTTCGGTAGAGAAACAGGGGCACTTTCTGGGCCGAAAATTCCATTACACCTTACCTGACACGATCGCGGCTGAAACATTGGATCTCGTGCTGCAACGCCCGTTGATCCTGCACGATATTGAAGTCAACCACCTGATCATTGAAAAGAGCGCCTTACAAGGCTGGCTGCAAAAAGGCGGGGAAATCCGGGGTAAGCTCAACGGTATTGGTTTTACCCAACGTCTCGATCTGCTGGTGGACGATCGCCAGCACCTGACTATCCGCGATATCAGCCTGCAATCCTCTATTCTTTCTCTGCCGGAAAAACGTGACTGTGCGCTTCCTGCCGAAATTACCGATGAGTATGAAAAACTGAACATGCAACTGCGCGAGCAGCGTCGCTTGTTCAGTCAGCATCAGCCTTGCCTGTTCGCCCCTAGTGAGTGGCTGGCTAAAATAGAAGCCAGCCTGCAACAGATTGCCGAGCAGATCCAGCAATCAGAGCAACAGGACTAACGCAGATGATCACGCTGGAATCACTGGAAATGCTGCTGTCTATTGATGAAAACGAGTTGTTGGACGATCTTGTCGTCACGCTGCTGGCGACACCGCAGCTCGCTTTCTTCTTTGAAAAATATCCCAGCCTGAAATCCGCGTTACTCAACGACCTCCCTCACTGGAAAGAAACCTTAAAGCAGCGCTTGCGCACCACGCAGGTGCCGCCAGAGCTGGAAAAAGAATTTAGCTGCTACCAACGTTCACAATCGATCGACAACCAGGCATTTCAGACACGCCTGCCCGCGATTATGGATACGCTGAACAACGTGGAATCACCGTTTTTGACACAGGCCTCACAGCTTATTACCTCTCCAGAGAGAACTTTAGGGCAGAAGGTAACGAGTGGGCTCCATGCGCTCTTTCTTCAGCGCTGGCGGCTGAGTCTGACACTGCAAACCATTTCACTGCATCAGCAATTGATGGATCAGGAGCGGGAAATTCTGCTGGATGAATTGCAACAGCGCCTGACCCTTAGCGGTAAACTCGAGCCGATTTTAGCGGAAAATGAAAACGCGGCCGGACGGCTCTGGGATCTCAGCGCCGCACAGCGTATTCACACCGATCCCCGCTCTCTACTGGATTTCGGCGCTTTCCTGCAACGTCAGCCCGCATTGCAAAAACTGGCGGAACGCTTGGGCCGCAGCCGGGAAACCAAATCCATCCTCACCCAGGAAGCGCCACAAGAAGCCTTCCGGGTAAGAGTACGGGAACCCGCCACCGTGCCCGAGCAGGTGAGCGGCGTGCATCAGAGCGATGATATTTTGCGTCTGATGCCCACTGAGCTGGCAACGCTGGGCATCAGTGAACTGGAATACGAATTTTATCGTCGTCTGTTGGAACACCGGCTACTGACCTATCGCTTACAAGGGGAGAGCTGGCGTGAGAAAATCACCGAGCGGCCAGTGGTTCACCAACAAAACGAACAGCAGCCGCGTGGCCCGTTTATTGTCTGCGTTGATACTTCAGGCTCCATGGGTGGCTTTAATGAACGCTGTGCCAAAGCCTTCTGTCTGGCACTGATGCGCATCGCACTCGCTGACAACCGCCGTTGCTACATCATGTTATTTTCTACCGGCGTGGTGAAGTATGAGCTGACGTCTGAAGACGGATTAGAACAGGCAATACGCTTTCTCAGCCAATCCTTCCGCGGCGGCACAGATATGAGCGCCTGTCTGTCAGCATTGTTGGATAAGATGGACGATGCACTCTGGCATGATGCCGATGCGGTGGTGATTTCAGATTTTATCGCCCAGCGATTGCCGGATGAAGTGGTGAATAAGGTGAAAAGTCGTCAGAAGCAGCTACAGCATCGTTTTCATGCTGTAGCGATGTCCGATCATGGCAAACCCGGCATCATGCACATCTTTGACCATATCTGGCGCTTTGATACCGGGTTAAAAAGCCGCTTAATGCGCCGCTGGCAGCACGGCAAGGCTTATTAAAGCAGGCCGGAAACCGACTCACGCAGCGGCTGTGGCCATACACCGCACTGAACCTGACCAATATGCGGCAATTGCAGCAGCAGCATGACCAGACGAGACTGACCGATTCCCCCACCAATCGTTTGTGGCATCTCACCGCGCAGCAGCGCCTGATGCCATTCCAGCTTCAGACGTCCTTCGTCCTGCGTCAGCGCTAACTGGCGTGTTAATGCCTCTGCATCCACGCGGATCCCCATTGATGAAATCTCAAACGCATCGTTAAGAACCGGGTTCCACACAACGATATCTCCGTTCAAACCTGCTAATTCCTGCTCACCTGGCGTCGTCCAGTCATCATAATCCGGCGCACGCACATCATGAGAGTGTCCGCTGGACAGCTTACCGCCAATCCCAATCAGGAAGACCGCCCCCAGTTCTTTAGCAATGGCTCGCTCACGCCCTTTGGCATCCAGATCGGGATAGCGCTTCAGCAACGTTTCGGTATGCATAAAATGAATCTGCTCTGGCAGGAAAGGCTGAATGCCAAACGCCTGATGTACTGCAGCTTCAGTCGCTTTAATACCCTGATAAATACGCGTGACCGTCGATTTCAGATACTCGGCATTGCGCTCGCCATCCCCCATCACACGCTCCCAATCCCATTGATCGACATAAACGGAATGGATCGGGCTCAGGCGATCTTCGTCTGGGCGCAGCGCCTTCATGTGGGTATAAATCCCTTCCCCGAAGCTAAAATCATACGCGCCCAGCGTTTTGCGTTTCCATTTCGCCAGCGAGTGCACCACTTCAAATGTGGCATCAGGCAGGGCTTTAACCTTAACCTGTACTGCTTTTTCCGTACCAGACAGGTTATCCTGCGTGCCATCGCCGATACGGCTGAGAATCGGTGCCTGGACTTCAATCAATCCCAGAAGCTGCTCCAGTTGGCTGGAGAAGAAAGATTTAACGAAGCTGATTTGCTGCTGCTTTTCGATGTACTGCTTTTTCATTGCCGCGTCTCTTATTCATCGTATTTAGTTATTCATTAAGCAATATAAACCGCCTGTCATTCAATAATCTTATGGATAAATTGCACTTGCTCCTTTAATCCGTCATTTTATAGCGGTATAAAATCATTATTCGGTAAAATAGGCGGTTCAAAGTGGCAGAAATTTATCAGATCGATAATCTCGATCGCGGCATTCTTTCCGCTTTAATGGAAAATGCGCGCACCCCTTATGCCGAACTGGCAAAACAGTTTTCCGTCAGTCCGGGCACGATCCACGTTAGGGTGGAAAAAATGAAACAGGCGGGCATCATTATCGGCACGCGTCTGGACGTGAATCCAAAACAACTGGGCTATGACGTATGTTGCTTTATCGGCATCATACTAAAAAGTGCTAAAGACTATCCCTCGGCGCTGGAAAGACTGAATAATCTGGAAGAAGTGGTCGAGGCCTACTACACCACTGGACATTACAGCATCTTTATTAAAGTCATGTGCCGTTCGATCGAAGCACTGCAACATGTACTTATCAACAAGATCCAAACAATTGATGAAATCCAGTCCACTGAAACACTCATATCCCTGCAAAACCCCATCATGCGGACGATCGCGCCATAATATTTTTTTCCTATACCCATATTATCCACAGGTAGATCCCAGTCAGATCACAGCGTACAATGTCCCGTCTTTTATCGGATGGGATCGCTATGGCAGACATTACCTTAATCAGTGGCAGTACCCTTGGCAGCGCCGAATATGTAGCAGAGCATTTGGCTGAACTGCTGGAAAAGGATGATTTTTCCACTGAAATTCTCCACGGTCCTATGCTCGATGCACTACCTGAAAGCGGTATATGGCTGATGGTGACGTCTACGCATGGTGCAGGGGAGTTCCCTGACAACCTGAAACCACTATTTGAACAGTTGGAACAGCAAAAGCCCGATCTTTCTCAGGTGAGTTTTGGTGCAGTCGGGATCGGCAGTAAAGAGTACGATACTTTTTGTGGCGCGATCCAAACGGCGGATCGTGTACTCGTTCAATTAGGTGCTAAACGGATCGGTGAAATCCTCGAGATCGACATCACCCAGCATCAGATTCCAGAAGATCCAGCAGAAGAATGGCTAGGATCGTGGGTTAATTTACTCAAATAAGATGAAATATTCGGCAGTTGAATGTGGATAACTATGCTTAAATCAGGTGTAAAAGCAGTAGTTATCCCAATAACAACCCGAGTATGTTTTTTGTCCTGTGCATAAAGCCGCATTAAGATCCCAGCTTATACTGGCTAGGATCACCGATCATTCACAGGTAAGGATCATCAGCATTCTCTTGATCTTTAATATGAATAATCACTTATCCACACAACATGACGATCCTAATAAGAGATCTAATAAAGAGATCTTTAAATAAAAAGATCTTTCTTTAATTAACGAGGATCCAACGGACTTGGTCCTTGGCTCAAAGTTGAGTAGAATCCTCCACCCCAGGGCAAACAACGATCGTTCACCACTCATCATTCGCAATAATGCGAGGAGCAGTACCATGTTTTATCCAGATCCATTTGACGTCATCGTGATCGGTGGCGGTCATGCCGGAACAGAAGCGGCTATGGCTTCTGCCCGAATGGGCCAACAGACGCTTTTACTCACGCACAATATTGATACGCTGGGACAAATGTCTTGTAATCCGGCGATCGGCGGTATTGGAAAAGGCCATCTGGTTAAAGAGATCGATGCCATGGGAGGGTTGATGGCGCGTGCCGTCGATCAGGCAGGGATACAGTTTAGGATACTAAACAGCAGTAAAGGCCCGGCGGTCAGAGCCACTCGCGCACAAGCGGATCGCGTGCTCTATCGTCAGGCCGTTCGCACCGCTCTGGAGAATCAGCCAAACTTGACGATCTTCCAGCAGGCTGTTGACGATCTGATTGTGGAAAACGATCGTGTCGTTGGTGCGGTTACCCAGATGGGACTAAAATTTCGTGCCAAAGCCGTGGTGCTAACCGTGGGTACTTTCCTTGACGGCAAGATCCACATCGGACTCGATAACTACAGCGGCGGACGAGCAGGCGATCCACCGTCTATTCCTCTTGCACGCCGCTTGCGTGAACTGCCTCTGCGCGTTAACCGCTTGAAAACCGGTACTCCACCACGTATTGACGCCAGAACGATCGATTTTAGCGTGTTGGCACAGCAGCACGGTGACAACCCAATGCCGGTTTTTTCATTCCTGGGTAACGCAAGCCAGCATCCAGCGCAAATGCCGTGTTACATCACGCATACCAATGAGAAAACGCATGATGTGATCCGTAATAATCTGGATCGTAGCCCGATGTATGCCGGGATCATCGAAGGGATCGGCCCGCGCTACTGCCCCTCGATCGAAGACAAAGTGATGCGTTTTGCCGATCGAAACACCCATCAGATCTTTCTTGAACCTGAAGGGCTGACTAGCAACGAAATTTATCCCAACGGGATTTCAACCAGTTTACCGTTTGACGTCCAGTGGCAGATCGTTCGATCAATGGCAGGGATGGAAAATGCACGTATCGTTCGCCCTGGCTATGCCATTGAGTACGATTTCTTCGATCCTCGCGATCTGAAGCCTACGCTGGAAAACAAACACGTTCATGGTCTGTTCTTCGCTGGGCAAATCAACGGAACAACAGGGTATGAAGAAGCGGCGGCACAGGGGATGTTGGCAGGGCTGAATGCGGCTCGGTTGGCTGCCGATAAAGAAGGCTGGTCACCGCGTCGCGATCAAGCCTATCTCGGCGTGTTGGTTGACGATCTCTGTACACTAGGTACAAAAGAACCCTACCGTATGTTTACATCACGCGCTGAATATCGCCTGATGCTACGTGAAGATAACGCCGATCTCCGCTTGACCGAGATGGGTCGCGAACTAGGAATGGTCGACGATGAGCGTTGGGCTCGTTTCAACGAGAAGCTTGAGAATATTGAGAAAGAGCGCCAGCGCTTGCGTGACATTCACGTTCATCCTCAATCTGAGCAGTTAGACCAAATCAATTCGTTGCTGAAAACGCCGTTGTCGCGTGAAGCGAACGGTGAAGAACTGCTACGTCGCCCAGAAGTGGATTACCTTCAGCTCACTGCGCTACCGCTGTTTTCCCCTGGGTTAGCCGACGAGCAGGCTGCAGAACAGGTTGAAATCCAAGTCAAATATGAAGGGTATATTGCTCGTCAGCAGGATGAAATTGAGAAACAGTTACGCAATGAAAATGCGCTTCTACCTGCCGATCTGGATTACAAGCAGGTGAATGGATTGTCCAACGAGGTTATTGCCAAGCTGAACGATCACAAACCCTCTTCTATCGGCCAGGCCTCGCGTATATCTGGCATTACGCCTGCGGCAATCTCAATTCTATTGATCTGGCTTAAAAAACAGGGTCTGCTGCGTCGCAGCGCCTGATTTAAGATAAACGTATCCCCTAAATAGCCGGTTATCCGGCTATTTTTATTATTAACTTCATATTTTTCATCGGGATCTTATTGTGCACAACACACTCGATAATCTGCTAAATGCGGCTGGCATTGTGATTTCAGACAAGCAAAAAAATCTTCTGATACAGTATGTTGACATGCTGAACAAGTGGAACAAAGCTTATAACCTGACGTCTGTGCGCGATCCGCAGCAAATGCTGATCCGCCACATCATGGACAGCATCGTGGTTGAGTCACATTTAAGCGGGCAACGCTTTATCGATGTGGGAACGGGCCCTGGATTGCCGGGGATCCCGCTAGCGATTGTTCGCCCTGAGTCGCATTTTACCTTGCTGGATAGCCTAGGTAAGCGTGTGCGCTTCCTGCGTCAGGTACAGCATGAATTGCAGCTTGAGAACATCACACCGGTACAGAGTCGCGTTGAGGCATTTCCGGCAGAGCCACCTTTTGATGGCGTGATAAGCCGGGCATTTGCCTCTTTGCAAGACATGATTAGCTGGTGTGGTCATCTTCCCGCCAGACCAACAGGACGGTTTTATGCCCTGAAAGGCGTACTTCCAGAGGATGAATTGTCATCCTTGCCACAAGATGTCCTATTGGATCAGGTCGTTCGCTTATCTGTCCCTGATCTGGAAGGTGAACGCCATTTAGTCGTGCTTAAACCAAACTAATTTTGTTTTTTATCAAAAAAATTATAACTAAATATTGCGTGTCAGGTTGCCACCTTGTTTATCGGTGGCATCATTCCAGAATGCATTGCGATCACTGAAATTTTACATCTTCGTTTTTTCAGCGCTGCCCTTTTACTTTCGCACTGAATAATAACGAGAGAAAATAAATCATTGGCATCAAAATTTGGTTATTTTTGTGTTAATTGAGTAAAAAAAAGATATCAATAATGTCAATAGATAGTTTAAAGCTTGTTTGTTGCGTTTTTTGAATGAATGTATTTGTAAGTTATTGAAGTTAAATTAAATAAATGACTTTTTTTGCTAAAGACAAAAAAAAAACCGTTCTGTTATAAATGGTCGTAAATCCCTTTATGTGAGTCATATCACAGATTAGAGGCCTTTAGACATTAATTGCACCAGAGATGAGGCGGGGGGATTGTTAGCAAAAATGGGGCTTCAGAAAGAAATTTAAATAATTGTTCACCTTTTGGCTACTTATCGATTGAATTCGCAGGTGTGACCCGTATAATTTGCTCGTTTTTTGCTGCTTGACTCAGTGGTGTAAAGGCAGTTTTATACGTCATTCGGTATACCTCTGAAAAGGTACGGAGAGAGCAAACGTCATGCCTGTATCCCTTTACAGCGGAAAAGCAGCCTTAAGGCTGCTGTTGTTACAGTTAGTGACTTTTGCTTTGTTGAGTGCTGTTTTCAGCCTCAATAGCGTCAACGCTGCCGTTTCTGCATTAGGCGGAGGATTGGCAGCTTGGTTACCGAATGTCTTGTTTGTGCTGTTTGCCTTGCGTCATCAATCACACAAGCCTGCTGATGGGCGTGTGGCCTGGTCATTCGCGATTGGCGAGGCGCTTAAGGTATTTATCACCATTGCACTGTTAGTGGTGGCGTTAGGGGTGTTTAAAGCGGCATTTTTTCCGCTTGGCCTGACTTATTTATCGGTGCTGGTTATGCAGATCGTGGCACCAGTCGTAATTAATCGTTACCGTAATTAACAACAAAAGGGTAAGAGACATCATGGCTGCTGGAGAAATCTCTACTCCGCAAGAGTATATCGGTCACCACTTGCACCATTTGCAGGTAGGGACGGGTTTTTGGTCGATCAACGTCGATTCGATGTTTTTCTCCATCACTCTTGGGGTCCTCTTTCTGGTTATCTTCCACCGCGTAGCTAAACGTGCGACCAGCGGTGTGCCAGGTAAGCTGCAAACGGCCGTCGAACTGGTTATCGGTTTCGTTGACGGTACCGTGCGCGATATGTTCCATGGCAAAAGCAAACTGATTGCTCCTCTGGCGCTGACCATTTTCGTCTGGGTTTTCCTGATGAACATGATGGATCTGCTGCCTATCGATCTGTTGCCACAAATCTGGGCTGGGGTCTACAGCCTGCTAGGATACGATCCGGCGCATGCTTATTTGCGCGCAGTGCCGACGGCTGACGTGAACATCACGCTGTCTATGGCACTTGGGGTGTTTATCCTGGTGTTGTTCTACAGCATCAAAATGAAAGGTCTCGGTGGTTTTGTTAAAGAACTGACCATGCAACCGTTCAACCACCCAGTATTTATTCCTATCAACCTGATTCTTGAAGGTGTCAGCCTGCTGTCCAAACCTATTTCCTTAGGCTTGCGACTGTTTGGCAATATGTATGCGGGTGAGTTGATCTTCATCCTGATTGCCGGTCTGTTGCCGTGGTGGTCACAATGGCTGTTAAATGTGCCTTGGGCTATTTTCCACATTTTGATTATTACGCTTCAGGCTTTTATTTTCATGGTTCTGACGGTTGTTTATCTCTCGATGGCATCTGAAGAGCATTGATTTTCTTTCAACAAATAACGTTTTTAACTGAAACAAACTGGAGACTGTCATGGAAAACCTGAGTGTGGATCTGCTGTACATGGCTGCCGCGTTAATGATGGGTTTGGCGGCAATCGGTGCTGCGATCGGTATCGGCATTCTGGGTGGTAAATTCTTGGAAGGTGCTGCTCGTCAGCCTGACCTGATTCCTTTACTGCGTACACAGTTCTTTATCGTCATGGGTCTGGTTGACGCCATCCCAATGATCGCTGTTGGTCTGGGGCTGTATGTGATGTTTGCGGTGGCCTAAGCGGAATGTTTTCTGCTGAGGTTAAAACATCAACTTATTTAACTTTGAAAGAGGCATTGTGCTGTGAATATTAATGCAACAATCCTCGGCCAGGCCATTGCGTTCGTCCTGTTTGTCTGGTTCTGCATGAAGTTTGTATGGCCGCCGATGATGGCTGCCATCGAGAAACGTCAAAAAGAAATTGCTGACGGTCTTGCTTCTGCTGAACGTGCCAAAAAAGATTTGAACTTGGCTCAGGCCAATGCGACAGATCAACTGAAAAAAGCCAAAGCGGATGCTCAGGTTATCATTGAACAGGCGAACAAACGCCGTGCTCAGATCCTGGATGAGGCGAAAGTTGAAGCGGAAGCTGAACGTAACAAGATTGTGGCGCAGGCGCAGGCTGAAATCGAAGCCGAACGTAAGCGTGCTCGTGAAGAGTTGCGTAAGCAAGTTGCCGTATTGGCGATTGCCGGTGCCGAGAAAATTATTGAACGTTCCGTGGATGAAGCTGCTAACAGCGACATCGTTGATAAACTGGTCGCTGAACTGTAAGGAGGGAGGGGCTGATGTCTGAATTTGTCACGGTAGCTCGCCCCTACGCCAAAGCAGCTTTTGACTTTGCGGTTGATAATCAGGCTTTGGATCGCTGGCAGAACATGCTGGCGTTTTCGGCCGAAGTAGCGCGCAATGAACAGATTGCCGAATTGCTTTCTGGTGCAGTAGCACCGATTGAGCTGTCGAAAACGTTTATTGCCGTTTGTGGTGATCAACTTGATGAAGCCGGTCAGAACCTGATTAAGGTGATGGCCGAGAACGGACGTTTACCGGTGCTTACTGAAGTGCTGGAACAATTTATTCAACTGCGGGCAGCACTAGAATCGACGGTTGACGTCGATGTGATTTCTGCCAACACGTTGAATGAGCAGCAGCTATCAAAAATCGCTGTCGCTATGGAAAAACGTCTGTCACGCAAAGTGAAGCTGAATTGCAAAATTGATAAGTCTGTCATGGCCGGCGTGGTTATTCGCGCGGGCGATATGGTGATAGATGGCAGCATTCGCGGTCGTCTGGAACGTCTGGCAGACGTCTTGCAGTCTTAAGGGGACTGGAGCATGCAACTGAATTCCACCGAAATCAGCGAACTGATCAAGCAGCGCATTGCTCAGTTCAATGTGGTGAGCGAAGCTCACAATGAAGGTACTATTGTTTCCGTCAGTGACGGAATCATCCGTGTCCACGGTCTGGCAGACGTGATGCAGGGGGAGATGATCTCTCTGCCGGGTAACCGTTATGCAATCGCACTGAACCTGGAGCGCGACTCCGTTGGTGCGGTAGTCATGGGGCCGTATGCGGATCTGGCTGAAGGCATGAAAGTAAAATGCACCGGCCGTATTCTTGAAGTTCCGGTTGGCCGTGGCCTGTTGGGTCGCGTGGTCAACACGCTGGGCGCACCGATTGACGGTAAAGGCGCATTGGATCATGACGGTTTCTCTGCGGTTGAAGCGATTGCGCCTGGCGTTATCGAACGTCAGTCCGTTGATGAGCCAGTACAAACGGGCTATAAGTCCGTTGACGCCATGATTCCAATCGGTCGTGGTCAGCGTGAGCTGATTATCGGTGACCGTCAGACGGGTAAAACCGCGCTGGCCATCGACGCCATCATCAACCAGCGTGATTCCGGTATCAAATGTGTGTACGTCGCTATCGGCCAGAAAGCCTCCACGATTTCTAACGTGGTGCGTAAACTGGAAGAGCATGGCGCGTTGGAAAACACCATTGTCGTTGTCGCTACTGCGTCCGAGTCTGCTGCTCTGCAATATCTGGCACCGTATGCCGGTTGTGCGATGGGTGAGTATTTCCGCGACCGTGGTGAAGATGCACTGATTATTTATGATGACCTGTCCAAACAGGCCGTTGCTTATCGTCAGATTTCTCTGCTGCTCCGTCGTCCGCCAGGCCGTGAAGCTTATCCTGGTGACGTTTTCTACCTCCACTCCCGTTTGCTGGAGCGTGCATCGCGCGTTAACGCCGATTACGTTGAAGCATTCACCAAGGGTGAAGTGAAAGGGAAAACCGGTTCGTTGACGGCTCTGCCGATCATCGAAACGCAAGCGGGTGACGTTTCTGCGTTCGTTCCGACCAACGTAATCTCGATTACCGATGGTCAGATCTTCTTGGAATCTAACCTGTTTAACGCCGGTATTCGTCCTGCGGTTAACCCAGGGATCTCCGTATCCCGTGTGGGTGGTGCAGCACAGACCAAAATCATGAAAAAACTGTCCGGTGGTATTCGTACCGCACTGGCACAGTACCGTGAGCTGGCTGCGTTCTCTCAGTTCGCTTCCGATCTTGATGATGCAACCCGTAAGCAGTTGAGCCACGGTCAGAAAGTGACCGAGCTGTTGAAACAGAAACAGTATGCGCCGATGTCTGTCGCACAGCAGTCTCTGGTTCTGTTTGCGGCGGAACGTGGTTATCTGGAAGATGTTGAGCTGTCGAAAGTCGGTAGCTTTGAAGCGGCACTGTTGGCTTACGCTGACCGTGAGCATGGCGAACTTCTGCAACAAATCGACCAGACTGGCGCTTATAACGATGAGATCGAGGGCAAGTTTAAAGGCATCCTCGATACTTTTAAGGCAACCCAGTCCTGGTAACGCCCGGTGGCCTGCTGTAAAGCAGGCCGCAAGGCTTTGAGGAGAAGCAAAGATGGCCGGCGCAAAAGAGATACGTAGTAAGATCGCAAGCGTCCAAAATACGCAGAAGATCACCAAAGCAATGGAAATGGTCGCCGCTTCCAAAATGCGTAAATCGCAGGATCGTATGGCGGCCAGCCGTCCTTATGCGGAAACCATACGCAATGTGATTGGTCACCTTGCGTTAGGAAATCTGGAATATAAACACCCGTACCTGGAAGAACGTGACGTTAAGCGTGTTGGGTATTTGGTGGTGTCTACTGACCGTGGCCTGTGTGGTGGTTTGAACATTAACCTGTTCAAAAAACTGCTGGCTGATATGAAATCCTGGAGCGACAAAGGCGTTGAAACTGATTTAGCGCTGATTGGTTCCAAAGCGGTTTCTTTCTTCGGTTCGGTAGGCGGAAACATTGTTGCTCAGGTTACCGGTATGGGGGATAACCCTTCTGTATCAGAACTGATCGGCCCGGTTAAAGTTATGCTGCAAGCCTACGACGAAGGTCGTCTGGACAAGCTGTATATCGTAAGCAACAAGTTTATTAATACCATGTCTCAGGAACCGCTTGTTGTTCAAGTGTTACCGTTACCGCCTTCGGATGACGGTGAGTTGAAGAAGAAAGCCTGGGATTACCTGTATGAACCCGATCCTAAGTCGCTGCTGGATACCCTGCTGCGCCGTTATGTAGAATCTCAGGTTTATCAGGGCGTCGTAGAAAATCTGGCTAGTGAGCAGGCCGCGCGAATGGTTGCGATGAAAGCCGCGACTGATAACGGCGGTAGCCTGATCAAAGAGCTGCAGTTGGTATACAACAAGGCTCGTCAGGCCAGCATTACCCAGGAACTCACCGAAATCGTCGGGGGAGCCTCCGCGGTTTAAAGCAGGTTTACGAATTACGTATTGTCGAATTACGTAGAGGATTCAAGATGGCTACTGGAAAGATTATCCAGGTAATCGGCGCCGTGGTGGACGTCGAGTTCCCGCAAGATGCCGTACCGAAGGTGTACGATGCGCTTGAGGTAGAGAACGGCGCTGAGAAACTGGTGCTGGAAGTGCAGCAGCAGTTGGGCGGCGGTATCGTTCGTTGTATCGCAATGGGTTCTTCTGACGGCCTGCGTCGCGGGTTGAACGTGAATAACCTGGACCACCCGATCGAAGTGCCGGTAGGTAAAGCAACGCTGGGTCGTATCATGAACGTGTTGGGTGATCCCATCGACATGAAAGGCGACATTGGCGAAGAAGAGCGTTGGGCTATTCACCGCGCCGCTCCGAGCTATGAAGAGCTGTCAAACTCACAGGAACTGCTGGAAACCGGCATCAAGGTTATCGACCTGATGTGTCCGTTTGCCAAGGGCGGTAAAGTAGGTCTGTTCGGTGGTGCGGGTGTAGGTAAAACCGTAAACATGATGGAGCTGATCCGTAACATCGCGATCGAGCACTCCGGTTACTCCGTGTTTGCAGGTGTTGGTGAGCGTACCCGTGAAGGTAACGACTTCTACCACGAAATGACCGACTCCAACGTAATCGATAAAGTATCACTGGTTTATGGCCAGATGAACGAGCCACCAGGTAACCGTCTGCGCGTAGCATTGACCGGTCTGACCATGGCGGAAAAATTCCGTGATGAAGGCCGTGACGTACTGCTGTTCGTCGATAACATCTACCGTTATACCCTGGCTGGTACGGAAGTATCTGCACTGCTGGGCCGTATGCCTTCTGCGGTAGGTTATCAGCCAACGCTGGCGGAAGAGATGGGCGTTCTGCAAGAACGTATCACCTCAACCAAAACCGGTTCTATCACCTCCGTTCAGGCCGTTTACGTTCCTGCGGATGACTTGACTGACCCGTCACCAGCCACCACCTTTGCTCACTTGGATGCAACCGTGGTACTGAGCCGTCAGATCGCTTCTCTGGGTATCTACCCGGCCGTTGACCCGCTGGATTCCACCAGCCGTCAGTTGGATCCGTTGGTTGTTGGTCAGGAACACTATGATGTTGCCCGTGGCGTGCAGTCTATTCTGCAACGTTATCAGGAACTGAAAGACATCATCGCGATTCTGGGTATGGACGAACTGTCTGAAGAAGACAAGCTCGTGGTATCCCGCGCGCGTAAGATTCAGCGCTTCCTGTCTCAGCCGTTCTTCGTAGCGGAAGTATTTACCGGTTCTCCGGGCAAATACGTTTCCTTGAAAGACACCATTCGTGGCTTTAAAGGGATTATGGAAGGCGAGTACGACCACCTGCCAGAGCAGGCGTTCTACATGGTTGGTTCCATCGACGAAGTCGTGGAAAAAGCCAAGAAACTGTAACGCCTTGTAGGAGGGTGACATGGCTATGACTTACCACCTGGATGTTGTGAGTGCGGAGCAGCAAATGTTCTCCGGTCTGGTGCAGAAGATCCAGGTAACGGGGAGCGAAGGCGAACTGGGTATTTATCCGGGACATGCCCCTCTGCTCACTGCCATTAAACCGGGTATGATCCGTATCGTTAAGCAGCACGGTGAAGAAGAGTATATCTACCTTTCTGGTGGCGTCCTTGAGGTGCAGCCGAATATGGTTACCGTACTGTCCGATACCGCTATTCGTGGACAGGATTTGGATGAAGCCCGTGCGTTGGAAGCGAAACGCAAAGCTGAAGACCATATCCGCAATTCGCATGGCGATGTGGATTATGCTCAGGCTTCCGCGGAGCTGACTAAAGCGATTGCGAAGCTGCGCGTTATCGAGCTGACCAGAAAAGCGATGTAACCGGTAAGCTTGAAATAATTGAAGGCCAGTCAGTTTTAACTGACTGGCCTTTTTTCTCAGCTTTTTAATATTTATAAGGTCTTTCTTTCACCACTCTCAGGAAGATTGCCTCCGGGCTGACGCCACCGAGGTGGCTGTGGCGCCGGACCCGGTTGTAGAAGATTTCAATGGAATCGAAGATAGCGGCGCAAGCTGATTCAGTGACGCTTCTTCGCGAGCGTCCCGTTGATCGGGAAAAGTTGCTCAGTCAGATTTAGGACACACCATATTTCTTCCGTCCCCACTGCAACACGATAATAATCAACTGTTCCAGAAGCTGTTGCACCTGCCGCCCCTTCTCCGGAATATAGGCAAAGTTATCTTCATCCATATAGCAGCACTGGGCCATTTCCAACTGTACCGCATGAATATGGTTCGCGGGGTCGCCATGGTGGCGGGTGATATACCCACCTTTAAAGCGACCGTTAAGTATCCGGCTGTAGTGCGGGAACGCCTCGCAGCTTTCCAGCAGTGCCTCGCTGAGTTGCGGCGAGCAACTGGCACCGTCCGCCGTGCCGAAGTTCAGATCCGGCAAGCGTCCTTCGAACAGGCGCGGCACCACGGATTTAATCGAGTGAGCATCCCATAGCAGCGCATAGCCGAATTTCTCGCGCAGACGAGCCAGTTCGTTGGCCAGAGCCTGGTGGTAGGGCTGCCAGATGTTTTCAAGAATCGCGGCCTTCGCCGCAGCGTCCGGCGCACCGCCCGGTACGAACAGGGCTTCACCGTCAAAAAAGATATCGGTAAACAGTCCGGTAGTCGCCGTACTGTAGAGCGGTTTATCGTCCGCGGGACGGTTAATATCCACCACATAGCGGGAATAACGGGCGCACAGCGTGCTGGCTCCCATGTCCGCGATGGTCTGATAGAGCAAGGGAATATGCCAGTCGGTATCTTCCAGACGCTGTGCTCTCGGCGTGAGGCCGTGGGCAACTTCCGGGGTTAATAACGTTCCCGGATGGGGCATACTGACCAGCAGCGGCAGGTTCCCTTGCCGGAAATCAAACGCCTTAATCACGATAAACCTCCTTACCTTGATAAATTACCTGTTTGGCAAGGGAGCCCCCCAGCCAGTAGCTTAGCTCCGCCGGATGAGCGATGTCCCATGCCACAAAATTGGCTTCTTTTCCGGCTTCCAGAGAGCCGCAGATCTGATCCAGCCCCAGCGCTTTTGCGCCGTTAATCGTCACCCCGGCCAGTGCCTCTTCCGGCGTCATGTGAAACAGCGTACAGGCCATGTTCATCATCAGTCGCAGGGACAACACCGGTGAAGTTCCGGGATTTAAATCGCTGGCAAGGGCTATCGGTACTCTGTACTGGCGCAGCAGCTCCAGTGGCGGTAGCTGTTTTTCACGCAGGAAGTAATACGCGCCGGGCAACAGAACCGCCACCGTGCCCTGGCGCGCCATCACGTTGATATCTTCTTCGCACAAATATTCGAGATGATCCGCCGACAGTGCATGATAGCGAGCGGCCAACGCAGCCCCATGCTGTAGCGACAACTGCTCGGCGTGGATCTTCACCGGCAGCCCCAGTCGCTGGGCAGTCTGGAATACCCTCTTCACCTGAGAGGGCGAAAAAGCCAGGTGCTCGCAGAACGCATCCACCGCATCCACCAATCCTTCCTGATGAAGTTCCGGCAGAAGTCGTTCACAAATGTAGTCAATCCAGGCATCCGCTCGATCCTGATACTCGACGGGCACCGCATGGGCAGCCAGGCAGGTACTGCGCACGGTAAGCGGCAAGGCGTCGCCTAACCGGCGGATTACCCGCAGCATTTTTCGTTCGTTAGCCAGGTCCAGGCCGTAGCCGGATTTGATTTCCAGCGCCGTCACGCCGTCCCGGCACATCGCCTCGATACGCAGCTTGGCTCTCTCCAGTAGTTGGTTTTCGCTGGCCTGCCGCGTGGCATTGACCGTACTGGCGATCCCCCCGCCGGCGGCTGCTATCTCCGCATAGCTCGCCCCATTGAGGCGCATTTCAAACTCCCGGGCCCGATCGCCGCCAAACACCGCATGGCTGTGGCAATCCACCAGCCCCGGCGTCACTACCCGGCCCAGTAGATCCACCCGCTTCGCGACGGGCAAGTCCGGCAGTTCCTCCCGCATACCAACCCACAACAGTGCTGAGCCGTGGGTCAGCATCGCACCATCATCAAGCAACTGATAATGTCCACCGGACATAGTAGCGATCCGGCAATGGTGCCAAAGGGTATACATAGTGTTCTCCTTAACGGCTGATCGCAGTGTCAGCCGCCTCTGTGGCGGACTGAATTTTTCGCAGGATATAGCCCCTCCTTCGCCGGAGAAGTTAATCCGTAATCATTGGCAGGTTGAGCCCCTGTGCCCTGGCGCATTCAATCGCAATGTCGTAACCCGCATCCGCATGGCGCATCACGCCGGTGGCCGGGTCGTTGCTCAGCACCCGGGCGATGCGTTCCGCCGCTTCATCGCTGCCGTCGCAGACGATGACCACGCCGGAGTGTTGGGAGAAGCCCATCCCTACGCCGCCGCCGTGGTGCAGGGAAACCCAAGTTGCCCCGCTGGCGGTATTCAGCAGCGCGTTTAGCAGCGGCCAGTCGGATACCGCGTCGGAGCCGTCCTGCATCGCTTCGGTTTCACGGTTAGGGCTGGCAACGGAGCCGGAATCAAGGTGATCGCGGCCGATCACCACCGGCGCTGACAGTTCGCCGCTGCGAACCATTTCGTTAAACGCCAGACCCAGGCGGGCGCGCTGCCCCAACCCCACCCAGCAGATACGAGCCGGCAGCCCCTGGAAGCTGATGCGTTCTCTGGCCATATCCAGCCAGTGGTGCAGGTGTTCGTCATCGGGGATCAGTTCTTTGACTTTTGCGTCGGTGCGATAGATATCTTCCGGATCGCCGGAAAGCGCCGCCCAGCGGAACGGGCCAATGCCTCGGCAGAACAGCGGGCGAATATAGGCCGGAACAAAACCAGGGAAATCAAAAGCGTTTTCCACCCCCATCTCTTTCGCCATCTGGCGGATATTATTGCCGTAATCGAAGGTAGGAATGTCCTGCTGCTGGAAGGCGAGCATAGCTTTAACATGCTCTGCCATTGAGGCTTTCGCCGCGTTGATCGTCTCCGCCGGGTGGGACTGCGCGCGGGCGCGGTACTCTTCCCAGCTCATACCCTGCGGCAGGTAACCGTTGAGCGGATCGTGGGCACTGGTCTGGTCGGTTACCATATCCGGACGCACGCCGCGTTTTACCAGTTCCGGTAAAATTTCCGCCGCGTTTCCGTGCAGAGCAATGGATACCGCTTTCCCTTCCGCGGTATAGCGGGCGATTCGGGCCAGTGCGTCATCCAGATCGCTGGCCTGCTCATCGACGTAGTGGGTACGTAGACGGAAGTCGATACGCGACTGCTGGCATTCAATATTCAGCGAAGATGCCCCCGCCAGGGTTGCGGCCAGCGGTTGAGCGCCGCCCATTCCCCCTAGGCCTGCGGTCAGCACCCAGCGTCCGTGCAGGCTGCCGTTATAGTGCTGGCGCCCCGCTTCAACAAAAGTTTCGTAGGTGCCCTGAACGATGCCTTGGCTGCCGATGTAGATCCAGGATCCGGCGGTCATCTGGCCGTACATCGCCAGCCCTTTGGCATCAAGTTCGTTGAAGTGTTCCCAGTTGGCCCAGTGGGGGACCAGGTTGGAGTTGGCGATCAGGACGCGCGGCGCGTTACTGTGGGTTTTAAATACGCCGACCGGTTTGCCGGATTGCACCAGCAGCGTTTCATCATCATTAAGCTGTTTCAGCACCTCGACCATTTTGTCAAAGCACTCCCAGTTACGCGCTGCCCGTCCTATTCCCCCGTAAACCACCAGTTCTTTCGGGTTTTCCGCGACTTCGGGATCAAGGTTGTTCATCAGCATACGCAGCGGCGCTTCGGTCAACCAGCTTTTAGCATTCAATGTGTTGCCGCGCGGCGCCCTGATTTCAACATCACGATAACGGGAAAATTCACTACTCATGCGGTTTACCTTCTCTGTTTGATGGCGGAATAAATGTTCACTGACGTTACGATGCTGTTTTATACATCTTGTATATACATGATAAGCACATATAGTGCCACTTTGGAAAAATGATTAATTTTTCATTTAAAACATAATGTTATTTTTTTTTGATTTTTTGTTTGCGTAGAGGGTGATGGTTTTAGCGCGATTTATTGCACCATTATTGTGCTTTTTGGTAAAAAATGATCATTTTAAGTGCATTTATGCGCGTGTTTCTGGGGAGCAGGCAGAGCGATAAACAGGCGTTAATCCGCTAATTTGTGCAGGTTTCATTAACTGTATATTATTATTATATTGTTTTTAATGGTTTTTATTTTAACAGTAAATGTTGCGATTACGTTATGGCACATGGTTTGCAGGTTGTACATACAAGGATATACATAAAGCATTTTGCATTGCCGTCACAACGGGACGGTAAATGATGACCATGAGGCGTAACGATGATTACTTTCAACAATGTGACCAAGCATTACGACGACGGCACCGTCGTGGTCGATGGCCTGAACCTTGTCGCGCCGGGAGGCAAAATTACCGTGCTGGTAGGGCCGTCTGGCTGCGGAAAAACCACCTCATTACGCATGATCAACCGATTGATCGAACCCTCTTCCGGCACGATTTTGCTCAATGGGGAATCCACCGCACAAATGGATGTTGTGCAGTTGCGTCGGCGCATTGGGTACGTGATCCAGAATGCCGGGTTGTTCCCGCATAAAACCATCATCGATAACATCGCCACCACCGCTATCCTTAACGGCGCGACGAAAAGCAAAGCCAGAGCCAGAGCGGCGGAATTACTGGCGGTGGTTGGTCTGGCGCCGCAACTGGCGAAACGCTACCCGTGGCAGCTTTCCGGTGGGCAACAGCAGCGCGTCGGCGTGGCGCGTGCGCTGGCCGCTGATCCGGAATTTATGCTGATGGACGAACCCTTCAGCGCGGTCGATCCCGTTGTACGTGAACAGTTGCAGGAAGAGTTTCTGCGCATTCAGAAAGAGGTCAGTAAGACCATCATTATGGTCACGCACGATATCGATGAAGCGATGAAGCTAGGTGATTGCGTTGCGGTGCTGAAACCCGGCGGCAAACTGGCGCAACTGGCTACGCCGGGCGAATTGCTGAATGCGCCGCAAAGTGAATTTGTTGCCGACTTCATTGGCCGCGATCGCGGTTATCGCAAACTCAGTTTCCACACCTCCGCGCCGCTGGCGGCGTTGCAGGCTGAATCCACCATTGAAATGGGCGCAACGCTTGAGTCGCGTGGTATCAACGCGCAACGCTGGCTGCTGGTCACGCAGCAGGGTAAAGCTTGCGGCTGGTTTGACACGTATCAGCAGGCGACGGTGATTACGCCAGAAAACGTGAATCTCGGCGCGACTTTTTCTCCGCAGGGCGGCACGTTGCGCCAGTTGCTGGATTCGGCGCTCAGCTCCCCTTGCCATCGCGCCGTGGTCGTTGATGAACAGCTTGTCCCGCAGGGATCGCTGGCACTGGAGCATGTGCTGGATGCCTGTAAATCCCTGACACAGGAGGCGCTATGAGGTTTGACTGGCTGTGGGGGCAAAGCGACAGGATCCTCAACCTGCTGCTCTGGCACTGCTATTTGTCGATTACGCCGATCCTGATAGGTTTGCTGCTGGCTATCCCGGTGGGCTGGGCGGTTAACAGCATGCCGAAAGTGAAAGGGGTGATCCTTAACCTTTTCGGCCTGTTGTACACCATTCCTTCGCTGGCGCTGTTCGTACTGCTGCCGCCGCTGCTGAATACGCAAATTCTTGATCCGATCAACGTGGTTGTGGCGTTGACCATTTACAGCTTTGCGCTGCTGGTGAGAACCGTGTGCGACGGGCTGGATTCCGTCGCTGAAGATACCCGGCAGTCTGCTTTTGCGCTGGGGTTCAAACCACTACAGCAATTTTGGCAGATTGATCTACCACTTGCTGTGCCGGTGATCGGTTCCGGGCTGCGTGTGGCGGTGGTCTCTAACGTCAGTATTGTGTCTGTAGCCGCGCTGATTGGCGCACCGCAGTTGGGTTCGCTGTTTACTCAGGGGTTTCAGCTCCAGTTCCTCACTCCGATTATCGCCGCGATTGTGCTGTGCATCGCGCTGGCCTTCATTCTGGATTGCCTGGTGGTGGCGATAACCCGTTCTTTAAGCCGCTGGCAACCGCAAAGGGGATAACTGATGACTGAATGGTTTTTCGATCTCAGCCACTGGTATGGCGATGACGGCATTGTACCGCTGTTGTTGCAGCATATCGGTTACAGCGCGGTGGCGCTGGCGATTGCTGTCGCCATTGCCTTCCCGGTTGGCTGCTACACCGGGCATACCGGGAAAGGGGAGGCGCTACTGATTGGCACCACCAACGCCCTGCGATCGCTGCCTTCATTTGGCCTGATTATTTTGCTGGTGATCCTGCTGGCGGGCTATTTCGAATCGGATATGGCGTTTGTACTGCCCTGCATCATCGTGCTGGTGGTGCTGGCGTTGCCGCCAGTGGCGCTGGGCGTGCACGCGGGTATCCGCTCTGTTGATCCCAGCGTGCATGACGCGGCAAATGGGATTGGCCTGACGCCGCTTCAGGTGCTGTGGCAAGTCGAGTTGCCTTGCGCGATGCCGCTAATCCTCTCTGGGATCCGCAGCGCGGCATTGCAGATTGTCTCCACCGCGACCATCGCGGCATACGTTTCACTCGGCGGTCTGGGACGGTTGATTATCGACGGACGCGCTGCCAATGACTTTGCGCAGATGACGGCCGGGGCTCTCCTTGTCGCGCTGCTGGCATTGGTCATTGATCTCTTTTTTTCGTTTTCAGGGAAAGTCGTGGTTTCACCGGGCATCACCCGGAAAACCAAAAATCAGTGATGTTTAGTCCTTTAATTACAGAAGGTTAATAAGATGATTAAGAAACGCTATTTCACGTTGTTCAGTGCCGCACTGTTGTCTGTCGCTTCTTCTGTCTGGGCTGCTGATGCCGGCCAGAAAGTGATTATTGGTTCAGCGGATTTTCCGGAAAATCAGTTATTGGCGACGATCTACGCCGGGGCGCTGGAAGCGCAAAACATTCCTGTCGAGAAAAAACTCAATATTGGCAGCCGTGAAGTCTATATTCCGGCATTGCTGGACGGTTCGATCACCGTGATCCCGGAGTACAGCGGCGCATTGCTGAGTTATCTGGATGCGAAAAGCGAAGCGCACAGCTCGGAAGATGTGGCGAAAGCACTTGCCACTAATCTGCCAGAAAAAGTAAAAATGCTGAACACTTCAAGGGCGCAGAACAGCGATGTGCTGGTGGTAACGAAGAAAACGGCCGACAAATACAAACTGAAAACTATCGATGACCTGAAACCCGTCGCCGGGCAGCTAGTGCTTGGTGGCCCGGCTGAGTGGAAAACTCGCCATGAAGGTGTTCCCGGTCTGCGTGACGTCTACGGTCTGAATTTTAAAACCTTCAAAGTGCTGGATGTTGCTGGCCCGCTGACGCTTACCGCGCTGAAAAACAACCAGATTCAGGTAGCTGACCTGACCTCCACCACTCCGGAAATCAAAAAAGATCACTTGGTTGCGCTGGAAGATCCGAAACACCTGTTTGCCGCACAGAACATTGTGCCGATTGTCGCCAGCAGCACGCTGAATCCAACCATTGAAAGCACGCTGAATAAAATCTCCGCGCAACTGACCACCGAAGACCTGATTGCCATGAACGAACAGCTTGCTGAATTTGCCAGCATTGATGATGTGGCGCACCAGTGGCTGGTTAAACACCAACTAAGCAAGTAAGGAACGATAGTGATATGACGACAACGACCCGTTCTTCCACGCCGCAAATGAATGCGGTAGCCCTAGGCACTCATGCCACTACCATTGATGAACTGGTGCGAATTGCCGATGGTGCGCCGGTTGTTCTGGCTGATGATGCGCTGATGCAGATGGATAAGGTCAGCGGTTACATTCACAACGCCATTGCTGATGGGAAGGTGATTTATGGCCTGACGACCGGCGTGGGAGACCTGGTGACCGAGCGTCTCTCTGCGGATCAAATTGCCAGCGTACAGCTCAACATGTTGCGCAGCCACGCCTGCGGCATGGGTGCCGATCTGTCGGTGCGGGAAGTACGGGCCATGATGGCGGTAATGCTGAAATCGCTATTACAGGGCTACAGCGGCGTCAGTTCCGGGCTGGCACAGCGGATATGTCTGATGCTGAACCGGCAGGTGACGCCGTGGTCACCTGCCAATGGTTCTGTAGGGTATCTGATAGCCACCGCGCACATCGGTTTATCGCTGTTTGGTGAAGGGCAGTGCTGGTATCAGGGCGAGTTATTACCCTCTGCTGAGGCGCTGGCAAAGGCGGGCATTCCGCCACGCATTCCCGGTCCGCGCGAAGGGCACGCGCTGATCAGCGGCACTTACGAAATCACCGCGCTGGCCTGTCTGGCTGTGCGGGATTTCGAGCAGTTGCTGCCTGTTGCCGATATGGCCGGCGGCATGTGTCTCGAAGCGTTGAAAGGCAACACCCGCGGCTATGACGCGCGTCTGCACGCTCTGCGTCCCCATGACGGACAACAAGAAACGGCGCAGATTTTGCGCCGTTTACTGCATGGCAGTGAGATCCTTCAGCACTACCGCGACCATCGGGTGCAGGACGCGCTCAGCCTGCGTTGCATCCCGCAAATCCATGGAGCGGTGCGCGATCAACTGGCACATTGCCGTCATATCGTCACCACCGAACTCAATTCGGTAACCGATAACCCCGTGTTTTTAATTGAAGACGATGCGCTGGTGATTTTGCCTGGCGGTAACGGTCACGGTGCACCGCTGGCGCTGGCACTCGATGCGCTGGCGGTGGCTATCGCACAGCTTAGTACTGCTTCGCAGGCACGTTCAGACCGCATTACTAACGTGTATCTCAGCGGCTTACCGGCGTTTCTGGTCGGTAAAAGTGGCGCTAATTCCGGGATGATGATCCCGCCATATGTTGCCGCTGCGCTCGCCGGGAATAACCGCAGTCTGGCGGCACCCGCCAGCGTACACACGGTGTCTACCTGTGCCGGGCAGGAAGATCATATCAGCATGGGCGTTTCCTCGGCGCGAAAAGCGATGCAGGCAGTGGCGAACGCGGTGGATATCGTGGCTATTGAGCTGCTGTGCGCCTGTCAAGCGATTGAATTTCACCGCCCGCTGCGGGCCTCGGTTGGCACGGAACTGACGCTTTCGATGGTGCGCCAGCACGTGGCGTTTCGTGAAACCGACACGCCGCTGTACACAGATATGCATGCCGTCCGGGATTTGATTTCTGGTTGTGAGCTGAGCCGCCAACTCGCGTTACTGATTAAGGAGGGGGCCGATGGGTAAAGCCACCAGCGTATCAACGGTGAGGAGACGCATCTCGCGGAACTGATTAGCCAACGAGTTCAGCCTGATGAACCGGAAACGTAGGCACTAAGCGTCGCACGGCTGTCCAGCTACGAGATGCCGCTCAGTGTGGGGCGGCTTATGAGCGGGCGTTAGCGCGATGTCAGCGTCACGCAGGCGATAAGCGCGTCGATGTCATTGACGGCAACCGTCGCCGAACTATTGATCAGCAGGCTGTCGTACTGTTGTAGGGTATGATGCTCACCCGAGACGGTGACGTTCAGAGCATTTCCGGCGTTGAACATCAGCAGGGTTCCCTGCTGATGTTGCCACTCTCCAGCTTGCATCCAGCGTACTCTCGATTCGGTGGTTTCGCGGCAGTAGATCACGTTGAAATCGAGTAACGGCCCGCCGACAATTTCGCAGGAAACGACGCTGTCGCCCTTAAAACCCATCGCCTTAAAAGGCGGGATTAATGCGCTGCGCTGACCATCGATGGTCAGAAACATGCCTTCGCCTTCCAGCACACTGATATTGCGCAGGTAGCCGGGAAAACGCGAAAACGCGCCATTTTCGCGGATTGTTGCTATCGATATACGCCAGTCATACTGTTCGCCTGCGGGAAAACGGCACACTTCGCGGGTAACGCCCTGGCCATTTTTCCAACGCATTTCGGCGTAGCCGGTATAAGGCAGCAGCCTCATTTGCACATGCTTCCTTCCAAGCGGTAGCGCGTACCTGGATAGACCAGGCGTACACTGGTGACAATTTTCTTGTCCTGGCTACCGGTCCAGGTGCGGCGGTTTACTTGCAGGCAGGGCGTGTGCTCATCAATTTCCAGATAGACGCATTCGCTACGCGGAACGTTGACAGCTTCAATAATGTGCTCACCCTCGACAATCGGTGCGATGGAAGAGAGATAGGCATTTGGGGTGATGCGGGTGAAATCCTGCTGCAGATAGTCTGGCACAATCAGTTTATTCACCATCCGGTCTTCCAGCATCACCGGAACGCCATTTTCGTAATGGCAAATCAGCGAGTGGAACAGGAGGCCGCCTTTCGGCAGGTTAAAGGTCAGCGATTGTTGGGTATCTGCATGCAGTTGTGTCAACTCCAGTACACGCGCATGATGGCGATGGCCACGGCTGGCAATTTCATCGGCGATGTTGTTAATTTCCAGCAGCGCAGATTGCCCGCGCACTTCGGCGACAAACGTCCCGACACCTTGCATACGCACCAGCAGCCCTTCAGTGGTCAGTTCACGCAGGGCGCGGTTAATGGTCATCCGGCTGTAACCAAACTGACTGACCAATTTGCTTTCGGATGGCACGCGGTAGTTCGCAGGCCAGGCACCGCTGTGGATATTGATCTTGATCGTGCTTTTCACCCTTTCATAGAGAGGGGCGGGCTGATCGAGATGAGTTTCGTCTGCGGTTGCCTTAAAAATATCTCTTTGCTCCATTAACCCTTTCCTCGCCCGGATGACCGTTGAAGTTTACTCTACGCACAATTAGATGTATATATATATGCATGTATATACATCTAAAATAGCAGCTAACAGTGAGGGATATATGACGGTATATTTCGCGACAAAAGCATTGTTGCCGCAGGGCTGGGCGGATAATGTCCGCATTACGGTTTCCACACAGGGCATGATCACTGCTCTGGAAAGTGGAAGCCAGGCGGATGACAACTGCATGTGTCTGGACGGCTTCCTGGTGCCGGGCATGCCGAACCTGCATTCACACGCATTTCAGCGCGTGATGGCGGGGTTGACCGAAGTAGTGGGCGATCCGGCGGACAGCTTCTGGACATGGCGCGATCTCATGTACCGACTGGTAGATAAAATCACCCCCGAACAACTGGAAACGATCGCCAGCTATCTGTACATCGAAATGCTGAAAGCCGGTTACACCTCGGTCGCTGAATTTCACTATTTGCACCATGATCGCGGCGGAAAACCTTACGCGCAGCCTGCTGAACTGGCATTGCGTATCTCGCAGGCGGCCAAAACGGCTGGCATTGGTCTCACATTGCTGCCGGTGCTTTACTCCTTCTCGGGTTTTGGCGGGCAGGCGGCTACCACTGGACAGAGCCGCTTTATTCACGATACGGAAAGCTATCTTGCGTTGCATGAGACGCTGACAGCGCAGCTTGCCGCTGAGCCGATGCAGCGCACCGGGTTGTGTTTCCACTCGCTGCGTGCCGTCACACCGGAACAGATGCAGAGCGTGCTCAAAGCCAGCCCACAACCGCAGCCTATACATATTCATATTGCTGAGCAGCAAAAAGAGGTTGATGACTGCGTGGCCTGGTCCGGGTTGCGCCCGGTGGAGTGGCTCTATCGCCATATGCCGGTGGATGAGCAGTGGTGTCTGGTTCACGCCACACATCTTACGCGGCAGGAAACTCAGCAGATTGCTGCGTCCGGCGCAGTGACGGGTTTGTGCCTGACCACCGAAGCCAATCTTGGCGACGGTATTTTCCCTGGACCGGACTATCTTGAGCAGAAGGGGCGATGGGGAATTGGTTCCGACAGCCATATCAGCGTCAGCGTCAGCGAGGATTTACGCTGGTTTGAGTATGGGCAGCGATTAAACAAACGGCGACGTAACTTACTGCATCTGCCGGATGAACCTTATATCGGTAATGTATTGTATCAGGGTGCATTGCAAGGAGGGCGCCGTGCGCTGGGACAGGCTATTGGTCAACTGTCGGTGGGCGATCGCGCCGATATGCTGTTGCTCGACAGTCGTGATCCATTTCTTGCCACTGCCAGCGATCGTGAGCGTCTGAACCGATGGATTTTCGCCTGTTCAACGAACCCGATAAAAAGGGTTATGACGGGAGGACGCTGGGTGATTGAAAATGGGCAACATCCTTATGAAGATAAAATAACGGCGGACTTCATTCAGGTAATGAAACGAATCGTGGCATAAACATGCCTGCTGGCAAGTAATGGTCTTTTTGCCGGAGCCGTTTTTACGGTTGGCTTCCATAGGACGACGGCGTTTACGCAGGGTGACGGCGCCGGACTCAGGGAAACGAGCAATAAGTTCTGGGTCAAGAAAATAGCGAAGAGAAGTCAAAGGATTACGGGTCTAATCGTAATGGGAAACGAGATCAATGGCCTGAGAAAGACACATAAAAGAACCCGAAAATGAAGAACATTTCCGGATTCTTATACCGCTATTGGCTCGTTCAACAGATCCTTAACGGATCAGCACTACTGTGAGAGCAGGCATTTTGTTGAAGAGGCTTATTTCTTCTTCAGGAAATCGCCAAGTACCAGATTGCCTTTGGCATCACGTGTAAACGTCTCCGGGACGATAACCGAAACGAAGTTATTTACGGTGACTTCCTTACCTTGCGCATTAACAGAACGGTCGCCCTTGATGAAGTAGTTGGTGTTATCGATATTTCCGACAACTGCATCATCATATTTACCCGCTTTGGTTTTCAGTGAAACGTTGTTCTTAAAGACACCTTGTTTTTCTGGGCCAGAGTAAGGGCTTGGGCGGAAAATGAAGTTAAAGCGCTCGTTATCTAACGCGATATTGTCTTCAACGATCAGTGCGCCAGGGTTGAAGTTATCAGTGAAACCATCAAGTTTATTGCCCACGGCAATGCTGTGTTTGACCTGATGCGCCACTGGCTGACCTTCACCCCCCATTTTGAAGCCATTGCTGGTGTTGTTCATGGCAATTGAATTCTCGATCACCACAACGCCGTTTGCACCGTCTTCAATTTTGTTAAACAGGTCGAAGCCGTCATCGACGTTGTTGTGCGAGAACGCACCGCGGATTACGTTGCCTTCACCTACACGCATTTTCACCGCGAAACCGTCAGCGTTAATTTTGCCTGGGTCCTGGTTGCTGTGAGATTCTGAGTTCAGGATCAGGTTATGGCTGGCCCACAGTGGTCTGCCAACATCGGCCGTCGAGGTCACCTGAATACCGGTATCGTCAGCGTGGTGCGCCAGAACGCGTTCGATGGTGTTGTAGCTTCCCTCTATACGGAACGGCTTCTCGGTGATTTCAATCCCTTTAACATGCCAATGGCTAGCTTTTAGTTGCAGGCCGTGAATGACCGCTTTATTACCGACGGTAAACAGGTTCTTGACAGCTTTTTGCTGGCCGCTGGCGCTGACAGGGATTTCAGTTGCGCTGTAATCGCCATCGTTGAGCCAAATGGTGCCGCCTGCTGGTAGAGCGGCGACGGCGCTGGCTAAATCGAGCGGGGCATTTTTACTGCCGTCGTTGCTGGCTGAACCTTGTGGCGAAACATACAGATTTTTTGCGTCTGCATAAGCCACTTTTTCAACTTTGAACGTGCTCTCTTTTACTGCTTTATCATCCCCTTCAGCAGGCTGGTAGGCGATCTTGAATTCAGCACTATTACCGGCAATTTTTGCTGGCAGAGAGAACGTCTCGCCAGCTTTTACCTGCTTGGCATCGCCCAGCGATTTACCGTCTTGTGAAACGGCGATCGTGCCGTTGTAATTGGCTTTAGCCTGTACAACATAGTGTTCGCTGGTGGTTTTAGGCGATGACATCACCTGTAGTAACGGATCGTAAGCCTTGACTTTAAATTCCGGTGAGGCTTTGGTTTGCGCCGGTGTCGTCGTCAACTGTGCATTGCTGACGGTGATTTTGGCGTTACGGGAGGCAAAGAAACCGACGTAGTAGTGGTCTTTATCCAGCTTGGTAACGACATCTGCGCCTTTGACTTCTTTTGATACCCAGTTATCCGTGCCTTTCGGTGCATAAGAGGTTATGAAGCCGTCGTTGGTGCGCTCCAGTTTCAGACGGAAAGTCGGGGTTTGCTCCAGATTGACATTTTCCTGGTAGCTGGTTTTGGTAATTTTCGCGCCCGCGTTGCCCCACGGCTGTGTCACGCCATTACGCAAAATCGCCTGTAGCTTGATTTCAGTATGAGATTTTTTATCCTGCGTCATGATGGCGTTCATCACCATGTTGGATGCCGCAGGGAATTCCTCATACCCTTCTTTCAACGGTTCCTGACGCGGAATGCCGATAATATCGCGCACCAGAATTCCTGCCCCTTCCTGAGCCGCAGGCTTGGCACCATTTTCTGGCCCAAATTGTTCCACGGTAATATCAGACTGAAGTGTAAAATTCACATTGGCAGGCAACTGCGTATAGAAGAACGTCAACCCATCATGGGTATTGGCAATCTTTCCGCCACGACTCTCAATCGTGATAGGTGCGGACAAATCGACATTGTCTCCCGGCGCTAACTTCTTACCGTTAATGGTGACATCATTAACACCAATTTTTTCCGGCAGAACATTGGATGAAAAGTTTACGTCTGTTGATTGACCAAAGGCGATACCGTGCCAGACGGGTGTTGATTCTGTCGCGGCGTGTGCACTGAAGCTGAAAAGTAATGCATTCGTCAACGCGACGGCTGCGAGGCGTGAAGAACGGTGTTTCCGTACAAAATCACATTTTTGTGAAGAACAACGTTTCATTGTGTCTCCTTCATTATTGAATTATTCGCCCGCGTATATTGCTATAAATGAAACGCTGTTTCTTTTGTGTGTGTCACAAATAGAAATACTTAAAAACAAAGTCTGCTTTTTATAAAACCACGTGCCATTTTTGTTGTTGAGGATCTCGTTCTTTCCTCATGAGTATTCGGGACTTTGCGAGCGACTTTCAGAAAAAGCTCACCAAAAATCATCTGCGTTATGCCGGAATTTCGGTAAACTCTGGTTATTCAGGCCGTAATCGGCTAGTCATTTTTATTCTGCGGGGCAGTGGCTTCGTATTGTCAGGATGCTTATGTCAAATAGTGCTATGAGTGTGGTTATTCTCGCGGCGGGTAAAGGAACCCGTATGTATTCCGACCTTCCTAAAGTGTTGCATCAACTGGCAGGCAAACCGATGGTTCAGCATGTGATTGATGCGGCCATGACGACAGGTGCGCAGCATGTTCATCTGGTATACGGCCACGGCGGGGATTTGTTAAAACGTGAATTGGCCGATCCGGCATTGAATTGGGTGCTGCAAGCGGAACAGTTGGGAACCGGCCATGCGATGCAGCAAGCAGCCCCTCATTTTGCCGATGATGAAGATATCCTGATGTTATATGGCGATGTGCCGCTAATTTCGTCGCAAACGCTGGGGCGTTTACGTGATGCTAAGCCGCAGGGTGGTATCGGTCTGTTGACGGTGAAACTGAACGATCCGACGGGCTATGGGCGGATTGTGCGTGAAAACGGTGCCGTAGTCGGGATTGTCGAGCACAAAGATGCCAGTGAAGCACAGCGCCAGATTAACGAGATAAATACCGGCATTTTGATTGCCAACGGTAAAGATTTGAAGCGCTGGTTAAGCCAGTTGAACAACAACAATGCACAGGGCGAATTTTATATCACCGACATTATTGCGATGGCGGCGGAAGAAGGTCAGCGCGTTGAAGCGGTCCATCCCGAGCGACTGAGTGAAGTTGAGGGCGTCAATAATCGGCTGCAACTGTCGGCGCTGGAGCGGGTTTATCAGTGTGAACAGGCGGATAAGCTGCTACTGGCTGGCGTTATGCTGCTCGATCCGGCACGATTTGATCTGCGTGGTGAACTGACTCATGGTCGCGATGTGGTGATTGATGTCAATGTGGTTATGGAAGGCCATGTTCAACTCGGCAACCGGGTGAAAATTGGTGCCGGCTGTGTGATCAAAAATTGCATCATTGGCGATGATTGTGAGATCAGCCCTTATTCCGTACTGGAAGATGCCGTTCTGGAAGCGCAGTGCACCGTTGGGCCATTTGCCCGCTTGCGCCCTGGCGCTGAACTGGCCGAGGGGGCGCACGTTGGCAATTTTGTTGAACTGAAAAAAGCGCGTTTGGGGAAAGGATCGAAAGCGGGACACCTTAGCTATTTAGGTGATGCGGATATTGGTTCCGGTGTTAATATTGGTGCTGGAACAATCACCTGTAATTATGACGGTGCGAATAAACACAAAACGATTATTGGTGATGATGTGTTTGTCGGTTCGGATACGCAACTTGTGGCCCCCGTCAGCGTTGCCAACGGTGCGACAATTGGCGCAGGCACAACGGTCACGCGCGATGTCGCAGAGAACGAACTGGTGATCGGTCGTGTGAAACAACGGCATATCTCCGGCTGGCAACGTCCGGTGAAGAAAAAATAGTCGTTGAATGGTATACCTCCGCTTGTGGCGGAGGTTGTGTTGTCTTGTGTTTTGGTCTCCCAGAGCACAAAACAAAACATAATAATCCCCAACTCTCTACAAGGCTCGGGGAACCCGGAAAAACCGGAACAATCAGGTCTAAGACATCCCTGGTGACACAATATGTCACTTTTATAGGAATACCATCGATGTGTGGAATTGTAGGCGCAGTTGCGCAACGTGATGTTGCTGAAATTTTGTTGGAAGGTTTACGCCGTCTTGAGTACCGCGGCTATGACTCAGCGGGGCTGGCGGTTGTTGACAGCGAAGGGCATGTCGCCCGTTTACGTCGTCTGGGTAAAGTACAGGTGTTGTCTCAGGCTGCTGATGAGCATGATCTACACGGCGGTACGGGTATCGCCCATACGCGCTGGGCAACGCACGGTGAACCTTCTGAAGAGAATGCACACCCGCATGTTTCTGAACATATCACTATCGTCCATAACGGTATTATCGAAAACCACGAGCCGCTGCGCGAATTGCTGATTGGTCGCGGCTATCATTTTGTTTCTGAAACCGATACGGAAGTGGTTGCCCATCTAGTCCATTTTGAACAGAAACAGAATGGCGGAACGCTGGTTGACGTCGTTAAGCGTGTTATTCCACAACTGCGCGGTGCCTATGGCATGGTGGTGTTGGATAACCGCGACCCAAGCGTATTGGTTGCTGCCCGTTCTGGTAGCCCGCTGGTGATTGGTCGTGGTGTGGGTGAGAACTTCATTGCTTCCGATCAGCTAGCATTATTGCCTGTGACGCGCCGCTTCATGTTCCTGGAAGAAGGCGATGTGGCGGAAATTACCCGTCGTGACGTGCGCGTGTTTGATAAATCAGGCCAGCTTGCTACACGCGAAGAAATCGAATCAAAAGTGAATTACGATGCCGGTGACAAAGGCGCGTA
This sequence comes from Pectobacterium parmentieri, assembly GCF_001742145.1. NCBI lineage: Bacteria > Pseudomonadati > Pseudomonadota > Gammaproteobacteria > Enterobacterales > Pectobacteriaceae > Pectobacterium > Pectobacterium parmentieri. The sequence goes on along the minus strand of NZ_CP015749.1, from coordinate 4,111,950 downwards.
TCGTCACTATATGCAGAAAGAGATCTACGAACAGCCGATGGCGATTAAGAACACCCTTGAAGGGCGTTTCAGCCACGGCGAGATCAATCTTTCTGAACTTGGCCCGAAAGCGGATGAACTACTGGCGAAGGTTGAGCACGTTCAGATTATTGCCTGCGGGACGTCCTACAACTCCGGTATGGTTTCCCGCTACTGGTTTGAAGCGCTGGCAGGGATTCCGTGCGACGTAGAAATTGCTTCCGAGTTCCGCTATCGCAAACCGGCTGTGCGTAAGAACAGCTTGATGATTACCCTGTCTCAGTCCGGTGAAACGGCGGATACGCTGGCGGCGCTGCGTTTGTCCAAAGAGCTGGGCTATCTGGGGTCGCTGGCTATCTGTAACGTTGCGGGTTCCTCGCTGGTGCGTGAATCCGATCTGGCGCTGATGACCAAAGCGGGCGTAGAGATTGGTGTGGCCTCGACTAAAGCCTTCACTACCCAGCTTACCGTTCTGCTGATGCTGGTGGCTCGTGTTGGCCGTCTGCGCGGTATGGATGCGCAGATTGAACATGACATCGTTCATGGTTTGCAGGCGCTGCCAGCGCGTATTGAGCAGATGCTGTCTCAAGACAAGCTCATCGAATCTCTGGCAGAAGGTTTCTCTGACAAGCACCATGCGCTGTTCCTCGGCCGTGGCGATCAGTATCCGATCGCGATGGAAGGGGCGCTGAAGCTGAAAGAGATCTCTTACATTCATGCTGAAGCCTATGCAGCAGGCGAACTGAAACACGGCCCACTGGCGCTGATTGATGCAGATATGCCGGTTGTCGTGGTTGCCCCGAACAACGAACTGTTGGAGAAATTGAAATCCAACATCGAAGAAGTTCGAGCGCGCGGCGGTGAGTTGTATGTCTTTGCTGACGAAGATGCTGGTTTCACCAGCAGCGAAAATATGAAGATTATTCCGCTGCCGCATATCGAAGAAGTGATTGCGCCAATCTTCTACACAGTGCCGTTGCAGTTGCTGTCTTATCACGTCGCGCTGATTAAAGGCACCGATGTCGATCAGCCGCGCAACCTGGCGAAATCTGTTACGGTAGAGTAACTTCCGATATTTTATTGGTTATTACTGTCCGCCTTATGTTTATCGACATAAGGCGGATTTTTTATATCCACTTTTTAACTGTGCTTATTACTCTGCTTTCACCGCATAGCGATTTTTTGGTAAAAATCTGAATCTTGAAATCACGTTTTTTTTGTCAAGCTATCTTTATTTTGTGTAAAATAGTTTTAATGGTGCATTAATTTTACACCTTGCATCAGCAATGTGTTTTTTGGCAGAACTGTATTTATCTATGGACAGGAACTTTATGAAAAAGCAGCTTATTTTTGCGGGATTCGCCTGTGTTTTAGCGTTGGCTGGTTGTGCTCGTACAGCGCCAGTTGCTAACGTTACGAAACCTATTGCAGCACAAATGACAACTGAACAGGTAAAAACAGCCATCCTTCAGGCAGGGTTGGAGCGCGAGTGGGCAATGACGCAAGCTTCTCCAGGGGTGATTAATGGCCATCTTGACCAACGTGGTCATGTTGCTGATATTCGCATTACCTACTCACAGACAAGTTATTCCATTAATTATGTCAGCAGTAAAAATCTCAAGGCAGCTAATGGTGAAATCCATCGTAATTATAACCGTTGGATAAATAACCTCGATCGTGAGATTCAGTTAAAACTTGCCAGTCAACAGATTAAATAATTTTAAGAGTCGGATATCTTCATTGCTATCCGGCTCTATTTTTTGTTGTTCTTTTCTGATCGTTTTGTCCGACCTCAAGGGAAAAATCAGTGTATTACGGATATGACAAAGATAATGTCAGCGCTCTGGATGCTATTACAGAAGCGCAACGAATTGCGTTTGCTCCCATGCTGTTTCAGGCCGCTATCAATCTGCGTAACCACGGTATTTTAGATTTTTTGGATAAGCGCGGCCAGCAGGGCGCAAATCTCGACGAGATTGTTGCTATCACCTCATTAAATCACTATGCCGTTGAGCTCCTGCTGGATGTCGGGCTAAGTGGTCGGATTATTATTCAGAAAGATGAACAGTACGTTCTGGCTAAGATTGGTCATTATCTGCTTCATGACCGCATGACGCGCGTTAACATGGATTTTACTCAGGATGTCTGTTATCAGGGGATGTTTTACCTTGATGAAGCCTTGTCAAAAAATGAACCTTCTGGATTAAAAGTTTTTGGTGAATGGCCAACAATATATCCGGCATTAAGCCAACTTCCGCCGCAGGCAAAAGAGAGTTGGTTTGCATTCGATCATTTCTATTCCGATGCTGCTTTTGACGCTGCCTTGCCACATGTTTTCCAGCTCAAGCCAAAACATCTATACGATGTGGGTGGGAATACGGGTAAATGGGCGATGCGTTGCTATGACTACGATCGTGACGTGAACATTACGATCCTGGATTTGCCGGAGCAAATTGCTCTAGCGACAGAAAATATCAAAGAAGCAGAGAAGTCTGACCGTATTCAGGGCTGCGCTGTTGATATGCTTTCTGATTGCCCATTGCCAGATGAAGCGGATGTATGGTGGATGAGCCAGTTCCTCGACTGTTTCAGCGAAGAACACATCGTGGCTATCTTGCGTAAAATCGCCGACGTGATGAAGCCGGATGCCAGAGTCTGTATTTTAGAGATTTTCTGGGATCGTCAACGGTGGGAAGCTGGCGCTTTTAGCCTGAATGCCTCTTCGCTCTACTTTACCTGTCTTGCCAATGGCACTAGCCGTTTCTATGCGGCCAAACGATTTTTACCCTTGTTAGAACAGGCCGGGTTTATTGTTGAAAATCAAATCGATAACATTGGTATCGGTCACACGCTGTTGATTTGTAAAAAGCGATAGCAAAACAGTATAGCCTGAATAGGTCGGACTGGAAGAAAGCAGTATGAGATTAGCATTTTCAATTATTGATTGGCAGGCCAGTGCTCCGGGCCTCAGCGGCACGGATGATTGGCTCAATTGGTCGCTGATGTCTGCGGCTATCGATGCTGAGCAACCTTTGGATAAATGTCGGCATTTACCCATGATGATGGCTCGTCGCCTTCATCAAGGGAGCCGTTTGGCGGTCGATAGTGGGTTAGCGTTGTTACGTCGCCAGGCGGTTGATGCGATTGTTTTCACCTCTCGTCACGGTGAACTAGAACGTAACCTGAGTATCCTGAAGGCGCTTTCAGAAAATGAAAATATTTCGCCTACCGATTTTGCTATGTCAGTACATAATGCGGCAGTAGGGAGCCTGACAATTACGGCAAAAAAACCGCTGGTTTCTACGTCGATTGCCGCAGGAATAGACTCTTTTCAACAAGGTCTTGTTGAAGTGAAAGCATTACAGGCTGCGGGCTACCGCACTATTCTCCTGGTTGATTTTGATGGCGCGATCCCTGATTTCTACCATCCACATGTTCCAGCAAAAATGCCTCGTTATCCTTATGCTGTCGCTCTATTGTTAGGAGATGGCGATGAGGTGGTGTGTGAATCGCGACCTCAGGTAGAACGCCACGACGGTGGCGTACCGCAAAGCCTGCTGTTTTTACATGCTTTCCTTGCCAAAAAAACATGTTTTTCCTTACCCGGTGAACGTGTTGACTGGACATGGGAAAGACATCATGTCTGAGTCATCGCTGGTTCTTTGCCCTGCCGCGCGTTTGAATCGTCTGTGGCGGCTAATGATGACCGGCATTTGTTTTGCCATGTTTGGCGTTGGCGGTTTGCTGCTTTCTCTGGTGTGGTTCAATGTGTTGCTGATTCAGCGGGATACCACTCGCCGCCGCCAGTTGGCACGCCGTAGCATTTCCGCCAGCTTCCGACTTTTTTTATGCAGTGCTCGCAGGTTAGGGGTGCTGGATTACCGTATTGACGGCATCGAAACTTTACAGCGCGATCGCGGTTGTTTGATTATCGCTAATCATCCGACGTTAATCGACTATGTGTTACTGGCGTCCGTCATGCCAGATGCAGACTGTCTGGTTAAGGCCGACTTACAGAAAAACTTCTTTTTCCGTGGCGTTATTCGCTCTGCAGATTACCTGCTTAACAGCCAATCTGATGCGCTATTACCGGACTGCCAGCAGCGGCTTGATAACGGTGATGCGATCATTATTTTTCCTGAAGGCACGCGCACACGTTATGGGGAACCTCTTGTTCTGCAACGTGGTGCTGCAAATATTGCGGTGCGCTGCGGCTGTGATTTGCGGGTCGTGCATATTTGTTGTAGTCAAGACACATTAGGAAAACAAAGTCGTTGGTATCATATTCCGCCTGAAAAGCCGTATTTCACGGTGAGCGTGCGCGAACGTATCAGCAGCGACATTTTTATGGCGCCTGAAGAGGCGCGATCCTTGGCGGCTCGCCGTTTGAATCGCCTTTTGCAGCAATCTTTAACACCAGAAAGCTGATCACCATTTGGAAATGCATATGGAAAGTCTATTTATTGAAATCAAAGAGATGATTATTGATTCTCTTAATCTTGAAGATATTAGCGTTGATGAAATAGAAACGGACGCCCCGCTTTTTGGCGAGGGTCTTGGTCTGGATTCTATTGATGCACTTGAACTGGGGCTAGCGGTTAAAAACCGTTATGGCGTCGTACTTTCTGCTGAAAGTGAAGAAGTGCGCCAACACTTCTTTTCCGTTGCTACCCTTGCCGCTTTTATCAACACTCAGCGCGCCGTAAGTGCCTGATAGTAAAATAAAATGAGTTGATGATGGATAAAAACGAAATTTATCAGGAAATTACCGGCTTACTGGTCAAGCTGTTTGAACTGGATGCTGATGAGATAAAACCTGAATCCCGCCTCTATGAAGATCTTGAGTTAGATAGCATTGACGCCGTGGATATGGTGGTTCACCTGCAAAAACGCATCGGGCGCAAAATATCGCCGGAAATTTTTAAATCTGTGCGTACCGTACAGGATGTGGTTGATGCGGTAGAAAACCTGCTCCGTGAAGGTTGATGAGTTCGCCAAGTGATACGTGTGCTGATAAGTAGTCTGAATGTATTAATGACGATTGCCTGGCCTTTTCTGGCCTGGTTTAGCATCACGCATCCTGAACATCGCTGGCTACTCGTTGCATTAGCGCTGATGTTTGTTCTACGTTTCGCCACGTTGCGTGATGATAAACATGCTTTCAAAGGGACGGCTCTGTGGCTGGCTGCGGCTGGAGTTGCGCTTTCCATTGCCAGTTTATTACTGCGTGATGGCGGTTGGCTGCTGTGGTATCCCGTTGCGGTAAACAGCGTCATGTTGTTGTTTTTTGGTGGCTCACTTTATAGCGGCATGCCGCTTGTCGAGCGCCTTGCTCGCCTTCGGGAACCGGAACTCCCGGTTCAGGCTATTGCCTATACGCGTCGCGTGACGAAGGTATGGTGTTGGTTTTTTATTTTTAACGGCAGTATCGCCGTGCTGACCTGTGTTGTTGGCGATCTTCATTGGTGGACGTTATGGAACGGCGTGATCAGCTATGTGCTTATGGGGTTGTTGATGGGGGGAGAGTGGTTGATACGCCAGCGTCTGAGGAAGTGCGTATGAACGGGCCGACTGTTCGAGCTGTCAATGACTGGCTCAGGGGAAATGATTCTCCTCAGCGCATTGTTGCCAATAATGGTGCCACCATGTTCACGCTGAGTATGCTGAAAGCACAGGTTATTGCGCTTTGTCAGCAACTAAGCCAGCGACAGGAGACGCGTTGGGCGCTGTGTTTTGAAGACAGTTATCGCTTCACGATAGGGCTTCTGGCTGCTTTGCATGCGGGAAAAACCCCCGTCATTCCTGGTCATTGTCGCCAATCAGTACTAGAAGAACAGGCGGATGAGTTTGACGGTTTATTGACGGATGTGTCGCTGCATCTGGATTGCCCCGTATTTACCCTAACGGTCGATACGGTGAACGTCGCTGAGTCTGTGTTACCTCCCATACCGGATGATGCCTGCGTTGTGTTGTTTACGTCGGGTTCTACCGGGAAGCCTCGCCAGATTGTGAAACCAGTACGCTGTCTGGATGAAGAGTCGCGTTGGTTGGCGGATCGCTGGGGCGTGCATTTGCAAGGCTGTGACGTGATTGCTTCTGTCACCCACCAGCATTTATACGGGCTGACGTTTCGCATTTGGCTACCGATGGCGCTGGGGCTGCGTTTTGATAGCCGCCAACTGCTTTATACCGAACAACTTACTTCACAGGATCGTCAGCAGCGTTCCGTGTTTATCAGTAGTCCGGCATTCTTACGCCGTATCGATCGGGCGCTTTCTGCCCCGTTGTGCTCGTTGATTGTCTCTGCGGGGGGAACATTACCCTGGCAGCATGCCGAGGCGGCAGCGACGTGGTTTACGCGCCCCATCAATGAAATATACGGCAGTACAGAAACGGGAGTTTTAGCATGGCGATCGCGCGAGGTTGATATCGTGCCGTGGCAACTGTTTCCCGGCGTGTCACTACGACGTGATGAACATGATGATTGGTGGGCACAGTCGGCACTGATCCCTAATGATCAAGGTCACAAGCTGGATGACCGATTGGCGTTTGACGACGACGGCCATTTTCAACTGTGCGGCCGGCACGATCGCGTCGTGAAGATCGAAGACAAGCGCATCTCGCTAAGCGAGATAGAACGACGCTTACTCGATCTGCCCGATATTGCCGATGCGGTTGCGCTTCAGGTGACGCGCCCAGAACGTAGCGGGATTGGTGTGGTACTGGTGTTGAATTCCCCAGACAAGGCTGCTGATTTACCGAATTTGAAACGCCAATGGCGGCATGAATTGCAAAAATGGCTGGAGCCGTTAGCGATGCCGCGTTTTTGGCGCGTCGTCGATGTCATTCCTCACAATAGCCAGAGTAAACGTGCCTGGCCGCAGATACAGGAATTGTTTCATGTTGCCCGTTGAGCTTGCCCGGCACGATGTAAAAAAGACGGATGAAACGTCTCAGGTTGAATTGATGCTACGGGTTGATCCCGATTTGTTCTGGTTCAACGGCCACTTTACGGGTCAACCGCTACTGCCTGGTGTGGCACAGTTGGATTGGGTCATGCATTACGCGACGACGATGCTGGCGCAAGGTTGGACGTTCTTGTCCATTGAAAACATTAAGTTTCAGCAGCCGATTTTGCCCGGAAAAACGCTGCGTTTGGTTCTGACATGGCATGCCGGAAAGCAATGGCTGACCTTTAGCTACATCATTCTGGATGATGATGTTGAGCGCACGGCCAGCAGCGGAAAAATCAAGCTTACGCCGATGGTGGAAGATCGCCCATGTCAGTAAATGGCGCATTCTCGCCCTGCGTGGTGATCCCCTGTTATAACCACGGTGCCATGATGGCGTCGGTGCTGGTGCGTTTAGCACCGTTAGCGCTGCCGGTTTTTATTGTTGATGATGGCAGTGATGCGGCAACGCAGCATGTTCTCAATCAGTTGGTTGCAGAAAACGATGGTGTGACGTTGATTCGGTTGGCGCACAACAGTGGGAAAGGCGCGGCGGTGATCCGTGGCATCGACGCAGCGGCGCATGCCGGGTTTACCCATGCCTTACAGGTGGATGCCGATGGGCAGCATCAGATTGAAGATGCACCGCTTTTGCTGGATGAGGCGAAAGCGCACCCAGGTTGCCTGATTTCCGGTCGGCCGCGCTACGATGCCTCGGTGCCGAAATCACGTCTTTACGGGCGCTATGTCACCCACGTCTGGGTCTGGATTGAAACGTTATCCCTTTCCCTCAAGGACAGCATGTGTGGATTCCGTGTTTATCCGGTTGCGGCGACGTTATCCCTTCTCTCTCGGACGTCTCTCGGTCACCGTATGGATTTCGATACGGAAATTATGGTGCGTCTGTATTGGGCGGGAACGCCCAGCCGCTTTATTGAAACAGCGGTGACCTATCCAGAAAACGGCCTGTCTCATTTTGATGCGTTGCACGATAACCTGCGGATTTCCTGGATGCATACCCGTCTGTTTTTCGGCATGCTTCCGCGCATTCCCATGCTGCTACTGCGGCAGCGTCAGCAACACTGGGCTGGCGTATCGGAACGCAAGGGCTTGCTCGGTATGCGGTTTATGCTGGCGGTCTATCAGCGGTTAGGTCGTGGGGTGTTTACGCTGTTTCTCTGGCCGGTTATTGCATTTTACTGGCTGACTGGGCGTACCGCGCGCGCGGCCTCTCAGTCATGGCTGCGGCAAATCGGGGATTATGCGCGTCAGCAAGCTATCCCGCTGCCTAAACCGCTCAGCAGTTATCACCATTTCCTGCGTTTTGGTCAGGCAATGCTGGACAAAATCGCCAGTTGGCGTGGCGATCTACACTGGGGACGTGATATCGATTTTGCCCCCGGCGCGCGACAAACCATTGAACACAGCAGGCAAAAAGGACAACTGATTCTGGCTTCACACCTCGGTGACATCGAGGTGTGCCGGGCGCTGGCACAGCAGGTGAGTGGGCTGGTGATTAACGCACTGGTGTTTACTGAAAATTCCCAGCGTTTTAAACAGGTGCTGGAAGAGATCGCCCCACAGGCTGGTGTGAATCTTATCCCTGTCAGCGACATCGGACCGGACACGGCAATCATGCTGCAAGAAAAGCTGGATGCGGGGGAATGGGTGGCGATTGTCGGCGATCGCACGGCGGTACATCGCCAGCGTGGTGGGGTTCGGCGTGTGGTGTGGAGCCCGTTCTTGGGAAAAGAAGCCCCCTTTCCTCAAGGGCCTTTTGTACTGGCTGCGGCGCTGCGTTGCCCTGTCTTACTGATGTTTGTCATTCGCGAGCAGAAAAAGCTGCGTGTCTACTGCGAGCCCTTTGCCGATAGCATTGCGTTACCGCGCCCAACCCGACAGCAGGCTTTGCAACAGGTTGTCGATCGCTATGCCGAACGGCTGGCGCACTACGCGCTGAAATCCCCGCTCGACTGGTTTAATTTTTTTGATTTCTGGAGCCTGCCTGATGATGACGGCCAAGCTGCTGGGAAAAAGGAGTCATAGTGCTAAACGATCCTCGCTTAAGCCATGAGGTTGAATTGACCGTATCTTTCCATGATTGCGATCCGATGGGCGTGGTGTGGCACGGTAACTATTTTCGTTTTTTTGAAGTCGCGCGCGAGGCGCTGCTCAGCAAATTTAACTATGGCTATCGTGAGATGCAGGCATCGGGCTATGTGTGGCCGGTGGTGGACACGCGTGTGAAATACCGCGCCGCATTGACCTATGAGCAACGTATACGCATTCGCGCCACTATCGAAGAAGTCGAGAATCGGTTGCGTATCGCCTACCAGATTTTCGATGCCGAAAGCGGCCAACGCACGACGACGGGTTATACGATCCAGGTCGCGGTACAGGAAGGATGCCGTGAACTGAATTTCGTTTCCCCCCCTATTTTGTTTGAGCGCCTTGGAGTGACACCATGATACGACTGATTGTCGCGGTTTTTATGCTGTTTGGCGGTGTGGCGCAGGCCGTTACGCTGGATGATTTACAACAGAAATTCAGTAGCCAGCCGGTTGTACGCGCCGATTTCACCCAACTGCGTGAAATAAAAGGGATGGCAAAGCCGCTTAAATCCGGCGGACAACTGCTGATCGCGCAGGAAAAAGGGCTCTGGTGGCATCAGGCCACACCGTTTCCGCTGACGATGGTGTTGGACGAAGCGCGTATGGTTCAGGTGATGAACGGGCAAGCGCCGCAGATTGTCACGGCGGAAAGCAATCCGCAGATGTTTCAGTTTAACCACCTGTTACGTGCCTTGTTTCAGGCCGATCGCCACGTATTGGAGCAGAATTTCTCCATCGAGTTTACCGATCTCGGTAAGCAGCAGTGGCGTCTGGTGCTGACACCAAAAACGTCGCCGTTAGATAAATTGTTCAACACCATTACGCTGAACGGCGGTGAGTTTCTCGACGGCATCGAACTGGATGACCGTCAGGGCGACATGACCAGAATTACGCTGAGCAACCAGCGGATCACTCCCCGGACGTTAAGCGATGATGAATTACAGCGTTTCGTTTTCTGACGGTATCCGTCGCGCCGCGCTGGTTTGGATTGGCTGCTGTGTGGTGTTGATTGCTACGCTGGTTCTGCTGCTGCCGAAGGCGCAGATCAACAGTAGCGTATTGGCGTTGTTACCCAAGCAGGCGATGGGGGGGCTTCCCCCTGAACTACAGCAAGGCTTTATGCAACGCCTCGATCGGCAGATGGTGTGGCTCGTTACACCCGGCAAGCAGGCTGAACCCGCGGTGGCTGACTGGTGGTTGAAACACCTGCGTGCGCTTCCCGATCTACAGCAGGTCAATGGCCCGATTGATGCCGAACAGCAGCAGCGGTGGGGGAAATTCGTTTTTGAACACCGCAATGGTCTGGTCGATTCTGTCACGCGCGCGCGGCTGGAGAATGGCGGTGTGGCGCAGGCCGATTGGGTGCTGGCGCAGCTTTATTCCGCGTTCGCGGGCGTGAGCGGTAAAGAGTTAAATCACGATCCTTTGATGCTGGTGCGTGGCTCTCAACTGGCGTTGCAGCAAAATGCCAGCCAGTTAGGATTGTCGCAAGGCTGGCTAACGGCAAAAGATGCACAAGGCCGCACCTGGTATTTTCTGCACGGTGAGCTTAGCGGGGGTTCCTTCGACATGGCGCGCAATCAGCAACTGGTTGATAAGCTCAGTGCCGTTGAGCGCGATCTGAAGGCCGCATTCCCTGATGCCGAGGTATTAACACGCGGGACGGTACTGTTCAGCAACTATGCCAGCCAACAGGCCAAAAAAGATGTCTCTACCCTTGGTGTCGCCACCGTCGCTGGCGTGCTGCTGCTGATCTTCTTTGTCTTTCGTTCACCGCGCCCGCTGCTGTTATGTGGATTATCGGTGGGCATCGGTGCGCTGGCTGGTACGGTCTTTACCTTGCTGCTGTTCGGTGAACTGCATTTAATGACGCTGGTGATGAGTATCAGCATCGTCGGTATTTCAGCGGATTATACGCTCTATTATCTGACCGAACGGATGGTTCACGGCGGCCATGTCTCCGCCCTGGAAAGCCTGAAAAAGGTGCTGCCGGCCCTTTTGCTCGCGCTGGGTACGGCGGTGGTGGCTTACTTGATGATGGCGCTGGCCCCTTTCCCGGGCTTACAGCAACTGGCGGTGTTCGCCGCCACCGGGCTGACGGCCTCCTGCCTGACCGTGGTGTGCTGGTATCCTTTTCTGGTAAAGGGACTGCCGGTCAGGCCGATCCCCGTAATGGTGCTGATGGGGCGCTGGCTAGCCGCGTGGCGGCGTCAGCGCGCCGTGCGTTTTGGGATCCCGCTGACGCTGCTGCTACTTTCTGTCGTGGGATTGCTGCGGTTGGAGGTGAATGATGATATCTCTCAGCTACAGGCGCTGCCGCAGGATCTGATGCAACAAGAGCGGCAGTTGACGGCACTGACGGGACAGAGCGCCGATCAAACCTGGTTCGTCGTCTATGGCGACAGCGCAGAGGAGACATTACAGCGTCTGGAACAGCTCGCGCCTAAACTGCGTGACGCGCAGCAACAGGCGTGGCTAAAGCAGTACCGGTTACTGCCGCTTTCTTCTCTGGCTCAGCAACAGCGCGATAGTCAGCTTATTGCTTCGGCAGCCGCAACGGTGATCGGGCGTCTTAATGATACGGGCGTTGATGTCGTCATGCCGGATATACGGCCCATGCCGGTAACGCCAGAGCGCTGGCTGGATAGCCCGATAAGTGAAGGATGGCGGTTGCTGTGGTTGACGTTACCTAATGGGAAAAGTGGTGTTCTGGTTCCCGTCAGCGGAGTAAGCGATAGCGCCGCGCTGGGACAGATGGCTAAAACCCTGCCGGGCGTGGAGTGGATCGACAGAAAAGGCACCTTTGACGCGCTGTTCGGTTTCTATCGCGCCATGCTGGGATGGTTGCTGACGGCAGCGCTGGCTGTGATTGCGCTGAGCTACGTTATTCGTCTTGGGCTGCGCCGTGGATTATTAAATGTGGTGCCGTCGGTGTTGTCGCTAGGCGGTGGCCTGGCGGCGCTGGCGCTGAGTGGTCATTCGCTGAATCTATTTTCATTGTTGGCGCTGGTTCTGGTTCTTGGGATTGGCATCAATTACACGCTGTTTTTCAGCAACCCGCGCGGTACGCCGATGACCTCATTGCTGGCGGTGACGTTAGCGATGTGCGTCGCGCTGTTGACGCTGGGTATGCTGGTTTTCAGCAGCACTCAGGCCATCAGCAGCTTCGGAATTGTGCTTTGTAGCGGTATTTTTACCGCCTTTTTGCTGGCGCCTCTGGCGTTGCCTGATTCAAAAGGGAAACGAAAATGACATTGTTGCGACGTGGGCTTCTGCTCATTGGTGTGTTGGTACTGGTTGGCTGCGCCAGCAAACAACATGATGATGGTCGGCCGCAGGCGTGGCTCAAACCGGGTGTGAAAGTTACGCTCCCTGCACCCGCCATTACCCCATCGGTCAACGAACAGCAGTTGTTGACGGGAACCTTTGACGGTAAGCAGCAATCGCTGCTGGTGATGTTGAGTGCCGATGATAAGCAGCTTTCGCTGGTTGGTCTTTCCTCTATCGGTATTCGTCTGTTCAACGTTACCTATGATGCTCAGGGTGTTCATACTGAACAGTCCATCGTCCTGCCGCAGTTACCGCCAGCCAGTCAGGTACTGGCGGATATCATGCTGAGCCACTGGCCGATCGCCGTGTGGCAGACACAACTACCAGCCGGTTGGACGCTAAAAGATAGCGATGACAAGAGACAGTTGCGGGACAATCGCGGCACGCTGATTACCGAAATTCGCTATATGACGCGCAATAACCAGCGCGTGCCGATGAGCGTTCAGCAATTCGTCTTTGGTTATCACATCGTGATTCAACATCTGGATAGTTAGCATGATTTACATTAACGCCGTTGGTGCGCTGAATGCGCTGGGCAATAATCTGGATGAGATCGCTGATAACCTTGCCAGCGGTCATGCGCCAGGCATGCGCCCTGATACCGGGTGGTTGCTGCATGATAAGCCTTGTTGGACTGGGAAGGTGGATGCGGAATTACCCGCTATCCCGTTGGAATTGGCGGCGCATAACAGCCGTAATAACCAGCTATTGCTGGCTGCACTGGAACAAATCCGGCATCAGGTGGATGCGGCTATCGCGCAGTTTGGCTCTGACCGAGTGGCGGTAGTTTTGGGCACCAGTACCTCCGGGTTGGATGAAGCCGATCGGTATGTCAGCGAAAACCTTGCCACTTATCGCTACGCGCAGCAGGAACTTGGCGATCCTTCCCGGTTTCTGGCCGCCTATCTGGCGTTAAATGGACCTGCTTACACCATATCAACCGCCTGCTCTTCCAGTGCCAGAGCGCTGATCAGCGGTAAACGATTAATCGATGCCGGGCTCGCGGATGTGGCTATCGTTGGCGGCGCGGATACGCTGAGCCGTATGCCGCTGAATGGCTTTGATAGCCTTGAATCACTCTCTTCAACGCGCTGCCAACCGTTTAGTGAAGAGCGTAATGGCATCACGATCGGCGAAGGCGTTGCGCTGATGCTGATCGGCAAGCAGCCCGATCGTGTGGCGGTTTTGGGTTTCGGCGAGTCGTCCGATGCTCACCATATGTCAGCGCCGCACCCGGAAGGCGAAGGGGCGATCCGCGCAATGACGATGGCGCTGTCGCAAGCCGGATTACAGCCTAATGATGTGGGTTATATCAATTTACACGGTACGGCTACGCGTCTGAACGACCAGATTGAGGCTAATGTGGTTCACGTCGTTTTTGGCGATCGCGTACCCTGTAGCTCAACCAAACACCTCACCGGCCATACGCTGGGTGCCGCCGGTATTAGTGAAGCTGTCCTCTGCTGGCTGCTTCTTACGCGGGATCTTCCGTTGCCTGCGCAGGATTTTTCACGTAGCTGCCCCGATGCATCGCTGCCACCGTGTGGTCTGCTCCATGAACCCGCGCCGCTTGCCCGCCCGGTGATTCTGTCCAATTCTTTTGCGTTTGGCGGCAATAATACGTGTCTGATTTTGGGGAGGGATCATGAGTGAATATCTGGCTGCGGCAGATTATCTGCCCCATTCCGCCCCGATGGTGCTGGTGGCTGAAGTGTTGCACGTTGATGATGAACACGCGCACTGTCGTGTGGCGGTCAACCGCGAGAGTATTTTGGCACCGTTTCTGAATGCGCAGGGACATCTGCCAGCCTGGTTTGGTATCGAAATTATTGCTCAAACGATCGGAGTCTGGTCTGGTTGGCACGGGCGCCAGAGCCGCGAGCTACATGAGAAGCCGCGCCCCGGTATGTTGCTCGGCGGGCGGGGTTATCACTGTAAGCAGGATGTTTTCCCTGCCGGTGCCTTGCTCGATGTGACCGTCACGCTACTGATGCGTGATGATAAAGTCGGTAGTTTTGAGGGTGAGATAGCGATCGATGGCGAGAAGTATGCCTCTGGTCGGCTGAACACCTATCAACCCGATGATAATGAGTTGAAAACACTTTTAGAACAGGGAAAGCTATTATGACAGCCGGAAAAACTATTATGAAAACCGGGAGAACAAGCATAACGCGTTCTGTGTTAGTGACCGGTGCCAGCAAAGGGATCGGTCGAGCCATTGCACTGCGTCTGGCGACAGAGGGGTTTACCGTGGTGGTGCATTATCACCGTGATGAAAACGGGGCTAAAGAAACCTTACGCCAGATTATGGAGCAAAACGGTTCCGGCCGTATTGTCAGTTTCGATATTGCCGATCGGGAAGCGTGTCGCACCGTGATTGAACAGGATATTGAGGTGCACGGTGCCTACTATGGCGTGGTCAGTAATGCCGGTATCACCTGTGACGGTGCTTTTCCTGCCCTCGACGAGCAGGCTTGGGATAGCGTGATCCACACCAATCTCGATAGCTTCTATAACGTGATCCATCCCTGTGTGATGCCGATGATTGGCCTGCGTAACGGCGGACGAATTATCACGTTGTCTTCGGTTTCCGGGATCATGGGGAATCGGGGACAGGTTAACTACAGCGCCGCGAAAGCAGGCATCATTGGTGCAACGAAAGCGCTGGCTATCGAACTGGCGAAACGAAAAATAACGGTTAACTGTATCGCGCCCGGCTTGATCGATACCGGCATGATTCAAATGGAACCGGTCGCCATTGAAGAAGCAATGAAGATGATCCCCATGAAACGCATGGGGCAGGCGGAAGAAGTTGCCGGGCTGGCGAGCTATCTTATGTCTGATATCGCGAGTTATGTGACGCGTCAGGTCATTTCTATTAATGGAGGGATGCTGTGATGCGCCGTGTCGTGGTTACGGGAATGGGCGGGGTCACCGCATTCGGTGAATCCTGGGAAAGCGTTTCTGACGGTTTGCGTGCGGGTCGTAATGCCATTCGTAAGATGCCCGAATGGCAGGTGTACGATGGCCTGAATACGCAGTTGGGTTCGCCGATTGATAACTTTAGTCTGCCAGAACACTACACGCGTAAACGCATCCGTTCGATGGGGCGGGTATCTCTGATGGCCACACGCGCCACCGAGCTGGCGCTGGAACAGGCGGGGTTGATTGGTCATCCGGTGCTGACGAATGGCGAAACCGGTATTGCTTACGGTTCTTCAACAGGGAGCACGGGGCCGGTGAGCGAATTCGCCACCATGCTGACAGAAAAGCACACCAATAATATTACCGGTACGACCTATGTGCAGATGATGCCGCATACCACGGCGGTGAATGCCGGTTTGTTTTTTGGGCTGCGTGGCCGAGTGATCCCGACATCCAGCGCCTGTACATCGGGGAGCCAGGCGATTGGCTATGCCTGGGAAGCGATTCGTCATGGCTATCAGACGGTGATGGTTGCTGGCGGTGCGGAAGAACTTTGCCCGTCAGAAGCTGCCGTATTTGATACGCTGTTTGCCACCAGCCAACGCAATGATGCGCCGGAGACTACGCCGTCTCCTTTTGACGCCAGTCGCGACGGTTTGGTTATCGGTGAAGGGGCGGGTACGTTAGTGCTGGAAGAGCTTGAGCATGCAGTGGCGCGTGGTGCGACAATCTATGCTGAACTGGTTGGGTTTTACACCAACTGTGATGCGGCACATATTACGCAGCCTCAGCGTGAAACTATGCAGATTTGTATTGAAGGATCGCTGCGCTGCGCGGGTTTGCAACCCAGCGATGTGGGCTATATTAGCGCCCACGGTACGGCAACCGATCGAGGGGATGTTGCAGAAAGTCAGGCTACCGCGGCTGTGTTCGGTAACTCCACCCCAATTTCGTCGCTAAAAAGCTATTTCGGTCACACGCTGGGTGCTTGTGGCGCGCTCGAAGCATGGATGAGTATCGAGATGATGCGTGAAGGCTGGTTTGCGCCGACGCTTAATCTACGGCAACCTGCGGAAGATTGCGGCGAGTTGGATTACATCATGGGTGAGCCACGCCATATTAAGACAGATTATATTCAGTCTAATAACTTCGCTTTTGGCGGCATTAACACATCGCTGATCTTCCGTCGTTGGCAATAATGGATTGGGGGCGTTAGCGTGGGTATCGCCAAGATGGGGCTCATGTTCTAATCTCCCCCCAGAATGGTCAGCGTTTTTTTACTGACCATTCTGGGGAGGGCTGCGCTAGTAAGTTTGCTTCAACAAGGGATCGGATGAATACTGCTCCCACTTATAATTAGGCCACAACCGCCTTAAGCCAAAATGTTCTTGCCCTTCGGTTATGTTATCTCCGCCATCATTATCTTCTGCTATTTTCTCCCAAGGATAATTTTCTGCAACCAGGCTCTTGTAACATTCTTCGTTTTCTTGCTTTTTCTCTAAGATAGAAGAGACCGCGTGGTCAGTTATTTTTACGTCATATTCAGGGTAGTGCTGGTTTTTTAAAAAATTCCATGCTTCAAATGTAATGGAATCACTTTCTATTTGTAGAATAAAACCATAGCCTTTCTCCCTTAATCCATTTTCCGTTCTATTGAATGAGGGGATTTCAATTAGGGTGCCGAATTCTTTTTGCATGGCCTCTAAAACACCGAATCCATTATGGATATGACCGGATATGACAACGGTTTTTGGGTGTTTTGATAATATACTTTTTATTTTTTCATCCTGTTCCCCAAACCCACCAAACAAATTAGAGCGCCAGTGTGTGTCATTAAGTGGTTGATGAGATATAACAAATTTCCTACCCTTGACCTTTTCAGAGACTTTCTTTTCGAACCATTCTAATGTTGAATCATCGTAGTAGGCCTGATCCTTTAGACCTCTATCCGTGTTCAGTGCGATAAAATGATGGTCGCCAATAAAAATATCAAAACATGCATGCTTTTTTTTATGATTTATTTTTTTAGCATTCATTTTTTTATATTTTTCTATAATAAATTTGTAGTAAGGGTTTTCTTTATCGGGATCTTTAGTCCATGATTTACTATCAGGGCCTCTAACATCATGATTCCCTAATATTTCTATTATCTTCTCATCTCCACCTTGAAACGTGTTTTCTACAGCACCCATGACTTTACTTATATATTCATGTCTGTCACTAATATCTCCTGGGATGATGATGTTAGATATTTTATTTTTTTCTTTTATATTATTTAATGCCTTTTTAAATGATGAGAGTAAATCATCGTTATCTATATGCAGGTCACTGATTACCGCGATAGATAACCTTTTTCTTTTATCGTCATTGCCGGGTTGGCTTATGCATAGATCGGCGGTGCCAGCATGAACAGGAAGTTGCATGGCGAGCGGCAGGAGTGCCGCAGATTGTATGAAGGCTCTTCTTTTCAATGTCGATCTCCTATTTAACACTTATGGCTAATGCCAACATGGCAACTGTCATAACGCACGCACGTCTCTCGTTTTCTATTTGGATTTTTTGACTCATTCACATCGTCATTGTCAGGTTTTTTTTTGAAAATACCATCAGATAATCAGAATATAACGTTGTTATATCCAAAAAATTAAAACTAACGTGCTAAAAGACAGGGCTTACCGTAAAACATGATTGTTACAGATTTTGTACAGCGGAAAGGAATATCCGACGTTGCTCGGTATAACAGGAAAAAACCAGGTCGGATCAGTGAGAGGAAGTCTTGTTTGTATTTCGGTGTAATAAAACTGTCATATTCTGTACATTTTACTGTCACCAAATTGTCCTATTTTTCCTCCTGCAAACTACACTCTGATTTGATAACTCTGATTTGATAACGGCTCTACGTCGACACGTCGAATATCCCACAGGAGGGATTATGAAACTGATGCGTACCACTCTTGCCAGTGTTGTTGCGGCAACCTTTTCTCTGACAGCGGTTTCCGCTTTTGCTGCTGCTAACCTCACCGGTGCCGGTGCGACATTCCCTGCGCCTGTTTATGCTAAATGGGCTGACTCCTATCAAAAAGAAACCGGTAATAAAGTTAACTATCAAGGGATCGGTTCTTCTGGCGGTGTAAAACAGATTATCGCTAAAACAGTAGACTTCGGTGCCTCTGATGCGCCTCTGGCTGACGATAAATTAGCACAGGATGGTTTATTCCAGTTCCCAACCGTTATCGGTGGCGTGGTACTGGCAGTGAACGTTCCTGGTATTAAATCTGGCGAATTGACGCTGGACGGTAAAACACTGGGTGATATCTACCTGGGCAACATCAAAAAGTGGAACGACCCGGCCATTACCAAACTGAACCCGAACGCCAAGCTGCCGGATCAGGATATCGCTGTGGTTCGTCGCGCTGATGGTTCTGGTACGTCTTTCGTATTCACCAGCTACCTGGCAAAAGTGAACCCAGAGTGGAAAGAGAAGATTGGCGCAGGTTCTACCGTGAACTGGCCTACCGGTCTGGGCGGTAAAGGTAACGATGGTATCGCTGCGTTTGTACAGCGTCTGCCTGGTTCTATCGGTTACGTAGAATATGCGTATGCCAAGCAAAACAATCTGGCTTACACCAAACTGATTTCTGCCGATGGCAAAGCGGTTAGCCCAACTGGCGCAAGCTTCAGCAACGCGGCTAAAGAGATCGACTGGAGCAAGTCCTTCGCTCAGGATTTGACCAACCAGAAAGGCGCTGATGCATGGCCGATCACCTCCACCACGTTCATCCTGGTTCATACCAAACAGGAGAAACCTGAGCAGGGTGCTGAAGTGTTGAAATTCTTCGACTGGTCGTTCAAGAAAGGCGGTGAGCAAGCCGAAGCGCTGGATTACGCCACGCTGCCAAAAGAAGTGGTTGAGCAAATCCGTGCAGCCTGGAAAACCCAGGTAAAAGACAGCAACGGCAAAGCGCTGTACTAATTATTGTATCGACAACCGTCTCGTGGGTTACCAGAGCGTGATGATGCTATCAGGTTCTGGAAATACGTCGCGGAATAACACGTCGTATCGGGGCGGAGAGGTGATAAGCCTCTCTGCCTTCAATAGTTTATCAAATGTAGTTAAATCGAGAAGAGAGACGTATGGCGGAGTACAAGCCAACTATCAAAGCCCCGGGAAAATATGGCGATATCCTCTTCAGCACGCTGGTAAAACTGGCGGCGCTGGTCACGCTACTGTTGTTGGGCGGCATCATTGTTTCCCTGATTGTGGCGTCCTGGCCCAGCATCGAGAAATTCGGTTTTTCCTTCTTGTGGACGAAAGAGTGGGATGCGCCCGCAGAGCAGTTTGGTGCACTGGTTCCGATTTACGGTACTGTCGTCACCTCACTGATTGCCCTAATTATTGCGATTCCGATTAGCTTCGGAATTGCGTTATTTCTGACAGAACTGGCACCAGCCTGGTTGAAACGCCCGCTTGGCATAGCGATTGAATTGCTGGCGGCCATACCGAGTATTGTTTATGGCATGTGGGGGCTGTTCATTTTTGCTCCGCTGTTTGCCAAATATTTCCAGCAACCGGTCGGCAACGTCCTGTCCGGCATCCCTATTGTTGGCGCACTGTTCTCTGGCCCGGCGTTCGGGATTGGTATTCTGGCGGCTGGCGTTATTCTGGCCATCATGATTATCCCTTACATTGCCGCGGTCATGCGTGATGTGTTTGAGCAAACGCCAGTCATGATGAAAGAGTCCGCCTACGGCATCGGCTGTACGACGTGGGAAGTGATCTGGCGCATTGTGCTGCCTTACACCAAGAACGGTGTCATCGGCGGGGTCATGTTGGGGTTGGGGCGCGCCTTGGGAGAAACGATGGCTGTTACCTTTATCATCGGTAACACCTACCAGCTCGACAGCGCTTCACTGTATATGCCAGGCAACAGTATTACCTCTGCGCTGGCGAACGAATTCGCCGAAGCCGAATCCGGCGTGCATACCGCGGCGTTGATGGAGCTGGGGCTAATTCTGTTTGTGATTACCTTTATTGTTTTGGCGTGTTCAAAGCTGATGGTGATGCGTCTGGCAAAAAATGAGGGGGCGAGCTAATGGCGACATTAGGCATAGAGCAAGAAGCCGCACTGGAACGCTCACGGCGTAAAATGCAGGCCTGGCGTCGCCAGAAAAACCGTATTGCGCTGTTTTTATCCATGTCTACGATGGTTTTCGGCCTGTTCTGGCTGGTATGGATACTGTTCTCGACCGTTACCCGAGGCGTGGATGGTATGTCTCTGGCGTTATTTACCGAAATGACACCACCGCCCAATACGGCGGGTGGTGGGTTGGCGAATGCCATCGCCGGAAGTGGATTGCTGATCCTATGGGCGACGCTGCTGGGTACGCCGTTGGGGATTATGGCGGGCATCTATCTGGCGGAATACGGTCGTAAATCGTGGATTGCCGAAGTGATTCGCTTCATCAACGACATTCTGCTGTCAGCGCCTTCTATTGTGGTTGGCCTGTTTGTCTACACGCTAGTGGTAGCAAAGATGCAGCACTTCTCCGGTTGGGCAGGGGTGATTGCGCTGGCGCTGTTGCAGGTGCCGATTGTGATTCGTACCACCGAGAATATGCTCAAACTGGTGCCGGATAGCCTGCGTGAAGCCGCTTATGCACTGGGTACGCCGAAATGGAAAATGATTTCGGCGATTACGCTGAAGGCATCGGTATCCGGCATTATCACCGGGGTGCTGCTGGCTATCGCGCGTATTGCGGGGGAAACGGCGCCGTTGCTGTTTACGTCGCTGTCTAATCAGTTCTGGAGCACGGATATGATGCATCCGATTGCTAACCTGCCAGTCACCATCTTCAAGTTTGCCATGAGCCCGTTTGTGGAATGGCAACAGTTGGCCTGGGCGGGGGTACTGCTGATTACGCTGTGCGTTCTGCTACTGAATATTCTGGCGCGTGTTATTTTCTCCGCGAAGAAACACTAGCTTGCTAAAAGCACTAATTTGCTAAAAACAGTAATTCTCTGAAAAACATTAAACAAATTCAAGGTGTTGCAAGTCAGCGCCAGGTAAAAGAGAGAAGTCTTGATGAGTATGACTACTGAGACATCCAACAAAATCCAGGTACGCGATCTGAATTTCTATTACGGAAAATTCCATGCGTTGAAAAACATTACGCTGGATATTGCCGCGAATCAGGTTACCGCGTTTATCGGTCCGTCCGGCTGTGGTAAATCCACGTTGCTGCGCACGTTGAACAAAATGTATCAGCTCTACCCTGAGCAACGCGCCGAGGGCGATATCCTGCTGGATGGCAATAACATCCTGACCGATAAGCAAGACATCGCGCTGCTACGTGCCAAGGTGGGTATGGTTTTCCAGAAGCCAACGCCGTTCCCGATGTCCATTTACGATAACATCGCGTTTGGTGTTCGCCTGTTTGAGAAACTGTCCCGTGCCGATATGGATGAACGTGTCCAGTGGGCGTTGACCAAAGCGGCGCTGTGGCAGGAAACAAAAGATAAGCTCCATCAGAGTGGCTATAGCCTGTCCGGTGGTCAACAGCAGCGTTTATGTATTGCGCGCGGTATTGCGATTCGCCCGGATGTCTTGCTGCTGGATGAACCTTGTTCTGCACTCGACCCGATTTCTACCGGTCGCATTGAAGAGCTGATCTCTGAGCTGAAAAAAGATTACACCGTGGTCATTGTGACGCATAACATGCAGCAGGCAGCGCGTTGTTCAGATCATACGGCGTTTATGTATTTAGGTGAGCTGATTGAGTTCAGCGATACTGATACCCTGTTTACTGCCCCACGGCAGAAACAGACTGAAGATTACATCACCGGCCGTTACGGTTGATTAGGAAAGCATCATGGATAATCTGAATCTGAACAAACACATTTCCGGTCAGTTTAACGCCGAACTGGAACACATCCGCACGCAGGTCCTGACCATGGGCGGGCTGGTGGAGCAGCAACTGAGTGACGCGATTACCGCGATGCATAATCAGGACGCGGAGCTGGCTCAGCAGGTAATTGAAGGCGATGCCAAAGTTAACATGATGGAAGTGGCGATCGATGAAGCCTGCGTGCGCATTATTGCGAAACGTCAGCCCACCGCCAGCGATCTGCGTCTGGTGATGGCGATCATCAAAACCATCTCTGAACTGGAGCGTATCGGCGACGTGGCGGATAAAATCTGCCGCACCGCGCTGGAGAAATTCTCCCACCAGCATCAGCCGCTGTTGGTCAGCCTGGAATCATTGGGCCGCCACACCGTGCAGATGTTGCATGATGTACTGGATGCTTTTGCCCGAATGGATCTGGACGAAGCGATCCGTATTTATCGTGAAGATAAGAAAGTGGATAAAGAGTACGAAGGGATTGTGCGTCAGTTGATGACTCACATGATGGAAGATCCTCGTACTATCCCCAGCGTGCTGACGGCACTGTTCTGCGCCCGTTCTATCGAACGTATCGGCGATCGTTGCCAGAACATCTGTGAATTTATCTTCTATTTTGTCAAAGGTCAGGATTTCCGCCACCTTGGTGGTGATGCGCTGGAAAAACTGCTGGCTGAGAAAGACAGAAAAGCTGAAGAGTAACGTTATTTCGCGCTTAACATCTGATAACGCCCTGCTTGCAGGGCGTTAGTTTTTATCAGGATAGTGGATCAAATCGTGGAAGCGCACCGTGGTGTCGGTAGGGTTGTGGTAGCGGTGCTCTCTGTCGGCAGCAAAGCGCAGGGCGTCACCGGTGGACAATAAGTGCGTCTGGCCATCAACGGTGATCTCCAACTGGCCTTCCAACACAATAATATGCTCGATCACCCCGTTTTCATGTGGCGATGACGTGCTGCCGGCACCTGCAGCCAGTTCAATAACCAGCATATCGAAACGCAGTTTTTCGTCGTAGGGAAAGAGTGGCACAGCGCGCATTCCTGCGGCACTTTCCCTGAACGTTGAACCTGCCCCTGAGCGATACGTCACACCTTCATCCGCGAGCGTCGGTTCAATAAAGGTAGAGAACGCGACATTCAGACCGGTCGCAATTTTCCACAGGGTAGCGACCGTCGGGCTGGATTCACCACGCTCGATTTGGCCGAGCATTGCTTTGCTGACTCCCGTTTCTTCCGCTGCTCGCGTGAGGCTCCAGCCTTTCTCCTGCCTTAATGTTTTCAATGTATCGCCAATACGACGGGTTAGTTCATCAGACATCAATGCTGGCTCCTGCTTGTGCGTTATAGCGCACACTGCTATGTTAACGCTTTCTGTGCGTTATAGCGCACGATAAGAGTGGAATGCTATACCATGCCAGTGTCATTTGCGCTAAAAGATGTCACGTTTTCGACCTTTATCGCCGGTTTTGTTGCCGTGCTGGTGGGGTACACCAGTTCGGCCGCCATTATTTTTCAGGCGGCGGAAGCGGCGGGTGCCAGTGCGGTACAAATTGGTGGTTGGTTAAGCATGTTGGGTATTGCCCAAGGGCTGGCTTCCATTAGTCTATCGCTGTATTACCGCGCACCGATACTGGCGGCGTGGTCAACGCCGGGGGCGGCGCTGCTGGTCACCAGCCTGCCGGGTACGTCGCTCAATGAGGCGATCGGCGTGTTCCTGTTTGCCGCTGCGCTTATCTTTATCTGCGGGATTACCGGTCTGTTTGCCCGCCTGATGAATGTCATTCCACAAGCCATTTCTGCTGCGATGTTGGCGGGGATCCTGCTACGTTTTGGTGCGGATGCGTTTCTTTCCCTGCAACAGGATTTCTGGCTCGCTTTTGCGATGTGCGTGACGTATTTGCTCAGCCGTCGGCTGCTGCCCCGCTTTGCTATTGTGTTAACGCTGCTTGCTGGCCTGCTGCTGGCGTTATGGCGTGGACAAATTGCGGTTGCTGATTCTCCGCTGGTATTTGCCGTGCCGGAATTTATTACGCCGCATTTTTCGTGGGCGTCTCTGCTGGGCGTCGGTATTCCGTTTTTCATCGTCACCATGGCGTCGCAGAACGCACCGGGTGTTGCCACGCTTAAAGCCGCGGGCTATCAGGTTCCCGTGTCGCCGCTGATTACCGTTACGGCATTAATCGCGTTGATATTGACGCCGTTCGGCGGTTTTTCCGTGTGTATTGCTGCGATTACCGCCGCGATCTGTATGGGGGCGGATGTACATCCCGATCCGAAGAAACGCTATCTTGCCGCCGTCGCAGCGGGCGGATTTTATCTACTGGCGGGTGTTTTCGGTGGATCGATCGGGCAACTTTTTACCGCACTGCCGCAGCCGCTGATCCACGCTATTGCCGGTTTAGCGCTGCTCAGCACCATTTCGGGTAGCCTGTACCGCGCCTTGCTGGATGAAAAACAGCGCGATGCAGCGGTCGTCACTTTCCTGATCACCGCTTCTGGATTAACGCTGTGGGGCATTGGTGCGGCATTTTGGGGGCTGATTGGGGGGATGATGACTTGGTTTATTCTGTCAGCATACGCTGACAAGGTTCGCTGAATCGTCAGGATAATCTGCCAGAATACCGAAGTAACATAAGGTTATATTATAGCTTTTTATGTTATTTCCTGCGTTTTCATCCTACTGATAGCCTGCTGTTCATACAGTAATAATTAAGGGGCAGGGAATGAAAAAGCAGATTTTGACAGTGGCTTTGTTGGCCGGGCTGGCTTCCGTTTCTGGTGCTGCACAGGCAGACAAACTGGATGATATTCAGAAGGCCGGCGTGGTGAAAATTGCCGTCTTCGACAGTAATCCACCGTTTGGCTATGTCGATCCACAGAGTAAAAAGTTGGTGGGTTATGACGTGGATATCGCCGAGGCGATTGGTAAAGCGCTGGGCGTGAAGGTTGAACTGCGTGCGACCAATCCTGCTAACCGTATTCCCCTGTTAAGCTCGCAGAAAGTCGATCTGATTGCCGCGAATTTCACTATTACCGATGAGCGCGCCAAGCAGGTTAACTTTAGTCTTCCTTACTTTGCGACCGGACAAAAATTCATCGCCCGTAAAGGCGTGTTGAAAACGCCGGACGACATCAAAACGCTGCGCATCGGTGCGGATAAGGGCACCGTGCAGGAAATTACCCTGCGTGAACATTACCCAACCGCCAAAGTAATTTCCTACGACGATACGCCACTGGCCTTTGCCGCATTGCGTAACGGCAATGTTCAGGCTATCACGCAGGATGATGCCAAGCTGGTCGGCCTGTTGGCTAACGTGCCTGATGCACAGAAGGCCGAATTTGAAATATCTCCGTTCAGTATTACCAAAGAGTATCAGGGCGTTGGTATTCCGAAGGGTGAAGAGCGCCTGACAGCGAAAATTAACGACACGCTGATTAACCTGGAAAAACAGGGCGAAGCGAAGACAATCTACGATCGCTGGTTTGGGCCGAGCACGAAATCATCTCAACCGCGCGGTGACTTCACCTTTGCTCCGTTGGATCAGCAACCTAAATCCTGATAGCTAACGTGTTCAGTGCTATGATCCTAGCCCTCTGCATTGCAGGGGGCATTTTTATTTATACCCGTCATACTTCAAGTTGCATGTGCGTTGGCTGCGTTCACTCACCCGAATCACTTACCTGAGTAAGCTCATCGGGATTCCTTCCCTTGCCGCCTTCCTGAAACTCGAATTATTTAGGGTATATATTATTTATGACAAAGAGAGATAAAACGCATGGATACGGCGCTGCAATCGCTTGAGTCGTGGCTGTTGGCTCCTCAATACCTCACCTGGCTGTGGCACGGTTTCCTGATCACGCTGGGCCTTTCCCTTGGTACGGTCGTGCTGTCTACGGTGTCGGGTTTTCTGCTGGCGGCGGCCAGAGATAGCCAGATTCATGTGTTGCGTGGCGTTGTCGTGGCATATAGCTCGCTATTTCGTAATACGCCGCTGCTGGTGCAGTTGTTTTTCTGGTATTTCGGTGCCGGACAGCTTTTCCCCTCAGAGATGATGCAATGGCTAAACGCCCCTCATGCTATTTCACTATTGGGCATGACATTAGCGTGGCCTTCTTTTGAATTTTTGGCCGGATTGGCAGGGCTGACGCTCTACTCTAGCGCGTTCATTGCAGAGGAGATCCGCTCCGGTATTCGCGGCGTGGCGCACGGGCAGAAGTATGCCGCGCAGGCTCTGGGGTTAACGGGCTGGCAATCCATGCGCTACGTGGTGCTGCCGCAGGCGCTAAAAATTGCCCTGCCGCCGCTGCTTGGGCAGTACATGAATATTGTCAAAAACTCATCACTAACGATGGCGATCGGTGTCGCTGAATTGTCCTACGCCTCGCGTCAGGTGGAGACGGAAACCTTGCGCACGTTTCAGGCGTTTGGCGTGGCGACGGTGTTGTACATCGTGATTATTGCCGTGATGGAAGGCTGGGGCATGTGGCGTCAGCAGCGTGGTCTGGCGGAGAGGCACTGAGATGGATTTTACCGTTATCACCGATAATATCGACTATTTGATGTGGGGCTCATTCCCGGATGGTCCACTGGGTGGCGCGGCGCTGACGCTGGTGATGAGCCTGCTGGCGGGTGTAGCATCTGCCGTACTAGGCACGATTTTGGGCGTGGCGCTGGCGATGTCGCGAGGCGTATGGAGCGCACTGTTGGCGATGGTGCTAGGGTTCTTCCGGGCGATCCCCGTCATCATGCTGATTTTCTGGACGTACTTCCTGCTGCCGATCGTTTTTGGCGTCGGCATTCCTGAAATCACTACTGTGGTCTGTGCGCTGGCGCTGATTGCTTCGGCGTATCTGGCACATGGCGTGAAAGCCGGTATTGTCGCGATTGGGCGCGGCCAGTGGCAGGCTGGGTTATCGTTGGGGCTGAGCCGTTGGCAGGTGTTGTGGCAGATCGTCCTGCCGCAGGCACTGCGGATGATGGTGCCTTCCTTCATTAATCAATGGATCTCCCTGATTAAAGACACGTCATTGGCCTACATTGTCGGGGTTGGCGAGCTGACGTTTCTTGCTACGCAGGTCAATAACCGCAGCATGGTCTACCCGATGGAAGTTTTCCTTTTTGTCGCGCTGGTCTACTTTGTTTTTTGCCTGTCGCTGGAGTTGCTGGCTAACCGGGTTAACGCCCGTTTTAACCAGCAGCAAAAACAGCCGAAGCGTCGTTTGCTGTGGTGGCGGAATAAGCCAGCCTGACGCTGGCTTTCTGTGGTTCGCTACTATGCCATGATATTCCAGCCTTTTTCACGCCAGATCTGCGGCAGTTCGCGCATGTCGTCGAACATGGTGACCAGTGGGTGATGGATCGGCTGGTTGTGTGGGTCGGCACAGTAATAGAACACGGGAATGCCCGCAGCGATGCCCGCCTGTGCTCCCGCGGCGGAATCTTCAACCAGAATGCAGTGTTCAATAGGAAGCTGTAACTGCTCGGCGGCGTGATACAGCACCGCTGGGTCGGGTTTCCATTTTTTCAGATCGTAGCCGCTGTAAAGATGGTCGCCAAACAGATCGAGCATGTGCGTCAGGCCGAGCGAATGCTGCATCTTACTGACTGGGCCGTTAGAAACCACGGCCATGGGGACAGTGATGGATTGCACTAATTCACGCGCACCCTCGATGGGTTGCAGGGACTCATCGAACAGACGCTTCACCTCTTGCCGGAAATGACGCTCCGCGTCTTCCACCGATACGGTTAAGCCATACTGTTGGCTGATGCGGGCAATAATTTCGTACAGCTTCACGCCCTTGTAGGTTTTTATCACCTCCTCCAGAGATAAGTTCACCCCATACGGGATGAAGATATTCACATAAGCCTGGCAACACAGCACTTCGCTATCAACCAGTGTGCCATCACAGTCGAAGAAGACGCATTCAATACGGGGCATGACTAATCCTTATCGATGAAATAGTTAAGTATAGCTTTAGGGGAAACACGGTGATGAGGTTCCCGTAGGGACACCTCGCACCGTGGTCGCCCCGATATCTCGGTTCTTAAACGATCAGAATGAGAAGACGTTCCTTACTTTAACCAATTGACTCAATATTGCGACCCATAAAGCCATTTTCACGGCGATCTTGCAGAAAATTAAGGGGTTTCAAGCGAGGGATTTCGGCGTAATAGCCATGGGGTTAATAGGTTCTTCTTATTCGATGAAAAAAAACGTGGGATCAACGTAAAAAGGTAGAATTTTGTTATAGGATACCCGACGACAGTTATTCCCTTCTTTGGATTGGTACTAATGAATAAATCACAACCCGGTTCTGCTACTGAGCAGGGCCTGCTGGAGCGCGTGTTTAAACTGAAACAACATGGCACGACAGCACGTACGGAAACGATTGCTGGTTTCACGACGTTTTTGACGATGGTTTACATCGTTTTTGTTAACCCGCAGATTCTGGGTGCTGCGGGGATGGACACCAAAGCGGTCTTTGTGACCACCTGTTTGATTGCCGCATTTGGCAGTATTTTAATGGGGTTGCTGGCTAACCTGCCTGTGGCGTTGGCTCCTGCTATGGGGCTGAATGCATTTTTCGCTTTTGTTGTCGTAGGGGCGATGGGGCTGCCATGGCAAGTGGCGATGGGTGCTATTTTCTGGGGCGCAATCGGTTTCCTGTTGTTGACGCTCTTTCAGATTCGTTACTGGATGATCGCCAATATCCCGCTTAGCCTACGTTTGGGGATCGCCAGCGGTATCGGGCTGTTCATTGCCATGATGGGCCTGAAAAACGCCGGCATTATCGTTCCCAGCCCAGCCACGCTGGTGACGATTGGTGACTTGACCTCACACAGCGTGCTGTTGGGTGCCTTGGGCTTTTTCATTATTGTGGCGCTGGCTTCACGTAATATTCACGCTGCGGTGCTGATTTCCATCGTCGTGACCACCTCAATTGGCCTGCTGCTGGGCGATGTGACTTTTTCCGGCGTGTTCTCACTGCCGCCGAGTGTAACGTCGGTGGTTGGTCAGGTTGATCTGGCGGGAGCGCTGAACCTTGGGATGTCCGGCATTATTTTCTCCTTCATGCTGGTGAACCTGTTTGACTCCTCCGGCACGCTGATCGGTGTGACGGACAAAGCCGGTCTGGTGGATGCTCGTGGTAAATTCCCGCGTATGAAGCAGGCGCTGTATGTCGATAGCATCAGTTCTGTGGCGGGTTCGTTTATCGGGACATCATCCGTCACGGCGTATATTGAAAGCTCTTCGGGTGTATCCGTGGGAGGGCGTACCGGCCTGACTGCCGTCGTCGTGGGTCTGCTGTTCCTGCTGGTGATCTTCCTGTCACCGTTGGCGGGTATGGTGCCTGCCTATGCGGCGGCTGGCGCGCTGATTTACGTGGGTGTATTGATGACGTCCAGCCTGGCACGCGTGAAGTGGGACGATCTGACCGAAGCTGTTCCGGCTTTTATTACCGCGGTGATGATGCCGTTCAGCTTCTCGATTACCGAAGGGATCGCGCTGGGTTTCATTTCTTACTGTGTGATGAAGCTGGCGACAGGCCGGTGGCGTGAAATCAGCCCTTGTGTCGTGGTAGTTGCGCTGTTATTCCTGCTGAAAATCGTGTTTATCGACGCGCATTAATCCGTTCGTGGCTCCGGGGTTTCCCCGGAGCCTCAGCCAGCAGTAACGCGGTTGGTTACTGTGATGCGGTAGAGGTGACTTTTTCTATCGTATGGCTGGTTAATTTCATATAGCGTACAGACTGGCGCTGCTGCTGTAGGATTTCCCCCGACTTTTTCATGCCCGATGCCGATGTGTATTTCCACATGACGAGTCGGTTAAGCGTGGGAATATGGGCGCAGGCCCATGCAAGATAATCATCAACATCGCTCATCACTTCTACGGCTGGCGTGTAGGTTGAACGTAGCCTGCCGGAAGCGGGGTGAAGTTTGAGGTTATGGGGAAGATGGCTGTTTGCGCCAGGCATTTTTACCAGCGACTGGCGGATGGTGCATAATTGCGTTGCCGCTTCCAGGGGGTCGCGCTGAGCGTCAATCCACGCCTGTTCAGCCTGCGTCTGTGCTTGCATCTGCGGAACGGTCTGGTTCGTTGGCCTAACGTGAACGATTTCGATATCCATACCGACGCTTCCCTCTTCGCTCAGGAGGATAGCGATCGTATTACCTGCATAGCCGATGCTGAAATTGGGCAGATTAGGATCGGCGAAATAGGGGCGTCCTTCAGGGGACACCAGCAGCGTGGGCAACAGCGGATAACCGAAAAAATAGAACATCATCTCAGCCAGCAGCGCTCGACTTTTCAGATAACGCTCGCGGCGTTTGGTTGAAAAACCTTGTGTCGATGAGATGAGCCTATCAGGCAGTCTTTGTAAGTCAGGAAGCGCTTCCGTGCTTGTCCACCTGACAAAATGGCAGGTCATTGTTCACTCCGTGATCGTGATAAAAGATGGGAACCTATCAGGTATTACCAATGCATATTATCAGACTAATATGTGAACTAAAGAAAAATCGATGGATAAATCGGCGATAATTATCAATTAGGCTCCGCGAATTTTCTGCATCAGTGTTTTGTGGCGTCCCTCTCTGTCCGTCATATTCCCGTTTGTTTAATGGTTCGGCCACCCCAATGCGGAACGCTGCTGTTTTTCCAGCGTCTGCTTACGTAGCTCATCCGCAGTCACTAACCGAAGCGCCGACGTTGGGCACACGCTGACGCAGGAAGGGCTTGGGGCTACATCGACGCATAAGTCGCATTTGTGGACTTCACTTTGCGTACTCTCGTCATTTGAGGCTTTCGTTACCACATTGATGGCACCGAAGGGACAGGCGACGACACAGCTTTTGCAGCCGATGCAGCGGGACTGAATAACCTGAATGCTATCCCGATCGCGCACCAGCGCGTCATTTGGACACACGCTGGCACAGGGGGCGTTCTCACACTGGCGGCACAGAACAGGTACGCTGACGCTGGCGCTTTTAATCACTTTCAGACGGGGAAAGAAGTGAGATGGCCGCAGTTGTGCACTTTGGCCACCGCTATGCGCGACCGCGCAGGCGATCTCACAAGTCCGGCAACCGATACATTTTTCTGCTTCGGCGATAACAAATTGATTCATGTGCGGACCTCCTCGCGTACTGCGTTTATCTCGTGGCGCTGCGGGTGTGCGGGAAGAGCACCCGTGACGGCGGTCAGCCCCATCGTTGCAATCATCCCCAATGCGGCTTTCCGCCCATCAGCAATAGCGGTAACCACCAGATCGGCACCGCGCACGGCATCACCACCCGCAAAAATACGCGGATGATTGGTTTGGCAAGGTATCTGACTATCGAGCGGGGCAGTGATGTATCCCCAATTATCCAGATCGACGTCAGCCTCTTCCAGCCACGGCATACTGTGTGATTGAAAACCAAATGCGGTTATCACGGCTTCTGCAGGCTGAACGAATTCCGAACCAGGAATCGGGCGCGGACGACGACGGCCGCTGGCATCAGGCTCGCCCAGCTCGGTTCGAACCAGACTAATACCGCACACCTCGCCCTGTTCATTGAGGCAGATTTTCTGTGGCTGAACGTTAAACATGAATTCCACGCCTTCTTCGCGGGAGTTTTTAACCTCTTTTTTCGAGCCGGGCATGTTGGCTTCATCACGGCGATAGGCGCAGGTTACGGATATCGCACCTTGCCGAACGGATGTGCGCAGGCAGTCCATTGCAGTATCTCCACCGCCGAGCACCACGACGCGTTTGCCCGCCATCGAGATATAGGGCTCATCGTCTAATTCAGGTAACCCCATGACGTGTTTGGTATTGGCGATCAAGAAGGGAAGCGCATCAAAAACGCCGGGGGCATTTTCATTATCAATGTTGGCTTTCATGGAGCGGTAGGTGCCCACGCCGAGGAAAACAGTGTCATAGTCGTCCAGAAGCTGGGCCAGAGAAATGTCTTTCCCCACTTCGGTATTCAACTGGAAGTCGATTCCCATGGCGCTGAACACTTCACGGCGATGGATCAGGACGTCTTTGTCCAGTTTGAACGACGGGATCCCGAACGTGAGCAGGCCACCAATTTCCGGGTGACGATCGAACACGACGGCCTGCACGCCATTACGTGCCAACACATCGGCACAGGCTAACCCTGCCGGGCCAGCTCCAACGATCGCGGCGCGCTTTCCGCTGGGAACAACATGCGTCATATCGGGTGACCAGCCCATCTTCATCGCGGTGTCGGTAATGTAGCGTTCAACGTTGCCGATGGTAATCGCGCCATATTCTTTGCCCAGCGTACAGGCCCCTTCACATAGCCGATCCTGCGGGCATACCCGACCGCAGATTTCCGGCAGGCTGCTGGTTTGGTGTGAGAGCTCTACGGCTTCAAGAATGCGGCCTTGCTTTGCCAGACTCAGCAATTCGGGAATATTGTTATGCAGCGGGCAGGTCCATTCGCAGATGGCGCGTTTACCGCAGGAAAGACAGCGGTCAGCCTGATCTTCCGTCTGCTGTACGGAGAAGCCATGATAGATTTCATCAAACGTGGTGGTTCTCTGCGCCAGCGGCTTTTTCTCCGCATCCCGGCGCGGCCAGTTTTTCCTTTTACTGAGTGGATTGAGCGTCAGTGTTTTCACCACGGGCGTTTCACGCTGCCAGTGTGCGGCGGAACGTTGTGCCATCACCTGCTGTTTCTCTTGGCGGCGGGTTGCTAACGTTTGTTCACTGACTAACTGCAATGCTTGCGTTGGGCAAGCTTCCACACACGCTTGCCCTTCTGGGCGGTCGGCGCAGAGATCGCATTTATGCGCGATGGTGCTGTTGTTCATCGGGTTTGTCACCATCGACATCGCGCCGAACGGGCAAGCCAGTACACAGCTTTTGCAGCCGATGCACTTTTCCTGAACGAGCTGAATGCTATTGTCTTTTCTGATCAAGGCCTGTGTTGGGCATACGCCTGCACAGGGGGCATCTTCACAGTGGCGGCATGTCACGGCGGCCCGCAGTTTTGGCGTATTGAATGCCTTGATTCTGGGCTGAAATACCGTGGTGCTATCTGGATAGCGCTCGTCATTGTGTGAAATCACACAGGCGATTTCACATGCATGACATCCCATACAGTCTTGAGTACTGGCAATAACAAATCGGTTCATTACCTTTTCCCACCCTTGATCCCTCGATCGTGGCCTTTATCCTAATAGCTGGATAACACGTCGACCTTGATATAGAGCAGGTAAAAAGTCGGTTAATGTTAAATATCACCTAGGTTATTAATGGAAATATTGAATCGTTTCAGTAAGTTGCAATGTTAGGTGAAAGTAATGGCATAGTTGCATATAACCTTGTTTTTTATCTGGTTTATTGTGATTTATCTTGGGTAAAAATTCTGATTTTCATTACTTTTGTTCATTTTCCCATGAAATAACTCGTTACTTTTACTTAGGCCCTTCATAATGTTTGGCATCATTTAAATGCAGCAAAACAGTGTTGAAGATAAATAATATCTTTACGGTATTTTCATTATTAATCAATGACATGATTTTTCTCAGGGTTAATGAATTGTCACTAAGGGATAGTGTTATGAATAAAAAGGTCGTTCTATGTTCTGTATTCATGTCGGTTGCGCTATTGAGCGGATGTGCCACAGAGTCTTCCCGTACCGTAGAAGCACAAAAAGTGACTTCTTACAGTACGCCTTATCAGGGCGTTCGCAGCCCGATTTCCGTCGGAAAATTTGAAAACCGTTCTAACTACATGAACGGTATTTTTTCTGATGGTGTTGACCGCTTAGGTAATCAATCCAAGACCATTCTTGTTAGCCATCTTCAGCAGAGTGGCCGCTTTAACGTATTGGATCGCACCAATATGGAAGAGCTGAAAGCAGAGGCGGGTATTAAAGGGCAAACGCAGACGCTGAAAGGCGCTACCTATGTTGTTACCGGCGATGTGACCGAGTTTGGCCGTAAAGAAGTGGGTGACCATCAGTTGTGGGGCATCCTTGGTCGCGGTAAAACACAGGTTGCTTACGCAAAAACCACGTTGAATGTGGTGAACGTACAAACGTCTGAAGTCGTGTATTCCGTACAGGGTGCGGGCGAGTATACGTTGTCCAACCGTGAAATTATCGGTTTCGGCGGTACGGCCAGCTATGACTCGACGCTGAACGGTAAAGTTCTGGATTTGGCTATTCGTGAAGCCGTCAATAATTTGGTTGCAGGAATTGAAAGCGGCGCCTGGCGTCCAGCGAACTAATGGAATAGGAATATAACCATGTTATCTCATAAGAAAGTTACCCTGCTATTGGCAGCGACGGTACTGGCTGGCTGCGCGTCCGCGCCGAAAACGATTTACAGTTGGGACAACTATCAGCCTGCGCTTTATGATTATTATCAACAAGATAAAGTTGGTCCAGAACAACAGATCCTTGCTCTGAATGAATCAATCGAGAAAGCGAAAGCCGCAAACAAACCTGTCCCGCCGGGGCTCTATGCTCAACTTGGGTTGCTGTACGCCAATACTGGCCGTGATAGTGAAGCTCGCCAACAGTTTGAAACTGAAAAAGCGAAATTCCCTGAATCAGCACCTTTCATGGACTTCCTGCTGAGTAAAAATAAAGGGAATATTAAATGAATCGTTTCTTAGGATTATGTGGTCTGGTTTTTGCGCTGGTGCTGACTGGCTGTGCTAAACCCGTGCCTTATGACTACACGTCATTTAAGCAGAGCAAGCCTAAGTCTATTCTGGTCTTGCCGCCGGTTAACCATTCTCCTGATGTGAAAGCAAGCTACAGCCTGCTTTCACAGGTCACCTACCCGCTGGCAGAATCGGGCTATTATGTATTGCCTGTTGCGGTAGTGGATGAAACGTTCAAACAGAATGGTTTGTCTACCGCGTCGGACATCCATGCGCTGAGCACGGCAAAGCTGCACCAAATCTTTGGCGCTGATGCTGCGCTGTATTTGGACGTGAAAGAGTACGGCACGTCGTACATCGTGATTAATAGCGAAACCCGTGTTTCTGCGGATGCACGTCTGGTTGATCTGCGTACCGGCAAACTGCTGTGGAGCGGAAGCGCAACGGCTTCCAGCAACGAGCAGCAGTCAAATTCTAACGGTGGCATCATCGGTATTCTGGTGCAGGCTGCGGTGAGTCAAATTGCGGACACGATCTCCGACAAAGGCCATGATATTGCAGGTGTGACTAGCGCACGCCTGCTGGCTGCGGGTCGTTCGCGCGGTATGCTGTACGGACCTCGTTCACTGCAATACGGTAAAGAAGCCTACTGAGTTAATTTGTGGTATATCGCTAAATTCGAGTACGTAGATGCATCATCAACGCCGTTCGTTATTGAACGGCGTTTTTATGATAAGCCTGTGATGCTATGCATCAGCGGCCTGATTACGCTGCTGTTTATGATGACGCGTTGTCCAGACGAAGGCAGAGGTTAGCAACAGGATCAGCGTGGCGACTGCCAGCACGGCGGAAAACCCAGAATCAAAAGCGGTATGTGCCTGTGTAATAAGCGTTCGCTGCATATTTTCTGGTAAGGATTCGGCAAAAATTAATGCTTCATCCAGGCTGTCATAGGCGGTGTCCGGTACAGAAAACTCAGTGGGTAGCATAAACGTCGCGGAGTAAGCAAAAGACAGCAAACTGCCCATCAATGTCACCCCCGTCGCGCCCCCCAATTCATAGGACACTTCTTCGATTGATGCCGCCATACCCGCTTTTTCAGCAGGCGCAACCTGCATAATAGTGCTCGATGCGGCTGTCATAGTTGACCCCACGCCAGCACCAATCACCGTCAAGCTGATGATTTGTATAATAATAGTTGCATTGTGTAGCAGCAGATAGCTTCCCATTCCCAGCCCCGAAATCAACAGGCCTGCCGCCAGTATTTTCCCGCTATTCACGTGCGGCAAGATCTTTCCGGTTAACGGGCCGGAGATAAAGGAGGCCAACGACAGCGGTAAAATGAACAACCCAGCCTGCAGCGGGGACAGCCCGACGACTAACTGTAACCGCTGGGTGAAAGCCAGTTCCATTCCGATTAATGCGGCTGCCGCCACGATGGCAGCGGCAACAGCGGCGCTGAAAGGCCGCAGGCGGAAGAGAGAGAAATCCACTAAAGGATGCGTGCTGTTACGCTGACGTCGAACGAATAGGGTAATGAACACCACGCCGATAAGCAGAGCGATCAGTGCATCTTCATAGGAGGGAACTCGCTTGCCCAGTTCTTTTATGGCGTAGGTTACACCAATCAAACCCACCATGATTAATAGAGAACCGATGAAGTCCCAGCGGTGTGAGGCGTTGCCCGGCCGGTGTGGAATCATGGTGATCCCCATGATGAGCGCAAGCAGAACGACCGGCACGTTAATGAGGAAAACCGATCCCCACCAGAAGTACTCAAGCAGTATCCCACCCATCACGGGACCAAACGCCGCTCCGCCGGATGCCACCGCAGCCCAGATACCAATCGCTAGCGCACGTTCCCGTTCATCGGCGAAGGTCAGACGGATAATTGAGAGGGTGGCAGGCATCATCATCGCTGCCCCGACCGCCAGCAGCGCGCGAGCGGCGATAAGAATACTGGGGCTGGGCGAATAAGCTGCCAGCAATGACGCAGTACCAAAAACAACCAGACCAGAGATAAATAAGGGCTTATGGCCTAGCTTATCGCCCAGTGTGCCCATGCCCAGCAGCAAACCGGAGGCAACCAGTGCATAAATATTAACAATCCACAGCTTATCCGATGCGGTGGCGTGCAAGTCATGGGTTAGCGTAGGGAGCGCGGTGTACAGCACTGTCATGTCGATAACAATCAGGAACAGGGCACTGGAAACAATGGCTAAAATCAGCCACTTTTTGGGTGATTGCATAGCGGGTTCTCTATCTTCGATTTTCGTTTTCATCGGTAGGGTAGCGTTCCGCTGATATAGGACTACCCTTTTTAAAAAAGGTATTTTAAACGGATGTTGATATCATGATATTAGTTTTTGTACCGAATTTACATTAATGTCCGAATTTACGCGATTACGCCCTTGTTCTTTTGCTATGTACAATAATTTGTCGGCTTCTTTAAACGCGTCATGAAAATCTTCTATTCTTTCCAGATGAAAAAAACTGACACCGATGCTGGTTGTGCATCGCACAGCATGACCATTTGAAATAGCTAATGAAGACCCTTCTATAATAGTTCGTATTCTCTCTGCTATCTCTAGGCACTCATTTTTCGAAAGACCTTGGATTATTATTAAAAACTCTTCTCCTCCCCACCGGCATAGCAGGTCTTGAGGTCGGGTATGTTGTTTAATGGCTGTGGAAAACCCTCTGATTACATTATCGCCAACAGCATGTCCATAGGTATCATTAATTTTTTTAAAGTGGTCAATATCAAGCACAAGCAGAGACATCATTTTATTCTCTCCATCACGTATGGAATTAATGATATTCATCATATGTTGATTGAGTGAGCGTCTATTTAACATACCTGTCAGTGCATCATGGTTACTAATTAACTCTATTCTTTTTATGTTTTTTCTATTTCCATTAATAAAGAAAGATGCGGTAAGGGCGGTGATGATGATAACCGATGTGTTGATTTGAAATAAATAAGATAGCTCGAACAAATACTCTTTTTCTATTTTATTATGAACGCCTATCAATCTGTTTATATAAATATAATTTAGTGCGATGCCAGTTGCAGAGCACATGACAACGATTTTGTTGAATGATAAAGATAAAGAAAGATAAATCAACGGTAATATGGCTAAGACACTCAGAGTGATGTTTGAAGATGCTATGCAAAAAATAATAATGAGAGGATACAGTATGAAAAATGGTTTTTTGATGGTCATTTTAATTGATATTTGTGATATCTTAAGGACGTTTTTTATCTTCTTTGTTATATTGAGAAATAAAAAAACAAAAATAACACCAGAGCTTAATTCTTCACTAAACCACTTTCTTGAAAGAATAAAAACATATTCACTGCTTGTTTTTGTAGATAAATGCAATCCATAAAATGTGGCTGAAAAAATAGATCCTATAGCAATGGAAATAAATATAAAGAAAATATAACTTTTACTTAATAGACTATATGACTTACCTTTTGTCTTTAAAAGTATTATTAATGTAAGCCATGCGGTAATGAAAAAAGTTGAGCCTGCTGCGCAGTAAATGACTTTTTCAAAAAAAGATTGATCGTTTTCAAGGTGAATAGAGGGTAGCAGCATGCCGATAAAACCTGTCATGCATAAAGTAACGCTATGAAATAATTTATTTTTTGTGCTTTTATCTCGACTACGATAGAGTATAAGAAAGCAAAATAAGAGGGTGTCTGCTGGCCAGAATAAAGAGGTGTCGTCAAGTAGGCGAAAAGACAAACCTAAGTAACTCATAATTAAGGTTGAACTGAAAATAATTAATAATTCATATGCGCGAATTTTCATTTTCTTTCCCGGTTAACCTATTTTGCTGGGCATCACTTTTGTATCAGAATCATCATAATTCATCTTCTTATCTTACATCATTTTATGCATCCCTGACGCAAGGTCATGATTAAGTGAACTCAATATGTGAATTCACTTAATCATGACCTTGCTCTGCTTTATCCCGAGAGACATTAATAAGAGTCGAAGGTTACGTCCCCGGAAATGCTTGAATCTCTTCTTTGTTTTTTAATATAAATAGCTGATCTTTATTGCCATTTTCATCCGTTAAGTTGATGTGGAATCGCCTGAGCGTTTCATGTAAGCACGCCAGACGGCAGGATATATTCAACTCGCCATGGGTCATACCATATTCCAGCTCCAACGCGCGTTGATGTGCTGGTGGTAATTTATCGCTAGGTGCCAAAATTAACTGAAGATAGGTATGCCACGGATAATCGCCAGCGGGATCGACTGTTGAAGGTTCGATGTTTTCAGTGCTGAGAATTCGAGTAAGCGTGAAGTCAGCAAACTGCTGCTCGATATGGCAGTAGGCACGTACTCGCCACCGTAACCCATCATTGCCTAAAGCATGTGGGGAAATGAGCCGTGGCGAATTATCCATTGATGATGAGGATTGATAGCAGATGCTCACCGCCTTTTTTTCACGAATTGCTCTAACAATGACTTCAACAACCTGTTCATTGTAGGTGTTGAGTGGGGCATCAATCCAGCACACCTCTGGGGCAGACTCAATGAAACTGGCGTCCGCTTCAAGAACACCCGTCTTCATTGCCAATAATTCCGCGAGATAGCGTTGGGCTGAATTCTGTGGGTAGACCGCAGAGAATGTTGGCGTAGCTGTGTAAGTTTTGGTGCGTCGATCGTAGATCAGATTATAGGGGGCGATCTCAATATATTTAGCGATGTCGAGCGACGCCTGAGGGATCGATAGCCCAAAAAAAGACGTTAGATCTGTACGATTTATGTGCCCATTCCACCGTAACCGAAAGTCGATGAATTGAAGCCGACGTTCCAGCCCCCAACTGCGCCCTTTCACTGCTTGATCTGAACCTGCTGCTGAAGTTTTAGTCATATGCGTATAAAAATTATATTGATAAAAAAACTATATGCATTATTATGCGCGAAACTGGCCTTAGCGTCTATCTCTGACTTTGAATCATGGGAGGGATAGCTGCATGCCGCGTTTAGACTCGATAAGAGGTGTTAAGTCATGAAACCAGCGCTCAACGATGTATTTGAATGTCATTCTGTCATCACTGGTGGGGAGATTCAGCGATGAGTTTTGTTAACTCTCATTCAAGCAGACTCAACCCAATATTGTTTAACTTACTTAAATCATTAGTTTATTTTTCCGTTTCTGTCGGCGTCGCGGCGGCAGAATCTCACTATGACACGCTAATTAGCAACGCCCGGCAGGGAGATATCTCCCCTGCGACGTCATGGCTTGATGGGCAATCCAGGAATCGCGAACTGACCGCTGCCGAGGTGACCGACTGGTTGCTCATTAACGGTTGGGCGGGAAAGGATGCAGAAGTGATCCGAATTTGGAAAACCTATTCGCCAACGATGTCACTACCTGACCCGGCACAGAGGGCGGCGGCGAAGTCCTATCGTAATCTCCGTCAGTGGCAGTCGTCGGTGGAATTATGGCAGCGGGTTTTACAACGTACTCCACGGGATGATGATGCACGTAGTGGTTTGATACTCACCCTCGCCGATGCCGGGCAGACAAAAAGGTCGCTGGAATTGGCTACGTCTCGTGTTAAACGCGAGCCAACGGCGAACCATTGGCGAGAATTAGCGTGGGTGCAGCGTATTGCGGGGCAACATACTGACTCCCTCTTTTCTATCATGCAGGCCATGCGCTACGCCCCGCAGGATAAAACACTGCTTTCTGATTACAGCGATATTCTTTCACGTAATACGATTAGCGCACCTGCATTGAACGCATTGAAGGACAGCAAACGTCATGTCTTCCAGACTGATGAAAGGCAACGCCCGCGAGAGTTGGAGGCGGCGGCGGAACTGGTCCGTCTTGCGTTTATCACGTCCACAACGGAAAACGAACGCTTCGTTGTCGCGGATCGCGCTTTGGCCCGTTATAGCAGCTTGATGAATCAATGGCGAACGCTTCCTTCGGCAAAAGCCAGCTATCGCCATGCTCGAATTGATCGGCTAGGTGCGTTGCTCGTCCGCTATCGCATGGAAGAAATTATTTCGGAATACCAATCACTCCTCAAAGAGGGGGATATTCCCAGCTATGCACGACGCTGGGTGGCTTCTGCTTATCTCTATGTGAAGCAGCCTGAAAAAGCAGAGCAGATCCTCAGTTCGGTAATACAAGAAGACCCTTCACAACACGTTCAGATAGTGCGGCAAGGCGATTTTTTCTACAGCCTCCTGGAAAATGAGAAAGTTGAGCAGGCAGCGCGGCTGTCAGCTCAGGCTGAAGAAAAAACGCCTTATAAGAAAAGAGTTTATGGCTTATCAAGCTTCATCCCTAACGACGATTGGGTTGACATCAAATACCTGCGTATACAGTCGTTGGTTTCTCATAACGATCTTCCTGCTGCGCAACGGTTGGCGGAAAATCTGGCCTTGGGCGGGCCGGGG
This sequence comes from Pectobacterium parmentieri, assembly GCF_001742145.1. Taxonomy (NCBI): domain Bacteria; kingdom Pseudomonadati; phylum Pseudomonadota; class Gammaproteobacteria; order Enterobacterales; family Pectobacteriaceae; genus Pectobacterium; species Pectobacterium parmentieri. The sequence continues at coordinate 4,070,656 of NZ_CP015749.1, read as the reverse complement.
AACCAAGAGCTGAATATACGTTTGGCCGAGATTTATCTAAACAGGGGATGGCCGCGTCGTGCCGAAACGTTATTAAAGCGAGCTGAATTGTTGGAAGCCAGATCGTTCCGGCTGGAAACTCATCAAGGGCTTACGGCATTGGAGTTGCAGGAGTGGCGCCAGCTTGATCAGTTGGCCGACGATACCGTGGCTCGCTACCCGGATGATTTCTCTGTGAAACGATTAGCGCGTTTGCGTCAGGTTCATCACATGGCGGAGCTGCGTATTTCCGGCGCTCAGGGCCTCAAGTCTGACAGTCCAGCCAAGGGCATGAATGACACTAATATTGATGCCGTGCTCTATAGCCCGCCATTTGCCGACCATTGGCGAGTGTTCTCTGGGGGGGCTTTTAATCAAAGTGATTTCACTGAAGGACGGGGTATCCATCGCACGATGCGCGGCGGTGTGGAATTTACCGACCGTGACAATTGGGCTGAGGTTGAGCTTTCACACCGAAATTTCGGATTTGGCTCTGATATCGGCGCGAGTCTCTCTTATCGACATGACATTAATGACTTTTGGCGTGTCGGCCTGAATGCTGAACGGCTAATGCGCAGCACGCCGCTACGCGCACTTAAAAATGACGTAACGGCGAATGGCGGCGGGGGATATGTACGCTGGCGGCAAAGCGAACGACGCTCATGGCAAGCAGACCTGTCGAACGGGTGGTTTTCTGATGGTAACAGACGTCAGGAGTATGCGCTGAGCGGGCAAGAGCGCCTCTTTTCATCATCGTTTTTAATCCTGGATTTCACCCCGACGATCAATTGGGGAGCAAACAGCAAGCAGGCTGTTTCTTATTACAACCCGCAGAGTTATGTGGCCGTGCTACCCGCCTTTACCCTCGATCACTTGCTTTACCGACATTACCAGACGGAGTGGCATCAAGAAGTGAAGGCTGGCGCGGGGCGTTACTGGCAAAAAGGTGAATCCGCAGGGGCTATCACCACGCTCGGATATGGGCAAAGAGTACGGTGGAATGACGTACTGGATATGGGGGTGAGTGCTCAGTGGGATAAGCGGCCTTACGACGGTAAGCGGGAACAGAACGTATCGCTGTCTTTTGATTTGAATTATCGGTTTTAAGGAGAAAGGTGATGTCATTCATACGACTACGAAACTTTGTGATGACGTTGGGGGTGTTAATGATCACCGCCTGTACACATTCCGTCGACGTGAAATATAGCTCGCCAGCAGAGCGCCCTACCTTGGTCAAAGAGCAGGCCTTGAAGGCCAATCAATATATCGTTATTGCCTATCATGATGTTGCAGATGACGGTGCCGATCAGCGTTTCATGGCGGTACGAACTAATGCACTTAATGAACACTTTGCCTGGTTAAGGGAGAATGGTTACCACCCAGTATCCGTTGATGACATTCTGGCTGCTGGCTCAGGGGGAAAACCGCTACCGGACAGGGCGGTATTACTGACATTTGATGATGGTTACAGCAGTTTTTATTATCGTGTTTACCCTCTACTGAAAGCCTATGGTTGGCCGGCGGTACTGGCGCCCGTAGGACGCTGGCTGGACACACCTGAAGATCAGCCGGTGGATTTTAGTGGTGTTCAAATACCTCGCAACCATTTTCTTACCTGGCAGCAAGTCGGTGAAATGGCGCAATCTGGCCTGGTAGAAATTGGGGCTCATACTTATGACTTACATAAAGGGATTCAGGCAAACCCGCAGGGAAATATGGAACCGGCCGCTGCCGTTCGCCGCTATTTTCCAGAAGGTAAACGATACGAAACGCGAGATGAGTACCGTCAACGTTTTGCGCATGATACTGACCTTATTACTCAACGAATCGCTGATGCTACGGGGAAAAAACCTCGAGTTTGGGTTTGGCCCTATGGTGCGGTGGGGGGGGACGCGCTAAACATTGTTAAGCAGCGTGGCTATCAGCTAGCGCTAACGCTTGGAAGTGGGCCCGCGTCGGTTGACTCGCCGTATAACGTTCCCCGCATACTGATTAACAATAATCCTGATGTACAACGGTTCGCGCTGTTGGTTAGCTATGCCCGAGAACCTGAGGTTATACGGGTTGCACATATCGATCTGGATTATGTTTATGACACCGATAAAGTGCAGCAGTCTCGTAATGTGGATGCCTTAATTCAACGCATTGCCGACTTGCGTATTAATACCGTCTATCTTCAGGCTTTCTCCGATCCGAAGGGGGATGGCAATGTACAGTCACTCTATTTCCCTAATCGCTGGATGCCCGTTCGAGAAGACTTATTCAATCATGTGGCCTGGCAACTAGCCTCGCGGGCGCTTGTTCGTGTTTACGCCTGGATGCCGGTGCTGGCTTTTGATATGGATGATGAGATGTTGCAGCGCGTTGAGCGGATCGACAGTGAGAGCGGGCAACGTAGTATCAACTACAGCCAATATCGGCGTTTATCGCTATGGGATGCGGAGGCCAGAAAGCGAATTACTGATATTTATGAGGATCTTTCCTCCTACGCCACGTTTAGTGGCATCTTATTTCATGATGATGCGGTGCTTGCAGACGATGAAGACGCAAGCCATCAAGCCATACAGGCATATCGAGAGGCTGGATTCCCCGGCACGATTGATGACATTCGTCGCAACCCCCAGCTTACGGCACGCTGGACGCGGTTTAAAAGTAAAGCATTAACAGATTTTACGCTCGATCTGGCCGCTCGTGTGCATGAGATCCGCGGCCCGCAAGTCCAAACCGCGCGCAACATTTTCGCGCTCCCTGCTATTGAGCCAGAGAGTGAAGCATGGTTCTCCCAAAATCTGGATGACTTCCTTGCCGCTTATGACTGGGTTGCCCCCATGGCAATGCCATTGATGGAAAACGTCGCGTCTAGGGACAGCGATGCGTGGCTGCAAAAACTGGTACAGGAAGTGGCTCGCCGCCCCGGCGCGCTGAATAAAACAGTATTTGAACTTCAGGCAAGGGATTGGCGTGTCCCAGGAGAACCGTGGTTAGACACCGCGCAATTGGTTAAATGGATGACCGTGTTGCAACTGAATGGTGCGCAAAATTACGGTTATTATCCGGATGATTTTCTTAATAATTCGCCTGAATTAGAGAGCATCCGCCCCATGATTTCATCAGAGTGGTACCCACTGCCATGATAGAGAGAATTTTAGCTTTCTTCATCTTATGCCTGATGCTCGGCATCCCTTTTGGCGTCATGTTCTCTTTTACAGGGGATGTCATCCTAAACTTTACCTTTTTCTGGCCTTTATTTATGTCAGGGATATGGATAACGGGTGGGCTGTATTTCTGGTTTCACCATGAACGTCATTGGCGCTGGGGGGAGGGGGTCATACCTGATGAGCCAGCCGGACGCCCGTTAGTGTCTATCTTGATCCCTTGTTATAACGAAGGGCCTAACGTGTGTGAAACCATTGAGGCGGCATTAGCACAACATTATACCCATATCGAAGTGATTGCGGTGAATGACGGCTCCAATGATGATACGGGAGAGGTGCTCGATCGGTTGGCGGACGACTATGACAAACTGCGCGTCATTCATCTTGCGCATAATCAGGGTAAAGCGTTGGCGCTTCAAACCGCGTGTGCAGCGGCCCAGAGCGATCTGCTGGTGTGCATTGATGGAGATGCGCTTCTCGATCCCAATGCTGTGGCCTATTTGGTTAACCCATTAATCAATAATCCACGGGTTGGCGCAGTAACGGGGAACCCAAGGATAAGGACGCGCTCGACGCTGGTTGGTCGCATTCAGGTTGGTGAATTCTCCTCAATTATTGGTTTGATCAAACGCACGCAGCGCGTTTATGGCAAAGTTTTTACGGTTTCTGGCGTCGTCGCCGCTTTTCGTCGCAGTGCGCTAGCAGAGGTTGGCTACTGGAGCACCGATATGATCACGGAAGATATTGATATCAGTTGGAAGCTTCAATTGCGGCATTGGTCGATATTTTTTGAGCCACGAGCCCTGTGTTGGATTCTGATGCCGGAAAAGCTATCTGGTTTATGGAAGCAGCGACTGCGCTGGGCGCAGGGCGGCGCTGAAGTCTTTTTAAAAAACTTCCGCCACTTATGGTCATGGCGCTATCGCCGAATGTGGCCGTTGTTCCTCGAATATTCTATTTCAATATTATGGGCCTTCACCTATGCCATGAGTGTCTTATTGTATTTGTTAGGCTTTTTAATAGAACTGCCTGAGGGCATCCGGGTGGAAACGCTCTTTCCTCCCGCATTTACCGGCATGATGATAGGGGTTGTTTGCTTAATCCAATTTGTAGTCAGTATGTTGATCGAACGACGCTATGAGAGGGACATTGGTAAATATTTGTTCTGGGTGGTCTGGTATCCGATGGTGTATTGGACGTTGAGCCTGTGCACCAGTCTGGTCAGTTTTCCCAAGGTCATGCTGCGTTCGCGTAAAAAACGAGCGCGTTGGGAAAGTCCCGACCGTGGTATTGAAAGAGGATAAATTATGCATTCACCTTTAATCGTGTCTGAAAGACGTTGGTGGCCACGCTTTATCGATTATTTCCTGACGCTATGTGGATGGGGAATCTTTATTTGGTTGTTTTTTGAGGTGTTTATCGACACTTTTTGGAATAACTATGCTCCAGAAGGGGCTTTCTTTACCTCAGAATGTTGGGTTATATCGATACATTTATGCATATTCCTGGTAACCGCGTCGCTCTTAGTTGCCTGGGGAAAACTGGAACACTATCGCTATCGTTCCAGAAAGGAACAAAGAACGCGTGCTGATGTACTAGATATCAAACACGTTGCCAGGAGTTTTTCTTTACCGTATGGGGTCGTTCAGGAATTGCATCGTAATAAGATCCAGCGTGTTTGGCATAATGAGCACGGAACAATTATTGGTATCGACAACGTATCAGTTGCGACCGACTGAAGACACATTGTCGTTTTATGGCGGTTGATGGCGAGAGTGGGAAAGCGCTTCTCTCTGATATCACCGCCTGTTCCTCAAACTCGGCGCTTCCTGAGCAAGAATCTTGGCTCAGGAGGTGCGCTGTTTAGCTGGCAGTTGTTCATCTGACTGTTTTTCACCTGATTGTTGCGCTGCCAGAATGTCAGCCAGATTCCCTTCAATCCACGCCGCCAACTCTTTCACCCGCTTGCCAACCTCTTTGCCTAATGGCGTCAGGCTGTATTCCACATGTGGCGGGACAACCGGATAGGCTGTTCGCAGGACAAAACCATCACTTTCCAGCCATTGCAGGGTCTGCGCCAGCATGCGTTCGCTCACGCCGCCAATCCGTCGACGCAGTTGACTAAAGCGATGTGTATCATCAAGTAATGCAATAAGGATCAGTACACCCCAGCGGCTGGTTACGTGGTTAAGTATCTGGCGAGACGGGCATTTCTCGGCTAAGACGTTGCCGGTTGGCAGAAGTGGGGGCAATAAATCTATCGATGTTGGGTGTTGACTCACTATACTTACCTTTATGTATGTACTTACTTAAAGTTAGTTTTGCCGATATTATGCCAGCCAGTGTCTGTTAATAAAAGACGGTTAATAAAAGGAGCTTGAGATGATTGCGATTACGGGTGCATCTGGCCAACTGGGCCGTTTAGTCATAGCACAACTGTTAGAAAAAGTTCCGGCGGGCGACATCGTCGCGCTGGTGCGTGATGTCAATAAAGTTGCCGATCTGTCGGCGCTTGGCGTGCAGGTGAAAGCCGCAGATTACAATCAGCCAGAGGCGCTGGTTTCCGCTCTGCAAGGTGTGGATAACGTGCTGCTGATTTCCTCCAGCGAAGTTGGGCAACGTGCGGCACAACACCGCAATGTGATCGAAGCCGCAGCGAAGGCCGGGGTGAAATTACTGGCCTACACCAGCTTGCTGCACGCGGATAAATCACCGTTAGCGCTGGCGGAAGAGCACCGTCAAACCGAAGCGTTGCTGAAAGACTCTGGTTTACCGCATGTCCTGCTGCGCAACGGCTGGTATACCGAGAACTATGCGGCCAGCATCCCTGCGGCGTTGGAGCACGGCGTATTTATCGGTAGTGCGGGCGAAGGCAAAATTACATCTGCAACCCGTGAAGATTTCGCTGCCGCCGCCGTCGCGGTACTGACGCAGGAAGGACAGGCTGGCAAAGTTTATGAACTGGCTGGTGATGAGCCCTATACGTTGGCGGAGCTGGCTGCGGAGATTAGCAAGCAGTCTGGTAAATCTATCGGTTATCAAAACCTGTCTGAAGCGGAGTTCACCGCTGCGCTGGTTTCTGCTGGTCTACCTGATGTTTTCGCGCAGATTATTGCCGATTCAGACGTCGGGGCATCCAAAGGCGGTCTGTTTGATGGCGCTAAACAGTTGAGCCAACTGATTGGCCGTTCAACAACGCCGTTGTCAGCGGTAGTAAAAGCGACGCTGAAATAACGTCTAAAAAGTAACGCGTAAAGAATCGGCCCGGAGATCATTCTGGGCCGATTGCGTTCTATTATTAGTCTGTACTCACAATCAATAGTTGGCTTTTTTATCAGGATATTGGGCGAGTTTCTTGCTCTGGACTGCTAATGTTTTTCCTCATTTTGTTAGTAAGCAGCTTGCCGACAGGTTGTTCAATGAATTGATAAAGCAACCAGCCAGCGATCAGGCTAACCGCCCCAGCGGCTATGATCAGTTGCGCAGCGCCTATCACATCGTATCGATTGCCATCAGTCCATTCATTTAGCAAGCGCAGAACTAAGAAATGAATCAGGTAAAAACAGAAAGAAATGCTGCCTAACCATTGCATTGGTTTCGCATGTAAAAATGAACGCTTTCCTTGTAGATCACTCACCGCGAGTGAGCCTATCAGTAATGTCAGCGGAATGAGAGTCACCAAATTGAGGCTAAGCAGGAACGGCATGAAAAGGTCGATGCAATATGTTAATGCGGTCAGTACCATGCTTGTGGTTACAGATACGGGTATCCACTTTCCCTCAAGGATAATACGCGACAGCAACATACCGATGACGAATTCAAAAATACGTGTTGGCGGGAAGGTATAGGAAAGCCACCATTGAATTTCACCAACGACGTGAGGCCAACCTTCAATCACCGGAACGGTGGGTAATAACGTATAGATTGCACCATTAACCGCGATTAAGGCGATATAGCATAATATTACGGACGTCCATAAAGATTCGGTCGGTATCTTTTTGACGATTTTGAGTAAGAATGGGTAAATAATATAAAGAAAAACAATAACAGATAGGAACCAACTGGGGACATTTCCGCCAATATAAATATCGCCTTGCGGTATCCATGTCTGTATCAATAATAAATTGGGTAACCAGACATCAACACGCCCAATGCTTATTATTCCAGTAAAAATAAGGAGTATAATAATAAATATATTTACAGGGTATACCTTCGCGAATCGTTTCTTATAGAACTGGAGTGGATTGCTGACTGATGGCGAGGACCAGTTCATGACAAAACCGCTCAGGATAAAAAAGAACGATACACTTACCCACCCAGCCTTACTGAGGATAAAAGAGTAGGTTGTGCCGATAGCGTCATCTGAGAACAGATTTAACATATTTCCGCTCGATGTGTGAAAGAGATACACAAGAAGAGCAGCAATAATGCGAGTGCCGTTTAGAGAAGGTAAATTCGGTAGGTGCCCTTTTGGTGTTCTCTTTATAATGAAATCACGCGGGTAATAATGCGAATTACCATTTTTTTCGATGGGATTGCTATCCATTTGTTTTTCCTATTTAAGCGCGATGCGAAAAATGAGGTGGATATCTATCATAAATATATAAAAATAAAATATTTATAATTTTCATTTGTTTTATAATAGTTAAAATAATAAGGATGCTAACTTAGTATCTCTTATTTACCTTTGGTGGTGATTATTTTTTAAAGGATGTCCCTTAAATTTACTAATAACACGATAACCTTTGGTTTACAAAATTGTTTTTTAATATTTATATTTAATTGTTTTATTTAACTATAAATTTTTGATGGTTTCTTTATATTTTTTAAACGATTAGGACATGAAGGTTAAAGAGATAAAAAATGACGGCGGGAGGGGATTTATCAGAATAGATCACGCCGAGTATCCATTTATCAATGAAGGAATCCTGTACGGACCTCGGGGATAGCTGTGATAGCAATGCCAGCATTTCTTTCTGGGGCCAAAGATATCCGCGATTTTTACACGCTATAGCCGATAACCTAATTTTAACGCCTATAGCGTGTAAATATTGTTTTACCTGCTAAAGCGTGTAATGTTTACCCTACCGCTTATAACCGGTAGGGTAAAATGATGAAGGTCACTAATAGCAAACAGCTTAGCAGCTATCTGAAAGATGTTCGTGTCACGCAGAAACTTTCACAAGGGAAAGTAGCCAGTAAAGTGGGTATTCGTCAGGATACGGTATCCAGCTTCGAGCAACATCCTGATTCTACCAAGCTAGAAACCTTCTTTAAAATCCTGTCGGCATTGAATTTGGAACTTACGGTTTCTCCCAGAAACGCAAAGGTAACCGATAATGACGTCTCTGTTGCATCATCCTGGAAGGAAGAACGGTAATGGCTGCGCTCGATGTTTACATGAACGGCTATCGGGTGGGGGCGGTTGATTTTGCCAGAGAATCAATGGAAAGCATTCTGACTGAATTTGCACAGTCTATGGGTACTGTTGTGATGAACGTCAGAAATCAACTGCCTGCGGGTTTTCCTGCCACCATTCGTGATGCAATTCAGGCTAGGGCTCGGCGATTGACGGCGGGGTGGGAATAGGCATCCTGTGGATGCCCCCGTGTGTTGGGGCCGCTACTTCCCAATACAAAAACTTGAAAAGATACGGCCTAGCAGGTCGTCAGAGGTGAATTCGCCAGTGATTTCACTCAAGGACTGCTGTGCCAGCCGCAGTTCTTCTGCCAGCAATTCGCCAGCGTAAGCGCTTACTAGCTGCTCTTTACCTTGAACCAAATGCTGTGCTGCCAGTTCCAGTGCTTGCAGATGACGACGTCGTGCCAGAAAACCGCCTTCCGTGTTGCTGGTGAACCCCATGCTTTGCTTGAGATGGTCGCGCAGCGTGTCCACACCTTCACCCGTGCGGGCGGAAAGACGGATAAGTGAGTGAGTATTCACATCTTCGATGCCAAGCGTTTCACCAGTCACGTCCGCTTTGTTGCGTACCACGGTAATCGGCAGTGTTTTTGGCAGGCGTGCCATAAATTCGGGCCAGATCTGCTCTGGTTCTGTCGCCTGCGTGGTGGTGCCATCGACCATGAACAGCACGCGGTCGGCCTGTTCGATTTCCTGCCAGGCGCGTTCGATGCCAATGCGTTCGACCTCGTCGCTGGCATCGCGCAGCCCGGCGGTGTCGATGACATGTAACGGCATGCCGTCGATATGAATGTGTTCACGTAATACGTCGCGCGTGGTTCCCGCGATTGCGGTGACGATTGCGGCTTCACGACCGGCTAACGCATTGAGTAAGCTGGATTTACCCGCATTAGGGCGACCCGCAATCACCACCTTCATCCCTTCACGCAGCAGGCTACCCTGATGCGCTTCGGCTCGGACGGCATCCAGATCGGCCATCACACCATTTAGCTGCGCTTCAATTTTGCCATCGGAGAGAAAGTCGATCTCTTCATCTGGGAAGTCGATGGCAGCCTCGACGTAGATTCGCAGGTGAGTAAGTGCTTCCACTAACTGATTTATACGGGTAGAAAAAACGCCTTGCAGGGAGTTCAGCGCTGAGCGAGCGGCCTGTTCCGAGCTGGCGTCAATCAGATCGGCGATGGCTTCTGCCTGTGCGAGATCGAGCTTATCGTTCAGGAAGGCGCGTTCAGAAAATTCGCCGGGACGCGCAATGCGCACGTTGGGCAGGGTCAGAATGCGTTGCAGGAGCAAATCAAGAATAACCGGGCCGCCGTGGCCTTGAAGTTCCAGCACGTCTTCACCGGTAAAGGAATTCGGGCCAGGGAACCAGAGGGCGATGCCCTGATCAAGCGTGGTGCCGTTGGTATCACGGAACGGCAGATAATCGGCGTGACGAGGTTTAGGAAGTTTACCCAGAATGGCATGTGCCACCTCTGCGGCTGCCCGTCCTGAAACGCGTAAAATACCCACACCTCCGCGTCCCGGTGGCGTGGCTTGGGCGACGATGGTATCGGTATTACTCATGATGTTCTCTCTGTGTTGATGCCTGTCTGCAGGCTATTTTACGTATCGTTAGGGGATAAAACAGCTTATAAAAAAATAAGGCGGTCAATGACCGCCTTACTCTTTCTATCGGCTAGCTATCAACCGGATTATTTCTTCTCGCGGCTATGCAGGCCACGTTTTTCCAGACCGCGATAGATCAACTGCTGCTGGAGAATGGTAACCATGTTGCTGACGATGTAGTACATAACCAGACCTGACGGGAACCACAGGAAGAAGACGGTAAAGATGACCGGCATGTAAGTCATGATCTTCTGCTGCATTGGGTCGGTCACGGTGGTGGGTGACATCTTCTGGATGAAGAACATCGTCACGCCCATCAGGATCGGCAGAATGTAGTACGGGTCTTGTGCAGACAGGTCATGAATCCACAGCGCGAACGGCGCATGGCGCAGTTCTACGGAACCCATCAGCATGTAATACAGTGCCAGGAAGATTGGCATCTGAATCACCAGCGGCAAGCAGCCGCCCAGCGGGTTCACTTTCTCTGACTTGTACAGCGCCATCATTTCCTGACTCATGCGCTGTTTGTCATCACCAATACGCTCACGCATCGCCTGCAATTTAGGTTGCAGTAAGCGCATTTTCGCCATAGAGGTGTATTGCGCTTTCGTCAGCGGATACATCACACCGCGCACGATAAAGGTAATGGCAATGATGGAGAAGCCCCAGTTACCGATAAAGCCGTGCAGGAATTTCAGCAGTTTAAACAGCGGCTGAGAAATAAACCACAGCCAACCGTAATCTACGGTCAGATCCAGGTGCGGCGCGACCGCAGCCATCTTGTCCTGAATTTCCGGGCCGACCCACAGGGTCGCGTTCAGATTTTGCTGGCTGCCAGCAGCAACCACAACCGGGGTAGCCTTGAAGCCAATCGCGGCCTGACCGTTGTCCTTACTGGTAAAGAACGTATTCGCGCCTGCCGTCGTCGGGATCCATGCGGTTGCGAAGTACTGTTGCAGCATCGCCACCCAACCACTGTTAGTGGTGATGTTCAGGCCTTCGTCCATATCGCCGAAGCTGTACTTTTTGTACTTGTCTTCGCTGGAAGAGAACGCCGCACCACGATAGGTGTGCAGGGCAAAGTTGCTGCTGCCGGTATCACGGTGCTTAGGCAACTCTGTAGACTGTTTTAACTGACCGAACAGCGTAAGTTCCAGAGGCTGAGCGCTGGTGTTATTGACGCTGTAGTCAACGTTCAGCGCATAGTCACCACGTTTCAGAACAAACGTTTTGGTATAGGTCACGCCGTCCGCAGCGGTGTACGTCATTGGAATGCGCAGTTCGCTCTGACCATCGGCCAGTTCGAAGCTATCTTGTGTGGCAGTAAACAGCGGACGTGGGCCATTAGCCGGGTTGTCTGGGCCGTTTTTGCCGGTCAAACCGCTCTGAGCTTGATAAACAAACTCTGGTGTGGTTTCCAGCAGATGGAAAGGTTTATCTGAACCCAATGTGTCCGGGTAAGCCAGCAGATGCGCTTGCTCGACATCGCCGCCACGCGTGTTGATGGTTAGCGACAGCACATCGGTTTTCACCGTAATCAGTTTACCTTGACCGCTAGCCGGTACGCCCTGGTTGGTAGCATCACCGGTCACTGCGTTCGTCGCCTGCTGTATGGCCTGCGTGGTTGCTGGCGGATTTTTATCCGTTTCCCAAGCCTGCCAAAGCATAAAGGTTACGAATAGCAGAGCGATGAGAAGAAGATTGCGTTGCGAATCCATCGTTAATGTTCTCTGTTATTGTCGGTTTTTGGCGGTACGGGATCATCACCACCAGGGTTCAAAGGATGGCATTTTAATACGCGTTTAAGCGTCAACCAACAGCCTTTTATCATGCCGAACCTGCGTATTGCTTCAATACCGTATTGCGAACACGTTGGCCGGAACCGGCAATGCGGTCCGAGTAACGGGCTGATAACGAGTTGATAACCGCGTATCAACCCGATCAGCAGTCGGGAGCCAAACGACAGTGCCGACGCCATAGTTTTTCCAATGCTTCCGTCAGAGTGCGGTTATCCAGTTCAGACACCCCCTTTTTCACCAGCACCACAAAATCCATTGAAGGTAATGAATGTTGGTGCAGGCGAAAGCTTTCGCGCGTCAGGCGTTTAATCCGATTGCGTTCATGAGCACGTTTTACATGCTTTTTGGCGACGGTAAGACCGATGCGGGGATGCCCCAGCGAGTTCAGGCGGCCGAGGATGGTAATTTGCGGCGTGCCAGCCCGTTGCGGCTGCTGGAAGACGAAAGTGAAATGACGGGGAGTTAACAAACGTAACTCCCTGGGAAATGCTAGCTTAACCACTCGGTGGGTTAGCTTTTATTACTTAGAAACAGACAGACGAGTACGGCCTTTCGCACGACGGCGGGCCAGAACTTGACGACCATTTTTGGTGGCCATACGAGCACGGAAACCATGGCTACGGTTACGCTTCAATACGGACGGTTGGAAAGTGCGTTTCATGGCGATTTCTACCTAAACTTGGAAAATTATAACTTCACAGTAAACGCGTTTGGCTGTTCGGCGTGAAAATGACCGACGCCTCAATCGCATATCACAGCTATATAACGGAAAGAGGCAGGATTGTAATAATTGTACAGTCCTGAGTCAATTAACATCACACTTAACACGCCAGCCATTCCCAGTATTTTTGGAATTTCTGTCTGCCAGAGCACAGAAACGGCGTAGACGCGCGGGCAGGGAATTATACGGACTCTATTGTAAAGTGCAAGGATCGTCCAACGATCTGTCCCGCAAGATCATGATCGATATCACCGTAACGATCGTGTCTCCAAGGGTATGCTTGGATGCACTTGGTAGAGGGCGAGTAAAATGCGCGCTAGCCGCCCTTCTGGCGTGTTGTGGGGAGTCGCGGTAAGAATAGCCTGTGGATAAAAAGGATCGAAACTGTGCAGAAGGGGAAGATCTCTTTGCCGGATTAGGTTATGATCCACGGTTCCATTAGCGATCCTTTTGACGGGATCGTCGGAGTAAATCGCCACGCTGCGTGGTGTGTCTGCTGTCTGCATTGTAAATGAAGCAATCGTGGATGACGCAGGTGCCAAAAAATCATGAGTCACATAAATAACGTCTTATTCTTTTCTTTTTGATCGTTCTTGTTCGAGTGGAGTCCGCCGTGTCACTTTCGCTTTGGCAGCAGTGTCTTGCCCGTTTGCAGGATGAGTTACCTGCCACAGAATTCAGTATGTGGATACGCCCGTTGCAGGCGGAGCTGGGTGATAACACTCTGGCGCTCTACGCCCCCAACCGCTTTGTGCTGGATTGGGTTCGTGATAAATACTTAAATAATATCAATATCCTGCTGAATGATTTTTGCGGGATGGATGCCCCTTTACTGCGTTTTGAAGTGGGGAGTAAACCGCTGGTTCAGGCTGTCAGCCAGCCCGCGCAGTCGCACCACAATCCTGTCAGCGTTGCGCGGCAACAGCCAGTACGCGCGGCACCGGTACGTCCAAGCTGGGATAACTCGCCGGTACAGGCAGAGCATACCTACCGCTCCAATGTGAACCCGAAACATACGTTTGATAACTTCGTTGAAGGTAAATCGAACCAGTTAGCCCGCGCAGCAGCACGTCAGGTGGCTGACAACCCAGGTGGTGCGTATAACCCGTTGTTCCTTTATGGCGGCACTGGCTTGGGTAAAACGCACTTATTGCACGCAGTGGGGAATGGCATCATTGCCCGCAAACCTAACGCGAAGGTGGTCTACATGCACTCCGAGCGTTTCGTGCAGGATATGGTGAAAGCATTGCAGAACAATGCGATTGAAGAGTTTAAACGCTACTACCGCTCCGTTGACGCGTTGCTGATCGATGATATTCAATTCTTTGCTAATAAAGAGCGTTCGCAGGAAGAGTTCTTTCATACCTTTAACGCGCTACTGGAAGGCAACCAGCAAATCATTCTGACGTCTGACCGCTATCCGAAAGAGATCAACGGCGTGGAAGATCGCCTGAAATCCCGCTTCGGTTGGGGGTTAACGGTTGCGATTGAACCGCCAGAGCTGGAAACCCGCGTAGCGATCCTGATGAAAAAGGCAGATGAAAATGACATTCGCCTGCCTGGTGAAGTCGCATTCTTTATTGCCAAACGTCTGCGTTCTAATGTGCGTGAGCTGGAAGGCGCACTGAACCGTGTTATCGCGAATGCCAACTTTACCGGCCGTTCGATCACCATTGATTTTGTGCGTGAGGCGTTGCGCGATCTGCTGGCGTTGCAGGAAAAACTGGTTACTATCGACAATATTCAAAAGACCGTGGCGGAATACTATAAAATCAAGGTAGCCGACCTGCTGTCTAAACGTCGTTCCCGCTCGGTGGCGCGTCCGCGCCAGATGGCGATGGCGTTGGCAAAAGAACTGACGAATCACAGCCTGCCGGAGATCGGCGATGCCTTTGGCGGGCGAGATCATACGACGGTGTTGCACGCCTGCCGCAAGATTGAGCAGTTGCGTGAAGAAAGCCACGACATCAAAGAAGATTTTTCCAATTTAATCAGAACATTATCTTCATAACACTATGAAATTTATTGTTGAACGCGAACGTCTGTTAAAGCCATTACAACAGGTCAGCAGCCCGCTGGGCGGTCGACCGACTTTACCGATTTTGGGCAACCTACTGATTCAGGTGACGGAAGGCGCATTGTCGCTGACCGGTACCGATCTGGAAATGGAGATGGTGGCGAAAGTAGCGCTGACGCAGCCGCATGAGCCGGGTGCCACGACCGTTCCTGCCCGTAAACTGTTTGATATTTGCCGGGGCCTGCCAGAAGGCGCAGAGATCACCATCATGCTGGATGGCGATCGTATGCTGGTGCGCTCTGGACGCAGCCGCTTCTCGCTGTCCACGTTACCTGCGGCAGATTTTCCGAATCTGGACGACTGGCAGAGCGAGGTTGAATTTTCTCTGCCACAGGCGACGATGAAGCGTTTGATCGAAGCGACGCAGTTTTCGATGGCGCATCAGGACGTGCGTTATTACCTCAACGGCATGCTGTTTGAAACCGAAGGCGAAGAGCTGCGCACGGTCGCGACTGATGGCCACCGTTTGGCGGTTTGTTCGATGCCGGTTGGGCAATCTTTGCCCTCACATTCGGTGATCGTGCCACGTAAAGGCGTGATGGAGCTGGTGCGCTTGTTGGATGGTGGTGATACGCCGCTGCAACTGCAAATTGGCAGCAACAATATTCGTGCGCATGTTGGTGACTTTATTTTCACGTCGAAGCTGGTCGATGGTCGCTTTCCTGATTATCGCCGCGTATTGCCGAAGAACCCAGATAAAACGCTGGAAGCTAGCTGCGACTTGCTCAAGCAGGCTTTCTCCCGGGCCGCGATTTTGTCGAATGAAAAATTCCGCGGTGTGCGTCTGCATCTGATTCAGAATCAGCTCAAAATTACTGCTAACAACCCAGAGCAGGAAGAAGCGGAAGAGATTCTGGATGTGCAGTATGACGGCACCGAGATGGAGATCGGCTTTAACGTTAGCTACGTACTGGATGTGCTGAACGCGCTGAAGTGCGAGGGTGTGCGTTTGCTGCTGACCGATTCCGTTTCCAGCGTGCAGATTGAAGATAGCGCCAGCCGAGCGGCGGCCTATGTCGTCATGCCAATGCGGTTGTAGAATTATCGGGCAAGTTTACTTGCCCTCCCATATAAGATATCTGCAACATGGCCCTCACTCGTCTTCTCATTAAAGATTTCCGTAATATCGAGGCGGCCGATCTGGCGCTGGTTCCTGGCTTTAATTTTTTGGTCGGTGCCAACGGCAGCGGTAAAACCAGCGTGCTGGAAGCGATTTATACGCTAGGGCACGGGCGGGCGTTTCGTAGCATCCAGGCCGGACGTGTCATTCGTCACGACCAGCCGGAATTTGTGCTGCATGGTCGGATTGACGGCACGGAAACGGAGCGATCCGTCGGGTTAAGCAAAAACCGTCAGGGCGATAGTAAGGTGCGGATTGACGGAAGCGACGGCCATAAAGTCGCTGAGCTGGCGCAACTGCTGCCGATACAACTGATCACGCCTGAAGGGTTTACCCTGCTTAACGGCGGCCCGAAATATCGCCGCGCCTTTCTCGACTGGGGCTGTTTCCATCATGAACCCGGCTTTCTTGCGGCCTGGAGCAACATGAAACGCCTGCTGCGCCAGCGCAATGCGGCGCTGCGTCAGGTGAGTCATTACGGGCAGCTCAGAGCCTGGGATCAGGAACTGGTGCCTCTGGCGGAGCGTATTAGCGAATGGCGCGCGCAGTATAGCGCAGGGATTGCCAGTGATATTGCTGCGACCTGTACACAATTTTTGCCTGAGTTTTCTCTCAGTTTCTCTTTCCAGCGTGGTTGGGATAAAGAAAGTGAGTATGCAGAACTGCTGGAACGGCAGTTCGAACGTGACCGTATGTTAGGTTATACGGCGCTGGGGCCGCATAAAGCCGACTTCCGCATCCGTGCTAGCGGCGTGGCGGTCGAGGATATGCTGTCTCGTGGCCAACTCAAGCTGCTGATGTGTGCCTTGAGGCTGGTGCAGGGTGAGTTTCTCACCCGTCAGAATGGGCTGCGCTGCCTGTATCTGATTGATGATTTTGCTTCCGAACTGGATAGTACCCGCCGCCGTTTGCTGGCTGAACGGTTAAAAGCCACCCATGCGCAGGTGTTTGTCAGTGCGGTTAGCGCTGAGCAGATAGAAGACATGATTGGTGAAAAGGGCAAGATGTTCCGCGTGGAACAGGGTAAAATAACGGTTCAATCACAGGACTAAAATGAGCGAGAAACGTTGATGTCGAATTCTTATGACTCCTCAAGTATCAAGGTATTGAAAGGGCTGGATGCGGTTCGTAAACGCCCAGGTATGTATATCGGCGATACGGACGACGGTACCGGCCTGCATCACATGGTATTCGAGGTTGTGGACAACGCTATCGACGAAGCACTCGCTGGCTATTGTAAAGACATTATCATCACCATCCATGCCGATAACTCGGTATCGGTGCAGGATGATGGCCGTGGTATTCCGACCGGCATTCATGAAGAAGAAGGGATCTCCGCTGCTGAAGTCATCATGACTGTGCTGCATGCGGGCGGTAAGTTCGATGATAACTCGTATAAAGTCTCCGGCGGCCTGCACGGCGTAGGGGTTTCCGTGGTTAACGCCCTGTCGGAAAAACTGAAGCTGGTTATCCACCGCGACGGGAAACTTCACGAACAAATCTACAAACACGGTGTAGCGCAGGCTCCGCTGGCGGTCACCGGCGAGACCAACAGAACCGGCACCACGGTGCGCTTCTGGCCGAGTCACGAGACGTTCACCAATGTGGTTGAATTCGAGTATGAAATTCTGGCTAAGCGTCTGCGCGAGCTGTCGTTCCTGAACTCTGGCGTCTCTATTCGCCTGATCGATGAGCGTGAGAAAGATAAAGCCGATCATTACCATTATGATGGCGGTATCAAGGCATTCGTTGATTACCTGAACCGTAACAAAACCCCAATCCACCCGAACGTGTTCTATTTCTCAACGGTGAAAGATGACATCGGCGTGGAAGTGGCATTGCAGTGGAACGATGGTTTCCAGGAAAATATTTACTGCTTTACCAACAACATTCCGCAGCGTGACGGTGGTACACACTTGGCCGGCTTCCGTGCCGCGATGACTCGTACCCTGAATACCTACATGGATAAAGAAGGCTACAGCAAAAAAGCCAAAGTCAGCGCTACCGGTGACGATGCGCGTGAAGGGCTGATTGCTGTGGTTTCAGTGAAAGTTCCCGATCCTAAGTTCTCCTCGCAGACCAAAGACAAGCTGGTTTCTTCCGAAGTGAAAACTGCGGTTGAATCGCTGATGAACGAGAAGCTGGTGGATTATCTGATGGAGAACCCGTCAGACGCCAAAATCGTGGTCGGAAAAATTATTGATGCTGCACGTGCTCGTGAAGCGGCGCGTAAAGCACGTGACATGACGCGTCGTAAAGGTGCGCTCGATCTGGCTGGTTTGCCGGGTAAACTGGCGGACTGTCAGGAACGCGACCCGGCGCTGTCTGAACTGTACCTGGTGGAAGGGGACTCCGCGGGCGGCTCTGCTAAGCAGGGGCGTAACCGTAAGAATCAGGCGATCCTGCCGCTGAAGGGTAAAATCCTGAACGTTGAGAAGGCGCGCTTTGACAAAATGCTTTCCTCGCAGGAAGTGGCGACGCTGATCACTGCGCTGGGCTGCGGCATTGGCCGTGATGAGTACAACCCAGACAAACTGCGCTACCACAGCATCATCATCATGACCGATGCTGACGTCGATGGCTCGCACATCCGTACTCTGCTATTGACCTTCTTCTATCGTCAACTGCCTGAAATTGTTGAGCGTGGCCACGTTTATATCGCGCAGCCACCGCTGTACAAGGTGAAAAAAGGTAAGCAGGAACAGTACATCAAAGATGACGAAGCGATGGATCAGTACCAGATTATGCTGGCACTGGACGGCGCGACGCTGCACACCAATGCACAGGCTCCTGCGCTGGCGGGTGAACCGCTGGAGAAACTGGTTTCTGAACACTATGCGGTACAGAAGCTGATTGGTCGTATGGAGCGCCGCTTCCCGCGTGCGTTTTTAAATCGTCTGATCTATCAGCCTACGCTGCTCGAAGCTGATTTGAGTGAGCGTGAAAACGTGCAGGCGTGGGCGGAATCGCTGGTTAGCGGCTTGAACGCCAATGAAGTGCACGGCAGCACCTACAGTTTTGTGATTCACCACGATGAAGAGCGCGGCGTGTTTGAACCGGCACTGCGCGTGCGAACACACGGTGTGGATACCGATTATCCGCTGGGCGCGGGCTTTGTGGCGGGTGGTGAATATCGCAAGCTGAATCAACTGGGTGAAAAACTGCGCGGCCTGATTGAAGAAGATGCGTACATCGAACGTGGCGAGCGTCGTCAGCCAGTGGCTAGCTTTGAACAGGCGCTGGAATGGCTGGTGAAAGAGTCCCGCCGGGGTCTGAGCGTGCAGCGTTATAAAGGTCTGGGAGAAATGAACCCTGACCAACTGTGGGAAACCACGATGGATCCAACCAGCCGCCGCATGCTGCGCGTGACGGTGAAAGACGCCATTGCTGCCGATGAGCTGTTTACAACGCTGATGGGGGATGCCGTTGAACCGCGTCGTGCGTTTATCGAAGAGAACGCCCTGAAGGCGATGAACATCGATATCTGATTCGGTCTACGTTGTTATCGTTATCTGAGCCAGCTCCCTGCGGAGCTGGCTTTTTTATGGCGAGATTCCTGCCCGCCACCCTTTGGGCCGTCGCAAGCGACGTTGAAAATGCTTTATCAGGCTAATGCACGGCGTTTGGCGCTGCGTATTTCCTGTAGCAGCGTGATGAAAGCGGTGATCAACATAAAGATGACAGCAGACCAGAAAATCGCGTGAGGGTGACCGTGATCCAGCATCCAGCCGAACAGCACTGGTCCTGCGGCCCCGCCCAGATTAAAGCCGGTTGAAACAATACCAAACACCCGTCCTTCCGCGCCCGGCGGTGAGGCGGCGCGCACTAACATATCTCGAGACGGTGCGATCATACCGGAGAGGAAGCCCGCGGCAGCCAGCAACGGCACTAGCGCGATGGTAGGCAAGGAATACATAGCAACGATACTGACCAGCACGGCGGTGAGGGCCAGCGCCGCCGTCGCCACCAACCCGTGGCGTTTGGTTTTATCTGCCAGTGAACCGCCAGCCAGTACGCCAAAGGCGCTGGAGAACAGAAAGGCGGTAAGCGCCACGTTAGCCTGTGAAAGTGACAAATCGTAGCCTGTGACTAACGCCGTAACCGAGAAGTTCTGGATCGAGCCCGTACTTAAATTCAGCAACAGGAACAAAATCAGCAGCGCTAAAATCGGCAACGTGAAAACAGGCGCACGCGATTTGCCCGGCTGGGTGCTCGTTGTTGCCGCAGATTTCACCCGGCTGGGTTCATCATGAGCCGTCAGAAGTAGTGGGATCGTCAGCAAACCGATGACGCCAGAAACGATGAATGCGCTGCTGATGCCAGAGAAGGCGGCAACGGACAGCAAAATCCCCGGTGCGATGGCCGTACCCAAAAAGCCGGAGAACGTATGCACCGAGAAGGCGCGCCCCATGCGTTTTTCATCAATCCCGCGCGACAGTAAGGCATAGTCCGCCGGATGATAAACCGCGTTCGCCACCCCTGCAAGCCCCATCGCGGCGACCAGCCAGGTATAACTTTCTGAAAATCCTAGCGAAAGAAAACAGAGGCTTCCGAGCGCTAAACCTGCGGTTAACGTGCGGCGTGCGCCGATGCGATCTACCATAAAACCAATTGGCGTCTGCACGCAGGCGGAGACAATGTTGAATACGCTAAGTGCAAACCCGAGTTCAACAAAGCTGATATCGCGCTGGGCTGACAGCAACGGAATGAGTGCAGGCAGCACCATCATATGGAGGTGACTCACCAGGTGAGCAGATGAGACTTGCGCCAGTAGCGGTAGTTTTATGAGTTTCATATTATCTTTGCAGCTTACGGGTCTGTAGATTTTATTATCGTGGGAACTGGCGCAGGAACAGGCCGTCACTCACAGACAAAGGGATCATAAGGTTAGCATACTACTGGTTTCATTCATGTCTAACTGAAGCCAACGTCACATTCATTCGAGGATTGCTGCCCGCGCTGGGAATAACTCACAGGCTGTTGCCAGCCTGTGAGGGACTATCGGTTGTGAAATACGTTGATCAAGACAGCTTGAATACCAGTACCGTCTGCGCGAGCTGTCTGGCCTGCTCTTCCAGCGACGCGGCAGCGGCAGTCGCTTCCTGCACCAATGCCGCGTTTTGCTGGGTGACGCCGTCCATCTCGTGAACCGCCTGCGTGACCTGACTGATACCGCGCGATTGTTCATCCGATGCGGAGACGATCTCATCCATGATGTCTTTTACCGAGGTGACGGCATGCAGCATGTCCTGCATGGTTGAGCCTGCACTCTGAACCAGCGTGACGCCGTTGTCGACACGGCTGGCGGACTCTGTAATCAGCGCGGTGATATCTTTTACGGCACTGGCGCTACGCTGTGCGAGATTACGCACCTCGTTGGCAACAACCGCAAAGCCGCGCCCTTGTTCGCCCGCTCTGGCGGCTTCTACCGCTGCGTTGAGTGCCAGAATATTGGTCTGGAACGCGATGCTGCTGATGATGCTGGTAATGTCGGCAATCTTCTTCGAGCTGTCGTCGATCTCACTCATGATGTGGACAACCTGACCAACTATCTTGTCGCCTTTCTGAGCGATGTGCGCGGCATTCTGCGCCAGTGTTGTCGCGTTATGGGCGTTATCCGCGTTCTGTTTCACCGTTGCCGTAATCTGTTCCATGCTGGCGGCGGTTTCTTCCAGCGCCGCAGCCTGTTGCTCGGTACGAGACGCTAGATCGATATTGCCTGCCGCAATCTCTGTCGCACCGTGGCTGACGGATTCGCTGGTGTTAATCAACTGCTCGGCGATATCTCTCAACTGCGTCTGCATGGCGTTCATGGCGTAGAAAATACTGCTGTCGTCCCTCGGCTGTACAGGGATGATCTGCGTTAAATTTCCCTGCGCGACGGACAGCGCGATTTGGGCTGCCTGAGCAGGCTCGCCACCGATAGGGCGGGCGACTTTGCGGTTAAAGATGATGCCCAACACACCGGAAACCACCACGATACTCAGTACCATAAGCAGTAGCGCCATGTTGCGCTGCTGTGCGGTTTCCGCCATCACCACGTTGACGGGGGCGGATAGGCCGAGCATCCAGGGCGTACCGGTATTGCCAATATTGACTGGCACATACACGGTAAACGCGGGCGTGTTCAGCACGGCGTTGTCACGTTCGATCTGATAAGGCTGACCGGTGGTGACATGCTCAAGCAGCGTCGCGTCGTTTTCAATTTTTTTAGTTACCCGCGCTTTGTCGGGATGAGAAATATAGGCACCAGTATGGGACAGTAACTGCGCGTAGCCCGTGCCCTGATAGGGCTTGATGCGGTTGGTGAGCTGTTGCAGCGTATCCAGTGAAAAATCCGCAGTGACGGAACCATAGAACTTATTGTTGATGATGATGGGCACGGCAATGGAAGTCAGCAGTACATCGACACCGTTGTAAGGGTAGCTATACGGTTCCAGAATTACTTCTTTTTGGCGTTTCTTCGGCAGTAGGTAGTAATCGCCGCTGCCGGGTGTTTCATAATCCACCAAATTATGCAGCGCAACATTGCCAGCGGTATCGCGGTCAACATAGCGGACGAAGCGGCCTTGCGGGTCTTGGTCGGGTTGGCTCGCGTATTCCCGATCTTTGCCGTCAAACGCATCAGGCTCCCATGCCAGCGACATGGAAAGAAAATCGGGGTGACTCTTCAATGCATTCTTCAGCAGCATCTCTGCAGTTTTCCGATCGGCGTTACCTGCTTCTTGCAGGCTGACAACGCTCTGCACCAGATTACGTGCTGCATGGAGTGCGACATCCAGCTTTTGCTGAATAAGATAGCTGTTGGTATACGCGGTTTGTTCAAGATACTGCTGGGCGATGGTTTTTTGCTGCTGGCCGGATTGCCAGATCAACAGACCGATAGTGAGAATAAAACCGAGTGCGATAGTGGTGACGCCAGCGAGTAACATCAATGTACGTGTACTGAGCTTTTTTTTTGGCGCGGTTGGTGAAGAATGAATGGGTAGATTGCTGTGGTGAACCGGTAACCGTGTTGTAGACATATGCGTAATATCCCCTGAGATATAAGCGCTGATACCCGTCATACTTCAAGCTGCATGTGCATCGTTCAAAACGCTAACGTTTTGTCCTGCAACCCGAATTATTTAGGGGTACATAGGTGATTTTTTAATAAAAAAATCAATCGATTGTCTTCCTGTCTGTTTTATAGTCATTCCCTTGCGTAACCCGTCATTTTTTGTGATGTAAATCACAAATAAATTATCGGCGGGAAACAACATCTCTTTAGGGGAGTCACGAAAACGTCATAAAGTAGCGTGGTGTAGGGCTGATTACGCCACGCTGCATAAGCGAGGGGTTAGGCTGCTGGACCTTTGCGAACGGAATCGCGGATGATTAATGTGCCTTTGAAGGCTGGTGCAGGTACGACGGTTTCCCCCTCTAACCGACACAGCAGTTTCTCAAGGGTGTAGTTGATCATCTCGGCGACGGGCACATGCACGGTAGTCAGTGCCGGATGGAACCATGATGCCATCGGTAAATCGTCGAACCCCAGCAGTGAAACATCCTGCGGAATCGCGAGGCCATGTTCACGTAGTGCTTTCGCCGCGCCAATCGCCATGTCGTCATTGCTGGCAACCAGTGCGCTGAAGGCGGCAGTTCGTTGAAGCAGCGCTTTTGCCGCCGCATAACCGCTATCATGGGTCCAGTCGCCTGGTGCCACCAGCCTGTCATCACAGGGAATCCCGTTGTCCACTAACGCTTGTCGATAGCCCGCCAGCCTGCTTGTACCGGTGGGGGAGTTTGATGATCCGCAGATAAACGCGATATCACGGTGACCCTGTGCAATCAGGTAATTGACGGCATCATGGCTGTGTTGCTGGTGATTGGTGCAGATACCGTTATCACTGTGCTGATGCAGTGTACGGTTCACGACCATGATCGGCTGTTCATGCTGTTCGATAATGCTTTCCAGCGCATCGATAGACAGAAAGCGCGGGTAGATAATAACGGCATCGCAGCGTAAATCGAGCAAGAATTGGATCGCTTCCCGCTCTTCTTCAGCGCTGTGTTTGCCATCCGCCATGATGAGTTGACGGCCGTATTTTTCCGTCATGGTTGCCGTTTGGAACAGTAATTCGCTGAAGTAGGGGCCGCTGTACAGTGTGTTGGTTACAACCAAACCAATGATTTGCGATTTGCTCGTAGCGAGCTGGCGGGCCAGTAGGTTGGGCCGATAACCAATCTCTTCAATGGCCTGGAATACCCGATCCCGCGTAGTTTTACTGACATAGTTATTCCCTGTCAGCACGCGTGATACGGTGGCTTTGGATACACCGGCTTTTTTTGCGACATCGAGCATGGTTACCATCGTACTTTCCGTTCTCCTTTTGCACCGCTTTATCTCATCATTATAGGGAAAAATACTCCGTTTTTATCATCAATGGCGAGTATAGGGATAAAAATACGCCCCGGTTGCGCTATTTATGATCGCCTTCAAAGAATAGTAAAAACAATATGAAACCGGTTGCATATTATTTTATGTATTGCTTGAATAATAAAAAAACAGACGGTGAGGTGCAGTATGAATAAGATTTTACTCTGTTGCGCAGCAGGAATGTCTACCAGCATGCTGGTACAGCGAATGGAAAAGATTGCTGAGCAAAAAGCGATCGCTGTTGAGATAAAAGCCGTGGGTTTTGAAGAGTTTAATGAATTAATTGATGAGTATGATTGCTGCCTTTTAGGGCCTCAAATCAAATATAAATTGCCTGAATTCAAAGCGATAGCCGATGAAAAAGCGAAGCCAATCGCGGTCATTAATATGGTTGATTACGGCATGATGAATGGGGAAAAAGTCCTCAACGATGCCTTGGCGATGATTGCATAGCATAGCGGGAGGAATAATGAGTAAATTAAGCGAGTCATTATTCAGCGTTATCGAAAATCGTATTAGCCCGATCGCAGCAAAACTCTCCAGCCAGCGTCATGTTGTGGCAATTAAGGATGGGTTCATTGCCTCCATGCCCTTTTTAATTGTCGGCTCTTTTATGATGCTATTCGCCCATCCGCCTTTTAGCCCGACGAGTGAATGGGCTTTCGCGCAGTGGTGGTTGGGAATGGTGGAACGCCACGGCGAACAGATCATGATGCCCTACAATATGACGATGGGCATTATGGCGGTGTATATCACCAGCGCCATCGCTTATAACCTGGCGCAGAGCTATAAAATGAACGGTTTTATGGCTGCCAGTCTGGCGCTGATGTCGTTTATGGTGGTGGCCGCGCCGCAGGTCGATAAGAGCTTGCCGGTCGGATCGCTGGGCGGTGAGGGGATTTTCACCGCGATTATCGTGGCGATCTACTCGACGGAGCTGATGCACTTTTTGCAGAAGCGGAATATTGGTATTCGCCTGCCGGAGCAGGTGCCGCCGAAAATCCGCCAGTCTTTTGATTTACTGATCCCGATCCTTGCCATCTTCCTGACGCTTTTCCCGCTTAGCCTGTTTATGCAGAACCAGTTCGGTATGCTGTTACCGCAGGCGATTATGGCGATCTTTGCACCGATTATCTCAGCATCCGACTCGCTTCCCGCGATCCTGATCGCGGTACTGCTTTGTCACCTGCTGTGGTTTGCCGGGATCCACGGCGCGGTGATTGTGACGGGGATTTTGCAGGCATTCTGGCTGACCAACTTAGGGATCAATCAGGAAGCGTTTAACGCAGGCGCACCGATCACCAAAATTTTCATTGAGCCCTTCTGGCAATTCTTCATTACGGTGGGAGGATCGGGGGCGACCATGGGGCTGGTTTTTCTCTATCTGCGTAGCCGCTCTGCCCACCTGCGCTCCATCGGCAAGCTGGCTGTAGTGCCGAGTATGTTCAATATCAACGAACCGGTGATTTTTGGTTCACCCGTCGTAATGAACCCGCTGCTGTTTATCCCGTTTATTACGGCACCGTTGGTGAACGCCACAATCGCCTATATCGCATTAAAAACCGATTTAGTGCACCGCGTGATTTCTCTCGCCCCCTGGACAACGCCGGGCCCGATTGGCGCAGCCTGGTCTACGGGGTGGGACTGGCGTGCGGTGGTGCTGGTGGGGGTACTGATTATCGTGTCGTCCTTAATTTATTACCCCTTCTTCAAAATGTATGAACGCCAGCTGATCGCACAGGAAGTAGGTACAGCAGAGGAGGCAGTAAGCGATGCGCGATGAAACCATTCTTGATGAAACGACAGTGATGGAACTGATTATCTATGCGGGAGAGGCGCGTTCCAGCTCGATGGAAGCGCTGAGCGCGGCCAGAAAATACGACTGGGACAAGGCTGAGGAACTGCTGAACACGGCTTCCGTGGCGGCGCGCAAAGCCCATCGAATCCAGACGGCTTTGATTGGTGCCGATGAGGGCAGCGGAAAAATCCCGGTCAACCTGATTCTGGTTCACGCGCAAGATCACCTGATGAACGCGATGCTATGCCGTGAACTGGTGGAGGAGCTGATTCAACTGCATCGGGAAATCTCTACCCTGAAACAACATGTAAATCTGAACTAACGAAAAGGAAACAAGATGTCTGCTGAACAATTACCGAAAGACTTTCTGTGGGGCGGCGCGGTAGCGGCGCATCAAGTTGAAGGTGGTTGGGATCAAGGTGGCAAAGGCGCCAGCATTTGCGATGTTCTGTCCGGTGGGGCGCACGGCGTTGACCGTGTGATTACCGATGGCGTACAGCCTGGTGTCAGTTATCCAAACCATCAGGCAGTGGAATTCTATTCACACTATAAGCAGGATATCGCCCTGTTCGCCGAGATGGGTTTCAAATGCTTCCGCACCTCGATTGCCTGGACGCGTATTTTCCCCAATGGCGATGAGCTGGAGCCGAATGAAGCGGGTCTGCAATTCTATGACGACCTGTTCGATGAACTGCTGAAGTACAACATTGAGCCAGTAATTACGCTGTCTCACTTTGAGATGCCACATCATCTGGTCAAACAGTATGGCGGCTGGCTGAACCGCAAAGTGGTGGATTTCTTTGTGCGCTACAGTGAAGTGGTCATGAAGCGTTATCAGTCCAAAGTGAAATACTGGATGACCTTCAATGAGATCAACAACCAGCGTAACTGGCAGTATCCGCTGTTTGGCTACTGCTGCTCCGGTGTGATTTTTACCGATCACGACAAGCCAGAACAGGCGATGTACCAAACGCTGCACCATCAGTTTGTCGCCAGCGCGAAAGTAGTGAAGCTGGGTCATGAGATTAACCCGGATTTCAAAATTGGCTGCATGCTGGCGCTGGTGCCACTCTACCCGTGGTCATGCCACCCGGATGACGTGATGTTTGCACAGGAAGCGATGCGTGAGCGCCACCTGTTCGGTGACGTACAGCTGCGCGGTTATTATCCGTCTTACATCCTGAAAGAGTGGGCGCGTAAAGGCTATCAGATTGATATGCAGCCGGAAGACGAACAGACGCTGCGCGAAGGTTGCACCGATTATCTGGGTTTCAGCTACTACATGAGCAACGCAGTGCAACTGGCGGCGAAAGGTCGGAAAACGGAAGACGCGATTGCTGGTTTTGACGGCGGCGTGAAAAACCCGCATGTGAAAGCATCGGAGTGGGGCTGGCAGATTGACCCGGTCGGCCTGCGCTATACGCTGAACAGCTTTTACGAGCGTTATCAGAAACCGATGTTCATCGTCGAAAACGGCTTTGGCGCGGTAGATAAGGTGGAAGCCGACGGCAGCATTAATGACGATTACCGTATCGAGTACCTCAAAGCGCATATCGATCAGATGAAGAAAGCCGTCGTGGAAGACGGTGTGGAACTGATGGGTTATACCCCATGGGGCTGCATCGACTGCGTGTCGTTCACCACCGGTCAGTACAGTAAACGCTATGGTTTTATCTACGTGGATAAACACGATGACGGCACCGGCACATTCAATCGCTCGAAGAAGAAGAGCTTTGACTGGTATAAGAAGGTGATTTCCAGCAACGGCGCTGAGCTATAACGGCGATTATAGGAAACACTAGTCACAGAGCCGTGCTTAACCGCACGGCTTTTTACGTTGCGTGTAATACGCCTGTCACCCTGCCGTATTTCACTAACGACTTCATCGCTGAATCGCGTTAGCATGAAAACAGATAACTTGATGCTGGAAAAATTATGTCTGTAAAACTGATCGCTATTGATATGGACGGGACGTTACTGACGCCCCAAAATCAAATTTCACCTGCGGTAAAAGCCGCGATTACTGCTGCCAGAGAGAAAGGCGTGCAGGTCGTGCTGGCAACCGGTCGCCCCTACATCGGCGTCGAACGCTACCTGATGGAGTTGGATTTACAGCAGGAAGGCTGTTACTGCATCACTAACAATGGTGCGCTGGTGCAACGTGCGGTCAATGGCGACTGTGTGGCGCAAACGGCGCTCAGTTTCGACGATTATCTCTATTTCGAAGCGCTGGCCTGCAAATTGGGCGTCCATTTCCACGCGCTGGACTTCAATTTTGTCTATACCGCCAATAAAGACATCAGTCCTTACACCATTCACGAATCTCACCTGACCGGAATGCCGTTGAAGTATCGCGCGGTAGAGGAAATGGATCGTAGCCTGACGTTCCCAAAAGTGATGATGATTGATGAGCCGGAGCTATTAGACCGTGCCATTGGCCAACTACCAGCGGAAGCCTTTGAACGCTACACCATCATGAAGAGCGCCGAATACTATCTGGAAATTTTGGATAAGCGTGTGAACAAAGGTGAAGGCGTGAAAATGCTGGCGGAGCACCTCGGCATTCCGCGCGAAAGCGTCATGACGCTGGGCGATCAGCAGAACGATCTGGCTATGATTCGCTATGCGGGCATCGGCGTTGCGATGGGTAACGCCATCGATGAAGTGAAAGAAGCCAGCCAGTTCGTCACCAAATCTAATACCGAAGACGGCGTCGCCTACGCGATCGAGAAATTTGTGCTTAATGCCTGATAGATAACGTTGATGGGAAGATCTATAAGGCCGTGGTGTAGCTTTATAGATCCGTCATACATTAAGCTGAATGCGTTTTACGCATCCCTTCTGCGGGCCAGGCCAATTGTATTCAAATTTGCTTTTGATAGGTGTACCGCTATCCGAATGACTTTTTGCTATGAGCGTGTCGGGATTAAATAAGGGAATCTTGTCTCTCAACGAAGGCGCGGCTTGTCTTTGCAAAAGGCAGGTGTTCATCATCTGTTATAGAGAGATTATAGGCTACTGGGCATCTGATTTTACTTAATTCAGAATATATAGCTGTGATTGATATGTTAAAATTTTTATTGTATTAGCGTAGTAATCATTGGAAATAATATTTTTTAATTAGGGAATCATATCATGAAAGCGACATTCAAACTTGGATTGATGTTTATCGCCACACTTTCCGTTTCTGCTTGTGATAGTTTAGATCTAACAAGTGATAAAGGAGTGTTTTACTACAGTAACCCAACCACTAAAAATATAACATTTAAGGTTGATGGTGATAGTCATGAAATATTACCAGGAGGGAAAGGTAATATTAAAATTTCTTCGGGCATGCATAAGTTAGAAAACAGTGCAGGTCAGGTTTTTTCATTTATGGTTTTTGATAATAATAATGGAGGGATTATCAATCCAGATAACCATGTCTATTATACGTTGTCAGAAGCTTATGCGGTTGAAGGGAAGTCTAATAAATTTAAGCCTGCGACCTATGACGTGACGATAAATGGCCATGAATTAGAAATGTCGGCCAGAAGTGCGAATGCAACTATAATTGATGCTAATATGTTTAAGTGTAGCTATCAATTAGGCGAGCCCTTCCCTGATTCGATCACAACCCATGACCGTAATTCAAATGGTAATATTCAATCAAAGTGCTTTGATAAAATAGAGTTAATTGATTACATATCAACCATATATAAAGAGGATCTCAAGCCTGTATCACCCAAGGATGAAGGTAATGATTCAATTAATATGACATTTAATTATGATATCCCTACAGTGAAATTCCTTCATGCTGACATGCAAGAAAAAGCGGATGCTATCGTTGTGTTATTAAAACAACTCAAAGAGTCTGATGATGCGGGTATTCATGAAGATATAAGTAAAAAAATCACCCAGTTAAGCATTGATTTAGTCACTGTCTATGCGAAGCATACATCTACTCTTTCAAAAGAAGAACACCAGAAATATGATGACTTCATTCGTCATTCTGGTTACTTACAAACATATGGTGTTTGGGGTAAATAATTAATACTTAATGATAAGGCAAGGGTTTTCTTAAGTTGCTGTATTCTTTAAGAGAAGACTCTTGCCTTTATTATGATGTCAAACGTGCATGGGAAAAATATATATCCATCATCCTTCAAGTTACGTGTGCGTTGGCTGTGTTACCCGGCACACTGAGATGTGCTTCGCCCGTTGGGAGCGCTGAAAGCAGCGTTAAAATTGGCCTCTGGCAGATTTGTCAGTCACCCGAATCACTGGATAATTATTTTAAATCCAGGCTCGCCGCTAGCTTTTCTTTCATCACCTGGGTGATGTGATTCACTACCTGGCTGCGAGGAATTTGAGGGGGATATACCGCACAATACGCCATTTTTATATCGGGGTTGAACGGCTTAACGATAACGGGCGAAGGGCTGTTCAGCGCGGTAATAAAATCCACTACGCCGATGCCGACGTTTCTTGATGCCAGCACGCAGCAGCTAACCATCGAGGTTTCGATAGGGTTATGCAGATAAATTTGCTCTTTTCTGGCGGAAATATCGATCTGTGCCCGTAGCGGCGTGGTTCTGCCGGGCAAAATAGCGCGGGTGTTGGTCAGGTCGGCCAGCGTAATTTCATCTGCCGTAGCAAGGGGATGATCTACCGCTAACACCGCGACAGCACTGGCGTCCGCCAGTGGTTCGGCTTCCAGACCTTTGATGCCCGGCTGGCCGAAAATAAACCCAACGTCATAGTGATTTTCAGCAATCGCGTCCGTAATGCGGCTGCTGCTTTCGATGTCTAAAAACAGAGAAAGATCGGGGTATTTCTTGAGTAAGGTAGGGAGAACCTGATCTGAACAAAGAAACGAGAGCGCCTGAACCGCGGCGATACGCAGTATGCTGCCTCTGGCGTGGCGAATCTCATCAGCAATCAGCCCGATGTGATCCAACCCCAAATAAAGACGTTCAACTTCCCGATACAGCTTCATTGCCTCGGCGCGTGGGATCAGGCCGCGTCCGTCTCTATCAAACAGCTTCAGATTCAGTGCGTCTTCAAAGTCCTTAATGAGTCGGCTGACGGCTGGCTGGGTGATGTACATCATGTTGGCGGCGGCGGTGATGCCTCCGGTGAGGATGACTTTATGGAAGGCTTCAACCTGGCGGGGATTGATACGCATGCTAGTCACCTTAAAACATAACATTTAGTTATCAATTTAACACAAAATGCAATTTTTCATTATCCAATCTGACGCATAGACTCACAATCATAAGATTTAATACACTTCATTAGTACTCAATCATGGAATAGAGGGTTAGTGAATGAAGAAATCAACGCTGGCGTTATTGTTTACCGTTTTATTTTCATCTTCACCTTTGGTTTATAGCGCGGACCTGAATATCGGTTTGGCTTCCTCCACCACATCAATGGACCCGCAGTTTTATGTGGGTGGAGCGAATAGCGCAATGGCGCGCAATATTTTTGACGGTTTGGTTGTACAGGATGAAAAACAGCAGATTGCACCTGCCCTGGCAACCAGTTGGAAAGTGATTGACGACAAGACGTGGGAATTTACCTTGCGTTCTGGCGTTAAGTTTCACGACGGCAGTGATTTTACGGCTAAAGATGTGATTGCCAGCATTAAGCGTGTTGCGCTGGCATCGAAAAACAGCCCAAGTTCTTACGCACCTTACGTCAGCGACGTTGCTGAAGTAATAGAAGTGAATCCATTAACGGTGCGGATAAAGACAAAAGAGGCTTCGCCGCTGCTGCTGAATAATTTAAGTCGGGTTTCCATTTTGCCCGCCCGACTTGAGAACGTCCCGACGGAAACGTTGAATTCAGGAAAAGAGGTGATTGGTACAGGGCCATTCAAATTTGTTTCCTGGGTGCCGGACGACCGGGTAGTCCTTAGTCGCAATGATGGTTACTGGGGAGGAAAAGCAGAGTGGGACAACGTAACTGTCCGTGTATTTAAAAACAGTAGTGCACGTGTAGCAGCCGTATTATCCGGTGATGTGGACATGATTGAAAACGTTCCAACAGCCGATAGCAGTAATATTGAGAAAAATCAGCAGTTAAAAACGATTTCAACACCAGGGAATCGTGTTATTTACCTTCACATGGACCAGCAGCGAGATGAATCACCGTTCGCCAAAGGTTCTGATGGTAAAAACCCATTACTAAAAAAAGAAGTACGCCAGGCGATGTCTTTAGCACTTAATCGCCAGGCAATCGTCGACCGTGTGATGGAGGGGCAGGCTGTTGTTGCCTCTCAGCTTGTACCGAAGGGGTATCTCGGGTATTCCGCTTCCATTCCTGCGCCGGTTTACAGTCCGGAGAAAGCCAAACAGGAACTGGCGGCGGCGGGTTACCCCGACGGCTTCACGCTGACCTTCCACGCGTCGAACGATCGTTATCCTAATGATTCTAAAATTGCTCAGGCCATTGGCCAAATGTTCACACGCGTCGGCATCAAAACCGAAGTGGTTACGATGCCCGGCAGTGTGTACTTCTCACGCGCATCCCGTCTCGAATTTAGTTTGATTATGGGCGGGGCCGCGATTGAAACCGGGGAAGCTTCTGGAGTATTGGGGCCATTGCTAGAAACCTTTGGCCCCAATGCAGGACAGGGTAATCGTGGTCGCTATTCCAATCCTGTCTTTGATAAAACGCTGAACGAAGCGCGTGCCACGTTGGATGATACCAAGCGTGATGCGCTGCTGGCTGAGGCAATGAACATCGGCATGAACGATCTGGGAGTGATTCCGGTGATGTTCTTGTCCAACACCTGGGCGATGAAAAAGCAGTATACCTACGTGGGCCGTTTTGATGCCTACACGCTGCCGTACTTTGTCCGTTCCGCGAAATAGTCACCTTTCAGTCATGATGCAAAAGGGGTGAGGCTTCACCCCTTATTACCGATAACAAGGAGAGCGGTGTGAATACATTTAGCGGTGTTTTTCCTTATCTGGTGTCCCCCGTCAAGCCTGATGGTCAGGTTGATACGCCTGTTCTGGCGCAGCTCACCGAGCATCTGATTCAGTGTGGCGTACATGGCGTGGTACCACTGGGCAGCACCGGTGAATTTGCTTATCTCTCTGCGTCTCAGCGTCTGGATGTGGTTAAAACAGTGATCGAGACGACGGCGGGTCGTGTACCCGTTATCGCGGGTGTTGCGTCGACCACCATTCAGGATGCTGTTGAGCAAACGAAACGCTACATCGAATTGGGTGCCGATGGCATTCTGGCTGTGCTGGAAGCCTATTTCCCGTTGAACGACGATGGGGTCGAACAGTATTTCCGCGCCATTGCCGAGGCTGCACAGGGTAAACCGGTGGTGCTTTATACCAATCCTCAGTTCCAGCGCTCCGATTTGAGTTTGCCTGTCATCGAACACCTCAGCCATGTCAGTAACATCCTCTATATCAAAGATGCATCGACCAATACCGGGCGCTTGCTCTCCATCATTGAACGTACCCGTGGCCGGATGGAGGTGTTTTCTGCGTCCGCGCATATTCCCGCCTGTGTGATGCTGATTGGCGGTGTCGGTTGGATGGCTGGCCCGGCGTGTATCGTCCCCAAACAGAGTCTTGCTTTGTATGAAGCCGCCCGTGCGGGTGACTGGAACAGAGCAATGGAGCTTCAGCGTCCTCTGTGGCGCATCAATGAAATCTTTGCCCGTTATTCCATTGCAGGCTGTATTAAAGCGGCGCTGCAATTACAGGGGTTTGCGGTGGGCGAACCGCTGCCGCCTCAGCAACCATTGGATGAAAAGGCACGTAAGGAGATCGCGGACGTTCTGGTATCTGTCGGCGCCCTTTAACGCAAAATAGAGATTGTTATTTTTAACGCGGTAGCCGTGCGGGCTTTCTGCACCTTGAAATTTGTCAGTACCCATTAAAAAAGAGAAAAGGAATAACCATAGGATGAGCGCTCTCCCTATTATTATTGATTGCGATCCAGGGATCGATGACGCGATTGCGTTATTAAGTGCATTTGTGGCTCCCGAGCTGGATATTCGCGGTATTTGCGCGGTGTGTGGCAATCAGCCAGTGGAAAAGACTGTGCGTAATGCGCTGCAAATTGTTGAACTGGGCCAGCGAACGGATATTCCGGTCTTCGCCGGGTGTCACCGCCCGCTGTTACGTGAACCGATCCACGGCCAGTTTCACGGCGAAAGTGGATTAGGTCAGACCGTGTTGCCGGTGCCGCAAAAGCAGGCAGAGTCGCAGCATGCAGTGAATTTTATTATCGAACAGTGCCAGCAGGCGATTGCCGACGGCAAGCCTATTACGCTTTGTACGCTCGGGCCATTAACCAATGTGGCGACAGCATTGCGTATGGTGCCTGCGATTGCCAACGGGATTGAACGCATCGTGATGATGGGCGGCGCGTACCGGGAAGCGGGTAATCGCAGCCTGACGTCTGAATTCAATATGATCGCCGATCCACAGGCGGCAAAAGTGGTATTTGATTCGTCTATTGCCATTGTTGCGCTGCCGCTGGATGTTACGCATCAGGTGATTTTGACGCCGAAGTTGGTGGCGCGTTTCATCGCGCTCTCTGGGCGTATTTCCGGCCCGCTGGGCGAAATGATGGCGTTTTGGGATCGCAACGATATTCGCCGCTATGGTTCACGCGGTGGCCCGTTACACGATCCGTTGGTTATCGCCTGGGTTCTGGCACCACACTGCTTCACGACGGAAAAAGCCAGCGTCTACATTGAGCAGGATAGCGAGCTGTGCATGGGACAAACCGTGGCTGACTGGTACGGAAAAACCGCGCGTCAGCCGAATGTGGATGTGGTGACCGGGGTGGATGCCAAGCAGGTGGTTGAACTGTTTGCTGATCTACTGAGCCGCTACGGGAAGGGGGCCTGATAGGATGCGTGAACGTATTATTATTGATACCGATCCTGGTGTTGACGATGCGATAGCCATTTGGCTGGCCTTGGCTTCACCTGAACTGGACGTGCTCGGTATCACCGCTGTGGCGGGTAATGTCCCGCTTGAAGCGACGCTGGCGAATGCCTGCAAAGTTGTTGGTCTAACGGGTCGAACCGATGTGCCGATTTTTGCGGGAGCATCGCGCCCGCTGATCCGTGAGCAGGTGTTTGGTAAATATGCACATATCGGTGCGTTTTCCCCTGAGTGGGTGCCAGATAGCACACTGTTGCCGGAGCAGGAACACGCCGTCGATTTTCTGGTGCGAACGACACGCCAGGCCGCGGCTGACAATAATCCGATCACGCTCTGTTCGATAGGGCCGATGACGAATGTGGCATTGGCACTGCGTTTTCATCCTGATGTGGCGCGCGGCATCAAACAGATTGTGTCCATGAGCTGTGCTTTTACTGCATTGGGAAATCGTGTGCCATGGGCAGACTTTAACGTTTATGCCGATCCGCATGCGGCGGACATCGTCTTTTCCTCCGGCGTCCCCCTTGTCATCATGCCGTTGGATATGACGTTTCAGGCATTGATTCAGGCGGAACAGGTTGATGAGATTGAGCGCAGCGGCGGTGCCCCGGGCAAGGCGATGGCGGCACTGTTACGCACGTTCGATCGTAATGAAGTTGCACGTTTTGGTCGTGAAGGTGGCCCGATTCATGATGCGACCGTCATTTCATGGCTACTAAAACCTGAGCTATTCCAATCGGCATCTGCACGTGTGGGCGTGGAAGTCACCGGTAAGACGGCGGGTTACGTGTTTGCCGATTTTTATCACAAATTGGATGAGCCGGATAATGCGCTGGTCATGCGAGAAATCGACGAACAAGGGTTTCTCGGCCTGATTGCCGATCGCCTGCGCTGCTATGGTTCTGAAACAATAATGGGTTCTGAGGAGCGCTAATGATAGCCTACCTGCTAAGCCGAATCGGACAAACGCTGCTAACGCTGGCTGTTATGTCGGTGCTGGTGTTTGTGGGTGTCTATCTGGTCGGTAATCCGGTCGATATGCTGTTGGGCGCGACAGCCACGCCAGCGGAACGGCTGGCGGTGATTCAGTCCTTCGGTCTCGATAAGCCCGTCTGGGAACAGTACGGGCTGTTTGTCTGGAACGCCTTTCAAGGCGACATGGGCAAGTCTTTTATCTTTAACCAACCCGCGCTGACGCTGATTTTTCAGCGCATGCCCGCCACGCTCGAACTGGCGATGGTGGCATTCGTGATGGCGCTGGTTGTCGGTATCCCGCTAGGGATTTACGCGGGTCTAAAGCCGGACAGCGCGGTGTCTAAATCCATCATGACCTTCTCCATTCTGGGCTTTAGCCTGCCCACATTCTGGATTGGGTTAGTGATGATCATGCTGTTCAGCGTGAAGCTGGGCTGGCTGCCCTCATCGGGCAGAGGCGATACGCACGATCTGTTTGGTATCCCATTCAGTTTTCTCACCCGCGACGGCCTCGAACACCTGCTTTTACCCGCGTTTAATCTTGCGTTGTTTAAGATCTCGTTGGTCATTCGCCTGATGCGGGCGGGTGTAATGGAGTGCCTTCAGCAGGATTATGTGCAGTTTGCCCGTGCAAAGGGGCTGTCAGAAACCCGTATTGTGCTGGTTCATGTGCTGCGCAACACGCTGATCCCATTGATTACCGTGCTGGGGTTGGAACTGGGGTCGCTGATTGCATTCGCCGTCGTCACGGAAACGATTTACGCCTGGCCGGGCATGGGCAAGCTGATTATTGACTCGATTGCCGTACTCGACCGTCCGGTCATCCTGGCTTATCTGATGATTACCGTTGTGATGTTCAGCGTGATCAACCTGCTGGTGGATTTACTGTACGTGCTGGTTGATCCGCGCGTGCGGCTGGGAGGAGACAAGGGATGACAGGAAATACCGTACACCAGCCCACGGCCGTGAAAAAAACATCGCATCCGGCGGTGC
The DNA here is from genome assembly GCF_001742145.1 of Pectobacterium parmentieri. Taxonomy (NCBI): domain Bacteria; kingdom Pseudomonadati; phylum Pseudomonadota; class Gammaproteobacteria; order Enterobacterales; family Pectobacteriaceae; genus Pectobacterium; species Pectobacterium parmentieri. The sequence goes on along the minus strand of NZ_CP015749.1, from coordinate 4,033,643 downwards.
GCGTCATGATGGCGCTGGTCAACGATCGATTGGCGCTGTGCGGACTGATCATGTTGGCGATTTTTGTGCTGCTGGCGCTGTTTGCCCCGCTGCTGTCGCCGCAGAACCCCTACGATTTGATGCAGCTCGACATCATGGATGGTCGGCTTGCGCCGGGCTCCTCCAGTATGGCGGGTATGACCTACTGGCTGGGGACGGACGATCAGGGGCGTGACCTGTTCAGCGCCATTCTTTATGGCACCCGCATCAGCCTGCTGGTCGGCTTCTCCAGTGCGGTGCTCGCGCTGCTGATTGGCGCTTCGCTGGGGCTGATTAGCGCCTACGTTGGTGGAAAAACCGATGCGACAATCATGCGCATCGTTGATATCCAGCTCAGTTTCCCGCCTATCCTGATTGCGCTGATTTTGCTGGCGGTGCTGGGACAAGGGGTCGATAAGATCATTATGGCGCTGGTGGTGACCCAGTGGGCGTACTACGCGCGCACAATTCGCGGTTCAGCGCTGGTGGAACGCCGCCGTAGCTACGTGGACGCGGCACGCAGCATGGCGTTGTCCAACCGCCGCATCCTGTTTCGCCATATTTTACCAAACTGTCTGGCTCCGCTGATCGTAGTGGCAACGATGCGCATCGCCTACGCCATCATGTTGGAAGCTACGCTCTCGTTTCTGGGGATTGGGCTGCCCGTGACGGAACCGTCGCTGGGGTTGCTGATCTCGAATGGTTTTGAGTACCTGATGTCGGGCGACTATTGGATCAGCTTCTTTCCTGGGCTGACGCTGTTGCTGCTGATTGTGGCGATCAATCTGGTGGGGGATGCGCTACGCGACATCCTCAACCCACGGAATTAACCGGTGGGAACGCCCGTGGGAATAAGGGGTAATGAACACATGACAGCGCCGATTATGTCTGTTTCGCATCTGACCACGGCCTTTCAGGTAAATGGCGAGTGGATGAACGTGGTGCGGGATTTATCCTTTACGATTGGCGAGAAAGAGACGGTCGCCGTGGTGGGGGAGTCTGGTTCAGGGAAAAGCGTGATGGCGAAATCGATCATGCGCTTGCTGCCGCCCGGCCAAAGTCGGGTTGAGGGACAGATTCATTTTGGCGACACCGAGCTGCTGTCGCTCCCCAATAAAGCGATGCAGGATGTGCGCGGTAACCGCATCGGCATGATTTTTCAGGAGCCGATGACCAGCCTGAATCCGGTCTTGCCGATTGGCTACCAGATCACGGAAGTGCTACGTCGCCATCGCGGTATGGGTAAAGCGGAAGCGCGCGCCGAAGCGATACGCCTGTTGGAAAAGGTGCGTATTCCGGCGGCGAAATCGCGGTTGAACGAATATCCGCAAAGCTTCTCCGGCGGGATGCGCCAGCGTGTGGTGATTGCGATTGCGCTGGCCTGTCACCCTAAGCTGTTGATCGCCGACGAACCGACGACGGCGCTGGATGTGACTATTCAGGCGCAAATTCTGACGCTGATAAAAACCCTTCAGGAAGAAGAAGGGATGTCGGTGCTGTTTATTACCCATGACATGGGCGTCGTGGCGGAAGTGTCCGACCGCACGCTGGTGATGTATCAGGGCGAACTGGTGGAAAATGCCGTCACGCGGGAAATTTTTCACCATCCGCAACAGCCCTATACCCGCATGTTGCTATCCGCTGTGCCTAAATTAGGTTCGATGTCCGGCAGCGCGTGGCCGCAACGCTTTCCGTTGGTCGATCTCAAAACGGGCGAGCGCCAGCCGGTGCCGGAGGCGGTGAATACCGTGTCGGGCGAGGAGCCAGTGCTGACGGTAAAAAATCTGGTCACCCGATTTGATATCCGATCAGGTTTTTTCCGGCGATTGTCCGGGCGAGTTCATGCGGTAGAGAATGTCTCGTTCGATCTTTGGCCGGGAGAAACGCTTGCGCTGGTTGGGGAATCAGGCTGCGGTAAGTCGACCACGGGTCGGTCGATTATTCGCCTCAATGACGCCGTCAGCGGCGATATTCAACTGCTGGGAAAAAATATCCTGACGGCGGATAAGCGTGAACTGACGGATTCACGGCGGCAGATTCAGATGGTGTTTCAAGACCCGTATGAAAGCCTGAACCCGCGTATGCGGATAGGGGAAGCGATTGCCGAACCGATGCTGTTGCACGGGCTGGCGACCCGACAGAATGTGGATGCGAGAGTAAGTGAACTGCTGGAACAGGTAGGGCTATCCGGCGATATGGCCTCGCGCTTCCCGCACCAGTTCTCCGGCGGGCAGCGGCAGCGCGTATGTATTGCCCGCGCACTGGCGCTGGAGCCGAAAGTGATTATTGCTGATGAATCGGTATCGGCGCTGGATGTGTCCGTCAAGGCGCAGGTGATCAACCTGATGCTGGATCTCCAGCAGACGCTGGGGCTGTCATTCCTGTTTATCTCGCATGATATGGCGGTCGTCGAGCGTATCAGCCACCGCGTGGCGGTGATGTATCTCGGCGAAATCGTGGAGATCGGCCCACGTTCGGCGATCTTCGACAACCCGCAGCATGATTACACCCGACGTCTGATTTCTGCGGTGCCAGTGCCTGACCCAGACACCCGCCCGGTGCGTAATATCACCAATGATGAACTGCGCAGCCCGGTACGCGCCCCCGATTTCCATCCTCCCGCACGTCGCTATAAACAAGTCGGAGAGGGGCACTTCGTTCTGGAACAGGCGTAGCGTTACCCTTACCTGACTTTGCCATTAATGGCGGTTCTTTTGCGTGCGCATTGCGTATGGCTTGAACCGTCATTCTTTCTCTTCCTTTCCCTATCACTGCTGTTGGCGCGCTTTCGTCGCCTTCCACCTTCGCGCGCTCAATTCCTCTGGATGTTGAAATTCGGTAACACATGATGTTGCCAAATTGTATTTATTGTCCGTTTTGTGATCCAGATTGTAGTACAACATATTCCAGTGGTACTACAATAGACTCAAGAAAAGAGGGAAGGATGCGGTTATTGTGCAACAGTTCGACGACGTCAGGCGGCATGGCGGGTAAAGTAAGTGCAGTGATATCAATCCGTTTTGTCTCGTTGAGGTGATGATGAATAAGCAAGAATTAAGCAAAACCGACCGCATCATTCTGGATATTGGCCAACAGATCGTGGGTGGGAAGTACGCTCCGGGCACGCCGTTACCCGCAGAAGCTGAGCTGTGTGAAGAATTTCAGACCTCGCGCAACATTATTCGTGAGGTGTTCAGAGCGCTGATGGCGAAAAGGCTGGTGGAAGTGAAACGGTATCGCGGCGCGTTTGTGGCCGCGCGTAACCAGTGGAATTATCTGGATACCGACGTTCTGCAGTGGGTTCTGGCAAGCGACTACGACCCACGGCTGATCAGCGCGATGAGTGAGGTGCGTAATCTGGTGGAGCCGACGATTGCTCGCTGGGCTGCCGAACGCGCGACCTCAAGTGAGCTAGCGGTGATTGAAGCGGCGCTGAATGACATGATTTCCAACCATCAGAATCGTGACGCGTTTAATGAAGCAGATATTCGCTTCCATGAGGCGGTGCTTGCTGCGGTGCATAACCCGGTGCTACAGCAGTTGAGTGTTGCGATTAGCTCGTTACAGCGTGCGGTATTTGAACGCACCTATATGCCGGACGAAGACAACATGCCACGGACATTACGTGAGCATCAGGATCTCTACGATGCCATTCGGCATCAGGATATTGAAGCAGCGGAGCGGGCAGCGTTGACCATGATTGCCAGCTCGACCAAACGGTTAAAGGACATTACATGAGTGAAAGCTATATCGCCATTGACTGGGGTTCGACCAACCTGCGGGCGTGGCTGTATCTGGATGGCGTCTGTATCGACAGCGTGAAATCTGAAGCGGGTGTCACACGTTTGAACGGCCAGACGCCACAGCAGGTTTTTCAGCAGATCGTTGCGCCGTGGCAGCAGCACAACGTGCCTGTGGTGATGGCGGGCATGATCGGCAGCAATGCGGGCTGGCTTTCCGTGCCTTATCTGTCATGTCCAACTCGCCTGACGGATGTCGCCCATCGCCTGACGCGCGTGGAAGAAGCTCAGCCGCTGGCCGCCTGGATCGTGCCGGGACTGAGTATCGCGCAGGAAGATAATTGCAATGTGATTCGCGGTGAAGAAACCCAGTTGATTGGCGCGTATAGCGAATGTCCTTCCTCTCTTTATTTGATGCCGGGAACCCACTCGAAATGGGTGCGGGCCGATGACAGCAACGTGCTGGATTTCCGCACGGTGATGACCGGTGAACTGCACCACCTGCTGATGACGCAGTCGTTAATCGGCGTGGGGCTGACTGAACAGCAGCCATCTCCCGACGCTTTCCAGCAAGGGCTGGAACTGGGCTTTACCGATGACAACATTATCCGCTGTCTGTTTGAAACCCGCGCGGCGCATGTGCTGGGGCGTTTGGATAAAAGCGCCGTTAGCGACTGGCTGTCCGGGCTGCTGATTGGCAACGAAGTCTCACAAATGCAGCGCCACTATCAAGTGGCGGCGGGAGACACCATCACATTAATCGGCTCCCCTGCGCTGACAGCGCGCTACGAAAAAGCATTACAACAAGCTGGATTGCGCTGGCAGCAACTGGATGGCGATCGGGCTTTTCAGGCAGGAATAAGGAGCATTGTTAATGAATTGGAATACTAATCTTCCCTTGATTGCGATTCTGCGCGGTATCACGCCGGATGAGGTGCTGGAACATGTTGCGGTGCTGCTGGATGCCGGATTCGATGCGGTGGAGATCCCGCTGAATTCGCCGAACCCGTATGACAGCATTCGACTGGCGGTGGAACACTTTGGCGATCGTGCCCTGATCGGCGCAGGAACAGTGCTGAAAGCCGACTATGTCGACAAATTGCAGGAAATTGGCAGCAAGTTAGTGGTCACCCCCAACATTTCCCCCGAGGTAATTCGTCGGGCGGTGGGTTATGGCATGACGGTGTGCCCTGGCTGTGCCACCGCGACGGAAGCCTTTACTGCACTGGAAGCGGGTGCGCAATCGCTGAAAATTTTCCCGTCATCGGCGTTTGGGCCAGACTACATCAAGGCGCTGAAAGCGGTATTGCCAAAAGACGTTCCCGTCTTTGCCGTCGGTGGCGTTACGCCAGAAAACCTGAAGGATTATTTGAGTGCGGGCTGTATCGGTGCCGGGTTAGGCAGCGATCTGTATCGAGCCGGTCAGTCGGTTGAGGTTACCGCGCAAAAAGCACATGCATTTGTTAACGCCTATAAGGACGCTGTTCAATGAAAATTACCAAAATCACCACGTACCGGCTGCCGCCACGCTGGATGTTTCTGAAGATTGAAACCGATGAAGGCATTGTCGGCTGGGGTGAACCGGTTATCGAAGGCCGTGCGCGCACCGTTGAAGCTGCCGTTCACGAGCTGTCTGACTATCTGATCGGGCAAGACCCGGCACGCATTAACGATATCTGGCAGGTGCTTTACCGCGCGGGCTTCTATCGCGGTGGCCCGATCCTGATGAGTGCTATTGCCGGTATCGATCAGGCATTGTGGGATATCAAAGGTAAGGCGCTGGGTGTACCGGTTTATCAATTACTGGGTGGGCTGGTGCGCGATAAGATCAAAGCCTACAGTTGGGTTGGCGGCGATCGTCCTTCCGAAGTGATCGCTGGCATTAAGAAGCTGACCGAAATAGGCTTCGATACCTTCAAGCTGAACGGCTGTGAAGAGATGGGCATCATTGATAACTCACGCAAAGTGGATGCTGCGGTGGCCGTGGTTGCTGAAATCCGCGAAGCCTTTGGTAACAGCATCGAGTTCGGTCTGGATTTCCACGGTCGTGTCGATGCGCCAATGGCAAAAATCCTGATCAAAGAGCTGGAACCGTACCGTCCGCTGTTTATTGAAGAACCCGTGCTGGCTGAACAGGCTGAATACTATCCTCGTCTGGCCGCACAAACCCACCTGCCGATTGCAGCGGGCGAACGTATGTTCTCACGCTTTGATTTCAAACGCGTACTGGCAGACGGAGGATTGGCAATTATTCAGCCTGACCTGTCGCACGCGGGCGGTATTACCGAGTGCTTTAAAATTGCCGCAATGGCGGAAGCCTATGATGTTGCGCTGGCACCACACTGTCCATTAGGCCCAATTGCACTGGCTTCCTGTTTGCATCTCGACTTTGTGGCGCGTAATGCGGTATTGCAGGAGCAAAGTATGGGCATTCATTATAATAAAGGTGCCGAGCTGTTGGATTACGTCATTAATAAAGAAGACTTTGCTATGACTGACGGCCATTTCTATCCATTAAATAAACCGGGCCTCGGTGTGGAAATTAATGAAGAGTTGGTTATCGAACGCAGTAAAAATGCGCCAGACTGGCGTAACCCGGTGTGGCGTTATTCTGATGGTGCTGTCGCCGAATGGTAATACCGTCATACCTCAAGCTACATGGGTGTTGAGTAAGCAGTAATATATAACGCATTTCCCCGGCACAATGGAATAGAACAATCATGGATTATCATGAAATTAATTATTTCATGACGGATTACTGTTTAGTTTTTTTCTGGGGCGGGGAATGTAATTCTTCCATTTATCATGAGTACGCCATCACCGGGGATTTAAAATAAAACGCCACTATAAATATACCCGTCATACTTCAAGCTGCTTGTACGTTGGCTGCCCTTACTTACCTCAGTCGCTTATCTGAGTAAGTTCCTGGGGATTCGCTCGGTTGCCGCGTTACAAGGCTATAAATGGGCCATGCCCTAAAGTGTCAACGCTTCGCGTTGTTCAAAACGCTAACGTTTTGTCACGCAACTCGAATTATTTAGGGTATAGATAAATATAGTGAACGTGATCGGTTATTTATTTCATTAGAAAAATAAAGCATACCAATTGCTAATGTTGTTAATCGTTCAAAAATAGCGGGTAATAAGTATGGTGCCCGTTTAATAAATAACAGGAATATAAGATGGACATGACATTAACTACCCGTCCTACAAAACGGCGCTATCTCACCTTGCTGATGATTTTTATTACGGTTGTCATCTGCTATGTGGATCGAGCCAACCTGGCTGTGGCATCGGCACACATTCAGGAAGAGTTTGGTATTACAAAAACACAAATGGGCTATATCTTCTCCGCATTTGCCTGGACCTATACGTTATGTCAAATACCGGGCGGCTGGTTTCTTGATCGCGTCGGTTCAAAGGTCACCTACTTTATCGCCATTATGGGATGGTCGATTGCCACGTTGCTGCAAGGTTTCGCCACGGGTCTGGCATCGTTGATTGGCTTACGCGCCGTGACCGGACTGTTTGAAGCACCTGCGTTTCCGACGAATAACCGCATGGTGACCAGTTGGTTCCCTGAGCAAGAACGTGCTTCAGCCGTTGGATTTTATACATCAGGACAGTTTGTTGGCCTGGCGTTCCTTACGCCATTGCTCATCTGGTTACAGGAAATTCTGAGCTGGCATTGGGTGTTCATCGTCACTGGCGGCGTCGGTATTGTTTGGGCACTTATCTGGCACTTTGTTTATCAGCCACCGAAGAAAAGTAAAGGGATCAATCAGGCTGAGCTGGATTACATTGCCGAAGGCGGCGGTATTGTCGATGGTGATGCGCCGAGCGACAAAAAAACACGCACGCCATTGACGGCGGCTGACTGGAAACTGGTGTTTAACCGCAAACTGGTGGGCGTATATATCGGGCAGTTTGCCGTGACCTCTACGCTGTGGTTTTTCCTGACGTGGTTCCCTAACTACCTGACGCAAGAAAAACACATTAGCGCACTGACGGCTGGTTTTATGACGACGGTACCTTTCCTGGCGGCGTTCGTTGGCGTGCTGCTGTCTGGATTTGTAGCGGACCGTTTGGTGCGTAGCGGAAAATCGCTGGGCCTGGCGCGTAAAACGCCGATTATCTGTGGCCTGCTGATTTCAACCTGCATCATGGGAGCGAACTACACCAACGATCCGGTATGGATTATGACGCTGATGGCTGTGGCGTTCTTTGGTAATGGCTTTGCATCCATCACTTGGTCACTGGTGTCGTCGCTGGCTCCAATTCGTCTGATTGGCCTGACGGGGGGGGTATTCAACTTTGTCGGTGGTCTGGGCGGTATCACGGTGCCATTGATTATTGGTTATCTGGCGCAGGATTACGGTTTTGCTCCCGCACTGACCTACATTGCTGGTGTGGCGCTGGTCGGCGCACTGTCTTACATCTTACTGGTGGGCGAAGTGAAGCGGGTAGGGTAACTCTCGTTACTCGCGTGCAGTAGGGTTTAGGTGAAAGCCATAAAAAAACGGACTTTCCTCTTGAGTGAGGAAAGTCCGTTTAATTTTTTGATTGTCTGTCGGCCGGCATTATTTGTAGATAACGGCGGTGCCGCGCAGTTGGTTATCACCGGTGGCGGACGTGATAGTGAAGGCGCTAGCACCGGCTTTTTCTGCTTTCTGAGCCAACTGCGCTTGCAGTGAGTCCAGGCTGTGAGCAGTCGCGCTGATTACGCCCACTTTTTCCAGACTCTGTGCCTGTTGTGAAGACACCTGGTCGGCAGCGAAAGCACCGAAAGACAGAGTAGAAAGTACGACAGCAGCAGCGAAGAATTTTACGTTTTTCATGTGATAGTTCCTGTTCAATGTTGTTTGGCGTGAAAGGTGATTTCCTTTCGATGAAGAGGATACTACGCCGATGCTTTTGGGAGGTAAAACGGAGTGTTTTGAGGATATATGTCAATATTTTTGATGTTAATTCTGGCGATAAGATGCACAATCTCGCTCGCCAGAATGAAGGTTATATCGCTGCCTGCTGAGGTAAGGGCGATGAGGACGGAGCCAGTACGCGTTCCAGCACGCGGGCTTCTAGTTCCGCCAGTTTTGCCGAACCGCGGCGTCGTGGTCGTGGCAAATCAACCGTGATATCCAGCCCGACGTGCCCTTCTTCGATCAAAATAACCCTGTCGGCCAGTGCAATAGCTTCGGAGACATCGTGCGTCACCAGCAGTACCGTGAAGCCATGCTGGAGCCACAAATTTTCGATCAGGCTTTGCATTTCGATACGGGTCAAGGCATCCAGCGCCCCCAGCGGTTCATCCAGCAACAGTAGACGCGGGTGGTGAATGAGCGCACGTGCTAGCGCGACGCGCTGTTTCTGACCACCGGACAGCGCCGCCGGCCACTCGTTGGCGCGATCCGCCAGCCCGACGGAGGCCAGCGCATCCTGCGCTTTCTCACGCCAGTTGCCGCGTAATCCCAGCCCAACATTATCGATCACCTTCTTCCACGGCAGTAGCCGCGCTTCCTGAAACATCAGTCGCGTGTCGTCTTTCGCGCTGCTGAGCGGTGCGGTGCCCGTCAGCAATTCACCGCTGCTGGCGGCTTCCAAACCGGCGAGCAGGCGCAGTAGGGTGCTTTTGCCGCAGCCGCTACGGCCGACGATGGCCACAAACTGCCCGGAAGGAATGCGTAGCTGCACCTCATTCAGTACGGTACGGTGACCGTAGTGCTTGGTGATAGCATCCAGCGCCAGCGGCGTCCCCTTGGTGAGCGGAGACGGTGAATGAGATGGTGCTACAGGATCGGTAAAAGCGGTCATGATGCGTCCCCCGATGAGGTTTGATAGGCCGGATTCCAGCGCAACCAAATGCGCTCTAGCCCCTGAGCGCTGACATCGGCTAGTTTGCCGAGCAGGGCGTAAAGGATGATGGCAACCACCACCACGTCTGTTTGCAGAAATTCGCGGGCGTTCATGGCGAGATAGCCGATACCGGAGTTGGCAGAAATGGTCTCCGCGACGATCAGCGTCAACCACATGAAGCCCAGAGCAAAACGGATGCCAACCATGATGGACGGCAACGCGCCGGGCAGTACCACCTGATAGAACAGGCTAATGCCGGACAGACCGTAACTGCGCGCCATTTCCAGCAGACCGCGATCGATGTTTTTAATACCGTGATAGGTGTTGAGATAAACCGGGAACAGCGTACCCAGTGCGACTAGAAAAATCTTGGCCGCCTCATCAATGCCAAACCACAGGATCACCAGCGGGATCAGCGCCAGATGGGGGACATTGCGGATCATCTGCACTGAACTGTCCAGCAAGCGCTCGCCCCAGCGTGACAGACCGGTGATAAAGCCAAGCACCAGTCCGATGCTGCCACCGATAGCAAATCCGATCAGGGCGCGCCAGCCGCTGATTGCCAGGTGCTGCCAAAGCTCGCCGCTATAGATGAGCGACCACCCTGCGGTAATCACCGAGCTGGGCGCAGGCAGAATCCGGTTGGATAGCCAGCCGAACTCGACGGATATCTGCCACGCGACCAGCAGCGTTACGGGGAGCAGGAAAGGTGCAAGTCGTTGTGCCAGCGAGGAGAGCGTTCTTGCCATGATTGATTCCTCAGCTTTGCGAGACTTTGCGCGGTACATAGCGGTTTGCCACCACTTCTCCCGCGTTGTTTACGGCATGCAGCGGCGTCGGCTGTTGCGCCAGATCGAGGTGCGGGAACAGCAGTTCACCCACGCGATACGCCTCTTCCAGATGCGGGTAGCCAGACAGGACAAAGGTATCAATCCCAAGATCGGCGTATTCCTGAATACGCTCGGCAACCGTCGGGCCGTCGCCAACCAGTGCCGTACCTGCACCGCCGCGTACCAGACCGATCCCTGCCCACAGATTAGGGCTAATCTCCAGATTGTCCTTTTTGCCGCCGTGCAGAGCGGCCATGCGCTGTTGTCCGACAGAATCGAAACGCGCCAACGCTGCCTGTGCATCGGCGATGGTTTTTTCATCCAGATGGGAAATCAGCCGTTCGGCAGCCTGCCAGGCTTCCTCGGTCGTTTCCCGCACGATGACGTGCAGGCGAATACCGAAGCGAACCTCACGCCCCTGTGCTGCGGCTTTAGCGCGGACTTCCGCCAGCTTTTCTTTAACCTGCTCAGGCGGCTCGCCCCACGTCAGGTAGAGATCGACCTGCTCTGCCGCCAGATTCTGCGCCGCCTCAGACGAACCGCCAAAATAGAGCGGTGGACGCGGCTGTTGCACGGGCGGATAAAGCAGTTTGGCGTCTTTTACCTGAATGTGTTTCCCTGCAAAATCAACGGTTTCGCCTTCCAACAGCCTGCGCCAGATATGGGTGAATTCTGCGGAAGCTTCGTAGCGTTCTTCATGGCTGAGGAACAGCCCTTCTGCGGCCAATTCTTCCGGGTCGCCACCGGTCACCAGATTGAACAGGGCGCGACCGTTGGACAGCCTGTCCAGCGTTGCCGCCTGACGTGCAGCGATGGTGGGGGAAATGACGCCGGGACGTAGGGCGACGAGAAACTTAAGCCGCTGCGTCACCGGGATGAGCGATGCCGCAACTAGCCAGGAATCTTCGCAGGAGCGACCCGTCGGTAGCAAGACGCCACCAAACCCTTGCCGCTCGGCGGCTTGTGCCACCTGTTGTAGATAGCCGTAGTCAACATGGCGTGCGCCTTCTGTGCTGCCAAGATAACGACCGTCGCCGTGAGTAGGTAAAAACCAGAATACATTAAGGCTCATGGTGTGTTCTCCTGAACGATCTTGTTTGCGGTAAACAAAATGGGGTGTGATTAGCGAATTACGGCGTTTGGGGATGCCAGACGCGCTCCGCGATATTGACCTTCACCGGCACCAGACGGTTTGCATAAAACAGGTCGGCCGTGGATTGCTGCGCCTTGATCGTGGCGGCATCCAGCGGTTTTATGGTGGTTGGTGGGCGATGATCGAGTGCCGTTTCAATCACTTTTTCCGGTAGCCCTACCGCGTTGGCTAATAATGTGACGCTCTGCGCCCGGTCGCTGATTGTTAACGCATCGGCTTTGGTCAGTTCATCCAATACCTGACGAATAAAGCTGCCGTGTGCCTCGGCGTAAGGGCGACCCGCCAGATAGAAAGAGCCGGTTTTATCGAGTCCGCTGCTATCGACCAGCACCCGAACACCCCCTTCCAACAGCGCGGCAGAATAGTAGGGATCCCAGATCGCCCAGGCATCGACATTGCCTTGCTGGAATGCCGCACGGGCGTCAGCAGGGGTTAGGTAGGTCGGTTTGATATCGGTGAATGTCAACCCGTCGCGTTGCAGCGCACGTAGCAGCGTGTTGTGCGCGCTGGAGCCTTTCTGGAAGGCGACTTTGCGACCTTTCAGATCGGCAACGGTTTTCACCGGGCTGTCTTCCCGCACCAGAATGACTTCGGCCTGCGGCTTAGGTGGCTCTACGCCGACATACAGCAGGTCAGCGCCAGCAGCTTGCGCAAAAATAGGCGGGATATCACCGGTGCCACCCAGATCGATACTGCCCACATTGAGTGCTTCCAGCATCTGCGGTCCGGCGGGGAATTCAACCCAACTGATTTTGGTATTGGGGAACTGCTTCTCCAGCAACTGGTGCGATTTTGCCAGCACCAGACTGACCGAACCTTTCTGATAGCCGACCCGTAGCTGCGTCGGTACGCTGTCCTGCGCATAAGCGGTGGATATGAACAGCACGGCACTGGCAACCAGAATCGTTGGGATTCGGCGTAGCTGTGCCGTCACATTTTTCCATAATGGCGTGCGTTTCCCACATCCTTCCGTGACCGTTCGGTTCATCATCAATGGCATGCGTATGATCGCTCCCTTATAACGAAAAATTAAAATACAGTGAAAAAACGCAATATCAGGTGATAACCATAACAGGCAGACGGTGGGCTTTTTAAATCTCAATTTGTCGTTTTTATAGCCAAAAAGAAGAAATACCTGAAATCAATACATTTAGCGCAATAAGCGCGGCAAGGGTGATGTTTACCCGTCCTTCACGCCTGAATGACGTTTTACATGACCTACCTCACATTGTTTCCGGCAATGTCTATCATTTCGTGAACCTATTCTCATATCTGGCTTTTTTTCATGGAAAACGGTTTCCGTTTTGTTTCCAATGATTGTGTTTCCATGAACATGTTTCCAATGGTGGGATTTATTCACGACGCTTTTTATTCATGACTTACGACGGGGTGTTCAAAATGAAAAGGATCATGCTTTGTTGTTCCGCTGGGATGTCTACCAGCCTTTTAATGAGAAAAATGAAGGAGGTGGCCGATGCGCGTGGTCTGGACGTTGAGATTGCCGCCTACGCCGCCCATGAATTTGATGAACAAGTAGGGAAGTATGACGTTGTGCTGCTGGGGCCGCAGGTGAAATATATGCTGGCGTCATTCAAGGAGAAAGCCGAGGGAAAAGGCGTGCCTGTGGCAGCGATAGACATGATGGATTACGGTATGCAGCGCGGTGACAACGTGCTGGATTTTGCATTTTCACTGATCGAAACATCAGGACAACCGCTATGAGTGGCCTCTATCAGTCGATGGTTGATATCATCGAGCAGAAAATTACCCCGTTGGCTGGCGTGGTTGGGCAACAGCGCCACATCATCGCGATCCGCGATGGCTTCATCGCCGCGCTGCCTTTCATGATCATCGGTTCATTTATGCTGGTGTTCATCTTCCCGCCGTTCTCGCCGGATACTACGTTGGGATTTGCTCGCGCGTGGCTCGATTTCTCCGTTGCCTACCGTGAACAACTGATGCTGCCGTATTACCTCAGTATGGGGGTCATGACCTTCTTTATCTCCGTGGGGATTGGTGCCAGCTTAGGTAAGCACTACAAGCTGGATCCGATCATGACCGGCCTGCTGGCACTGATGGCGTTTTTGCTGGTGGCTGCGCCTTATCACGATAAGCAAATTTCTACTCAGTACTTCTCTGGTGAGGGGATTTTTACCGCCATTCTGACTGCAATTTATGCGGGTGAAGTGTATGCCTGGTTGAAAAAGCGCAACATCACGATCCGCCTGCCGAAAGAAGTGCCGACTGGTGTGGCGCGTTCGTTTGAAATCCTCATCCCTGTACTGGTCATCGTCGCGACGCTGCACCCGTTTAACCTGTTCATCCAGTCTGCGACCGGCATGATTATCCCAGAAGCCATTATGCACCTGTTGGCACCGCTGATTTCGGCGTCGGATTCGCTGCCCGCCATTCTGATCTCTGTATTCATCTGTCAGATTCTGTGGTTTGCCGGGATCCACGGTGCGCTGATCGTTACCGGGATCATGAACCCGTTCTGGATGACCAATCTGGCGCTGAATCAGGCTGCACTTTCAGCGGGCGCGCCGCTGCCGCATATTTATTTGCAGGGCTTTTGGGATCACTACCTGCTGATCGGTGGGGTTGGCTCTACGCTACCGCTGGCCTTTTTATTACTGCGTAGCCGCGCGGTTCATCTACGCACGATTGGCCGGATGGGCGTGGTGCCGAGCTTTTTCAACATCAACGAGCCGATTCTGTTTGGTGCTCCGATCATCATGAACCCGCTGCTGTTCCTGCCGTTTATTTTCGTGCCGATGGTCAACGCCGTCATTGCCTATACGGCGACGAAGCTTGGCTGGATCGCGCAGGTGGTTTCCCTGACGCCGTGGACGACGCCTGCACCGATTGGCGCATCGTGGGCGGCGAACTGGGCTTTCAGCCCGGTAATCATGTGTCTGCTGTGCATGGTGATGTCGGCCGCGATGTACTACCCGTTCCTGAAAGTCTACGAGCGCACGTTGCTGAAACAGGAGCAGGAGAAACAACAGCAGACCGCGGGCGAAGCCAGCGCATAAACACGAGTGAAGCAGAGAGGAACGTATGCACGATCATCTTCAGAACGATTTTCGCTTTCCCGCGAATTTTTGGTGGGGCAGCGCCAGTTCGGCACCGCAAACGGAAGGCGAAAGCCTCAGCTATGGTAAAAGTGCCACCGTGTGGGACGAATGGTTTGCCACGCAGCCCGGCCGCTTTCACCAGCAGGTGGGGCCGGCAGATACCTCCACGTTTTATCAGCACTGGCGTGAAGATATTGCGCTGCTGAAGGCGTTGAATCACAACACGTTCCGAACGTCGATCTCCTGGGCGCGGCTGATACCTGATGGCGTTGGTGAGCCTAATCCGCAGGCGGTGGCGTTTTATAATCAGATCATTGATGAAATGCTGGCGCAGGGCATCACGCCGTTTATCAATTTGTTCCATTTTGATATGCCGATGGTGATGCAGCGGCTGGGCGGCTGGGAAAATCGGGCGGTGGTCGTGGCCTATGCGGGCTATGCGGCGACCTGCTTCCGCCTGTTTGGCGACAGGGTAAAACACTGGTTTACGTTCAATGAGCCGGTGGTGCCGGTGGAAGGCGGGTATCTGTATGATTTCCACTATCCGAACGTGGTGGATTTCAAGCGTGCTGCGACGGTGGCGTACCACACCATGCTGGCGCATGCGCTAGCGGTGAAAGCCTACCGCGAACAGTCGCAGGATGGGGAAATTGGCATTATCCTCAATTTGACGCCTTCCTATCCGCGCTCGCAACATCCGGCCGATGTCAAAGCCGCTAACATTGCCGATCTGATGTTTAATCGCAGCTTCCTCGATCCCGCCCTGAAAGGGGAATATCCGCAGGAATTGGTCGATCTGCTGCATCGCTATGGCCAACTGCCGTCTTGCCAGCCTGACGATCGTGCGCTGCTGGCCGATGGTGTTGTCGATCTGCTGGGGATTAACTATTACCAGCCGCGTCGTATTCAGTGTCGCGACAGTCTGGTGAATCCCGATAGTCCGTTTATGCCTGAGTGGTTCTTTTCCAGCTACGAGATGCCGGGACGAAAAATGAACCCCTATCGTGGCTGGGAAATTTACGAACCGGGCGTCTATGACATTCTGACTAACCTGCGGGTGAATTATGGCAATCCGCGCTGTTTTATTTCAGAAAACGGTATGGGGGTGGAGAATGAACAGCGTTTCGACGCCAACGGCCAGATTCAGGATGATTACCGCATCGATTTTGTCCGTGAACACCTGAAATATGTACACAAAGGCATCGCGGAAGGTAGCCAATGCCTCGGCTACCATATGTGGACGTTTATCGATAACTGGTCGTGGTCGAATGCCTACAAGAATCGCTATGGTTTCGTGCAGTTGGATTTGGCGACGCAGACGCGCACGGTGAAAAAAAGCGGTGAATGGTTCGCGGTCGTGGCTGCCGAGAATGGCTTTTGACCAAAATCACACATAAAAAAACGTGGGGAACGTTTTTCAACGTCGCTTGCGACGGACAAGGATGTCCGTCATAAAAAAACCGGCTTGCCCTGATGAGGAGGCAAGCCGGAAAGAGGGTAATACGTGATGTCTTACTGGTCTATCTATGATGGCTATCGGGACAAGCTAGGGCCAACAACGTTTAGTTGAAGATTACCGCAGAGCCACGCAGTTGATCGTTACCGGTCGCAGACGTGATGGTATAAGCTTTAGCACCTGCTTTTTCTGCTTTTGCTGCGAGCTTAGATTGCAGCGAACTTAGGTCTTGAGCAGTCGCAGTAACAACACCCGCTTTTTCCAGGTTCTGTGCCTGTGAAGGAGACACGTATTCAGCAGCAGAAGCACCGAAAGTCATGGTAGCGAGAACAACAGCAGCGGCGATGGTTTTTACGTTTTTCATGATGTCTTATCCTTTTCTGATTTGATAGGTGAAAGGGGGCTGCCCTTTCGATATGAAGAATGTTACGCCGATGCTAATGAATTAAAAAACGGATGTTATTGAGGTAATCTTTCTATTTTTTTGAATAACATTTCTCGATGTTGTTTGTTTTTTTTAAATCAAAAACAATAGGTTATACATAAAACTGAAATTTATTTACAAACTATTGACTGATATTGAATAATTGGAGTGATGTCTTGCCTGTTGAATATCAAATAACGTTTAATGCTGCTGGTCATCAACTTACCAATATTAATTGCTGGTCTTGTGATGGAAACTGGCTGGTTTATGACATAAGACCCTATGGATCTTCATTCACAGGGCTGACCATTGAGCGCATACATCTGAAAAGCCTGAAAACCGAGGTGATCTATCGGGCGACGGCGGGTGCGCATGTGGGTGTGGTGACCTGTAGCCCGCAGGAACCGCTGCGCTATGTCTTTATCCATGGGCCGGAAAACCCGGATAGTGAATGGCAGTATGATTTTCACCATCGCCGTGGAACGATAGTGGCAGATCGCCAGCGTGATGAGGCGATTACGCTTGATGCCTTCTCTATTACGCCGCCATATCAGGCCGGCGCGCTGCGCGGCGGTACGCATGTTCACGTATTCAGCCCAGATGCTAGCCGCCTGAGCTTTACCTATAACGACCACGTGCTGCATGAGCGCGATCCGGCATTAAACTTGCGCAATGTGGGTGTGGCCGTGCCGCTACAGCCCGTCTCCGTTGAGAAATGCCACCCGCGTGAATATGACGGCAGTCATTATTGTGTGCTGATCAGCAGAACGATGCCGCAGCCACAGCCCGGCAGCGATGAAATCAATCGTGCTTATGAAGAAGGTTGGGTTGGCACCACGGGCTATCTCCGACAGGACGGTACGCGCCAGCGCTGGGCGCTGGCGTTTATCGGTGATACGCGGGCGGTGGATGGGACGACGATCCCTGAGGTCTTTATCGTCGATTTACCCGATGCGCTGGAAGATTACGCCAAAGAGGGCGATGCGCCACTGGCGGGCACCGCAACCTCGATGCCAGTGCCGCCTGCGGGCGTGCAGCAGCGGCGTTTAACCTTTACGCACCAACGCCGTTATCCTGGTTTGGTGAATCAGCCGCGCCATTGGCTACGTTCCTCGCCCGATGGTGGTGAGATTGCTTTTTTGATGCGCGATGAAGCTGGCGTGGCCCAACTGTGGGCGATTTCCCCGAATGGCGGTGAGCCAAGACAGGTAACGCACACAGAACACGGTGTGCAGTCTGCTTTTAACTGGCACCCTGATGGGCGTTCTCTGGCATTTGTGTGTGACAACAGCATCATGCTGTGTGATGCAAAAAGCGGTGAACTTGTTCGGATGACGGCGAGGACGGACAATGCACCGAGTGCGGATGCCGTGGTTTTTTCCCCTGATGGGAAACACATTGCGTATATGCGGGAGATTGACGGCTTTAATCAGCTTTTTGTTGTGGCCTGCTGGTTATCATGACGGCGGCGTAGCGAGTTTACGCGGGTTCATGGCGAGTACTGTGCTATCAAAGCTGATTATGCGGCATGGTGTTGTTATTAGGCATAGTGGCAAGCTGTGAACTGGCGGTCTGGTTTTGCTCTTCGCTATGTGAAATGCGTTCGCGTGTCGACAGCTTGTTCTTATCACTGCCTGCACGATAGTAGTCATAGGGCAACAGCAGCGTGTCAGTAACTGCGGAGAACGGCAAATCGATCGCGACCAGCGGCATCATGGCCCAACTGGTATCGTCGTCACGCAGCATATCCACACTGGCGAGAGTGCCGGAATAGTATCCCTGATCGCTTCCTGTATGCGTCATGACGCTGGAGCAACCGCTGGTTGCTACCGCGCCGCTACCGGTAATCATGAAAGATAACAACGCACTTTTCAGTAAAGTCATATTACTTATCCATTAAGAGCCTGCTGCCAGAGTGGGGCGAAGCCTAATACTGGTCACTTAAGTCCGCTGTTAGGGGAAACATAGGGGGAGATTCCCGCAGGGACGCCTCACCCCTGTGGTCGCCCCGTGTCTCTCGATGCTTAAACGATCGGTGCTAGGCCAAAACCTGCCTATTCTGAGTGTATGTGATAACGCCCACCGTGTGAGTGAATATTGCATGAAACGTAGCGATTTTTCTTTTTTGCCTCTTGAAAGTCTGAGGGGGGTCACCATATTGATTACAAGCCGGAAGAAAACGATACGCCGTCAGGGTATCCGTCCCGGCTATGAGCCTGTCCTTATAGGAAGGCAAAGAGTGAATCCTCGCTGCATGTTTAGGAGGCTGTTTTATGCGTAACCCCGATTTTTCCCCACTGTATCGTTCCGCTATTGGTTTTGATCGCCTGTTCAATCTGTTAGAAACCGGCCAGACCCAGAGTAACGGCGGCTATCCTCCCTACAACGTCGAGCTGGTTGACGAGAACCAATATCGCATCGCGATTGCCGTCGCTGGTTTCGCCGAGCAGGAATTGGACATCACCGCGCACGACAACTTATTGATTGTAAAAGGTGCCCACGCCGGTGAGCAGGTTGCCCGCAATTACTTGTATCAGGGCATTGCCGAGCGCAACTTCGAGCGTAAATTCCAACTGGCCGAACATATTCAGGTAAAAGGCGCCAATCTGGAAAACGGGCTGCTGTATATCGATCTCGAGCGTATTGTGCCGGAAGCGATGAAACCGCGTCGGATTGAAATCAAGTAAATCACGCGAATCGCCCGAAACAGCAACGCTATGAATTCACGTTTCGTCTGCCGAATGGGGACGACACCAGCTATGGAGCCGTGGCTGGAACAAACGATGCCCAAGGGCATCATTAATCTCGCTTCTTAGAAGGAGTTATATAATGCGTAACTACGACTTATCACCTTTACTGCGTCAGTGGATCGGTTTTGACAAATTAGCTAGCTCAATGCAGGGCAGCCAGGAACCGATTGATTTCCCTCCGTACAATATCGAGAAGAAAGACGATAACCACTATCGTATTACGCTTGCGCTGGCAGGTTTCCGGCAGAGCGACTTGGATATCGAAGTAGAAGGTCCGCGCCTGACCGTGAAGGGTAGCCCGGCACCGACCGAGAAAGCCGTGGAATATCTGCATCAGGGGTTGGTGTTTAAACCTTTCACGTTGAGCTTTACGCTGGCCGAGCATCTGCATGTGTCTGATGCCCATTTTGAAAATGGCCTGCTGCACATCGATCTGGTACGTGACGTACCGGAAGCCTTGCAGCCGCAGCGCATTGCCATCGGCGGTGGTCGCCCAGCCTTGAACCAGCCGTCTCCTGAAGATGCGTCATAACGCGACATCCGTGTTATTAACCTGATGACGTAATCAACCTCATGATTTCCCGCGCCCGTATTATTACGGGCGCGGTTTTGTGTTGCCCGCCACGTTGTTTTCATCTTCGGTTTTTATTTAACAAAGTAAGTTTCTATTGTTATAAAATAATGTAAGTTATCTATTTTTAACTCAGGCCAATCACCTAAGACTTTTACTTTAATTCTGTATTGTCCATAAGGTTCACTGCTTAAATCGACGAGACCGAAAGCCTCTGCAGGACTGCGTGATAATCGCTGGGACTCTTTATCAATATAATATTTTTGGCGATGAACTTTTTTTAAAATTAGCTTTTCAGTTAAATCATTATTTATTTTATATAGTTCAACGTTAAAAATAGGTGATTCTTCAATGTCTTTTATCGGCCCGCCACCAATAAATATATCTGAAGTATAGAACCCCACGCTTAGGTTTTCTGTCGATTTTATTTTTAATACTATATGTGATGAGGGCGATTCTAGAGGAGTTATGAGAAAAAACCTGCTGAGTGGCAATGGTGTTTTCCAGAAGGTGAAATCAATTTCATCTCCTTTTTCATATAATTTAATTGGTATGTTGATGGGGGTGTCAGTGGATATTTTTGGTGATAAGAAAAAATAAGGATTGTTGAAGGGGGGGTTTACCCATTGATATGAAAGAGTGAGTCCTACTCCCAATAAAATACCAATGAGTAATAATATTTTTTTCACGTTTAAACGGCTCCATGTTTACGAAAAGAAAGCTTAACTCATGGCTATATTTCTATCAAGATCAATAACATAAATTAGTCATCAGGGTGCTGGCGATGTGTCATAACGCCTGATGATTATCCGCACGCGGTTTTGTGTTGCCTGCCACGTTTCCCTCCTCAGTATTCTGCCTATACTCGTCATAGAGTATGGCGTCAGTGGCATTTCCCAATAAAAACGTCCGCAAAGGATACGGGTATGAGTGATATCGCACTTACCGTGAGTATGCTGGCGCTGGTTGCCGTTCTGGGGTTATGGATTGGCAACTGGCGGATTTATGGCGTCGGTTTAGGGATTGGCGGGGTCCTGTTTGGTGGGATCATCGTCGGGCATGTTGCCCATCAGTACCAGATTCAACTGAATGATGACATGTTGCATGTTGTTCAGGAATTTGGGCTGATCCTGTTTGTCTACACCATTGGCATTCAGGTTGGGCCGGGCTTCTTTTCCTCTCTGCGCGTATCTGGCCTGCGTCTCAATGCGTTCGCCCTGCTGACGGTGTTTCTTGGCAGTGTGGTGACCGTCATGCTGCACAAACTGCTCAATATTCCTTTGCCCATTATTCTCGGTATTTTCTCCGGCGCAGTAACCAACACGCCTTCGCTGGGCGCGGGCCAACAGATTTTGACCGATCTCGGTTCGAATTCAACCCTAGTGAACCAGATGGGAACGGGCTATGCGATGGCGTATCCGCTGGGGATTTGCGGTATTTTATTGGTGATGTGGCTGATGCGCGTCCTGTTTCGTGTCGCAGTGGATAACGAGGCAAAACAGTTTGAGGTTAGCAGCGGCCAGCACCATGAACAACTGCTCACGATGAATGTGTCGGTGACGAATACCAATCTGCAAGGATTGGCGATTCAGGATGTGCCGATTCTAAACCGCGACACGATTGTTTGCTCCCGCCTGAAACGCGGTGATGAGTTGATGGTGCCATCGCCGCAGACGCTGATCCAACTGGGTGATTACCTGCATTTGGTGGGGGCGAAACACGATCTGGAGCAGGCGCGTCTGGTCATCGGCAATGAAGTTGAGACGTCGCTCTCGACGCGGGGTACCGATCTGCACGTTGAACGTGTGGTAGTGACCAATGAGAAGGTGCTGGGCCGCAAGATTCGCGAGCTTAACCTGAAGCAAAACTATGATGTTGTGATTTCACGCCTGAACCGTGCGGGGGTTGAACTGGTTGCCAGCAATCAGGCTAGCCTGCAATTTGGCGATATTCTGAATCTGGTGGGGCGGAAAACGGCGATCGATGCCGTTGCGGATATCGTGGGCAACGCACAGCAAAAACTCCAACAGGTACAGATGCTGCCCGTCTTTATCGGCATTGGGCTAGGTGTTCTGCTGGGCTCTGTGCCGCTGATGATCCCTGGGTTTCCTGTGGCGCTGCGGCTTGGGCTGGCTGGCGGACCGCTAGTTGTGGCGCTGGTGCTGGGGCGCATCGGTAGTATCGGTAAACTTCACTGGTTTATGCCACCCAGTGCGAATCTGGCGCTGCGTGAACTCGGCATTGTACTGTTCCTGTCGGTAGTGGGGCTGAAATCCGGCGGCGATTTCGTCGATACATTATTGAATGGTGACGGCGTGTGGTGGATTGGCTATGGTGCGCTGATTACCATTGCGCCGCTGCTGCTGGTCGGCATACTGGCGCGCACGCTGGGTAAGATGAACTACCTGACGTTGTGTGGCATGCTGGCTGGCTCGATGACCGATCCCCCTGCATTGGCGTTTGCCAATGGGCTACACCCGACCAGCGGCGCAGCGGCGTTGTCTTACGCTACGGTTTACCCGCTGGCGATGTTTCTGCGAATTATGTCACCGCAGCTATTAGCCGTGTTGTTCCTCTCTCTTTAAATGTTATCAGTTAGATAAAAAATAATATTTTCTCGCCAAATAATGGCGATTTGTTTTTTTATTTTGAATAGAGAAATACTTGAGTGAATAAATAAGGAATGGATAACTGGCTGTCTGGAAAAGAATTATATTACCATTATTATCTATAAGGCTTTTGTATCATTGATTTGTCGCTAGCTTCGTTAACTTTATGTTCACGAAATGTCAATTATTATTGAATTTTAAGGGTTTTTATCGGGAAATTAAAACCACGGCAGTTTCTTAAATAAATTAATGAACCACTTTATTAACTAAAGTAACGCTATTTCGCAGGCGCATTATAATACTATCTCTTCATTAATCACTTGATTTGATCAGACGAGAGAAGCACCCTGAACCCTTGTTTTCTCGTCTTTTTTTCCGCAGATGATTCCTGTTGCGTGGTTTCAGCAGGGTGACGAAGGAAGAATAACGAAATATCCACTCCTCCGCTCGGGACATCCGTCGTGAATACAGCATTCCGTTTTAATGAAGAGTGGTGTTCTTATGTCTGCGAATAACAGCAGGTTGATAAAGCTTCTAGTTATCCTTTGTATTGCCGGTGGCTTATGGCTATTACCGGTTCCCGATGGGGTTAAACCCGATGCCTGGCATCTGATGGCGATTTTTATTGCCACAGTGGTCGGTCTGATTCTCTCTCCTTACCCGCTTGGCGCGATGGCGATGTTCAGCCTGACCACGGTCGCCATATTAGGGTTATTATCTATTAAAGATGTGTTGGCGGGTTTTAGCGATCCCACCATTTGGATGATCGCCTGTGCCTTCTTTATCTCTCGCGGTTTTATCAAAACGGGCTTTGGTCGGCGTATTGGTCTGCTGTTCATCAGCAAGTTGGGGAATAGCTCTCTCGGTCTGGCGTATGGTCTGGTGTTTACCGATCTGTTGTTCGCTCCGGCGATGCCTTCCACATCTGCACGCTGCGGCGGGATCATCACTCCGCTGTTTCGCTCGATTGCCGAAGCCTATGATTCTACGCCGGAAAAAGGCACGCAGCGTCGCATTGGTGCGTTCCTGGTGCAGTCCATTTTCCAGTGTAACGCCGTGACTTCCGCGATGTTCATGACCTCCATGGCGGGCAACCCAATGGTGGCGAAGCTGGCTTCCCAGTTTGGTATCCACATCAGTTGGACGGATTGGGCGTTAGCGACACTGCTGCCGGGCTTCCTGTCTTTGGCGCTGATCCCTTACCTGATCTACCGCTTCTATCCGCCTGAACTGAAGAAAACCTCAGAAATGCGTGCGATCGCCGTCGAAAGACTGCGCGAGATGGGCAAAATGACCCGCGATGAGTGGGTCGTGCTGGGCGTGTTTCTGGGTCTGGTGACGTTCTGGGTATTGGGCTCTACGCTGAATATCGACGCGACTCTGACTGCGCTGGCTGGCCTGAGCGTGCTGTTGCTCAGCCGTGCGCTGACCTGGGACGACGTGGTCAGTGAGAAAGAAGCCTGGCACACCGTGGTATGGTTTGCCGTGCTGATGACGCTGGCTGGCCAGCTTAACAAAATGGGTCTGATTGCCTGGTTGGGCGGATTGGCCGGTAATGCGGTCAGCGGAATGCACTGGCTGCCAATGCTGGGTCTGCTGCTGCTGGTTTACTACTACAGCCACTACCTGATGGCGAGTGCGATTGCCCACATCAGTGCCATGTACGCAATTTTTGTCTCTATCGCACTGGCAGCCGGCGCACCGCCGATGCTGACCGTACTGGTGTTCGGTATCTTCAGTAACCTGTTTATGTCTACGACCCACTACTCCAGTGGCCCGGCACCCATTTTGTTCGGCACAGGCTACGTACCGCTGGGAACCTGGTGGAAGATCGGCTTCCTGGTCAGTCTGGTTATCATCCCTATTTGGCTGGGCGTGGGTAGTATGTGGTGGAAACTGCTCGGTTTCTGGTAACAACGTAGATACCACGGGCTTTCCTGATGCGAGACATTCCTGACACAAAAAATGTACCGCAATAGGTTAAGCCTGATTTCATTTCTTTAAGCCTACGCCCTGTCCCTGTGACGGGGCGTATGCATCACGACACGCGAAACGCGGCGAAACAGTATAAGATAACGGTGTGATGATGTTTGTTTCGGAGAGTGACATGGGCAAGAAAAAGGCACCGCTAAAGCTGGGTACATCGGTGTTTTTGATGGTGTCAGTGGTACTTGGCGCGGTGTTGTTGGTGGTCTATTCCCTGCTGTTTTTTCGTATTAATCAGCTTTCGGAAGATCATCTGCGAGAAAAAGCCTTTGCCATTGCTCGCACATTTGCGTCCTCTCCCGTTGTTATTGATGAACTCAAAGGGATTGGCCGACCGGAGGAAGTGCAGATTGCTGCGGAGACTATCCGCCAGCGTAATCAACTGCTCTTCGTCACCGTCACGGATATGGATACGGTGCGCCATAGCCACCCTGAACCGGAAAGAATTGGCGAATATTTCGCGGGTCGGGATATCTATCCCGCGCTGTTGGGCATGGAGAATACCGCGATAAACCGGGGTACGCTCGATCCGGCGCTGCGGGTATTTACGCCGGTTTTTGACAATAACCATAAGCAGGTTGGCGTTGTTGCGCTGGGGATTGCCCTAACCAGCGTGCAGAAGGTGATCAGCGATAACCGCTGGATGATTCCCTGGACGTTATTGGCGGGGGCGCTGGTTGGCTGGTTGGGTACGCTGATTTTGGTGAAGATACTCAAGCGTATTATGCTGGGATTCGAACCGTTTGAGATATCGAACCTGTTTGAACAGCGCAACGCGATGCTAAAACACATCAAAGAAGGGGTTATTGCGGTCGATCAACATGGTCGGATTACGGTAATCAATGATGAGGCGCGACGGCTTTTTCGGCAGAATCATCCACAGGGCAGTGAAAAGCCGGTGCTGAAGCCAACTGAGCGAGTCAGCGAACAGTGGCTTGAGCATCTGCATTTGAAACAGGTGCTGGAGAGCGGTACGCCGCGGCGCGATGAAGAGATTAACTTTAACGGGCATCTGCTGCTGACCAACACGGTTCCGGTTTTTGTGAAGGGCGATATTATCGGCGCGATTGCGACGTTCCGTGATAAAACGGAGATCAGCCAGTTACTGCAACGGTTGAGTGGGATGTCCTACTATGCGGATGCGCTGCGTGCGCAGTCGCATGAGTTTATGAATAAGCTGCACGTCATCTTAGGGATGTTGCACTTAAAATATTACTCGCAGTTGGAAGACTATATCCTGAAGACCGCCAATAATTATCAGGCGGAGATTGGTTCGATTATTCGTAAAGTGAAATCGCCAGTGATTGCTGGCTTCCTGTTGGGTAAAATCAACCGAGCGCGCGATCTCGGCATTACGCTCTCCATCAGTGAGGAGAGTCTGCTGCCGGATACCGATGATGTCGATGCCACGAATGAATTGATTACCGTATTGGGTAATCTGATTGAGAATGCGATGGACGCAATTGATGAGCAGGAAAACTGTGAAATCAGCGTGAGTTTCCATCATCAGAATAGCCGCCTTCACTGTACCGTGGGGGATGACGGCCCTGGCATTTCGTTGGAAAGTCAGGCGCGCATTTATGAACAGGGATTCTCTACCAAAGGCAGCGGGCGCGGTATTGGCCTGTACCTGACCAAACAGAGTCTGGAGAAGATTGGCGGCACTATCGAGTTTGAATCAGAACCTGATGTGTACACCCAGTTTTTCGTTACTATTCCTTATCAAGCAAGGCTGTTTGACCATGATTAATGTACTGATTGTTGATGACGATGCCATGGTTGCAGAGCTTAACAAATCTTATCTGAACCAGGTTTCTGGATTTAGCTGCTATGCGACTGTCCCCACGTTGCAGCAGGCGCGCAACCTGCTGATGCAACCTGACTCGGAAATCGATTTGGTACTGCTGGATATTTACATGCAGCAGGATAATGGACTGGATCTGCTGCCGACTATCCGTGAATTCAGTGAAAAGACGGATGTCATCATCATCTCTTCTGCCAGCGACGTGTATACCATCAAAAAAGCGCTGCACTACGGCGTGGTGGATTATCTGATTAAGCCTTTCCAGTTTTCGCGTTTCGAACAGGCGCTTACCGCCTATCGCGAAGAAGCGAACTTGTTCAAGCACCGCGATTTTGTTGCGCAGTCGGACATTGATAGTCTGATTCGCCGCACCAGCGGTAGCACGGCCAGCGAGCGCAAGAAATTGCCGAAAGGGCTGACCAGCCTGACATTGCGTACCGTCTGCGAGTGGATTGAAGGCAATCAGGGCATCGAGTTCTCTACCGAAATGCTGGCCAATGCGATTGGCATTTCGCGCGTTTCCTGCCGTAAATACCTGATTTACCTGTCTGACACCAATATCCTGACCACCAATATCCTGTACGGTTCGACGGGGCGGCCGGTTTACCTGTATCGCCTGTTGCCAGAAAAGCAGGACTCATTGCGTCAGTACTGTGAATGAAGAGCTGTGAATAGGTAGCTGTAAATAGAGTTGGCAGAAACAGAAACAAGGCGGGAGCGATCCCGCCTTGTGCTTATATACAATTCAGTGATGATGAAACCAGATGGAGCCGGTTTAGTGGAACACGATAAATTTATGCAATATGGCCGTGGGCTAGGGTTATGGCGTAACCCACGGGAAAATATTAAGCCCGAACCAATAAATTACTTCAGGGATGACCCGATTTACCTCACGTCCTCAAAAGGAGAATGGGTTAATCAAATTCAAGAGTGCAAGAAAGAAATTAACCCATTAGAGAATGGCGTATTTATCTGGACAGAAATTAAGGGTACAGGCCACGCCTTTGTCTCAGTGCATGAGGGTAATAATGCCTCTGTTTTTACCTATGGCCGCTTTGGTCGACGGTCTGGTGTTGCCGGAGCTGTTGGTGATGGCATCTTAAATTTTTTGCGATTTGAAGATGCGCGGAAATATTATAGAGAAGAACTGTACAAAATGGAGGCTAAGGCATTTGTCATTACAGATGCAGAGCCTGCAATTGCAAGAAGGTATTTTGAAACGTTGTGGAGTTCAGGGGACAAGGTGAAAGAAACCATCAAGATGGGAAAAAGCACTAAAATAAACGGACGTACAATCGATCAATATGATGTTACAGGCGTGAACTGTACAACTCATGCAACAAAAGGCGTGAAGATTGCGGGATCAAAGATATTTGAGGGAGGATATACAATTAGCTCTCAGATACGGATTAATTACGAAGAAGATTTTGCTGTGCCGGTATCGCTACAGCGATATTTAGAACGAAAAAATGCTGAACCATCGATGCTTGTTGTTGATATGACCAGTGAGTTTAGAAAGCAGTACCCGAATACTGATAATGACACACCGATAAGCGAAGATACCACGTTAAGAGTCGTGTCCGAGGTCGTTTCTGGTATAGGTAACATTTCACCTTATTCTGGCGGTACTATCGATGGCTTATTAGACGGGATGCATGATGTTAACAAGTAAGTGCAAAGCATTTATTCGATGGGGCAGTATTTTCCTTGTCTCTTTTTTTTATTTGATTAGCATTGCCATTTTTTCTTTTGGACATGTTCACGATAAGGAAAGAATGGTTTTTCTATCTGATAAAACCGTGTCAGTTGAATACCATTTTGCGATATTGGCTGATATGCAAGAGTCTATGAACTCCATGTATTTAGCCACACTAATTGGTTTCCCAATTAGTGTGATCCTGATTATGATCATTTTCAAAAAGGTTAGATAAGAGCGCGGTTGATGGGGGATTAGCGTAGCTCTGCATTCAATAAGGTTTCCCCCTGGTTGGGGGAAACCGTGATACTGAGATTAAGCAGCCCAGCTCAACAGCAGCGTAGCGGCGATGACGGTAGATGCGCCGCCGATGCGCGTAGCGATCTGTGCGAACGGCATCAGAGACATCCGGTTAGAGGCGGATAGAATTGCTACGTCACCAGTACCACCTAGCCCGCTGTGGCACGTGGTCACGATGGAAGCCTCAATCGGGTACATATTCAGATAAGGTGCAATCAGGAAGCTCACCAGCGCCATGGACAGCACCACAGAACCACAGACGATCACATAACCCACAGAGAATACGGCGACGACGCTCTCCAACGGGATATATAGCATGCCAAGCCCGATCATCAGCGGCCACACCAGAGAACTCGATACGAATTTGTAAACGCTGTGTGCACCGGTTTCCATAATGGCAGGAATAACGCGTCCGTATTTGCAGAAAACGGCGATCAGAATCATCAATACTGGACCAGGGATGTGAACCAGTTTCTCAAACAGACCACCGACGATGAAGAAGGCGCAAATCATCAACAGCCCGCCGCCCATCAGGTGAAAATCGACCGGTTTTGGTGCATCGTTTACGGCAAACATCGCGTTGTCTTCATCGCTGCGAACCAAGCGGCCTTCACCGTTCAGATCCTTACGGCGCATACCGAGACGAGACAGCACGCCAGCACACAGAATTGCGAAGATGTTACCGACAACGGCTGCGGGGGCTAACTGAGCGACATAAACGTCTGGGCTTTGTCCCAGAATGGCAGAGTAGGCGAGGGACAGCGGCAGGATGCCTTCACCAATACCCCCACCGATGATTGGCACGATAATGAAGAAGAAGGTGTGATAGACGCTGTAACCGCACAACTTACCGACCAGCAAGCCGGTTGCCAGCGCTGTCGCGGTGCCGATGACCAGCGGAACGAACATGCGCACCATCCCCTGAATCAGGATTTTGCGGTTCATACCCAAGATACTGCCGACCACCAGACAGGCGATGACGAAATACAGGAAATTCGCCTCTTTCATCAACAGGTGTACGGTTTTCATGGTGTTGTCATTGAATAAATTAAAATACACCATAACGGAAGGCACCATCAGGCACAGAATCGCTGGTCCGCCGATATCCTTGAATACGGGGATGTTGCTGCCAATGTGCGCCAGTAAAAAACCCATTGTCATGATGACGGCGAAACCGCCAATCATGTTTTTAGGCAAATATCCCTCATAGGCAGCGATAGCGACAATCGCGGCAATCGCTATAAACAGCGCAACGGGAACGGAGCCAATTTTCTTTTTAAAGAAGTCGCCGATAAACGATGACTGTGTTTCCAGAGCGAGATCGTTCTCACACAAAATATCAGTTTCAGTTTTTTTCATTATATTCACCCTGCTAGGACAGTTGGTACAGAAAGAAATTACACCCCTGCCGTTACGATATTAATGGTGCATCGTTATCGACATGGATTATGACGTTTTTCTCATCGATATCCGTATGTTTATCGAACGTCGCTAATGCCGATGGCGGCGGGGTGTTTATTATCAGAAAGCAGAAAAATACGTTTTTTTTGTTTTTTATCAATTGGTAACAAAAAGATAAAAAATGATGGATGTTATTTAACAGTGAACCACTTCTGAGGGTAATCTAGCATGAGTAAATGTTAAAAATAATATGTTAATTACGTATTTGTGAACTTATCAGCAACTCTATTTTAAATAACTTACGTCATTTTTTTGTAATTAAAATAATTATTCATGGGAGGTTAGGGGATTAAAAATAGGAGGGAGATAAATCATAGGATGAAAAATACCACTTTATGAGAATAAGTAAATAGCGTGTTCCATTTTAATGAAAATATTTATTTAACTAAAATACCCAATTAATTATTGAGCAATATCATTTTCTCGCGGGTTATCCTCTCAATAAGGAGATAACCGCGAGAGCTAAACAGTGATGCCAGAGAAGCACGAAGGGACAAGAGAGTCCCTATTGGGTAGGCTAATGCATTATCTTTTCAAACGATAAATGTCGTTAAAACGGACGTTCATTCCACCACATTGACCATTTAGTTATATAAATATCAGCATCGATGAGTGAAGGATAACATCGCGTCTGACATCGGCGAGAAAGGGGCGACACCGATTGTGTATGGCAGATTGAGTAAAAGCAGAGTGGGTGTTGCACGGAATAATAGGTTTTTGGCCCGTTGAAGAGGGGAAAGCAAAGTTTTTTTATGTAGCGTAGATAGTCATTCAACGCCTTATGGCGTCATGGTGAATATCAGAATTTCTTATCATCTGTCAGAATTTTCACCTGTTGTTAACGTTTTTAACAAAAAATAGTGCTCAGATCTTGGACATGTAAGACCAGATGACTATAGTTTTTTTAATGGTGATAATTTCTTTTAGTAGACAATGTGTCGGTTTTTATAGCTGGTTTTTAAAAAAATAACAGAATATACGACTTAAATTATGTGATAAGTATGTATTTTATGTATTAACAAAATGTAAGGAATTTTTGTAAATCCTTACAGCTTATATTGACGTCACCTCCATCTGTTGAGAAATTGAGATAGTCATAGGGATATAAGGAGGAAAGCAGCGGCTTGTTTGAATGATCCTACGTCTTCATTCAGCATCCGTGAACGGGTTGTGACGCTTCAAGGTATAGGTTGTCATTATTATGACTATATTGAATAGCGTGGCGACGATTTGTTCTGGTGACCACGATTCCTCCCCCAGTATTTTAATTTTGCCTTCGGGCGACAGGGTACAGACCGCAGCACGTAAAAATACAGGTCTGCCCAACCCTACCCAATTGATTTCGAGATGCATGACAGGACATCAGCGTTGTTAACACCTGCGTTTTTTCTCGATCGCGCTTTTAACGATCGTGTTTTTAATCACCGGGTTAACGTGTATGCAGCTTGGCATCGGACGGGTATAGCACACAACATCATCCACAATGGAGCATAAGTAATGGAAAAATCCCTGGTTAAATCAAGGGTGCTGAAGTTCGGCCTTGGCTTACTCGCCCTGTCCGTCGCTGCGGGCGTTCAGGCAAAAACGTTGGTTTACTGCTCAGAAGGTTCTCCGGAAGGTTTTAACCCACAGTTGTTCACCTCCGGTACGACATTTGATGCCAGCTCTATTCCTATTTATAACCGTCTGGTGGAATTTAAAGACGGCACCACGGACACTGGCCCGGGTTTGGCTGAAAAATGGGATATTAGCGAAGACGGCAAAACGTATACCTTCCATTTGCGCAAAGGCGTGAAATGGCAAGATAACAAGGATTTCAAACCTTCCCGTGAATTCAATGCTGATGACGTGATTTTCTCCTTCATGCGTCAGCAGGATGCCAACCACCCGTACCATAAAGTTTCTGGCGGCAGCTATGAATACTACCAAGGTATGGGTATGCCAGAGTTGGTTAGCAAAGTCGAAAAAGTAGACGATTATACCGTCCGCTTTGTGCTGAGCCGCCCTGAAGCGCCATTCCTGGCAAACCTGGCGATGGACTTTGCTTCTATCATGTCTGCGGAATACGCGGATAAGATGCTGAAAGCCGGTACGCCAGAGAAGATTGACCTGAACCCAATCGGTACAGGCCCGTTCCAGCTACAGCAGTACCAGAAAGATTCCCGTATTTTGTACAAAGCCTTTGAAGGCTTCTGGGGCAGCAAGCCGGGCGTCGATCGTCTGGTCTTCTCTATCACGCCAGATGCTTCCGTGCGTTACGCCAAGCTGCAAAAAGACGAATGCCAGATCATGCCGTATCCAAACCCGGCCGATCTTGCTCGCATGAAGGAAGACAAAAATATCACGTTGATGGAACAGCCTGGCCTGAACGTTGGCTATTTGTCCTACAACGTTGAGAAAAAACCGCTGGATAACGTCAAGATTCGCCAGGCGCTGAACTATGCGGTCAACAAATCTGCCATCATCGAGGCGGTCTATCAGGGCGCGGGTCAAGCAGCAACCAACCTGATCCCGCCGACCATGTGGGGCTACAACAACGACGTTAAAGACTACAGCTACGATCCTGAGAAAGCGAAAGCCCTGCTGAAAGAAGCGGGTATGGCTGACGGCTTCACTATCGACCTGTGGGCAATGCCGGTACAGCGTCCGTACAACCCGAACGCACGTCGTATGGCGGAAATGATTCAGTCCGACTGGGCGAAAGTGGGTGTGAAAGCCAAGATCGTCACCTACGAGTGGGGCGAGTATCTGAAGCGTGCGAAAGACGGCGAGCACCAGACCGTGCTGATGGGCTGGACGGGCGACAATGGGGACCCAGATAACTTCTTCGCAACCCTGTTCAGTTGCGACGCAGCTAAAAATGGCTCCAACTACTCCAAGTGGTGTTACAAGCCATTTGAAGACCTGATCCAGCCGGCGCGTGCCGTTTCCGATCACGAAAAACGTATTGAATTGTACAAGCAGGCGCAGGTTGTGATGCACGATCAGGCTCCGGCGCTGATTGTCGCGCACTCCACCGTGTATGAGCCAGTGCGTAAAAACGTGAAAGGTTATGTGGTTCAGCCGCGTGGCGTGCATAGCTTCAACAACGTGACGTTGGATTAAGTCAGCCACTCGATTTTCACGGACATTGAAAACCCCGACCTTGCAGTTTCTCGTTAGAGGAACTGTCGAGGCGGGGTTTCTTGCCCGTTAAACTTTTATGGCTGATTTCCCTGCCCGCTACCCTGCGGGCCGTCGCACACGACGTTTAAAATCGCGTCTGGCGATTTTTTAGCTGTGAGCAATGATAAGCCTGATGGCCAATGAGCCAACGGGCATGAATAGAGAGTTCGGGATATGTTGCAGTTCATACTCCGGCGTTTGGGTCTTGTTATCCCAACGTTTATTGGTATCACCCTGTTGACCTTTGCCTTCGTGCACATGATTCCGGGCGACCCGGTCATGATCATGGCGGGGGAACGTGGTATTTCCGCCGAGCGCCATGCGCAATTGCTGGCTGAAATGGGGCTGGATAAGCCGCTTTGGCAGCAATACATCCACTATATCGGCGGTGTGTTACAGGGCGATCTGGGGATCTCCCTCAAGAGCCGCATCCCGGTGTGGGAAGAGTTTGTGCCTCGCTTCAAGGCGACGCTGGAACTGGGTATCTGCGCGATGCTGTTTGCTATCGCGGTTGGGATTCCAGTAGGCGTATTGGCTGCGGTCAAACGCGGTTCCATTTTCGATCATACCTCTGTTGGCCTGGCGCTGACGGGCTACTCCATGCCGATCTTCTGGTGGGGCATGATGCTGATTATGCTGGTCTCCGTTCAACTCGACCTGACGCCTGTTTCGGGACGCGTTAGCGATACCATTTTCCTCGATGACAGCATGCCGCTCACCGGCTTTATGCTGATCGATACCCTGTTCTGGGGCGAAAAAGGCGACTTTATCGATGCGGTTGAACACATGATCCTGCCTGCTATCGTGCTGGGCACCATTCCGCTGGCGGTGATTGTGCGTATGACGCGCTCCGCGATGCTGGAAGTGCTGGGCGAGGACTACATTCGTACCGCCCGCGCCAAAGGGCTGAGCCGCCTGCGCGTGATTGTCGTGCACGCGTTGCGTAATGCGATGTTGCCGGTGGTGACGGTGATTGGTTTGCAGGTCGGCACTATGCTGGCTGGGGCGATCCTGACGGAAACTATCTTCTCCTGGCCGGGGCTGGGGCGGTGGCTGATCGATGCATTGCAGCGTCGTGACTATCCGGTGGTTCAGGGCGGCGTGCTGCTGGTGGCAACCATGATTATTCTGGTTAACCTGCTGGTGGATGTGCTCTACGGCGTGGTTAACCCACGCATCCGTCACAAGAAATAAGGGGAGGCTAAGATGACACATGTCACTTCACCTGTTGTAAACAGCGCGCCGAAGCCGATGACCCCGTTACAGGAATTCTGGCACTATTTTAAACGCAACAAAGGGGCGGTTGTTGGCATGGTGTATGTCGCACTGATGCTGATTATCGCCATGGGAGCCAACGTGTTGGCTCCGCACTTACCTGCCGAGCAGTTTCGCGATGCGCTGCTTCGTCCGCCGGTCTGGCAAGAGGGCGGAAGCTGGCAGTTTATTCTGGGAACGGATGACGTCGGGCGTGATGTCCTGTCCCGTTTGATGTATGGCGCGCGCCTGTCGCTGTTGGTCGGCTGTCTTGTGGTGGTGCTATCGTTGGTGTTGGGGGTGATCTTCGGCCTGCTGGCGGGATATTTCGGCGGGGTGGTCGATGCGCTCATCATGCGTATCGTCGATATCATGCTGGCACTGCCAAGCCTGCTGTTGGCGCTGGTACTGGTCGCCGTCTTCGGGCCTTCAATTGTGAATGCGTCGCTGGCGCTGACCTTCGTGGCGTTGCCGCACTATGTCCGTTTGACGCGCGCGGCGGTGCTGGTGGAAGTTAACCGCGATTACGTCACCGCTTCACGCGTGGCGGGCGCTAGCTCGGCACGCCAGATGTTCATCAATATTCTTCCTAACTGTCTGGCACCGCTGATTGTGCAGGCGTCTCTCGGTTTTTCTAACGCCATTCTTGATATGGCTGCTTTGGGTTTCCTCGGTATGGGCGCACAGCCGCCAACGCCAGAGTGGGGCACCATGCTGGCGGACGTTTTGCAGTTTGCGCAAAGCGCCTGGTGGGTGGTGACGTTCCCCGGTCTGGCAATCCTACTGGCGGTATTGGCGTTTAACCTGATGGGGGACGGCTTGCGTGACGCTCTCGACCCCAAACTCAAGCAGTGATAGAGGTAGAGAGATGGCGTTGCTCAATGTAGATAAACTGTCGGTTCATTTTGGTGATGAGGATCTACCGTTTCGTGCGGTCGATCGTATCAGCTACCAGGTTGAACAAGGTCAGGTCGTCGGTATCGTCGGGGAGTCTGGTTCCGGTAAATCCGTCAGTTCGCTGGCGATTATGGGATTGATTGATTACCCCGGTAAAGTGATGGCCGACAAGCTGGAATTTAACCAGCGTGATTTAACGAAAATTTCTGAGAAAGAACGGCGTAATCTGGTGGGCTCGGAAGTCGCGATGATTTTCCAGGACCCGATGACCAGCTTGAACCCGTGTTACACCGTCGGCTACCAGATTATGGAAGCCATCAAGGTGCATCAGGGCGGTAACCGCAAAACCCGTCGTCAGCGTGCGATTGACCTGCTGACGCTGGTTGGGATCCCCGATCCGGCTTCGCGTCTTGACGTGTATCCACACCAGCTTTCCGGTGGGATGAGTCAGCGCGTGATGATCGCGATGGCGATTGCCTGTCGGCCAAAGCTGTTGATTGCGGACGAACCTACCACAGCACTGGATGTGACTATTCAGGCGCAGATTATCGAACTGCTGCTCGAATTACAGCAGCGCGAGAACATGGCGCTGATCCTGATTACGCACGATTTGGCGCTGGTGGCCGAAGCGGCACACCACATCATCGTGATGTATGCCGGACAGGTGGTGGAATCGGGTAAAGCGGCGGATATTTTCCGTGCTCCCCGCCATCCGTACACTCAGGCGCTGCTACGTGCGCTGCCGGAGTTTGCGGTGGATAAAGCCCGTCTGGCATCGTTGCCGGGCGTGGTGCCGGGTAAATACGATCGCCCGAACGGCTGTCTGTTAAACCCACGCTGCCCCTATGCGCAGGACCGCTGCCGTCAGGAAGAACCTGGGCTACGCGATATTCCTGGCCGTCAGGTGAAATGTCATACACCGCTGGATGATGCGGGGAGGCCAACCCTATGAGTGAACTGAATGCCACATCGCAGCCGTACTTACTGCATGCGATCGATTTGAAAAAACACTATCCGGTGAAAAAGGGCTTTTTTGCGCCGGAGCGGATGGTGAAAGCGCTGGATGGCGTGTCTTTTACGCTGGAGCGCGGTAAAACGCTGGCGGTGGTGGGGGAATCGGGCTGTGGAAAATCTACGCTGGGTCGCCTGCTAACGATGATCGAAACCCCGTCAGAGGGCGAACTGTACTATCAGGGACAGGATCTGCTGAAACCGGATCCTGAAGCGCAGAAGCTGCGTCGCCAAAAGATCCAGATCGTTTTCCAGAATCCTTACGGATCGCTGAATCCGCGTAAGAAGGTTGGCCAGATCCTGGAAGAACCGCTCCAGATCAACACCGAGCTTTCGAAAGCAGAACGCCGTGAAAAAGCGCTGGCGATGATGGCAAAAGTGGGGTTGAAAACAGAGCATTATGATCGCTACCCACATATGTTCTCCGGCGGGCAGCGTCAGCGTATCGCTATCGCCCGTGGGTTGATGCTAGACCCAGACGTGGTGATTGCCGATGAACCGGTTTCGGCACTGGATGTGTCGGTGCGCGCGCAGGTGTTGAACTTGATGATGGACTTACAGCAGGATTTAGGGCTGTCTTACGTCTTTATCTCGCACGACCTGTCCGTGGTCGAGCATATCGCCGATGAAGTGATGGTGATGTATCTGGGCCGCTGTGTTGAGAAGGGCAGTAAAGATGCCATTTTCAACAATCCGCGGCACCCTTATACGCAGGCGTTACTGTCCGCGACGCCGCGCCTGAATCCGGATTTACGCCGCGAGCGCATCAAGCTGATCGGTGAGCTGCCTAGCCCGCTGAACCCACCGCCGGGCTGCGCGTTCAACGCCCGCTGTCAGCGCTGCTTCAGCACCTGCACGCAGTTCCAGCCACAGTTGAAAACCTACGGAGAACAGCAGGTTGCCTGCTTCGCCGTCGATCAGGACGAACAGGGCACCGCAGTCGCCTAGCTTACCTCTGATGCTCCCACGCTGTTGAAGCGTGGGGGCTTATGGCTTTAATCTTATTAAATTCATCATGGATAACGCTGCTCGGAATAACCATTAGGATACTTCTTCATTATTGATTTCAAGTCACCACTCTCATAACAAAATGAAATACTATGAGTAGAGAAATCCGTATGGTCATGCTCTTTTTCATGAACAACAATATCAACCAACATGTCACCGCTGTAATTATAATTTGAAACGCTTGAGCCAAATTTACCATAACTCAGTTCTTTGATAATTTTCCCTCTATCAAAAAGAACATCTATAACAAACGCTAAAGAGTCTACATTGTAAAAACCAATGATTCTAACAACAGAGGTAGAATAAAAATAAAAATCGCTATATTGAATAGACCCAGTTGAGCCAAATCTTTCAACCAGAACAATCTTTCCCTCTGAATCAAACTGCCAAACTTGAATATCTTTTTTTCTTGCTGGAAGGGACGTTAATTCTTTACCTAGCTTAAAACCGAATCTTTCTGCTTCAAAAGGTCTGAAGTTAATCAATCTTCCCTTACTTATCTTCTCTTTAGTTGCCGTATCCTTTACGTCGTTACGGAATTTCTCTAAAAAATGAAGGGACGACGAATTTATTTTTTCAAACTCATACCTAATTTCATCCAAACCTTTCATGTTTCTACCTTGAAATAAAAGCCTATTATTTTATACATAAATATATATTGCAAAACTCATTTTTGAAAGATGCTTTATCACCGATATATCTAAGCCTATCAGAGGCGTTTTCCTTGTAAACATCTGTCGGGGTGGAGGGTGCGCTGGCCGACTTGTATCTGTGGGATCGTTTCCTGTTTACAGGTCTAACTAATACTAATCGCTTCTTTTCCATTAATCAGAACGTCAAAACAAGATTCTATATCCTGACCATATTTATAAACACATTCATCAAAAGCGCCATATATAGCATCGTTGCCATACATTAGGATAATGTGTCCATTATCACATTCTCCTATAGGGAATAATGAGCATTGTGTTATTTTTTCATAGTGTTCAACCTGTTCTTTATGTATTTCCATCATGGATTTTTCAGGGTTTATATAGAAAAATTTGCTCGCTTCATTATTGTTTTTATAAGCAGAATGGTATCCTTGCAGCCCATTATATTTCTGGAGGAATTGAATCAATCCCTCTGAAGGAAAATAGCCAAAACTATTTATAGTAGAGATGCATTTAGATAAATTAATGTCTAATCTTTTTGTTTCACCATATTTTAACGCTAACTCAATTAATTTTTTCATATAAATATCTACTTGTGGGAATTATGCTAAATTACATAGTTTGAAAATCAGTTCAGGAAAGTTATTTTTGCAAAGGAAATCGCCTCAGTATTCAATGAATTTTTATAGGAAAATGAGGAAAATGAGGAAAATGAGGAAAATGAGGTAAATGTATGGGTGAATTAAAATATTAATTTATTTGTGCTGTTTTTATCGAAAATATCCTCATTGCAGATTGTAATGTTTTCAGAAATCAGATCAATAACAACATAAAAATTGGATGTTGATTTAAAATAAAGGCTGTTATTTATTTTTATTATCTCTATGAATGGATTAGATGTTGTTGAGTAAATAATAATTTTAATGTTATTGTTTATATCTGTTTTGACAATAAACCCTTCATTGCCCATTTCTCCTTCACCACACAGGAAAATATTTTTTTCATTCACCAATAATCTATTATTTATCTGAATTTCAGACCATATTTCATCATGCTTACTAATAATTTCACTGAATGTTGACGTTTTCCCATATGATATAGAATATTCTTTTTTAAAAGAATGTAATAGCGAGTTATTCTCGATAAAATCTATATCTATATGCTGAACCGCGCCAGATTCAAAAATGATTAAATCTAAACCTGGCAATTTATTTTCAAGCCACTTTATTTTCAGTTCGTCTATCATGTTGTATCTTTCTCTATATCATAAAATATATCTTTAATGTTTTTTATAAAATCAATAATTTGTAATACCCTCACATCAGCCTCTTTATAAGCGTGGCAGTCTTCTTCCAATTTATTCATCATGAATAAATAGTGAGTGTCCATGTTCTCTATTGCATCATAGGATTTTTGGCTGCAAAAATAAATCATTCTTAGTAAAAGTGGCTTGAATTTTTCATTATCGAATGATTTTTCGTATCCATAAATATGGCTAGTCGCATTCATCAATAAAAAACCCTGATATGTAAAGCCCTTGTCTAGTAAAAAATATAATTCATCTGATATTAATACTTTATAAAAGATTAGTGAGGTAGTAGAGGTAACAAGTAACGCATCATTTTTAATAAAGTAAGTCGCTTCATTTTGTATTGAAACATTAGATGAGAAATCATGAACGCAGTCATATAGGTTAATGCTAGAAAGAGAGTTGATGTCAATACTGGGGTTATCGAATGATTCTTTTAAAACCGATGGAATGGTTAGTAATAAAAATGAAGTTTGACCGGTGATCTTATCTGATAAAAACCAATCTAGTGAGTCCATTTCACTAAAGTTACTACTGCCAAAATTTTTTCTGATATCTCTCTCTAATGCATAAATGTCAGCATACTGGCTCTTCATTGAAATATTGAAGCCAGCAAGATCCCAAAGAATCGGTTTCACCTATTATCTCCTATCTTCCAAGCGTTACAGGTTTTGCAGGAAGTAGAAATCGACCGCCTGGTTTTGGTCTATTCCCCTGTTGCGTCATGCCATTTGTAATTATAAGCTAGGATCGCTGACTCATCCTTACTGCCCCGCGATAGCCTCTTGTGCCAGGAGAGGCTATCAAATTATTCATATACTTTTGCAGCCTGCAATATGTCAGCCAAACCGGCCCAATCAATATTAGGCTCTGGTCTATTTATGTTTTTATAAAATCCATCCATATCTTCAATCCAGGATGCCATCGCCTCTAAATAACGTGGAAGATCATTGTTTTGCCATTCATTGGGACTTTTTCTTACGTCATTGGCCAGGAAATTTATCAATTTTACAATGTCTTCTTTATTTCTCACTGGAGATTTAGTTAAATCTATCGGTGGATGAAAATCATCTTTCATATCAACTCACTATAGTTTTTTATGCCATTTTAACATAATATTTTAACCGAGTGTATTCGTGGCTATTTCCCTCGTTAGCTTGCTACCTGCCTGAAACTAAAATTATTTATAATATAATTAGCTGTTAATTTTTTTATAGATATTAGCCTCGTAACAATATGTGAAACCGTCAACTTCTTCATCCGGTTTTTCGGCAGATAAAATAGTAATGGTAGATATTGATCCCGCAACCCATAGCTTAAATACCTTCTGTTGCTCACATACATAAATAAATTTTTTATCAAAATCAAAGTACTCTACTCTGAGAAAATCCAATCCTTCTTGATCAAGCAGTCTGTCATCGGCATCAAAAATAATAGATTTTTTGTCGGAATAATAACCTCTATATAATATATTGTTTGTTTTCGCAGAGTGAATAACCAGATAACCCTTCTTTGTTATGCCATCAGGGAGGATGATCTCAAACCCAGTTTTATAAAGATTGGATCCTGAAGGGTGATAGAACGGATTGTATTGGTAGTCTTCATAATTAAGTACGCTAGATATTCTTTTATTATCTATCGAAAAAACACGAAATGCACCCGCCATTTTAAATTCATTGGCGTTTACATAATTAGTAACGCTCATGCATAACAGCAGCAGAAAAAAACGTATCATCTTACGCTCTCTTTTGGGGTGTAAATTTTCTCATGATTTTAATTGAAAAAATTTTCAAGTTTGGTTCGTGATGAACGGGGGTTAATAAATATTAAAATAATATGAGGACATTTTCAATGTTGATATGAATCAGTATCGATCAATGGGATTGGTGACATTGAAGCGATATAGTCGTGTTGCTATTTATTAATTGTTAATTATTAAAATAAGAAATCTAATAAAATGAGAATTTCCTTTCCTTTTTTCTCATGAATGTTTATACAAAATAATAATTACATCGATAAGATATCATCAATGCAGTCGAGTATCTCTGAGGAAGTCGTTGTCTGTAAATCTTCCCTCCACTGCTTTATTTTATTTAAACTTAGCGACAATCCTATATTGGATTGATATATATAGATATCACACATTGTGCTAATTGCATCAAATTTAGTATTATTATCATCACTCTGATCAAGTACGTTAAACAATAAGTCCCATAAAGCTTGGATAGTCTCACTATCAGCAATGATTTCTCTTTTATAAGGAGACGAAAACAGATCCCCAACCCCACAAATTAATTCATTTATGTTTGAGTCATTATTTTTTAAGGCATTATTAATTTCTTTTGTTCGGTTATTTATAAAAACATTTCCAGCATGCACACTATTTTACCTTAGGGAAATTGTAGGCTGATTTATAAGAATATTAACATCATTTATGAGAAGAGGACTCTTCGCCGCCGACATG
Source organism: Pectobacterium parmentieri (assembly GCF_001742145.1). NCBI lineage: Bacteria > Pseudomonadati > Pseudomonadota > Gammaproteobacteria > Enterobacterales > Pectobacteriaceae > Pectobacterium > Pectobacterium parmentieri. The sequence continues at coordinate 3,992,155 of NZ_CP015749.1, read as the reverse complement.
GCTACCGCACGCACCGGATCTCCCCAGAGCGGCACGTCGCTATCCCGATTACTGCAATACCTGAGTGGAGAGCTGTGTCTGCCCACACCGCCGTTCAGGCAAAAACCCGGCACGGTGGCCGGGTTGAAGACAGGACGATTAGGCTTCGACCGGCGCACGCCAGTCGTCAGAGCCAGAGGTCCCAGCGACAGTGTGATCCCAGTCGATTTTACGGTAAGCCAGCGAGACTTCAATCAGTTGGGTGTAGTCTAGCTTGGCCGGGTCCTGACAGTGTGGCATTTTGCAGTCGATATCAACAATGGTGGCATCGGTCAGGATGGTAGAGAAGAAGTGTTCCTGCTTGCCTTCCACTGAGGTGCGATACCACTTCAGGTTGTTTTTGCTGAATAATCACTTAAGTCATATTTTACTTAAGCCAAATTTGAGCAAGAAGTTGCGCAGAATACGCAGTTATTCTAAAAGTTTCCCTTAAGTTCATAAGACCATCGTCTCTTTTAAATGAATTAACTATTAATCAGATAAAAATGAAAGTTTTTATCGATTTGATGTGGGAAAAATAATCATCGTTATCAATTATTAGCTACCGACAGAAATTGCTTTTTCGACTTCTTCCGCCAGTATCGCAATACCACGTTCGATTTTTTCCGGCTCTGGCACATAGTTCATACGCATGCACTGATGAGCGTGTGGCCATTCTTGCTCCAGACCGGGGAAGAAATAGTGACCCGGCACCATGAGAACTCCGCGTTTTTTCAGGCGCTGGTACAGCACTTCCGTCGTGATAGGCAACTCTTTGAACCACAGCCATAGGAAGATCGCACCTTCCGGTTTGTGAATCAGGCACTGTTCGGGCGACAGATAGCGGCGAATAATCGCGATGGTTTCCGTCACGCGCTGCTGGTAGAACGGGCGTATGACGTCATTAGATAGGCGTAGCAGATCGCCACGCTGAATCATCTCATGCGCCAGCGCCGGGCCGACCGCGCCTGGTGACAGACTAATGATGCCGTTCATGTTGCCGATCGCTGAAATCACTTTTTCATCTGCAATCACGATACCGCAGCGCGAACCGGGCAGACCCAGTTTGGACAGGCTCATGCACAGGATGATGTTCGGGTTCCACAGCGGCGTGGCATCACTGAAAATGATACCGGGGAAAGGCACGCCATAGGCGTTATCAATCAGCAGAGGAACCTTGTGCTGCTGCGCCAGAATATCCAGACGCATCAGTTCGTCGTCGGTCAGCACGTTACCGGTTGGGTTGGTTGGTCGGGATACGCAAACTAGCCCGATATCATCGGTAATCGACAGATGATCGAAATCGACGTGATATTTAAATTGTCCTTCAGGTAACAGTTCGATCTGCGGTCGAACGGAAACGAACATGTCTTCGTCCAGCCCGGAATCTGAATAACCGATATATTCCGGCGTCAGCGGAAACAGCACCTTTTTCAGGCTGCCATCGCTCTGGCGGCCTGCAAACAGGTTAAATAAGTAGAAAAATGCACTCTGGCTGCCATTTGTCAGCGCAATATTCTGTGGTCCAATCTGCCAGCCTAATTCATTACTCAGGAGTTTGGCCAACGCATTAAGCAGCGTATCCTTACCTTGCGGGCCGTCGTAGTTGCATAGCGCTTCCGTCAGTTTCCCTTGTTCCAGCATCTCCTGACAGAGCTGTTTGAAGTAGCTATCCATCTCTGGAATGTGCGCCGGATTGCCGCCCCCCAGCATGATTGCGCCTGGCGTGCGCAGCCCTTCGTTCAGGTCGTCCATTAATTGGGTGATGCCAGCGTGGCGCGTGAATTTCTTGCCGAAAAGAGAAAAGTTCATAGTTTATTTATCAGTGGTCGTACACAGGTTAGCGGCAACCATAGCGCTTGCGCTAATAGGGTGCAATGTGGTCAAAAAACAATCTTGTAATTTTTTATATCGAAAAAAAATTAAATTTCAGGATTAATCTCTGATGCGCGACGACAGAGAAAATGATTTTTTGGCGACATGATTTATTTTGCTGAAACGATGTCAGCTTTTTCCGATCAATATCTCAATAATTATGCAAAAATTTATCCTATTTACATGTAATAGGTGATAACAATCAGATAAATGACGCGACAATACTGAATTTATCCATCTGGTGATAACTATCACATTCTGACCATTCGCTGATTTGTAGTCTTTAGCTCGCATTAGCTAAAACAATTCAGCATAGAGGGATGGATAACATGAAAAAATTACTGGCTATGGGCATTACACTGGCGCTGACATCATGGCAATTATCGGCACAGACGTTTGTGCTGACAGATGCTGAAAGCAGTGTGGAAAAGGGAAATTGGCAAATCAGCAGTGATGCTCTGAAGATCAAAAACCAGCATTTCAGCATTGAACAAAAAGTCCTGCACGGTGGACGTCAGGAAGGCAGCAAAGTGATTACAATTACCAGTCAGAACGGACTGAAAATTGCTCTCAGCCCAACGCGAGGAATGAATTTACTGCATGCGGCAGGTAAAAACATTCGTTTGGGGTGGGATTCGCCGGTTGACGAGGTCGTAAACCCGAATACCATCAATCTGGAAAGCCGTAATGGACTGGGTTGGCTGGAAGGTTTCAATGAGATGATGGTGCGCTGCGGCTTCGAGTGGACGGGTCACCCGGTCGTCAGTGATGGCATGATCTATACACTGCACGGTCGTGCGGGTAATACGCCTGCCTCAAAAGTGGTGGTGGAAGTCAGCGATAGCGCGCCGTATACCATTACGGTGCGGGGTCTGCTGAAAGAAAACAGCTTTAAGAAGTCAAATCTGGAAACCTGGACCGAACTGCGTTACGTCCCCGGCAGTGAGTCGTTTACCGTACACGATGTGCTGACCAACAAAGCCGACTATCCGCGTGACTATCAGATTATCTACCACAGTAATTTCGGTACGCCGATTCTGGAAGAAGGCGCGCGTTTCGTCGCGCCAGTAAAAGAGATTTCTCCATTTAACGACCACGCCAAGGCGGGTCTGGCAACCTGGCAAACCTACAAAGGGCCGACAAAAGACTTTGATGAGATGGTGTTCAACATTACGCCATATACCGATTCACAAGGTAAAACGCTGGCGGCGCTGGTGAACAAAGCGGGAGATAAGGGCGTGTCGATTGCCTTTGATACTCATCAGTTGCCGTTGCTGACGCTGTGGAAAAATACGGATACGGAAAAGCAGGGCTATGTGACAGGGATCGAACCCGGAACTAACTACGCTTATCCCGTCACGATTGAACGTGAGCAAGGGCGAGTCAAAAAGCTACAGCCCGGACAGAGCACCACGTTTGAGCTGACGTACAGCCTGTTGAGCAACGCAGAGGCGGTACAAAAAACGGAACAGAAAGTGAAAGCCATTCAGGGCGACAACAAAACCACGCTGACGGAAAAACCGATCGCCGTCGAGTAATCGCCATCTATGCCGACCACTGATGTGGTGGTCAGTGCAGTCGAACAGTTTGGGTATGTATTACCTTGCAAGGGGAAACAGCGCCCGCCGGGCGCTGTCGATCATCATTATCCTCGCGCTTTCACCGTCTGACGCATCCCCTGCGCCAAAATATCGCTCAGGTCGGCTGTCACCTGCTCCACTAAACCTGACCGCTGAGTGAGATCCTCCCCCCAGTGTGCGGTATCCGCGAGTACCTCGTTGACCAATTCGCGCACGGTCAGATCGGTTCCCACGCGTGGCCATAGCTGGCGGTAGCGGGTGAGCCACTGCTCATCGTCCTGCAAAGGATAAGTCTCGCCCGCTCGTTCTCCGCGGTAGAAGGCAATCAGTGCGGCCAGAGCAAACGTCAACCGTACCGGAAAATGCCCGTCGCGGTGCCCTGCCAGCAACTGCGGTAGAATACGTGTGCGGAATTTAGTCATGCCATTGAGTGCGATGGAGAGCAACTGATGGCGAATATAGGGATTCTGAAAGCGTCCGGTGACGGCATCGGCAAATTCACGCAATTCATTCGCCGGTAAATCCAGCACTGGAATGATCTCTTGCTGGAGCGTATTTTCTACAAAGCGACGCACATCGACATCCTGCATGGCTTCACCTACCGTACCCAGCCCGCAGAGCCAGGCAACCGGAACCAGAGCGGTGTGTGCACCATTCAGAATCGCCACTTTACGTTCTTTGTAGGGTCTGATGTCGTCAACAATGCGGATATTCAGCGGGCATTCTGCAAGTTTCAGCTCATCCGCCAGCCAGTCGGGGCCTTGAATGACAAAGAGGTAAAAATGTTCGGCGGTATCCAGAAAGGCATCGTGATAGCCCAGTTTCTCTTCCAGCGCTGATGATTCTTCACGCGGGTATCCCGTTACGATCCTGTCCACGAGCGTGGAACAGAAGGTATTTGCTGTCTCAATCCAGTCGATAAACGCGGGTGAGAGTTGCCATTCCTGAGCATAGCGCAGAACCAGGGCTTTGAGCGCCTCTCCGTTATAGTCGATCAGTTCGCAGGGAATAATGACCCAGCCTTTATCGCTTTCACCGTTAAAATGCGTAAAGCGTTCCAGCAACAGGCGTGTCAGCTTGGCAGGAAAACTGACCGGCGGCGTATCGTTGACGCTGTCGCCAGCGTGATAGCTGATGCCCGCTTCCGTGGTGTTTGAAAAAACAAAACGAATGGCGGCGTTATGGGCCAGTGCCAGATAATCGGCAAAATGCTGATAGGGGTTAATCTCGTTATTGACCGAGCGGATCAGCCGCGCATCGCTGACGGCCTCGCCCTGTTCGTTAAGCCCTCGGATGACCGTGGTGTAAAGCCCATCTTGCGTATTGAGCGATGGCGGAAAATCCGTATTAATGGGGCGCACAATCGTTACGCCAGCCTGAAGATCGGTCTTCTCATTCAGCACATCCAACTGCCAGTCCACAAAGGCGCGCAGGAAGTTGCCTTCACCAAACTGAATCACTTTTGTTGGATAGCATGCGCCGGGAAAGTCTTTCCGATTCAATGTTTTCATGATTATTCCCCCATCAGAATGTGATGACGCCTTTGATCAGCTCACGGTTGTTAATGACATCCTTTTCATAGATGTCAGCCAATGTGGCAAAGGGGTAACGGTGCGTCAGCATCATTTCTGCGGTGAGTTTGCCTTCAGACATCAGACGGCCCACTTTGGCGAAATCTTCCGGTGTGGCGTTACGGCTGCCCATCATCGTGGTTTCTTTCTTATGGAATTCAGGGTCGGAGAACTGCAAATCACCTTTAAACAGACCGACAAACACGATGCTGCCACCGTGGCGGATCAGGTTAATGGTGTTGTTCATCGCATGCTGGTTGCCCGTGGCATCAATCACTTTTTCTGCCAATGCACCACCAAATTCGGCGCGTAGCTGAGCCTCAAAGTCCTCGGCAGAGGGATCGACGACCGGCAGATTCAGGTTGGCAATGACATGTTCGCGGCGGGCAGCGCTGGTATCTGCAACCACCACCTGAGCGCCGTCCGCTTTGGCGATGGCCGCTGCGCCGAGGCCAATGGGGCCAGCACCGACGACCAGCACCTGTTCGCCACGTTGCACTTTCGCCCGGCGAACGGCATGTGCGCTAATGGCGTAGGGCTCGATTAATGCTGCCGCTTGTGGATCGATCCCTTCTGCAAGCAGTACGTTTGTGGCGGGCACAGCCAGATATTCGCTGAATCCGCCATCCTGATGTACACCAATGACTGAAATTTTCTCGCAGCAGTTGGTACGGCCGCTCTTGCAGGCAGGGCATTGCTGGCAGGCTACGTAGGGAATGACGGCAACCTGCTGGCCTTTTTTAAATTGATGTACGTTTTTGCCTGTATCGACAACCTCACCACATATTTCGTGACCTAATACGCGTGGGTAGCTAAAAAAGGGTTGATTCCCTCCCCAGGCATGAATATCGGTTCCGCAAATACCCACAGACTTAATTTTAATTAATGTTTCATTCTCACCCGGAATAGGTATTTCACGTTTTTTCCAGACAAGTTTTTTTGGTTCCTGGCAAATCAATGTATTCATTGTTGACATGATTATTCTCTCCTGTTTTTTGTTTTTTCAGATATTGATGAAAAAAAATATTGATGAGAGACAGGCGCTGTAAATTGTGAATGCGGACTCATAAAAATGTTTTAAATCGGTTTTTAATGTATGAAAAAAGGAGATCTCTCATGAGCCGTTCACAAAATTTACGTCACAATGTTATTAATCAGATTATCGACGATATGGCCCGTGGTCATATTCCGTCGCCTCTGCCGTCGCAAAATGCGCTGGCGGAGATGTATAACATCAGCCGCACAACGGTGCGTCATATTCTGGTTCATCTGCGTGACTGCGGTGTGCTTACACAGGTTGGCAGCGATTATGTGATTGCCCGAAAACCCGACCATGACGATGGGTTCACCTGTATTACCGCGCCGATGGATGAGCAAAACCGTATTTTCGAGCAGGCGTTTTTCACCATGATCAACCAGCGTCAGCTCCGTGTCGGAGAGGTCTTTTCAGAACTACAGCTCGCGCGTGACGCGGGTGTCAGCCCGGTAGTGGTGCGCGAGTATCTGTTAAAATTTGGGCGCTACAACCTGATTCAGAATGAAAAGCGTGGGCAGTGGAGTATGAAAGAGTTCGATCAGGCATACGCGGAACAGTTATTTGAATTGCGGGAAATGTTGGAGACGCATGCTCTGCAACATTTCCTCAATTTGCCGGACGATGACCCCCGCTGGCTACAGGCCAAAACCTTGCTGGAGCGCCACCGTATGTTACGTGACAGCATTGGCAACAGCTTTCGTATGTTCTCGCAGCTTGACCGTAACTTTCATGCACTTTTACTTTCTGCTGCCGAAAATGTCTTTTTTGATCAGTCGCTTGAAATTATCTCCGTGATATTTCATTTCCACTACCAGTGGGATGAAAGCGATCTCAAACAGCGCAACATCATCGCGATTGACGAGCACATGACCATCCTCAGCGCGTTGATTTGCCGAAGCGATCTGGACGCTACGCTGGCGCTGCGTAACCATTTGAATTCAGCTAAACAATCGATGATTCGCTCAATTAACCAGACGGTTCAGGCCGATCATTAAAAACCGATTAAAAACCATAAACCATTATCAAGAGCACGGTTTTATCAAAATAAAAACGCCTGAGAAATATCTCTTATCTATGCTCACGAGAAGTCGACTTTATTAATAAAAATTCGTGAGTGGTGATGACGTATTTCATTGCTTTCCGTTTAAAACCACTTTACTCAACCCTGCGCTGAGTAAAGATAAAATTATAATATCCAGGAGCCAGACGTGGAAAAGAATAATATAACGCTAGACCCGCGTTCTTCGTTTGATACCCGTTCTTCAGCACCGCCAGAGGGAATGATTCAGCGCAGTAGTCGAATTAAACGTATTCAAACTACCGCAATGATTCTGCTATTTTTTGCCGCAGTGATTAATTATCTCGACCGAAGTTCTCTTTCGGTGGCTAACCTAACGATTCGTCAGGAATTGGGGCTGAGTGCGACAGAAATCGGTGCATTGCTCTCCGTTTTCTCTCTTGCCTACGGGATTGCGCAACTCCCTTGTGGACCGTTACTGGATCGTAAAGGCCCGCGCATTATGCTGGGACTTGGGATGTTTTTCTGGTCACTGTTTCAGGCGCTGTCTGGCATGGTACACAGCTTCACCCAGTTCGTACTGGTCCGTATTGGTATGGGGATTGGCGAAGCACCGATGAACCCATGTGGCGTGAAGGTGATCAACGACTGGTTTAACATCAAAGAACGTGGCCGCCCGATGGGGATCTTTAATGCGGCTTCAACGATTGGTGTTGCGATAAGCCCCCCCATTCTGGCGGCGATGATGTTAGTCATGGGTTGGCGCGGTATGTTCATTACCATTGGCCTATTCGGCATTTTCCTCGCCATCGGCTGGTATATGTTGTATCGCAACCGTGAGCAGATTGAACTCACCGCTGATGAGCAGAATTACCTGAACGCGGGTAGTGTGAACGCTCGCCGCGATCCGTTGAGTTTTATTGAATGGCGCAGTCTGTTCCGTAACCGCACGATGTGGGGCATGATGCTGGGTTTTAGCGGCATCAACTATACCGCATGGCTATATTTGGCCTGGCTGCCTGGTTATCTACAAACGGCTTATAATCTGGATTTAAAAAGCACGGGTCTGATGGCCGCGATCCCCTTCCTGTTTGGTGCCGCTGGGATGCTGGTGAACGGCTATGTCACGGATTGGTTAGTGAAAAAGGGAATGGAACCGATCAAGAGCCGTAAAATCTGCATCATTGCGGGTATGTTGTGCTCTGCGGCTTTTACTTTTGTGGTGCCACAGGCGACAACCTCAATCGAAGCAGTGTCACTGATTAGTATGGCGTTGTTCTGCATCCACTTTGCGGGAACATCGTGCTGGGGGCTGATCCATGTTGCTGTCGCGTCGCGTATGACGGCATCGGTCGGCAGTATCCAAAACTTTGCTAGCTTCATCTGTGCATCATTCGCCCCGATTGTGACCGGCTTTATTGTCGATACCACGAATTCCTTCCGTCTGGCGCTGATCATCTGTGGCTGTGTGACGGTATTGGGCGCGCTGGCCTACGTCTTCCTCGTTCGTCAACCGATTAGCGATCCTCGTAAGGATTAGTTCTCCGCCGCCCCGCATCCTTATTTGTTCCTTTCTTTTGCGGGGCGGTTTTTTATCACGTTGCCTTGTGACGGTGCGTATAGAACGTGCCGGGTCGCAAAGGTGGCATGATATGCTCGCAATTTCTCATGCCTTTCCTACGCTTTTTACTGCCGTTAGTGAGTTTGTTAAGCCGCTGCCGTTTGTTGGCGCGGACGTTGCAAAACCTTGTCGAAAGGGTAGTCATAAAATACGGTGAGTAACATCAACGGGGTAAAGGGGTCTTCATGAGAATAAAAAACACGGTATTGGGATGCAGGACGTCAGGAAAATGGCTGCTGTCGCTGAGTGTGACTGCGCTGCTGGTGAGTGGAACCGTGCAGGCGGCCTCTGCCCCCGCAGTGGAAGCGAAAAACGGTATGGTGGTCAGCTCACAGTATCTGGCTTCGCAGATTGGCGTCGATATCATGAAAATGGGCGGCAATGCGATTGATGCCGCCGTGGCCGTGGGCTATGCGCAGGCCGTGGTAAATCCCTGCTGTGGCAATATCGGCGGCGGTGGATTTATGACGCTGCATCTGGCCGATGGTAAAGACACCTTTATCAATTTCCGTGAAACGGCACCCGCGGCGGCCAGCGCCAACATGTATCTGAATGCGGATGGGAGCGTGAAAAAGGACGCGAGCCTGTACGGCTATCTGGCCGCCGGCGTACCGGGAACGGTGCTGGGGCTGGATACTGCGCTGCAAAAATACGGCAAATTGACGCGTGAGCAGGTGATGGCACCGGCGATTAAGTTGGCGCGTGAGGGCTTTGAACTCACACGTGCGGATACCGACATTTTGGATACCACCATCAAACGTTTTAAGGCCGATCCTGAAGCCGCGCGCATCTTCCTGCGCCCTGACGGCAGCCCGTTGCAACCGGGTGACAAACTGGTGCAAACCGATCTGGCGAATACGCTGGCGGCGATTTCTGCTAAAGGGCCGGATGCCTTCTACAAGGGCACGATCCCACAGGCAGTGGAGCAGGCGGCGAAGCAGGGCGGTGGCATCCTGACGGCGGCTGATTTTGCCGATTATCGCATTACCGAAACGGCACCAGTAACCTGTAACTATCGTGGTTATCAATTTGTCTCTTCACCGCCGCCCAGTTCCGGTGGCGTCACGATGTGTGAAATTCTCAATATTGTCGAAGGCTATGATCTGAAGAAGACGGGCTTTAATTCGGCAGCCACCGTTCATGTGATGACCGAAGCGATGCGTCACGCATACATGGACCGCAATACCTACCTCGGTGACCCGGCGTTTGTCAGCAATCCTGTCGAACGTTTGCTGAGTAAGGATTACGCTGCCGAAATCCGTAAACAAATCGAACCGGAAAACGCGACGCCATCCAAAAACGTACAGCCGGGGATTGGCCCGCACGAGCGACCGGAAACCACGCACTATTCTATTGTGGATAATCAGGGCAACGCGGTGTCCACCACGTATACCGTGAACGGGCGTTTTGGGTCGGTGGTGATTGCGCCGGGTACGGGCTTCTTCCTCAATAACGAAATGGATGACTTTACCGTTAAAGTTGGCGAGAAAAACCTGTACGGATTGGTGCAGGGGGAACGTAATTCGATCGCCCCCGGTAAGCGCCCACTTTCGTCCATGAGCCCGTCATTGGTGACGAAAGACGGCAAAATCTTCATGGTGCTCGGTTCGCCCGGTGGTTCACGCATTATCACTATCACGCTGCAAACGGCGCTAAACATCATCGACCACGGCATGGCACCACAGGAAGCGGTAGATGCACCGCGCATCCATCACCAGTGGTTGCCGGATGAAGTGTATTACGAACAGCGCGGGCTGTCTGTCGATACGCTGAACTTGCTGAAGCAGCGCGGCTACAAAATGGTAGAGCAGACTCCCTGGGGCGCAGCGGAGCTGATTCTGGTCGGTTTACCGGGCGCGGCGGGCGTGACACCAGCGGATTCGGGTAATGACTCGGCGGTATCCGGTAAAGTGCGCGAAGGCTACCTGTATGGAGCAAATGATATCCGCCGCCCGGCAGGGGCAGCGATAGGGTATTGATGTTAAGGGGCTTCGGGGGAGGCGGTTTGCCGCCCCTGATGTCAGTGATGTCATGCTTGTGATGACCAAGTAATCAGAGAAAAGATTTGGTCGCTGATTGCTCTCATTTCTGCAATTCATAGACTTTGAACGTATTCTCGCTATCGAGACTGATCAGCTTATTTTCTCCAGCACGGCGGAAAATGAAATCACTTCTGCGTTCGATAGCTTCTTTTTCCAGATCGCGTGGAATACGAATCAGGCCATTATCGAGCTTAGCCTTAACCGATGGGCTTCCTTTGATTATCACCGTGCCATTTTTTGTGATAGTAAAATCAACGTCACCACCGCGTGTTGCATAATGACCTACCGGCAAACCAGATACTGATGAGGCAATATCATTTGCTGTGAGCGAACGTAAGTCATCTGCTTTTTGACACACTGAGTGGTCCCACACGCGTGTATTACAAGCCAGTTGCAGTGCGTCTCTTGCGGCAAGATATTGTCCATTATTCCACAATGACCTGGCAGCATTATTACACATTAATTCTGATAGCCCAGACCTGCATGATTCAGTAATGGCTTCGATCCACTCTGGATCTGATTTTAGTGGCATATCGAAATTTTTTGTTTCTTCTGTAATGGTATTTATTTCATTCTGAAAGAAAATACGATTATGCCAAAGTTGGCAGGCTGCATAAAAATTATCTTGGCATAATTCCTTTAGTGTATCCCCATCACTTTCTACTATTAACCAAGAGCACGTATCTATATTATCCCAACATTCTTTTCCTATTTTACTTTTCGGTATGCCAATATTATCTTTACAGTTTTTTTCTTCTGTTAAGACGTACTCTTCATTAAAGTCGTTAACTTTTTTCTGTTCGAATAATTCATTTATTTCTGGTGGGGTTAAACTATCAATTGAGATTATGTTAACCTTTCCATTATCCAGAGTATAGCGTGATGTAATGTATTCATCTTTGTATTTTTTTTGCAAAACCTGTGAGTTTATTACATAAGCTTTAACTCCACTGTCATTGGTATAAATTCCACAGGTTAGCCCAGAAGAAGGTTGCGCGAGGGCGGGGAATACGAAGAGAGTTATGGTGAAAAGGAAAAATATACGTAACTGCATGAATAAAGACATCGTGTTTCACTCCATTGATGTGTATATTTATTGCCGCAATCGCTTGGCAAGAGCGCAAATCATACTCGTATTGCGCTTTCATGACGAGTCTATTTGTTATCTGTTTTTATTGTTCTATTTGCTATGCTGATTTTTATATTTTGTGAGGGGAGTGAAATAATGTTTTGGTGAATTATTTGTAATTATTATTCAGTGAAAATTCTTTGTCACAGTTTTCAATGTAACATTTGAACAGTCACCCATTCTCTGTGTGTTTCAATAAAATGTTTGGGATTATATCTTTTGTGATATTGATCATAGGGCTTCCGCTGTGATGGAAACCCTATAAAGTTTGAACTGGGAACGGTTACTTAAAGTCCGCGTAAGGCGTAAGCGGCTGCGGCGGGCTGTCGAGATCGCCCTGCCAGCCGGCCGCGGAGTAGCGCAGGTAGAGGAGGCCGTGGCTTGGGGTGTAATCTTTCGCTTGCTGAATATCAATACCGACACCCAGCGTCCAGTGTGAGCTGAGGCGGCGTTCGACGACTGCACGTGCCGTATAGCCGAAGCCGGAACTGCTACTTCCCTGCTCGATGGTGTCTCTGTCGGTGAGCGCGGCGTTACCGAGCAGGCCAGTTAGCGGGTAGCGGCGCTGGTTTTTGGTGGAGGAGCGTGACCACGATAGCGATCCGCCGAGTTCCCATGACCAGTTTTCTGTCCGCTGCCGATAGTTCACTGGCACGCCCAGCGAAAAGTATTGCTGCGGGCTGTAGTAGCCACCCTGACCGAGTGAGTAGCCGCTTAAGTCTTTCTGGTGACGCCACCACATGCTGTTCAGGCCGACCGTGACGCGTCGGTTATCTTCGTTAATCAACTTGTAGTAGTAGCCTGCCATCGCACGGGCGCGATCGTTATCGGCCACGTTTTTACCGGTAATCTGGTGGACGCTGAAATCACTCCAGACGCCGTGTGCTTCGCCTCGATCGTAGCTCAAACCAAGGCTGACACCCGTTGCACGCACGCCACCCCAGGTAATGCCAGTGCCTGGATCTCTGGTGCCGCTAAATGCCAGTAATGAGCTGGAGATCGGGCGGCGCGAGGCGGTCGCCGTCCAGCCGATTTGCCGCCAGTCACCGCTGTAGCTTGCGCCACCGACGATATCGACCACGTCAAAGCCGAGCGGCGTGGTGCCGATATCCGCTGACCAACGGTCGTTTTTCCAGCCTGCGGCGACGCTGGTGCCGGTGGCTTTCTGCGATTTGCCGTCGAAACAGTCCCGCGTGGCGCAGGTGCCGAAGGTTTCCCGGTAGGCACCGGTACTGTCCGTCGAGAAGGAACCGGCGTTCATCTGCACGGTATCGGTGCGGAAGAAGGCACGGCCATCGTACAGCGGCATATCTACCTGCAACAGGGTGTTGTGGGCGCTTAGGTCGGAAATCCCCCCGGTGCCGCTCGAACTTGAGTAATCATGATCGAGGGTGACGGTAATATCCTGTTTGCGATACAGGTCTGCGGCATCGGCGCGGATGCTGCGTTGTAGCCAGTCGTCGCTGCGGTTATTACGCGTCAATCGGGTGTAGTCATCGTCGCTTTGCGGTAGCGCGGGAGTCATGCCGCTGGCGACCATGGCCTGTTTATAGTCCTGCTGCGCCTGTTCAGGTTGTGATTGCTGTTGTTCAACCCGTGCCGCATCGCGGTAGACCAATGCTTTTCCCTGACCGATCGGTTCTTTCTGTGCATCGATTTTTAGCTGACGGAAAAGCGCTGTTGATTTTTGCGGATTGCCTACCGCTTGCCAGGCGTTGGCGACGCGCCGCTTGCCGTTGAGTGTGTCCGCTGCCTGCGTTGGGAGTTGGTTCAGACGCTGGCGAGCGTCATCTTGGCGGCCCTGCGCGATAAACGCGTCGATCTCGCCCAGTTGTGCGTCAGGGTTCTGTGGTTCTCGCGTGCGGATGCGTTGATATTCGGTCAGCGCTGTCGTGTATTCCCCCCGCGCCAGCGCCCAGTCTGCCAGTAGCAGATCGATACGTGTATCCACCGGTTGCTGGCGCAGGAATGCAATGGCAGCGGGTTCGTCACCCACATCGCGCATCGCTTCTGCTTTCGCCAGCGTGGTCTGAATGGTCAGGCGCTGAGATAAATCGCGCATGTCAGCGCTCCACTGCGCAGTAGGCAGCGCGTTCAGGTGAGCGAGTGCTTGCTCATCGCGGTTAGTGGACGACAGGTAAAGTGAGTAGACGTAGTTCTTCTCCGCGCTGGCTGGTGGCACGGCAGTAGCACGTTGTACTGTGTTGTCCGCCTGCTGTGTTTGCCCGAGTTGGCGCAGTGTCTGGGCATAGTGATAGGCCAGCCAGACATCGTTCGGGTCCTGCTGATTCGCCTGACGGTATTTCTCCTCCGCCTGCGCCCACTGCTGCTGTTCCGACAACTGGTCCGCCTGCTGCTTCAGGATATCGAGTTGCAGTGCGGTAAGTGTTTCCCGCATCGTATTCTGCTGGCTGCGCGACAGGCTGTTGAGGTAAGCCAGCGCTTTCTCCGGCGATTGGCGTTGGTAAATACCGACCAGACCGCGCAAGGCGTTGTCATTGCCGGGTTCGAGGTGCAAAGCCTGTTGATAGAACTGCTGGGCGGTGGCATCATTTTTGCTGGCAACGGCAACATCGCCTAGACCAATCAGCGCATAGGCATTGGTATTATCCATCTGGCGTGCCTGCTGATATTTCTGCTGCGCCAGCGGTAGATTGTTGGCCTTCAGCGCGTTGTCACCTTCCGCAATGGTGGCCCAATACTGTGTGCTTTGGATGAGCCCTTCCCATTTACCGCTGTTCAGGCGATTTACATCTGCCTGTAATGCTTTTTGGAACTGCGCCAGTGCTGTTACCCGATCGCCAGCGCGCAGGTAAATCAGACCAATTGCGCCGATCAGTTCAGGATCGTTTGGCGTGGCGGTCAGCGCTTTATTTAACTCGTTAAGTGTGGCGCTATTGCCACCGCCACCCTCAATCTGCGCCAGCGCACGCAGCCGCCCCTGATAAACAGGGTCGGCGAGTATTCCCTGCCGACGACTGAGTTCTTTACGTGCGGTTTCTGCCTGTTCACCTTCATCAAACACGGCCAGAAAACGGCTTAGTTCAGCCACGCTTTGCGGTGTGACCGGCATCCGGCCGATAATTTCCAGCCATAGCGACGCGGCCTGCCCGCGACCGACGGGATCGCTAGAAAGCTGTTTCAATAAAGGGTAGGCCTGCTCATTACGATCCTGACTGAAAAGTAGACGTGACAGCACCATGCGCAGCGGGACGTTGTTAGGGTAAATGCGATCCAGCGCCTCTAGTTGCTTAATGGCGACGGGTTCCTGATTGGGTAAACGCGAGATCAGACGCCAATACTCCACGGCAAGATCGAGCGTGGGCGGATCACCGTGAAAGAGCGCGTCGTACTGCACTTTGGCTTCCGCATAGCGCCCAGCGGTAGATAACAAGCGCGCCTGTTGTAATTGTTTACGCGGCTCTTCTTGCGTTAACGCCAGCGTTATTTCTGACTGACGGTAGACTGCGGAGTCAGGTGCCACAGTTTTCAGCTTTTCCAACTGCAGACGCGCCTGCGCCTGATCGCCTTGACGCAGCACCAGCCGTAGTCTGGCGGCGATAACATCGGGGTTATCCGGGTTGATCAGTTCCAGTCGATAGAGCGACTGGCGCACGAGATCGTCTTTGCTGCTGGCCTCTCCCAAACGTACCTGCTCCATCAGGAACTGCTCTGGTGACGCGGTTTCTGCGCTGTAGGCCTGTGGTGCTGCAACCAGCAATAACGGGAGGAGGCGCAGCCAGTTTACGGTGTTGTTATGCATTGGCTGCCCCGCGACGGTAAAAGTTGGCCTTGTGACGTGAAGCGGTAGCGCTTCTCATCCCATCCCTGACCAAAGAGCGTCAGAGAAGCCGAGAAATAGGCATCGTCACCCGGTGGATCCGCGGCGAGCCGTTGTCGCTGGATGGTCAACGCATCCGGCTGACGGGATAGCATCGGGAGCAGCGAGGCGGAAAATCCTACCGATCCCTGCCCGGTGACGGCACCTGTTGCCGTGTCCGTTTTTTCAGGTGGCAACCCTTGTTGGACCGTCTGTTGAATCATGGGCTGAAACTGTTTGATCAAGTCGGCTTTTCCTCTGCTGCTATCGGCCATCATCCCTACCCACAGATAGACGCGAATGGCGTCATAGCTGCCGATATTGGGTTTGGTGGTATCGGGCTGCCAGCCTTTGTCTTTTTGCCAGATGACCCAATCAGGCGAAAATCCTTTCGGTGCGGTTTCCAATAGCAGGCGCTGCGTGGTGCGCTGCATGCTCTTCCACGTTTCACCCAACGGCGCAAAGCGGGCCAGCAATTGCGGCGGCAGGTAACTGGGGTTTAAACGCCAGCTCTCTTTCTCTGTGAAACCGACTTTGCCGGGCAAGAGCATCATGCCCAGACCCGGAATATTAACGACCTCTTCCCTGGCAATACGTTTAAGCAGCGTGGTGCCCAGCGTTTTATAGCGGGTATCTTTCCACAGTCGGCCCGCTTCAAGCAGGTTATAGGCGATCCACAGATCGGCGTCGGACGCGGAGTTAGGGTCTAGCACCGTCCACTGTTTATCTTTGCTTTCTCCCCATAGCCAGGCGGGCAGATTGGCCCCTAAATCGCCAGCAGACAGGTTGTTTTCCGTCCATTGCCGCAGTCGCTCAAACATTTCTCGATCGTTGGCGACCAGGGCAAAGAACATGGCGTAACTTTGCCCTTCGGAAGTGGTGATTTTATTGGGGGAGGTGGTATCAATCACCCGCCCTTGCTCGCTGATGTAATGCAGTTTGTACTGTTCCCAGGCGGGCCAGTCGCAAACGGCTGCGGCGGCAACGGAGACCCATAGCCACAGCAGCGTGGGGATCAGGTAGCGCAGCACATGTGGCATGGTGCGTTAATCCCTTTCGTCTGGTGACAGGCGACGGCGGCTGAAGAATTTCAGGCCACGCCACAGCAGCCAGGCAACAATGATGACGGTAAGTGTTGAGATGACGGCGAGCCAGATGGGATGTTGCGCCAATGCATGCCAGATGCGTTCCCACCACGGCAGATGGCCGACGTAATAAACGTCACCGACCCGCAGATTATTGATGCCCGATTCGCGGATGACGGAAACGGAACCAAATAGCGACGCTCTTTTCTCGCTGTCGATCAGCGTGTTGTTGAGTAGGGTATAGCCCTGTGGGCTATCGGCCAGCAGGGCAACAACGCTGCGCTGGTCGTGATACGGAGACTGGAAGCCGATAATCGCCGACATGGCTCCCGTACCGCTGACGGTGGTTTTACTGTCTGGTTTCGCATCAGAGTCGGGCGAGCCCATATCCGGGATGGCGGTCTGACGTGTTGGCTGTTTGATCCAGCTTTGCGTTTGCTCAACCAGCAGATTGATTTTGCCGTCGTCGTGCAGTTCAGGCGGGATAGCACCGATCATCAGAATATCACGGTCCTGCTTGTCGACCTGTGTCCAGTCGTCGCTTAGCTGTACCGCCAATGCCGGGTAGCCGGTTTGTGCCCCAATGTTACCGATAGCGTTCAACATTGCGCTGACCTGAGCCGGCTGCGGCTGTTTGTTCACCAGCACCAGCGTTTGTGACAGGTCAGCCAGTCGGCTGAACGGGTAGCCGGCATTGGCAAAGGCGCGCAGGTCCGGCATCGCCATAAAGTGGCGATAGCCAGAGAAGTTAATGGTTGAGTTGCTATCGATGACGGCGTGGTTCACGACCGGTGTATAGGTTTCACAGCGGTCAGCGGTGCCGCTGGAAAGCAGCGTGGTGTAGTTGAAATCAAAGCGCAGTTGGTTGGTAGTACCCAGTTTCAACGCCGGGATGGTCAGGTTTTTGTTGGAATCCCATAATCCCTGTGTGAGCGGCAGGCGCATTAACAGGGAACTCTGATCGTGTTCCGGTGCCAGCGAGAAGGCTTGTACAAACTGGTTGTTTAGATTGATGCTCAGACGCGAACCGTCCTGCACCTGCGGCGCGGTGTAGCGATATTTCAGGCGCATGTCGATACCCTGACTGCGGATCAGAAACAGGTCAGGCGGCAAATTCAGGGTCAGTGAAATCGGCCGAGGCACAATGCCGTCGGTTTGTAGCTGTTCGTTATATTGCTGAAGCTCGGCGAAGGTCATCGGGCGGTCGGTGCGTACCCAGTTTGGCGCATCATACGGCTGACGTGGGGCGAGCTGTTCTACCTTATCGATAGTGACGCTCTGCCCACGGAACAGCGTGTTGCCCTGGGCTATGCCCTGTACGGCGGTGAGCAATTCATTGTCATCACGCCCCTGAACCAGCAGCAGTTTAACGTGAGGATTGTCAGGGTGGCTGATAATAGACACCGTCGGCCCGTTCACCGCCGGGGTATCGTGCAGGAAATCAGGGCGCTTATCGTTGGTGGCGAAAACAATGCCGTGGCGATCTGGCAACTGGTTGAAAAGAGCAGGGAAGGACTGCCCGCGCCATTGTGCTTTGCTGCCAAACCAGGAGGCGAGCATGGCGGCGGCACGCTGTTGCACCAGATCTGGCTGGCCGGCGAAGACAATAGGCAGCGTTAACGGTCGGGTATCGCGGCTGTCAAAAAACGGTGCAGGGAACGGCGACAGGTCATCCTTCAGCGTCAGCTTCTGGAATTGCAGATTGAGTGCGCTGGCTTTGCTGATATCCAGCCATAGGCTGGTGCTGGCTGGATTTTCACAGATGTTTTGATAATGGCCGACGAACACCAGTTGCAGGCTGTTGAAGTCCGTGATGTAGTGCGGATCGATAGGAATACGGACGCGGTTGGATTTACCCATCTGCTCTTTGCTAATCGTGGTGACGCCCATCAGCTCATTGTTCAGATAAACCTTGATATGAGACTCGGTGGGGATCAGCGCGGGCGACGGCGTAAACTCAAGATCGAGCGAGGCTTGCGTCACGACTTCATCGCTGCGAACGCCGAACTCAATCTGTCCGTCGGGATTGATGCCGCGTAGCGCAAATGTGCCCGGCGCCGGCGCGATTTGCGCAAACGGCAGCACCGCGTTACGCACGGCGGCGTTATCCTGCGGTTGTGCCAGCGGGATTGCGGGCATGCTCGTGGTCGACACGCCAGTCGCTGGTGTGGCCGTTGCGGGCGTTGTGGTGGCAGCATGGACGGGCGACTGGGCGGAACCTCCCGCCGTCAGCGTTTGTGCGTGCGGCGCGGTGACAGCCTGAGATAATGAGCTGACGCCTAAAGCCAATGCGGTGAACCAGATTATTTTTTTCGTCATCGTGTCATCATCAATGTTAAGGGTCTTTCTCTTGGTCGGGAAAAAGACCGTTGGTCACGGCCTGTGAATGGCAATCAAGCCACTGTCTTTTCTGTAAACGGGTTCTCTTGTGCAAATCGCGTTTCATGGGTAGACGGAGTCTTACCCCGATATACGGTCTTTTCCGGCCGCGCAGCGTCTGGCTGGTCGGTAACGGTGCGTCTTCCTACATAGCGCGGGATGAATGACACGACCCACACCACGATGTTGAGGAAGGCCAGGATAATATTGCGTATCACTGGCGGTGCGTAATCTGCCAGACGCAGGTAGCCACGAAAGCCGAGAGCCAACACATCAACCAGACTTTCGACAGGTTTATCCTGCGGGAAACTGTCTTGCCAGAGCGCCCAGGTATCGGCGCGCGCAAAGGTGCATTGAATGAAATCGATGTGCTGACGGGTGGTCAGGTTGGTCATGCGCAAGCCAATTTTGTTGTCGAACGCGCGGGTGACGCTGAAAGGGAAGGCGTACTCCTGCTGACCGCGTTTTAATAACAGCGAGACGCTGTCCCCGATTTGGAGAATGCCTGATTCACGGGTTTCAACGCCGACACCGCCATCGGAATAATCGCGCAGGACGCAGGGGAAAATGTGGCCATCGGTGCGCAGAATGGCGGCAGACATCGACATCTCCACCCGGTGTGCCTGCCGCACCTGTTTGGCCTCTACCGCGACCGCGACGGCGCCCCCTAGAATGGTCATGTTATACGTGACCCAGAGCAGGCTAATGAGCACGGTCATGATCTCTTCCGTCGGCCCGTCAATCAAACGCCAGATGCCATACACCACGCCGGCAATATTCAGTAGCACCAGCACCAGATAAGGTCGCGTGATCACCCAATCGACATGCTGTTCTTCAACCAGCCCACCTTTGGCTGTCACGTTGAATTTCCCTTTGTGCGGATTGAACAGCGCTACGGTGGTCGGGCGGGCGATGTACCACGCCAGCACGGTCTCATAGATCTCACTCCAGAACGAGTGACGGTAGCGTCCCTGAATACGCGAGTTGGTCAGGCTGGCATGCACCATGTGTGGCAATACGTAGAGTGCAATTGCCAGCGCAGGGGCGAAAATGATGTAAGCGTGTATCAGCAGAAACGCCAGCGGGGCGGTCAGGAAGATCAGCCGGGGAATACCGGATAGAAAGTGCATCATGGCGTTGGCATAACACAGCCGTTGCCCCAGTTTCAGCCCTTTACCTAACAGCGGGTTATCCAACCGGAAGATTTGCACCATGCCGCGTGCCCAGCGAATGCGTTGCCCGATGTGGGCCGACAGGCTCTCGGTCGCCAGTCCGGCCGCCTGTGGAATGCGGATATAGGCCGAGCTGTAACCACGGCGATGCAGACGCAGCGAGGTGTGGGCATCTTCTGTCACTGTTTCGACCGCGATACCGCTAATCTCATCCAGCGGTTTCCGCCGTAGGATGGCGCAGGAGCCGCAGAAGAACGTAGCATCCCACATGTCGTTACCGTCCTGAACCAGACCGTAGAACAGCGTGCCCTCATTGGGCGTGCGGCGGAAGCGCCCCAGATTGCGTTCGAACGGGTCGGGTGAGAAGAAATGGTGCGGCGTCTGTAACATCGCCAGCTTTTTGTCTTTAAAAAACCATCCCATGGTTAACTGCAGAAAGGAGCGGGTGGGGACATGGTCGCAGTCGAAAATGGCAACGAACTCGCCTTTCGCCTGCTTCAGAGCATTGTTGATGTTACCGGCTTTGGCAT
This sequence comes from Pectobacterium parmentieri, assembly GCF_001742145.1. NCBI lineage: Bacteria > Pseudomonadati > Pseudomonadota > Gammaproteobacteria > Enterobacterales > Pectobacteriaceae > Pectobacterium > Pectobacterium parmentieri. Next base: position 3,971,279 of record NZ_CP015749.1, on the reverse strand, counting down.
GTTCGTGCGTGACGCGGGCGATGTAATGGACGCCGACCTCCTCTGCGAAGGCTTTAAATTCAGCGCGGCCTCCATCATCCAGAATATAGATGTTGAGTTTATCTTTAGGCCAATCGATACCGAGTGCGGCATAAACTGTCGGTTTCACCACGCTCAACGGTTCATTGTAGGTCGGGATCATCAGATCGACGGTTGGCCACGTTGTGCTGTCTTCAGGCAGCGAAACAGGATGACGGTTCAGTGGCCAGATTGTCTGGAAATAGCCCAGAACCAACACCACCCAGGCGTAGGTTTCCGCTGCCAGCAGCAGCAGGCCGCACACCAGACTGACGGGATCGTCCCAGTTCAGCGTTTCGGTGTAGCGCCACCACAGATAACGGCAGGAGACTGTGAAAGAAAGGGCGATCATCATGAGCGTCGGCATGCGTCCCGGCATGTTGCGAACGAGCATGGCGATCCCCCACAGCAGCGTCATGAAAATAAACTGCGATAGCAAATCAAACGGCTGCGTGATGCACAGAAACGCCAGCGCTGCACACAGCAGACTCAGTGCCACCGTGACCAGCCTTTGTAGGCGGTTCATCCGCGTGGTGCCTGATTCACTGTCTTCACGGTCGTCAGTATTCACGTGGCTAAAGCGGGTAAATAGCGTTTGCTGCGCGTTCATGTAGCGCTGCCGCCAGCGCGGTAGCGCGGAGAAGTAATTACGCCGTGATGTGGGTAACTGGCCGTTTTTGATGGTCAGCAGCCAAATACCCTGTGTCAGATAGCGAAGCACATCGGCTGGACGCGGGCGCTGAGGCGAAATGTGCGGGAACCAATAGGTCCGCTGTGCGCGAATTTGTTGCCAACCATCAGACTCCAGCCGCAGGAAGATCCAGCCGAGTATTGCAAGCAGCGTGGCGAAAAAGGCGGCAAAGGCGGAGGCCCCCTGCTGACGATAGCCGCGATAGCGCTGTTGTATCGCCTGTCTGGCGGGCGGAACGAGGAATACGCGCAGGATGCCACTCATACGCCGTTTTCCTTCACGTGAATCAGGCACCAGTTTGCCAGCGTCATGATCTCTTCTGCCGCCACGCTATCCGGGCGGCATTCGCCCAGCGGTTGTTTCAGCATCAGTGATTCTGACAACGCTTCGTCACGGTGTACTACCAGCGGCAGCAGGTGTGAAAGCGTGTGCAGCCAGAGTTGGTGCAAATCCTGCTGGAGCGTACTGAGGGTAGAAAACTGATTAACCAGAAAATGGCACTGACGTGGTAACGCCTGTTGATGTAACCGTGAATGGCAGTTGGCATCAGCCACCACCACCTGAAAAATGGTGTTCGCAGTAGCTAACGCCTGGCGCGCGAGCGGACTATTGTCTGCTGGCACGTCGATCAGTACCCAGCGGTGGTGGCCCGCCGCGCTGAGCTGCGTTAGATTGTTTTGCCAGAGTGCGGCGTGCTGGTGGTAATGCTGTTGCAGCGTGGCGACTTCCTGCATGCTCAGGCGACCAAACGGCAGAAAATCCAGGCCGGGGAGATACTGCATGGCACCGGTTTGCCACGGCGCGCCGTCGGCTTCCGCCCGTGCCCAGCCGCGGCGCTGTTCAAATGGCATATTAAAGTTAATTCGTAGCAAATTGTCTGGCGAAAAATCAATTACCAGCGCAGATTCGCCCAGCCGTTGGAAAGCCCATCCCAATGCGGCGGTTATCGAGGTTGTTCCTACACCTCCGCGGATTCCTTGCAATGCAATAACGGGCATTGTCAGTCGCTCCCAGCCGGTTCTTTTAATTCATCCAGCAGCGGCCAGCGAGCCATCATTTGGCTCAGACGTGCCTGACGGGAAATATCGATATAGTTTATTTCAGGCAAAGAAAAAGCCTGACTGAGGACCCTAAGATCGTCATCGGCTCTTGCATTTTCGGTTAAATCGGCGCGTGCGCTGGTATCTATACGAGTCGGTTCGTTATTCATCCCATGTCTCTGAAATAGGCTATCCATTATCATTGGGAACGATATATCCGTCATACTTCAAGCTGATTGTGCGTTGGCGAGCTTTACTCGCCCCAATCACTTACCTGAGTAAGTTCCTAGGGATTCGCTCAGTTGCCGCCTTCACGCAACTCGAATTATTTAGGGTATAAAGGGAAACATCTTAATAGCAGATGTAGTGGTTCTTTTACTGCGCCCACACCTATGAAGGCTTACGCCTTTGCTTCTTTAATAAAATAGTCGTGCAGGCCAATTAACTATAGCAACGAATTGCTGATTGCAATGTGGACAGATAAAAATAGTAATGAGATCTTTATTCCCGCAATACTTCAAGTTGCATGTGCGTTGGCTACGATACTCGGCACACTGACGTGAGCTTCGCCCTGCTGGGGCCGCTGCAAGCAGTGTTCAAATCCGCCTCTGGTAGATTTGTCACTCACCCGAATTACTTACCTGTGTAAGCTCATCGAGATGAAATGAGAGACATCCTGTCTCTCACCAAAGGCCAGTCGCTGGCTGGTCAAATTTGTTCCAGACGAATTTGTCCCTCTCTTGCCGCCTTCCTGAAAATCGAATTATTTTGGGTATATTAAGGGGGCGGAATAATTAATGGCGGGACGTTGTGATCCTCCAAGGGACTGCTAGAGTTTATTTTGATTGGTTGGTTGCCGCCATTAACGGAAAAGAAATCAGTCTATGAAGCAGAACTTTTTATTAGGTATCCGTCACCTTTGGGATGAACTGGCTACGCTCCAGTTGGCGGGCTTTTATTGGGTGAATATTGATCGACAGGTTGATGCCGCATTATTTTGCCAACAAATGATGCACAGCCAAAATAACGACGCGAGAGTGGCGTTAATTGGCTGCGGGGAACGGTCTGACGCGCTATTGGCGACATTGTTTAATACCGAAACAAAACAGTTATCTTGCTATATATTGCCGGAAAATAAGGCCGCGTTGCTGAATTTAACCGATGACTTGATGCGCGCATTACGTCCGAAACATCGCCTGTTAGTGCTTTATGCTCCCGCCAGCCTGTGGCGAGATATCTCACCGGAAAGACTACAGCGTTGGGTGGATGACACGGCAGTATGGCTACATCAGCGCCAGTGTACGCTGGTGATCCTCAGCCATAGCAGCGGCGTAACCCGGCTGAGGAATATGCTGATCTCCCAACATCGCGGGCTTTACGGCTTGGCCAGCCTGCAATGGCAGCAGGATCGCGCACAGTATCTGGTGTCATGGTGGGCAACGGAAAGAGGCGTGTGGGCGAATAAGGTACAAATGCTGCAACCCGATAAGGATGGCTGGCACATGCTGACGGAAGAGGAACCTGCTCTCACGCCGTCTCTGAATGACGATGGGCTCTTTCTGATGGAAAAGAGCGTGATGGAAGGGGCTCCCGCGCTATCAGAAAACTGGCAGCTAATGGACGACAATGACATTTTGGTACAAACCGGCATGCTGACGAATGCGGCCACCCTCGTTTTTGCACTCAATCAGACTATTCAGGTGGATACCCTCGCCAAACAGGTTCATAGCCTGCGGCGGCAGCGTGGTGAATTGCTGAAGATTGTGGTGCGGGAAATGAAGCCCTGCCTGCGTGCCAGCGACGAGCGTCTGTTATTGGCGTGTGGCGCAAATCTTATTGTCTCCCATTCAGAACCGCTATCTCGCTTCCTGACGCGGATTGAAAGCGTGCAAGGGCAGCGCTTTACTAAACATGTTCCTGTCGATGTCGAGGTCCTGCTGACCACCATGCGGCCGTTGCAGATTAAGGGCTATCAGCCGCCTGAGACTTTTCGGCAGTCTGTGCAGATGTTGATTGATAGTACGTTGATGCCGGAAGGCAGCAAAGGCGTGCTGGTGGCATTTCGCCCGGTTCCGGGGGTGCGAGCAGCGCAGGTGCTGACGCTGTGCACGCTGCGACGTTTTGGCGATGTCGTCACGATCGCACAGGGTCGTCTGTTTTTATTCCTGTCCAATTGTCGTCTGAATGAATTGGATATCGCGTTGAAATCTATCTTCCGTCTGCCGGTAGATGAAGTGTTCAGTAATCGGATTGTGTGGTCACAAGACTTACAGATTGTAGCGGAAATCAAATCGTTGGAGCAGGACAGTACGTCCGGACAGGAACAGCAGATTAATGATTATGTCCAACTGCAGCAAACCGAATCTGCACCACGCCGCCAGACGCCACGGCGTGAGCCTATTGCTATTGATTTACTGTCGCCCGATTTACTGACCCGTGTACCGGGAGAATTATCATGATGAATCTGATTGATATCGTTCAACTGGTGCTATTAAGCGCGGTCGTCTTCTTTACGCTTGGCTATCTGGCGCACCGTGTGATCCCTCACTGGCTTCAGTATTGGAAAAACAGGCTATTGTCGCCACGCTACCTGAAGCCAGCCAGTGTCTGGATGCGTAGCTCTTCTTCAACCAAGCCGACTTCAGCAGAGACTAAAAAATAAAATGGACGAAAAAACACGTAAGCAACAACAGGACACGCAAAAACAGCAATTATGGCGCTACTGGCGTGGGCTAGGTGCCTGGAATCTGTATTTTTTGCTGAAATTTGCCCTGTTGTGGTTTGGGTACCTGAATTTTCATCCGCTGCTTAATCTGGTCTTTTTGGCGTTTTTGCTGCTCCCGATCCCCAATGTCACACTGCACCGCTGGCGTCATATTATTGCCATTCCGCTCGGTATCGGGCTTTTTTACCACGATACCTGGCTGCCGGGCATCAACAGTATTCTCAGCCAGGGGACACAGGTTGCTGGCTTTAGTACCGCCTATTTACTGGAGCTGTTAAATCGCTTCATTAACTGGCAAATGGTCGGTGCGGCGGTGGTTATCACCGTGACCTACCTGTTCTTCGCGCAGTGGGTTCGCATTACGGTATTTACCGTGGCGGCGCTGGCGTGGCTAAACATCATCAATCTGGCGGGGCCTGCCGTTTCGCTGATGCCTGCGGTAGCGACGACGCCAGCCCCCTCGGCAGCGGGTTCCCCAACTGGCGGAGGAACCGCGCTGTCCGAAGCCACCTTACCGCCTACGAATGCGAATCTTACGGCTTATCTGAACCAGTTTTATACGCGAGAAAAAGCGCGAACCACGGCGTTTCCTACCTCGCTGCCGCAGGATGCACAGCCTTTTGATCTTCTGATTATCAATATCTGTTCGCTGTCATGGTCGGATATAGAGGTGGCGCAGTTGGACAACCATCCGCTGTGGAAGAAGTTCGATATCCTGTTTCGACAGTTTAATTCCGCTACTGCGTATAGCGGACCAGCGTCAATTCGCCTGCTGCGGGCAAGCTGTGGTCAACAGTCTCACACCGATTTGTACCAGCCAGTGAACCAGCAGTGCTTCCTGTTCAGTAATTTGGTGAAGCTGGGTTTTGAAGAGCAACTGATGCTCGATCATTCCGGCATCTTCGGGAATTACCTGCGTGAGGTGCGTGAAGAGGGTGACATCCAGATTCCGATGCTGTCGCAGGAGGGCATCAGCCACCAGATTACCTCGTTCGACGGCGAGCCGATTTATAACGATTTGGAGCTGCTAAATCGTTGGCTGGGCGAGCGAGATAAAGCGACGACGACGCGTAATGCGACGTTCTTTAACCTGATTCCGCTGCATGACGGTAACCGCTTTGTAGGCACCAACCAGTCGGCTGACTATGCGCCACGTGCAAAGATCCTGTTTGACCAACTGGATGCCTTTTTTGACGTGTTGCAAAAATCTGGTCGCAAAGTCATGGTGGTGGTGGTACCGGAGCATGGGGCAGCGCTGGCTGGCGATAAGATGCAAATGTCTGGGTTGCGCGATATCCCCAGCCCGAGTATCACGCATATTCCTGTCGGTGTGAAACTGTTTGGTTTGCAGGCACCGCATCAGGGCAATGCGCTTGAGGTGACATCACCGAGCAGCTATCTGGCGATTTCGGAGCTGGTTGCACGGGTGGTGGACGGTAAAGTGTTCACTGCGCCTTCTGTGGATTGGCAAACGCTGGTGAGCACACTGCCACAAACGGAAGCGATCTCGGAAAATGAGAACGCGATCGTGATGCAATATCAGGGAAAACCCTACATTCGTCTGAACGGCGGAGACTGGGTGCCATACCCGCAATAGCGTAACCATCATAACGTAATGCCGGTGGTTCAAGCATCGAGGTGCACGGGCGACCACAGGGGGAACCTTCCCCTGTGCTTCCCCTAAGTACGGGCTTAAGTGACCAGCGTTAGACCGTCAGAACACATCCTATCGGGTTGCCGCTGCCCGCCTTTCTTCATCACGTGTTATCTTCGCTCTCCCCCTGAATAGCTATGCTGGCTTATGCAGGGGATATCCCCTATTCTGAGGCCGCGTTACGGGAGCCTAAGATTAAGATGAAATCCCCTGAGTACCAGCAGAAAACCGCGTTGAGGCGGCGATAAGCTGACTTATACTATTTGTAGCGTGTTACTGCGTGTGGCGGCGCGTTTTTCGCGCGGCGTATTGCCCGCCTATTTTTATTTGGTGGGACAGGTGTTCAGGTTTGCATAACAGGTTGACGGAGAAAGCGCTTGCGGCTCAGACGTTCATTAACGATTAAACAGATGACAGCCGTGTCTGCCGTGGCACTGGTAACGATCAGCCTGTTTATCGTCATACAGCTTTTTCACTTCGTTCATCAGCGCCGTGAAGATTATGCCAAGCAGTTGGAGAGCATCGCGTATTCCGTGCGTCAACCGCTGACGGATGCGGTGCTACAAGGTGAAGTGCAACGTGCAGGTAATATTCTGGATAGCTTGCTCCCCGTTGCCTTTCTTAGCCGGGCAGATGTATTGCTGCCTGATGATTTCCAGACGTTACACGCTAATTTCCCGAAAGAACGTCCGGTGCCGGACTGGATCGCGCGGTTCTTTAAGCTGCCGATCCGCATCTCTATTCCACTCTATTCGCCGCCGCAGACACAATATTCGGCACCGCTGGCGCATCTGGTCTTGCAGGCGGATTCCTATCGGATGTATCAATTTATCGTCAGCACCTTTTCAACCATGCTGGCGACGTATCTGCTGTTGGCGTTGATTATGTCGATCGCCATTACCTGGTGCATTAACCGGCTGCTGATACACCCGCTGCGTGGGATTATTGTCGAGTTACAGAATCTACCGCTGGACGCGGTGCTTCACCGCCCGCTCACGCTGCCGCCCTGGCATCAGGATGATGAGCTGGGGGCGCTGGTGCGCAGCTATAACCGTAATCAACAGTTGCTGGAGCAGTCTCTCTCTGCCGGAGCGGAAGGCGCGGGGCTACCGGGCAACGCACATTTTATACGACGCCTTGAACAGCGTCTGGTGGACGCTACTCCGTTTAGCCTGCTCATTTTTGGGCTTGATTCCTCAGCCTGCCAGGGCGATATGGCCGCGTTGGCTAAGCAACTCCATGCGGTGATAGAAGAACAAAATGAGGCAGGGAGCATGTATCTGGCACGCCTCGATGGTGATGAGTTCGCTATCATCGGGAAAACACTGGGATCCGCTGGACGAGCGCAAGAGTGGGCGCAAAACGTAATGCTGGCAATTAATTCTCCCTTTTTACCTACTGGCTCCCAGCCTGTGCGGGCTGTCAGCACGGGTATCCTGACGATTACCGACCCTCAACCAGAGGAGGCGGCGCTGCTTTTGTCACAGGCGCGTTTTGCCATGCAACTGGCGCGGCGTGATAAAAAATGTGGTGTTCATCTCCTCATCGCGTCTTCCTGAGCATTAACAGGTGACGGAAATGTTATTTTTCATAACGACGTTTCCTGATCCGCGTTTTCCCCGTGTGACGGGGGTTTAAGGGCTTTTTACGAGTTTTTTCTGCTGTAAAAATGTGCATCTGTTACAAGTAAATTGCACTGATGTTTCTTTATAACTATTGCTGACGTGATTCAGCTCTTGTTTTTAACCTATCGTTCACAAACTAAACTTATAAAACATTCTCAGCTTGTTATTGCAATGTTACTTTCCGGCGCAATCACAGGCGGCATTTTCGTACCCTATTTCCCTCCTGTGTTTTCGCCACCATAGGACGTATGTATGAAAACATCTATTTTTAAAAGTCTTTATTTTCAGGTTCTTGCCGCTATTACGATAGGGATCCTGCTGGGGCATTTCTACCCCCAGCTTGGCGAGCAAATGAAGCCGTTGGGCGATGGGTTTGTTAAATTAATTAAAATGATTATTGCGCCGGTTATCTTCTGTACGGTAGTCACCGGCATCGCAGGCATGGAAAGTATGAAGTCGGTCGGTCGTACTGGTGCGGCCGCGCTGCTGTATTTTGAAATTGTGAGTACGATTGCGCTGATTATCGGCCTGATCGTGGTTAACGTTGTGCAACCTGGCGTGGGCATGAACATCGACCCGAGCACGCTCGATGCGTCTGCGGTGGCGGTCTATACTCAGCAGGCTTCGCAACAGGGTCTGATTCCGTTCCTGATGGATGTGATCCCTGCGAGTGTGGTCGGTGCGTTTGCCAGCGGTAATATCTTGCAGGTTCTGCTGTTTGCTGTGATGTTCGGCTTTGCGCTGCACCGTCTGGGGCCAAAGGGCAAAGTGATTTTTGATGTGATCGACAGCTTCTCCAAAGTCATTTTCGGCGTCATTAACATGATCATGAAATTGGCTCCTTTGGGTGCGTTCGGTGCTATGGCTTTCACCATCGGTAAATATGGTGTCGGTACGCTGGTGCAGTTGGGACAACTGATCCTCTGCTTCTACATCACCTGTGTTCTGTTTGTATTTCTGGTGTTGGGCAGTATTGCGAAAGCAACGGGCTTCAGTATCTTCAAATTCATTCGCTACATCCGTGAAGAACTGCTGATCGTACTGGGTACGTCCTCTTCTGAATCCGTGCTGCCACGTATGCTGGAGAAGATGGAGAAGGTGGGTTGTAAAAAATCCGTCGTCGGTCTGGTCATTCCTACTGGCTACTCGTTCAACCTTGATGGCACCTCCATCTATCTGACGATGGCGGCGGTGTTTATCGCCCAGGCAACCAACAGCCACATGGATATCTGGCATCAGATTACGCTGCTGGTGGTGCTGCTGCTGTCCTCTAAAGGCGCAGCAGGCGTGACGGGAAGTGGATTTATTGTGCTGGCAGCAACGCTGTCTGCCGTAGGCCATCTGCCTGTTGCGGGTCTGGCGTTGATTCTGGGTATTGACCGATTCATGTCAGAAGCGCGTGCGCTGACCAACCTGATTGGTAACGGTGTTGCGACTATCGTGGTAGCAAAATATTGCCGCGAGCTGGATGAGAAGAAACTGGACGCTGAGTTGTCTGGTAACAATAAGAGCGATAACGCGGCCACGCCGACAGCGCAGTCGTAATTCCAATACGGTTTTCTAAATCAGTTCCCCACGGTGTTAACGATCCGTGGGGAATTTTTTTGTTTGTAAATTTCTTGCCTGTAAACAAACCGAACCAAATCGTTTCTCCCTCTCTTCTTACCCGCCGAAAAACGTAAAAATATTGTTAAATATGACTATTTTTATCTTTTTTGCAGATTATTTCGCCTCCTGAAGTGACATAGACAAAAGCGCGCTGTCCAAGGGAATGGTACACTTCGCGTCTTTAATTTTTTCCGTGATATATCCACGAGAGTGTGCGGTGGCAGACGCAAGGCCACTATAATGATCAACAATAACCACATTAATATGTTGGATAGCTATGAGTAGGGGTTCACATGCAGGGCACCAAAAAGGCGCTTTTCGTTGGTGGTATGTTGCTGGCCGTGGTCAGCAGCAGCGTGCAGGCTGAAGCACTACAGCCCGATCCTGCCTGGCAGCAGGGTAAACTGGATAATGGTTTTACCTGGCAGTTATTAACCACGCCACAGCGCCCCGGCGATCGGGTTGAGTTGCGTCTGGTTGTTAATGCCGGATCGTTGCTGGAAAACGCCCAGCAGGTGGGCTTTGCGCATTTTCTTCCCCGCCTGGCTCTTGCGCCCGGCGATAAGCTATCCGCTGCCCAGTTACCTTCCATGTGGCTGCGCGACGCTAATAGCTCACGCGTCCTTCCCCCGGTCGTTGTCTCGTATGATTTCACGTCGTATAACCTGAGCCTGCCGAATAATCGTCCCGAACTGCTGAAAGAAGCGCTGACGTGGCTGGCGGAAAGCGCAGGGCATATGACGTTCGACGAAAAAAGGCTACAGACCGCGCTGAAGGTGCCCGATCAGGTTGCCACCTTCCCGGTTAACCCGCAGGATCCGAGCTGGCGCTATCGCCTGAAAGGGTCGCCTCTGCTGGCGCACGATCCTGCTCAGGACGTTAAACCGCCGCTGAATGGCGAGCAGATCCAGCAATTTTATAAAACCTGGTATACACCAGATGCGATGACGCTCTACATCGTTGGCCATGTTGATAACCGCAGCGTGCTCGAGCAGATCGGTAAAGCTTTCTCTCCGTTGGAAGGGAAACGCGAAGCGCCAGCGCCGTTGCCGACATTAAGCCCGCTGCCGCCGCAGGCGATCAGCCTGATGAATAACAACGCCCAGCAGGATACGCTGTCGCTGATGTGGGATGCGCCGTGGCATCCGATTCGTGAGTCTCAGGCGCTGGTGCGCTACTGGCTGGGTGACATGACGCGAGAAGCGATGTTCTGGCACCTGCAGCAGGTGCTGGAGAAGAGTCCGCAGAAGGGTAACAACCTCCGTTTCGACTGCAACGTGTTTTATACCCGTTCTCAGTGCGCGATTCATATGGATGTACCGAATAGCGAGAGCGTTGAACCGGGCGTGACGTTTATGGCACGCGAGCTGGCTACACTGCGTGAAAAGGGGCTGACACAACAAGAGTTTGACGCGTTGATCGCGCGTAAGACGGACGAGCTGAACAAGTTGTTTGCCACTTATGCGCGTACCAGCACGGACATCCTGATGGATCAGCGCCTGCGATCTCAGCAAAATGGCGTGGTGGATATTGCTCCCGAGCAGTATCAGAAACTGCGCCAGACTTATCTGTCGGCCTTGACGCTGGATATCCTGAATCAGGAACTGCACCAGCAACTGGTACAAGATACGACGCTGATGTTGATCCAACAGCCGGGTGAGCCTGAAGCGAATATGAAGGCGTTGCAGGAAGCCTACGACCAGATTATGACGCCAGCCGTTGAGCCGGTTGCCAGTGCGTCTGCATCGGCTTCGGAAAAAGCCAAACTGCAGGACAAGGTTCCTGTCGCGCAGTAAACCCGCAATTAGTAACGAAAAAAGGCCGCAGTCGCGGCCTTTTGCTTATTATCACACTACGTCATGCTTACGCAGGCATTGCGTCAAGCGGGATGATCGCGCCACGGTATTGAATGACCGTGCTAGCCGTCAGGTGACCGCGCTGTGCGGCTTCCTGTGTGCTGCCGCCGTTCAGGCGTACTGACAGATAGCCCGCGCTGAAGGAGTCGCCCGCTGCGGTGGTATCAACCACTTTCTCTTTTGGCAGTTTGATTGCCGGGACATCAACCAGCGCTTGTCCGCGTTCTGACACAATGCAGGAATCGGCCCCACGTTTGATGACCACTTCGCTAACGCCCAAACCGTGCGTGCGTTCCAACACGTCTTCCAGCGGCTTTGTGCCCCACAGCATGTCTTCGTCATCCAGCGTCAGGAAGGCAATATCCGTACAGGACAAGATGTCGGTGTAGGCCTGTTGCGTCTCTTCCTTGCTCTGCCACAAGCGTGGGCGGTAGTTGTTATCAAAAATCACTTTACCGCCGTTGGCGCGGCAGGCGCGCAGCAGGGCGAGGAGACGCTGACGGCTTTCGGCGTTCAGGATCGCCAGACTGATGCCGCTCAGATAGAGATAGTCAAATTGAGCCAGCGCCTGACCGATTTTTTCTGCTTCCGGGCTGTCCAGCCAGTAGCGGGCGGCGGCATCGTTGCGCCAATAGTAGAATGTGCGCTCGCCGCTATTGTCGGTTTCAATGAAATATAAACCGGGCAGTTTGTTGTCAAGGCGCTGAATCAGGTCGGTTTTCACCCCTTCGTTTTGCCAGGCGGCAACCATCTCGGTACTGAAGCTATCGGTGCCGAGTGCGGTCACGTAATGCACGCCCAGCTTCTCAGCGTTTACCTGACGGGCAATGTAAACGGCGGTGTTCAGCGTATCGCCACCAAATCCACGGTTAAGATCCGTGCCCTTCTGCGACAGTTCGATCATGCATTCGCCGATTACGGCAATGTTAGTAGTTGTCATCACTTTTGGCCTGTTTGAAAAGGTACCCTGGAACGCGAATTATTCGGGTATAAAAACGCGAAATTAACCTCAGTCTCAACATTACGTGAGACTGAGTCAATAGCCTTGAAACGATGTTTTATTTTTTCATGACGCAGATCGGAAAACCAGCGCTTTCCCGCTGTTTTTAGTGCGGAGAGGGCGGTTCTTTCTCTTGCTCGTTCTGGTCTGTCGAGATATCGCCTTTATAGTTCGCCGTCGCGATCCAGGCGGCGCAGAAAAGCGTCAGGCGCGCGAAGAAATAGAAGAACGCCATCAGGCCAATGACCGAGCCGAACGCAGCTCCTGAAGGAGAACTAGCGAGTTTAGGCAGTGCGACAGTCATTGCGAACTTGATAGCTTCAAAACCGACGGCGGCAATCAACGTGCCGCGAAAGAGCGCTTTGCGCTTGGGTTTATGACGCGGTAAAACAAAAAATATCCATAGAAATAACAGGTAGTTGGCGAAGATAGAGATGGATAGTGCAATCAGCGTTAATGCGGGGCGCAACCACTCGATGCCATCTAACCCCAGCGCGGTCACAATCATGTTTTGCGCGGTGCCCGCAACGGAGGTCAGGAAAAGCGTGATGATGAGCGCTATGACCAAACCTGTCAGCGACAGGAAATCCCGCGTGTACTGAAAGTAAATCTTCTCTTCATCTTTTGGGTTCCGTTCCCATACGTCGCGCGACTGGGCGCGAATCGCTTCACGCAGGTTTCCCATCCAACTGATGCCGGAATAGAGTGCGATCAGTAAACCGGTAAGCCCGACGGTGGTACGCTGCTGCACGGCGGTGTTGACGGTACTTTTCAGCGTATTGGCCAGATTGGGATCGCTGATACTGTTAACAATGCGATTGATCAGTCCAGTCAGCAGGTCGGGGTTGGAGGCCAACACGAAGCCCACGGCGGCAAAAGACACCATGAGAATGGGGATCAGCGACAGAAAGGAAAAATAGGTAATCGCCGCGCCAAACTGGTTGCCCATGCGATCGTTGAAACGTTCGCCTGCACGAATCAGGTGTGCCACGCTGGGAATCGCCTGAATGCGAGCGGCCAGACGTTTGCTTTTGTCCAGAAACGAAAGAGGCTTCTGTGGCGATTTATCCCCTGCTGGGGCTGACGATGTTGACTGACGCTCCGGGTCTGCCGGTACAGGCATTGCGTTTCTCCTGTGTTCGGGATTAGTTTATTAGCATAAGGTTGATTATAACCAACAATATAAGAATGTTACTTTTCGATGTTTTTCTGAACGTACGTCATACACGGACGTTAAGCGAGTGAATTTTCCATGCCAACACCTTCCCCATCCGAACCGGCGTTGAGTGGTCTGCGCCTCAATTTACGCATCGTTTCGATTGTGGCGTTCAACTTCGCCAGCTATCTGAACATTGGCCTGCCGTTGGCGGTACTGCCGGGGTACGTGCATGACCACCTTGGCTATAGCGCATTCTGGGCCGGATTGGTGATCAGCCTGCAATATTTCTCCACGCTATTGAGCCGTCCCCATGCCGGTCGCAGCGCTGATGAAAAAGGGCCGAAGAAAATCGTCGTCTGGGGATTGGTGGGCGTTATGTTGAGCGGGGTGTTTTACCTGCTTGCCGCATTTAGCGATGCATCGCCCGCGATCACGCTGCTGCTACTGTGTCTCGGGCGCGTCGTGCTGGGTGCAGGACAGAGTTTCGCTGGTACAGGTGCAACGCTCTGGGGGGTTGGCGTCGTGGGTTCCCGACATATCGGGCGCGTGATTTCGTGGAATGGTATTGCGACTTACGGCGCAATGGCGATTGGCGCACCGCTCGGCGTCTGGCTCAATCATGTTGGCGGGCTAAAGCTGCTCTCCGTGTGCATCATTTTGAGTGCGGCCGTGGCGATTATCTTTGCGCTGCCGCGTCCAGCCGTGCAGGTCGCGCCGGGGAAAAAGATTCCCTTCCGCGAAGTGCTGGGGAAAGTCTGGGTTTACGGCATTATTCTGGCGATCGCCTCCGCGGGTTTCGGCGTGATCGCCACGTTTATCACGTTGTTTTATGCCGATCGTCATTGGGATGGGGCTGCGCTGACGTTGACTATTTTCAGTTGTGCTTTTGTTGGGGCGAGGCTGGTTTTCCCCAACAGTATTCAGCGGTTTGGCGGACTGCGCGTAGCGATGGCGTGCTTTGTGGTTGAGATCGTGGGCCTGCTGCTGGTGTGGGGCGCGACGCAACCGCTCATGGCGGAAGTGGGGGCATTCCTCGCGGGAGCGGGTTTCTCTCTGGTGTTCCCGGCATTGGGCGTCGTTGCCGTCAAGGCGGTATCACCACAGAATCAGGGTAGTGCGCTGGCAACCTATACGATATTCCTCGACCTGTCATTGGGCATCGTCGGGCCAGTGGCGGGCGTGCTGATGAGCTATACCGGTATCGCCTCTATTTATCTGGCGGCGGCGTTGCTGGGGCTATGTGGTCTGGCGCTGACGTGGCGACTGACTCAGCGCCCTGCCATCGAACAAGAGTAGCCACCGAGGTGGCTACTCCCAGACGATAAGGCCGATTATTTCAGCTTCAGCGTGTGGATGATGCCTTCTGCTTCGCTCTGTGCCTGTTGCTGATTGCCGGCTGGCAGCGTGATCTGCAAGGTCAGCAGTTGGTTTTCCACTTTGCCTAACACCACAGAGGAATAAGCCTGCTGTCCGCTGCTGGTGATAATGCTGTCGAGCTGTTGCAACTTCTTGCCGTCAACGTCGATGGTTTTGTTGGTAACGACCTGAAGGTTGGCGTCACGCGTGCGCTGATGATCTTCCAGGCGCTGCGCCAGCACGGTCAACTCGTCTGTGGTGTCATCGCCCAGAATCACGATGACGGCTTTCTGCCCGTTGTCATTCGCGTAAACGTGCATGTTGTTTGCTTGTGTACCAACTTTACCGCTTTGGTCACTCATATCGGCTGGTAGAGTAAACGCAATTTTACCCTCCAATAATTCAATGTTCTGGCCCGCGCTGGCTTCTGCGGCGGGTTTATCTTGTGCACCCGCTTTTGCGGCGTCATCCGTTTTGCCATCACAGGCAGCAAGCAGGCCGACAAGCAGGCCGACACCGAGGTATTTGATTACATTCGACATAGGTTCCCTTTCTCTCGTTTTTGAAACAGGTCATCTTTTGAAATAGGTAATAACAGTATGGCACCTTATTCAGATAGCAAAAACAAGCGTTTTGTTGTTGCAAACCGTTGTTGACGCCTGCGTTTTTTTACAAAACGATAAGTGATTTAAGGAGAAAAGGCGGCGTAAATTGCCGCCCGAATGGTATTAATGGTGACTGCTGACGGAGTGATAGCCGAGACTGCCTTTCTGCTCACTCAGACGTTTGAGCACCATGTTCAGCATGACGCCGTACATCGGCAGGAAGAAGGCCAGGCTGATCAGCAACTTGAAGGCGTAATCCACCATCGCAATCTCGATCCAGTTTGCTGCCATGAAGGCATCGGTGCTGCGGTAAAACGCGATGAAGAAAAAGGCCAGCGTGTCGCTAAAATTACCAAACACGATTGAAACCGCGGGTGCCACCCACCACGCGCGTTTCTGACGCAGCCGATTGAAGACGTGGACATCCAGAATCTGGCCCAGAACATACGCCATGAAGCTGGCGCAGGCGATACGTGCCACGACGATATTCACCTGATTCAACGACTCAAATGACTGCCACGATCCCTGATAAAACAGTGATGAAATGAGATAGGAAATCACCAACGCAGGCACCATGACGGTCAGAATGATACGACGCGCCAGCGGCGCACCGAAAATGCGAACCGTCAGGTCAGTGGCCAGAAAAATAAACGGAAAGGTAAATGCGCCCCAGGTGGTATGAAAACCGAAAATCAATACCGGGAGCTGAACCAGATAATTACTCGACGTAATGATCAGGACATGGAACAACGACAGCCAGATCAGCGCCGTAAGCCGCTGCTGGGGAGTAAAACGATACATAATGTGACCTTTTTGGTTATTGGGGTTAGGGAACCCAAGGGATAACGTGCAGATTTATGCTGCAACGCGGCGGCATAATACGCAATTGTTTCGCTAATGCAATGTGTTTTACCGAGAACGGATGGTTGTTTTGTGCGCAAACGTTGTCGTCGCTTGCGTCGGGAAATCCTCCGCGTAAACTAAGGCGGTTTTTTGATTCCAGCACTGAGAACGTTGATGACCGATCCCTTTACCAACCCGGATAAAACCCTTGATGCCCAGGGGCTGCGTTGCCCTGAGCCTGTGATGATGGTACGTAAGACGGTACGCCAGATGGAAACCGGGCAAACGCTGCTGATTATTGCCGACGATCCGGCCACCACTCGCGATATTCCCGGTTTTTGCGTGTATATGGAGCATGAGCTTCTGGCGCAGGAGACCGAGCAGCTTCCCTATCGGTATCTGCTGCGCAAGGGTCACTGATACTCGTCATACTTCAAGCCGCAGGTGCGCGGCGTTGCACCGCGCACCGTAGACTGCGATTAGTCCTGTTTTCTCAGCAGCCGCAGCGCGTTGGCCGTGACCAGTGCCGTTGCGCCCGAATCCGCCAGCACCGCCAGCCACAGCCCGGTAATGCCCAGAATACTGGTGACCAGAAATACCGCTTTCAGCCCCAGCGCGATGGTAATGTTCTGACGAATATTACGCTGCGTTGCCCGTGACAAGCTGATCATGGCCGCTAGCCCGGTCAGGCGGCTGTGGGTTAATGCTGCATCGGCGGTTTCCAGCGCCACATCCGTACCGCTTCCCATCGCGATGCCGATGGTTGCGGCTTTCATGGCTGGCGCGTCGTTGATACCGTCGCCCACCATTGCCACGGGGTGCTGCTGACTCAGTTCGCTGACTGCTGTGACCTTATCGGCAGGGAGCAGGCTGGCTCGGTAATCGATCCCCAATGTCGCTGCAATCGCTGCCGCTGCGCGGGGATTATCGCCCGTGAGCATGACGCCGCGGACCCCCAATTGCTGCAAGGCATCCAACGCTTCACGCGCATCGTGGCGTAACGTATCACTCAATGCCAACAAGCCGAGCAGCCTGTCGTCTTCTTGCACCACCACGACGGTTTTCCCTTCGCTTTCCAACATATCGACCCGTTGCAACCAGTCGGCATCAAGCAGATTGGTTGCGATGCGGCTTGGGGCGCTGACCTGAATCCGTTTGCTGCCTATCGTGCCTTCAACGCCGACACCCGCCAGCGCTTTACGGTTTTCCGCCAGCGGCAGGAACGTGCTGCTGGATAACGCATGCTGGACGATCGCCTTGGCAAGCGGATGGTGTGAACCTGATTCCACCGCAGCGGTGCGCGTCAGCAACGCCGTTTCGCTAATACCTGCTGCGGGTAACACGTCCGTCACCTGCGGCTTGCCTTCCGTCAGCGTGCCGGTTTTATCAAATGCGATAGTCTTGATGCTGCCCAGCGATTCCAGCGCTGCCCCGCCTTTAATTAGCGCTCCACGGCGTGTTGCGGCGGCCAGCCCAGAGGTAATCGCCGCAGGCGTTGAGATCACCAGCGCACACGGACAGCCGATTAACAGCAGCGTCAGACCGCGATAAATCCATTCTTGCCACGGTTGTGCCAGCAGCAGCGGCGGCACCAGAATCACTAACAGCGACAGCAGCATAATGGCAGGTGTGTAGTAGTGGCTGAACTTATCGAGGAAGCGTTCTATCGGTGCGCGGCGCTCTTCTGCTTCTTCTATCAATTGCAGAATACGGTCGATGGCACTGTTGCCCGGTTGTGAAACCACTCGCAACTGCACGACCCGATCGACACACAAGCTACCAGCGGCAATTTTTTCACCGGGTGTGCGCTCAATCGGCACCGACTCGCCGGTTAGGGCGCTTTCATCAAAGCTGGCGTCGCTGTTCAAGAGTTCTGCATCGGCAGGGAGCCGTTCGCCGGGAGCGACTTCAATGACATCGCCGGGCACCAGACTCGCAACAGGGACGAGGCGTCGCTGCCCGTTTCCTACGACCGTAGCATCTTCAGGAAGCAGTGCCATCAGTGCGGTTACGCCCCGTCGTGCACGGTTTGCCGCGTAAGATTCCAGATATTCGCCCAGCATAAACAGCAGCAAAATAACGGTGGCTTCGGTGGTGGCACCAATCAAGAGCGCTCCGATGGAAGCCACGCTCATTAGCGTTTCAATCGCGAAAGGCGTACCCGTGCGAATGAGCTGCACCGTTTTTTTCAGGATTGGAATCAGCCCGACAAGGGTAGTTGCGATAAACGCGATCTGCCCGCTGCGCTCGCTTAGCAGGGAAAGTCCCCAGCTTGCAGCAGCCAGCAACGTGAAAAGTATTAAGAAACCATATTCATGCACGAAACGACGCACGGTAGACGTGTCGGGTGGTGCGATGGGGAGTGCAGTGTCCTGCAAGGTGAAGCCAGCTTGCTGAACGGCATGTTGAACCTGAGGACGGATATCGGTGTAGGCATCAACCACCAATTTTTCGGTGGCGAACAGCACTTTGGCTTGTTCAATTCCGGTGAGATTTTTTACGGCATTTTCGATTTTACGTGCGCAACTGGGACAATCCATCCCGCTGATTTTCCAACTGAAACGCTGGTGGGATCGGGGCCTGTCGCTGTCGCCACCGTCGGGGTCGTCTGAATCCGCGCTACCGCCGCTGTCTGACGAGTGCTGCTCTGTGCCACATGCGGTCTGAACGGTGGCATCGGACGTATGCTTGGTTGAACAGCAACTGTGGTCGGCGTGGTTCGAATGCTGGGTGTGCTCGTTGCAGCAGCTTTTGGCGCTGCGTGGCGCGTGGTGAACGCTGTTATTGCAGCAGGCTGATTTCTCAGTGCTGTGGTGATGCTGATGAGAGTGCATGTCTTCCTCCTGGGTTATTAGTGATAGCCATTCTCATCAGGAACTTTACACCGCCGCTCAAGGCTTAGCCAGCCTTTCGTGAGCGTCGCGAACGTCAGAAATAGAGGGAGCGCACGATCAGGAAATGGCCGCCAAAATAGCCCGCCGCCACTATCGCCTGATGGGCGCGGAACGGGAAACGATAATGGTGAATCAGCCATATCGCATGGGCGATAAACAGCAGTACGGTGCCCGTTAGCAGGGAGAAGTTCGCGCTTGTCCCCAGTGCAAAATAACGCTCACCGGCAATCCACACCATCAGCGTTGTCATGATAATAAACGCGCAGGCAGGCCAGCGTTGTGCATCTAATCGCCCCCAGATAATGGCGATAAGGAGTGCGGCCACAACGATCAGCGTCAATGCCAACGGCCAGAAAAAGGTGAACGAGACTTGCCCGGTAAAAAAACCGATGGTGTACAGCAGGTGGGAGAGGAAATAGGCCGCAAAGGCGTAAAGCAGGCGCTGAGTCGGGAGCAGCAGCAGGGTATCTGCCACCAGCGTAGCCAGTAGCCCCAGCACGATCAGATAGCCCGGCACGCCGAGCAGTGGTGTCTGCCAGGCTAGCGCCAGCAGCAATAGCATTGTGACGGGTTTGAATAACCAACGCTGCCATGTTGGGCCACGATAGCTGGCGTCCACATACAGCCAACCAGAAAAAAGCACAGCAATAAATGACCAAAGCATAGCGTGTCCTTTTTGTGTTTTTGTTTGTGTCAGGATAAAAATAAACCGTTCTTTATCCAGTGTAGGGGATTGTGAGGAAGTTAAACAACACGGCGTGAGACGGATGCGCCTTTCGTGAGCTTCATGTTATGTTATCGCCCGTTTTTACGCCGCGACGTCTCTGAAGGGAGCATTGTGTTTAATGAGTAATGAATCCGCACTTTATCGTATTCAATTTATAAATAACGGTAAGAATTACCAGCTTTACGTGCGTGAGTTGGTGCAAAGCAGCCTGTTTGGTTTTATTGAAATTGCCGACTTTGTATTTGATAGCCAGTCTACGGTGTTGGTTGACCCGTCAACCGAGAAACTGAAAACGGAATTCTCCGGCGTGAGCCGCAGTTTCATCCCGTTACAGGCGATTATTCGTATTGATGCCGTGACGGAAAAAGGCAGCGCCCGCATTTCTGATTTAGGCGATAACGTCACCGCGTTCCCTTACCTTCCCGGTAAAAAGTCCTGATTTTTGCGGTGCGCCCTCTGTGGGACGAAAGGGCACGGTATTGATGCCTGGTGCCCCAGGAAATATTGTGCCCCAGTAGCGCTTACGGCTTCGGTGGCTTGGGCTGTTTTTTCTGCCACGCCAGCAGTTCAAACACACCAAAAAGGAAAATACGCGCCTGAAGCGTCCGGTCCAGCGCAGGGCTGTCTTTCGGTTGGCTGGATTTCAACAGCAGCAGTTGAAAACCGTGCATCAGGATCATAAACACCATCGCCACGGTCATGAAGATATTCAACGGCTTGGGAAACGGCTGAATCAGATTAAGCAACAGGAATCCCCACACGCCCAGCATCAATAATCTGCCAAGGTTAATCAAAATCATCTCTTACCCTTACGTTGCTGCAAAGATCACTGACGGATATACAAACGGTAGGCGACCTGACCCGCAATTTTTTCACGGTGCAGTTGCCAATTCTCCGGGATGGTCAGTTGCGCATTTTCCGCCTCTGTTTCCACGTAAATCCACGCGTCTGGTGCCAGCCAGCCCTGTTGTTCCAGCAGAGCAAGCGTGTTGTTCAGCAGTTCTTTGCGGAACGGCGGATCGAGAAACACGACGTCAAACGGAGTACCCGGCTTCGCCAGCCAGCTCAGGGCATCAGTATTGACCACCTCAGCGTTTTCCGCCCGAAGCAGTGCCAGATTTTGCGTTAATTGCTGGGCGACTGCACGCTCCATCTCCAATAATGTGGCATGAGCCGCATAACGAGACAGCGCTTCCAGCCCGAGCGCACCGCTACCGGCAAAGCAGTCCAGACAGCGCGCCTGCTGAATGACGGGGGCTAGCCAGTTAAACAGCGTTTCCCGCACGCGATCGGTCGTGGGACGTAAACCGGGGCTATCAGGAACCGGGAGTTTTCTGCCGCGCCATTGACCACCGATGATTCGGATTTGTCCGGCGGCTGACGATGCATTTTTTTTAGCCATAGCTCACAGGGTTATTGTTGTGCCGCATCATCATGGTGTGGATGCGGGCAGAAAATTTCTGGCGCTATTCTAGCGGCGGTTACGTGTCGAGGGAATGTTAAGATGGACGTTAAGGCGCTTAAGCCAAAATTTTGTGCTGTCGGCGGTCTTCTGGTAACGCGCGACGTTTGACACACTTCGTAACGGACATTGCCTTTCGTTACGAAGATTGTCGGTAGCACGGAGAATTGTCCGTCATTGCCCCGCTGGCTGCGTGTTGCTGTCGGCAGGAAAGTGTTAAACTTGTTGTTTAAATATAATTTTCATTGATTGATTCGCAGCGTGGAGCGCGATTACACATGTCAAAAGAAAAGAAGCGCGGTTTTTTTTCCTGGCTGGGACTCGGGAAGCAAGAAGAAAAACAACAAGAGCAACCGGTCGTTGAAGATGTGCCCGTTGCTGAATCGGATGCCGCCGCATCGACTCACCAGACCGTTGAGCCTACGCCAGAGTGCGTAGAGCAACCGCTGCCGGAAGAATCCGTATCTGAAGAAAGTCGCGCCGTTGAAGAAAATAGGGTCGTTGAAGAAAAGATAGAGGTTGAAGCGCAAGCGCTGGACCTACTGGTCGCCGAGCGTGAGGTTACCGTTGAGGCAGACGATCGTGACACGATCGAACATGATGTTCTTGATCGAAATATCGCCGATCCGATCGTGCAGGTCGAGATCGCAGAAAGTGTGACGGTGGTTGACGCGGAGTTGGGCGTCGCGCAGTTGGAAGAGCAGGATGAAGAACAGGAAAGTGAGCAACGGGATGACGTGCCTGTTGTGGCGCAAGAGCAAGAACGCCCGACGAAAGAAGGTTTCTTCGCTCGGCTGAAACGCAGCCTGGTGAAAACGCGCCAGAACCTCGGTTCCGGATTTATCGGATTGTTTCGCGGTAAGAAAATCGACGACGATCTGTTTGATGAACTGGAAGAACAACTGCTGATTGCGGATGTCGGGGTTGAGACCACCCGTAAAATCATCAGTAGCCTGACGGAGCACGTCAGTCGTCGCCAACTGAAAGATGCTGATACGCTTTTTGTTAAGCTGAAAGAAGAAATGGCGGAGATTCTTGCTAAGGTGGACGCCCCGCTGAATATCGAAGGCAAAACGCCGTATGTCATTCTGATGGTTGGCGTTAATGGCGTGGGTAAAACCACCACCATCGGTAAAATGGCACGTCAGTTCCAGGCGCAAGGCAAATCTGTGATGCTGGCGGCGGGAGATACCTTCCGTGCGGCAGCCGTCGAGCAGCTTCAGGTCTGGGGACAGCGCAATAACGTGGCAGTGGTCGCGCAACATACCGGTGCGGATTCGGCATCGGTGATTTTCGATGCGATTCAGGCCGCGAAAGCGCGCGGTGTGGATGTCCTGATTGCGGATACCGCAGGGCGTTTGCAGAACAAAGCGCACCTGATGGAAGAGCTGAAAAAGATCGTGCGCGTGATGAAGAAGCTGGACGAAGACGCACCGCATGAAGTGATGCTGACGCTGGATGCCAGCACCGGGCAAAACGCGGTGAGTCAGGCCAAGCTGTTTAATGAGGCGGTTGGGCTGACGGGCATTACCTTGACTAAGCTAGACGGGACCGCGAAAGGCGGCGTGATTTTCGCCATTGCCGACCAGTTTGCGATTCCTATCCGCTATATTGGGGTAGGTGAAGGCATTGAAGATTTACGGCCATTCAAGGCCGACGATTTTATTGAGGCACTTTTTGCCCGAGAGGATTAAAACGGATGATTCGTTTTGAACAGGTCAGTAAAGCTTACCTCGGTGGGCGTCAGGCATTGCAAGGGGTGGATTTCCATCTGCGCCCAGCGGAAATGGCGTTCCTGACCGGCCATTCCGGCGCGGGGAAAAGTACCCTGCTGAAACTGATTTGTGGCATTGAACGTCCCAGCGCGGGTCAGATTCTGTTTGGCGGCCACAATATTAGCCGCCTGAAAAAACGCGAAGTCCCGTTTCTGCGGCGTCAGATCGGTATGATCTTTCAGGATCACCACCTGCTGATGGAGCGCACGGTCTATGACAACGTTGCGATGCCGCTCATTATCGCAGGCGCCAGCAGTGAGGATATTCGTCGTCGGGTATCTGCGGCACTGGACAAAGTAGGCCTGCTGGATAAAGCGAAGAACTATCCAATCCAGTTATCCGGCGGTGAGCAGCAGCGTGTGGGCATTGCGCGCGCGGTGGTGAACAAACCCGCGGTGTTGCTGGCGGATGAACCGACCGGTAACCTGGACGAAGCGCTGTCAGAAGGGATTTTACGCCTGTTTGAAGAATTCAATCGTGTCGGTGTCACGGTACTGATGGCGACGCATGATACTGGGCTGATCGCCCGCCGTCATTACCGTGTGCTGACGCTGTCGGATGGCCGCATGGTGGGGGGAAACCACAATGGCGAATAACGTCCGTAATGCGAAAAAGCCTGTCGCAAAAGCGAAAGCACTGCGCGGTGGCTGGCAGGAACAGTGGCGCTATGCCTGGACCAATACGCTGGCCGATATGCTGCGCCAGCCGTTGGCCACTTTTCTGACCGTGATGGTCATCGCCATCTCGCTGGCGTTGCCCAGCATCTGTTATCTGGTATGGAAAAACGTGAGTCAGGCCGCCACACAGTGGTATCCATCGCCGCAGTTGACGGTGTATCTGGATAAATCGCTGGATGACAACGCGGCGCAGGCCGTCATCACGCAGCTTCAATCTGAAGACGGCGTCGATAAGGTCAATTACCTGTCGCGTAATGAAGCGATGGGCGAGTTCCGCAACTGGTCCGGTTTTGGCGGCGCGTTGGATATGCTGGAAGAAAATCCGCTGCCGGCAGTCGCGATTATCACGCCGAAAATGAGTTTTCAGGATTCGACCACGCTGACAACGCTGCGCGATCGCGTGGCGGCGACGCAGGGCGTGGCTGAAGTACGGATGGACGACAGTTGGTTCGCACGACTGGTGGCGTTGACCAATCTGGTCGGGCAAATTTCTGCAACGATTGGCGTCCTGATGGTTATTGCCGTCTTTTTGGTGATCGGTAACAGCGTGCGTCTGAGTATTTTCAGCCGCCGTGAAACCATCAACGTGATGAAATTGATCGGCGCGACGGACGGTTTTATTCTGCGTCCGTTCCTGAACGGCGGTGCGGCAATGGGTGTCGGCGGTGCGGTGTTGTCGCTGATCCTATCGCAAGCGCTGGTCTGGAAATTGGATGCGGTGGTGGCGCAGGTTGCTGCCGTCTTCGGTACGACGTTTGCCGTCAAAGGGCTGAGCTGGGACGAGTCCCTGCTGCTGCTGTTAATCGCCGGTATGATTGGCTGGTTGGCCGCCTGGTTGGCAACGGTACAACATTTACGCCGTTTTACACCACAGTAAGCTTTTTCTGGTATAATTTTCCCCTGTAATTCAGACCGTATTGCAGGGGAAACCTCCTCAGCGACATCTCTTCTTTGTACTTCCCGCTGTGTTTTCCCTTTGATTCACCGTTCGTTTGTCTCCTGCTTGATCTCTGGCATGAGGTGAATAAAATGATAGGAACTTGCGAGCGAAATCACAGTCTGAATAGACGGATTTTAAGGTATTCGATAAATACGCTTTAAGGTGCCGCATTTTGCCATTTTCACGCAAAACGATGCGGCGAAGCAGTGCTAAGATAGCCGATTGTAATATGACGAGTAGAGCAACTGAGAGGGTTGAATGACCAAAGATATGCAAACTTTCACCTTAGTTCCCCAGGGCAGTCTGGAAGGGTATATTCGTGCCGCCAATGCCTATCCGATGCTGACGGCGGAGGAAGAGCGGGCGCTGGCTGAACGACTGCATTATCAGGGCGATCTGGAGGCTGCTAAGCACCTGATTCTGTCACACCTGCGCTTTGTTATTCACGTTGCCCGCAATTATTCCGGTTACGGCCTGCCGCAAGCGGACCTGATTCAGGAAGGGAACATCGGCCTGATGAAGGCGGTACGTCGCTTCAACCCTGAAGTTGGCGTGCGTCTGGTTTCTTTCGCCGTGCATTGGATCAAAGCTGAAATTCATGAATACGTGCTGCGTAACTGGCGTATCGTGAAAGTGGCGACCACCAAAGCACAGCGTAAGCTGTTCTTTAACCTGCGGAAGACGAAAACACGTCTCGGCTGGTTTAATCAGGATGAGGTCGAACTGGTCGCGCGTGAACTTGGCGTGACCAGCAAAGACGTGCGTGAGATGGAATCCCGTATGGCGGCGCAGGACATGACGTTCGATCCGACGCCGGAAGAAGATTCTCACGACGGCAAAGCGATGTCGCCAATGCTTTACCTACAGGATAAATCGTCTGACTTTGCCGGTGGCATTGAAGAAGACAACTGGGATACGCATGCGGCCGATAAGCTCACCTACGCGCTGGAAGGGCTGGATGAACGTAGCCAGCACATTATTCGCGCGCGCTGGCTGGATGATGACAACAAATCCACCTTGCAGGAACTGGCCGATCAATACGGCGTTTCCGCAGAGCGTGTGCGTCAGTTAGAAAAGAATGCGATGAAAAAACTGCGAGCGGCGATAGAAGCCTAATCGTTTTCATCGTCTCTTGGTAAGCGACCGGGTAATGCCCGGTCGTTTTGTTTTTGTCTGCTGTGAGCGTCAGGAATTCGAGGGAGGTTTATGGCTTCTCTGGATTGATGACGTCAAGGATCAGCGGTGTTTCTTTTCTGCGGATATAGCGCCAGCCGCCGGATACGGGTGAGAAGCCGCAGGACACCATAAAGCGTGCCAGTACTTCTTCTTTGATCGCGGCATGATTGGCCGTGGCCAGCCACCACTCTTTAACTTCAGGAAGCTGACGACGCGCTTCGTCAATCAACAATTGTCCTACGCCACGTCGGCGCGTGACTTCTCGCACCATCAGATCGCTCAGTTCCGCATATTCCCCTTCAATCTCGACCAGCACTCCGCCTAATAGCCGATCGTTAAAACGAGCGGTAAACAACCGCCGATCGGGCGTGAGCCCTTCTTCGAGTAATTCAATGTTCTGATGCGGCCAAATTTTCGCCAGATCAATTTTATCCTGAGAGCTGAGCCGGGTGAGGCATTCAACGGTTAGTTTCATTTTTATCGGCACTCCATCATGTGAGTGAAGAATAATGTAGTTGTTTTGTAGTGGAACAGTTGTGTAATTTGAGCGTTATGGTTAATAGGGCAAATGTTTTTCGTATTCTTTGTTTTTCGAGTAATCCATCAACAATTAATGCATAAAGTAGAATATCTGACTATATATAAATTAAATGCTGGTTTTTGCATCTGGCATTTTATGCTGTTTGCTCCGCTTGTTTCTGACAGTGTTAGTTGATTTGCAGCATAATATTCCTGTTTAATAATATGAAAAATAAAGCCTTATTAGAAATTATTACTAATAATAACCTAAGCCTTTCTTACTTATAAGAAAATAGCCAGGTTATGGCGGATGGCGGTCAGGTTTTCGGCAATATCCATAATGACAGATGGGGTAAAAAGAATGAAATTCAGTAAAGGTAAAGTATTGCTGATGAGTTGTGTGGCGGTGGCGTTTAGCCATGCCGTTAATGCTGCCGATATTAAGGTCGCGGTTGTTGGTGCGATGTCTGGTCCCGTTGCGCAGTATGGTGATATGGAGTTCATTGGTGCGCGCCAGGCCATTGCTGACATCAACGCAAAAGGCGGCGTAAACGGTAACAAGCTGGTTGGCGTTGAATATGATGACGCGTGCGACCCTAAGCAGGCGGTTGCTGTCGCGAACAAAGTTGTCACTGACGGTATCCGTTATGTGATTGGTCATCTGTGTTCCTCCTCCACGCAGCCTGCGTCTAATATCTATGAAGAAGAAGGCGTGATCATGATTACGCCTGCGGCAACCAACGCCGATTTGACGACGCGCGGCTACAAAATGGTGCTGCGCACGACGGGGCTGGACTCCGATCAGGGGCCAACTTCGGCTAAATACATTGTCGAATCCCTCAAACCGCAGCGCATCGCCGTGGTTCATGACAAGCAGCAATACGGCGAAGGCCTAGCCCGCTCTGTTCAGGATAGCCTGAAAAAAGCCGGCGCGAATGTTGTGCTGTTTGAAGGTGTGACAGCGGGTGACAAAGATTTCTCCACGCTGATTGCACGTATGAAGAAAGAGAACGTCGATTTCGTTTATTTCGGCGGTTACTACCCGGAAATGGGGCAGATTCTGCGTCAGGCACGTCAGGCTGGCATGACCACCAAATTCATGGGGCCAGAAGGCGTGGGTAACTCCTCGCTGTCCAACATCGCAGGCGATGCGTCTGAAGGTATGCTGGTGACGCTGCCGAAGCGCTATGATCAGGTGCCAGCTAACCAACCGATTGTGGATGCGCTGAAGGCCAAGAAACTGGATCCAACGGGCCCGTTCGTCTGGACGACCTACGCTGCGCTGCAATCGCTGACCACGGCGATGACTCGTACCGGTAGCGATGAGCCGGAAAAACTGGTCGCGGATCTGAAAGCAAACTCCGTGGATACCGTAATGGGGCCATTAAGCTGGGATGCAAAAGGCGACCTGAAAGGGTTTGAATTTGGCGTATTTGAGTGGCACAAAGACGGTACTTCCAGCGCAGTGAAATAATCATCATGCCGGGGAGGCGGTAGCGGATGAATGTGCCGTTGTCTGCCTCTTTTGCGTGGAGAGCATTCTCCGCTTTCTGAGTGTGTACCACTACGAATCCCTCAATACCGAAGCCCCCGTTGCCGCAAGGCGCGGGGGCGGCATTTAAGGTTAAGGTATGTCCGAGCAGTTCCTCTACTTTCTTCAGCAGATGTTCAACGGCCTGACGTTGGGCAGCACCTATGCGCTGATCGCCATTGGTTACACCATGGTCTACGGCATTATCGGCATGATTAACTTCGCACACGGCGAGGTTTATATGATCGGTAGCTATGTCTCCTTTATTGTTATTGCGGCCCTGATGATGATGGGCATCGACACTGGCTGGCTGCTGATTAGCGTTGCCTTCATTGCCGCCGTAGTGATTTCCAGCGCTTATGGCTGGAGTATCGAACGGGTGGCCTACCGTCCCGTGCGAACGTCAAAGCGTCTGATTGCCCTGATTTCTGCCATCGGGATGTCGATTTTCCTGCAAAACTACGTCAGTCTGAATCAAGGCTCACGTGATGTTGCGCTGCCGAGTCTGGTGACCGGCCAGTGGGTGCTGGGTGAAAGCAATGGCTTTACTGCCACCATTAGCACCATGCAGTTGACCATCTGGATTGTTACATTCCTCGCCATGCTGGCGCTGACGCTATTTATTCGCTATTCCCGTATGGGACGCGCCTGTCGTGCCTGTGCGGAAGACTTGAAAATGGCTAGCCTGTTGGGTATCAGCACCGATCGCGTCATCTCTCTGACCTTCGTCATTGGCGCGCTCATGGCCGCCGTTGCCGGTGTGCTGCTGGGACAATTTTACGGTGTCATCAACCCCTACATTGGCTTCATGGCCGGAATGAAAGCCTTTACGGCTGCGGTACTGGGTGGGATTGGTAGTATCCCAGGTGCGATGATCGGCGGGCTGATTTTAGGCGTAGCGGAAGCGCTGACGTCCGCTTACCTGAGCACGGAATACAAAGATGCGGTGTCATTTGCGCTGCTGATTGTGGTGCTGCTGGTGATGCCTACTGGCATTCTGGGTCGCCCGGAGGTTGAGAAGGTATGAAACAGCTCAACCTGTTTAATGCGTTAGTTTCCGCGTTCATGCTGCTGGTGCTGGCCTCGTTTTTAATGGGCATGCAACTGGCGCTGGATGGCACCAAACTGGTAGTGCGCGGTGCCGATGAAGTTCGCTGGTATTGGATTGGTGCGGGCTGCATCGTGGTGTTCTTCTTTCAATTGATCCGCCCGTTCTTCCAGCAAAGCATCAAGAAATTTTCCGCACCGTCGCTGGTGCTGCCCAGTTTTGATGGCAGTACGCCACGGCAGAAGGTATTGGCTGCCGCGTTGATTATCGCCGCTATTGCCTGGCCGTTTCTGGTCTCGCGCGGTACGGTGGATATTGCCACCCTCACATTGATTTACGTGATGCTGGGTCTGGGCTTGAACGTCGTCGTGGGGCTGTCCGGTCTGCTGGTGTTGGGCTACGGCGGGTTTTACGCCATTGGCGCGTATACCTATGCCTTGCTGAACCACTATTACGGATTGGGTTTCTGGGAAAGTTTGCCGCTGGCGGGCATGGCGGCGGCGCTGTCCGGCTTCCTGCTGGGGTTCCCGGTGCTGCGTTTACGCGGCGACTATCTGGCGATTGTGACGCTCGGGTTCGGCGAAATTGTCCGTATCCTGTTGCTGAACAATACCGAAATTACCGGTGGCCCGAACGGCATCAGCCAGATCCCTAAACCGACCTTCTTGGGTCTGGAATTTGGCCGCAGCGCGCGCGATGGCGGTTGGGATACGTTCCATAATTTCTTCGGTCTGCAATATGACCCCAGCGATCGCGTCATCTTCCTGTATCTGGTCGCGCTGCTGTTGGTCATATTAACCCTGTTTGTGATTAATCGTCTGCTGCGGATGCCGCTGGGCCGCGCCTGGGAAGCGCTACGCGATGATGAGATCGCCTGTCGTTCTCTGGGGCTGAGCCCAACGCGCATCAAGCTGACCGCCTTTACCATCAGCGCCGCATTCGCTGGGTTCGCGGGTACGCTGTTTGCCGCGCGTCAAGGGTTTGTCAGCCCGGAATCGTTTACATTTGCTGAGTCGGCCTTTGTGCTGGCCATCGTTGTGCTGGGCGGCATGGGCTCGCAGTTTGCGGTCATTCTCGCTGCGATCCTGCTGGTCGTGTCTCGCGAACTGATGCGTGACCTGAATGAATACAGCATGCTGTTGCTGGGTGCATTGATGGTTCTGATGATGATTTGGCGTCCGCAAGGCTTGCTGCCGATGACGCGTCCTGAGATGAAGTTGAAAGTCGCGAAGAAGGAAGAGCAAGCATGAGCACGCAGCCACTATTATCAGTCCGAGGTCTGATGATGCGTTTTGGCGGCCTGCTGGCGGTCAACAACGTTGAAATGGACATTCATACTGGCGAAATCGTCTCGCTGATTGGTCCGAACGGTGCAGGGAAAACCACGGTCTTTAACTGCCTGACCGGTTTCTATCGCCCGAGTGGCGGCACCATTATGCTGCGCGATCGTCATCTGGAAGGGTTACCCGGACAGGCCATTGCCCGTATGGGGGTGGTGCGCACATTCCAGCACGTTCGTTTGTTCCGTGAAATGTCGGTGATCGAGAACCTGCTGGTTGCGCAGCACCAGCATCTGAAAAGCGGCGTGTTTGCCGGGCTGTTGAAAACACCGGGTTTTCGCCGTGCCGAAGCGGATGCACAAGAGCGCGCCGCGGTGTGGCTGGAGCGTATCGGTCTGTTAGATTTAGCGAACCGTCAGGCGGGGAATCTGGCTTACGGCCAGCAGCGCCGTCTGGAAATTGCCCGCTGTATGGTGACGCGGCCTGAGCTGCTGATGCTCGATGAACCCGCCGCGGGTCTGAACCCGAAAGAAACTGACGAGTTAAATCAGCTAATTGTGGAACTGCGCGATAGCCATCAGGTGTCTGTTCTGTTGATTGAACATGATATGAAGCTGGTCATGGGGATTTCCGACCGGATTTATGTCGTCAATCAGGGAACGCCGCTGGCACAAGGCACCCCGGCTGAAATTCGTAACAACCCGGATGTCATCCGTGCATATTTGGGTGAAGGATAACGTTTATGCTGTCATTACATCAGGTTTCTGCCCACTACGGAAAAATTCAGGCGCTGCATCAGGTTAGCCTGCATATTAATCAGGGCGAGATTGTCACGTTGATCGGTGCTAACGGTGCCGGTAAAACCACGTTGCTGGGCACGCTGTGCGGCGATCCGCGCGCAACGGAAGGCTCGATTACGTTTGACGGTAAGGACATCACACACTGGCAGACGGCGCAGATTATGCGCGAAGCGATCGCGATTGTGCCGGAAGGTCGTCGCGTCTTTTCCCGCATGACGGTAGAAGAAAATCTGGCGATGGGCGGGTTCTTTGCCGAGCGCGATCAGTATCAGGAGCGTATTGCGCGCGTCTACGATCTGTTCCCGCGCCTGTATGAGCGACGCGCCCAGCGTTCCGGCACCATGTCTGGCGGTGAGCAGCAGATGCTGGCGATTGGTCGTGCGCTGATGAGCCAGCCGCGTTTACTGCTGCTGGACGAGCCATCGTTGGGGCTGGCACCGATTATTATTTTGCAAATTTTTGATACTATCCAGCAACTGCGCGAAGAGGGCATGACTATCTTCCTGGTGGAGCAAAACGCCAATCAGGCGCTGAAACTGGCTGACCGGGGTTATGTACTTGAAAACGGCCATATCGTATTGGAAGATACCGGTGCGGCATTGTTAGCTAATGAAGCGGTACGTTCGGCCTATCTAGGCGGATAATGTTAATAAAATAGTCGATATCGGGCCGGTTTACCGGCCTGTTTCGTAGAAGGGTTAAGAAGACATGGCCATTGAAGGGTTGTTAGCGCACCGCATCGCCCAGTTAAAAAGTTCCGCCATCCGTGAACTGCTGAAACACAGCAAGATGGAAAACATTATCTCGCTGGCTGGCGGGATCCCATCAGATGCATTGTTTGATTTCGAAGGGTTAAATCAGGCCACGCAGTTAGCGATTACCGAACAGCCGAAAACGGCATTCCAGTACGGCTTAACCGAAGGCAGCGGCATACTGCGCGATCGCATTGCCGATCTGTGTGCGGTGCGCGGCGTAAAAACACGCGGCGACGATATCGTAGTGACGGCAGGTTCACAGCAGGCACTGGACCTGATTATGCGTGCGATGATCGATCCCGGCGATGTGTTCGTCGTTGAACGCCCAACGTATCTGGCGGCGCTGCAAACGCTGGAACTGGCGCAGGCGAATGTGATGTCGGTGTCATCCGATGCCGACGGCATGGTGGTTGATGAGCTGGAAGAGCTGTTGAAGAAACAGCGCATCAAGGGCGTCTATATTGTCCCGAACTTCGGTAACCCGAGCGGCGTGACGCTGAGTTATGAACGTCGCCTGCAATTGGTTCAACTGGCGGAGCGCTACGGTTTTGTCATTATCGAAGACGATCCGTATGGCGAATTGCGTTTCACCGAAGAGCGCAACCCGACGCTGTTCCAACTGGCGCAGGATAAGCTGGGCAGCACGGAATACGTACTGTATACCTCCACGTTCTCGAAAGTGTTGGCTCCGGGTCTGCGTCTTGGTTGGGCGATTCTGCCGGACTGGCTGTTGCACAAGGTAGCAATTATCAAGCAGGCTGCCGATTTGCACGCCAGCGCGCTGTCGCAGACCGTCGCAGAATGCTATCTGGGGCTGGGCCGTTTGGATACGCAGATCGAAAAAATTCGCCATGCCTATAAGCATAAAGGCGAACTGCTGGCACAGCTTATTGAGAAAGAGCTGGGTGATGTGATCACCTTCAACCAGCCGAAAGGTGGGATGTTCCTGTGGGCGAAGTTCCGTCAGGACGATTTCAACACCACGGAATGGCTGAAGAAGACGCTGGAACAGGGGGTTGTCTTCGTTCCGGGTGAGTTCTTCTTCCCAGATAATATCGATTACTCAACGCTGCGTCTGTCCTTTGCAACGGCAACGGATGAGCAAATGCATGAAGCGGTGGCGCGGCTGCGTCGGGCGCTGTAATTGCTGATAGCAGGTAATCTGTTGATGTGAAAAGCCGCTGATATTTCAGCGGCTTTTTTAGTATTAATCGTCTTTTTTAGCGTGAATCGATTCTATGCTTAAAAGGTTTCCCAGTTCTGGTGACTCGACTTGCCAGCTAACGTCAGTCTCGGTCTGGATTGCGTAGCTACCGGTGGTGCGGCTCGCTGTGGCTGGACGCCGTCAATTTTGAAAACCCCCATCAGTTCAAGCAGATTTTTGGCCTGTTGGCTCAGGCTATCTGCGGCGGAAGCCGACTCTTCAACCAGTGCCGCGTTCTGCTGAGTGACCTGATCGAGTTGGTTCACCGCATCATTGACTTGAGAAACGCCCTGTTCCTGCTCATGCGTAGTCAGGCCGATCTCCGTGATAAGGCTGGCGACTCGCTGCGATTGTTCCACAACTTCTTCTATGGTGATGCCCGCTTCGTTAACGAGCGCCTCACCGGCTTCCACTTTTCCTACGCTAACGCCAATCAGATCCTTGATTTCACGCGCAGCAGAAGCGGAGCGTTGAGCCAATGAGCGAACTTCTCCGGCGACGACTGCAAACCCGCGTCCCTGTTCTCCCGCTCGCGCGGCTTCGACAGCGGCGTTGAGTGCCAGAATATTGGTTTGGAAAGCAATACCGTCAATCACGCCAATAATATCGCCGATTTTACGTGAACTAGCCGTGATCTCTTCCATAGTCCGCACGACGTTGTTGACGACATCCCCTCCTTTACGGGCGGCGGCACTGGCTGAGTTGGCGAGCTGTGCGGCGGTGCGCACGGTGTCGGCGTTCTGTTTAACCGTGGTATTCATTTCTTCCATGGAAGCAGCGGTTTCTTGCAGGTTGGCGGCCTGCTCTTCTGTGCGCTGGCTGAGATCGGTATTCCCCATCGCAATCTGACTAGCGCCTGTGGCGATAGACTCGCTGCTTTGATGGACTTGCCCAACGATATTGCTCAGGCTTTGGCGCATTTCCTCCATCGCAGCGAGGACGCTGGTGGTGTCTCCGGCGCGTCGTTCAATAGCGATGGCAAGATTCCCTTGTGCAACCTGGCGGGTAATCTCCAGCGTATAGGCGGGTTCCCCACCAAGCTGGCGCTTGATTTTCCGGGTAATCCACCAGGCAACAACGCCTCCCAGCAGAGCAGAGCCCAGTGCGATGATCAGCATTAGGGTGCCAGCGCGTAACGCATTATTCTCAGATTCATTGGCGAGCGTGACAGTCAGTTGTTTTTGCATCTCAACCATTTTATCCAGCGTATCGAATACGCTTGCTTGCGTGGTGCGTACCTCCGTCAGCAGGACGTTACGAAATGCGTCGTGTTCGCTGGTCATAGCCAGAACGATGGCTTTCTTCATGCTGCTGGTATACGCGGGGCGAGCCTGCTCGAACGTGGCGAGCAGTGTTTTAGCCTCGTTATCCACCGCGTTTTTGCGTATTTGTACGAGTAAATCGCTATTGCGTGCGATGGTTTTCTCAATGCGATCTTGTTCCACCTTCATTTGCTGTTGGTCGGTTAGTAGCGCAATATTTCTGATGGATCGTGCCGCGATGTTGACGTTGTCTTTAACTTCCTGCATGAGCAGGAGATTGGAAATACGCATTTGTGACAAAAACTGAATATTTCCCCCGAGCTTTTCTAATTGAATGCGACCCAATATGGCGACTAAAAACCCAATAACGATAATGAGCGTAAATCCTGCCCCTAACATTTTTCCCAAACTTATATTCTTCATGATGTTCCTTTTTTATTTATTGAGATCTGACACAGCAGGTGTCGTTTTTTTATGCTAGGGGCGATGGTACAGACGCGATTCGCCCCACGAACTCTATTGTTTTTATCATTCCGCTTATCTCCCAACATTTCTTCGAGGCAGGAATGTCGGCGACATGTGTGCCCAGTCGCTGCATTGGCGAAAGGAAATAATTGTCGCGTTCAGACACGTATGGAATGCCTGTTGGGGATATTTACAGGCTAAGGGAATGACAAATAAAGTGTAGACAATAACGTGATAGGTTGATGGCAGAATAAGCGTAATAAAACCCCCCTGATTTATTATCCGGCGGAAATTTAATATTATTTTCTTATGGTAATTAGGATGGATTAATAAATATCAATCAACAAATTAATACCCAGCAAGGAGTATTTTCTTTCCTTATCACTATTAGTTTGTAACTTGTTATTTCTAATTGTGATGTTTATTAATTATCGCGGTTTTTTTAGCCTTATTATTTATTCTTGCTATCCCTATACTACAAAAAACCGCTGAAGGCTCAGCGGCTTTGTTTTTATGATAAAACATTGAAGGAGACGATAGTTTGGCCGTCTTCGTTAAAAGGTTTCCCAGTTATTGCTGCTGGCGTTACCTGATTGGCTGGCTAGAGCCAATCTCGGTGCAGTTTGCGGTTTCATCGGTGATGTCAGTCGCGGTGCTGGTGCTTGAACGCCGCTGATTTTGAAAACGCCCATTAATTCCAGCAGCGTTCTGGCCTGCTCACTCAAGCTGTCAGCGGCAGAAGCTGACTCTTCCACCAGTGCGGCATTCTGCTGCGTCACCTGATCGAGCTGATTCACCGCATCATTCACTTGGGCAACGCCTTGTTCCTGCTCGTGTGTTGTCAGGCCGATTTCACTGAGCAGGTTAGCAACGTGCTGAGATTTTTCGACAATGTCTTTGATGGTGATACCTGCGTCGTTAACCAGTTTCTCACCCATTTCTACATTCGCTACGCTTACGCTAATCAGATCTTTGATTTCACGCGCGGCGGAAGCGGAACGCTGTGCCAGAGAACGCACTTCACTGGCGACCACGGCGAAGCCACGGCCCTGTTCACCGGCTCTTGCTGCTTCAACGGCAGCGTTGAGGGCCAGAATGTTGGTCTGGAAAGCAATGCTATCTATGACACCGATAATATCGCCGATTTTACGCGAACTGGCGGTGATATCTTCCATTGTCCGTACAACGTTATTGACTGCATCGCCGCCTTTCTGCGCCGTAGTGCTGGCAGAATGGGCTAACTCTGTTGCGGTGCGCACGGTCGCCGCATTCTGTTTCACCGTGGTATTCATCTGTTCCATCGAGGCGGCGGTTTCCTGAAGGTTCGCCGCCTGCTCTTCCGTGCGTTGGCTGAGATCGGTGTTGCCCATTGCGATCTGTGTCGCACCCGTGGCGATCGATTCGCTGCTCTGATGTACCTGACCGACAAGATTGCTCAGGTTTTGACGCATATCTTCTATCGACGCCAGTACGCTGGTGGTGTCTCCGTCGCGTAGTTCAATCGTAACGGCCAGATTCCCTTGTGCGACCTGACGCGTTACTTCCAGCGTGTAGGCCGGTTCCCCCCCGATTTGGCGTTTAATCGTCCGAGTGATCCACCATGAAATCAGTATACCCAGCACGACGGAAAGCAGGGCGATGATGACCATCAGCGTACCCGCATTATTCGCATTTTTTAAAGATTGATCGGCGATTTCAACCGTGAGTTTCTCTTGCCAGTTAACCATGTTATTCAAGGCGTTAAAGACAGAATCCTGCTTGGCTTTTACGTCGGTTAATAACAGGTCACGTGCTTCGTTATTCTTGCCTGTCATCGCCAGCGTAATAGCCTCTTTCATGGCGACGCTGTAAGCTGGGCGTACCTGTTCCAGTATGGTTACCAGCCCCTTAGCATGCTTATCGACAGTGCTATCGTCTATTTTTAATAGCAGTGCGTTATTGCGAGAGATTAGCTCCTCGATACGCGCTTTCTCTTCCTGCATTTGCCTCTCGTCTTCCAGCAATACCAGATTTCTGACAGCAATCGCATTGGCGTTAATGTTGTCTTTAAACTCTTCCATCATCAGGAGGTTGGCAATACGGACTTGCGATAACACTTGAATGTTTTCGCCGAGTTTGTCTAACTGGATACGACCAAATATCGCCACCAGAAAACCGATGGCAATGACCAGAGTAAAGCCTGTCCCTAGCATTTTACCCAGGCTGCTATTTTTGATGAGATTCATGGTGTCCCTTATTATATGTTGAAAACGACTATTGTTAGAACTGGTATGCTTGTAATGTGAAATAAACGTTGCGAGAACATATTGATTTTGCAAGTGCCATCGCGTTTATGTGTCCTTTTACTCATTGCCCGTTTCCTTGTGGTAATAAACGTAAGCTGTGCTTACTGGTTCCTGTGACGTTATTCGCTAAGTGATGATGGATGAAATGCGGTGTACTGTGAGTGTGAATTCGTTCGGAAGAACATTTGCATATAAGGAGAAATGATGGCGCAGGAGTATAAAGGGATGAAAGGAAAGCCGCAATATCGATAGGGGTTATACTTCACGCGAGCGGGGAGGGAGGTGTAATGTTAAATTGACAACCATGTTAATAAACGTTGCGATTATGATTTTTTGCTTATTTATTCAGCCCTAAAGCGATATTTGTTTTCATTTATTCTTTTTTTTTGAAGGATATGGTGTTTTTACCATCATATATTTGATGTTCTTTATAATCTCAGATCGCCGCTTCTCTTACTTTCTATTTATTTTATTCTATTTCACTTGGTATAAAGCCAATTGCTAATTTTTATTTTTTATTAATTGCTTTTCCCTATTGAAAGCGTTGGTCATTTTCTTCAATGCATAGCGACTCTTTTTTCAATCAATAGTGGAAACGTACTAAGTGGTGATGTGAGGTGTTCAGGTTCAAAAGGGATAAAAAACCGCTGATTGCTCAGCGGTTTGGCTTTCTTTTACTTAATCGTTAAAAGGTTTCCCAGTTTTGGCTACTGCTTCCCGTTTTGCTTTTAGGATTAGCGAGGGAAAGCGTTGTGCTGGTGGGCCTTTTCAGCGGCGATGCAACATGCTGCGACGACCCGCCTTCAACGACGAAGACTTTCATCAGCTCTACCAGATGGGCGGCCTGATCGCTCAGGCTATCGGCAGCGGAAGCGGATTGCTCGACGAGAGCAGCGTTCTGCTGGGTGACCTGATCGAGTTGGTTAACGGCATCATGAATCTGTGAAACGCCGGATTCTTGTTCCTGCGTGGTGACGCCAATTTCGTTGATCAAGTCGGCAACGTGGCGGGCTTGACGCACTAACTCTTCGATCGTCGTTCCCGCATCGCTGACCAGAGCAGAACCCGTCTCGACTTTCTTGACGCTGTGGCCGATCAGCTCTTTAATCTCTTTGGCGGCGGTGGCGGAGCGCTGTGCCAGCGAGCGCACTTCGCCAGCGACTACGGCAAAACCTCGTCCTTGCTCACCCGCGCGTGCGGCCTCTACTGCGGCGTTGAGCGCCAGAATATTGGTCTGAAAAGCGATACCATCAATGACGCTGATGATGTCACCAATTTTTTGCGAGCTGTCAGTAATTTCTTTCATGGTGATAACGATATTGTTGACGGCTTCACCACCTTTAGCCGCAGTATTGCTGGTGGCCTGCGCCAGTTGTGCAGCGTTACGCACCGTATCTGAGTTCTGTCTCACGGTTTGGCTCATTTCTTCCATTGAGGCAGCGGTTTGTTGCAGGTTGGCTGCTTGCTCTTCCGTGCGCTGGCTGAGATCGGTGCTGCCTGCGGCGATCTGGCTGGCTCCGGTCGCGATGGATTCACTGCTTTCACGCACCTGTTCAACAATACCACTCAGGCTCTTGCGCATGTGGTTCATGGCGGATAACAGGCTGGTCGTGTCGCCTGTCGCCAGATTAATCGGTATGGCGAGATTACCCTGGGCGATTTCCTGTGTGACCTGTGTGGCATAGGTGGGTTCGCCACCCAGTTGCTTTTTGATGTGGCGAGTAATCAGCCAGGCGATGCACACACCAATCAATGAAGCGATGCCTGCCAGTATCAACAGTGAATTGCCATCATAGTAAGACTCTTCAATCGCATTGGTGGCCGTTTGCGTGGTGTAGTCTTTCTGCAATTGAATCATGGTGTTCAGATTGTTGAAAAGTTTGGTTTGTATCGGCTCAAGCTGGGTTTTGACTAACTCGATGGATTCGGCCTGTTTATTGTTGAGCGACAGGGCGACGGATTGACGGCCTACGGTGGCAAATGCAGTGCGGTTTTGTTGAAGGTCACCCAGAATATTGCGAACCTCTTTTGCTTGTAAATTCTCTTCTAGTTGAGTGACGAGCTTTGCGTTTTTGGCGCTCGTGGTTTCAATCAGTTTTTGATTGTCCTCCAGAACCGTTTTTTCCGTTGTGATAAGCATGCGTAACGTGGCTTTGATCGTGACGTTCAGATTATCTTTCAACTCTTGTAGCACGATGAGGTTGGCAAGGTGGTTCTTGGCAAGATTGTCAGTGGTATTCCCGAGGCCAATCAGATGCGTTCTGCCGAAGATGGCCACTAATAGGCCGATAATAATAACAATGGCAAAACCCGAACCGACCTGAGTGCCCAGTTTCATTTTTCTTATACGCTGCATGTTATCCCCATGACCTATTTAAAAGGTATATCGTTATTACGTGAGTTTTTTTATTCTCAGGAAGCAATGTACTGGCGTGGTTCCCGATCCTTTAGGTGAATAACTGACCCGTTCAGTCTGAAATATCGGCATTTTTGGGGAAAACATTGATTTTAATTCTTACTGCTGTGGCATGGCGCACGATGATGAGGAAAAACGGCAAATGCTGTGTGTGGCGGGAGGTGAAAGAATATAAGCAGGGGGATGCGTGGCATCCCCCTGTGGGTAATTAGAACTGTTCCCAGTTTTGACTGTGGTTTCCTGTACCGCTTTTATGGTTCGTTAGGGAAAGCTTTGCGCTTGAGGGTCTTTTTAACGCGGGCGCAATGCGCTGCGACGTTCCGCCGTCAACGATGAAGACTTTCATCAGCTCTACCAGATGGGCTGCCTGATCGCTCAGGCTATCGGCAGCAGACGCGGATTGCTCAACGAGCGCGGCGTTCTGTTGCGTCACCTGATCGAGTTGGTTAACGGCATCATGAATCTGTGAGACGCCGGACTCTTGTTCCTGCGTGGTGACGCCAATTTCGCCGATCAGATCGGCAACGTGTCGAGCCTGACGCACTAATTCTTCGATCGTCGTTCCCGCATTGCTGACCAGAACAGAACCCGTCTCGACTTTCTCGACGCTGTGGTCGATCAACGCTTTAATCTCTTTGGCGGCGGTGGCGGAGCGCTGTGCCAGCGAGCGCACTTCGCCCGCCACCACGGCAAAACCACGGCCTTGCTCACCCGCTCGTGCAGCCTCTACTGCGGCATTGAGCGCCAGAATATTAGTCTGGAAGGCGATGCTGTCAATGACGCTGATGATGTCACCAATTTTGTGTGAGCTGTTGGTGATTTCTTGCATGGTAACAACAATATTGCTGACGGCTTCACCGCCTTTAGCGGCAGTGTTGCTGGCGGCCTGCGCCAGTTGAGCGGCGTTACGTACCGTATCCGAATTCTGGTGTACCGTTTGGCTCATCTCTTCCATTGAGGCGGCGGTTTGTTGCAGGTTGGCCGCCTGTTCTTCCGTGCGCTGGCTGAGATCGGTGCTGCCTGCGGCGATCTGGCTGGCGCCGGTTGCGATAGATTCACTGCTCTCACGCACTTGTTCAACGATACTGCTCAGGCTTTTACGCATACCATCCATTGCTGCTAGCACGCTGCGATCGTCTCCAGAGCGGAGATTGATCGCGACAGCCAGATTTCCCTGCGCAACCGCTTGGGCGATCTGTGCGGCGTAAGTCACTTCGCCACCCAGCAGGTTCTTTATCGTGCGGGTGATCAGAATGGAGATAAAAATCCCGATGAATACTGAGAACGCAGCAAACAGCAGCAGCATATTTCCATCATCCTTGGCTTTATTCATAGCGTTGGTCGTCATTTTCATCGTTTGCTCTTTCTGCAACGCAGTCAGCCCGTCCAGAGCCGCGAAAACGGACGCCTGTGCGGGTGGCATTTCATTGACCATGACTAATGTTGCCTGCACTTTTTCTTCGGGCACCCCGGAGAGGCTTAATGCAATGGCCTTATTCACCGCTTGCAGATAAACCGGCCGTGCCTGTGTGAGTTGTTCCAGCAGATCACGAGCCTCCGGTTCGGCAAGCTGTTTATAGACTTTCGCCAGCGCTTCATTATTTCGGGTAATCTGCTGATCAAACAGGCGTTTTTCTTCCTGTATACGGGCGTTGTCTTGTGAGAGACCGATATTACGGACTACACGGGCGACAACCTCAAAACCACTTTTGGTGTCCTGAATGAGAAGCAGGTTGGTCAGATTTTTTTCAGAGAGTGATTCAATATCCTTACCCAGATTAGCGAGGTGTACGCGACCCAGAACGGCGACCATCAGACCGATGATAATGACAGAGGCGAAGCCAGAACCCAGCATGGTGCCAAGCTTCATTTTTGCTAAAAAATTCATAGTGTTCCTTTATTATTCTTCATCGATTGATACAGGCTTAGCCTCATGGATTGGGCTGCTATCTACGATAGGTCAGGAATAGGACGTATTTCTGATGACATGCACTGTTGATGACATAGTGTATGTATTATGCAGACTTGCCTGGCAGGAGAGCACGCTGTCCCTTGCCATGAGCACATTATAAAGGCAGCACATGGATAGGCAGATGTGGAATATAAGAGTAAAACGGGCGTATTTTTTGGCATAACGAGGAAAACCGCTGAATATCGGCGGTTTTCCGTAGTGAAACGTTGAAAAGCTTACATGACCAGCCAAAGCGCCCAGGTAAAGAGGAACCCGGCCAGCCCGAGAAGAGTGGTTAACACCGTCCAGGTACGCAGGCCATCGGCGACGGATAGCCCCAGATATTTGGTGACGATCCAGAAACCGGAGTCATTAACGTGCGACAGGCCCAGCCCACCAAAGCAGGCAGAGAGCGTCACCAGCACCAACTGCATCTGGTTCAGGCTGCTGACGGCTTCGCTCAGCAGGCCACAGGTGGTGAGAATGGCGACGGTGGCAGAACCTTGTGAGGCACGCAGCGCCAACGACAGAATAAATGCGGCAGGCACCAGCGGCAGATGAATGCTGGTCAGCGTATCCGCCAGCGCTTTACCGATGCCTGACTCCACCAGCACCTTGCCGAACACACCACCGGCACCGGTCACCATAATGACCATCGCTGCGGCAGGCATGGCATCGCCCATGACACCGCTGGCCTTTTCCAACGACCAACCGCGACGCAGAGCGATCAGCCAGAACGCTAATGCCAGTGCAATCAGCAGCGCCACAGCGGGAGATCCAACCAGTGACATCACGTTACGCACGGGATGTCCGGCTGGCAAAATGGTTGCAGACACGGTGCCGAGCATAATGATGGCGATAGGTATGGCGATCAGCGCGGCGATCAGCCCAGCCGAGGGGGCAGAGACGGGTGCCGTATCCGGTGTGCTGTCTTCCGGCTTCGCCAACTGTAGCTGCTCCAGTACCTCGACGGAAAGCGCATATTTGCGGCGGTTCATGGCTTTGGCTGCCCAGTAGCTGATGATGCCGACTGGAATCGACACCAGCAGGCCGATGATGGTCAGCCAACCGATATCCGCATTCAACAGGCCAGCCGCGGCGACTGGGCCAGGGTGGGGCGGCAGTGCAACGTGT
The DNA here is from genome assembly GCF_001742145.1 of Pectobacterium parmentieri. Lineage (NCBI taxonomy): Bacteria > Pseudomonadati > Pseudomonadota > Gammaproteobacteria > Enterobacterales > Pectobacteriaceae > Pectobacterium > Pectobacterium parmentieri. The sequence continues at coordinate 3,928,759 of NZ_CP015749.1, read as the reverse complement.
ACCGTCAGCATCACGCCTGCGACGGGCAAACCGAATTTAATCGGGGAAACTTTAGCGACTTTCGCAAAGCCGTAAATAATCGGGGCGAGAATAATAAAGCCGACATCGAAAAAGACCGGAATACCAAGAATAAAGGCGGCAATGGTTAATGCGGCCACCATTAATCCCGGTCCCATTAATTGGGCAAAGCGGTGTGCCAGGGATTCCGCGCCGCCGGACACTTCGATCATCCTGCCGAGCATGGCTCCGAGGCCGATAATAATTGCCACCGAACCGAGAATACCGCCCATGCCGGAGGTAATCACTTTCATCACCTCAGCAGTAGGAATACCGGTTGCTAAGGCAACAAGTAAACTGACAACCAGCAGGGCGACAAAGGGCTGAATTTTAAATTTAATGACCATCAGCAGCAGGAGTAATACCCCGGCGATAGCGATGCAGAGTAAGAGCGAGGTGGCCATGTTCTTATCCTCATTGACCCATTATTTTCAATTCAGAGGCTGAAAAGGTGTTGGGTTATTGTTTTATTTGAAGAAAAGGATGACCTGATTCCCACATTAAAATAATGCGGGAACCTGACCTTTTCTCGTATTTTATCAAGGTGTCTCTGGTGTTTGCTTTTTTATAAAATAGTAATGCATTGCCGCGATGGTTTATTTTTCCAGCCAGGGTTTAACCCATCCCAGCCCGTCTTCCGTTTTGCCTCGTGGGTTATATTCACAGCCAATCCAGCCGGAATAATTCACGCGATCCAATTCGGCAAAGATAAACGGGTAATTAATTTCCCCCTCATCGGGTTCATGCCGTGCAGGAACAGAGGCAATTTGAATATGTCCGATACGGCCATCCAAATCGTGGATAATTTGCGTCAGGTTGCCATCGACAATCTGCGCGTGGAAGAAATCCAACTGGATATAGACGTTCGGCCGGTCGATCAGATTAGCTAATTCCAGCGCCTGATATTGACTGGCGAACAGATAATTCGGTTTCACCTTCGCGCTCAGTGCCTCAATCATGATATTGATACCGTGCGGCGCAAACTTATCGGCGGCGTAGCGCAGGTTATCGATAAAGGTTTGCTGATAGGCTGCACGGTCTTCACCGGGTGGAACGACGCCCCCCATTACCAGCACCGAAGGACAATTCAGCGCCAGTGCATATTCCAGAGCGTTATCAATATCCCGGTGCGCATCTTCAACACGGTCGGGCAGGGCAGACACGCCCCACTCGCCTGCGGCGATATTGCCGGGCGCGGTATTGAACAACACTTGCTCCAAGCCATTTTCCCGCAGCTTTTCCGCCAGCAGCGATGCCGGATATTCATAAGGAAACAGGTACTCGACCGAAGTGAAACCCGCATCGGCAGCGGCTTTAAAGCGATCGAGAAACGGCACGTCGGTAAACAGCATAGAAAGATTGGCAGCAAACTTAGGCATGGTTAACTCCTCGGCTCATCAAGAGAGCTCGGCAATATCGTCAGCGGTGAGGTAGCGAATTTTTCGGTCACCGAGAATAAAAATCAGCTTGGCGGTTTCTTCCAGCTCTTCCATGTTGTCCGCCGCCGCTCGCAGATCCTTACCGGTGACGACCGGGCCGTGGTTAGCCAATAAAAACGCTTTATAACGCGAGGCCAGCTTTGCCAGATCTTCACCGAGTCGCGCGTCGCCGGGGCGGTAATAAGGGACGACGGGTACTTTACCGACGCGCATCACCACGTAAGGCGTGAACGGCTTGATGGCGTCCTGTGTATCCAACCCTTCCAGACACGAGAGCGCCGTCAGGTAGGTGCTGTGCAGGTGAACGATCGCTTTGCATTCGGGGTCGTTACGGTAAATCGACAGATGGAAGCTGACCTCTTTCGAGGGTTTATCGCCGGAAATCCACTCACCGCTCAGACTGACTTTGGACAGCCGCTCGGCATCCAATTCACCGAGGCAGGAGCCGGTTGGCGTTGCCAGTAGCGTGCTGTCATCCAGTAACAGCGAGAGATTGCCAGCCGAACCAGTGGCGTAGCCACGCTGGAAAAAGGATGCGCCCAGCTTGACCATGTCCGCGCGTGCGCGCTGCTCGCTGTTCAGCACTGCTTCAGTGCTGTGGTGTTTTTCACTCATGCGGCAAACTCCTTTTGGGCGCGGGCAAAAAAGTCTTCATCACCGAAGTTGCCGGATTTCAACGCCAGCGAAAGCGGATGATTGGTAGAACGTACCCACGGCACGCCGGGAGAAATAGACGGCCCGATATGGAACGCGTGAATACCCAGCGTTTGCACCACGATGCTGGAGGTTTCCCCACCCGCGATAATGAAACGCTGAAAGCCATCCTGCTGAAGCTGATGAGCGACAGCGGCAAACAGTTGTTCTACTGCCTGGCTACTGGCTTCCGCCCCCCAGCGCTGCTGAATCTGCGCCAGTTCGTCGGGTGACGAGGTGGCATACAGCAACGGCGCGAGCGCGTCGTCACGATGTGCTTTTACCCAGTCAGCCAACTCCTGCACATAGGCTTTCTGAGCGTCATCGCTTGCTAAGCAGCGGGCGACGTCAATGGCACGACCCGCCGCCTGTTTCAGGTAGTGAGCGACCTGCTTGTTGGTCATCACTGAGCAGGAGCCGGATAGCACAACGCCTGCACCGGATTGTGGTTTCCCCGCCTCGGTGGCGGAACCGGTTTGTGTCGCGGACTCCGCCCACTGGCGTGCCAGACCAATCGCCAGACCGGAGCCGCCGGTGACCAGCTTCATGTCGCGCAGCGCCTCGCCCTGCGTCAGCAGGTGCTGCTCGTTCAGCGTATCCAGCACCACATAGCGCATACCCTGTTCTTTCAACTGCGCCAGCCGCTGTTTGACGGCCTCTGCACCCTGATCCATCACGGCATACGGCACCAGTCCACAGCGCCCGGTTGCCTGCTGCTCCATCACGCGCATCAGGTTGCTGTCTGTCATTGGCGTGACCGGATGGTGGCGCATTCCAGACTCGGACAGCAATTGATCCATCACGAATAAATGCCCCTGATAAACGGTTCTTCCGTTCACCGGCAGCGCTGGAGAGATGATGGTTTGCGTTTCGCTAAGCTGATCTAACAGCGCATCGATTACCGGACCGATGTTGCCTTTCGTGGTGCTGTCGAAGGTAGAGCAATATTTAAAGTAGAACTGCTGGCAGCCCTGCTGTTGCAGCCACGCCAGCGCCTTAAGTGAATCCGCCACGGCCTGTTCCGCCGGGCAGGAACGCGACTTCAGGCTAATCACCACGGCCTGCGTGTCGACCTTAAAATCGGACGGCGGTACACCGTTGAGTTGCACGGTCGGCAGCCCGTTGTTGACCAGAAAGCTGGCGATATCTGTGGCACCGGTAAAATCGTCGGCAATCACACCTAGCTTGATCATGGTGCCTCCTTCTTTTCCGGCAGCGTAATGCCGTTAAAAATTTTGATGACCGCACTGTCGTCTTCTTTACCGAACCCAGCGTTGCTGGCGGCGGTAAACATGTTGAATGCGGTGGAGGCCAGCGGCAGCGGGAAATGGAGTGATTTGGCCGTGTCGGTGACCAATCCCAGATCTTTGACGAAGATATCAACGGCTGATTTTGGCGTGTAGTCGCCATCGACAACGTGGCGCATGCGGTTTTCAAACATCCAGGAATTTCCAGCGGCATTGGTCACCACGTCATACATGATATCCAGTGGGATATCGGCACGGGCGGCCAGCGCCATCGCTTCTGCGCCGGCAGCAATGTGTACGCCTGCCAACAACTGGTGGATAATTTTAACCGTTGCACCCAGTCCGATGTCTTCACCGATGCGATAGACCTTTCCCGCTACGGCATCGAGTACCGGCTTCAGCTTCTCAAACGCCAGATCGGAACCCGATGCCATCACCGTCATATCGCCTGCGGCGGCTTTCGCTGCACCGCCGGATACCGGTGCATCCAGCATGATGAGTTGATGTTCGGCCAGACGCTGCTCGATATTTTTGGCATCCTGCGCGGAGATCGTGGAAGACACCATGACCACAGTGCCGGGCTTGAGCTTAGCGGCGACCTGCGGTTCACCGAATAGAATCCCGTTCACCTGCGCGGCGTTCACCAGCAGCAGCACGACGGCATCCAGCTTGTCAGCGAAGGCATCAATACGTGTGTCGGTCTGCGCCGCACCTGCCTGACGTAACCGCTCCAGTGCCTGCGCGTTGATATCGACACCGTATGTTGTCAGGCCCGCGTTGATACAGGACGCCGCAGCGCCAAAGCCCATGGAACCCAGACCGATAACGGCGACAGCATAATCAGAAGTCTTTTTCATCGTGGTTGCCTTGTTAAAATTAGTGATTTTTTGTTCTCTGGTGTTAAATATAAGGACTACCAGAACAAATTATGGTGATTTTTATCACATAAATTAACATTGAGATCGTGATGATTCAGTGTAGCGGAACATCATTTGATATGTGATCTTGTTTATTTTGTATATTTATCAATTTCTTATGTTTATTTTGGTATGATGAAATGATGAAGGCTGTTATGTCTGACGTGGCTTGTAGCGTGAATTTATGGTAATTATCGTCATTAAATGGGGTGTTTCTCACAATCTTTACCAAACCGATTTTATCTGATTAGCATTGATCAAACAGGGAAAGGACAGCGTGATTCCAGTAGAACGTCATCAACAGATTCTGGCGCTGATTGCCGAGCGCGGCGCAGTAAGTATTAACGAACTGATCGAGCGGCTGGGCGTGTCACATATGACGGTGCGGCGCGATGTGCAAAAACTGGAGCAGGACGGCCTGCTGCTGAGCGTCTCCGGCGGTGTGCGTTCGCCTGAACGGCTAGCCATTGAGCCATCGCATCAGGATAAATCGGTGATGTTCAGCCAGCAGAAAGCGGCGATGGGTAAACTGGCGGCGCAGCACATTCCGTTGAATAGCTGCATTTATCTGGATGCGGGCACGACCACGCTATCGCTGGCACGCGAGCTGGCAGAACGCGACGATCTTCTGATTGTCACCAACGATTTTGCGATTGCCGCTTTCCTGATTGAATCCAGCCAGTGCCGCATGATCCACACCGGCGGCACGCTGTGTCGGGAAAACCGTTCCTGCGTTGGGGAAGCCGTGGCGCAGGCGCTGCGCAACCTGTTTATCGACATCGCGTTTATCTCTGCCTCGTCATGGAGCCTGCGCGGGTTGTCCACGCCCAACGAAGACAAAGTGGTGGTGAAACGTGCGGCGGTGGAAGCCAGCAGAAAACGCGTACTGCTGTGTGACACTTCAAAATATGGCCGCATCGCCACCCATCTCGCCACGCCGCTTAGCGTATTCGACAGCATCATCACAGACGCTGGTCTACCGGCTGCTGCTAAAGAAGCCTTGGGTAAAATGGGAGTTGAAGTGCTCATGGCGGGGTGAGGGTGTTGTTTATGCGAATGTTTTAGATATATGAAAAGAAGAATGAGCATACTGTTAAGTATCTCGATCCTAAAACCGTTATCGTTGATGTCATTTGAAAATAGCCCTGAATACAGCAGCAAGCGCGTTTGAATGTATGGTGATGTTCCGGTGTGTAGCATTTTTGTACACGTCATGTAGGGTTGTATAGAGATTCACTACACAGGCATGATGATGAAACCTGAAACTAAAGAAGCGCCAATCAATATTCGAGCCAAAGCCTCCCAACGGGATTTGCTCGATATGGCTGCAAACCTTGTGTCAAAATCACGTACCGACTTTATGCTTGAAGCAGCCTGCCGCGAGGCGCAGGACATCTTGTTGGATCAACGTTTGTTTATTCTGGACAACGAACAGTTTGATGGATTGTTGGCCGAGTTGGATGCGCCTATCACCGCAGAGCGTCATGCCCGCATTAACGATCTTATGTGTCGTCAATCGCCATGGGAATAACAGCACCAGAGCCATTACTGATAATTGTTCTTGGTGGCATGCTATTGATTGAATACATCCTTATTTAGCCACTTTTTAAATATCAAAAAAGTGGCACATAGGTTCCATTTGCTGATGCAGGATTCGGATGATAAGAAGATCTTCTTCTCGTATGCGGTAGAAAATAGCGTGTTGCCTATGATCGAATCGGCGCACACCTTGGCTAATTTCAGGGTACTCTTGGCCTATATAAGGGGATTCTGCTAGCAGAATCAGCGTATTCTCTAGCGACTCTGTATAATTGTCAGCCTGACTGATGCCGTAGTTGATCAATGTGTACTCAAAGATGCCTGCGAAATCTTCTGCTGCAAGATTAGAGAGTTTATACATTCCGTTCGCGCTTCTTTTTTGCCGCAATTTCACGCAGCGTCAACGAACTTTCTCCACTTTGCTCCCCTGCATAAATCGCTTTTTTCAGAGCCTCTGTTTTGGATTCTTGTTGTTCAAGAAGACGAAGCGCTGACCTGATGACTTCACTGGTAGAACTATAGCGACCGCTATCTATTAATTTGGAGACAAAATCATCCAGTTGTTCGCCGATCGTAATACTTGTCGTTCTAGGCATAAAAACCTCCTGTGTTATCTATTAACACAGATGGTAGCACAGAACAGCCTACTTAGTAGCCAATAAGAAGACCTCCTTCCTCTGTCACTTTTCCGTCATCTTCCAGTTATTTTTCTGTCATGCACCCGTGTCATGTTTACCTTCGCATAAAAAACGCCGTGATGATGGCGAACTTAATCGATTGCAGGAGACAGGCATGTTCAACAACACAACTCGTAAAACACATGCTATTCGCACCGCTGCGGCGTGTGTGGCATTCGCGCTGATGAGCGCGAGTGCGCAGGCCGCGACAGAAATTCCTTTCTGGCACTCTATGGAAGGCGAGTTAGGGAAAGAAGTGAATTCTCTGGTTGACCGTTTTAACCAAGCACACAGCGATGTAAAAATTGTACCGGTCTACAAAGGCAACTACGAACAGAACCTGGCTGCTGGGATTGCGGCCTACCGCGCGGGGAATGCACCCGCCATTTTGCAGGTCTATGAAGTCGGTACCGCCACCATGATGGCAAGTAAAGCCATCAAGCCTGTCTTTGAAGTGTTCAAAGACGCTGGCATTAATTTCGATGAGTCGGTGTTTGTGCCGACCGTCTCCGGTTATTACACCGATGCGAAGAGCGGCCGCCTGCTGTCGCAGCCGTTTAACAGCTCGACCCCCGTGCTGTACTACAACAAAGATGCCTTCAAGAAAGCCGGTTTAGATCCAGAACAGCCGCCGAAAACCTGGCAACAGATGGCTGACTACACCGCCAAATTGCGCGCAGCCGGGATGAAATGTGGATACGCTAGCGGCTGGCAGGGCTGGATTCAGATTGAAAACTTCAGTGCCTGGAACGGTCTACCCGTTGCGACCAAGAATAACGGCTTTGACGGCACCGATGCGGTATTGGAATTCAATAAGCCTACGCAGGTCAAACACATCCAGCTATTGCAGGACATGAACAAGAAGGGTGATTTCACCTACTTCGGGCGCAAGGATGAGTCGACCGAGAAATTCTACAACGGTGACTGCGCTATCACGACCGCGTCTTCTGGGTCATTAGCGGATATCCGCCAGCACGCCAAATTCAACTATGGTGTCGGTATGATGCCGTATGACGCCGATGCGAAAGGCGCACCGCAGAACGCCATTATCGGTGGGGCCAGCCTGTGGGTGATGGGCGGTAAAGATGCCGCGACCTATAAAGGTGTCGCTGAATTCATGCAGTTCCTGGCTGAACCGGAAAATGCCGCTGAATGGCACCAGAAAACCGGCTACCTGCCGATCACCAAAGCGGCGTATGAGCTGACGCAGAAGCAGGGTTTCTACGAGAAAAACCCCGGCGCGGATATTGCTACGCGTCAGATGCTGAACAAGCCACCGTTGTCGTTCACCAAAGGTCTGCGTTTGGGCAACATGCCGCAAATTCGTACCGTCGTGGATGAAGAATTAGAAAGCGTATGGACAGGTAAGAAGACGTCACAGCAGGCGCTGGATAGTGCGGTAGAACGCGGTAACGCGCTGCTGCGCCGCTTCGAGCAGTCAACGAAGTAATACGCTGTTGTTGAGTAATACCGGGCCGAAGGGAATCGGCCTGTTTCTTTTCTGTTTGCAATGAGTTACCGCATGACATCATCCCGCCCCGTTTTTCGCAGCAGTTGGTTGCCCTATGTGCTGGTGTTGCCCCAACTGCTGATTACCGTGATTTTCTTTATCTGGCCGGCTGGTCAGGCGCTGTGGTATTCGGTGCAGAATCTGGACCCGTTTGGGTTATCCAGTGAATTCGTCGGCATGGAAAACTTCAGGCAACTGTTCACTAACCCTTACTACCTTGATTCGTTTTATACCACGCTGATATTCAGCTTTCTGGTGGCTGGGTTTGGCATGCTGATTTCACTCTTTCTGGCCGCGCTGGTGGATTATGTCATTCGTGCCAGCCGCCTGTATCAGACGCTGATCATCCTGCCCTATGCCGTGGCACCTGCCGTCGCCGCCATACTGTGGATGTTTCTGTTTAACCCCGGACTAGGGCTGATTACCCATTTTCTCGGGCTGCTGGGCTATACGTGGAACCACGCGCAGAACAGCGGGCAGGCGATGTTTTTAGTCGTACTGGCATCAGTCTGGAAACAGATTAGTTATAACTTTCTGTTCTTCCTTGCTGCGCTGCAATCGATCCCCCGTTCGCTGGTGGAAGCGGGCGCGATTGATGGCGCAGGACCGGTGCGGCGGTTCTTCAATCTGGTGCTGCCGATGATCTCGCCGGTGAGCTTCTTCCTGCTGGTCGTCAATCTGGTGTATGCCTTTTTCGATACTTTCCCGATTATCGATGCCGCGACGGGCGGTGGACCGGTACAGTCGACGACTACGCTGATCTACAAGATTTATCGTGAGGGCTTCGCAGGGCTGGATCTGTCCAGTTCGGCGGCGCAGTCGGTGATACTGATGCTGCTGGTGATCGGGTTGACCGTTATTCAGTTCCGTTTTGTGGAACGGAAGGTGAATTATCAATGAAGGTGAATCTATGAAGGTCGATGGCAATGATTGAGAATCGTCGCGGGTTAGATATTTTCAGCCACGTCATGCTGATCGTCGGCATCCTCGCCGTACTGTTTCCGTTGTACGTGGGGTTTGTCGCTGCCACGCTGGATAATCAGGAAGTCTTTCAGGCGCCGATGACGCTCATCCCCGGTTCTCACCTGTGGGAAAACCTGCGTTATATCTGGCTGCACGGTGCGGGCAACAACACCACGCCGTTTGGGCTGATGCTGCTTAACAGCTTCGTGATGGCGCTGGCGATTACGGTAGGAAAAATCACCGTATCGATCCTGTCCGCTTACGCCATCGTCTATTTTCGTTTTCCGCTGCGTAACTTGTTCTTCTGGATGATTTTTCTGACGCTGATGCTGCCGGTGGAAGTGCGTATTTTCCCGACGGTGGAAGTGATCGCACGGCTGGACATGATGGACAGCTACACCGGTTTAACGCTGCCGCTGATGGCGTCGGCGACTGCAACGTTCCTATTCCGTCAGTTCTTTATGACGCTGCCGGATGAACTGATGGAAGCCGCGCGTATCGATGGTGCCAGCCCGATGCGCTTCTTTTTCGACATGGTGCTGCCGCTGTCGAAAACCAATTTGGCTGCGCTGTTTGTGATCACGTTCATCTATGGCTGGAACCAGTACCTGTGGCCGCTGCTGATTATCAGCGATGCCAATTTGGGCACCGCTGTCGCTGGGATTAAAAGCATGATTGCCTCCGGCGATGGCGCGACCCAGTGGAATCAGGTGATGGCCGCAATGCTGCTGACCATGCTGCCACCGTTGCTGGTGGTGCTACTGATGCAGCGTTGGTTCGTTCGCGGTCTGGTCGACAGCGAAAAATAAATAGGTCACACCGTTGGTAAACCTCTTCATAGAATGAGAACGGTGATAATGGGATAGAAGAGTAAAGCGTTTGCGCCATGGATGGCGCAATCCGAGCGTACAGGGATGTATTCACAGCGTCTTTACGATCTACCCATTATCACCGCACCGCTCGTCAGGTTTAGCAGCGATTTATCGAGACGAATTTCGGAAACGCTTATGGCATGTTTAAAACTTCAGGCCGTCACCAAGTCGTATGATGGCAAAACACAGATTATCCAGCCCATCGATCTGGACGTCGCGGACGGCGAATTCGTGGTGATGGTGGGGCCGTCGGGCTGTGGTAAATCGACGCTGCTGCGCATGGTAGCAGGCCTCGAACGCACCACCAGCGGCGATATCTACATTGATAACCAGCGGGTCACCGATCTGGAACCAAAAGATCGCGGTATTGCGATGGTGTTCCAGAACTATGCGCTTTATCCGCACATGAATGTGTTCGACAACATGGCTTACGGCCTGAAAATTCGTGGCTTCGGCAAGACGCAGATCCGCGAGCGCGTAGAAGATGCGGCACGCATTCTGGAACTGATGCCGCTGTTGCAACGCAAGCCGCGTGAGTTATCCGGTGGCCAGCGTCAGCGCGTGGCAATGGGGCGGGCGATTGTGCGTGAACCCGCGGTGTTCCTGTTTGACGAGCCGTTGTCGAATCTGGATGCCAAACTGCGCGTACAGATGCGGCTGGAATTGCAACAACTGCATCAGCGCCTGAAAACCACCAGCCTGTATGTCACGCACGATCAGGTTGAGGCGATGACGTTGGCGCAGCGCGTCATTGTGATGAATAAAGGTATCGCTGAACAAATCGGCGCACCGGCTGATATTTATCGTCGTCCCGCATCGCTGTTTGTGGCCAGCTTTATTGGCTCACCGGCCATGAACCTGTGGTCGGGCCGCATTAGTGATGATGGCTGCCGCTTTGAAATCGGCGAAGACATCGCGCTGGCGCTGCCTGAACCGAAGCCGCAATGGCGCGGTAAGGCATTGACGCTGGGGGTACGACCAGAGCATATTCAACTGGCGACACGTGAAACCGGTGGTATCCCGTTACAGATTTCAACACTCGAACTGCTGGGTGCGGACAATTTAGCGCACGGTAAGTGGGGCGGGCAAAACGTGATTGCACGACTCTCTTATGAACACTGTCCCGCCATCGGCTCGACGCTCTGGCTGCATTTGCCGACGTCATCATGGCACCTGTTTGATTCGCAAAGCGGATTACGGATGGAATAATGGAAACAATCTGGCCTTACCCGACAATTGTCGCCCATCGCGGCGGCGGTTCACTGGCACCGGAAAACACGCTGGCGGCGATTGATGTCGGCGCTAGCCTCGGTCACAAGATGATCGAGTTTGACGCCAAGCTGTCGCAGGACGGCCAGATTTTCCTTTTACACGATGACACGCTTGAGCGCACCAGTAACGGCTGGGGTATTGCTGGAGAACTGCCGTGGGACAAACTGGTCGGGCTGGATGTCGGCGGCTGGTACGGTCATAAATTTGTCGGCGAGCGTCTGCCGCTGTTATCAGAAGTGGCAAAACGCTGCGTGCAGTACGGCATGGCGGCCAATATCGAGATTAAACCCACCACCGGATATGAAACCGAAACCGGGCGGGTGATTGCGCTGGCGGCTCGTCAGCTATGGGCCGATCATCCCGCCGCGCCGCTGCTGTCATCATTCTCTATCGACGCCCTGGAAGCAGCACAGCAGGCTGCACCAGAACTGCCGCGTGGATTGTTGCTGGATGAGTGGGAAGAAGAGTGGTTGGCGTTAACACTGCGTCTGGGGTGTGTGTCCATCCACCTGAATCACACACTGCTGACGGCGGAACGTGTCGCGGATCTGAAAGCGGCGGGCTTGCGCATTCTGGTTTATACCGTTAACCAAACCGATCGCGCGCAAACTTTGCTGGATTGGGGCGTTGACTGTATCTGTACTGACCGGATAGATTTAATTGGGGCTAACTTCGCGACCGGCTGAGGTCTGCCTTATACCCGTCATACTTCAAGCTGCTTGTGCGTTGGCTGCCTTTGCTCACCCCAGTCACTTACCTGAGTAAGCTCCTGGGGATTCTCGCAGTTGCCGCCTTCACGCAACTCGAATTATTTAGGGTATATCTCCGTAATAACGGATCCCCTTTCTGACTTGGTGCCGGTAATAAGGAAGTGGCGTCATGCCCGCATTTATTGTTTCGCTTTGGCACCAGATTTTTCTGTCGTTACCCCTCTTTGTTCTGATCGCGCTCGGTTATAGCCTGATTCGCTACGGTAAATGGCCGACCACCGTGACCGACGGCATGACGCGCTTTGTCTTCTCCGTCGCCATGCCCGCGATGCTGTTCCGTCTGATGTCGGATTTCTCCAAACGTCCGGTGGTGGATGCTCGACTGCTGATCGCTTTTTTCGGCGGCTGTCTGCTGGTGTTTGTCCTTGGTCGCATAGTGGCGCGCAAAGTTTTTCATCTCGATGGCGTCTCCGGCTCGCTGTTTGCGCTGAGCGGCATCTTCTCCAACAACGTGATGCTGGGGTTGCCGATTGCCACGCTGATGCTGGGCGAAGAAGCAATCCCGTCCGTGGCGCTGGTGGTGGTGTTTAACGGGCTTATTTTGTGGACGTTGGTGACGGTGTCGGTGGAATGGGCGCGTAACGGCGCGTTGTCGCTACAGGGCTTTACCAAAACCGCGCTGGGCGTGCTGAAGAACCCGCTGATTATCGGCATCCTGTCCGGGACGGTATTCAGCCTGACGGGTTTGCCGCTGCCGTCGTATGTCGATCAGCCGCTTGCCATGCTGGGGCAGATTGCCGCGCCGCTGTCGCTGGTGGCGCTGGGGATGGGGCTGGCGGAATACCGCGTGCGTGACGGTTGGCAGATTAGTACCGCGATTTGTACCATCAAGCTGCTGGTCCAGCCGCTGGTGATCTGGGGGATTGCTGTCGCGCTGGGCCTGCCGGAGATGGAGACGCGGGCGGTCGTGTTGCTGGGGTCGATGGCGGTGGGCGTCAATGTCTATCTGATGTCACGTCAGTTTGATGTACTGGGCGGCCCGGTGGCATCAAGCCTGCTGCTATCAACGGCGATGGCGGCCTTAACCACGCCGTTGATTCTGACGCTGATGGGCGTGCGGTTATAAGGCTACCGTCGCATCAGGGGGTCTGCCGAATGGGCGGTGGCGGTGTGGTTCTCTGTGACCGCTGTAAATCTTTCTGTAGCTGCTGCTGGCGCTGTTGCTGCAATTGCTGGTTACGCTGCTGGAGTTGCTGATTCAGCCGTTGCTGCTGCAATTGTTGGCTCTGCTGCATGCTTTGCTGTAGCTGTTTCTGGCTGCTGATGCCATTTTCAAACTGCTGCTGAGGCGTGGGCGCTTGCGTTGCGTTGGCGCTCGCCAGAAGCGGCAGGCAGAACAGGGCAGCACAGACCAATGCCGTCTTAGGGTGTTTCATTAAACCTCCACACAAGCCTTCGGCCTGTAGATAAGCCATTTGCGGAACGAAAAGGACCACTTTTGTCCGTGAGTTCAAGTGTAATCGCTGCGGATGGAAACGTCGTGTAAAGTAAGATGATGCTGATGACTTAAGCTCATTTTTAGGAGAAATACGAGGATGCGGTTCCCGTAGGGATACCACGCTTCGTGCATCTCGGTTCTTAAGCGATCGACATGGGTGCAGTATCATCCGCATTCCTGTGCGCACAGGTTTTGGGTCACCCCGTTGGAATGCGTTATACTGCGGCGGAATTTTTCTTCGTGGCTGACGTTATCTCATGTTCCATATCGCGCTCTATGAACCGCAAATTGCACCAAACACCGGCAATATCATCCGATTAGCGGCCAACAACGGCTGTACGCTTCATTTGATTGAACCGCTGGGGTTTGATTTTGAAGAGAAGAAACTGCGCCGTGCAGGGCTGGATTACCACGATCTGGCGAAGGTCAGCCGCCATAAGAACTATCAGGATTTTCTGGCTGCGATTCCCGGCCAGCGCATTTTCGCCTGTACTACCAAAGGTAGCCGTCCCTATGACCAGCCGACGTATCAGCCGGGCGATGTACTGCTGTTTGGATCGGAAACATCAGGGTTGCCCGATGCGATTCGCAACGGCTTCGAGTCGGATTTCCGTATCCGCATTCCCATGCAGTCCGATAGCCGCAGCCTGAATCTGTCCAATGCCGTGGCAATCATTAGCTATGAAGCCTGGCGGCAGAATGGTTTCGGCGGGTGCCTGTAGTTATATGTAGCCACAATGTAGCTACATATAGTCACTCAGTCTTACTGCTGCGCGGTGGTGATTTCTTCGCTAGTGGGTTCACCAGAAAGACCACTTCCCCGCGATAATACGGTGAAGTGGCAAGGCGCTGCTGCCACTGTTTTTCCCACTTGCCGTTTTGTACCAGCCCTAGCCGGAACGGCAGGGTCAGCTTCATCAGCGCGGGCAGGTACTCGGCGTAGTTGGTAATGGTGTTGCGTCCCTGATAGGTTTGCACTACCACTTCATCCAGCTTGCCCTGTAAGCGATTCAGTGCGGAGACATCCCCCGTTTTCGACCAGTCGAGCAGCCCCGTGATACTGAGCTGACAATCTTCGGGTAAACGCTCGCGTAATTGTGTTAAGAACGCGACATAGCCCGCAAGTTGATAGCTTTTCGCGTCAAAATCTATCTGAATTCCGACAACCTGATTATCGTGGCGTTGCCACTTTTCCCGTAATGTTAGCATCCGGTTCAGGTGGCGATCGGACAACTCCAGCGTGGTCATACGGAAAGCCAGCCAGACGCGGTTAACGCGCAGTTGGCTGGGCGGAATTCCCTGACGCAGGAAAACGACGTTGCCCTGACGGCGGGCGACCTCTCCCTGATGCAGATACAGCGTCTGTGCCTGATGCAGAATTGGTTGTGGCCGCACGGCGGCCCATAGCCAAAAATCCTGATAACGCGTCGCGTCGACGGTGGCGTTCGCCGCGTTGACGGTTGAAGGTGCAGCGTTAATGGGGGCGGCCTGCGTACAAAACGAGAGTAGGCAGGCCAGCACGATTGACGGCGTTACCAGTAATAATCGAGCTTGTCTGCCCACACGCTGCCTTTGTATTTGGTTTTCAGTTGAGTAAACCAGGCTTTGCGGGTTGCCTTGCTGATTTCCTGTGGGCCACAGTCGTTATAGCCACTCGGCGCATAGCAGTAGACCGCGCGATACAGGGCGTAGGTTTTGTCTTCCGGTGGCGCTTTCGGATCGGCGATCACCTTCATATAACCATCCAGACGGTTATATTCGGCACCGACGAATTGCGTTGGCGCGTTGGTGAGTCCGCTCAACATACTGCCTTCACCCCAATCGAAGCCCACACTGTTATTAGTACGCAGGAAGAATTCGCCGAGGCAGTTAGTCGCACGGGCGTCATTGGGGCGCTGGTTCAGCGTTGCGACTACGCTATCCAGTGCCGAGCATTGATAGTCTTCCTCGGTGTCGCTGCCGTCCCAATCAAAGGCCGTTAAATCTTCCTGATTCCAGCTTTGATTTTCGCTGCTGACCAGCGGTGCGATGTCTTTTCGCAACTGAACATCTTTGAGATAGCTGGCGTAATCACCGTGGGTTAGTGATTTGGTTAACAGCGTATGCAGCGCGATAGCCCGCTCTTCATGGCTCTGCTGTGGGCCTGTTTGCTGACGGAGCAAATCGGCGTTGGCGCTAATCTTCAGCACGGCGGAACGGAAACGCAGGTTTTTCACCGGGCTATCGGCAGCAAAGACGCGCTCCGGGTGGCCCGCTTTAACCAGCGTTTCTGCCAGCGCTAATTGCAGGAACTGATTTTGGGTATACCCCATTTTTTGCGTTAACAGTTGACGCCAGTGTGCTTCCGCCTGATCCCAGCGTTCCAGACGCACCAGCGCTCGGCCGCGTAATACTTGCAGGCTGAAACGCACAGTATCAGTGAGATCGTTCGCTTGTGTCATGGGAACGCTGTTAACTACGGCTGCGTAATCTTTTTGAGTATAAAACAACTGGGCGGCCTGAAGGTAGCTGAACGCTTCCTGCATATTACCTTGCTCAAACAGCGGTTTCTGCGTAGCCAACTCGTCGGCGGATAAGGTGGGTAATGCCAGCCAGCCTTCGTCTGAACGCAAGCGTTTGAGATCTTGCACCATCGTCAACGGCGCGCTGCCTGGTGCGCTGGTGAACTGCCTATTTTCCAGCAGCTTGTTGTCGATCTCATCGCTCAATTCAAGAAGGGTTTCGATATCGGCGGTGTTGTCCAGCTCATGTTGGTACGTTTTCGCTAAGGCATCCATATCGTTCATGATCCAGTAAGCGCGGCGATATAGCCCGTTAGCGGAATCGATGTATTGCCCCTCTGGATACTGTTTCAGATAATCATCAATACGCTTAACGGCCAGTTGCGCCGTGTCTTTATCGGCTTTACTGGCGTCGAACATGTTGTACTCATCTAACGCGTTTTCCATGGCTTTATTAATTGCCACGCGAATCAACATGTAGCGCGAGGTTTCCGCTACCCACGGCTGTGACGAAGACGTTAACGCCTGAAAGCCGTTTTCTGCCTCATCAAAGTGGCCCTGATAAAACGCCAGTGCCGCAAACAGATATTGCATGAGCGCGCCAGCATGTCCTTCGTCCGGCAGGCTGACAAGACCCTCGTTCAGCGCCTCTTTGGTATACAGTGGGTTGAGGATATTCACTCGCTGATGTGCCAGCAGCGTGCGCTGTTCCCCGGTGAGCTGTTTGTCTGCCAGCAGGACGTCAAAAAACGCTTCCAATGTGGAGAGCGCATTGGAAATATGCCGTCCTTCATTGTCGTCAGGTGAAAACGTGGAGACGGTGCCCTGAACGGACAAAGGAAGATTCAGTTGCTTCGCTTTGTTGAGCGTCGAGAGGTAAGGGGCATCAGCCGTGACGTCTTCTCCTGCCTCTGATGTCTGAGGCGTTTCCGTCGCCGCAATCCCCATGACTCGATAGGCCGTGAAAGGGTCGATACGTGAACGCGTTTGATCGGGCAAAGGATGAGGTAACGGAAGCGACATGTTGTGGAGGCGGCTTTGCAGCAACATCAGGTTAGCGCGTGTGTCATTGCCCGGCTGCAGATAAGGCAGAGCAGGCATGCCACACTCTGAGTCGGAAAATCCGCAGGCTCCATCGCTGGAACTGAATGCCTGACTGCTCATTAACGCGGTCAGTACGCCAGCCAGCAGCGTTACTCCTTTCATGGTTGGTATCCTTCATTCAACACGGGTCTTACCTGTTTTCGGCATGAGTGGGATCACTCTACGCAATCGTGTAAAAAACTCAATGCTGGGGAGATAAACAGAACGTGGCAGGTGCCCGTGCGGGCACCTGAGAGGATGTAGCGGTAGGAAAGAGGTTGTCTGATTTACCGTTGATGCAACGGCAGCCAGATGATTAAGCGCAATCCACCCAGCGGGCTGTCTTCCGCTTTTACCCACCCTTTGTGTTGTGTAATCGCCGTTTCGACGATGGCGAGTCCCAAACCGCTTCCGCCAGATTCGCGGTCACGCGCTTCATCTGTTCGATAGAAAGGACGGAAAATCTGTTCACGATCTTCCGGGCTAACGCCGGGGCCATCGTCATCCACTTTAATGGTGATGCCCTGATTATCCACCGAGAAGGCGACTTCAATGTGGCTGTGAGAATAACGCAGCGCGTTGCGCACGATATTCTCCAGTGCGCTGTCGAGTGAGGCGGGGTTGCCGAAGAGCATCCACGGCCCTGGAGGGTAAGGGACTTCCAGCGTTTTACCCACCTGCTCGGCTTCAAAGGCGGCATCGTCCAGCACATTGCCCCATAGTTCATCGGCATGCAAGAACTCGCGGGTCAGTTCGTTCTTGTGCTGATTGCGTGACAGCACCAGCAGGTCGTTAATCATGCTGTCGAGCCGCTGGGTTTCCGTCTCGATACGATTTAGCTCATTGCCTTCTCCCTGACGCCGACGCAGCAGCGCCGTTGCCAGTTGCAAGCGCGTCAGCGGTGTGCGCAGCTCGTGAGAGATATCTGACAGCAGACGTTGCTGTGCGGTCACCATCCGTTCCAGCGCACTGACCATCTGGTTAAAGCTGACGCCCGTCGCCTGAAATTCCTGCGGGCCAGATTCCAATTCAGGATGCTGGCGTAAATTACCTTTGGCGACTTCATCGGCGGCGTGCTTGAGTTTACGCGCGGGTTTCGCCAGGCTCCAGGCGAGCCAGAGCAATAGCGGTGAACTGATCAACATAGTGAAAATCAGCAGCAGCAAAGGGCGGTCAAACAGCAGGCTAATGAAATCTGACTGCGGGCTATTGGCAGGACGAATCAGGTAAAGTTGATAGTTGTCATCACCATCCCGGACGGCAAAGGGACCGAGAAGCTCAATGCGGCCGTAATTTTTCTTTTGCGGGTGATCGGCGTTATCCGACAATCCAATAAAATTACGCACGATTGGCGTTTCATGTTTCTCTGCGCCAAAGATCCGTCCTTCGCTGGTGACCAGAAACAGGCGCTGTCCTGGTGGAGCCCACTTCTCCAGCACCCAGAATAGCCGTAGCCACCAGCGCAGATCGTTGGCAGGGGTGTTGGCGAGGTCTGCTTCAATGTGCTGTTCCAGCATGATGCCCTGCCGCTGCTCATTTTCCAGCAAGGCGGTAAGCTGGCGCGAGTCCAGCTTGGGCACCATCAGAACCAGCATGAGTACCAGCGCCAGCGTTAACCAAAAAATGGCAAAGATACGGGCGGTCAAACTATTGATCATGCAGCCGATACCATCAAGTAGCCTCGTCCACGCAGCGTTTTAAACCAGGGTAAACTGTCCTTACGTTCTGGCAATTTACGCCGCAGGTTCGAGATATGCATGTCGATCGCGCGGTCAAACGGCGTCAGCCGTTTCCCCAGAACTTCCTGACTTAAATGCTCGCGCGAAACCACCTGTCCCAGCCGCTGTGCCAGCAGGTAGAGCAGCGTGAATTCGGTGCCCGTTAGATCCAGTACAACATCGTCAAAGCTGGCTTCCTGCCGTCCGGGGTTCAGACGCAGGCCGTCGACTTCCAGCGTCGGTGCGCTGTTATCACCCGCCTGCTGTTGATCGGTCCAGTTGGAGCGTCGGAGGATCGCGCGAATGCGTGCCACCAGCTCCCTGTCGTTAAAGGGCTTCGGTAGATAATCGTCGGCACCCAGCTCCAGGCCAAGAACGCGATCTAATTCACTGCCGCGAGCGGTCAACATGATGACCGGCGTTTGATGCTGTTGCCGTAGTTCTTTTAATGTATCGATACCGTTTTTCTTCGGCATCATCACATCCAGTAATAACAGGTCAATGGTGTTATCGACTATCTGTAACGCCTGCTCGCCGTCGTAGGCGACAACGACGTTAAAACCTTCCATTTCGAGCAACTCTTTCAATAAAGCGGTCAGCTCTTTATCGTCATCAACCAACAGAATTTTATTCATGTTTTCTCTACCTCCAAGGGCAAAATACGACATAGATTAGCGCTATTCCATGACTTTACGTAGTTTTACATCCTCTGACGGATGTTTGCAGCAAGATGCGTAGACTCATGCTCATTGATTCACAAAATGACGTACCGCTCTGGAGAGTTATTGATGCAACAGTTCGCAACCTTATCTCTTGCTTCACTGCTTATGTTAGGCACTTTTACCGCCTCTGCAGCAGAGAATGGGGATGCTCTGGTGAGCGGCTGGCATAGTGATGATTCCGCCGCTAAAGGCGCATCCAGCCAGCAAGGTATGTTCGATGGCGTGAGGCTGACGGAGCAACAGCGCCAGCAAATGCGTGATTTGATGCACCAGAGCCGTCAGGACAAACCGGCGTTTAATACCGACGATGTTAAAGCCATGCATCAGTTGGTGACGGCGGAAACGTTTGATGAAGCGGCAGTGCGAGCGCAGATAACCCGAATGATGAGTGTGCAGATTGAGCGTCAGATTCAGATGACCCGAGTGCGCAACCAAATGTATAACCTGCTGACGCCAGCGCAGAAAGACATTTTAGAGCTGAAGCATAAGCAACGTATGAAAGAGATGCAGCAGCAGATATCCATGTTTAATCAGATGGCCGCGCCACCACCAGGTACGACAAACCATACTGAGACAGATAGTCCCGAGTAGTAGTGTAGTAAGTAGTCTGTAAGCGTAGTGCAGTCCGAGTAGTAAATGTGTAGTAGGTACACACCCTGTTTTTCCTTGCCATAGACACCATCCCTGTCTTTTTGCCCTCCATGATGGAGGGTTTTTTTTTGGGATTTTTTAATGTTGAAAGAAGTCATTTGACTTCAAGTAAACCCTATTTATAACGACTTCAAGAAATGACATCATGGAATTGGCAATACGGGGGAAAATATCCAGTCTACGGAAGAAGCAACGGGAAACGCTGAGCCACATGTTTAAAACGCCAGTACTTTCGGGTATTAAATGATCTGATATTGAATCACTCATCACTGCGTTACTGAATCATTTGGGGAACGACTGACCATCGCAGCCGCTGAGCGAACGTATGAAACAGGCTTAACACTACCCCGATTCGGTGGTTTTTTTATCAGAAAAAGGGTCGAAAAAAGCATACGTTTTCATTTTCATTAATATTGAGATGTTTCCAATTTATTCTATTTTTACCTGAATTTTTGGATAAGAATTAGATTGGCTGGTTTTATTTGCTATAAAAACAAAAATAAGCAAAACTAAATTTTGTAAAAAAACATTAGTTTTCAAATTGAGAATGGGCTAAATTCATGCTAAAAGTATTATTTGTCTATAAATAATTAGGTGCCGTCATGATAAGGAAGTTATTCGATCTTTTCCCCTTTTTTGGCAATAAGGACATCACGCCAACGGAAAAATTGCTGCAAGAATCTCTATTACCGCTTGCAGAGTTTGATAAAACGTTGCCAGAAAAATTGTTCGATTATGTCATGTCAGGCACTGAACCTGAGGTCGTTTATACCTTAAACCAACTGGATGCCGATAAAGCAACGGTACTTTTGGATAAGCCAGGCACGGTTGATTGGTGGTATGTTCAAAATAATAGCTTCAACTCCAATGAATATAATAAAATAATAAGGCAAGCAATAAATTCACGCTATAAGCTTTATTCTGAAGTCGGTAAAGAACTAACCAATGAGCAAATTATACGTTTTGCAAAGGTATTAGCCGCAGTATGCCAAAATAAAAATATAAAAGTTACCACAGGCGAAGTGCCAAACTGGATGATTTATTTGCTGTGTGATGCGCTGTTTACGACGTTAAAAAGCACCTCCAATGAGAGTCTGAAATTAATGCATCGAACGGGTTGGCGTATTCAACTTCTTGCAGACCTGATTGCCAGTGAGCAGGGCCATGATAAGGGCGAATCTATTTTATTTGCTATCTTTGATAGGGCGGAAATATCTGAACATTATATTTCGCAGTTAAATATTTTCTTTGAACTCCCTGATTTGTATGCCTACATCGAAGATCATGCGCAATTTGTTCGCACCACGCTGGTGGAGAAGCTTTCTGCACCCGGGTTGATTCAATTCCTGAAATATTTATCCGAGCGTGAAACGTTGCGTATTTCATTCTCGGATGTCATTGTTAAATTAGCGCTGGAACAACGAAAAACGGTACGCAATGAAGCGGAACCGCTGCTGAATATTCTCCCTGCTAGCGATGTTAAAATGCATCTGAGTGATATCCTGTTTAATGGTACGCCAAAACAGCGATCTCAGGCCGCCGATCTCTTTGCCCGTCAGGGTGAAAATAAAGATATTTTAGAGCATGCGTTGCAGTTGGAAAAAAGTAAGGCAGTGATAAAAAGTATCGAAAGTGCCATTACGCGTTTTGGCGTTGTTGATACGGCAAAAAATATTGAACTTCCTGATTTACCTGAGCTAACGCTGCTTGCCGATACGCCATTGCCTGAAAGTGCAAAAGACATTCTTATCGAAAACTTGGTCGAGATGGTGGAAAAAGCAAAAATAAATGCAGAAAAAGAAATAGAAGAAAATAAATCGAGCAAGCATAAATATAAATGGGCGCAGAATTATTATAATGAAATAAAAGGAATTAGCGCTGATCGCTGCCGTTATTTAGTCGATAGACTTAATTTGGGGAATAATGCGACACCTCTATCTAGTGAAGAGGCTAATGTTATTAAATATAAAAAACGCATTAGCAATCTTCCTGAATTTACCCTTTATCATGCGATGAGAGTTATTTTCGGCAACGAGCATGGTAACGTTAATTTAAGCACCACCCGAATAGAAAATGAAGCGCCAGCTCATGTTCTTGCTGGATTGGAATTACGGCAGATTGAAAGTGTTTTGCAGAAACTGGCATGCCGTGATCCTGCTCGGGAAGTCGCCAAGCTATGTTTAGAATCCTATAACGATGGGTTGAAACTCTTCCCTAAGCCGGAACAGCTTTGGCCTTTTTTCTCTCAATACCCAGAATATATTGCCGAAGCGCTGGGGCTGTTGCCGAATAAGAGCGAAAACAAATATAGACAATTTGAATTAGGCCATGCTTTCGAGTTGCTTGGTAAGTTCCCTACCATCCCCGCACAATTTATTCCCCGAATTATGGAATTGGCATTAGGTGAAAATAAAACGTTCCGCGTGAGTGCGCAGCAATTGCTTGAAAAATTGCCAAATGTGCATGTGAATGCACAGGAAAGTTTGCACTCCGCGAAACAAGAAATCCGTATTACCACGATCGAGTGGCTGGCGCGTATAAAAAATAAAGACAGCATCGCTCCGCTTTATGCATTGTTAAAGAAAGAAAAAAGAGAAACGGTACGTGCCGCTTTGTTGGCGGCATTGGAGCAGTTTGGTGAAGACATTTCGCCTTATTTATCAGAAAAAATACTGCGCGAAGAAGCCTTGAAGGGGTTGAAGGCGAACCCTCCTGCGAGCATGAGCTGGTTTGACTATAGCGTGATACCGCCATTGAAATGGGAAAACGGCAAGGCCGTCGATGCTGACATCATTAAATGGTGGATAATCCTGGCAGTAAAATTAAAAGCGCCTACAGGTAACGCGTTATTACAGCGTTATGTCGGTTCATTAGCTAAAGAGAGCCAGCATAAACTGGGGCATTTTATTTTACACACGTTTATCGCGCAGGATGTAAAAAACCCATCGCTGGAAGATGCGATGTTGGAAGCGCATAAAGAGGCACCAGGACGTTTAAAGAACTATCAATATTATCTTGAACGTTATCCTGAATATTACCAAAAGTATGAGAATTACACGCTGGAGCAGGTGACCGAAGAAATAAAGCATGAAGTCTTGCGGCGCTATTTAGGCTCCGCAATCAGTGAGAAAGGCATGCTGGCGTTGACGAGCCATATTGAAGGCCATGTTGCCGTCTCTGCATTACGAAATTATATGCGCGACCATTATCCGCGTCGTTCACAGATTGAGGCGATGATTTGCGCGGTGGCAGTTAGCGACGATCCGATCATTATCCAACTGTTACTCTCACTGTCACGTCGCTACCGTACTGCAGCGATTCAGGAAAAGGCGCGCGAATTAGTCAAAGAGATTGCCGATCGCAATGGCTGGAGTGCCGATGAGTTGGCTGACCGCACGATCCCCACTGCCGGGATGGATGAAACGGGAACGTTGGTGCTGGAGTACGGCGAGAGGACTTTTACCGCTCGTATGGACAGTAAGCAACGGTTGGTGCTCCTGAACCCAGAAGGGAAAGAAATTAAAGCACTGCCTGCGGCTCGTAAAACGGATAATGAAGAGCAGATAAAAGACGCGAAAAAGCTGTTCTCGTCGAGCAAAAAAGAGTTGAAGCAGATAATTGATCTCCAAACTGCACGTTTGTATGAATCGATGTGTGCCCAGCGCCAATGGTCAAGTGAAGACTGGCAGACTTACATCATGATTCACCCGGTGATGCGCCCGCTGATTGAGCGTTTAGTGTGGCAAGAAATAAAGGATGGGCAGGTGCTCAATACCTTCAGGCCAACGGATGACGGTTGCTTAATTAATCTTGAAGATGATGAGGTTGAATTATCAAGCGGTACGGTGATTCAGCTTGCTCATGCTGCGGTGGTGGATAACGACACGCGTGAAGCCTGGATTGCGCATTTTAACGACTATAAAGTGACATTTTTATTCTCGCAGATGGTGAACACCGTGCCAGAACTCGATCTTAAACAGGTTGAAATTGAGGATAGAAAAGGGTGGCTGACTGATACGTTCACGCTGCGCGGCGTCTTAACCAAGATGGGATATCAGCGTGCGCCAGCGGAAGATGGTGGGTCGTTTGGTCATTATTACAAGCATTTCAGTAGCCTGGATTTGTACGTGAATATTGGATTTAGCGGCAGCTACGTGCCAGAAGAAAACATTCCAGCGGTGTTGTTTGATTTGAGCTTTGAGAAAAATCAGCAAAATTACTGGGATCGCAATAACCTGGCATTGCAGGACGTTCCCCCTATCTTACTGGCAGAAAGCTATGCCGATTATCTGAAAGTCGCACTGGCCTGCTCAGGATACGATGCCGACTGGGAAAGCAAAACGCCTTGGTAATCCGCTTATGGAGCCGGTACGCACTGTGCCGGCTTCGTTCATTATTTTGTGGCGAACAGAGACACGAACATGGAAAAACACCCATCGACGGCCAGCAATGTGCTGCGTCAGCATGCCGAAATTCGCTTTGCGGATGAATTAGCGCGCCTGGCTAAAGCGGACGAAAATAACCCTAAGCCGCAGGGGTGGCTGCGCTCGCCTCGTGCTGTGCGCCAGTTTATTTTAGGTGACGAGACCTTAGGGATCTCTGCGAAGTTTTTTGGCGATAATGCGCTGGTCGATCGCGCAATCGTGACGCTGCTGGGGAAACAGGGATTGATGCTGGTTGGTGAACCCGGAACGGCAAAATCTATGCTGTCTGAGCTGTTTGCAGCGGCTATCTCGGGTGATTCTGGCCTGACGATTCAAGGCACTGCGGGAACAACCGAAGACCATATCAAGTATTCATGGAACTATGCGCTGTTGCTTGCTGAAGGTCCCACCGAGCGGGCGCTGATCGGTTCACCGCTCTATCAGGGGATGATGCAGGGCAGGATTGTTCGTTTTGAGGAAATCACCCGCTGTCCGCCGGAAATACAGGATATTCTGGTTTCGCTGATGTCTGAAAAACAGTTGATGATCCCTGAAATGGGTGATCAAGGGCGGATCAGCGCCAAACCCGGTTTTAACCTGATTGGCACGGCGAACTTGCGCGATCGCGGCGTACACGAAATGTCAGCGGCATTAAAACGGCGCTTTAACTTTGAAACCGTGAGGCCGATTCAAGATCCTGAATTCGAGATCGAGTTGATTCAAACACAGCTTACGCGTGAACTGGGCGAACTGGCTGCGCTTGTCACTGTGCCACCGAGCGTCATTGAACTGCTGGTGACCACATTCCAGGAACTTCGCTCCGGCAATACGCGCGACGGTGGCAGCATCAAAACGCCGGATGCGGTGATGTCGAGTGCGGAAGCCGTCAATATTGCCTATGCCTCCGCGCTTGAGGCGCATTATTTGGGCGATAGCACGCTGAATGCGGGCGCCATCGCACGCCAGATTATCGGCGTGGTGTTAAAAGATAACCCTGATGATGCGAAACGTATGCGCTACTACGTGGATAACGTCGCGCGGGAACGGGCAAAAAGCAGCGACGACTGGAAAGCGTTTTATGATGCCTCACGACTGTTTTGGAAGTAAGGCCGTGGCCTAATGCTGGTCACTTAAGCCTCATAGTAGGAGAAACACAGGGATGAGGTTCCCGCAGGGACACCTCTCCCTGTGGTCGCTCCGTGTATCTCGGCTTTTGAACGATCGGCATTAGGCTGTAGCCCATTGTTACCGATTACTTCACGGACTCTTTTCATGAGGAAACGCGCCAGTGAGTCTCTCGAACATCGTACTGCCCGCACGGATGAAACAGGCGCTGGCAACATGGGATTTTTTGCAGTCGCAGCAGATCTATTTCGCGCCGGTGCGCCACCATAGCCCTGCTTGTGCCTATGGTCTGCTGTCATTGATTGAAGATATCCATCCCGATCACATCCTGATTGAGGCACCGGTCAGTTTTAATCACTTATTGCCTGATTTGCTTCACCCTGACGCGAAGCCTCCCATCGCGGTGATGGGACAGGCCGACGTTCAATCCCGTGAGCCGCAAGACGGTGAAACGCCGCAAACGGCTACGCGTAGCGCTTTTTTCCCTTTCTGTGACTACTCGCCCGAATGGGTGGCTCTGCACGCCGGGCATCAACACCGCGCGGCATTGCGTTTTATTGATTTGCCGTGGGTTGAACAAATCACGATTGAGGAACGTCAGGATGATGTCAGCCAAAGCCTGCAAGCAGAACGCTATCTCGCCCACAGCCAGTTTATTTCAGCACTCGCTAAGAAATGCTATTGCCGCGATCACGATGATTTATGGGAACATTTATTTGAATTACGCTCGATTGAGGCACTGAGCGACTGGCAGCAGCTTTTCCGCGATACGCTGGTTTGGTGTGCGCTGGCACGACTGGATTATGAGCCTCAGGTTTTGGAGGCTGAAGGTTCCGCGCAGCGTGAGGCACATATGCTTGCCGCTATCATGCAGGTCCGTGCTGAAAACCCGACGGGGAAAATTCTGGTCGTCACGGGTGGTTTTCATTCTCTGGCGCTGCTCGAAGGGTTGTCTCATGACGGTAAGTCATTCAATGTTTTCACGGATGCCGCGCAAAAGCAGTACCAAAAACAGCTTAAGCAGGCAGAAAAAGATCACGCGTGGCTGATTCGCTATAGCTTTGACAGATTAGATGCGCTCAATGGATATGCATCCGGCATGCCTGCGCCCGCTTACTACCAGCGAAGCTGGAAAATGCTCATGGCGCAACGGAGCGATCGGCGGGCGGAAAAGGCGTTGCCGCCGCTAACGACTCAGGAATATCGTAATAACATGGGGATGCGTTTTTTGTCTGAGGTTGCCAGCATGCTCCGTGCTAAAGCTTTTGACGATCCTCCCAGCTATATCACGGTAAAAAATGCAGTAGAGCAGTATGTTCAGCTTGCAGCATTGCGCGGGCATGACGGCCCTGGCCGTTACGATCTGCTGGATGGACTACAGAGTAGTTTTATCAAAGGCAGTATTGATGATGCGCAGAGTGAACTGTGGCTTGAGATCCAAAAAACATTTTCCGGCTATGCGCTAGGACAGATTCCGGCCGGCAGTGCGACGCCCCCGCTGGTCGATGAAACCTATCGGTTAGCGAAATATCACCGCTTTAAACTTGATGACACGCTCGTCAAACAGAGCCGCTTGGATATCTATCGCAACCCGCAGCATCGTGCTCGCAGCCGCTTTCTTCATCTGCTGAGCTTCCTTGAAGTCGGATTTGCGACGCGCAGTAACGGCCCTGATTTTTTGGGCGGTCA
The DNA here is from genome assembly GCF_001742145.1 of Pectobacterium parmentieri. Classification (NCBI taxonomy): domain Bacteria; kingdom Pseudomonadati; phylum Pseudomonadota; class Gammaproteobacteria; order Enterobacterales; family Pectobacteriaceae; genus Pectobacterium; species Pectobacterium parmentieri. The sequence continues at coordinate 3,901,452 of NZ_CP015749.1, read as the reverse complement.
CAATCTCGATCTGCTATTTGAAGAGTGGCACTATGCGTGGACGCCGTCGATCGAAGGGCGATTGATTGCGCTCTCGGAGAAGGGTAGCCAGCTCGAAGCGATTGCCATCGATAAAGTCGTCTATCTGGAAAAACAGTTAGAGGAGCAAGGGCAGAATCGGTCGAGTAAAAATGCGGTACATGTGCTGATTCAGGCGGCGCTATTGGGTTTACAGTCGCGTTTAGCCGGGCTATTTCGTTTATTGCATGACGATATACACAACGATTTTCGCTTAGATTCACTCGTTGAATGCGGGCACAGCCTGATTCATCTATGGCGCGGGCGTGATTTTCTTGGCTTACGCAATCAGCCTGAATTAACGCAACTCTTGTTTACGTTGGTTCCGCAGGCATTGTTTTGTTTACCGACCATCACGGCCGGCGATGAATCACAGCAGGAAACGCATTTTACGGCACTGCTTGCCCTGCGTGAGCTGATTGAATTTATGCCTACGCTCGACCCTTCCAGCACCGCCAGTCGCGATTTTTACCACCAATTGCAGCAGATCTCCCCAGAGCTAAAGGACGTGCCGTTATTAAAAGGGGCGGTTGATGCGCTGCGCTATCTCGGTGACGACATTGATGAGCGCGCCCTTGATGACAACCTATCGAGTGTCTTTAGTCAGGGGAGCGATCCTGAGCCGGCGGTGCGCTATTTCGTGGGATTAATGCGCGCGGTTCCTGAGCTAATCATCAAGACACCGCATTTAGTCGATAAGCTAAATATGTTGATTTCGCAGTGGGATGACGATCGTTTTCTGCATGTGTTGCCTGACCTGCGTTTTGCTTTCAGCCAACTCACACCGAAGCAGAATGCGACGTTAGCGAGCTATGTTGCGGAGCAATGCGGCTTCTCTGAGCCGGAAATGCATCTTTGGCAAACGGACTTCACGGAGCAGGAGATGCTACAGACGATGCAGTTAAACCAGCGGCTGCAACAACAGCTAGCGGAAAACGATTTACTGTCATGGTACGAGAAAGAGAAGGGCCCAGCTTGATGAGCGCTCATGACGATAAAGAAAAAAATGGCAAACGCTGGCGCTTGATTCTGGGCCACTATGCCGATGAGGCATTAGGCAAGGCGGCATTTGATGCGCAGGACCTGAAAGTAGAACGCACACTGGATTATCTCTACCGCCGTGAATATCAGCGCCGTGGTCTGAAGCAGGAAGGAGGGCGGCACGGTTCTTTGGATCAGTCTCAACTGACGGCGGTGAATTGGCTCAATCAGGCGCGTAAATTATTCCCCAGCAGCACGTTTGAACGGATGCAGTCACAAGCGATTGAACGCTATGAAATCACGCATTTATTCAACGATCCGCAAGCTCTGCAAGCCATGGAACCTACGCCAGCGCTGGCTAAGGTGCTACTGAGTTTGCGTGGCCGGATGAATGAACAAACGCGTGAAGCGGTACGTGACATTATTCGTAAGGTGGTTGATGAGATATTACGCACGCTGAGGCCGACCTTTACGAACGCGCTTACCGGTCGCCGTAATCGATTCCGACGCTCGCCGATCGCCAGCAGTCAAAATTTCGACTGGCGTGCCACGATTGCGGCCAATCTTAAGCATTTTGATCGCGAGAAGCAGCGCCTGGTGATTGAAACACCGCATTTTAATTCGCGCATGCAGCGGCATATGCCGTGGGATGTCATTCTGTGCGTCGACCAGAGCGCTTCGATGTCCAGTTCGGTGATGTACGCGGCGGTTTGCGCCAGCATTCTGGCGACGTTGCCTGCGGTGCGGGTTTCTTTAATCGTGTTTGATACGCAGGTCGTGGACTTGTCGCATCTTGCCCACGATCCGGTCGAGGTGCTGATGACGGTGCAACTCGGGGGCGGGACGAATATTGCGAAGGCCATGCAGTATTGCGAACAGCACGTACAAAATCCGAAACGTACTATCGTGGCGTTAATCAGTGATTTTGAAGAAGGTGGTGCACTGAATCACCTGCTCAGTTGTGTGCAGCGTATGCATAGCCAGCAAATCACGCTGTTAGGATTGGCGGCACTGGATGAGGCGGCACACCCGGTCTACGACGCGGCAATCGGGCAAAAATTGGCCGATCGCGGCATGCATGTTGCCGCGTTAACGCCGGAGCATTTTGCGCAATGGTTGGCGGAGGTGATGCGATGAGCTGGCAACGCCTCTACCTGAATTATGATGAAGACGCGCTGAGCGTTTTTGCCAATGTGGGTTTACTACGCCGAGCCAAAAAAGATCTGGCGGGCGACAAGGTGATGTTGGTGACTGACGCGGGGCAAGAAGGACATTTTGCCAGCGATGGTCAGCAGGTGGTGCTTGGTGCGCAGGGGATACAAACTGCACGGTGCGATTGCCCGGCTACCGGCTGCTGTAAGCACATTTTGGCGGCGGTGCTGTGGTTACAAACCCATGCTGAACGGGGGACGGAGCAAGCGGCTGTCCTCTCTGCGGAAACGGTAGCACCACAGATAGACGTGCTTGCTGAGATCTTACGGCTTGATCCTGATGTCTTAATGAAGCAGGTCGGTAAAGTGCAAACGCGGCAGGCGGCGCGATTTGTACAAATGTGGGCGGAAGAATCGGTGAGGACGGAGTCGCTGCCAAACCAGCTTAAAATTTATCTGCCAACGCTGGAAAGCCCCGTGATCTATCTGGCCGGAACGGGGATGACCGGCATGCTGTCGGATTTCTTACGTGAGAAGCAGCCTGCCTTGCATCTTGCAACCATTGCCCGACTCTTTGCCGAAAATCAGCGCGTCTGGCCGTGGCCAGAGGATTGCTTCGCTCAGGAATCGAGTGAGAGGGCGTTAAATGCCGATGAGCAGGCACTGATTACCATGCTGAATGCGTTTATCCATGACGTTATGAATCAGGGTCTGTCGCACATCAGTAAAAGCAGCGCGCGACAGCTTCATTTGCTGAATATGTCCGCTCGTGCGGAAGGATTACCGCGATTGGCGGGCTACCTGCGCACGCTGAGCGGGCAGGTCAGCCTATTAGCGGATAGGCATTACAGTTTGGAAGAGCGTGATGTCCTGCTGTTTATTGCCCGTCTGTCGGCGTATTTATTCCAGCTTGAGCAGGCGAGCCCCGAACGCTTGCTGCTACTGCGTGGGCAGGTGCGGCGGCAGTATCAACAACAACCTGAAGCACTATCGCTTGTGCCGTTAGGGGCGCAGTGGTGGGTGACAGAGGGGGGGGCACGAGGAGCGACCTTTTCGTTTTGGGAGAGTGAAAATCAGCAATTACTGCATTGCACGCAAGCGCGTGCCGATCGCCATGATGTAACGTTCAGCCGGCAGGGTGTGTGGCAGGGTCAGGCTATGTGGAAACAGTTGGGCGAGTACATCATGCGAGCCCCGTTTACGCTGCACCACCCGCGTTTTTCTGACGACGGGAAATTGGCCGCTGGCGGTGAAAGCTACGCGAACCTTGATGGTACACCGTGGCCTGCTGCTGCGTATGCGCAGTGCAAATCGACGGCGGGTATTGCCGACTGGTCGCAGTTGTCTCGCTATTTTGAGCAAGAGAATCAGGATTACCCACAGCCTCTGTTGCTACATATGCATCGCTATGAACCCGTGATCTGGCATGAGGTAGAGCAGCGTATCATCTGGCCAGTATTTGACGACGCGAATAATGCGCTGCACCTGAGCCTCAACTGGAAAAAGGCGCAGCACCAGCGTATAGACAGGCTCAAACAGGCTACTCAACAAAAATGGGAGATTGTGGCGGTGCTGGTTCAGCCTCGTCGTCGTGGGAATGATATCGATCTCCAACCCTATTCTCTGTTGGTAAGGGAGAGCGGGATAGTGAAGGCGTTCTGTCTGGATTTTCAGACCATCAAAAGTGAGAAGAAAGCGCTGGGTTTTATCAGTTATATCCAAACCATGCTGGCTGAGAAGAAGCAGAAAAAAACGGTGCTGCGTCCACCGATGACGCTGGCACAGCGGATTTGTCAGCCGATCCTGGATGTGTTGGATACACAGGCCTGCACCGGGCGTCGGCATTTAACCGCAACGCAAAGAGAGCAGTTGCAACACGCCATGAAAACCGCCAATGAGCTGGGCCTAACGCTTGTTGAGCGCGCGTTGTCGCACTATTTAGCACAGCCCCAACCGCAGGTTGATAGCCTGCTGAGGGTTGTCTTTCTTTGCGACAGGCTCCAGCGTTTTCAAAATGGTTTACCGATTGTGTTGCGCCAACCTTCATCGGCGTAACGCCGCTTTCTCGACCAAAGCTGGATAAAAGTAGAGCAAGAAAGGCACGAAAAAAGACAGCGTAAGGGCGTGGTAACGCGTAGAATATGAGCACCAAAAATGATGCTCATGAATGTTCCCTTACCTGTCTTCAGGCTTTTGGCTGACATCCTCATAAAAGCACGCTGAAACACCGTTGACAGTTCGCCGATTACATGGCGGTGTCATACTTTCCCTGTACTATTGCTTCACCGCGCTAGCCTCTGCCATGACAGAGGGCGCATTCTTTTATTTTAACTTTTGATATCAATACCATGACCCGTTCTCCTCGTTCGACCGCCTGGTTACGCGTCGTCAGTCTTTCTCTGGCGGCATTCATTTTTAACACCGCTGAGTTTGCTCCTGTTGCACTGTTGTCAGACATCGCTGCCAGCTTTTCCATGAGCGCCGCGCAGGTTGGGCTGATCATTACGATTTATGCCTGGGTGGTTGGGCTGATGTCGCTGCCCTGCATGCTGTTGTCCAGCGATATGGAACGACGCCGCCTGCTGATCAACATCTTTATCCTGTTCGCTATCAGTAATGTGCTGTCCGGTCTGGCCTGGAATTATTGGGTACTGGTCATGGCCCGTGTCGGCGTGGCGCTGTCTCATGCGGTATTTTGGTCGATTACGGCATCGCTGGTGGTACGTCTGGCCCCTGCGGATAAAAAAGCGCAGGCACTGAGCCTGCTGGCGACCGGGACGGCGCTGGCGCTGGTGCTGGGCTTACCACTAGGGCGTGTGGTTGGGCAGTCTCTGGGCTGGCGCGTAACGTTTGTTATTATTGGCTTGCTCGCCGCGGTGATTATGCTGGGCCTGATGAAGCTCCTGCCCGTGTTGCCGAGCAGCAATTCTGGCTCGCTAAAGAGCTTGCCTCTCCTGCTGAAGCGCCCTGCGCTGCTGTGCGTGTACGGCCTGACGGTCATGATCGTAACGGCGCATTTTACCGCTTACAGTTACATTGAGCCGTTTATCCAGAAAGTGGCGTTGTTGAGTGAAAACTTTACGACCATCCTGCTGTTGATTTTTGGCGGTGCCGGAATCATCGGCAGCATGTTATTTAGCCGCTACAGCAGCAAATATCCGGCGGGTTTCCTGATTGTCTCATTCGCGTTTCTGGCGGTGTGTTTACTGCTCTTGTTACCTTTGTCATTCAGCGGTTGGAGCCTGTCGACGCTGTGTATCATCTGGGGGATCGCCATTATGGCGTTGAGTCTGGGTATGCAGGTCAAGGTGTTGACGCTGGCATCGGATGCAACCGATGTGGCGATGGCGCTCTATTCGGGGATTTATAATATTGGGATCGGCGGTGGGGCGCTGCTCGGTAATCAGGTCATTACCCATCTTGGCTTGCCCGACGTCGGCTATATGGGGGCGGCGATGGCGGTGCTGGCGACGATGTGCTGTATTTTTACGTTTGTTCGTTATTCCCGTGTGTTAAAAACGTCATTAACGAGCTGAAGCCGGGCAACGACCCGGACGATCTGTTTTTTGTGAGGACATGATGAATCCACACTATGCGCGTTTGGTGACACTGGCGGCGGTGAGCGCAACGGCCGTGGCGCTGGTGCTGTTTGTGATGAAAGTGTTCGCCTGGTGGCATACCGGTTCGGTGAGCCTGCTGGCGTCGCTGGTCGATTCGCTAATGGATATCGCCGCATCGCTGGTTAACCTGCTGGTAGTGCGCTATTCGTTGCAACCAGCGGATACTGAGCATGCGTTCGGCCACGGTAAGGCAGAATCACTGGCTGCGCTGGCTCAGAGTATGTTTGTTTCTGGCTCGGCGCTGTTCCTGATCCTGACGGGGCTGCAACATTCTCTGGAGCCCCAGACGCTACACGCGCCGGAAGTGGGCATGTGGGTGACGCTTATTGCACTGCTGGCTACGCTGCTGCTGGTCTCGTTCCAGCGCTGGGTAGTTAAACGCACGCACAGTCAGGCGGTACGGGCGGACATGCTGCATTATCAGTCCGATCTGTTGATGAACGGTGCGATTCTGCTGGCGTTGGTACTTAGTTGGAAAGGCATTACGCGTGCTGATTCCCTGTTTGCGTTGGGGATCGGCGGCTATATTTTATATAGCGCGTTACGTATGGGGTATGACGCGGTGCAGTCGCTGTTGGATCGCGCGCTGCCGGAAGATGAGCATCGCGCTATTGCCGAGGTGATTGTGAACTGGCCGGGTATTCGCGGTGCACACGCATTACGCACCCGGCGCTCCGGGCCAACGCGCTTTATCCAGCTACATCTGGAAATGGATGACGCCCTGCCGCTGGTTCAGGCACATCAGATTGCCGACGATCTGGAGCAGGCATTACGTAAACAGTTTCCGGGGGCTGACATTATGATCCATCAGGACCCGGTTTCTGCCGTGCCGGAAAACCAGCGTGGCAGGTTGGCGACGTAGGCGACGGTATTTTCAGCATTTAGTGCTAAAAACGTGATAGGCCATGAAAATTTATGCACAATGTAGCCTGACCTGAATCAATTCAGCTTCGGGTGTTTGTTATAATATGCTAATAAAAGAACAAGGCGTTGCTGCCTGCGTAACAGCGGCGGTGAATTTACGATAGAAGAATCCTGCAAAATTACATCTACAAGTCCAGAGGTTGTCATGATTAGAAGAATCGGAGTGTTGACGAGCGGTGGCGATGCACCAGGTATGAATGCGGCAATTCGGGGTGTGGTTCGTGCTGCACTGTCTGAAGGGCTGGAGATCTACGGCATTTATGATGGTTATCAGGGCTTGTACGAAGATCGCATGGAGCAGTTAGATCGCTACAGCGTATCGGATGTGATTAACCGTGGCGGTACGTTCCTCGGTTCAGCGCGTTTCCCACAGTTCCGTGACGAAGCCGTGCGTCAGGTGTGTGTGGAAAACATGAAGAGACGCGGCCTGGATGCACTGGTCGTTATCGGCGGTGACGGTTCCTATATGGGTGCCAAACGTCTGACGGAAATGGGTTTTCCCTGTATCGGCCTGCCCGGCACGATCGATAACGACGTAGCGGGAACGGACTACACCATCGGTTACTTTACCGCGCTGGAAACCGTGCTGGAAGCGATTGACCGCCTGCGAGATACCTCCTCTTCTCACCAACGTATTTCTATTGTTGAAGTTATGGGACGCCACTGCGGCGACCTGACGCTGGCGGCAGCGATTGCCGGTGGCTGTGAATTCATCGTCCTGCCGGAAGTGCCGTTCAGCCCGGAAGATCTGGTCTGCGAAATCAAAGCGGGCATCGAGAAAGGTAAAAAGCACGCGATTGTCGCGATTACCGAGCTGGTGTGCGACGTCGATGAACTGGCGAAATATATTGAAAAAGAAACGGGGCGCGAAACCCGTGCAACTGTACTCGGCCACATTCAGCGCGGCGGGTCGCCGGTCGCGTATGACCGCATTCTGGCCTCTCGCATGGGCGCATACTCGATTGAATTGCTACAGCAGGGCTACGGTGGCCGCTGTGTCGGTATCCAGAATGAGAAAATGGTGCATCATGACATCGTCGATGCCATCGAGAACATGAAACGTCCGTTCAAAGGCGACTGGTTGGATACGGCGAAAAAACTGTTCTGATTGCCCTGATTTGGATCGTATAGAAGTCGATGCCCTCGTTAGATGACGGGGGCTAACGATATCGTCGATATGACGTTGGAGAGACTTGCCGACTAAACGGAAAATTGCCGGCAGGTAGGATGGACGTCCTACCCTCACGTTATTAATTTGAATGAAATTGTTTTGATTTTAATTAATTTTTTCGTCTGATTTTATCCCCGTCCTTGTGTAATTAGAACTCAACGCATCTTGCTATCCTTTCTGTGTTTGTCTTTCAAAAAGGGAATTTTGGCAAAGATGTCACATAGAGCGCCTTCATTATTTTTCATACCGTCCCTATTCCGCTACTCGCTTGCCCCCTGCAGCGTGCACACGCTGCTGTCGAAAGGTAATCCTATTTAACGGGAATTTTCTGCACTGAGTCATGGCTCATGCCATGCCTGAGTGTGGATGACAGAATCAGGAGGACGTGTGGCCAACAGTACAGGATTGCAGTTCACCGTGAAGGTCGGCGCATTACCGGCCTCGACGTTTGCGGTGGTGGATTTTCAGCTCAGCGAGGCGCTTAACCAGTCGTTTTCCCTGTCCCTCAATCTGGCCAGCGCCCTGCCGGATGTGGATTTTGGCGCGGTGCTGGACCAGCCCTGTGAGCTGCTGATTTGGTTCGAAGGCGAGTTGAAGCGACGGGTCAGCGGGATAATCAGCGGCTTTGCCCAGGGTGACACCGGCTTTCGCCGCACCCGCTATCAGGCGGAAGTGCGTCCGGCGCTGTGGCGACTCGGCTTACGCACCAACGCCCGCATTTTTCAGGCGCAGAAGCCAGAGGCGATTATCGGCACCCTGCTGGAAGAAGCCGGGATTACCGACTACGCCTTCTCGTTACGTCATGACCATGCCCCGCGTGAATACTGCGTGCAGTACCGGGAAAGTGATTTGGCGTTTGTCACCCGACTGGCCGCCGAGGAAGGCTTGTACTTCTTCCACGAGTTTGAGGAAGGCAAACACCGCGTCGTCTTTGCCGACGATGCCGGGGCGCTGGCCAAAGGCCCTGAACTGTTCTTCAACCTCGCCACGCAGGGGCTGAGTGAAGGCGAATATGTCCACCGTTTCCGCTACGCCGAGCGGGTCAGCATCGCCGAGGTGGCGCTCAAGGACTACAGCTTCAAAACCCCGGCCTATGGCCTGCTGCACAAGAAGATGAGCAGCGAACTGGCACACCAGCGTGAAAACTATCAGCACTTTGACTACCCCGGACGCTTTAAAAAAGACCCGAGCGGCAAGGCGTTCAGCCGCTACCGGCTGGATGCACTGCGTGCCGAGGCCATGACCGGCGCGGGGGACTCCAACGCCGCGATGCTGATGCCGGGCAACAGTTTCATGCTCACCGAGCACCCCAACCTGCCCCTCAACACTGGCTGGCAAGTGGTTGCCATCACCCACAGCGGGCAGCAACCGCAGGCGCTGGAAGAAGAAAGCGGCGGCGAACCGACCACCTACAGCAACAGCTTTGAGGTCATCAGCGCCAAAACCACCTGGCGTGCGGACCTGCCGTACAAGCCTATGGTCGATGGCCCGCAGATTGCCACGGTGGTGGGGCCGGCCGGTGAAGAAATCTACTGTGACGAATACGGCCGCATCAAGCTGCAATTTCCGTGGGACCGCTACGGGGCGAGCGACGACCAAAGCTCCTGCTGGGTACGGGTGAGTCAGGGCTGGGCGGGCGGCCAGTACGGGCTGATAGCCATCCCGCGCATCGGCCATGAGGTGATTGTCAGCTTCCTCGAAGGCGACCCGGACCAGCCGATAGTGACCGGCAGAACCTTTCATGCCACTAACCGCCCTCCTTATGAGTTGCCCACCCACAAGACGCGTACCGTTCTTCGTTCAAGAACGCATAAAGGAAAAGGCTCTAACGAACTGCGCTTTGAAGATCAGTCTGGACAGGAAGAAGTATTTATCCACGCCCAGAAGGACATGAACACCGTGGTGCTCAATAACCGCAGCACAAAGGTGAACATCGACCACAGTGAAAATGTGGGTCGTCATCAGACAATCATGGTTGGCGAAAATCAGGGAACAGAAATCAGAGGCACCCAGAGGATTACGGTGGAAAAGGGCCGCAAGACCGAAATCACCACGACTGAAGAGCTGACCGTAACCGGAGATATTACCGTGCTGTCAGCCAGCGGCACGATCAAATTATCTACCGCTGGTGGATATATCTCTATTGATAATGCTGGCGATATCAACATTGTCGGCAACCACCTGATGCTAAATGGCGTACGCATCGATTTGAACCAGTAGCGCGAACATTTAAGGATAAATAGGTGGCAAGAAACGCAGCTAAAGTGGGTGATATCGGTACCGATCATGACGGATTTCCGTCAACACCAATTATTGCCGGCTCATCAAATGTGTTTATTGATGGAAAATCAGCGGCAAGGGTAACCGATCCGTTGGAAGAGCACAGTAAACAAGGTAGTCCTCCCCATCCCCGTCACATTGCCAGTGGCTCCAGCACGGTATTTGTCAACGGTCTCCCACTGGCCATCACTGGGGGCACGGTTGACTGCGGCGGCGAAGTGGTTGGTTCTGGAACCGTATTTGTGGGGGATAACGCACCAGATCAGTCCGAACTAATTTCACTGTCAGGGTTGTTCAACGAGCACTTTTGTCTGACAGATAACTGGAACAATCAGCCATTCGAATATTTTGCTTATGGCATAATAACTGCGCATAACCAGTTCGAGGGGATGACTGATGAAGCTGGGAGAACTAAATATCTACGTGGATTGCATGAAGAAGACATCTCACTAGATTATATTTTCCAGATAAAAGTAGGGATACGCTAAAATGGTAGTTGCAACGTCTAAAACTTCACCGACTTCAAATGCTGAAGGGAAAAAAATCGATGTTGACGTTTTTCACATCGACCAGATACCCGATGCCATGGACAAAATGGGTTGGAAAATAGCACCTCAGCTAATGAGGCATTGGTTTAGCCTCAGTCCAGCGGACAAATGGACAACTGATCGAAAAAATTCACTTCTTAATACAGATGCCAGAACATTAAAAACCAGTGAATATAATGATAGTATTGTTAAAATGGATTGGGCGTTAAGATACTCACAGGTATATGAAAAATATGAATATTTAATAAAAAACTGGAATACCCCAAAAGGCATAGAACTTCTTAAGTATAGATTAAAGTCATTGGGATATGTTCCTGGGGAATCTATAAAGCTAGGATATAATGATAGTGCAATAGTATTGGATGCATCGGCACAAGTTAATATAATCCAGGTTGGCAGCACTATGGATACAATAAATGATTGGTATGGTGCCATAGGGAAAGCCAATCTTAAAGTTGCAGTTCGTGGTTATACATCCGTTTACGAAAGAAAACCTATATTTGTACTTGAGGCCATAGGCACATACATTAAGGATACTTATGATTTTGTTGATGAAAAAATAATGGACTCTATCGATATAGAAAAACCAGAGCCGCTAGGGGTCTGGGGTAAAGATTATATTCTTACAAAAGCAGAAACGGCAATATATTTATCATCATATAGCGCAGGGTTGTTTGGGTTTCTGGCAAGAGAATATTTTGGCTTTGTTCCTGTATGGAATTCAGATTTTAGAAAATGGCAGGATAAGCATAACTCAGGATCGGATTTTATAGTTTTTTCTGATGTTTTCTGGACCCTTCCATCTGAAAATAAAAGGATGATTTTTTTATGAAAAAAAAACGACTGGCAATTTATCTTCTTTTATTTTCTTACATTGTCATACTCTCTCCAGTTTCTTTTAATTTAACCTATAATAAAGTCGACGAATTTTACTCAAAGGATAAACATTATAAAGCTGTTATTTACAATCCATTTCCTTTTAGCCCGCTGTGTCTTTATCATATTTTTTCTATTGATGGACCTGCAGTTTATATCGTCCTATATGATAGGGACGGAAAATATATAGGCCAATCATCACCATTTTATTTTATTAATCGCTACGATCTGAACCCAATTCTTTTTGTTTTTCCTGATGATGAATCTGAAGGAGAAAAAGATAACTTTAACTTACTCATTGACGGCTATGGAAATGCCTTCAAAATTAATATTTATCAAAAAACTTGGTGGAGCAAATGGTTTAGTTTGTTTTATTAACCTTACATTAAATACAGCGCATGGATGGCGACCATCAGGGACGCTGTATCTACACCACCTGTGCCGATGGCTACCTGACGGCGAATTTCGAGTACCTGACTGACCGCGTGGTGATGACTGACGGGCTGGGGCAGCGCCATGAATACGGTTTCAACGACCTGTACCTGATGGCGTGGGAAAAATCCCCGCTCGGCCATCTCACCCGCTATGAGTATGACGATGTGGGCAACCTGCTGCGGGAAATTTCCCCGGCGGGTCGGGCAGTGGAATTTGCCTATCTCGGCGACAGCGGGCTGGTCAGCACCTTTACCGACGGCAGCGGCCACGCGTGGCACTATGCCTATGGCGACCACGAGCGACTTATCGGTATTACCGACCCGCTGGGGCGCCGTTGGGTCTGGCAGTACGACAATAACGGCAACCCGCTGAGTCTGACCGGGCCGGATGCGAGCGAAGTCCGCTTTGCGTGGAACCGCTACGGCCTGCTGACCGAAGTGAGCGACCAGAATGGACACGTGCAGGCCAGCCTGTTTTACGACCACCGTCAGCGCCTGCTGAGCGCCACCGATGCGGAAGCCCGCACTCAGCAACTGCGCTACGACCAGCAGGACAGACTCACGAGCTGGACACGCCCGGATGGGGCAACGTATCGGCTGGGTTATCGCCGGGCAAGCTGGCGACTGCCGGAGCAACTGATACGCCCGGACGAGAAAGAGGAAAAACGCCAGTACGACAAGCATAACAACCTGCTGAACTACACCGACGGCAACGGTGCGGTCTGGCAGCAAACCTACGGCCCGTTCGACCTGCTGACTTCACGCACCGACGCCGAAGGCCGCATCTGGCAGTACGACTACGATAAAGACAGTCAGCAACTGATTGGTGTCACCGCACCGGATGGCAACCGCTGGCAGTGGTGGCTGGATGCCGATGCGCGGGTTATCCGTGAGCGGGACATGGCCGGTACGGAAACCCACTACGGCTATGACGAAGACGGGCACTGCATCAGCGTGCGCAATGGCGAAGGGGAAATCCGCCACTTTCTGTACGACGGGCGCGGCCTGCTTATCAAAGAAACCGCGCCGGACGATACGCTGTATTACCGCTATGATGCGGCCGGTCGACTGACCGACGTGACATCGACCACCAGTCATGTCCAGTTGGCGTATGACGAGCGTGACCGGGTGGTACAGGAGCATAACAGCGGCACGGCAATCCGACGCCACTATCAGGACGCATCGCACACCGTTACCCGCAGCCTGCACTGGGAAGGCGAAGAGGACAGCGCGGCACTCACCAGCACCTTCCGCTACCGCGCCACGGGCGAACTGCATCAGGTGCAGTTGCCGGATGGCGCCGAGCTGACACTGACTCACGATGCGGCTGGGCGGGAAGCCACCCGCCACAGCCCGGGCGGTTTTATACAGCGGCGTGAATACGACACGATGGGCTGGCTGACGCGCGAGATGAGCGGGCAGACGGTAGACGGTCGCCTGCAGCCGGTACAGACGCGGGAATACCTCTACGACGGCGCGGGTAACCTGACGGGCACCCGACGCAACCGCGAAGCGGCAGGTTACCGACTGGATGCCAGCGGACGGGTGCTGTCGGTACTGAGCGGTGGTGGAGGGCGCACCGTCAACACCGAAGAGCAATACCGCTACACCCGCAGTGGGCTGCCGCAGGATGCGACAAGGCTGACCGACTGGCAGGCCGGACGCCTGACCCAGCAGGACAACACTCACTATCAGTACGACAAGGCCGGGCGGCTCATTCGCAGGCAGGTGGTGCAACCGGGCTATCGGCCACAGGTGTGGCACTACCGCTGGGACAGCCGCAACCAGTTGCGGGTAGTGGACACGCCAAACGGTGAACGCTGGTTCTACCGCTACGACCCGTTCGGACGGCGCATCGGCAAACGCTGCGACCAGACAGCCGAAGCTATCCGCTATCTGTGGGACGGCGACCAGATAGCCGAAGTACGGCACTATCGCGACAATCAGCTTGTCAGCCGCCGCCACTGGGTGCACAACGGCTGGGAGCTGCTGGTGCAGCAGCGTCAGAACGCCGACGAAAGTTGGGAAACGGACTTTGTCACCAGCGGCCATAACGGTGAACCGCAGGCTATTTTCAACCAGACCGGTGAACTGCGCTGGCAGGCCCCGCGCGCTAACTTATGGGGCCAGCGCTATACGGGCAAGGCTGAAAAACACGATCCAGGTCTGGCCTTTGCCGGGCAATACCGTGACGACGAAAGCGGCTTATGCTATAACCGTTTTAGGTATTATGACCCGAGCGGTGGTTGTTATATCTCACCTGACCCGATAGGGGGGTTGGGGGTGAGAGTAATTACGGGTATGTCCATAATCCGCTCGATTGGGTTGATCCGTTTGGGCTTGCTGGTTGCAGTGCGAGATTATCGAAAAAGGCTCAACAGCAGTTATTTGATGCATACAAAAGAAGACGAGGAGGGACAGAAACCCTCAGCTACATAAAAATGCAGTCAGGCGCGACACTGCGTATTAGTACTGAGTATCATCATGTTTTTATAACTCAGCGATTGCAAAGAAGATTTAATCTTCCTGACTGGCTGGTTAACAATTGGGTTAATGTGTGGAAAGTTAATACTATTCAGCATTCTTTGATTGATAAATATAGGTTTAAATTCCTAAAAAAAGAAATCAAACCCGATGTGGGTTGGTTTAGTAAATATAACTGGTTTACTCGGTTTTAAGGAGTTGGTTATGTTTGATATATTTAGAGTTAACAATGATAGGTCTATAGTCGAGCAGTTATTCTCCCTAGTGCTCAACAAAATGCCTAGTGAATATGAGCATTATTTGAAGCAAATAAAAGAGGGTGTAATTCGCCGCCTTCTTTCAGGAGGGGGAGGGATGCCTAATTACATTGCAGTCACTTACAATACAAAAATATCATCTTTGTATGAAAGAAAGCATGAAAAAGGTTTTTCTATTTCTGGGGTGACTGTTTTTGATAAAAAATCAAGGAGGAATGTTGTACTAGAGTTTTATTTTCACTCTGGTCTCGTGGCTGGAGTTAATGCTGATATAAACATAAAAAAATGTAGTTTTGATGTGGATACTCTAAATATTGATTCGAGTAGAGTAAAATACGAAAAATCGAGTAAGGAAGTAAAAAACTCTTTAACAGAGTTGGGTATTTTAAAATTTAATGAAAGTGAGGTCCATGAGGTTTTAGTAGGTAAAGATCTTATGATCTACTTGCGCGATTTGGAAGATGGAGATTTCTTGGCTATTAATCAGCATGGGTTTTATATAGTGAGTATTGGTTCCAGAGAAGCGTTTAAGGTGTCCTCAGTCTATTTTGATGAAATAAAGAAGGAATATCTCCATTTGTCATCTGAACGAATATATTCATACCTTCCTGATTAAGCTAGCTGGAGGCAACTGAAGGCCTAATCCGTCGAATGGGTCGTAAGTCTGTCTATAAATGATGGATTGCGCTTCGCTAACTGTCCTATATTGCTATTCCGGCTTATCGTCAAGGCTACCTTAACCAACGATGGATAGCTGATGTGTCGAACGGAGAACGCTGGTTCTACCGTTACGATCCATTCGGGCGACGTATTGGCAAACGCTGCGACCAGACGCAGGATAATATTGACTACCTGTGGGACGGCGACCAGATAGCCGAAGTACTCCATCATCGCAACGGTGAGCTCGTCTCACGACTGCACTGGGTTCACAATAGTGCAGCAGCAACAGAGCTCTGCCGAAGACAATACCGACCCCAGCCTTGGCTTTGCCGGACAGTATCGTGACAGCGAAAGCGGGCTATGTTATAACCGTTTTCGGTACTATGACCCGAACGGTGGATGCTACGTTTCGCCTGACCCGATAGGGGTATTGGGTGGGGAAAGTAATTACGGGTATGTGCCGAATCCGCTGAGTTGGATCACCTAGGACGCCCAACAGGTGTTAGAGCTCGGCTAGACTCTAGTTACATAAATACGGGCACGCATGCTAATCCTTCGATTCAACCTCCCGGATTTATTACAGGAGCTGGTTCTAATCGTGCTCGTGGACATTTGTTAGGGCGGCAGTTAGGCTGTTCCGGCGATGATGTTCGTAACTTGGTTACCATTCAACATCGGCCAGTGAATACTCCGGATATGAGCAGTATCGAAGGGCGTATAAGGAAAGCGTTAGAACGAGGAGAAATAGTTGATGTGTCGGTCACACCTATATATAAAGGTCCTTCTAGGATACCGGCAGGTATAACAATGAATGCTCAAGGCAGTGGCGGCTTTTTTGAAAGTGTCACTCTTCTTAATCCTCCTGGAATGTAAACCATGGCCATACCTAAATTAAATAGAATTTTAGTTCCACCTGATATCCCCAATGAGTCTGGGAGCGGTAATGCTTGGCCTTATATAGGTGAAAGCACTACGTTTCCTAATGATTATATTGAGTTTATCAGTAACTATGGCTCGGGGATAATCGCTAATTTCATTGCAATATTCAATCCATTTACTCAAAATAATGATCTTAACTTTTTTGAGAAAAATAAATTAATTATTGATGATTTTAAATATCTTAATAATGAAGATCCAGACTATTTTAAGTATAACCTTTACCCAGAAAAGAATGGGCTTTTACCAATAGGTGTAACAGATAATGGTGATTATATATTCTGGGTCGTTTCCGATCTAAATAATAGCGATGCATGGGGAACTGCAATAGTTGCATCTAGATCACCAGATATAGAATATTTTGATAAAAGTATAACTTCGTTATTATCCGGTATTTTATCGAGAAAAATAAAAGCAAACTCATTTCCTAATAATTTCCCTCCTGATAATATCATTTTTGAGAAATTCTAGAGAATAAAGCCGGAAACGATCGCAACGATCCTTCCGGCTTTTTATTATCCTCCATCTACAGATTAATCTCCGCCTCAATTACCAGTCCGCCCCGCTCCACGGTAATAGTGATAGGCATCCCCGTCATAAATCCCGACTCTTCGAGCCAGCGGCCCTTGAGGTTGATGGCGGACGGCGGGTTGGGCTTGCCGTTTTACTCGTCTCCTTTTGAGACTCGCCCTGCGGGCGAGCTAACGCTGTTCAAACCTGTTTACAACAGGTTTGTGCGGTGCGTATACCACGGTGTAGTAACATTCTGTTTTGGTTGCTTTGTTAACGGTGACACCTGACTTAGAATGTGCCTTAGCCATGATTAACTCTCTCGTGGATAGGCGGTAGCATGGATGATTTACGACATTATGACGACTGGATAAAAGCCACTTATGGCTAAAACAGGTAGTACTACTCGCCAGAAGGCTGGATTGTTGCACTTGACCCGATAGGGATAGCGGGAGGTGATAATAACTATGGGTATGTGCATAACCCTGTCAGTCGGGTTGATCCGTTTGGGTTGGTTGGTTGTGATTTACTTTTCGGCCAAAAAAGAATCAGTGATACATTTAGGAATGTTGATTCTGATGCGCCTGACTATATTCGGGGGTGAAGTATCTATGATGTTGCTGGTGATTTCAAAAGTGGTGTGTTGCATACAGACCAATTACCTGTTAGCTATTTTATCCATCCTCAAACAGGCCAAAGGATAGCTGAGAGTAATAGGACACTAGCAGCAATATCTGCCGCTGGAATGAAGCCAACGGTATTAAAAGAAGTTCCAGTAACAGAAACATTGCTTAATCGATTAAAGGAAATTCCTCTAAGACAACGAGGTGAGGTTTTCTCCATGCCTGGATCGTCTATCCCTATTACACCAGGACCAAACAATAACACTATTCTTGATATTATTAGGTTGGCTAAATGAGGTTTTTACTAAGAAATATTAAGTTCCCGTGGGTTATGGAAAGTGTATCTGAACCATTTTTCTCTTATTCTGGAGTCTGTCTGAATGTACGTTTTTTGGTTTTTTTAGGTATGGATGGTCTAAAAAAAGATATTGATAGCTACCTTAAACTCAATAAGTTAAATGACGAATCAGATATGCCTGATGAAGTGTATAATAATGCTGGGTATAGAATGGCTAATTTTGAATTTAAATTTTTCGATTTATTTTTTTGTACTGACAAAGCATCAGGTTTATCTAATTATACTAATGGTTCTGATCTTCATACCGGTGTTTATGAAGAGATTGATGAAAATAATGAATCATTAGGATATGTTTTCATTGGAAATGATTTATTTTTGTCAGTAAAAGCGAAAACATACGTGGCATCTATTGATAATAATTTATAAAATAAATAAAATCCGGAAGTGATCCCAACGATCCTTCCGGCTTTTTATTTTATATCTTGGCCAAACGCTACAGATTAATCTCCGTCTCAATAATCAGCCTGCCCCGCTCCACCGTCACGGTTATCGGCATCCCCGTCATAAACCCCGACTCTTCCAGCCAGCGGCTTTTAAGGTTGATGGCGGACGGCGGGTTGGGCCTGCCGTTTTACTCGTCTCATTTTGAGACTCGCCCTGCGGGCCAGCTAACGCTGTTCAAACCTGTTTATAACAGGTTTGTGCAGGGCGTATCCCACGGTGTAGTAACATTCTGTTTTGGTTGCTTTGTTAACGGTGACACCTGACTTAGAATGTGCCTTAGCCATGATTAACTCTCTCGTGGATAGGCGGTAGCATGGATGATTTACGACATTATGACGACTGGATAAAAGCCACTTATGGCTAAAACAGTAGTACTACTCGCCAGAAGGCTGGATTGTTGCACTTGATCCGATAGGGATAGCGGGAGGTGATAATAACTATGGGTATGTGCATAACCCTGTCAGTTGGGTTGATCCGTTTGGGTTGGCTGGTTGTGAAACAGCAAATGTCAGTGATCTAATACCAACACATTCGCCTAATAAATCTAAAAATGAAATGAGGAAGTTATTAGATGCAATCAAGTCTGATGGTAAAATCAATGAATCTATAAAATATGTAACGCACGATGGAAAAATGTACATAGTTGATGGGCATCATCGATATTTTTCAGCCAAAAATCTTGGAATAGAAAGTGTTCCTGTTGAGAAAGTTGAATTACCATTCCGTGGCTATAATACATCCGCTGATTTATTTGATGAAGTTATACGAATACCTGGATATTGGCGATACTTGTAGGTGTAAAAATTATGGCATTTTGGCAATATTCATTTTGGGCTGTCCCTAAACATGCTTTAGTTAGTAGGTATGGGAATGTACCAAAAAAAATCACTGAAGATGATTTTAATGAAATAAAGTGGTTTTATGAATTCGGTCAAGAAGATATTTTAATTAGAGGAGTAAATTACTTAGAAAAAAACAAACATTGGGATAAAGAGACGGTTTTTTTCGGTGATTATGATAAAGATTGTATTGCAATAATGTTCGACGATAAGGAGTTAATCGAAATCAAGCTAAGAGTTGATCTTAGAAATAGCGACCTTCCTATTTTACATAGCATGATTAGGTCGCTATGTGACCGTGATTTAATCATTATTGATGAAGACATGAATGTTATTGATCCTAGATCAGATATTCTTATTCAAAAAATTAACATAGACATATCTAAAAAGAATAGTTTTTTTAAACGTTGATAACGTTTAAATAGATAAAACCCGGAAGAGATATAAATGATTTTTCCAGCTTTATTTTTTCGTTATTTATTACGTATAGTGTGAGCCGTCTCAATCAGCAGTCTCACTCCGATAATCGGCATCTCAGTCATAAATCACGATGCCTCCAGCCAGCGGCCTTTAAGGTTGATGGCGGATGGCGGATGGCGGATGGCGGATGGCGGGTTGGGCTTGCCGTTTTACTCGTCTCATTTTGAGACCCGCCCTGCGGGCCAGCTAAAGCTGTTCAAACCTGTTTATAACAGATGTGTGCGGGGCGTATCCCACCGTGTAGTAACGTTCTGTTTTGGTCGCTTTATTTACTGTGTTGCATGATGTGGAATCATGTGCAGCCATAGCAACAACTCCTTTTGGTTACTTATGGTGGGCGAAGATATCGTTTACTGGTGATGTTCATCACCTGTTCCATCATTGCCTTCTTAACGAAAGTGTCCAGAACGGCGAGCAGCGCTTGCAAATGTTGAATGAAACCATTAACAAAAGTGTTGGTAGTGATCTTAAAAATGCAGGAAGAAAAGCAGGACTTCAACCTGGTGATAAAATAAGTGCGATAATATTTAACTGAGGCATGAAATGAATATCAACTTCAATATTTTTACGGATACAGCAACGATAGTTATATTTGATCTGCAATCACTTAAGCATCGCATTACGGATACGGCTGATTGGTGGAGTATCGAGGAGGATGAAATAGATGAAATCAATAATGGTAACGCTGTTTTTTTAAATTTAGGCAGCGATGGCGAGTATTTGATAAATATTGTTGAATCTTTAAATGATTATGATGATGTTGCATATATTAATGTTCCGTCAGGAAATATATTCATTGGCGCAGGTGAGGATACTACAGGTGGCGATCTAGAACCTGATGATATAAGTAGTGTATCTGGTTATTTTATCAAGTTGCCACCAGAAAATTATGCAGTAAGGTTTAAGAGAGTTGATAGCAATATATACATATCGTTTGCTCTATCAAAAGAAAGTAAAAATAATATAAAAAAATCTTTTAGGTTATAATAAACCGGAAGCGATCTTAACGATCCTTCAGGCTTTATTTTATCCGCTGTTTATCGTGTGCGGCGTCAGAGGTTAATCTCCGCCTCAATCACCAGTCTCCCGCGCTCAACGGTAATAGTGATGGGCATCCCGGTCATAAACCCCGACTCTTCCAGCCAGCGGCCTTTAAGGTTAATCGCCGACGGCGGGCTGGGCCTGCCGTTTTACTCGTCTCATTTTGAGACTCGCCCGCACAAACCTGTTTATAACAGGTTTGTGCGGGGCGTATCCCACGGTATAGTAACGTAACGGTAAAGCCTGACTTAGAATATACCTTAACTCCCTCGTGGATAGGCGGTAGCATGGGTGATTTCCTACATTATGACGACTGGATGAAATCCACTTATGGTTGAAACAGATAGTACGATTCGCCAGAAGGCTAGATTGTTGTACTTGGCCCAATAGGGGGGTTGGGTGGGGAAGGCTATCGGCAAATACATTAAGGATACTTATGGCTTTGTTGATGAAAAAATAATAAACGCTATCGATATGGAGAAACCAGAACCGCTAGGGGTTTGGGGTAAAGGTTATATTCTTACAAAAGCAGAAACGCCAATATATTTATCATCATATAGCGTAGGGGTGTTTGGGTTTCTGGCAAGAGAATATTTTGATTTTGTTCCTGTATGGAATTCAGATTTTAGAAAATGGCAGGGTAAGCATAACTCAGGAGCGGATTTTATAGTTTTTCTGATGTTTTCTGGACCCTTCCATCTGAAAAGAAAAGGATGATTTTTTTATGAAAAAAAAACGACTGGCAATTTATCTCATTTTGTTTTCTTACGTTTTCATACTCTCTCCAGTTTCTTTTAATTTAACCTATAACAAAGTCGACGAGTTTTACTCAAAAGACAAATATTATAAAGCTGTTACTTACAATCCATTTCCTTTTAGTCCGCTGTATTTTTATCATATTTTTTCTATTGATGGGTCTGTAGTTTATATAGTTCTATATGATAGGGATGAAAAGTACATAGGCCAATCATCACCATTTTATTTTATTAATCGCTACGATCTGAATCCAATTCTTTTTGTTTTTCCTGGTGATGAATATGAAGGAAAAAAAGATAACTTTAATTTACTCATTGACGGCTATGGAGATGCCTTCAAAATTAATATTTATCAAAAAACTTGGTGGAGCAAATGGTTTAGTCTGTTTTATTAGTCTCACACTAAATACAGTGCATTTATGGTGGCCAGACCTAGGCACGCTATGAGTATGACGATATGAGCAACCAGACCGGTGAGCTTTGCTGGCAGGCCCGCGCGCTAACTTATGGGGCCAGTGCTATACGGAGAAAGCTGAAAAACACGATCCGGGACTGGTTTTTGCCGGGCAATGTCGTGACGAAGAAAGTGGCTTACGTTATAACCGTTTTAGGTATTATGATCCGGACGGTGGTTGTTATATCTCGCCTGACTTGATAGAACCGTTGGACGAAGAAAATAATTAGAGGGGATCAGAAAAACTCAGTTCTCGTTACATTATTAAAATCTGCATCAGGTAGTCTTCATGCTAAATTTAGTGTGACCCAACGAGCGAGAAGAGTTATGCTGGGGAATGGAGTATTGCTTTGAAAAAATAGTTAAATATTATCTATAGAGGGATGTTTGACGTTGAAATTATTTCTGGACAGGCTAAGAAAGCCATTAGTGATGGATATGAATACTTTTATGGGTTGAGGGAAAGTAATATCGTAAATCAGTTTTTTTATATTTAATAAATTCGAGGTTTTTTGAAAAAGAATGAAGTGATGGAAAAATTAGCTGATATAGAAAAAATTTTAGATAAAAAACTGCCTGAAAAATATAAATGTTTTTTATCTGAAGAAGTTGTCGAAAATGAATGTTATGAAATAAAAAACTCTCAGGGAGGTCTCATTTATATTTTCAACTACCACGATGTGCTTGAAAGAAACGAAACCTATACAATACGGGATGTTGAGCCTGATTATTTTTTAATTGGCCAAGATGGTGATATAGGATATTTTATTTATCTGAGTGATAATGATGATAAAGTTTATAGTTTAGATCTTGGTGCTCTTGGTAGTTTAGATATGGATGAAGAATCTCAAGATATTTATAACTTACGTACCTAGTCTTGAAATATAGTCGAAAGCAATCGTAAAGATCTTTTCGGTTATTAAATTTAAAATCACTTATCAAAATCCAAAAAATCATCATTTTCCATATAATAATTAAGTGCCTCAATTATGATATAAATATCAGGTTCATCTTCTTGCATTAATACATTGTTTATAACATCAGTGAACTGCTCACCATAATAGAGTAACTCCAAATCATTATTCACAACAAAATCAGAGAAAACATCATTCCCATTATCATCTCCGGTAGGATATTCATCAACATAACACCACGTATCTTGAGATAGTGGTTCATCAGAGTTTTCACAATATAAGCAAAAATCTTCCTTAACTATTTTAATGTTATTTTTAACAAAGACGATAAAGTCGGATAATTTTATTTTCTCTTTTTTTACTATTTGCATGTGTTTTTTTCTGTTGGATGATAAAGATCGTGATTTGCAGAATGAGTCTGATGATCAACTATATTCTAAATAATTCGATTTTCAGGACAAAGGCAGTAAGACGCTTTTGAACTGTGTTTACGCTGACCCCGAAGGGCTGAGGCCATAAGGCCGAATAACGTGGTAAGCAAAGGACAAACTCGTCGGGAACGAGCTTGGCCACACAACGACCGGCCTTCGATAAGAGACAGGATATCTCTCATTGAGTCTCGATGAGTTTGCTCAGATAAGTATTAGGACGAGTGGGCAAATCTGCCAGAGATAGGTTTGAACGCTGCTTGCAGCGACCTCAGCAGGACCAGGCCCATGTGAGTCGAGTAGCGCAACTAACACACATGCAACTTAAGGTATCGCGAGTATAAAACGAGTCTATTTACACCCTCGTGATTATGCCACGTTATTCCTGAAGGACTTATAGATATATTTTCCGCTATCCGAATCATATTATTGAATATTATTCATAGAAAAACAGCATGTAATTAGCAACAAATTCAGAAGAAAGCACTTTCTTCAACTCATTTTCCACAGCCAATAAATATTCCGGTTTGAAATTAAAATCATCATCAGTAACATCACAATAAAAATCTTCAATCTCTATTTTTAAAACTTTTGTATAAATTTCAATGAATTCACTTAGTGAATTTGAAATCTGAAAGTTCCTTTTCTGGATACTTCCATATACCGGCGACGTAATATCTGATAAATCGCAATAAAGAACATCACCATTACGTTCAGCAAATATTATAAAATCATCATTCCAAGCATCATTTTCCTCAGATGAACGCCATCCTAACAGAATATTAGATAGTTCATCAATTTCAATAAGTTGTAAGTAAGCACCTCCATGAAAAGTTGGTTTATCCTCAAGTAACGTATGTGTATAGAAATGAAGGATTTCTCCATTTAAAGGTATTTCGCACCGCAAGTTTGGAATCCCCTCAACTTGATAATCCATCCTACCCATATTACTTTCGTTAAGTTTGAAAAAACTAACTAACTTACATATGCTTTTATCTATATTCATTTTTTTATTTCGCATTCCCAGCGTCGCTTCCCGGCGATCAATCGATCACCAGTAGCAGGGCAAGCCCAACCTGTCCTCAGAGATTAACCTTAAGATGCGTTAAGACCGCTTTCGGCTATTATTTGTTTTATCAATAATAATTTCATTAATCTGATCATATATATATTGGCATGCTTCATTCTCTGTTGGGAAATTTATCATTCCAGTTTTTATTCCTCTTTCTGAATAATAAACAACCCAATAGCCATTCTCGCGGTCGAGACATAGTTTTTCATCCGGCAAACCCCCATCTAAAGAATATAAAGATCTCGATATTTTTTCTTTTATAAGTCTATCTCTTAGCTCGTCTTTATTCATAAATATCACAATCTCTTTAATGATTCATTATTTTATATTCGAGAAGTTAGAGGATCCTCCGACTTGCCTCAATATTATCGAGCACTCTCTGCCACTGATATTCGTTAAGCTGGCCGTTCGCTGGCCATCATGACAGGTAAAACGGCGGTGCACGCTACCGCCTGCCTGGTGACGGTAGCCACCTGACTTTGCGTATTGTAGGTATAGTGCACCAGACTGGTCGATTCATCCAGCCAGACGCTGTCCAGTCGCGCGTGACGATCCGGCAACGCGCCGACCTTCACGGTGAACTGTAATCCTGCACTGTTGGTTATCGGTCCTCTTCTTCATCCTGCGAACCTGTCAGGCGAGATCATTCTTCGACGTAGTGACGTGCCGTCATTAACTGGCATAATGCGCATGTCATTCTCGGTCAATATCTTAACAGGATACGCCTATTGGGCATGCGCTGGCGTGATGTCCTACACTCGTTAAGGCCGCGCTGGAAAGCGCCAATGAATAATTGTGACCGAGAGAAACACTTATTGCCGATACTTGCCGGTGAGAAAGGGCGGGTATATATCGTTATTATTGAGGTTTTCGCATGAAAAAAGTTACCGTTGCCGCAACACAAATGGCGTGTTCCTGGGATCTGCCCAAGAATATCGAAAACGCTGAAAAACTGGTGCGACAAGCGCATACAAAAGGCGCACAGGTTATCCTGATTCAGGAACTGTTTGCCGCCCCGTATTTTTGTATCGATCAGAGCCCGGAGCACTATGCGCTGGCGCAGGAGCTGGAAACCAGCCCGTTGATTAAGCACTTCTCCGCACTGGCGGCGGAGCTGAATGTGGTGCTGCCGCTGAGCTTCTTTGAGCGTGCCAATAACGCCTATTACAACTCGCTGGTGATGATTGATGCGGATGGTTCCGTGTTGGACGTTTACCGCAAAACCCACATTCCTAACGGCCCGGCGTATCAGGAGAAGCAATTCTTCATTCCGGGCGACACTGGCTTTAAAGTCTGGCAGACGCGCTACGCGAAAATCGGCGTGGGTATTTGCTGGGATCAGTGGTTCCCGGAAACCGCACGCAGCCTGGCGTTGCAGGGCGCAGAGCTGATTTTCTATCCGACCGCCATTGGTTCTGAGCCAGCTTACCCAGATATCGACAGCCAGCCGCACTGGACCCGCGTTCAGCAAGGGCACGCCGCCGCGAATCTGGTGCCGGTGATCGCATCCAACCGCATCGGTACGGAAGCCAGCAAATACATCGACGGTCTGGAAATGACGTTCTACGGTTCGTCCTTCATCGCCGATCAAACCGGTGCGCTGTTGGCACAGGCCAATAAGACGGACGAAGCCATTCTAGTGCATGAATTTGATTTAGAAGCGATTGCTGCGCAGCGTGCGTCGTGGGGCCTGTTCCGCGACCGCCGCCCGGAAATGTACGGCACTATTGCCAGCTCTGATGGCAAGACCCGGAGATAATTGATGTCACAGTTAGCAACTCCTTATCTCACCACGCCACATCAGGATGGTTTTGCGATGCCCGCCGAATGGGCACCGCATGATGCCGTGTGGATGATCTGGCCGTATCGCACCGACAACTGGCGCGAACAGGGCGCTCCGGCGCAGAAAACGTTCGCGCGCGTGGCGGAAGCCATCGCCCAGAATACGCCCGTTATCATGGGCGTGCCCGCAAGCTACATGGCGGATGCGCAAAAAGTGATGCCGGTGAATGTTACGTTGGTAGAAATGGAAAGCGATGATGCCTGGATGCGCGACACTGGCCCAACCATCGTGCTGAATCAGGCTGGTGAGCGTCGGGGTATCGACTGGCAGTTCAACGCCTGGGGCGGCGAGCTGGGCGGTTTGTATGAAGACTGGCGTCAGGATGAAAACGTCGCGGCGCAGGTGCTGGATTATCATCAGGCTGCACGCTATACCGCCCCGCTGATTCTGGAAGGCGGCTCGATCCATGTCGATGGTGAAGGCACGTTGCTGACCACGGCGGAATGCTTGCTTAATCCGAATCGCAACCCGCACCTGAGCAAGGCGGAAATCGAACAACTGATGCGTGACTACCTTAGCATCTCGACGATTATCTGGCTGGAAGAGGGCGTATACAACGACGAAACTGATGGGCATATCGATAACATGTGCTGTTTCGTGCGTCCCGGTGAAGTGGCGTTGCACTGGACGGATGATGAAAACGATCCGCAGTATGCACGCTCCGTCGCAGCCTATGAGGTTCTGTCGGCAGCGCGAGATGCACAAGGGCGTGAGCTGAAAATCTGGAAACTGCCTGCTCCCGGCCCGCTCCATGCGACTATCGAGGAAGCGCAGGGTGTGGACAGCGGCGATGCGATTGAGCGTCTTGCCGGTTCTCGTCTGGCGGGGTCTTATGTGAATTTCCTGATCAGCAATCAGCAGATCGTTTTCCCACTGCTGGATGAAAAGACGGATGACATTGCACGCGATCTGCTGCAACAGATGTTCCCCGGCTACTTGATTAGCGGTGTGCCTGCGCGAGAAATCTTGCTGGGCGGGGGAAATATTCACTGCATTACGCAGCAAATCCCTGCGGTGAAGTAACCATTGAGCCGTTAACGGGCAGCAACGACCCAAAAAGGGTGACGGACAGGGATATCCACCATAAAAAAAGCCGGCTAGCGCGACAGCGTGACCGGCTTTTTATCAGGCGAACCGTTGGCCGCCCGTTTTCGATAAAGCTTAGCTGCGTTTAGCGTCGGCTGCCGCTTTCACGATGACAGCAAAGGCGTCAGCTTTCAGTGATGCACCGCCAACCAGCGCGCCGTCGATGTCCGGCTGGGTAAACAGCTCTGCCGCATTCGCCGCATTAACTGAACCGCCGTACTGGATGATCACTTGTTCAGCAACAGCAGCATCTTGCTTGGCGATGTGGTCACGGATGAATTTGTGAACAGCCTGAGCCTGTGCCGGAGTTGCAGATTTGCCGGTACCGATAGCCCATACTGGCTCGTAGGCCACCACGGTGTTTTCAAACGCTTTTGCGCCCAGCGTATTCAACACGGCATCCAGTTGACGTGCGCACACGGCTTCGGTCTGGCCTGCTTCGTTTTCTGCTTCCGTTTCGCCAATGCACAGTACTGGGATCAGGCCCGCATCTTTCAGCACGCCAAATTTCTTCGCAATGAATTCATCACTTTCTTTGTGGTAGGTACGGCGCTCAGAGTGGCCGATGATGATGTATTTCGCACCGATATCTTTCAGCATTTCAGCAGAGGTTTCACCTGTGAAAGCACCAGAAAGATTCACGTCAACGTTCTGCGCGCCCAGTGCAATACGGCTTCCCGCCAGTTGGTGATTAGCTTGATCGAGGTAGATAGCAGGTGGTGCAATGGCTACGCCACAGCCGTCAACGGTGCTGAGTTCTTTACGCAGACCCGCGATCAGTTCATTGACCATGTGAGTGCTACCGTTCAGCTTCCAGTTACCCATAACTAATGGATGTCGCATCTTTTTTCCTCCAGCCGGAATCGCGAATAAATAAACGCATGAATGAATTGTACTGCCTGTCAGGCAGTGTGATCTGCCCACAGTATAGAGTCGAAATGTGACCGTGGCTCGGTTTTTCGTCATGAATTATCGTGTTGATCACGGTTCAGATAGCGTTAGCTTAATCGGTTCAACAGCAAAAGTTAGCCCTTTTTCGCCGTCATCTGCAACCACATAACGCAAAGCCCCTTCTGTTTGCTGATAAAAGCGCTTCCCTTTGCCCTTTTCCAGTAGTTCGGTGACTTTTTTCACACTCTGTTCCTCCGTCAGTGAAGGTGCGAATGTGCGTGACAGCGCGGCCATATAGTCGATGGCCTGTTTACGACGCGCGGCGGTTTCTTGTTCGTTCTGCGGCTGCGGTAGCCAGGTGATCTGCAGCGTTTTGATTTTCCCTGTGCCTTTCTCCAGTGCGGTTGAGGCATAGAGGTGGTCGTTGATCCGACTGGCAGCCCGCGTCAACATGCTGGTAATGTTGCCAGTATCGACAACCCGAAATTCACCGATCGCCAGCGTTGGGTTGCTCAGGTTGTAGCGAGAACGGAATTGTGTGATGGTTTGATCGAAGGTTGGAGCACCGGCTAGCAGGTACGGCGCATTGGCTGATGCCTTGGGCGGAAACGTCGGATCGGCTCCCGCGTGAGTCTGGTACAGCGCCAGCGATGATAAAACCAACAGTGAAGCGATGCGTTTTCGTGTCATAGGGATTCAGGTCAGCCATTTCAGAAGATGTGCAGGCCGATAACGGCGGAATATGTTCGATTAAAGCGGCATTTGTACGTCATTGTCAAAAATAGTCGGTGGTCGCCTGAAATTACATCGGCTTGCCAAAAATAGTACGAGGTTGTCAAAAATCGCGTAAAGATTGCAGGTAAACACCTTGGTTGAGGTAAAATCACCCACAATAAATCAAGATTGATTCGGCCAGACAGGCTAACAATTCAGGGCGTTATCGTTAATGACATTACAGCAATGGTGCTTCTCGTTTAAAGGCCGTATTGGTCGTCGTGATTTCTGGCTCTGGATGGGGATTTGGGTGGCGCTGATGGCGGTATTGTTTACGCTTTCTGGTCAACGCTGGCTGGATACGCAATTGACGGCGTTTGCTTTGGTGGCCTTGCTGTGGCCAACGGCGGCGATGATGGTTAAGCGGTTGCATGACCGTAACAAAAGTGGCGGGTGGGCGCTGCTGTTGGTGGTGGCGTGGGTATTGGCCTCAGGGAATTGGTACATGTTCTCCGCCATCTGGCAGTGGGGCATTGGCCGTTTCTTACCGATCCTGATTGTCGTGATGACGTTGCTCGACTGCGGTGTTTTTCTGGGAACAAAAGGGGAAAACCGGTTTGGATCAGAGGCGGAGCCATTTCGCTTCCGCCGCTGATTAGAAATAAGGTGCTTGTTTACCAATAGTTCTCGGCGGTCATATGGCCGGGCCTGCGACGCAGGTGTTTGGTCATTTGCCGCTCTTCCTTCAGCAACAGTTGAGTATCACGCACCATTTGTGGGTTACCGCACAGCATGACATGGCTGGTGGCGGTATCCATCGGCAAGCCTACGGCGGCTTCCAACGTGCCGTTGCTGATCAACGTAGGAATACGGCCTGTCAGCGAACCTGCTTCCTCTTCCCGGCTAACCACCGTTTGAATATGCAACTTACCGTGGTAGCGCTGCTGTAATTGCTGCATCAGCGGCAGATAGCTCAGATCGCGTGAGAATCGGGCGGCGTGAACCAGCACGATGTTCTTAAAGCGTTCCAAACCCTTGCCTTCCTGAAGGATGGACAAATAGGGGCCGATCCCCGTACCGGTTGCCAGCATCCACAGCGTTTCGCAATCAGGAATCTCTTCCAGCACGAAAAAGCCAGCGGCCTCTTTGACGATCATGACTTCCGATCCGGGCTGCATGGCATGCAGATACGGGCTGAGCTTACCTTCTGGCACCGTCACCAGATAGAACTCAAGCGTAGGATCGCTGGGCGCATTCACGTAGGAATACGCACGCTGCACTTTCTCACCCTCAATCTCCAGCGCCAGTTTGCCATACTGCCCGGCAGTGAATGCATCGGTGGGCGCGTGAACCCGAATGCTAAACAGACTTTCTGTCCAGTTTTCCACCTGAATCACTTTGCCTGTCACCCATTCAGCCATATTTTTCTGCTCCTGTTGTACCCGTCATACTTCAAGCTGCATGTGCGTTGGCAATACTCGGCTCATCTCTGAGCCTCGCCTTGGGGGGCCGCCGCAAGCGGCGTTCAAATTGGCTAAGCCAATTTGTTCTTACTCACCCCAGTCACTTACTTGAGTAAGCTCCTGGGGACTCGCGCGATTGCCGCCTGCCTGCAACTCGAATTATCTAGGGTATCGACGCCACTATTCGTGCATGTAAGTTGTGTGTCTACGATACGCCATTTATTAACAACTGTGAAACAATCAGTCAGCCGGATAGTGGCCTGCTACAGCAGGAATTCGTGCAGCTTGCGATCTTTACGATCCAGATAGTGCGTCGATTTAATCCGGCGGATCGTGCGGGATTTGCCGCGGATCAGCAGCGTTTCTGTGGTTGCCATGTTGCCTTTACGTGCGATCCCTTCCAGCAAGTCACCTTTGGTGATGCCCGTTGCGGAGAAAATCACGTTGTCGTTGCGTGCCATGTCGTCGAGTTTGAGAACACCACCCGCTTCGATGCCCATTTGCCGACAGCGTGCCAGTTCGTCTTCACCGATGCGACGGTTTTCAGCGCTATCGCCTTTGACTTCATGACGTGCCAGCAAACGTCCTTGCATGTCGCCGTCGAGCGCACGGATAACCGCTGCTGAAATCACGCCTTCTGGCGCACCGCCAATGCCGTACAGTACGTCAACTTCGCTGTCCGGCATGCAGGTGAGAATGGATGCGGCGACGTCGCCGTCTGGAATGGCGAACACTTTGACGCCCAACAACTGCATTTCTGCGATGCAGGCATCATGGCGCGGTTTAGCCAATGTAGTTACGGTTAACTGGCTGAGCGGTTTACCCAGCTTCAGCGCGATATTGCGCAAGTTGTCCGCCAGCGGCAGGTTGAGGTCAATCGACCCTTTGGCTTCGGGCCCGACGATCAGCTTTTCCATGTACATGTCTGGCGCGTGCAGAAACGCGCCTTTTTCGCCGACGGCCAATACGGCCAGTGCATTCGCCTGACCCATTGCCGTCATTCGTGTGCCTTCAATCGGATCGACAGCGATATCAACGGCATCGCCCTGACCAGTACCAACCTGTTCGCCGATGAACAGCATAGGCGCTTCGTCGATTTCCCCTTCGCCGATGACAATCTGACCGTTGATATTGACCTGATTCAGCATGATGCGCATCGCCTGTACGGCGGCATTGTCGGCGGCATTCTTGTCGCCACGACCTAACCACTTATAGCCTGCCAGCGCGGCTGCTTCGGTGACGCGCGAGAACTCGATGGCTAATTCACGTTTCATAAATACCTGTCTGTTGTCGATCGGGAAAGGAAGAGATGTGGATGGGGATTTTATCACAACGGGGAAGAGGGAGGCTGAATGATAGGGGAAAAAACGGGCGCGGCAGGCGCGCCCGATATGGGGATTAAGCGTCGTGATCTTCCCAGTTACGAGCGCGGGCAACGGCTTTCTGCCAGCCGCTGTAGCGCACGTTACGCTCCACCGTTTCGATGCTAGGGCGGAATTCTCGCTCAATAGTCGCTTTGCTCTTCACTTCATCCAGATCGTTCCAGAACCCCGTGGCAAGGCCAGCCAGGAAAGCGGCACCCAGCGCGGTGGATTCACGTACTTCAGGACGTTCCACGAGCGTGCCGAGGATATCGGATTGGAACTGCATCAGGAAGTTGTTGGCGACGGCACCACCGTCAACACGCAGTGATTTCAGACGCGTACCTGCATCTGCCTGCATCGCATCCAGCACGTCACGCGTTTGGAAGGCGATGGATTCCAGCGTTGCGCGGATGATGTGGTTAGCGTTCACGCCACGAGTCAGGCCGAAGATCGCGCCACGGGCATACGGGTCCCAGTAGGGAGCGCCCAAACCGGTGAAAGCGGGTACGACATAGACGCCGTTGGTGTCCTTCACTTTCGTTGCGAAGTACTCGGAATCCATGGAGTCGCCGATCAGTTTCAGCTCGTCACGCAGCCACTGGATAGAAGCTCCGCCAACGAACACGGAGCCTTCCAGCGCGTAGTTCACTTCGCCGCGTGGGCCGCAGGCGATGGTGGTCAGCAAACCGTGTTTGGACTGCACGGCTTCTTTACCCGTATTCATCAGCAAGAAACAGCCTGTGCCGTAGGTATTTTTCGCCTGCCCAGGGTTGACGCAAAGCTGGCCGTATAGCGCCGCCTGCTGGTCACCTGCGATACCGGCGATAGGAATACGTGTGCCGCCTTTACCGCCGATGTTAGTCTGACCGTAGACTTCTGAAGAAGCACGCACTTCTGGCAGCATTTCACGCGGAATATCCAGCGCTTCCAGCATGCGGGTATCCCATTCCAGCGTATGAATGTTAAACAGCATGGTGCGGGAGGCGTTAGTGTAATCCGTCACGTGAACACGCCCTTGCGTCATTTTCCAAATCAGCCAGGTATCAATCGTACCAAACAGCAGTTCGCCGCGTTTAGCGCGTTCACGGGAGCCTTCAACGTGATCCAGAATCCATTTCACCTTGGTGCCAGAGAAGTAGGGATCGACCACCAGTCCGGTGGTGGTGCGTACATACTCTTCCATACCGTCTTTTTTCAGCTTCTCGCAAATTTCAGCGGTACGGCGACATTGCCAGACGATAGCGTTATAAATCGGTTTTCCGCTCTCTTTTTCCCATACCACCGTGGTTTCACGCTGGTTGGTGATACCAATACCCGCGACTTCATCTGCGCTGATATCGGCCTTGGCCAACACTTCGACCAGCGTCGAGCTTTGTGTCGCCCAAATTTCCATTGGGTCGTGCTCTACCCAGCCGGCTTTTGGATAGATCTGGGTGAATTCACGCTGTGAAACGCTAATGATATTGGCGTCGTGATCCAGTACGACAGCGCGGGAGCTGGTTGTGCCCTGATCGATAGCAACAATGTATTTTTTTTCCGGGTTCATAAATCCAATCCTGTAATGATTAACCGTGAAATAGGATGGTCGTGGCGTTAAGTT
The DNA here is from genome assembly GCF_001742145.1 of Pectobacterium parmentieri. Taxonomy (NCBI): domain Bacteria; kingdom Pseudomonadati; phylum Pseudomonadota; class Gammaproteobacteria; order Enterobacterales; family Pectobacteriaceae; genus Pectobacterium; species Pectobacterium parmentieri. Next base: position 3,868,194 of record NZ_CP015749.1, on the reverse strand, counting down.
TAACGGCTTTCACGACGCGTGGTAGCTTCTGCCTCGGGTTCACACACATCGCATGGCAGATTACGGCCAATCAGTGCGCGATAACCGAAGGCACCCAGACAGGCACCGATGATGGGGCCAAAGATAGGAACCAGGAAGTAAGGGATTTCGCGTGCGCCAGTAAAGGCAACGTCGCCCCAGCCCGCGAGGAACGCGAACAGTTTAGGACCAAAGTCACGCGCCGGATTGAGGGCGAAGCCGGTCAGCGGCCCCATAGAAGCACCGATGACCGCAATCAGAATACCGATCAGCAGAGGAGCGAGCGGCCCGCGTGGGATGCCGTTACCATCGTCGGTCAGCGCCAGAATCAGGCACATCAGAATCGCGGTGATGACGGTCTCAACCAGCAGCGCCTGCATCACGGAAATGTGTGGGTTCGGGTAGGTTGAGAAAATGCCTGCTAAATTCAGGCTTTCTGTGCTGCCGCGTACCATATTGTTGGCTTGTTCAAAATCTACGAACAAATTGTAATACAGACCGTAGACCAGTGCGGCGGCACAAAATGCCCCTGCAATCTGCGCCACAATGTAAGGCACAACCTTGCGTCCATCGAAGCAGGCAAACAGCCACAAGGCGATAGTGACGGCCGGGTTGAGGTGAGCGCCGGAAATGGCGGCGGTCAGGTAGATTGCCATCGCAACCCCCAGGCCCCAAATAATGCTGATCTCCCACTGTCCGAAGCTGGCTCCCGCCAGTTTTAACGCGGCGACGCAGCCGACACCGAAGAAAATCAGCAGGCCAGTGCCGAGAAATTCGGCGATACACTGGCCTTTTAGCGTTGAACGTTCTGCTTGGCTCATATTTTTTTCCTGCTGGGTAACGTACAGAGTGGTAGGTCTAAGGATACCGTTGGTGGCATCCCCTGTTTTAAATGTATTTATGATGTGAATTTATCGTTAATGCGCGAAAACGAGAAATATCGAAATTAAAATGTGTGTTGTGTGTCAAAAAAATGAGCGTATTCGCTTATAAAATGACTCGCAGTGGTTTTTCATACACGGCTCGTGTTAACGCATCGGTTAAATTTATTAACACAATAGGAGTAATGGAGAAGCGAATGGGGTAGTTTTTAGTTTGAGCCGCTCGTTTTTCAGTTTGTGCTGCCTGTTTTTCAGTTTGTACTGATAGTGTTAAGTAAGAAAAGCTGCCACACTCGCGTAGTGGGGGATGTACGCTAGACAGGGCGCCATTGGCTACATACAATTTCGCTATGGTCTGTCTTGCCAGCCGTCCCGCGGTCAGGATTATGTTTGTGGGCGGATGACGCGACACCGTGAGTGTTGGTTACAGAGTCCGAAAGCCAGCGTTAACCGATCTTTGCCTTGTTGCGATTAAAAGGGGTTTGAAGAATGTCATTTGAAGTGTTTGAAAAGCTGGAAGCGAAAGTTCAGCAGGCGATTGATACCATCACGCTGTTGCAAATGGAAATTGAAGAGCTGAAAGAACAAAACAACACACTGTCGCAGGATGTTCAGGCGGCAGCGGGTTCACGTGAAGCGCTGGTGCGCGAGAACGAACAGTTGAAAGAAGAACAAGTAGTATGGCAAGAGCGCCTGCGCGCGCTGTTAGGCAAAATGGAAGAAGTCTAATCAAGCCTGCTGGCTCAGACGATGGGATTGAGCCAAATAAAAAAGGGCGTATATCGCCCTTTTTTGTGGTGATGTTACCGCAACGAACACGCGGAAACTCAACGATATTATTCAATATCCAGCGGGTCTTCCGACAGAATAATGCCTGTATTATCGGCATACAGATGGTCGCCGGAGAAGAAGGTTACGCCGCCGAAGTTGACGCGGATATCGCTTTCGCCAATGCCTTCGCTACCTGCACCGACCGGAATGGCTGCCATCGCCTGAATACCGATATCCAGTTCTGCTAAATCGTCAACCTGACGCACTGCGCCATAAACGACAATGCCTTCCCACTCGTTTTGCGTCGCCAACCGGGCGATTTCCGCGTTGATCAACGCGCGGCGCACTGAGCCCCCACCATCGATCAGAAGCACGCGCCCAAGGCCGTTTTCTTCAAGGAGATCGAAAAGCAGGCCGTTATCCTCAAAACATTTCACCGTGGTGATTTTGCCACCAAATGAAGTACGCCCGCCAAAGTTGGAGAACAGAGGCTCAACAACATTCACCTCTTCGTGGTAGATATCGCACAGCTCAGAAGTATCGTATTTCATAGGATTAACGTCAGGTTGCCGCCGGGATCATGAGTATATCCCTTTCTGACGGCTGTTGGCAAAATCATCAAATGTTAACTTGATGCGCATCAGTAAATGCGCATCGTTTTCGTCCATGCTTAGCTCAGTATCACACCTACGGCGAACAGAATGTTGGTCAGCAGCGCGCCTTTTACCGTTTTTTCCAACATCGGACGCATGCTGAATGCGCTGGTTTCACGTAGTACATAGCGCGCCTGCTTAATCAGCAGCGGGAGTGCCAGAATAAACAGCCAGCCAGCCAGACTGTGCAGATAAAATGCCGCGAACAGGCCAAGACAAACTGGTGCCAGTAGCAGCAGCATCGTGTGGTAGAAGCGCGCTTTTTCCGCCCCGAGACGCACCGCCAGCGTATTTTTTCCGCTAATGCGATCGTTGTCGATATCGCGCAGATTGTTGATATTCAGTACCGCTGTCGCCAGCAGGCCGCAGGCCGTTGCCGGCAGCATCACGACGCTGTCGAAGTGGCCAGTTTGCAGATAATACGACCCTGCTACGCTGAGCCAGCCGAAAAAGATTAGCACTGAGATATCGCCAAGCCCGATATAGCCATAGGGTTTGTTGCCGACGGTATAGGTGATCGCGGCGAAAATCGCTAACAGCCCCAGAATCAGGAAGCCAAAGATATCCGCTGGTTTTTCACATGCCAGGATCACCAGACTCACGCCGGAAATGATCGTGAGGGCCACGGTCACGATGAGCGCATTGCGAAGTTGCGACAGTGTAATGACACCAGTCTGGATACCGCGCAACGGCCCGATGCGTTCCTCGGTATCGCTGCCTTTTATCGCATCCCCATAGTCGTTCGCCAGATTGGAGAGGATTTGCAGCAGCCCGGCGGTTATCAACGCCAGTAATGCTACGCCCGGTTTAAAGTTGCTGTGCCAACTCGCAATTGCCGAGCCGGTGACGATAGATGCAAAAGCTAATGGCAACGTTTTTGGACGCAGACTATCCAGCCAGGCTTTGGTTTTGCTGTTATGGGTCGATAAGGTCATGGTGTGCTTCAATTTTTATTGACGATCCAATTGTGTGAATCATCCGTTTATAAACAAAAAAAGTCAGTGATGGCGGCGTCAGAAACAAAAGTGGGAGGCCAACGCCTCCCACTTTATCGTTAATCGTGCGATCCGCGAAAACGGATTATAAGATAAATCGACTCAGATCTTCATCTGCTACTAATTCATCGAGATGATTACGTACATAATCTGCGTCAATGGTAACGCTTTGACCGTTCATTTCGCTGGCGTCGTAAGAAACATCTTCGATCAGACGCTCCATTACGGTATGCAGACGGCGCGCGCCAATATTTTCGGTGCTTTCGTTTACCTGCCAAGCCGCTTCGGCAATGCGGCGGATACCATCGGCGGTGAACGAAATATCCACGCCTTCCGTCGCCATCAGCGCTTTGTACTGTTCAGTCAGCGAGGCGCTCGGTTCTGTCAGAATACGCTCGAAGTCTTCCGTCGTCAGCGCCTGTAATTCTACACGAATCGGCAGACGACCCTGCAACTCTGGAATCAGATCGGACGGGCTGGCAACCTGGAATGCCCCGGATGCGATAAACAGGATATGGTCGGTTTTGACCATACCGTGCTTGGTCGATACGGTGCAGCCTTCAACCAGCGGCAGCAGGTCGCGCTGAACGCCTTCACGAGAAACATCCGGGCCGGAACTTTCGCCACGCTTACAGATTTTGTCGATTTCGTCGATGAACACGATACCGTGCTGCTCAACGGCTTCAATCGCCTGTTGTTTCAGCTCTTCTGGGTTCACCAGCTTAGCCGCTTCTTCTTCTATCAGCAGCTTGAAAGCATCTTTAATTTTGACCTTACGCGCTTTCTGCTTCTGTCCTGCCAGATTCTGGAACATGGACTGTAGCTGGTTGGTCATTTCTTCCATGCCCGGTGGGGCCATGATCTCTACGCCAACCGGGGCAGCAGCCAGATCGATTTCGATCTCTTTGTCGTCCAACTGGCCTTCACGCAGTTTCTTGCGGAATGCCTGACGCGTTGCTGAGGGCTCCTGAGTACCTTCTGCCTGCCCCCAGTTGTTTTTCGCCGGAGGGATCAGCACGTCCAGAATGCGGTCTTCTGCCAGTTCTTCCGCACGGAAACGGTTTTTTTCGATGGACTGGTGGCGCACCATTTTGATCGCGGAATCCGTCAGATCGCGGATGATGGAATCGACTTCCTTACCCACGTAGCCAACTTCGGTGAATTTGGTCGCTTCCACTTTGATGAACGGCGCATTGGCAAGCTTCGCCAGACGGCGAGCGATTTCGGTTTTACCTACGCCGGTCGGGCCAATCATCAGAATATTTTTCGGCGTCACTTCATGGCGGAGTGCTTCGTCTAACTGCATACGACGCCAGCGGTTACGCAGCGCGATGGAAACGGCGCGTTTGGCTTTATTCTGGCCGATGATATAGCTGTCGAGTTCGCTGACTATCTCGCGCGGGGTCATTTCAGACATAGTTGATCCTTACGCCTTGGAGGCTAATTCTTCTATCGTGTGGAACTGGTTGGTGTAGATACAGATGTCGCCAGCAATCCCCAGAGATTTCTCGACGATATCGCGGGCACCCAGTTCGGTATTTTCCAGTAAGGCGCGTGCTGCGGCTTGCGCATAAGGACCGCCGGAACCAATGGCGATCAGATCGTTTTCAGGCTGTACGACATCGCCATTACCGGTAATGATCAGTGAGGCATTTTCGTCTGCGACGGCCAGCAGGGCTTCCAGCTTGCGTAGCATACGGTCAGTACGCCAGTCTTTTGCCAACTCGACAGCGGCTTTCACCAGATGGCCCTGATGTAATTCCAGCTTGCGCTCAAAAAGCTCAAAAAGGGTGAAGGCATCTGCCGTGCCACCTGCGAAACCAGCGATGACGCGGTCATGATAGAGACGACGTACTTTACGCACGTTGCCTTTCATCACGGTGTTGCCCAGAGTCGCCTGTCCATCTCCGCCAATGACCACTTGGCCATTGCGGCGTACGCTTACAATTGTTGTCACGAGTCAGTCCCCGTTTGAAGGAAAAGGCCCCGAACTCATGCGGGGCAGATTGATGTTATAGATGGGGGAAGGCGTGGGGGTTTTCAACCCCCACTGGCAAGAGGAATACAGTTTGATGCGCCCGCGCCTTTAAGACGTTGGAGCATGCTGTCTGCGGCAGCCCGGTTGTTATAAGGCCCAAGCACAATACGGTTCCAGCCGCCGTTAGACGTGATGCGGCTTTCGATACCTGCAAACGCCAACTGTGCTCGCACGGATTCGGCAGGATCCATCGTTTTGAAGGAGCCGCACTGAATAGCCCAGCGTTGGGTTTTTTCGACTTTTGGCGCTTCAGGCTGTTTGACCGGCTGCTGCTTCGGCGCTTCCTGTTTTGCTGTTTCTTGTCTTGGTGCTTCTTGTCTTGGAACAACAGGTGTCGTTTGGGTGACGACAGGTGCACGCGTTGCTGGCTGGGTTGTTACAACAGGTGGTTGCTGCATCGATTGCGTCGGTGGCTTAATCGTCACCTGCGAGCGCGGAACCTGCGTCTGGTCGTTATATGGCACTTCGGAAAGCTGCGTGGGCTGACGACGCATATCAGACTGCATTTGTTCTAACAGTTGGCGCTGTTCATTCGTCAACTGCACGGGTGACTGGATCTCGCCGCCTGCAGAAGGCTCCGTTGGCGTCGTAACGCCCAACTGACGATTTTCCAGCTCTTTAATATAGCGCCAACGTTCTTCCGGTTTGGGTGGCAGCCCGTTACCTTTGCCCGCGTTCTGATGCGGCAGGACGGGGGACTCGTCTGGTTTATTATGGGCGATAAAGTACAAACCGCCCGCGAAGGTGACCAAAACGGCAACTGCGAGCGCGACCATGATTTTGGATGCACCTGAAGTGTTGCCTTTTTTTCGGCTATTTGTCGTTTTCCGACGCGTTCCTGATGAACGCCCCCGGCTCACGTAGTCTCTTTGTGCCACTGTCGTTTCGCTGTGAATTGATAGGTAAATAACATAATTAGGGGGTCATGTTACTGAACACTCAAATATTTGACCAGCACCTGAAGTCTTAAAGCCTGTTACGGGCGTAATTCGGTGCGGCGACACTATCGCGTATGACCAGTTCGCTGGACAACAGGCGAGAGCCGCTTTGTACCGTATTACCTTGCAACTGCTCTAAGAGTAGCAGCATTGCCTCGCGTCCGATCTGATAACGTGGTTGAGCGACAGAAGTGAGGGAAGGCCAGCAGTACTGCGCCTGTTCGATATCGTCGAAGCCAATAACGGAGAGATCGCGCGGGATGTCCAGCCCCATTTTTCTGGCCTGCGCCAGCACGCCCAGCGCCATGAGATCGCTATGACAGAAGATGGCGCTGGGCGGTTGCGGATGCTGCATCAGCGCAACCAGGCCGTTGATCCCCGTTTCATAGGTGAAATCACCCTGAAAGATGTATTGGTTATCGATAAGAATGCCATTACGGCGCAGAGCCTGAATGTACCCCTGCAAGCGATATTGGCTCAGATGCATGTGCTCCGGGCCGGCAATGCAGGCGATGCGCTGGTGGCCTGCCTGATGCAGATAATGTACGGCTTCAAAGGCGGCGGTCAGGTTATCGATATGCACGGTTGGCAATGCCAGGTCCGGTGAGAACTCATTCGCCATCACCATCGGTGGCAGATTACGCTGCTCTTCCTGGCCTGCGTCAAATGGCAGATTGGAGCCGAGCAACACCATGCCGTCGATCTGTTTGGTAATAATCAGATCGACGAAGGTTTTTTCCCTTTGATGTTGGTGAGCGCAATCGCCAATCAACACCAGATAACCGTGTTCGGCAGCCGTTTCCTCTATCCCACGAAATATTTCGGAGAAATAGGGATCGCAGATGTCTGGCACGATCGTCAGGATCGTGCGTGATTCATTACGCTTGAGGTTTCGGTTGAGTGCGTGAGGCGAATAGCCAACGGCGATGACAGCCTGCTCGACCTTCCTGCGGGTGGTCGCAGAGACTTTATCTGGGTTCATTAACGTTCGGGATACGGTGGCGGTGGAAACGCCGGCCTCATCCGCCACGTCTTTCATCGTCGCCGTGGTAACGACTTTCTTCTGCTTCAACGCTTTTCTCCTTGCGTCAGCGTTAACTGGCGCTGACTGCCAGCAGAACATTCCTGTCTGCTGACGCTCTATGATTACGGGTAACGCTGTTCGGCACGTATGCTAAGGGAATGGTGCTGCGCCTCAGCATACCGCCTGCGCAGACAGTGATAACAGATTGAACGCAGGTTTTGTTGCTTAATTTGCACAGAAAGTGTGATGAATATCGTGTTCTCGACGCTGCTCGCAAAAATGCGGGGCGAGAAACCCGGCATTGTTTAATAGGAAACGCTAACCGTCCGTGGGGTCAACATCCAGCACCCATTTCACCTTACGTGCCTGCGGTAGTGTGCCGATTAGCGCCAACGATGTTCTGACCAGTTTCTGTAGCAATGCTCTGGAAGGGTGCTGTAGCAGGAGCTGCCAGCGGAAGCGCCCTGCACGTTTTGGCTGTAAAGCAGGCACCGGGCCCAGCAGCCAGAGTGATTCATCCCGTAGGGGACTGGCTTCCAGTAAATTGCGCAATTGCTGGAGGAATAAGGCGGCCTGCTGATTATCGTGATCGTCAGCACGGAAGAGGATATGGCTGGTAAACGGCGGCAGAAAAACACTTTTTCGTTCGGTAAGTGCCTGACTGGCAAAGGCGTCGTAGCCCTGATGCAGCAGCGTTTGCAATAGTGGATGGTCTGGGTGGTGAGTTTGCAGCGCCACCTCGCCAGCCTTGCCTGCACGCCCTGCGCGACCCGCCACCTGAGTGTAGAGCTGGGCGAAACGTTCGGCTGCGCGGAAGTCGGCGGAGAACAGTGACCCGTCGACGTCCAGTAAGGCCACCAGCGTTACGTCAGGGAAATGATGCCCTTTCGCCAACATTTGTGTACCGATAAGAAGACGCGCACCTCCCTGCCTGACCTGTGAGAGCTGCTGCTCAAGCGCGCCTTTACGGCTGGTGGTATCACGGTCGATGCGGGTGATCGGAACATCTGGAAAGATCGGGGCAAGGCTTTGCTCCAACTGCTCGGTGCCCAGACCGACGGGCACCATATTGGTCGAGCCGCAGCCGGGGCACTGTTGTGGTACCGGACGCTGGCTGTCGCAGTGGTGGCAGCGCAACATCTTTTGGTGCTGGTGGTAGGTATAATAGTGATCGCAGCGCTGACATTCGGCAATCCAGCCGCACTCATGGCACATGACTACGGGGGCGAATCCGCGCCGATTGAGGAACAAAATAACCTGATTATCGTTCGTTAGATGGTGACGGATACGGGTAATCAGCGGCTGGGATAATCCTGCTGTCAGCGGCAGGCTTTTCAGATCGATAACGTGCTGTTTGGCCAGTGCGGCGTTGCCCGCTCTTTTGGTCAGGTTTAATCGACGGTACTTGCCGTTTTGGACGTTATGGAGTGTTTCCAGGGCGGGCGTCGCCGTTCCCATCACGATCGGAATATCTTCCTCTCTGGCGCGGAAGACGGCCAAATCACGGGCGTGATAGCGCCAACCTTCTTGCTGTTTATAGGAGCTGTCGTGTTCTTCATCGATCACAATCAGCCCCAAACGTGCAAAGGGGGTAAATAGTGCCGAGCGCGTCCCGATGACGATCGCCGCTTCGCCACTGCGGGCGCGCAGCCAAACAGCAAGGCGTTCACTGTCGTTGAGTGCCGAGTGCAGCACATCCACCGGGGCGTTAAAACGTTCGCGGAAGCGGGCGATGGTCTGTGGTGTCAGGCCAATTTCCGGCACTAAGACCAACGCCTGTTTACCCTGTGCAAGCACGTTTTCCAACACGCTGAGATAGACTTCGGTTTTACCTGAGCCAGTGATGCCTGCGAGCAACCAGGCGGCAAAGTGGTTATCTTCGCTGCGGATAGCGCCGACGGCGGTGGCCTGTTCCGTATTCAGGCGCAGGCGCTCGGTGGCCATGCTAAAGCTTTGACGCCAGTCGTGAGGGGTTTGCTCTGCGGCTGTTAACTCGCACAACCCTTTGCTACGCAGCGCCTGTAACGCTGTCTCTGTCAACCCGATTTCGCTCACCTGATGGCGATAAACTGGCGACTGAAGTAAAGCCGCCAGCGCCTGCTGCTGCTTAGCGGCGCGTTTGAGCGTGCTGAGCGGTGTCGCCCGGCCTTGTTCGGTGGCAAACCATTGCCAGAGCGGTGCGCGGTGTGCGGGTTTCCCCTGACGTAGCAAGATCGGCAACGCATGGAACAGCACTTCGCCAATCGGGTAGTGATAGTACTCGACGGCCCACAGCAAAATACGCCACAGGCTGGGGGGAAACAGCGGCTGTTCGTCCAGCACGTCATGCACGGGTTTCAATTGTTCAAGTGGAAGTGCACTGGTGTCGCTTAGTGCGGTAATGATACCGATAGCTTTACGGTTGCCAAAAGAGACGCTGACGCGAGTGCCGACTTGTGGAGTCATTCCTCCTGTGGGTAGCAAATAATCGAATGTACGTGCCAGCGGCACGGGCAAAGCGACCTGAGCGACAGACATAACTTCTCCGTGGTAGTCGACGTGATTTGCGTGGCGATCAATGACATAACTGAGCGGTCTATATCTTGTGCGACGCGGGGTGAAAATAATGCAAGGCGCTAGTGTACATGCTGCGAGGGATAATGTGTGGATACGATTGCATCGGGGTAGCGGATTCTGTATGATCCGCCGCCACTGTGTTGTTCGCGCAAATGACTGTGCCGTTCGCATAATGAACTTACTTACTCAACTTTCGTGTGGTGTCTGGCGGAACAGGGCTGGATAGCGACACGGCCTTAACAGAGGTTTCCCATGAAAAAAGGTATTCACCCGAATTATTCTGAAGTTACTGTAACTTGCTCTTGCGGTAACGTGATCAAAACCCAGTCTACCGTGGGTCGTGACCTGAACCTGGACGTCTGTGGCGAATGCCACCCGTTCTACACCGGTAAGCAACGTGATGTTGCAAGCGGTGGCCGTGTTGACCGCTTCAACAAGCGTTTCTCCGTACCAGGCGCTAAAAAATAAGTTTTACTGGCCAATTGGTACAGTAGCTTTCGACAAAGGCACCGACAGGTGCCTTTGTTGTCTCTGGCGTATTAGTATCCATGCTGACGTTTTACCAACAGCCCCAGAACGAAGATGCCGCCTAATCCTGCCGTAATAATCCCGATGGGTAATTCCTGCGGTGCGAGTAGCTGCCGACTGAGCCAATCGCCACCGCACAGCAGTATCGCACCGAGTACCGCGGTCAGCGGCAGAAGCCTCTTGTGCAATACGCCGCTCAGCGGGCGAGCCAGATGAGGGATCATCAGGCCGATGAAGCCGATCACGCCAGTCAGCGCGACCAGCAGTGAAGTGGCGAACGCACAACAGATGAAGATTTCCACCCGAACGCGAGACAGATTCACTCCCATTGAAGCCGCAGTTTGCCCGCCAGCCAACAGCGCATCGAGCGCTCGCCAGCGCAGGGCGGTGAGGCCAAATAGCAGCAGGATGCTGAACACCGCGAAAGGTAAGGTATCCCAACGGGCAAGACCCAGTCCGCCCAGTGACCAAAAAAGAATCGAGCTGGCAGCGCGTTGATCGCCGGAAAATACCAGATAGTTTGTCAATGCACCGAAGAGAAAAGAGATAGCTAATCCGCAGATGATCAAGCGTTCTGCACCGCGTGCCTGTTGCAGCAGAAACAGTACGGTTACGGCGACGGCCGATAAGAGTCCGCCACAGAAGGCCGCTACCGGCAGTGCCCAGTCACCGAGTTGTTCACCAAAACGAGTGATGACCGCTACGGCACCCGCTGAGGCTCCGGCAGACAGGCCGAACAGAAAAGGGTCAGCCAGATCGTTGCGAGTTGCCGTTTGCAAAAAGGCACCGACCATCGCTAAACCTGCACCGCACAACGCTGCCAGCAGGCTGCGGGGGATGCGTAGTTCCAGAATAATGCGTGAGGTCATCGGCGAGACGTCTGCTGACGATAACCCCAATACGCTGGCGACCTGCGTAAGAGGGATCGTCGTGCTGCCTGTGGCAATATTTACCAGCATCAGCCCAACCAGTATCAGCAGCGCAATAATGAAGGTCGCAACATAGCGTGAAGACGTTGGGCTCACTTAACGGCATCCGGGTAAAGGGCGTGTGCCAGTTTATCAATGGCCGTGATGTTGGCAGGCCCCGGTGTGAGCTCTGCATATTGCAGCTTCAGATAACGATGCTGCTGTACGGCTGGGGTGAATTTCATCAGCGGGTGTGATTCCAAAAATTCCCTTAACGCTTCTGCGCCATTGCCCGTTTGATAATCCAGCAAAATGATAAAGTCCGGTTCGCGTGCCGCCACGCTTTCCCACGATGTGGAGGCCCAGCTCGTTGCCATATCGTCCATGACGTTCTTGCCGCCCGCGGCCTCAATGATGGCTGTTGGCATGGCGAATTTCCCGCTGGTAAAAGGCTTATCTTCGCCCGAGTCATACAGGAAAATCTTCTTCTTTGGCCGATTGCCGATACGGGTTTGAAGTTCGGCAAGGTGCTGTTTCCAGCCGTCGATCTGTTCCTGGGCCTGTTCCTGCTTACCGAAGATTTTTCCCAGTTTTAGCAGGTCGCCGTAGAGCAGATCCATGCTAGCTTGCGGACGCTGCTGTTGCCGCTCGGTGAACACACAGCTTTCGCTGAGTACCAGCGTTTGAATGCCATACTTTTTCAGCGATTGCGGTGTGACTTCTCCGCCGACTTTCATGCCGTAGTTCCACCCGGCAAAGAAGAAATCTGGGTGTACGGCCAGCAGGTTTTCCAACGTTGGGTATTTTGCTGCCAGTTCAGGGATCGTGCCCTGCTGTTTGATAAAATCTGGGGGCGCCTTATACCAGCCTGTGATCCCAGTTAGCCCAACGATATTTTTTTGTAAGCCCAGAGCAAACGCCATTTCTGTCATATTCAGGTCATGGATCACGGCGCGTTGCGGCGGCTGGGTAAAGGTTAGCGGTTGCCCACAACTGTCGACCGTGACCGGAAAACCCGAGGCATGCGCCCAGCATGACGTCAATGCCAGCAGTCCAGACAGAAGCGTTATTTTCATCAGGGTTCCTTAGTGCAGTTCAGGGGCTTCAAAGATGCGAATGGGTGAGCCGTTTAGCGGATGCGGCACCGTAAAGCTCTCCATCCCAAATACCGATTTCACACAATCAGGGTGCAGCGCATGCGTAGGCGTTCCCCAGCGGAGCAGCGTGCCCTGCTGCAAAACGGCAACGCGGTCGGCAAAGGGCGTAATCAGTGGCAGATCGTGCAGCACTGCCAGCGTTGAAATACCGCGTTTTCGCACCAGAGACAGTAGCTGTGCGCGTGCTAACGGATCGAGGTGGTTGGTCGGTTCATCCAGCAGCAGGAGCTGTGGCGTTTGCACAAAAGCGCGCGCCAGCGCGGCGCGCTGACGTTCTCCGCCAGAGAGCGTACCCAGCAGGCGGTGGCGCAGCGGTAATAATCCGGTATCGTCCAGCGCTTCTTCGATGAGTTGGCGATCGTGCGCTGGTGTGCTGAACCCATGGTGTGGAATGCGCCCTAAGGCGACGAATTCCGCCACCCGCAGGCGCAGGTCTGGGGCATCGTTTTGTGCCAAAATCGCGATACGCTTTGCCCGCTCATGGCGGCTGAGTGTATTCAGCGGTTGGCCGTTCAAATGGACATACCCTGCTGTTGCGTTAAGTTCGCTGGTCAGCACGCGTAACAGTGTGGATTTGCCGCTGCCGTTGGGGCCAACCAGTGCCAAACGTTCACCTGCGCGCATGGAAAGCGAAATATCACTGAGCCTCGGAGCCCGATTAGCGTCGGCAACGGAAACATGGTGAAGCTGTAGCAGTACGGGGCTGTTGGAGAGTGGCTCTGTCATGATGCGGCATATCATCGTTATAGGTTAATGTGATATGTTATAACATAACAAATTAAATGCAATCCCGATTCACAACAATGAGCGGAAAAGGCAACGGCTGAAAGAAGATAAGGTGGCGGGCGTGAAAGACGCGATGGGAGGAACGAGGGTTTTCTACATAGCAAAACCCCGCCGGGGAAGGCGGGGTTAGCGAGGAAATAGACAGCGCAAGCGCGATCAGTATTCCCACGTATCCGGGTCGATGCCCATTTCACGCATGATGATTTTCGCCGCTTCAGGAATTTCATCGCTGCGTTCTTTACGCAGATCTTCATCATTCGGTAACGGTTGGCCTGTGAACGCATGCAGAAATGCTTCGCACAACAGCTCGCTGTTGGTGGCATGGCGCAGGTTATTCACCTGGCGACGTGTACGTTCGTCGGTCAGTATCTTCAGTACTTTCAATGGGATAGATACTGTTATCTTCTTGACTTGCTCGCTTTTTTTACCGTGTTCAGCGTAAGGGCTGACATACTCGCCGTTCCACTCAGCCATGGGATACCTTAAAAATTAATCTAATGAAGACAGCATCTGTCATGAAATGCCACAATTCTAACGGTTATTATGCTTATGCTCAATCTATACGCAAAGAAGTTTAGATGTCTAGATGTGTTGACGTCCATTAAAACTGCGTTTACTCTTAAGTTCCTATTTTTCAGCCTCCAGCCAGGAAAAGAGCCGATGACGCGTAAACAGGCAACGATCGCAGTCCGCAGTGGGTTAAATAATGACGAGCAGTATGGCTGCGTTGTCCCCCCCATTCACCTTTCCAGCACGTATAACTTTACCGGATTCAACCAGCCACGCGCCCACGACTATTCGCGTCGCGGTAACCCCACGCGCGATGTGGTGCAGCGTGCGCTTGCCGAATTGGAAGGCGGTGCGGGTGCGGTAATGACGAGCAGCGGGATGTCGGCGATTATGTTGGTTTGCACGGTGTTCCTGCGCCCCGGCGATCTGCTGGTGGCTCCCCATGACTGCTACGGTGGCAGCTATCGTTTGTTTGACAGCCTGAGCAAGCGCGGCGCATTTCGCGTTAAATTTGTCGATCAAGGTGATACCGATGCACTCAATGCCGCATTGGCAGAAAAACCGAAGCTGGTGTTGGTGGAAAGCCCAAGCAATCCGCTGCTGCGTGTCGTGGATATTGCCGCGATTTGTCAGGCTGCACGGGAAGTGGGGGCGGTCAGCGTGGTGGATAATACTTTCCTGAGCCCGGCGTTGCAGAAACCGCTGGAACTGGGGGCTGATCTGGTGGTGCATTCGTGCACTAAATACCTGAATGGTCACTCTGATGTGGTCGCGGGCGCCGTGATCGCCAAAGATGCCGACACCATTACTGAACTGGCCTGGTGGGCGAACAATATCGGTGTAACGGGGGCGGCGTTCGATAGCTATTTGCTGCTCCGTGGCCTGCGTACCTTATCGCCGCGTATGGCGGCCGCGCAGCGTAATGCGCAACAGGTGGTTGAATTCTTACAGACGCAGCCGCTAGTGAAGGCGCTGTATCATCCTTCACTGCCGAACAATCCCGGCCATGATATTGCCCGTCGTCAACAATCTGGCTTTGGCGCTATGCTAAGTTTTGAGCTGGATGGAGATGAAGACACTCTGCGGCGTTTTCTGGCCTCGTTGGAGCTGTTTACGTTGGCGGAATCGCTGGGCGGAGTCGAGAGCCTTATCTCTCATGCGGCAACGATGACGCATGCGGGGATGGCACCAGAGGCGCGTGCCGCAGCGGGTATCTCTGAAACATTACTGCGTATTTCTACCGGTATTGAAGACGGCGATGATCTGGTTGCCGATCTGGATCGTGCGTTTCAAGCCGCAGCCAAGAGGTAAGAATGAGTGCATTAGGAGTAGCGCCATCGGTAACAGGCCGACAACTGCATAAGTTTGGCGGTAGCAGTCTGGCCGATGTGAAGTGTTACCTGCGTGTAGCCGGTATTATGGCGGAATATAGCCACCCCGGAGATTTGATGGTGGTGTCTGCCGCTGGCAGTACCACAAACCAACTGATTAGCTGGTTGAAACTGAGTCAGAGCGATCGCCTGTCGGCGCATCAGGTTCAGCAGGCATTACGCCGTTATCACAGCGAATTGATTGCCGGGCTTCTGCCTGCACAAGATGCAGAGGCGCTGACGGCCCAGTTTATTCGCGATCTGGAGCGTTTGGCTGCGCTGCTGGATGGCAAGATTACGGATGCCGTCTACGCCGAAGTGGTTGGGCACGGTGAAATCTGGTCGGCGCGTTTGATGTCCGCCGTGCTGAATCATCGAGATATGAATGCAGCCTGGCTGGATGCGCGTGATTTTCTCTGTGCGGAACGTGCTGCGCAGCCGCAGGTTGATGAGGGCCGTTCCTGGCCGCTGTTGCAGCAGTATCTGACGCAACATTCCGGGCAGCGTTTAGTGGTAACGGGTTTTATCTGTCGTAATGACGCGGGTGAAACGGTACTGCTGGGGCGCAACGGGAGTGATTACTCTGCGACGCAAATTGGTGCGCTGGCCGGTGTTGAGCGCGTGACCATCTGGAGCGACGTTGCTGGCGTTTATAGCGCTGACCCGCGCAAAGTGAAAGATGCCTGCCTGCTGCCACTGCTGCGGTTGGATGAAGCCAGCGAACTGGCACGCCTGGCAGCTCCAGTGCTGCATACGCGTACTTTGCAGCCCGTTTCTGGCAGCGATATCGATTTGCAACTGCGTTGCAGCTATCAGCCTGAACAGGGTTCGACGCGTATCGAACGCGTGCTGGCCTCGGGTACGGGTGCCAAAATTGTTACCAGCCATGATGATGTGTGCCTGATTGAAGTTCAGGTTCCTTCCGAACACAATTTCGTACTGCTGCAAAAAGAAGTCGCACAGCTTTTGAACCGTGCGCAACTGAAACCGTTGGCGATTGGCGTTCATCAGGATCGCAGCCTGCTGCAACTGTGTTACACCTCTGAAGTGGTGGAAAGTGCGTTGCAGTTGCTGACGCAGGCCGCGTTACCCGTTGAGCTCAGCGAGCGTGATGGGCTAGCGATGGTGGCGATGGTGGGGGCAGGGGTGGGTAAAAACCCGCTGCATAGCCACCGTTTCTATCAGCAGTTGAAAGATCAGCCGATTGAATTTGTCTGCCAGGCCGATGATGGCATCAGTCTGGTGGCTGTTCTGCGTGTTGGCCCTACGGAGCATGTGATTCGCGGCCTGCACCATTCGCTGTTCCGCGCGGAAAAGCGCATCGGTCTGGTGCTGTTCGGTAAGGGAAATATTGGTTCACGCTGGCTGGAACTGTTTGCGCGTGAGCAAAGTAACCTGTCTGCCCGCACGGGCTTTGAGTTTGTACTGGCTGGCGTGGTGGACAGTACGCGCAGTCTGCTTAATTATGATGGGTTGGATGCCAGCCGTGCGCTGGCCTTCTTCGAAAGTGAAGCACAAGAGCGGGATGGTGAAGATCTGTTCCTGTGGATGCGTGCACACCCCTTTGATGATTTGGTGGTGCTGGATGTTACCGCTAGCGAGTCGGTTGCCGATCTGTATCTGGATTTTGCCAGCTACGGTTTCCACGTCATCAGCGCCAACAAACTAGCGGGGGCATCCGGCGGCAATAATTATCGCCAGATCCGTGATGCGTTTGCCAAGACGGATCGCCACTGGTTGTATAACGCGACCGTCGGCGCAGGTTTACCGGTCAACTTTGCCGTGCGCGATTTGCGGGAAAGTGGTGACAGTATTCTGTCGATTAGCGGGATTTTTTCCGGCACGCTCTCCTGGCTGTTTTTGCAGTTTGATGGCACCGTGCCGTTCACCGAACTGGTTGATCAAGCGTGCCAGCAGGGGTTAACGGAGCCGGATCCGCGCGTTGACCTTTCCGGTCAAGACGTCATGCGCAAGCTGGTGATTCTGGCGCGTGAGGCGGGGTATGATATTGAACCTAGCCAGGTTCGGGTTGAGTCGCTGGTACCGCCGGGCTGTGAAGAGGGGTCTGTCGATTATTTCTTCGAGAACGGTGATTCGCTGAACGAACAGATGCTGCAACGTCTGGAAGCTGCACAGGAAATGGGCTTGGTTCTGCGTCATGTCGCACGCTTCGATAGCAACGGTAAAGCACGAGTTGGCGTTGAAGCCGTTCGTCCCGAGCATCCTCTGGCCTCGCTATTGCCGGGTGACAACGTGTTTGCGATTGAAAGCCGCTGGTATCGAGATAATCCGCTGGTTATCCGTGGGCCGGGTGCGGGGCGCGATGTCACTGCGGGGGCGCTTCAATCTGACCTAAGCCGTTTAGCGCAGTTGTTGTAATCGTAAAATCTGCTGTAATCGTCACATCATCGTTGACCGTCTCCGCGCATTAGGGAGATGGTCAACCGCAATACCTCTCTGAAATATCAAAAATCAGGATTCGTTTTATACCCGTTACGACAGATAACGGCAAAACCCACGATACCTCTGCCTCTGGGTTCGCGTATAAAAGTCACCACTCCGGATCCATCATGAATTTTTTTCATTTACCCTGAGTAATCATCACCTCCTGCCATGCTGAAAAGCGTTGACTCTTTAAGCGGATTCCGTCATTTTCTATATAGACGTCTAAACGTATAGACGTGTAGCGAATGATAATAACAGTCACGGTCAACGGGGTAGCAGGTATGAGCTTTTTTCACGCAAACCAGCGGGAAGCGCTGAATCAAAGTCTGGCGGAATTGCAGGGAAGAATTAATGTGTCATTCGAGTTTTTCCCGCCACGTACCAGCGATATGGAAGAAACCCTGTGGAACTCGATTGATCGACTGAGCAGCCTGAAGCCCAAGTTTGTTTCTGTGACCTACGGGGCGAATTCTGGCGAGCGTGACCGCACTCACAGCATTATCAAAACCATTAAAGAGCGTACCGGTTTGGAAGCTGCACCGCACCTGACCTGTATTGACGCTTCGCGTGAACAACTGCGAGAAATCGCTCAGGACTACTGGCAGAGCGGTATCCGCCATATTGTCGCGCTGCGCGGCGATTTGCCCCCAGAAGGCGGCAAACCGGAAATGTATGCGGCGGATCTGGTTTCCCTGCTGAAGGAGGTTGGCGATTTCGATATTTCGGTTGCTGCCTATCCTGAAGTGCATCCTGAAGCCAAAAGTGCGCAAGCTGACCTGATTAACCTGAAACACAAAATTGATGCGGGTGCGAATCGTGCGATCACACAGTTCTTTTTCGACGTAGAAAGCTATCTGCGGTTCCGTGACCGTTGCGTGGCAACGGGTATCGACGTAGAAATCGTACCGGGCATCTTGCCGGTATCAAACTTCAAGCAGTTGCAAAAATTTGCCACGATGACCAACGTGCGCGTGCCGAACTGGATGACAAGCGTGTTTGATGGTCTGGATAACGACCCGGAAACTCGCAAAATGGTCGGCGCCTCTATCGCGATGGACATGGTGAAAATCCTAAGCCGCGAAGGGGTAAAAGATTTCCACTTCTATACGTTAAACCGTGCAGAGTTGAGCTACGCCATTTGCCATACGCTGGGTGTTCGCCCTGAAGTCGCATGCTAAGGTAACGGGCAAGATTTCAGGAAGAAAGAAGGCTGTCACGCCGTTGCGGTAGGTGCAGGAATTGGAATACCTAAATCTACCGCTTGTGGGAGCCTGAAAAAGGAGGAGTCTCAGGGATGAGATTCCTATTCGTATGTTTCTACTGTAACGGACTGAATAATTTTTCTATTACCTCTTTGACTACTCTTAGCAAGCTCTTGCTAACCATTCTCCCCTGTTTCCTCTGTCGTTATTTCACGTTGTTCATCGATTGGCCTGCGTGCCGTATTCCTCAGACTCCACCATGCTTCTTTGTTTGACCGAAGAACACAAAATGCTGTCATCGTCAAATCACTTGAATACATTAGCCTGCTCGTTATAGCGTGACGGAGGTTGCAATAAGCAGGCACGCTTTTAGGGATATATTATTCATTTTGGATGTTGATAGGGAATATCGTTCGTTGGTATCCTATCTATCGCTGTTAGCTATCATGATAAGGAGAATTATAATGAACATTCGGGATTTAGAGTATCTTGTCGCGTTGGCAGAACATCGTCACTTTCGGCGTGCCGCAGATTCTTGCCATGTCAGTCAACCCACGCTCAGTGGACAGATTCGCAAGCTGGAAGATGAGTTAGGCGTGATGCTGTTGGAGCGGACCAGTCGCAAGGTCTTGTTTACGCAAGCTGGGTTGCTGTTGGTCGAGCAGGCACGCACGGTGTTACGTGAGGTTAAGGTATTAAAAGAGATGGCGAGCCAGCAAGGGGAAAGTATGTCGGGGCCGTTGCATATTGGCCTGATCCCTACTGTGGGGCCTTATCTGTTGCCGCAAATTATTCCGATGCTGCATCGCACATTCCCCAAACTCGAAATGTACTTGCACGAAGCGCAAACCCATCAACTGTTGGCCCAACTGGATAGCGGTAAGTTGGACTGCGCTATTCTGGCGATGGTGAAAGAGTCTGAAGCCTTTATTGAAGTTCCCCTTTTCGACGAACCGATGAAGCTGGCGATTTATCAGGATCACCCCTGGGCGAACCGCGAACGTGTGGCAATGTCCGATCTCGCGGGTGAAAAATTATTGATGCTGGAAGATGGCCACTGTCTGCGCGATCAGGCGATGGGCTTCTGTTTTCAGGCTGGAGCGGATGAAGATACGCATTTCCGGGCAACGAGTCTGGAGACATTGCGCAACATGGTCGCGGCCGGAAGCGGTATTACTCTACTGCCGTCGCTATCGGTTCCGCGTGAACGCGAACGCGATGGCGTCTGTTATTTGCCGTGTTATAAGCCGGAGCCTAAGCGCACTATCGCGCTGGTTTATCGCCCCGGTTCCCCGCTACGCGGACGCTACGAGCAGCTTGCTGATACCATCCGCGAGCACATGCAGGGCTATATGGAAAACCTGTCAAAATAAGCGATTAAGCCCGTTCAGAGCTGCCACGCGGTAGGCCTCTGCCATGGTTGGATAGTTGAAGGTGGTATTAACGAAATATTCGATAGTATTACCTTCACCTTTCTGTTCCATGATGGCCTGTCCGATGTGGATAATCTCAGCGGCGCGTTCACCAAAGCAGTGAATACCCAGAATCTGTTTGGTTTCACGGTGAAACAGAATCTTCAAACTCCCCACATTCATCCCAACAATCTGCGCCCGTGCCAGATGTTTGAACTGTGCCCTCCCGACTTCATAAGGCACTTTCATCGCGGTAAGTTCTTGCTCGGTTTTCCCCACAGAGCTGATTTCCGGGATGGTATAAATGCCGGTCGGAATATCTTCGATCAGATGCGCGCTGGCGTCGCCTTTAATGATTGCCTGCGCGGCGAGCCGACCCTGATCGTATGCCGCAGATGCCAGGCTGGGATAACCGATGACATCACCGATGGCATAAATATGTGCCAGCGCGGTCTGGTACATGCTGTTGACCTTGAGCTGGCCGCGACTGTCGGTGCTCAGGCCGATATTTTCCAGCCCCAGCGTTTCCGTGTTCCCCGTGCGTCCGTTGGCATAGAGCAGGCAGTCCGCCTTCATCTTTTTGCCTGATTTCAGGTTGACGATGACGCAGTCAGACAGCCCTTCAATACTTTCGAACTCTTCGTTGTGGCGGATAACCACGCCGTTGTTCCAGAAATGGTAGGACAGCGCATCCGACATTTCCTGATCGAGAAAGGCCAGTAGCCTATCGCGAGTATTGATTAAATCGACCTTAACGCTCAGGCCGCGAAAGATAGAGGCATATTCGCAGCCGATCACGCCTGCGCCGTAAATGATAACGTGCTGAGGCTCGTGATCGAGTTGC
Source organism: Pectobacterium parmentieri (assembly GCF_001742145.1). Taxonomy (NCBI): domain Bacteria; kingdom Pseudomonadati; phylum Pseudomonadota; class Gammaproteobacteria; order Enterobacterales; family Pectobacteriaceae; genus Pectobacterium; species Pectobacterium parmentieri. Next base: position 3,847,158 of record NZ_CP015749.1, on the reverse strand, counting down.
AGAATGGAGTCGCTGTCGTAAATGCGTGGGTGGTTGAAGTCGACTTCTGCAGGATGGTACGGACGTGAACCCGTCGCGATAATGATATGAGCAGCAGTTAGCGTTTCATGGGTATTGTCTGGGTAGTGAACGGCGATCGTATGGGCGTCGATGAAGCTGGCTTCACCGGAGAATAACTCGCACTGGTTACGCTCATAAAACCCTTGTCGCATACGGGTTTGCTGACCAATGACGCTGTCGGCATGGCGTAGGATGTCGGAAAATGAGGAGCGAATAATGCGGGAGTTGTCACTGTAGAGGGGGTTTTGATTGAACTCGATAATACGGCTGACGGCGTGGCGGAGGGCTTTGGAAGGAATCGTCCCCCAGTGGGTACAGCCGCCACCGACATTGTAGTGGCGTTCAATCACTGCAATTTTGGCTCCATGCTTGGCCAATCCCATTGCTGCACCTTCACCGCCGGGACCGGAACCAATAACGATGGCATCATAATCGAATTGATGTTCTAGAGTCATGGTAGGTTAAACCTGTTTTTATACAAATTAATAACGCGACTGTAACATTGTGCGATTGTAGCATCGACTGCGGCAGAACCCAATCATCCCTGCCTTTGCTATGGAAATAGATTCTCACATTCTTAATATGGCAAACTTTGTCTCATTCTGCGGACAATAAAGTTTGCTATAGTGCCCCTCTGGAAAGGGGAGAGATCATTTGGGCAGCATAATGGGTGTCAGAGCACAACAAAAAGAACGGACTCGTCGTTCCCTTATCGAAGCTGCATTTAGCCAGTTAAGCGCTGAACGCAGCTTTACCAGCCTGAGCCTGCGTGAAGTCGCTCGCGAAGCGGGTATTGCGCCGACATCGTTCTATCGTCATTTTCGTGACGTGGATGAACTGGGGCTGACAATGGTCGATGAAAGCGGGCTGATGTTGCGCCAGTTAATGCGTCAGGCTCGGCAGCGTATCGCCAGAACGGGCAGCATTATCAGAACGTCAGTTTCTACCTTCATGGAATTTATCGGCAATAACCCTAATGCGTTCCGGCTATTACTGCGTGAGCGTTCGGGGACGTCGGCGGCTTTTCGTGCGGCAGTAGCGCGAGAGATTCAGCATTTTATCGCTGAGCTGGCGGATTATCTTGAGGTAGAAAATCACATTCCCCGCAGCTTCGCGGAAGCGCAGTCGGAAGCGATGGTGACCATTGTTTTCAGTGCGGGAGCGGAAGCCTTAGATGTTTCCCTGGAACAGCGCAAGCAGTTGGAAGAGCGGCTGGTGCTGCAACTGCGGATGATCGCCAAAGGGGCTTATTACTGGTACAGAAAAGAGCACGACAGTAGCTTTACTGTGCCATAAATCAACATGAGAAGGGAGAAACCATGACAGAAAAACCTCATCAAGAAAAAGGTACACTGGTATTGGCGCTGATTGCGGGCCTTTCCGTCAACGGCGCATTCGCCGCCTTGTTCAGCAGTATTGTTCCGTTCTCGATTTTTCCTCTGATTGCGCTGGTATTGTCCATTTACTGCCTGCATCAACGTTATTTGCACCACAGTATGCCGGAAGGCATTCCGATGCTGGCGGCGGCTAGCTTTCTGCTGGGCTTATTGATTTACAGTGCCATTGTGCGCGTTGAATATCCCGCCATTGGATCGAACTTTATTCCTTCAATTCTGAGCGTCGCATTGGTTTTCTGGATTGGTTTGAGACTGCGTCGTAGAAAAGCCACGGAGTCAGTATCAGCAGAAGAGAGTGAAACACTGTAGCAGGCGCATTCTGGCGGGGTCGCCCGCCAGAATAGGTGCGGTTACTGACGTTTCTCCAACAGCACGCCACACTCCATATGATGGGTGTAAGGGAATTGATCGAACAGCGCCAGACGGCGAATGTCGTGAGTTTCCGATAGCGTTTGCAGGTTATTGCTCAACGTTTCCGGGTTGCAGGAAATATAAAGAATACGCGGATACGCCTGCACCAGTTTCACCGTTTCGTCATCCAGTCCGCTGCGCGGCGGGTCAACAAAAATGGTCTCGCACTGGTAGCTTGTCAGGTCGATACCCTGTAAGCGCTTAAACTGACGTACACCCTGCATGGCCTGCGTAAATTCTTCTGCCGCCATGCGGATAATCTGCACGTTCTCTATCTGATTCGCGGTGATGTTATATTGCGCAGCGGCGACGGATGGCTTGGCGATTTCCGTCGCCAGCACGCGCTCGAAGTTTCTTGCCAGCGCGAGTGAAAAATTGCCATTACCGCAATATAGCTCCAGTAAATCCCCCTTCGAGCTTGCTGTTGCATCCAGCGCCCATTCCAGCATCTTAATATTTACTGCGGCATTCGGCTGCGTGAAGCTGTTTTCTACCTGTCGATAAATCATATTCCGACCAGCAACTGGCAGGCATTCATCGACATAATCGCGATCGAGGCAGATTTTGGTTTTCGTCGCGCGACCAATCAACTGTAGGTTGAACCCTTGCGCCGTCAGGCTATCGCGCAGTGCACAGGCGTGCTCCTGCCATTCCTCGTTCAGTGCGCGATGATACAACAGCGAAACGATCACTTCGCCGCTTAGGGTCGACAGATAGTCTATCTGGAACAGTTTGCGGCGTAGAACGGAATCGGGCTGGATGGCGGCAAGCAGTTTCGGCATCAGACGATTTATCAGCTCGCTAGCAGCAGGGAACTTATCCACCCGGATGCGTTGTTTGGTCTGCTGGTCAAACATGATGTGGTAAAGCTCGTCACCATCGTGCCAGATACGGAATTCGGCGCGCATCCGATAGTGGCTGACGGGAGAACGGAAGACGACAGGCTCCGGCGCGTTGAAAGGCGCCATCATTCCACGCAGACGCTCCGTTTTCTCTGCAAGCTGGTCGTCATAGTCTTCAATGGGCAGGATTTCTGGCGTCATGGTTTTCTCGTCAACAGCGTCTAAAAGGGTGTTATTGGCCGGGAATTGTAGGGAATCCGGCCAGGAAGTCCAGTTTTGTTACGTGATTATCCTGTAGTGATATAGAAGTCTAGACTTCCACAATTCGCGACTGTAGGATGAGCGTCCGGCCTTGTACCACAAGTTAAAAGGGAATCCAGTGTAAATCTGGAGCTGACGCGCAGCGGTAAGGAATGCCCCGGCGATAGCATTATTATGCAGACACTGTCTTCAACTTTTGAGGATGGGAAGTCATCGCTTTCGTTGTATCCTCTACCGTCGTTGACGGTTTGTGGTAACAACGGCATCCAAGCCCGAAGACCTGCCGGAATACGTCGCAATTGGTTCTGCATATCGCGTGCTATTAACAGAGCCTGCGGCATCCTTATTATTTCTCGGATGCTTTAACAATGATTAAAAAAATTTCGCTGCTGACGGCGCTTTCCGTCACGGCATTTTCTGGCTGGGCACAGGAAAACAGTTCATCTCCAAATTCGTCATCGGAAAAAAATGCCGATGACATGGTAGTCACAGCAAATCGTTTCGCACAGCCGGTTTCTTCGGTGTTGGCTCCTACGACTGTAGTGACAAGAGAAGATATAGACCGTTGGCAGGCAAAAAGTCTGACTGATGTTATGCGCCGTTTGCCGGGTGTGGATATTGGGCAGAATGGTGGATTAGGGCAAAAAAGCTCGTTGTTTATTCGTGGGACTAACTCTAGCCACGTTCTGGTGCTTATCGATGGTATTCGGTTGAATCAGGCGGGTATTAGCGGTTCATCTGATCTTAGCCAAATTCCCCTCTCACTGGTGCAGAAAGTTGAATATATTCGAGGCTCACGATCTGCGGTTTATGGTTCTGACGCGATTGGCGGTGTAGTGAATATCATCACTACCAGAGAGAAGAATGGTACGACGGTTTCCGCTGGTATCGGCTCTAATGGATACCAATCTTATGACGGTGCGACGCAGCAAGCGTTAGGTAATAGTACAACAGCGACATTGGCTGGTAATTATACATATACCAAAGGATTTGACGTTGCCGCTTCAGATGCACCGCGTCAGCCAGATCGTGACGGATTTATGAGTAAATTACTCTATGGCGCGGTCAGTCAACAGTTTAGTGATGAGTTTAGCGGCTTTTTGCGTGGCTATGGCTATGACAACCGTACTGATTATGACGGTTTTGGGGGGCAGGACACACGCCAGCTCTATGGTCAAACTTGGGATTCTGGCTTGCGTTATCAAAGCGGACTTTATTCCACACAACTTATCGGAAGCTATAGCTATAGCAAGGATTATGACTACGATTCGCAAAAAGGCCCATATGAGCGCGGTGCGACGTTAGTTGATTCTCAACAATACAACGTGCAGTGGGGCAATACGCTGCAAGTCGGTACGGGTACTGTGAGTGCTGGCGTTGACTGGCAAAACCAGATCATAAAGCCAGATTCAACCAACGTTAACCGGGAAGAACGCCAGCACAACACGGGTATTTACCTGACTAGTCAGCAGCGCTTTGCTTCTATAGTGCTTGAAGGCTCTGTACGTGGTGACGATCAATCTGAATTCGGTTGGCATAACACTTGGCAAACTGGGGCATCCTGGGAGTTTATTGATGGCTATCGTTTAATTGCTTCTTACGGCACTGCGTTTAAAGCGCCAAATATGGGGCAGTTGTATGGCAGATCAGGGAGTAATCGAGAACTTCAACCTGAAGAGAGTAAACAGTGGGAGGGGGGAGTTGAAGGCCTTAGTGGGCCAGTCACATGGCGCGTTTCTGGATATCGTAATGATATTGATAATCTAATCACTTCAACGAGTGGGACCAACTGGGTTTTTCAAAATATAGATAAAGCTGAAATTAAGGGGATTGAAGCAACAGCCACTTTTGATACCGGACCCGTGAGCCATCATGTTAGCTATGATTATGTTGATTCACGTAACGCTATCACTGATGAGGCTTTGATTCGCCGTGCTAAACAGCAAGTTAAATATCAGTTGGATTGGCAGTTCTACGAGTTCGATTGGAGCGTGGCATACCATTACCTCGGTCAGCGCTATGATAAAGATTTCAGCACATTTCCTGAACGCTCTGTCAAACTTGGCGGCGTAAGCCTCTGGGATCTCGCCGCCTCATATCCAGTCACCTCACATCTGACAGTTCGTGGTAGAATCGCCAACCTGTTTGATAAAGATTATGAGACGGCATATGGCTACCGCACGGCAGGGCGAGAATACTATCTCACTGGAAGCTATACCTTCTAACCTGCCATCCCGACCTACGGTTCTGGTGTTTGATTCCGGCGTAGGCGGGCTGTCTGTTTATAATGAGATCCGGCAACTCCTGCCGGATCTTCACTATATATACGCCTTCGATAATGAAGCGTTTCCTTATGGTGAGAAATCACAGCAGTTTATTATCGAGCGCGTGGTTGAGATTGTTAGCGCAGTCCAGCAACGTCATCAGCTCGCATTGGTTGTGATTGCTTGCAATACGGCGAGTACGATTTCCCTTCCTGCTTTACGTGAACGTTTTACTTTCCCTGTCGTGGGCGTCGTCCCAGCCGTTAAACCTGCGGCTAAGTTGACGCGCAACGGCGTTGTTGGCCTATTGGCGACGCGTGCAACCGTTCAACGCCCCTATACACACGAGTTGATTGCCCGTTTTGCGACGGATTGCCAGATTTTGTCGCTGGGTTCGTCAGAGCTGGTTGAATTGGCAGAGGCTAAATTGCAGGGGGAGACAATCTCAATTTCTGAACTGCAAAAAATTCTGCGTCCTTGGTTACGTCTGCCTGAGCCACCAGATACGGTTGTGCTCGGGTGTACGCATTTCCCATTGTTAGCAGAAGAGCTGAAAATGGCATTGCCAGAAGGGACGCGTCTTGTTGATTCTGGCGCGGCTATAGCCAAAAGAACGGCATGGCTGATTGCTAATCTGGATAATCCTCCACTTTCTACCGATAAAAATCTGGTTTATTGCCTGACGATTACGCCTAAAGTAGCCACGCTGTGGCCGATATTGCAGCGCTATGGCTTCGATTCGCTGGAAAAACTGCCACTTTAATCGTTTTATGGGTGAATAGTAGACAAACGGAAATTATTTTGCATTTAGCGCTTGTCAGCCGCCGAGAAGTCCCTATAATGCGCCTCCACTGACACGGCAACAGCGACACGCCGTTGTGGTGACAGGAAAAAGATTTACTAAAGGCGGTCAGTAATGACTTGACTTTAAAGCGGATTAGCATAGTATATGCAGCCCGCGCCACCGAAGAAGTGGCACTGCTCTTTAACAATATAATCAGACAATCTGTGTGGGCACTCACAAGACCGTATCTTAACGATATAAAAAGTCTTGAAGAGTGAACAACAGTAAATTCATTACGAATAAACAGTTTTAATTCTTTGAGCATCGCTGACGAGTTCAGCAAATCAAACAAATCTTAAATTGAAGAGTTTGATCATGGCTCAGATTGAACGCTGGCGGCAGGCCTAACACATGCAAGTCGAGCGGTAGCACAGAAGAGCTTGCTCTTCGGGTGACGAGCGGCGGACGGGTGAGTAATGTCTGGGAAACTGCCTGATGGAGGGGGATAACTACTGGAAACGGTAGCTAATACCGCATAACGTCTTCGGACCAAAGAGGGGGACCTTCGGGCCTCTTGCCATCGGATGTGCCCAGATGGGATTAGCTAGTAGGTGAGGTAATGGCTCACCTAGGCGACGATCCCTAGCTGGTCTGAGAGGATGACCAGCCACACTGGAACTGAGACACGGTCCAGACTCCTACGGGAGGCAGCAGTGGGGAATATTGCACAATGGGCGCAAGCCTGATGCAGCCATGCCGCGTGTGTGAAGAAGGCCTTCGGGTTGTAAAGCACTTTCAGCGGGGAGGAAGGCGATAAGGTTAATAACCTTGTCGATTGACGTTACCCGCAGAAGAAGCACCGGCTAACTCCGTGCCAGCAGCCGCGGTAATACGGAGGGTGCAAGCGTTAATCGGAATGACTGGGCGTAAAGCGCACGCAGGCGGTCTGTTAAGTTGGATGTGAAATCCCCGGGCTTAACCTGGGAACTGCATTCAAAACTGACAGGCTAGAGTCTTGTAGAGGGGGGTAGAATTCCAGGTGTAGCGGTGAAATGCGTAGAGATCTGGAGGAATACCGGTGGCGAAGGCGGCCCCCTGGACAAAGACTGACGCTCAGGTGCGAAAGCGTGGGGAGCAAACAGGATTAGATACCCTGGTAGTCCACGCTGTAAACGATGTCGACTTGGAGGTTGTGCCCTTGAGGCGTGGCTTCCGGAGCTAACGCGTTAAGTCGACCGCCTGGGGAGTACGGCCGCAAGGTTAAAACTCAAATGAATTGACGGGGGCCCGCACAAGCGGTGGAGCATGTGGTTTAATTCGATGCAACGCGAAGAACCTTACCTACTCTTGACATCCACAGAATTCGGTAGAGATACCTTAGTGCCTTCGGGAACTGTGAGACAGGTGCTGCATGGCTGTCGTCAGCTCGTGTTGTGAAATGTTGGGTTAAGTCCCGCAACGAGCGCAACCCTTATCCTTTGTTGCCAGCACGTAATGGTGGGAACTCAAAGGAGACTGCCGGTGATAAACCGGAGGAAGGTGGGGATGACGTCAAGTCATCATGGCCCTTACGAGTAGGGCTACACACGTGCTACAATGGCGTATACAAAGAGAAGCGACCTCGCGAGAGCAAGCGGACCTCATAAAGTACGTCGTAGTCCGGATTGGAGTCTGCAACTCGACTCCATGAAGTCGGAATCGCTAGTAATCGTAGATCAGAATGCTACGGTGAATACGTTCCCGGGCCTTGTACACACCGCCCGTCACACCATGGGAGTGGGTTGCAAAAGAAGTAGGTAGCTTAACCTTCGGGAGGGCGCTTACCACTTTGTGATTCATGACTGGGGTGAAGTCGTAACAAGGTAACCGTAGGGGAACCTGCGGTTGGATCACCTCCTTACCAAAAAGATGTGTGTTAAGTGAAGTGCTCACACAGATTGTCTGATGAAAATACTGAGCAAGCGCACCTGTTGATGTCATGAGTGTAGACTCATGCTGACGCGATAGTGCCGAATTTCTGATTCGGTACGGATTTTTCGTGTCCCCATCGTCTAGAGGCCTAGGACACTGCCCTTTCACGGCTGTAACAGGGGTTCGAATCCCCTTGGGGACGCCAATCCGATAATGAGTGAAAGACATTATCACCGAATATCTTAAAGATGATTCTTTGGAGTCATGTTTACGATATTGCTCTTTAACAATCTGGAACAAGCTGAAAATTGAAACATGACGGCTGAGAAAACACGATGACCTTCGGGTGCGTCGTGATGCATCAGTCTGTCAATGAGTCTCTCAAATAATCGCAGCGCGAACGTGACCTTGATTTATTCAAGACACCTTCGGGTTGTGAGGTTAAGCGACTAAGCGTACACGGTGGATGCCTAGGCAGTCAGAGGCGATGAAGGGCGTGCTAATCTGCGATAAGCGTCGGTAAGCTGATATGAAGCGTTATACCCGACGATACCCGAATGGGGAAACCCAGTGTGTTTCGACACACTATCATTACGTGAATACATAGCGTAATGAGGCGAACCGGGGGAACTGAAACATCTCAGTACCCCGAGGAAAAGAAATCAACCGAGATTCCCCTAGTAGCGGCGAGCGAACGGGGAGGAGCCCAGAACCTGAATCAGTTTGTGTGTTAGTGGAAGCGTCTGGAAAGTCGCACAGTAAAGGGTGATAGTCCCGTACACAAAAATGCACAAGTTGTGAGTTCGATGAGTAGGGCGGGACACGTGACATCCTGTCTGAATATGGGGGGACCATCCTCCAAGGCTAAATACTCCTGACTGACCGATAGTGAACCAGTACCGTGAGGGAAAGGCGAAAAGAACCCCGGCGAGGGGAGTGAAATAGAACCTGAAACCGTGTACGTACAAGCAGTGGGAGCCTACTTGTTAGGTGACTGCGTACCTTTTGTATAATGGGTCAGCGACTTATATTCTGTAGCAAGGTTAACCGAATAGGGGAGCCGCAGGGAAACCGAGTCTTAACTGGGCGTTAAGTTGCAGGGTATAGACCCGAAACCCGGTGATCTAGCCATGGGCAGGTTGAAGGTTGGGTAACACTAACTGGAGGACCGAACCGACTAATGTTGAAAAATTAGCGGATGACTTGTGGCTGGGGGTGAAAGGCCAATCAAACCGGGAGATAGCTGGTTCTCCCCGAAAGCTATTTAGGTAGCGCCTCGTGAACTCATCTTCGGGGGTAGAGCACTGTTTCGGCTAGGGGGTCATCCCGACTTACCAACCCGATGCAAACTACGAATACCGAAGAATGTTATCACGGGAGACACACGGCGGGTGCTAACGTTCGTCGTGAAGAGGGAAACAACCCAGACCGCCAGCTAAGGTCCCAAAGTCATGGTTAAGTGGGAAACGATGTGGGAAGGCACAGACAGCCAGGATGTTGGCTTAGAAGCAGCCATCATTTAAAGAAAGCGTAATAGCTCACTGGTCGAGTCGGCCTGCGCGGAAGATGTAACGGGGCTAAACCATGCACCGAAGCTGCGGCAGCGACGCTTAGGCGTTGTTGGGTAGGGGAGCGTTCTGTAAGCCGTTGAAGGTGGCCTGTGAGGGTTGCTGGAGGTATCAGAAGTGCGAATGCTGACATAAGTAACGATAATGCGGGTGAAAAACCCGCACGCCGGAAGACCAAGGGTTCCTGTCCAACGTTAATCGGGGCAGGGTGAGTCGACCCCTAAGGCGAGGCTGAAAAGCGTAGTCGATGGGAAACAGGTTAATATTCCTGTACTCGGTGTTACTGCGAAGGGGGGACGGAGAAAGCTAGGTTATCCGGGCGACGGTTGTCCCGGTTTAAGCGTGAAGGTGGGTGACTTAGGTAAATCCGGGTCATCGTTAACACTGAGGCGTGATGACGAGTCACTACGGTGATGAAGTAACCAATGCTACGCTTCCAGGAAAAGCCTCTAAGCTCCAGGTAACATCAAATCGTACCCCAAACCGACACAGGTGGTCAGGTAGAGAATACTCAGGCGCTTGAGAGAACTCGGGTGAAGGAACTAGGCAAAATGGTGCCGTAACTTCGGGAGAAGGCACGCTGGCGCGTAGGTGAAGTCCCTTGCGGATGGAGCTGAAGCCAGTCGCAGATACCAGCTGGCTGCAACTGTTTAATAAAAACACAGCACTGTGCAAACACGAAAGTGGACGTATACGGTGTGACGCCTGCCCGGTGCCGGAAGGTTAATTGATGGGGTCAGCCGCAAGGCGAAGCTCTTGATCGAAGCCCCGGTAAACGGCGGCCGTAACTATAACGGTCCTAAGGTAGCGAAATTCCTTGTCGGGTAAGTTCCGACCTGCACGAATGGCGTAATGATGGCCAGGCTGTCTCCACCCGAGACTCAGTGAAATTGAACTCGCTGTGAAGATGCAGTGTACCCGCGGCAAGACGGAAAGACCCCGTGAACCTTTACTATAGCTTGACACTGAACCTTGAGCCTTGATGTGTAGGATAGGTGGGAGGCTTTGAAGTGTGGACGCCAGTCTGCATGGAGCCAACCTTGAAATACCACCCTTTAATGTTTGATGTTCTAACGTAGGCCCGTGATCCGGGTTGCGGACAGTGTCTGGTGGGTAGTTTGACTGGGGCGGTCTCCTCCCAAAGCGTAACGGAGGAGCACGAAGGTTAGCTAATCCTGGTCGGACATCAGGAGGTTAGTGCAAAGGCATAAGCTAGCTTGACTGCGAGAGTGACAGCTCGAGCAGGTGCGAAAGCAGGTCTTAGTGATCCGGTGGTTCTGAATGGAAGGGCCATCGCTCAACGGATAAAAGGTACTCCGGGGATAACAGGCTGATACCGCCCAAGAGTTCATATCGACGGCGGTGTTTGGCACCTCGATGTCGGCTCATCACATCCTGGGGCTGAAGTAGGTCCCAAGGGTATGGCTGTTCGCCATTTAAAGTGGTACGCGAGCTGGGTTTAGAACGTCGTGAGACAGTTCGGTCCCTATCTGCCGTGGGCGTTGGAAGATTGAGAGGGGTTGCTCCTAGTACGAGAGGACCGGAGTGAACGCACCACTGGTGTACGGGTTGTGATGCCAATTGCATTGCCCGGTAGCTAAGTGCGGAAGAGATAACCGCTGAAAGCATCTAAGCGGGAAACTTGCCTCGAGATGAGTCTTCCCTGGACACTTGATGTCCCTGAAGGGCCGTTGAAGACGACGACGTAGATAGGCTGGGTGTGTAAGCGTAGCGATACGTTGAGCTAACCAGTACTAATGACCCGAGAGGCTTAACCTTACAACACCGAAGGTGTTTTGTGGGTGATGAAAGACTCATAGATTTTGATGTTCAGCTTGTTCAGAGATTGGTTCTGGTGGTTACGGAGATGACAAAGAAAAAAGTCATGTAAAGTAACGGTTGGAATGAAACAGAATTTGCCTGGCGGCGATAGCGCGGTGGTCCCACCTGACCCCATGCCGAACTCAGAAGTGAAACGCCGTAGCGCCGATGGTAGTGTGGGGCTTCCCCATGTGAGAGTAGGGAACTGCCAGGCATCAAATAAGTGAAAGACCCCTGTCGAAAGACAGGGGTCTTTTGCTATGGGAAATTTTTTTGCCCGGAAGACCATGAGGTTAGTATAAATAACAGCCTTCGCTGCACTTATAGACGGCTAGTTTGAAGCCATTGGTGGATAAAATTAGCCACTTGCTCTGGCTTATTGATATCAAGCACTGGCAGTATGGTATCTGTCTCGGAGTTCTGGGGCGGATTTGCACGTTGCGAAGCAACGGCCAGAAGGGGGCAGACAGGACGCCCGCCATAAACTGCCAGGCATCAAATTAAGTGGAAAGCCCCTGTCGAAAGACAGGGGCTTTTTGCGTTAACGTTTATTTACTGCGAGTATTCTATGGCAAAAGACCGTCGGCATCTTGCGTAGATCAGGTAGACTATGTGCATCTGAATATCCGAATTAATAGGTATTTCTATCATGGTGCCGAGAGTTATTTCATTGAAGTCTCATAATTCTTTCTCATTATCTGTTTCTGCATCTCGCATTACGATTGCGGATACTCAGGAGAAGTTGATCGAAGGATGGCGCCTCGCTAGTGCATCGCAAGAGCCTGTTTTATTGCTAGGAGAAGGAAGTAATGTTCTTTTTCTGGAAGATTTTTTAGGTACTATTCTGCTAAATCGGCTCAAAGGTATAAATATTCGCGAAGAAAGCAATGGTTGGTATCTTCATGTTGGTGCGGGTGAAAGTTGGCATCAATTAGTTGAATATACGCTTAAATGTGGCATTGCCGGATTAGAGAATCTGGCGTTAATTCCTGGATGTGTAGGGTCTGCACCGATACAGAACATTGGAGCATACGGTATCGAATTACAACATGTCTGTGATTACGTGGAATTGTTGGATCTGACTAAAGGTAAAACCATGCGTCTTACCGCTGAGGAATGTCAGTTCGGTTACCGTGAAAGTATATTTAAGCATCAATACCGCTCTGGGTTTGCGATTACCGCAGTAGGGCTTTTTTTAAAGAAAGAGTGGAACCCAATACTGAATTATGGTGATTTGGCAAAACTGAATCCTGAGACTGTTACGCCACAGCAGGTTTTTGATTCTGTATGCAATATGCGTCGAAGCAAACTCCCTGATCCAATAGTGACAGGTAATGCAGGTAGCTTCTTCAAAAACCCTATTGTTACACAACAGCATGCTAAAGATATCTTACGAGAATATCCAAATGCGCCTCAGTATTTACAAGCTGATGGCAACGTTAAATTGGCGGCTGGATGGTTAATCGATCAGTGCAAGCTTAAAGGGTTTCAACTCGGTGGTGCCGCTGTTCACGAGCAACAGGCATTAGTTCTGATCAATAAAGGGGACGCAAAAAGCTCAGATATTGTCGAGCTAGCTCGTTATGTCCGTAATCAAGTCGATGCAAAATTCTCTATACGGCTGGAACCTGAGGTCCGCTTTATTGCTGCGTATGGCGAGGTTAATGCCATCGAGGTATTATCATGAAAGATATTACAGTTCCTCTTAAATTAATTAAGATTCTCTCTGATGGTGAATTTTACTCCGGTGAAGTACTGGGTGAAATGATGGGGATGAGTAGAGCTGCTATTAATAAACATATTCAAACTATACGTGACTGGGGAGTCGATGTTTTTACTGTAACAGGTAAAGGTTATTCTTTACCGGTACCTATGCAGCTATTAGATAAAGAAGCCATCCTCAAAAATCTACCAGAGGGGGGAGTAACAGTCCTCTCTGTCGTTGATTCTACTAACCAGTATATTTTAGAACGATTGGACACATTACTCTCCGGTGACGCGTGCCTTGCTGAATATCAGCAATCTGGTCGTGGTCGTCGGGGTCGGCAATGGTTTTCACCCTTTGGGGCGAATTTATATCTGTCCTTATATTGGCGCCTAGAGCAGGGACCTGCCGCCGCTGTTGGGGTTAGCCTGGTTATCGGTATCGTCATGGCTGAAGTGCTACATAAGCTTGGTGCTGATGGTGTGCGGGTTAAATGGCCCAATGATTTATATCTAAAGGATCGAAAATTAGCTGGCATTCTTGTTGAATTGACTGGAAAAACGGGCGATGCAGCTAATTTGGTGATTGGTGCAGGCATTAATTTGCAAATGAGAGAACCGGCTCCAGATACCATTAATCAAGGCTGGATAAATTTACAAGAAGCAGGCATAGACATTAATCGTAATACACTTGCTTCAACTCTCATTTCTGAGTTGAGAGGGGCTTTGGCTATCTTTGAACTACAAGGTCTTGAGCCATTTATTTCTAGATGGGAAGAATTGGATAACTATTTTAATCGTCCAATTCGTTTGATTATCGGTAATCGAGAAATATACGGAATTGATCGTGGAATAGATCGTCAAGGCGCATTGTTGTTAGAACGTGATGGCCTAGTCACGTCATATATTGGCGGTGAAATTTCGCTGCGTGGTGCATGAAAAAAGGGGAGACCCCCTTTTTTCATATCTATTTTCTTAACCGAACACACTCAACGGCGTGGTTAGCGCTCTTGGTCATGATGAGGCTTGCTCTTTCCCGAGTAGGTAGGATATTTTCTTTTAAATTAAGGCCGTTGATTTCTTTCCATAATTGAGAAGCAATGCCAACAGCTTCTTCTTCTGCCAGTTTTGCATAATTATGGAAATATGAGTTTGGATTTGAGAATGCGCCCTGCCTGAATTTCAGAAAACGATTTATATACCATGTTTGAAGCAGCGCTTCTGGTGCATCGACATAAATAGAAAAATCCACAAAGTCGGAAACAAAAACTCTATGTGGATCATGTGGATAGTCCATTCCGCTTTGTAAGACGTTTAAGCCTTCCAATATTAAAATATCAGGTTGTTCCAACAGTTTATTATTATTGGGAACAATATCATATGCTAGATGAGAATATGTTGGGGCCGTGACTTGATGCGCTCCTGATTTTATATCAGAAACAAACTTCACCAGACTATGCATATCATATGATTGTGGAAAGCCTTTTTTCTTCATCAAATTACGTTCTTTGAGCACTTTATTTGGATGAAGAAATCCATCTGTTGTAATTAATTCTACACTGCGATGTTCTGGCCAGCGACTTAATAGTGCTTGGAGTACACGGGCAGTGGTACTTTTTCCGACTGCAACACTGCCTGCAATGCCGATTATATAAGGTATTTTTTGGCCATCAGTCCCTAAGAACTGCTCAAGTACAGCCTGACGACGTAAGTTAGAGCTGATATAAAAATTGAGTAGGCGAGATAGCGGCAGATAAATTTCTGCGACTTCATCTAATGAAAGATCTTCATTAATTCCTTTTAGCTTAATGATCTCCTCTTCTGTCAGCGTTAACGGGACAGAATCGCGCAAGGCGGCCCATTGGCTGCGATTAAACTGTAGGTATGGCGTGGCCAAAGATTGCTCTCTATTGCTCATAAGTCGTGTTCTGCCTGCTTAACAGGTAAGAAAAGGAACTCTTAGCCTAGCGAAGAAAGCGGGCTGCTAGCTTAGCCAACGCAATGATCGCTGCACCTTCTCTTGTGTAATAAATTTTTTGATAATGGGCAGGTTAACACTTTGCTGATAGAAATAAGAAGAGAAAATCGGTTCTGTCGCGGATGCTTCTGTATTTGCACAGTCAGGGCCGCTAGCTGACAGTTATTTTTACCTAAACCATTCACAACAAAGATACGTTGATAATGGATGGATGTCGGGTGGCAATGGCCAAGGCTTCCGCAAGGAAGCTTACTTGAGTATCTAAATTGGATAGCTTCCTAAATTTATCTCTAACCAAACAACATGTATTCCAAATCTATTCGCTTCAGAAAGCGAACAAAATAGCATCTGTCAATGCAGAGTTTGCTCTCCTAAAGGGAAAAAATGTATTTTTGGTGCGGAAGAATAGAGGAAAGTTTGATGATGACAGCCTCATTTTGCTGGGTGGGTTTGGTGGTTCTTTGTGCAAATTACTACTGTTACTCTAGATTTATAGCTTGATTTGGATAAAATCTAAGCGATAGCGCATTTTACGCAATTTTTTTGTTGCATCGAGCGTTCTGTCTACCTAGAATGCGCAGCACTTGAAGCCGGCTTAGCTCAGTAGGTAGAGCAACTGACTTGTAATCAGTAGGTCACCAGTTCGATTCCGGTAGCCGGCACCATCAAGTACACAATCAGGTGGGGTTCCCGAGCGGCCAAAGGGAGCAGACTGTAAATCTGCCGTCACAGACTTCGAAGGTTCGAATCCTTCCCCCACCACCAAATTCAATCCTGATAACAGGATATTCGATACGGTAGTCAGACTAGACCGGATCGACGAAGGCGGGGTCTATAATTTCTATTCCCCAATTTCAAAATCTACAGAAAAATTAGGTAGCCGAGTTCCAGGATGCGGGCATCGTATAATGGCTATTACCTCAGCCTTCCAAGCTGATGATGTGGGTTCGATTCCCACTGCCCGCTCCAAGATGTGCTGATATAGCTCAGTTGGTAGAGCGCACCCTTGGTAAGGGTGAGGTCGGCAGTTCGAATCTGCCTATCAGCACCACTTCCTTTTCCTCCTCCTGATTTTCTTTCTGTGAATAAATTCAGCAAGCTATCGCTTGGTTGATGTGGTGATACCACCGATTTATCCGTGTCTTAGAGGGACAATCGATGTCTAAAGAAAAATTTGAACGTACAAAACCGCACGTTAACGTCGGTACTATCGGCCACGTTGACCATGGTAAAACAACGCTGACCGCTGCAATCACTACCGTTCTGGCTAAAACCTACGGTGGTAACGCACGTGCATTCGACCAGATCGATAACGCACCAGAAGAAAAAGCACGTGGTATCACCATCAACACGTCTCACGTTGAATACGATACCCCGTCTCGCCACTACGCGCACGTTGACTGCCCAGGACACGCCGACTATGTGAAAAACATGATCACCGGTGCTGCCCAGATGGATGGCGCGATCCTGGTTGTTGCTGCAACCGACGGCCCAATGCCTCAGACTCGTGAGCACATCCTGCTGGGTCGTCAGGTTGGCGTTCCTTTCATCATCGTGTTCCTGAACAAATGTGACATGGTTGATGACGAAGAACTGCTGGAACTGGTTGAGATGGAAGTGCGTGAGCTGCTGTCTCAGTACGACTTCCCAGGCGACGACACGCCGGTAATTCGTGGTTCAGCGCTGAAAGCGCTGGAAGGCGAAGCTGAGTGGGAAGCTAAAATCGTCGAACTGGCAGGCTACCTGGATTCTTATATTCCAGAACCAGAGCGTGCAATTGACAAGCCGTTCCTGCTGCCAATCGAAGACGTATTCTCCATCTCCGGTCGTGGTACTGTTGTTACCGGTCGTGTAGAGCGCGGTATTGTTAAAGTCGGTGAAGAAGTTGAAATCGTTGGTATCAAAGATACGGCGAAATCGACCTGTACTGGCGTAGAAATGTTCCGCAAATTGCTGGACGAAGGTCGTGCAGGGGAGAACGTTGGTGTTCTGCTGCGTGGTATCAAGCGTGAAGAAATCGAGCGTGGCCAGGTACTGGCTAAGCCGGGTTCAATCAAGCCGCACACCCAGTTTGAATCAGAAGTGTATATCCTGAGCAAAGATGAAGGCGGTCGTCATACTCCGTTCTTCAAAGGCTACCGTCCTCAGTTCTACTTCCGTACCACTGACGTAACGGGTACCATCGAACTGCCAGAAGGCGTAGAGATGGTCATGCCGGGCGACAACATCAAAATGGTTGTTACCCTGATCCACCCAATCGCGATGGATGACGGTTTGCGTTTCGCAATCCGTGAAGGCGGCCGTACTGTAGGCGCGGGCGTTGTTGCTAAAGTTATCGCTTAATCGCTGATAACGTTTGACGCGACACGCGATAAAAGGGCATCATTTGATGCCCTTTTTCTACGCTGTCATGGTAGAACCTATCTCATCAGCGATTGTGCGGTATAATCATTGGTGAGATAGGCTCTGTAGATACGGCGTAAATACCGAATTATTCGTTCTACAGAACATCTTTCGGTTTGGTTGCTCCGTGGTTGCGGGGCAAAGTTATTTGTCTGAATCATTGTGACAGGTTGGTTTATGAGTGCGAATACCGAAGCTCAGAATAGTGGGCGTGGCCTGGAAGTGATTAAATGGCTAGTAGTCGGTGCCTTGCTGGTTGTTGCGATTGGCGGCAATTCTTATTACCGCGAATTTAGTCTTCCTCTGCGTGCATTGGCCGTTGTTATCCTGATCTGCGCGGCCGGTGGCGTGGCGCTTCTGACCACGAAAGGCAAAGCAACCGTAGCGTTTGCTCGCGAAGCACGTACTGAAGTGCGCAAAGTAATTTGGCCGACTCGTCAGGAAACGTTACACACCACGTTAATCGTTGCCGCGGTGACTGCCGTGATGTCACTGATTTTGTGGGGGCTGGATGGTATTCTGGTCCGTTTGGTATCGTTTATCACTGGCCTGAGGTTCTAAGATGTCTGAAGCTCCAAAAAAACGTTGGTACGTCGTTCAGGCGTTTTCTGGTTTTGAAGGCCGCGTAGCGCAATCGCTGCGTGAGCACATCAAACTCCATAACATGGAAGAACTGTTTGGCGAAGTCATGGTCCCCACTGAAGAAGTTGTTGAGATCCGTGGTGGTCAGCGTCGCAAGAGCGAGCGCAAATTTTTCCCTGGCTATGTTTTGGTACAGATGGTGATGGAAGATGCGAGTTGGCATCTTGTACGTAGTGTGCCTCGTGTTATGGGGTTCATTGGTGGTACATCCGACCGTCCTGCGCCAATTAGTGACAAAGAAGTTGATGCGATTATGAATCGCCTCCAGCAAGTTGGTGACAAACCTCGTCCGAAAACGCTGTTTGAACCAGGTGAAATGGTCCGCGTTAACGATGGCCCATTTGCTGACTTTAACGGTGTTGTTGAAGAAGTGGACTATGAGAAGAGCCGCCTGAAGGTGTCTGTTTCTATATTTGGTCGTGCAACGCCTGTTGAGCTGGACTTTGCCCAAGTTGAAAAAGGCTAATAGCCTGACAAAATTTGCTGAAGATAGCGACTTGCCTATGGCGCGAAATTAACCTATAATTTCGCGCCTTTTGTTTTTCAGTTGCCCTAACGGCGGCTGATACGTAATACAAACCACGGGGAGCCTTTTACTAGGCGCTATTACCCAATCGAGGAAAGCTAAATGGCCAAGAAAGTACAAGCCTATGTCAAGCTGCAAGTTGCGGCTGGTATGGCTAACCCGAGCCCACCAGTAGGTCCGGCTCTGGGTCAACAAGGTGTTAACATCATGGAATTCTGTAAGGCGTTCAACGCTAAAACGGAAAGCCTTGAGAAGGGTCTACCGACTCCAGTTGTTATTACCGTTTATTCTGACCGTTCTTTCACCTTCGTTACCAAAACGCCTCCAGCAGCAGTTCTGCTGAAGAAAGCGGCTGGTATCAAGTCTGGTTCCGGCAAGCCGAACAAAGACAAAGTAGGTAAAGTAACGAGCGCTCAGGTTCGTGAAATCGCAGAAACTAAAGCTGCGGACATGACTGGTTCTGATGTAGACGCCATGGCGCGCTCTATCGCAGGTACTGCTCGTTCCATGGGCCTGGTAGTGGAGGATTAATAAATGGCTAAGCTGACCAAGCGCATGCGCGTGATCCGTGACAAAGTTGATGTAACTAAACAGTATGACATCAACGAAGCTGTTGCTCTGCTCAAAGAGCTGGCCACTGCTAAGTTCGTAGAAAGTGTAGACGTAGCCGTTAACCTCGGTATCGATGCACGTAAATCTGACCAAAACGTTCGTGGTGCAACCGTTCTACCTCATGGTACCGGTCGTTCTGTTCGCGTTGCTGTCTTCACCCAAGGTGCAAACGCTGAAGCTGCTAAAGCTGCTGGCGCTGAATTTGTGGGCATGGAAGATCTGGCTGATCAGATCAAAAAAGGCGAAATGGGCTTTGACGTTGTTATTGCATCTCCAGATGCAATGCGCGTTGTTGGCCAATTGGGCCAGGTTCTGGGTCCACGCGGCCTGATGCCAAACCCGAAAGTGGGTACTGTAACCCCTAACGTTGCTGAAGCAGTTAATAATGCTAAAGCTGGTCAGGTTCGTTACCGTAACGACAAGAACGGTATCATCCATACCACTATTGGTAAGGTTGATTTCGATTCTGGCAAATTGAAAGAAAACCTGGAATCTTTGCTGGTTGCGCTGAAAAAAGCAAAACCATCTCAGGCGAAAGGCGTGTACATCAAGAAAGTTAGCCTGTCTACCACTATGGGCGCTGGCGTTGCTATCGACCAGAGCGGTTTGAACGCTGTGGCTAACTAATAGCTTTTGTTCCGCTTTACTCGGGTGTGGGATTTGCCTATAATTTTACGCCCGTTGTTCCTTAAGTGGATCGACGCAAGAATTTTTCGGTTGGAGCCTGGCCTATCCAGGCCTCCGTCCAAGACCGCAGGTGTTTCGTAAGAAACTTAATTCTCCTGCGTAGACGGTGACAGAGCCTAAATAACGTTTTTCTTTTTTATAAAGAATAATTTTTTACTGGATTCTGCTCACCGTGTTTCAACGCTTATCTCTAATTTTGGCGATAGGTGAAGTGAGTTCCGGAGAGTTTCTCCGGCTAAATCCAGGAGCAAAAGCTAATGGCATTAAATCTTCAAGACAAACAAGCAATTGTTGCTGAAGTCAGCGAAGTAGCCAAAGGTGCGCTGTCTGCGGTTGTTGCGGATTCTCGCGGCGTTACCGTTGATAAAATGACCGAACTGCGTAAAGCAGGTCGTGAAGCTGGCGTTTACATGCGTGTTGTTCGTAACACCCTGCTGCGCCGCGTCGTTGAAGGTACTCAATTTGAGTGCCTGAAAGACACGTTTGTTGGTCCGACCCTGATTGCATATTCTTTGGAACACCCGGGCGCTGCTGCTCGTCTGTTCAAAGAATTCGCGAAAGCGAATGCAAAATTTGAGGTCAAAGCTGCAGCCTTTGAAGGTGAGCTGATCCCGGCGGCTCAAATTGACCGTCTGGCAACGCTGCCGACTTACGAAGAAGCACTGGCACGTCTGATGTCGACCATGAAAGAAGCCGCTGCTGGCAAACTGGTCCGTACTCTGGCTGCTGTTCGCGATGCAAAAGAAGCGGCGTAATAGCACTTTCTTTTCTAACGCACTTGCTAACGTATAAACTATTTCTGATTCTTAGGAACTATTGTTATGTCTATCACTAAAGATCAAATTCTGGAAGCAGTAGCAGCTATGTCTGTAATGGATGTTGTTGAACTGGTTTCCGCTATGGAAGAAAAATTCGGTGTTTCTGCTGCTGCTGCTGTAGCTGTTTCTGCTGGCCCGGCTGAAGTTGCAGAAGAAAAAACTGAGTTCGACGTTGTGCTGAAAGCTATCGGCGCTAACAAAGTTGCTGTAATCAAAGCTGTTCGCGGCGCAACTGGTCTGGGCCTGAAAGAAGCCAAAGATCTGGTTGAATCTGCTCCAGCAGTTATGAAAGAAGGCGTGAGCAAAGATGACGCTGAAGCACTGAAGAAATCTCTGGAAGAAGCTGGCGCAGAAGTTGAAGTTAAATAAGCCAACCTTTCAGGTTGCAGCCTAATTTATTAGGCTGATGGCTGGTGACTTTTTAGTCACCAGCCTTTTTGCGCTGTAGGGCATCAATGGGATTTCACACTGTTTAGCCATTGATTTCTCCCAATATTTTTTTCTATTGACGACTTAATATACTGCTTTCCAGCATAGGCTCCTTGCCTAAGCAAGAGCAACGAAATGGTTTAAGAGTAATAGAAAGACGTATTACGGAAAGTTCTCTATTTTCCGACCAACGTAAATAGTGTTGCATGAACTGTCCTTGTTAGGACAGACAGAGTGGTTCGACTTGTCAGCTAGCTGAGGAACCCTATGGTTTACTCCTATACCGAGAAAAAACGTATTCGTAAGGATTTTGGTAAACGTCCACAAGTTTTGGACATACCTTATCTCCTTTCTATCCAACTTGACTCGTTCCAGAAGTTTATCGAGCAAGACCCGGAAGGCCAGCACGGTTTGGAAGCTGCATTCCGTTCTGTTTTCCCCATAAAAAGCTATAGCGGTAATTCAGAGCTGCAATACGTTAGCTATCGCTTAGGCGAGCCAGTATTTGACGTTAAAGAATGTCAGATCCGCGGTGTGACGTTCTCTGCGCCGCTACGCGTTAAACTGCGCCTGGTGATCTACGAGCGCGAAGCGCCTGAAGGCACCGTTAAAGACATCAAAGAACAAGAAGTTTACATGGGCGAAATTCCGCTCATGACTGATAACGGTACCTTCGTGATCAACGGTACTGAGCGCGTAATCGTGTCTCAGTTGCACCGTAGTCCAGGTGTGTTCTTCGATAGCGACAAAGGTAAAACCCACTCTTCAGGTAAGGTGCTGTATAACGCACGTATTATTCCTTACCGTGGTTCCTGGCTGGATTTCGAATTTGATCCGAAGGATAACCTATTTGTCCGTATCGACCGTCGCCGCAAATTGCCTGCGACTATTATCCTGCGCGCGCTGGGTTACTCTACCGAACAGATTCTCGATCTTTTCTTCGATAAAATTGTCTATGAAATCAATGGCAATAAATTGCAGATGGATCTGGTTCCTGAGCGCCTGCGTGGTGAAACTGCATCGTTTGATATCGAAGCGAACGGTAAAGTTTATATCGAAAAAGGTCGCCGCATCACTGCACGTCATATCCGTCAGCTAGAGAAAGACGATATTGAGCGCATTGAAGTGCCTGTTGAATATATTGCTGGCAAAGTACTGTCCAAAGATTATATCGACGAGAGCACTGGTGAACTGATCGGCGCAGCCAACATGGAGCTGTCGCTGGATCTGCTGGCTAAACTGAGCCAGTCTGGTCACAAGCGTATTGAGACCCTGTTCACCAACGATCTTGATCATGGTGCATACATGTCTGAAACCGTGCGCGTCGATCCGTCAAGCGATCGTCTGAGCGCGCTGGTTGAAATCTATCGCATGATGCGTCCTGGTGAGCCACCAACGCGTGAAGCAGCAGAAACGCTGTTCGAGAACCTGTTCTTCTCTGAAGACCGCTACGATCTGTCTGCGGTTGGCCGTATGAAGTTCAACCGTTCTTTGTTGCGTGACGAGATCGAAGGTTCCGGTATCCTGAGCAAAGATGACATCATCGAAGTGATGAAGAAGCTCATTGATATCCGTAACGGCAAAGGCGAAGTGGATGATATCGACCACCTCGGCAACCGTCGTATTCGTTCCGTTGGCGAAATGGCAGAAAACCAATTCCGCGTTGGTCTGGTGCGTGTAGAACGTGCTGTAAAAGAGCGTCTGTCTCTGGGCGACCTCGATACGCTGATGCCACAAGACATGATTAACGCCAAGCCGATTTCGGCTGCCGTGAAAGAGTTTTTCGGTTCTAGCCAACTGTCACAGTTTATGGACCAGAACAACCCACTGTCTGAGATTACGCACAAACGTCGTATCTCTGCATTGGGCCCAGGTGGTCTGACGCGCGAACGTGCTGGCTTTGAAGTTCGTGACGTACACCCGACGCACTATGGTCGTGTTTGTCCTATCGAAACGCCGGAAGGTCCGAACATCGGTCTGATCAACTCCCTGTCCGTTTATGCACAAACCAACGAATACGGTTTCCTTGAAACCCCATATCGTCGCGTGCGTGAAAACGTGGTTACGGATGAGATCCATTACCTGTCTGCGATTGAAGAAGGTAACTTCGTTATCGCCCAGGCAAACACCAATTTGGACGAAGAAGGCCGCTTCATCGACGAACTGGTTACCTGCCGTAACAAAGGTGAGTCCAGCTTGTTCAGCCGCGATCAGGTTGAATACATGGACGTTTCCACACAGCAGGTGGTTTCCGTCGGTGCATCCTTGATTCCGTTCTTGGAACACGATGACGCCAACCGTGCCCTGATGGGTGCGAACATGCAACGTCAGGCTGTTCCAACTTTGCGCGCTGATAAGCCGCTGGTTGGTACGGGTATGGAACGTGCTGTTGCGGTTGACTCCGGTGTAACTGCCGTAGCCAAACGTGGTGGTACAGTACAGTACGTGGATGCATCTCGTATTGTAATCCGTGTTAATGACGATGAAATGTATCCGGGCGAAGCCGGGATCGACATCTATAACCTGACCAAATATACCCGTTCTAACCAGAACACCTGCATCAGCCAGATGCCGTGTGTGTCTTTGGGTGAGCCGGTAGAACGTGGTGACGTTCTGGCAGATGGTCCGTCCACCGATCTGGGTGAGCTGGCGCTGGGTCAGAACATGCGCGTGGCATTCATGCCATGGAATGGTTACAACTTCGAAGACTCCATCCTCGTTTCCGAGCGTGTGGTTCAGGAAGATCGCTTTACGACCATCCACATTCAGGAACTGGCCTGTGTGTCTCGTGACACCAAGTTAGGGCCTGAGGAAATTACTGCGGACATCCCTAACGTGGGTGAAGCAGCACTTTCCAAACTGGATGAGTCTGGCATCGTTTATATCGGTGCAGAAGTCACCGGCGGTGACATTCTGGTTGGTAAGGTAACGCCGAAAGGTGAAACCCAACTGACACCAGAGGAAAAACTGCTGCGTGCGATCTTCGGTGAGAAAGCGTCTGACGTTAAAGACTCTTCTCTGCGTGTACCAAACGGTGTTTCCGGTACGATTATCGACGTACAGGTCTTTACCCGCGATGGCGTGGAAAAAGACAAACGTGCGTTGGAAATCGAAGAAATGCAACTGAAGCAGGCGAAGAAAGACCTGACTGAAGAGTTGCAGATTCTGGAAGCGGGTCTGTTTGGACGTATCCACGCAGTGCTGGTTTCTGGCGGCGTAGAAGCTGACAAACTGGACAAACTGCCGCGTGAGCGCTGGTTGGAACTGGGTCTGACTGATGAAGAGAAACAGAATCAGTTGGAACAGCTTGCAGAACAGTATGATGAGCTGAAGCACGAGTTTGAGAAAAAACTCGAAGCGAAGCGCCGTAAAATCACCCAAGGCGATGATCTGGCACCGGGCGTGCTGAAAATCGTTAAGGTTTATCTGGCTGTTAAGCGTCAGATTCAACCGGGTGACAAGATGGCAGGTCGTCACGGGAACAAAGGTGTTATCTCCAAGATCAACCCGATCGAAGATATGCCTTACGATGAGAACGGTACGCCGGTCGATATCGTACTGAACCCGCTGGGCGTACCTTCACGTATGAACATTGGTCAGATTCTGGAAACCCACTTGGGTATGGCTGCAAAAGGTATCGGCGAGAAAATCAACGCCATGCTCAAACAGCACGAAGAAGTGACTAAGCTGCGTGAATTTATCCAGAGAGCCTACGATCTGGGCGACGATGTGCGTCAAAAAGTCGACCTGAGTACTTTCTCCGACGAAGAAGTTATGCGTCTGGCTGAAAACCTGAAGAAAGGTATGCCAATTGCAACGCCAGTATTCGACGGTGCAAAAGAGAAAGAAATCAAGGA
Organism: Pectobacterium parmentieri; assembly: GCF_001742145.1. Taxonomy (NCBI): domain Bacteria; kingdom Pseudomonadati; phylum Pseudomonadota; class Gammaproteobacteria; order Enterobacterales; family Pectobacteriaceae; genus Pectobacterium; species Pectobacterium parmentieri. Next base: position 3,822,183 of record NZ_CP015749.1, on the reverse strand, counting down.
ACTGTTGCAGATGGGCGGTATCCCTACCTCCGGTCAGATTACTCTGTACGATGGACGTACTGGTGAGCAATTTGAGCGTCAGGTTACAGTGGGCTACATGTACATGCTGAAACTGAACCACTTGGTTGACGATAAGATGCATGCCCGTTCCACCGGTTCTTATAGCCTGGTTACTCAGCAGCCGCTGGGTGGTAAGGCGCAGTTCGGTGGTCAACGCTTCGGTGAGATGGAAGTGTGGGCGCTGGAAGCTTATGGTGCAGCTTATACCCTGCAAGAAATGTTGACCGTTAAGTCTGATGACGTGAACGGCCGTACCAAGATGTATAAGAACATCGTGGATGGCAATCATCAGATGGAGCCAGGCATGCCGGAATCCTTCAACGTATTGTTGAAAGAAATCCGCTCGCTGGGTATCAACATCGAGCTGGAAGAAAAGTAATCCCAGCTCGTTGTATCGCTGGCATTCGTCATAGGGACACCTGAACGTTGTTTTTAACGGCATGGTTCAGGTGTCTATCAGGTCTAACTCCGACAGGAGCCAATCCGTGAAAGACTTATTAAAGTTTCTGAAAGCGCAAACTAAAACCGAAGAGTTTGATGCGATCAAAATTGCTCTGGCTTCGCCAGACATGATCCGTTCGTGGTCTTTTGGTGAAGTTAAAAAGCCAGAAACCATCAACTACCGTACGTTCAAGCCTGAACGTGACGGCCTTTTCTGCGCCCGTATCTTTGGGCCAGTAAAAGATTATGAGTGCTTGTGCGGTAAGTATAAGCGCCTGAAACACCGTGGTGTTATTTGTGAGAAGTGCGGCGTTGAAGTAACCCAAACTAAAGTACGTCGTGAGCGTATGGGTCACATCGAGCTGGCTTCTCCGACTGCGCACATTTGGTTCCTGAAGTCACTGCCTTCCCGTATCGGTTTGCTGTTAGATATGCCGCTGCGTGATATTGAGCGTGTGCTTTATTTTGAATCTTATGTCGTTGTTGAAGGTGGCATGACCAACCTTGAGCGCCGTCAGATCCTGACTGAAGAGCAGTATCTGGATGCGCTGGAAGAGTTCGGTGATGAATTCGACGCGAAAATGGGTGCCGAAGCGATCCAGGCTCTGCTGAAGAACATGGATCTGGAGCAGGAATGCGAGCAACTGCGTGAAGAGCTGACCGAAACCAACTCCGAAACCAAACGTAAAAAGTTGACCAAACGCATTAAGCTGCTGGAAGCGTTCGTACAGTCTGGTAACAAGCCAGAGTGGATGATCCTGACCGTTCTGCCGGTACTGCCGCCAGATCTGCGTCCGTTGGTTCCGCTGGATGGTGGTCGTTTTGCGACTTCCGACCTGAACGATCTGTATCGTCGCGTGATCAACCGTAACAACCGTCTGAAACGCCTGCTGGATCTGGCTGCGCCAGACATCATCGTACGTAACGAAAAACGTATGTTGCAGGAAGCGGTTGATGCGCTGTTGGATAACGGCCGTCGCGGTCGTGCGATCACCGGTTCTAACAAACGCCCTCTGAAATCTTTGGCCGATATGATCAAAGGTAAACAGGGTCGTTTCCGTCAGAACCTGCTCGGTAAGCGTGTTGACTACTCCGGTCGTTCCGTAATCACCGTTGGTCCATACCTGCGTCTGCACCAGTGTGGTCTGCCGAAGAAAATGGCACTGGAACTGTTCAAACCGTTCATCTACGGCAAGCTGGAACTGCGTGGTCTTGCTACCACCATTAAAGCTGCCAAGAAAATGGTTGAGCGTGAAGAAGCCGTCGTATGGGATATCCTGGACGAAGTTATCCGCGAACACCCAGTACTGCTGAACCGTGCACCAACACTGCACCGTTTGGGTATCCAGGCATTTGAACCGGTACTGATCGAAGGTAAAGCGATCCAGTTGCACCCACTGGTTTGTGCGGCATATAACGCCGACTTCGATGGTGACCAGATGGCTGTACACGTACCGTTGACGCTGGAAGCCCAGTTAGAAGCGCGTGCGTTGATGATGTCGACCAACAACATCTTGTCCCCTGCGAATGGTGAGCCAATCATCGTTCCTTCTCAGGACGTGGTATTGGGTCTGTATTACATGACGCGTGACTGTGTTAACGCCAAAGGCGAAGGCATGGTGCTCACGGGTCCTAAAGAAGCTGAACGCGTTTATCGTGCCGGCCTGGCCTCTCTGCATGCGCGCGTTAAAGTGCGTATCACGGAAGAGATCAAGAGCATCGAAGGCGATGTTACGCATCAGACGTCGATTATCGATACGACTATCGGCCGTGCCATCCTGTGGATGATCGTGCCGAAAGGTCTGCCGTACTCGATCGTTAACCAGCCTCTGGGCAAGAAAGCGATCTCCAAAATGCTGAACACCTGTTACCGCATTTTGGGTCTGAAGCCGACGGTTATCTTTGCTGACCAGACTATGTACACCGGTTTTGCTTACGCGGCGCGCTCTGGTGCTTCCGTAGGTATCGATGACATGGTGATCCCGGAGAAAAAAGCCGAGATTATCGAAGAAGCAGAAACCGAAGTTGCCGAGATTCAGGAGCAGTTCCAATCTGGTCTGGTTACCGCGGGCGAACGCTATAACAAAGTGATCGATATCTGGGCTGCGGCGAACGAGCGTGTTGCGAAAGCGATGATGGAAAACCTGTCCGTTGAGGATGTGGTTAACCGTGATGGCGTAGTTGAGCAGCAGGTTTCTTTCAACAGCATCTTTATGATGGCCGACTCCGGTGCGCGTGGTTCTGCGGCACAGATTCGTCAGTTGGCGGGTATGCGTGGTCTGATGGCGAAACCAGATGGTTCCATCATCGAAACGCCGATCACCGCAAACTTCCGTGAAGGTTTGAACGTACTCCAGTACTTCATCTCAACGCACGGTGCACGTAAAGGTCTGGCGGATACCGCACTGAAAACGGCAAACTCCGGTTACTTGACGCGTCGTCTGGTTGACGTTGCGCAGGATCTGGTTGTGACCGAAGACGATTGTGGTACCCATGAAGGTATCATGATGACGCCGGTTATCGAGGGTGGTGATGTTAAAGAGCCACTGCGTGAGCGCGTACTGGGTCGTGTAACGGCTGAAGACGTGATCAAACCGGGCACCGCGGATATTCTGGTTCCACGTAACACGCTGCTGAACGAGCAGTGGTGTGACATGTTGGAAGAGAACTCCGTTGACGCCGTTAAAGTACGTTCAGTGGTAAGTTGCGAAACCGACTTTGGCGTGTGTGCCAATTGCTACGGTCGCGATCTGGCTCGTGGTCATATCATCAACAAAGGTGAGGCTATCGGGGTTATCGCGGCACAGTCCATCGGTGAGCCAGGTACACAGTTAACCATGCGTACGTTCCACATCGGTGGTGCGGCATCGCGTGCGGCTGCTGAGTCCAGCATTCAGGTGAAAAACAAAGGTAGCCTGAAACTGAGCAACGCGAAGTTCGTAATGAACAGCAACGGTAAATTGGTTATTACTTCACGTAATACTGAACTGAAGCTGATCGACGAATTCGGACGTACTAAAGAAAGCTATAAAGTGCCTTACGGTGCGGTGATGGCGAAGGGTGACGGCTCAGAAGTTAGCGGTGGCGAAACCGTCGCAAACTGGGATCCGCATACCATGCCAGTGGTGACCGAAGTGAGCGGTTTCATCCGCTTTGCTGACATGATTGACGGTCAGACCATTACTCGCCAGACCGACGAACTGACTGGTTTGTCTTCTATCGTCGTTCTGGATAGCGCAGAGCGTACTGGTAGCGGTAAAGACTTGCGTCCAGCACTGAAAATCGTTGACGGTAAAGGTGAAGATGTACTGATCCCAGGTACTGATATGCCTGCTCAATACTTCCTGCCAGGTAAAACGATTGTTCAGTTGGAAGATGGAGTGCAGATTGGTGCCGGTGATACATTGGCGCGTCTCCCTCAGGAATCCAGTGGTACCAAGGATATTACCGGTGGTCTGCCACGCGTAGCCGACCTGTTTGAAGCACGCCGTCCGAAAGAGCCGGCAATTCTGGCAGAGATCAGCGGCATCATTTCCTTCGGTAAAGAAACCAAAGGCAAGCGCCGTTTGGTAATTTCTCCGTTGGATGGTAGTGATGCTTACGAAGAGATGATTCCGAAATGGCGTCAGCTCAACGTGTTCGAAGGTGAAGTTGTTGAGCGTGGTGACGTTGTTTCCGACGGCCCAGAGTCTCCGCACGATATCCTGCGTCTGCGTGGCGTACATGCAGTAACGCGTTATATCACCAACGAAGTTCAGGAAGTTTACCGTCTGCAAGGCGTTAAGATTAACGATAAACACATCGAAGTTATCGTTCGTCAGATGTTGCGTAAAGGCACCATCGTTAGCGCGGGTAGCACGGAGTTCCTGGAAGGCGAACAGGCAGAAGTGTCTCGTATCAAGATTGCCAACCGTCAGTTGGAAGCGGATGGCAAGATCACGGCAACGTACAGCCGCGATCTGCTGGGTATCACCAAAGCATCTCTGGCGACCGAGTCCTTCATTTCTGCGGCATCGTTCCAGGAAACCACTCGCGTACTTACCGAAGCCGCTGTTGCGGGTAAACGTGATGAACTGCGTGGCCTGAAAGAGAACGTTATCGTAGGTCGTCTGATCCCAGCGGGTACGGGTTATGCGTACCATCAGGATCGTATGCGCCGCCGTCAGGCAGGCGAAGCGCCTGTCGTGCCTCAAGTGAGTGCCGATGAAGCTTCTGCTAACTTGGCCGAACTGCTGAATGCAGGCTTTGGTAGCAGCGACGACGAGTAAGTCTCTTTACGCTGCACTATCATGCGGTAAATAATAAAAACCCCGGCTATCATGGTCGGGGTTTTTTTATAGCGCACATCCCTGTGCGCTACCTAAAGGCCGTCGCAAGCGACGTTAAAAATTTCTTCCTGAAATTTTTTGTTGTACAGTAGTGTAAAGTAAATAGAACGGAACCGACATGGACACCTCAACTACGCCAACTCTCTCACAACCTGGCGGCTCTTTACCCCATCAGGATGACTCTCTTCCCTCTGATAAAACCCTACAAACACAGTTAGAAAGCCATTCTCAACATCGAGCGAAACGCGCAGCATGGGGCAGTTTTGTGGGTGCGGTTGTTGATTGGTACGATTTCTTGCTGTACGGAATTGTTGCCGCTCTGGTATTTAATACCGAATTTTTTCCGCAGGTCAGCCCGACGATGGGGACGTTGGCGGCATTTGGTACGTTCGGTGTGGGTTTCCTGTTTCGCCCGTTAGGCGGTATGGTATTCGGTCACTTTGGTGACAAGCTGGGCCGTAAACGGATGTTGATGATTACGGTCTGGATGATGGGTATTTCCACTGCATTGATTGGACTGTTGCCGTCGTTTGATTCCATTGGTTGGTGGGCGCCGGTGCTGTTGGTTATGCTGAGAGCCATTCAGGGTTTTGCGGTCGGTGGCGAATGGGGCGGGGCGGCACTGTTGGCGGTAGAGAGCGCACCGAAGAAAAAGAAAGCTTTTTACAGCAGTGGCGTACAGGTTGGTTTTGGTGTGGGCCTGTTACTGGCAACCGGTTCGGTCTCGGTGGTGAGCAATTTGACCACCAATGAAGAATTTACCACTTGGGGATGGCGTCTGCCGTTCTTATTCAGCCTGATTTTGGTTGCTATCGCCTGGTGGGTACGTAACGGGATGGATGAGTCTCAGGAATTTGAGGCGAATAAAACTCTGGGTGATAGAGCAAAAAAACTGCGTTCGTTCCCGATTATGGACGCACTGCGTCAGCATCCGAAAGCCTTTCTGCTGATTATTGCGTTACGGCTTGGTGAACTGTTGACGATGTATATCGTCACCGCATTTGCACTCAATTACTCGACCACCCATCTTGGCTTATCGCGGGATATCTTTCTGAATATTGGACTGCTGGTGGGGGCGATCAGTTGCGTGTCCATCCCTTTCTTTGCTTATCTGGCGGATAGCTTTGGCCGCCGTCGCATCTATGTGACTGGTGCGTTGATTGGAGCGGTGAGTGCCGTGCCATTCTTTATGGCGTTGGAAAGCCATAACACGCTGATGATTCTGTTCTTTGCCATCATGCTGGCGAATGCTGCTCACGATATGATCGTTAGCGTACAGCAACCGATGTTTACCGAGCTATTTGGTACGGCGTATCGCTATAGCGGGGCTGGCGTGGGTTATCAGGTTGCCAGCGTGGTCGGCGGCGGGTTTACGCCTTTTATCGCTGTTCTGCTGGTGGAGTTCATGGATGGCTCATGGCACGCGGTGGCGGCCTACCTTGCCATCGGCTGCTTACTGTCTGCGATTGTCGGGATGCAGATGAAAGCAAAATCGGCGGATGACTTACCTCGTTGATCTTTTTATCTTGCCGATACAAGCGCAATGCCTGTATCGGTGATATTTCTCATGTTTTTAGCGCTGTGCTATCTGAATCGATCAAGATCGCTTCGCTTCAGTCCGATATCCTTAAGCCCGTTATCACTCATATTCTGTAGTATCTTCAGCGTCTGTGCCCTTACCCGCCAGGCTTTCCACAAGCGGTACGGCAAAATCAACATTAGCCAGAACGGTGACTCGCGGAACGGTTTTTGTGATCGATTTTCATGAAATTCCATATTTTCCCCCTCGCCAGTGAATGATCGCTATGATGAGGTGAAAGGTATTTTCAATACAGACGCAAAAAATCCATTTTTTTAGCATACAGATTGTGTGATATTGCATCTGAATGGTAATTTTTATTTTAATCTGTACTGGTTATTGCTGTGAATAATGATAGGGAATGATACTGATGACACGTTATCAACACCTTGCTGGGTTGTTAGAGCAGCGGATCGAACAAGGGTTATATCAAAGTGGGGAACGTCTGCCTTCCGTTCGGGCACTCAGTACAGAACATGGTGTGAGCATCAGTACCGTCCAGCAAGCCTATCATCTGCTGGAAACCCGACAGTTGATTATGCCGCAGCCGCGTTCGGGATATTTTGTTACACCGCGCAAGGCAACGCCGCCTGTACCGGCGCTGACGCGTCCCGCTCAACGTCCGGTTGAAATCACTCAGTGGGAATCGGTGCTGGAGTTGGTGAACGTGCGTCTGGAGACTAACGTGCTGAAGTTTGGTAGCGGAATGCCAGATGTGAGCCAGCCGACTATAAAGCCGCTGTGGAAAGAGATGAGTCGTCTCTGCCAGTACCAGGATCCCCGGATCTTACAATATGACAGCGTATATGGCGTACCCGCGCTGCGTGAACAGATTGCCCGCCTTACCGTCGACTGCGGCTGCCAACTGACGCAAGATGATATTGTGATCACTACCGGATGTCAGGAAGCCTTATTTGTTGCGGTCCGTGCCGTTTGTCAGCCCGGCGACATCGTTGCTGTCGAGTCACCTGCTTTTCCGGGCACGATGCAGATCCTTCGTGGGCTGGATATCAAAGCGATCGAGATCCCAACCGATTCAGTGACGGGGATCAGCCTCGAAGCATTGAGGCTGGCGCTGGATCAATGGCCGATCAAAGCCGTACTTCTGGTTCCTAGCTGTAACAACCCGCTTGGCTTTATCATGCCTGATGCCCGCAAGAAATCACTGGTGACACTGGCACAGCACTTTGATATCGCGATTATCGAAGATGATGCCTATGGCGAGTTGGCCTATGAGTATCCGCGCCCCCGCGCCATAAAATCGTTTGATGAAGATGGACGCGTACTGTTGTGCAGTTCGTTTTCGAAGAATTTAGCGCCTGGTTTGCGCGTGGGTTGGATCGCCCCTGGGCGCTATCTGGAGCGTGTGATCCATACAAAATACATCAGTACGGGATCGACGGTGGTTCATCCTCAGCTAGCCGTGGCAGAATTTATTCGTCAGGGACACTATCAGCCTCACTTACGGCGCATGCGTGCCCAGTACAAAGCCAATCTGAGCACGTTTACCTGCTGGGTGCGTGAGTATTTTCCGTCCAATATTTGCGTCAGCCGCCCGCAAGGGGGGTTTTTGATGTGGATTGAACTGCCTGAATATTTTGATTCGCTTAAGCTCGCCCGTGAGGTCAGAAAAGCGGGTATACAGATAGCTGCGGGATCGCTATTTTCCGCTTCGGGGAAATACCGTAATTGTATTCGACTCAATTATGCCAATCGCTTTACGGAAGAGATGAGGGAAGGGCTGCGTATCGTGGGTAGTGAAGTCGCGAAGATGATGCATGCGCTTCCTGACCAGAACGCCCCTTGATGAATTTTAAGGAAGGGCCGATACGGGTAAGGATAAGCCCCGTATCGGCGGGTTGATGTGCAGAGCCGATAAGTGGCAATGGCTCCGGTCAACAGGCTCAGTCACACTCAGGCTTGCCAACGACACTACAGTATTCTTCGTCGAAGGCCGTGACGATAGGCCGAATGTCATATTGCATGGCGCTATCCTGAGAATATTGCTTTCTGTGTAATTCTCATTCCTGCCTGCGGGCGGTGTCCCAAATTATGCGTATCGCTCACACCGATCGCTTAACATCCGAGACACGAGGGCTACTACGGTGCGAGGTATCCCTGTGAGAACCTCATCCCCGTGTTTCCCTCTCACTTCTCGCTTAACTGACCACTATCTGGCGCATCGTCGCGCTACCTGCCTAAATAACCATCCCAGTCTTTCCACACTGGCTGGAGACCAGCACGCACGATGGCCTGCGCAACGTCTTCAGGACGTCGTGAATCATGCGGCGAGAACTGTTCCAGCTCGGGGTGGTTGTCGGCATATCCGCCCGGCTGGGTTTTGGAAAATGCACTGACGTTGTTAATCGCAATAGGAATGGCATGATCGCGAAAGAAAGGCGATTCACGCGTGGAGAGCGATAACTCAATATCTGGTGACAACAACCGGAATGCGCAAATCACCTGCATGAGTTGTGCTTCATCCATTAGAGATGCTGGTTCAATGCCGCCCGCACAGGGACGCAGGCGGGGGAATGAGATAGAATAACGGCTCTGCCAGTAGCTTTGCTGTAAGTGCAGCAGATGTTCCGCCACCATGTAGCAGTCGGTACGCCAGCTATTGGACAGGCCGATTAACGCGCCAAGCCCGATCTTATCGATCCCCGCGCGACCAAGCCGATCCGGCGTGGCGAGTCGCCAGTGGAAATCCTGCTTTTGTCCTTTTAGATGGTGCAACTGGTAAGTCGCAGGATGGTAGGTTTCCTGATAGACCATCACGCCATCCAGCCCCAGCGTTTTTAACTCAGCGTATTCATCCTGCGACAGCGGCTGGACTTCGATCATCAGTGAACTGAAGAGCGGTCGAATCAGCGGAAAGACGCGACGAAAATAATCCATTCCCACTTTGCGCTGATGCTCCCCGGTTACGAGCAGTAGGTGCGCAAACCCGAGTTCCTTGATAGCGGCGCATTCGCGTAGGATTTCCGCGTCATCCAGCGTTTTTCGCTTGATGTGATTGCTCATCGAAAAGCCGCAGTAGGTGCAGTCGTTGGAGCACAAGTTGGACAGATATAGCGGAACATAGAAGCTCACCGTATTACCAAAACGCTGGCGGGTGAGTTGCTGTGCCCGCTGGGCTAGCGGTTCCAGATAGGCGCTTGCGGCCGGTGAAATGAGCGCCATGAAGTCGTCGCGCGTCAGGTGTGGTGCAGTAAGCGCCAGTTCAACATCATGGGCTGTTTTACTGTTGATGCACAGCGTCAGGTCATCCCAGTCGAGCTGTTCCCAGACGGTTTGAAAATCGACGCTCATCACTCCGCTCCTTCCATTTGTCGATTTAGAAAACCGGTGAGTGGGCTGGTGGCGCTGGCGACAGATTGCTTATTTCCCAGCCCAGCCTGGCGAGCAAGCCCACCGGCATCGACGGCCAGCCGGAATGCGTGCGCCATCGCTACAGGGTCGCGAGCAACGGCAATTGCTGTATTGACCAGCACGGCATCGGCTCCCATTTCCAACGCGTCGGCCGCATGGCTTGGGGCACCAATGCCCGCGTCGACAATCACCGGAATGCGCGCTTGTTCGATGATGATGCGGAGAAAATCACGCGTTTGTAGCCCCTGATTGGAGCCAATTGGTGCACCGAGTGGCATCACCGCTGCGCAGCCGACTTCTTCCAGCCGTTTGCACAACACCGGGTCGGCACTGCAATAGGGCAGTACCGTGAAGCCCTCTTTTACCAGTTGTTCAGCGGCCTTTAGCGTTTCGATGGGATCGGGCAACAGGTATTTCACATCGGGGTGAATTTCCAGCTTCAGCCAGCGGGTACCCAATGCTTCACGCGCCAGTCGGGCCGCAAAAATAGCTTCGTCTGCGGTTTTGGCACCTGACGTATTCGGCAGCAGTTTAATACCAAGCTGGCGTAGCGGGGCGAGAATAGCATCGTTTCCACCATTCAGATCAACGCGCTTCATCGCCATAGTCACTAACTGTGAGCCGGAAGCCTTAAGTGCCGCCAGCATCAGTTCTGGCGTAGCGAATTTGCCGGTGCCGGTTAGCAGTCGTGACGTTAATATTGTATCGGCAATGTGCAGCATGTCATCCTCCCGCGATTGCCTGAAAAAGCAAAATATCATCACCGTTTTGTACCTGATGCAGTGACCAGGTGGCGCGCGGGATAATGGTCTGGTTGATGGCTAACGCCGTACCGGGCTGAAATCGATTTATCTGGTTCAGCAGCGTCTCAACCGTAATAGCCTCTGGACATTCAAAGGGCTCATCATTCAGCGTGATTTTCATGCTACGCCCCCGCATACCGGGCAATGAGGTGAACGCGTCAGTTGGAGTGTGTTCCAGCTCTGCTGTTTGCCATTGAACATTCTCAGCTTTCCGTCCAGCGCGGACGGCATCCCCGCCAGCAGTTTGATTGCCTCCAACGCCTGAAGTGTGCCAATCACGCCGACTATTGGGCCAAGCACGCCCGCAGTACGACAGTTGCGCTGCGGTTCGGCGGTATCCGGATACAGGCAGGCGTAGCAGCCAGACTGATAAGGCGGCATGAAGACTGCAAGCTGGCCGCTGAAACCGACGGCGCTACCGCTGATCAACGGTTTGCCGGCACCTACGCAGGCGGCGTTAACCGCATGACGGGTTGTCATGTTGTCGCTGCAATCCAGTACCAGATCGACGCGGCTGACGGCGTGGTGTAACGCGTCACCGCTTAGCCTTTCGGTGAGTGCTATTGCTTCTGAGTACGGATTTAATGCCTGTAGCTGACGCTGTGCCAACACCGCTTTGGGCTTGTCAGTGTCGCTGGTGCGATACAGAATCTGGCGTTGCAGGTTGCTGATATGCAGCGAGTCATCGTCAGCAAGTAGCAGCGTGCCGACCCCTGCTGCGGCCAGATAGAGCGACGCGGGGGAACCCAGTCCACCGAGCCCTACCAGCAGAACGCGGGCGGCTTTGAGTTTCTCCTGACCTTCCGGGCCAATATCTTCCAGCATCAGTTGGCGGCTGTAGCGCATGAACTCGCTATCGCTCAGTCCCGCAGGCGTTGGATGGGGATTCGTTACCATGTCATGCCTCCCGTCCTTCAACTATCCTGAGCAGCGTCGCGGTTGCTTGCCGCCAGTCTGCTGCCTGCGTAATGGCGCTGACGACGGCAATGCTGCCGACGCCCGTCGCCAGCACAGCAGGCACTTTGTCGATGCTGATACCGCCAATCGCCACGGTGGGAAAACGGTCTTGTAGATCGGAGATGTGTCGGGTCAGTTCGGCTAACCCTTGCGGTGCGGAAGGCATGTCTTTGGTTTGCGTGGGGAAAATATGCCCCAGTGCGATGTAGGACGGATTTATCGCCACCGCACGTGCCAGTTCACGATCGTCGTGTGTGGAGACGCCTAAGCGCAGGCCTGCTTGTTTAATCGCAGCCAGATCGGCGGTATCCAGATCTTCCTGGCCCAGATGTACGCCGTACGCCTGATGTTTTACGGCCAATTTCCAATAGTCATTAATGAAGAGCTGCGCCTGATAACGCCGACCCAAGGCGATCGCTTGGATCACATCGGCTTCGGCTTGTTCATCTGACCGATCTTTGATTCTTAGCTGGATCGTTTTAACCCCGACACCAAGCAGACGTTCGACCCACTCCACGCTATCGACAACGGGATAGAGCCCCAGCCGTTGTGCCGTCGGGGCAAAAGGCATTAAATCCGTCATTGGTTTTCCTCGGCTGGCAGGCTGGTGGCGCTGTGATAAAGCTCGCTGCCGCGAGAGCGGAATTCCTGTGACATCTGTGCCATTCCGACTTCAATCGGTTTGGCTTCCGCTTCCTGTTTCGCGGCGTAATCGCGTACTTCCTGTGAGATTTTCATCGAGCAGAATTTAGGGCCGCACATGGAACAGAAATGGGCGACTTTGCCAGATTCCTGCGGCAGCGTTTCATCGTGGTAGGCCCGTGCCGTTTGGGGATCGAGCGCCAGATTAAACTGATCTTCCCAGCGGAATTCGAAGCGGGCTTTCGACATAGCGTTATCACGGATTTGCGCCCCGGGATGACCTTTCGCCAAGTCGGCGGCGTGGGCGGCGATCTTGTAGGTAATCAGTCCCTGTTTGACATCTTCTTTGTTCGGCAAACCGAGATGCTCTTTCGGCGTCACGTAGCAGAGCATTGCACAGCCGAACCAGCCGATCATGGCGGCACCGATACCAGAGGTAAAGTGATCGTAACCCGGTGCGATATCGGTGGTCAGCGGGCCGAGCGTATAGAATGGTGCTTCGTGGCAGTGCTCCAACTCTTCGGTCATGTTGCGGCGGATCATCTGCATCGGAACGTGGCCGGGGCCTTCGATCATCACCTGTACGTCGTATTCCCAGGCGATTTTGGTTAGCTCTCCCAGCGTATGCAGCTCGGCGAACTGAGCTTCGTCGTTGGCATCCTGAATGGAGCCTGGGCGTAACCCGTCACCCAGCGACAGCGCGACGTCATAAGCGGCGCAGATTTCACAAATTTCACGGAAGTGTTCGTACAGGAAGCTCTCTTTGTGATGCGACAGACACCACTTCGCCATGATGGAACCCCCGCGTGAGACGATGCCAGTCAGGCGTTTGGCCGTCAGCGGTACGTAGCGCAGCAGTACGCCCGCGTGGATAGTGAAATAGTCCACTCCTTGCTCAGCCTGCTCCAGCAGCGTATCGCGGAACATTTCCCAGTTCAGGTTTTCTGCCATGCCATTCACTTTTTCCAGTGCCTGATAGATCGGCACCGTCCCAATGGGCACCGGGCTGTTGCGCAGGATCCACTCGCGGGTTTCGTGAATATAGCGGCCAGTTGAGAGGTCCATCACTGTATCCGCACCCCAGCGGGTAGACCAGACCAGCTTTTCCACCTCTTCTTCGATGGAGGATGTCACCGCGGAATTACCGATATTGGCGTTCACCTTCACCAGAAAATTGCGCCCGATAATCATCGGCTCCGACTCGGGGTGGTTGATGTTTGAAGGAATAATGGCGCGCCCGGCGGCCACTTCCTGACGGACAAACTCCGGCGTGATGTTTTCCGGCAGGAGGGCACCGAAACTTTGCCCAGGATGCTGCTGGCGCAGCACTTCACCGCGAATGCGTTCGCGTCCCATATTTTCGCGAATGGCGATAAATTCCATTTCCGGGGTAATTATCCCCTGCCGTGCATAGTGAAGCTGGGTGACGCGTTTGCCCGCTTTGGCACGTAAAGGCCGTGGCAAATGCTCGAAGCGCAGATGATCCAGACCCGCATCTGCCAGACGTTGCTGGGTAAAATCGGAGCTAACGCCGGATAACGCTTCGGTGTCGTGACGCTCTGCAATCCAGTTGGCGCGTAGCTTCGCTAACCCAACGCGGACATCGGGTTGGGCTGCGGGATCGCCATACGGCCCTGACGTATCGTAAACCGGGATCGGCTCATTAGGTTCGTATTGGGGATTGTCTTTGCCGCCGCCGAGTAGCGTCGGGCTGAGCTGAATTTCACGCATCGGTACGGCGATGTCGTCGCGCGAGCCTGCAAGGTAAATGCGTTGGGAATTGGGAAAGGCGGTTCCCTGTAAGGTTTCAATAAACTGTTGGGCGGCGGCGCGTTGCTCACGGCGGCCTGATTTGGACAGCACTGGTTCTGTAGACATAGCAAGTTCCTGTAAGACGTAAAGGGAAGATTGCTTGTCTGGAGCCGGAGGGAGTAATAATGATATTGAGCATCAGAGCAGGTATATAGAAATACGCAGCCGTGAGCTTAATGAAGTGCATTACTCTTGTTCCCTTCGCAGGTATTAACCCGATCAGGTTCCGCGGATCCCGAATTAACGGTCTCAGCCTGTGCACTTATAGGTTCCGTAAAAACGAAACACAAGCACGCTAGGCACTCCGACAAGATTTGCCCGTCTGTTAGACGGGTCAATAAAACCCCTACACTGTATGACGGCAAAACGCGGATGTCAAAGCGTGCCGCTTTTGCCTGTACAGCGTGTGATGATGTTCTTAAATAACGACAAATGACGACTAGTTATCGTAAACCTGCGTAATCATGTTGTCTTCTAACGTAAAACGCTCTTCTAATGCTTCGCCGACGCTGGAAAGTGCCTGCTGGAATTCAAGACAGTTATCATCATCGATAGCGGCTGCCAGATGGCTATCGTAAAACGTCATGATTTGCTGTGTATTGTTTTGCAGGGCGAGGTCGAGTTGTGTGGAAAGCGCTAATACTTGTTCGCTGTGGGTCGCTGCTTCATGCAGCATCTTTTCGTATAAATGAAAGTGGCCGGTAGAAAGATAGTCCACCAGATTCTGGCAAAAATGATCCAATGCTTCTTCATCCAAAAGAGAAAGCGCTTCCTTGTTCGGCTTGATGCCAACCAGATGATAGTAAGCCACCAGAAGCTGCTTACGCGCTTGTAGCCATTGGTCGATTAACGCATTATTGCCACCAACGTATTCAGTCAGACTTTGTAGCTGGTTTAGCATTGTTGACTCCGTGAACGGTAAGAAATAACTGAAATCCCAGTTATAAAACTTATGTAATCACTCTGAATGTAAAATGCCAGTGAAGTGGCAATGGAGCAATAAAAAGATATGGAACAGACGCTAAAAGGTGATGAAACCGGCTGGTGGATAGTTAGCGATGCGATACAAATTTGGCTTCCCCAAGGGGAATTGCCACGCGGAACGGCTATAGAGTGGTCGTTGCAAGGGAAAGTGGCTCGCCAGATTGGCGAATGGCAAGGGCAGCCTGCCTGGCTGGTGTGCCAGGGGCGGGATACGGGTATGGCGTCCGTTCGCCAATTGCTCGATCAAGACGTGGGCTTATTCCAACTGGCGGGGCGAGGCGTGCAGTTGGCTGAATTCTATCGCTCCCATCGTTTTTGCGGTTACTGTGGCCATGAAATGGTGCAGAGCAAAACGGAGTTGGCGTGCTTATGCGGCCACTGCAAAGAACGTTATTATCCGCAGATCGCCCCCTGCATCATTGTCGCGATTCGCCGTGGCAAGGAGATTTTGCTGGCGCAGCACAATCGGCATCGCGGAAACATGTACACCGTGCTGGCTGGATTTGTAGAAGTGGGCGAAACGCTAGAACAGACGGTCGTGCGTGAGGTGATGGAAGAGAGCCAAATTCAGATAAAAAACCTGCGTTATGTAAGTTCGCAGCCTTGGCCATTCCCTCATTCACTGATGATGGCGTTTGTGGCGGATTATGCGGGGGGAGAAATCAAGCACGATCCGAAAGAGCTGCGTGACGCGGGTTGGTTCCGCTATGACCAACTCCCACAGTTGCCTCCGCTGGGCACCGTGGCCCGTCGACTTATCGAGGATACCGTGGTGTTGTGCCGCGCTTATCACGAGAACGAAGGCTGACGTGGTACTATTTGCGCCATTAATGTATTGGTTTCATAACACGTTCGTTTTATAACGCATCCGCTTCATCACATCTATCTGGTGTAGAACCGCCGTGAGGCTGAAAGGAAGAGAACATGACCGACCTGAAAAACGATCGCTATTTGCGGGCGTTATTGCGCCAACCTGTTGATGTCACCCCTGTGTGGATGATGCGTCAGGCGGGGCGTTATCTACCGGAATATAAGGCAACGCGTGCGCAGGCGGGTGATTTTATGTCACTGTGCAAAAATGCAGAGTTGGCATGTGAAGTCACGCTACAACCTTTACGGCGTTATGCGCTGGATGCGGCGATCCTGTTTTCCGACATTCTCACTATCCCTGATGCCATGGGCTTAGGGCTCTACTTTGAAGCGGGGGAAGGTCCGCGCTTTCACTCTCCCATCACCTCTCATGCTGATGTCGTTAAACTGCCTGTTCCCGATCCAGAACAGGAACTCGGTTATGTGATGAACGCAGTGCGGACGATCCGCAAAAACCTTGCTGGTGAAGTGCCGCTTATCGGCTTCTCGGGCAGTCCGTGGACGCTGGCGACCTATATGGTGGAGGGCGGTAGCAGCAAAGCGTTTACCGTCATCAAGAAAATGATGTTCGCTGAACCTAAAACGCTGCACCTGTTGTTGGATAAGCTGGCTGATAGCGTCATTCTTTATCTTAATGCGCAAATTCGCGCGGGTGCGCAGGCCGTGATGGTATTCGATACCTGGGGTGGTGCGCTGAGCGGACGCGACTACAAAGAGTTCTCCCTGCGTTACATGCATAAAATTGTTGATGGTTTGCAGCGTGAGAATGAAGGCCGCCGTGTGCCCGTAACGCTCTTCACCAAAGGCGGAGGCCAGTGGCTGGAGGCAATGGCGGAAACAGGCTGCGACGCGCTGGGGCTGGACTGGACGAGTGATATCGCCGACGCACGCCGCCGCGTAGGCGATAAAGTGGCGCTACAGGGAAATATGGATCCCTCAATGCTGTATGCCGATCCAGCGCGGATCGAACAGGAAGTGGCATCGATCCTCGCTGAATTTGGACAAGGTGACGGCCATGTTTTCAATCTGGGCCACGGCATTCATCAAGACGTGCCACCGGAACATGCAGGCGTTTTTGTTGAGGCGGTGCATCGGTTATCCCGCCCTTATCACGCATGATTCACAGGAGGTGATGTGATTGATACACAACGGCTGCGAGCTGAGCAGTTGGCTCGTGCTTCTGATGTGATTCGGCACGATGATTTACCTTTTGAGCAGCCTGCATTTATCGCGGGTGCGGATGTTGGCTTTGAGCAAGAAGGCTCGGTAACGCGCGCCGCGATTGCGGTAATGCGCTATCCTTCGTTGGAACTGGTAGAATACAAGATTGCGCGCATCAGCACGACGATGCCTTATATCCCCGGTTTTCTTTCGTTTCGCGAATGCCCCGGGCTGTTAGCTGCGTGGGCGTTGCTTGAACAGAAACCGGATCTGCTGTTTGTCGATGGGCATGGGATTTCCCACCCACGTCGTCTCGGCGTTGCCAGCCATTTTGGTCTGCTCGTTGACGTTCCCACGATTGGCGTGGCGAAAAGTCGGCTTTGTGGCCGGTTTGAGCCGTTGGCGGAGAGTGTTGGCAGTCGGCAGCCGTTGTTGGATAAGGGCGAGCAAATTGGTTGGGTATGGCGCAGCAAAGCACGCTGTAACCCGCTATTTGTAGCGACGGGGCATCGTGTCAGTCAGGATAGCGCATTGCACTGGGTACAATGTTGCATGCGTGGTTACCGTTTACCGGAACCGACCCGCTGGGCTGATGCTGTCGCATCGAATCGTCCCGCATTTGTGCGTTGGCAGCGGCTGCAAGCGGCTAGCGTATTGTCGTAAAACTTTAGGAATTCAGGCATAGGGCGTCACTGTGATTTCAGGTACACTGCCGTCCGTCGCCGTTAATGAGCATAAAAATGTTACGTAACCCCATTCATTTACGTCTGGAAAAGCTGGCGAGCTGGCAACATGTCACTTTCATGGCATGTCTTTGTGAACGTATGTATCCAAACTACCACGAGTTTTGTCGTCAAACAGAATTCGGAGACGCGATGGTTTACCGCCGTATTCTCGATTTGGTATGGGAAACATTGGTTGTTAAAGATGCGAAAGTCAATTTCGACAACCAGTTGGAAAAGCTGGAAGAAGCGGTTCCCGCTGCTGAAGATTACGATCTTTACGGGGTCTATCCAGCTATTGATGCCTGCATCGCACTGGGCGAGCTGATTCATTCGCGTTTAAGCGGTGAAACACTGGAACATGCGATAGCCATCAGCGAAGCGTCTATCCGTACAGTTGCTATGTTGGAAATGACGCAGGCTGGCAAAGAAATGACCGACGACGAGCTAAAGGTTTTGCCTGCGATTGAAGAAGAATGGGACATTCAATGGGAGATTTTTCGCCTGTTGGCGGCCTGTGAAGAACGCGACATTGAGCTGATCAAAGGGCTCCGTTCCGATCTGCGCGAGGCCGGAAGTAGTAACATCGGGATAAATTTGCATCAATAACGCGATAAAACGTGATTTAAGGCCTGAAATGGCCTGTCTTTAGGCTTCACATTCGCACCCTGTCTGGTCTACATTTGGGGGGCGTAAAAAAAGTGGCTGTCGGTGCGTGTATGCAGGAGAGTGCTACTACACCCAAAAACGGGAAAGGGCATATCCGTCGCACTCGATGCTTAGCAAGCGATAAACACACTGTAAGGATAACTTATGAATAAGACTCAACTGATTGATGTAATTGCGGACAAAGCTGATCTGTCAAAGGCACAGGCTAAAGCAGCTCTGGAATCAACTCTGGCGGCAATTACCGAGTCTCTGAAAGAAGGTGATGCAGTACAATTAGTTGGTTTTGGTACGTTTAAAGTCAACCATCGTAATGAGCGCACTGGCCGCAACCCACAAACCGGTAAAGAAATCAAAATTGCTGCTGCCAACGTGCCAGCGTTTGTTTCTGGTAAGGCTCTGAAAGACGCTGTTAAATAAGCCCATGCCGGTTAAAGGTTTAAGCAGAGGGGCGTTTTCGCCCCTTTTGCTTTTACGACGTTTATGTGGCGCAGGCCTCGTACTTATTTCAGTGGTAGCCTGCAGTAGCCGCACTGCACCGCCGGACGTTTTCTCCAGCGGTTACGTTGCCGATCGTGGCATCGTGCGTATCTGGCGTAAGGATGATGCGCAGAATACGACGGCGCTGACCACCGTGTATAACCCGCTTCAGGGCAATGCTCTCGTGGTGACTCGCTATACATTCCAGCAGGATAAACTACGCGAAATACAGCGTAATCAGCTCGGTGCACAACAAGAAGATATGCGCTTACGCTTTGCTGAAGATGGAACCGTCAGCTTTATGCAGCGGCAGCTTGCCGAAAGACGTGAATCGGTTTCCGATGATGATGTCGCGCTCTACCAGTTTGATGCTAAGCGCATGCTGGAATTGAGCGATGTCCTGCGTGCAGGCAAGGTGGTGTTAAAGCAAGGGAAATGGCTGGAAGGGCCGGTGCAGTCTTGTGACGGCACGGTGGTTCGCCCTGACTTTGACAACGACTCGCGTGAATGGATCGCGCAGCAAAAAACGCATGCCACACGTCCGCTAAACGTGGCGTGGCTGGAAGCACCAGAAGGAACACAGCTATTGCTAGTAGTGGAAGATGACGTCTGCCAGTGGCAGCCATAGCTATAAAAAACCCGGATTTCTCCGGGCTTCAGTATTTATCAGACAATCGTTATCGGACCATCTCTAATCAGGCTTGCTCGCGCTCAATGGCACGGTAGCCGATGTCTTTGCGACAGAATACCTCTTGCCACTGAATACCTGCGGCTATTTCATACGCGCGTTGTTGTGCTTCAGCCACGGTATTACCCAATGCTGTGACGCACAGTACTCGCCCGCCGTTGGTAACGACATTAATCCCATTCAGCTTGGTGCCAGCATGGAAAACTTTGCCATCTTCTGCATCCTGCTGCGGTAAACCAGAAATCACATCGCCGGTATTGTAGTCAGATGGGTAACCGCCTGCGGCCAATACCACGCCCAGAGACGGACGTTCATCCCAGACTGAATCTTTCTGACCCAACGTTCCGTCACAGCCTGCCAGACACAGTTCCACCAGATCGGAGCGCAGGCGCAGCATAATTGGCTGTGTTTCTGGATCGCCAAAGCGACAGTTGAATTCGATCACTTTTGGTTGGCCATCGGCAGAAATCATCAGACCGGCATACAAGAAACCAACGTAGGTATTTCCCTCTGCGGCCATGCCGTTCACGGTCGGCCAAATAACCTGATCCATCACGCGCTGGTGGATTTCATCGGTCACGACCGGTGCTGGCGAATAAGCGCCCATACCACCAGTATTCGGGCCCGTATCTTTATCCCCAACGCGTTTATGATCCTGACTGGTTGCCATCGGTAGCACATTCTTGCCGTCCACCATAACGATGAAGCTTGCTTCTTCACCATCAAGGAACTCTTCTACCACGATACGGTGTCCGGCATCGCCGAATGCATTACCTGCCAGCATATCCTGAATGGCGTTTTCGGCTTCCTGCAACGTCATGGCAACAATCACGCCTTTACCTGCGGCTAATCCGTCTGCCTTGATGACGATAGGTGCGCCTTTGCTGCGTACATAGGCTAGCGCTGGTTCCACTTCGGTGAAATTCTGGTATTCCGCCGACGGGATGTTATGGCGTGCCAGAAAATCTTTAGTAAAGGCCTTAGAACCCTCTAATTGTGCTGCGGCCTGTGACGGGCCAAAGATTTTTAGACCTGCGCTCTGAAACGCATCCACAACCCCGATAACTAACGGCGTTTCTGGGCCAACGATGGTTAAATCGATGTGGTTTTCCTGGGCAAAGGCGACTAACGCCGGAATATCGGTTGCGGCGATATCGATGTTGGTCAGCGCGGGTTCAAGCGCGGTGCCCGCGTTTCCCGGAGCAACATAAACCTGTTTTGCCAGCGGTGACTGTGCAGCTTTCCACGCTAGCGCGTGCTCGCGTCCGCCATTACCAATTACTAAAATGTTCATTTCGGTCAGCTCCAGAATTAATGGCGGAAGTGGCGCATGTCGGTAAAGATCATCGCAATGCCGTGTTCGTTGGCGGCGGCAATGACTTCATCATCACGGATAGAGCCGCCCGGTTGGATCACGCAGGTAATGCCAACGGCAGCGGCGGCATCAATACCATCGCGGAATGGGAAGAATGCATCGGAGGCCATGGCGGAACCTTTGACTTCCAGCCCTTCATCGCCCGCTTTGATTCCGGCGATTTTCGCGGAGTAAACGCGGCTCATCTGACCGGCACCTATCCCGATGGTCATGTTGTCACGTGCGTACACAATCGCATTGGATTTAACGAACTTAGCCACTTTCCAGCAGAAGAGGGCATCGCGTAATTCCTGCTCGCTCGGCTGGCGCTCGGTCACGACACGCAGTTGAGACGCATCGACCATACCCA
This sequence comes from Pectobacterium parmentieri, assembly GCF_001742145.1. Classification (NCBI taxonomy): domain Bacteria; kingdom Pseudomonadati; phylum Pseudomonadota; class Gammaproteobacteria; order Enterobacterales; family Pectobacteriaceae; genus Pectobacterium; species Pectobacterium parmentieri. Next base: position 3,800,894 of record NZ_CP015749.1, on the reverse strand, counting down.
AATCGCGATCCTGTACCAACAAACCGCCGTTGACGCGTTTGAAGTCCAGAGCCGGAACGCGTTGCAGCCAGCTACCGCTGGTCAGGACACGCACGTTTTGTTTGGCTGCGGTAACCTTCAAAGCAGCCTCGCTGGCGGATGGCGCAATAATGACTTCGACAAACTGACGGCTGATGATGGCCTGTGCCGTTTCTTCATCCAGTTCGCGGTTGAAGGCGATAATGCCGCCGAATGCGGATGTCGGGTCGGTTTTATAGGCGCGTTCGTAGGCATCAAGAATTGAGCCGCTAATCGCGACACCACACGGATTCGCGTGTTTAACGATAACGCAGGCTGGCTCGGCAAATTCCTTCACACACTCCAGTGCAGCATCGGTATCGGCGATGTTGTTATAAGACAGCGCCTTGCCTTGTAACTGTATAGAAGTGGCGACCGAGGCCTCGCGAATATTCTCTTCTATATAGAAGGCCGCTTGCTGATGGCTGTTCTCGCCGTAGCGCATGTCCTGCTTTTTGATATAGTTCAGGTTCAACGTGCGCGGGAAGTGGCCAGATGGCTTATCGGTATCACCGTGGTAAGGCGGAACCAGTGCGCCAAAGTAGTTGGCAATCATACTGTCATATGCGGCGGTGTGTTCGAAGGCTTTAATGGCTAAATCGAAACGGGTTTCGTAGGTCAATGAACCTTCGTTGGCGTCGATTTCATTAATAATAGTGTTGTAGTCACTGCTCTTAACCACGATAGCGACGTCTTTATGGTTCTTGGCGGCGGAGCGTACCATCGTCGGGCCACCGATATCGATGTTCTCAACGGCATCTTCTAACGTGCAGTTCTCACGGGCGACGGTCTGAGCAAACGGGTACAGGTTCACAACAACGATATCGATCGGCTTGATGTCGTGCTGCGCCATGATCGCATCATCCTGATCGCGCCGTCCCAGAATGCCGCCGTGTACTTTCGGGTGCAGGGTCTTTACTCGCCCATCCATCATTTCCGGGAAACCGGTGTAGTCGGAGACTTCTGTCACGGCTAAGCCAGCATCAGCCAGCAAACGGGCGGTTCCGCCCGTTGAAAGGAGCTCGACGCCACGGTGGGACAGAGCTTGAGCAAATTCGACAATACCTGCTTTGTCAGAAACGCTGAGCAGAGCGCGGCGAATTGGACGACGTTGTTGCATGATGGTGTTATCCCCTGGATTTGGGTAGTCAGTAAAGAACGGTATGTGAATATCGTCTTTGTCAGAGCAATGATTGCGGAATAAAGAGAAATATTCAGTTAGCGTTCGCAAAAATACGACGATTTTGAATGGGGTGAATTGTAGCGAAAACGTTTGCGTGATGCTCGTCAATTTTTGAGTAGAATGCTTTCTGTGGATAAGTTTGTGCAAAAATAGGTATAAGGTGGGGTTTTGCTGTGGAATGCAGCAAACAGTCATTTTTCTTTAAAATACCTATTGCGGCAGGTCGAGAAGTCCCTATAATGCGCCTCCATCGACACGGCGCTGTGACTCACAACCGGGTCGATAAAGAAAGAGAAAACGCTTTAAAATAAACGTTGACTCTGAAGGTGATAAGCGTAACATACGCCACCTCGCGAAGCGGATAAGACCGCAACGCACTGCTCTTTAACAATATAATCAGACAATCTGTGTGGGCACTCACAAGACCGTATCTTAACGATATAAAAAGTCTTGAAGAGTGAACAACAGTGAAATTCATTACGAATAAACAGTTTTAATTCTTTGAGCATCGCTGACGAGTTCAGCAAATCAAACAAATCTTAAATTGAAGAGTTTGATCATGGCTCAGATTGAACGCTGGCGGCAGGCCTAACACATGCAAGTCGAGCGGTAGCACAGAAGAGCTTGCTCTTCGGGTGACGAGCGGCGGACGGGTGAGTAATGTCTGGGAAACTGCCTGATGGAGGGGGATAACTACTGGAAACGGTAGCTAATACCGCATAACGTCTTCGGACCAAAGAGGGGGACCTTCGGGCCTCTTGCCATCGGATGTGCCCAGATGGGATTAGCTAGTAGGTGAGGTAATGGCTCACCTAGGCGACGATCCCTAGCTGGTCTGAGAGGATGACCAGCCACACTGGAACTGAGACACGGTCCAGACTCCTACGGGAGGCAGCAGTGGGGAATATTGCACAATGGGCGCAAGCCTGATGCAGCCATGCCGCGTGTGTGAAGAAGGCCTTCGGGTTGTAAAGCACTTTCAGCGGGGAGGAAGGCGATAAGGTTAATAACCTTGTCGATTGACGTTACCCGCAGAAGAAGCACCGGCTAACTCCGTGCCAGCAGCCGCGGTAATACGGAGGGTGCAAGCGTTAATCGGAATGACTGGGCGTAAAGCGCACGCAGGCGGTCTGTTAAGTTGGATGTGAAATCCCCGGGCTTAACCTGGGAACTGCATTCAAAACTGACAGGCTAGAGTCTTGTAGAGGGGGGTAGAATTCCAGGTGTAGCGGTGAAATGCGTAGAGATCTGGAGGAATACCGGTGGCGAAGGCGGCCCCCTGGACAAAGACTGACGCTCAGGTGCGAAAGCGTGGGGAGCAAACAGGATTAGATACCCTGGTAGTCCACGCTGTAAACGATGTCGACTTGGAGGTTGTGCCCTTGAGGCGTGGCTTCCGGAGCTAACGCGTTAAGTCGACCGCCTGGGGAGTACGGCCGCAAGGTTAAAACTCAAATGAATTGACGGGGGCCCGCACAAGCGGTGGAGCATGTGGTTTAATTCGATGCAACGCGAAGAACCTTACCTACTCTTGACATCCACAGAATTCGGTAGAGATACCTTAGTGCCTTCGGGAACTGTGAGACAGGTGCTGCATGGCTGTCGTCAGCTCGTGTTGTGAAATGTTGGGTTAAGTCCCGCAACGAGCGCAACCCTTATCCTTTGTTGCCAGCGAGTAATGTCGGGAACTCAAAGGAGACTGCCGGTGATAAACCGGAGGAAGGTGGGGATGACGTCAAGTCATCATGGCCCTTACGAGTAGGGCTACACACGTGCTACAATGGCGTATACAAAGAGAAGCGATCTCGCGAGAGCAAGCGGACCTCATAAAGTACGTCGTAGTCCGGATTGGAGTCTGCAACTCGACTCCATGAAGTCGGAATCGCTAGTAATCGTAGATCAGAATGCTACGGTGAATACGTTCCCGGGCCTTGTACACACCGCCCGTCACACCATGGGAGTGGGTTGCAAAAGAAGTAGGTAGCTTAACCTTCGGGAGGGCGCTTACCACTTTGTGATTCATGACTGGGGTGAAGTCGTAACAAGGTAACCGTAGGGGAACCTGCGGTTGGATCACCTCCTTACCAAAAAGATGTGTGTTAAGTGAAGTGCTCACACAGATTGTCTGATGAAAATACTGAGCAAGCGCACCTGTTGATGTCATGAGTGTAGACTCATGCTGACGCGATAGTGCCGAATTTCTGATTCGGTACGGATTTTTCGTGTCCCCATCGTCTAGAGGCCTAGGACACTGCCCTTTCACGGCTGTAACAGGGGTTCGAATCCCCTTGGGGACGCCAATCCGATAATGAGTGAAAGACATTATCACCGAATATCTTAAAGATGATTCTTTGGAGTCATGTTTACGATATTGCTCTTTAACAATCTGGAACAAGCTGAAAATTGAAACATGACGGCTGAGAAAACACGATGACCTTCGGGTGCGTCGTGATGCATCAGTCTGTCAATGAGTCTCTCAAATAATCGCAGCGCGAACGTGACCTTGATTTATTCAAGACACCTTCGGGTTGTGAGGTTAAGCGACTAAGCGTACACGGTGGATGCCTAGGCAGTCAGAGGCGATGAAGGGCGTGCTAATCTGCGATAAGCGTCGGTAAGCTGATATGAAGCGTTATACCCGACGATACCCGAATGGGGAAACCCAGTGTGTTTCGACACACTATCATTACGTGAATACATAGCGTAATGAGGCGAACCGGGGGAACTGAAACATCTCAGTACCCCGAGGAAAAGAAATCAACCGAGATTCCCCTAGTAGCGGCGAGCGAACGGGGAGGAGCCCAGAACCTGAATCAGTTTGTGTGTTAGTGGAAGCGTCTGGAAAGTCGCACAGTAAAGGGTGATAGTCCCGTACACAAAAATGCACAAGTTGTGAGTTCGATGAGTAGGGCGGGACACGTGACATCCTGTCTGAATATGGGGGGACCATCCTCCAAGGCTAAATACTCCTGACTGACCGATAGTGAACCAGTACCGTGAGGGAAAGGCGAAAAGAACCCCGGCGAGGGGAGTGAAATAGAACCTGAAACCGTGTACGTACAAGCAGTGGGAGCCTACTTGTTAGGTGACTGCGTACCTTTTGTATAATGGGTCAGCGACTTATATTCTGTAGCAAGGTTAACCGAATAGGGGAGCCGCAGGGAAACCGAGTCTTAACTGGGCGTTAAGTTGCAGGGTATAGACCCGAAACCCGGTGATCTAGCCATGGGCAGGTTGAAGGTTGGGTAACACTAACTGGAGGACCGAACCGACTAATGTTGAAAAATTAGCGGATGACTTGTGGCTGGGGGTGAAAGGCCAATCAAACCGGGAGATAGCTGGTTCTCCCCGAAAGCTATTTAGGTAGCGCCTCGTGAATTCATCTTCGGGGGTAGAGCACTGTTTCGGCTAGGGGGTCATCCCGACTTACCAACCCGATGCAAACTACGAATACCGAAGAATGTTATCACGGGAGACACACGGCGGGTGCTAACGTTCGTCGTGAAGAGGGAAACAACCCAGACCGCCAGCTAAGGTCCCAAAGTCATGGTTAAGTGGGAAACGATGTGGGAAGGCACAGACAGCCAGGATGTTGGCTTAGAAGCAGCCATCATTTAAAGAAAGCGTAATAGCTCACTGGTCGAGTCGGCCTGCGCGGAAGATGTAACGGGGCTAAACCATGCACCGAAGCTGCGGCAGCGACACTTAGGTGTTGTTGGGTAGGGGAGCGTTCTGTAAGCCGTTGAAGGTGGCCTGTGAGGGTTGCTGGAGGTATCAGAAGTGCGAATGCTGACATAAGTAACGATAATGCGGGTGAAAAACCCGCACGCCGGAAGACCAAGGGTTCCTGTCCAACGTTAATCGGGGCAGGGTGAGTCGACCCCTAAGGCGAGGCTGAAAAGCGTAGTCGATGGGAAACAGGTTAATATTCCTGTACTCGGTGTTACTGCGAAGGGGGGACGGAGAAAGCTAGGTTATCCGGGCGACGGTTGTCCCGGTTTAAGCGTGAAGGTGGGTGACTTAGGTAAATCCGGGTCATCGTTAACACTGAGGCGTGATGACGAGTCACTACGGTGATGAAGTAACCAATGCTACGCTTCCAGGAAAAGCCTCTAAGCTCCAGGTAACATCAAATCGTACCCCAAACCGACACAGGTGGTCAGGTAGAGAATACTCAGGCGCTTGAGAGAACTCGGGTGAAGGAACTAGGCAAAATGGTGCCGTAACTTCGGGAGAAGGCACGCTGGCGCGTAGGTGAAGTCCCTTGCGGATGGAGCTGAAGCCAGTCGCAGATACCAGCTGGCTGCAACTGTTTAATAAAAACACAGCACTGTGCAAACACGAAAGTGGACGTATACGGTGTGACGCCTGCCCGGTGCCGGAAGGTTAATTGATGGGGTCAGCCGCAAGGCGAAGCTCTTGATCGAAGCCCCGGTAAACGGCGGCCGTAACTATAACGGTCCTAAGGTAGCGAAATTCCTTGTCGGGTAAGTTCCGACCTGCACGAATGGCGTAATGATGGCCAGGCTGTCTCCACCCGAGACTCAGTGAAATTGAACTCGCTGTGAAGATGCAGTGTACCCGCGGCAAGACGGAAAGACCCCGTGAACCTTTACTATAGCTTGACACTGAACCTTGAGCCTTGATGTGTAGGATAGGTGGGAGGCTTTGAAGTGTGGACGCCAGTCTGCATGGAGCCAACCTTGAAATACCACCCTTTAATGTTTGATGTTCTAACGTAGGCCCGTAATCCGGGTTGCGGACAGTGTCTGGTGGGTAGTTTGACTGGGGCGGTCTCCTCCCAAAGCGTAACGGAGGAGCACGAAGGTTAGCTAATCCTGGTCGGACATCAGGAGGTTAGTGCAAAGGCATAAGCTAGCTTGACTGCGAGAGTGACAGCTCGAGCAGGTGCGAAAGCAGGTCTTAGTGATCCGGTGGTTCTGAATGGAAGGGCCATCGCTCAACGGATAAAAGGTACTCCGGGGATAACAGGCTGATACCGCCCAAGAGTTCATATCGACGGCGGTGTTTGGCACCTCGATGTCGGCTCATCACATCCTGGGGCTGAAGTAGGTCCCAAGGGTATGGCTGTTCGCCATTTAAAGTGGTACGCGAGCTGGGTTTAGAACGTCGTGAGACAGTTCGGTCCCTATCTGCCGTGGGCGTTGGAAGATTGAGAGGGGTTGCTCCTAGTACGAGAGGACCGGAGTGAACGCACCACTGGTGTACGGGTTGTGATGCCAATTGCATTGCCCGGTAGCTAAGTGCGGAAGAGATAACCGCTGAAAGCATCTAAGCGGGAAACTTGCCTCGAGATGAGTCTTCCCTGGGCACTAGATGCCCCTGAAGGGCCGTTGAAGACGACGACGTAGATAGGCTGGGTGTGTAAGTGTAGCGATACGTTGAGCTAACCAGTACTAATGACCCGAGAGGCTTAACCTTACAACACCGAAGGTGTTTTGTGGGTGATGAAAGACTTATAGATTTTGATGTTCAGCTTGTTCAGAGATTGGTTCTGATGGTTGTACTGATGAGAAGCGAAAGCGACTTGGGTATGACGGTTGGAATGAAACAGAATTTGCCTGGCGGCGATAGCGCGGTGGTCCCACCTGACCCCATGCCGAACTCAGAAGTGAAACGCCGTAGCGCCGATGGTAGTGTGGGGCTTCCCCATGTGAGAGTAGGGAACTGCCAGGCATCAAATAGAACAAAAGGCTCAGTCGAAAGACTGGGCCTTTTGTTTTATCTGTTGTTTGTCGGTGAGGGCTCTCTGGAGTAGGACAAATCCGCCGGGAGCGGATTTGCACGTTGCGGAGCAACGGCCCGGAGGGTGGCGGGCAGGACGCCCGCCATAAACTGCCAGGCATCAAACAAGTGGAAAGCCTCTGTCGAAAGACAGGGGCTTTTTGCTATGAGAAATTTGAGTGGATATTTTAGGTAACTGCCCAATGATTCGGTATGAATGGCAGTCTGCTCCGCACAGTGCGAGCGGTGAGAACCATCATACTGGTGATGCAGAGGAAAGCCTGCGCAGATACGCAGGCTGATTGTTCTGCATTAGTGCAGGATTTGTGAAAGAAATGACTGCGTGCGTTCTGAGCGGGGACTAGAAAAGAAGATATCCGGTGGTGCTTGTTCTACGATCTCTCCCTGATCCATAAAGATCACTCTGTCAGCTACAGTTTTTGCAAACCCCATCTCATGCGTTACACATAGCATCGTCATTCCATCCTGTGCCAGCCCCAGCATAGTATCTAGCACTTCTTTCACCATTTCAGGATCCAGTGCGGACGTCGGTTCGTCGAACAGCATAATCTTGGGCTTCATGCACAGCGACCGTGCGATTGCCACGCGCTGCTGCTGGCCTCCAGATAGTTGGCCCGGAAACTTATGGGCATGTGCGACGATGCGTACTCGTTCCAAATAGTGCATGGCCAACTCTTCCGCTTCTTTCTTCGGCATGTGCCTAACCCAGCATGGTGCTAGCGTGCAGTTCTGTAATACGGTTAAGTGTGGAAACAGATTGAAGTGCTGAAATACCATGCCAACTTCAGTCCGAATTTTTTCGATGTTGCGTAAATCGTTATTCAATTCAATACCGTCAACAACAATCCGCCCCTGCTGATGTTCTTCAAGATGATTAATGCAGCGTATAGTGGTCGATTTGCCCGAGCCTGAAGGGCCGCAGAGCACAATTCTTTCCCCCTGTCTGACCTGCAAATTGATGTCTTTCAGTACATGAAAGTGTCCGTACCACTTATTCACACTCTCTAAGGTAATCATGTGATCGGTTGATTGAGTTAATGCAGTCTGATTCATGGATGGCCTCAGTGTGACTTGTGTCCGGTGTTGAAACGATTTTCAAGATGTTGGCTATAGCGCGACATACTGAAACAGAAAATCCAATAGACCATGGCGGCGAAGACATAGCCTTCCGTCGACATGCCCAGCCAGGTGGGATCGACGGTTGCCTGTTGGATGCTGCTGAAGAGATCGAAAAGGCCGATGATGATCACCAGGCTCGTGTCTTTAAAGAGCGAAATAATGGTATTCACTAGTCCTGGAATAACCATTTTTAGCGCTTGGGGGAGAATGACCAGCCCCTGCATGCGCCAATAGCCTAAGCCCAGAGATTCAGCGGCTTCATACTGTCCTTTAGGAAGTGCCTGTAAGCCACCGCGAACTACCTCGGCGACATAAGCGGATTGGAATAAAATCACGCCAACTAATGCCCTGAGCAGTTTGTCGATCGTGGTGCCTTCCGTTAAAAACAGCGGCAGCATCACGGATGACATAAAAAGTACGGTGATTAACGGTACGCCACGCCAGAATTCGATGAATACAACGGACAGCATACGGACAATCGGCAGTGTGGAACGACGGCCTAGCGCGAGTAGGATGCCAAGCGGTAGTGCACCAGCGATACCCACCGCGGCGATAATCAGCGTTAACGTTAATCCGCCCCACTGGTAGGTTTCCACTCGACTGAGCCCGCCAAAACCACCGTAAAGCAGCCACCAGGCGATGAGTGGGTAAGCCACTGTCCAGACGGCAATGTAACGCCCGCGATAAGGAATGGTTTTCAGGAACATCGGCAGGATACTGAGCAGTCCGATAGCGAGTGCAAAGTTAATGCGCCAGACTTCCGTTGCCGGATATAGTCCATACATGAAATGACCAAATCTGGCATGAATGAAGACCCAGCAGGCACCGTCACGCGTACAGTCATTGCGCGTTGTGCCGATCCAGTTAGCCTGAAAGATTGTCCAGTTGAGCAGCGGCGGTATGGCAACCCACAGCAGCCAGAGGCAAAACAGCGTTAACAGGCTATTGCTGATACTTGAGAAAAGATTACGCCGCGCCCACTGGATCGATCTGAGCAGAGGCGGTTGACGGTCTTGCGTAGAATGGTTCATCGTCATGACGTCCTCTTAGCGTTCGACTAACGCGATCTTGCGGTTATACAGATTCATCAGCAGCGAGATCAGCAGGCTGATAATGAGGTAGACCGACATGGTAATGGCGATGGTTTCGATAGCCTGACCCGTCTGATTCAACACGGTTCCCGCGAACAGTGACACCATATCGGGATAGCCAATCGCAGCAGCCAAGGATGAATTTTTCACAATGTTGAGGTACTGGCTGGTCAGCAGTGGAATGATGACGCGTAACGCCTGGGGAAGGATGACTTTACGCAGCGTCACGGGATTGGGTAAGCCAAGAGAGCGCGCCGCTTCATGTTGACCATGAGAAACTGATTGGATACCAGAACGAATAATCTCGGCGATAAACGATGAGGTGTAGACCGAGAGTGCAACAGTCAATGCGGCGAGTTCAGGGATCAACACCATACCGCCGCGGAAGTTGAATCCTTTTAATTCCGGCACATCCCAGTGAAAAGCAGGGCCAAAAATCAGATGGCTGAGTGCGCACAGGACAAGCAACAAGCCCAACGTCAGCGGCCAGGTTCTACGCACCTGACCGGTTAACGCGTGATAGCGCTGATTACGCCGCAGGACGGCCCATGTCACCACCAGTGTAATCAGTAGAGAAAGAAAAAACGCAGCGGTGCCCGGCCCCATCTCGGGGGATGGCAGATAAAAACCTCGGTTGCTGAGGAACGCGATATCAAACGCACTGATTGACTGGCGTGGGCCCGGCAGATTCCGCAGCACAGCAAAATACCAGAAGAAGATCTGCAATAACGGCGGAATGTTACGGAATATCTCAATGTAAATATTGGATATTTTCCGTAATAACCAGTTGTCGGATAGTCGAGCAAGACCAATGGTAAAGCCGAGAATAGAAGCGAATACGATGCACAATGCCGAAACCAAAAGCGTGTTGAATAGACCGACAAGAAACACGCGGGCGTAGGTATCGCCTTGTTGATAGTCAATCAGGTGTTGGACGATGCCAAAGCCGGCGCTTTTATTCAGAAAATCGAAGCCAGAGGTAATGCCTCTTTGTGCCAGATTGGTTACTGTGTTGTGCAACAGGTAGGCTGCGATAGCCAATACCGCGATCACAACGATAATTTGATACAGCCAGGCGCGCACCGCTGGATTAGTCAGTGATAAATCACCTTTTACGGTTGGGCGTTGTAGCATGCTGAAACCTCGATACGGGGGCACTGAGGGGTGCAGCAATACACTGCACCCGGGTTGTTCTGATAATTAACGTACCGCTGGCGCGTACTGGATCCCGCCTTTGTTCCACAGTTCGTTCAGGCCGCGCTTAATTTTCAGCTCGCTGCCCATGCCGACATTACGTTCAAAGACTTCGCCGTAGTTACCGACCTGTTTGATGATTTTGAAGGCCCAATCGTTCGGTAATTTGAGGTCTTTACCGTAGCTGCCTTCATGGCCAAGCAGGTGTGACATATCTGGCGTGGTGGGTTTTGCTGCCAGTTGGTCGACATTTTTCGAGGTCACATCCATCTCTTCTGCATTTAGCATGGCGAACAGTGTCCAGCGGACGATAGAGAACCACTCTTCATCACCACGGCGTACGACTGGGCCCAGCGGTTCTTTGGAAATGACTTCTGGCAGAACGATGAATTCAGCAGGTTTGCTCAGCTTGATACGCAGTGCATAGAGTTGCGACTGGTCTGATGCCAGGGTATCGCAACGGCCGGATTCCAGTGCTTTGGCACTTTCATCAGAACGGTCGAACGTGACAGGGGTGTACTGCATTTTATGGGTTTTGAAGTAGTCAGCGACGTTCAATTCGGTATCGGTGCCGGCCTGAATACAGACGGTTGCGCCATCCAACTCTTTCGCACTGGTCAAGCCCGCCTTATTGTGCGTCAGGAAGCCAATACCGTCGTAGTAAGTCACGCCAGTAAAGAGCATACCCATGCCGCCGTCGCGGGAGGAAGTCCAGGTAGTGTTGCGTGATAGCACGTCAACTTCGCCGGATTGCAGTGCAGTGAAGCGTTCTTTTGCCGTCAGCGGCGAGTATTTGACTTTATTGGCATCGCCAAATACGGCGGCAGCAATGCCACGACACACGTCAACATCAATACCAGAATATTTCCCGTTGGCATCCGCATAGGAAAAACCGGGCAAGCCATCGCTGATGCCACATTGCACAAATCCTTTCTTTTGAATGGCATCCAGCGTTGTACCAGCATGGGCTTGGTTGATGGCGGCAAAGAGTGACGCGCCAGCAACCAGAGTAGAAATCACTATTCTTTTCATAATCATCCTAGCGTCTAGAGTTATCTGCTGTTGTTGCAGTACACAGTTGTGTTGCGGCGCACAATAAGGTGCACCCTACCTGTCTGTCGGTATGCCGACGTAAGCAGAGCAAAGCAAATAAAATGCCAGTTTTCTATTTGATTGATAATGAAGACGAAATGGAATGGTTGTTGATCTAAGTAGGTACTTCTGATTGGGTATGCGCGCACTGTGATAAATGCAAAGAGGCCAATGCGCCCTTTTTTGGTGCGCCAAGATAGCGAGGGCGGAGCATCTTCAGTCTGTTTGCATATTTTCAGGTGTGGAATTGCCTGTTAAGCAGGGAGCAATGGGGGCGTAATAACGTCATCAGCCCAGCGGATGGCGTGGGCTAAGGTAGAAAACGTTAGTGTGTGATGTGGCGCTGATAATACTTTTCGAGCTTAACCTGTAATTGGCTTAGCACCGTGCTGAACATCAGATAAATCAGCGCAGCCTCGACATACAGAATCAGAGGTTCATAGGTAACGGAAACGATGCGCTGAGCGGATAAAAACATCTCTGGCACGGTGATGACGGCGGCCAGCGACGTATCCTTGATTAAAGAAATAAACGTATTGGAGAGCGGCGGCAGCGAAACGAAAACGGATTGGGGGAAGATGACCCAACGAATAGCCTGCCTGCCATTCATGCCGAGAGAATAGGCGGCACTCCACTGGCCTTTCGGGACAGATAAAATTGCCCCACGGACGATCTCCGAACTATAGGCTCCCACACTGACGGTGAAACCAATCAGCGCAGCAGGGAAGGCATCTAGGGTAATGCCTGCACTGGGCAGCCCATAAAAAATCAGGAAAAGCTGCACCAGCAACGGCGTTCCACGAATGACCCAAACGTAGAAATCACCCAGCCATTTCAGTGGCTTTGGGCCATAGAGGCGGACCAGCGCGATGAGAATGCCGAGAGCTAAGCCAAAGATGAAAGACAGGATAGCCAGAGGGACGGTAAATTTCAGTCCCGCAGACAGCAGACTCCAGAAAGAGTCTGCCATGAGTTGTAGCCAAGGCGGCATGAAAACGAGCTCCGATAACGGTATGCGCTAATCACAGCGCGCGCTGATATCATGATATTGATAACAACGCGCTCTGGTAACAGTGCGATTATTGAGAAACATCCTCCCCGAAGTATCGCACAGATATCGTTTTATAGGTGCCGTCTGCTTTGATTTCATCCAGAGCTTTATTCAATGCTTCCACCAGTGGAGCCTGATCTTTACGCACCAGAATAGCGGAAGGTTCGCCGTCCTTTGAGGTCGCCGCAATCTTCACGTTGGCATCCGGCTTATGCTTTTTAAAATCCAGGAATGACAGATTATCGTTTAATGTAGCGTCGGCACGGCCGCTGAGAACCAGATCCAGCGACTGGTTAAAGCCGTCCGTTGGTACAATTTCCGCGCCGTAGCTGGTGGCTTGCTTCGAGTAATTACTGGTCAGGCTTTGGGCTGATTTTTTACCTTTCAGATCGCTGAAATCCTTGATTGCGGTGTTATCACCACGGACAACCAGCACGGCTTTGGAGTCGATATAAGGCTTGGAGAAATCATACTTGACCTGACGTTCTTTGGTTACGCCAACCTGATTGATGACCGCATCGTAGCGCTTAGCATCAATACCGGCGATTAAACCGTCCCAACGTCCTTCAATGAACTGGGCTTTCACGCCGAGCTTCTCTGCCACCGCGCGACCAACATCCACATCGAAGCCAACCAGTTGCCCTGATTTATCATGATAGGTGTAAGGCGCGTAGGTGCCTTCTGTACCGAACTTGATAACCCCTGCGGACTTGATGGCGCTAAGGTCATCGGCATGAGCGAATACGCTGGTAGCAAGCAGGGCGCTGGTCAGTAAAGCAAAACGTATTTTTTTCATTATGAATTCCTGTGAGTGGTATGCAGCAGTGTGCTTATAACTTTTGTTAATAATGAATCTACGCGACAACACATCTGTTTATAAATCACGTTGTGTGATGATTTATATCAGAAGTGAATATAGTCCTGAACGTAGTTTGTAGTGAATATAGTGCGCCTGTCAGGTTTTAACCATCTTGTGCGAAAGGACGATAGAAAAAGTCTGTTGCTGCCGTAATGTTACCCAACTGACACAATCGGCTTCTATCCTCAAAGGACATCATTGCTTTTGCCACAACCCAGCAGGAGATAACAATGAAGATCCGTATCGCCAGCTATAATGTTGAGAACCTGTTCCATCGCACCGCGATCCTCAATCTCCCCGATTCCCAGCAGATCGATGCCTTATTGGAACAGGTCAGGCAGCTTCAGCAGCTTCTTGAGCAGCCCCAATACGATGATGCTTTGAAGGGTAAGGTGTTCCGCCTTTCTATCGATCTACGTCCTTATATTGATATCCGTACCGATGCAGGAACGCTGGGGAGATGGAAAAAGGAGGAGGCCGGTACGGGGTTCAGAATCAATAAAAGCTGCCGTGGCCGTGGGGATTGGATCGGTGAAATCGTGTTTAAATCGCAGGAGTTCAGCAGCCAACAGCGTAAGAATACAGGCAAGATTATTAACCTGCTTAACGCCGACATTCTGTGCGCCGTTGAAGTCGAAAACATGGATGTCTTGCGTGATTTCAACAGCCAGGTACTCGGGAAAAAGAAATTTAGTCAGTTCGTGATGATCGACAGCCCGAATGACCCACGCGGCATTGATGTTGCTTGCCTGACGCGTTATCGAATCGCCCAGCTACGCACCCATATTTTTGATGCCGGAAAGCAGTTCGACCCCGTATTTAGCCGTGATTGTCTTGAAGTCACGCTGGATGCTGGCCTCAAACAGCCCATTTATATTCTGTGTAACCATTTCAAAAGCCAAAGCGGTCAAACAGAGCAAGAACGACAGCGTGGGGCGCAGAAGCGCCGTGACCAATCCGAACGTGTCGCAGAGATTGTCCAACAGACTTACGATCTCAAGAAGGATTACGTGGTCATTCTCGGCGATTTGAACGAAGACTCGTCAAACCCCTGGCAAAGTTTGGCTCCGCTGTTTTCCCTGTCGGACTTGCATCCCGTTATTGACCCTGAACGCCCGGAAAAAGAGCGTTATACCTACTATTTCGCTGGTGGCAAGAAAGGTGCTCGGTTAAATCAACTGGACTACATATTTTTGTCTGCTCCGTTGCATCAGGCGATGGTGGGTTGGGGCGTTGAACGTCGAGGCATTTATAATATCGACAAGATTGCCGCCAAAGAGGGTGCTGAACCTGTTACGCCGCTACCCGAAGTTACCTCATGGGACACCGCCGCGTCCGACCATGCGGCGCTCTGGGTGGAAGTGGATATTACCTGATGGCTTATGATTGCGTGAGAGAAGAGAGCAATCATAGCCGTATAAACCGAGGAAGATGATGAGCCATAAACAAGGATTGGAAAACTACCCAGACGCGTTGCGCTGGTCATTTGGCGACAGCCCCGAGCTGGCAGATGAACTTCTGCAACTGGTGCGGGAAGGGCATAAAACGGCAACCTGTAGCTCGTATCACGCGTTCAAAAACGAGGAAACGCCGCAGGTCGGCGATTACAACATCATTCTGGACGGTGCCGGACAGCCCTCCTGCGTAATTCGCACGCGCTCGTTAACGCTGGTGCGCTACTGCGACGTCACTGCTGAGATGGCGGCGAAAGAGGGCGAAGGCGACAAAAGCCTGGCTTTCTGGCGCGAAGGCCATCAGCGGTATTTTGAAAGAGAAGGCAGCTTCGCCCCAGATATGCTGCTGGTGTTTGAAGAGTTCGAGCTGGTTGAGGTGTTTTGATTCTGGGTTAGCTAGCCAACATTGTATCAATCAAACGAAGTGTCTTTACACGCTGCGCTGCAACGTTCAAACAGAGAAGTACGCCGACTCAACAAACCGCCTAGGGGGCGTTGAGTCGACGTGTTTCGTGAATTCTTGCGTACACTATTCTTCAGATAGTGAAGACTGTAATGGAAGCAGGTAGTCAGAATCATAATCATCCATGAGATCATTTCTGTAGGACGATAATAATCGTAATGCGAAACTGGTCTGTTCAAGGTTTGCTTCATCCATCGCGGCAAATACCGTGAGTTTTACCAGTTCATAAGACTGATTCAGATCGTAAGATCTGGCTTCAGGATCGTCAGCAATTTCAGGATCTATGTTCATCAGCAAAAAAATAGCTGCGGCCTGAAATGCGGTTCTTTTGTTTGCATCATTAAAAGCATGAGCTTTAGCAATGGCTATTAAGTAAAGAGCCGCAAGTTTAAAAATATCGTTGCATGACTCGTAGAAATGTAAATTCTCGACTCTTGAAAGTGCTCCACCCAATCTGTTTCTGTCAGGAGGACCGCTACTAGCCAATGTATCTTGTTGAATTTCAATTACCTGGTCCATAGTGAGAAATTCAAACATTATTTATCTCCGAGTATTTTTATGACACCCGCATGCCGTTTTTGTGTTCTCGTTTTCGCCTCGACAAAACTTAGTTTTTTGGGCAGCGATACTGTTTGTCTTTTTTCATAATGCTCAGCACTGCTACCTCGGCGGGTACTTCCACTTTTAGATACAAAGACAGTCCCGTGTGTACTGGGCGCTGGGAATACCGACACCTCTTCGCCAGTTTTAACTCGGCTACTCCCTCTGGGAGCAGAAGAATACGCACCAGTGCTTTCCTCTGGGAAGTCTGAGATCTGGTTCCCCTGCAACTTGATATCGGGCTTACCTCGCTGAGTAACAATAAAATCTACACCATTACGAAGTTCATCAAGAACTTCGGTCAGATGTTCACGCATGTAGGTATAGGTTATCGATTTCATAAAAATTCCGATGCAGCAAACTTGTACATGTACAGATTAGCAAAAGGAATGCTCTTGCATAAGCTTGTGCCACCCAAAACGCACATTTACTACATTGAAATGGCCGCTGGCTTACGCCATTGTTGAATTGGACAACCTAGAATCGAAAGAGATTTTAACGTTCGTGTTAGCGGAACGGCTAGATAGCCTGCACCGACTCTTTCATGCGTCAGAAACGGATAAACAAGAAGGGATGAGTCATTAACAACGAATTCCTCAACTCGCGGACGAAATAGCTCAGGTTGCCACGCAAATAGAAGGCAAAGAAAAAGGCGCTTAACCCAAGAGGTAAAGCGCCTTTTTTCAAATGCTTAACTGATTAGTATCAGTTCATGCCGTATTTTTTCAATTTCTTACGCAGAGTACCGCGGTTGATGCCCATCATCAGGGCAGCGCGGGTTTGGTTACCGCGGGTGTATTGCATCACCATGTCCAACAGTGGCTGTTCAACTTCAGCCAGTACCAGCTCATACAGGTCACTTACATCCTGACCGTTCAATTGAGCAAAATAGTTCTTCAGTGCCTGTTTAACCGAGTCGCGCAGGGGTTTTTGGGTTACCTGAGCCTGAGAGTTTACAGTGGAAACGGTCAGTACGTCAGAATTCACGCGTTGTTCGAACATAGTTCTGTCAGCTCTTTTTCTGTTTACGCAAGATTTTCAAAATATGCCTTCAACGCCTCCAGCTGCTCGCTGGCATCCTCAATGGCGTTGAATGTGCGCCTAAACTGGTCGTTTGGGGCGTGTTCCTGGAGATACCAGGATACGTGCTTACGAGCGATACGAAATCCCTTGCCTGGACCATAAAAGTCGTGCAATTCCCGTATGTGCTCGATCAACAAGCGCTTGACCTCTACCAACGGCAGTGGTGCCAGCAACTCCCCTGTGTCCAGATAATGCTGGATTTCCCGAAAGATCCAGGGTCTTCCCTGAGCGGCTCGTCCTATCATCAGGGCGTCAGCCCCAGTGTAGTCAAGAACCGCTCTGGCTTTATGCGGGTCTGTAATGTCGCCATTCGCAATAATAGGAATGGAAACGGCCTGCTTAACTGCCCGAATGCTGTCGTATTCGGCGAAACCATTGAACAGGCACGCACGAGTGCGTCCGTGAATAGTTAACGCCTGAATGCCACAGTCTTCAGCCAATTTGGCAATTTCTACACAGTTGCGGTGCTCTGGTGCCCAACCGGTACGGATCTTCAGTGTTACCGGTACGTCTACCGCTTTCACTACCGTAGAGAGGATCTGTTTGACCAAATCCGGATACTGCAACAACGCAGATCCTGCCATCTTGCGGTTCACCTTCTTCGCCGGGCAGCCCATATTGATGTCAATGATCTGCGCGCCGGAATCAGCGTTGATTCTCGCTGCCGCCGCCATCTCATCGGGGTCACAACCGGCAATCTGCACGGCCCTGATACCCGGTTCATCACTATGTACCATTCGCAAACGCGACTTGTCTGAACGCCAGACTTCCGGATTGGAAGACAGCATTTCAGACACGGTCATTCCAGCGCCCATCGCGTGACAGAGTGCTCTAAATGGGCGATCGCTAATACCAGCCATTGGGGCTGCTATCAAACGATTGGTAAGCTGAAATTGTCCAATGTGCATAGACAAAAATTGACCATACTGTGCCTGCAAGGGCGCGTATATTACGCATTTTTTACGTCAGATGAAAGGCCAAACTTTGACCAATTTACGGCTATCGATCAATGAAAATGCAGTTCGTAGAGGCATATGAAAATATTATTCATATTTAACAGTATGTTATGTTTTTGTGTCGATTTTTTGCTCTGTAAAATATTCATCTGCTTACAGAATTTTATCTGTAAGCGAGGTCGTTTTTACTGGAGATACAACAGGCTAGCCATGCTTTATCAGTGAAATGCGTTGGTTAATGCGGCAAAAAAGGGCACCAATTTACCTGAGGCTGGCCGGCAAATGCTCTGACCAGCCTCACGGAGTCTCTTAATGGATGATGATTCGACCATTAAGCGGCTGTATAGGGCGATTATTGGCGTGATGCATGACTGAGCTGAACTGGCTTATTTGTTCAGCAGAGGCGGTGACGGGATGATCCAGCACCAGCCAGCGGATGCCTTCTGAGCACGGTGGCGTGGTGAGTGACCCACTGAACCGATAGTAGTTTAATGACGTCGGTAACAGGGCCTGAATTGCAACTGGCGTGCGCACGTCCTCCGCCTGATCGACACGAGCCGGAATCTGCTGCCATGCCGTGGCTAGCTGTGGATTGGCTGCTCCCTCCTGAAACATCAGCGCAATAACGGTGAGCGCGCCATCCGCGTTTTTATAGACAAAGTGGCCTTCCAGCGGAAATTGTTTACCGTCAATTTCATTTTCACTCGGTGCGTGAAAGTGGAATTGCTGCAAGGTGAATGTCTCGTTATCCAGCAGCAGCGTATTTCCAGGGCTAACGTTGACCTGAATGGTATGCCCGTTGTTGATAATCTGCTGTGTTCCGGACTGGAAAGCCAACTGTAGGGGATCGTGCTGGGTGTTTAGTGCTTGTCGGATATTAATGGGAGATTGATTTTTCCCCGTTTCACACAGCGAAAAATCCGGGGAGAGTTTTCCCCAGTGCGCCGGATCGCCGTTGCCTTCGTAGCCCCAGTGAACCGAATCTGTTGCCGACGCGGAAAAGCAGACCGACAGCATCAATGCGATAGAGAGTTTACCTTTCATTTTTCATCCCTTAAAAATAATGATACGGCGTTGTTGAGTGCCGGGCGTAGGTGCGTCCGGTCGCAAGCATCATACGCCTGTGTATGGGGATCAATCGTGAGATATGACAGGAAGAAGTGCGCCCACCGTTGCATAGACGGTGGGCGGGACTAAAAGGGAATGTTATTAAAAGAGAACGTTATTACGATGCGCGGCGTTGGCCGGTAATGCGGCACCATTCTTCGCGTTCAGCCACGGGGTCGAGCGTGAACTTGTCTGCGTAGGCTTCTGCGACGCCATCGGCCTGCGTGGACAGCACGCCGGATAGGCCGAGGTGACCGCCTGCTTTTGGCAGATCGCTAATCAGCGGTGCCAGTTCGCGCAGTGGGCCAGCGAGGATGTTGGCGACGACGACATCGGCAGACAGGTCGGCAGGTTGGTCTTTCGGCAGATAAAGCTCAAGACGCTCAGAAACGCCGTTGCGCTGTGCGTTGTCGCGGCTGGCCTGAATTGCCTGCGGATCGATATCAATCCCGATAGCGCGTGCTGCACCCAGTTTCAGAGCGGCAATTGCCAGAATGCCGGAGCCGCAGCCGAAATCGATGATGGTTTTCCCTTCAAGATCCAGTCCATCGAGCCATTGCAGGCACAGTGACGTCGTTGGGTGGGTGCCGGTACCGAACGCCAGACCGGGATCGAGCATCACGTTGACGGCGCTCGGGTCAGGAATTTCACGCCAGCTTGGGCAAATCCACAGACGTTTACCGAACTGCATCGGGTGGAAGTTATCCATCCACTCACGTTCCCAGTCTTTGTCTTCCAACTGTTCGATCTTGTGCTTAAAACCCACGCCCAGCAGCGGATCTTGTTCCAGCATGGAGATAACCGCGTTCATGTCGATTTCGGCATCGTACAGCGCAATCGCGTCGGTATCGCCCCACAGACGGGTCTCGCCCGGCAGCGGTTCAAACACGGGAGTATCGTGCGTATCCTGAAACGTAACGGATACCGCACCGCTTTCTATCATGGTGTCACCCAGTTGTTCAGCAACCTTTCCTGAGGTGTTTATTTTCAGTTGAATCCACGGCATAGCAGTCTCTATTACATTTAAAGTGAAGATGAAGCGGCAACTGGCGCTGGTGGGTTATGACCAAAGCGATTGCCAATAATAAACGCCATCAGGCTGAGTAACAGCGATGGCACGATAGGGTGGTATCCGGCCAACTGAAGATTGAAGCTGGCCAGTAAGGTATAGCAAATGGCACCGGAGAACATGGCGCTAAGCGCACCCGCAGCATTCGCGCGTTCCCAATACAGGCCCAGCACCAGCGGCCACAGGAACACCGCTTCCAGCCCGCCAAACGCCAGCAGATTCAGCCAGATAATCATATCCGGTGGCCGTAAGGAGGCCAGCAGTACCAGCAGCCCCAACAGCAGGGTTGTCACGCTGGACAGGATCTTGATGCGACGTTCGTTATGGATCTGCTCTGGGCGCACGCTGAGATAGAGATCCTTGACGATCGTGGCAGACGCCTGAAGCAAATGCGCATTAATGTTGGACATGATAGCGGCCATTGGCGCGGCGAGAAAGATCCCCGCGGCCAGCGGCGGCAGCACGGTGACCATCAGCGCCGGTAGAACCTGATCGGGAATCGTCAGATTTGGCATAACGGCACGCCCCAGCGCCCCAGCCAGATGCATGCCGAGCATCAGAATACCGATGACAATTGTACCGATGATAATTCCACGGTGCAGTGCTTTGCTGTCGCGGTAAGAGATGCAGCGAACGGCGGTGTTCGGCAGGCCGATGACGCCGAAGCAGACTAGCACCCAGAATGAAGCCATAAACGGCATCGACAGAATGCCGCCGCTGCCCTGTGGCGATACCAGCATCGGGTCGATTTGTTGCAGCTTATCCACTGCGCTGTGTAAGCCGCCAGCGGCATAAATCACGCCGACCAGCAGGATGACCGTACCGATTAACATCACGATGCCCTGCATCGCATCATTGAGCACGCTGGCGCGGAAGCCGCCAAACGTGGTGTACAGCGCGATGGTGACGCCGAAAATCAGCAGGCCGATGTCATAAGGAATGTTCGCGGCGGTTTCCAGAAGGCGTGCGCCGCCGATGAACTGCACGGCCATCGCACCGATAAACGCCACCAGCAGGCTGATGCTGGCGAACCATACCAGCAGCGGGCTGTTGTAGCGGGCGTACAGCATGTCATTCAGCGTGATGGCATTGTAACGTCGAGCCAGAATGGCGAATTTTTTCCCCAGAATGCCGAGCGATAGCAGCATCGTGGGAAGCTGGATCATCGAAAGCAGCACCCAGCCCAGCCCGTATTTATACGCCGCACCCGGCCCGCCGATAAAAGAACTGGCGCTGACGTAGGTGCCAATGAGCGTCATCGCCAGCACAAACCCGCCCATCGAGCGGCCACCGAGAAAATACTCATTAAGAAAGTTACCCGCCTGACGGCGACGGTACGCATAGACCGACAGTCCAAAGACCAGCAGCAGGTAGCCAATCAGCGGTAATAAAATCTCAATTTGCATCGTCACTCTCCAGTGAGATATCGCGGAAAATAACGCGCACCATGAGCCAGCACAGCAGCGTAAACACGAGCGGCAGCAGCAGGCAGGCCATCTCAAACCAGTGTGGAAGGCCGGTTATCCCTTGTGTGTTGTCAGGCAAATAGGCGGCAAGCACCCAGGCCACTAAATAAACCAGCGTCAGGCCGAAAGCCCAGCGTGCCTCTTTGTGCGCCTGAGGAAAGCGTGTATCCATGTTCTTCTCCACCGTAAATGGGAGCATAGGTATTGTTATGAGTGTCGTGATGACGAAAGCGGGAATTTTACGGCATGTGGGCCAATTGACTAGTAAGAATTACGTCATAGGTGCAAAAGCCAGCAGCAGGGTACTCAGTAGTTGGTGAAAAAAACGCTTTATCAGAATGTGTCAAAAAGCGGTGTGGCGTGGAATATCATCGTTTAAGTATCGAAATACATGGGGTGACCACATAGAATTCATCCCCCCTGCGGAAACCTCCCCCTGTGTTTCCCCTAACAGCGGGGTTAAGTGACCAGTATTAGGCATGTCACTTTCTTATTTCGGCAACATCACCGATCGATATGGGCGAATATAGCAGATATCTCGCCATGGAAATAACTCTAATTAGGTATGTGGTTTGTTAATGTTGAGGTAATTAGCGAATGATGGAAGTCGTATCGCATAATTTTCTCAGGGGAAAGCATACTATTCCGCTATTATTTCACCTTCAGGTACGACAACGCTGAATATTGGTGATGCGGAAGCGAAATAATAGTCGTGCCACCCGATTGATGGGGCCGCGCATCATGTTGCTTATGTATCGGTGGATATAACAATCAGACAATTCATCATGTCGCAGCTTCCCGCTATCAGTGTGATATTGTGTCTACCGTCTATGTTAAAGATGAACCCAAAGGAGTCGTTATGTCAGTTTCAGCAAGAAATCAATTATCGGGTACGGTATCTTCTATTGTTGAGGGTGCAGTAAACAATGAAGTCGCATTGACGCTGGAGAGCGGAGATAAGCTAACGACAGTCATTACGCGAACCAGTTGTGATTCGATGGCGTTGGCTGTCGGTAAGCCCGCCATTGCCTTAGTGAAAGCACCCTGGGTCATTCTGGCATCGGCTGAATGTGGTTTGACTTTTTCTGCCCGCAACCAGTTTCACGGTAAGGTGAGTTCTGTCATTAAAGGTGCCGTAAACTCGACGGTACAGTTGGTTACCAGCGGTGGTTTGACGTTGACATCAACCATTACCAATGAAAGCACGGAAGATATGCAGATTGAGGTGGGCAGTGAATTGATCGCGTTGGTGAAGGCTTCCAGCATTATTCTGGCTACCCGGAAATAATTACTGCTTTTTTGCGTAAATCATATCGCGCTTAGCCGATAAAAAACCGACGGATACGGGTTTATCGGCTTATTCTTTCCCGCAGATTATTTCTCCCTTCTTTCCCATTCTCTTTGTGAATTGATAAAACGCATCGCATTTATTGTACTGGTTATCAACGTCTAATATCGCTGGAAATGTGATCCGAGTGATTGACCCTGAATTTAGTGTGTGGATAATGTCGGTATATAAAAATATATATAGCGTTGTTATTTAACTTTGGGATCATCATGGGAATGAACAGACGGACTTTCTTGTCGTATCTGGCGACACTTTCTGCGTTGTCTTTCTTACCTGCTTCTTTTGCGCATGCGTTTGACCGAATTGCTGGGCGGTTTGGCCAGATTCCTGAACCTTCTGATATTCAGCGTGTGATCAGCGCAGGGCCTCCTGCTGATCTGCTGCTACTGGCGTTGGTACCGGAAAAGCTGCTGGGTTTTTCATCATTCGATTTGTCGGGTGAGTCGGGGGCATTATTTTCTGAAACTGTCCGTCGATTGCCACGCTTGGGGCGCTTATCAGGCCGAGCGAGTACGTTATCGCTGGAAAAGCTGCTGACGCTGAACCCCGATATCATTATTGATTGCGGAAGTGCCGATGAAACGTATCGCTCACTGGCGCAGAGAACCTCGCAGCAGACCGGCGTGCCTTACGTGCTGGTGGATGGTGGTCTTCAGGATACGCCTTCACAGCTCCGGCAGGTGGGGCAGTTATTGAATGTTACGGTGCGGGCAGAGCAGCAAGCACAGTTTGCTGAGGCTATTTTACAACGAGCCAATGCTTACCGTACCAGCGCACAAACCGAGAAACCGCGTTTTTATTTTGCTCGTGGGGCGATGGGGCTGGAAACGGGTTTGCGTGGCTCGCTTCATACCGAAGCGGTAGAGCTGTTGGGTTTTGATAACGTCGCGACCGCTGGAGAATTAAACACGCTGACTCAGGTGTCGATGGAGCACATTCTGACGTGGAACCCGGATCTTATCATCACGCAGGATGTGCAGAGCTATCAGCACATTACACATTCCGCGCAATGGCAAGGTGTAGATGCGGTGGCACAGCAGCGCGTTATCCTGATGTCCGGTCTGCCGTTTGGCTGGCTGGATGCGCCGCCTGGTCTAAACCGGCTGCTGGGGCTGTGTCGTTTACAAAGCCATTTTGACCCTGCCGCAGCCCAGCAACTTAAAAGCGATACCCGAGCGTTTTTCCGCCTGTTTTACCATACCGATCTCAATGATGAGCAGCTTGAACACCTGCTGAGAGTGGCATGAGGATTCACACTCTTGCTCTGTTGCTGGGGGTTTTGCTTATCAGCAGTGCACTGCTCGCATTAGCGGTGGGGCACTATTCCCTCTCTGTGCATGAAATTCTGCAAATTATCACTTCTCCGCAGGGAACGTCGTCGATTGAACCACGTAAAGCGACCGTATTCTGGAACATTCGCTTGCCGCGCATGTTGGCGGCGATGCTAATTGGTGCCGGATTGGCCGCCGCCGGTGCGGCTTATCAAGGTATGTTCCGTAATCCTCTGGTGTCCCCCGATATTCTCGGCGTCTCTGCGGGAGCTGGCGTGGGGGCGACGTTCGGGATTTTCCTCGGCTTACCCATGCTGTTTATTCAGCTTCTGGCGTTTGCTGGTGGGCTGGGAGCGGTGACGCTGGTCTGTCTGATTGCGCGTATGGCGAAGCGACACGATCCCGTATTGGCATTGGTGTTGGTCGGCATGGCGATCGGTGCATTAGGTGGCGCGGCGATCGCGTTGATCAAGATCCTGGCCGATCCCTATACTCAGTTACCATCAATTACCTTCTGGCTATTGGGCGGGCTCTCCGCCACCACTGTTCAAGACTTAAAGGTTGCAGCGATACTAATTATGATTGGGTTGGCTCCGCTCATGTTACTGCGCTGGCGTATGAATCTGTTGAGCCTGCCGGATGAAGAAGCCCGCACGCTGGGGGTGAATATTCGTTATACCCGGCTGTTATTCATTTTTGCTGCGACGTTAATTACCGCCAGTGCCGTGTCGATTGCGGGAATCATCGGGTGGATAGGGCTGGTGGTGCCACACATCTGCCGTTTGATCGTCGGAGACAATTTCAATCGGCTATTGCCCGTTTCTATTGCTGTCGGTGCGCTGCTACTGTTACTCACCGATACACTGGCACGTACGCTGGCCGCGATTGAACTGCCTTTAGGCATTCTGACATCGTCCATTGGTGCGCCCTTCTTTCTGCTCCTGCTGTTGAGAGGGGAAAGAGCATGATGGATACCTGTATCGCCACGCTTCAGGCGGTTAGCGTCGGATATGGCCGCACCGTGGTGAATCGTGACATCTCATTTTCACTGCCATCCGGGCAGATTACCTGCTTGCTGGGCGCGAATGGCAGCGGCAAAACTACGCTGATGCGTACCCTGCTGGGCTTGATCCCTGCCTTTTCCGGCCAGATACACATCGCCGAAAAACCCATTACTGCATGGTCTGCCAAGGCGCTCGCGAATGTTGCGGCCTATGTGCCTCAGGCGCATGACTCTCCCTTTGCTTTTCGCGTGTTGGATATGGTGCTGATGGGATGCCACCCCCGTTTGTCGATCTTTTCCACACCGGGAAAGCGTGAAATCGCGTGTGCTGAAGCGGTGTTATCCCAGCTTGGGATTCTGTCGTTGAGCCAGCGCTCATACGCGACGCTGAGCGGTGGAGAGCGACAGCGCGTGCTGATTGCTCGCGCATTAGTACAACAACCTTTGCTGATGGTGATGGATGAACCGGCAGCCAGTCTGGATTTTGGCAATCAGATTCGATTATTGGCACACATCAAACGGCTTAAAGAAAGCGGTATTGCGGTGCTGATGTCCACACACCATCCCCAGCATGCGCGAGCTGTGGCGGATAACGTGGTCTTGCTGCACCCCGGGGCGGGTACGGAACAAGGAAGCCCGGACGTGCTGCTGGCACCCGCGAGGCTCGCGGCGCTGTATGGCGTCAAAGAAGCGGATATACACGCCCATTTCCGTACCTGAGTGCAGGTAAGCGGCATCTAATAAAAAGAGAAGTCAGGAAGAGAATATGATTATTGATGAGATTGATTTTTCAGCGCTTTATCAGGCGCATATGGCGCGGGCGGCCAGAACGGCCAAAACACCTGAACACTGGGATAAGCGCGCAGAAAACATGGCAGTAGAGTGCGCAGGGCCACGCGATCCGTATCTGGAGCAGTTCATCGCCAATATGGATTTTTCGGATGCTAAAACGCTGCTGGATGTAGGATGCGGGCCGGGTTCGGTGTGTTTGAATGTAGCGTCGCGGCTTGAACAGGTTTACGGCATCGATTACAGCGAGGGCATGCTGGACGTGGCACGCCGTCGGGCTGATGCCATGGGGATAACGAATGCAACGTTTGCTCACCGAGCCTGGGAAGATGACTGGGCGAATTTGCCCGACTGCGACATTGTCGTGGCGTCGCGGTCTACGCTGGTCATGGATTTGGCGGCTGCACTCTACAAGCTAAACCAGAAAGCTCGACTGCGGGTGTACACCACCCATACGGTTTCTCCTACGTTTGTCGATCCACGGATTTCGGCGGCTATCGGCCGAACGTCGACATCGCTACCGAACTATATCTATGCCGTAAATATCCTCTATCGCATGGGGATTTACGCCAACGTGAGCTTTATTCGCGGGCAGAATTGCCAAAGACATGCCGAAACATTCGAACGTTTTGCGGAAGGCGTGGCCTGGTCATTAGGCAAGCTGAATGAGGAAGAAATACAGCGCCTGAGAATCTATTACGATGCACACCAACATGATGATATTCCGCTCGTTTCGCCGACGAGGGATTGGGCGTTTGTCTACTGGGATGTGGTGCCACATGCGGAGTTTACACGATGATTTACATCCCAGATGCGTACCTTGACCAACTCCTGCTGGAGGATATTCAGTACGGCGATGTCACCACCCGTGCGCTGGGAATTGGGCAGGGAGAGGGGGAAATCACGTTTTTCCATCGTCAGGGCGGATGTGTGAGTGGCATGCCAGTGGCGGAACGTTTGTTGCAGCGGTTGGGACTGCAAGTGACATATGGCGTTCAGGAAGGTGCACGCGTGCAGCCCGGTGAGGCGATGCTGGCTGCGACAGGAAAGGTTGCCGCGTTACATCAAGGGTGGAAGGTCACACAGAACGTACTGGAATGGTGCTGTGGTGTCAGCGAATATCTGTATCAAATGAAGGCTATTTATATTCGCGAGGTTCCATCCGGGCAGATTGCCTGTACGCGTAAAATTATTCCCGGCACGAAACCGCTCTCGACACTGGCCGTGCTGGCTGGAGGCGGTATCGTGCATCGCCTGGGGTGCGCAGAAACTGTTCTGCTCTTCACAAATCACCGCCGTTTTTTGCCGCATCAGGATGATTGGGTCTCTCACATTGCTCAGTTGCGTCACGCTGCACCGGAGAAAGCGATCATCGTTGAAGTGGATCATCCCGATGAGGCGATACAGGCGCTCAACGCTGGACCAGATGTCCTACAGCTTGATAAGTTTACGCCTGAGCAGGTGGCATCCACGTTGTCTTACGCGGCCCGGCATGCGCCTGCTTGTAGGGTGTCGGCGGCGGGGGGAATTAACCTGCAAACGGTTCAACGTTATGCCGCAACGGGGGTGTCGTTGTTGGTCACTTCTGCACCTTACCATGCGCCTTCCGCCGATATTCGCGTTGTTTTAACCCCAATACTCTAACGCCGCTTTCCCGAACGATCGGGTCGGGAGAAACGGTGATATCTATCGTTATATAAAAATTTATACAGCAATGTGTTTTTTTAAGGGAACAATGTCATGCAAATAAAACAATTAAGTTGGTTGTTGTCCGTCAGTTTATTACCAGCCTCTTGTGCTTATGCCGCCGCTGGTGAAACGGCTGAGGCCACGAAGGATAAGGACGTGATGACGGTGTGGAGCAGTCCGGTCGCGGC
This sequence comes from Pectobacterium parmentieri, assembly GCF_001742145.1. NCBI lineage: Bacteria > Pseudomonadati > Pseudomonadota > Gammaproteobacteria > Enterobacterales > Pectobacteriaceae > Pectobacterium > Pectobacterium parmentieri. The sequence goes on along the minus strand of NZ_CP015749.1, from coordinate 3,772,996 downwards.
GACCAACGATGTGGTCAATCAGGAAACCATTAACCGATTAAATCGACGCAACGTGGCGGAAGCGCTGAATATCGTGCCGGGTGTGATGTTACAAAAGTCAGGCGGACGCAGCGAGCAACAGGTGAAAGTCCGCGGATTTGATAGCCGACAAGTGCCGGTTTTCCTCGACGGCGTGCCGATTTATGTTCCCTATGATGGGAATCTGGATCTTGGCCGTTTCCAGGCTTCCGACTTGGCAGCGGTTGAGGTGTCTAAAGGGTATACCTCTTTGCTGCAAGGCCCGAATCAAATGGGAGGCTCGATTAACCTCACGACGCTGCGGCCGAAAAAAGAGTTGGAAGCCAATGTGCGTGTGAATCAGGGTTGGTCACGCGGGCGTGACAATGCCCATAACATGGATGCATCGTTTGGCGGGAAAAGCGAGCTGGGGTTCTTTCAGATTAGCGGTAGCCGCCAGAAGCAACGGTTTACCGGGTTGCCCCATGGAGTTGATAACCCGACTGCCGGTAGTGAAGGCCAACGGATGAATTCCGCCAACGATGATAAGCGCGGCATGCTTAAGGTTGGGTTTACACCACGTGAATCAGATGAATATACGTTCACCTACATCAATCAGGAAGGTGAAAAGAATACGCCGCCTTATGCGGGCAACAGCAGTCAGTCGGCACGTTATTGGCAATGGCCGGACTACAACAAGAAAAGTTATTACTATCAGGGTACGACAAAGTTAAGTGACAGAATGACGTTAAAAAGCCGCTTCTATCACGATGAATTTGAAAATACCTTGCTGATGTATAAAACGCTGGCGGATTTCAAAAGCAAGGTTGGGAACTATAGCCACTATGCGGATTTCAGTAACGGCGCGGGGCTGCAATTAGGCATTGATATGCGCGAACTGGATCAACTGTCGTTTGCCATACACTGGAAAGATGATGTGCATCGTGAAAAAGGGGCATTGGATGCGCCTTACGATCGCTATAAAGATCGTACCTGGTCGATGGCAAGTGAATACCAGTGGAATCTGTCCGACAAGCTGGACGCGGTATTTGGCGTGAGCTACGACTGGCGCGACAGTAAGCAGGGTATGAAGCATGAGAAGAATGGCACCCTGACGAATTATGACCAAAATAATCAGGATGCGTTTAACTGGCAGATGATGACGAAATATCGCTTCGATAATCGCGATGAGCTGCAATTATCGCTGTCTGAACGCAGCCGTTTCCCCACGCTGAAAGAGCGTTACACCACGTCTAAGCCTGCCAAAAATCAGACCGCATTGGTTAATCCAAACTTAAAACCAGAGCGTGCACAAAACCTTGAGCTGAACTATCGCGGTGGCCTTACCGAAGGCTGGGGCTACGATGCCAGCGTGTATTACAACCGGGTATCGGATGCGATTCTGGCGCATAACATTACGCCGAGCCTGATCCAAAACCGTAACAGTGGCCGGGTGGATTACTACGGTATGGATCTGGGCATTCACGGTGATGTCAAAGACTGGCTAACCGTCGGAGTTAACTATGGGCTGATTCATAGTGATGCGAAACGCAAAGACATTGGCAACATTGTGGATCTGCCGAAGCATAAGGTATTTGCCTGGGCAACGATCACGCCTGTTGAGCCGGTCAGCATTACGGTGATGGAAGAAGCGCGTAGCTGGGGATTCAATAATTCAGATAATAACGATAAAACGCGCGGATTTGCGATGACCAATGTGCGGGTGGATTATCGTCTGGGTGCGGGTTTCAGCGTGAATGCATCCGTAAATAATCTGTTTGATACGGCTTACGCTTATCAGGAAGGGTATGTTGAGGAAGGACGGAATTATTGGTTAGGTGTTGCTTACCAATACTAATACCGCGTAGGCATCAATAACAAAAGGCCAGCATGTGCTGGCCTTTTAGCTCAATCGTGCAGCGTTACTGCAAGCCGAGTTTCTTCTCCAGATAGTGGATATTAGTGCCACCTCTCTGGAAGTTTTCATCACTCATGATCTTCATCTGAAGTTCGATGTTGGTTTTGATGCCATCGATGATCAGTTCAGCCAGCGCGTTCTTCATACGGGAAATCGCGATCTCACGGGTTTCACCGTAGGTGATCAGCTTGCCGATCATGGAATCGTAATACGGCGGTACGGTATAACCGGCGTAAATATGCGATTCCCAACGGACACCAAAGCCGCCCGGTGCGTGGAAACGCGTAATCTTACCCGGGCTTGGCAGGAACGTGTTTGGGTCTTCCGCGTTGATACGGCATTCTACCGCATGGCCGCGAACCTTGACGTCTTTCTGCTTGATGGACAGCGGTTGACCAGCAGCAATACGTAACTGCTCTTTGATCAGATCCACGCCGGTAATCATCTCGGTGACCGGATGCTCCACCTGAATACGGGTGTTCATTTCAATGAAGTAGAACTCACCGTTTTCGTACAGGAACTCGAACGTACCCGCACCACGATAGTTGATATCGATACAGGCTTTGGCGCAGCGATCGCCGATATTGCGACGCAGCTCGTCCGTAATGCCCGGTGCTGGCGCTTCTTCCACCACTTTCTGGTGGCGACGCTGCATAGAGCAGTCACGCTCGGCCAGATAGACGGCATGGCCCTGACCATCAGCCAGAATCTGAATTTCCACGTGACGTGGGTTTTCCAGGTACTTTTCCATGTAGACCATGTCGTTGTTGAAAGCCGCTTTGGCTTCCGCACGGGTCATGTTGATGGATTGTTCTAGCTCTTTGTCGCTACGCACCACGCGCATGCCACGACCGCCGCCGCCGCCAGAGGCTTTGATGATGACCGGATAGCCGATGCGTTTTGCATGAACACGGTTAGCGTCCATGTCGTCGGTCAGCGGGCCATCAGAGCCTGGTACGGTTGGAACACCTGCTTTTTTCATTGCGGTGATGGCAGACACTTTATCGCCCATCAGGCGAATGGTTTCTGCGCGTGGGCCGATGAAGATAAAGCCAGAACGTTCAACCTGCTCGGCAAAATCCGCATTTTCGGACAGGAAACCGTAGCCGGGGTGGATCGCGACGGAGCCGGTGATTTCTGCAGCGGAAATAATCGCTGGGATATTCAGATAGCTTTTTGTTGACGGTGCTGGGCCGATACACACGGTTTCGTCCGCCAGCAATACGTGTTTCAAATCGCGATCCGCACTGGAGTGAACGGCGACGGTTTTGATGCCTAGCTCTTTACAGGCACGCAAAATACGCAGCGCAATCTCTCCGCGGTTAGCGATAACGATTTTATCTAGCATGATAAGCCTCGTTATTCGATGACAACCAGTGGCTCGTCAAATTCAACCGGTTGACCGTTTTCGACCAGGATGGCTTTAACCACGCCCGCTTTGTCGGCTTCGATCTGGTTCATCATTTTCATGGCTTCGACGATGCACAGGGTATCGCCAACGTTGACGTGCTGACCCACTTCCACGAAAGATTTAGCATCCGGGCTTGGGGTGCGGTAGAAGGTTCCAACCATTGGAGAACGAACGATGTGCCCACTGATGGCAGCCGGTGCGGCTACAGTTTCCACTGGCGCTGGTGCAACGGCGGCGGCCAGAGCAGGCTGTGGCTGCATCATTGGCGTTGCGTAGGCCTGTTGCATCATCGGGTAGTTAACTGCGGCTGGGGCACGACTGATACGTACTGATTCTTCACCTTCAGAAATTTCCAGTTCGGCGATGCCGGACTCTTCAACCAGTTCGATCAGTTTTTTGATTTTACGAATATCCATGGATGTGGTTCCGTACTCTTTTGTTTAATTGGAAGTTGACAGGCGTTTTACCGCCGTCTGTAAAGCATACTGATAACCATCTGCCCCCAGGCCGCATATCACGCCTACCGCAACATCAGAAAGATAGGAGTGATGACGAAAAGGCTCACGTGCGTGCACGTTGGACAGATGAATTTCGATAAACGGAATGGCGACCGCCAGCAGAGCATCACGTAGTGCAACGCTGGTGTGGGTAAATGCCGCCGGGTTAATCAGAATGAAGTCTGTGTTTCCTCTGGCCTGATGGATGGTATCGATCAGGACATGTTCCGCATTGGATTGCAGATGGGAAAACTTCACGTTCAGTGTCTGCGCCTGTGTTTCCAGTCCGCTGACAATGTCTGCTAACGTCGTCTTACCGTATTTGTCTGGCTCCCGGGTACCTAGCAGATTCAGGTTTGGACCATTCAAGAGCAAAATGTGAAAATTTTCTGCCATTGTGCTGCTATCTCCCGCGATTGACTTGGTGTCGCACAAAATAGCGCGAAGCTATTCGTTTGTCACCTTTCGTGACGAAAATTGTCCGGCCCGAGAAGGTAAAGTCGAGCATTATAACCATATCGTGGCAATTCGCAGCTAATTACTGGTCTTATCTGCGGAGATATTCCTGCGCCAGGTCGTGAGAAGACGTAGATCTTGCGGTGGTTAGCAAGCGCTTTTTCCTGTGTTAACACCGCGCTTAGCGCCACCATTGACGGAATTTCTTATAGCGGAACAGCAGTAATATCAGCGCCGCTAACGCATACAAAATGGGCTGTGGGGACAGCGTTTTAACTGACCAAAGATAGTGGATAGGTGCAAGGATGGCGACTAAATAGACGAAATTATGCAGTTTTTGCCATTGAGATCCCAACTTGCGCATCATGGCTTGCGGTGAGGTTATCGCCAGTGCCAGTAAAATCAGCCAGCTTATGATCCCCAGCGTTAAATACGGGCGGGATATCAATTCCTTACCCAACAGAGCCAAATGGTCCAGGCCCAGTTCCAGCAGCGAATAACTCACCAGATGTAGCGTCGCCCAGAAAAAACACCATAGCCCGAGAAGACGTCGGCAGCGAATTAATAGTGGCTGTTTGCCGTAGCGCGCCAGCGGTGTGACCAACAGCGTCGCCAGCAACAACTTTAGCGCCATTCGGCCAGTAAAGTGCTGGATATCTTTGGCGGGATCGGCACTGAACCACCCCTGATCGACCGACAATATCAGCCACAGCAGCGGCAGAAAACCTGCCAGATGGAGTAGCACTTTTAGCCGATTAATATGTTGTAAAGTCAGTCTCATGCTGAGGTGAGTTCCTATCCCGGTAGGATATTATGGCTAAAAATTGTCGCGCAAATTCAGGCCGCGGTACAGTGAGGCGACCTGTTCTGCGTAGCCGTTAAATAGCAGCGTGGGTTGGCGTTCAACGTTAAGCAGGCCACCTGAACCGATGACGCGCTCTGTGGCCTGCGACCAGCGCGGATGATCCACATGCGGGTTAACGTTGGCGTAGAAACCATATTCGTCCGAGGCCGCCAGATTCCATGTGCAAGGGGGGCGCTCACGGGTAAACCGGATATGGACGATGGATTTGATGTTCTTGAATCCGTATTTCCACGGCGTGACTAAACGGATGGGCGCGCCGTTCTGCGGTGGCAGTGTCTTGCCATAAACACCGACAGCCAGCAGTGCCAAGGGGTTCATCGCTTCATCCATCCGCAGCCCTTCTACATAGGGGTACTCCAACCCGCCGCCCATGAAGCGATCTTTTTGCCCCGGCATCTGTTCTGGGTCGTAAAGCGTCTGAAATGCTACGTAGCGCGCGTTACTGGTAGGTTCGGCGAATTTAATCAGCTTAGCCAGCTCAAACCCGACCCACGGAATCACCATCGACCATGCCTCGACGCAGCGAAAACGGTAGATCCGCTCTTCCAGCGGAAAGCGTTTTAGCAAATCGTCAATATCCAGCGTGAGAGGTTTAGCGACATCGCCATCGATTTTGATGGTCCAGCCTTCGGTTTTTAATCCACCTGCATTGGCTGCCGGATCGGCTTTGTCTAAGCCGAATTCATAGAAGTTGTTATAGCCCGTGACCTTATCTTCCGGCGTGAGTGGAAGATCGAGTTTCCAGTCCGCAGGTTGGCTAAATGTGAGCGGTTTACCCGGCGGGGCTTTGGGTTTATCGCTGCCTTTAAACCAGGCAAGCAGATCGGCCTGTGCGGAAAGCGGCAATGCGAGCGCCGCCGCAGAAATACCCAGTGCTTTTAATATGCGCCGACGCTGATAGAAGAGGGATTCCGGAGTAACGTCGGCTTCAGTGGGTTTGCGATGTTTATGCATGTGAACTCCTGCCAGTTATTATTGTTGATGCAGGGTGGCGTTTCTACTGCTTACCGTTCACTTAGTTATAGATGAATTGCGGTAGAAGAGATGAAATACTTTCTTGCAGGGTGTAACAGCTCAGTCCGATGCCACAGTTGGTGTTCTTGAATAACGCTTTGCCGTCTACCACTGCAATACCATTGATAGTGACAGCCGGCTTCCCACATTAATAATCGGTTCACCCCGCAGTGGCGCTGGGTTCGGTTCGATTTTTAGGCAAACGTGCTTCTACCCGTATAAATTACAACGCATCTTCTGATGTTGGCATGCTTAGAAATTCTTTCAGTGAGTGAGCAATTAATCCTAATCCTTCGCCCATAATTAAATTATCAACATAATGTCGCCAGTGGAATACATGTTTATATGTAACAGAGTCAGGTCTTACATCGTAAATCAGGCAAGCATAACCCGCATCATCATAACTTGAACCTATAACAATTAATCCATTTGGTAACAAAAATCGTTTTTCATAAATGGATTCTTGGGACAGCTTTGTATATTCGACGATATAATTACTGCTATAGGTGATTTCTATGTTAATAATTATTGTTTTATCATTATATTTAACCAAAACACTATCAATACCCTCTGTCGGACCAATCGGTTTATCATTTGTCAAAAACATCAGTTCTTGCATTTCATTAGGAATGATTACTTTCAACTCATTTTGAATGAATGTTATAGATGAATTTATTTTATTCACATCTGGAATGAAATTAGGTTCATCCATATCCCAATTATTAAGGTCTGTTTTCTCAATTGTCATTTAGCATCCCCATTTCGGCACATTGAATGCCCACTATGTATTGATTCTGAGTTATATGCTTCTGTCTGTACCGATGATACCTTTAGCATAAATTACAACGCATCTATCGCTGTTGGTGTGCTGAGAAATGCTTTCAAAGAATGAGCAAGCAGTCCCAGGCCTTCGCTCACAACTACATTATCAACATAATATCGCCAGTTAAAAACGTGTAAATATGTTGGCGAATTAGGTCTAACATCGTAGATGATACAAGAATCAGAGTCACCATCATAGTTCGAACCGATAACTATCAGACCAGTAGGCAACAAATATCGTTCGTCGTATATGGACTCTTGGGATAGTTTTGTATACTCGATGACTTGCTCTGATGGGAATAAAACAGATGTGCGTACAGATCTAACGCCTTGAGCATATTTGGCAAGGCAATACTCTTTTTTTCTAATAGGTGCAATGGCCTCGTCATTTGTTAATGTTAAATAATCATTGAATTCGATTGGTAACTTTACCATGAGTTTATTTTCGATAAGGATAATTGCACTTTTTACCTTATTTAAATTGGAGTCGAAATTTGAGCTATTCATTCTCCAACCAACAAAATCTTTTTCAACTATTCCCATAATTAAAGCTCCGTCTCTCCCTGCATTGAATTCTTGCCACGACTATATTGCGCCTGTTAAAAACAGGTAAGTATGTTGGTGAGTTAGGTCTAACATTGTAGATGATACAAGAGTCAGAATCACCATCATAGTTCGAACTGATAACTATCAGTCGCTTACTGATTAAAGTGCGTCGATCGATGATAATGGATAGGTCGTAAAGACGCTTTACTCTTCTATTCCATTATCATCGTTTTCGTTCTGCAAATTGATGCGTCAACGAAAGGCGTTAGCTGATTTTCACCAGCGTGCGGCCAGTGACTTTGTTTTCCAGTAGCGCGGCGGCAGTGGCAGGTACGTCTTCCAACCCGATTTCCTGCGTCACCTGCTGGTAAAACGACTCCGGCAGGATGGTAGCCAGACGATCCCACGCTTGCTGGCGGCGAGCCAGCGGTGCCATGACGGAATCCACACCTTGCAGGCGAACATTACGTAAGATAAATGGCATCACGGTCGTTGGCAGTGCAATACCGCCAGCCAGACCGCACGCGGCGACCGTCGAGTTGTAATCCATCTGCGCCAACAGCGTCGCCAGCACGTTATCGCCGACGGTATCAACCGCACCAGCCCAACGTTGTTTCTCCAACGGGCGAGGACTTCCGCTGAATTCGCTGCGATCCAGTACCTGTTTGGCACCCAGCTTTTTCAGATAATCCGTATTGTCAGCACGGCCGCTGACGGCGGTAACCTGATAGCCTAGCTCTGCAAGCAGAGCGACTGCCGTGCTGCCGACGCCGCCGCTGGCACCCGTCACAATAATGTCGCCGCTTTCCGGCGTCACGCCGCCGTCTTCCAGTGCCATTACGCACAGCATCGCGGTAAAGCCTGCCGTACCAAGGATCATGGCGTTACGTGCATCCAGCGACGTGGGGAGCGGCACCAGCCAATCGCTCTTCACGCGTGCCTGTTGTGCCAGGCCGCCCCAATGGTTTTCACCCACTCCCCAACCGGTCAGGATGACGGGCTGACCGACAGTAAACCGATCGCTGTCGCTGTGGCGCACGGTCCCGACAAAATCGATCCCTGGAACCATTGGGAAGTTACGAATAATTTTGCCTTTGCCCGTAATGGCAAGCGCATCTTTATAATTAATGCTGGACCAACTGATATCAACAGTCACATCCCCGGCGGGAAGCTGCTCGGCGTCAATCTCGCGAATCTGAGCGTGGGTCAGTCCGTCTGACTGTTCAAGAACTAAAGCCTGCATGGGCTATCTCCTGTGGCAGGATTAAAATGGGGAAGTCATTAACGACTATATACCCGTCATACTTCAAGCCGCATGTGCGTTGGCGTCGTTCAGTCACCCGAATCACTTACTCAAGTAAGCTCATCGGGATTCCCTCGCTCGCCGCCTTCCTGCAACTCGAATTATTTAGGGTATAGTTATTACAGATACTATTTGTTAATACAGTTACCTTCGCTAGTGCTGGTACTATGCGTTGTAGCTGACTTATGCGAACTGATAAAAAACAACAAACTCGCAGAAATGACAATTATTTGGAATAGGACGCAGGGATGGGATTTACGACCAGATTCTCTATACTCGTGATATTGCTGACGGCACTCGCCATTTTCCTTATGCTTTTCAGTAGTATATTTAGCCTCTGTTATTATAGCCAGTCGCAAACAGCGCAGCAGTTACGTGAGGTCACGGCCAGTATCGATCAGGCGTTATTAGTGCAATCGCCTGAAAATATCCGGTATTGGCTGCCGGGGATGATGAAAACGGCGGGAATTGTCGCGCTGGAGATTCAGGATAGCGATTCGATCCTCTATGCAATACAGTTGCCCGAGGCCAGTTGGGAACGGGCGCATCTCTATCATGAAGTCGAATTCCCGCTGATGCATCATTTGAACATGACGATCGCCTTAAAGTATGTCGATCCGCTGATTGGTTTACCGCGCTTTGTGGTGTCGACGCTGTCGGTGTTACTGGCCGCAAGCCTGATGCTCCTGATGCTTTACTTCTCCATTCGCTGGCTACGCCGCCAGACTGCCGGACAGGAAGAGTTGGAAAAGCGAGCGCAGCGTATTCTCAAAGGCGAACGTGAATCGGTGATGCAGGGGGCAGTACATGAATGGCCCGTCAATACCAGCGGGGCACTCGACCAACTGTTGTCTGATTTAGTGGAAGCGCGTGAGGAACGCGGGCGGGTTGATACCTTAATTCGTGCCTTTGCCGCGCAGGATGCTGAAACCGGGCTGAACAATCGTCTGTTTTTTGATAATCAACTGACCACGCAGTTGGAAGATGGCGAAGAGGTGGGGACACACGGCATCGTTATGATGATCCGCGTGCCTGATTTTGAAACGTTACAGGAAACGCATGGCGATAGCGCTATCCTGCAGGAATACCGTTTTACGCTCGTCAACCTGCTGTCGACGTTTGTCATGCGCTACCCCTCTGCGCTGCTGGCGCGCTATTTCAGCAGCGATTTCACCGTATTACTCCCCCACAGTACGCTAAAGGAAGCTAATGCGATTGCCACGCAGTTGGTGAAAGCCATTGATATTCTCCCTGCCTGTTCGCTTATCGATCGGGAGGAGGTTCTCCACATTGGTATTTGCGCCTATCGCGGCGGGCAAAGTGCTGAGCAGGTTATGGAAAGCGTGGAGGATGCGACGCGTAATGCGGTATTGCAGGGGGGCAACAGTTGGTGCGTGTTTGACAGGCAGGTGCCGGATAAAGGGCGCGGCAGCGTGAAATGGCGGACCTTGCTGGAACAAACGTTGGCGCGTGGCGGGCCGCGATTGTACCAGAAGCCCGCTGTCACCAAAGAGGGCGTTGTGCATCATCGTGAAATGATGAGCCGGATTTACGACGGGGAACAGGAATTGCTCGCCGCAGAGTATATGCCTCTGGTTCAACAGTTGGGGTTGGCGGCTAGCTATGATCGCCAACTGGTCGCTCGAATTGTTGATTTGTCAGCGAACTGGCCCGGAGAAACGCTGGCTCTTCCAGTAAGTGTGGACTCACTTTTGCAAAAACCTTTCTTGCGCTGGTTGAACGAAATATTGCTGCAATGTCCGAAAACACAGCGGCAGTGCATTTTATTTGAACTTGCAGAGGCTGATGTTTGTCAATATATCGGTCGCCTGCGCCCGGTTCTTAATGTGATCCTGGAATTAGGCTGTCGCTTGGCGGTAACGCAGGCGGGTTTGACACTGGTCAGCACGACGTATATCAAGTCGCTTCCCGTGGAGGTCATCAAGCTTCATCCCGGTTTGGTGCGCAGTCTTGAACGTCGCCCGGAAAATCAGCTTTTTGTGCAAAGCTTGACCGAAGCCTGTAAAGGTACGCAAACTCGGGTGTTTGCCGCTGGTGTGCGTACCAAAGAGGAGTGGCGGATGCTGTTGGGTAAGGGGGTTTATGGCGGGCAAGGCGATTTTTTTGCCGCATCAATCCCTGTAACGGATGAGCTGAAAAAATATTCACCGCAGCATCGTGTTTAGTATAAACGTCCTGTTCAAATTGACGTAGAATGAGGCGGTTGTTAAATCGGTTAGTGTGTGCTTACGTTAGCGCCAATCCGATTAAATGTTAGATTTTATGTCCTGTGTTAGCGCAATTCTGTCGGGTGGATAGGGGTAAAATGCCTTGCTGCCTGAGGAGAAGGCATTCTGTGCCTACATCCCTGATGTCGACGTGCGCAACTCAGACTTATTTTTCACCGAAGCAGAGCCTTTTCGTGCCTTGTCGCTGCTTCGTGTGGTTGGTAAAGTAGGCGGATTTATTTTTCGCCCCCAGCTTGCAGGATTATCCTTTAGTTATGTTTAAGAAATTTCGTGGCATGTTTTCCAACGACTTGTCCATCGACCTGGGTACCGCCAATACCCTGATTTATGTTAAAGGGCAGGGCATCATACTCAATGAACCCTCTGTGGTTGCGATCCGTCAGGATCGTACTGGTTCCCAAAAAAGCGTGGCAGCAGTAGGCCATGACGCCAAGCAGATGCTGGGCAGAACCCCTGGGAATATTGTGGCAATTCGCCCGATGAAAGATGGCGTTATTGCCGATTTCCAGGTCACGGAAAAAATGTTGCAGCACTTCATCAAGCAAGTGCATAACGACAGCTTTATGCGCCCGAGCCCGCGTGTGCTGGTGTGTGTGCCAGTCGGCGCGACGCAGGTTGAACGCCGTGCCATTCGCGAATCTGCACTCGGTGCCGGTGCCCGTGAAGTGTTCCTGATCGAAGAGCCGATGGCGGCGGCGATCGGTGCTGGTATGCCAGTATCTGAAGCGACGGGTTCCATGGTCGTGGACATTGGTGGTGGTACGACAGAAGTCGCGGTAATCTCGCTGAACGGCGTGGTGTACTCCTCTTCGGTACGTATTGGCGGTGACCGCTTTGATGAAGCGATCATCAACTACGTTCGCCGTAACTATGGCTCACTGATTGGTGAAGCGACGGCAGAACGTATTAAGCATGAAATTGGCTCCGCTTATCCGGGTGACGAAGTCCTTGAGATTGAAGTGCGTGGTCGTAACCTTGCAGAAGGCGTTCCGCGTGGGTTCACGCTGAATTCCAACGAAATTCTGGAAGCGCTGCAAGAGCCGTTGACGGGTATCGTCAGCGCAGTTATGGCGGCGTTGGAACAGTGTCCACCGGAGCTGGCCTCCGACATTTCCGAGCGCGGTATGGTGTTAACTGGCGGCGGTGCGCTGCTGCGTAACCTGGATCGTTTGCTGATGGAAGAAACCGGTATTCCGGTTGTGGTGGCTGAAGATCCGCTGACTTGTGTCGCCCGTGGTGGTGGCAAGGCGCTGGAAATGATCGACATGCACGGTGGCGATTTGTTCAGCGAGGAGTAATCCTGTCTGGAAAAAGGGGGGGACCGGATGGATGAACGCTTGCGTTTTTCATCTCTCGTGGTTACCCCTTTTTTATTTGCCTGTAGCCCTACAGGGTGCTGCTTTGTGACGTTAAAAATCGCCAGGAGCGATTTGAGGTTGCTGTCGAGGAATACGCAAACTTTATGAAGCCGCTTTTTAGCAGGGGGCCTTCCCTGCAATTACGACTTTTCCTTACTGTCGTTACCGCGATTATCGTGATCGTTGCGGACAGTCGGCTCGGTTCGTTCGTTAAAATCAGAACGTACATGGATACCGCCGTCAGCCCATTCTATTTTTTGGCCAATGGGCCGCGTCAGGCGCTGGACAACATGTCCGCCTCACTGGCAACCCGTGAGCAATTAGGTCTTGAAAATACCGCGCTGCGTCAGGAACTGTTGATGAAAAACAGTGACCTTTTGCTGCTAGGTCAGCTCAAGCAGGAAAATGCGCGGTTACGCGAATTGCTGGGTTCTCCACTGCGTCAGGATGAGCAGAAGATGGTCACGCAGGTGATGTCCGCTGGAACGGATCCTTATAGCGATCAGGTGGTGATTGATAAGGGTCAGGCGAACGGCGTGTATGAAGGGCAACCAGTCATCAGCGATAAAGGCGTGGTGGGTCAGGTTGTGGCGGTTGGTCAGTTTACCAGCCGGGTTTTGTTGATTTGTGATGTTTCCCATGCGTTGCCGATTCAGGTGCTACGCAATGATATCCGCGTGATTGCCGCTGGCAATGGCTGTACCGACGATCTGCAACTGGAGCATCTGCCTAATAATACCGATATCCGAGTGGGTGATGTGTTGGTCACATCGGGTCTGGGTGGGCGTTTCCCTGAAGGGTATCCGGTCGGGGTAGTGTCATCGGTCAAAGCAGATACGCAGCGAGCCTATACGATTATTCAGGCGCGTCCGACGGCGGGGCTACAGCGCCTACGCTATCTGTTGTTGCTGTGGGGCGTGGAAAATAATGCCAATACGTCGCTGCCGCCAGCGGAAGTGCATCGGGTTGCCAATGAGCGCCTGATGCAGATGATGCCGCAGGTGTTACCTTCACCTGATGAAATGGGGCCGCCGCTTCCACCTAATGCCCCTGCGCCCACCGCCGAGCCGCAGAGAGGCCGCCAATGAACCGTTATCGCAGGCATGGCAACTGGATTATCTGGCTTTCTTTTCTGATCGCCATGGTGTTGCAGATTATGCCGTGGCCGGATGAGATCTACATGTTTCGCCCCTCCTGGCTGACACTGTTTCTTATTTACTGGGTGATGGCATTGCCACATCGGGTAAACGTTGGTACCGGATTTATATTGGGTCTGATTATGGATCTGATCCTGGGGTCTACACTGGGCGTGCGGGCGCTGGCGTTGAGCATTATTGCTTATCTGGTGGCCTTTAAATTTCAGTTGTTCCGGAATATGGCGTTATGGCAGCAGGCATTAATCGTCATGGTCTTGTCACTGTTGATGGATCTCACGGTGTTCTGGGCGGAATTTTTAGTTATTAATGTCTCTTTCCGACCGGAAACGCTCTGGAACAGCGTCGTTGATGGGGTACTCTGGCCGTGGCTGTTCCTGCTGATGCGTAAAATTCGTCGTCAGTTTACTGTGCAATAAGGTGATTCATGACCCAGCTTTATCTGGCTTCCGCTTCTCCCCGTCGCCGCGAACTGCTCGCGCAGCTCGATATTCCTTTTTCTGTTTTGAATGCGGCGGTGGAAGAACAGCGTTTACCGGAGGAAGCGGCGGACGTTTACGTCCGGCGTCTGGCGCATGAAAAAGCGACCGCAGGCGTTGCGGTTGCTCCGTTGGATTTGCCCGTTCTGGGGGCCGATACCATCGTGGTACTGAACGGACAAGTATTGGAAAAACCGCAGGACGAAATCCATGCGGCAGAGATGCTGAGCCAACTGTCCGGGAAGCAACACCAGGTGATGACTGCCGTCGCGTTGGCGGATAAAGACGACATATTGAGCTGCCTGGTGATAACCGATGTCCTCTTCCGTCCGCTTTCGTCGCAGGATATCGAGCGATACATTGCCAGCGGTGAGCCGATGGATAAAGCCGGGGCTTACGGCATTCAGGGCAAAGGCGGGTGCTTTGTCCGGTCGCTTAACGGAAGCTATTACGCGGTGGTTGGACTACCGTTGGTAGAAACTCACGAACTATTCAGTAATTTTGCTGCGTTGCGGAGTGCAAGAGGAAAACATGACTGCTGAGTTACTGGTAAACGTTACACCGTCAGAAACGCGCGTTGCCTATATCGACGGCGGTATTCTGCAGGAAATTCACATTGAGCGTGATGCGAAACGCGGTATTGTCGGCAATATTTATAAAGGCCGAGTGAGTCGCGTCCTGCCGGGCATGCAGGCGGCGTTTGTGGATATTGGCCTGGATAAAGCCGCATTCCTGCACGCGTCCGATATTATGCCGCACACCGAATGTGTCGCCGGTGACGAACAGAAGAATTTTCACGTCCGTGATATCGCCGAACTGGTGCGTCAGGGACAGGATCTCATGGTTCAGGTGGTTAAAGATCCACTGGGGACCAAAGGCGCACGTCTGACGACTGACATCACGCTGCCATCGCGTTATCTGGTGTTTATGCCCGGAGCTTCACACGTTGGGGTTTCACAGCGTATTGAGAGCGAAGCGGAACGTGAGCGCTTAAAGAAAACGGTCGCGGAGTATTGCGATGATGATGGTGGTTTCATTATTCGTACCGCTGCGGAAGGGATCGGTGAAGAAGAGCTTTCGCAGGATGCCGCGTTTCTGAAGCGTCTATGGGGCAAGGTCATGGAGCGCAAAAAACGCAACCAGACCAAATGTAAGCTCTACGGCGAAGTGGCGCTCGCACAGCGAATTTTGCGTGATTTCGCCGGGGCGGCGCTGGATCGCATTCGGATCGACTCTCGGCTGACGTATGAAGCGCTGCTGGAATTTACCTCCGAATATATTCCGGAGATGACGCGTAAGCTCGAACACTATGCCGGAAAACAGCCGATTTTTGACCTGTTTGATGTGGAAAATGAGATTCAGCGTTCTCTGGACAGAAAGGTTGAATTGAAGTCTGGTGGCTATTTGATCATCGACCAGACAGAAGCGATGACGACCGTCGATATCAACACGGGGGCCTTCGTCGGCCACCGCAATCTGGATGAAACCATTTTCAATACCAATACGGAAGCGACACAGGCGATTGCGCGACAACTGCGCCTGCGCAACCTCGGCGGCATCATCATTATCGATTTCATCGATATGAATAACGAAGATCATCGTCGGCGGGTGTTGCATTCACTGGAGCAGGCGCTGAGTAAAGATCGAGTCAAAACCAGTATTAACGGCTTCTCTCAACTAGGATTAGTCGAGATGACGCGTAAACGCACGCGCGAGAGTATCGAACACGTGCTGTGTCATGAATGCCCGACGTGCCATGGTCGCGGCACGGTGAAGACGGTGGAAAGCGTCTGCTATGAAATCATGCGTGAAATCGTGCGCGTCCACCACGCCTATGATACCGACCGTTTCCTGGTCTATGCTTCACCGGCTGTCGGGGAAGCGCTGAGAAGCGAAGAGTCGCACGCCTTAGCTGAAGTTGAAATTTTCGTCGGCAAGCAGGTCAAAGTACAAATCGAACCCCTGTATAGCCAGGAGCAGTTCGACGTCGTCATGATGTAAATTCGTGCGCTCGTCGTCGGCGACGAAAGAAGGAGAAATTAGTGAGGCGACTGCCCGGAATAGTAGTCATCACGGGTGCCACTCTTGTCGTGATGGTTGCGCTGTTAGTCAGCGGCTTAAGACTGGTGTTGCCACAACTCGACCATTTTCGGCCACAGTTGGTGGCTTGGGCGCAGTCCGCTGCTGGCGTCCCGTTAGAAATCGGCTCAATGACCGGGCGTTGGGAGTCCTTTGGCCCCACGCTGGAAATTGAAAAATTTCGCACTTCTCTGCCGGAATCGGACTGGCAGGTTGAGCGCATTACGCTGGCACTGGACGTGTGGCAATCGCTGCTGCACGGGCGCTGGCAGTTTCGCGATCTCACATTTCATCAGCTAAAGCTCGATCTTAATAGCCAATTTAATGGGCAGCAGCAGGATAGAAAACTGATGGAGTCAGGAAAGGTCAGCGATCTTTTCCTGCGCCAGTTTGACCACTTTGACCTGCGTGATAGCCGGATTACCTTTCTTACCCCTTCTGGTTCCCGAGCGGAACTCAGCGTACCTCAACTGACCTGGCTGAATTCTGACAAACGCCATCGTGCGGAAGGCTTGATTAGCCTGTCGAGTTTTAACGGCCAGCACGGCGTGGTGCAGATGCGTATGGATTTGCACGATGAGCAGGGACTGCTTGGCAACGGCACGTTCTATTTGCAAGCCGACAACATTGATATGAAGCCTTGGCTTAGCCGCTGGATGAAAAACAATACCGGGCTGGAAAACGCTGATTTTAGTCTGGCTGCGTGGCTCAACGTCCGTGATGGTGATATCCACAGTGGCGATGTGCTCCTCAATCAGGGGACGGCAAATTGGGGTGAAGGCCATGATGCGCACCGCCTGAATGTGGATGATATGACGCTACATGTCAGCCGTCAGGAAAATGGCTGGCAGGTGGAGGTTCCTGAGTTGAATCTGGCAACGGATGGCGTTGCCTGGCCGAAAGGTCGACTCTCTGCTCTGTGGCTGCCAAAAAACGAGCACATGCTGGGGCCCGATCGACAGGAAGAGCTACGCGTTCGGGCCAGCAATCTGGCGCTGGAGCGCGTAAGCACGCTGCTTCCGCTGTTGTCCAGTACGACGCCAGCCTTGAAAGCGCGCTGGGATGAACTGCAACCGACGGGCACCTTGAATACCGTTGCTGTCGATATCCCTTTGCAACAGCCGGAGAGAAGCCGTTTTCACGCCAACTGGCAGGATGTGAGCTGGAAGCAGTGGGAATTACTGCCGGGAGTCGATCATTTCTCCGGTTCTGCACGCGGTAGCGTCGAGCGTGGTCAGGTCAGCGTCTCGTTAAAGCAGAGTACGCTGCCCTATGTGGATATGTTCCGCGCGCCGCTAGAAATCAAGCAGGCCAGTGGCACGATAGACTGGCGTAATGATGCGCAAGGTTTGTCACTCTGGAGCCACGGTCTGGATGTACAGGCTAAATCACTGTGGGCTAACGGTGATTTCCGTTATGAACAGCCTGCTAAGCAGGAACCGAAGCTGGATATTCTGGCGGGTATCCGGCTGACCGATGCGGCTGATGCCTGGCGCTATTATCCTGAACTGTTTATGGGTACTGAACTGGTGGATTATCTGAGCGGTGCGCTGAAAGGCGGTCGAGTCGATAATGCGACGCTGATCTTTGCCGGTAACCCGCAGCATTTCCCGTTTACGCATAACGAAGGCCAGTTTGAAGTCTGGGTGCCGGTGAAAGAGGCGACTTTCGAGTTTCAACCGGGCTGGCCTGCGCTGACGCCGCTGGATATCAATCTGGATTTTGCTAACAACGGTCTGTGGATGTTTGCGCCACAAACCTGGCTGGGTAAGGTTGAAGGCAAAAATATTAGCGCGGTTATTCCCGATTATGAAAAAGAGATGCTGCTCGTTGATGGTGAGCTAGACGGTCCAGGACCGGAGGTGGGCAACTATTTCCATCAGACGCCGCTGAAATCCTCGCTGGGTATGGCGCTGGATGAACTAAAAATTGGCGGGTCGGTGAAAGGCTCACTGCATTTGGATATCCCACTGGTTGGTGATGATGTCCGCGCCAGTGGTGACATTGCGCTGAACAATAACACCCTGTACATCAAGCCATTGGATACCACGATTAAGGATCTTACAGGTAAATTCCGCTATGAAAACGGCAATTTGCGCAGTGAGACGCTTCAGGCAAATTGGCTGAATCAGCCAATGGCGGTTAATTTCACGACGGAAGAGCAGGCGCAGGCTTTTTTGGTGAATGTAGACTTGCAGGGTGACTGGCAGCCTGCACTATTGCCCGGTTTACCGGCATCGGTAAGCAAAGTTCTGTCTGGTGCGGCTAACTGGAAGAGTACGGTAGCCATCAATCTGCCGCACTCGGGTAAAACAACCTATAATATTGATGTACAAGCTGATTTAAACAAAGTAAGTAGTCACTTACCTAACCCGTTAAATAAGCCCGCTGGCGAGAACTTGCCGCTGGAGGTCAAAGCCGGCGGTGACCTGAATGGTTTTACGATGCAGGGGCGAGTGGGCAAGGATAACCGCTTCAATAGCCAATGGCTGCTGAAAGGCGACACCGTGATGCTGGCGCGGGCAAGCTGGCAGAATGCGGCAACGGTGGCACCAGCATTGCCAGAGGATGCCGCGCTGATGCTCGATCTTCCGCCATTGGATGCTGAAAGCTGGCTGGGGCTTTTGCCTTCGCTACGTTCCTCGACGCCAGTGGAAGGGAAAAAGGCGCATAGCTCTCTTCGTTTCCCAGACGCGGTGACGCTGCGAACGCCTGAACTGCAACTGTTGGGGCAGCAGTGGCACGATCTGGAAATTACGCGCAAAAATACGCTTGGCGGCAGTGAAGTGCGGGCGAAAGGACGCGAAATTGACGGAACGGTCGCGATACCTAATCGCGGCATGTGGCGCAGCGACATCAATTATCTTTACTACAATCCTCAGTGGAAAGGTAATGAAGCGACCAATCCGGTGGCTCTGGCGGAGAAAAAATCGCCACTGAACGATCCGAGTATCAGCTTTGAAGACTGGCCGTCGCTGGCGGTTAACTGCCGGCAGTGTTGGATTATCGGGCAGAATATGGGGCGTATTCAGGGAACGCTGTTGCCAGAGAAGGAAAAATTGACGCTGGCGGACGGTATTATTGATACAGGCAAGGCTCGCCTGACGGTAAACGGGTCCTGGCAGGAAAATGCAGAAGGCGTGCGGACGGCGCTAAAAGGCCGCCTGACGGGGGAGAGTCTGGAACAGAATGCTAACTGGTTTGGCGTAGCTTCACCGTTGAAGGCCGGTTCTTTCGATGTGGATTACGATCTGTATTGGCGTGGGACACCTTGGGCGCCGGATATTGCTAGCCTGAGCGGAATATTGCACACGCGCATTGGCAAAGGCGAAATTGCTGAAGTCGGCACCGGTCAGGCAGGGCAGTTGCTGCGTTTATTGAGCTTCGATGCGCTGATGCGTAAGCTGCGGTTCGATTTTAGTGATACGTTTGGTCGTGGGTTTTACTTCGATTCGATTAGCAGCACCGCATGGATTAAAGACGGTGTACTTCATACTGATGATATGCTGATCGACGGGCTGGAGGCAGATATCGCGATGAAAGGCGATCTCGACCTCGCTCAGCGACAGGTCAATATGGAAGCGGTTATCGCCCCGGAAATTTCTGCAACGGTGGGCGTAGCAACCGCATTTGCCGTCAATCCGGTAGTGGGGGCTGCGGTGTTTGCTGCCAGTAGAGTGCTGGCACCGCTATGGAACAAGATTTCGCTGATTCGCTACCAGATTTCCGGTAGCCTCGATCAGCCAAAGATTCAGGAAGTGCTGCGTGAGCCGAACAAAAAGAAAGGCGAATAATGCCGTTAGGGCGGCGCAGCGTACTCAGCCAATTATCTGATAAAGAGTGAAAAACTATGAGCCTTTCGTTTGTCAGTGAGCAATTACTCACCGCCAACAAATTGAATCTTGACGATCTCGCCGCTGTGCTGGGGTCGCTTAATGAACGTCGGCTGGACTATGCCGACCTCTATTTCCAATCCAGCTACCATGAATCTTGGGTTCTGGAAGATCGCATCATTAAAGACGGTTCCTATAACATCGATCAGGGCGTGGGTATCCGTGCGATTGACGGTGAAAAGACTGGGTTTGCGTATGCCGATCAGATCACGCTGAATGCATTGCATCAGAGTGCTCAGGCCGCGCGCAGCATTGTGCGGGAACAGGGCGCCGGTAAAGTTCGCACGTTGGGTGAAGTGTCGCATCGCGCGCTCTATCCAACCTTGAATCCGCTGGATAGCCTGACACGTGAAGATAAGATTGCACTGTTGCAGCGTGCGGATACGGTCGCGCGTGCTGCGGATACGCGGGTGCAGGAAGTCTCTGCCAGCCTGACTGGTGTGTATGAGCTGGTTCTGGTGGCTGCAACTGACGGCACGCTGGCGGCAGATGTGCGCCCGCTGGTTCGTCTGTCGATCAGCGTTCTGGTCGAAGCGGAAGGTAAACGTGAGCGCGGTGCCAGCGGCGGCGGCACGCGTGGTGACTATGCGTATTTCTGGGAAGTGACGGACGGCGAGCCTCGCGTCGATGCGTGGGCAAAAGAAGCGGTGCGCATGGCGCTGGTTAACCTGTCGGCGGTAGCTGCCCCCGCAGGGCCGATGCCTGTCGTGTTGGGCGCAGGCTGGCCGGGCGTGCTGCTGCATGAAGCGGTCGGTCACGGTCTGGAAGGTGACTTTAACCGTCGCGGTACGTCAGTATTCAGCGGACAGATGGGGAAACTCGTCGCGTCAGAGCTGTGTACCGTGGTGGACGATGGCACGTTGAGCGGACGTCGTGGCTCCATCTCAATGGACGATGAAGGCGTTCCGGGGCAATACAATGTTCTGATCGAAAACGGTATTCTGAAAGGCTACATGCAGGACAAGCTGAATGCTCGTCTGATGGGCGTTGCGCCGACGGGCAACGGTCGCCGCGAATCTTATGCGCATCTACCGATGCCACGTATGACCAACACCTACATGCTGGCTGGAAAATCCACACCGGAAGAGATTATCTCCAGTGTCGAATACGGCCTGTATGCGCCAAACTTTGGCGGCGGTCAGGTTGATATCACCTCTGGTAAATTCGTTTTCTCGACATCCGAAGCCTACCTGATCGAAAAAGGTCGGATTACCACGCCGGTCAAGGGCGCGACGCTGATTGGCTCTGGCATTGAAGCAATGCAGCAGATCTCGATGGTCGGCAACGATCTGGCGCTGGATAAAGGTGTCGGCGTATGCGGCAAAGAAGGGCAAAGCCTGCCAGTCGGTGTTGGTCAGCCTACGCTGAAGCTGGAAAGCCTGACTGTCGGCGGGACCGCGTAATTTGTTCTGATCCCCCGGTTAAAACCGCGCTTTATGAGCGCGGTTTTTTGTCCTCGCTATCATTCTCACTATAACCTTGATAGATCAGAGCGACGTTTTTGAAGTATTCCGTCATGTAGTTAATGCAGACCTGCACTTTTAGCGGCAGATTGTCCTTACGGGTGTAAAGCGCGTAAACCGGACGCGGGTCGGAGTGGTAGCGGTTGAACAGAATCTCTATTTCGCCGCGATTGATTTCGTCCACGATCCACATGAGCGGAACATACGCGATACCTGCCCCTGTCTTGAGCCAGCGCACCAGCGTTTGCGGGTCGTTAGTGACAAAGCGCCCCTGTGGTGTGATGCGGGTCGAAATGCCTTCCGGTGCGATTAGTTCGAATTCGCTATCGAGTCGTACACTGTATTCCAGCCAGGAAAAATTCCCCATATCTGTCGGTTTCTCCGGCGTACCGTGTTGCGCCAGATAACTTTTCGCGGCACAGACCACCATCGGCATTGAACCCAGACGCGTCGAGAACAGGCCGGAATCCTGCAGCGGGCCGACACGGATAACGATATCTAAGCCGTTGGCGATCAGGTCGGGAGCGGGGATGCCAGCAACCAGATTGACGGACAAACCGGGATATTCTTTTAGCATCTTGGCGGTCATGGTGGACAACACATGCTGCGCCATGGTGGAAGAACTGCCGATGCGCAGCGTGCCGATCGGCGTGTTGTTAAAGGCATAAAGTTGTTCGTGTACTTCATGAGCTTCATGCAGCATGCGGCGACAGCCGTGATAGTAAATTTTTCCCGCTTCCGTCAGCCCAATGCTGCGCGTGCTGCGGTTCAGCAGCTTAACTTGTAGTTCATTTTCAAGCTTGCTGACGGTCTGGCTGACGGCGGATACGCTCATCTGCAACTGGCGGGCGGCGGCGGTAAAAGAACCACATTCCACCACGCGAGCAAACACTGACATACTTTTTAGTCTTTCCATTATTCACTCTGGCTTAAAAGTGATTTAGATCACACTATGTAGATAAGGCGATAATAAGTATTCATAATATAGCCTATCCGTTGGTGTCGGGTGGAGCATTGTCCACCCAAGACTATCCAATGATTATGATTATTTACCCAATAGAGAGTAATACACTGATTTCCCATCGCTAGTCAGCCCCCTGCTGATATCGCTACTCATCAGTTTAACGCTATCTCCTTCGTTGGCCGTCAGCCTGCGGGATGAGGCCCTGTTGTCAATGCAGAACGTCAGCACGACGCAATGGAGCCGCACGACATAATTTACTACCTGGTAGCACACTTGTTCGTTACCGCTATCTACGAGAAAAAGGAAAAGAGGATGAGTTCACTCCCAGTTATGGTGTTGTTCGGGCTGTCATTTCCCCCCATATTTTTTGTCTTGCTGGTGTCGTTGACCCTGTTCTTTGTCGTGAACCGCCTACTGCTACCGACGGGTATCTATGATTTCGTTTGGCATCCGGCGCTGTTTAACAGCGCGCTGTTCTGCTGCTTATTCTATTTACTGTTCCGTTACGGCCTGTGAGGCGTCTGTGAAAAATTTCTTTTTAACCTTGTTTAGACGGCAGGCTACGCTGGCTAAAAAATTGAGCCGTATGGCCATCACGCTAGCCGTTGCGCTGTGTGCAATTGTGGCCATTTTTCGTGTCTGGGCGTTTTATACCGAATCGCCCTGGACGCGTGATGCCAAGTTCACTGCAGATGTGGTGGCGATTGCATCGGATGTCAGTGGGTTATTGACGGATGTGCGCGTTACGGACAATCAACTGGTGAATAAAGGTGATGTGTTGTTTGTTATCGATCAGCCGCGCTACAAGCAGGCTGTGACGCAGGCGGAAGCCGATGTCGCCTACTATCAGGCGCTGGTGACGGAAAAACGCCGAGAGTCAGGTCGTCGGGCGCGATTGGGCGTCAGTGCGATGTCGCAGGAAAATATCGATCAGTCCAGTAACGCATTGGAAACCGCAACGCACCAGCTTGCTAAAGCGCAGGCAGTATTGGTACTGGCGAAATTGGAACTGGAACGTACCGTGGTACGTGCCCCGGCCGACGGCTGGCTCACCAATCTGCATGTGCAAAACGGCGAGTTTATCGAGCGTGGTAACACGGTAGTGGCACTGGTGAAAAAGGATTCGTTCTACCTGCTGGCATACATGGAAGAGACCAAGCTTGAAGGCGTGCGCCGCGGTTATCGTGCGGAAATTACCCCACTCGGTAGCGAAAAGATATTTTACGGCACGGTGGATAGCGTAGCGGCTGGGGTCAATAACAACAGCAACAGTGCAAATACGAAAGGCTTGGCAAATGTAGATTCCAACTTGGAGTGGGTGCGTTTGGCACAGCGCGTGCCGGTGAAAATTCGCCTGGATCGTCAAATGGGTGACCTCTATCCGGCGGGCACTACCGCGACGGTGTTGATTACTGGCGAGCAGGTCAACAATGACAAAAGGCCTTCGCTGCTCATCAGCCTTTTCTATCGCCTGCGTGAGTTCGGTTAAGTGAGGCGATGATGAAAACCTCGTTGTTGGCAGACCCCCTATTCTTTACGACACCACAGCTTGCGCGCTTTCGCTTTGCTTTTAAGCTGACCTTTGCCGTCGTACTTTCCCTGTTCCTGGGGTTTCACCTGCAATTGGGGACCCCGAATACGGCAGTTATGACGGCGGCGATTGTCGCTGGTGGCCCTGCGTTCGTGGCAGGTGGTGAGCCGTTTTCTGGTGCCATTCGCCATCGTGGCATGTTGCGTATTGTCGGTACATTTATCGGCTGTATTGGTGCACTTGCCATCATTATCTCCACTATTCGCGCACCTGTTGTGATGATGCTGCTGTGCTGTATTTGGGCTGGCCTCTGCAATTGGATTTCTTCGCTGGTTAAAATCGAAAATTCCTATATTTTCGGGCTCGCAGGCTATACCACGTTGATTATTATTCTGGCGACGCAAGGGACGCCGATGTTGACGCCGCAGTTTGCTGTGGAGCGCTGTAGTGAGATTGTGTTGGGTATTGCCTGTGTCATTTTTGCGGATTTACTGTTCGCACCGCGATCGATCAAGCAGGATGTTGACCGTAGCCTTCGCGAGCTGATGGTAGGTCAGTACCGGTTACTACAACTCAGCATGAGTGGAGCAGACGAGGGGACGATAGACACGACATGGCACGCGTTGGTGCGCAAGACTACTGCACTAGACGGCATGCGCAGCAATCTGATGATGGAGTCATCGCGCTGGCAGAACAGCAATCGTCGCTTAACGTCGCTGCACACACAATCACTTACGATGATTACACAAGCGTGTGAAACCTATCTGACATTGCAAGATGTTCCTACGCATGTAAAAAGTAGCCTGAAGCAGGTGTTGGATCCGCCCGTCGAATCGTTTGGTGATGTGCATCACCATGTGAAAGCATTGCGCCACCTGATTGCCGCCGACAGTCGCGACGTGCCGCCTACACTGGCTAGTTGGGTTGGGGCGGCAACGCGCTACCTGCTGTTGGCGAAGGGGGTGCAGACTAACGGACGTATCAGTAAGATCGAAGCTGATGTGTTGAACCACGATGTGGAAATTAAAGTACCATCAGCCGAAACCCACCATGCGATGATCAACGGCTTACGCACTGGCGTGGCGACCGCATTGGGCTGCCTGTTCTGGCTCAGCACGGGATGGAGCTCTGGCGGTATTTGTATGATGATGATTGCGGTAGTGACGTCGCTTGCGATGCGCCTGCCGAATCCTAAGATGGTGGGGATGGATTTTCTGTACGGGACGATCTATTCGCTACCGCTGGGGGCGTTGATGTTTATGTTTATTCTACCGTCAACGCAGCAAAGTATATTACTGCTGTGCCTAAGCCTGGGCGCAATGACCTTCTTTCTCGGCGTTGAAGTACAGAAGCGTCGGCTGGGCTCGCTGGGGGCATTGATCAGTACGATTAATGTTCTCTTACTGAATAACCCGATGACGTTTAACATCAGCTTATTTCTGGACAACGCGATCGGTCAGATTATTGGCTGTTTCGTGGCGTTGATGGTGATCCTGCTGATTCGCGATAACACCAAATCGCATACGGGAAGAACGCTACTGAACCGTTTTGTGTATGGCGCGGTTTCTGCGCTGACAACCGATACGACGCGGCGTAAGGAAAATCATCTACCAGCGCTGTACCAACAACTGTTCCTGCTGCTGAACCGCTTCCCTGACGACATGGCTAAGTATCGCCTTGCCTTATGGATGATCATCATGCATCAACGCCTGAGAACGCTGGATATTCCGCAAAACGCGGCGCTGTCTGCCTTTCATCGTCAGATTCGTGCGACGGCTGAGCAGGTGATTTTGGCCCGCCGCGATACCACGCGCAGCCGCTATTTCACGCAGTTATTAGAGGAACTTGAACGCTACCAACAGATACTGACAGAACAGCAACTTCCCCCTAACGTGACGGTACCTGTGGGACGGTTGACTGGGATTCTACGTGATTATCAGCATGCGCTGAGCGACTAATATTGATAACACACAGGATGAGTGAGCTATGCTCCTCATCCTGCGCTTACCGTTAGTCTTTGGTTTCAGCTAGCTCGCGCAGATACTGGAAGATCTGACGGGTGGCTTTCGGCGGTTTGTTCGCTGCTTTCTCTTTCTGCGCATTACGCACCAGAGAACGCAGTTGCTGACGGTCGGCATGGGGATACAGCGTCAGAATCTCTGGAACCACATCGTCTCCCTCGGTAATTAGCCGGTCGCGCAGTTGTTCCAGTTTGTGGAACAAGGCCACCTGCTGATTATGACGGTTATTCAGCTTATCCAGCGCAGTTTGGATCGGTTCCGGATCGCGGGCGCGCAGCATCTTGCCAATTAGCTGTAGCTGACGGCGACGGCCTTCTTTCTTGATCCGCTGCGCCAACTCCACCGCCGCACGCAGATCGTCGTCCAACGGGATCTTCTCCAGGGCGTTTTTCCCCAACTCAACCAGTTCCGCGCCGAGATCTTTCAGCGCTTCGGCATCGCGCTTTATTTCGCTTTTGCTGACCCAGATAATTTCATCATCTTCGTCGTCTTCTTGATTGTCTGAAGCGTCGTTCAGCCAGTCTTCGTACTTTTGCTTCATGGTTGGCTCCTAAAAAGTGTCCAGGAGCAATGCCTAACGCGATGCGCGGTGGCTCCGGGATGGTGAACAGCGTGCCCACCAGAAAAAAGAGGCTGATACTAACAGGTTTGGGCTTTGTGCGAAATTGTCCGTAGATCCTGTTAGACTAGAAAGCATTATGCTACACCATTTTATGCTCGTCATACTTCAAGTTGCATGTGCGTTGGCTGCGTTTAGCCACCCGAATCACTTACTTGAGTAAGCTT
The DNA here is from genome assembly GCF_001742145.1 of Pectobacterium parmentieri. NCBI lineage: Bacteria > Pseudomonadati > Pseudomonadota > Gammaproteobacteria > Enterobacterales > Pectobacteriaceae > Pectobacterium > Pectobacterium parmentieri. The sequence goes on along the minus strand of NZ_CP015749.1, from coordinate 3,746,190 downwards.
ATCGGGACTCCTTCGCTTGCCGCCTACCTGAAACTTGAATTATTTAGAGCATATTTCTCTACTACTCATACGGTTCGAGTGAAGATGATGGTGAGCTTTCTTCCACTCATTATGGCAGAACAATGACGATAACTACTCAGGTTGCAGAGCAGCGTAAAGCGCTGGAACTCGCGGTTGCTCAGGCGTTGGAACTGGCGCGTGCCGGCTCCGATGCAGCAGAAGTCGCGGTGTCAAAAACGACGGGCATTAGCGTCAGTACCCGTTATGGTGACGTTGAAAATGTTGAATTCAACAGCGATGGTGCGTTGGGCATCACTGTTTATCACCAACAGCGTAAAGGCAGCGCATCATCAACCGATCTCAGCCCGGATGCGATAGCCCGTACTGTGCAGGCCGCGTTGGATATCGCACGTTATACTTCAGTCGATCCGTTTGCTGGTCCGGCGGACCGCGATCTTCTGGCGTTTGATGCGCCGGATCTGGATCTGTTTCACCCGACTGAGCTGGATGCGGATCGCGGCATTGAGTTAGCTGCCCGCGCAGAGCAGGCTGCATTACAGGCTGACAAACGTATCACCAACACCGAAGGCGGCAGCTTTAACAGTCACTACGGCGTTAAGGTGTTCGGTAATAGCCACGGCTTGCTGAAAAGCTACTGCTCCAGCCGCCATTCCATGTCCAGTTGCGTGATTGCCGAAGTGAATGGCGATATGGAACGGGATTATGCTTACACCGTCGGCCGTGCGCTGGAAGATTTACTTAGCCCTGAATGGGTGGGCGAAGAGTGCGCGCGTCGGACGTTATCTCGTCTGTCCCCGCGTAAATTGCCAACCATGCAGGCACCCGTGATGTTTTCTGCGGAAGTGGCTACGGGTCTGTTTGGTCATTTGGTTGGTGCCATCAGCGGCGGCAGCGTTTATCGCAAGTCCACTTTCCTGTTGGATAAGCTAGGTCAGCAGATTCTGCCGGAGTGGCTGACGATTGAGGAACTGCCACACTTGTTGAAAGGACTGGCTTCTACGCCGTTCGATAGCGAAGGTGTGCGGACGCAGGCGCGTGAAATTGTGACGGCGGGCGTGTTGCAGACGTGGCTGATGACGAGCTACTCCGCGCGTAAGCTGGGGATGCAGAGCACTGGTCACGCGGGGGGGATTCATAACTGGCGGATTGCCGGGCAAGGCTTGGATTTCAACGGTATGTTGAAACAGATGGGCAAAGGCCTGCTGGTGACCGAACTGATGGGGCAGGGCGTGAGCGGTGTGACGGGGGATTATTCTCGTGGGGCATCTGGCTTCTGGGTCGAAAACGGCGAGATTCAGTATCCGGTCAGCGAGATTACCATCGCGGGCAACCTGAAAGATATGCTGCGTAATATTGTGACGGTGGGGAACGATATCGAAACCCGGAGCAATATCCAGTGTGGTTCTGTGTTGCTGCCTGAAATGAAGATTGCAGGGGAATAAACCTGGCCTGTATGAGTAACCGTCGCCGTCGGCAGTGCCCGACGGCTGTTACTCTACTGCGTTTCTCTGGCTTAGCGGTGGTACTCGCCCGCGGCTTCTGGCTGATAGAGTAGTTCTAACACTTCAATTCGCGCTTCTTCACCGTTTGGCAACTGCCAGGTGATAGCGTTTCCCACATGCATTCCCAATAGTGCTGCGCCCAGCGGAGCCATCACCGACAGCGGTTCTTTACTGTCTTTCACCGCGGCGGGATAAACCAGCGTGCGGATATGCTCTTCGTTGGTATTCAGATCGCGGAAACGCACCCGACTATTCATGGTGACGACATGCGAGGGAATCGATGCTGAAGGCAGAATTTCTGCGCGATCCAGTTCCTCATTCAACGCCTGTGCGATATCGCTGTCCGCAAAGGCGGGCTGCTCCAATAACTTATCCAGACGTTCTGCATCTAATTCACTGATTGTCAGGTTAGGTTTCGTCATACTCCTCTCCAGTTGGTATTTTCAGATGATATAAAAATAACCCCCCGCGGATTAACGCAGGGGGTATAAGAAAATATGATATATGTGGATAGTAGGAGGTTCGGAGGGGAAAGTGAAGCACTAAGGTATACAGATAGCCAGCTAAGGAAATAGCTAGTCTTCGTCGAACCCGGCTTCAAACAGCCCGATGACGGCTGCAAGCGCTTGATCTTCATCTGGGCCGGCGGCTTCGACCTCAATGAGACGTCCTTTAGCCGAGTCCAGCATCAGCATGGCAATCACGCTACTGGCTTCGGCTTCGGTGCCGCTGTCATTACGCAGTATCACTTCTGCATCAAAGCTCTGCACCAGCTCGAACAGCTTCATCGCTGGACGAGCATGCATACCGAGCTTATTTTTGATTTCAACCGTTTGCCGGACTGTCATGGGTTACCTGGCTATACTGGTTTGCCGAAGATTACGAGGGTTTACGCTTTTCCAGTGTACGGTGGCGCGACTGTACGTTCTTACCGCGTGAGCGGAAGTAGTCTGCCAACTGCTCCGCGACGTACACCGAACGGTGTTTACCGCCGGTACAGCCAATGGCGACGGTCAGATAGCTACGGTTATTGGTTTCCAGCATCGGCAGCCACAGTTCCAGATAACTGCGAGTCTGGTAGATGAAATTGTGAACTTCGGTATGTCTATCGAGGAAGGACGCTACGGGCTTATCCAGACCCGTCATCGGGCGCAATTTTGGGTCCCAGTGCGGGTTCGGCAGGAAACGCACGTCAAAGACGTAATCCGCATCGATAGGAATGCCGTGCTTGAAACCGAACGATTCGAACACCATCGTAAGCTCGCGTTCCCGCTTGCCGAGCAGCCGTGTGCGCAGCATTTCGGCCAGCTCGTGCACCGACATCTCCGAGGTGTCGATAATCAGATCGGCGCGCGAACGCAGTGGTTCCAGCAGGTCGCTCTCTTCATCAATCGCGCTTTCCAACGACAGATTCTTGCTGGACAGCGGGTGTAGGCGACGGGTATCGCTATAGCGACGGATCAGCGTATTGCGATCGGCATCCAGAAACAGCAGTTGAGGCGAGAAGCTTGATGGCAGTTGCTCCATGGCATGCTCGAAGATCTCTGGAGATTCCGGCATATTGCGCACGTCAATGCTGACCGCTGCGGAAATATTACGAGCAGCGAGCGTATTCGCCAGTTCTGGCAGCAGAACCACTGGTAGATTATCTACGCAGTAGAACCCCATATCTTCCAATGCGCGCAGGGCGACAGATTTTCCTGAACCTGAGCGACCGCTGACAATCATCAGCACCATCTGACGACTCCCCTCTGGCAACGTGATGGCGAATTTTCATTGCCACTATTTTTATGATGTATCGCTAGAAAATGACGGCTTAGCGCATGGATTGCAAGCATTCTCTCGTTCTACCGCGAATAGCCCGTCATCGTGAGTATGGCTATCATCCAGCTTAATCCGCTTCCGTCATAATCTGGTATAGCTCTTCATCGCTTTGCGCCGCCCGCAGACGTCGGCAAACTGTTTTATCCGCTAGCCGCTTGGCAACAAGCGACAGGGTATGCAAATGGGTTTTACATTGTTCCGCTGGAACCAGCAAGGCAAAAAGCAGATCAACGGCCTGATTATCAATCGCATCGAAAGCGATCGGTTGCTCTAGCTGGATGAAAACACCGATGGCACCCAGCGCATTATCGTCTTCCAGCTTACCGTGAGGAATGGCAATGCCGCCGCCGATCCCCGTGCTGCCCATCCGCTCCCGGGTCAGAATGGCATCAAAGATAACCTGCGAGGGAATGTTAAGCTGTTTGGCGGCCAGCTCGCTGATAATTTCCAATGCCCGTTTTTTACTCTGGCAATGGACTGTGCTTCGGGCGCACTCAGGACGTAATACGGTGCTGAGTTGCAATACGGGATCGTGGCTCATTTTATTTTCACTTCTGGTGATCCCGCTCCATCCAACAGATGGGGCGGGTTTGTTCCTTTACCAAATGGTAAAGGAGAAAATTAGTGCTGCTTGAGTTTATCTTTATGCTTATTGAGCTGTCTTGCCAGCTTATCAATCAATAAATCTATCGCAGCGTACATATCTGCTGCTTCGGAGGTTGCATGCAGCTCCCCACCATTAACATGGAGCGTGGCCTCGGCAATTTGCTGAACTTTTTCCACTCTCAATACCACATTGACCTGATTAATCCGGTCAAAATACTGCTCTAATTTGGCAAATTTACCATTTACAAAATCACGCAACGGTTCAGTGATCTCGATGTGGTGTCCGGTAATGTTGAGCTGCATAGTGTCTTCCTTCTCTGTTGAGATCAAATCAGTTGTTTACGCTGATTTGATGGTGGGATAGATAAAGACTCTCGGTATTTTGCGACGGTACGGCGTGCCACGATGATGCCCTGCTCGGAGAGCAGCGTGGTGAGCTTGCTGTCACTTAATGGCTTCGCAGGGTTTTCCGCTGCAATAAGCTTTTTCACCAGCGCGCGGATAGCCGTTGACGAAGCTTCTCCGCCGCTATCGGTATTAACGTGGCTGGAGAAGAAATATTTTAGCTCAAAAATGCCGCGTGGGCTGTGCAGGAACTTCTGTGTTGTCACGCGTGAGATGGTGGATTCATGCATATCTACCGCTTGGGCGATGTCTGCCAATACCATGGGCTTCATGAATTCTTCACCCTGCTCGAAGAAATCCTGCTGCTGCTCGACGATGCGACGGGTTACTTTCAGCAGCGTATCGTTGCGACTTTCCAGACTTTTGATGAGCCAGCGTGCTTCTTGCAGGTTACTGCGGATAAATTGCCCGTCGCTGTCGTTGCGCGCGCTGTTACCCAGTGCTGCATATTGTTGGTTAATCTGCAAACGGGGAACGCTGTCGGTGTTCAATTCAACGACCCACACGCCCTGTATCTTGCGCACCAGCACATCAGGGATCACATATTCGGATTCACCGGTGTTAATTGACTGACCCGGACGTGGATCGAGCGATTGGATCAGCGCCAGCGCTTCTTTCAGCACTTCCTCTTTCAGACGGGTCACGCGGATCAGGCTACGGAAATCATGATTGGCTAACAGATCGAGATGATCGCTGACGATCAGGCGAGCTTCGAGCAAGCGTGGTGTACGGTTGTCAAACTGAGAAAGCTGTACCAGTAGGCAATCACGCAGATCGCGAGCGGCGACGCCAACGGGATCAAAGCGCTGCACGCGTTTAAGTACGGCTTCGACCTCTTCCAGCGTCACGTCGTCGTCACCGATGCTGTCAAGAATGTCTTCCAGCGGCACGGTAAGGTAGCCGGTGTTGTCCACCGCATCAACAATCGACGTTGCGATGGCCGCATCAGTATCTGAAAACGGCGTCAGCTCAACCTGCCACATCAGGTAATCCTGAAGCGTTTGCGTGGTTTCGCCTTGATAAATGGGCAGTTCTTCGTCGCGATAGTCAGAACCCGTGCCCGACGGTGTGCCTGCGGAATAAATCTCATCCCAGGTGGCGTCAAGCGGCAATTCTTCCGGCATATCCCGTTGTTCAAGGGCTTCACCGGTATCCAGTGAATCGCTGTCTGCCTTTTCGAATGACTCGATTTCGTCGTGCTGATCCGTTTGCTCGAGCAACGGATTGCTTTCCAGCGCCAGTTGAATCTCCTGTTGCAATTCAAGCGTGGACAACTGCAACAGCCGAATTGCCTGTTGGAGCTGTGGAGTCATGGCCAGTTGCTGGCTAAGCCTGAGTTGCAAACCTTGCTTCATAAATCGCGCTAACGTCCCATAAGTACTGCAAAGAGAAAATATTACCCTATCAGAGTCGGAAGCCTTCGCCCAGATAGACGCGCTTCACCTGTTCATCGGCCAGAATATCGGTCGGTGAACCGTGGGCGATCAGGTTGCCCTGACTCACAATGTAGGCTCGTTCACAGACATCAAGCGTTTCGCGGACGTTATGATCGGTAATCAACACGCCAAGCCCGCTGTCACGCAGATGCTCAATGATTTTTTTAATATCCAGTACGGAGATCGGGTCTACGCCCGCAAACGGTTCATCCAGCAGAATGAATTTGGGATTTGCTGCCAGCGCTCGCGCAATTTCTACGCGGCGTCTTTCCCCGCCGGACAGCGATTGTCCCAGACTATCGCGCAAATGAATAATATGGAATTCTTCCATTAGTTCATTGGCACGATCTTCCTGCTGTTCTGTGGTCAGATCTTTACGGATCTGCAATACCGCCATCAGGTTGTCATAGACGCTTAAGCGACGGAAAATAGAGGCTTCCTGCGGCAGATAGCCGATGCCGCGCAAGGCACGTTCGTGCAGGGGGAGCAGGCTGATGTCGTCGTCGTCAATGACGATGCGCCCTTCATCGCGCGGGACGATGCCCACGACCATGTAGAACGTGGTGGTCTTCCCCGCCCCGTTCGGCCCTAGTAGGCCGACGATTTCACCGGAATTGACGGTGAGGCTGACGTTTTCCACGACCTTACGGCCTTTGTACGCCTTGGCCAGATTTTCTGCGGTTAATGTTGCCATAACTTATTCAGTGACCCGTGGTTGCGATTGTTGAGAACGAGAAGGCTGGCTCTTTTTCTCTTTCTCCTGAAGCTGAGAGGGGACTAACACCGTCGTCACGCGTTTTCCTTTATCGCTGGTCGCTTCCATCTGCTGCTGTTTCACCAGATAGGTGATGCGATCGCCTTTTACATTGCTGTCCTGCTGTTCCAGATAGGCATTGCCTGTCAGTACCAGAAAATCAGTAGCCAGCTCGTAACGGATTTTTTGCGCGTGGCCTTTTACTGGTTTGCCGTTGTCCTGCATCTGGTAGAACGTCACAGGGTTACCGTAACCTTCCACTACTTCGCTGCCTTGCGTGCCCTGTGGGCGCGTCACGACAACCTTGTCGGCTTTCACTTCAATCGTCCCTTGCTTCACGACAACATTGCCCGTGAACGTCACGGTGTTGCCCTGCATGTCCAGAGATTGCTGTGCTGAATCAATGCGAATCGGTTGGTTGCTATCGCCCGTGACGGCAAAGGCGGAAACGCTGACGGCGAACAGCGAGCTGGCGATCAGGGTGTTACGCATCAGATTATTGGTTTTGGATTTCATAAGAGGTTTTTACCTTTTCGATCAACTCGGCCGTTTTATTACGCAGATTTCCGCGCATTTTCATTCCGCTTGAGGTAAAGCTGGTGCCGTACAGGGTGACTTCATCATCGGAGGAGACGTCCTGCGTTACCAGATTCACCTGGGCATTATTCGTTGTGATGCGCTGAAGCTGCGCGTCCTTCGTCAGGCTATTCACCTCAACGTGGCCGTACAGATAGAGCATCTTGTCTTTTGTCAGCTTGGCGCGATCGGCGCGTACTGACCAGGTTGCAATGCCCTGTTCATTAAACAGCGTGGCAACGGGGGTCGTAAACCAACTCAATTGCTCGTCGTTGAAATACTCCGCTTTTTCCGAAATGAGTCTGTAGCTCAGTTTACCCGCAGGGCTGTATACCTGAGTGTTGGTCTTTTCGCTGGTATAGACTGGCACTGTAGGATCATTTGCATTCGGTGCCGGTACGGTGTCGTCATCCGCAATATTCCAGCCGATGAGGACAAGCACCAACAGGGCCAGAAAAGCGGTCAGCCAACGCTTGGTGTTACTCATATTGACAACCCTTTGGCATGCTCCAGCTTATTCTGCGAGAACAGAATCAAATCACACAGTTCACGTACGGCACCACGGCCACCCGCAATGCGAGTGACATAATCCGCACGCGGTAACAGTAATGGGTGTGCGTCTGCTACAGCAACGCTCAGACCAACCTGTGCCATTACTGGCCAGTCGATCATATCGTCACCGATGTATGCCACCTGATCCGCTGTTACCGATAGTTTATCCAACAGATCGTTGAAGGCCAAAACCTTATCTGATTGCCCCTGATAAAGGTGGTTAATGCCCAGCGTTTTACACCGATCGACCAGCAGCTTTGCGGAACGCCCGGTAATGATGGCAACCTCAATACCAGATGTCAGCAGGCAGCGAATGCCATAACCGTCACGGACGTTAAACGCTTTCAGCTCTTCGCCGTGGTTACCCATGTAAATCAGACCATCGGACATCACGCCGTCAACGTCGCAGATTAACAGGCGAACTTCACGGGCTTTATCCAGTACCTGTTGATCGACAGGCCCATAACAGGTATCGGTTTGCGCCCTGGTTTCACTCATTCACAATTATCCTTTCTTTTTAAACCACGCCAGCCCGCAACATATCGTGCATATGAACAATACCGACCAGACGATCGTTTTCTGCCACCAGCACTGAGGTGATGTGGCGCGACTGCATCAGGTTAAGTGCATCTACCGCCAGCATGTTCGGCGCGACCCGGATGCCGCCCGCGGTCATCACATCAGCAATGCGCGCGCTGTTCAAGTCAATATTCATGTCGAAGATGCGGCGCAGGTCACCATCGGTAAAGATACCCTGAATTTTCATATCCGCTTCGCAGATTACCGTCATACCCAGATTTTTGCGCGTAATTTCCACCAGCGCATCACGCAGTGAGGCATCGTGTGAGACATGGGGGATCTCGTCGCCCGAATGCATGATATCGCTGATACGCAGTAAAAGTTTGCGGCCAAGTGCGCCACCGGGGTGAGATAGGGCGAAATCTTCGGCAGTAAAACCGCGCGCCTGTAGCAAAGCCACGGCGAGTGCGTCGCCCATGACCAGTGTTGCGGTGGTGCTGGTGGTGGGGGCCAGACCGAGCGGGCAGGCTTCCTGCGGAACGTGGACGCACAGGTGTATATCCGCCGCTTTACCCATCGTACTTTCTGGTGCGCTGGTCATGCAGATCAGGAACACTTTCTGGCGTTTCAGAACAGGGATCAGCGACAGGATTTCATGGGATTCGCCAGAATTGGAAATCGCGATCACGATATCGTGCGGCGTCACCATGCCGAGGTCACCGTGGCTGGCTTCGCCCGGATGAACGAAAAAAGCAGGTGTACCCGTGCTGGCGAAGGTTGCGGCAATCTTGCAACCGATGTGACCGGATTTGCCCATTCCCATCACCACCACTTTGCCCTGGCAGTGAAAGATCTTTTTGCAGGCGAGGGTAAAATTGTCGTCAATATACTGATCTAATTGCGCAAGCCCATCGCGTTCGATACTCAGTACCTGCTTGCCCGCCTGCTGGAAATCGAAATCGGGTTGTAGTCTATGTTCGGATAGTGCACGGTCAGACTGCTGTTTTAGGTGAGCGTCTTGTTCAAACTGTGACATACCAATAGTCCTGATTATGGTTAAAAACGGAACAGCGTAATTATGAAAAACAGAACAACACCGTAAGGTAGGCGATAAACGCGCAGCATAATAATACGCCAGCGCCCTGTCCTATACGGCGTTTTTTGCTGAGGCACAGTGCAGTTAACAGCACGCTTGCCGCCAGCATGACCCAGTAGTCGCGCTGAAAAACTTGAGGATTCAGCGCGCCCGGCGAGAGTAGTGCGGGTATGCCGAGTACAATCGCAATATTAAAAATGTTCGAGCCAATCAGATTGCCCAGCGCGATATCATCTTCTTTTTTCAATGTTCCGACGATGGCCGTAGCGAGTTCAGGCAGGCTGGTGCCGATCGCTAATATGGTCAGCCCGATGGTCAATTCGCTGACATCGAAGTAGCGCGCAATGACGGTCGCGTTATCCACTACCATACGGGCGGCCATGGGTAAAATAATCATACCGAGGATCAGCCACAGCACGGCAGCCATCTGGTTGCTGTCGTCTTGCGGGAGCTCTGCCAACTGTTCACGAGTCAGGCTGTCGCCGCCTTCCCGCTGCGCCTGTCGTGCCATACGCAGTATTAACGCCAGACACAGAATAGCGGCAAAGAGCAGCATCATGCCGTCGGCACGGCTCAGATAGCTATCATGCAGTAAAACGCCACACAATAAAGTGACGGACACCATGAGCGGCAATTCCCGGCGCAACAGGGCCGAATGTACGGTTAGTGGGCGAATGAGCGCTGCGCTGCCAAGAATGAGTAAGATATTGGTGATATTGGAGCCAATCACATTACCGACGGCCATGTCGTTCTGATCGTTTAAGGCTGCGGTAACAGAAACGATCAGCTCAGGTAGCGAAGTGCCGAAGCCAACAATGGTGATGCCGATGACGAAAGGCGGTAAGCCGAGAGAACGCGCAAGCACAGCCGCGCCATAGACAAGACGATCGGCACCGTAAACCAGCAGTAGCAAACCAACGAACAAGAGTAGTGTTGCAAAAAGCATGCAGCGTCCTTTAATAGGATATATACCCATCATACTTCAAGCTGTATGTGCGTTGGCTGGGGTAAGTTTCTGGAGACCCACTGCGCCGCCGCCTTCCTGCAACTCGAATTATTTAGTGTATAATCACTGGCTTGTTGTCGAATAAGTCAGTATTTCTGGACGATTTTCGCACAAAAAGCATTTTTCTGTGATGAGTGCTAATTCTGACGGCGCTTGGCGAAAAAGTAAAACCTGTCGCGATAAGTAAAATCAGGTAACGGTTTATGCCGCCATTTTGGACAAGAACTTACGGTAAGTTTTTGTAAAACTCTCACTCTGATTAAAGCCAGCCGTTAGGCTGGAGTGAAAGACCTCTATATGCGTACTGATTGGTAAGGAATGGAAATAATGAACCATGAGGCAACTAATCTGGTCGAGATCCGTGGTCTTAGCTTTCGGCGCGGAGAGCGAGAGATTTTCACGGACATCACACTTAATGTCCCTAAAGGCAAAGTTACTGCAATCATGGGGCCTTCTGGTATCGGTAAAACCACGTTGCTGCGTTTGATCGGCGGGCAACTATCGCCGGACAGCGGTGAAATCTGGTTTGATGGCGAGAATATCCCGGCGCTGTCGCGTAGCGAACTGTACAACGCGCGCAAGAAAATGAGCATGTTGTTTCAGTCTGGGGCGTTATTCACCGATTTGAACGTGTTTGATAATGTCGCCTGGCCGCTGCGTGAGCATACCCAACTGCCGGAATCCTTACTGCGTAGCATCGTCATGATGAAGCTGGAAGCGGTAGGGTTGCGTGGGGCTGCCGAACTGATGCCAGCGGAGCTTTCTGGCGGCATGGCGCGGCGTGCCGCACTGGCGCGAGCCATTGCGCTCGACCCGCAGATGATTATGTTTGATGAGCCTTTTGTCGGGCAGGATCCGATCACATTGGGGACGCTGGTGAAGCTCATCGATGAGTTAAACCATGCATTGGGCGTGACCTGCGTTGTCGTTTCTCACGATGTACCGGAGGTGATGAGCATCGCCGATTACGCCTATATCGTGGCCGACAAACGGGTGATAGCAGAAGGGACTGCGGATCAACTGAGGGCGAACGATGACCCGCAGGTCCGTCAGTTCCTGGATGGCATCGCCGACGGGCCAGTGCCTTTCCGTTTTCCTGCCGGTGACTATAAAACGTCGCTGCTAGGTTCAGGGGGTTAACGCAGTCATGTTATTACGGACGTTGGCGTCGCTAGGGCGTCAGGGGATCTTCGCCAGTGCTGCGTTTGGGCGCGCTGGGCTGATGCTGTTTAATGCGCTAGTGGGTAAGCCCGAATTCAGAAAACAGTGGCCGCTGTTGGTGAAACAACTTTACAGCGTTGGCGTGCAATCACTGCTTATCATCATGGTTTCCGGTCTGTTTATCGGTATGGTGCTGGGGTTACAGGGCTATATCATCCTGACGACGTACAGCGCTGAAGCCAGTTTGGGCATGATGGTGGCGCTGTCGTTGCTGCGTGAACTTGGCCCGGTGGTGACGGCGCTGCTGTTCGCCGGGCGTGCGGGTTCCGCGCTGACGGCGGAAATCGGGCTGATGAAGGCAACCGAGCAGCTCTCCAGCATGGAGATGATGGCGGTCGATCCGCTGCGCCGCGTTGTCGCACCGCGCTTTTGGGCGGGGTTAATTAGCATGCCGCTGTTGGCGGTGATTTTTGTCGCCGTGGGGATCTGGGGGGGCGCGTTGGTCGGTGTGGACTGGAAAGGTATCGACAGCGGGTTCTTCTGGTCTGCCATGCAGGGCGCGGTTGACTGGCGTCAGGATGTGCTGAACTGCGTGATTAAAAGTATCGTATTTGCGATTACCGTGACCTGGATTGCACTGTTTAACGGCTATGACGCGATCCCGACGTCTGAGGGGATCAGCCGTGCAACGACGCGAACCGTCGTGCACTCGTCGTTAGCGGTACTGGGATTGGATTTTGTGCTGACAGCACTGATGTTTGGGAACTGAGTCGATGCAAACAAAGAAAACTGAAGTTTGGGTTGGTGTGTTTATGTTGATCGCGCTGGCTGGCATTCTCTTTTTATGTCTGAAAGTGGCCGATCTCAAATCGATCGGCAGTGAGCCAACGTATCGCCTGTACGCGACGTTTGACAACATTGGCGGGTTGAAAGCGCGTTCTCCGATCAGAATTGGCGGTGTGGTTATTGGTCGCGTAGCGGATATCTCGCTGGATGAGAAAACGTATTTGCCACGCGTGGCGATGGATATTCAGCAGCGCTACGATCATATTCCCGATACCAGTTCTCTGGCTATTCGTACCTCTGGCTTGCTGGGCGAACAGTATCTGGCACTGAACATGGGGTTTGAAGATGAAGAGATGGGCACGACGATCCTGAAGGACGGTGGTGTGATTCAGGATACCAAGTCTGCCATGGTGCTTGAAGATCTCATCGGCCAATTCCTATATAAGAGCGGCGGCAATAGCGAGGATAATGCCGGTCAATCGGGTACGGAGCCGGGTGCCGATCCTGCGGCAAACCCTGAGCACAGCAACGAACCTGTTCCTTCACATCCATAAGAGGATATCTGCATGTTTAAACGCTTACTGATGGTGGCTTTACTGGTGGTTGCGCCATTAGCCAACGCGGCGGATCAAACGAACCCTTATCGTTTAATGAACGAAACGGCAGCAAAAACGTTTGATCGTTTGAAGAACGATCAGCCGAAAATCAAGCAAAATCCTGACTATTTGCGTACCGTCGTGCGCGAAGAGCTGTTGCCGTATGTGCAGGTAAGATACGCCGGTGCGCTAGTTCTCGGTCGTTACTACAAAGATTCGACGCCGGCACAGCGTGATGCCTATTTCAAAGCGTTTGAAGCCTATCTGGAGCAGGCTTACGGTCAGGCTCTGGCGATGTATAACGGGCAGAACTATCAAATCGCCCCTGAACAGCCACTGGGTAATGCTGATATCGTTTCCATTCGCGTCACTATCGTTGATAACGGCGGCCGTCCTCCGATACGTCTGGATTTCCAATGGCGTAAGAACAGTAAAACCGGTAACTGGCAGGCGTATGACATGATTGCCGAAGGTGTCAGCATGATCACCACTAAGCAAAACGAGTGGGCGGCAATACTGCGTCAAAAAGGCGTTGATGGCCTGACTCAACAGCTAGAATCCTCGGCGAAGCAGACCATCACGTTGGATCAGAAAAAGTAATTTGGGTACGAATATGGCGAACGCATTGAACTGGCAGGCGCAGGAATCAACGCTGGCATTAATCGGCGATCTCGATCGTGAAACGCTGTTACCGTTCTGGCAGCAGCGTGAATCGTTGCTTGCGGAGAAAACTACGCTGGATGTGTCTGGTTTAAACCGTGTCGATTCTGCCGGGTTGGCATTGCTGATGCACGTTTACCAGCAGCCGTCTTCAGGCGATGAGATCACGATTGTCGGTGCCAGCGATCGGCTAAAAACGCTCATTGCGCTCTATAATCTGAATGAAATCATTCCTGTGTCTTAAACTGTCTCGCCGATGCCTCATTTCTCCTTCAGGCATCGGCGCATTCCTTGTTTAAGATAGCGCCATATTCATCTAAGATACCTCCCTGTAAATCACTCCCCCCTGACATAGAAATAGAGAGCGATGGAAAATAACGAAATTAAAGATGTGCTGATGAGCGCATTAGCACTGGAAGAAGTTCATGTTTCTGGCGATGGCAGCCATTTTCAAGTCATCGCGGTGGGCGGACTTTTTGCTGGAATGAGCCGAGTCAAAAAACAGCAGGCTGTTTATGCGCCGCTGGCGGAGTGCATCGCGGATGGCCGTATTCATGCATTGTCGATCAAGGCCTATACGCCGGAAGAGTGGCAACGCGACCGTAAACTGAACGGCTTCTAAGTATTCCCCGAGCGAGCGGGGAGAGAACGCCGATATCAGTGTGACGAAATATTGAATTAAGACATTGAGATACAACGACTATGGATAAATTTCGTGTTCAGGGGCCAACCCGCCTAGCGGGGGAAGTGACCATTTCCGGCGCCAAGAATGCTGCGTTGCCCATCTTATTCGCTGCGCTACTTGCAGAAGAACCGGTAGAGATTCAGAACGTACCGAAACTGCGCGACATCGACACCACCATGAAACTGCTTGGTCAGTTGGGCGCGCGCGTTGAACGCAATGGTTCCGTTCATGTGGATGCCAGTGAGGTGAACGTGTTCTGCGCGCCGTACGATCTGGTGAAAACCATGCGTGCTTCTATCTGGGCTTTAGGGCCGCTGGTGGCGCGTTTTGGGCAAGGACAAGTATCGCTGCCCGGTGGCTGCGCGATTGGTGCGCGTCCGGTAGATTTGCATATTTATGGCCTTGAGCAGCTTGGTGCGCAGATCGTTCTGGAAGAAGGCTATGTGAAAGCCACGGTTGATGGCCGTCTGAAAGGTGCGCACATCGTGATGGACAAAGTGAGCGTCGGTGCCACGGTAACTATCATGAGTGCGGCAACGCTGGCGGAAGGCACCACGATTATTGAGAACGCGGCGCGTGAGCCGGAAATTGTCGATACGGCAAACTTCCTGAATACGCTGGGTGCGAAAATTAGCGGTGCAGGCAGCGATAAAATCACCATCGAAGGCGTCGCGCGTCTGGGCGGCGGTGTGTATCGCGTGGTGCCTGACCGTATTGAAACCGGGACATTTCTGGTCGCGGCGGCGGTATCTCGTGGTCAGATTATCTGTCGCAATACCCGTCCTGATACGCTGGATGCGGTATTGGCGAAGCTGCGTGAAGCTGGCGCAGAAATTGAAATCGGCGAAGACTGGATCAGCCTGGATATGCACGGTAAGCGCCCGAAAGCGGTTACGGTTCGCACGTCGCCGCATCCGGGGTTCCCTACCGATATGCAGGCGCAGTTCAGCCTGCTGAATCTGGTCGCAGAAGGAACGGGTGTGATTACCGAAACCATCTTCGAAAACCGCTTCATGCATGTGCCTGAGCTTATCCGTATGGGCGCACAGGCGGAGATCGAGAGCAATACGGTGATTTGCCACGGCGTTGATAAGCTGTCGGGTGCACAGGTTATGGCGACCGACTTACGTGCGTCGGCCAGCTTGGTGTTAGCGGGTTGTATCGCGGAAGGTGTGACGACGGTAGATCGTATTTATCATATCGATCGTGGCTACGACCGTATCGAAGATAAGCTGCGCGCGCTAGGCGCAAATATCGAACGCGTTAAAGAACACGAATAAGCGCTTCAC
Organism: Pectobacterium parmentieri; assembly: GCF_001742145.1. Taxonomy (NCBI): domain Bacteria; kingdom Pseudomonadati; phylum Pseudomonadota; class Gammaproteobacteria; order Enterobacterales; family Pectobacteriaceae; genus Pectobacterium; species Pectobacterium parmentieri. Next base: position 3,730,716 of record NZ_CP015749.1, on the reverse strand, counting down.
CCGTTTTCTCTTTAAATGATATTTTCCAGCCGGGTGGGGCCCCACCCGGTTTCTTGCTTACCTGCTGATATTTTTATCAACTAGCCTTGGATACCACTATTGGGTGGGGAATTCCTGAATCGTCATTTGTAGCGTGATTTGTTTGTTATCGCGCTCAATCGTGACGGGAATGACGGTGCCGGGGGAGATTTCCGAAACCTGTTCCATGGTTTCGATAATCGAGCGCGCGGGCTTATTGTTCACGCTAACGATGACATCTTCAATGCGGATACCCGCTTTATCCGCCGGGCCACCGGGATCGATAGTCTGAACGAGAATGCCAGTCAATCGACCCTGAGCACCACGATTGTTGGTTAACGTGCTGTTCTCAATATTTTCGAGCTGTACGCCGTTGATACCAATATAGCCGCGCACCACACGGCCATCGCGGATGAGCTTGCCCATCACTTTGGTAGCCAATGCCACAGGGATCGCGAAGCTAATGCCTTCCGGCGTTTCGCCATTGCTGCTTTTATCAAAAGAAAGGGTATTAATACCAACCAGTTCACCGAGCGTATTGACCAGCGCACCACCAGAGTTTCCGTGGTTAATGGACGCATCGGTTTGCAGCAGGTTTTGGCGTCCTACCTGGCTTCTTTGTTGACCGTAAGTGCTGAGGCTGACGCGGCCGGTGGCGCTAATAACGCCCTGTGTAACGGTTTGCCCCAGGTTATAAGGGTTGCCGATTGCCATCACAACATCGCCGACGTGCGGGATACGATCTGGATTCATGGGAATGACAGGCAGATTAACCCCATCAATTTGCAACACCGCCAGGTCGGTCAGGGTATCGGAGCCGATCACGCGGGCTTCGTACAGCCGGCCATCGGACAGCTCGATCTGGATCTGCTGTACATTATTAATCACATGCTTATTAGTTAAAATATACCCTTTGTCGTTCATGATGACGCCAGAACCCAGAGGATGAATAGCGACTTCATTGGGCTTTTCTGTATTGGCAACCCGATTATAAATATTAACCACAGCAGGAGCCGCACGGTTGACGCCCTGATGGTAGCTTACGGGCGAGCCATCAGTATTTCTGTCGTTGCTTTTCAGAAACGACGTGCCAGATCCGATAAACGGCAGTACGGCCAGAATAATTCCGGCGACAAGGGCACCAAATAGTGCTGAACGTAATAATTTAGCAAGCATGGCCGTGAGTTACTGTGGAAAGGGAGGTAAAAGGAGGATATCACGAGAAGTTCGGACACCGCATGATTCGGTGTCCGATTTTTTATGGCGTGGCATCCCTGGCCAGTTAGGCTGTCGTAAAAAAAAGACGAGCGATTAACGTAGCAGCAGATAGATCGTTTCTTCTCCTCGGACGATATTCAGCGCCAGAACGGAAGGTTTCGCTTCCAGCAACTTGCGCAGTTGCGTGATGTTTTCAATACGTTCGCGGTTTACGCCGATGATGATATCGCCTTTTTGCAGACCCACCTGTGCTGCTGGCGTGTCCTTGGCGACGTTATCAATCTGCACGCCTTTGCTGCCGTCTTTCAGTTGACCGTTAGTCAGAGAGGCGCCCTGTAATGAGGGTGAAAGCGTTTCGGCACTAGTCGATGCCGATGTGCTGTTATCCAACACGACGGACACTTCCTGTAGTTTGCCATCACGCAGCAGGCCGATCTTCACGGTTTTACCTGGCGCAGTGGTGCCGACTTTGGCTCGCAGTTCTGCAAAGCTGCTGATCGGTTTACCATCCAGCGTAGTCAACACGTCGCCTGCTTTGATACCTGCTTTGGACGCGGCAGATTTCGGTAAGACTTCGCTGACGAAAGCACCACGCTGGGCATCGACGTTGAAAGCTTTCGCCATTTCCGACGTCATCTCGCTGCCTTTAATACCCAGTAGCCCGCGTTTAACTTCGCCGAATTCAACCAACTGCTGCGCCAGATTCTGGGCCATGTTGCTGGGGATGGCGAAACCGATACCGATATTCCCGCCGCCCGGAGCCAGGATCGCGGTGTTAATACCGATCAGATCGCCGTTGAGGTTAACCAGCGCCCCGCCGGAGTTGCCGCGGTTGATAGAAGCATCGGTCTGGATGAAGTTTTCTAACCCTTCAAGATTCAGACCACTACGTCCCAGTGCGGAAATAATGCCGGACGTTGCCGTCTGACCAAGGCCGAACGGGTTACCAACCGCAACGGCAAAATCACCGACGCGCAATTGATCGGAATCTGCCATTTTCACGGAGACCAGGTTTTTGGCACCATTCAACTGTAGCAGGGCGATATCGGTCTGTTCGTCACGACCGATCAACTTCGCATCATATTCACGCCCGTCATTAAGCTGGACGCGGATTTTGTCGGCGTTATTGATAACGTGATTGTTGGTGAGCACGTAGCCTTTTGCGGCATCAATAATCACGCCGGAACCCAGTCCTTCAAACGGACGAGAATTTTGTTTGTCCGTTGGGAAGTTCGGGCCAAAGAAGAACTTGAACTCTTCCGGTACGCGCTGGCGCTGTACCTGTGTACCTTCAACATGCACGCTGACGACGGCTGGTAAGACTTTTTCCAGCATCGGGGCCAGGCTTGGCGTCTGTTGCCCTTGAACCACGGCAGGCAGCGCAGCATTCGCTGCGGGAAGCGTGGACAGGGTCAAACCTATACTCATTGCCAGTGCACTAAATAATAATGACGTTTTTTTCATTGTTATTAACTCTCTTGCGGCCTGCGGATGAATAAAACGATGATATATAAACTTAAAGACTCGGTGAAGAGTCAGACTGGCGATCAATGTGTAAAGTTCACTGCTGTTTCGTCAGCAGATTGTAACTCTTGCTTTTCATGATGTGTGAGCGGGCGATGGCAGCCTGCGGTGCGTGTCTTAATAAGCGTAGAACAAGGAGAAAAGCGTGGGGCCAGAATGCCCCACGTTTAGGATATATGAGTTGATACTATTTGCGGATTGGGCGTTCGCCCCGCAACAGGCCTGACGCACCATCGGAATAATCGCGTGGTGGCATGTTCACCGGTGCCTGATCGTTATCCGCTTCCGACTCGGTCAGACGGTATTTAAACGGATTATCCTGGCCGGGAACGTTAGGTAACAGGTTATTGGAGCTTTTCGCCATGTGCTGATAAAGCTGGCGATAGTCATCCGCCATGTTATCCAACAGTTCCGCACTGCGGGCAAAGTGTCCAACCAATTCCTGACGATAGTCTTCCAGTTCGGTTTTGCTTTTCTCCAGCTCATTTTGCAAGACCTGCTGTTGCCGCAGCTTACGGTTACCAAAGCGCATGGCGACAGCACCAATAATAATACCGACGACTAAACCTATCAGCGCGTACTCCCAAGTCATAATAGCTCCTATTTTGACGTTGTTGTCCCGTAGGGTTTTTCACTTAATAATAGCCACTATAACCGTTAACCTTGCCTGAGTGGAATCCTGATACTCGATGACTGAGGGGAATGTTGACCTGCCGCAGACATCAAGGTTGTTAACTGCGACGATTACGGCTTAAATCGATGGCAACACACAGCAAAACACGACTAACTTTTTTCTCAGGGATTGCGATGGCTACTCCACAGACAACACCGCAGCAAACAACCCCCTTGGCGCTTTACCAGCAGGCGCTTTCCGCTGGTGAATATCAACCGGACGAGGTACAGCAGCAGACCGTTGCGCGTCTGGAGGCAATACATCAGGCGCTATGCGAACGTGCAACGGATGACGGCGTGGGAGCCCCCGGTCGCGCAGGGAAATGGCGTAACTGGCTGGGGCTACGTGATAAGCGTGAGCCTACCCCGGTTCAAGGGCTGTACATGTGGGGCGGCGTCGGGCGTGGTAAAACCTGGCTGATGGATATGTTTTTCCATAGCCTGCCCGCCGAGCGCAAGATGCGCCTGCATTTCCATCGCTTTATGTTGCGTGTGCATGAAGAGCTGAACCAGTTTCAGGGGCAGGAAAATCCGCTAGAAAAAGTCGCTGATGGCTTCAAAGCCGAAACGGATGTGCTGTGTTTCGATGAGTTTTTCGTCTCTGACATTACCGATGCGATGCTGCTGGCTGAACTGCTGCGAGCGCTGTTTGCCCGTGGTATTGCACTGGTGGCGACGTCGAATATCCCACCAGACGATCTCTATCGCAATGGATTACAACGTGCACGCTTTCTTCCTGCGATTGCGTTGATTAAACAGCACTGTGAAGTGCGTAATGTCGATGCCGGTATCGATTATCGTCTACGCACGCTGACACAGGCACACCTTTATCTCTCGCCGCTAAATGAAGAAACGAGTACTGCAATGCAGCAGATGTTTACGCGTTTGACCGGGAAGAAATGGCAAACGCCGGGACCGGTGCTGGAGATCAATCATCGTCCGTTAACGACGCTTGGCGTGAGTGACGGCGTGCTGGCGGTCGATTTCCACACGTTGTGTACGGAGGCGCGGAGCCAGAATGATTACATCGCGCTGTCGCGTCTCTACCATACGATGCTGTTGCACAATGTGACGGTGATGGAAACGAAGGAAGAGAACACCGCCCGCCGCTTTCTGGCGCTGGTGGATGAGTGTTACGATCGTCGCATTAAGCTCATTATCTCTGCGCAGGCACCGATGTTTGCTATCTACCAGGGAGAGCACCTGAAATTTGAATATCAGCGCTGTTTATCTCGTTTGCAGGAAATGCAAAGCGAAGAGTACTTACGGCAGCCACATTTGGCGTAACACAGGCTGTGGTTTTTCTTGATTTGCGTGTGAAAAAAGGTCGATTTTTGAGAATGACTTCTCTATAATCTTGCGACCCCACGTTACAACAAAGTTTTTTTCCCAAAAACTTTATAGTGCCGGCAATGGCTATTCGAAGGGGTAGGTTTGCTGGACTTGATGGTCGTGTGAGCCTCAACTGTTTTCGAGCGTTAGGGTGTTCACCAACGTGTAACTAATTATTGGGTAAGCTTTTAATGAAAACTTTTACAGCTAAACCAGAGACCGTAAAACGTGACTGGTACGTTGTTGATGCGAACGGTAAAACTTTAGGCCGTCTCGCTACTGAACTGGCTCGTCGTCTGCGCGGCAAGCATAAAGCGGAATACACCCCGCACGTTGATACGGGTGATTACATCATCGTCCTGAACGCTGACAAAGTTGCTGTAACTGGCAACAAGCGTACTGACAAGATTTATTATCATCACACCGGTCACATCGGTGGTATTAAACAAGCGACCTTTGAAGAGATGATTGCCCGCCGTCCTGAGCGTGTGATTGAAATCGCGGTTAAAGGCATGCTGCCGAAGGGCCCGTTGGGTCGTGCTATGTTCCGTAAACTGAAAGTTTACGCGGGCACCGAGCACAATCACGCGGCACAGCAACCGCAAGTTCTGGACATTTAATCGGGATTATAGGCAATGGCTGAAAATCAATACTACGGCACTGGTCGCCGCAAAAGCTCCGCCGCTCGCGTGTTCATCAAACCGGGCAACGGTAATATCGTTATCAACCAGCGTAGTCTGGAACAGTACTTCGGTCGTGAAACTGCCCGCATGGTAGTTCGTCAACCGCTTGAACTGGTCGACATGGTTGGTAAATTTGATCTCTACATCACCGTTAAAGGTGGTGGTATCTCTGGTCAGGCTGGTGCGATCCGTCACGGTATCACCCGCGCTCTGATGGAGTATGATGAGTCTCTGCGTGGCGAACTGCGTAAAGCAGGTTTCGTTACTCGTGATGCTCGTCAGGTTGAACGTAAGAAAGTCGGCCTGCGTAAAGCACGTCGTCGTCCTCAGTTCTCCAAGCGTTAATTTCTGGCTGCTTTGCAGCGAAATCAATGCGAAAAACCCGGTGCTTGTCACCGGGTTTTTTATGCCTAAAAATAAATTTCTTCGAAATATACGCTTTACTTTCCGTATGTTAACGATGAAATTGCGCTTATCTCCCCACAAAACGAACAAAATCTGATAAGCTATTCGCCGATTTTATGCCCGTGTGTCAACTGTCGTCGCTGTTTGAAACGACGTGTTTTTTCAGGTGATGTTTACACATTGGCGAGCAAAATTTCGAATAGCGGTTTGCAGATTACCCATTGCACGGCTATTCGCCGTATTTTCTCGATAAATTTGGAGGTTTTCATGGCTGTCGCTGCCAACAAACGTTCGGTAATGACGCTGTTTTCTGGTCCATCCGACATTTTTAGCCATCAGGTCCGCATCGTATTGGCGGAAAAGGGTGTGAGTGTCGAGATTGAACAGGTGGACATGGATAATCTGCCTCAGGATCTTATTGACCTCAATCCTTACGGTTCTGTGCCGACGCTGGTCGATCGCGAACTGACGCTCTATGAATCACGAATTATCATGGAGTATCTGGATGAACGTTTTCCTCATCCGCCGTTAATGCCCGTCTATCCGGTTGCGCGCGGTAACAGCCGCCTGATGATGCATCGCATTGAGAGCGACTGGTATTCTTTACTGAAGAAAATTACGCATGGCAGCGCTCAGGAAGCGGATGCGGCGCGTAAGCAATTGCGTGAAGAGCTGTTGGCTATTGCCCCGGTGTTCAATGAAGCGCCTTATTTCATGAGCGAAGAGTTCAGTCTGGTAGACTGCTATCTGGCTCCGTTGCTGTGGCGTCTGCCGCAGTTAGGTATTGAACTGAGTGGGTTGGGCGCGAAGGAGCTGAAAGGCTACATGACACGCGTCTTTGAGCGTGATGCGTTCTTGGCTTCCCTGACGGAAGTGGAACGTGAAATGCGTTTGCAAACCCGAGGTTAAACTGTATGGCGTTGTCTCAACTGTCTCCGCGTCGTCCGTATTTATTACGGGCTTTTTATGATTGGTTGCTGGATAACCAATTAACGCCTCATCTGGTCGTCGATGTCACTTTGCCGGATGTTATGGTGCCGATGGAGTTTGCCCGTGACGGCCAGATCGTGCTGAACATCGCACCGCGTGCTGTTGGCGGCCTTGAGTTAGCTGATGACAGCGTTCGTTTCAATGCCCGTTTTGGCGGCGTACCGCGTCAGGTTCATGTGCCGATGGCGGCCGTAATGGCGATTTATGCGCGTGAGAATGGGGCTGGAACGATGTTTGAGTCCGAACCTGCTTACGAAGGCGCAGGCGAATATGAAGACTTTCAGGAAGGCGCACCCGCTTCAGGGACGGTCATGTCTATTGTCGATAGCTCGCCTGATTCTGAAGCACTTGAGGATAGCTCAGGTTCTGATGACGAACCGCCACAGCCGCCTAAAGGTGGCAGGCCCTCGTTGCGGGTCGTTAAATAAATTCGTTCCTAAGGGCACCTTTGCGGTGCCCTTTCTTATATCCGTCATACTCCACGCAACGGTGGGTCGGTTGTGTTAATTGAACACCATTCCGCCATCAATGAGTAACGACTGTCCTGTCATATAGTCTGAATCGTGGCTGGCCAGATAGGAGACGCAGGCAGCAACATCCTCCGGTTCTGACAGACGACCCAGCGTGATGCGTTTGGCAAACTCTTCCGTTGCATACCCACGTGGTTTCCCTGCTGATTCAGAGATCTTCCGATCGATTTCATCCCACATCGGTGTTTTTACGATACCCGGACAGTAGCCATTGACCGTGATGCCCAGTGGCGCTAAATCGCGAGCGGCAGTCTGCGTTAATCCACGAACCGCGAATTTACTCGAGCTATAGACGGCGAGTTCAGGGTTGCCCACATGTCCCGCCTGTGAACAGGCATTGATGATTTTTCCGCCGTGCCCCAGAGATTTGAAGGCATCAAGAGCGGCCTGAATACCCCAGATAACGCCTTTAACGTTGATGTTGTAAACGCGATCGATGACTTCTGGCGTGATATCTTCAATCAAGGTTGAGGGGGCAACACCGGCGTTATTGACGATGACATTAAAGTCACCAAAGCGTTTTTTGGTTTCTGCGACGGCAGTGAAAACTGCCTCACGATCTGCGACGTCGGCCTGTAATGCGATGGCCTGTCCGCCGGATTTTTCGATTTCTTGCGCCACACTGCGCGCGGTTTCTTGGTTATAGTCCACAATGGCGACGGCAAACCCGTCCTTCGCCAATCTGAGAGCAATAGCGCGGCCGATCCCCTGACCTGCTCCTGTTACAAGTGCCACTTCGGTTGTCATATTTACTCCTTAATGAAATCCAATCTCAATAAAGACAAGTAAATGCCGAAGATAAGTGTACGCCTTTATCGTGATGCTGAAGGATTTATTACGAAAAGTTCTTTAAAACGAAGTGGAAAGATGACGGGTTTATTAGCTTATTTGGTGTAAATTCTAAAGAAAAAGAGTGGGTTGCTGACAGGCGCTTCAGATACAGCCGGAAAAGAAAAGGGCAGCCAGCGCTGCCCTCAAGAGACGCGGTGTGTTTCTACACTTCCAGATAGTTCATGATGCCGTCAGCGGCTTTACGACCTTCTGCGATGGCGGTAACCACCAGATCGGAACCGCGTACTGCATCGCCGCCCGCAAAAATTTTCGGGTTGCTGGTTTGGAAGGCGTTATCGCAGCTTTCCGGTGCGACAATGCGACCTTGATCGTCCAGTTTGACGTCATGTTCTGCCAGCCATGCCATTTTGTGCGGACGGAAGCCGAACGCCATGATGACCGCATCGGCTTCCAGAACATGCTCGGAACCCTCTACGATTTCAGGACGACGACGCCCGTTGGCATCCGGTGCGCCCAGCGCGGTACGCGCCATTTTCACGCCGCACACTTTGCCAGCACCGTTGACCTCTACGCTCAGCGGTTGCAGGTTGAATTTGAACTCGACACCTTCTTCACGCGCGTTTTTCACTTCGCGCTTGGAGCCCGGCATGTTCTCTTCATCACGACGATAGGCGCAGGTAACGTGCGTTGAGCCCTGACGAATCGAGGTACGCACGCAGTCCATCGCGGTGTCACCACCGCCCAGCACGACAACACGTTTACCTTGCATGCTGACATAAGGCTCGTCCGCTGCGGCTTCAAAGCCCATCAACTGCTTGGTGTTGGCGATCAGGAACGGCAGAGCATCGTAGACACCCTGAGCGTCTTCATTGTCCAGTCCGCCACGCATAGACTGATAGGTGCCGACACCGAGGAACACGGCATCGTACTCGTCCAGCAGCGCCTTCATCTGCACGTCTTTACCAACTTCGGTATTCAGACGGAATTCGATTCCCATCTCAGTGAAGATTTCACGACGTTTCACCATTACCTCTTTTTCTAACTTGAAAGAGGGGATGCCGAAGGTCAGCAGGCCACCGATCTCAGGGTGACGATCGAAAACAACAGCCTGTACGCCACTGCGTGCCAGCACATCGGCACAGGCCAGCCCGGCAGGGCCAGCGCCAATGATAGCGACGCGTTTGCCGGTCGGTTTAACGTTGGCAACGCTCGGCTTCCAGCCCATCTCTATCGCTTTATCATTGATATAGCGCTCGATGTTGCCGATGGTGACCGCACCGAACTCATCATTCAGCGTGCAAGACCCTTCGCACAGACGATCCTGCGGGCATACGCGGCCGCAGACTTCCGGCAGGCTGTTAGTCTGGTGCGATAACTCAGCCGCTTCGATAATGCGGCCTTCGTTCGCGAGCTTCAGCCAGTTCGGGATGTAGTTGTGTACCGGACACTTCCATTCACAGTAAGGGTTTCCGCATGACAGGCAGCGATCTGCCTGTGCTTTGGACTGGCTTTCTGAGAACGGCTCGTAGATTTCAACAAATTCAATTTTACGAATCTTCAGCGGTTTCTTGGGCGGATCAACGCGCTGTAAGTCGATAAACTGGTAAACATTCTGACTCATGATGACCTCTTACTGCGCCTGAACCCGCAGCTCGGCTGCGGAACGACTACGGTGACCCAACAATGCCTTCACATCACTTGACTTCGGTTTCACCAGAGCAAATTTCGGTGCCCAGGTCGGCCAGTTAGCGAGGATCTCTTCTCCGCGGTGTGAACCGGTCTGATGCACATGCTCGGTGATCAGGCCACGCAGATGCTCTTCATGAATAGCCAACTCTTCAACAGCCAGCACTTCTACCAGCTCTGGGTTTACGCGTTTACGGAATTCGCCGTCTTCATCCAGCACGTAGGCGAACCCACCCGTCATACCTGCGCCAAAGTTCACGCCAGTACGACCCAGCACGCAGACGATACCGCCCGTCATATATTCACAGCCGTTATCACCGATACCTTCTACCACGGTGATACAGCCGGAGTTACGCACGGCGAAACGCTCACCAGCGCGGCCTGCGGCAAACAGCTTACCGCCGGTAGCGCCGTAGAGGCAGGTGTTACCGATGATGCTGGCTTCGTGGCTACGGAAAGCTGAACCTACCGGAGGACGCACGGAGATGCTACCGCCCGCCATACCTTTGCCCACGTAGTCGTTGGCATCGCCCGTTAATTTCAGTTCAAGGCCGCCTGCGTTCCAGACGCCAAAGCTCTGTCCTGCCGTACCGGAGAAGTGCGCTTTAATCGGATCGCCAGCTAGCCCTTGATCGCCATGTTTCTCTGCAATTGCACCAGACAGCGTCGCGCCGACGGAGCGGTCGGTGTTACGGATATCGAAATAGAGCGCTTTGCCCTGTTTTGCATCAATGTGCGGCTGTGCTTGTGCCAGCAACTCTTTGTTCAACAAGCCTTTATCGAACGACAGATTGCTTTCAGTACAGTACAGCGCTTTGCCCGGCTGAGGCTGTGCGGCGTGCAGCAGCGGCGACAGGTCCAGTTTGTTCTGCTTAGCGCTGAAACCGTCCAGTTCAACCAACAAGTCAGTACGACCAATCAGATCCACCAGACGGCTGACGCCCAGCTCTGCCATTAGCACACGGGTTTCATGTGCAATGAAGTGGAAGTAGTTGGCCACACGCTCAGGCAAGCCGTGGTAGTGATCGCGGCGCAGTTTCTCATCCTGCGTTGCAACACCTGTCGCACAGTTATTCAGGTGGCAGATACGCAGGTATTTACAACCCAGCGCGACCATCGGCCCGGTGCCGAAGCCGAAGCTCTCTGCACCCAGAATCGCCGCTTTGACGATATCCAGACCGGTTTTCAGGCCACCATCCACCTGAAGGCGGATTTTGTGGCGCAGTCCGTTGGATACCAGAGCCTGCTGTGTTTCAACCAGACCCAGCTCCCACGGGCAGCCTGCGTATTTCACTGAGGACAACGGGCTGGCACCGGTACCGCCGTCGTAGCCGGCGATGGTGATCAGGTCGGCATAAGCCTTAGCAACGCCGGTGGCGATAGTCCCGACGCCCGGTTCGGACACCAGTTTTACCGAAATCATCGCTTTCGGGTTGACCTGCTTCAGATCGAAAATTAACTGCGCCAGATCTTCGATAGAGTAAATATCGTGGTGCGGCGGTGGCGAAATCAGCGTCACGCCCGGCACGGAGTAACGCAGACGAGCAATGTACGGCGTGACTTTATCACCCGGTAGTTGACCGCCTTCGCCCGGCTTCGCGCCCTGTGCCACTTTAATCTGAATTACATCGGCGTTGACCAGATAGGCTGGCGTGACACCAAAGCGGCCAGAAGCAACCTGCTTGATACGTGAAACTTTATTGGTGCCGTAACGCGCCGGATCTTCACCCCCCTCACCGGAGTTGGAGAAACCACCCAGTCCGTTCATCGCTTCTGCCAGCGATTCATGCGCTTCGGGGCTAAGTGCGCCGATAGACATGGCTGCGGTATCGAAGCGTTTAAACATTTCAGTGGCCGGTTCAACGCTGTCGATAGCGATAGCCGCGCCTTCTTGTGGTTTCAACGCCAGCAGGTCACGTAATGTTGCCGCTGGGCGCTCGTTAACCAGTTTAGCGTATTGCTCGTAATCGCTGTATTCACCCGTTTTTACTGCGGTTTGCAGCGTGGTGACGACATCCGGGTTGTAGGCATGGTATTCGCCGCCGTGAACAAACTTCAGCAGGCCGCCTTGTTCCAGTGTTTTACGCTTCAGCCAGGCCCGCTTGGACAGGTTCAACAAATCTTGCTCGAAGTCGCTGTAGTTTGCCCCGCCGATGCGGCTGACGACGCCAAGGAAGCATTCCGTCGAGACATCTTTGTGCAGGCCCACGGCTTCAAACAGCTTGGAACAGCGATAAGACGCAATCGTCGAGATGCCCATTTTGGACATAATCTTGTACAGGCCTTTATTGATGCCGTTGCGGTAGTTCAGCATCACGGCACGATAAGGTTTGTCGATGGTGTGGTTATCCACCATCCGCGCCAGCGTTTCGTAGGCGAGGTAAGGGTAGATAGCCGTCGCACCAAAGCCTAACAGGACGGCAAAGTGGTGCGGGTCGCGTGCACTGGCGGTTTCGACAATGATGTTGGCATCACAGCGCAGGCTCTTTTCCACCAAACGGCGCTGAACGGCACCCACGGCCATCGGCGCAGGGACCGGCAGGCGAGATTCGCTAATACCACGGTCGGACAGCACCAGCAGAACGGCACCGTCTCTGACCTTGCTCTCGGCTTCGTCACACAGTTTTTCGATGGTCTGTTGCAGCGTTTGCTGTGACGGATCAAACGTCAGATCCAACGTGTCGGCGCGATAGTGCAGCTCATCCTGCGACGTCAACTGGGTGAAATCGGAGTAAAGCAGGATCGGTGATTTAAAGCTCAGGCGGTGAGCCTGACCTTCTGCTTCACAGAACACGTTCATCTCGCGACCAATACTGGTCGCCAGTGACATCACATGCGCTTCACGCAGCGGATCGATCGGCGGGTTGGTCACCTGCGCGAACTGCTGACGGAAGTAGTCATAAATGATGCGTGGACGGCTGGACAGCACGGCGAACGGCGTGTCATCGCCCATCGACCCCGTGGCTTCCTGACCGTTCTCGCCCAGCACGCGGATGACCTGATCCAGCTCTTCGCTGCTGTAACCGTACTGTTTCTGGTAGGTTTCCAGCAGCTCGTTGTCGAATTCACGACTGCCCACCTGATCGTCTGGCAACTCTTCAAACGGCACCAGACGTTTAACGTTTTTCTCCATCCACTCTTTGTAAGGATGGCGACTTTTCAGATCGTTATCGGTTTCGGCAGAGTGCAGAATGCGGCCGCTACGGGTGTCGATCACCATCAGCTCGCCCGGACCAACGCGGCCTTTTTCAACCACCTCATCCGGCTGATAATCCCAGATACCGACTTCAGACGCGCAGGTGATCAGCTTGTCTTTGGTGATGACATAGCGCGCGGGGCGCAGACCGTTACGATCCAGGTTACAGGCCGCATAGCGCCCGTCGGACATCACGATACCGGCTGGGCCATCCCACGGCTCCATGTGCATGGAGTTAAAGTCGAAGAATGAGCGCAGCTCAGGGTCCATATCCGGGTTGTTCTGCCAGGCTGGCGGAACCAGCAGGCGCATGGCGCGGATGATATCCATCCCGCCGCTCAGGAACAGTTCCAGCATGTTGTCCAGCGAGCTGGAGTCGGAGCCGGTTTCGTTAACGAACGGCGCGGCATCCTGCAAATCTGGAATCAGCGGGGTTTTGAATTTGTAAGCACGTGCGCGCGCCCATTGGCGGTTACCGGCAATGGTGTTGATCTCACCGTTGTGCGCCAGATAGCGGAACGGCTGCGCCAGTGGCCAGCGCGGTACGGTGTTGGTTGAGAAGCGCTGGTGGAACAGGCAAATTGCTGATTCCATACGCAGATCGGCCAGATCGAGGTAGAAACGTGGCAGATCCGCTGGCATGCACAGACCTTTATAGATCGTCACCAGATTGGAGAAACTACACACGTAGAACTCTTTGTCTTCGATGCGCTTTTCAATACGGCGACGCGCCATGAACAGGCGGCGTTCCATATCACGTTGACGCCAGCCTGCCGGGGCGTTAACGAAAATCTGCTCAATACGCGGCATAGATGACAGGGCAATTTCACCCAGGACATCCGGGTTGGTCGGAACTTCACGCCAGCCTAGTACGGACAGCGTTTCGTTCTGCAACTCTTCTTCTACAATCCGACGCGTGGCGCGAGCCAGGTCTTCGTCCTGATTGAGAAACATCATGCCAACGGCGTAATTTTTGGCTAAACGCCAGCCGTGCTCTTCTGCCACCAGGCGAAAGAAACGATCGGGCTTCTGAAGTAATAAACCGCAGCCGTCGCCAGTCTTGCCGTCAGCAAGGATTGCGCCACGGTGCTGCATGCGTGCGAGCGCGTGAATGGCAGTACGCACTACTTTATGGCTCGGCTCACCTTCTATATGGGCGATTAGTCCGAAACCACAGTTATCTCTCTCTTGGGATGCATCGTACAACATATTAGTGAACCTCCCCAGGCTCTGTGTGACTCTCACAACCTACTGCGAGAAAGCACCGTGGCGTTGAGCGGCTAGTATTACGCTCTCTTCTTCGGCCTCTCGTGACGGTCTCACAAGTGGTAAATGACTTGTTTTTAGAGGGAGTCTTCATTTACTGCATAAATATGACGAATCATGGACCCGTCAGGAAAGCTTCCAGCGGATCCCCAAATTAGCGAGAAACCCTGTTCAGGTCAAATACCAGTGCAAAATGTGCTGATAAGCGATAATTTTTAATTATATCTATGAAACATAATGATTTTTTTAGAAAAACCATCTCAGGAAATGAATATGGGATCATATTGAAATGTGAGCTGTATCACTATACAAAAGCATAAGAACCCTTATCCATGCTAGGTTCTTTCTGCGTTGTAGAATATTCTGCTGTATATGGCTACTTTTAGATTTTATGAAACTATTTTTAAGTATTGCTTCATCTTTTCATCAGTCGTGTCGACGAGATAAGAAAAATTAATTGCCACAGACGTGAGTTTATTTTCACTAAAAGCGAATAAAAATGCATTTCATTGGCATGTGTGTGATTGATCGCGGTCATCGCGAAGGGGGCAAGAGAGAGGTAGTCTGCTGTTCCTTAAGGGAGCAGGCTAGAATATGCAATTGCAAAAATTAATCAATATGTTTGGCGGAAATCTTCAACGTCGCTATGGCGAGAAGATCCACAAGCTGACACTACACGGCGGGTTTAATTGCCCCAACCGCGATGGCACGCTGGGACGAGGTGGGTGTACGTTCTGTAATGTTGCCTCGTTTGCTGATGAACAGATGCAGCAACGCAGTATTGCGCAGCAACTGGAAGCACAGGCAGGAAAGGTGAATCGCGCCAAGCGCTATCTGGCTTATTTTCAGGCGTATACCAGTACCTATGCCGAAGTTCAGGTACTGGAGAGTATGTATCAGGAAGCGTTGAAGCAGGCCGAAATGGTGGGGCTTTGTGTGGGGACGCGTCCCGACTGTGTACCCGATGCCGTACTGGATTTATTGTCCCGCTATCACGATCGAGGTTATGAAGTATGGCTGGAGCTTGGGCTGCAAAGTGCCTGTGACAAAACGCTGCATCGGATTAATCGTGGTCATGATTTCGCCTGCTATCAGGAAACCACCCGCCGTGCGCGTGAGCGCGGTTTGAAGGTGTGTAGCCATCTGATTGTGGGTTTACCGGGAGAAGACGCACAGCGCTGTCTATCGACGCTGGAGCAGGTGGTCGAGACCGGGGTGGAAGGCATTAAGATTCATCCTCTCCATATCGTGGAGGGCAGCACGATGGCGAAGGCCTGGCGAGCGGGAAGGCTGCCCGAATTAGCCTTGGATCGCTACGTGGAGACGGCGGGAGAGATGATTCGCCATACGCCGCCAGACGTGATCTATCACCGCATTTCCGCCAGCGCCCGACGTCCGACCCTGCTGGCTCCGCTCTGGTGTGAAAATCGCTGGACGGGCATGGTAGAGCTGGACCGCTATCTGCAAACACACGGTGTACAGGGTTCCGCACTCGGCACACCTTACCGCTACGATGGCGTCTGATGTGCTAAAAGACACGGACAGCAGGTGCCGACATTTCGTGTTGTGAATCTACGGTGCAGCCCGTATAGGCCGCTATTTTGCGTTATGATGCGTGGGTTGGTGACTAAGGGAAATCGCTATGAAGCAAATTCGTCTGTTGGCTCAGTACTATGTTGATTTAATGGTAAAACTGGGGCTTGTCCGTTTTTCACTGCTGCTGGCCTCGGTATTGGTGCTGCTGGCGATGGTGGTGCAAATGGCGGTCACCCTGTTGCTCAGTGGGGAAGTCGAAAATATCGACGTTGTCCGCTCTATTTTCTTCGGGCTGCTGATTACGCCCTGGGCCGTTTATTTTCTTTCTGTGGTGGTGGAACAGCTTGAAGAGTCGCGCCAGCGGCTATCGAAGCTGGTGGCGAAGCTGGAAGAGATGCGCCATCGCGATCTGGAACTCAATGCGCAGCTTCAGGAGAACATCGCACAGCTCAATCAGGAAATTGCCGATCGTATCAAAGCAGAAGAAGCCCGTGTGCTGGTGATGAGCCGCCTCAAAGAAGAGATGTCCCGCCGAGAGCAAGCACAAATTGAGCTGGAGCAGCAATCTGCGCTGCTGCGTTCGTTCCTTGATGCCTCGCCAGATCTGGTTTACTACCGTAACGAAGAAAAAGAGTTCTCCGGCTGCAACCGCGCGATGGAGTTGCTGGTGGGCAAAAGCCAGAAGCAACTGATTGGTTTGACGCCGCAGGATGTTTACGCCCCTGATATTGCCGAGAAAGTGATGGAGACGGATGAAAAAGTGTTCCGTCATAACGTTTCTCTGACCTACGAACAATGGCTGGTTTATCCCGATGGGCGCAAAGCCTGTTTTGAGCTGCGTAAAGTGCCGTTTTATGACCGGATGGGCAAACGTCACGGGCTAATGGGATTCGGACGCGATATAACGGAGCGTAAGCGTTATCAGGACGCGTTAGAGAACGCCAGTAGGGAGAAGACCACTTTTATCTCAACAATCAGCCACGAGCTTCGTACGCCGCTTAATGGCATTGTCGGGTTAAGTCGTATCCTGCTGGATACACAACTTGACCCTGAACAGCAAAAATACCTGAAAACTATCCACGTCAGCGCGATTACGCTGGGCAATATCTTTAACGACGTGATTGAGATGGACAAACAGGAGCGCCGCAAGGTGCAACTGGATAATCAACCGATCGATTTCACTGGCTTTTTGGTGGATCTGGAAAACCTCGGTGGCCTGCTGGCAGAGCCGAAAGGCCTGAAGCTGATTATGGATCAGCACCCGCCTCTGCCGCAGAAAGTGATTACCGACGGCACGCGCCTGCGGCAGATTCTGTGGAACCTGCTCAGTAACGCGGTGAAATTTACGCCGAAGGGTGAGAAAGGCGAAAAAGGCGAAATTGTGGTGCGTGTCTGGCATGAAAAGGGTGACCGCCTGCGCTTTGAGGTTGAAGATTCCGGGATGGGCATTCCGGCCGATGAATTGGAAAAAATCTTCGCTATGTATTATCAGGTCAAAGACCAGCACGGTGGGAAGCCTGCAACGGGCACGGGAATTGGTCTGGCGGTGTCGAAGCGTCTGGCACAGAACATGGGGGGGGACATCCAGGTTTCCAGCACGCAAGGCAAGGGCTCCTGCTTCACCCTGACGGTGATTGCGCCGAGCGTCGATGACGCGGGAAGCGATCTGGAAGATGATGATGACATGCCGCTACCCGCGCTGCACGTTCTGCTGGTGGAAGATATCGAGCTGAACGTGGTGGTTGCGCGTTCGGTGCTGGAGAAACTGGGCAATAGCGTGGATGTCGCCATGACCGGGCAGGACGCGCTGGATATGTTCGATCCCGATGAGTTCGATCTGGTGTTGCTTGATATTCAACTGCCGGATATGACCGGGCTGGACGTGGCGCGTCAGCTACGTTCGCGTTATGCCAACCGCAACATGCCGCCGCTGGTGGCGCTGACGGCGAATGTACTGAAAGATAAACGCGAATATCTGGATGCCGGTATGGATGACGTGCTCAGCAAACCGCTGTCGGTGCCTGCGTTGACGGCCGTCATTAAACAATATTGGGATAATCACACAGTGTGGGCGGAAGAACCTGTGGCTGAGGACGGTGATGAAATGGCAAAAGCAAAAGAAGATCTGCTGGATATCCCGATGCTGGAACAGTATCTGGATTTGGTGGGGTCGAAATTGATTCATCAGAGCCTGGAAATGTTTGAACAGATGATGCCAGGCTATCTGGCGATTCTGGATTCCAACATGACGGCGCGCGATCAGAAAGGCATTACGGAAGAAGGGCACAAAATTAAAGGGGCGGCGGGTTCCGTTGGGTTACGGCATCTGCAGCAGATTGCTCAGCAGATTCAAACCTCATCGCTACCGGCATGGTGGGATAACGTACAGGAATGGGTCGATGAGCTTAAGCACGACTGGCGTCATGACGTTCAGGTACTGCGTGATTGGGTAGCAAAAGCAGAAAAAGAGTCCTGATTCGGTATTTGGGCTGATTCAGAGTGCTGCGGCCACAAGGATGTGGCAAGTAACGCGGTTAGAAATTTTTTTTCGTATCATATGACATCATGTGAAAAATGCAGAACGGCGTCAGATTGAGTGGTGTTTACGATGGAAGAGGGATGGGAATGCGGGGGCTTTGCACGTTTTCATACGGTAGAAAAAAATGACCCCGGCCGAAGCCGGGGTGCGCGAATTATGCGCCAACACCAGGGAAAACATGCACCTGCATTTAGATCTCAGGGTTTGTAAACTCGCAAGTGCGGATATTCGTGTCTTTAACGTGTCTTAACTACAACAACAACTTACAACAGTAACCAAACAACTTACAACAACAAGTAAAGCCCAAGTACTGTACATCTTCATCAAGCAACAAAATAGCAAATGTAGAAATCTTTGTTACAAGAATCATTAAAATGTGTGATGTAGATTAGTGTTTGTCAATTAAAAAATCAATTAGTTGATGTAATGAAATGAGGGAAAAGATGATGAAACGAGTCGGCATTGTCCTCAGTGGTTGTGGTGTTTATGACGGTTCTGAGATTCATGAAGCCGTGTTGACGTTACTTGCGCTGGATCGCGCGGGTGCACAAGCCGTTTGCTTTGCGCCAGATAAGCCGCAATTACAGGTGGTTAATCACCTGACGGGGGACGTAACTGGCGAGAATCGCAACGTTTTAGCAGAATCAGCACGGATCGCCAGAGGAAACGTCCAGCCGCTTTCTACGGCGAATGCACAAGATTTAGACGCGCTGATTGTGCCAGGTGGTTTTGGCGCTGTGAAAAATTTAAGTGACTTTTCTACGCAGGGTTCGGCCTGTCAGATCGATAAAACGCTACAATTGCTCACACAGGAAATTTATAAGCAAAGTAAACCAATTGGTTTGCTTTGCATCTCGCCTGTGTTACTGCCGAAGATTCTGGGTATACCTGTTCGTGTAACCATTGGTAACGATATCGATACCGCTGAGGCCGTCGAAGAGATGGGCGGTATCCACGTCGTTTGTCCGGTCGATGATATCGTGGTGGATGAGGAACATAAAATCGTGACGACACCGGCCTATATGCTGGCTAACTCCATCAGCGAAGCCGCACAAGGCATTGATAAGCTCGTTGCCCGCGTATTGGATCTCATCGAATGAGGTGGAGCCGAAGGCGTGGAGGCTTACTCACGTGGCTGAAGCGTCTGGTTGTTCGGAGCATAGTGGTTGTCATCGGTGCGTGGCTGGCTGGCATCCTGCTGTTTTCCTTTCTGCCCGTACCGTTCTCAGCGGTAATGGCCGACAGGCAGGTCAGCGCATGGCTGAACGGCGAGTTTTCCTATGTTGCCCATTCAGATTGGGTGGCGATGGACGATATCGCACCGGAAATGGCGCTGGCGGTGATGGCGGCGGAAGATCAAAAATTCCCCCAGCATTGGGGCTTCGATATTGATGCGATTGGCCGGGCGCTGAAACACAACGAGCGCAACACGCAACGGGTTCGCGGTGCGTCTACGCTGTCACAGCAGATGGTGAAAAATCTGTTCTTGTGGGATGGGCGCAGTTGGGTGCGTAAAGGGCTTGAGGCAGGTATTACTACCGGTGTTGAGCTAGTCTGGACAAAGCGGCGAATTCTTACCGTGTATCTGAATATCGCTGAATTTGGCCCTGGAATTTTTGGCGTGGAAGCGGCTGCCAGACGTTATTTCAACAAACCTGCCAGCAGGCTGACGGCAAGCGAGGCTGCTTTGCTGGCGGCGGTACTGCCTAACCCCATTCGTTTTCACGTCAATGCGCCCTCCAGCTATGTCATTCAACGTCAGCAGTGGATTTTGCGCCAGATGCGGCAGATGGGCGGTGAGGCGTTTTTGCGAGATAACAATCTGAATTAATCAGGCTTACACGTTTAGTATACCGAGAATTTTTTGCGTTAACGGTCGTGTTTTCGACATCAGGAGAAAGTATGCGGTTACGTTATTGGTCAGGTTTACTGGTTGCATTGTGTTGTGTGGCTTCCGTTGCCCGTGCGGACGCGGAGCCTAAAGCGTCATCCCCCGATAATCCCTACGCCTTCTTGCAGCAGTCCCAGCTATCCGTAGTAAAACAGCAACTTCAGCAGAAAACGGAAAAGCCACAGACGCGAATGGCATACGAGCAGCTTATTTCGGAAGCCGATCGTGCGCTGAAAAGTGCTAACCCTAACGTGACGGAAAAAAAATCCACCCCACCCAGTGGTTCAAAGCATGATTATTTGAGCCTCAGCGCCTACTGGTGGCCCGATCCCGATAAAGCTGATGGTTTACCTTGGATTCGTCGTGATGGGCAGGTAAACCCTGCCAGCAAGGATGAAGAGACGGACGGGGTACGGTTGGCTAAATTCACGGCTCAAACGCAGGCCTTGACGCTGGCGTGGTATTTCTCGGGCAAACAGGAGTATTCCGATAAGGCAACGTCAATGATCCGTAGCTGGTTCATCGACCCGGCAACGCGCATGAACCCTAATCTCGATTTTGCACAAGGCGTGCCGGGCATCGCGCCGGGCAGAGGGTCGGGCGTGTTGGACGGGCGCTATTTTTCCACTCGCATTGTCGACTCGCTGATTATGCTGCGTCAGGCACCGGGTTGGACGGCGCAGGATGAGCAGCAGATGCAAAAATGGATGAGCGATTATCTGCACTGGCTACAAACCAGTAAATTGGGGAAGAAAGAGGCAACGGCTCAGAACAATCATGGTAGCTGGTACACCGTACAAGTTGCTGGCATCGCCTGGTATCTGGGAAAAATCGATGTGGTGAAATCCATGGCGCAATTGCAGCGAGAGAAATTGGATCATCAACTGCAACCGGATGGGGCTCAGCCGGAAGAGTTGGCGCGTACCCGCTCTTTCCATTACAGCTACTTCAATCTTCAGGCGATAACAGATATGGCGATGTTAGCGTCTCGTGTCGGGGAGAATGTCTGGCAATACCAAACGCCGAAGGGCAGTGGTGTGATAAAGGCGCTGGATTTTATGGCGCCGTATCTGGACGAGAATAAGGCGTGGCCGCGTAAGACGATGGATAGGCAAAGCAGCCGTCTTATTCCGCTGTTATTGCAGGCGGAGCGTGCTCTGAAAACGCCGCGTTACCAGTCGCAAATCAAACAGGCGGGTTTTACTGAGCTACTGACCGGTGAGGCTGGCACGCGGGATAAAGAACAGAGCCATATCAGTGTCGACACGCGTCGTGCGCTCTGGCTGCTGAATCCTGTAACGCCTTGATTCTATTAACCCCTGATTCTCTCGGGGAAAAAGATGCTTTCGCTGCACAGAAATAAAAACCGCTGATGAGATCATCAGCGGTTTTTGTTCGTAAAAGTGTTGCGTTATTGCAGGTAGGTAAAGGCTGTCGTTACGTGCTTCACACCGCCAACCTTACTGGCAATTTCTGCGGCGGAAGTGCCTTCACGCGGTGTCACCAAACCTAACAGGAAGACTTCGCTGTTTTCCGTGGTGACTTTTACGTTAGAGGATTTAACGGTATCACTTGCCAAAATTTGTGAGCGAACTTTGGTGGTGATCCAGGTATCCAGGGAGGCGGTTCCCATTGAAACTGGGGTGCCTTGACGTATTTCGTTGTAGACTTCGGCTGCACCTTCCACGCCGAGGGCGATTTGCTTAGCCCGGCTTGCCATTTCTGTGCTTGGAGCCTGCCCCGTTAACAGTACTTTCCCCTGATAAGCCGTCGCAACGATACGGGCATCTTTTTTCAACTGCTCGTCTTTGCTGATCGCATTCGTCACGCGGACTTCCAGTGTGCCATCGTCAACCTGCGTGCCGACGGTACGCGGGTCAGTGGCCGTCTTGGTTGCCACGGCACTGCCAACTGCGACAACCCCGACACAGCCTTGTAGCAGCAGGGCGATAGACAGCACGGCAAATGCAGAACTTATCCTCATGTAGTGCTCCTTCAATCGTTCTGGTGTGGAAAAAGTGTGTTATCAATCAAATCGCACAGGCAATTTACTGTCAACATGTGCATTTCCTGAATACGGGCGCTGCGGTGTGACGGGATGCGAATCTCCACATCCTGCGGCCCGAGCAGCCCGGCCAGTTCTCCGCCATCGTAGCCAGTCAAGGCGACAATCGTCATGTCGCGGGTAACGGCAGACTCTACGGCTTTAACAATATCGCGGCTGTTGCCACGAGTTGAAATCGCCAGTAGTACGTCGCCTGCCTGACCTAACGCTCTGACTTGTTTGGCATAGATTTCTTCATGCAAGCGGTCATTGGCTATCGCAGTTAAGACCACATTATCGGCATTTAGTGCGATAGCGGGTAAGCTGGGACGCTCTGCTTCAAAGCGGTTAATCATGCTGGCGGCAAAGTGCTGTGAATTGGCTGCCGATGTTCCGTTACCGCAGCACAGAATTTTGTTGCCGTTTAGCAGAGATTGCACCATTGCAATCGCGCCACGGGAAATAGCGTCAGGCAAGGCTTCTGCCGCTGCAATCTGCGTTTGAATACTCTCGGTAAAACAAACTTTTATTCTATCCAGCACGTTGAGTTAACCTACGTAAATTGAAATCCATCAAGGATATATTATCCCTGTGCAGCAAAGGCATTGGGGAGCCAGTTGAACGCTTTGCCCGTAATAGCCAGTACGTCAAAACGGCAATCTACCGTGTCAAAACTGGCACCTCGCTGCGCTAACCACACGGCGGCGGCATGCAGCAACCGCTGCTGTTTGCGTCGGGTGATGCTGGCTGCCGCATCGCCAAAATGCGCGTTGCGCCGATAGCGTACTTCGACAAACACCCAGATATGACGATCGCGCATGATCAAATCCAGTTCGCCGCCACGTAGCGTAACATTCGCAGCGGTGAAGGTCAGGCCCGCACGTTCAAGATAGCGCCGAGCCTGTTGTTCGTAAACTGCACCAGTCGCTCGCTGATTCAGAGCACGGGTACCAATTGGCCCTGACGGTATTGCTGCCAGGTGAGCTGCCGGTTAATGGTGCAATCCGGTCCTGCGCTTAACATTCCCGTTGCACCAGAAATCTGGTGGCCCGGAATCTGGCGCATTTCGCCAAAGTGGCTGGCGAGCGTCCAGGCATCCATCCCCATGGCATACAGGCGGACTAACGAATAATCGTTTTTAAACTGGCTGCTGACTTGCTGCATCAAGGCCGGGTTCGCGCCTGCTAACAGCGGGATATCGCTGAACTGTAAACCTTCCATTTCGAGGCGGAAGTCAGGGCCTAATCCAGCCTGGAAGCTGCGTGAGCTGGCGTAGAGCGCAGGACGAGCACGTGACGAGGTACGCATATCGATCATCGGCTTAATTAGTGCCAACTCATCTGGCGTGGCGATGATATAGACCGCATCGATATTACCGCTGACGGACGAGCTGGCCGTTGGTTGAACCTGCGATGGGATGGTCAAGCCCCCGATGGTCGTACCCGCCTGTGCCTGCTGCTGCGATACGTTGACGGGCTGGCCGTTCAGGCTTAAACCTGCGCCGCTATTGATGGCCTGTTTTAACTCTGCCGAATTGCCAAAGCGCTGTTGCAGAGCGCTGGTACCGCTTTGCTGGTTCCAGGCCTGTGCGAAGGCGTTGACGATACGGTCGCCCAGCGCGCCGCGAGGGGCTAAGACCAGAGGCTGCTGTTTACCCTGCTGATGGATAAACTTAGCTGCGTCTCTGGCTTCATCTTCTGGCGAGAGCGCGAAATAGCAGATGTTAGGGCTATTTTCTACACGTTCCGGCTGGTTCAACGCCAAAATATTCAGTGGCGACGGGTTGCTCGCCAACTGATCCACTTCATTTTTCAGCAGTGGACCGATAACCAGCGATGCACCATCTTGCTGTGCCTGAGTGAGAATATTAGCCAGCGGCTGTGAAGAGGTATCATACACTTTTACCGGAAGCGAGCTGGACAGCCCTGCGCTTGTAGCCTGTGCTGCAGGTGCTGGCGTCGTTGAGGCCACCGCCTGATCGCTGTATGGCGTGGGCGATTGGGCGTTCTGACCATCTGATGATGGGGTTACCTGTCCGGCTTGTGCGGTATCCGTTGGCGGTGCGACGGGCGCAGAGACGGCCGCTGTGGCTATCTGACCATTCTTTGCTGCGTTAAAACCTTGCTGGATAGCATTAGCGAAAACCTGCGCCTGGCCGTTAAGCGGTAACAGCAGCGCGATGCTACTTACAGACGATGGCTGATAATTGATGACCTGATTTAACTGCATAGGCAGGTTTTTCGCGGCAGGATGATGCGGATAACGGGTTTTCCAGTCCTGAATCGCGCTCTGCAACTGGTCAGGAGACTCGCGGTTGTTCTGGTAGTTATTCAGCAAATCCACCCAGCCCTGGAGTACGTTTTCATCCGCGTTAATCAGCAGCGCCCCAGACTCCTGCGGTGACATTTGCGTCAATGCCAGCCAGGTTTGATCGAGATTCATCTGGTGCTCGTCGCCTTTCAGCAGCGGCTCTTGAGCAATGTAGGCTCGCAGTAGCTCAATGGAAGGACGCCCTTGTGCCGTTTTGATTTGTGTCTGGTAGTAACGCGATTTCTGCTGCTCGGAAAGTGCGCCCACATCAAGCTGACTCAGCGCTGCCTTGGCCGCATCCATATTGTTTTGGGCGGCGGACAGTTCCGCACTGAGTAACTGCTGCTCTTGCTTTTGCGCCGCGCTCAGTTTTTCTGGCAGGGTGTTGAACTGCTGGCTTGCCTGAGGGGCTTTTCCTTCCTGTAACAGGGAACGAATAGCAAGTAATTGCCAGTCAGCCTTGTTATTATCGCTACTTTGCTGCATCTGTTGCAGATAATAATCGGATGATGCGTCAGCTTTGCCCTGAACCTCGGGTGGCGGGCTCTGCGGTGCATGGCTTGGACAGCCTGCGAGAAACAGTGCCGCTAACAAAACAGGGATAACACGCCCTGCCTGGGTACGGACTAAATGAAAGGGAAGCATACTGTATCCAGTGGTTTCTTTTAAAGATGCTCAATATTAAATCGGCAACCCGGATGAAACAATGAATCAAGACCAACAAGCAAACATTTCTGCATCTACCCTCTATATTGTCCCCACACCAATCGGCAATCTGGGCGACATCACGCAGCGTGCGCTGGCGGTATTGGCGAGCGTTGATCTGATCGCCGCAGAGGATACCCGCCATACCGGTTTGCTGTTACAACATTTTGCGATTAATGCGCGACTGTTCGCATTACACGATCACAACGAACAACAAAAAGCGGATGTACTGCTGGCTAAATTGCAGTCAGGGCAAAGCATCGCGCTGGTTTCAGATGCGGGTACGCCGCTGATTAATGACCCCGGTTACCATTTGGTTCGGCGCTGCCGCGAAGCGGGCGTGCGCGTGGTGCCGCTGCCGGGCGCTTGTGCGGCGATAACGGCGCTCTCCGCGTCCGGTCTGGCGTCTGACCGTTTTTGCTATGAAGGTTTTCTGCCCGCTAAGACCAAAGGGCGCAAAGATAAGCTGCGTGAGTTAGGGGAAGAACCCCGCACGCTGATTTTCTACGAATCCACACACCGCCTTTTGGACAGCCTACAGGATATCAGCGAAGTGCTGGGCGCTGGGCGTTATGTGGTGCTAGCGCGCGAAATTACTAAAACCTGGGAGTCGATTCACGGTGCACCTGTAGGCGAATTGCTTGCCTGGGTGAAAGAAGATGAGAATCGCCGCAAAGGGGAAATGGTGCTGATTGTCGAAGGGCATCAGATTGATGACAGTGCGCTCTCTTCTGAAGCACTGCGCACGCTAGCGCTATTGCGTGCTGAACTGCCGCTGAAGAAAGCGGCGGCGCTGGCGGCGGAGATTCACGGTGTGAAGAAAAACGCACTGTATCGCTATGGGCTGGAGCAAGAAGGCGATAGCGATGAATCGGGGGATGACAAGTAGGGTAATTTGCCCTATTATCCGCGCCGGAGTTGACCAGACAGTCGCCGCTTCACTGCCGTCCCTTTCGGGGGAGACAGGTGGAGGGGAGGAAAGTCCGGGCTCCACAGGGCAGGGTGCCAGGTAACGCCTGGGAGGCGCAAGCCTACGACTAGTGCAACAGAGAGCAAACCGCCGATGGCCCACGCAAGTGGGATCAGGTAAGGGTGAAAGGGTGCGGTAAGAGCGCACCGCGCGGCTGGCAACAGTTCGTGGCACGGTAAACTCCACCCGGAGCAAGGCCAAATAGGGGTTCACATGGTACGGCCCGTACTGAACCCGGGTAGGCTGCTTGAGCCAGTGAGTGATTGCTGGCCTAGATGAATGACTGTCCACGACAGAACCCGGCTTAACGGTCAACTCCCTTCATCATAAAACCCCGCTTCGGCGGGGTTTTGCTTTTCCTCATCTTGGAATAGTAGATATTCAGCAATTTCAAATTAATTGATGTTCTCCATCACATAACTCTGACTTTTTCTGTGTCATAAAGCGCGTAAAGTAAGGCCATCGCGTGCTGCGGCACGTTTGCTGACATCTTTCAGAGGATATGACTATGAACAACACTTCCCGGATGCCTGCACTGTTCCTCGGCCACGGTAGCCCGATGAACGTGTTGGAAAATAATGCGTATACTCAGGCGTGGCAAACGTTGGGTGAGGCGCTACCACGCCCGAAGGCGATTATTGCGGTTTCCGCTCACTGGTATACCCGTGGTACGGCCGTGACGGCGATGGAAAACCCACGCACCATTCATGATTTTGGCGGCTTCCCGCAGGCGCTGTTTGATACACAGTACCCGGCACCCGGTTCGCCTGAACTGGCAGCGAGGATCCAGCAGGTGTTGGCTCCGTATCCCGTTACCGCCGATCAAAGCCAATGGGGATTGGATCATGGTTCCTGGGGCGTGCTGATAAAGATGTATCCCGACGCGGATATTCCCGTGGTGCAACTGAGCGTCGATGGCACGCAGCCTGCCGAGTATCACTACGAATTAGGGCGCAAGCTGGCGGCACTGCGTGATGAAGGCATTATGATTGTTGCAAGTGGCAACGTGGTACATAACCTACGGATGGTTAAATGGGACGGCGATGCGGATGCGTATCCGTGGGCAATATCATTCAATCAATTTGTGCGTGATAACCTGACCTATCAGGGTAACGACCATCCGTTGGTTAATTTTATGCAGCATGATGGTGCCGCATTATCCAACCCGACGCCCGATCACTATTTCCCTCTGCTTTATGTACTGGGAAGTTGGGATGGCAAAGAAGCGATCGGTATTCCGGTCGATGGGCTAGAAATGGGATCGCTGAGCATGTTGTCGGTGCTGGTGGGCGGCTAAGCGTTCATGTGAACATGGCACGGTTTTCACCGTGCCTTCTCTTGTTGCCACCATGCAACTCGAATTATGTAGAGTATATTTTGCTGCTTAATCCAGAATGGTGTGTGGATAAAAGCGCGAGAGATCCTGAGTGATCAAGGCGCGATCTTCACGTACACCGATACCACAGGGTAGATCGTTCACCAGCCAGCTACCAATCAGCGTGTAGCTGTCGCCGAACTTCGGCAATTGATGGTATTGCTGGACGATCATGCCTTCTTCGCCGTAAGGGCCATCGGCTGACGCTATCTCTTTTCCGTTTTCGACGATCCGAATGTTCGCCCCTTCACGAGAAAACAGCGGTTTGATGACGTAACTGCCCAGCTCGGGATGTTCATCTTCCGCAAAGTAGGCAGGAAGCAGATTGGGGTGATTGGGGAACATTTCCCACAGCATCGGCAGCAGCGCTTTATTGGAAATGATACTTTTCCAGGCGGGCTCCAGCCAGCGCACGCCAGCATCTTCCAGCTTGGTGGAAAATACCTCACGCAGCATGAATTCCCACGGATACAGCTTGAATAGGTTACTAATTACCTGATTTTCAGGATCGGTA
Source organism: Pectobacterium parmentieri (assembly GCF_001742145.1). Taxonomy (NCBI): domain Bacteria; kingdom Pseudomonadati; phylum Pseudomonadota; class Gammaproteobacteria; order Enterobacterales; family Pectobacteriaceae; genus Pectobacterium; species Pectobacterium parmentieri. The sequence continues at coordinate 3,702,520 of NZ_CP015749.1, read as the reverse complement.
AACTGGCCTTTCTCACCGAGGCCGATTTCCTCGATGTACAGAAATTCGCTCGGCAGGCCTGCTTCCAGCGCGCAATCCTGAAGATATTGCACCGTACCGCGATCTTCTTCCGTATCCTGACAGCAGGCGAAGTGCAGCAAACCAAAGCCATGATTCAGCTTCAGATCCTCAAAGCGTTCAATCAGCTTTTCCTGAATGCTGTTGTACTGGTCAGAATTCTGCGGCAACTTCCCGGCGTTGATTTGATCTTCCAGCCAGAGCCATTGGAAAAAGGCGGCTTCGTACAGCGACGTCGGCGTATCCGCATTGTTTTCCAGCAGCTTAGCTGGGGATTTACCGTCATACGCCAAATCGAGACGTGAATACAGCGAAGGCTGATGGGTGCGCCATGAGTGTCTGACGAATTCCCAGGTGTGTTTGGGAATACGGAATTTGGTGAGCAGTGCGTCGCTGCTGACGACTTTTTCCACCACTTGCAGACACATTTGGTGCAGTTCTGCCGTGGTTTCTTCCAGTTCTTCGATCTGAGCAAGCGTGAACTGGTAGTAAGCCTCTTCACTCCAGTAGGGTTCGCCGTACATGGTGTGAAAACGAAAACCAAACTCGGTGGCTTTTTCCTGCCAGTCAGGACGTGCTGTAATATCTATCCGCTTCATTCGATACGTCCTCAGCCGCCCATACTACGGGAAGAGCTGGAGCTTGAACTGGCGCTGCTACGCTGCATGCTGGTTTGTTTGGCGACGGTTTCGCCAAAGCCACCGCGCGTAATAGTGGATGTCGTTGCAGGCTTCGGTGCCAGTGCGGTTTTAGGCACTGTCATCGTGCGGCCAGTCGTCGCATTGCCGTAGTTTTTGCCGGTAGCATCGACGAATTTGCCGTTAGCTGGGCTGGTGGGGGATTTTGAACTGAACAACGGTTGCTGTGTGAAACCGGCCCCGCCACTCATCATGCGGCCCATCATGTAACCGGCCATCAGCGGCATCCAGGACATGCCAGCGCCCTGTTGCGATTCTGCTGCCATACCTGCCTGTGCAGGAGCTTGGGTACACTGTGCTTCGCCAAATTCCGCTACGCAATCTTCTTTTGTTGCATATTTTGGTGCCGTTTTTTCCGCTTCTTTTAACGCATTATTATACGCGGTGGTGCATTGGGCAGCCATTGACGGGTTAGCTGACGAACAGTCATCTGCATTCTGGTAAAGGGAGACGGTTTCATCGGTTTGTTCGCAGCCCGCGAGGAAAAATACAGCGCTGACGGCTAGGGCAACGGGTGCCAGACGGTACGTTCGCCATTCTTTGCGGAACGTTTCCTGATTAATATTTTTTGTACGTTTCATTGTGTTTATCCCAGAGCAAAGTGTCATGATTAATGACAAATATGTGTCGCTAAGAATAGGGGAACGTTGCCTGAATTTAAAGCGCCAATGGGACTAATGGTCCTAACGAACAGACTCTTTACGTTGTTATACACTCTGTTGTGCGACATTTCGCGTTATGGAGCACGTAACCGTTTCGGTATTTTGGTGCAGCCACATGCTTCTGTGGGAAGCGTGTAGGTATGAAAAAGGGGGAACGGTGGTTCCCCCTGTATTGGATATTGGTTAAAAAGTCGCTACGGATTAACGCTGCGCCGAGGCGGTCGTCGTCTGCGGGGCGCTGTCGTCCGTTATGGTCGGCGTGGTTGACACCGGTTGACCCAGCGACGCATTCAGCGCTTGCAGATCGCTTTCATTCAGCGTTCCCTGCGCGGATTTAATGTTTAACTGGTTGATCAGATAATCATAACGCGCGCTGGAGAGCTGCTGTTTGGCGTTATACAACGTGGTGGTAGCATCCAGTACGTCAACGATGGTACGCGTCCCTACCTGATAACCCGCTTCCATCGCATCCAGAGAGCTTTGTGCAGACACTTCAGCCTGCTTGTAAGCGTTGATGCTGCTGATGGAAGCAGAGATGTTGTTGAACGATGAACGGACAACTTGGATCACTGAACGGTGCGCACTTTCTAGCTGCTCACTGGCGCTGACATAGCTGTGCTGTGCCTGCTTGACCTGAGAGTTGGTGATACCACCGTTGTACAGCGGGAGCGTAAAGTTGATGCCGACTCTGTGTTGCCCAGCGTCGGTGTCGTTGAAGTTGCCGCTATTCGTCCGTGAGCCGGAATAACGGGTATCGCTTACGCCCGTCGATGCGGTGAGTCCTAGTGTCGGCATATAGCCGGTTTCGGATGAGCGAATTTGCTCACGGGCCAAATCCTGACTCAAACGTGCGGACAACAGGTTCAGGTTGCGGTTTTCCGCTTCTTTTAACAGATTGTTGACGGCTTCGGGTTTCTGAGTAGAAAAATGCGTGATGTTCAGGCCAGCAAGCTGTGGGTAGAAATTGCCGGTAATCTGGCGCAGTGATTCCAGGGCATTGTCCAGCGTATTACGCGTCAGAACCTCATTGGCCAGTACGCTGTCATACTGTGCCCGGGCGTTCTGGACGTCGGTAATCGCAACCAGACCCACGTTGAAGCGCTGTGTCGTCTGGTCTAACTGACGATAAATTGCCTGTTTCTGAGCGCTGATATAGGACAATGAGTCAATCGCGCGCAGCACATTGAAATAGGCGGTCGCTGTGTTCAGCATCAGATTTTGCTGCGCCGTCTGGTACACGACATCCTCGATACCGGCTTGTTTTTCCTGCAGCGTCAGCGCACGCCATCTCGACATGTCGAACAGCGTTTGGGTCAGTTGTAATGACGCGCTTTTCTCATTGTTATTGACGCCGTTACTGTCACGGTAACCCTTGTTATAGGTATACTCTGCGTTGATCCCCAACTGCGGCAGTAACGTGCTGCGTGCTTCGTTGATTTTTTCAAACGCGGCGTCTCGTGTTGCCGCAGTGCTGCGTAAATCAGGGTTGGTGCTTTTTGCCTGTTGGTAGACCTGTAACAGGTTTTCAGCCTGGCTCATGGCGCTAAAACCGCCCAGGCTCAGACCAATAAGAAGAGGGAGCAATTTCTTCATTTGCATTCCTTGTTGTGCAGCAATCTCGCTATGGTAGCGCTGTCTGTAGACGAATAATTGTCGATTCTATCAGAATCTGCCAATAGGATAAGGTAGCTGAACGTGCCATCTTTCAGCGCAATACGTTCGAAGAGTCAGATAAATTGACCTTTCGGGTGATTCAGTGTGACGCTTTGTTGTTCAGTAAGATACCGAAAAGCGATGCGGTGTACGGGGATAACCCTCGGTTTCGCTGACGTCACGCCTAATAAATGCTCAAAAACAATGATGAGTATAATGACAGTGGGTTCCGTCCTACAATATTGGATTCCATTAATACTCGTTACAGGAGTGCAGCCGTGGTGTCTTCCGTGTCCGGTCCCGTTACTTTCACCAAAGATGATGTAGAAATTATTGCACGTGAAAAACTGTATGACGGTTTTTTTGCGCTGGAGCGTTATCGCTTCCGCCACCGCCTGTTTAATGGCGGTATGAGCGGCGAAGTCAGCCGTGAGATCCTGGAGCGTGGCCACGCAGTCGTGCTGCTGCCTTACGATCCGGTGCGGGATGAAGTGGTGCTGATAGAACAGATTCGTATCGCCGCCTATGACACCAGCGCGTCTCCCTGGCTGTTTGAACTGGTGGCTGGCATGATTGAGCCAGGAGAAAGCCACGAGGAGGTGGCGCGGCGTGAAGCAGAGGAAGAAGCCGGATTAAGGGTTGGCCGCTGCCGACCGATAATCAACTATCTTGCCAGCCCCGGCGGCACCAGTGAACGCCTGGCGGTGATGGTGGGCGAGGTGGACACGCGTTCGGCGCAAGGGATCCACGGCCTGGCGGAAGAAAACGAAGATATCCGCGTGCATGTGGTGAGCCGAGAGCAAAGTTATCAATGGGTTGAGGAAGGCATTGTTGATAACGCCGCCTCTGTCATTGCCTTGCAATGGTTAGCGTTGCACCATGAAGAACTGAAACGTGCGTGGGTGGGTTGAATTGATGAAACGTTATACCCCGGATTTCCCAGCCATGATGAGGCTATGTGAAACTAACTTCATGCAATTACGGCGTTTACTGCCAAAAATTGATGAAGTTGGTGAAATCGCGGTTTATCACGTCAATAATGCGGTCTATCAACTGACGATCCTTGAATCTACTCGCTATACGTCATTGGTTGAGATTAAGCAGACGGCACCTGCTGTCAGCTATTGGAGTCTGCCAATGATGAGTGTTAGGTTGTATCATGACGCGTTGGTTGCGGAAGTGTGTGCCAGCCAGCAGATCTTTCGCTTCAAAGCACGTTATGATTATCCTAATAAGAAGTTACACCAACGTGACGAAAAGCATCAAATTAATCAGTTTCTTGCTGATTGGCTAAAGTATTGTTTGGCGTATGGTTCGATGTCGATACCGGTTTTTGATACCCAATAGATTTCAATGTGCAGGAAGGTGGCCGTCGAGCCATAAGGGAAACCAACGTACTCTGCAATTTGAAAGATGACGGGTAGAGACAGATTTACGTAACCAAGGACACCATTTGGAAAGCCTGTTGACACTGCCTGTGGCGAGTGGCGCCAGAGTCAGAATTTTACAAATAACAGATACTCATCTTTTTGCGGGCGAGCATGAGACCTTGCTGGGTATCAACACCTATCGTAGCTATCACGCTGTGCTGAATGCCATCAAGGTTCGGCAGGAGGCGGTTGATTTGATTGTCGCGACGGGCGATCTGGCGCAGGATCATACGCTGCAAGCTTATCACCATTTTTCGAGTGGGATTGCACAGATCCCAGCTCCTTGCGTATGGCTTCCGGGTAACCACGATTTCCAACCCGCGATGGTAGACGCGCTGGCTGACGCCGGTATTGCGCCATCCAAACACGTGCTGCTGGGTGATAAATGGCAGATCATCCTATTAGACAGCCAGGTGTTCGGCGTGCCGCACGGTGAACTGAGTGAATACCAGCTTGAATGGTTGGAGCGTAGCCTGCAAGGCCAGCCTGACCGTTTTACCTTGCTGCTGCTGCACCATCATCCGCATCCTTCCGGCTGTACCTGGCTCGATCAACATAGCCTGCGCAATGCGCATAATCTGTCTGCGGTACTGGATCGCTATCCGAAGGTGAACACCGTGCTGTGTGGGCATATTCATCAAGAGATGGATTTTGACTGGCATGGTCGCCGCTTGCTGGCAACGCCGTCAACCTGTGTGCAGTTCAAACCGCACTGTACCAATTTCACCATTGATGACGTGGCACCGGGATGGCGCTATTTGGACCTGCTGCCGGATGGCCGCCTGGAAACGGAGGTCTATCGTCTGTCGGGCAGCGAGTTCCTGCCTGACATGAATTCGGACGGTTACTAATGCCTACGCTTCTTTATCTGCACGGCTTCAACAGTACGCCACAGTCGGCGAAAGCGACCGCGTTAAAAACGTGGCTGGCAGAACAGCACCCTGAAATTGACATGGTGATCCCACAGCTTCCACCTTATCCGGCGGAGGCGGCCGAAATGATGGAATCGTTGATTATGGCGCGGGCGGGTCGTCCGGTGGGGATTGTTGGCTCTTCCCTCGGTGGTTATTATGCCACCTGGCTATCCCAGTGTTTTATGCTGCCTGCCGTGGTGGTGAATCCTGCTGTGAAGCCGTTTGAACTGTTACTGGACCATCTGGGAGAATATCAGAACCCCTACACCGGTGAACAATATGTGCTAGAGTCTCGGCACGTTTACGATCTAAAGGTCATGCAGGTTGACCGACTGGAATCGCCGGATTTGCTCTGGCTGCTGCTGCAGACGGGGGATGAGGTTCTGGACTATCGTCAGGCAGTCGCGTATTACACGGCCTGCCGTCAAACGGTGGAGTCAGGGGGCAGTCATGCCTTTGTCGGATTTGAGCACTTTTTCACATCGATCGTGAATTTCTTAGGGCTTACGACAGACTGAACCGCTGCATATGCATTGAAAAACGAATCGCTGAAGGCGGTTCGTTAAACACCATTCACTGAACTCAAAGAATTAACGCAAACTATGGCTCAATCAAGTTATAACGCTGATGCGATTGAAGTACTCAGCGGGCTGGAACCGGTGCGCCGTCGTCCGGGAATGTACACCGATACCACGCGTCCTAACCATTTGGGACAAGAGGTCATAGATAACAGCGTTGATGAAGCGCTGGCGGGTCATGCACGCCGTATTGATGTGATTTTGCACGCCGATCAGTCGCTGGAAGTGATTGATGATGGCCGTGGGATGCCGGTAGATATCCACCCAGAAGAGGGTGTCCCCGCTGTTGAGCTGATCTTGTGTCGTCTGCATGCGGGTGGCAAATTTTCCGGTAAGAATTACCAATTTTCAGGGGGCTTGCACGGCGTAGGGATTTCCGTGGTGAACGCTCTGTCTACCCGTGTTGAAGTCACCGTGCGTCGTGACGGTCAGGTCTATGACATCGCCTTCGAAAACGGCGATAAAGTACAGGAACTCACTGTAACCGGCACCTGCGGACGTCGTAATACCGGGACTCGCGTGCATTTCTGGCCGGATGAGACATTCTTCGACAGCGCACGTTTTTCTGTCTCTCGTTTGACGCATCTGCTGAAGGCCAAAGCGGTCTTATGCCCCGGTGTAGAAATCGTCTTCAAAGACAAAGTGAACAACACTGAGCAGCGCTGGTGCTATCAGGATGGCCTGAATGATTACCTGTGTGAGGCGATAAATGGCCTGATCACGCTGCCAGAAAAACCGTTTTTGGGCTCGATTACCGGCGAAACTGAAGCCGTAGACTGGGCTCTGCTCTGGCTGCCGGAAGGCGGTGACCTGCTGACGGAAAGCTACGTTAACCTTATTCCTACACCGATGGGAGGGACGCACGTTAACGGCCTGCGTCAAGGGTTGCTGGATGCGATGCGTGAATTCTGCGAATTCCGTAATATTCTACCGCGCGGCGTGAAGCTGAGCGCAGATGATATCTGGGAACGCTGTGCCTATGTGCTGTCGGTAAAAATGCAGGAACCACAGTTTGCCGGGCAGACCAAAGAACGTCTGTCTTCACGGCAGTGCGCTGCGTTTGTATCCGGTGTTGTGAAAGACGCGTTCAGCCTGTGGCTGAATCAGAATGTGCAGGCTGCGGAACAACTGGCGGAGCTGGCAATTTCCAGCGCTCAGCGCCGTATGCGCGCCGCCAAAAAAGTGGTGCGTAAAAAACTGACCAGCGGACCGGCGTTGCCTGGCAAACTGGCGGATTGTACCTCGCAGGATCTGAGCCGGACGGAACTGTTTCTGGTGGAAGGGGATTCGGCGGGCGGATCGGCGAAGCAAGCGCGCGAACGTGAATTCCAGGCGATCATGCCGCTGAAAGGTAAGATCCTGAATACCTGGGAAGTCTCGTCCGATGAAGTGCTGGCTTCGCAGGAAGTGCATGATATTTCGGTGGCTATCGGTATCGATCCCGATAGCACCGATCTCAGCCAACTGCGTTACGGCAAGATCTGTATTTTGGCGGATGCGGATTCCGATGGCTTGCACATCGCAACGCTGCTGTGTGCGCTGTTTGTCCGTCATTTCCGTGCGCTGGTTCAAGGTGGGCACGTTTATGTCGCGATGCCGCCGTTGTACCGTATCGATCTGGGCAAAGAGGTTTACTACGCGCTGGACGAAGAGGAAAAAGCGGGCGTGCTGGAACAGCTTAAGCGCAAGAGAGGCAAGCCGAACGTACAGCGCTTTAAAGGTCTGGGTGAAATGAACCCGCCACAACTGCGCGAAACCACGCTGGATCCCAATACCCGCCGTCTGGTGCAACTGACTATCAACGACGAGGAGATGGAGCAGACGATGGCGATGATGGATATGCTGCTGGCGAAGAAACGCTCGGAAGATCGCCGCAACTGGCTGCAAGAGAAAGGCGATAAGGTGGAGCTCGAAGTATAACGCCTTGATCGGATACCTCATCGACGGCAGGTATATTCGCTTATGAAAGTCACGCTTGAGGAACTTCAGGCTTTTGTTGTCGTGATTGAGACGGGTTCGATCACGGCGGCGGCGGAACAGCTTGGGCAAACCACGTCTGGCATCAGCCGGGCGTTGCGGCGTCTGGAGGACAAGCTGGGGACGACCCTGCTGCACCGTACCACGCGACGTCTCTCTCTTTCCGAAGAAGGTTCAATGTTCCTTGAGCACGCCCGTGGCGTGATTCACGCTGTGGAACATGCCGAAGAACAGGTGTTATTGCGGCACGAGCAACCGAGCGGACGGCTGCGGATCAATTCGGGTTCGGCGTTTATGCAGCATGTGATTGTGCCTCTGGTGCCGGAATTTCGCCGCCGTTATCCCAAGATCGTTCTTGAACTCAACACCGATGATTTCATTATTGATTTGCTAGAGCAGCATACCGATATTGCGATTCGTATCGGCACACTCAAAGACTCCACTATCCATGCGCGGCCGCTCGGTGCAAGCAAGCTGCGTATTGTTGCCAGCCCTGATTATTTACAGCAGCACGGTACTCCCGCGACGGTCGAGTCATTGGCCGATCATCTTTGTCTGGGGTTTACCCAGTCGGAGTCGCTGAATCACTGGCCGCTGCGGCATGGGCTTCAGGACTTCTATACCATCAAACCAGTACTATCAGCCTCAAACGGCGAGATCCTGCGTCAGCTTGCGTTGCAAGGCGAAGGGATTATGCGTATGTCTACCTTCCTGATCCGTGACGATTTGGCTGCGGGGAGGCTGGTGCCGATCCTCACTGAGGAGACGGTGGAAGCCAGTTTGCCGGTTTACGCGGTGTATTACCGCAATAGCCAACTGGCGGCACGTATTACCTGTTTTCTCGATTTTATGAGCGAGAAGCTCACGGAAAACCCGCTGTGAGGCGTGATTCACAGCGATGTAAAAGCGCATAAGTCGCCGATTAGGCAAAGAGTTTTTCCAGATGCTTACGGTAGTTTGCAAGATAAGCGGGGACGTCCGGTGCCTTGATTACATCGTTACAGATGAAGGTCGGCAGTGGGGATAACCCGATAAACTGGTTCGCTTTATGGAACGGTAGATAAACCCCATCCACCCCTACACCGTGGAAGAACTGATCGGGATCGTCAAAGGCTTCCAGCGGCGCATTCCACGTCAGAGACAGCATGTATTTCCGGCCTTGCAATAACCCACCAGAGCCGTATTTCTTGGTGGCATCTGAACGGCTGCGGCCATCGCTGGCGTAAAGCGAACCGTGGCCGGCGGTAAACACGTCATCGATGTATTTCTTCAAAATCCACGGCGTATCCATCCACCATCCCGGCATCTGGTAAATGATGGTATCTGCCCACAGGTAGTTCTGAATTTCCTGTTCAATATCATAGCAGTTGTCCACGACCGTCACGCGGATATCGTGGCCTTGATCGCGCAGAAAACTGGCGGCGACATCGGTAAGAGTATTGTTCAGTTCACCTTTGGAATGGGCGAACGATTTACCTGCGTTAATCAGCAAAATATTCTGCATAGGTTTGTTCTCGAATGGGTTATCAACGAAGAGGTTGGGCGTAGTCTAGGGGAGCGAGCGATGAAGAAAAATGGGTGATGGCGCATAACACTGTTGACTGAATATCAACAATAAGAAACAGAATGACGCTATGTTGAAATAATACATAGAGGGTAAAAGGCAAGAGACTCTTCCCCTTGCCTTGTTCAGATCGTGTGGCGTATCTATCAATATAAAGTGGCTTTTCCTGTTGAGCCGAAGAGCGCCATTTTGTAGCGGATCACCTCTTTTGCCGCGTTAATAGGTTCCGGGTAGATGGCATTAGGATCCCACCAGGTTTCACGGCTGAGTATTTCCCGCGCTTTTTGGAAATAGGCGAATTTCATATCGCTGGAGATATTGATTTTGCCGACGCCCAGCGTCACCGCTTCGGCAATCTCGGCGTCCGGGTTTGCCGAACCGCCGTGTAGAACGAGTGGGATAGAGACCCGCTGCGAGATATCCCGCAGGATATGCATTTGTAGCTCTGGCTTCAGATCTTTGGGGTAGATACCGTGCGCGGTGCCGATGGCAACGGCTAATGTATCGACGCCCGTCCGGTTGACGAAATCTTCCGCCTGCTCGGGATCGGTATAGATCACTTTGCTGACGCCGCCTTCTATCGTGGTGCCCGTATCGCCAATCGTGCCTAATTCCCCTTCAACGGAAACGCCAACGGCATGCGCCAGTTTCACTACTTCGGTGGTGAGTGCCACGTTCTCCTCATAAGGCAGGAGTGAGCCGTCGATCATCACGGAGGTAAACCCGCATTGGATGGCGCGTAGAACGTGCGCAATCGAGGCGCCATGATCGAGGTGGATGACAAATGGCACCGGACTGCGCAGCGTTCTTTCTCGCACATAAGCGAAGAACTCATCGGTGACGAAAGCCAACTCGCTCGGATGGATAGAGATGATGGCGGGGGTATTCGTTGCTTCGGCTTCTTCCACCACGGCGCGGATAAAGCAGCTATCGGCCACGTTAAACGCCCCGATAGCGAAGCGATGTTCACGCGTGGGCTTAAGCATATCGGTCATAGAAATCAACATGATGTGTCTCTCCTGTGTCGGATAAAGGGCAAAGCATTCCTGTACCAGTGGATAACCACTGATGGTGAAAGTCGGTAAAGAGCGAACGGTCAGGCTTTGTTAGTTGAACCAGACCAACTGAGATAATCGACGACCACGTCGCGGCAGGCGGTTTCCATCGTCGCTAGCAGGTCAGATAGTTCCATCGTTGGGTGCTGATGTAGTGCCTGCTGCAATGCCGTTTTTCCAGCCTCAAAAACGGCCGCACCGACGTTGATTTTGGCGACGCCGTGACGGCTGACGCGACGAATGTCGTCGGCTTTAGTGCCGCTACCGCCGTGTAGCGCCAGCGGCACCGTGGATCCCCGATGCAGCGCTTCCAGACGTTCAAAATCAATCTGTGGCGTCACTCCTGTAGGGTAAATACCGTGGGCGGTGCCGACCGATACGGCAAGCAGGTCGATACCGGTTTGACGGATAAAGGGAATGACATCTTCCACCTGCGTCATTTTCACGGTGGCATCCTCAAGGTCGTAGACGGGGGCATCGGCGATATGTCCAAGCTCACCTTCTACGCAGACGCCAGCAGTCACGGCTATCTTCACCACCTGCTGCGTGCGCAGGATGTTCTCCGCCAGTGGGTAGCTGGAAGCATCGATCATCAATCCAGTAAACCCCGCGCGGAACGCCTGCCCAATCAGGCTGAATGCTGTGCCGTGATCCAGGCTGAGCGCCACAGGAATGGTTGCCTGTTCAGCCAATGCCTTGATCAGCGGGACCGCGAGAGGCGGTGGAAAGTGCGTACTGTGCCCTTGGTACACATTAAGGATCAGCGGCGCACGCTGTTGCTCGGCGGCGGTAATGGCCGCACGAGCAGTTTCCAGATTGAAACAGTTGATGGCGAGCACGGCATATTGCTGTTGATACGCGTCATCAATGAGGGTTTTCATTGCGGCATACATGGCGGCTCCTGTTATTCGATAGTGAATTTAATGTCTTCGTCACGCACGCGACTGTCGTCAACGTCGTCGAACTCTTCATCAGCCTGTGTGACGCGTTTTTTAATCAACGACAGCATCACGCCGCAGATTACGGTGCCGATACCGAGCGCCAGACAGAACATCAGCGGCTTGGTAAACAAGGGGACAACAAACATGCCGCCGTGTGGCACGGGTGCCTCCACACCCCAGACCATGATCAGCCCGCCCGCAATGGCGGAGGCGACGACGCAACTGGCAACGACCCTGAACAAATCGCGTGCGGCAATCGGGATTACCCCTTCGGTGATCATGCAGATCCCCATCGGGAAGGCGGCTTTCAGCGCTTCTTTTTCTGCACGGGTGTATTTGTAGCGGGTCAATAGGAAAGAAAGCGTGATGCCAAAAGGTGGAATGATTGAACCGACAAATTTGACGGCTTCCGGCCCATAAATGCCATCGACCAGCATACCGTCCGCGAAGAGCGACATCGTCTTGTTCACTGGTCCGCCGAAATCGAAGGTCGCCATCGCCCCCAAAATCGCGCCCATCAGGAATTTCGAACCGCCCTGCATGGATTCCAGTAGGTGAATCAGCGTTTTTTGCAGCCAGACGATGGGTTGACCGATAAACGTCATCATCAGCAGTCCGGCGATAATGGTGCTGAGCAGCGGCAGGATCATGACTGGCATCAGCCCCTGCATCGACGTGGGTAGCTTGATGTAGCGGCGCAGCAGCAACACCGTGTAGCCGACTAAAAAGCCACCGAGAATACCGCCGATAAACCCGGTTTGAATCTGGCCGCAGATAAAGCCCACAATCAGGCCGGGTGCGAAGCCGGGGCGATCGGCAATGGAGTAGGCGATCGCGGCGCTGATCAGTGGAACAATCAGGCCCATTCCCCAGCCGCCGATCTGATTAAGCATCCATGCGATGCTGCCGGTTTGCTTACCGACATCCGGGCCACCGATGACCTGACCAAGTGCAATGCAGATCCCGGCGGCGACAATCAGTGGGATCATCCAGGAAATACCGGTAAGGAGATGCCGTTTTATTTCCTGTCCAACAGTTACTTTTCTGGTGTTCATAATGATTACCCCGAAATGGATATATTCAGGCACCCGCTAAAGAGCTAGCGACTTTTTCCAGAAACTTGATGGGAGATTTAATAACGACCTCCGTTTTTACCCGAACGATAGGTTTGCCTTTAAATCGCTCCTCTCCTGTTATTTTGATATCGATAGCCAGAATAACGACATCGGCAGCGGCTATTTCATCGGGAGTTAATTCATTTTCGGTGCCAATCGTGCCTTGGGTTTCCACTTTGATCGCGTAATTTAACGCGTTGGCACCTTTAATCAGTTTCTCGCGTGCTATATAGGTATGCGCGATACCCGCCGTGCAGGCGGCAACACAAACAATATTCATTTTGAGCCTCGTCTTATGTCGGAGTGATAGGCGCTGTTTCTGCATACTGACTAAACAGCCGAATAATTTTATGGGGATCGGATTCGTCCAACAGTTGAGCAATCACCTCATCATCGGCCAGTGCACTGGCAACCTGAGACAGCAGGCGAATGTGTGTCGTGTTCTGATCTTCCAGACGCACGGCAAAGAGAATAATGCAGCGAACCTGGCTACCGTCGAGTGTTTCCCAGGGAATATCCTGACGGGTACGGCCAATCGCGAGCGTGGTTTGTTTTACAGCGGATGATTTCCCATGAGGGATCGCAATATGGTTTTCAAAACCGGTCGACCCTTCAGCTTCGCGTAACCAGACATCGTGAATAAAATCCTGTTTGTTGATAATGGCGCCATCGGCATACAACAGATCGGCTAATTCATTAATCGCTTCATCTTTATTAGTCGCGGACATATTTAATTTTACGCGGTTGGCATTCAATATTTTATTGATATCCATTTATCACACCTCATCTCTAAATTTAAAAAATTAACGTTCGGCCAATAATCAATGGGGGACGGCCTGATGCAGTTGATTAGCGATAACTTTTTCGGTAACGCGTTTAATGTCATCGTCATTAAAAAAGGCAGAGACATAAACAACAGGAATCTGTTGCTCTTCCAGATGAATCGTAGAAATAACCAGCTCAATATCTTCCTGTTGGCAAAATATCTGCATATTACTGGCCGAAATAACGCCAACAATAATCCAGTCAGGAAACGCGCGTAGAATTCGATTTTTTAGTAGATGTGACGTTCCTACTCCACTGGAGCACACCACCAGAATACGTTTGTGAGCAATTTGACGTTCCAGCGCAGCTTGAAAATGAATGGTTAGGTAGCCGATTTCATCTTCAGCGACCGGTTTTAATTGAAATCGCTGACAGATTTCACTCATGGCTTGCTGAGTGATGTCATAAATATCGATAAACTCGCTTTTGATATCGTCTAATAACGGATTGCGAATGTGTATGTGATATTTTAACCGGTTAAGCAATGGCTTGATATGAATAAGCAATCCTTCATGTAATAACTTATCCGTGCGCAGATCGATATTGATTAAATCAGAAAATATCTGTGTTAGTACTCGCGTAATTTTTCGTGATTCACCGTTAGAGAATGGGTAGCGGAGTTGTGGATTGTCCGCACGTTCTTCCATCACAATGCCTGAAGAAATAATATATTGGTAAATAAACCAGACCTCATCAGACGGGAGCGTACTTTCGACGCGTTGCTCTATTTGGGTCACCATATTTTGAGCGATGGATAATATGTGATTATCAACCTGCTGATGAACCGATTCTTCCGCCATGATGAGCGCTTTTCCCTGTGCAATGCGGTGCATCATAATTAAGGTATGGGTGAAAATATTGATGTAATAAGGCTCCCCGAGTGGATAAGAAAGCTGTTTTTCCATGTCCTGTAACAGCGCTTCGACGAAGGAAACGTTATTTTCTCCGAAATAGTTAATCAGTGCCCTATAGCTGCCGGGGTCAAGACGAGAGTGGTTAAGCGGGCCGGGTTCTTTATGATGCATAACGTCATTAATCAGTGATGCCATCGCCTGACGCACCTGATTCTCACTGCCTTCAATGTGCGTGCCGCTCTGGCTGCGCACCAGCGACAATCCCAGTGGATGTAGCCAGCTTTCGATGATTTTCAGATCGTTAACGATAGAGGCGCTGCTGATGAAATAGCGTTCAGACAGCTTGCTGATGGAGGTTTCGTGAGGCGTGTCGCTTAACAACTGTGAGGCGATTTTGACGCGACGCGCATTATTGATCAGGGCATCGGTATCTCCATCATCCACGACGAGTTGCTGTTCCAGCAACGTGAGGTGTCTGTCGTTATTCGCTGTTAGCATGATTCCCGCACCGACCTTTTTGTCTGGATAAATATTCCAGACAGAAAGGAAGGCTTCAACAAATTGCATATCACGATAGACGGTTTTTTCAGACACATCCAGGTAATGTGCAATATCTTTAACCGTTACATATCCCTGGTGTTGTAACAGATATTTCAATAAACGGTTCTGGCGGGAGGTGAGTGGTTGCATCATATTACCCTCTGTGATTCGTTAGATTTTCTGATGCTTATCGAATTGATAATTTTTTCTAAATAATTTCCTGTTTTATTTTCTTGGTTCGTTTATTTAAATAGGATGGTGTAGTGATTAATCTAGTCGCGATAGTCGATAGGGACAATACTAAATGCTGTCCGTTGAATAGGACAAAATTAAAACATGATGCTTGCCGAATGTTAATTGAGACGACGATCACGTTATCAGATGGAATAACTGTGATCCCCTCTGCATATTAATTATTTCGTTGAGTCATGTCGTGAGAGTAAAAATATCAGTAAGCCAACGCGGTGAAATAAAAAGGCAAGAAAGCCGTACTGCGCATTCTTGCCTGATGACGGCGGCGATGCCTGAACTGAACATCGCCTTATTTCAGAGGGTCATCGTGTCTGCCGATTAGAAATCGACATTCACACCCAGTTGGAAGGAACGGCCGGGGGCTGTAGACAGGGCGCGATCGTATTGCCCCTGTCGGTCATTGGTTTCGATCTGACGGCTGCTCAGGTAGTCCCAATATTTACGGTCAGTCAGGTTATACACGCCACCACTGATTTTCACGTCTTTGGTCACGCGATAGTAGGCGGTCAAATCCACCATGCCATAACCGGGGATCCGCATATATTCGGCGGTAGAGTCAGTGATTGCCGTGCCTGCATTAGGGTAGTTTTGACGATTCGTATCCTGCGCTTGTTTTCCTTTCTGGAAAGTCGACGTCAGGGCGGCACCATAGCGCTGGGAAGGATCGTCATAGGCGATGCCAATAACCGCTTTCATCGGGGCGACGCTGTCGAGATCGACATAGCGGTCACCAAGATAGCGAGACTGTGATTGACCTTTGGTGTAGCCAAATGCCAGCGTGGTGCTAAGCCCATCCACCGCTGGGAACCAGGTGCCTAGCTGTACTTTGCTACTGATTTCACCGCCGTAGATGTAAGCTTTATCACGGTTTTCTGCCTGAAATATGGTACTGATATTGCTCGGAACCATGGTAAATCTATCTGGATTAGCTCCACGACGGTAGCGGGTATTGGCGATAAAATTCTTATACGTGTTGTAGAACAGCGCTGTGCGGAACGTGACGCCCTCCGTTGCTTCGCCTTTTAATCCCCATTCTATGTTGTTGCTGGTTTCCGTTTTGAGGTCGCTATTGCCGATAAAGGCATACTGAAACGGACCGGCAAAGTTGGCGTCAAGGTTGGTGCTGCCATAAAGTTGGCTGGCATCGGGGAACTGTGCGCCACGACGGTACTGCAAATAGGTCGTCAGCGTCGGGGTAATATCGTAGAGGAAGCTCAGTGAAGGCAGAATTTGTGTATCGCTGTTGGCTTTACCGTACAGTCTGTTGACATCGGATCCACTGATTACGCTACCGTCACCGCTCAGGCGAACTGTGTTGGTCGCTTTGGTACGCTGATGGATGGCGCGCACGGCAGGGACGACCGAGAAGGCGTGCCCAGCCAGATCCCAAGAGACGGTATCCTGCACGAAGCCGCCGATGGTGTAGCTGTCGCTATCGGCTTCTGGCTGCATAATGTTATTCGCACCCGTTTGGTTAGGCGATTGCCTGAACGGACGCTCTGTTTTGGTTTGGCTGGTATTGAGGCCCCAGCTAAACTCGTGACGATCCCAGCTTTTCACCAGATGGGTATCGAAGCCGTAAGTTTTTACATTGTAATCAGAATAGACACGATGGCTATCGGCGGCAGCCATTCCCGTGGTTGCAGGTAGCCAAGTGTTGTCATGCGATTCGCTGTTTTGGAAGTAAATGCGGCTATCAACTAAATCAACCAGTGTGTTGTTGGCGGGCGTCCAGCGGTCTTTCAGGCTGGTGCTCCAGCGGCGAGTCTCGCTGCTTTGTTGCGCGGTGCCATAAATCGTATTATTGCCGCTTGGCAGGCTACCCCAGTAATCGTAGTGGGTGTGGTTGGTTTTATGATAGTAATCCAACGTACCGGTGAGTTGGTGTTCATCATTCGGTTGCCAGATGGCCGATGCCAGAATGGCGTTAGAGTGCCAGTTTGCTGGGTAAGCGGCGATCTCGTCGCTGTTGTTACGCGTTTGCTGGCCGTCACGACGACTGAGAACGACAATGCCGCGCAGTTCGGCATCACCGCCTGCGGCGGTGATGCCGTTATGCCAACCATGGTTGGCAGAGTCATAATCACTCTGGAAGCCGACATACTCCTGTTTATTCGCGCTTAAATAATCATCTGCTGATTTGGGACGGAACGAAACACTTCCGCCTAGCGCATTGATCGCATTTTCCGCTGAGGTTGCACCGGATTCGATATTCACCCGTCCATAAATATAAGGGTCGACATAGTCACGCCCCATGCCAAACGTATTAAACCCAGCTCTGCTGGCATAACTGCGCCCTGTTGCATTAGGCAGAGCGATGCCGTCGGTATCAATGGCGACGCGATTGCTTTCTATTCCGCGAATGTTGTAGCCCGTGTAGCCGCCGCGATCGAAGCCACTTTTCCCTGTATTACTGCCACCGCTGGAGCCCGTGGCGCTGATTAACGGCTGGTAACGCATAATGGTGCCAAAATCGTTACCGCCATTCTTTTGCATATCATTGGCAGTGATTGAGACGGATGAGCCCGCTTTTTTCTCAATTTCAGGGGCGTGTACGGTCATGACGTCACCCGTCGGTTCCGTTTTAGCCGCCGCGTTGTCTTCATTCTTGCCGTTGAGTGCGCTATTGCCCGTGGTGCTATCCGCTGCCATGCTGTGAAGCGCGACGCTAGTCAAGATGCCGGTGAGAAGAATCTTATTTAACTTTTTGTTAATTAACATAATGATACTCTGCTATAAGGTTGTTCTGACCAGCGGCGTTGGGGAAACATGGCGTGCTGGTAGCTAACGTCTGCAAGGGAAATGCAAAACGGCGAATAACATTAATTATCATGTGGTAATGATAATTATTATCAATATGTTAATCATTATCGTTTGTTGCGGCAATGAAGATGAATAATTCTTAATGAAACGGTCTGTGGGTTAGCAAGGTGGCTAACGATGTTGATTGAAATACCTGAGTCCGTTCTTCCCCTTTTTCAGGCGGCAGGCTGGCCACATAACGTCGCGCAATCAGCCCCGTTGTTTGTGTCTGAGAACCATCCGGCTTGCGCGATCCTGCAAGCATTCGGTGAGCTGACGGTTGGGCAATGCGGTACTGGGGAAGAGTGCGCCAGCGGCGATATTGTTTTTGGCGGCAGTGTAGATTTGCAGGGGGATGAAACGCTGCTGGAGTGGCAAGATATTCTAAGCACGACGCTGATTCTTATCGGTGAGACACATCATTCGCACGGTGCTCTGCTTATGGATGCGACGGGGGCCTGCTACGGAATGAGTTTTGTGCATGAGGCGTTCTGGTTTGAAGGGCCGTCTTTCGGCGCTGCCGCTGAGCGCATCCTGTTGGGGCGCAAGGGGCAACCAATGTTGCGGCCAGATCAAACGTCGATTTCCGTCTGGGGTGAAACGGTGACTGCCGATCACCCGAGCGTTTACCACTATCGCTAGCCACCTTCTCTGGCAACCGTCGGATTCATACCAACAATCGCCTGTGGGGCAATGACGTTGTTCCTTGTGACATCACCTCATCAGATAAGGTACTATTCCCGCCAAACATACCGCCGCTATGGCGTGTCGGAAAGCGTAACAATCGCGCCGCGATGTGAGGAAAGTGAGATAAATGAGTGAGATGACTCATGACGGCGCAGAAAGCCTTGCGCTGCGCACGTTTACCGAAAATGCATACCTGAATTATTCCATGTACGTCATCATGGATAGGGCATTGCCGTTCATTGGCGATGGCCTGAAACCTGTGCAGCGTCGCATTGTGTATGCGATGTCCGAGCTGGGGCTGAATGCCAGCGCCAAATTTAAAAAATCTGCCCGTACCGTGGGTGACGTGCTGGGTAAATACCACCCGCACGGCGACAGCGCCTGTTATGAAGCGATGGTGCTGATGGCGCAGCCGTTCTCTTACCGTTATCCGCTGGTGGATGGTCAGGGGAACTGGGGGGCACCGGACGATCCGAAATCGTTCGCCGCCATGCGTTATACCGAATCGCGGTTGTCCAAATACGCGGAAGTGCTGTTGTCAGAATTAGGGCAGGGCACGGTCGATTACACCCCGAATTTTGACGGCACGATGCAAGAGCCGAAGATGCTGCCTGCGCGCTTGCCGAATATATTGCTGAACGGCACCACCGGGATCGCCGTCGGTATGGCAACGGATATTCCGCCGCACAATGTGCGTGAAATCGCTGCGGCAGCCGTCATGCTGCTGGAAAACCCGAAAGCCTCGTTGGACGATTTGCTTCAGCATGTGCAGGGACCAGATTTCCCGACGGAAGCCGAAATCATCACGCCGCGTGATGAAGTGCGCAAACTCTACCAGAATGGTCGTGGTTCGGTGCGGATGCGCGCGGTGTGGAAGAAAGAAGACGGTGATGTGGTGATTACCGCGTTGCCACATCAGGTTTCGGGTGCCAAAGTGCTGGAGCAGATTGCCAGCCAGATGCGTGCGAAGAAGCTGCCGATGGTGGAAGACCTGCGTGATGAATCCGATCACGAAAATCCAACCCGCCTGGTGCTGGTGCCGCGCTCGAACCGTATCGATATGGATCAGGTGATGAACCATCTGTTCGCCACGACCGATCTGGAAAAGAGCTACCGCGTTAACATGAACATGATCGGTCTGGATGGTCGCCCCAGCGTGAAAGGGCTGGTCGAGATCCTGAGCGAGTGGCTGGTATTCCGTCGTGACACCGTGTGCCGCCGACTGAACTACCGCCTGGAAAAAGTGCTCAAGCGCCTGCATATTCTTGAAGGCTTGCTGATTGCGTTTCTGAACATTGATGAAGTGATTCATATCATCCGCACGGAAGACGAGCCAAAGCCCGTTCTGATGCGCCAATTTAGCCTGAGTGAAACACAGGCTGAAGCGATCCTGGAGCTGAAATTACGTCACTTGGCCAAGCTGGAAGAGATGAAAATCCGCGGTGAGCAAGATGATTTGGCAAAAGAGCGCGATCAGTTGCAAGCGCTGCTGGCGTCAGAGCGTAAGCTCAGCAATCTGATCAAGAAAGAAATTCAGTCAGATGCGCAGGCCTATGGTGACGATCGTCGTTCGCCGCTGCATGAGCGCGGTGAATCAAAAGCGATGAGCGAGCATGACTTTGTGCCGTCTGAACCGGTCACCATTGTGCTGTCGGAAATGGGCTGGGTACGCAGCGCCAAAGGGCATGACATCGATCCTACTGGACTGAGCTATAAAGCGGGCGATAGTTTCCGCGCAGTAGCGAAAGGCAAGAGCAACCAGCCCGTGGTGTTCATTGACTCCACCGGCCGCAGCTACGCGCTGGATCCGATCTCGCTGCCTTCTGCGCGCGGTCAGGGTGAGCCGCTGACGGGCAAACTCACGCCGCCGCCGGGTGCGACGATTGAACAGGTGCTGATGGCTGCAGACGATCAGCCGTTGCTGATGGCATCGGATGCGGGTTATGGCTTCGTATGTACCTTCAACGATCTGGTCGCACGTAACCGCGCAGGTAAAGCGATTATTACGTTGCCGGATAATGCGAAAGCGCTGACGCCGATCGAGATCAAAGGCGATGATAATCTGTTAATGGCGATCACCGCCGCGGGCAGAATGCTGCTGTTCCCTGTCTCTGATTTGCCACAGTTGTCGAAAGGCAAGGGCAATAAGATCGTGTCCATCTCCTCGGCTGATTTTGCGGAAGGTAAAGACCGTCTGACCTGGCTGTATCTGCTACCACCACAGGCTTCCGTCACACTGTATTTCGGTAAGCGTAAGCTGGTGCTGCGTCCGAACGAGCTTCAGAAATATCAGGGTGAGCGCGGGCGGAAAGGCACATTGCTGCGTGGGCTACAGCGTATCGACCGAATTGAGGTGGATGCACCGCAGCAGGTTAATACTGGCAGCAGCGAAGAATAAATCCTCTGTATATAAAAGAGTGCAAAGGCGGTGTTATACCGCCTTTCTTTGATGTCTGGTTGCTATCCAGCAGCAAATTGAATCACCGTGTGTTTTAGCGCGAAATCGCTATACTAGCGGCGGCTGTTGGTTAATGAGGTTGCTATGTTATCCATTTTGCGTTTTTTTGTTGTTGTTATATTTTCGATTTTGATCTGTATTTTCGGCTTGTTTTACTGCCTGTTCAGCCCTCGAAATCCCCGCCATGTGGCGACCTTTGGTCATCTTTTTGGTCGCTTATCCGTGGTGTTTGGCCTGAAAGTCGACATGCGGATACCGGAAGACGCGGCGCATTACGGCAACTGTATCTATATCGCGAATCATCAGAACAACTACGATATGGTCACGGTATCCAGCGCGGTTCAGCCTCGCACCGTTACCGTGGGTAAGAAAAGCCTGCTGTGGATCCCGTTCTTCGGCCCGCTCTATTGGCTGACGGGTAATTTGCTGATTGACCGTGAAAACCGCACCAAAGCGCATGGCACCATCGCTCAGGTGGTGAAACACATTAAAGAGCGTAATACTTCCATCTGGATGTTCCCCGAAGGTACACGTAGCCGTGGGCGCGGTCTGATGCCATTCAAGACGGGTGCGTTCCATGCGGCGATTAGCGCAAACGTGCCGATCGTGCCGATTTGCGTTTCTACTACCAGTAATAAGGTGAAATTAAACCGCTGGAATAACGGCCTCGTTATCGTAGAAATGCTGCCACCCATTGATACCAGTGCGTATACCAAAGATCAGGTCCGTGAGCTGGCTACACATTGCCATGATGTGATGGCTGCCAAGATTACGGAGCTGGATGCGGAAGTTGCGGCGCGCGAAGCGGCAGATAAAAAATAAGTTTACCCCATCAGGTTCTACCCGAAATCATTCGAGCGGCAGGAGGCCAACGCCCTGGTCGCTTGAGGGATGACGGGTGTCCAGGATTATTTCTTCCGAATATCTAATCGGAAGTTAAACTTTGCTTACGGTTTATTGGATTTACGGAGTCATTATGTCACTCAACCGACGTCAGTTTATTCAGGCATCGGGCCTTGCGTTATGTGCGGGTATGACGCCACTGGCAGCGAAAGCCAGTGGGAATCCCACCGCATTGCCGATACCGCCATTACTGGAGTCGCGTCGAGGCCAGCCTCTTTTTCTGACGATGCAGCGTGCTCATTGGGCATTTTCTGGCGATCGTAAGACGCCCATTTGGGGCATTAACGGCCGTTATTTGGGGCCGACGGTGCGAGTCTATGACGGCGATGACATTAAGCTGATTTACAGCAATCGCCTGAATGAGCCTGTTGCGATGACGATTGGCGGATTACAGGTGCCAGGGCCGTTAATGGGCGGCGCAGCCCGCATCATTTCGCCGGGGAGCGACTGGTCGCCTGTATTACCGGTTCGTCAGCCGTCGGCGACCTGCTGGTATCATGCGAATACGCCGAACCGCATGGCACCCCATATCTATAACGGGTTGGCAGGGCTGTGGCTGGTGGAAGACAGCATCAGTAAATCCCTGCCGTTGCCCAATCACTACGGTGTCGATGATTTCCCATTGATTATTCAGGATAAACGGCTGGATAACTTTGGCGTCCCCCTCTATAACCCGCCTTCTAACGGTGGATTTGTGGGGGATTCGCTGTTAGTCAATGGCGTCCAGAATCCCTTTGTTGAAGTTTCTCGCGGCTGGGTTCGCCTGAGATTATTGAACGCGTCGAACGCCCGGCGTTACGTAATGCGGCTGAGTGATGGCCGGGCGATGCATGTAATCGCCAGCGATCAAGGGCTGTTACCGGCACCCATGGCGGTGAACCAACTGTCGCTCGCGCCCGGAGAACGACGAGAAATATTGGTCGATATGTCGCAAGGTGAAGAGGTTACGCTGACGGCAGGCGAGTCGGCCGGAATTATGGATCGCCTGCGTGGCTTATTTGAGCCTTCCAGCATCCTGATTTCCACCCAAATCGTTACGCTTAAACCGACGGGGCTGTTGCCATTGGTAACGGACAATCTACCGATGCGTTTGCTGGCCGACAACATCATTGAAGGTAGCATCAGTCGCACGCGCGAATTCCGTCTAGGTGACAGTCTGCCTGGTATCAACGGTGCAATGTGGGACATGACGCGTGCCGATGTGCAAACCCAGCTTGGTCGATGTGAACGCTGGATTATCCACGCCGATACGCCGCAGGCTTTCCACATTCAAGGCGTTAAGTTTCTGGTGCGCAGCGTTAACGGTGGTCCACCGGCAGTAGAAGATAGCGGATGGAAAGATACGGTATGGGTGAATAACGATGTCGAGCTGCTGGTGTATTTCATGCAGCCTTCTTCCATGGCGTTCCCCTTCCTCTATTACAGTCAGACGCTGGAATTGGCCGATCGCGGCTCGACGGGACAGCTCATCGTACAGACTGCGATGTAAATCTCTATCCTGCCTGCAACCCTCCGCCGTTATGGACGTAACGGCAGTGTTTCCCATCTCCGTTTGCTTCTTAATGTGATCCACCTCTATTCAGACAAACCAAAATTAAAGATGCGGAGTCGTGCGGACGATACCTTATAGAGAGAGGTTGCTCTGGACTAAGGGAATATTGCGGCTCGGATACTGGGTTTAATGCGTTATAAAAATATTTTTTATTACAACAAATTCAGAGTCAGAGTGTTTCGTGGCGCCATGGAATTAGGTTCACTTTTGTTTTAACTCGTTCGCAGCCAGAACGCTGCGTCACTGAAAAGGTTGCACTATGCGGGAATTACTGCTTTGGGTCAGGGAGCAACTGACCGGAATGCCGTCGGCGCCTCGCTATATGCAGCTCGCGTCGTTGCTTGAATCAGAAATCAATCGTCGGAAAATGCTGTCAGGCCAGTTCTTACCTGCGGAAAGATTGATTGCACAACATCTGGGATTATCGAGAGTGACCGTCTCCCGTTCCTTATCGTTGCTGGAAGATAAGGGGCTGATTGTTCGCCAGCAGGGGGTCGGAACTCGCATTGCCCAACGGCTTAATTATGCGTTGAGTGCTGAAGATGAAGGGTTCACCGCGCTGGTGTTGAAGCAAGGCGGTGTTGCCGGCAGCCTCTGGCTGGAGAAGGCAATACAGGTTCCGCCCGCGGCTATTGCTGCAAAAATGTCTCAACCGGAGGATGAAACCGTTACCTACCTGCGGCGCGTCCGGCTCAGCAATAGTGAGCCGGTCTCGCTGGAAACGACCTGGATCCCGCAAAAATTTTTACCCGACCCAGAAACGCTCGAACAGTCCCTCTACCAATATTGGATGGCACGTGGGATCACGCCGGACAAAAAACGCTATCGTTTTAAAGCGATGTCCTGTGTGGAAGAGGTTGCTGAACTTCTTGGTATTGTAGCAGAGGCTCCCATATTGTATTGCCAACTGCATGTTTATAACGAACAAGGCGAACTGTTGGAATACAGTGAGGCGCACTGCCGTAGCGATGTGTATGAGATTCAGTTTGCTGATTAGAGAAAAAATGCCAGCAGGGAGAATGCTGGCATCTAAGGCGAGTTAATCGTTTCTTGGCTCGTCAGGGTTCGATCCCAGACGTTTTCCGCAGTCCAGTTTGGCAATCTCACCCAGTTCGTCTTTATCCAGACGGAAATCGAACACCTCGAAGTTTTCCTTGATACGCGAAGGCGTTACCGATTTAGGGATCACCACTAGCCCGCTGTCCAGATGCCAGCGGATCGCAATCTGGGCGGGCGTTTTCCCGTATTTCATCGCCAGTTTACGGATAATAGGGTGATCAAAAACCCCTTCGCCACCCTGCGCCAGTGGGCTCCAGGATTCAGTCTGGATATGGTGTGTAGCATTCCAGGCGTGGAGCTGTTTTTGCTGGAGAAGCGGATGTAGCTCAACCTGATCGATGACAGGCAAGACGCCCGTTTCTTCTTTTAACCGCTGTAAATGATGAATATGGAAATTACTGACGCCGATGCTTTTCGCCAGACCTTGTTCCTGAAGTTTGATGAGCCCGCGCCAGGCATCCACGAAGGTATTCTGTTGCGGCAATGGCCAGTGAATCAAGTAGAGATCGACGTAGTCTAATCGAAGCTTGCGTAGACTCTCTTCCAGCGCTTTCTGAGGGTCGGTGTGATCGCCGTTCCAGAGCTTGGTGGTGATGAACACTTCTTCACGCGGCAGATTCGCGGAACTCAACGCCTGACCGACGGCTTCCTCGTTCTTATAAATCGCGGCGGTATCGATCGCCCGATAACCGATGGACAATGCTTCGGACACGGCGATCACCGTGTCCTCACTGCTTGCTCGCCAGACCCCAAGGCCCAACTGGGGCATGATATTGCCGTCCGCCAGTTTAACTTTCGGTTGCGTCATCTCATTCTCCTTTTATATCCGTTAATCCATAAACGTATCATAGGCTTAACTGGATGGGCGACCTGTTCATATCACGAATAGAGAGGAACGTGATCCCTCGCAGGAACAGGCATATCATTTCAGTCTAGTAGAAAAATGCGTCGGCTATGCGTTACCTGATGAAATCAAACCCATAGCTATTTTGCACAACCAATGTTAGTAATTACTCACTTACACTCTTCGTAAGGGTGCACAAATTATCACCTTATTTGCCATTAACCTATCAATACAACACATTTAAATTGGTTATTCCTTTGGTTAATTCAGCGCTAAGGAAAACTTTCAGCATTACTGCGCATTCTGCGCAACTTCTTGCTCACTTTCTGGTGGAAATCACTGTTTGCGCAATGGATGCCGTTTTTTCGCGAGGTCTGCGCAACTTCTTGCTCAAATTTGGCTTAAGGAAAATATGACTTAAGTTATTATTCAGCAAAAACAATAGGATAAAAATTGGCATGCGAATTGCTATACAGAACGTGAAGTTATTCATCCCGTTCAACAACAAGGAGCAATACCATGCCAACTCCATGCTATATCAGCATCGAAGGAAAAACTCAGGGCAACATTACCGCGGGTGCTTTCACCTCTGACTCTGTCGGCAACATCTACGTGGAAGGCCACGAAGACGAAATGCTGGTGCAGGAATTCAAGCACATCGTCACCGTACCAACCGACCCGCAGTCCGGTCAGCCATCCGGTCAGCGTGTCCACAAACCGTTCAAGTTCACCGTCGCGCTGAACAAAGCGGTGCCGCTGATGTACAACGCCCTCGCCTCCGGCGAAATGCTGCCAACCGTCACCCTGAAGTGGTATCGCACCTCAGTGGAAGGCAAACAGGAGCACTTCTTCTCTACCGTGCTGACCGATGCCACCATCGTTGACGTTAACTGCCAGATGCCACACTGCCAGGACCCGGCCAAGCTGGACTACACCCAACTGATTGAAGTCTCGCTGGCCTACCGCAAAATCGACTGGGAGCACACCGTCGCGGGCACCTCTGGCTCTGACGACTGGCGCGCGCCGGTCGAAGCCTAATCGTTCTGTCTCCAACCCGGCCACCGTGCCGGGTTTTTTGCCTGCCCTACACTGAGGTCTGGTATTCCCAGACCTCAGTGTAGACAACGCGGTTTTCATCACGGGAAGCGAGGGAATAAACGTGGCCAACAGTACAGGATTACAGTTCACCGTGAAGGTCGGCGCATTACCGGCCTCGACGTTTGCGGTGGTCGATTTTCAGCTCAGCGAGGCGCTTAACCAGTCGTTTGCCCTGTCCCTCAATCTGGCCAGCGCCCTGCCGGATGTGGATTTTGGCGCCGTGCTGGACCAGCCCTGTGAGCTGCTGATTTGGTTCGAAGGCGAGTTGAAGCGACGGGTGAGCGGGATAATCAGCGGCTTTGCCCAGGGTGACACCGGCTTTCGCCGCACCCGCTATCAGGCGGAAGTGCGTCCGGCGTTGTGGCGACTCGGCTTACGCACCAACGCCCGCATTTTTCAGGCGCAGAAGCCGGAGGCGATTATCGGCACCCTGCTGGAGGAAGCCGGGATTACCGACTACGCCTTCTCGTTACGTCATGACCATGCCCCGCGTGAATACTGCGTGCAGTACCGGGAAAGTGATTTGGCGTTTGTCATCCGACTGGCCGCAGAGGAAGGGCTGTACTTCTTCCACGAGTTTGAGGAAGGCAAACACCGGGTGGTCTTTGCCGATGATGCCGGGGCGCTGGCCAAAGGCCCTGAACTGTTCTTCAATTTGGCGACGCAGGGGTTGAGTGAAGGCGAATATGTCCACCGTTTCCGCTACGCCGAGCGGGTCAGCATCGCCGAGGTGGCGCTCAAGGACTACAGCTTCAAAACCCCGGCCTATGGCCTGCTGCACAAGAAGATGAGCAGCGAACTGGCACACCAGCGCGAAAGCTATCAGCACTTTGACTACCCCGGACGCTTTAAAAAAGACCCGAGCGGCAAGGCGTTCAGCCGCTACCGGCTGGAGGCGTTACGGGCGAATGCCATCACTGGCGCGGGGGACTCCAACGCGGCGATGCTGATGCCGGGCAGCAGTTTTACCCTCACCGAGCACCCCAACCTGACCCTCAACACCGGCTGGCAACTGGTGGCCATCACCCACAGCGGGCAGCAACCGCAGGCGCTGGAAGAAGAAAGCGGCGGCGAACCGACCACCTACAGCAACAGCTTTGAGGTCATCAGCGCCAAAACTACCTGGCGTGCGGACCTGCCGTACAAGCCTATGGTCGATGGCCCGCAGATTGCCACGGTGGTGGGCCCGGCCGGTGAAGAAATCTACTGTGACGAATACGGCCGCATCAAGCTGCAATTTCCGTGGGACCGCTACGGGGCGAGCGACGACCAAAGCTCCTGCTGGGTACGGGTGAGTCAGGGCTGGGCGGGCGGCCAGTACGGGCTGATAGCCATCCCGCGCATCGGCCATGAGGTGATTGTCAGCTTCCTCGAAGGCGACCCGGACCAGCCGATAGTGACCGGCAGAACCTTTCATGCCACCAATCCGTCGCCGTACCCGTTACCGGCCAACAAGACACGTACCTCGCTGCGGACCGCCACGCACAAGGGGGCCGGTTTCAACGAGCTGCGCTTTGAAGACCAGGCCGGGCAGGAGGAAGTGTTTATCCATGCCCAGAAGGACATGAACACCGTGGTGTTGAATAACCGCAGCACCGGTGTCGGGGGGAGTCATGAGGAAAAAGTCAGGTACGATCAGCTCAGCGTGGTGGGACGAGATCAGACGATTGAGGTTGTCCACAATCAGGAGACCAAGATCCAGGGCACCCAGGGGATCTTCGTCGGTGAGGGCCGTAAAACCGATGTCACGTCCAACGACACGCTGACTGTGACGGGCCACATTACCGTGACATCTACCGGTGGCACCATCACGCTGAAGGCGGGAGCGAGTTCGCTGACCCTTTGCAATAATGGCGACATTGAAATCAAGGGCGTGAACGTCAATGTGATCGGCAGCTCGCGTATCGATTTGAATAAATAATCAGGAAAGGCGTCATCCCGCTGAGGCGAGCGTGACGTCCTCCATCACCCTGTGAGACACCGTACCATGACGACACCCTCTGCTTCTTATTGCCGCTTTACCGAAGGCGGTATCACGCTCCCTGATGGCTATCAGGATCGCACCCTGAACGCCTTCACCCCCTGTCAGGAAGGTGAGCCCGCGTTGACGATTTCACGCGACAGGCTGAACGACGGGGAAGCGTTAGGCGATTATATCGACAGGCAACTGGCGCTGATGACACAGCATCTCAAGGGCTGGAAAACGCAGAGCCGTGACGCCATCTGGTTAGGCGACCGTCTGCTGGAAGGGGAACGTATCCAGGCGAGCTACCTGCGCGACGGTCAGCGTCTCTGGCAACAGCAGGCGGTATTCGCGCTTGCTAACGCCCAGATCCTGGTTTTCACCCTCTCAAAAACCACCACGCTTTCGACTGCCGATGGATCCCGCTTCAACGCCCTGCTGGGGAGTTTTACGTTTAACCAATAACGATAAGGAATATTGTTATGTTTGAAGCTGCGCGCGTTGGCGATGGAATAGGACACTCCAGTGCTCTGACTGGCATGATCCTGGGCACCATCGCTGGCGGATTGATTGCTGCCGCCGGCGGTATTGCAGCCGGTGCTCTGCTTGTGGCGGGGCTGGGCTCCTGTGTGGTGGGTGGCGTGTTACTGATTGGCCTCAGTGCTGCGGTGGGGTGGGCGACGGGCGAGCTGGCAGAAAAGGTTCGTGACGGCATTGCCGACTCCTTTGCCAGCAGCATGTCAAAGGCCGGCACGATTGACGAGGGCTCACCCACGGTCTTTATCAACGGCATGAAGGCCGCCATGGCTATCCTGAGTATAGCCAGTTGCAATAAAGACGGCCCTTCCATGCAGGTGGCGGAGGGCTCCGCAACGGTCTACATCAACAACCAGCCCGCCTCCCGTCTGGGGGACAAGGTGAACTGCGGTGCCACTATCACAGAAGGCTCATCCAATGTGTTCATTGGGGGGGCGACGAAACCCATGCTGCCAATCCGGTCAGAAGTGCCGGCCTGGCTCTATAAAGCCTCTGATTTAACGCTGCTTTTCGCCGGGCTGATTGGCGGGGTGGGGGGCATGGCGGGCAAAGCCGGAAAACTGGGTAAGCTGCTGCGGGAACTTCCCGGTCTCAACAAGCTCCAGCGTCTTGCCTGCCGTTTTGGCGTACTCATGACCAGTATCGCCGCCGGGGGGATTATTGCCCGCCCAATCGACATCGTGAGCGGGCAAAAATTTCTGGCGGATGAGGAGGAGCTGGATTTCGTCCTACCTTCCCGCTTGCCCGTCTATTGGCAACGCTGCTGGCGTAGCGGCAATCCCGGTGATAGCGTATTGGGAAAGGGATGGAGCCTGTTCTGGGAAACGACACTGACCTGCTATCAGGACGGTCTGGTCTGGCGCGCCCCGTCAGGCGATCTGATTTCCTTTCCTTTTGTTCCCGTCGGCCAGCGAAGCTACTGTCCGGCAGAAAAGCGCTGGCTGGAGCACCATCAGGATGAAAGCTGGTCGGTTTATGGGCCGGACGGCGAAGTATGGTCTTACACCGCTTTGTCTCCACAGGGGAAAGCGGTTCTGGCACGCATTGCCGAACCGTGTGGTCATGACATTCTCTTTTTCTGGAACGATGATGACACGCTTCAGGCGCTAACGGATAGCGCCGGACGGCACCTCACCTGCCGGTATCGTGACGGGCGACTGGACAGTGTCTGGCTGGATGAATCGACCTGTCTGGTGCACTATACCTACAATGCGCAAAGGCAGTTGATTACCGTCACCGGGCGGGGCGGTAGCGTGCGCCGTCGTTTTACTTGGCACGATGACGGGCTGATGGCCAGCCATGAAGAGGCGAGCGGCCTACTCAGCGAATATCAGTGGCAGGAGATTGCCGATTTACCGCGTGTGGTGGCCTACCGCAACAGCGCGGGTGAGCAGCTTACGCTGGAGTATGATTTCGCCGGACAACGGCGAACCGCCCGCCGAGAGGATGGTCTCATCGCGCAGTGGTTACTTGACGACGAAGGTCACGTCACTCACTTTACCGATTACGACGGCCGTGAGACCACTCTGAGTTATGCCGATGGCGAACTGTGTGACGTCATCATGCCCGGTGGGGCGAGCCGCAAAACGACCTGGGACGATTATGGTCGTTTACTCAGCGAGACCGATCCGCTGGGTCGGGAAACTTGCTACCAGTGGTATCGGCTGACGGGTCACATTACGCTGGTCACGTATCCCGACGGCAGCCGCGAGCAAATGCAGTATGACGACCTCAATCGTCTGGTTGAGGAAATTGACGCACGGGGTAACTCAACTCGCTACCAGTACCCCACGGCACAGGAAAGTTTGCCGGACAGCATCACCGACGCACTGGGCGGCACCGTCACGCTGGTCTGGAACCGACAGGGGCTGCTTACGGCACGTACCGACTGTTCCGGGCAGTGCAGCACCTTTGAGTATGACCATGACGGGCAGTTGCTGGCATCTGTTGATGCCGAAGGTCACACCACCCGCCGGGAATGGGATGCCTGCGGGCACCTGACAAGCGTTATCTACCCGGATGGTCGCCGGGAAACACTGCGCTGGAATGCCCGGGGTCAGTTGCAGGCCTGGCGTGACGCACAGAACAGCGAAGTCCGCTGGCACTATAACGTCCTCGGCCAGCCCGTCAGTGTAACGGACCGTCTTCGCCGGACAACGCGCTGGCACTATGACGCTCGCGGGTTGCTGTTACGGCTGGAGAACGGCAACGGCGCAGCGTACCAGTTTGGCTATGATGCCGTCGGCCGACTGGTTAACGAGCAGCGCGTGGATGGCGTCGAGCTGACTTTCCACTACGACGCCGCCGGTCACCTGTGCCAGCGGTCGCAGCGCGGTCATGCCGCGAATGACGAAGCTATCTCACACATTTATCAGCACGATGCGGCCGGGCAACTGGTGCGTCGTGAACATGCCCACGCCGTGTTCCACTACCAGCACAACAACAGAGGGCAACTGCTTTCCCTGAAGCGTGAACCAACCGGGGAAGGCCTCGCGCTGGGTCTCACCGCCGATGAGGTCAGGCTGACCTATGACGCAGCGGGCGACCTGTCAGGCGAACACGGCAGTGAAGGCGACATCGGCTATACCCGGGATGCACTGGGCAACGTGAGTGCCCTGTCGCTACCGGATGGTGACACGCTGCGCTGGTTGCGCTACGGCTCCGGCCACGTCAGCGCGGTAAAATTCAACCATCAGGTGGTCAGCGAGTTTACCCGTGACCGGTTGCACCGGGAAATCAGCCGTACTCAGGGCCGCCGCACGCAGCAACGGGCGTATGACAGCCTCGGTCGCCTGACCTCGCAGCGCAGCGGTCTCTGGGATGTCGCGGAGCCGGAGCAGCAACTTCTCTCGCGGGCGTTACGCTACACGGCTTCCGGCGAACTCGCTTCAGTCAGGGACAGCCTGCGGGGTGACGTGCAGTATGATTACGATGCAGAAGGTCGCCTGCTGAAACGGATTGACGTGCACTGGCAGGTGCATCATCGGGCATATGGCTATGATGCGGCTGACAATCTGCAGGATAGCGCTTATTCACCGTCTGCCCGCCCACTCTCCGACAACCGCCTGCTGAACTGGCGTCATCTGTGGAACCAGTATGACGGCCAGGGCAACCTGATACGGCGGCGTGAAGGCACAACGGAGCAGTTTTACCAGTATGATGCGGACAACCGTCTGGTTGAAGCCCGGGGCCGGGGGCCACAGGGCGAGTTTGTGGCCCGCTATGGCTATGATGCGCTGGGCAGACGCACCCGTAAAACGGTCACCTGGGGTGACAGCGGGAAACAGGAAGAGACGCGTTTCCTGTGGGAAGGTTTTCGGCTGTTGCAGGCCAGACAGGCTGACCGGACAGAAACCTACCTTTATGACCCGACTATCTGGTGGTCGCCGTTAGCACGTATCACACAGCAACCGGGCGCGCCTGACGGTGATATCCGCTGGTTCAATACCGAGCTGAACGGCGCGCCGCTGGAGATGACGGATGCGGAAGGTGCGGTCCGCTGGAGTGGAGATTACGGCAGCTTCGGTGCCATCAATGGACAGACGCAGGACAGTGAAGGACTGCGCCACGGCAAGCCGGTAGAATCCCAGTCGCTACGCTATGCCGGACAATACGCGGATGAGGAAACGGGGTTACACTACAACCTGTTCCGCTATTACGACCCCACCGTAGGCCGCTTCACGACACAGGACCCGATAGGCCTGGCGGGAGGGCTGAATCTTTATGCTTATGCGCCGAATCCGCTGGGGTGGGTGGATCCGCTGGGGTTGGCCAAAATATTAACCGATGGTGTTGTCTATCGTATGGGAAGTGGAACCGACTCAAATTTGACCCCTCGACCAGGAAAAGATACAACGACAGGACTATCTACAACTATCGAGAAACCTTCTAATGGTAAATATCAAACTCTTGATGTGAAAACGCTAAATGATGGCGGATTAGATGTAGTTAAAGATGGTAAAAATCATGCTTCTGTCAGGCCAAGTAATGATCCAGATATGTCTAGATTGAGAGAATGGGCTGATACCAGAGGAACCGAGAAATCGTCTTCTTATACAAAGACTGTAAAGAAATCATGTGGATAATAAAATGAACAACTTAATTTTCAATAAAATTAATTCATTAAGAGATCGATATGATTTTAATGCTATTCAATCCTCATCAATTGAAGTAAAAATTGTTGGTTCACACTCTGCTTTCTATTTTAGTATTTTAATTAAGAAAGAGTGTGTTTTAGATGAAGATTGTGATGAGGTTGTTATTGAGGTACGTTCTAAAGATAGTATATCTTATAGCATAGATGTCTCAGATTCTCATGGGAATATATATTATGAAAAGCATAGTGTTAATGATTTACTTGGAATCAATGACTCCATAGAAGAATCATATGCCATAACAATAAAAATATTGAGGGAAATCTCGAATATTAGTTAGATCTTATAGAAAAATACCCTTGAGAATAACCGGAAGCGATCTCCAAGATCCTTCCGGCTTTATTTTATCTGCTGTTTATCGTGTGCGGCGTCAGAGATTAATCTCAGTCTCAATCACCAACCTCCCACGCTTCACGGTAATAGTGATGGGCACCCCGTCATAAACCTCGATTCTTCCAGCCAGCGGCCCTTAAGGTTGTTGGCGGACGGCAGCGCCACAGGGCGAGTTTGTGGCCCGCTATGGCTATGATGCGCTGGGCAGACGCACCCGTAAAACGGTCACCTGGGGTGACAGCGGGAAACAGGAAGAGACGCGTTTCCTGTGGGAAGGCTTTCGGCTGTTGCAGGCCAGACAGGCTGACCGGACAGAAAGCTACCTTTATGACCCGACTATCTGGTGGTCGCCGTTAGCACGTATCACACAACAACCGGGCGCGCCTGACGGTGATATCCGCTGGTTCAATACCGAGCTGGACGGGGCGCCGCTGGAGATGACGGATGCGGAAGGTGCGGTCCGCTGGAGCGGAGATTACGGCAGCTTCGGTGCCGTCAATGGACAGACGCAGGACAGTGAAGGACTGCGCCACGGCTGTAAGTATCCCTGCAAAACGGCCCATTCACTTTTAGAGATCTTCCGACATACTGATTATGTCACTTGAGGAGATCGTCATGCGTAAAGCCCGATTCACTGAGCACCAGATCATCGCCGTTCTGAAGTCCGTCGAAGCTGGACGTACCGTCAAGGATGTCTGCCGCGAAGCCGGCATTTCCGAAGCCAGCTATTACAACTGGAAAGCGAAGTTTGGTGGTATGGAAGCTTCTGATATCAAAAAGATGAAAGATCTGGAGGATGAAAATCGTCGTCTGAAACAGATGTTTGCCGATCTGAGTCTCGAGTGTCGTGCTCTGAAAGATGTCATCGAAAAAAAGCTTTAAAACCAGCGATAAAGCGTGAGCTCGTCAGTTACCTGACCGCGCAGTTTGCGATGAGCATACGCCAGGCATGCAGGACATTGTCGCTGAGCAGGACGGTGTATTTTTATCAGCCGGACACCTGTCGTGATGAACCGGTGATCCAGGCTCTGGCGGAGGTGGCTGAACGCT
Source organism: Pectobacterium parmentieri (assembly GCF_001742145.1). Taxonomy (NCBI): domain Bacteria; kingdom Pseudomonadati; phylum Pseudomonadota; class Gammaproteobacteria; order Enterobacterales; family Pectobacteriaceae; genus Pectobacterium; species Pectobacterium parmentieri. Next base: position 3,667,965 of record NZ_CP015749.1, on the reverse strand, counting down.
ATCCCCGTTACGGTTTTAAGAAGCTGTTTCAGGTGCTGCGCAGGCAAGGCAATGCCTGGAATCATAAACGCGTTCATCGCATTTACTGCCTGCTGAAACTGAATTTTCGCCGTAAGGGAAAGCAACGTCTGCCGGTGCGCAATCCGACTCCGCTGGCGACGCCGGAAGCACTGAACCAGAGCTGGTCGATAGATTTTATGCATGATGCGCTGGTCTGCGGCAGACGCTTTCGGACCTTCAATGTGGTGGATGACTTTAACCGCGAGGCTCTCGCAATAGAAATCGATCTGAATATCCCGGCGCAGCGGGTGGTCAGAGTACTGGACAGGATCGTGGCAAACCGTGGTTATCCGCTGAAACTGCGGATGGACAATGGCCCGGAGCTAATCTCGCTGACTTTGGCACAGTGGGCTGAAGAGCATGGCGTGATGCTGGAATTTATCAAACCGGGAAAACCAACGCAAAATGCCTTCATCGAACGTTTTAACCGAACGTACCGGACAGAGATACTGGATTTTTATCTGTTCAGAACCCTGAATGAAGCGAGGGAAATCACAGAACGCTGGCTGACGGAATACAACAGCGAGCGGCCTCATGAATCCCTGAATAACCTGACGCCGGAAGAGTACCGGCTGATGGCTGAAAATCCGGAAATCTCAAAAAGTGTGTGGAACTAAAACAGGTGTGCTTACAGAGCCACTGGGACTCAAATGTACTCATTCAGCCAAAAATCCTAAGCAGGCTCATGCTGCCATTAAAGATAAGTGGGGGCAATCTATGTCTAAAAGAGATATGCGTGAACTCCAGAATACTGTTGATAGAATTAAATTGAATAAACCTCATTACTCAAATGATGGAACAACTTTTGATAATTTCTACAAAAAAGCAATCCGAATAGTCAGAGGCTTGATACCGGAAGTGGGCCATATAAAGAGTGGACTGTAAAAACTCCAGACCTTGGTGGTAATGGTGCAAGGCGTATAGTTGTTGATACTAAAACTGGAAAGGCTTATTACAGTCACGATCACTATGACTCATTTATTGAGATAAATACTGGAGGATGGAATTGATGAAAATAGGGAAAACAGTTCAGATTGATTTTTCACACATAAAAACAGTAGATCAATTTTATACTGAGCTATCTAATCTATTTGGGTTTCCTGGCTTTTTTGGTAGGAATGTTAATGCACTAATAGATTGTTTATTTAGTCTTCGCTATCCACATGATGAGATGACAAAAATTCACATAACGACCTCTGAATATTTATTGATGGAGTTGAATTATTTTTCATCCGCACCGGATGAAATAAAAGAGTTGCTGATGATTGCTATTGAGAATGTTAGTTTGAAATGTAGGGAGAAAAATCAGAAATCGTCAATAGTCCTGCTGTTAAATTAATAATAACCCGGAGGGTTATTATTAATCTTCCGGTTTTTTATCTATAGTCCATCAGAATTAAATACATTGATTTTATGTTTTTTCGTCAGAAATAATAGTCGGGAATCCCTCCGCAACTTTCACAATAACACCAGAACAAATCGGCGATCCACATTTTAAAGGGAAAGGATGGTCTAAGATGGAAAAAAATCAATGATATAAATATACATTATATGGCTAAAATAGATAAGACGGGTAGAATGACACACGTTACTGATTTCAAGATAAAGGATTAATTATGAAATTTACTTATAAAAATAAAAAAGAAAAAAATGATCACTGGCTTAACTGTGAAAAAAATCGCGCCCCCTATATAGAGTTAAGTAATGTAAACAAGGAGTATGTTAATATTTTTTATGATGTAAGTAATTATAATATCGATTTGGAATTATTATCCAATGACATAAAAAACATGTATTCCACATATTTGAGTTTTTTTATTATTAGCGATCAAATAATAGAAAACTTAGAAACCCAATATTATTTTTTTAATTTTATAGTTAAAGCTGAGCATGCTTGCTATTTGGCGGATAAATTGTATGACTACCTAGAATATAAATTAATGAGATGAAAAGGCATTGAGATATATCATATTGATAATATTAAGGACAATACACGGATGAGGAAACGGGGTTACACTACAACCTGTTCCGCTATTACGACCCCACGGTAGGCCGCTTCACGACGCAGGACCCGATAGGGCTGGCGGGGGGCTGAATTTTTATCAGTATGCAGCGAACCCGCTGGGGTGGGTGGATCCGCTGGGACTCGAATGTACTCATTCAGCCAAAAATCCTAAGCAGGCTCATGCTGCTATTAAAGATAAGTGGAGGCATGATATGGCTCCGAAAGAAATGAGAGAAATACAGAACACAATAGACAATATAAAATTAAACCGTCCGGCCTATGCTAGAGATGGTATAAATTTTGAAAATAATTATCGTATATCTCCTAATAGTCAACGACTCGATACAGGTAGTGGTCCTTACCAAGAATGGACAGTAAAAACGCCTGGGGTAGGTAACCGAGGGACCAGACGTATTGTTGTTGATAAAAAAACTGGACAAGCATATTACAGCTACGATCACTATGATTCCTTTATCGAAATTAATCTTGGGGGGGGTAATGAAGTTAAAAAAATTGTCTATCGATTTTTCCTATATTAAGACTGCTGATGAATTTCACAATGCGATGAAGGTGTTATTTGGATTTCCTGATTTTTACGGAATGAATTTTAATGCATTTAATGATTGTTTGAATAGCCTTCGGTATCCAGAAGATGGTATGAGTAGTATTCAGCTCAAGAAAGATGAATGTTTATTGTTGGAAGTAAAGAAAATAGACCATATATCTGATGAGCTTAGGTATAATTTTTTGTTATCAATAAAGACAGTTAATTATGGTTCAATATCATTTGGTGATAACCCTTTAATATATTTATTACTTGATTAATAAGAACTGTAATTTAATAAACCGGAAGCGATCTTAACGATCCTTCCGGCTTTTTATTATCCGCCGCCTACAGATTAATCTCGGTCTCAATCACCAACCTGCTCCGCTCCACAGTAATGGTGATGGGCATCCCGGTCATAAACCCTGACTCCTCCAGCCAGCGGCCTGCTTATCAAAGAAACCGCGCCGGACGATACGCTGTATTACCGCTATGATGCGGCAGGTCGGCTGACCGACGTGGCATCGACCACCAGTCATGTCCAGTTGGCGTATGACGAGCGTGACCGTGTGGTACAGGAACATAACAGCGGCACGGCAATCCGACGCCACTATCAGGACGCATCGCACACCGTTACCTGCTGTCGGTACTGAGCGGTGGTGCGGGGCGCACCGTTAACACCGAAGAGCAATATCGCTACACCCGCAGTGGGCTTCCGCAGGATGCGACAAGGCTGACCGACTGGCAGGCCGGACGGCTGACCCAGCAGGACAACACTCACTATCAGTACGACAAAGCCGGGCGGCTGATACGCAGGCAGGTGGTGCAACCGGGCTATCGGCCGCAGGTGTGGCACTACCGCTGGGACAGCCGCAACCAGTTGCGGGACAATACCGTGACGACGAAAGTGGCTTATGCTATAACCGTTTCAGGTATTATGACCCGAGAGGTGGTTGTTATATCTCGCCTGACCCGATAGGGGTATTGGGTGGTGAAAACAATTATGGATATGTGCATAATCCCAATGAATTAATCGACCCATTAGGATTAGCTGGATGCAGTAAGTACCTAAAAGGATGGGGAAGAGGAAAAGCAGGATTTGAGAACTTCTGGAATAACTCGACACAGAAGCAATTCATGAACGCATGGAGTAATCCAAAGTTTAACGAAAATATCATGGATCGACTTCGTAAAACTGGTGGTTCAAAAGGCGGGGGTTTCCATGAATGGTTACCTGTCTCTCAAGCTGACAAATTTAAACAAATGGGTGTGTCGTTTAACGACTATATGAAGTGGAGAACACCGACTGGCCAAGTCAAATTCTTGGATGATCTTGGTGTTATGGGGATGCATACTCTACCACATAGCGATGGTGTTACATCAGCATCGAAAATAGCTCATGCTGAGTTAATTGACTTTGTTAAATCGTCTAATTCGATAGGTGAATATATTAGCGGTGTAAAATATTGGGCCGGTTCGCACCTACCATTTGGTATATTTGACCTTCCTTTTTAAGGTGGAAAAATGATATATAAAACCATTGAATCAAAACATTCCGTGTGGGTTTCTCAAGAGCCTTCTTTTGATAAAATCAAACTTAATTTTATCAAAAAAAAAGGAGGCTCTAAATTCGAAAAAGATTTTAAAATAAAAAATAGATTTATAGATTACGATCATGCTATTTCCATATGGTTGCTCGATGGGATATCGTCTGGTTTTGAAAGCATAGTGGATGAAGTTAAAAATGCATGTAAAGGATATATTGGAGACGATGATATAACATATATTTATGCTCTAGAAGAATTTGAGTATGATGCTTGCATTCAGGAAAATGACACCTTGAAATTCTTAGGTAATATTACCTTACATTTAAAAATTAGAGATTGGAATGCAGAGAGGAGAGAAATAGAGGGTTATTAGAAATTAAATCTATGGCCGACAGAGGGTAGCTTAGTAGATAAATATATCCTCTTTTTTCGCCAACTCAATTTAGACATCCGATATTTGGTGGCGCTGGAGACTCTGCGGTAAAGCAACCAAATCGCCGAGGTGCGTCATTATCGCAACGGCGAGCTGATTGCCTGTCGGCACTGGGTACACAACGGCTGGGAACTGCTGGTTCAGCAACGGCAGGATAATCACGGACGCTGGGACACCGATTTTGTCGCCAGCAGCCAGAACGGTGAACCCCAGGCCCTGTACAAGCCCGACGGTACCCTGCGCTGGCAGGCACCCAAAAGCACCCTCTGGGGCCAGCGACGCAGCGCTTATGCAGACAATGCCGACCCCGGACTCGGCTTTGCCGGACAGTACCGTGACACCGAAAGCGGGCTATGTTATAACCGTTTTCGGTACTACGACTCGAACGGTGGATTTTACGTCTCGCCTGACCCGATAGGGGTAGCGGGGGGAGATAACAATTACGGCTATGTTCAGAATCCGCTGGATTGGGTCGATCCGCTGGGGCTTGCTGGTTGTTCATCTAAAGGATTTAATAAAAGAGATAGAATTACCAGTCGCTGGACTGATCGTTTGACAGGGAAAAAACCTGCGGATGTTCATGATTATTTAACGTCGAAAGGCTGGTCGAGAACATATCCTCAGGCTTGCAAGCCAGGCGCTATCCAGCATACTCAATACGTTAAAACAACAAAGTCAGGTACTACTTATAAATTAGACTATCACCCAGGTGGATCTGGCTCTCAGAAGAACATTCATGGGAATGACTACTGGAAAGTTTATCGTGATGTTAATGGTAAAGATGTCGTTTATGGTCGAATAGGTCTCGGTGGGTTTAAAAATTATGATCTTATTACAGAGTCGCCAGTTTATATTGATGGTGCCTTAATGAATGGTGGGCTATAAATGTTCGATATCAATGCCGATATTATTTCCAATAAATCGATTGGAAATATCGTTTTAGGCGATAATATTGAAAAATATTTCAGTGAAATGTATTCAAATCATGCCGTTAGGGTTTTCGATTATTTTTTGCCTGATGATGAAAAAAGAATTGCGTATGTTGTTAATGAAACAATTACGATAGCTACATTATCTAACGGTTTAATTATATCTGTCGGATGCAATGAGATATATAGAGGTCATTACATGAACTCTTTGCATACTGGAATGAGAATGTCCGATATAATTAAATTGACTGGTAAACAACGTATCTTTAATGGCTGTATTATAATAAATGATGATTTTGGCTTTTCAATTGATCTTCCTGAGCCATATGATGAAATAGCAGATGATATAGATCACATTCCTTTAGATCTTATTCTAAAAGAAATGAGAGTTTCTGATTATTATTCATGGAAACCTAAAAAATAGGTAATAAACCGGAAGCGTTCCCAACGATCCTTCCGGATTATTTATTTTTACTGCCTGCTACAGATTAATCTCGATCTCAATCACCAGTCTTCCCCGTTCAACGGTAATGGTGATCGGCATCCCGGTGATAAAGCCGAACTCTTCGAGCCAGCGGCCTTTAAGATTAATCGCCGACGGCGGGTTGGGCTTGCCGTTTTACTCGTCTCATTTTGAGACTCGCCCTGCGAGCTAGCTAAAGCTGTTCAAACCTGTTTATAACAGGTTTGTGCGGGGCGTATCCCACCGTGTAGTAACGCTATGTTTTGGTTGCTTTATTTACTGTGTTGCGTGACATAGAATCGTGCGCAGCCATAGTAACTACTCCTGTTAGTTGCTTGTGGTGAGCGGCGCTAACGGGCTGCAACCCGTTAACGCCGCGCTAGTTATCGTTTACTGGTGATGTTCATCACCTGTTCCACCATTGCCTTCTTAACGAAATAACCTCTTGTCTTGCGGGCCTCGCCAGCCCGCGCCTGGCAGACGCTTCTCCGTCCCACAGGCAATCTGTGGAACGGCTCGCGCCGCGATAAACGCCGGTTCAACAGCAAACGAACGACTAATGGCAGTAGCGGCTGCTATGATGTGGCGCAGGCAGACAGGGACGTCACAGCGTGGCGGTAGCGTGTCTGCGGGTAAAAGTGCGCGTCGGGTCGTTGGGGTTATGGGGCTGTTAATGTGGACAAAAATGCTGCCTGAAAGGCCGTTGCTTCAAGGAGTTAAGTGCGCTAAAAAGTACGACTGCATCAGGATCGTCCCTATGGCCCGATAGGGATAGCAAGGGGTGAGAGTAACTGCGGATATGTGGCGAATCCCAATACGTGGGTTGATCCGTTTGGGCTGGCTGGGTGTGCAAGTGTTGATAAAGATGGGGTGCTAAGCATTAAAAACAAATTTTTGCCAGATTCAGCCGAAGACTTGGCACTACAGAAGCATGTTGCAGATTGGAATGCGCAAATTCAGGCTAATGGAGGCTCAATGACAAGGCAAGTTGTCAGTCCAGAAATGCGCGCTTCTGCTAATAATGCAGCTAACGCAGCGAAGAGAGCAACACCTGAATTATATCCAAAAGGCACAGCTCCGGATCATACCCCTGATGTTGGATGGGGCGGTGCAACTGAAGGGCCAATAATTTCGCTCCTGTCTAGAGTTAATAGTTATATCGGTGGGGCTACTCAAGCAGTTCCTGCTGGGACTATATGCTCTAAAATGATTATTATTTAAATTCCGAAGTGTTTTATGAAAGAAAAAATAAATTCTGTAATTGAAAAGAAGAAAAAAATTGATAGTGATTTTTTTATCAAACCAAATTCTCCTGAATCTATTTTTCAGGGGAAGATACCGACGCTAATCAAAGGCGTGTATAGAGATGCCAGCCGGTGCAACAGCGCCAGACTGTAAATAGAAGCTGGGAAACCGACTTTGTCACCAGCGGCCATAATGGTGAACCGCAGGCTATATTTAATCAGGAAGGCATCGTATTCAGGATGCTGATATGGTTCATTTAACTGATGCTGTTAAATATTGGAATCAAAAGGGTGGGTACTATGGGGCGAAGTCTAAAGAGGTTAGAGCCTTTATGCGAGACCCCAAAAACTATGAGTTAGAGTATTTTGGACATAACCGTTCTCAGGGTGCAAGCCTACCTGATAGATATAGAAATCCAAGTGATTTTATTGGGCCTGCGGAAATCGTGAAATACTTTCTATGATTGAATAGGTGCGTAATGAAGATTCTTTCTGATGTAAGTCAAGAGTTAGAGGGATTAATAGTATCTGTAGTCGAAAAGGGTAATCACCTTCATGATGAAAAATCTTATGGACAGGCATTAGAAGAATATAATGAAGCTTGGAGATTACTCCCTGAACCAAAGCTAGATTGGGAAATTTCCAGTTGGATTTCTGCGTGTATATATAGTGCATATTCCGATATGGAGGATTTTCATGAGGCTAAAAAATGGGCAGAAATTGCGTTACAAACCAGAGGGTCAGATATAGATACGGCTCCGCTAATTGATCTTGGGATGGTTTGCTATGAGTTAGAAGAATATGATATGGCTTATAAACATTTTCATGATGCGTATAGCTACGGAAAGAAAAGAGCTTTTCAGGATCGACCTAAAAAATATCTTGATTTTTATTTGAATAAAATATCGAAGAATTAAACTTTCTGTAAAATTAAAATGGCATAGAGTTTCTTATTTCGTAAATGTCGTGATTATTAAATGAAAAATGGCAGATTTATTTTTTGACCAGTCAAATTTTTTAGTAAATCTGTCTTTTTTAATACGCAGGCAGGTGACTCAACCGAACTACCTGCCCACAGGTATGGGTACCATTGGGACAGGCTAGAGGCTAATCTCCATATCAATCACCAACCTCCCCCACTCAACCGGCACGGCGATCGGCGTCCCGGTCATAAATCTCGACTCTTTTAGCGGCCAGCCTTTAATAATGATGGATGGTATGCCTATTCGGTCTAAAGATATGTGGAATGCAGACATCTTTAGTAAGGACATAGGCCAAGTTGGTAGGCAGGGGGTGTTTATACTCTAAAAGAAACTATAAGAAAAAGGAAAGAGTATCTTTTGAGGAAAAAGGCAGGGCTAGCCGATAATTCTGAATATGATAAATTTGTTAAGGAAGTAGATGATTAGTGTCATTATATTTTAATGATGGTTAGTGTGCAGAGATATCTGAAATGGGATGGAATTAAAAATAAACTCGAAGAACTTTTTGATATTTTAAAAATAGGTGTTTTTCCCTGTGGCGTGAAAAAAAACTCTAATGAGATAGTTGTTTTTGATCCATCTATATTGAGGTCAGGTTAACTCCTCGATCATAGGGGGTATTATAGCAAGAAGATGTAATTCACCTAATAGGTTGTAAAGCTGTATGCGATAAAACATGTATTGTGCTTCACTAATTTATCCACCCTATTATTCCGAGTTGTCAGCGGGGCAGACGCAACCCCTTCAGAGTGGTGTATACCCTGAATAGCAAACACTACGACCAGACCCATGAAGATATCCGCTATCTGTGGGATGGGGACCAGATCGCCGAAGTGCAGCATGACCGCGACGGCGAACTTGTCTCACGCCGCCACTGGATACACAACGGCTGGGAACTGCTGGTGCAGCAGCGCCAGAACGCCGCAGGGAAATTATATGTAACAGATACTTTGATGTCTCCCAACGATATTATGAGATATCTTCTAATTACTGATCCCTTACATGCAGGACGTAGTGACTATGCAATCATTTTTAAAGCAGATTCCGTCCAAATGAGTAACATTAAGAGATTTTCTATGTTGGAATATATTCATTCGGGTAAGATAGAATTAAATGATGTTTTATACTCTGGAAGCAATCCATACTCAATAACGTCTAATATAAACTATGAGGCCAGGAATAAGCTAACCCTCAATCAGATAAGTATGCGAGGTAAATGCGGTGTTAGAAAATGAGAAAAACATAATCATTACGCAGGATGAGATCAGTGCATTGAAAAAGCTCATTATGTATACTAAATTTTCTTGCAGTGATGTCGAATCACTCCAATTCGCTGGCAGTACTGCTATAAATTCACTATTCGATAAAATTATTGAGGCCGATTATCTTGGAAAGTATGAGAAAGAATTTTATAGCCAAAGAAATATAGCTAATGAAACTTTCTTAAAAGAAAAAATGGAAGGGTATAAAAATAAATCAATTAATAAATCAAGTGATGAACTATTAAGAGAAGCATTTAAAGAGTGTATTCATCCATTCCCATCGGAATGATTTTATTAATTAATAGTAATAATTAAAGTAAAATCCGAAAGTGATTCCAGCGATCCTTCTGGCTATTTTTTATCTGCTGTTTATTCCTTGATGTGTGACGTCAGAAATTAATTTCGGTCTCAATCACCAGTCTCCTGCGCTCAACTGTAATGGTGATGGGCATCCCGGTCATAAACCCCGACTCTGACGCGCGTTATCTACCCGGATGGTCGCCGGGAAATTCTGCACTGGAATGCCCATGGTCAGTTGCAGGCCTGGCGTGATACACAGAACAGCGAAGTTCGCTGGCAGTATAACGAGCTCACGCTTTATCGCTGGTTTTAAAGCTTTTTTTCGATGACATCTTTCAGATCACGACACTCGAGACTCAGATCGGCAAACATCTGTTTCAGACGACGATTTTCATCCTCCAGATCTTTCATCTTTTTGATATCAGCGGCTTCCATACCACCAAACTTCGCTTTCCAGTTGTAATAGCTGGCTTCGGAAATAGCGGCCTCGCGACACACCTCTTTGACGGCCTTGCCAGCTTCGACTGATTTCAGAACGGCGATGATCTGGTGCTCGGTGAATCGTGCTTTGCGCATGGCGATCTCCTCAGTGACATATTCAGTATGTCGGAAGATCCCTAAAAGCGAATGGGCCGTTTTGCAGGGATACTTACAGCACTGCCTATCCGTTATTTCCAGATAGGCAGTGCTGTCGCTAAATACGAAGTGCTTTAACGCGCGGCTTCATAAATCTTCTGGCTTTCTTCCAGTGTGATATCGCCATGTTCGCCTAATGCGGTCAGGCCATGCTCGCTGAGTTTGGCGACCAGCGTGGGAATAGAACTGCCATCCAACTGATAGTCAGACAGGCGGGTTGGTACGCCCATTTTCTCGAAGAAGTCACGAGTAGCGGCAATCGCGCCGTTGATGCGCTGGTCTTCGCTACCGTCGCGCAGATTCCAGACGCGTTCGGCGTATTGCAGTAGTTTGTCTCGCTTCTGGATTTTTCTTGCCGTCAGCATGGCGGGCAGGACGATAGCCAGTGTCTGGGCATGGTCGAGGCCGTGTAATGCCGTTAATTCGTGTCCCAGCATATGAGTTGACCAGTCCTGCGGTACGCCTGCGCCAATCAAGCCGTTCAGCGCCATGGTCGCGCTCCACATTACATTGGCTCTGACCTTGTAGTTTTCCGGTTCAGCCAGCGCGCGCGGGCCTTCTTCAACCAGCGTCAGTAGCAAACCTTCCGCAAAACGATCCTGTACTTTGGCATCAACGGAATAGGTCAGATACTGCTCAACCGTGTGAACGAAGGCATCGACCACGCCGTTCGCGATCTGGCGAGCGGGCAGGGTGTAAGTCACGACCGGATCGAGTACGGCGAAAAGCGGCTGTGTGTGTGGTGAACGGAAAGCGAGTTTATCGTTGGTGGATTTACGGGTGATGACCGCACCGTTGTTAGATTCCGAACCGGTCGCTGGCAGAGTGAGTACCGCAGCGAGTGCGATGCCGCGATCGATTTCCGCTCCACCAGTTTGCAGAATATGCCATGGATCCTGTGCCGCCTGATAATCTGCGGCGGCAGCGATAAATTTCGTGCCATCAACCACTGAACCCCCGCCAACCGCCAGCAGGAAATCAATCTTCTCCGCACGGACGACTTCGACGGCTTTCATCAGCGTTTCATACGTTGGGTTAGGCTCAATGCCGGAAAATGCGTGTACGTTGCGGCCTTCCAGTGCGCGATAGACCTGATCCAGCACACCATTGTGCTTCACGCTGCCGCCGCCGTAAGTGATGAGAATACGGGCATCGGCAGGAATTTCTTTGCCTAATTCAGCAATCTGGCCTTCGCCAAACAAAATCTTGGTAGGGGTATGGAGTGTGAAATTTAGCATAGGTTATTTGTCCAGTTTAAAGCCCTGTTGAAGGATCGCGGGCAAGACTTTAGGGAAGTAGATGTGTTGGTAATAGCTGGCGGTGTTATCGCCCCAGTTGTCGCCGTCAGCGCGGCCAGTTTGCTGCCAGTGCGCCACCAGCGTGTGGTTATATTGTTCAATCGCTGCAGGCAGAACGTCCTGATGATAGGTTTCATCATGGCGGAATGAACTCAGCGGCAGGCGCGGTTTCTGATGCGCAGGGGTATCGATGTAGCCGATAGCAACGCCGGCGACAGGGAACGTCAGCTCAGGAAGCTCCAGAAAGTCGATCATTGCTTGTGGTTCACGACGGATGCCGCCAATCGGGACGATACCCAGCCCAAATGAACGTGCGGCGGCCATCAATGTGCCGAGCGCGATGCCGACATCCGTTGTACCAGCGATCAGGCTTTCGAGACTTTCATGCGCGTGCTGCTGTTTGCCGCTCATGGCAATCCCAACCTGCGTTTTATGCATATCCAGCACGACGGTGATGAATACAGGCGCTTTGGTAATCCACGGTTGGCCACCGGCCAGTTCGGCAATGCGTGCTTTGTGCGCGGGGTCGCGGGTGACGATGAGTGAAACCTGCTGAGAGTTCACGGACGTTGGTGCCAAATGTGCGGACTGAATAATGGCATCCAGCACGTCATCGGGAATCGGTTTATCAAGATAGCTACGTTCGCTGCGATGTGACGTAAACAGTTCAATCGTTTTATTCATGTCTTTTCCCGAATGATAGTGGGCAAATGTATGCTTAGTATTGTCATCAACCGAGGGAAGACGTTCAATGCACATTTCTGTTTGGTTATTGCCTATTCCTACAAAATACAGGAGAAAAGGGTGATAATAATTCGCAGGTATGCCATTTTGTTTCTCCTGTCAGGAGAAAGGCTTCAGGCAGGAAAAAATAACGGGTAGCGAGATAACAACTATGTTGATGGAAAACCAAGGCATGTTGACGAAAGGCCAGGGCATGTCGATGGAGAGCCAATGCGAGCGGCTTGTTCAGAAACAAATAATTCAGAAACAAACAGAACAGCAACAGGCTGCGCGGCAACGCATCGTGCAGCAGGCTATACGCTGTTCAACCAAAAGCTGGGTCACGCCTTCGCTCGTGCCACAGGTTCGAATTCTGTATACGGAACAGCATCATCCTCGAGTGCCAGTGATGTATGATCCGACGATTGTCATCATTCTTCAGGGCAAAAAAATTGGCTATCTGGGCGGAAAAACGTTCCTGTATGACCCCGAAAACTACCTGTTGATGACCGTTCCGCTGCCGTTCGAATGTGAAACGATAGCCAGCGTTGAGAACCCGCTGGTAGGGATTGCGATTAGCATCGATATCCCGATGCTTCAGGATTTGCTGATTGACATCGGTGATGATGACAGCGCGATCCGCCCCTGTTCCTGTACCTGCGGGGTGAATAGCGCACCGCTGAACGATGAGATTCTGTGTGCCGTTGAGCGGCTGCTGGATGCGATGAATAACCCGCGCGATGCCCGTGTGCTAGGCCCGACGATTGTGCGTGAGATTATCTATCATATGCTTTGTGGCGAACGTGGTGCGGCATTACAGGCGTTGGTGAATCGGCACACGCACTTCAGCCAAATCACCAAAGCACTGCGACGCATTGAGAATCACTACGCCGATAGCCTGAATGTGGAACAGTTGGCTGCCGAGGTGAATATGAGTGTCTCCGCGTTTCATCATAACTTCAAGGCGGTCACTAACACATCGCCGCTGCAATACCTGAAGTCCTACCGCTTACATAAAGCACGCGTGATGATGCTCAATGATGGCCTGAGAGCGGGCGTTGCGGCAGCTCGTGTCGGGTATGAGAGTGCGTCGCAGTTTAGCCGGGAATTTAAGCGCTATTTTGGTGCGACGCCAGGTGATGAAGTCACGAGATTAAAGGCCAATAATATGGCGGTTGAAGAAGGCTGATTGCGGCAATAAATCGAACGGTTGACCGATTAGGCGACCGTCCGTTTTTTACGCCACACCACAACAGCCATGCCGATAAGGCCGCTGACCAGTAAAATAATAGGCAGCAGGATCAGCGCGGTCATCACCTGATCTTCATAGCGTTTGACCAGCGGAATATGGCTAAGCGCATAGCCGAGCGTGACGATCCCGCCGACCCACAGCAGCCCGCTAAGCCAGTTGAAAATTTGAAAACGCGTATTATTTAACCCAGAAATTCCCGCCATCGTTGGCAGTAACGTGCGGATAAAGGCTAAAAATCGCCCCACCAGCAGCGCCGTCAGGCCGTGGCGATGGAACAGGTGATGGGCGCGCTGGTGGTAATGTGCAGGAAGTTGCAACAGCCAGCCTTTTACTAATCGGGTATCGCTCAGCCAGCGCCCTTGCAGATAACTGAGCCAACAGCCGAGACTGGCGGCGATGGTAAGCAGAATCATTGTGGGGAAAAAGCTCATCACGCCTTTGGCAATCATGGCTCCGGTGAGCAGCAGTAGGCTATCGCCGGGCAGAAAAGAGGCCGGTAGCAGGCCGTTCTCCAGAAACAGCGTTGTGAACAGAATACCGTAAATTACCCAAATGACGTGGGGATCGGCCAGCGCACTAAAATCCTGCTGCCAGAGCGCCTGAATAATGTCGTGAACCATACTCATATTACTTCCCGCGTGACGATATTCATTATTTCTCAGGCAGCGGCGGTAGAGCGCTGGGTTACCTGAAATCTATTGCCTATCAAGCCCTAAAATCGGTATGGGGCAAATGCCTTGTCGCATTGTGATAATACGGCAGGGCTTAATGCTACATTTTGGTTAAGGTAACGCCGTTTTTTGGTAAGCGTTGACTCACGATTATCATAACGCATTACCCACTGCGCCGCAGGGGAAATCAAGACGCGGCGGCTTTATGGTCGTCACACTTTCTGTATTTTTTTCCTGCCGTTGGCCTAAGCATCCGCTTGCTGACGCCTTGTTAGGCGCTCAGTCTGCTGAAACCTGCGGTCAGATCGTCGATCAGATCGTCACTGTCTTCAAGTCCAATATGTAACCGAATAAGTGTACCGGTAAAATCCACGCCGCTCACAGGACGAATGGCCGCAAGTTCTTCTGGCTGATTCGCCAGAATCAGGGACTCAAAGCCCCCCCAGGAATACGCCATACTGAAATGCTCAAAATGGTCCAGATAATGTGCCAACGTTTCTTTGCTTAATTTCTCTTTCAAAACAAAGGAGAACAAGCCGTTGCAGCCGTTAAAATCGCGCTTGTAGAATTCATGCCCTTTGCATCCTGGTAACGCGGGGTGGTTAACGACCGCCACTTCTGGCCGTTCCGCCAGCCACTTCGCGATGCGGATGCTGCTTTCCTGATGCTGTTTGAGCCTAACGCCCAATGTACGCAGGCCGCGGCTGGCGACATAAGCGGTATCTGCATCTACCATTTGCCCCATCAGGTAAGAGTGCTCACGTAGCTGTACCCAGCAGCGTTCGTTAGCGACTGCTGTGCCGATCATAGCATCGGAATGGCCGACGATATATTTCGTACCGGCCTGAATCGAGATATCAATATCGAAGTCGAACGCCTTGAATAAGATGCCCGCAGCCCAGGTATTATCAATCATGATAACGATCTCGGGATTGATACGGCGCACGGCTTGGACGATGGCCGGCACATCGTGGACTTCCATGGTGATAGAGCCCGGTGATTCAAGAAAGACCACTTTGGTATTCGGCTGGATCAGCTCGGCAATTCCGGCACCAATGAGCGGATCGAAATAGGTAGTGCTGACGTTCAGCTTGCTGAGTACTTTCGTGCAGAAATCTTGCGTGGGTTCGTAGGCCGATTCCGTTACCAGAATATGATCGCCTGCCGCAACGAAAGAGAGGATTGCGTTAGAGATGGCTGCTGCTCCACAAGGGTACAGCGCACAGCCAGCGCCACCCTCCAGTTCCACCATCGCCTCCTGAAACGAGAAATGGGTCAACGTGCCACGGCGACCGTAGAACAGCGCGCCGTTGGCCCGGTTAATCGTGGCATGTTTCTTGTCCTGCACGGTATCGAATACCAGAGAAGAAGCGCGTTGAATAACGGGGTTTACGGAGCCGTGGGTGAATTTCTTGCTGCGTCCTGCGGCGACTAACGCGGTTGCCGTTTTTTTGCTTGTCATAACCACTATCACCTTTTTCTGTTCAGTCTTGCCGAATGACTCACTGCGCTGACTATTTCCGACGGTGAGCGCGGTGGGAATCGCGGGGCATGATTGGATTCATGAGCGTTCAATTTATAAGGTCTACGTTATCACGGCTTGGGCGGCGTGTGGTCGGGTTTTGTCGCGACAGAGAAAAGGCTCAGCACTGCTGATATCCAGCAGCGAAGGGGCTTTTCGCCGATTTTTCTGGGATAAGATCGGAGGTAGGTGAAAATATTTCAGGTAAGAAAAGCGCCATGTTTTTCTGCATTGCTACGAATAACATGGCGCAATTAGGAGGGGTTAACCCGTGTGGACGCCAAAGAATTTCGGCAACCAGAGCGAGATAGCCGGAATATAGGTGACCAACATCAGTACAAAGAAGAGCCCACAGTAGAAAGGCAGCATCGCTTTAACGACCTGTTCTATCTTCTGTTTACTCACCGCACTGGCGACGAAAAGTACCGACCCTACCGGCGGCGTGATCAGGCCGATCCCAAGGTTAACCAGCATGATCATACCGAAATGCACTGGATCGATGCCGAGCGAGTGGGCGACAGGCAGCAAAACGGGGGTCAGGATCAGGATCAACGGTGCCATGTCCATCAGCGTACCGACCAGCAGCAGCATGATGTTAATCCACATCAGGATGACGTACTTGTTATCCGAAATGGAGGTGAAGAACTCGGTAATGCGGGCGGGCAACTGCATGTAGGTCATGATGGCACCGAATGCGGCGGCGAAGCCGATCAGGATCATGACGATCGTGACGGTTTTTACCGTGCGGTACATCAGTTTGGGCAGCTCAGACCATTTATAATCTTTATAGATAAACATGGTCACGAAGAAGGACCATAGGCAGGCGATGGCCGCAGACTCCGTCGCGGTAAAAATGCCGGACAAAATCCCACCCATGATGATAACAACCGTCATCAACCCCCACAGGGTATCGACAAAGATTTTCAGCGCCTGACGGAACGGTACGCGTTCACCTTTCGGGTAACCCCGTCGATGTGCGAAACCAACACACATCACCATCAAGGTCAGGCTGAGCAGCAGACCGGGCAGGATCCCGGCGATAAACAGCGAGGCGATCGAAACCGTGCCGCCGGTTGCCAGCGAGTAGATTACAGAGTTGTGGCTCGGTGGTGTCAGAATTGCCTGCACGGAGCCGCTGGCGGTGACGGCAGCGGAGAAGTCGCGTGGGTAGCCCTTCTTCTCCATTTCTGGGATCATCACTGAGCCGATTGAAGCCGTGTCTGCCACAGAAGAGCCGGATATCGCCCCGAAAAACGTCGATGCGACGATGTTAACGAGTGATAAGCCGCCGCGAATAAAGCCGACAAAAATATACGCGAAGCTGACCAGCCTGCGGGCGATGCCGCCTTCGGCCATAATGGCCCCAGCCAGAATAAAGAAGGGGATCGCCAGTAGCGAAAATTTGTTCACGCCGTTGGTAATCTGAATCATGACAGCCTCAAGCGGCAAATCGATCCAGAAGGCACCAACAATTGCGCTCAACCCTACCGCGTAGGCGACGGGAACGCCGACCGCCAACAGCACTGCCAGCGTGGCAACAAGAATAAATGCATCCATGGTGTATTGGCTCCGAATTAAGAACTGCCAAGCATGACCACAGGGCGTTTATCCTGCGGGCCGAAAAACATTTTTTCGATGATGAAAAGCACAGTAATTAACGAGCCGATAGGCAGCGGTAAATAACTTTCACCCGCAGTTAATAATGGGAATTCTGCGACGGGCTGTTCCCATAATTCCAGACAGAGCACTGTGCTGTAATAAAGAATAAACAGGCTGATCAAGAGCATCAGGAGATTCGACAGATGAACGCAAATCTTCTTACCGGATTCTGGCAATCTGTCGGTCAACATGCTGACAGCAATATGTGAATTAGAACGATAGCTGACCGCCGCACCTACAAAAGTAAACGTCACCATACAAATAATTGAAATGGGTTCTGGCCAGGATAATGCCGCATTTAAAACATAACGTGCGAATATGCCGATAGGAATTATTAGCGTCATAATGAGTAACGCCAGACCAGAAACCCACATGGCAATACGATAGAGTACATCCATACTTAAGTGATAAGACTGTGCCATTGTGTCACCTATATTCACTCAGTGAGTGATAAGCGAAGGATAATTTTTTTATCAAGCTATTAAGGGTGGCGGATAAATAGAGTTATCAACGTTCCTCTATTTATCCGCTGAGATGAGATATTGATTATTGGACGTCGGCGACGGCTTTAATCAGATCCTGATATTTGGCACCAAATTGATCGCGTACAGGCTGTGTCGCTTTGAAATAGTACTCGTTATCGGTTTCATGGAACTGAACGCCACCGGCCTTCATTTTATCCAGGGATTGCTGAGTATATTCATTCCACAGTACGCGCTGCTCTTGCTGCGCTTCTTTCGCCAGTTTCAGGATCAGATCCTGATCTTCCTTGGAAAGCTTATCCCATTTGGTTTTGGAGTACAGGAACAGCTCAGGAATAATGAAGTGGCGACTCCAGGTGAAATTCTTGGCAACAGGCATGTAGTTATGTGCCACATAAGTTGGTGGATTATTTTCGGTGCCGTCAATCACTCCGGTTTGCATGCCGCTGAAGACTTCGCTGGTGCCCATAGCGATGGCGTTAGCGCCCATAGCTTTCAGCGTTGCGAGAGCAACCTGGCTGGTTTGAACTCGAATTTTCATACCTTTGAGGTCTTCTGGTTTCGCCACGGGTTGCTTGGTGATTAAATTACGCGTTCCCGCATCCATCCAGCCCAGGAAAACCAATTTTGATTTACTGCTATGGGTAATTTTGTCACCAATTTCCTGACCGATTTTTCCATCCAGCACTTTATGCAGATGATCTTCATCACGGAAAATATAGGGCAGGGTGAAGACTTCTATTTCTGGTAAAATAGCGGCAACGGGCGTCATTGAAACACGGATAATATCAATTGCACCGAGCTGAGCCTGTTCAATCATTTGCTTCTCATCCCCTAATACGCCGCCGGGGAAGGTTTTAATTTCCAGCCTGCCATTGGTAGCAGATTTTAATTTTTCTCCCATTTTCTGTACGGCGACGATATTAGGATAACCTTCAGGGTGAACATCAGAGGCTTTAATTTGTTGTGCCTGAATCGCTTGGCTCATCAGGAATGCAGTAGAACCCAGACAAATGCCGATCAATGTTTTCGACAGCTTCATTGAATTATCTCCAGAGGTAGGGGGACATTATCGATAATAAAAGGGTGATTAAAAAATCAAACCCATGAAAAATAGAATAATTTATTGTGGTGCATCGGTGAGAAGACGGCATCCTTGTATAGCTATTATCGTGGCGCGCGTCGGGATTCTCTGTGGGTTAAGCTAACCTATTATACAACTTCGTAGAATGACTCGTGTCACAAAAGAAAAAGCTAATATGAAATGCTGTTTTATAGGGTTTTTATTCCTATTTTCTTAATCTAAATCTTCATAACATGATGTTTTTATTTGTCTTGTTGTGTGTTTGTGTTTCTATTCATTTCATTGAACTTATCGCCAGTCACCATGAAATGGTGTGATAACTTAATGTCGATCACAAAAACCTTACAGTATAAGGCAGTGTTTTAGGCGAGTACCTGCAGCTATCGCCTGCCAGATATATTCCTGAATGCGATTCTTCATGCTTCTTTATGCATTTTCCGTCGAAATGCAGGTAATACCCCCAAAAACCCTGTCAGAACGCAAGAAAAAGTGTGTTATCTGACGTAAATAATAATGAGAACGACTATCAATTCGTTCAGGGTTTGGTATCATTTCAGGCTGCGTTATTGCGGCATGATACCTACGGGTGTGTGCGCGTTATTGTACAGAACGAATGGTGGAGGCACAGCGTGAAAACGGCTGTCAGTAATACAACTCAACAGGTGTTATCAACCTGGCAAAAAAAACGTGGTGCGTTCAGCGCATTTTCCCGTAGCGTGCTGGTTATCCTGCTATGTACGGCGGGACTAAGTGGAAATGCGTTTGCGGCTCCGGCAACGACGCCGTTATCGACAGAGAATGCGGCACCAACTGCGGCACCCTCTCCAATACCCGTGACAACCGAAGCATCCGCGCCGACGTCAGCGCTTACGCTTCCGGCTAGTGCGGTGCCGGGTACGAATAACCTGATGAAAACCGATTTATCCGTCTGGGGTATGTACCAGCACGCCGATGCCGTGGTGAAAACGGTGATGATCGGTTTGCTGCTGGCTTCCGTGATTACCTGGTCGATTTTCTTCAGTAAAAGTGTCGAAATGTCTGGCGCGAAACGTCGCTTGCGTCGTGAGTATCTGGCGCTGGAGCAGGCGAAAACGCTGGACGATGCGCTGGAGACGGCTGATTCGTTCAAAGCAGGCAGCGTAGCGCAGCAATTGCTGGAGGATGCGCAGAACGAACTGGAACTTTCTGCACGTTCAGATGATAACAACGGGATTAAAGAGCGCACCGCGTTTCGTCTGGAACGTCGCGTGGCGGCAACTGGGCGTCATATGGGGCGTGGTAATGGCTACCTGGCCACGGTCGGTGCAGTTGCACCGTTCGTAGGGCTGTTCGGTACGGTATGGGGCATCATGAACAGCTTCATCGGTATCGCACAGACGCAAACGACTAACCTGGCGGTGGTTGCCCCGGGGATTGCAGAAGCTCTGCTGGCGACGGCGATTGGTCTGGTCGCGGCGATCCCTGCGGTTGTCATCTATAACGTCTTTGCGCGCTCGATTGCTGGTTACAAAGCGACGGTCGGTGATGTGGCGGCACAAGTGCTGCTGCTGCAAAGCCGCGATCTCGACGTGGCTGCCAGCAACGATAACCGGGCGTCTTCAGCAGCGCATAAACTGCGGGTGGGTTAAGTCATGGCGATGCATTTGAAGGAGGACGTAGGTGATGATGGTGAAATGCATGACATCAACGTCACGCCGTTCATTGACGTCATGTTGGTTCTGCTGATCATCTTCATGGTGGCAGCCCCGCTGGCAACGGTGGATATTCGTGTCGATCTGCCAGCATCATCAGCCGTGCCGCAGCCGCGCCCAGAGAAGCCGCTTTATCTGACGGTAAAAGCGGATAAGCAAATGTTTCTGGGGGAAGAGGCGATTAACGAGCAGTCTCTGGCTCAGGTGTTGGATGCAAAAACCAGTGCCAACAAAGAAACAACTATCTTTTTTCAGGCGGATAAAAGCGTCGATTATGAAACCATCATGAGCGTGATGGATTCACTGCGTAAAGCGGGTTACCTCAAGGTTGGTTTGGTCGGTGCGGAAACCGCTGCTGCTAAATAACGATTACGAGTGATGTTTTAAGAAGGAATGCGGGGTGAAGGTTCAAACCGCATTCCTTTTTTTATTTCAACGTGAAGTCCGGTGCCGCATGAACGCTGGAAAGCGCCGCTAGTCCAGCGTTCAGAAAGGCAACCAAGGCACCATTTCCCGCAGCCTTTATCAAGACGCGCGACAGGGTTAACTCGCCGCGCGGTCGTCTTTCTATGCAACGTGGTCGCATGAATCAGCGCTGGCGGTTGCTGCTTTCCACCAGAGAGTTGTAGTTCCTGATGAGCCTGTCGGCGCTGCCATGTACCATCCAGCCGGAGTTCTTGGACAGCAGTATACGATCGCCTTGGCTGTAGGGCGTCTTATCACGCACTCGGCGCAAGCGCTCTTTAGCGGACATACGATAATCTTCCAGTGGCAAATTCATCAGAGACCATGTCGCGGGTTTCACTGTGTTGGGCTGCTTGGTCAGTTCGATCAGTGCGTCGACGTTGTCCTCATAGGCTTTAAGCCGGGCCGTGGCGGTGTTGATGTCGAAGTCATCCTGCGTTAGCACATTTACCAGTTGCTTGGCGCTGAGCATAGTGGCCATATGCCAGTAATTGAACTGGCGGCCTTCGCTCTTCTCGATTTCTGCCAGTTGCTTTAGTTGGCGCTCGTCGTTAGCTTCTTCCAGAGCCTGATTGAACTGGCGACTGGCTGTGTTGAATGCCGCATAGTGCTTGACGATGTCGCCGTGCATCGCCTTGCCGCGTGCCATCGCATCATCTTTATAGTTCTCGCGATCGTAGTAAGTCGAGGCTTCCTGCAGCGTTTGGCCCCAGGCGATTACTGTTGCAGAGTAGTCTTTGGCGGCCGTGTCCAGCGCGGGCATGGCTGGCTCGCTTTGGGCCGCGCTGATAACGGGGTCTCTACAGTCTTTCAGGCTGGATTCCGATACCGAGTAGGTGCCGTAAATAACGCGTTCCTTGCCCGTAGGGCCTGCTTTCATATCTTTTACCCAGGATGTGTAGCGCTCCATCGCCTTGTGGGCAGAAACATGGGTGGAGTTGAAGCATTCGATGTAGATATTGAGCTTCTGGTTAGCATCCACCTGAGGTTTCGCCGCCGGTGCGGGTGCTGCGCTGGCGGTGGCAGAAGCGGGCTGGTCTGGGGCTGCTGCGACGTCGGGCTTGTCTTCGCAGGCCGTTAAGCCGATGGTGGCGGCAACGAGCGCGGCCAGCCTAGCGGGTGTCCGGATAGTGCGAACGTTCATGTGAATCTCCCTTTTCTTTGGTCGTGATATATGATGGTTATGCCGTCACATCAGGGCTACCGTTAGACGCCCTTGGGTGATGCGCTACATGTGGTGATGACTGTTTTTGAAGAGGTGATGCTTCTTTGAACGCAGAGTGGCTGAGGAAAGCAGCGGGGGGCTAATTGGCTGAGCGGTGCCTTATTAATTACCTTATTTATCATCCAGATGAACCTTAGCGTCTTCCTTGACCATCATGCTTAGACAAAATGATTCCGCATTATTGCTATCAATGCAACCCTTAACTTCCCGCTAGGTCAAGCCGTCGTGACGGGAATATTTGCGTTAATAGCAGAAGACGCCATAGACCTGCTAGCAATAAGGTGATTGTAGCGAATAACCGCTTGAGAACCGTTTTGAACTATGCCCGTGAGTCAGGGTGACGCCAGTGAATACGCGTCGGGATATAGCGCCGGTCTTCTTCAAGCGGCTGTTGCGCAATCAAACTTGTAATCATTTCAAAGCTGTTGCGCGCCAGATTTTCACAATCCTGTGCCACGGTATCGATCTTCAGCGGTAAACAATCGAACAGATAGTGATCGTCAAAGCAGCACAGCCGGATACCGCTTCCCATCAGGTTATGCTGGTTCATATAGCGCAGCACGCCTTCCATTAGGCCGCAGGCGGCAACAAACAGTGCTTTTGGCGGACGTCCCAGTGTCGCACACAACTGAGCAAACATTTCATAGCCCGCGCTGGGGTGATAGCTGCCATGAAGGATCCACTCTGGCTGGCAGTCGATACCGGCACGCGTCAGCCCAAGCTGGAAGCCTTCCAGACGGTGGCGAGTCGGGGAAATACGCGGCTGGCCGCCAAGGAAATAGAACTCATCACGGTGCTGACGGGCGATACGTTCGACCATTTCCGCCGTGGATTCTACCGCTTCGGAAATCACCATCGGCAGCGTGGAATCACCAATAACCCGGTCAAATTGTACAACGGGCAGTTGCTGATTAATTTTTTGATATTCGACGTCGCTCAACAGGCTGGAAGCGACGATCAAGCCATCGACCTGACGCTGTACCAGACTGTTAACTGCCATCATCTCCTGACTGGCATTCTCGTCGGTACAGGCAATCAGTAACTGTAACCCTGCTTCACGGCACCGCATCTCCAGTTCGCGGGAAATCACGGCGAAGCCGTAGTTGGTCATTTCCGGCACTACCAGCCCTAGCGTGTTGCTGCGTGAGGAACGCAGAGAACGTGCGTGAATGCTGGGTTGGTAACGCTGCTCGTGCGCAACGGCCAAAATGCGATCGCGGGTTTCATCAGAAACGCGAAACTCTTTACTGCGGCCGTTAAGCACCAGACTGGCGGTGGATTTTGATACACCGGCTAGTGCGGCGATGTCACTGATTGTTATGCGTTTAGTCGGTTTCACCGCGTGGTCTGCTATCAGAAAAAAGGGATGTTATTCTATCACGCATGGCGCTAACAGCCAGTGTTGTAGCGTTAATCGTCCAGAGCCGCTGAACATGATGGTCGCCTCGCTTTCCGGGAAGTAGCGTGCAGACATCACGGCCTCGCCATCGTTGATAAAAATCTCAATGCTGGAGCGATCGCACAGTATCTGCAATTGACGCAGATCGCCGCGCCAATAGCGATGTTCGGGTTCGCCAGTGCGACGGTTGTGTCGGCTCATCGTGACGCGTTCGCCGTCCCAACAGAGAACGATCTGCGAGGCAAGGTTGAACTGGAACTCTCCCTGAGCGGTGATGAGTATTTCCGCGCGGCTAATGGCGAACTGCGGCGCGTAGTCTGCGGCACCCTGCCAGATATCATGCTGCTTGCGTAACTGTTGCAATTCTCGGGCAGGACGTTGATAAACGCGATCGCCATGCCGTGTGAGTTCACGCGGGCAGGTCATGGTATGGATCCAGCCATGTTCGATTGTCGGTTCAAAAAACTCATTGTCATCAGGAATCGACATCCAACCGAACAGCAGGCGTCGCCCGTCTTCACTCAGCGTAGTTTGCGGTGCGTAAAACTCGAAGCCGAGATCCAGTTCGTGAAACCCCTGATGCGGATAAGTACCGCTTTCGTAGTCGAGTGAACCAATAAAATAACCAGCCTGAAAGGTATTCAGGTAGCGTTCCTCTTCGGCGGGAATACCCTGTGGGCAGCAAATCAGTACATCTTTGCCATCCAGCGGGAACAGGTCTGGACACTCCCACATATAGCCAAAATCACCGAGCCCACCTAAACGGGAACCGGCGATCTCGCCGATCTTGTCCCATGCCAGCAGATCGGCAGAACGATAAAGCAGTACTTTTCCCTGAAGATCGAGATCTTGTGCACCGAGCACCATGTACCACCGATCGTCATGACGCCACACTTTCGGATCGCGGACGTGGCCAGTGTAGCCGTCGGGGAGCGTTAGCACTGCTCCCAGCTTGTCATATTCACCGTTGGGGTTTTCGCGGGCGAGGCACTGAAACGCGGTACGTGAGCCATCGTCGTATTTCACGTTACCCGTATACATCAACATGATCGCCTCCTGATCTACCACGGCGGAACCGGAGTAGCAGCCGTGGCTTTCATAGCTTTCGCTCGGCACCAGCGCCACGGGTTCATGCTTCCAGTTCACCAGATCGGCGGAGCTCCAGTGCCCCCAGAATTTTGCTCCGTGGGCACAGGCTAAAGGATTCCACTGATAAAACAGATGGTAACACCCGTTGTGATGAATAAACCCATTCGGATCGTTAAGCAGGCCAACGCTCGGGGACAGATGCCAGTCCGGGCGATAAGGATCGTCTTGTTTCCGTGATTGGCCTGACATCAGGGCGTGCGCCATGCGCTTGAGTAAGTGGATTTCCTTCATGATTCGCTATCCGTTTTGTATTTCAGCAGTAAGGAAATGACAAAGGCGGCACCGAATGCAATCAACATCCCAATCAGGTAGTTAAGCATCGATCCCCCTTGCACAATCGCCAGCCCCGGAAAACCAGTCAGCCCGACGGCCGTCATATTGACGTGATTGAAGACTACCCATGCACCACCGAGCGCACCGCCCGCCAGTGCTGCCAGGAACGGCTTAATGAAGCGCAGGTTGATACCAAAGATCGCTGCTTCCGTAATCCCCAGCAGACAAGAAAGCCCTGCCGGAACGGCAATGGCTCTGGTTTTGGCATCACGCGTTTTGAAATAGACCGCCAGACATGCGCCACCCTGCGCCACGTTGGCCATCGCCCAAATCGGCAGCAGGAAGTTGACGCCGATAGCCGGGTTGCCAAGCAGACCAGCTTCAATCGCATGGAAGCTGTGATGGACGCCAGTGATTACAATGGCGGAGTAAAGGCCACCAAACAGTAAACCCGCGAACCAGCCAGCGTGAGCAATCAAGGTGCTGAGGACGAGAGAAATGCCATCACCCAGTGCACGCCCCGCCGGCCCGATGATCAGCATGGCGACAAAGCCGGAAATGATGACCGTCAGGAACGGCGTGACGATAATGTCCAGTGCATCGGGTACGATTTTACGCAGACGTTTTTCCACGATGCTCATGAACCAGACGGCCAGCAGTACCGGGAATACGGTGCCCTGATAGCCAATCATGGCAATGTCCATGCCGAAGAAATGCATGGTCTGGAAACCCCCTGCGACGCCCCAGGCGTTGGTCAGTGCCGGATGGGTCAGAATGCCGCCCAGCGTTGCACCCAGATAGGGGTTGCCGCCGAATTCTCGTGCGGCGGTAAAACCGATCAGAACAGGCAGGATAATAAAGGCTGCGGAACTGAACATATCGAGCATCACGAAGATCGCGCTGCTGGCATCGACCCAGCCGTAGGTTTTGATCATGCCGAGCAGCCCCATCAATAGGCCGGAAGCGATAATCGCTGGCATGATAGGGACGAAGATGTTTGATAGCAGACGTGCCAGCCGTTGCAGCGGGTTCAGCTTTCTCGCCGCGATCGAGGCGGCTTCGGACTTGCTTGATTCACTGATGCCAGCGGCTTTAATGAACTCAGCGTAGACCTTATTCACCAGCCCCGTTCCGAAAATAATTTGCATTTGTCCGGCGTTCTGGAAGCAGCCTTTAACACCGTCAACATTCTCGATCGCTTTTTTGTCTGCCAGGCTGTCGTCGTTTAGCACCAAACGTAGGCGAGTGGCGCAGTGGGCAGCGCTGGCGATATTCTCTTTTCCGCCAAGCAAGGGGATGAGCGCGGAGGCAGTTGCGTTGATATCCATGTTATTCCTCTGTGTATACCGTTTCTTTGGCGTCGATTAGCGTGTCATCGACGCCAAGGCTAGCCAATCATCAGAACCAGGTTTCCATCTGGATGCCAAAGTTCCATTCGCCGCCTGCTTTAAAGCCGGTGGAGCCAAACGTATCTTCGCTGGAGTAATTATCCAGTCGTTTATCCCAGTCCATATAACTGGCAAACACGCGCAACTCAGGGCGGCTGAAGAAGTTGCCGATATCACCGACTTTGAACGTCGGCGCGAAGGTCAGTTTATAGAAGCCGCCGCTAACCTGATTCAGGCTCCGATAACCGCGCGGATCGAGGTCCATGTATTGATAGCTGCCTTCATAGGCCAGTGCAAAATTTTCGGTGATTTCCTGAATCAGGCGCGCATTAAAAGTCACCCATTCGTAGCTGTCGCCGTTGACGTAACGGTCTTTGCTGGTTTGCGCCAGAATGGACGGCGCGAAGCTCCAGGTCTTGTTCAGCGCTGTTGTGCCGTAGGTCGCAAACCGCCAGGTGTTGGCGTCATTGGTCAGGTTGCCGTCGGAGCCGATGACCTTCACTTCACCGCCCAGTCCGTGGCCGTAAAGGATCGCGGTTTTTGATGTCCCGTCGCGTAAGCCGTAGAAGCTGTCGCCGTGGTACGCCACCATTGCGTGATAGCCTTTATCGCCCGCATTAGGGTTACTGACCCACGTAGAATAATCGCGGTTGGTTCCTGCCCTTGCGATATCACTGGCTCTGGCTGAGTCGATATCGTTGTTTTTCGCCTTCATGCCGCTCAGCATGAACTGGAATGGCCCGACGTAGTTGTTGGCGGTAAAGACGTAGTTTTTGATGTCGTTGTCCAGCGCGGTAATTTCGCCGAGGCTGCGGCCATACAGCGAGAAATTACTCTTGGCGCTATCTGCCCATTTCACGTCATAGATCCCGCCACCCGTGCCAGCAAGGAACACCACGTCGCTATCGAGCCAGTGAATATCGAAGTTATCGCGATCGAAGCGTTTACCTGCCCACAGCGTGGTGTCTTTAAACGCGCCAGTGAAGGTCGGCAGCGATCCCAGCTCGACGAAGGCTTCGCGGATGTTCAGGTCGCTGGTGGCGGCTGTCCAGTCGTTATAGCTGCGCTGGCCGTCTGCCATCATTACCTTGAAGCGCGTGGTCGCGCCGTTATCCAGCTTTTGTTTGTGCTCTAGTTTGAGCTCAACGTAGGTGTCATCTTCATTCCCCAGGCGACCAATATGTCCACCTGTCTGACCGGCAGGGGACATGCCCGGCCCGATATCGGTTTTGGAACTGGTCGCGGAATCATTGATTGACAGACCGGAACGCGCATAGCCGTGGAATTCAAATCCATCGGCGAACGATTTCTGCTTGGCCAGCGCCGTCGTGCGCTGTTCCACCTGCTGAGTTTTCTGTTCGGTTTGTGTGGTACGGGTGGCGAGTTGCTGGGTTTGTTTCTCGGCGGCAGTGGCTCTGGCCTCGGCGGCTTGAGCGCGGGCTTCAGCCTGTTGTAAACGCTGTTCCATTGCGTTCAGACGTTCTTCGATACTATCGGTGTTGGCAGCAGAAACATAAAGCGGGGAGGAGAGTAATAATCCTATCGTCACAGCAAGGTGGCTTGGTTTCATTTTTTCGTTCTCGTCGTGAAGGAGATTTATTGTTTTTGGATTTCTCATGTTTAGCTAAATTGCTAAACCGGTTTTTCATGAGGAAAATAAAAGCCAGAAGAAGGGTTAGCAAGAAATTTCACTCGCCCGATTCTGTAACTGTGATCCTGACTACAAAACCGGGCGGTAGCGGCACGAAACGGAGGGATTAGGGTTTGATTACGGGGAGGGCGTGCAGCGCTTGGGCGTAGGGGAGTGCGGTCATTGCGCCTTTTGCCGTGGTGGCTAGCGCACCGCACCGCTGTGCCTGCTCGATAATCGGATCCCAGCTAAGCGGCTGCGATAGATCGTCATATTCCGCCAGGCCGTGCAGTAAACCCGCAACGAAGGCATCCCCCGCGCCAGTGGTATCGACAGGCGTCACCGATGGCGCAGCAAAGTGCCGTAGCTGGTGGCGATCGTGCAGCCAGACGCCTTCACTGCCCAACGTCACCAGCAACAATCGAGTAGGGTAGCGCTGTATGAACTGCTGGATGCCTTCTTCAACGTCGAGCGTTGAACAGAGAAAGGCCAGTTCTTCACGCGACAGCTTCACCACATCGGCCAGCATGAGCGCCTGTGTCAGACAGTCGCGCAGCTCCTGCTCGCTTTGCCAGAGATCGTCACGGATATTGGGATCGAAACAAACCCGCCCCAGCGCGGCTTTTATCTGCCGCATTGCCTTAAATGCGGTATTACGCGACGGTTCCTGCGACAGCGCGATGGAACAGAGGTGCAGCCACTCTCTCCGATTAAACACCGGTAGATCTTCCGGCTGTAAAAATAGGTCAGCGCTGGGGCGTACCATAAACGTGAAGGTGCGTTCCCCTGCCTCATCAAGGTTTACGACCACGGTTGATGTTCGGTGGTGCCTGTCGTGCGCCATGTAGTGGGTATCGACGTTTTCCTGTTCCAGCACCGTTTTTAGAAAATGCCCAAACACATCGTCGCCGACGCGACCGACAAAGGCGCTGTTTCCCCCCAGTCTGGCAATGCCGACCGCGACGTTGGCTGGCGCACCGCCGGGGCATTTCAGATAGCGTTCCGTACCTTCTGGGATGAGATCGACAACGGCGTCGCCCATGACCCAAATTCTGTTTGCCATAAAGTTACTCTTATCAGCGATAGTTAGACTGTTTGCTAACATAGAAGAATCGGTTTAGCTAAGCAATCCTCTTCACTGCGGAGATGCACTTACATCAAGATAATTTATATTTCCACGTCTCATTGGTGAAAATTTATGCGATAGTCATCACGCGCTACGGTCGCCGGGCTAAATAAAAAGGCTGACTATCCGATATCTATGGGGCGTGGCCGGATGAAACCGAAAATTAAGCCGCAAAAAAGGACGAATGGAGAAGGATATGTATTACCCCACCTCTTTCTGGGTTTATCCCGGTGCGTAATTACAACCTGCTTTGGGGAATATGGGCGATATGGGCGATATTGGTTGTCGCCTGGCTTGTTGATATTTATAGCGAATTTCCCCTTCGCTATTATGGTCAGGGAGTGGCAGTCGTGCTGGCCGCGAGTGCTGTGATTGCATTTTTCTATACTGTTAAAAGGAATAACACCATGTTTTCATTTGATAAAAATAAAAAAGACGTAAAAGAGCCGCAAGGGCGCAGTGAAATAAATAACTCTCCCGCCATCAGCCCATCGAACGAGTTGATTAATTCAGTGAACCCTGTGCGCGTGAAAAAGGATACCTTCATTTCTCAGGGTGCGCGGATGACGGGCTCTCTAAGCGTTGATGGCAACATCACTGTAGAAGGTCAGGTAGAAGGTGATGTGCAGTGTGATAACACAATTAAAGTGGAGCACACCGGTCAGGTAAACGGTGAAATGAAATCGCAACAGATCGTCATTAACGGTCGTGTGGAAGGTCGTGTAGTCGCCAGCGTTGTGGCGATTCTGGCGCAAGGAAAAGTGTTCGGCGATATTTTTACTGATGAGCTTTCCATCGAAAAAGGCGGTATTTTCACCGGCCAATCCCACCCGTTAACCCCGCCAACGCAAAATCAGGAAAAACTGACCTACGTGGAAAAGAAAAAAGAGAAAACCAGCAAAGCGCCAGCAGAGCAAGAAAACGTCGTGGCATTAGCGGGAAGTACACCGACGGCGTGAGGCAGTTGGTAAGAGGTGGTAAAGTCTATGGACAAGGAGGGCATCATCGACCGGCGTTATTTCCACTATTGGGGCAAAGCGAATAGATCAACGGATGCGCTGGTGGGTGACGATTATCACCTACTGCCTTATCACTGTTTGGATGTGGCGGCCTGTGGTTATTTCTTGTTAAAGGGAAATTATTTTCAGGCTAGCCATGTACTGCGCGAACTGGCATCTGGTGATGATGATGTTGCTCCATGGTTTGCGTATTTTCTCGCCTGGCACGATATCGGAAAATTTGCCCGTGGTTTCCAGCGTAAATATATCAACCCGGATTCCCCGCTGGTTCAGTCTTCAGGGCAGGTCGATACGGCGCGGCATGACGCGTTAGGTTTCTGGCTTTGGCAAGAGCGTGATGACTTTCCCGATCTATTACCTTTCTCTGCGGACATGCTCACCTCTGACTCCCAAAAGACGCTTGATATCTGGCTGAACATCGTTACCGGGCACCACGGCAAGCCGCCAGAGGTGGTGAAAAAAGGGAGTCTGGCCTTTCATCGTGACGATTATCGGGCAGTGCAAGATTACCTGCATGATGTAGCAACATGCTTTCCTGAAGTGTCCGTTTTTCCTATGTGCTTTGCGAACAAGAGCTGGCGAAACAGGTTGAAGCAACAAAGCTGGGGATTGGCTGGTTTGACCGTACTGGCAGACTGGCTGGGTTCGCGTCAGCAGGACTTTTGGTATTGCAGTACGCCAATGCCGCTCGAAACCTACTGGCGTGAGCATGCGCTACCGATAGCGGAAAAGGTTGTCTCGCGTTTGCCGCGTACTCCGTCTCCCGCTTCTTTTCATTCTATCCAACGGCTCTTTCCCTTTATGCAGCAACCGACGCCGCTACAACAGAAAGCGCTAGAGGCTGATATTTCCGCTGACGGTCCGCAGCTTTTCATTCTGGAAGATGTGACGGGGGCCGGGAAAACGGAAGCGGCAATGATACTGGCGCATCGACTGATGGCGCAGCGAAAAGCGAGCGGCATTTATGTCGGTCTGCCGACGATGGCGACGGCAAATGCCATGTATAAACGGCTGGCGCAAGCCTATCGCGCATTATATTCACCAGAACATAACCCTTCGCTGATGCTGGCGCACGGTGCGCGACATATGTCATCGGCCTTTATGCAATCGCTATGGGAAGGTGACAGTCAGGGGCAGGCGCAGTACGACAAGGAAGAAAATGCCGCCAGCAAAGACTGCAACATTTGGTTTGCGGACTCACGCAAGAAAGCGCTGCTGGCCGATATCGGCGTGGGTACGCTCGACCAGGCACTGATGGCGGTGATGCCGTTCCGCCACCAGTCGCTACGGGTGCTAGGGCTACAGAATAAACTGCTGATTCTGGATGAAGTACATGCGTATGACGCCTACATGAGCAAGCTGATCGAGCTGTTGATTGGTTTCCATGCACAGCAGGGCGGCAGCGTGATTATCTTAACGGCGACGTTACCGCTTACTCTGCGAGAAAAGCTGACGCGGGCGTTTGCGCAGGGCATAGCCTGTGAGGCTGCTCCGCCCGATCCCAATGCCACGTATCCGTGGCTGACGCAGTTAACGCGTGAAGGATTGCGGGAAACGAAGTTGGAAACGCGGAAGGAAGTGCGGCGCGAGGTCAAGATTGGCTGGCTGACTGAGCGGTTGCAGGGCATTGATTGCGTTAAGGCTGCGGTGGCGGCAGGGCAATCGATCGCTTGGATTAGGAACACGGTGGATGATGCTATCGCGGTTTATCGCCAACTCATTGAGGCGGGTGTCGCAGAGGACAATATGCTGCTATTCCACAGCCGTTTTGCCTTTTGCGATCGGATGGCGATTGAAGAGCGGGCGCTGGCGTGGTTTGGCAAAGACAGTATGCCGGATGAGCGTGCTGGTAAGGTGCTGATTGCCACGCAGGTTGTCGAGCAGTCGCTGGATATTGATGTCGATAACATGATTAGCGACCTTGCGCCCATCGATCTGCTGATTCAACGCGCAGGGCGGCTACAGCGACATATTCGGTTTCTCGACGGGCGTCGTAAAACTGAGGCGGACGCTACACCGCTAACGGATGAGCGCCCGGCAGCGGTGCTGCATATCATGGCGCCAGTCTGGCAGCCGGAAGCGGAGGCTGACTGGTTGGGCGATGAACTGCGCAATAGTGGCTATGTTTACCCCGATCATGCTGCGCTGTGGCGCACGCAGGCGATGTTGCGTGAGTGCGGTGCGATCAAAATGCCGGAAGCGGCGCGTCTGCTGATCAACAGCGTGTATGAAGAACAGATCGCGGTGCCTCCGGCATTGGAGGCAATAGCCAACAAGGTACTGGGCGAGCGTTACGGCCAGCGTTCAGTGGCGAGTCAGTCGTCGTTAGCGCTTGTCCACGGTTATTGTGCCCAATCCAGCGAAGCAGGCTGGAGCGATGCAGTGGACATTTCCACCCGTCTGGGGGAGGAAACGCTGGATCTGTATCTGGCATGGAAACCAGAAAACGATGGTGAGCTACCTCAGCCTTATGCCATATCGGACACTTTTGCCTGGGAACAGAGCCGCGTGCAGGTACGAGTTAGCTGGTGGCAGAAACGTAAAACCGGATTACCGATACTGGAAGGTGAGGCACTGGAACGGTTTCGGCAGCAATTACACCGCCCACAGGCGGAAGTGCTGCTGTTGCATCGAGGGGAAAACCACGCATTTTATAGCGAACAGGTGGGGTTGATGCTATTGGGCTCGTGAGAGGAACGAGCTGCATTGTGAGGCGTCGTCGCAGTATTCACCGATAGGTATGAAATGCGCTTTTTTGATGGCCATCCTGCCGTTATTGCTTTTGACTCGGAAATTGAAATGTTCCGGGGAGAATTTATTGGCTTGAATGGCGGCGCTGATTTTTATGCCTATAGCGTTGATGAACTGAAAAAAGAAGGGGCAACCTCTCTCGCTATTTTTCTTCTCGCGGTTTGTCCCCGCTGGCGCGGGGAACGCAAGAAAGATCTTATTTCATCCTAGCGGCGCATTTCGTGGAAATCAAACTACGACGGAAGGAATGAATAGATTGTTAATTATTCCAATTGTCCCTATTACGATAAACATCACCATTTATCAAACCAAAGCGGAGGCACCGCCGCCGCATCCCACCTGTATTGTCCCGTCTCTCAACCACAAACGTGAGCCATCTCTCTGGCGTCGCGGCTTGAATGCGTTAAAAAAGAGACTGTAGAACCAGCCTGAATCTGGCTTGCCGCAGGGATGCGGCACACACAGGAGGTACGATGTTTTCATTGATTGAAGAACCTTGGCTGCCCGCCGTATTTGCGGATGGCCGAATGAGTAACATTTCCCCGTTGCAACTCCCCGACGACAATATTATCGATCTCGCCTGGACGCGTGCCGATTTTCAGGGGGCGAGCTATCAGTTGCTGATCGGTTTACTGCAAACCGCCTATGCGCCCGCCGATGATGATGACTGGGATGCGATTTGGGAAGATGGTCTTGGCACCGATTTCTCGCAGGCGTTAGCCGCGCTAGCACCGGCGATGCAGTTTGGTGCGCAGAAGCCCGCGTTCATGCAGGATTTCGCCACGCTCGACAGCGACCCGACGCCGATTTCCGGCCTGCTGATCGATGCCCCCGGCGGCAATACGCTCAAGCTGAATAAAGATCATTTTATCAAGCGCGGTACGGTCAACGCGATATGCCCGCACTGTGCGGCAAGGGCGCTATTCACGCTGCAAACCAATGCGCCATCCGGCGGGCAGGGGCACCGCACCGGGATGCGCGGCGGCGGGCCGATCACCACGCTGCTTATGCAGGAAGACGCCAGGCTACCGCTGTGGAAAAAGCTTTGGATGAACGTGCTAACGCAGAAGGTGATGCCAAAGGGCAAGCCTGATGCCACGGTGTTCCCGTGGTTAGCGGCTACACCCACCAGCGATGGTACTCACCCGCCCGTGACGCCGGAAAATTCGCATCAGCTACAGGCTTATTGGGGCATGCCGCGTCGTATCGAGCTGGATTTCACCACGTTACAGACGGGGGAATGCGATCTGTGCGGTACGGAATCGACTGCGTTGCTCACGCAGTATCGCACCAAAAACTACGGCATTCAGTACGATAGCTGGCGGCATCCGCTTACCCCTTATCGTCGGGCGCTGAAAGGCGACGATGCCCCTTTTCTGTCGGTGAAAGGGCAGCCGGGCGGGCTGGCGTACCGTGACTGGCTAGGGATGATGGTGTCAGTGGAAGATAAGCTCAACCACACCTATCCCGCCGCCGTTGTGCAGCACAATGCTGGCAAGCGGGCGCTGCGCAACGCGGGGTTATGGTGTTTTGGCTACGACATGGACAACATGAAGGCGCGTTGTTGGTATGAACACCACGTTCCGCTGCTGTTTTCCCCGGCTCGCTTCCAGAGCGATGCGCTTTCGTTGCGGGAATATAAAGATCACTTACAACTGGCGGTGGAGCTGGCGCGGGACAGCGCCACGCTGCTGCGTCAGATGATTAAGGAAGCCTGGTTCTCGCGTCCGAAAGACGCAAAAGGGGATTTCAGCGCTATTGATGTCGCGTTCTGGCAGGAAACGCAGCCCGATTTTATGCGGTTGTGCCGGTCGTTGGCGCAGGGTGATACACCCGCTACGACGCTGAATATCTGGAAAAAATCGCTCTATCGCTACCTGTTGAATAACTACGATACCCGTGTTTTTAGCAACCCGGATGAACACCGCGATTTGGCCAAAGCGGCGGAAACGCGGAAAAAACTGAGCGTGTTTTTCGGTAAACAGAAAGCGGCAGAAACCATTAAACAAATGCAGGAGGCAGTGGATGGCGAACACGGCTGATTTTTTAGTTATCACCAAGGATGACGCGAAAAAGATTAATGATTGGTTCGACGGTCTACAAAACCGCCACGGCACTCCCGGTAATGGTCGTGCGCGACGGGCAGAGTTGCGCCGTGCCAAACAGCCCCCCTACGGTGTGCTGACCTGTCAGGGGTATCACGATCTGGCGGGGAAATTAGCGGCGCGGTTAACACAAGAGCATCACATTGTGGCGCTGGCGATGTTTGTTTCTGTCGCGGCACATGCAGAGAAAAATATGTTGAAGACCAGTTTCGCTGCCCAGCTAGGTGAAAAACAGGGCGGCGACCGTCCTTTTCTTTCCCCTTTGCGTTTTGAACGGCTACAGCGTGCGCAAACGCCGGAAGAACTGCATCGCCAGCTTTTTCGCGCGGTACAAATACGCGGTGAGGCAGGCGTAAACCTTCCTTCACTGGCGGACGGCATTTTCCTATGGGTAGAAGAGTGGCAGGCACGGCAGGAAAACCGCGCACCTAACCTTCATCCCTTGCGGCGCAATGCTGTGCGCTGGGCATGCGAATATGCGCGAGCGTCACAAAACATCACGCCCGATGAGCCAGACACCACAGAAACGTCAACGACAGCTTCAGACAAGGAATAACTGATGACCACTTTTATCCAGCTTCACTTTTTAACCGCTTATCCTTCTTCCAATCTGAACCGTGATGACGCGGGTCGTCCGAAAACCGCAATGGTCGGTGGAGTGGAGCGACTGCGGGTTTCCTCGCAAAGCCT
Organism: Pectobacterium parmentieri; assembly: GCF_001742145.1. NCBI lineage: Bacteria > Pseudomonadati > Pseudomonadota > Gammaproteobacteria > Enterobacterales > Pectobacteriaceae > Pectobacterium > Pectobacterium parmentieri. Next base: position 3,631,957 of record NZ_CP015749.1, on the reverse strand, counting down.
GAAGCGTGCATGGCGCACCTCTGAGGTATTTGAAGACGCACTCGATGGACATATCGGCACCCGCAGCCGCCGGGTAGGGCGTGAGGTATACAACGCGCTGATTGCCAGAGGCATGGTTGAAAAGCTGGCAGATAAAGCGGCGCTGAGTATCGCAGCCCAGTTTGGTAAACCGAAGAAAGAAGAGAAAGACAGTAAAGATCCACTAGAAAAATATGATATCGAACAGCTTGCACATATCAGCGTGCAGGAAAAAGCGCGGATCGATCGCTTGATCGCCCAGCTAGCGACAGAATCTCGTGAGCCAAATAGCGAAGAGCTGAAATTACTGCGCAAAGATGCCGCCAGCGTCGATATCGCGCTGTTTGGTCGTATGCTAGCCTCCAGCCCAGAGTTCAATATTGAAGCGGCGTGTCAGGTCGCGCACGCGCTGGGCGTGAGTGCCGTTACCATCGAAGATGACTTCTTTACGGCGGTGGATGACTTGAATACGGCAGCCGACAGCGGATCGGCGCATATGGGCGAACAGAGCTTTGCCTCTGCGCTGTTTTATCACTATGTGTGCATTAACCGCGATCTGCTGCTGGAAAACCTGAACAACGATGAAGATCTGGTGGCACGAACCCTACGTGCGCTGACCGAAACAGCATTAACCGTGTCGCCGGGCGGCAAGCAGAACAGCTTTGCCAGCCGGGCGCTGGCGACCTATGCGCTGGCAGAAAAGGGAACCGATCAGCCGCGAACCTTGTCCGTCGCATTTTTCAAACCGATTCGCAGTGCTGATCAGGTTAATGATGCCATCGATCTGCTGTGCCAACAAAAGGCCAAATTTGACCGGGTGTACGCCTCTGGGGGCTGTGTTCCTTCCTATGAGCTGAACGTGGAAGCGACCAATGAGGGCGGATCGCTGCAAGGGTTACTGGATTTCATCAGCCAGTAGGAGCGTGCTATGGATAACTATCTGGTTTTCCAGATCTATGCCCCGCTGGTGTCATGGGGAGAAGCGGCGGTCGGTGAAGTGCGCCACACCTCAACGGTGCCTAGCCGTTCCGCCCTGTTGGGGTTACTGGCGGCGGCGCTAGGGATTCGACGTGACGATCGGGCTGCTCTGACGGCGTTTAACCAGCATTACTCTGTGGCGGTGCGGCCGCTTTCCGATCGCGAAACCTGGCTGAATGACTACCACACGGTGCAGATGCCGAAAGAAAACCGCAAAGTGCCACGCTATACCCGGCGTGATGAACTGCGGCCGGAGGCGGGGCAATCACTTGAAACCATGCTGACCTCACGCGAATACCGCTGTGATGCCTATTACCACATTGCCATTAGCGTCACACCGGATGCGCCTTATTCGCTAACTGCGTTGCGTGACGCGCTGTTATCTCCGGTGTTTGCGCTCTATTTTGGGCGTAAAAGTTGCCCGCCCGCTCTGCCGCTGGCACCGCACCTATTTTCAGGCTCGCTGGCCGAGGTGTGGCAGCAGGCAAGGCAGACGCCTGCACTGAACGATCTCGCGTTACAGTTAATCGGTCGCGCCGAAGGGCTGTGCTACTGGGAACAGGAAAGCGACACCGGGTTAACGCCGCAATACCGTGTTGTGCGCAACGATCAGCCTGCCGATCGACGGCGCTGGCAGTTCACTTCCCGCGTGCAATACGTCGGTAGTGAGAAGGGAGAGGAATAATGTATTTTTCCAGAATAACGCTGAACCTTAATGCGTTACCGCATGCTATGGCGACAAAGCGGTTACATGCAGGGGGCTATGCCAGCCATCAATGGCTCTGGCAACTGTTTCCCGACCAGCCACAGCGGTCATTCCTCTTTCGCGAAGAGGAACAAGAGACCAAGAGCTTGTTTTATCTGCTCTCCGAACAGGCACCGCAGGTTGACCATAATCTGTTTCGGGTTGAAACCAAACCGTACCAACCGCAGTGGCGTGACGGTATGACGCTGGCGTTTTCACTGCGTGCTAACCCGGTTGTCACGCGGGATGGCAAGCGTAGCGATGTGTTGATGGATGCGCGGCATCAGGCGAAAGCCGCTGGGCTTTCTGGTGTGGAATTGTGGCTGCACCAGCAGCAGCGTGCTCGCGACTGGTTGGTGCGTCAGGGTGAAAACGCAGGCTTCACGCTGTCGTCGTGTTGTGTGGATGGCTATCAACGTCACCGCCTGAATAAACCCGGCCAGTCGGCGGCGATCGTGTTCAGCAGCGTGGATTATGACGGGATGCTCCACATTACGGATGCCGAACGGTTTGCGGCATCTGTCCAGCAGGGATTAGGAAAAAGCAAAGCATTGGGGTGTGGCCTGCTGCTATTGAAACGGGCGTAGCGCACCCAATTACAGGGAGAGTTGACGATGTATGTTCCGCTCAACCCTATCCCTCTTAAGGATCGGGTTTCACTGATCTTTCTGCAATACGGGCAGATTGATGTTATCGACGGTGCGTTTGTGCTGGTGGATAAAACCGGCGTGCGCACGCATATTCCCGTTGGCTCGGTGGCCTGCATCATGCTGGAACCGGGTACGCGGGTTTCTCATGCTGCGGTGCGGCTGGCGGCAACGGTTGGCACATTGCTGGTGTGGGTCGGCGAAGCGGGCGTGCGGCTGTACGCGTCTGGTCAGCCCGGCGGCGCACGGTCGGACAAGTTGCTCTATCAGGCTAAGCTAGCGCTGGATGAGGAATTGCGTCTGAAGGTGGTGCGCAAAATGTTTGAGCTTCGCTTTGGCGAACCTGCACCGAGCCGCCGTTCGGTCGATCAGCTCCGAGGGATTGAGGGTGCCCGCGTGCGCCAAACCTATACGCTGTTGGCACAGCAGTACGGCGTGAAATGGAATGGCCGCCGCTACGACCCGAAAGACTGGGAACGTGGGGACAAAGTGAACCAGTGTATTAGCGCGGCGACATCCTGCCTGTACGGTATTACGGAAGCGGCCGTACTGGCGGCGGGTTACGCCCCTGCGATCGGGTTTGTCCACAGTGGTAAACCGCTCTCTTTTGTCTATGACATTGCCGACATCATTAAATTCGAGGGCGTGGTAGCGAAAGCCTTTGAAATTGCTGCCCGTAACCCTGCCGAGCCGGATCGTGAAGTGCGGCTTGCCTGCCGTGATATTTTCCGCAGCCAGAAAACGCTGAGCAAACTGATTCCCTTGATTGAAGAGGTATTGTCTGCGGGAGGGATTACGCCACCGCTGCCACCGGACGATGCTCAGCCGCCTGCGATCCCTGAACCGAAACCGTTTGGTGACAGCGGCCACCGAGGACAGGGTTAAATGAGCATGCTGGTGGTTGTGACGGAAAATGTTCCGCCGCGTTTACGCGGCAGGCTGGCGGTGTGGTTGCTGGAGGTTCGTGCGGGTGTTTATGTGGGTGACACCTCGCAGCGGGTGAGGGAGATGGTCTGGCAGCAGATTATCGAACTGGCAGAACAGGGCAACGTGGTAATGGCGTGGGCGACGAATACGGAGTCCGGTTTTGAATTCCAAACCTGGGGTGAAAATCGCCGAATGCCGGTAGATCTGGATGGCCTGCGGTTAGTCTCTTTCTCACCTATTGAAAATCAATAAGTTAGCGATCTTTAACAACATGGAAAAATCGGTGGGATTTTTTCTACCGAAAAAAGTGTTATAAAACAACTCTCTACTTTTAGAGTGTTCCCCGCGCCAGCGGGGATAAACCGCATTTACCCGACAGGAATAAATAATATGGCGAGTGTTCCCCGCGCCAGCGGGGATAAACCGCGCTCGGCAGCAGCAGGCTCTATATGCTGGACGTGTTCCCCGCGCCAGCGGGGATAAACCGGCGCATCGCAAGGTCGAAGTCTGATTTAGTGTGTGTTCCCCGCGCCAGCGGGGATAAACCGCAGTTGGGCCTCAAGTCTGGAGGGGATGAATCGTGTTCCCCGCGCCAGCGGGGATAAACCGGACATGGAGAACATCAAGAACCTTGTTTGGATGTGTTCCCCGCGCCAGCGGGGATAAACCGAGACTGCTTAACTCTGCTGCCGTCTGGCGCTGGTGTTCCCCGCGCCAGCGGGGATAAACCGAGCGGCACCGATTTGCCCTGACATTGACGTGTGTGTTCCCCGCGCCAGCGGGGATAAACCGGTTCGTGGATCATTCGCCACTGGTGGATACCTGTGTTCCCCGCGCCAGCGGGGATAAACCGATCGCAAATAAGCCCAATAGGTCGATTCATTGGTGTTCCCCGCGCCAGCGGGGATAAACCGAAATCGTTATCAGGGACGCCCATGTTTACGGAGTGTTCCCCGCGCCAGCGGGGATAAACCTGGTTTAATGGCGAATCGGTGCCAAGAAAGGAGGTGTTCCCCGCGCCAGCGGGGATAAACCGGCTGCAACTGAGTTTGCAGATCAAAGAAACTTGTGTTCCCCGCGCCAGCGGGGATAAACCGCCTCCGAAGAGGCTATTCATCTGGTTTTAATTGTGTTCCCCGCGCCAGCGGGGATAAACCGTCGTATGTATCGATCGCTGATAACAACACGTCGTGTTCCCCGCGCCAGCGGGGATAAACCGGGGGCTGGTGTGTTTGGAGAGGCGGGGCCAGAGTGTTCCCCGCGCCAGCGGGGATAAACCGGTTAGATAGCTCTCTCGTAACGGAGGTGATCGGTGTTCCCCGCGCCAGCGGGGATAAACCGTGCTAATTTGTAACCTTCCGGTATTACCGGAGAGTGTTCCCCGCGCCAGCGGGGATAAACCGTTCCAACCCTTTCAGCAAGCTCTACCTGAGTAGTGTTCCCCGCGCCAGCGGGGATAAACCCTAATCCGTGGAAGCGGCTACAGGATTAGCTGTTCTGGTTCGCAGTGGTACAGCTTAGCCAGCTTTTCTCGGGTGCGCTTCTGCGGCCTTGAATCTGGGGATTCAAGCTGAGAGACGGCCGCTTGGGTCATGCCAAGCGCGGTTGCAACTTCTTGCTGAGAGAAGCCTCTGAAAATTCTCCAGGCTGCCTGTAAGCTGACGTCTTGATCAATGTGGATGCTAACCACTTCATGAGGAATAGAGACGTCATCCTCTGCGCTATGATCGTAGGGAATGCTCTCATAGAGGGCGGGGTCGTCAGCATTTTCAATAAGTTTCTGATATAACTCGTACGGAACAACAGCATATTCAGGTTTACCGCTTTTATCCCGAATGACTTGTATGCTCATAGTGTATTGCTCCAACATTTTCTTTCGATGGGTGAAAATCAGTTGTGGTGTAAAGAAGGACGCATTTTCCTCCTCAATATGTCGTCGTTGTCCTGCGTTTGATTTCAAGTATCTCGCACACTTGTGGTACATCGTTGATTAGCTCAAAGATAATGCGGTAATCCCCAACCCGTAGCCGATATTGTTTACCAGACGATTCGAGTTTTTTCAGGTCCAGATTCACATCTGGAAATGTACTCAGCTCACCCACTTTTTCTTTGATTCGTTTTCGATATCTGGTGTCAATGGTGCCGAGTTGTTTTAATGCCCGTTTTGACCAACTAACCTTAAGCATGAATCCCTCAAACGAAACCCTTCCTTGATATAAGTTAATTATAAGATAATTTCAGGTTTTTTTCATTTTTTCTTATTTCTTGTCGATGATTATGCTGCTCCTTCAGGGATAAACCGCAGTGACGCAATACGGTGAAGAGAGGCAATGTAAAGTGTTCTCCCGGGCACCTTTTGACACTGCAATCGCCCAATTCCCTAATCAGGCGGCAGCACTGGCTGACCTATACCGGACGATAAAGCGTGAAATATATGCAACGCCGGACGATATGAAAAAACGTTTCCCCAGCTTAGACAGGATGAAGTACAGGGAAAAGTGGTGGGTTATTGATATTGGTGGTGGGCATCTTCGGGTGATGTTTTTCGCTGATTTTGAGCGAGGGAAAATTTTTATCAAACACATCACATCCCATGCAGAGTACGGCAGTCTGACAGAATATTACCGGAGGAATAAAGAATGATGTACGCAGACGCAATCAAGGCCGCTAACAATCTGACGAGTATCGTACCGCTCCTCGGAGGTAGCACCTCTTGTAAAGATTATGAGGATGCGCTGAAACTCATTGAATATTTACTCGAGAGCGAGCCTGATAGCCCGCTAATCGATATGCTGACGGCTAAAATTGACAAATATGAAGAGGATGCGCCAGAGTTTGTAGCTTTCAACGAGCGTATTAAAGCGCTCCCTGCTGGTATCGCTTTGCTGCGCATACTTATGGATCAGCATGGGCTAACGCAAAGTGACTTTGAAGCTGAGATCGGTAAAAAATCTCTGGTATCCCGAATTCTAAATGGTGAGCGTACACTAACGGTTGATCACATGAGCGCACTTGCTAAACGATTTGATATTCCCGTGAGTGCTTTTGTTGATTAGTACGATTTTTGCCAAGTACAGCATGATGCGTCATGTAATAAAGACTGCCGTGCTGGAGTGTTATCTGAATAATCCCTGCGTTAGCAGGGATTACTTTATGGCTGAGACGCATTGTAAGAAATTATTGAAAGGAATGCCGGTAGGTCTGGACGGCCTGCTGTTAGCCTCTTTTTCATCTATTGAAAATCAATAAGTTGGCGATATTTAACAACATGGAAAAATCGGTGGGATTTTCTCTACTGAAAAAAGTTTTATAAAACAAACCTCTACTTTTAGAGTGTTCCCCGCGCCAGCGGGGATAAACCGATTGTTGTTGAACTGCTCCAGTTTCATGCCCAGTGTTCCCCGCGCCAGCGGGGATAAACCGGTGTCGTACTCCACTGCCCCCTGTGTGGCTCAGTGTTCCCCGCGCCAGCGGGGATAAACCGCCCTCTCCGGAGGGTTTTTTTACGTCTGGAGAGTGTTCCCCGCGCCAGCGGGGATAAACCGGAAATCAGAGCCCTTGGTGGAGATGGGAGCGCGTGTTCCCCGCGCCAGCGGGGATAAACCGCAGGTTCGCGGTTTGCAAGAATACGTCCGCGAGTGTTCCCCGCGCCAGCGGGGATAAACCGCGCGATCCTGCCGTTCAGGTAATGTCCTACCGGTGTTCCCCGCGCCAGCGGGGATAAACCGGGCGCTAGACTGGCTAAGACTGGATTCATCAAGTGTTCCCCGCGCCAGCGGGGATAAACCGGTTTTTTTGATCTCTCGGAATCTACCAATGCAGTGTTCCCCGCGCCAGCGGGGATAAACCGTCCTGTTGAGTTAACGCTATGGATTTAACTGAGTGTTCCCCGCGCCAGCGGGGATAAACCGGAACATCATCCAACCATATTTTTTGGCGATATGTGTTCCCCGCGCCAGCGGGGATAAACCGCATGAAAGACAGATACCGTGATTTATCTAGAAGTGTTCCCCGCGCCAGCGGGGATAAACCGGGCGGAAAAGCCGCATTGCCGTGGCAAGTTGCGTGTTCCCCGCGCCAGCGGGGATAAACCGTTATTGAATGTTGTGATTGCCGGAATCAGATCGTGTTCCCCGCGCCAGCGGGGATAAACGGTTATACCCCTTGTTGCATGTTGGTCTAAATATTCCCCGCATGCGGACAAATCCCGCTTCTAGCTGGCGCGATGGCAAATTGCGTGTCAGTATTACAGAACGCTGTTTTTGTGCTCACCGTACTGGTGCGGCACGATATCCATAATTTTTTGTCTTCCATACGTTACCCGTAAGGAGGTGGTATGAAAGTTGAAGCCGCAGAGTCCTCCGTTTTTGCCAGCCAGCAGGTGATGGCGAAGCGTTCCACAGAGCATGCGGAGAAAGTGGCGCTGTCCGAACAGCTTCAGCCTTATCAGGCGGGCAGCGGTGCCGTTCCTGCTGGTCAGACGACACGCTATGATTTTACCCGCATCAGCCCTGCCGAACTGTATGAAACGGTAGAAGGTCTTGTCAGCAGCGGACAACTGGGGCGCGAAGAGGGCTCCGCACTGCTGGGTTTTATTTCGTCGCCGCGAGAGAATATCGGCAGTGTGCCGCCTTCTAATGTGTTCCAGCCAATTAATGTTTTCGACACCATCCAGCAAGGTGCTGCGGGTGCATCATCCCGTAGCGAAGTGCAAAATACCGAAAGCCTGCAACGTGCGGCAGAGGCGCTGAATCGCTTTCAGGGGCAAGTCTCCAGCATTAGCGTTTACGTCTAGCGCATCGGTATGCAATGGTCTGATGACGTCGTCCTTTATCTTCTCCCCGTGTTTGCGGGGAGCGTTGTTTTACGCTGCGATCAGCGTTGGGTCTGAGCTTTGATTTCCGTCAGCAGCGTGATGAGCGCCTGCACGTTGTCGTCCTGTGTGCGCCAGGATGACACGCTGATACGCAATGCTGGACGCCCTTGCCAGACGCTGCCGCCAAACCATGCCTTGCCCGAAGCCTGTAACGTCTCCCGTATTGCTGTCGTTTGACCGTCGGTTTCCCCACGCAGCAGAACCTGATTGAGTACCACCCGATTTAATATTTCAAAACCCGCATGGCGCAGGCCCTCGGCGATTAACGTTGCCTGTTGGCAGTGCCGTTCGATCATCTCAGCTACACCATCACGCCCCAGCGTGCGTAGCACCGCCCACACGGGGATCCCGCGTGGGCGACGGGAAAATTCGAGCGTTAGATTCTTCTGGGCATCGCGTGCCGCACTTGAGTAAACCGCATCAGCGTTCATTGCCTCGGCTAACACGTCCGCACTGCGGCAAATTGCCATCGCACAGTCGTAAGGAGTGTTCAGCCATTTATGCGCGTCCGTTGTCCAACTGTCGGCCAGCTCGATACCCTCTGTGAGCGCTGAGTGGGATGAAGCTCTGGCCCATAGCCCGAATGCGCCATCAACGTGAACCCAGGCACCCGCTGCTTTAGCGGTTGGAATGATCTGCGCAAAATCATCGAACTCGCCCGTGTTTACCTCACCGGCCTGCAAACAAAGAATCATGCGCTCGTTGAGCGGAGGAAGCTGTGTCACATCGATCTGTCCAAACGCATTAACAGGTGTGACGATGATATGGCGTAGTCCAAAGCCGAGTACGCGTAGCGCTTTCTTCACGGTGATGTGCGTCAGTTCCGAAATCACGACCTTAATTTCAGGTGCGCCGATCAGCCCATCGTTGTCAAAATCCCAGCCCTGTTTTGCCAGAAGAGCACGACGCGCGGCCGCCAGGCAGGAAAGCGTGCAGGCGGTGGCGCTGGTGCCGAATCCAACGGCGCTTTCTTTTGGTAAGTTCAGGGCGTCGAGCACCCAACGGCTGGTGAGGCGTTCCAGCGTGGCTGATATTGGTGAATTATCAAAGGTGGAGGCGCACTGATCCCAGGCGATCATCAATCGCTCGGAGGCGGCGGCAATCGGTAATGCTGCACCGATAACAAAGCCGAAATAGTTTGGGCCATTGGATGCAGTGGTGGCCGGTGAACCGACCTCATCCAGTAGCGTCAGAGTGTCTTCAGCCGAAAAACCCTGTTGAGGCAACGCCTCATCAAAACGCGCCAGCGCCGCGAGAGCCTCTGCATCGGGGAAAACCCGACGCTGTGCATTCTCTACCAAATAACGTCGGCCGCGCTCATCGGCATCGGCCAGTAATGTCAATTCGCTCATGGTTTTTCCTTCATCAATAATCATTTTTTGTTATCTCGACGGTGTGAATGCTGCCGGTGGCGACGCTGAAATGTGCCGCGTTATTTTCCAGAAGAGTAAGGCCAGCAGACTGACTGCGGCACCAAGAAAGCATACGCCTGACCAACCGGCAGCGTCATACGCCACCGTCGTTGCCATCGCGCCAAGCCCGCTGCCGATGCTATAAAACAGCATATAGCAGCCAACCAGACGGCTGTGTGCATCAGGGTGAGTCTTGAAAATCATGCTTTGGTTGGTCACGTGAATGGCCTGTCCGCCCAGATCGAGGGCGATGATACCGACGACTAATGCGAAGAGAGAATAAGGGGCCAGCCACAGCGGTAGCCACGATGCCAGAAGCAATAATAGGGCGATACCGCTGAGCCACTGTTCGCGGCCTTTATCGGCCAGCGAGCCTGCTTTCACTGCCGCCAGTGCGCCGAGAATACCCACCAGACCAAACGCACCGATAACTGTATGAGAAAAGAAATAGGGTTCGCGACTCAGCAGCAGAACCAGTGCGCTCCAAAAAATGCTCAGGGCAGCAAACATCAATAGAGCGATGATGCCGCGTATTTGCAACACGCGTTCTTTACGCAGCAGGATCAGCATCGAAAGCAGCAGCGCGGAATAGTGTGGGCGCTGCTGGGCTGGCGGCTGATGTGGTAGTGCACGCCACAGAAATACGGCAAGCAGTAGCATTAGTAGCGCGGAGAAAAAATACACGCTGCGCCAGCCTGCTATATCGGCGATGAAACCGGACAGTACGCGAGCCAGCAAAAGCCCAATCACCACGCCTCCCTGCGCTGCACCCACAACGCGCCCACGCTCCTGCGGTGCAGCAGCCGTCGCGGCATAAGCAATCAGGCCCTGAGTCATGGCCGTGCCGAACATGCCCACGGCTAGCATGCCGATCAATAAATACAGGGATGTGGTGGCTAGTCCAACGGCAATCAGCGCCACGATGAGCAGACTTAACTGGGCCAACATCAAATAGCGTCGATTGAGGATGTCGCCCAGCGGCACTAGCAGAATTAACGCCAGCGCACAGCCAAGCTGTGTTGCTGTCATCACACCGCCAACGGCGGCGATACTGATGTGAAAATCTACCGATAACGCATCCAGCAGTGGCTGTGCGTAATAAACATTGGCGACACTGAGAGCGCTGGCACAGGCAAACAGCAGCACTAACGCGCGCGGTAATCCCGTCTGCGCAGGTAGCCTTTTGCTGTAAAGATCATATTCAGTGACGGATGACGTGGTATGAATAGGACTATTTTTCATAATATTGGCTTTCATTACTCATTTTGGTTTCAAAATAAAACCAGTTGAAGCATGGGCGATCTGGTTTTACTCTGCAACCAAAAAATGAACGGTCGGTTTTTCAGCTTGTGGATAAGGCAGGCAGGATGAACAGGAAAAAGGGGAGGAAATAGGTATGGTGAAGCGCAAAAGTCTGAAAGAGGATGTGTGCCCCGTCGCGCGCGCGCTGGATGCCGTTGGCGATCGTTGGACATTGCTGATTATCCGCGATGCTTTCGATAATCGCCGCCGTTTCAGCGATTTTCAGCGCAGTTTGGGCGTTGCCAAAAATATTCTTACCGACCGTTTGCGTACCCTGGTTGACGAGGGCATTTTGTCCGTTCAGCCCGTTTCCGAAAGCTCGGCCTATCAGGAATATGTTCTGACGCCAAAAGGTGAACAGCTCTTCCCACTCGTTGTGGCGCTACGTCAGTGGGGCGAACAGCAGCTATTTGCTGAAGGGGAATCTCACTCCCTGTTATTGGATAAGCGTACTGGCCAGCCTCTGCAAGCCATGTTGCCGCATTCTGCGCAAGGCCAACGATTGGTCGGGCAGGATACGTTCGTTCAGAAAATCGATTGAGGGGCCGTGATGCAGACAGAATCGAGAGAAACAGATAGCGATCTTGAGGCAATCACCCGCTATCTGAAGAAGTCGCACGTACTGACGTTATGCGTGGGTGAAAATTCGGAATTATGGTGTGCGAGTTGCTTCTATACTTATGACGATCAACAGATAGCCTTCTATCTAATGACGGAGTTACACACGCGCCACGGTGAAATCATGGCAAGGTTGCCGCAGGTGGCCGGTACGGTCAGCGGCCAACCGAAGAGCGTGATGCTGATTAAAGGCGTGCAGTTTCGGGCGCAGGCGGTGCAGTTGGAAGGGGATGACGCACTGCAGGCCAGGGCGCGATACAACGCGCGCTTTCCTATTGCTCGTGCATCACAAGCACCGATCTGGAGGCTCGACCTGATAGAAGTCAAAATGACGGACAATATGCTGGGTTTTGGTAAGAAACGTTACTGGCAGCGCGATGAACAAACGGGCCAGAAAGCACACGACAAGCATGAAAAGATGAGAGAGTAAAAGACGCAAAGCAAGGGGGAAAACGGATGAGCCAGGTACTGTTATTAGGTGCAACGGGGTTAGTGGGACACGAACTGTTAGAACTGCTGAAAGTTAATAACCGGGTAGAGACGATCTATGCGCCGACCCGTAAACCGTTAATGCTTTCTGATAAAGTAGTCAATCCGTACAACACCGATCTGTCTGCCGCACTGGCGCAGTTGACTGAGCCTGTCGATATTGCATTTTGTTGCCTGGGGTCGACGCTCAAGACGGCAGGCAGTAAGCAGGCTTTCCGCTATGTGGATTACACGCTGGTCGTGGAAGGATCAAAAGTAGCGCTCGCGCTGGGCGCGACGCACCTTTTGGTGGTCAGTTCACTGAGCGCGAATGCAACATCGCCTTTCTTCTACTCGCGAGTGAAAGGGGAAACGGAAAAATCGCTGCGTCAGCAGGGCTGGCAGCATCTGACATTGGCACAGCCGTCGATGCTGCTGGGGGAAAGAGAGGACAGTCGCACACTGGAGAGCCTTGCCGCGCCGCTGTTTCGCCTGTTTCCGGCGAAGTGGCGGGCGATTGAGGGGAAAACGGTGGCGCAGGCGTTGTTGAATCAGGCGTTCTCGCCAGAGCCAAAAGCGCGGGTGACGGTACTGGAATCCGATCAATTACGTTCGCTAGGTCAGTGGCAACCGCTTCAGTAGCTCTTTATCGATCAACGCAGGCGGTGGACAACCTGATTGCTGCTGCCGCGCCAAATCAGTGCGGGATCTTTCAGATCTTGCACAAATTTTCCATCGACTAATACGTTGATGAGATCGACCACCTGCTGTTGTTCCGGCGTGATGTCTGCCAGCACGTAGCCGGTCCAAACCCAGATATCTTTGCCTGGGCATTCCGCACGGATACGTTCGACCAGCCGCAGAATATCAGGCACATTTTGTGGGTGAAGCGGATCGCCGCCAGACAGTGAAATTCCCTGACGTGGAACCGCTGTATCCTGAAGGTCGGCGATGATCTGGTCTTCCTGTTCCTGCGTAAACGGCTGACCGGAGTTCAGTCGCCAGGTGCTTTTGTTGTAGCACCCAACACATTCATGCACACAGCCAGCGACAAACAGCGTGCAGCGAGTGCCGGGGCCGTTGACTACATCAACGGGATAATATTGGTGGTAATTCATACGGTAGAGCCCATGTTATGAAGCGGGCGTGTGCTAACGGTGCCGCGAAAGGTGGGCCGCATTGCTGCGACCCAGAAGGGATCATCCCAGTTGACCGTTACCCAGATGCTTAATCCGGCGTTTAACTTCTTCCTGCTTACCGGCGTTGAACGGGCGTGCATCCGGGCTACCGAGATAGCCGCATACGCGGCGCGTCACGGAAACGCGAGCCGAATCGTGGTTACCGCATTTCGGGCAGGTGAAGCCTTTACTGGTGCACTCGAATTCACCGGTGAAGCCACACTCATAGCATTCGTCGATCGGCGTGTTGGTACCGTAGTAAGGCACGCGGGTGTAGCTATAATCCCACACGTCTTCCAGCGCTTTGAGGTTGTGCTGTAGGTTCGGGTACTCGCCGTAGCAAATGAACCCACCGTTAGCCATCGGCGGATAGGGCAGCTCAAAGTCGATTTTCTGGTAAGGATTCACCTTCTTCTCTACATCGAGGTGGAAGCTATTGGTGTAATAACCTTTGTCCGTCACGCCCTGTACGACGCCAAATTCGGCGGTATCCAGGCGACAGAAGCGATCGCACAGGTTCTCGCTCGGCGTGCTGTACAGACTGAATCCGTAACCCGTTTCGTCTTTCCACTGCTCGGTGGCGGCTTTCAGACGAGCGATAACGGCGACGGCTTTGGCTCGCAGCGCTTCATCATCAAACACGTGTGTTTGGCTACCGAAAAGCGCATTGATGGTTTCATGCAGGCCGATATAGCCCAGTGAAATTGAGGCGCGTCCGTTTTTGAAGATGTCTGCGATGCTGTCGTCCGCGTTTAAGCGCACGCCGCAGGCACCTTCCATATACAGGATCGGCGCGACACGCGCTTTCACGCTTTCCAGCCGCGCAATGCGCGTCATCAGTGCTTTCTTCGCCAACGTCAGACGCTGATCGAGCAGCGTCCAGAAGCGGTCTTCATTGCCCTCGGCTTCAAGCGCAATACGTGGCAGGTTCAAGCTGATGACGCCCAGATTATTACGACCGTCGTGAATCTGCTGGCCGTCTTCTTCATAGACGCCGAGGAAGCTGCGGCAGCCCATTGGCGTTTTGAACGAACCGGTGACCTTGACGACCTGATCGTAGTTCAGGATATCGGGATACATGCGTTTGCTGGCGCACTCTAGCGCGAGCTGCTTGATATCGTAATTCGCATCGCCTGCTTTATGGTTCAGGCCGTCGCGGATAGCGAAGACCAGTTTCGGGAATACTGCGGTTTTGTGATTTTTACCCAGCCCGGCAATGCGGTTGCGCAGGATGGATTCCTGAATCAGACGCGATTCCCAGCAGGTGCCAAGCCCGAAGCCAAAGGTGACGAACGGCGTCTGGCCGTTCGCGGTGTGCAGTGTGTTGACTTCATATTCCAGTGACTGAAAGGCGTCGTAGCACTCTTTTTCGGTGCGGGTTCGGGCATAGTTTTCTGCATCTGGGATCTTCCACTCTTCCGCCACCGCTTTGTGCTTTGCATGGCTGGCGGTGACGAACGGGGCCAGAATTTCATCAATACGGTTAATGGTGGTGCCGCCATAAATGTGGCTGGCGACCTGCGCGATAATCTGCGCGGTGACAGCGGTAGCGGTTGAGATCGACTTCGGTGGCTCAATTTCCGCATTGCCCATTTTGAAGCCGTTGGTCAGCATGCCGTTCAGGTCGATCAGCATGCAGTTGAACATCGGGAAAAACGGCGAGTAGTCGAGGTCGTGATAGTGAATCTCACCGCGTTCGTGTGCCAGCACCACATCACGCGGCAGGATGTACTGTTTGGCGTAATGCTTAGCGACGATACCCGCCAGCAGATCGCGCTGGGTTGGGATCACTTTACTGTCTTTGTTGGCGTTCTCGTTCAGCAGCGCCATGTTGCTCTGCTCGACCAGACCGCGAATTTCCTGATTCAGGCGACCGTGGCGTTCACGCGCAATATCTCGGTCATGACGGTATTCGATGTAGGTACGCGCCAGTTGCTTATAGTTGCCAGACATCAGCAGATTTTCGACCGCATCCTGAATATCGCGGATATCCACACGCGATTTATCCTGCATTTGTTGAGCGACCGCACAGGCCACCGTTGCACAGTAGTCTGCATCATTGACATCGGCTGCACGTGCCGCGCGTTCGACCGCCTCTTTGATACGAACTTCATCAAAAGGCACCTGGCAACCGTCCCGTTTAATCACAACTGGTTTCACGTTTTTTTCCTCTAGAAAGGTTATCCACAGGCGAAAGCCCTAGCCGACAAGGGTTGATGAGGGCTGTGGATGACACTGTGGATAAACACTATATATGGGTCGTGTTTATAGGATAGGCACTATATATTGAAATTGCGTAGGGGTGTTTGCGCTTTTATCGCTGCAAAATTGATGTAGAGCAAAGAAATCATCATGTCGGAGTGAATTTGAACCTGAACAAAAAATAGCCAAAAAAGGCGATTGAAGCGTGAAGGCTTGCTACGCGCGGGTTGGCAGAAATTCGTCTGTTTTTTGGCCGTGATGTGTGTCTGAGATGTCCATAATCTTGTTGTGGTGAAAGAAAAAGCAGAAAAAAGCGCACTGGTTACCGTGCGCTTTTCGGGGATTGTACTGCCGATCGTTAGCGGCGAACGGCGATCGCTTCGATTTCGATTTTCACATCTTTCGGCAGACGGGCGACTTCAACGCAAGAGCGAGCCGGGAACGGTGCATCATGTTCCTTAAAGAAGGCTTCATACGCGGTATTCACGAGGGTGAAGTCGTGCAGATCTTTCACGAACACGGTCATTTTCACGATATCGGAAACTTTCAGGCCGGCAGCTTCCACGATCGCCTGAACGTTTTCCAGTGACTGGCGGGTCTGAGCGGTGATGTTGTCAGCGACCAGACCGCTTTTCGGGTTCACGGGGATCTGACCAGAGGTGAAGATCATGCTGCCAAGGTCGACGCCCTGAACATAAGGGCCGATGGCGGCTGGGGCGTGCTCAGTGCTGATAATGCGTGACATGGTATCTCCTTGATGGGGGCGTAAAAGGAACGCGGACTCAGCCATTATTCAAAAAAGCCCCGTGGCAGGCAATGTCCATGACGGGGCAAAGCAGAAAACTAGCGATCTTGCAGCACCGCTTGACGCTCAAACTCTTTCTCACAGTACTTACACTTCAGGTGAACGTCGCCGTCGCGTTGTTTAACGCTGAACGACGATGACACCGGTTCGCTGCGGCTGATGCAATTGCTGTTCGGGCAAGTGAGCACACCAGTAATGTGGTCTGGCAGCGTCGGCACTAGCTTTCGCACCACGTCATACTCATCGATCTGATTGACGGTTGCCTGCGGTGCGTAGATCGCCAACTGATTCGCCTGCTGCTCAGTCAGAAATATGTTTTCGATCTTGATCAGATCTTTGCGGCCAAGATGGTTGGACGGCAAATTCAGGCCGATGGTGATGCGCTGGTCTGTCGCAGTCAGTTTAAACAGCGTCAGCAGCTTAAAACCGACCTGTGCGGGAATATGGTCGATCACCGTGCCACGTTTGATCGCTTCAACCTGTAATTTATTATCGTGTGTCATGATGGTTTCTTCCTCTTACAGAACCAGTTCGCGATTCAGGACCAGCGCCAGCAGCGCCTGACGGGCATAAATACCATTACCCGCCTGTTGGAAATAATAGGCGTAAGGCGTGGCATCCACATCAATGGTGATCTCATCGACGCGCGGCAGCGGGTGCAGCACTTTCAAATTCTGACGGGCGCTGTCCAGGTCGGCAGCGCGCAAGACAAATTGGGATTTGATGTTGATGTATTCGGACGGGTCCAGACGTTCTTTCTGAACGCGCGTCATATACAGAATGTCCAGTTCGCCGACAACTTCATCGATGCTGTTGTGCAGGCTGTAAGCAATATTCTTCTCTTTCAGCATGCTCAGAATGTAATCCGGCATCGCCAATGCGTCCGGGGCGATGAAGTAGAAGCGGTTGCCTTCGAACTTCGCCAGCGCCTGCGTGAGTGAATGCACGGTACGGCCATATTTCAAATCACCGACCATCGCAATGTTGATGTTGTTCAGTCGGCCTTGCGTTTCCTGAATGGTGAACAGATCGAGCAGCGTTTGCGTCGGGTGCTGGTTCGCACCGTCCCCGGCGTTCAGCACCGGAATGCCGCCGGAAAATTCGGTGGCAAGGCGTGATGCGCCTTCCTGCGGATGACGCATCACGATGGCATCAACATATTGGCTGATAACAGAGATAGTGTCGGCCAGCGTTTCGCCCTTTTTTCCCAGCGACGTGTTGTTGCTGTCAGCGAAACCGACGACGGAGGCGCCCAGGCGGTGCATCGCGGTTTCAAAAGATAAACGCGTCCGGGTGGAGGCCTCGAAGAAGCAACTGGCAATCACTTTATGTTTTAACAGCTCAGGCTGAGGTTTGGCTTTCAGGCTGGCGGCGACATTCAGCGCCAGTTCTAAATCTTCCCGACTGAGGTCGTTAATCGAAATGATATGTTTTTGATAGAGCGGATTGACCATGTTGTCTTTCTCCTAACGAGTAAACAGGAAATGTCGTATCTGGCGGCCCGAACGGCGGGCAAAAAAAAGCCCCTCATTGAGGGGCTTTCTTAATTGATCGATTGAGCGACGGAAAGGAAAACGCTGGCTGGCTGCCGGATGGCAGTTGTGGTTGAGAACCAACATAAGCAGCGGATTTTTTGGTGTAACAGTGCATAACCCCTCCCGGCAAACTGTCGGGAATTATACGCGCCGACTAGGCTATTTCAAGCATAAAACGTGGTTTTTTACGCACTGCAATCGGTTGCGGAGCGAATGCTCTCTGCATGATGGCCGTAGGCGAGAGAAGGCTGGCCGAGAAGAGTGATGAACAGTTCACTTTTTTGGATTAACGTGCTGGCGGGTGTCACGTTTGCAGCGTATAAGGTTTGTAAAACAGGGTTTCATTTTTCATATCAATGAGGTTTTTATGATTACTGGCAACGTCCACCATCTTGAACTGGTTCCTTATCTGCCTGCTAAACTGCGTGAAGCGATTGAGTACGTGAAGCAAAACATCACGGCGGATACCCCGCTGGGCAAGCATGATATCGAGGGTAACAACGTATTCGTGCTGATTTCCAACGACAGCACCGATCTGCTGGAAAAGCGCCGCGCCGAGTATCACGCCAAATATCTGGACATTCAGATTGTGCTGTCTGGCGTAGAAGGGATGACGTTCAGCAACCTGCCTGCTGGCAAGCCAGATACCGATTGGCTGGCTGATAAAGATATTGCTTTCCTGCCTGCGGGCGAACAGGAAAAACTGTTTGTGATGCAGGAAGGGGATTTTGTCGTCTTCTTCCCAGGGGAAGTACATAAACCACTGTGTGCCGTCGGTGAACCGGCGCACGTGCGCAAAGCCGTGGTGAAAATCGACGCATCGCTGGTGTAGGATTTCTGTGAACAATGACCGGAAAAATGTATTCATTCAGCAATTGATTAATGCCGATCGGGTTCGCCAGATACACCGGAGAACCACGTCACCTTCCCAAGAGCAGTAAAGGAAAAACCAGGTAAATACGGTCAGGCCTGGAAAAAAACAGCCAGTCAGTTGCTTAACTGACTGGCATATTCAGAAAATAATTTTCTTGCTAGAATATTTCATGATCTTTCGATTAGAGGTATGTTATTACTTTAAACTATGTAGGATGTTTGCCCTGGTATTGGCCTGTCACAGACTTTTTATTCTATTTTAGTTTTGATAAACAGGTATATATCAGGTACGGCATATTTTATGTAGGGTAATTTTAATGTAGGGATACTCTGATGAAGCCAATTACATTACCTGACAGATTAATCGCAATGTTCGAAAGCGATCCTCTCGTCGGCTGGGCAATAAAAGACACAAGCTCCCGTTTTATTTATGTCAATAACACCTTTAAAACCTGGCAAACCATATCAACTCGTTATGATTATGAAGGCTTGAATATTAGGGATATCCCTGTTCCTGTAGCCGAATTTTCAGACATTTTTAACCAGCAGGAACGAGAGATAGAACGCACAGGTAAGGCGGTGAGAGCCATTACCACGCATATTCAAGGCACGGAAAAAATAATGCAGCCTGCCTACAATATTCAGGAGCCAATTTATGATGAACATCGCAACTGTGTAGGCACAGTTATCAGCGTCAGACATGTTAGGATCATCACGCCGACCTCGTTGCTAAATGGAACAATAATGCAACACTCCACCTTCGAGCCCCCTTCTGAAATATTTACCGAGAAGGAATGGGAGGTTATTTACCTACTGGTCTGTGGGATGATGCTTAAAGATATAAGCAGCATCCTCTCAATCACCGTCGATGCCGTTAACAGCAGACTCCGAAGCTGCTACAGAAAAACAGGCTTGAATTCACTATCAGGCCTAAAAGAATACTGTAGAGATAACAAGTTTGATAACTACATCCCGCTGTTCTTTCTGAAAAAAGGACATATCATTATCAGAGGCTAACCTGATGGATCCAGATTTGACTCCTGTTGAGTATTACTTTGATAACTCTTTGTTTGGCTGGGCAATAAAGGACTGCAACTCCCAGTATGTTTATGGCAATAAGATGGTATGTCAGTATTTCGGTGTAACAGAAAATAAACTTTTAGGCTGTCTCGACACTGACTTAACGCCCGATGTCAGCGAGCACTATGACCATATACTGTATGACGACCAAAAAATATTGACCACAAATGAAATGAGTATCGTCCTCAAAACATTTGATTACGGAAGACGAAATAGACTCAGATCTTTTCTGGTGGAGAAGCGTCCTTGGCGGCTCAATGATGGCACTGACGGTATTGTTTGCACTTACATAGAAATCACCAATGTTTACTTTTCAACTTTTCTTATGCCATGCGAAAGGAAGCCCTTTGTGTTCACCCGACCGGCAAATATTTTTACAGATAAAGAGTGGGAAGTCGTTCTTTTGCTGCAGTGCGGGGTGAAGCAGAACAGTATTCCAGACATACTCGGTATAAGTTCTTCAACGCTTCGTAACAGGATAATGCGTTGCTGTGATAAAACAGGTGTGGCAAACAGCGCCACCCTGATCCAACACTGCAACCAAAAAGGATGGGATAACTACATTCCCCCTTTTTTTCTGATAAAAGGGCATGTGTCGATTACCTGAGGGGCGGTAGTTCAGTTGAGCGATCCAACTGCTGTGCAAGAATCCGAAAACGCGCCTGGTTTTCGGATTTTTTTATGTACATTGCTCAGACTATCGACTTTGTTTCCCGCTACGACGCTACCTGTAATCCTCTGATCTGTTTTTAAAACATCTCAAAGGCAGGCTAAACCTTAATCCTGCGCCAGCGTAGCGACCATCACTGCTTTGATGGTGTGCATACGGTTTTCCGCCTGATCGAACACGATACTGTGCGCGGATTCAAAGACTTCGTCCGTGACTTCCATTCCACCGTGCAGGCCATACTGTTCCGCCATTTGTTGACCCATGGTTGTCTGGTCATCATGGAACGCTGGCAGGCAGTGTAGAAACTTTACCTGCGGATTGCCCGTTGCAGCGATCATCGCCATGTTCACCTGATAAGGTTTCAGCAGCGCGATACGCTCTTTCCAAGTTTCTTTTGGTTCACCCATAGAAACCCAAACGTCGGTATAGATGAAATCTGCGTCCGCGACGCCTGCGGCGATATCTTCCGTCAGCGTGATGCTGCCACCCGTTTGCTCTGCCGCCGCCTGACACTCAGCCACCAGACCGGCATCCGGCCAGCAGGCTTTTGGCGCAACAAGGCGTAAATCCAGCCCGGTCAGCGCCGCCGCTTCCAGCATGGTGTTACCCATGTTGTTACGCGCATCGCCAGCGTAGACGAGCGTCATGTCTGACAACGCTTTACCCGGCAAATGTTCCTGCATTGTCAACAGATCGGCCAACAACTGCGTGGGGTGGAATTCGTTTGTCAGTCCGTTCCACACGGGAACGCCCGCATATTGTGCTAGCGTTTCAACAATGTGCTGGCCGTAGCCGCGATATTGAATGCCGTCGTACATTCTTCCCAGTACGCGGGCGGTGTCCTTAATGGATTCTTTATGGCCAATTTGACTGCCGCTTGGGCCGAGATAGGTCACTTGTGCGCCCTGATCGTATGCAGCAACTTCGAAAGAGCAGCGAGTACGAGTCGAATCTTTTTCGAAGATGAGTGCGATGTTTTTACCTTGTAGGCGGCGGGTTTCGGTCCCGCTTTTTTTATCGGCTTTCAGTTTCGTCGACAGGGCTAAAAGATGGGCAATTTCTGCAGGTGTAAAATCCATTAACCTTAAAAAGTGACGCTTATAGAACGGTTGCATGATGTACTTCTCCATGTGACCCAAGATTATCTATTGAATTAAAATTCACTTTATATGTGTAATTATTCAAATTCAAGTGGTGATATCAAACTTTGTGGTGGAGCAAGCCGCAGGGCTGTGGGACAATAAGCAATATTACGTCGATTAATGAGGACTGAGGCATGGCAAATCGCGAATTACTGGAAGAGCAACGGGAAGAGACACGCCTGATCATTGAAGAACTGCTGGATGATGGCAGCGATCCTGACGCGCTCTATACCATTGAACACCATTTCTCTGCTGAGAAGTTTGAAGTGTTGGAGAAAGTTGCTGTAGAAGCCTTCAAGCTGGGCTATGAAGTGACGGATGCGGAAGAACTGGAAGTGGAAGATGGTGTGTTGCTGATGTGCTGTGATGCGATCAGTGAAGTTGCGCTGAATGCGGAACTGATCGACGCACAGGTAGAACAGCTACTGGCGCTGGCAGAACGTCACGGTGTGAATTACGACGGGTGGGGTACTTACTTCGAAGATCCAGATGGTGAAGGCGAAGAAGGGGATGATGAAGATTTTTATGACGAAGATGATGACGGTAAGCGCCATTAATCATTGAGCTTCAACCCTGCCTCACAGAATGCCGCGGGAATATCCTGCGGCGTTTTTATTTGGTTTTTACGCGATCGTTATGTCGATCGCTTAAATGCGGATACCGTATTTCCCTCGGAATCTCGATCCTGAAACAATCGGTATGGCTGTCTACAGCACTTTCAGCATCGTTACTTCACAATCGGTGTGGCCTGTGTTGCCCATTGAATGGGGGATCGCATCGAAGCCCAGCGACGCATATAGCCGAATTGCGCTGGTCAAGTGGCCCGTCGTTTCCAGATAACAGCGGCGAAAGCCATGCTGACGAGCAAAATCAAGTGCTTGTATTGCTAACTGACGTGCCAGACCTTTGCCCCGCACGACGGGTAAGAAATACATTTTCTGTAATTCACAGACATCTTCTTCACCCGCAACCAACGGCGCAATCCCACCACCGCCAACCACGCGGCCTTCATATTCAATAACCCAATAGGCGCTTTTCGGCTGGTTATACAAGGCAAACAACGCATCCAGATTAGGGTCGGAAACGGTGTAACCTTTATCGGCCGTTAAACCAAATTCAGCAGAAACCTGACGGATGACCTGTGCAATCGTGGCATCGTCCTGCGCAGTGATTAGGCGTACCTGAAGATTAGTGGAGGTCGCAGTTGTCATAATACATACTCTTGTTCTTACGGTTTATGAGGGTAATGATCTTGACCGATTGTAATACCATTTCAGACCACCTCGATGCAACGTCTATACCTGTCATAGTTCAAGTGGCAGCACGTCAGTTTCTCTATGAATTACCCTATTCCTAATAATTAATCAGTATATAAATTTGTTTAATTGCTGTTAACTTTTATTGTTGTCGTTAACAGGACATGCTTAAATAAGCCGCTTTTTGTATGCCGATAGCGTGTCCAATAAAGCATTTATGAGGTTTATTTCTTTTAGGATGAAAGGGTTATGACTACCAATACTTCAAAAAATAACACGCAGCATCGCGTGCAGTTTCATGGTAAGGCTGGGGAATATTTTGCAATTTGGCTGGTGAATGCGTTATTAACGGCAATCACCTTGGGAATTTATTCTGCATGGGCGACAGTGCGCCGCCGCCGTTATTTCTACGGCAATACGGAAATTAATGGTGACCGTTTTGACTACCACGCCGAGCCTATTCAAATCTTAAAAGGGCGTTTGCTGGTTATTGCCGGTATTATTCTTTTTTATGCCGTAATGGCCGCGTCACCGACGCTTGGCGTACTGCTCGCGTTGGCATTTGCGGCCCTCATTCCGATTATTGTAATCCGTAACTGGCGTTATAACGCCATTATGTCCAGCTACCGTGGTATTCGTTTTAATTATCATTGCCAGACAGGCCGCGCATATTGGGTATTACTGCTTTGTCCTATTTTGCTTCTTCTGGCTTTGTATGCCGTGCTGGTTGTTGTGATGGTTATTGGTATGCAGAGCAATAGCCCGATTCTGGCTATATTCATCGCCCTAGTGCTTGCTACTCCGGGTTTTGCTGTGGTGAATGGCATCATGAAAATGATGCAGCTTGATTTCTATGTGAATAACCTGTTTTTCGGTAAAACGGCGTTTAACGCGGAATTGACGAAAGCGGCATTCATTAAAATTGGCCTGATTGGCGTACTGATTATTATTCCTTTTGTGATCGTAGGACTGTCATTCATGAGTTCGTCCTTCTTAACATCATTCCAGACCGCGATAACGGGTGGCGGAAATGAAGATGAGGTGATCAGTATGATGGCGAGCAATACTCTTAATCTGATGATCACGCTGCTTGTGCTGCTGCTGGGGGGGCTGGCTTCTACTTGCTACCAACTGGTCGCACAGCGTAATTACCTGTTCAATCAGACATCGCTGAGCGGCGGTGTGAAATTGCACTCTTCCATGCAAACGCTGTCTTACATATGGCTGCTGATAACCAATAGCCTGATTACGGTCTTTTCTTTCGGTTGGGCTGCACCGGTGGCAGAGATTCGTCATGCTCGCTACCTCGCGAATGCGACGATGGTTGAAGGTGATCTGGCACTGCTGCACGTTCAGGCGCATCAAGACACGGCAAACAGTGCTCTGGCCGAAGAAGCCGTACAAGCCCTCGATTTGGGTGTCGGCCTGTAAGTTATAAGGCAGGAATATGAATATTGAGGGGCATTATCAATACCCCGGATTGGCGGCCCGCGTGGCCGCTTCTCTTCATTTAACGGACAATGGTTCGATGATGGTGCTGAGCACGGAGTCATCGAATACGACATTTACACTGGAGCAGGTCGCGGTTTCCGATGCGCTGGGATCCATTCCCCTGACGTTAACGTTTCCTGACGGCGGTCGCTTTGTTCCTGCCGACGATCCTACATTTCGTGCGTGGTATTCCGCGCGCCGTCGCCCTGGGCTGGTCCATCGTCTGGAACGCCATAAGCGTGGCGTGATTCTCACGTTATTTGCCACGCTATTCATCGTCATAAATTATGTCTATGTGGTGTTGCCGTGGGCGAGCTCCGCGTTGGCGCTACACATTCCTACCGCGATCGAACAGCAATTGGGGCAACATACGCTAACGCTGTTACGGCACAGTGATTTTAAACCTTCAAAACTGCCTATTGCTCGCCAACAGGCGATGCAAACGCTGTTTCAACAGGTTATGCCCGCTGACATGCGGGAAGACAAAACGCCGCTGCGCCTGGAGATTATGTCGGCGCCTATTGGGCCGAATGCCTTTATGTTGGCAGATGGCACGCTGATTATCAGTGACGATCTGGTAACGCTGGCGAAAAGTGATAACGAGCTGGCTGCGGTGATGTTGCATGAAATGGGACACCACGCCTACCGCCATCCAATGCGTATGGTCGTGCGTTCGTCATTGGTATCGCTGACGTTCATGTGGATGACAGGAGATGTGAGTGGCGTGGGGGATATCGTGTTGCAGTCTGCCGCTTTTATCAACGAGATGCAGTTTTCTCGCGATATGGAGCGGGAAGCCGATGCATGGGCAATAGCAAAAATGCAACAGCAAGGGCGTTCGCTTCAGTCCATGCAGGCAATGTATCAGGCCTTGATCAATCACGACCGCAGCGAGGATGAAGTTGAATCGCTGGATTTACCTGACTGGCTGAGTACACATCCAGATATGGACGAGCGGCTGAGAACGATTGAAAGAGAAATGAATAAGCACTGATCCTCAACGCTGATTTTACCCCCTGCCATATGCCGATAGTGCGCGGATATTACTGTGCACTATCGGCATTCTTATTCGTGATGTGAACAACTTCCCCCTGCTTTTTGCTGTTTTTATGGACGTTAATGTCGAGCGGAAAGTATGAGCGGCGTAGTCAGTTGATTAACAGGAATGTGTTAAATATCATTCTATTGGAAATTTCTTATAGAATCGTTCGCTATAAATAAAAAATCCAGATAATAATATCTTTTTATTATTAGCTCACTTATGGTGATTGGGATTTTTCCTAATAGACATTAAAATCGCGGCTTCACGACGTCATGATTACCGAAGAGCTATTTATGGTTAACCGAATACTATCAGGGGTGGTGGGTGCATTTCTGTTAATGCTGTCACCATTAACGTATGCACAGATAAATTTTTCAGCACCACAAGAAGGCGACTGGATCGCGCCTGAATTTACCTTCAGCAGTGGCGAAAAATTAAAAGATCTGCGCATTCACTATTACACGCTCGGTGATAAAACCAAGCCCGCCGTGTTATTACTGCATGGAACAAACCAGCCGATTAAAGCGCTGTTAGCAAATGGTTTTGGCGGGGAGTTGTTCGGGCCGGGGCAGGCACTGGATAGCAGCAAATACTTTATTATCATGCCGGAAAGCATTGGTTCTGGAAAATCCTCCAAACCGTCAGACGGCTTACGGATGGCATTTCCCCAATACGATTATAACGATATGGTGCAGGCCCAGTACCGCTTAATCAAAGAAGGACTGGGTATTAACCACCTGCGTCTGGTGATGGGATATTCCATGGGGGGAATGCAGACCTGGCTCTGGGGGGAAAAATACCCGGACATGATGGATGCATTGGTGCCAATGGCGTCGCTGCCAAATGAGCTGTCTGGCCGTAACTGGATGATGCGTCGCATCTTGATTGAGTCCATCAAGAACGATCCGGCCTGGAATAATGGTGATTACACGCAGCAGCCGCCAACGCTGAAAACGGCTAGCATCATGTTCAGTATCGCCACTACTGGCGGAACGCTGGCCTATCAGAGCAAAGCGCCGACGCGAGCACAGGCAGACAAACTGGTAGAAGATCGCCTTGCTGCACCGTCAAGCAGCGATGCCAATGACTTTATTTATATCTGGGGGTCGTCTGCAAATTATAATGCTGCCCCGGAGCTGAATAAAATTAAAGCGCCTGTTCTGGTGATTAACTCTGCGGATGATGAGCGTAATCCTGTTGAAACAGGCATCCTGGATAATGAGCTTAAGAAAATTAAGCAGGCAACCGTGTTCCTTATTCCCGCCAGTAGCGAAACCAGCGGGCATGGCACGATGATGTCGGCGAAGTTTTATAAAGATGAGTTGCAACGTTTCTTAGACAAAAATCAGTCTCAGAAAAAGAATAAAAAATAAATTTTAATGGCCGACAGAAAATAGGTTTTCTGTCGGCCATGATCTTCTTTATTTGTTCCTTTATTTATTACGCTTTTACAATGGATTTATTTCAGTTCGTGGAATCAACACGTCTGGAAATTGAAATATAACGACTATTACGTAAATAACTGAACGGCTCTGCTCTGGAGCTGGCACCCACCCTTCCTTATTTTCAGACTACAGGGATAATTTATGTTTCGTAAGATAAAGATCCGTACTGCCCTCAGCATGATGGTGTTTTCGTTAGCGGCGCTACTGCTTTTTGTCGGCGTTTTAGGGTTGGTTGCAGTTCAGTCGGGGAATAAATCATTTGCCCGTGTCGATATGGAAGTGCTGCCAGGGCTAGTCGCGTTGAATGATAGTTCCGAACTGCTGTTGCGTGGTCGGTTAGATTTACGTCTGTACGAATCATTAATGGGGAAAGGAGACGTCGAGGCAGCGAAAGTTGCACTGGGACGCGCCAGAGGCAAGGTCGATGGTGCCAGCGAGAAATGGCAGAACTACCTGAAATATCCACAGTCTGCAGAAGAAAAAATCATTTCTGCGGACATGGCTGAGAAACGTAATACGCTGATGCAGGAGTTTATCGATCCAGCATTTGCGGCGCTTAACGCAGGGAATTTGGATGAATATCGCCAGCGTGCCGGGAAATCGACGGTGCTGTATGCCGCGTTTGATAAATCGTCTAAAGCGCTGGTTGCCTTTAAGCTGAAGAGCATTGATGAAGCCTACGCGGATTCGAATGGGCGTGTGGAGTTGATGGAAACTATCCTGTACGCCGCCATTGCCTGTGCGTTGCTGCTGGCAGCACTGGCCTGGTCTGTGATGACCAACCTTATTGTAAAACCATTGAATCAGGCTATTTCCGTCTTTGACCGCATCGCGGAAGGTGACTTGCGCGCACAGATTGATAGCAGCGGGAAAAATGAAATTGCACAGTTGTTCGCCGCGGTTCAGCGCATGCGTGACGGGCTGGAAAACATGGTGCGGGTGGTACGTAACGGCACTGATGCGATCAGCGTTGGTGTTGAGGAAATCGCATCCGGCAATATCGATCTCTCTAGCCGTACCGAGCAGCAGGCGGCCTCGTTGGATGAAACGGCTTCAAGCATGGAACAGATCATGTCAACGGTGAAAAACAACGAAGACAACACGCGTAAAGCCAACGATCTGGCGTTGAAAGCCTCGGATTCTGCATCTCGCGGCGGGAATGTTGTCACCGAAGTGGTTGATACGATGCGTTCTATTAAGCAGAGTTCTGCCAAGATTTCCGACATTGTTGGAGTGATCGACGGCATTGCCTTCCAGACCAACCTGCTGGCACTGAACGCTGCGGTGGAATCTGCCCGTGCGGGTCAATACGGCAAAGGCTTTGCGGTGGTTGCTTCTGAAGTACGGATGTTGGCTGCGCGCAGTGCGACGGCAGCGAAAGAGATTGGCACCATGATTGATGCTTCCCTCAGCCGCATTGAAAAAGGCGCAGGGCTGGTTGAACTGGCCGGTAACACCATGGACGAAGTGTTGATGGATGTGAAAAAAGTGGTTGATATCATGGATGAGATCACGCTGGCTTCCAGCGAGCAGAGCCGCGGTATTTCGCAGATTAACATCGCTATTAATCAGATGGACGGTGTGACGCAGCAGAATGCGTCACTGGTATCAGAAGTGGCGACCTCAGCAAATGCGCTTCAGGAACAGGTTATTAACCTGCAACAGTCTGTTTCCCGTTTTCAGATCGCAAGAGAAAACGTGGAAATGAACGGTATTCTGCCCGGCTTGCGTCAGAACATTGCACTGTCCGATGCCCGCTAATCGTTAAATGCCCCACCGTCTGTTCCCTTACCCGTTTTCGCTAAGGGAACAGACGGTTAATTCCTCAGAACCGCAGCATTATGCGGTACATATCTCGATGCTCAAACCTATCTGAACGCCTCTCTCACCCATTCGTTTTCCCCGCGATCCTGCCAATTACCCATAAGAACGAATAAGACTGTTCCCATTCCTAATATTTTTATCTGAGATGAAAATGTAACTAATTATTTTAATGCTCAGGTTTATTTACCATGACAAGGAACGTTTTCATTGGTTTTTTTTCATTAAAAATCAATAAAATAAAATCCATCCCATTAACGCTCTCTGTATTGTTTCGTCCGTTAGCCTTCACGCTGCCTTTACCTTTCTTTGCAGTCATGGTGAATGCCGCCACGCCAGTTGAGCTGCAACAGCTCGATCAACGTCAGATCAACCAGCAGCAAATTAATCAGCAGGAACGGCAGCGTGCGCAAGAGCGACAGCTCTCACCTCAGGCTCCAGATGTCCGCCTGCAAGAGCCGGGGGCATTTCTGACACGGTTGCATTTTCCCGTGGAGATGACGCCCTGTTTTCCCATCAACAAGGTGGAATTACAGGGAACGAAGGATTTCCCCAGTTGGCTACCGTTGCAGCGGCTGGCCGATCAGGCAGTGAACCAATGTCTGGGCGGTAAAGGCATTAACTTGTTAATGAGCGCGTTGCAAAATCGCCTGGTGAATCACGGCTATGTAACTGCCCGCGTATTGGCGCCCGCTCAAGATCTGAAAAGCGGTACGCTGAAGCTGGTGGTGATGGCTGGTAAGGTTGGCAAGATAACGCTGTCGCCGGACAGTGACCGCTATATTCATCTCTATAGCGCTTTGCCTGCACGTGAAGGTGAACTGCTTGATTTACGCGATATCGAGCAGGGGCTGGAGAATTTGCAGCGCGTGCCGACAGCACGGGCTGATATGCAACTGGTTCCAGGAGAGAAACCGGGCGAGAGCGATATCGTTGTTAGCTATAAACAAGCAAAACACTGGCGGCTTGGTGCGACGCTGGACGACTCCGGCACCAAAAGCACAGGGCGCTATCAGGGCGGTCTGACGTTTTTCCTCGATAATCCCTTTTCACTGAGCGACACGTTCTATCTCTACGGTGGTCACGATCTACAAGGGCGTACCAGCAAAGGTAGTAAGAGCTACGTTGCCCATTACTCGGTGCCGTTTGGCTACTGGCAGGCTGGGATGACCGCCAGCGGTTATGACTATCACCAGACGATAGCCGGATTGAATGAAAACTATACCTATAAAGGTGAAAACGAGAGCCTCAATTTTCAACTGAGTCGAATGTTACATCGTAGTGGTAGCCAGAAGACGTCGGTGAGTTATGAGGTCATGACGCGTGAATCACGCAATTTTGTCAATGATACCGAGGTTGAGGTACAGCGGCGTAAAACGGCGGGATGGCGTCTGGGCTTACAGCATCGTCACTATATTTCCCAAGCCACGCTGGATGCTGCCGTTAGCTATCAGCGCGGTACTCGCTGGTTTGGTGCGCAACCCGTTCCAGAAGAAACCAATAATGAAGGAACCGGGCTATCAAAAATTATTCAGTTCTCTTCCGAGTTGGATGTTCCCTTCGCCGTGTTTGATGAAACTTTCCGCTACAACGTGCAATACCGTCGTCAGCTCGCGAGTACCCGCCTGACGGCACAGGATCAATTCTCGATTGGTAACCGCTGGACGGTTCGCGGCTTTGACGGTGAGCTCACGCTCAGCGCCGACGACGGTTGGCTGGTACGCAATGAGCTCGCCTGGCGCACGCCGCTTCGGAATCAGGAACTGTATCTGGGTGTGGATTACGGTGAGATCAGTAACAACAGTAAAGAGCGGCTGATTGGTAACCATTTGGCAGGTGGTGTCATTGGAGTACGTGGCAACGTATTGAACACCGGCTATGACCTGTTTGCGGGGATTCCGCTTTCCAAGCCTGATGGTTTTGAAACCAGCCCGGCTGTCTTCGGTTTCAGCCTGAACTGGCGGTACTGAAGCAGCCGTTGGAATGCACCAGTCGTAAACCGGTTTGTTGAAAAATTTCCTTCTTTGAATGGATAACAAGAATGAATAAGTACCTGTATCGCATCGTTTTTAACCGCGCTCGCGGCGTGTTGATGGTGGTCTCTGAACTGTGTCGCGGCTGCGTCAAGGATTCCTCTCCGTTGGGCCTTGGGCCAACGCTGAGTCAGATAACCGGGCGACTCTCTCCACTGACGTTCCTATTGCTGGGGGTGATGGGATTTGTCACGCTTGCGCCTGTGGCACAGGCGAACATTGTCGCGGACGGCAACGCGCCCGGTAACCAAAAACCTAACATCTTACAAACGGCAAACGGGACGCCACAGGTCAATATTCAAACGCCAAGTGAAGGTGGCGTATCGCGCAATGTCTACAGCCAGTTCGATGTGAATCAGCAGGGTGCCATTCTCAATAACTCGCGTAATCAGGTGCAAACACAGCAAGGTGGTTGGGTTGCGGGTAACCCGTGGCTGGCTAAAGGCGAAGCAAAGATCATTCTGAATGAAGTGAATTCACGCGATCCCAGCAAATTAAACGGATATATCGAAGTCGCAGGGAAAAAAGCACAGGTCGTCATCGCCAACCCGTCTGGCATCACCTGTGACGGCTGCGGTTTCATCAATGCGAACCGGGCGACGTTGACGACCGGCAAGGCGATGATGGAAAACGGTCAACTTAAGGGCTACCAGGTTGAGCGAGGCACTATTCGCGTTCAAGGGGCGGGGATGGATTCCAGCCGTCAGGATTATACCGACCTGATCGCACAGAGTGTAGAAATCAACGCCGGGCTATGGGCGAACGATCTGAAAGTGACGGCAGGGCGCAATACCGTTGATGCCGAGCAGCAGAAAATTGAGAAAGCAGCGACGGCCTCAGCGTCAACGGCTAGCACAGAGCCGAAGCTGGCGGTGGACGTAGCACAACTCGGCGGTATGTACGCGGGTAAAATCCAGCTCATTGGTACGGAGAAAGGCGTTGGGGTACGCAACGCGGGGGCGATTGGCGCACAGGCAGGAAGCGTAACGATCTCTGCCGATGGCCGCATTGAGAACAGTGGCAGCATTAATGCCTCACAGGATGTACAACTGGCAGGCCGTGAACTGGATAATAGCGGCAAGGTTTACGCCCAGCGTGATGTCGGTGTCAGCACTCGGCAACAGACCGCTAACCGTGGCGTACTGGCTGCGCAGCGCAATGCGACAGTGAAAGCAGCAAATATCACCAACCAGAAAGGCGCAGTGCTGGGGGCGGGAATCAACAGTGACGGCTCGGTGGCGCAAACGGGCAATCTATCTCTGACAGCTAGCCAGCGTGCTGATGCTAACGGCCAGCAACTTGCGGGCGGGTCGCTGACAATGGCGGCGGCAGAGGTGAATACCGATGGCGGTCAGACGCAGGCGACCGATGTTACGCTCAACGCCACCAGCGGATCGGTTTCAAGCCGTAAAGCGAAAGTCAGCGCGGATAACACCCTTAAGGTGACGGCGGCGAAAGCCGTCAATAATACTGGCGGCACGCTCATCGCCGGGAAAAAGCTGGATGTACAGGCCGATAGCCTGAGCGGCGACGGCCAACTGTTGTCACTGGGTGACATGTCGCTCACGGCCGCACAGCGCTTCGATAACCAGAGCGATGTGATTGCAAACGGTAAACTCGATCTCTCGGTGGCAGGGGACGTCACCAACAGCCAGAAAATTCAGTCCGGCAGCGAACTGACGCTGACGGCAGCACGTCTCGATAATCAGGCCAATGGTGAAATCAGTAGTCAGAAGACGCGGTTGGCACTGTCGGATTCGTTAACCAACCGTGGCCTGATCGATGGGGGGCTAACCCGTATTGATGCGGGCATGCTAAACAATATCGGTAGCGGTCGCATTTATGGCGACGGGATCAGCCTGCAAGCGCAGACGCTGAATAATCTGAATGAAGCTGGCATGGGGGCGACGATCGCCGCACGCCAGCGTCTGGATCTGGGCGTTGGTACGCTCAACAATCGTCAACACGGCCTGATTTATAGCGATGGCGTGATGGCGTTGGGACGTAATCTGGATGCGGAAAGTAGAGCGACAGGCCAGGCTGATGCCATCAATAACCATAGCGCCACGATTGAGTCCATTGGTGATATGACGTTGTCCGCTGGCCAGATTAATAACGTTAACGATAATTTGGTGACGGAAATCGTTACCAGCGCGACCCACATCGATGAAGCCGTACTGCGTGGACATACCACACGCTACAACTGGAGCGATATTTGGCTTACAGACAATAAATACGGTGTGAACACTGCACATATGCCGGATGGATATGCCAGTGAGGACTTCTATCGCTACATCTATACCCGAACGGTGAATGAAACCCGGGTGAAAGAGAGCGATCCGGGGC
This sequence comes from Pectobacterium parmentieri, assembly GCF_001742145.1. NCBI lineage: Bacteria > Pseudomonadati > Pseudomonadota > Gammaproteobacteria > Enterobacterales > Pectobacteriaceae > Pectobacterium > Pectobacterium parmentieri. The sequence goes on along the minus strand of NZ_CP015749.1, from coordinate 3,599,047 downwards.
AGATTCTGTCCGGTAATAATCTGTATCTGACAGCGGCACGGATGACCAACAGTGATAGCCGTGTGATTGCGGCAGGTCTGTTGATTGACGGTGTGAAGGAGCTGAGCAATCTGGCGACGCCGGGCGAACGTACTACGTCTGAGAGTGGGTGGCAGGAACGCTGGTATGCCAAAAAGAAAAAGAACTGGCGCGGGGTAACAAAAACCTCACAGGGGATTGACGGTAATAACTATGCCCCAGCCGCGCAAGTCGAAACGATCGATCTAAAAGTGCATGACTGGCGCGATCAGGCTGCATTTGACGGTTCGGGTTATGTAGTGACGGCGCTGCGTGCCAACGGTGTTAATCAACAGGTTGGTTCGCCGACGATCAATTTGCCAAACAGTAGTCTATTTACGCTGCAACCCGCCGCAGAAAGCCGCTATCTGGTGGAAACGGATGCGCGCTTCACCAACCAGAAACAGTGGCTTAGCTCTGATTATATGCTACAGGCCTTCAGTATCGAGGGGCAGGATAAACGACTAGGCGATGGCTTCTACGAACAGCGAGAAGTACGCGAACAGATCGCCCAACTAACCGGGCAGCGCTATCTGGCGGGTTATAACAGCGACGAAGCACAGTACAAGGCATTGATGAATGCGGGTATCGCATTTGGTCGTCAGTTCTCATTGACGCCGGGTGTGGCGCTGACGCCGGAGCAGATGGCGTTGCTCACCACCGACATGGTCTGGATGGTGAGAAAATCGGTGACCTTGGCAGACGGATCTTCACAGACTGTACTTGCTCCGCAGGTTTACACCAACGTCCGCTCGAATGAACAAATCGGTGCGGGTAGTCTGCTAGCAGGGAATACGATCTCTGTTGGGCTAGCGGGTGGAATGCTGAACAGCGGACGTATTGCTGCGCGCGATACCCTGTTTATCTCGTCTGATGCGTTGGACAATCAGGGAGGTTCTCTGCTGGGTAAACAGGTGCAGCTACAGGTTCGTACTGATCTGAATAATGTCGGTGGCGTCATTCAGGCGGAAGATAAATTGACCGCACTGGCGGGCGGCAATATCACCAGTACCAGCACGTTGGGTGGCGGTGAGGATAATCGCATTCTGGATCGCATAGCGGGTATGTATGTTCAGAATGATAAGGGTGAACTGACGCTGGCGGCCAGCAAAGATATCAACTTGATCGGTAGCCAGGTGATTAACTCGGGGGCCGACAGTTCCATGCTGATCAGCGCGGGGAATAACCTGAACCTGGCGACGCTGACGACCACGGAAACGCAGAATAGCGACTGGGACAGCAATAATTATCGCCATTATCAGGCGAGCAAAGATATCGGTAGCGAAATTGCCGCCAATGGTCAGATAGCGTTACGCGCGGGACAAAATCTGAATGCGACGGCGGCATCCGTCACCGCGCAGCAGGGGTTACAGGTTCAGGCGGGCAATGACATCAATCTGACCAGCGGTGAGTCATCCTATACGTTGACGGAGCACAGCAAGCAAAGCAGTCGCGGTCTGCTCTCTGCGCAGTCCAGTGAACGCCATGATAGCATTCAGCACCAATCGGCGGTGGGGAGTTCGTTCAGCGGCGAGACAGTGGCGATCGGTGCTGGCAATAACGTGCAGATCGTGGGTAGCTCCGTTGCGGGTACGCAGGATGTCAGCATTACCGCCGGGCGCGATATTACCGTGACGACGGCGAATGAAAATCATCAGGAAACTCATTTAAAGGAAGAGAAAAAATCCGGTCTGATGGGCAGTGGCGGTATCGGATTTAGCATTGGGCAGGCCAGCCAAAAGAGCACGACCGATACCGATGGCATGAGTGAGAAAGCCAGCATCATAGGCAGTGAAAAAGGCAACACGACGCTGCTGGCGGGTAATCAACTGACTGTGAAAGGTAGTGACGTGGTTGCCGGACAGGATCTGGCGCTGCAAGGTAAGACGCTAGCGGTGACGGCGGCGGAGAACAGTCAGACGCAGCGGCAGACCTATGAACAGAAGCAGAGTGGGTTAACGCTGGCGCTGAGTGGCACGGTTGGCGGAATGGTGAATACGGCGGTACAAACGGTACAGACGGCTAAAGAGACGGAGGATAGCCGTCTTCAAGCTTTGCAGGGTGTGAAAGCGACACTAAGTGGCGTACAAGCGGGGCAGGCTGCCTATCTGGCTGCGCTGAAAGGTAAGGACGATCCTACGAATAACAATGTTGTGGGGGTCAGCGTCTCGCTGGGAAGCCAGTCATCGAAATCCGAGCAAACCGTGGAGCAGCGCACCGCGCAAGGCAGCAGCCTGAACGCTGGGAGGAACCTGTCTCTGACCGCAACGGTTGATGATATTCGGGTGCAGGGAAGCGAGCTGCGCGCGGGTCAGGATGTGGCGCTGGATGCCGCTCGTGATATCCAGCTAGTGTCCGCGCAGAACAGTCAGCACACGGAAGGAAGCAACAAGAGTAAAGGTGGCAGCATTGGCCTGAGCCTTGGTGCTGGCAGCGGCGGCTTTAGCCTGAGCGTAAACGCCAGCATGAACAAAGCGAAAGGCAACGAACTGGGTGAAGGGCTGAGCCACACTGAAACGCTGCTGGATGCGGGGCGTCAGGTACGGCTAAACAGCGGTCGCGATACCACATTGCAGGGTGCACAGGTCAGCGGGCAGCAGGTAACGGCACGCGTCGGACGCGATCTGCTGTTGCGTAGCGAGCAGGACAGCGACGTGTATAACAGCAAGCAGCAGAGCATGAGTGCAGGCGTCAGCATTCCGATTTATGGTGCGGGAAGCGCGTCAGCCAGTTTCAACATGAGCAAGGACAAAATGCACAGCGATTATCGCAGCGTGCAGGAGCAGACCGGGCTGTTTGCCGGACAAGGTGGCTACGATGTACAGGTGGGCAACCATACGCAGCTTGATGGTGCGGTGATTGGCTCCACGGCAGAGGCTGCGAAAAACCGATTAGACACCGGGACGCTAGGCTTTAGCGATATTGAAAACCGAGCAGAGTTTAAGACCTCGCATAGTGGCGTCGGTATCAGTACTGGCGGGCCGGTAGGCATGCAGATGCTCAGTAACTTGGCATCCAACTCGCTGATAAGTGGAAATAATGACGGTAATGCGGCGAGTACCACGCGTGCGGCGATCAGCAATGGACAGCTAGTCATCCGTGATGAGGCCAACCAGCGTCAGGATGTTGCACAACTGAGTAACGATGTCGAACATGCAAACCAGACGCTGAGCCCGATTTTTGACAAAGAGAAAGAGCAGAAACGCCTGCAACAAATGCAGGTGATTGCAGAAATCAGCAGTCAGGTGATGGATATTGCCGGTACGCACGGGGCAATCATTGCGACGAAAGCGGCGAAAGCGGAGGCCGATGCGAAGGCCGCAGGTCTCTCTGATGCTGACAGGAAGATGGCGAGAGACGCGCTTGCGACAGGTAATAAGCCGAACCTGAATCCGACAGAGGCCGAGATTCGGCAATATGTTTATCAGACGACGTATGACAAAGCCTATACTCAGGCCTTGAACAGTTCGGGTCTTGGCACGGGTGGTGCGATCCGTCAGGGTATAATGGCGGTCTCGGCGGCGGTGCAGGGACTGGCGGGGGGTAACGTTGCACAGGCGATAACGGGTGCAGCGGCGCCGTATCTGGCGGCAGAAATCAAGAAAGCGACGACGGATGCAAATGATAACGTCAATATTGCAGCCAATGCGGTAGCGCACGCGGTGCTGGGCGGGATAGTGGCGGAAGCCAGCGGTAACAGTGCGCTGGCGGGTGCTGCGGGTGGGGCGACGGGTGAGCTGGCGGCGCGAGTCATTGCCGACAGGCTATACCCGGGTAAAGCTATCTCGGAGATGACGGAAAGCGAAAAACAGACGGTCACCACGCTTTCGCTTCTGGCAGGTGGTCTGGCGGCCGGCACGGTGGGCGACTCGACGACGAATGCGGTAGCGGGTGCGCAGGCAAGTCAGAATGCGGTGGAGAATAACGCGCTGAGTGACATTATCGAGAACAAAGTCTCTGGTGTGTCACAGGAAGAGAAGTATCAGAATGCGCAGAAACAGCTTGTTGCAGCGGTTGAGGAGTTCAAGGCACAGCACTGTGCTGGAATGAGTGCAGAAGCGTGTTCGGCCAAGATAAGTGAACATCGCAATGAATTGCTGAAAGGCGCTGCTGGTTTTGGAGTAGACTTCGTGCCTGTGGTCGGTGATATCAAAGGCTTTGCGGAAGCGCAGAGTGCGATTGATTATCTTGCCGCAATGGTTGGGTTAATTCCGATTGCGGGCGATGCTGCGGGTAAAGCGATTAAAGCAGCAGAAATGGCGCTGAAGAAAGGGGATGTTGCTGAAGCGTCTAAGCTGATCAATAAGGCTAGTGATGAAATTGCTGGCTCAGTCGCTCATACGGGAGCCGCTGTTAACCTTGACGAAGTAAACCGATTGAAGTTTGATCCTCACGCTGGCAAGAACAAGCTTGCAGAAGGTTCAGCCGCCACCGAATTGCAAAATACTATGGGTGGGAAATTGGAACGTGTTGATCCTGATGCCAGTGGTGCCGATTTTGTATTTTCCAGCGGACCAAATAAAGGGAAAACTGTTGACTTTATGTTTACAACAGCAAAAGGATCAGAGAAAGAAATTGAAGGGATGAATAAGTTTTTTAATAACAATTGGGATAGAAATATTACACAGTTACGTACACACTTAGATAAAGCAGATATAGTCCCCTTAGATTTCAGGAATTTAAATGTTGAAAATCAACATAAGCTATTGAACCACATCAACTCATTGTCGCAGGCAGATAAAGCAAAGATTGTTATCATGAGGTGAAGATGGCCGGTTTTTTATTTTTTTCAAAAAATAATGGTGTGTCATTGGGGTCTTCAGCCATAGATATTATGGCTGATTATTTACGCCCCTACATGAGCCAAATAAGCAAAGAGATTATGGAGGAAATCTATGAAACTTATGATTTCTATGATCAAACCTTAGATTTTTCTAAGCTATCGAAATCCAATTATATGCAATGCTATAGAAATATAGAGAAAGCAATAGAAATAGACCTCAAAGCTAATCCTGTAATAAATAGTCGTCCACAAGACTGGATTTTTAAGGCTTGGTATGAAGAAATCAAGCCCAAAATGCAGGCCTCGCCTTTGTACGATCCTAACATGTTGGATAAGTAATTCGGACGTTATAAATAGTTCTGTATGCAGGTTTCTCGATTGGTTATGTTGAATTAAAAAATCCCGGCCCCTAAAAAGGCCGGAATTTTTTTGTTTGCCAGTCAGAACCTTAGCTCAGTCTCAATGACCAGTTTACCGTGCTCAACGGTGACAATCACCGGCTGTCCGGTGTTGAAGCCGAGGTCTTCCAGCCACTTGCCGCTGAGCTTAAGCTGCGGGCTGGGCGGTTTTTGCCCGCGGTTGTGGTTCTTTTACTTCAGTTGTGCAGAGGGCTGACTTGACGTCGTGTTCAGCCTTATCAACGTCGAGAACCGAAAGCGAAGACTGCGGGGCATCTCTGATGCTGACAGGAAGATGGCGAGAGACGCGCTTGCGACAGGTAATAAGCCGAACTTGAATCCGACAGAGGCCGAGATTCGGCAATATGTTTATCAGACGACGTATGACAAAGCCTATACTCAGGCCTTGAACAGTTCGGGTCTTGGCACGGGTGGTGCGATCCGTCAGGGTATAATGGCGGTCTCGGCGGCGGTGCAGGGACTGGCGGGGGGTAATGTTGCACAGGCGATAACGGGTGCAGCGGGTGGGGCGACGGGTGAGCTGGCGGCGCGAGTCATTGCCGACAGGCTCTACCCGGGTAAAGCCATCTCGGAGATGACGGAAAGCGAAAAACAGACGGTCACCACGCTTTCGCTTCTGGCAGGTGGTCTGGCGGCCGGCACGGTGGGCGACTCGACGACAAATGCGGTAGCGGGCGCGCAGGCGAGTCAGAATGCGGTGGAGAATAACGCGCTGAGTGTGCAGGAAAACAAATCCCGTAGTCAGGAAATGGCTCAGTGTCAGGGCAGTACTGCCTGCGAAAATCCCATTATTGATAAATACAAGAAAATTAACGCCGAACAACATGAAAGTGTTGTGGGATGTACAGGTGCCAAGGACTGTGTTGATAAGGAGAATGAAGTTAGCAAGTTACAAGCTGATTATGCTAATCGCACCAATCAGTTGTTGGAGCAAGCGCGTGTTAATGGTGGTTTAAGCTCGGAAGAGCAGGATGAATTATCTATTCTTCAGGTGACGACTATCCAGCTTGAGTCGGACAGAATTGCGGCGATACATAATGCACTGTCGTCCGGTGATTCTCCTGGGGCGAAGCAACTTGCGATAAACTCGTTGGCACAGGTTGCAGGAACTAGTGCGGCGGGGATTGCGGCGGGGATTGGGAAAAAAGGAATCAATGAGCCAGTCACGGTTAAACCGACAGGAAATACTTCCTCATTTGATGCTAATGAAATCCGTTTTTCACAAAATACCGTTTCCCACAATAAAACAGATCGAGGTACAGGTGTGAAATACACTTATGATGATCTTGTTTCCAGCATGAAAAAGGATGGCTGGAAGGGTGATCCAGTTGATGTTATAAGGATGCCTGATGGCAAAATGACCAGTATGGATAATACAAGGATCAGTGCCGCCAGAGAAGCTGGCGTCAGAAGCTATAATGAAAAATTAACGTATTCTGAAATCGAACGGTTTTCAGACAGAAAACGTGGATTTGTGCCTCAAACGTGGGGAGAGGCAATCACGGGGAGAATAAATAAACAATCTGGAGGCTTTGGTACTCAAAACCCTTATGGTTCAAATGAATATCCCAGAATTACAGGAAGAGGAAAATAGAAGATGAGCGCGTATTTATATACAGAGGATGAACTTCCTGAAAAGTTTAAGTATCCATCCTCTTATATCGAAATAATGTCTATGGATGTCATTCCTGATATCGAGCCGTGGTCATTTATTTGTGAATTTAAGGAATCTTCTGCTTTCTGGATGAGGGAAGTAAAGGGAAAGTACCCAACCCGGAGGTTAGTGCCTTTTGCCAAAGTAAATTACTCTGATGATATAGCTTGTTTTGATGGAGCAGATACATCAGGAGAACCAAAAGTATATTATGTTCATGCCTTTGCTTCTGCTGGTTGGGAAGACAGAGGTTATACAGATAACTTTGCAGAATGGTTAAAAATGGCTCGCTTTGAGTCAGCCCGCTATAAAGCAGAGCAGGCTGAAGATGATGTGTAATTATTCTTGAATAAACCGATAAGGAACGATGTCTGTTAACCAGACCCCGTTATCAGCTTGGTAGAATTTAAAACCCTGTTCATACATAGTCAGGGCTTTTATTTTTAGTACAATCGGTTTTCCATGCCGACTTCCAACTTGAATTGCTGTCTCTTCATCGGCAGATAGATGAACATATTGTCTATCTTTTGCATGTAATCCCTGAGCACGAATTGATATTAGAAATCGTGTTGCAGTTCCATGATATAAAAACTCGGGGGGAGTTTTTTCTTCATACTTTATATCAACCTGTTGTGATGAATGTCCCTGAGCTGCCCGGATACGTAATCCATCATCTGAAATCGTAAAGCGTTTTTTATCACTATTATTAACGATACTCTGAATAAGATTATTGTCGAGTGTATAGCCTTCTTCCGCGGCACAAAGAACAAGATCGCTTATAACGGCCCATCCTTCCTTGTCCAAAGATAAACCAATAGCTTCAGGTTGATGACGTAATATGTAACTTAAAAATTTACTGATATCTGTGTTTTTTTTGCTCATGATAATAATCTCAAATGAGTCCCGGCCACTAAAGAGGCCGGAATTTTTTTGTCTGCCAGTCAGAAGCGCAGTTCCGTCTCAATCACCAGTTTACCGCGTTCAACGGTGACAATCACCGGCTGTCCGGTGTTAAAACCGAGGTCTTCCAGCCACTTGCCGCTGAGCTGCTGGCTGGGCGGTTTTTTTCCGCCATTGGGAGGAAGCACACTCGTTTTAGTTCCACACCTTTTTAGAGATTTTTTGACATATTCATTATGTTCCTTTAAGGAGATCGCTATGCTTAAACCCGATTCACCAAGCATTAGATCATCGTCGTTTTGAAACCCGTTGAAACTGGACGCATCGTAAAAGATGTTTGCCGCGAAGTGGGGATAGTATCCTTTCCTTGCGAAAGAGGACTGTAGATAGTCAATTACATCTTTTTTTATAGTAATAATGTCTATCTTAAAAAATAATTGAAAGTGGATGGTACGGGAGGTAGTGTGTTCTCTGTTTTTATTAATTAATGATTAGCTTGTTAATTTAAAGGGTGGTAAATATGAACATGGATAAGTTTATTGAAGCGTGTAGAAAAGCGCCTAGAGTGAATGAAATGGCTGATTTTTTTTCTCTTACTGCGGCAGGAAAGGAAAATGTTCCAATTAAAGAAATATATCCAGACACCCGATTATTTGATAATGATAAGAAAGTTGCTGATTTTTCTAAAGTTTTAAATAAAAACATCGGCCCATTTGTTCGGCACTATTTTTCAAGCATTCCATATAGTTTAGAGGAGGAATGCAGATTAGGCTCTACTATTTGTCAATATTTTGAAGAAAAGGATAAATCTGATTTTTTTGATGTTTATTGTCTTGGGATGGCTGAAGGAACTATGGCTCGGACAATTTCTGAAGTATCAAAAGGTAAAATAAGAACATTAACAAGCAGTCCGACTAAAATTAATGAAAAAAATTTCTATATGCATGGTGAACCTTATAATTCTTTCTTTATTCATTCGCCTTTTTTTCTCATTACAAAGAATAGCTTGGGAATGCATGATAAGCTTTCACATTTTAAATGTGGTTTTGATCTTCTCATTGAAGATACGACATTTCAAATGTATTCTAGAGAGCGGGAAGAAAAAATACAATTTGTATCCGAGTTAATAAAGCCAGATGGCCTAGCTATTTTTACTGAAAAATGCAGTTGTGATAGTGATGAATATACAATGAGAGAATTGCAAAAAGATTATTCTTTCAAGCATCGTTTTTTCTCAGATGATGATTTACAAAAAAAGAAAGAAATTATTCTCTGTCGAATGAATAAAAATGAAGCTACCGTAGATGAAGTTGATAGTGCAATAAGAAAATTTTTTAATTATTCTGTTATAATATGGAACTCTGGTAATTTTTATACTTTCCTTGCTGGGAATTCGTATCGTGAAATAAAAAAATTCGTATCTAAAATGATCCAGCCGTGCATTCCTTATGAGTATGTTTATTGTGATTTGCCAAATATGTTATCTACAGATAATGTTCCTCTCGTTTCATTCAGAATGCCGGTATTTTAATAATGTTAACGCTATCGACAATTATTTATTTCAGTATGATTGCATCTCTGCAAACACTTTCTCCAGGTCCGGCGGTAACGCTTTTAATTAACGAAGGGATTAGTAACGGGTTTAAAAAAACACTTCCTTTTATGATTGGTTTTCGTTTAGGTGAGGTGATGTTGATTACCGCATCTTTAGTCATTACCTATGTTGGGGCTAAAGCATTTAGCGAATATGTTTATCTTATAAAATTATTTGGTGGCGCTTATCTTTTATTTTTAGGTTGTAGAATTATTTTAAATAAAAGAAGAGTGAGTAGTGTCAATAAAAAGGATGATGATAGATTTTTTGTTAATTTAATAAAGGCAATGGTGACGACATTATCTAATCCTAAAGCTATTATTTTTTTCTCCACATTTATCCCGTCATTTTTATACTCTTTATCTGACTATGAGTTTAATTTTATTATATTAGGTGCTGTCTTTATTTGTGTGAGTATGACGACAGATCTTCTATATGCAGCGGTTTCTTCTATTGGGAAAAATATTGTTAATGCTTCATTTATTAAAATTCTCTCTGTCATTAGTGGGAGTTCGTTAATTCTTACTGGCAGCTATTCTATTTTCTCTGGTTTGTCTTAATTAATACTGATGCGCACGAGAAAAAATAAAAGCCCCGTTTTGCAACGAGGCTTTCATATTAAGATACTACTGCTGGGAATCGGTTAGTGTTACAGCGCCGCGATGACTGCTTGCTGCTCCAGCAGCTTAGCTTTGTCTACGGCGTAGCCGTCCAGCTTCTCACGCTCTTTGGCAACAACCGCTTCCGGTGCACGCGCCACAAAGCCTTCGTTGGACAGCTTGCTTGCGATGCGCTCAATCTCTGCTTCGATTTTCGCCACTTCTTTCGCCAAACGATCCAGCTCTGCCGCTTTGTCGATCAAGCCTGCCATTGGGATCAACAGTTCGGCACCATCGATGAGCTTAGTGACGGAAACCGGACCCTTGTCGCCCGCTGGCAGCAGCGTAATGTTTTCCAGACGCGCCAGCGTTTGGATAAAGCTGCGGTTCTCTTCCACACGACGCTGTGCTTCGGCAGTGGCATCGCGCAGTAAGACTTCCAGCGGCTTGCCCGGTGCGATATTCATTTCTGCACGAATGTTACGCACGGCGATGATCGCCTGCTTGATCCACTCCAGATCGTTCAGCGCCAGCGTATCTTCCTGCGCGGTATCGAACTCAGGGAAGGGCTGCAACATGATCGTGTCGTCGTTAATGCCTTTCAGCGCTTTAACGCGTAGCCAGATGGTTTCGGTAATGAACGGAATAATCGGATGTGCCAGACGCAGCAATGCTTCCAGTACGGTAACCAGCGTGTGGCGTGTACCGCGCAGTTCTGCTTCCGTACCACCGTTCATCACGGGCTTCGTCAACTCCAGATACCAGTCGCAGAACTGATTCCAGGTGAATTCGTACAGAATGTTGGCGGCAATATCAAAGCGATAACCGTCCAGCGCATCGCGATAGGCTTTCACCGTGCGGTTGAATTCCGCCAGAATCCAGCGGTCAGCCAGAGACAGCACTTTTTCACCAGCACCAAAACCGCAATCCTGATCTTCGGTGTTCATCAACACAAAACGGCTGGCGTTCCACAGCTTGTTACAGAAGTTGCGGTAACCTTCCAGACGCTTCATATCCCAGTTGATGTCGCGACCCGTTGAGGCCAGCGCCGCCAGCGTGAAGCGCAGGGCGTCCGTACCGTGAGGCTCGATGCCGTTCGGGAATTGTTTCTCAGTACGCTTGCGGATTTTTTCCGCTAGCTGTGGCTGCATCATGTTGCCAGTACGTTTTTCCAGCAGCGCTTCCAATGAGATACCGTCGACCATATCCAGCGGGTCGATCACATTCCCTTTGGATTTGGACATCTTCTGGCCTTCTTCATCACGGATCAGGCCAGTCATGTAGACGGTGTGGAATGGCACCTGTGGTTTGTTGTCTTCATCTTTGATGAAGTGCATGGTCAGCATGATCATGCGAGCAATCCAGAAGAAGATGATGTCGAAGCCACTCACCATCACGCTGCTTGGGTGGAACGCTTTCAGATCTGGCGTTTGTTCCGGCCAACCCAATGTAGAGAACGTCCACAGCCCGGATGAGAACCAGGTATCCAGCACATCTTCGTCCTGATTCAGAACGACATCGTCAGCAAGGTTGTTTTCACTGCGTACTTCCGCTTCGGTACGGCCCACATAGACGTTGCCATTGGCATCGTACCAGGCTGGGATACGGTGGCCCCACCACAGTTGGCGGGAGATACACCAGTCCTGAATGTCGCGCATCCAACTGAAGTACATGTTTTCGTACTGTTTTGGCACGAACTGGATGCGGCCATCTTCTACCGCTTCCACCGCAGGTTTAGCCAGCACGGCAGCACGCACGTACCACTGGTCAGTCAGCATCGGTTCAATAACAACACCGCCACGATCACCGTAAGGAACAGTCAGATCGTGTGCCTTGATCTCTTCCAACAGGCCGAGTTCATCGAATGCGGCGACGAGGGCTTTACGTGCGGCAAAACGTTCCAGACCCTGGAAGGCTTCTGGAATTTCGCTGCTGTAAGCAGTACTGGCTTCGCCATTGGTATCAAAAATTTCTGCGCTCTGGCGGATATCGCCGTCGAACGTCAGGATGTTTACCATCGGCAACTGATGGCGTTTACCCACTTCGTAGTCGTTGAAGTCGTGGGCTGGCGTGATCTTCACGCAGCCAGTGCCTTTTTCCATGTCGGCATGTTCGTCGCCAACGATCGGAATACGACGGCCAATCAGCGGCAGGATCACTTCTTTGCCGATCAGATCTTTATAACGCGGATCTTCCGGGTTAACGGCAACGCCGGTATCACCCAGCATCGTTTCCGGGCGGGTGGTGGCAACGACCAGATAGTCTTTCCCTTCGGCGGTTTTCACGCCATCGGCCAGCGGATAACGCAGGTGCCACATTGACCCTTTCACGTCGCGGTTTTCGACTTCCAGATCGGAAATCGCCGTGCGCAGTTTTGGATCCCAGTTAACCAGACGTTTGCCACGGTAAATCAGGTCTTCTTTATACAGGCGGACGAACACTTCTTTCACCGCGTTGGACAGGCCTTCATCCATGGTGAAGCGTTCGCGCTCCCAGTCAACGGAGTTGCCCAGACGGCGCATCTGATTGGTAATGTTGCCACCGGATTCGCCTTTCCACTGCCAGATTTTGTCGATGAACGCCTCGCGGCCATAATCATGGCGAGTTTTGCCTTCTTCTGCGGCGATCTTGCGCTCAACCACCATCTGTGTGGCGATACCTGCGTGGTCAGTACCTGCCTGCCACAGGGTATTTTTTCCCTGCATACGTTGATAACGGATCAACGTATCCATAATGGTTTGCTGGAAAGCATGACCCATATGCAAGCTGCCAGTGACGTTGGGCGGCGGGATCATAATGCTGAAGCTTTCTTTACTCGTGTCGCCGTGCGGCTTGAAGTAGCCTTGCTTTTCCCAGTGTTCGTAGAGCGGCTGCTCGATATCTTGCGGGTTATATTTCGTTTCCATTATGCTCAAAATTCAGTGAGTTGGCGGCGTAGCCGTGGTCAATTGGAAGCCGACGCTGCGATAGGTTTTATAGCGGTCGCGCGCCAACTGTTTTAAGGATTCTTCGTAAGGGACAAAGTCTATCACTTCATGGAAAGCGGTGGCAAAATCTGCGAACTGCGGCAATAGGCTGATCAGCAGGTCACGTGGTGCATTACCACGCCGTTGCGGCCACGCCAGTTCGACCGGTGCGCCGTGACGCGGCCCTTCGCCTGCCAGATTATGTGGCACGAACGCGTTGGGATCGCGCTGCCATAATGCTTCATCCAGCCTGATAGCCTGCTGTTCGTCTTCGCAGGCAATCAACACGCGTTTTCCTGCTCGCCAACGTTCTGCCGCCAGATCGCATGCCAGTACCTCATGGGCGCTGAGCTCACCGCTTTTGCTGTCGTGTTCGAGAAGATAGAACGTTGCGTTTTTCATTGTTTACACTATGGATTGCTAAGAGCCAGAAAGTGATAAGGGCCGGAAGTCCGGCCCATAAGACGACAATGACATGATAAGGCCATCGCACTGACGTGAAAGCCTTATTCTACGTCGTTCTGTCCGGCGCGGTTCAGCAGGAACTGTGATAACAGCGCGACTGGACGGCCCGTTGCCCCTTTGGCTTTGCCGGAACGCCAGGCGGTGCCTGCGATATCCAGATGCGCCCAACTGTACTTACGCGTAAAGCGCGACAGGAAGCAGCCTGCGGTAATCGCACCGCCAGGACGACCACCAATATTCGCCATGTCGGCAAAATTGGATTCCAACTGCTCCTGGAATTCGTCGGTCAGCGGCAGACGCCATGCACGGTCGCCAGATTGCTCGGACGCGCTCAACAGCTCGTGCGCCAGCGGATTGTGGTTCGCCATCAGCCCGGTGATGTGGTGCCCTAGCGCAATCACGCACGCCCCCGTCAGCGTCGCGACGTCAATCACGACATCTGGCTCATAACGCTCAACGTAGGTCAGTGTATCACACAAGACCAGACGACCTTCCGCATCGGTGTTCAGGACTTCTACCGTTTGGCCGGACATCGTCGTCAGCACATCGCCCGGACGGTATGCACGCCCGTCGACCATGTTTTCACAACCTGCCAGTACGCCGATGATGTTCAACGGCAGCGCCAGTTCGGCTGCCATACGCATCACGCCGTAGACTGTTGCCGCACCGCACATGTCGTATTTCATTTCGTCCATGCTGTCGGCAGGTTTGATGGAGATACCGCCGGAATCGAACGTCAGCCCCTTACCAACCAGCACAATCGGACGCGTTTCCGGGTTCGGATCGCCTTTGTATTCGATCACGGACATCAGCGATTCATTCTGTGAGCCCTGACCCACGGCCAGATAGGCATTCATGCCCAGCTCTTTCATCTGCTGTTCGCCAATCACGCGCGTGATAATATTCTGGCTGTAGGTGTCGGCCAGTTGACGCGCTTGCGATGCCAGATAGGCGGCATTACAGATGTTCGGCGGCATATTGCCGAGATCTTTCGCGGCTTTGATACCGGCAGCAATCGCCAGACCGTGCTGGATGGCGCGTTCACCGCTGGTCAGCTCACGGCGCGTCGGCACGTTGAATACCATCTTGCGTAGCGGACGTCGCAGCTCGACCTTATTGCTCTTAAGCTGATCGAAGGTATACAGCGTCTCTTTCGCGGTTTCGACCGCCTGACGCACTTTCCAGTACGTGTTACGGCCTTTCACGTGCAGCTCGGTCAAGAAGCAGACCGCTTCCATCGAACCAGTTTCGTTCAGGGCGTTGATCGTTTTCTGAATCACCTGTTTGTACTGGCGTTCATCAAGCTCACGCTCTTTCCCGCAGCCAATCAGCAAAATGCGCTCAGAAAGAATGTTAGGTACATGGTGCAAGAGCAGTGATTGCCCCACTTTGCCTTCTAATTCACCACGGCGAAGCAACGCGCTAATATAGCCGTCGCTGATTTTATCGAGTTGTTCGGCAATAGGGGACAGACGACGCGGTTCAAACACGCCGACGACAATGCAGGCACTGCGTTGTTTTTCCGGGCTACCGCTTTTTACGCTGAACTCCATGTACTCTCCTGAATCTTAAAGACAAAGGCGGGGGCAACGGCTAGTATGTGATACTCCGTAATACTTTCCCGCCGTTGCGTTAACATAACCTGTGTTAATCTTAACGACGTAACGAACCTGTTTTGGTGACTATAAGCAGGTTCTGATACAACAGCTCAAACGCAGTGTGTTGTAATACAGTCTTAGCTAAGAGGGCTGCCAAAATGAGTATAAATGGCGCGTTAGCGAAGAAACTATCGATTTTCCTGCAAAAAGACAAGTTTTCACAGGCGTAATTAAGCGTGATCATCATTCGATATCTGGTACGGGAAACCTTTAAGAGCCAACTGGCCATCCTTTTCATTCTGCTACTGATTTTCTTTTGCCAGAAATTAGTGCGGATACTGGGTGCAGCCGTTGATGGTGAAATCCCGACAAATTTGGTTATCTCCCTTCTGGGATTGGGCGTACCAGAGATGGTGCAACTCATCCTGCCATTAAGTCTGTTTCTTGGCGTATTGATGACGTTTGGCCGCCTCTATGCGGAAAGCGAGATCACCGTCATGCACGCCTGTGGGCTGGGAAAACGCGTGTTGCTGAAAGCTGCGCTGGTCTTGGCGGTGTTCACTGGCATTATCGCAACCATTAACGTCATGTGGCTCAGCCCGTGGTCGTCCCGGCACCAGGAAGAAGTGCTGGCGGAAGCGAAGGCGAACCCTGGCATGGCTGCGCTGGTAGAAGGACAGTTCCAGTCCGCACAAGGTGGCAACGCGGTACTGTTTGTCGGTAATGTGAAAGGGTCAGAGTTTCAGCACGTCTTTCTGGCGCAACTACGCCCCAGCGGTAACGCACGGCCTTCTGTCGTCGTGGCCGATCGTGGTCATATAACCAACGAAGAGGGGGCGCAGGTTGTGACATTGGACAACGGCTCGCGCTACGAAGGCACCGCGCTGTTGCGTGACTTCCGTATTACGGATTTCACTAATTATCAGGCCGTGATTGGCCACCAGGCGGTGACGCTAAATAATAGCGATGTACAGCAAATGGATATGCGTACCCTGTGGAACTCGGATGCGCACGATGCACGAGCAGAGTTTCACTGGCGGCTGACGTTGATTCTTTCCGTGCTGATTATGGCGCTGATGGTGGTGCCGTTGAGCGTGGTGAACCCACGTCAGGGCCGGGTGTTGAGCATGCTGCCTGCGATGCTGCTGTACCTGATTTTCTTCCTGCTGCAAAGTTCGCTGCGCTCTAACGCCAGTAAGGGAAAAATCGACCCGATGGTATGGGTCTGGCTAACCAACCTGATGTACTTTGGTATTGCGGTCATGCTCAACCTGTGGGATACCGTGCCGATGCGCAAAATGCGCGCCCGCTTTAAGCCTCGTACTCTTAGAATACAAGGAGCGGCCTGATGTTTGGTGTATTAGACCGCTATATCGGCAAAACGATTTTCACTACCATCATCACGACGCTGTTCATGTTGGTGTCGCTCTCCGGCATCATCAAGTTTGTTGACCAGTTGCGTAAAGTCGGGCAGGGCGAGTATTCGGCGCTGGGCGCGGGGCTGTATACACTGCTTAGTGTTCCAAAAGACATTGAGACTTTCTTTCC
Organism: Pectobacterium parmentieri; assembly: GCF_001742145.1. Taxonomy (NCBI): domain Bacteria; kingdom Pseudomonadati; phylum Pseudomonadota; class Gammaproteobacteria; order Enterobacterales; family Pectobacteriaceae; genus Pectobacterium; species Pectobacterium parmentieri. The sequence goes on along the minus strand of NZ_CP015749.1, from coordinate 3,582,464 downwards.
TATGGCCGCACTGCTCGGTGCGCTGCTGGGGCTGGGTCAGCTTGCGACCCGCAGCGAGCTAGTGGTGATGCAGGCTTCTGGTTTTACCCGCCTGCAGATTGCGACTGCCGTGATGAAAACTGCGATCCCGCTGGTATTGCTGACGATGGCGATTGGCGAGTGGGTCTCTCCGCAAGGGGAGCAGATGGCGCGTAACTACCGTTCTCAGATGATCTCCGGTGGGTCGATGATCTCTACGCAGGGCGGATTGTGGGCAAAAGATGGCAATGACTTTATCTATATTGAACGGATAGTTGGCGATAAAGAACTGTCTGGCGTCAATATCTATCACTTTGACGAGCAGAACAAACTGCTATCTGTACGCTACGCGGCCTCCGCCGAGTTTGACAAGGACAGGAATGTTTGGAACCTCTCGCAGGTTGATGAATCCGATCTGAGTGACGGTAAACAGATTGGCGGCAGCCAGACGCTCAGCGGCGAATGGAAAACCAACCTGACGCCGGATAAACTGGGCGTGGTGGCGCTGGAGCCTAACGCGTTGTCGATCCGTGGGCTGCATGATTACGCCAAATATCTGAAACAAAGTGGTCAGGAATCAGGCCGCTACCAGCTCAATATGTGGAGCAAAATCTTTGCACCCGTCTCGGTGGCGGTGATGATGCTCATGGCAGTCTCTTTCATCTTCGGCCCGTTGCGTAGCGTGTCAGCGGGTTCACGTATCGTGATAGGGATCAGTTTCGGCTTCTTCTTCTATTTGTTGAATGAGATTTTCCGTCCGCTCAGCCTGGTCTATGGCATTCCGCCGATATTGGGCGCGGTTTTGCCTAGTTCGGTGTTTTTGTTCATCAGCGTGGCGTTGCTGCTGAAACGGCGATAATGCTAAACGAGTATGAAAAAGCGTCGAGCGGATAAATCCCCGGCGCTTTTTTGTTGTTCACAACCACGTTCGCACCACACAATATTGACGACAAAGTAGCCATAACGCGTTGCTGAAGATGATTTTTTCAGCACTTAACCGAGTGTAGAGTGGATTAACGTTGCGCATGGGCCGTCAAACGGTATAATGCCCACGTTTTCCGCATACTACTTCTGTGCCGAAGTGGCGAAATCGGTAGACGCAGTTGATTCAAAATCAACCGTAGAAATACGTGCCGGTTCGAGTCCGGCCTTCGGCACCATCGTATGAAAATTAAGTCACCTCAGGGTGGCTTTTTTTATGTCCGTAATCGTCCAGTAATGTCCATATCTATCTGTAAAATAACGATTTTAATTTCATTCCACACTCTGCAATTTTGTCTATTTTATCCACAGTGGTCTTTTCCCGTCCATTGACATCCAGATGATTTGGGGGTCAAGATAAGGGTCAATTCACTTCGATTATGAGTTGACCCCCAAATTATGGCACTGACCGACGTTGTTGCCCGTACCGCAAAGCCCCGCGAGAAAGCCTATAAGCTCGCGGACGCGCACGGCTTGTATCTTTTGGTGAGTCCTAACGGCTCTAAGCGCTGGTATCTCAAATATCGCTTTGAAGGTAATGAAAGCCGGATTGCGTTCGGTGCCTATCCGCTAGTCTCGCTGGCAAAGGCCAGAGAAAAGCGCGATGAGATACGATTGCTGCTGTTGGAGGGCATCCACCCAACGGAAAAGCGCGAAGAAGAAAAAGAGCAGGCGCAAGAGGCTTTGAATACTTTTGCGAAGGTCTCGCAGGACTGGCACCGAAACATTAGCCAAAATCGGTGGTCAGAAACACACGCCGGACGGGTATGGCGCGATATGGAACGAAATCTACTGCCTGCTATCGGGCATCGCCATATTACCGACCTGAAAACCAAAGACCTGCTGGAGCCGCTGAAAGTCGTCGAACAGAACGGTCATCTTGATTTGGCGTCACGGCTGCGCCAGCGCGTCACCGATATCATGCGTTACGCGGTGCAGAACGATCTAATCGAGCGCAACCCTGCGCAAGATCTCTCCGGGGCGATAGCCGCGCCAAAAGCTACCCATCGGCCAGCCCTGAAGCTGAATAAACTGCCGGATTTTCTGGCAAGGATAGAACGCCACAAAGGGCGGGTGTTAACCAGACTGGCGTTAAAACTCACGCTGTGCGTTTTTATCCGCTCCAGTGAGCTACGTTTTGCCCGCTGGCCGGAAATCGATTTTAAACGCGCCATGTGGACGATACCGGCTGAACGCGAAGCCATTCCCGGCGTGAAGCATTCGCAGCGTGGCGCAAAGATGCGCTCAGAACATCTGGTGCCGCTATCCCGACAAGCTTTAGCGCTACTGGAAGAGATTAAGGCTATCAGCGGCGCTCATGAACTAATCTTCCCCGGCGATCGTCGACCAACCAAACCGATGAGTGAAAACACCGTCAACAACGCATTACGAACCATGGGCTATGACACCACTACAGAGATTTGCGGACACGGCTTCCGCACCATGGCCTGTAGCGCACTGGTGGAGTCCGGCCAGTGGTCGCGGGATGCGGTAGAGCGCCAGATGAGTCATCAGGAACGCAACGGCGTTCGTGCTGCCTACATCCACAAAGCGGAACATCTGGATGAGCGTAGGCTAATGCTGCAATGGTGGGCGGATTATCTGGATGCCAATCGGGATGAGTATGTGGTGCCGTATGAGTTCAAGAAGTGATGTATTGATATACTCCATTATTATGGTATTTAATCATTTCATTGATTTTAAATAGATTGTTAGCCTTGTTCAGAGAGATATATATGGAAGGAATCAAAGAGAGCGAGTTAACCTCTTTTTTTAATAATGCTAAAAAATGTTTTCTTTATGCACTGAAAGTTTCACCAATATGCATCCTACTCTCCATAATTGTTGTTTGGGGATATTTAGGGCATTTTTCACGTCTTGACCTATTGATTGGTACTATTGATAATAAAACAACACTTCTTTCAATATTTGGCTCATTTATATTCATTTCTGTATTAATGTCATTTGTATTTGTACTTCCAAGTTTTAATCTAATGCTTTTTTCATCTTTTGTTAATGAAAGCTATATTGCTAATACAAAAAAGATGCCATATATTACTTTGATAATGATAATATCTATGTTGGTTTCTATTTTGATATTATCATCGGATGGTTTTTATGAATTTTCTAAAAAGTATGTATACATAGGGAAAATTTTATTATATATAGATGAACCATTTCGTTCTTTACTCATATCTTTTATTGTTTCTACAATTTTTACTGTGTTTCCATTTAAAGTAAAAAACACTCACGCCTATCGCGATAGCGGATTTAAAAAGTTTATTAAAATAACTGGCTCTATTATTTCCACCTTGTTTATATGCTTTTTAGCCTCAATATCAATAAGTTTGTCTATTTCTTTGCTTTTGATGAATATGGATGGGCATACTTTTTATGGGTTTGTTTATGCTTTCTTTTTTTATCGTTTTACTCAGTGTTATCATTATTTCCAGCAATGATCTTTTATTCAAGAAATTTTTCGTTTAATAATAATGGGGTTTTTAATTTTGAAGTGGCAAAAGAAACGATTTTTTCTGTGTTAGCCTCATTATTTTTGGTTTTTTTCTTTTGGCCTAATGGCTTTTTATTTATTAGCTCGAATACATTAAGTACAATCGGAGTGTTAGATAAAAGAACTCATTATTACCATGTTACATCTGATAAGTACTATAAAGAATTATTTCCTAATTCAATATGGGATACGAAATCTTTAAAAGATAGAAATGATTTCTTCATTAAGGCTGTTAATATGTTCTCGCTTAATGGGAAAAATCTAATTTGCCCTGAATATGTAGAGAGTCTGAGAAGAAAAACATTGATTTCAAGTTTCGATCATTTCCCTCCAAAGCAAGATAAAAACCTTACTGAAAATTTTAAATCTATGGCAAAAGGTTGTGTAGTTCTTAGTAGTGACGAATTTAAACAGTGGGATACTATTATGAATGCGGAAGGAAAATTTAAAATTTGAGACATATTATCCACCACGCCAGCCCCTTTTTTGGGAGGGGCTGGCGCTCATTTTTCTTATGTGGATGATTTTCCAGCTACTCATCATACCTAAGTATCATTTCCGCCAGATCGTTTTCCACCTTATAGAAGTAGCAAGCCGGAACCTGTAGTACTGATGCTAACCGGCAAACCAGTGCAAAATCCGGCTTATAAATACCGCGCGAATCTTAACCCAGTGACAGCTTAAGCTGCATACCGCAAGCAGCAGCATACCGTTGTAAGGTTGAGATACTCGCACTGGAAACATTTCTCTCAAGGCGGCTCACCGCAGGTTGGCTTACACCCATGCGAGCGGCAATTTCTGTACTTGTCAGACCTGACTTGGACTTCATTTCGATCAGAACAGCGCGAAGCGCTTCTTCTTGAGTTTCGTCCTCATACGCTTTTTTAACTTCAGGATTAGAAAGCGCTTTCGCTTTAACTTCAGAGAAGTTGATACCTTTAACTGCCATCTTTCAATTCCTCCCATCTTGACTTTGCCAGCGCTATTTCAGCTTTCGGGGTCTTAGGGGTTTTCTTTACGAATGTCCTTAAAATATAGATCTTACGTCCTTTTGCGTAAGCAAAAAACGTTCTGCTTATGTCTTTTCTACCAACCCGTAGCTCAAATAACCCACCTTCGATGATGTCCGTATCTGGATATCTTAGCTCGGGCCCTTTAGCTTCAAGTTTTTCAAGCCCTTTAAGCGCTTTTGCCTGCATAACAGGTTCGAGGTCATAAATTTCGCTTGCAGCTTCGGGGTGAAAAATCAATTCATACATGTCAGTCCCCTTATTAACGGGGAATATAACTCATAAGTTATAATAACTCAAATGTTATATTTAGCGTGTATCGGCAGAGTAAAACATTAGCAAACCATCCCCCACTTTTCCCCCACTGACTCAGGGATCACGGCTTCCCCCACCTTATTTTCACCACTCTGTTAAAAATTTTTATTTATTATTGAGTTAAGTCATTCCCCCACTTCGCACCTATATATGCGTGGGAAGTGGGGGAAAATGCCGGATAGAAGGACTTCTTATCCGTTCGCCCCCCACTTTCCCCCGTTTAATCCTCCACCTTATTCCGTTGCGATAGCGGCGTAATCCGCTCCCCCTCAAAGGCGATCAGGCCATCCTTTTCCAGCTTGTCCAGCCAGCGGGTGAACTTCTTGTTCACATCAAAGCCCATTGCCCGCATGTCATCCCGCACTAATGAACGGGTACAGCCTTCACCGTTGGCCGTGCGTGAGCGAATAGTCTGCCAGAGGGCAAAATGGTTTTCCGTCAGCCGTGGAATACCGGCTAAATCGGGATCGCTGGCAGCCTCATCTTCTCTGACTTCACGGCCTTCATCGTTCAGCACCAGTGAGGTGATCTGGTCGCCATCATCGTCCACGTACAGATCGACGCTATTCAGGTCATAGGCGCGACGCGGCGGCTCTTCCGCATCCTTCATTTTGGTGCAACTGAGGATCAACGCGCCGCCGTCACCTTCACGCCTCACATTAAATTCCACGTCCAGCGCGGCACGGAAGGCGCTGGAGCCCCGCGCTCCTTTGTCCTGATCTTTACCGGAATGATGGATAATCAGCACCGTGGCCTGTGTTGCCGCTTTAATCGCGTCACATCCCTGAATAAATGCGCCCATATCTTTAGCCGCGTTCTCATCCGAACCGCCAAAACAGCGGGCGAGTGTATCCAGAATAATCAGGCGAACCGGCATACCGGAGGCGACTTTCACATCGTGGGCGGCGCGTATCACCTGTTGTACGCTCTCCGGGCTGGCCGGAAAAATCGGGCAATCGACGCGATAAAGCGCATCAATCGGACTACCGCCGTTAAGCGTTTGCTCCCATGCCCGGATACGGCGGGGAACGCCGATCCCGCCTTCACCAACGACATAAATCACCGCCCCCTGTGTCACTGGCTTGCCTGCCCACGGTTTGCCGGTGGCGATGTGGCATCCCCACGATACCGCCAGAAAAGACTTATATGAGCCGCTGGCACCGTAAGCACTGGCGACGGATGAACTCGGCAGATAGCCTTTAATCAGGTAGTCCTGCCGCGTATCAAAACCGTCAGAGCCTTTGCGCAGGGGTAATGCGGTGTTGAAGGCCGGTGTAGCAGAATCGGTGCGCACTAACGGGGTATACATCGTGTCAGGCTGATAGCGTTGTTTATTGAATGCCGATTTAGTGGCCTCAAGACCATATTGCTGGCGGTAATCATCCCAGTCACAGAGCGTTGTGGTGGGCGGTAACGACACCCAGCCGTCCACTGCCAACGCGGCTTTTTCAGCCTGTTCCTTACCGATATTGGTTGAGCCATCGGCATGCAGGTCATGATCGCCCGCCAGAATGATAGTGGCATTGGGATACCAGCCTCGCAGGGCTTGTGCGACATTCATCAGGTTATTGGCCGATACCGCCGCAACCACCGCCGCCGTAGTGATCTGGCTGATGGTCAGGCCGGTGGCATACCCTTCGGTGATCACGATGGTGTCCGGCTCTTTCGGGTAATGCACCGCGATGAAAGCGCCTTTCAACTGTGAGCCCGGCAGCAGGCGTTTTTCTCCGTCGTCGTTGATCAACTGTGCGCCGATCAGTTCACCGGAAACGCGATGCAATTTCAGCAGCAGGCTTCCCTCATCAAACAGCACGCCGCCGATGCGCATTTTTTGCTGTGCAGTCAGGCGGGCATGGACGATAGAGAACCCTTTGGCTTTCAGGTAGGCGCTCTCGCCGTTCCTCGAATGGGTCAGCATCTGCTTGATTTTGTCGGCCAGCGGCGGGCGCTCAGCGGCTTTTTCCCTGGCTGGCGCGGTTGAGGCGGGGATCGTCAGCGCGGCCACCTGTTTTGCGGCGTCTGACAGGTCGCAGTTTTTCACCCGTGCGACCAGATCAAGACCATCGCCATGACCGCACTGATTGCAAAACCACGTTCCCCGTCCTTCTTTGTCGTCAAAGCGGAAGCGATCTTTGCCACCGCAGGCAGGACAAGCGCCATGTTTACCGCCAGAAGGCACCGGAATAGCCAGTGCGGACAGAATGGCACGCCAGCGGTGGCGCGACTGTGCGGTAATGTCTGAAACGAACTTACTCATCGTCAGCCACCTCCGCTTGCAGTGCGTCATTCAACTGGTTCAGACGTTCCCACAGGATAAAGATCAGCAGCTCTTTCGCGAGTGCGTTGTCGAGTTCAATGATGGCGTAGGCCAGTGCCCGACAGTGATCGACGAGTTCTTCTAACGTCAGGGGAGTGGGGTCATACATGATGTACCCCGGCAGAAAAAAAGAAAGATTGCGGGTAAAGAAAGGGAAGGATCGTAGCCATAAGGCAGCCTCCAGACTGTAGCTTCTTAGACAGCTACCACCAGAGACGCCAACCTCAAGGGTGGTAGCCCGTACGGGGTTGGCGTTACCGGACAGTCTGGCTACCGGCGCTCCTTGCGGAGCCCCCGCACGAGCCACCATTGCAGGTACGGCTCGATGCGTGCCTGAACAGCAATGCGCATGACGCGCATATTCAGGCACCAGACATTTGTTCGGAACGCCAATTCCGGCTGCGGATTTTGCCGCAGCATCAGCAGTATATCGTAAATTGCCCGCCAGAAAAAAATAACAATGCATCATGGTTTAACCTCCCCGCGCTGGCTGATACGTGCCGCGATCCAGTCATTGACCTCACTTTCCACCCACGCTACTGAGCGGGCGCCGATTTTGACCGTCTGAGGGAATTCCCCCTGCTTCATCAGCAGGTAAATCCATGATTTCCTGAGGCCGGTTTTTTTCATCACACCCGATAAGCGAATCAACGTGATATCCGTCATGATCAATCCTCCTTCCGGGTGTAAACCCGCTCGACATAGCGCCCCCGACCATCACCGTGGCCGAGATCCATAGAGGTTAATGCTCTGGCTTCACTGCGGGAAAAGCCCTGTGACAGGTAATAACGCATGGCATCCTGCGCCCATGCGTAGCGCAGGCTGTGTGGGGAGTAGTGGCCGGTCAGCCCTAAGCGGGTGGTCTGCGTGCGCCAGAAGTTCATGGCGGTTTTCAGGTCGGGTTTATCGATCAACCTGCCATTACGCGCTTCGGCCACCTTTAGCGCTTCGTTTACTGCCCGTTGAATCGCTTCGCGATCGATAATCCGGGTTTCGCGTGGCCTGCCGCCTTTCGTGCCAAATACCACGGTCAGCGTCTGTTGATGGCGCTCAAGCTGCTTTTCCCATGTCTTCAATGAACTGGCGCATTGCACCGCTTCCTGAGAACGCAGCCCCAGCAATCGGGCAAGCTGAAGTGCGCAGGCCAACCCTTTATCACGCTGTTGCGCTGCAAGCAGAACGGCCTGATAACGTTCGTCCGGAATGGCGAATTTTGTCCCGGCACGGCTTGCCCCACTCAGCCCCAGCGCGTTATTGGTCAGGCGGTCGGACGCGGCGAGCTTTTCCCGTCCTCCCTGCTTAAACACCGTGCGCAACGCTGCCATTTCGTTGTGCAGGGTACGAAGGGCAATCCGCTGTGACAGGCGTTCGGCGACATAACTTTCGATATGTCTGGCTTTGAGATACTTAACGTCACGCACCTGAATATTCAGCGCCAGCAGGTGGCGGCACAGCTTGTCCATGATGCGGATACGATCATGAACCGTCTTGTAGCTCCCGCCAGCTTGTTTCGCCAGCGTGGTCATTTCACGACTTAATTTACTCATGCAACTTACCTCTCATAATTCAACTGGATGCTTTTCTCTGGCGCATGGGAAAGGGCAGAAACAATCGCGATTGACCTGCCTTGAACGATACCTGTGCGCCAGAGCGGACAGCAGTTGAGGTCTTGGGAGGTGTCGGCGATGCACTCGGTGCGGCCGCCTGCGGTTGCAGGATTTCCTCTCAGGCCGTTAGGCCTGCCTCGGTATCGGTTCAATCTCCTGTAAAAAAAGCGATCAGTCCGGCACAAACGGGTGTGTCAGATTCATGACGCTGTGGGTGAGGTGCATGTCTCAGGGGCTGATGGGGTCTTCGGCTGCGGCGTCACTTTCATCCGTTGACACGGAAAAAGTGACGCCGGTGTAGACGTTGCCGGCAGGCGCGTAGCAGATGCCTGACGGCATAGCAACGCGCAGCCAGCACGTTCACACGTGCAGACGCAAATCATTGAGACGAGTAAAATCGAAGTCGCGCGAAAACGCGAACTTACGAGGATAAGCGCTGTTTAAGCCGCTTATGAAGTGAAATCACCACAACGACAAACGTTGCAGCTACGGCCAGTCTCCTACGGTATGGAAGCCGCTCTCTGGCTGGGTATAGTAAGCCCACGGCAATGTTGGGCTTGAAGTAAAGTAGTCAAAACGGACCTTCATCACCACGCTCGCAACGGCGTTCAAACTACCCGGTGATATCTGCTTCCAAAGGCTGGCAGATTTACCACACGCAACTGAGCGTGTTCTTCCTTGCAGGCTACGGAAGTGTTTGTGGTCGCCCGAAGGCGTCAGTCTCAGACCACGCTCCATTCCTATGACTTTGGCAGTGTGACCACCCGAAGGCGTTTCTCACAGGTCACTCGTATCATCCCGATACTGGAAACATTGCTGGCTGTCATCGACAGCAGGTTTTCATGGTCAAAAATACGACAAAGTGTTGCCGGTTTCAAGTGCTTTGACTCTGCCAAAAAAGAGAGCAATATAGCACTAAGTGCTATAGTTAAGGTTGCAGAATGTCGGCCTGATGCGCGTATTCAAAACTAAATGGTTCAGTAAGGCGGCTAAATCGCACGCAATTAAAGATAGTGAGTTATGCCAGATTAAGCGGCTGTCCCGGTAAGCTGTCAGACTGCTGTCCTCCCTCTCCGACACAAACTGCTGCATCATTACCGGCGCTGAAGCACCAGCGGAAATCTGCGCCAGCATAGCCGCGCTAAGCATGCCCTTGGTTCTGGTAGTTAGGGCCATTATTGCTTCTCTACCTGCTTCAGCGCGCTGTTAATTGTGCCGATGACCTTCTGCGCTTCATCGTGCTCAGGCGATCCTGCTTCGCCTGTTTGCGTTTAAAGTACAGGTTCACCATAAACGTAGCCACGCCCAACACGGCGCCGGAGAGCAGGCCGATAAAGTTCCGATCCCAGTTTTAAATCAAGTCGGCCAAGTGGTAAAGGCCATTACTGATGAGACCACCTGATGTGCAGGGCAACCCCCTGATGCAATTTTGCCAGGTATAGTGGTTTTCTGTATGTAAATGGAGGTAAAAAGAAAGGGCTCGGCTACTAACGATCCCCTTGTTACGCGGGTTGCACCATTTCGGTTTGTCAGCTAGGGCTTTTCGTTTGTTTCGAATGTTGCTTGTTTCGTTTGTTTCGATTACTATTATGAGGCTGACGCATTCGTCAGCATAAAAATTTATCTTCAAAATTGTCACGAAACTGAACACGCGAAAAATCTGAAACCGAAACCGAAACCGAAACCGAAATTAACGAAATTTGAAATTGGAAAAAATCATGACTAGCTCAATTCTGGACAATGTAAGCCTTCCGGCTCAGAAGGAAATTGAGGTTGCGTTACGTGGACAAAGAGAACTGGCAACATTTCTCACCACAAAGTTCGAAACGCAAAAAATATCGATTCACGATGCAAACGACGAAAAACACCAGATCGAATTGCCAACCTCAGCACTGAGATTGCTAATGAACATCTTGGGTGAACTCGCTGAAGGGAACGCGGTTCAAGTTGTCCCTGTGCACGCTGAATTAACTACACAGGAGGCCGCCAATATTCTGAATGTTTCACGCCCTCACATGGTGAAGCTTTTAGAAGAAGGAAAGCTTCCACATCATAAAACAGGCCGTCATCGCCGCGTTCTTTTTGCTGATTTGATGCGCTATAAAGCTCAGCGTGAAACTGAGAGCAATGAAGCAATGCAAGAACTGGTTGATTTGAGCCAGGAACTTGGTTTTTATTAATGAATCATTCGCCTTACCCAGTCGTACTTGATGCCTGTGTCATTTATCCCAACATGCTCCGCGATCTGCTTATGGAGGTTGGGAAATCGGGTCTGTATCAACCTAAATGGACGGCCACCATTCATGATGAATGGCAAAGAAATTTGGTTGAAAACGTACCGGATTTAACGCGTGAAAAATTGAAGCGCGTAGAGGATCTGATGAACAAAGCCCTACCTGATGCTCTTGTAACGGGCTTTGAAAATCTTATGGAAGGGGTTTCACTCCCAGATCTTGACGATCGCCATGTTGTAGCTGCAGCGATAAGATCCGATTCAGAGGTGATCGTAACCTTCAATCTTAAAGACTTTCCAAAGGAGAGCCTGGCTGAGTTTGATATTGAAGCAATTCATCCTGATGAGTTTATCGCTGATTTGCTGGATTTAAATCAAGCCTTAGTTTTACAGGCTGTCCAAAGGCAGCGAGCCCGGCTAAAGAACCCCAAAAAATCAGTAGATGAATATTTCGACATACTACTGAAACTAGGCTTGCCGATGACGGTTAAGGCTATAACTGCTTATAAATTAATGATTTAGTTGGCGAGGCAAGGGTGGGAAGGATATTCCCAATTTCTAAATAAAAACCCTGCCCATTGGCAGGGATTAGATATTTAGTAGCTTGCGGATGCAGCTTTGTGAAGCGTAGAGGAATTTAACCCGTTTTTTAGTCAAATCACAGCAGATTTGTTTTTATTATGACGCATTTTAACCAAAGTTTTTATACTTATAAATTGAAACCAAGTTGTCGGCCTGAGGAACTATCGGTCTGTTAATACCGAAGTTGTCGCGTACAAATTCGGGCTTAATCATTGCATCTTCCAACACAGCTTCCCAAGAATGATCATCAAGCATACTGATAGCTTGTTGCATCATCCCCGGAGAGTCACCGGTGATGCGATCGTCCCCCTTCTCTGTAGATACAAATCCCTTCGAGTTGAGATGAATAAAGCCCGTCCTCATTTTTTCAGGGGTTATTAATCCTAACAAACAGGCGCGATACAGAGACATACGCAAGCTTATTTTCCAACGCACCTTGAAATCCTCCAGAGCGTTCCAATCCAAATGAGATCCCCGCATTTTGGGAAACTCATTGATAAATGAAACCCTCGGGATCATGAAAGCACTTGAAAAATGGTCCGCTTGGTTCTCGGTTACTTTATCGCCAGTAATTACCCCTTCATGTAGAACTAGGTGGCCTAACTCATGCCCTATATCTGAACGATAACGACAAATGCTCTTTTTGGCATTGTTGCGAATTATGATTGGACGAACGTTGTTAACGGTAAAAGCATCAATTCTGTCATCAACATCTGAAACATGAGCAATTACAATACCTATGCTTTCGACGAAATTAGACATTGAGTTAATGGGGCCTAAGCCCAGCGTCCAATAACGTCGACACTCTTCAGCGATGCGTTCTATATCAGATGGCGACTGCAACGGCAACTCTGAGACATCCGGTAAATCTAGAACAGGAAACTCAACCTCAACCTCTAACCTGCGAATGAATTCGTCCAGTATCTCCGCCCTGGCCATGACAGTATTTGCCAATGTCTGAGTTCTTGAGCGTTTACTGCGAAAATGACAATGCTCTCCATCCAGAGGATGGGGGCGAGGTGTAAAGAAAAATGAATCGTATACGCCCAAAACATTAGCAAGTTGCGACAACATGGCATCCGCAGGCGGATAGCCTCTTTCAAGTTTTGAAATAAATTGCTTGGTAACACCGAGGGCGTTAGCCACATCCTCTCCGGACATACCCTTAGCTAACCTCGCTAATTTTACGCGGTCACCCCGGTACTGAGTGAGAGAGTCAAAGAGTTGCATTTTTACCACTTTGGTCTTTGTCGTCTTTTTTACTTCTGCGCTTGAGTTTAGTTGGAGGTATTTCATTAGGCGCTGGAAGCTGATTAATTTGATCTGGATTTAGATCTTCAGGCGCTGAAGAAATAGGCGTAATTACTTTAGATATATGCTCATAAAGACTAACCTTGCGGCCTGTTTCATCCAAGCCAACCATGGTAATTATCCAAGTAGGTGGAGCATCTTTGTCAGTAACATCATCGATAAACCTTTCAGCATAAACACGCCAAATTAAACTATTGCTGGTATCTTCCTCATCGAAAATGGATATCTGGCGCTGTTCTTTCTCATTGCGAAGAAGGCGGTGGCGCTTTCTTGGACGATCCAGTCTGTCAGTGACAAACTGCAATGGAACCTCATTAAGCGAGAAGACGAAATCCATTGCAGTGCTGACAACCTTAACTCCGCGTAAATTAGAGTGATTTTGTTCTATGTACTCTTTTACCCAACCATACGCGCGACAGCCTGTAATCCAATTTGAATCAAGCTTGTGCTTGTTGGCCCAAAGTTGCCCTAATACATCAGCGATGCTCGATAGTAAGATATCAACAGACATTTGATCTAAATTGTTATTGATAGCAAAGCAAGGCTTCAAATTTTTAGAATACGCTGACATAATCTTTTCGCCATATCGTGAATTAGTAAACCATATCTTTTCGCCTTTTCCTTGATTTGTCAACTGGTCATTTTTGAACTTATCTACCGCGTAGAATCTTTCAGGATTTACTTTAAACGCTTTGCTCACAGGGTCCGTTACGGTTAGCCACATATCCACGCGGCGCTTGCATGTCGATAACGATAAGTCTGTGTGCCTTCCTGCAGCTCTTTTGCAATGCTCAGCTTACTTCAAACCTCTCCAAGTACTGCATTTTCAGCTCGCTCATTAGCCTTGGACTATTGGCTAATGTCTCGCAAATCATCCGATCCATCAGCCCGCTCTCAGCCTCTGTGCAGAACACTAGGCTGCTGGTGGCGCTTTCGCGTTGCATCTGGAACAGCCAGAACTCGAGCTCATTGCTGGTGCAGCCGGATTTGCACAGCAGCCAGATTGCGGTCTAGATATCCTGCGCCGTGATGGTGCTTTTCTTCAGCAGGCCTTTAATACATGCTCACTTCTTCCGACATGTCGCTGTAGCTGGCTCAGCGGCCTCACATTTTCAGTTTTCCTTTCCATAGTGTGCAGGCGCAGCTCTTTGCCGTGGGCTTTAGCGATCCTTCAGATTTGTTAACCTATTTTGATATGAAGAAGGCTGTTCTTCCTTCTTATCTACTGTATATAGTGGTTAATTCCGTGTTGCATAAAGTATTATGGGGGTCGGTATGGTGGTCATTTATTTTATTTATTTTTTAAATTCATTAAGAATCAAGTAAATATATTTGGTGGCGAGTCCGGCCTTCGCACCAACAGTATGTAAATAGACCTCAACTGAGGTCTTTTTTTATGCCTAAAATCCAGTATTTATCCCCCTTTCCCGCTATATTAACTCTCTCAGGGTCAACCGACTTCAACGTACATCTACCAACAGTTGTTGGTACAGATGATGGTATTTCCGGTTCGATAATGCATATACCAACAGGGAGGGCCTAAACATGGCGCTTACTGATATCAAAGTCAGAACAGCCAAGCCTGCCGATAAGCAATACAAGCTTACCGACGGCAACGGCATGCATCTGCTGATTCATCCTAATGGTTCAAAGTACTGGCGCTTACAGTATCGCTTTGGCGGCAAGCAGAAGATGTTGGCACTGGGTGTTTATCCTGATGTCTCTCTGGCCGATGCAAGAGCGCGTCGTGATGAAGCGCGTAAGCTGCTGGCGAACGGCAGTGACCCTGGTGATAAAAAGAAATCCGATAAGATTGAACAGAGCGAGGCGCTGACCTTTCAAGAAGTTGCCATTGAATGGCATGCCACCAATAAAAAGTGGTCGGAAGAGCACAGCCGCCGCGTGCTGAAAAGTCTGGAAGATAATCTTTTCTTCGCTATCGGTAAACGCAAGATTGCTGAACTCAAAACGCGTGACCTGTTAGCCCCGATCAAGGTGGTTGAACAATCAGGCCGTCTTGAAGTGGCATCACGACTTCAGCAACGTACAACCGCAATAATGCGCTACGCGGTACAAAGCGGATTAATTGACTACAACCTCGCGCAGGAAATGGCGGGCGCTGTGGCGTCCAGCAATCGACAGCATCGCCCTGCACTGGAACTAAAGCATACTCCCGAACTGCTTCAGCGCATCGATAGCTACACTGGCAGGCCGTTAACGCGTCTGGCGGTCGAGTTGACGCTATTGATCTTTATCCGCTCCAGCGAACTGCGCTTTGCCCGTTGGTCGGAAATCGATTTTGAAACATCAATGTGGACCATTCCCCCTGAACGTGAACCCATAGAAGGGGTGAAGCACTCTCATCGTGGTTCTAAGATGCGTACTCCGCACTTGGTGCCACTGTCCCGACAGGCTTTAGTTATCCTGAAGCAAATACAGCAATTCAGCGGCGATCATGAACTGATCTTTATTGGCGATCACGATCCGCGTAAGCCAATGAGTGAAAATACGGTGAATAAGGCTCTGCGGGTTATGGGGTATGATACCAAGGTTGAAGTCTGCGGACACGGCTTCAGGACAATGGCCTGTAGCTCGCTGATTGAATCGGGGTTATGGTCGAGGGACGCGGTGGAACGGCAGATGAGCCATATGGAACGTAACTCGGTACGAGCAGCTTACATCCACAAAGCGGAGCACTTGGACGAACGCAAGCTGATGCTGCAATGGTGGGCGGATTTTCTCGATGCGAATCGCGAGAAGGCGGTTAGTGCGTTTGATTTTGGGAAGGTTAGTAATCAACTAAAATAGAAACTTTTCTTTTCCTGCATCTGTTCTGAAAAATTTCACATAAATGGCATTCTCCACTGATTTTTGCGTAGGTGAAGAATGTCGTTTATTTTTTTGTTGTGGTTACTGTCGGATTTTTTATATCAATATGCCGCTCAGGATATTTAGAAATATTCGGCCATTTTGGCCTGCAACAGTCGAATGCTTAGCGCTGGTTAAGTCATTGCCCAACCTCAGTGTTCATTTCGTTGCCCTGTATCGTTTGCGATAACCTTCGTTGCGGGTATTATTTTGTGAATTACATTCTAAAACTGAATTTATGCTTGGGCATCTTTGCGCTATGGCAGTGATCTCTTCTAAGGATTTTCATGACTAACACTAACTTTTCTCAAACGGCTGCCTTTATCTGGTCAGTTGCTGACTTGCTTCGTGGAGATTTTAAGCAATCCCAGTATGGGCGCGTGATTCTGCCTTTTACTCTGTTGCGTCGGCTTGAGTGCGTGTTAGCCGCGAGTAAAGAAGCGGTGGTGGCGGAGGCTGAAAAATTAAAGGCCAGCCCTTTGCCGGAAGAAGGGAGAGAGAAGTTTTTGTTACGCGCCACGAATGGCCTGTCGTTCTTTAATACCTCGCCGATGGATCTTGGCAAGATGGGGCAGAACGACATTAAGGCGAATCTGGAGAACTATGTTCAGTGTTTCTCTAAGGATGCGCGTGAAATCTTCGAACACTTTAAATTTAGTGAGTTTGTTGGCCTGCTGGATGACGCCAATTTACTGTTCAAAATTGTTAAAAAATTCGCCACGACGGACCTAAGTCCGAAGGCTATTTCCAACTATGAAATGGGGCTGGTGTTTGAAGAGCTCATCCGACGTTTTGCGGAAAGTTCGAATGAAACAGCAGGGGAGCACTTTACTCCACGCGATATCGTGCGTTTAACGACCTCGCTGGTGTTTATGGAGGATGATGAAGCGTTGTCTAAAGACGGCATCATTCGCACCATTTACGACCCGACGGCTGGAACGGGCGGTTTCCTCTCTTCGGGGATGGAATATGTGCATGAGCTTAACCCGAATGCGGTGATGCGCGCGTTTGGTCAGGAGCTGAACCCCGAGTCTTACGCCATCTGTAAAGCCGATATGCTGATTAAAGGGCAAGATGTTAGCCGTATCAAACTGGGCAACACCCTTTCTAACGATCAGTTACCGCAGGACCAGTTCGACTACATGCTGTCGAATCCACCGTTTGGTGTGGACTGGAAAAAGATTGAAGGTGAGATTAACGACGAGCATCAGTTGAAAGGCTTTAACGGCCGTTTTGGTCCGGGCTTGCCTCGCGTTTCTGATGGTTCTCTGCTGTTTCTTCTGCATCTGATCAGCAAAATGCGTAATACCCATAATCCAGATGGTTCAATCAATGGCGGTGGGCGCATCGGTATTATTCTTAACGGTTCTCCGCTGTTTACCGGCGGTGCGGGTAGCGGCGAGAGCGAAATCCGTCGCTATATTCTGGAAGAGGATTTGCTGGAAGGCATTGTCGCGCTGCCGACGGATATGTTCTACAACACCGGGATTGCGACTTATGTCTGGATTCTGTCGAATAAGAAAGCGGCAGAGCGTAAAGGCAAGGTTCAACTGATTGATGGCACTAACTTGTGCGGCAAGATGCGTAAGTCGCTGGGTTCCAAGCGTAATCTGATGGGTGAAGAGGACATCAAACTGATCACTCGCACGTTTGGTGATTTTGAGGTGGTTGAGGCGATTTCTCTTGAAGCATTAGGCCTTGAAAAAGCACCGGAGCAAAAATCTAACCGTGGTCGCCAGTCTGCAACGGCTAAAACGGAGGCCCCGAAAACCTTCGCCAGCAAAATCTTCAGCAGTACTGATTTTGGGTATCGACGCCTGACCATCGAGCGCCCGCTGCGTCTGTCTGCACAGATTACCGATGCAGCGATTGCCAGCTTGCGCTTTGCGCCGAAGCCGTTTAATGCCCCGATGGAACGTCTGTATGACGAATTCGCTTCGCAGTGGCAGGACGCTTACTACGGGGATTTTGCAGAAATTGAAGCGGAAGCTCGCGCGATTATTAAAGCTGAATTTGCCGAGCTGAAAGAGAAGCAAATTAAAGACCTGCTGGACATCAAATTATGGCTGGCGCAGCGTGCGTTAATGGAAAAAGCGCAGCAGATTCAAGCGGCGTTAGGCACACAAGGCGGTGGGAAAACGCAGGTCAGCGACGACTTTAACCAGTTCCAGCTTACCCTGAAAGGCGCAATTAAAACCGCAGGCGTTAAGCTGGATACGAAAGAGAACAAACAGTTTATCGACGCGATTACCACGAAAAACCCGGCCGCTGAGTCGGTGGTGAAGAAAGTGCTGAAAGAGGCGGCTCAGCCGCTGTATGGTGCGTTTGAGTACCAGGGGAAAGTGGTGGAGTTCGAGCAAGATGGCGATCTACGTGATAACGAGAACGTACCGTTAAATCCTCAGATTGCTACCAGCACGCTGATTGAAGACTACTTCAAAGTGGAAGTACTGCCGCACGTTGCTGATGCCTGGATTAATGCCGATAAGCGCGATGCCAAAGACGGTGATATTGGTGTTGTCGGCTATGAGATTCCGTTTAACCGTCATTTCTACGTTTATCAGCCACCGCGCCCGCTGGAAGAGATTGATGCCGATCTGGATGCGGTCAGCACCGAGATAATGAAGCTGTTGCAGGAGGTACATTCCTGATGGCTAAGTATAAGGCATATCCTGAATATAAGGATTCTGGGGTTGAGTGGTTGGGAAAAATCCCTGAGCATTGGCAGTTAAGTAAATTGAGGTATATGTTTACTTTTGGTAAAGGGCTTACCATTACGAAAGAAAATCTTCAGGATGAGGGGATTCCATGTGTCAATTATGGTGAAGTACATTCAAAATATGGATTTGAGGTTGATCCTCAGGAACACCCATTAAAATGTGTAAGTGAAACATATCTCAAAAATAACACTACCTCACTTTTAATTAAGGGGGATGTTGTTTTTGCTGATACATCCGAAGATATTGAAGGTTCTGGTAATTTTACGCAGTTAATCAGTAATGTTACAACTTTTGCAGGATATCACACTATTATTGCTCGCCCATTAAAAAGAAATAATAGTCGTTTCTACGCTTATCTTTTAGATTGCAAAGAGTTAAGAGCTCAAGTAAGGCATGCTGTAAAAGGTGTTAAGGTATTTAGCATAACTCAAGCAATTTTAAGAAATATTTCAATATGGCTTCCATCTGAGAATGAGCAAGGAAAAATATCAGCATTTCTCAATCACGAAACCGCAAAGATAGATAATCTAATCGAAAAACAACAACAACTGATTGAGCTGCTGAAAGAAAAACGTCAGGCCGTGATTAGTCATGCCGTGAATAAAGGGTTAAACCCAAATGTGCCGATGAAAGACTCTGGTATTGAGTGGTTGGGGGAGGTGCCTGAGCATTGGGTTATTTCTCAATTAAAAAGCAATGTATCTACTCGAAAAGGTATTGCATTTAAATCAACTGATTTTAGTGATTCTGGTATACGAGTTGTAAAAGCGAGTGATATTAAGAAAAAGACTATACATTGCTCAGATGTTTTTTTGCCAGAAAAATTTTCTGAGGATTATCCGAAGGCTATATTAAAATTTGGTGATATAGTATTAAGTACTGTCGGTAGTAATCCTGATGTGAAAAACAGTGCTGTTGGGCAATTAGGATATATTCCTATTGAACTTGATGGTGCTCTTTTAAATCAAAATACAGTTGTATTCTCATCTTCCTCTAACGTCTTAGACCAATTTTATTTATTTTTCCTGATACAAACTGATGTATACCGTGACCACTTAGATCTACATGCGCATGGAACAGCGAACCAAGCAAGCCTTAATGTTTCCGATATGTTGGATTTTAAATATGCTCGCCCCCCATTATCTGAACAAGTTGAAATTGTAGAATATATTCAGAATTATAATTTGAATTTTGATAACCTTGAGGCTCATAGCGAGGCAGCAATTAAATACTTACAAGAACGCCGCACCGCCCTAATCTCCGCTGCCGTCACTGGCAAAATCGACGTACGCGACTGGGTTGCGCCGGTGAATAGCGAAATGGCAAACATTGAGGAATCACCGGAGGTGAATGCATGAGCATGGACTCGACCAAAGAAGCCATCTTCCAAAGTGAAATGATTGCACAGATGGTTGAGCATGGCTGGATCGTCGGCAAAGGTGATGGCTACGATCGTGAACGTGCGCTGTATTCGCAAGATGTGCTGACTTTCGTTAAAACAACCCAGCCACTGGAATGGGAAACGCTGGTTAAGGTTTTCCCTACCGATACCGAGCGCCATTTCCTTGATGCGCTGGAGGCTCAGCTTAAAAAAGCCGATATCAACGCTACCGATAAACTCTCACGCACCTACGGTACGCTGGGCGTATTGCGCAATGCACTGAAGATCCGCAATGCGCGTTTTACGTTATGCCAGTTTAAGCCCGAACATAATTTAAACCCGGAAACGCTGGCGCGTTATCAGCAGAATATCTGCCGTATTGTGCCGGAACTGGTTTATAGCCCGTATGCGTCGAACGCCGTGTTTGAAGAAACCGGTTCAAAGGCCAAAAAGTGGCGTATCGATCTGGTGCTGTTTGTTAATGGCCTGCCGATAGCGACGCTGGAATTGAAATCCGAGTTTAAGCAGGCGGTACAAAACGCGATTAAACAATATAGGAAAACGCGTTTGCCGAAAGACCCGGTAACCAATAAGCCTGAACCGCTGCTGACCTTCAAACGTGGTGCGTTGGTGCACTTTGCCGTCAGCCAATATGACGTGTTTATGGCCACGAAATTAGCTGGCGATGACACCTTCTTCCTGCCTTTTAATAAAGGCACAGCAGACGGCGGGGCAGGGAACGATATTCCCGAAGATGCCAACGAGTACGCCACCAGCTACTTGTGGAATGAAGTTCTGCTGCCGGACAATTTGCTGAACATTCTTGCGCGTTTTGTGCATTTGCAAATTGAAGAGAAAGAAGACTGGAACGGGCTAAAAGTTAAAAAAGAGAGTTTAATTTTCCCGCGTTATCACCAGTGGGATGTGGTAAATAAACTGATTCGCGCCGCCACGGAAGAAGGCACCGGTAATAAATACCTTATTCAACACAGTGCGGGTTCCGGTAAGTCCAATTCTATTGCCTGGACGGCTCACCAGCTTTCTACGCTCTATGATGAGAAAGGCGAAAAACAGTTCCACTCGGTTATTGTTGTCACCGACCGAACGGTATTAGACGATCAGCTTCAGGATACGATTTACCAGTTTGAACATGCGGATGGTGTCGTCGGGCGCATTAATAATAAAGAAGGCGACGGCTCTAAATCAGAGAAGCTCGCCAGTGCGCTGGAAAACTCCCAGCCGATTATTATTGTTACCATCCAGACCTTCCCGTTTGTGCTTAAAGCGATCGAAAACAGCGTCAGCCTCAAGCAGCGCAAATATGCGGTGATTGCTGACGAGGCGCACTCTTCTCAAAGCGGTTCCACGGCGCGTCAGCTAAAAGAAGTGCTGATGACCGAAGAAGCGGATGATGATGTGGTGCTGTCGTCGGAAGATATTTTGGGTGCCACCGTTGCCGCGCGAAAAGGCAGTAATAATCTTAATTTTTATGCATTTACCGCTACGCCAAAAGCCAAAACGCTGGAGCTGTTTGGTCGTCGTCCTAATCCACTTGAACCTGCATCCAAGACGAATAAGCCGGAAGCATTCCACGTTTATTCGATGCGCCAGGCCATTGAAGAAGGCTTTATTCTTGATGTGCTGAAGAACTACACCAACTACAAAGTGGCGTATAAGCTGCTGCAAAAGCTGGATGATCCCGACAGGGAAGTGGACAGTAAAAAGGCCAAAATTAAGCTGAACCAGTGGGTGACGTTGCACGAACATAACGTTTCACAAAAAGTAAAAGTGATTGTTGAGCACTACCGAAAAAACGTTATGCATTTACTCGGCGGACAGGCGAAGGCCATGGTCGTGACCAGTTCACGTAAAGCGGCGGTGCGCTACAAGCTGGCGTTTGATCAGTATATTGCTGAGAACCACTACCAGAAAATTAACGCGATGGTGGCGTTTTCAGGCGAAGTGGAATTTGCTGAAGGCGATCAAAATAGTCTCGCGCTGTTAAATAGAAAGTTCACTGAAACCAATATGAATCCCGGTCTTAAAGGACGGGATATGCGCAACGCTTTTGATAGCGATGATTATCAGGTGATGCTGGTCGCCAATAAATTTCAGACGGGTTTTGACCAGCCCAAGCTGTGCGCGATGTATGTGGATAAGCCCCTTGGCGGTGTGGAGTGCGTACAAACACTCTCGCGCCTGAATCGTGTTTATCCAAGCAAAGCGCAGTTTGGCACCTTCGTACTCGATTTCTACAATGAACCGGATGATATCCTGGGGGCTTTTAAGCCTTATTATCAGACCGCCGAACTGACAGATGTCAGCGACCCACAGTTAGTCTTCGAGCTATTCGAGAAACTTCGCGCCAGCGGTATTTTCTTATGGAATGAAGTTGAGCAATTCTGCGACGCATTCTTTACCAAAAACAAATCCAACGCGGCAATTAGCAATATTTGTAAACCCGCTGTTGAGCGCTGGAAAAAGCGATATACCTCGGCCATTGATGCCTATGTGTTGGCTAAAGAAATCTTTGAGCGCACGAAAAAAACCAATGATGTGGTGCTGATTACCAATGCTGAAAACAGTTTTAAAGACTGCAAGTTGGAAAAAGACAAGTTGGATATCTTCAAGAAAGATCTCGGTAGTTTTGTCCGTTTCTACGAGTTTATGTCACAAATCGTTGAGTTCGATGACAAGGAACTGGAGAAGCTCAGTCTGTTTGCCCGCCATCTACGGCCATTGCTACATGAACAAAATGTGGAAGAAGATGAGGTTGATTTAAGCAATGTGGAGATGAGCCATTACCGCTTGTCGAAAATCCACGAGCAGCATCTGAAACTTCAGGAAGATGCCGAAGAATATGGCATAAAGCCGGGCAATGACATTGGCACAGCCAAGCCGAAGGATAAGAAAGAAGAGTTTCTGTCGCATATTCTGGCACGTCTTAATGAGCTGTTTATTACTGATAATCTTACCGATAAAGACATGATTAATTATGCCTTTAGCGTGCGCGACAAGTTATCAGAAAATCAGGCGGTGATGACGCAGATTGCGAACAACACTCGTGAACAAGCCATGCTGGGCGATTTCCCTAAAGCCATTGATGACGCGGTGCTGGATAGCAATGACGCCCAACAGGCCATGATGATGCAATATCTGTCTAATCCTGAACTGGCAAAAGGGTTTGCGCGGGTGGTATTTGATATGTTGAAAGGGGCTTGAGTTTTTCACTGACCGGATATCACCATCCGGCTGATGGACCATAAAAACGGAGGCTGTATGACAGATAAATATTTACCTCAAGCCCCTGCCGGTGAATTCATCATGTTTACCAGTCAGGATGGCAAAATACGTATTGAATGCCGTTTCGAAAACGATACGTTATGGTTATCACAGGCGATGATCGGTGAGTTATATGGTAAAGCCAAATCGACTATCAGTGAGCATATCAAAAACATCTTTGAAGACGGTGAATTGGATGAAGATTCAGTTGTTCGGTTTTACCGAACAACTGCCAGCGATGAAAAAAATTATCAGGTTCAATACTTTAATCTGTCATTGGTACTGGCCGTCGGTTACCGCGTCCGTTCAACTCGGGGTATCCAGTTCCGTCAATGGGCTACGCAGACCTTGCAGGAATACCTGATTAAAGGTTTTGTAATGGATGATGAGAGACTGAAAAATCCACCAGTCGGCCCGTCAGTGGTGCCCGATTACTTTGGTGAGATGCTGGAACGCATCCGTGATATTCGGGCCAGTGAACGGCGCGTCTATTTACGGGTACGGGAAATCTTTGCTCTTGCAGCGGATTATCAACCCTCACTAAAAGAGACCACTCTCTTTTTCCAGACTATCCAGAATAAACTGCATTTCGCCTGTACCGGCAAAACAGCCGCTGAGCTGATCCACCAGCGCGCCGATGCCACTCTTCCGCATATGGGGCTGACCAGCTTCAAGGGCGATGAAGTGCGCAAAGGCGATGTCACCGTCGCCAAAAATTATCTCAATCAACGCGAAGTCGATGAACTGAACCGCGTGGTCAATATGTGGCTGGATTTTGCTGAAGATCAGGCCAGACGTCGTCAGCAGATATTTTTACGTGACTGGCAGGAAAAATTAGATCAATTCCTGCAATTCAATGATCGTGATGTATTAAACGGTGCAGGTACGATCAGCAAGAAAATAGCAGATGACAAGGCTCAGGCTGAATATGAACTGTTTGCTGAGCAACAGCGCCGTATAAAAGAAACAGAGGGAGAGCGTGATATCACTGAGCTATTACAGTGGCAAACCAGTCCGAAAGCTAAGGATGTGCCATGAGTATTGCGCATGCGCAAACTCCAGGAAGAATACAGCACTGAGATTCCTGCACTGACATGACTCACCAGCCGAGCGTTTCCTGAACTCCTAGGGCATTGGGCATTTTCCCGGCAAATAGCCTTCGAGGGTGGTTACTACATACATTCAGATCCAGTTGATGATCGGGGTACTGCTCCGTATTGGATAAGTGGGAGCTGAGCTGACTGTGAACGGCTTCGGTGACCTTTTAATACGACTCGCTGACGCAGTGCTTCCCCACCTCAGCCATTCCATGCTCTGATAAATTGGTGGGGTAGTATCATCCGCTCTGTTTAGGGTGGAGTTATTACATTGCTATCACTATTTACGATTGTAATTCCCTGCACAGGATGATGACACGCTACAGCCACAGGCCAGTTTGCCAGGCTCAAATATCATGGGGCGTCCATTATGAACCGCAGAACCATCACCGCCTGAAACTAGCGGAAACGTTCCCTTGTGGGTGGGACATACCGCGTTATCGCCAAGCAGACACTGCGAAACGCCATTAACAGGAAAGCCACTGGCTTCAATCATTATTCCTCCACCTGAATGGGCATCCCCCAGGCGAATGGCACCACGTCCTGACATAGACTTTCTCCTTCGTTACACAGCACCGTCAATTTTATCTACTATCGCAACCGAGTTTCTTGCGCATCTGGTATTTCATGATAGCTGCTACCTGTTCTGACTGATCACTGTAAGCCCTGTCTACATTCTCACATCCTTTCGGCTGCGGCGGTGGTGGCGTATCGCCTTTTAGCGTTCCCCATACCACGTAGAGAGAGAAAACGACTATCACGGGTAGCAGCAACCACAAAAATATTCTGGTCTTGAAGTGGTAACGTGCATCCCATTGACTCTCTTTATTGGCACCGTGCCTGAAATAGGTTGACACCTGCGCTTGCCCATAACGCTGTATGGCCCGCAGCCAATGCTCTGTGGGCACCAGCAGCCACTCTTCAGTGTCATTGACAACACCTGCTTCTGGACGTCGGTAGAGGAAGAGGTATCGATCTTTCATCAGTCGTTCGAGCTTCGCCAAATCCTGCTCGAACCCATCCGTTCCCATGGAGTGATGAGATAGCACAAGCACCCTGTCGCCAAAGCGCACTTTCACCGTCTCGTAGTCATCATCAAAATCGGCGGTGAAGGTATCCCCCAGCTTTTCTTCCAGCCACTCGATAATACTGAAAGTGCCTTCTTTATAATCCAGAAGGTAACCATCGTTTGCGATTATGGCATCCACATAGTTGTCTGCCGATGATGCAGCCGGATCGTTATCGCATTCGCCGTATTGCTGGAGCAATGCCTTTCGCACAGCCTGTGCCTGCTTGTCGCCGGAGGCGGCGAATACAGCAGAAAATTGTTCCCACGTTGGAGTTAGCATGGCAGCGGTTCGATCTCTCATAGGCCTGATGGCAGCACTTGAGGATCACGCTGACGTACCACGTCGAGAAAACGGTCAAGTAATTCATCGCGTTCAGTTACTTCACCGGGTTGGCAGGTAATCGCGGCATAAGGTGTCTGCATCAGTGGATGGTCAATGTGGGCTGGGTTCATCAACCCTATGATTTCGCGCAGACGCAATACGGCCAGGATCTCTGTGGGATGGACTGCGAGGAATACGGAACCAAATTCAAATTGTCCAGTGTCGTCTTCACGTTCAGTCAAGGCAATGCGTTCAATATGGGTATCACAAGCGGTGAATAAAACAGGTAGAAATTTTTCTGGGTCTGGTTCACGCCAATGTGCCACCAACTGGCCCCAGGCGGGGTCGCGTGGCAAAGCGTGCTTGTCCAAGTCCAGAGGTTTTCCTAACCAGTCGCCGATAATAGTCAGGCCGAAAGCGGCGTAGCGCAGTGTCGTGCCGAGTGGGAGATTGTGTCCATCATGAACACCATAACCGCCATCAACACCATCTAATACTGTCTGATAGTGGGGTTGCACTAACTCAGGTCGCCCAATTGCAATTGCCCCGAGCATCAAGTGTGTTTCGGTATCCAAATTTCCTGCGATTCGTCTGTCGGTGCCTTTCATTTCACGAATATCAAACATATTGGCCAGGATCATTCGCGTAAATGCGTGGGCCATATGTTTATTGGCATCACCGTGAGCCCCGTCTATTGCGGCGAGCAGGCTTTGATCGACCTTCGCCATTCCGTAATCAAAGAGGTCAGTATTAGCAAGAATTAATTTTCCTTCACCAGATAAATAAGCTGTGAGCCGATGTCCTCTTACTGGTGAAGTTCCCTGTGCCCATTGTTTGACGCTATTTAATGATTTATCCAGCCTGCTTTTGGTCTTACTAATCATGCTCTATCACCAAATGTTAAGTTGTATACCAGAGTTTTTCCCAACGAGACTATTTAAATTCCCTTGACTGTCAAAAAATATTTGTGCATGCAGATACTTAATGGCACTTAATTTAGTCGCGTCATTAATAGCGTCGAGCTTATCCTGTACGTTTGGATCAACTTCCAACATTTTTTCCTCAGTCCATCCTTGCCTTCGATTTCTGATCTTTTTTTGGAGCTCATTGAGCTTATCTGCTCCGGTCGACTGTGTCTTATTAAATCCCGGCGTCTTAGTTCCACCCAATGTCGCTTTGGTTTCAATCACCAACAGCGTGTCTTCCTTGAAGTGTAGCGTCTGGGTTGGTGCAGGAGTACCGTTTGCTCCATCTATGCTGTGGCGCATAGTATTGGTTGTCGGTGCTCGCACAGTCAGAGACGGCGGCGGCGGCACCCAGACCAGCATATCCAGACCGTGGCCGCTCATCCGTCCATACACGCAGGCTATGTCTTTACCATAAACTGGCTGGCAATTAATTCAGTTCCACAGACTGTTTTCATTCCTGCCACTGCAATTTTTTTCCTTTAAAGCTAACCAAATAGGGCGCATCAAGAATTGGATAAACCCCTTTGCACAAAGGACACATAACCATATCGCGTGCGCAAGCAACCTCTTCGCCATATATTTTTAATCCAGATTGGGCTGGAATAACTTTACCACCATGTGACGTTGGGTCATTTATTCTGATTGCAGCATTCATTTCCATCTCTATTTTCTTATTAATTATAAATACCCGGTTATATGATTAAAATATAGTGGAAAAAGTGGGTAAAATACCATGATTAGCCAAAGTTATCTCTAGAGCATTAGCCAGAGCTATATCATTTTCATCTGAACCGTCAAAAAAGTTGAGTTTAGATAAAAATAATGTCCCGACAGCCTGCCCGTTTTTTGTCATGGTGTGCATCTGTTTACCTAGGTCTAATATTTTTTCATCATAAATACTATCAGTGTAGAACATCCAACCTACTGAAAGTCTATCAGGAAACACCTGATGTTCTTCCAATGTATAATCATTAGTTTCAACCTTTATAATCTTGGGTGATAGCTCATAAATTAAAACTTTAAGTATTTCAATTACATAATCTTTTTCAATTTCTTGATGTCCAACGCTAAAACAAATCCCATAAGAAAATAGATTTATATCACTTTGCATGTAATTTCTACAAATAATGTAATCTTTATCATCGTTCCATATCTTGCCAACTATAATAGGGTAGTCATTGAATAATTTACTTTTCATCATGGAATTAGCATTTTGAGTTATTATTCCTTCACTGATTACTTTTTTTTCATGGCATCTTTTTGGGATTTCCCTGTTAAAAACCAGTCAGTGCTTCCTTTTTTAGCATTATCTATAATATTGGCAATGCTAAGGAATCGCTTAAGCAGTATATCCACACCATCAATCACGTTAGTATTTCGATCATTTTCATCATCAATTTCTTTGATGTCATTCTCTCTTAAATAAATACCAAAATTAATTTTTATCATATAGCCACCATTAAGCGTTAAATACAGTTATATTAGAAAGTTCAGCCATCATCATTTTATAATGCCTGTAACTTTTTGGCTCCATAAAATGCCAGTGGCACTGCGGTATGTTATCGCATAAATCTATAGCATTCTGTTGCCTACCGGCCTGTAAGTTCACTGTTTTAATATTAACAGGATTTCGACGTGTCCTGAATTACCGAACCACTACAGATTTGCTATGCCGCCATTTCTCCCCGCTATAAAATCGACGTTTTACTCTGAGAATTGTTTACTTCTACTAATCAATTACATGTTAATGTAACGCGCATGCATCTGGAGGGCTACGATGCCCTTGCTACTCTTTGGGCTGGTAACTGTGCTGAGATGCGTAGCATCCAGTCGCGGTTACTCATTCTGGGGTTGGTTCATTTTGGGGATGGTCATTGACCCATTACTGGCTGGTTGCTGCATTACCTGATTTGCAGGGGAAATAATATACGAACGCTGTTGAGGCTTTTGGCTGCTTTATGCGTTGGTATATCACGCTGGTGATTTTTATGTCCTACCTGCTTTGTATCATCAATACCGTTGACGGATGGAACGGTTTTTGATTCGAATAGAAAGGATTGATGTAATGAAAAATAAATTACTGATTACCGGACTGCTGACGGTATCGTTAATACCCAGTCTCGTTCAAGCCTTTGGTAACCGGAATGAGTGGGTGAGCGGATGGGGGCAGGGTGTTTCTGAGTATAGTATTTTAGGTAAAGGAAAATCGAGATTATACTTAGCTTGTGATGATTCAGGTTATCGCCCAGAAGTACTCATATTTACTGATGTAAATGGTCATTCTGTGAGCACGGATACAAATGAAATCATAGAAGTAAAAATTGATGATGATGACGCGTTTAGTGTTAGTGAAACCTCGAGCCGGGTAGGAGAAAATAATTTTTCCTGGATGTGGGATAAATTACGTACAGGAAAGCGCGTTATTGTCTCTGGCAGTGGAGTTAAACCAGCGGCTTTTACCTTAAATGGTGCTAAAAGCGTCTTACCAGAATATAGTAAGACAGGGTGTACGCCAAGTACCTCCTGATTTCGTTCTATTCTTATTATTTTATTACCGAGTTATTATTAATTATTAGGAAACCAACATGTCTGATATCTCCGATCTCAAACAGCGTCTTGATACTAAAACGCTCAATTTTGTTTTATTAACCATGGTTACGTGCGGCGTGTGGCCTATAGTATGGCTTTTCAAAAAACAAAATATAATTAGTGAAGTAACTAAATATCCATTTTCCAATGAGCTATTTGTTCTTTGGATTGCGATATGTTTCGGAATGTCTCGTCAACTGGCTTCAATGGTGTCGCCGGATATTTATGGATACGACCCAACCGACGATACTCTGCTGGCATTGAGTGGGATTCTGTCATTGGCTTCTGTAGTACTCTATGTTGTTTGGGCTTTTAAAGCACGGACAGCGTTACGACATTATGCGTTGATGGAATTCAAATTTGATCTGAAAATGAATGTGTTTTATACCATTGTGTTTAACGTTTATTATATTACATACTGCATCAACGCTATGCCGGACGCTTTGGCAAAACATAAAATCATTTATGGTTCTTCTTCATTTGTGGGAGATCAGCCAAAACAAACACCACCCACGCAGCAATGACAATCTGAATTTTAACGCTCGCTTATATAAGCGAGCATTTTCATTTTTGGTAGATAGAAGTATTTTATTCAGCGAAGCCAATATCCTCAGTACCTTTAAATCTCTTCACCAGAGCAAGCAAGAAATATTCGTGTGTGGGGAGGTTAACGTATTTAAAGGGCTACTTTGGGATTATACGCTCCCTTCCTTGTTACTTTGTCAGAAAAAGATCTGCCCGTGCTTGCATTGGGTCGGTGTCCATATATAGCCTATTTAGGCTGATAACCGATTCTAATCCTAGCAATTCCCTGACTATCACCGCACGATGGGTCTAAGGCAAATGGGGTCCATAATAAACGGTAGCGATCGGCCTCCACCGGTAATTCATCGGGGCCATCACCGAAGGGGGGAAAGTGATTATTTTGTCTTACGAAGGCACCATTCTGCTCGATTTCATCGATATCCTCCGATGTCGCGATATTACCTGCAGTAGTCGTACTCATAGTGATATCTCATAGTTATTATTTATAATCACAATCAACCCTTTTCTGTGTACAGAAAAATAAATGATTAACTGAGCCTAAATATTTTTCAGTATTCGCGTAAATAAAATTAAAGTTAAATGAAGAAAATAGATATGCTTAGTGTAAAAACAGTAAATATCACTATTGTTGTTATGAGTGAGG
This sequence comes from Pectobacterium parmentieri, assembly GCF_001742145.1. Lineage (NCBI taxonomy): Bacteria > Pseudomonadati > Pseudomonadota > Gammaproteobacteria > Enterobacterales > Pectobacteriaceae > Pectobacterium > Pectobacterium parmentieri. The sequence continues at coordinate 3,552,093 of NZ_CP015749.1, read as the reverse complement.
TGTTTATTCATTATGATAAAAATAATTTTTTCATGGTTGAATTTAAAATCCTATTAACAAGTTTTTAATTTTTAGAGTGAATTATTGTGGTTGATAACGCCAAGGGGAATATGATAAACGCGAAAATATACACAGAGAATATGGAAAAACTGTAATGTCGCTGTGCCTTATGACCGTTTTAATCAGATTCGGACGTAGTGTGGCGCTGGATTGAAGGATGTGTGGGCGTTATTTCAGAGAAAGGCAGGCCCGCTGACCTGATGGCCTGCGGGCATGTGGTTTATTGCGGTTCTAACATTTTTTGAAGCCCAGTGAGTTGCCCTTGCAATTTTTGCAGTTCCATCTGCTTTTGCATTTCTGACTCGGAAGGGCGGTTTTGTGCTTCTTTCATACTTTTTTCTAGAGCGGCGATCTCTTTTTGTGCATCTGCGCGTCCCGCACTCTTTTTCTTCAGTTGTGCCACCAGATTATTCATCGAACGCTGCAATTCTTGCTGCGATTTACGTTTAGCGGTAACACTGGCATTGCTTTGCGTCTTCTCCTGTTCGATAGCCGCATATACGGCATTGAACTCTTTATTCAACGCTTGTTCATGTTGCAGTGTCTGCTGTTTCTCTGTAACCCGTTGATCCCACGTTCCAGAATAGTTGCAGTTAAATTTAGTGACGATATTGACGTCACCAGTTGTTGGGTCACAGCTCTGCGGATTGGTCACGCATCCCGCGAGCAGGAGTGTGGTGAACACAGGCAATAAAGCGCGCATGGAACTCTCCTTAGCTCACTTTCAGTGCTGTACGTTGGTTATAGAGGCTATCCAACTCGCTCTGTAATGAACCGATCTTGTCACGCATTTGGGCAATTTCCGTATCTAATTTTTTGGTATTGTCGCCAGACTTTTGCATATCAGCGGAGACGTCCTGCCACTGTTTTTCATGTTTTTTCATATCGGTAATCGTGTTACGCAAATAGGCGATATTGGCGTCGACTCCTTTGATCTGCTTTTGCATTTCCTCTTTTTTTACCGATTTTGTAGCGATCTCTTTTTCTATTTTGGCCAGCGTTTGCTTATCGCTGGCGATAACCGATTTCGCTACACTCGCTGCGCCCTGAATTCGGGTGTTTTCCGCCTGTATATCTTTAATCGATGCATTGAGTTGTTCTTCCTGAGTGGCGTATTTTTTACGCTGATTATCCAGGTAAGCATTGGTGCCAATACCGATGCCACAGCCAGCCACGGCTGCTGCAGCCATACATACTGTTTTATTTTTAGCATCGGCTACTGCACAAGCCAGTATCCCTATCGCCGCACCAGCAGCACAAGCCTGTAGCCCTGATTTGTTAAAAAATTCGATGTCTTGGCTCTTCGAAAGACGTGGATCGATGTCGCTGCCGCCTAAGCGTGATGAATTCTGACAGCCAGCCAGAAGTACGATTAATCCTATAATTGTCGCTGTGCGTAATGCTTTAAACGTTACCATTACCTACTTTCTCCTGATTATTACTTAGTTATTGTTTTTGCATGCGTTAAGCCACGCATCCCGTGCCACTTTGCCATCCTTCCAGTACCCTTGAAGATTTTTCCAGTAGGTATCCAGATATCCGTTTAGATTGGTTTTACCGCGTGCCGCCATCAGTTGTTGTACGATGGTTATTTGTGATTCGATAAGCGATTTGTTATAGGTTGAGCCCATGTCCACCAGCGTGTCGGCGTAATAGCTAGTGATAAAGTCGAGGGCTTTCTGATGCTGTCCTAATTGTTCCTGGCGACGAGAGCAATTATCATCTAGCTGATTACCCGCAGCACAGGTTTTCGCATTGAGCTGGTTGAGACGATCAAAGAATTCGCCGTCATCTTTCATCTTTGTGCACAAAAATGCCCCTAGCTGCAGCGATGTTCTTATCGCCTGATCGCGCTGTTCATCGCGTAATTGGCTATTGGCACGTAGCTCACCGCGCAGTTGTTCTAATTGTTTCTTTAGCGTCTCGTCTTGTACTTTGGCGGAAATTTCATTGAGGTTTTGCAACGAGCCTGTGGCTTCTCCTGTACTCGCCGTATTTTTTTCCGTGCCGAGGGCTTGCCATTCCTTCTCAATTTCTTTGACACGATCGCGGGATGTTAGCGTCGTTGATACCAAAACCAGCCTCATTCCCGTAGTTTTGCTGCCATTTTCTCCCTTGGCATCGTAATAGGGTTCTTCACCACGCAGAGAACTACGAATATCGCTCTGTACTGTCATAATGCTTCCCCCGCGCACGATATAGCCCCCTGCTTTACCATGTAGGCGATCAAGCTTGTTAAGGCGAAACGGCTCGAACATTATCTCGGCAGCGTTACCGAGCATATCGTGCAATCCGAGTGGGTTGGGCTGTAGCAAGCCTGTTGGATTAAGTTTCCCGTTTGCGGACTGCGCGCCAGCAAACCAGGCATAACTATTCATGCCCTCTGGCATTGGAAAATGCTGGTCGCGGAATTCTGACGATGACACCGATTGCCCGCCCCGGGCGGCAAATTCCCACTCGGTTTCGGTAGGCAGGCGGAGAAAGCCAGGTTGGCCGTCATCTTTGGGTAAACTCGCCAGTTTCTCTTTCCGCAACCAGAGGTTGTAGCGGTTAGCAAAGGCCATCGCATCCATCCAGCCAATATTCACTTTTGGCAGACGGCCTTTTATATCCGGCGTTGGGCAGTCGCCAGAAAGTGACAGAAACTGTAAATCGCTAAGCTCATACTTAGCCATCAGGTAGTAGCGGCTCTGTCCTTTTTTCTCAGAGAAACTCCCTGAGATATGCTCCTGCCGAGCTTGCTCCACATATCCCCATTCATCGCCTTCCTGCCCGACCACAATACCGTAGTCATCTAGCAGGTTATTTTGCGGAATAATCACTTTCCTAAACGCCATCGCGCCATCACAGGGCAGAGGGAGGATGACGTCATCTGCCAGCGGTTTTGGGTTCCAGAATTTTTCATCCCAGGCTGCATGTGCGGCGCAGGTATACCCCATTCCAGCTATAAGCAGGCTCAGCGCCAATTTATATTTCACGTAGACTCTCCGCAGGTTCGATTTTCAGCGCCCGTAGCGCACCAATGGCGGCAACGCTGAATGCCACCGCCAGTACGCACAGAAGTGCAGTAACAAAATGAATGGGTTCGAGGTGGCAAACGAACCGGTGATCGGGAAGGGATGTGCCAAATATGCGATTAAATAATTCACTTCCCAATAGGTAGATCGCCAACGCGACACTGAATGCCACACCCGTGAGACAAAGCGCCTGGATCACGATAAATAGGGTAATCGCCCGACGACGAAAGCCGAGAAGACGGAGTACGGCCATGTCGGTGCGTTTGCGGTCGATGTTGGCGATAAAAGCGCCGATCAGGGAGGCAATACAGCCGGAAGCCGAGATCCATGCGATGACCGCAAAGATGAGACCCAGCACGCGATCAATGGCACGCACAGATTCTATCTGCGCCGCCTGAGTGACTGATTCTATATGCTGTGCTTCCAGCCAACTGGCCAGTGGCGCGACATCATCTAGCGTACTGGCATAAAGTCGTGCTCGGGCAAAGCGCATACGCGGCCGTGACGGTTCCCCTTCGCTAACCCCAAGTAACGACACCTGAAAACCATCACGGTAATCTTCCAGTGCGACCAGAAGCGGCAGGGAAATAAACGCGGCGGGACGAGAGAATTTGGCTTCATCAAGTATCCCACTGACGGATAGCTCAAGCGTTGCGCGCTGGTTCTGCCCCTCAAGATTGCGGTTGATCCGCAGATGGAAGCTATCCCCGGTTTGGACATCAAGACGGCGTGCCGCACTGGCGCTTAATACAACCTGCGTGTCTTGCTGTAGCGGAGGAATGCCCTGAAGTAATGGGTCACCTGCTCCGGTGGGGATGACCTCAGCATTCGCGGCAAAATGCTGGCTGTCTCGTACCAAATCCGCCTGTGTATTCAACGATCGGGTGAGAGGGATCGTGAAACCGACTTCCGGGCGCTGTGCCAACTGCTCCAGCCAGGTGAGGTCATAGTTGCCATTACCCGTCATACGCACTTCCCGCGTGCGCGGATCGTCCAGCAGGTCGTGGCGTAGTTGGCTGACGATGCCGTTCTTCAGGCCAAACAGCAATAATAGCGGTGCGATTACCGCAATCAGCGAAAAAACAATACACAGCGTGACTTTGCGATCGTGCAATAAATCGCGCAGCGCCATACGTAGCAGAAGTGTATGTTTTGGTTGAAGTTCAGGCAGGGAGGAAGACACTTTGCCCCTCCGCCACGGATGCTTTGTAACAACGCAGGCCTAAATCTGAGACTCGCTGCCAGTCATGGCTGACAATGATGACTGCCATGTCCAAGGTTCGCACCATCTCAATCATCAGCGCAAAGAGCCGTTCTGCATTGTCGGGATCCAGCGCGGCCGTTGGCTCATCGGCCAGCAGTAAACGCGGCTGGTGGGCAATGGCTCGAATAAATGCCACCCGCTGACGCTCGCCGATGGAGAGTTGGGAAGGCATTTTAGCGAGTAATGAGCGGATGCCTAATCGATCGATGGCGTCATCCAACCACTCTTGATGGGTTGTCATCCCCACCAGTTGCCGAGTCAGGTGGATGTTTTCCGCAACGGAAAGCCACGGTAACAGCCCGCCATGCTGGAGCATAAACCCCAAGGCCCGCGCCCGGATAGTAGACAACCGGGCTTCATCTTCTGCTAATAGTGGCGTAGCGATATCCAGCTCGCCCAGCCGATACTCTTTGAGCCGTGCCGGACGTAGAAGTGTCCCCATCATTTCCAGCAGCGTGCTTTTTCCACATCCACTAGGCCCGACAAGGGCCGCTATATCGCCACGGGATAGCACGAACTCAGGCAATGATACCCGGTAGCCACTGACCCCGCCTCGGCGGATATCCATATCGCAGATCCGTATCATTAGGGTAAATTTTCTAGAGGAACCGGGTAGACGTTATCCCGAGGGTCGCTGTCTGGTGCTAAAGCGATCCAACGATCAACATCCTGATTGTAACGCTGATAGTAGCTGAGCTTGGTGTTGAGGCGACGAATAAACCGTTCCTGTTCCAAGCCATCCCAGCTTTTCCAGGTTTCTTCATCCAGACTTAATACCTCACTGAGATAGGGGAGGCTGTCGATGTATTCTCCCAGAAGCCCCATCTCACCAAGACGGGTGGCACTCTTGCTTTTTGCCTGGTTTGGATCATTCCCCATCGTTGCAGCGAGTGAACGCAGACTGGCAAACATGTCATCCGGTGAAATCATCCCTTCATTAGCCGCGTTGATGATTTTTTTCATCACATCGCTTAAATCGCTCAGTTCGCTCTTGGTGAGCAGCACCCGGACTTCTGTTGCTGGAATATTTTGCTTCACCAGATCGCGGTCGCTAATCCATGACTTAAACACTGGCGGCGCCTGTGTACCCTGCTTTTCGCCAAGATAGGCAAGGCGCATCGCGTTACTCAATTTCTCGGCATCGCTTAATAATGGGTTAGTTTGTTTACCGGCATATTCTGGGCTGGCACCGAGCGCACTGCCCACTGTATTCTCGCCACTCCAGGCTGCTTTTATCTGCCCGGTAATGGCGTTAGCCAGCCCATCGACCATTTTGCCAAAGTTGTTCACGTCTCCAGAATCGATCGGGTAGTACAGGGGTTTATGCAGAAAGGGGTTCAGCGTCAGATCCTGATACTGAGCTTCCGCCGAGGCGTGGTTTTTCTTTCCATTTGGGGCCTTGAGGTGCATGGCGTAAAGTGCCACGCCACGGTAAGCCGCTTCCTGGCGCACCTGGGCTGCATCTAGCGACGTTGAGGATAGGCTGTCAGATCCCTCCAGTGCTCCGGCATCGGTAATGAGTACGACATAACGGGCACCAAACTGGGTCCAGTCGACTTTATCCAGCGCCATCATTACGCCACCGTAGGCATCCTCGTCCATTTTGCTGCTTGATACCGTGGCTTGTTTAAGATCGTGCACTTTGGCGAGAAAATCTTTACCGCTTTTCACCGTGTTAGGATCAACATACATCTTGCTGTCGTATTCCAGACCTGGCACAACTTTGACGCTGGAACGGTACGCGACCAAACCAAACTTCACCTTATCCTGTAGCTGCTCTTTCTCAATGCGCTGATAAATCTTATCGATAGCTTCTTTGGTTCGTTCAATGTAAGGCCCCATGGAAATGGTGGAATCGATCACGAACACCACTGATGCGGAGAAGCCTTTCATCATATTTTTTTCGTTCTGCCCGGTTTGTTCGTCCGAAGTCGAACCTCCTGCTCCTGCTGTGGCATTGATTTTTTCACTAACCGATGCAACATTCAGAACGCGAACCTGAAAGCCGGTGTCGGTGAAAATATCGTCTGATCCAAGTACCGGCAGAAGATAGAAATTTTTAAGCTGATCAACCATGTAATCTGGCTCTCTCGCCAGTACTTGCGGTACGGGCTGTTTATTCTTCAAACGAGTCAGAAGTGGAGCCAGCATTGCAGAGGGTTTCTTACTATTGAGAATGGATTCAACGTCACTCTTATCACGGAAGAACAGCATCGGGTGGCGGCCTGCCGGATTGGTAAACGCCAGCGTCAGTTGCATTTTCCAGTCCACGGTACAAGACGATTTCATCCAACCGGCAACACGGCCCAGGCTATCTGGCCCTACTTGTAGCCATTCATCTTGCCCGTGCTGGCTGCGTTGATACACGTAGAAACGGCTAAACGCAGGCTGTTCTTTACCTGAGTCACCCATGTTACTTGCCAACTCACAGCCCGGATAAGTCAGCACGCGCTGGTACAGCGTGTGTTTTCCTTCCTGAAGGAGCGGTTTTTGATCGGCTGAGAGTGCCGGGAAGCTAAAGGCGGCGGCGCAAAATAGGCCACTGAACCAGTGAGCGTAATTCATTTTTTTATCCTATTTTTTTAGCGCGGTTAATCGAGCTTTAGCTTCGTTATTTTGCGGATCGTTATTGACGATGGTCTCGTACCAGTAGACTGCCGTTTGTGCATCTGGGCTAAAACAGCCGCCAGATTGCGCCGTTTTGGGATCGTATTCCTGGGCATAACGCATTGCCATTTGCGTATCTCCTGACTGCGCTTTGTAGGCATATAAACGTTGAGCAATGTCGCAATGCTTCTCTGCCTTGGCTTTACTAATCACGTCAAGCAACTGAGCACTGCTCGGCTGGCTACGTAGGCAACCTTTGACGAACTCCAGTTCGTTGCTGTTTTTCATCTGATCATCGCCGCAAGGCCCGCTGACCTTGGCTACGGGGGGCGCGGTAGAGGTTGTCCCCGCTGGGGCTGGGCTGCGGGTAAACCACCATACCGCAGCGGCAAGCAATATCAGGATGAGAATAGCGATGGCGACCAGCACACCTTTTTTACTGCTCTTCGGCTTATCACCAGCGGTGTCGACACGCCCTTCAGGTTGTGGTGCTGGCGTAGGAAGTTCTGGCTCAGGTTCAGGCTGCGGTTCTGGGATGGGCGCTTCCTGCACCGGCGCGTCTTCCACTGGGCGGACATTTGCTAATGGATTACTTTCACCGCTTGCCTGGGAGCTCAGCAGACCATCAGTGATGGTTAACACGCCAACATCAGTCGTGGCGATGTCCTTAACCGTAATCCTGTACGCGGCTTGCCGGTTTGCCAGCAGTGGGTCGAGAAAATCTGGACCAACCTGCACGCCAGGGACATCATCGTAAGGTGTCAGAGGCGACAGGGTTAAAAACACTTCACCGCTGCTCCACCGCCCGCTGTCATCGAGATAAAGATGGTCCTGATTACGTAACACCGAGATCGTGACGCCTTCCTCGCCCCCTTTCCATGCCCGTAACAGCAGTAGTGCGTAGCCCGGCTGGACGGGGGTTAAGGGTTTTAGCTCTGGTTTGATCACGTCAGGTTACTCCTGTGCAGTTTTAATACGGTGAATGATTGCGCCGAGCTTTTCATTTTGCGCCACGCTGATTTCCCGTCCGGCGGAATGACCGGCATTCTCAGCGATCAAGGCTTCCAGGCCGATCAGCCAATCGATAATAAAAATGGCGCTGTAGTTAAGCTGTTGCGGGGTCAGGCGAGTGAGACGCTCGTCATCCATCCACTGTACGCTGTCGCACTGCACTGGGCGGGTGAAAATGGCTTGATCCTGCATGTTGGGGCGAACGGGGCGTTTTGTCTCAGGGACAGTCAAATAACCAAGCCAGGTGACAAAATTGCTCATTACGTGCAGTACGCGTGATACCTGACGTTCGACCATTCGCTCGCGGCGGACACCCGCTTGCTCGGTGTTGGTCATTACGCTAACCAGCGCATCTTCTAGCTTCAACCGTAACAAACCGGTGATCAGTTCATCCACCAGCAGCGCGATGACCGGTCTTGGCAGATTGATATAGTTCTGCATTGCCTGTGTTTCTGGCAGGTCACGCAGATGGTTAATCCAAAGCTGCAATGCCTGACGGGCAAAGGCGGTTTCATGGCTATGTGTCGCGGCGACTGGGGCATCGAGACCAAAGGCATCGTCAACGCCGATATCAAAAAAATCGGCCTCTTCTTCAGTCGCTTCCTCTGGTTCCACCGAGATTTGCTGTAGATAGAGTTCCTGTAGGGAACGCCGGGTGGGCACAAGTCGCGCTAACAGTTCGCCATGCATGCCATTGCGTTTTTTCAGTGCGGCGAGGATCTCTTGAGCGATGAGATTTTTTTTCGCAACTTCTTCTTCACCTTCGGGCTGATACCATTTTCCTAATCCACCTTCTACCAGTTCACCGCGCATATCCTGTAACTGTTCTGCAATACGCTCTAGCTTTACTTCCGGGCGGGCGACCTGGCTCAGGTAATCGGCCATTCGGCGCATACCACCGTCATTCAAGCTGAGCATGGCGTCCCAGGCGGCGTCCGGGGTAGCGATATAACGGGTAACGGCACTATCTTCCAGGAAAGTTTTTCGCATCAGCGCCAACTGCGCTTTGCTTTCTTCGCGGATGGCGTCTTCTTTCTCGTTCTCTATACGGATAAAAGGGGTTATCTGGCCCGGTTTACGTACCAGAAAGGTATTGTTGAATGCTTGTCCCTGCTGCCACTCCTGCATCCATTTAAATTTACCAAAACGTTCTGTCATCGCCATTTTGATCATTCCGCCAAGGCCCCAGGACTGACGAAGAATGGCTTCGTCATGGGATAATCCTTGGCTGATGCGCAAATCAAACATGGTAAGCGCCCAGATTAAGCCGGGCAGTCGCCGTCCGCGTGCCTCTGTGTCTGCGCCTTGGGTGTAGTTGATCCACTCATTCAGTACATCACCAACCTCTTTTACATCAGATTGCTTAGTTGATGCCGTGCAGACAACCAGTACGTTCATTTCCTGGTTTTCGGTATATCGTTCAAAGAGATAGGCGACTTTTCCACGAAGGATTAACTGCGCTAACGGGTTGCTATCTTCACTTTTCACTTCCCGACGTATGTCATCCATCGATTCAACCCCCAGACGACCTCGATAACCAGGGAAGTCGAGCAGATCTACCGATTCAAAGAGAGGCTCACGGGGGGGCGTTAGCAGTGGAATGTGCAACTCAACGGTCAGAGCGGCCAATTCGGCCAGAGAAATCTCAACGGGCGCACCCGCCTGACCATCCTGTACCGGTGTGACGTCAATGCGTACATCGGGTTCTTTATTCAGACGCTCCAGCATGTCAACGTTCATAATGCTGTCGTGCTGAACCAATAAGCCGTCCTTTTCCTGTACCAGCGTGTGTAACGGAGCTCTGACTTCCGGTGCGCCACCCAAGCGCTGCAACGTCTGCGCAAACTGGGTGTAGGCTTCTGTGAGTTCCGGCACGTCACCCCATAAAACAGAAAAAAGCACCCCACGATCCTTCGGCGTTAGCCAAGGCGCCAGCGCAATCGCCTGAGGCCAATAGTGCAATGCCAAACGGCTCTGGCTCTTTCCTGCATGACGGCTGAGATAGTCCCATAGTGATACCACGTCATCTTCTGTGACGCCCGGAACTCGAGAAGCGTTGCGGCGCTTCGCCAGCGCCATTAGCAGGTTATGGGTTCGCTTCTCATCGTACTGCCAGTTAAATTTTTCCTGATTAAAATCATGAATAAAGGCATTAGCGAGGATTTTCCCCATTTCCACTTCACTGAAGAGTAGCAGCGAAACCTGTTGATGCTCACGGAGGCTCGCGCCGCGTCGGCTGAAACGAGTGACTAACCCAGTGGCTTCTTTCCCTCCACCGGGAGGGTTGATGTGCTTCAGAAAATCAAGCTGTTTACCGGCAAGTTGTGTCTCCAAATTACCGTTTTCTCCTGCCGCGAGAGCGGAGATCAAATACGATTTACCAGCCTGTGATAAACCAAAGAAGCCTACCGTCATCGGTTTCGCCGCTGCCTGCGCTAATCTGCGGGCTTTGTTACGGCTGCGACGTAGATTAATGGTGAGGTGATCGGCTTCTCTATCCAGATGCGGGGCGTCCTCACGAACGGTCGCGATCCAGTCAATTGCCTGTCCTGCGCCAGCCTCAATATTTTGCCAGCCCTGAATAATCTGCTCAGAATTGATGGTGCTCATTAGCTTTTAACGCTCCCGCTGTCCAGCCAGTAATGGGTTTCTCCCATGCCATTACCGACCATAGTGTTCAATTGGAATGCAACATCTTTGCGACCGTAGTTACGGCGTGCATTCTCCATTTCCAACGATTCAATGCGGAATCGCTCTGGGCTGACGGCTTCTTCACCATTGCGGGGGCGTCCCTGCTCGGCTAGCAGTTGCAAACGCATAACGGCATCGCCTGCAAGTTCGCTGGCAAGGTTGGGGTTGGTTATTTTCAAGGTGTACAGTGCCGATGCGGGCCAGCGCTCATTGTCAAGCTGTCGGAAACCAATGCGGACTTCGCCTCGGGACTCAAACCCTTGCGCCTGATCAAGCTGGAAGTTCTCGGCATCCAGATCGATATCCCGATAAAATACGTTACTGTCTTTGATGATATTGTTGCCGTCCAGCATGCCCAGATAGCGAATGGTGGAATAGGGCACAAAGTTTGCCGTGCGGAAGTAAAAGTTATTCAGCCTGGAGTTTTCTGCCAGCAGGCAGAGCATGGCCCCGACGACAGCGGTAGACTTGGGATCGTCAATACATCCCTTTTTGTTAAACGGATACCAGCCGCCAGTTTCATACCCATGTAACGGCAGCACGCGTGACGGTGGGACTGGCTGTAACTGGCGGATCAGCGCTTGAATGCCGGGCAAACGTGATGGACGACCCGTCAGCAACAAAATATCGCAGTTGTAATGCCACAGGACTTCGCACAGCGCACGCAGACTGTGGCAAATATTCATCCGGCCGCTACGCGGATTGATAAATTCATTATGTAATTGGGATAAATCGACCTCTAACGGAACATCAAGGATCGAGAACGGAACACAGCCGCTGTCCTGCCCAGGACGAACGGCGTCGTTCACATAGTCCTGTACTTTTTGCGTTGGTACATTGATCTCCAATAGCTCACGAAACGTGTAACTAAGAAGCTCACGTCCCTCATCGGGCTGGTACTCTTCGTAGCGGTGCAAAATCGCTAGAGCCAGCGGCGCGAAGATTTGCAGCGTCAATTGCTGACGCAATACTTGTTTGCCAGCCTCAATCGATTCGCTGCCAAACAGTTGTGACATTATCGACTCGGACGCAACATCGCTGTGTCCCACGTTCATCATCGCGGCTTTTACCGCTGGCTGTAGATAAAGGCGGATGACATCAAGCAGAATATCGTCTCCCGCCACTTTGAATCCTTCGCGGAATAACTGTTTCGGGATGATGCGTACATTAATGCCCTGACCTTCATCCAGGGTGTAGCGGGAAATAACCAGATCTGTCGTGCCTCCACCAATATCGATTGAGGCTACTTTCAGGCTGCGTTTTTCCGTTCCTGACATCTGATTATCTGGACGGCGGGTGGCGGAAAAGAATTCGTCGGTGCGTCCGCCAAAATAATTTTGCGTCTCGTTATACAGGTAGACAAGTTGACCACAGGTCGCTTCATCCCATTTGACATGTACACCTGGGTGGGGATGCTTCAACTGCTGCGTATCGCTACCTTCATATTCCATCGCTTCCCAGCCGAGAGATTTCCACACCAGACGAATTGCATCGTGCATGCTTTGTTCGAAAATGGCGCGTTCGGGCTTCGGCATGGCGGGTGGCACAGTCATAATGACATTACGCAAGCGGCGTGGCGTGCTGGCATGGTTCATCTTCAACCGTTGTGCCGGGCTGTTTATTTGCATTAGCGCCTGACTCAACACTTCTGACAACATCATGGTCATTAGTGAGCTGCGGCTGTAAATCGGTGAAAAGACGGGCATCCGCTCATCTTCGGGCAGGCGTATCAATAATTTGCCCTGATCGTTAAGCATGTAGAGCAAGGGGGCCGCCGTCGCCAGCGGCTCACGATCCGATTTCACGAAGGCCTGACTGAATCGCCAGCCGGGTGAATAGGATTGATCGTCCCAGAGGTATCGTTTCGGACTGGAAATGCCCGTTGAGCCTTCAGTACCAAGGCGTTGGGCTGCCATGCGGAAGGCTTCACCGCCAACTCGGCCGATTGTTGGCCACGTAAAGGCGTCGCTACGGCCGCTCTTTAGCGAAAAATCCTGCTTACCAAACTCTGCCTGAGCAAATTCCAGCCGGCTGTCAAATGGTTCATTATAGACATATTGGGGTTGGCTCAGGTCGCGTAGCTGTAGCTGGTAGAGTTGTGATAATCCTTTATTATCATCACGATGTTCTTCAATAAGAATACCGCAGCTTCGCGAATTGCCAATATCTAGCACCAGATCGACAGGGATTGCTGTATCGCGAATTTTGACGTCGTTAACCTGTACTTCCGGGACGTGAATGGTGTCGCCCAGCACACTGAGAAGATTCAGGTAATGCGCCTGATGTTCTTTAAGCACCAGCTTTTCTTCATTATCTTCATAGTGCTGGCGTAATCGCTCGCGCGCTTGAGTGGTGTAGACATCCTTCAGCCATTCCTCTACCCAGTGTTGGGAAAGAAAATCGCCCATTTCGTGTACGTGTTTGGCTAGCGCAAAGCCTGCACCAGAACGAACGTCATCCTCACTGGGAGCCAGATACTGGGTGTTTTCACGATCGGGAAAAATTTTAGTATCAAAAATCAGAGTGGCGCGCCAGGTGTTACCCTTATCGTCCGGTTCAGTTAGTTCATGAAATTGAACGCGAGCCCAGTTGGCTGGCCCTTGTGAAAAGGCGCGTGGCGGGTTGAAGCGGAAATAGGGGAGAGGAACCCAGACTCCCTGATACAGCCGTAATGAGTCTTCAATTGCCAGAGAATATTCTGACTCGACGGAGCGTGGCATTTCGTTATCGTGCGCTGGAATGTGGTACTTATCTTCGCGCTCGTTATAGACCAGTCGTAGAACAGGGCCATCACCTTGCTGGCGTAGAAATTCACCGTACTCTTTACGTGCAGGTAACGTAAAAGCAAAATCAAGAAATTGGATCCCGCTGTCACGAATGAGTTTGACCTGTTTTTTAAAATCAGTGAGTTCAGCCAGCATTTAGTTACTTGCCTCCTGCTTCATCGAGATAGGGAAAAGAGTATTGGCATCGTAACGGCCTTTACAATCCGCGATATTTTTTGCGCCAGGCATACAGATAATTTCCGGCATTTGATAAACCGAGCCATCGGTGCACTGAGCTTCGCCTTGGTTATTAATGGTGAGCTGCCCTGAACGGGTCTGTGCATTAACGGCCCCCTTGCAAGAGACGCCATCGCCACGCACCATCTGTACTTCACCTTCTCCACCTTTGATCTGGTAACTCAGGCTCAGAGGTTTACCCGTGCGCTGATCTTGAATACCTGCACCGGCATGCCAGAGTCCGTTCAGAAAAGCCGTACTTCCTTGTGCCAGCGCTTCTGGCGGTAGGCTTAGCGGCGTTCGGGTTTCAGAGGCCGAATTGATTGCCTCGGAAGCCGTTGAAAGAGAGGGGGCTGGTGCGATTGTCGGGGCCGGTATAGGAGACGTGACTTCCGGTAATGATGTTCCTAACAGGGGAGGATCTGACTTCTCTGACCCCGCATTCGCGGATATCGCTGTAGATATACTGCCACTGACTGAACTGACACTGGATTCCGTAACGGCCAGGCTTGTGCCCTCCGTAACCGATGAAACCAGTGGTAGTTCTGGTGTATTCAGGTTTATTGCTGGTAATTCGGGTCCCTTCATGCTGAAACCGGGGATGGGAATGGTGATCCCCGGTACACAGCCACGCAGAAGCAGCAGTGCCAGTAACAGAAGCAGCAACAAGGGGAGCAACCAGCACAGCCAGGCGGGGAGGAACCTCCGTGCGCCGCGCCGAACGGGGGCGTTAATGCTGGCATCCGTGGTCGCAGAGGGAGCGCTCGTCGTAGCCGTGGTGGTGACGGTTGGAATCAATGGTGCCACGGGGCGTAAGCAGTCCAGCGGGTCAAGCCTAACCTGATGCTGGGCGTTCACAAATCCCCAGAAACTAATGATAGGTTTTCCACCGACGAGCCAGACGTGCTGCTGATCGGGAAACTGTAGCGCTTTTTCCAATAATTGACCGAATAGCCGCTGTTCCGGCTGAGTATTTCGGCACTGTTCTTCGCTTAGCTGGCGTAGTGCTGCCTGACTGACTTCGAGCTGGTTTAGCGCTGATTGGCGCTCACTGTCGGTAGCGGCAGACCATGGGATGATGTCGCCAGAAAATGGCGCATACCAATCGATGCGGTTGCCATGTTCATTGATTTGGGGAATGGCAAGGGTATCCGCGATAGCGTGCTGTTTGCGCAAACGTAATGTTTCACGAAGTTGCAGTGCTGAAATATGTACAGCTTGCCCGTTTTCGCCCATGGACTGATACTTATCGAGCTTATCACTGCACAGAAACATCTCTTTCACGTTTGCAAGCCTTTGCTGTGTTAATAAAGAGGTAGAAAGACGCGATATACTATTTTCGCGATCGTTAAAAATGTCGTGTACGAGCCATTTGATTAGCCTCTACGCGATAATAAAGGCTCTCGGTATTCCTCTGGCATAATTCAGGGTGAACACACGCTATTCCTTCGATTGGAATATACCCGGCATACTGCAAATTGCCTGTATGTTGGCTTCCCTTAATCACCCCAGTCACATACTCGTGTAAGCTTCTGGGGACTCGTGCCACCGCCCTGCAACTCGAATTATTTAGGGTACAAATATGTTTTCTAGGCACTACATTGTTTTCTTTGCGACGACGCTTCAGTCTCTATGAAAACCCAGCCCCATTATTGACACCCTTCAGGGATATATTCTTTCATTGCCTTATTCATGATATTGCTGAATTCTTGAGTATTGTTAACGGCAAAAACGCTACCGCCAGTATTGCTGGCAATGCAATTGCCCGCGCCTGTATTCAGGATATCAACCACATTTATTTGTAACCGAGGCTTGCTCTTTTTAAGCTTGCTGGCCACTTCACAGGGATCGCCGCCACAAGTTTCATCACCATCGGTAACCAGCAGGATAATTGCATCGCGTTCGACACCATCTACCAGTTTGCCTGCCTGTTCCAATGCTTCCGCCAAGGCCGTTTTTCCTATCGGCTCAATACGATTGATCTGGTTTTTTAATGCTGTACGCTTCGACGGTGGGAACGGCGTTGAGGCGGTAACCTTACGGCAATCGGCCGCTGCTACCAGGCTGATATTCATATCCTTGGGTAATTTATCAATAATATTACTTGTTGACTGGCGTGCCAGGCTGATTCGACGCGGTTCACGTTCGATGTCTCTGACTAACTCATTCCCTTCCAACCAACGTTCTAGTTCATCCGGTGTGGCATCCATACTGAGTGCCATTGAACCGGATGCATCAAGGATAATCACTACCTCTGGAGCCTGCTGAACGGTTCGCTGTGCCGGACAAAGTGCCTTAGTTACTGGCGGTGGTACAGGCTTTGGTGGCTTTATGGGCGCAGCGGGTTCGGTTGGCTGTACAGGTTTTTCGGGCGTGACGGGCTCTGTTGGTGTTACTGGCTCTGTTGGTGTGACTGACTCAGGTGGCTGTGCAGGCTCTGTTGGTGCCACAGGCAGACAACCGCGTAATAGGAATAGAGCCAGAACAGCCAGCAATAACAGCAACAATAGCCACGGCCACCAGATGCGTCGAGGCGCGATGACGGGGGCTACCGCGATTATCGGAGGGGGAGACAGTTCCGTAATTACAGGCTGGTCACCAATCACCCAAATGCTTGAATCGGCAGGCTGTTGGCTGGCAAGAGTCAGCATCCGCAGCACATCTTCGGATACACGACGGTCTTGCGCTAATTTATTCTTTAACTCACTGATTATGTGCTGTTTCTGCGTTAGCAGCGCTTCTGCTCGCATCCTTTCCGATGTGGGCAGGTCCGTCAACCGTATAGGCTGACCATTGAGCTCGCTATACCATTCGATTGCACCATCATTTGCCTGCATGGGTTGTGCAAAGATATTTCTGTGGGACAGGGATAAATGTGGCTCAACGGCGGAAAGCATTGCGGGATAGCAGGTGAGCTGCCATTGCAAGTTCGATGATGGTTCAACAGTCCTTGTTATTCTTATCATTTAGGCAGCAACGCTATCGACGTAGATTGATATGATTGAGAATGAAAGCCAATATAGCTTATATAAAGGATGTTAATAAGATTAATCTTATTTGGCAACCCCTGAAATTTGAGAAAAGTCAGTCCAATACGCCGTTGTTTACTCAAGCTTATCAACGCTGTTGTATCGGATTATTCCCTAATAAATCCTCCGGTAGCCGTCGGGTGCTGAAGCGGTCAATGTAAGGTCGCAACCACTTTACTTTTCACCTCTCTGAACACCTGCCCATTGACCAATGACAAAGTAGCTTTGGTATCACCTTCTTTATAATCAGGCTCGTTTCTCTTCTCACTGGTGTGAATGCATGGCTTATCAACTTAATCTTAATTGGCCCGAATTCTTAGAAAAATACTGGCAAAAAAAACCTGTTGTACTGAAGAATGCTTTCCCTAATTTCGTCGATCCGATTACGCCGGACGAGCTGGCAGGTCTGGCGATGGAGGCTGAGGTTGATAGCCGTCTGGTTAGCCATAAAGATGGTCAGTGGCAGGCCAGTAACGGGCCGTTTGAACATTTTGATCATCTGGGTGAAACCGGCTGGTCGCTGTTGGCTCAGGCGGTGAACCACTGGCATGCGCCGTCTGCTGAACTTGTACGCCCGTTCCGTGTGTTGCCGGACTGGCGTTTAGACGATCTGATGATCTCCTTTTCCGTACCGGGCGGCGGTGTTGGCCCACACATCGATCAGTACGATGTCTTCATCATTCAGGGGATGGGCAGCCGCCGCTGGCGCGTGGGCGACAAACTGCCAATGCGTCAGTTCTGCTCGCATCCTGCGCTGCTGCATGTCGATCCGTTCCCGCCGATCATTGATGAAGATCTTGAGCCGGGTGACATTCTCTATATTCCGCCAGGCTTCCCACATGATGGCTTTACGCACGAAACCGCCCTTAACTATTCTGTGGGGTTCCGTGGGCCGAACGGTAGAGACTTAATCAGCAGTTTTGCTGACTACGTGCTGGAGAACGATCTCGGCGGTGAGCACTATAGCGACCCTGATTTGACCTGTCGGGAACATCCTGGGCGGGTTGAAGCCTATGAGTTTGACCGTCTGCGCGAGATGATGATCGACGTGATTAATCAGCCAGAAGCGCTTAAAGCGTGGTTTGGTCGCTTTGTGACAACGCCGCGCCACGAGTTGGATATCGCTCCGGCGGAACCGCCTTATGAGCAGGATGAGATTATCGGTGCACTGATAGACGGTGGTGTGTTGACGCGTCTGAGCGGGCTACGAGTTTTGGAAGTGGGCGGTGACTACTTCATCAATAGCGAACGGCTGGATACCGTCGATCCAAAAGCGGCTGATGCATTGTGTCGTTACACCGTTCTCGGTAAAAAAGAACTGGGCAAGGCACTAGAGAATCCGGCATTCGTGGCTGAATTAACCGCGTTGGTTAATCAGGGCTACTGGTTCTTTGACGAATAAATTCCCTTCTCTTTAGCGGCTTCTGAGCACGTCTTGCATGAGGTGATTTAGGAGCCGCGCATTATCGTCCGAATGGTTCGCAGTACCGCACGCGTGTAGACTCCTCCGGTGAATACCCGTCAGTCGATCTGGCGTTGGTAACGCCAATGTAAAGATCGTTATAACGTTAACTTCTCTTGACTAAAAATTAGCTAACTATTGAATTTATTGATAAAAATAACCTCCTTTACGCAATTTAATCCATAACTGAACTATCTTTAGAGTGATGCCCACTTAAATAACTCTGGAGAAAAGTTATGTTTCATGTGCCTAAACTAAAGCAAAAACCCTTAGCGTTACTTCTGGCTATTTCTGTCGGGATGATGGCTCCGCTGACTTTTGCTGAGACGAAAACGCCGGGCACCCTGATAGAAAAGACGACGTTGGATACGAAAAACGGCCTCATGGAGGCAGGGGAACAATATCGGATCCAGTATTATTCGAAGAGCGGGGTCGATGGCAAAAGCCTACGGGAAGACACCGGCGCGGTTTTCATCCCCAAAGGTGAGGCACCAAAAGAGGGTTGGCCGGTTGTGGTATGGACACATGGGACGATTGGCGTGGGCGCCTCCTGCGCGCCTTCTCTCAATCCGCGTTCCGCTCGGGATGCTCAGTATCTGAATACTTGGCTGTCGCTGGGTTTTGCTATTGTGGCACCGGACTATGCGGGGCTTGGGTCTGCTGGCTTGCATCACTACCTCAATTCACGTGGTGAGGCATGGAGCGTGTTGGATAGCGTCAAAGCATCACTGACCACATTCCCGCTGCAAAATAAGTTGACGATCGTCGGCCAGTCGCAAGGGGCACACGCGGCTTTTGCGAGTACGGGCTATCAACCGGGTTATGCACCGAACCTGAATATCGCATCGACCGTATTGACTGGCACGCCCTATTTTGATGATAAAACCTCGGCGGCAGAACTTTTTGCCGGGGGAAGCACAGAGGGCGGCGATCCTAAAATCCCTTATGTGATGTATATCTACCTGTCAGCAGCCGATGTAAATAAAGGGCTTAATGTCGATGATTATTTCACGCCGAAAGCGGCTGCCCTTGTAGAGGATGCTCGTACAATGTGTATCGGCGAACTGACGCAAAAAGTGATGGAT
Organism: Pectobacterium parmentieri; assembly: GCF_001742145.1. Classification (NCBI taxonomy): domain Bacteria; kingdom Pseudomonadati; phylum Pseudomonadota; class Gammaproteobacteria; order Enterobacterales; family Pectobacteriaceae; genus Pectobacterium; species Pectobacterium parmentieri. The sequence continues at coordinate 3,532,865 of NZ_CP015749.1, read as the reverse complement.
GAGGGGCTGAATGCTGCCAATAGTCTGAAACCAGCGATCCAGCAATTACTGGATAGCCAAACCGCGAGTTTGCGCTATAACACACTCTATGTTACCCCTCCCGTCTTTATCGGGATTGGAACCAATGACATCAACGTGCCTACCAAGATGCAGGTTCACTTTGCGGAAGATGTCGTGAGTGCGGGGACGTCAGCCGATGTGCACGAATATAAAGGCATGAACCACAGCGAAACGGTTAACGTTTCACTGCGTAATTCTGTTCCCTTCGTGTTGGGAAAATAGTCAGACATGACAGCAAAACCGTAAACCTCTTGTCCCGGTGTGTCCGCCGGGACAGTATTCCCGTTATTGACGTGCGGCCCGATTTTCTCGACGGTGTTGCCGTTGCCGATACCCGAGCATACCCCACGCCAGCAGGCCGTATATCCCCGCCAGCATCCACAGGTGCCACCAAAATGCGCCGATCTGGGTGAAATCCGCCCCCATCTGATTAAGACGCAATATTCCCTGAATCGTGAAAACAGCAGGGATCCACTGAGCCAACCAGTTCAGCGGTGCTGGGATCATTTCTACGGGCCAGATGAAGCCAGCAAGAAAGACAATCGGAATGGAAGACAGCAGCACCGCCTGACTAGGGAGATCTTTACGCGTAAAAGCGGCGCCCAGCACCACGCCGAGCCACAGCGTTGAGAGTAGAAAAGGCAGCGTAAACAGCAGCAGTTGGCTCATGCTAGCCTCACGTGCAATACCATAGGCATCAAGGCAAAAACCGAGCATGTAGAGAAGCGAGAGCAGGTAGGCACCGCCAATGACTGCGGTACGTGCCAGCAGTAAACGCCACGGCGCGGCATATTGCCAGTAGCGAACGCCGCCGGAGCGCGTGCGCTGATTTTGTCCGGCACCGAGCAGGCCGCACCCCATCAGCAAAATCTGGTGCAATATCAACATGAAGACACCTGGAACTACGTAATCGACATAGCCCATGGTTGGGTTAAATACCGGTACGGCATTCAGTGAAGTGGCTTGCCATTGTGAACTGGCGGCGGGCATGCCTTCCCCCTGAGCCAGCAGCCGGGCGACTTTAACTTGTGCGCCAACAGTACCGCCGACTGTCGCGAGAGACTGCGCGATCGCGCCGTAGATCAGGAAGTAGCTGGCATCGGCTGAATAGCTTACCGTAACGCTTTTCCCCTGCATGATGTCGCGATAGAAGTGGCGTGGAATGTAGAGAATCCCCTTCGCTTCGCCTTGCAGAAGCTGCGTTTTTGCTTCCTCCAGCGTATTGCGCTGCGCCACCAGTCGTATTTCCGGCGTGGCGTCAGCCATAAAGGCGAGGCGGCGTGAGAGCTGGGTTCCATCTTCATCGACCAGCACTACTGGAAGTTCGCGCGGCGTTTGGGCGAGGTAAGGACGCGGATAGATAAAGGAATAGAGCAGGATGCCGCCGAACAGGGTGAGCAAAATGGTCGGATCGCGCAGTAAGCTGCGCAGCTCAAACCGAATGAGAGTGGCGAGGGTTAGCATGCTGTCTCCTTGTCACTGAGTCGGTAGCACCAAAGGGTGAGCGGGAGCAGTAACCAAAAGCAGGCGAGCGCAGCCAATGCGGGCGTGATCTGCATGATTCCGGCACCGTAGCTGGTGATGGCAATCGCGATATCGCCATAGTGCGCGACGGGCAGTAACTGTCGCCAGAATGTGGCGAAGGTCTCCATCGCCGCAGCGGGAAAGGTGATGCCCATAAACGCCAGGCCGGGGGCCATTAACGCCCCGACAATGGAGACGGCGCGTGCCGGATCACGAATCAGCGCGTAAAAGGCCATGCCCAGTGCGACGCAGGCACCGGCGACCACGCCGATCGAGGCAAATAGCAGCAGTGCTGAACCGTTGAGCGGGTAATCAAGTAGGCTATACAGCCCATAGCTCCAGATGCCGCCCCATGCCCAGCCAATTAGCCAGTGTGTCAGGAATTTAGAACCGATAGCGGTAGCAGGGTTCTCTGGCACCCAACGTGCCCCGTGCCGATCCTCTCGAGCCAGCGTATTCAGGCCGTATAGCGCGAGCAGCACCGACCAGATCGAGGGGATAATCGCGTTCAGCAAAAACTGGGCGTAGTTGGCGTTCTGGTTGAACAGTGCGGTAATCTGCCCGCCAATCGGCACTGCCAACCCTTTGGCTTCGGGAACGGCTGCTCCCTGAGATAATGCCTGCACCACGGCAATCTGTCCGTTGAATGTTCCCGCTACCAGCGCCAATGAACTGTTGATGACTTTGGCAATCAGGACGAACTGCCCATTATTCCAGGCAGTAATCGTCGGTAATGTTTTTAGACGAATATCACGCTCAAAGTGGCGGGGGATAACCACTAGCGCATAGATCTCGCCGCCACGCAACGAGGTCGAGCCTTCTGCTATCGATGAAAATTGATGGTTCAGGTCGAAGGATGATGAGGCATGCAACTCTCTGGCGAACTGGCGTGACATCGTGCTGTTGTCCAGATCAATCAGGCCGATGGGAAGTTCGCGGACAATAGCGCCGGATAGCGTCCACCAGACTATCAGCATCGTGAAAAGCGGCAGCCAGAGCGCTAAAGCCATCCCCCAGCGGTCACGCCACAGCGCCCTCCATTCGCGAATCATCACATTTCTACCAGTGCGCTCATGCCAACGCGCAGCCCGTTAATCAGTTGAATCGGCCGGGCTTCTACCTCAAACGTCCGCATATCAAACCCTTGTCGGGTGTCCGTCGCCCGCCATGTGGCAAAATCCCCCATAACGGAAACGTAAGACACCTTAAACCGGAATGTCTGGTTATTGAGGGCTGGGATACGTGCCTCAAACTCGGTGCCCATCGCAAAGTGCTCAAGCAGATCTTCGCGTACCGCCAACTGTATCCAGATGTCACTCATGTCCAGTAGCGTAACCACGGGAAAACCCTGTGGTGCAATTTCGCCGCTGCGCAGTAGCACATTGCTGACTTCACCCGTGTGCGGGCTGACGACGCGCGCTTCTGCCAGATAGGCTTCCACTTCTGCGACGGAACCAGCAGCCATACGGGCTTTTTCCTCTGCGGCAACCTGGGTTTCTTTACGGGTGCCTTCTAACGCCATTTGGTATTCCTGCCAGGCCATCCCTTCGGTATAGCGTGCGGCATCCCACGAGGCTTTGGCTTCATCCCGTTTTTGCAGCGGCAGTACACCTTCCTGATAGAGATTTTGCACACGCAGATAGGTTTTATGGCTTAGCTCGGAACCGGCCTTGGCTTTTTGCCACTGATCTTTTGCAGCGGCGATCTGCTGCTCACGTGCGCCTTTTTTGGCCTCCAGCGCCACTGCGCCAGCCGCGGCTTCACCCGCTTTCGCCTGTTCCAGCTTGGCATCGAGTTCCGGGGTCAGGAGCGTGAAGACGAGATCGCCGACGTCAAGCTGCTGGCCTTTTTCTACTCGTACATCAGCAATGCGGCCTGGTACTTTGGAAGACACCGAATACTGCTGCGCTTCGATTTGCCCCTGTAACCGTATTGGTTCGGGCTGGTAGGCAAGCCAGAAGCGATACGCTATCCAGATCACCACAATCACCAAGATAGCCTGAAGGATCCATTTGCGCTTCGAACGCGAAGAGGAGTGCGGTTGTGTCATGGCATCACCTGTATAGCGTATTGGGTCTGGTAGTCAGAGAAACGGTTTATCTGGCTGGAAATAGCCATCAGCCTAGCGATGGAAACCACGTAACGATAGGCTGCGGAGGCGCGCTGTGTTTTGGCTCCGGCCAACTGATTCAACGCATCTACAACGTCCAGCGAAGTAGACATGCCTTGCATAAACGCCTTGTTGCGTAATTGAACGTTCTCTTCTGCCAGTTTTTCCGTCGAAGACAGGGAATTGAACTCTTCCAACGCTAACCTGGCTTCTCGCCACGTGCTTTCGACCGCGATCTCAAGGTTTTGCCGCATATCTGCTTCCAGATGGTTAACCTGCATTTCTGCGCTTTTCGCGGCGGCGATATTATCAGAACGGCCTTCACGGCTGATGAGCGGGACGGATACGCCGACGCCTACCATCCAATCTGGCGTCGTTCTGGCTGCCAGCGTGTCCTGCTCATAGAGTTGATAGTTGCCGAATAGAAATACGTCAGGAGCGTATTTGGCGCGCTCAATACGGATGAGATCCTTGGCCTGATCGCGCTTGGCGGAGAGCACCTTTAAGCCGGGGTGCGTATTGAGCGTTTGTTTCACCAACGCCGGCAGTTCGGGAAGCGTTTTGTTGACGAACAGCGAAGAGGAGGGCGTTGCGCCTTCTGTCTTGATGAGTTTGGCGAACACCATTTCCGTGGTTTCCATACTTCGCCGTGCTTTTTGTGTTTCTATACGCGCCATGTCATAAGCGGATTGTGCGGACAGTACTTCGACTCTGGCTATTTGTCCCTGAGCTTCTAACTTGCGAGCGTGGTCATAATGCTGCGCCATGCCTTTCTCTATATCCTGACGCGTCTTCATTACCTGATGTGCCATCACCACGCCGTAGTAGGTCTGTGCCAGTGCCTCAAACTGCGCCAGCGTGCGGACAATCAGCATCTGTTCTGCCTCGTTGACCTGTGCGGCACGGATCGACTGCGCGGCATCAATCCGGCCTCCAGTGAATAACGGCCAGACGACCTGAACGGAACTGGTGACCACGTTTTGTTCTGTGAAGCGGGTGACGAAGGGATTGCCGCTGATGTTAACAAGCTGGTTTAGTGCGGCGAAGATGTCCCGATGATTTGCCAGTGGATTAAGGTCACGCGCATCCAGTTCGACAGGCTTATCAAGGCGCGTATAGCTGGCACCTACGTTGACCTGTGGCCAATAGAGGCCTTTGGCGGATTCTTGTAAGGACTGAGCGCGATCGACTCCTGCATGTTCGGCGGCAATGCTGTCATCGCTTTGCAGAAGACGAACCCAGGCCTGACTAAATGAGATAGCTTGTCCGAAAGCCGTGGACGACCAGCATAGCAGTAGTGCTACGGGGAAATAGGCCAGAAGCCGAGTTTTACCGTGTGTTATTCGAGCCATTTAGGTGAAATCATCCTTTTACCTAATTACAGCCAAGTTGATAAAAATAGGTCCGCTGAAAAAGTGATGCCTGTGTATACCCGTCATACTTCAAGTTACATCTGTGTTGGCTGCGTTCACTCACCCGAATCATTTACCTGAGTAAGCTCATCGGGATTCCTTTTCTTGCCACGTTACGAGTCCCATAAATGAGCCTCGCCCTAAAGGGCCAACGTTTTGCGTTGTTCAAAACGTTAACGTTTTGTCCTGAAACTCGAATTATTTAGGGTATAGGATAAAAAAACAGGGCTAACGCTGAGGTAAACAAACCGCGCTACCGCTATTATTTTTCGGAGATGATTTAGTTTTGGTCTAAATCCCAAATTATTCAAATAATATAAGAGATTGAATCGGAAAATTTATTTTTAGGGGAGAGAAACGGTGCGGGATAAGTCGTGGCGTGACGAGGGAGTTGCACATCATCATGAGTGGGACGTGAGTTTTCAAATCATCAGACGTTTTCCTGCTAAAGAATTTGATGGTTTATTGACCTGTGGAATTGCTTATGTGCACAAGTTCACGGGTTTTATCCGGCCACGTCACCCTCTTTATCTTCCCCGTACTGATATTGTTCCCGCTGCAACTTCAGCAGTGAGTAATATTCTCCACGCGCCTGCTCTAAATCTGCAGGTGTGCCTCGTTCGACAATTTCTCCCTGTTTGAGAACAATAAGGTAGCTGGCATGCTTCACCACACCGAGCCGATGGGTGACCATGACAGCGGTTTTTCCGTGAACAAGGGTAGAGAACTGACGAAATATTTCTGCCTCAACGCGGGGGTCCATGGCGCTTGTTGGCTCATCCAGAATAATGAGTTCGCCGGGAGTATACAGCGCGCGGGCGAGGGCCAGACGCTGCCATTGCCCCCCCGACAGTTCTGTACCGGCATATTCCTTGCCGATAAGGGTATCTGGCGCGATACCATTGCCCAGAGCAAACTGGGCTTTTGCACAGGCATCCAGAAAGCCACGCTCTGTTTCCAGAGTGGAGAGATGGGTGAACGTCACGTTTTCTTTTATATTTAGATTGTAGTGACCAAAATCCTGGAATATGGCGCTGAGTTGGCGGCGCCACTGATAAATATCTATTCTGGCGATATCTGTACCATTGCAGGTTATGCGCCCTGATGTTGGATGATAGAGCCTGCAAAGCAGCTTTATTAGCGTGCTTTTACCTGCACCGTTTTCCCCCACGATCGCAAGATGGTCACCAGCGCGAAGCGTCAGGTTGATGTTCTTCAACACGAAATTATCATCCTGATAGGCAAATGAGACGTCCTCAAACCGGATCTCATGTAGCGGAGCTGGCCACGGCTCCTCAGGGGGAGCCTGAGGCGCTGCTGCCACGGTTTCCAATGCTTTCAGCCGGGCGAAAAAACCGAAGCAGACACCCACGTTGGCAAATGAATACACCATCCACTGGCAGGACAGGCCAAAGAAGGAGATGGACTGGATCGTTCCCAGCAGCCCACCCACGGAGATTTTCCCGGTAGAAAGGTAATTGACAAACCAGAACATGACGCCCAGTGAGCACAGCAGATAAAGCAGGTTCCAGGGCTGGGGACGCATCAGTTGTTTTCTTCGTACCTGATTGAGCTCATCTTCAAGTTCGTTGAAAGACTGTCGGTGTTTATCGAGGAAAAAACCGGAGAGGTTGAACAGCCGGATTTCTTTCGCAAGCTTCACATCCAGCAGTACGGAGAGAAAATACTTTATCCTTCTTGCTGGCATCCCTTTCCCAAGCATTGCTTTGAAGATATCTATCTGCGAATACGCTACTGCAAACGTCACGGGAACCAGCGGGAGCAGAAACGCCAGCGGTAGCCACCATACCACCGATGCCAGGACCAGAGACAAACTGAGCAGCGTCAGAGTTCCCCTGAAAATATCGATCAAATTGACCAGTAGATTAAGGGGGCGGTGTGCTGCTTCTCGGGATAAGACCTCCAGATCGTCATGAAGATCTGGCGATTCAATCAGCATCAGGTCGTCAATCCGGCAGGCGGCCTCCATTATTTTTCTTTGCGTCAGGAACGTGGCTTTAGAATTCAGAATGCTTTGTAGCGTACTGATAACTGGGGCCAAAACCCCTGGGATAACGAAGGTCAGCGCCCATAGTATGGCAACGGTTGTGAGCCCGCTATGGTCTGCACTGCTGATAATGTTCCCAAGATGTATGCTTGTCATCACGCTCAGCGTAGGCAAGAGTCCCTGTAGCGTAATTAGTATCAGAAAAAGGCAGGACAACGTCGGCGAAGAACGAAGCAAAAGCGAGACTGAGTATTGGATAAGCTGTAGTTTTTCCTTGGCCTTACCCATGAGAATGCTCCACGGTGATAGGGTGACCCAAAGGGTATACGATCACGTCATCGTAATGCCGAAAATATCCCCATTTTGTTGCTGAGCTATCTGGATGTGTTCCGTATGATTTCTCGGGGGTGGCAGCGTAGGATGAGTCACGGTATATCTGCTACGTCAGCACTCGGCGGATAAAAATAATATCGTCATACTGTAAATAATGAATAAGAAAAAGCCCGAAGTTTCCTCCGGGCCTGCGTAACAGCGATCGAAAATAGTGACAGAAAATGAAAATTAAACGGCTTCGTTTTCGTCGGTGTAGCGTTTGGCTTTGTAAGCTGGGTGCATCAGGTTCTGGATAGAGAAAATGTCGTCCAGTTGTTCTTCGGTCAGCAGGCCGCGCTCCAGCACCACTTCACGCACGCTCTTGCCGGTTTCGGCACAGATTTTCCCAACGATATCGCCGTTGTGGTGGCCGATGAACGGGTTCAGGTAGGTCACGATACCGATAGAGTTGAAGACGTAAGCTTCACACACGTCTTTGTTGGCAGTGATGCCGTTGACGCATTTTTCCAGCAGGTTGTAGCAAGCGCTAGACAGAATCTGGATGGACTCGAACATCGCTTGTCCGATAACAGGTTCCATCACGTTCAACTGCAACTGGCCTGCTTCTGCCGCCATGGTGACGCAGGTATCGTTGCCGATCACTTTGAAGCACACTTGATTCACGACTTCTGGGACAACCGGGTTAACTTTGGCTGGCATGATGGACGAGCCCGCCTGCAATTCCGGCAGGTTGATTTCGTTCAGGCCAGTACGCGGACCGGAAGACAGCAGGCGCAGGTCGTTACAGATCTTCGACATTTTAACTGCTACGCGTTTCAGGGCGCTGTGCATCATAACGTAAGCACCGCAGTCGGAGGTCGCTTCGATCAGGTCTTCAGCCGGTACGCAAGGCAGGCCGCTGACTTTTGCCAGATGCTGAACAGCCAATTTCTGGTATTCATCCGGCGTATTCAGGCGCGTACCGATAGCGGTGGCACCCAGGTTCACTTCCAGCAGCAGCTCGGCGGTACGCAGCAGGTTACGGTTTTCTTCTTTCAGCAGTACGTTGAACGCGTGGAATTCCTGACCGAGCGTCATCGGCACGGCGTCCTGCAACTGGGTACGGCCCATTTTCAGGATGTTTTCGAATTCTTTCGCTTTGCGCTCAAAGCCATCGCTCAACTGGGTAATCGCTTCAACCAGTTTCAGGATGGAGGTGTACACCGCGATACGGAAACCCGTCGGGTACGCATCGTTGGTGGATTGGCATTTGTTCAGGTGGTCATTCGGGTTCAGGTACTGGTATTCACCTTTCTGATGTCCCATCAGTTCCAGACCGATATTCGCCAGCACTTCGTTGGTATTCATGTTGACTGACGTACCCGCACCGCCCTGATACACATCGACAGGGAACTGATCCAGACACTTGCCGTTATTCAGCACTTCATCACAGGCTTGCAAAATAGTGTCGGCAATTTTACGCGGAATGGTTTGCAGTTCTTTATTCGCCAGCGCGGCCGCTTTTTTTACCATCACCATCGCGCGGACAAATTCTGGAATATCGCTGATGGTGCTATTACTGATATAAAAATTCTCAATCGCACGCAGTGTATGGATACCATAATAGGCATCAGCAGGAACTTCACGGGTACCTAACAGGTCTTCTTCAATACGGATATTGGTTGACATGGGTCTTCTTCCTTTTTTTTGTTCGATGTACATAGCATCGTTTTCAATATTAAAATTTTGATTTTTATGGGTTTTTATTCTTGCCGTCTTGTTTTCAGGTAACAAAAACCCATCACGATTTTGATAAAATCATGGCTAAAAAAGAGTTCTCGGGGAGACGAACGTTGAATAAGCATCGTTAAATGGCTATTGGTGGATATATTCCTCCATTTTGGTTCCGTCTCCCAATCATGAATAGTTATACCTAACTGTTATTCCGAATTATCTGGGGTAATCTCAACCAGCTTTTCTATTCCGCGGTTTAGCGTTTTCAATTTTGGAATAAATACGGTTTTGATAATGTCATGCGTGACATCGCACGCTTCTTCAAAGAACGCACTGTATTCATCACGGTGGCCAACAATATAAAGCGAACGCTTGATATTTAGCTGTTCCGGCATATGCGTGAGCACCTCGCGGGAATGTGCAACGGATTGCAGGAAGCTAAGCGGGGTGGTCACCGCCCAACCGATGCCTGCTGCCACCATCGATGTTAAGGTATCTGCATTATCAAATTCGAGCATGTTCGGTACGCGGATATCGATGCGGCGCAGGTAGCGCTCAATCTGCATCCCAATCTGCGAGTTCCGGTTAAAGCGCACCAGCGGCAGTGCAGCGGAAAGCTCGCGGATATCCTCAACCGTTTTGATGCGCTTGCGGTAATCCGGTGGCGTGATAATAAAATAGCCTTCGGAAAACAGTTGATGGCGCACCACGCTATCGCTGTCGATCAACGGGTCGCTGGTGACGATCAGATCCAGCTCGCGGCGCATGAGCGCTTCACCCTGCTGTGGGCTGAGCCCAGTACGAATCAGCAACTGTGACGAACTCTTCATCAAACTCTTGGTAAACACCGAACCACAGGTGATGGCAAATGAATCCACCAGGCCGATACGTAAGTCGGGTTTGATGCCTTTTCCCGCTTCCAGTACCTGTGCCTTGAGGTTTGCAATCTCCTCCGTCAGGATTTCTCCCCGGTTTTTCAACGCAATGCCGTAGGGTGTCAGGACAAAGGGGCGACGAGCCCGGTTAACCAATTTGACGCCGAAATCTTCTTCCAATAACCGAATCGTTTGCGAAATGGCAGAGGGCGTCAGGCCTAACCGCGCAGCGGCTGCCGTCATGCTTCCTGCTTCCGCCATCGTCACAAAAACATAGACGGCGTACATATCGATCGATTTATTGGCGGACACTGTGCGTTTAACCATGTGAGTTTGCCTACGCTGCAAGGTGAATGTCGTCGAAATATGAAGCGTTAGTCTATCTCATCTCGCTGACTACGACCTCGCTAACTGATGTCAGAATAGTCGGCTAACTTCAGAAAAAATACAGGTTGCATCACTGATTAATTTTTTCTTATTTCTAGCTTTAGCGGATCTGAAGATGAAGCATGAAGAGAGCTTGAACGCTGCCTGTAAGAGTGATTCAGCTATTTCCTCCCCGTCTTCAGGGGCTGCCTCTTAGTCATATTTTTTATGCAAACTGAGAGACGGTTTCGTGCGCTATAACATCGATATTTTTATGCTATCTCGTAGCACGCGCCCGACTCGGGACGGCTCAAACGCCGCTCGCCCCGAGACCCCAGGCTTTTGGCGGAAATTATGCCGCTTTGCGGTGCCATCGGTGTTCATGAGCACTAGTCGAGCCGCCAGTGACGCGTTTACTCGCCTCATAAATGGGGCTCGCCCTTCGGGTCAGCACGAGTGCTGTTCAAAAACGTCTCTGACGTTTTTGTCCGACGCGGCACTGGCTTTCGCGGCATCCATGCCGCTCACTCGGTGCTCATGCCCACTGCTGCATAATTTTTTACGCCGGATAACGGTAAACCCGTCATAAATTGCGGCACTTATATAAGAGTATAAGTGCCACCTTGCAAAGGAGGAGTAAGGGAACGCTCCACCTGTAATGCATAAAGTATTGTTTTTATTGTGTCGTAAGAGGCACGTCACTCACTGCCGTTACCGTGCGCACGTGGCGTTCCGCCTGTTCACACATTTCCAGCAGTGCCGGAATCAGGTGTGCGGTGGCGTTGAGGCACGCGCCGAGCTGGTTGAGGCTTTCTTGCGGCAGTTCCACGTCGTTTTGTAGCGTGTCGCCGAGGTAATGCAGGCCGTGGCACAGGCCTTCAACCGATTCGGCGGCAATCGCGCCGAGGTCGCAGAGCTGAACGTCATCTAACTGCGCGAAAGGCAGGCTGGCGATCAGATCGCGGAAAATAGTAATGGTGCTGTCATCGAGTGTGGCGTGAGTGTCCGTCATGGTCATTTTTTCCTTGAGATAATTAAGTCCGCCACCACACAAGGTTCCAAACTTGGGGGGTGACACAGACAGGATTGGAACCCCGGCTCTCAAGAAGACCGGTCAACCTTGCGGTTGCCCTGCCTGCGTCACCATAAAGAGTGTGCACGCAGCCCCTGAAAAAACAAAGCGTTTTTCAGTCTTGAGAGGTTCGGGGTTCCAAGCCCGGTTGCGGATTTTGCCGCAGCACAGAGACTCTATTCCAACGGCGAAAAACGTGAAATAGGGTGGATAGATTTACAGTGGAATTACAGTGCGTTTTGGAATGAAGTTCGCAGAAACAGAAATGAAAGCCTCCGCTGGCAAACCGCGATACACGGGGCGACCACAGGGGTGAGGCCTCCCTGCGGGAACCTCCCCCTGTGTTTCCCCTAAAATGAGGCTAGCTAGGGTTGCTTGTGGGCACGAGGAATCTTACACGCATTATTGATGAACAGGGGAGGGGGGGCATTAAAAGCGTTGATCGTAAAGCTAAGGAGGTGGCCGAACAACGGCTAAAAGCGCTTATGGCTGATGTCAGGGAGACTGAACGCTGTAAAAAACGTTAGCCTGCTGATTCGATTTCAGTTATAGCGATGGATGCCTGATGTAGGCTTGGCATCGACATCTTCGCGCGGAAACCGAGTGCATCCAGCATGTCGAACATGGCGTCAATAGTGAAAAGCTCGATCTTGGCATTTTTCAGTTCTGAAACGCGCGACTGGCTGATACCCAGTTTTTCCGCTGCCTCTCTTTGTGTCCAGCCTTTCTCTTTGATTAAATTAGTGATCATGATTGATAAATCCATTTTCATTGCCATCTTGCTGGCAATCTCAGCGTCATGCGTTACATGAAACGGGCTTTCGTAGAATTTTAGCGCCATAATGCTTACCTCCTTATCTCAGTAAATAAAATATCTAATATTTTAGATATTTCGTCAAATTTACTGGATAGAAAGTGTCCTGTTTACTGATTCGGAATTAATCAGCTCAACACATGATAGCGATAGAGCATTTTCTCAAGGTCCTGTTTCATGCTGACAAAAAGCAGGATCTCTATGATGCGATGCTCTTCATCAACATCATATAAACAGCGAAAATCATCTTCTATCGAGAGACGCTCACGGAGCGCGATTCCCTTATCGGATAATATCGCGTTGTGCCTGTAGCGGGCAGGATCTTGAGAAATGGCCTGTATGGATGATAAGAACAACGATTCAGACCACGTAGCGGCCTGTGCAATGCCAATATAGTGAGATTTATAAGACTCAGCATCCTGCAAAGACCAGACAGCCGCAGGGGCGACTTTAAGGGTATATGAACTCGCCAAGTTGGCTCCTTGTTTTACGTCCGTGCTTCACGTAGTTTTTGCAGGGCTTCCTCGGCGGACATGCCATGACCGTCCTTAATTTCTTTTTTGGCTGTCATCACCAGTTTTAAAAGCGCGTTAGATTGCCTTTCTCTTTCTCTTTCAAGCAGTTCTGCTTCCCGTTCTGCCGCCGTTTGCACGAAGAGCTCTGCGGAGCCGTTCTTCGTTACGTAAACACCGCCCTGGAACAGTTCAGGGTTGCCAAGGCCTTCACGGGCCGACTTCTGAGACATTGTGGTTTTCATATCATCTACCTTAATTAAAACAATCGCTTATAGCAAGTATGGCTATAATCTGTAGACACCTGCTATGTGGTGATAGCGAATACTTTCATCTTGCCGTTGCCTGATGGGAACAGAACAATTATATCGTAGCCTACACATAAGGTATAAATTTATGATGAATTTATACCCGTTTCAACCCCTCCCAGCTCAGCCCAAAACGTGCCAGATACTTACGCAGACGGTCGGCGTCGTTGGGCTTTTGTTTTTGCTGGCGTGAGACGGCGAACAGCAGGCGACCGGCTTCGGAGAGCGAATTGGCGGTGCGGCAGACGTCGAGCGCGGTTTCAAGCTGGCGCTGTTCAAACAGGTCGATGTTGGCGAGTTCGGGCGGTAGCGCGGTTGCTGGCGCATCACTCCGCCAACTGGCTTGCAGGCGAGTAATTTCTTCTTCTACCAGAGCAACGGTGATGCGGCCTTGTTCCGCCAGTGTCGCCATGCGGGCGATAGAAGAGCCGAGTTCGCGGAAGTTGCCATGCCACGCTGCCTGCGGTGAGCAGGCAAAGGCGAGGTAGCGCTGTCGTGCCTCTTTATCGAAGCGAATCTGTGTTTGATGATCGCGTGTGAAGCGCTGGAGCTCGTATTCAATGTTGGGTTCGATGTCTTCCCGCCGCTCCGACAGTCCCGGCAAGGGGAAGGTCCACATATTAATACGCGCATAGAGATCTTCACGAAATTTGCCCTGTGCGATCCACTCGCGCAGGTTGCGGTGCGTGCCAGCAATTAACTGAAAATCGCTGCTGACTTCTTTATCTGAGCCAAACGGGAAAAAGCGTTTTTCCTCAATGGCCTTGAGCAGCATGGCCTGTTCATCCAGCCCCAGTTCGGCGATTTCATCCAGAAACAGCATGCCGCCGTCCGCTTCACGCAGCAGCCCGCTTCTTGCCTGCAATGCGCCAGTAAATGCGCCTTTCACATGGCCGAACAGCGTTGACATCGCATTGTCACCGCGCAGCGTGGCACAGTTAACCGCAACAAACCGCCCGCTAACCAGATGGCGAGACTGGCGTAGCTGGTAGATGCGTTGCGCCAGAAAGGATTTCCCCGCGCCCGTCGGCCCAGTCAAGAGCATCGGCGCGGTGGATCGCAGCGCGACGCGTTCAATCTGGTCGATCAACGTATTGAATGTGCTATTGCGTGTTTCGATGCCGGATTTCAGGAATGAGACGGAGCGCTGCTGTTCGTGTTGGAAACGGCTAGTGAGGGTGGCGTAGCGGCTGAGATCCAGATCGATGACGGCGTAGATACCCTGTGGTGCAGGGCGATCCGCTTTCTCCCCCGGTGCGGTTTGCAGCAGCTTGGCGGGCAGATAGCGGGCTTCGGTTAGCAGGAACCAGCAAATCTGCACGACGTGGGTGCCGGTGGTGATGTGGACGAAATACTCTTCGTTCTCAGTATCGAACGGGTAGTGGCTCGCAAAGTCCAGAAAGGCGCTGTAGACCTCTTCCAGATTCCAGGGATCGTTTAACTCAACAGTCTGAAGCGTGACCTGCGTGGCGGGTGACACCACGGCAACATCCTCTGCCACCTGCTGTGCCATTCCCTCGTTGCGCGATTGATGCAGCAGTTCCAGACGATCGACCGGAAAATCCGGCTGCTGACACAGGCCGACAGTAGGCCGCCATTTCGTCCAGCGATTCTCCCGTTTACCCCGTCTATCCAGCGTGGTGCCCAGCACACCAATGACGACGCGACGTTTCATGTTATACCTTGTTATAAATTATTATCCTATAGGATAAAGTTACCTGTTTTTTTGTGCCGTCGCTAGTTTGTGTGTTTTATTTTTTAATCATTATTTATCAATTATTTATGTTTTTATTTTGTCTTTTTCAGAAATCTGGCACGTCTTTCGCTATATCTCAGGTGAACAATGACAAACAAAGAGAAGAAAAAATGGAAGAGATGAAAACGCAGGATTACGACATGATGTCGCCAGTGAATAGCGCACCGGTAAAAATGTGGACACAGGGTGTACCTGTGGAACCGGAAGCCCGCGATCAACTGTTGAACACGGCCAAAATGCCGTTCATTTTTAAACATCTGGCGGTGATGCCGGATGTGCATCTGGGAAAAGGATCGACGATCGGTAGTGTGATCCCCACGCGTGGCGCGATTATTCCCGCTGCGGTCGGCGTAGATATCGGCTGTGGAATGATCGCGGTGCGAACATCACTGGTTGCCAGTGACTTGCCGGATAACCTGCTGGGGCTACGTAGCGCGATTGAACAGGCGGTGCCGCACGGACGTAGCGTTACGCGTTCCAAGCGCGACGTCGGTTCCTGGCAGAATCCACCGCAAACGGTGGATTCGCATTGGTCACTGCTGGAACCACGTTTTAAACGTTTGACGGATAAATATCCGCAGTTGCTGAAAACGAACAACTACCAGCACTTGGGAACGTTAGGGACGGGTAACCACTTTATCGAAATCTGTCTGGATGAGGTGGATCGCGTGTGGGTGATGTTGCACAGCGGATCGCGTGGTGTAGGAAACGCGATTGGATCGCTGTTCATCAAGCTGGCGCAGGAAGATATGCAGCAGCACATTGCAAATCTGCCGGACCGTAATCTGGCGTATTTCGAGGAAGGAAGCCTGCACTTTGAGGATTACATGGAAGCGGTCGAGTGGGCGCAGGATTTTGCTCGTCATAACCGTGAAGTGATGATGTCGCATACGCTGGCAGCGCTGTCCCGTATTGTGACGAAGCCGTTTACCACCCAGCAGGAAGGTGTGAACTGCCACCATAACTACGTGCAGCGCGAAACGCACTTTGGTGAATCGGTGCTGATCACCCGTAAAGGGGCGGTATCGGCGCAGAAAGGTCAAATGGGGATCATTCCGGGATCGATGGGGGCGAAGAGCTTCATCGTGCGCGGATTGGGGAACGAAGACAGTTTCTGTTCCTGTAGCCACGGTGCGGGGAGAACCATGAGTCGTACTGCGGCGAAAAAACGTTTTACCGTGGAAGATCAAATCCGTGCGACCGCGCACGTTGAGTGCAGAAAAGATAGCAACGTTATCGACGAAATCCCGATGGCGTACAAAGATATCGATAAGGTGATGGCGGCACAGTCATCGCTGGTGGAAATCGTGCATACGCTGCGTCAGGTGGTGTGTGTAAAAGGATAAGATCATGATGGAAAAGGATTATCGCGTTGATGCTGCCATGCGGACGCGGATAAAATTAGTCTTACAGGACGTGGAAGAACGTTATCAGGTGAAGGTGCTTTATGCCTGTGAATCGGGCAGCCGTGGCTGGGGATTTTCATCCCCAGATAGCGACTACGACGTGCGCTTTCTCTACGTGCACCGGCCTGA
This sequence comes from Pectobacterium parmentieri, assembly GCF_001742145.1. Classification (NCBI taxonomy): domain Bacteria; kingdom Pseudomonadati; phylum Pseudomonadota; class Gammaproteobacteria; order Enterobacterales; family Pectobacteriaceae; genus Pectobacterium; species Pectobacterium parmentieri. The sequence goes on along the minus strand of NZ_CP015749.1, from coordinate 3,516,467 downwards.
ATGGTACTTGCGCGTGGAGCCGCAGCGCGATGTGATCGAGCTGCCTATCGACGATGAACTGGACGTCTGCGGCTGGGAGTGGCGCAAAGCACTCGGCCTGCTTAAGCGGGCTAACCCGACGCTGATCGAATGGCTGGATTCGCCTGTAGTCTATCAGGAAGATCGGGACACTACGTCCGAACTGCGGGCAGCGGTGCCTGCATGGTTCTCGCCGTCCAAGGCACGCTGGCACTATTTGTCGATGGCGCGTAAAAACTTTCGCGGTTATCTGCAAGACGAGACGGTACGCCTCAAAAAGTATTTCTACGTCCTGCGCCCGCTGCTGGCGGTGCGCTGGATAGAGGCGGGTAAAGGGATGCCGCCGATGCGTTTTTCGCAGTTGCTTGCAGGAACGGTAGACGATCCGCGCCTGCTGGCTGACATTCATCAACTGTTGGAGATAAAGCAACGGTCGGGTGAGGCGGAATATGGCCCGCGTCGGGAAGTGATCCACGCGTTCATCACGCAGATGCTGAACGAAGCGGATAGCTCCGTTGCGTTACCAGACAGTAAGACCGTTGATGACACGATGTTGAATGCGCTGCTGTACCGGACGGTGATGGCGTAATTGGCAGTGTTCCTGCTGCCAGAGAAAGAGGACAGGGAATATGGCATCTTACGATTTACTGCTGCAACAGTTGGAAAAGCTCGTGACTTTGCCGGACAACTATTATCAGCCCGCGCAGGCTGGCTTGCTAGACTCGGCGTCACGCCTGATAGCGCTTACGCGCCACTATAACGGGCATATTCGGCAGCGTGCGGTGCTGTGTCTGGGCTTCATGGATGAGGTATCTGCCTTGCCAGCACTGATTGAACGGGTGAACGATTGGGCTGAACCAGTACGCCGTGCGGCCAAACAGAGCGTGCGGTTGCTGTTAACGTCGGATAATACCGCGCATTTTGTCGCCAATTTGCCTGATATTTTCTGGCTGCTGGAATGTCAGAGGGAAAATCACCAGCCGCTGGTGGATGAAATCGTCAGTTTTCTGGCTGAGAAGGCACACATCCCGTCGCTACTGGCAGGACTGTCTTCGGAAGACAAAACCGTCGCTCGATTATCTCTGAGTATTCTGGTTGATCGTGATCTGCTCCCACTGAAACAGATCTTTGTGCAGGCGATGTTGCATCGCGATCCGTTAGTAAGATCAAACGCGGCGCAGTATTTGCTAAGCGCGGATCAGGATGTCGATCATGACGTGATGGCGATTCTGTTGAAAGATACGTTCGCACCGATCAAGCAGGCGGCATTGCAGTACGTGATGGGCAGCGCGTTCCCCGTTCCCACTCCTCTGCTGATTGCTTTACTGTTTGATAAGAATGCATTAGTGCGCCAGCGTGCCTCAGGGCTACTGCGTGAGCAAAACGACGATCCGGTCACCCATTATCTTGCGGCACTGGATCGAGCGACGACGGTCACAATGTGTAAAATCACGCTGTGGGGACTCGATGAGCATCGCTACGACGGCATTGTGGCGCTGGCGGAACGCTATCTGGATGAGCGCTACCCCAGTCTTTATCACAGCGCTTTGCGTATTCTTATTCTGCGTACCGGTGACGATGCTCGTGAACAACTGTTTGCTGCTCTGCGACATTCCTCGTTTGCTATTGCGAAGGTTGCGTGGAAGCTGTTTGATCAGCAGAAAATTTCTTTGTCGCTGCCTGAACTCCAGCGCTGTCTGGAAGAGGCATCTTCTAGAGAACACGTTGAGGTGTACTACTTTTTAGCGCACAAGTTGAATAAATGGGACTGGCTGATTTTCCTATTGGATAACGAGCAAGCAGAAAATGCTGCGCTAACGCAGGCTAGCTTGACGTATTGGATACAGCGATTCAACCATTCGGGCATCTTACCGAATACACGGCAACAGGCGCGTTTGCGGGACTTGTTAGATAAAAGCCCACACGTTATCTCGCGCAAAAGTCCGTATATCGCTCTGTTTTTGCAGTGATGATGTTACCCCTGTCCCAAAAAAATATGCTCACGGTGGTATGCCATCTGTGACAGATCGGGTGGGTAGGCGTCTGGCAGGTGGATTTGCTTGCCTTCGTACTGGGCGAAGTTGACGTCGCTGATGGTGCTTTTCAGCTTTTTGATGCGTGGAGACAGTAGCATCTCCAGCGAGTCGTTGAAGCTGATCAGCCCCATATCAAAGGCTTTGTCGTGCAGGCTGGACAGGCAGAGGCCGTTGCTGGGATCGAGGCGGTGTTCTATTGCTGTTTTCCACGGGCGAATATGACTGGCGACCAGCAACGTAGACTCTTCCAGCCCGGTAACACAGCAACGTTCGCCATAGTTACTGAGCACGCGTTTGCGAAATAGCTGCTGACCAATGCGTGTTTTCACCTGTGCGAGGCGCTCGCCGCCGCGGTAATTCGGGATGTCGCTCTCGCTGGCTTGGAACAGTGATGGCGCTTCTGTCGCTCCGGTTTCGAGCGATACCATCGCTTTCTGGCACAACTGTTCAAATAACTCAGGGTTGTTGTCCATCTCCTGCCATAGCGCGCGGTCGGCATTGGAGGCCCCACGCAGGCCAGTGCGACCAGAATCGATAATGAACGGATCGAGGCTGGCGAGGTTAACCAACTTCATCGCCAGCGCAGAAGGTGTGCGGTTAATCAGCGCTGCGTAGCGAATGATGTCGGGGTTACGCGAATGCAATCTGCCAAACGGCAACTGACTGTAAAGGGTGAAGGCGATCAGCAATTGATCCCGTGTCCAATGGTTGGTAGCAGCCATGCGTGTGTTGTCCGTTCGTTAGCGCATTCGGTTAGTGATAACGCTAACTATGCCAGGACAGTGCGTAAAATGCATGTACTCACCTTAGCTGGATAATTGATACGGGCTGCGTTAACGTTCTGACAGCCTTCTTATCATGATGCCGAGAAACTATGCTCCGTTTTTATCCTCCCTTGTTCCGTCCCCTGTGCGCGCTGGCTCTGCTGGTGCTGGTGGGTTGTGCTAGTAAAACGGCGACGACACCGGGATCACGGCCTGCGGATGTTCGTGCTCAGCTACTCAAACTCTTGCCGGACAACGTGAAAGATCGTCAGGGGTGGGCGACCGATATTGCCACGGCGTTTACGGCGCAGGGGCTCGCTCCCAGTAATGAAAACCTGTGTTCGGTGCTAGCGGTGACCGAGCAGGAATCGACGTTCAATGCCGATCCGCAGGTGCCGAATTTGTCAAAAATTGCCTGGCAGGAGATCAACCGCCGCGCGGAGAAAATTCATGTACCGGTGTTTCTGGTGCGCACCGCGCTACTCATCAAATCCCCCAACGGAAAAAGCTATAGCGAGCGGCTCGATAAGGTACGCACGGAAAAAGAACTCAGCGCGATCTTTGATGATTTCATTGACATGGTTCCGATGGGGCAGCAACTGTTTGGTCGCCTGAACCCGGTACATACCGGTGGGCCGATGCAGGTGAGCATTGCGTTTGCTGAAGCTAACGCAAAGGGCTATCCATATACCGTGGATGGCACCCTTCGGCAGGAAGTATTTAGCCGCCGGGGCGGAATGTATTTTGGCATCAAGCACCTGCTGGGCTATCCGGCGAATTATCCGCAGTCCATTTATCGGTTCGCAGATTTCAACGCAGGCTGGTATGCCAGTCGGAATGCGGCGTTTCAGCGAGCTGTCAGCCGCCTGACGGGGGTTAAGCTGGCGCTGGATGGGGATTTAATCAACTACAGTTCGGATAAAGCCAGCGCCACGGAACTGGCGGTGCGTGCGTTGGAGAAGCGGTTAGATATGAGCGAGAGCGCGATTCGTCGTGCGTTGGAGAAAGGCAATAGTCGCGATTTTGAAGACACCAGCCTGTATGAGCGTGTCTTTGCGCTGGCGGATAAATCGGGCTCGAAAGCGCCGCGCGCTATTCTGCCGGGAATTACGCTGGAAAGTCCGAAGATCACCCGTAAGCTCACTACGGCATGGTTTGCCCAACGTGTCGATGAACGCCGCCAGCGGTGTTTAGCGAGAGATAAATAGCTCACGCCCTCGATGAGGGAGTGAGTATCACCATGTTAAAAGAGCAAACCGGCTATTAGGGGGGCGTCTGCGCTTCTCGAACGGTATCGTCTGCGCTACCTTGATAACAGCGCATGTGGTAAAGGTTGCAGTGGTGCGCTGTCGTCAACCTTGAAGCGGCTGACCAACGATTCCATTTCAATTGCCTGTTCATCCAGTAATTGGCTGGCAACGGAAGCCTGCGAAACCAGTGTCGCATTCTGCTGTGTGACCATATCCAATTGGCTGAGCGCTTCGTTAATTTGCGCGATGCCCAGAGACTGTTCATCAGCGGCGACCGCGATTTCATTCACCAGATCGCGCACTTTACGTGTGCCAGTGACAATGTTGTTAATCTCCCGGTTTGATTGGTTAACTAGCTTCGTCCCTTCACTGACGCTGGCAATGCTATCGGCGATGAGTGCGCGGATTTTTCCTGCTTCGTCAGCACTACGCTGCGAAAGTTGACGAACTTCCGCCGCAACAACGGAGAACCCTCGGCCATGCTGTCCTGCCCGCGCAGCTTCAACCGCGGCGTTCAGCGCCAGCAGGTTGGTTTGAAAGGCAATGGCATCAATGGCGGCAACCACCGCATTCACGCGCTGGCTGGTATCCTGAATTCTTTCCATCGCACTGCTGGCCGATTGGGTGATCGTTCCGATACGGTGAGCCTGATCGTCTACCTCTGTCGTCAACTGACGAGTCTGTCCGGCAAAGTCGGCGGTTTGTTTTACCGTGACGGTTATTTCTTCCATGCTGCTGGCGGTTTGCACCAGCGAAGCGGATTGCTCTTCGGTGCGCTGTGCCAGATCCTGATTGCCGTTGGCGATCTCGCTGCTGGCTCGCCCGATGGTCTGTGAACTGCGTTTAATACTTACTACCATATCGGCGATGTTTTCCAGTGAGGCGTTATATGCCTGATTCAACTGAGAAAGTTCATCGGTCCCCGGTACGCGCAGACGGCGCGTAAGATCCCCGCCCATCTCGCGAATAGTCGTCAGCGTTTGCTGAAGTTGCTCGTTGATGCTGCGCATAATCATTAAGGCCAGACCGATCGCCATCAGTAGAGAAACCAGTGCGCCCGCTAAATAGCTAATCCAAGACTGTCGAGCATCGGCAGCTAACGCATTAACCTGTGTGGCCAGATCGTGGGTGGCGAACTGTTCAACCTTTTTCAACTCATCGATTTTTGCCGTTTGTTGGTTAAACCACTGGCTGGCATCAATCGCAAAATTACCGCCAGGGGAAGCGATAGCCTTATTGCGCATTTGCAGCGCGCTCTGAGCAGCAGGGGTGTTAAGGGCTTGTTCGAAAGCCTTACGCTGTTCGGCATTGGCGAACATGTTATAGGCGGTGATATACGCCTCTCCCTTACCCACCATCTGGTTCAGACGCTCGAACATCCCGGTGGCAAAGTTATCGGCAGAGAAGGTGTTGGAGAGGACGGCACGTTCAAGCCCTGCCTGTTCTTTGACGTTCAGCAGGTTGTAATAGGCCGCCAGCCGTTGGGCAATACCGCCGTCGCTGACCAGATGGGTCATATCCCCGACAATATTCAGCAGATAGGTGACGGAATCGGAATAGTAGCCGAGCGCCTGGGTGACTGGGATCGAGATATTATCGACGTTACGGCGATGTTCGCCGAGTTGTTGTGCTTTCTGCGCAATTTTATCAAGCTCTCCGCTAACGGCAGAACCCAGTTCGTCCTGACTCAGATTAGCGGTGGTTTGCTCCAGCACCTGTTGTGCCCGATCGGTCGCTTGCCGCTGCGTCGTGAGTTCCGCACCAAAATTTTTTCCCTGACTGCCAAAATAGCCCGCACTTAAACCGCGTTCACGCTGGAGTTGGTAAGCGAACTCGCCTGCATCGTGCGCCAGAGTAATCAGTTTCGCCATGCGGATCATTTCATTTTCTGCGCTGCGCCGCTCCACCACGCCAGAAAAACTGAACCACAGTAGAGCAAGGATTGGCGGTAGGAGGGCCAAAATGAACTTACTACGGATCGATATGTGGTGTAGGGATTTCATAGATATGCTCCATTGCCTGCAATCCGTCCGTTTCTGACATGTGCAGTGTGCAAAAGTAGACGAGGGTTTATTTTAGTTTCGGCGTAATGGGGTAATGGTTTAGCACTGATTTCATCATTCCCTTAAAAAAATCACGCCTATTTTTTTTACCACCATGTTGATGGAAATATATTTATTATTATTTAATGGGTTATGTGTTTTTTTTGCAATAAGATCTTTAGCTTATTATACAGCTAAAGTGGTATCTGTTTTTTGCCTCTGGAACGGTATTTTTACGATCTGAATGATGGCGAGACGTATCGTGATACGGCGGGTAATCGCGTACCCGCCGTGAAGATGTGATGACAGGATTAGAACCATTGGCCGAAGCGGTGGATGTAGGCGCGTTTAACCAGTTGTGCGACGGTGCAGTAGCCAATCAGCGTAGCAGCCAGCCAAGGGAAATATTCCCACGGCAGCGGTTGCAAACCGACCAGCGTCCCCACCGGGGAGAAGGGCAAATAGATGCCGAGTGCCATCACCAGTCCGGTCATCAACATCACCGGCAGCGCCGCCGTACTTTGAATGAACGGGATCTTCTGGGTACGCAGCATGTGCACCACCAGCGTTTGTGACAACAACCCTTCAACGAACCAGCCTGACTGGAACAGTGCCTGATGCTCAATGCTGTTGGCGGCAAACACGAACCACATCAGTGCGTAGGTGGTGATGTCAAAAATCGATGACGTCGGCCCGATACACAGCATGAAGCGCCCGATGTTTTTAGCATCCCATTTGCGCGGTTTGCGCAGGAACTCCTTATCCATTTTGTCCCACGGCAGCGACAACTGAGAGATGTCGTACATCAGGTTCTGAATCAGCAAATGGATCGCTAACATCGGCAGGAAAGGAATAAAGGCGCTGGCGACGAGTACCGAAAACACATTGCCAAAATTGGAACTGGCGGTCATGTTCAGGTATTTGATGATATTACCGAACGTTTCGCGCCCTTTGATAACACCGGCTTCCAGCACCATCAGGTTTTTTTCTAAGAGAATGATATCGGCTGACTCTTTGGCGATATCCGTGCCGGTATCGACGGAAATTCCGATATCGGCATCGCGCAGAGCGGGTGCATCGTTGATGCCGTCGCCCAGAAAGCCGACCGTATGGTCATTACTTTGTAATGCTTTCAGTACGCGGGATTTTTGTAGCGGCGTCAGCCGGGCAAAAATGGTGCGCTGTTCTACCAGCACGCCGAGCTGTTCATCGCTGAGCGCATCGATCTCGTTCCCCTCTAGCACTTCGCCCGGCTCCAGCCCAACATCGCGGCAGATCTTGCTGGTAATGATCGCGTTGTCGCCGGTCAGGACTTTCACCGTCACGCCGTTTTCATGCAGGGCACGAATCGCGGCAGAGGCGCTTTCTTTCGGTGGATCGAGGAACGTCAGCAGGCCGCAGAGGGTCAGATCGCGTTCATCCTCGGCGCTGAGCGGCAGCGTGCTGCCGACCGGGTTCAGTTCGCGGGTGCCAATCATCAGCACGCGAAACCCTTGCTGGTTGTAGCTTTCAGCCAGTTTTTTCAGCGTGTGGCGGCGCTCATCGTCCAGTTCATGCCGCTGTCCGTTCTCATTGACATGCGTCGCGACGGCTAGCATTTCTTCTACCGAGCCTTTGCAAATCAGGCGTTGCTGGTTGTGCTCATCGGCAACAATGATGGACAGACGACGACGAATAAAATCAAACGGCAGTTCATCGATTTTGCGATAGCGACCCAGCGCGGCGATGGCCGGATTATGGCGACCAAAATGCATGATGGCCTGATCCATCAGATTTTTCATGCCGCTCTGGTGCGCGCTGTTGAGCCAGGCGAGTTGCAGCACGTTCCCATCGACCTGACCCTGCGTATTGAGGTGATGCTCAAGGATGATGCGATCCTGCGTGAGCGTACCGGTTTTATCGGTGCACAGCACATCCATCGCACCAAAGTTCTGAATCGCGTTTAGCCGTTTGACCACCACTTTATGCCGCGCCATGGCAATCGCGCCCTTCGCCAGATTGGAAGAGACAATCATTGGCAGCATTTCTGGCGTCAGGCCTACCGCAACGGCCAGCGCAAACAGACTGGCTTCCATCCAGTCTCCTTTGGTGAAGCCATTAATCAACAGTACGACAGGCACCATCACGATCATAAAGCGGATCAGCAACCAACTTACGCTGTTAACGCCGCGATCGAAGGCGGTTTGGGTACGGGTGCCGACGATGGATTTTGCCAGTGACCCGAAATAGGTGTAGCTACCGGTTGCCACCACAACCGCCGTTGCCGTGCCGCTGGAGATATTGGTTCCCATGAGGCAGATGTTGGATAACGCCAGCAGATCGCTTTCTCCGTCACTGTCTGCGGGCTGGCAGCCTTTGGCGCTGATATCGCTGAATACGTCGTATTTTTCTATCGGCAGCGATTCACCGGTCAGCACTGCCTGACTGACGAACAGATCGCGTGATTCCACCAATCGGACATCCGCAGGCACCATGTCACCGGCGGAGAGCATCAGAATATCGCCGGGAACCAGTTGCTGAAGTGGGATTTCCTGCATGACGGCGGTGGCGCAGGCGTGAGGGCGACGCAGTACGGTAGCCGTTGTCCGTACCAGGGATTTCAGCGCTTCTGCGGCCTTATTGGTGCGAAACTCTTGCCAGAAGCGCAGCAGGCCGCTCAGGCTAACCATCACCAGAATGATGACAACGCCAGTGAGTGACGTCTCTTCGTGACTACGCAACGGTAGCCAGTAATCGGTAAAAAAGCTGATAGCGGCCAGCGCCATCAGCACGTAAATAAACGGGTTATTAAATGCGCTAGCCAACTGCACCAGCGCGTGCGGTGCTTTTTCATGGGCGACGCGGTTTTCGCCATAGGTTTGCTGGCGTTCAATGACGTCATCATGGCTTAAGCCGTGCAGATGCGTATTCAGGTTAGCCAACGTTTGATCGAGGCTGTTTTGTGCCTCGCGGGCAATCGCAAAGGTAGCCGTGGATGTTTTACGGGCGCGGCGATGCCCCGTTTGCGTGATCATATCGGTCATGATGCTGCTCTCTTAATGTTGCCTGTCCGCTGCGCACGGGCGCGCATCCCGGATAAAGGGACGTAAAGCGGGAAAAAATGAAGGTATTAAGGGAGGTAAACGGCGCAGACGGAGAGAACAGAGAAGTCGAGGAAGAAGACGGTCCTTATTCTAACGGATGCGGTTTACCGGGCCATCTAGGGTGTTCGTCCATGTTGTCTCCTTATCGCCGTGTGGCGAAATAGCAAAATAGTTGTTGGCTGGCGAAACAAAGTACGTAGAAACAAAGTACGTAGTTTAGTGGTGCAACTATAACTTCGTTTCCCTAAACCGGACGTCAACGTTCACTCATGAGTGATATCAGGTGGGCTTGTTGCCCATCAGCGGGTGTTGCTGCGACGTATTGCACGATGGGAAAGAGGCTTAAAGAAATTAATTAGAAACAAGGGGGGTGCCCCGCCGGGTAGCCGACGGGGCTGATGAGAATTAATGAATTCTCAGCATGTGGTCCTGATTAACTTTGAAGAAACGAACGGCATCGCGCAGTTGTTCGCCCTGCTCTGTCATCGCGTGTGCTGCCGTAGCGGATTCTTCGACCAATGCGGCATTCTGCTGGGTGACCCGATCCATTTGTTCTACCGCGACGCTGATCTCCTTGATGCCGATATGCTGCTCGTTGGATGCCTGAGAAATCTCCGCCACGATATCCGTCACTTTTTTAACCGACTGCACAATCTCCGACATCGCCTGACTGGCTTTATCTGCCCGTGCGGAGCCGTCAGTGATCTTCTCAACGGTGCCCTCGATCAGCGTTTTGATCTCTTTAGCGGCGTTAGCACTCTTCTGTGCCAGCGTCCGTACTTCGCCAGCGACAACGGCAAAGCCTTTCCCTTCGCTTCCTGCTCTGGCCGCTTCCACTGCGGCGTTCAGTGCCAGGATATTGGTTTGGAAGGCAATCCCTTCGATCACCGCGATAATATCGACGATCTTCTGTGAACTGTCGGAGATCTCGTGCATACGTTTAAGCATGTCGTCCACGATAAGCCCGCCTTGAGAAGCGGTTTCCGACGTTTGCTGCGCCAACTGGCTGGCTTCTTTAGCGTTATCCGCATTCTGTCGCACGGTGTGCGTTAGTTGCTGCATGTTGGCCGATGCCTGAATCAGCGACGCCGCCTGCTCTTCGGTACGCTGTGACAAGTCACTGTTGCCTTGAGCAATTTCGCTTGACGCCAGCGAGATGGATTCACTGCCGTTCATGATGGTATGCACGATGTTCATCAACTGTTGGTTCATGTGGTTGATTGAAGCGAGCAGACTCGTGTTATCGCCCTGACGCAGTTGGATTTCTGCTGTCAGGTTACCGGATGAGATCTCGGTCATGATTTCTTGGGCGTAGTGAGGATCGCCGCCGAGTTGGCGAGAAATATTACGTGAGATAATCGTAGCGATAGCAACGGTTGCTAGCAGGGCTAACATCATTAGCCCCCACACATAGTATTGCGAGGTGCGGTATGTCGTTTCGGCGCTGTCTACGATGCCTTTTGTGGTCGCGACTTCCATTTCGACCAGTTTCGCCAGATCTTTCATAAGCTGGCTGCGATACTTGCCGGAGCTTGCGCCACTGATCTTACTGGCTTCTGCCAGATCGCCCCGATTCACGATATCAATCAGCGTGGCGTTGACTGAGTTGAAAGCAGAGAAGTTTTCACCAATCACTTTGATCAGCGCTTTTTTATCCTCAGTGCTGGCAACCGCTTGATAGTTCTTAAATGCTGCAAGGAAGGCATCGGCGTTTTGCAATAATTCCTTGCGGTGGCCCTCACGCTCCTCAGCGGTTTTTGAGTCAATATACTGTACTTGCTGTAAACGCGTTTCAGACAGCACGCCGCGCATTTCCAGGCTATATCGCACGCCAGGTAGGCTGCTGCTGCTTAATTCATCAATACGACTATTATTAACGCTAAGCTGGAGTAGTGAAACCACACCTAATAGCAACATCATCGCTATCAGCACGGAAAAACCGAGTAACAGCTTGGAAAGTACTGTGAGTTGAGAGAATTTCATCGCTATTCTTATTGATTATATAGAAAAGGTAGTAGTAATAACGGCAGAGAAAATAAGATCTTTATAATACGGAATTCGATAAATTGGCTTTAATGGATTAATGGAGTTTAAAATTAATTGATGTCATTTTTTCGATATTAAATACCGATAAATAATAATTTGATGATGTTTTGTTTTGGTGGGGTGGTGGTAAACATTATTTTAATAAATGTTTATATTATTGACGCTAAGGGGAGCTATTCACAAGTAGGATAAATAAAATGTGACTGTCATCAACAATCTCTAGTTATTTATATCTTTAAAAATAACAATTATCTGTAACAGAATTTATTAGTTAACTGACAACTAATTTCTTTATTCATCAAGTTACGGAGGTAATATATTTATTATATTATCTCCGTGGGATTATTCTTAGTTCAAAGTGTTCCTCAGTCCAAATAGAACACAGGTTTCAGCGCAGCGCTGACCGGGCTGTTATCGGGGTTGGAGGGCATCACGTCGCCCATGTGTTTCCACCAGCGTTGGCAGACTTCCGTTTGCGCAATTGCCTCCCAGCGCGCTTCAGACTCTACTTCTACATAACCGAAGAGCAGATTGCGTTGCTCGTCCAGAAAAATGCTGTAGTGGTGCGCCCCGTGGTTTTTCAGTACTTCGGCCAGTTCCGGCCAGATTGGGTTATGACGACGCTGATATTCGTCGTGGTAGTCAGGAAAAACCGACATCACAAAAGCTTTACGCAACATGGCTGCGTCCTCCATCATCGTTGGCATAACAGAACGCCACGACGTTATGTCGCGGCGGTTTGAGGTTGAAGGCCGTTATATGAACTACACGCGCAGTGCGGCTTCCAGTGGCGTGACGCCGAAACGTTTACCCAATGCGATTAGCTCTTCGGTAGAGATGGTCTGTTTCTTACCGCCCATCGATCTCACTTTCACCATGACTTCGGCGGACTTCTCGGCAGTATCGATCAGGCCGAAGGCATCATCCAGCGTTGGGCCAGTGCCGAAGATGCCGTGAAATGGCCACAGTACCAAAGAATGGCGTTTCATTTGCTCGGAGGTGGCATCGCCAATGGCATCGGTGCCCGGTACCATCCACGGCACAATGCCTACGCCGTCGGGGAAGACGACCAGACACTCCGTGCTACCTTCCCATAGTTCACGGGTGAATTTGGCGGTATCCAGCTCCAACACATAGCTCAGAGCAATCAGATTGGTCGCGTGGCAGTGCATGATGACGCGATCCTGTCCGTGGGTCACGCCCATACGCACAATGTGCGACTGAAAATGCGAGGCCAGTTCAGAGGTTGGCAGGCCGCCGTTGGTCAATCCCCAGAAGATGCGATAGCCTTTGCCGTCGCTGTCGACCTGTAACACCACCAGTGAATCTGCCGGATCCAGTTGAACATTGCGGAAGAATTTGCCGGAGCCAGTGACGATAAACCAGCAATCTGCCAGTTCCGGCATCGGCTGTGATAGCGTTTCATGGCGCGGCTGCGGATAGAAATCGCTTTCATAAGGCGTGACATCCTCAGCCGTCAGGCGCAGGCTGACGTTACCGCCGTTACGTTCGTCCCAGCCTTTGAGCCACATGTCGCTGGTGGCTTTAATCATTCCCTGTACAAACCAGGAAGAGAGAATTGCTTGCATAGTCTTACCCTTGACGTTGAGTGAGGATAGTTTCTTCATACTGACGTACCTGTTGCAGCCAGTCGCTGCCCGGTATGACGTCATGGCGCTGGCAGTAGTGTTCCCACACGGCCTGCCATGGCAGCGATTTTTGCTCTTCCAGCAAGGCCAGACGCGCGGTGTAATCGCCATTTTGTTCCAGTGTGCGCAGCGTTTCCGTAGGTTCAAGCAGCGCGCGCAGCAGGGCTTTCTTCATATTGCGCGTGCCGATGACCCAGGCCGCGATGCGGTTGATCGAGGCATCAAAGAAATCGAGCCCGATATGGACGCGGTTAAGTAATTTATGGCGTACGATTTCGTGGGCGATAGCCTGCGTTTCGTCATCCAGCAGCACGACATGATCGCTGTCCCAGCGTACCGGGCGGCTGACGTGCAGCAGCAGGCGTGGTACATAGAGAATCGCGCTGGAAATTTTGTCGGAAATCACTTCGGTCGGGTGGAAGTGTCCGGCATCCAGACAGAGTGCGGTGCCGCGGCTGGCTGCATAACCGAGATAGAATTCGTTGGAACCGACGGTGAAACTTTCCGCACCTATTCCGAACAGCTTACTTTCCACCGCATCAATATGGTGTGACGGATCGAGCGGTTCGGCGATGACTTCATCCAGCGCGCTGAGCAGTCGCTGACGGAACGCCAGACGATCGATGGTCAAATCTTTCATGCCGTCCGGCACCCAAATGTTCATGACGGATGGCGTACCGAGTTCGCGACCGAAGTAGGCGGAAATCCGGCGGCTCGCCTGGCAATGCTCAATCCAGAAGCGGCGCACTTTTTCGTCCGGGTGTGACAGCGTAAAGCCGTCTGCACTCAGCGGATGAGAAAAGCAGGTTGGGTTAAAGTCTAGCCCAAGCTGGTGACGTTTGGCCCACGCGACCCAGGAACTGAAATGCTCGGGGGCAATCTCGTTGCGGGCGACAGGCTGTGCGGATTCCAAATAGATGGCGTGCAGGTTCAGCCGTTTGGGGCCGGGGATTAACGCAAATGCCTGTTCCAGATCGGCACGCAGTTCATCCGGCGTACTCGCCTTGCCAGGGTAGTTGCCGGTGGCCTGAATACCGCCAGTGAGAGGTCCGCCGGTATTCTCGAATCCGGCCACATCATCACCCTGCCAACAATGCATTGACACCGGAATCTGGTCGAGCTGTTCCAACGCGGCCTCTACGTCAATATTCAGGCTGGCATAACGCGCTTTTGCCAACTGCCATGCGGTTTCAATTGGTGTGCTCATTGCGTAGTCTCCTTTTTGCCCTGTGGGGCGGTTTCTGGCTGGCTGAGCGCCTGAAAGCGACGCCAGTGCCCGGCAAAGTCACTCTCCGCACGCGGGTTATAGCGATGCAGAGGGAAATTATGAGTCAGCATGTGACGGAATGCGGTCAGGTCGGTGACGGCACCTAGCGCCATCAGTTGGCAGCCGATATTGCCAAGCGTAGAGGCTTCGACCGGCCCGGCGAGAACTGGGATCTGGCATACATCCGCGCACAGTTGGTTCAGAAACGCGTTCTGGCTGCCGCCGCCGACAATATGCAACTGGCGGATCGGTGCGTGGCGCAACTCACCCAATTCCAGTACGACCTGCCGGTAGAGCAAGGCGAGGCTGTCGAAAATGCAGCGTGTCAATTCGGCATCGCTCTGGGGAATGGGTTGGCCGTGTTCACGGCAATAGTCACGGATCGCCTGATGCATGGACGGCGGGTTGATAAAGCGATCGTCATTAGGATTAATCAGGCTAACGAAAGCGGGCAGGGCGGCGGCGGACTGAATTAGCGCACCTAAATCCTTGATGTCACGCTCCTGACAAACGCGCTGTAGCAGCCACAGGCCCATGATATTTTTCAGCACCCGATAAGTGCCGTCTACGCCACCTTCATTGGTGATATTGGCTGCTAGCGCCTGCGGACAGTTAAACGGGGTATCACTCTCGATGCCCATCAGCGACCAGGTGCCGGAACTGAGGTAGGCGCTGTCGCGGCTCTGCAATGGCGCACCGACTACTGCACTGGCGGTATCGTGCGTCGCGACGGCGGTGACGGGGATCTGGCGTCCGCTCGGTGCGATCCAGTTCCCGACAGCGTGCCCCGGCTGCACCGGATTGCTCAGCCAGCGACGCGGTACGCCAAGGTAGTCCAGCAGTTCGCCGTCCCAGGTTTTCTGCTTCAGGTTAAGCAGTTGGGTTGTGCTGGCGTTGGTGTATTCGCAAACCCGTTGGCCCGTAAGGCGATAGTGAAAATAGTCGGGGATCATCAGCAAATGTTCTACTTGCTCCAGATCGTCGGAAGGCAGGTCGCACAGCGCTTTGAGCTGGTACAGCGTATTGAACGGCAGAAACTGAATGCCGGTACGCTGATAGATGGCCTCACGACTCAGTTCCGCGGTGACGGCTGCCATCACGCCGTCGGTGCGGTGGTCGCGATAAGAATAGGGTAAGCCGACGCGCTGCCCGTTTTTATCGAGTAGCACATAGTCCACGCCCCAACTGTCGATCCCAATGCTATCGGGGGCAAGACCCATAGCATCAATTTGGTGTAAGCCGGTAAGGATGTCGCGTTCCAGCGCTGCCAGATCCCACTGGTGATGACCGTCCTGAAAAACCAGCGTGTTGTTGAAACGGTGAATTTCTTTCAGCGTCAGATGCTGCGTTGCGGTATGGAACGTCGCTAGCATCACCCGACCACTGGATGCGCCCAAATCCACCGCCACGATATTCTTCACCGCCATAGCCGCCACTCCTTATCGTTGAATGTGTTGCAGTGTAAGGATCGGTAACAGAAGCCACCTTCCGGTGAGTGCCACCTGTAACAGGCGATTGGCAAAATGACAAAGCTGACCGTGAAAGGGCTCACAATCTGAGGAATTACTTAGAGAATAACCATGAAAAAAACAGGGAAAAAGCCGTGTGATCCTTGCCACACTTCAATCAATTAGGCAGGGCGATCTTAAAAAAAGTGCAGTCAGATGGTGCGTGGGTGACGGTATTTGAAGGCTGGTTTTGTGGCTTATGGCTACTCTTTTTCAAAGGCTGCCTTTTTCAACGGCTGTATTTTTTAAAAGTCGCGTTTTTGCCAAAGGCTGAATGGAGAACTGAAATGACGTTACTTCGTGGTGATGATTTTTTTACTTCGCGTGCCGTGACGGTCGCGGTAGAGCCGCGTACCCCACAGACGGCCTTTCCTGAGCACTATCATGATTTCTGGGAAATTGTGCTGGTGGAGCAGGGTGCTGGCGTCCATGTGTTTAATGACCAACCCTACGCGCTGTGCAGCGGGACGGTGTTCTTTGTTCGCGATAACGACCGACATCTGTTTGAAGATGTAGAAGGGCTGTGCCTGACCAACATGCTGTACCGTTCGCCGCGCGGGTTTCGTTTCCTGTCTGATATCGCTGCATTTTTGCCGTATGGCCCGAACGGCGAGTGGCAAGGGCAGTGGCAGGTGAATGCGGCGGGAATGCAACAGTTAAAGCAGTCGCTGAACAGTCTAGCGGAACTGGCGCAAAGCGATGCGCCGGAAGCAATTGCCGCCAGCGAGAGCCTGTTTTTGCAAATTTTGGTGCAACTGCGTCAGCATTGTTTCCAAACGCAGGGTAACGGCTCTGAACGTCAGGGGGTGCAGGCACTGTTGGGCTGGCTGCAAAATAATTACAGCGAAGAAGTTAACTGGGGTGGTCTGGCCGATCAATTCTCGCTTCCGCTGCGAACACTGCACCGTCAGCTAAAACAACATACGGGTATGACACCACAACGCTATCTGAATCGGTTAAGATTACTGGAGGCGCGTCGGCGGTTGCAGCAGAGTGATGACTCGATCACCACTATTGCGCACGCCTGTGGATTTAGCGACAGCAATCACTTCTCGACGCAATTCCGCAAGGCATTCTCGCAGGCGCCCAAGTCACTACGCCATCAGGCGTTTTCTCGTGAAGAGTAGGCAATAGCAACTGCGGGTGAGGGAATGGCGACAGCAATACGGGGTTTGAAATTACAGACTGAAGACTATTTCCTCACTGACAAGAATGCCGTGATGGTTGCCGAACGGCACCCACAGCCGGTGTTCCCGCTGCATCATCATGATTTTGACGAACTGGTCATTGTCTGGCGGGGCAATGGTCTGCACCTCTGGAATGATGTGCCTTACCGTATTACTCGCGGCGATATGTTCTATGTTTCCGCGCACGATCGCCACAGCTATGAATCCGTCCATGAGCTTGAACTGGACAACATTCTCTATATCCGCAATCGCCTGACGTTATCCGCCGACTGGCAAATGTTACTGCCGGGTGGAGAACATCCACAAAGCCAGCGCCACTGGTGTTTGGGCTCGGAAGGCATGGATACCATCCGTGAGAAGGTGGATGCGCTGACGCAAGAGTGTATGAAATCGGATGCACTGTCGCTGCAACTGAGTGAGGCGTTGCTGTTGCAGATCGCTCTGTTGGCAGCGCGCTATCGCCACACGCCGGATAATCCGCAATTGGCGGATGCCCACCAGCTAGATATGCTGATGAATGCCCTGCGCGCTAGTATTGCTGCACCGTTCCGTTTTGAAGCTTTCTGTGAACAACACCACTTTAGCGCGCGTAGTTTACGTTCGCGCTTTAAAGAACAAACTGGCATGAGCGTGCCGCATTACCTGCGCCAGCTACGGCTATGCAAGGCGATGGAGCTGCTGCGTTATGACTTGCAAACGATCGGTGAAGTTGCGGCACTGTGCGGTTTTGAAGACAGCAATTACTTTTCTGTGGTGTTCCATCAGGCGTTCGGCGTTTCGCCTAGCGCCTACCGCCAGCGCTTCCTGGATGCGGAGTGACTTTATTTTTTTCCCGCATACTCTTTTTAGCTATAGGTGTGATGAATCACTAAACGGTTAATAGTGGTAGCGGCAGGCAGCGATCATCATGGCGTCATCGGTGATGGCATAGACCAGACGATGTTCTTCGGTGATACGGCGTGACCAGAAGCCAGCAAGGTTATGTTTAAGCGGCTCTGGTTTTCCTTTTCCCTCAAAAGGCGTTCTGCGAATTTCTTTTATTAATTCATTGATTTTTTTGACTATCCGATTATCGATATCCTGCCAGTACAGGTAGTCTTCCCATGCTGCTTCTGACCAGATTGGCTTCACTCAATGATATCTCTTTCTTCGCCATTGCCAGCCTTAAGGCTCTCGATTGCATTCATCAGTCTTTTGGCATTGGCGGGAGAACGCAGTAAATACGCGGTTTCTTCTAGAGAGTTATACTCTTCCAGAGACATCAGCACACAGGCTTCGCCATTCTGTCGGGTGATAAGAATGGGAGCACGGTCTTCGACCGTTTTCATCATGGTTGCTGATAGGTTTTGGCGGGCTTCGCTGTAGCTAATTGTACGCATTTGTACCTCCTATATGTACTTATCGTTGTACAATGCTGTTGCGTTTTTAACCATTCAATCTTTCGTCAACATCGCTATTCCGCCACCGTCGAGAGCAATAAACGCGTGTAAGGGTGCTGCGGCTGGTTGAAGATCTGCTCGACTGGCCCGGTTTCTACGATATCCCCGTCTTTCATTACCGCAATGCGGTGGCTCATGTGCTGCACGACGCCCAGATCGTGGGAGATGAACAGCATCGTCAGCCCTAACTGGCGCTGCAACGCGACCAGCAAATCCAGCACCTGCGCCTGTGTGGTGACATCTAATGCTGATACTGGCTCATCGCAGATCAGAATTTCTGGCTCCGAAGCCAGCGCCTGTGCGATGGAAACGCGCTGACGTTGCCCGCCAGATAACGCCGTCGGGCGTCGGGTCAGTAGGTCGGGTGTTAGCCCGACATATTCCAGCAGCGTCAGAATGCGCCGTTGTTTTTCATTCTCGCTCAGATCGCGGCGTAAGCGCAGCGGTTGGCGCAAAATTTGGGCGACGGTAAATTGCGGATCGAAAGAACTAAGTGGATCTTGCGTGATGGTTTGAATGCGCGCACGCAGCGGTCGGCGCTCGCGTTCTGTCAGAGTGCTCCAGGCGCTGTCTGCTAATCGAACGTCTCCGCTATCTGGCTTTTGTAGCGCCAGAATGACTTTCCCCAGCGTCGTTTTACCTGAACCGGATTCCCCGACGATGCCCAGTGTTTCACCGCGTTTGATCTGGAGAGAAACCTGATTCACCGCCTGCATCCGGCTACCGTCCGGGCGTTTGAATGACACGGCAATCCGATCCACCGTCAGCGCTACCGTGTCGGTAGTGATGTGATCCGTTGTCAACGATGGCGCAATACTGCCCTGTAACGGATCGGCACCGGCCAGCCATTTTCCACGCGTGGAGGCCGTTGGGATCGCCGCCAGTAGTTTGCGGGTATAGGGATGCGTCGGTGCTGACAGGATCTGTCGTGCCTCTCCGCCTTCAACCAGCGAACCTTGTTGCATGACGATAACGCGATCCGCGACGTCTGCGACAACGGCAAGATCGTGAGTGATCAGCAGAACACCGTGGCCCGCCTGTGCCAATGCGGTGAAGACTTTTAACACCTGCTTCTGCACCGTAGCATCCAGCGCAGTGGTAGGTTCATCGGCAATCAGCAACTGTGGACCCGCAGCCAAGGCGGAAGCAATCAGCGCGCGTTGACGCAGGCCACCGGAAAGCTCATGTGGGTACTGTGCGGCTCGATTCTCTGGGTCGGGGATGCCTGCTTTCGTCAGGAGTTCGGCGACACGTGCAGGAACCTGCTGGCGAGGCAACAGGCGATGGGTCAGAATCGGTTCGGCGACTTCTTGCCCGATCTTGCGCAGCGGGTCGAGAGACACCAGCGCATCCTGCAAAACAAAACCAATTTCGCGACCGCGAATTGACCGCCAGTCGCGATCGGTCAGATAGCGTAAATCGCACTGGCTACCGTCATGGCGCGTGAGTTCAATCGCCTTTGCCTGAACATCGACACCTTCACCGGATAATCCCACCAGCGTGCGTGCGGTGACGGATTTCCCTGAACCCGATTCGCCAACCAACGCCAGAATTTCTCCCGCATTGACCTGAAAAGAAAGGTTTTTAACCGAGCGAACCGGACCGAAGGGGCTGGGAAAGGTAACGCTCAAGCCGTCTACGCGCAGCAGTGGCGTCTTCGCCGATGTATCTGAAGAGGGGTGAGAAGGTGTGTTCAGGCTCATCGGGCCTCTCCTTTTGCCAAAATAGCCTGTAAACGACGGCCGAGCACGGTAATGGAAATCACCGACAGCGCGACGACGCTGGCGGGTAGCAAGCTGACCCACGGTGCGATATCCAGGAAATTACGTCCGTCGGCGAGCAGTGCGCCCCATTCTGCGGTCGGAGGGACGACACCCAGCCCCAGAAAGCTCAGCGCCGAGGCGGACAGTACGGCATGACCGACGCCAATGGTGGCGACAATCAGCAACGGGCGCAACGTATTGGGGATGATATGGCGGAAGACGATATATAACGGGTGTTCGCCCAGCGCAATCGCATGCTCGACATAGCCGGATAACCTGACCTGCAGCACCTGAGAGCGAATCAGACGGGCATAGCCAGCAATGCCTGCCAGACCGACGGCCAGCATCGTGTTTTCTGGCCCGCGTCCCAGCACGGCGATCACCAATAGCGCCAGCAGCAGATCGGGAAACGCCAGCATGATGTCTAGCAGGCGTACCAAAACCTGACGAATACGCAGTGGTGCGAGCACCGACAGCGTACCAAACAGCATGCCGCCGAAGCAGGCGATGAGCATTGCTCCGACGCCAATACCTAGCGACAGTGACGTACCGTGAACGATGCGGGCAAAAATGTCGCGTCCCAGTTGGTCGGTGCCGAACCAATAGGTGGCATTCGGTGACTGAAATACCGCGCCCATATCCATTTCATCTGCGGCGCGACTGGTAAACAGTGACGGAAAAAAGACCGCCAGCGCGAGCAGGAAAACGATGGCGGCGGGTAGCAGTGTCGCTGTGGTCAGCCACGGGCTGCGATAATGTTTTCTTGATGGCGTCTGCGTGTAGGGCATCGATTCACTACTCATGGGCGCTCGCCTTCTTGCGTAAGCGGGGATCGATGATGAGGTACAGCGCATCCACCAGCAAATTTATGATGACGAACAGGAACGCGGACAGCATAACGACACCCAGCACCAGCGGCATGTCGCGGTTTTCAATCGCGCTTAGCGTGACCTGTCCGATACCCGCGCGGCCAAATACGGTTTCAGTCAGCACGGAACCACCGAGCACGCTTGCCAGTAACGTACCGGTCAGCGTTGAGGCTGCCAGTGACGCATGGCGTAAACCGTGGCGGAAACGCAGCCGGATTTCGCTGACACCGCGAGTACGAACGGTTAACGAGAACGGCTGGGATAATGCATCTTCCAGACCATCACGCAGTACCTGACTTAAAATAGCGGCAATCGGCAGGCTCAGTGTGATCACCGGTAATACTAACGACATAAAACCGTCGTTGCCGGTGACAGGGAACCATTGCAGGCGAAAACTGAACAGGCTGAGTAGCACGATACCGATCCAGTAAACCGGGGTGCTAAGCAGCGTCAGCTCCAGCCATGATACGGCGTTGCGTAGCACGCCATAGCGACCTGCGGTGAGTAGAGCACTGACGATAGCGAGGAACAGTGCCAGTACCAAACCGCCGAATGCCAGCGGCAGGGTTTGATGCATGGCATCTGCGATGACGGAACCGACAGGTTGGCGATAGAGATAACTGACGCCAAAATCACCCTGTAGCGCCTGCCCGCAGTAGCGCAGATATTGCACCCATAGCGGTTGATCCAGGCCAAACTGTTTGATGAGCACGGCGCGATAGGCTGCATCCACCACGTTTTCGCCGCCGCTGAGAATGGCAACCGGATCGCCGGGGATCAGTTTAACGGCAATAAACGTCAATGTGGCTGCGCCCCAGAGCACAGCCAGAATGGTGAAGAGACGTTTGCCTAACGCGAGCAGGTTAACGTTTAATCCAGACATCATAGAAGTTCGGTTTTGCGTTGGTGGCCCAGCTTATGCCCTGTACCTGTTTGGACAAGCCGAGCTGATAAGCAGGAACGTACAGAGGAACGACATACGCCTGATCGATAACTTCGTGCTGTATTTCGGTATAGAGCTGTTTGCGCTCTGCGTCGCCTGCGCCGATGGCTTTCCTCAGTTTGTCGTCCAGCACGCTGATACGAGTAAAGCCGTTGCCGTTCGGTGGCGCATAGGCCGAATCAAAGACGGTACGCAGAATATCGGGCTCTGCACGCACGAAGAAGTTAGACGCGATGTCGTAGTCGTTAGCGTTGGTACGCGTGGTGAATTCACCCGCGTCGACGGGCGTCAACTGGACGTCAAAACCTGCCTGTTTCACCTGGAATTGCACGGCCTGGAACAGGGCGACATCCGCAGCTTCAACGTTGGTTGACGCATAGACAAAGCTGACGCTCAGGCGCTTACCATCTTTGGTTCGGAATCCTGCGCTGTCTTTCTGTTTCCAGCCTGCGTTATCCAGCAGGTCGTTGGCCTTTTTCACATCAAAGCCCCAACGGGACGCGACGCTTGGATCGTAGTACAGCGTGGCTGGGCCGAGCACGTTATCAGCCGCTTTTAGCGTACCGAAGAAGGCGACTTTTACCGCCGCGTTACTGTCTACTGCGCTCTGGAATGCTTTACGCACCGCAACGTCCTGGAAAGGACCTCTGGTGGTGTTGAGATAGAGGACACGGTTAACGCCTGGATTTTCATAGGTGATGACTTCCAGTTTCGGATTACGTTTCACCGTTGGGAAATTGGCAGGCGGTACGGCATCAATTGCCTGAATCTGCCCGCTGCTCAGTGCGCCAAGGCGAACTGACGCTTCCGGCAGATATTTGAATACCAGACCATCCAGATAAGCAGGGCCGGTATGTTTTGCATAGCCCGGCCCCCAGTTGTAATCAGGGCGTTTTGTCAGTTTGCTGCCGCTGCCTTTCACGAAGGAGTCGAGAATAAACGGCCCAGAACCCACCACGGTATTACTGGTGTTTGGCGTGTTCTTCAGGTAAGTCGGAGACTGAATACCCAGATACGGCAGGCTCAGCCCTTGTAACAGCGGTGCAAACGGTGAACTGTAGTGGAGCACAACCGTATAGTCATCCGGCGTTGAGATTTTGTCGATCGGGCCTAACAGCGATTTGGCGTAACTGGAGGTAGTTTTTGGATCGAGAATGCGTTCGATATTGTATTTCACCGCTTCAGCATCCAGCTTGGTGCCGTCGCTGAACGTGACATCTTTGCGCAGATGGAAGGTGTACTCGGTATTGTTATCGTTGATCTTCCAGCTTTCTGCCAACCAAGGCGTAAAGCGGTTGTCCTCTGCTTGCCCAACCAGTGAATCAACCACGTTACGGGAAATCAGGGCGGCCACGCCGTAGGCGGTAATGTGCGGGTCGATAACGGGAGTATCGCTGCCCAGACCGACATTCAGAATGCCGCCGGATACCGGTTTTTCAGCACTTTGCGCCGCGTAAGCGCCGGGGTTGAGTGCGAAGAGTAATGAGAGCAATCCTGCGGCGAGAGTCGTAACCTGCGGGTGATTTTTTTCCATTCCCAGTGTCCTTTACCAATGTCATGAGGCCATACACGGCGGTCTTTTCGCTACTCTAGAGGGCCGCCTTATGCATGTAAAAGAATAAAAATCGATTTTCAATTCCATAAAAATATATATGGGAGGGGCTTGGTAGAAATGCTTTTGCTTCGCTGATGTGATTTGGCTGGCTACGTGGAGGGGCGTTCTTTGTCACTAGGTTGTGTAATGAAAAAGTGAGGGTTACTGAATTGTTATTATTTAACAAATAAATAACCAGGCTATTTGTTATTTACGCGTTATTGATGAGTTATTATTCGTTTCTCTCTGTAAATATACATTTCGTCTACGTTATTGAATCTGGTTTTTCAATTATTGAATAAAAGTTTCACAAAAATTCAATGCTTGATTTATTTTATAAAATTTAAAATAGTATTTCTAATAACAAAATAACCTAGAGAGATTGTAAGATATATCAATTAACCTCTTTATCAGTACATGATACTTATGTAAGACTATAACCTTTAATGGTTAGATTGGTAAAAAAATGAACTTTTTCGAACAAACCCCTCCGTCCCGCAGACGTTATGGGTTAGCTGCTTTTATTGGTTTGATTGCGGGTATTGTTTCTTCTTTTGTAAAGTGGGGCGCAGAAAATCCGCTTCCTCCACGTAGCCCTACGGATATATTTAGTGGTGCTTGTGCACCTGAATCATTGATTAGAGCTGCTGAGCAAATTGATTGTTCTCGTAATTTCCTCAACCCTCCCTACATTTTTTTACGCGATTGGCTTGGGGTCGTTGACCCTAATGCGGCTGTTTATACCTTTGCCGGCCACGTATTCAATTGGGTTGGTGTGACGCATATTATTTTCTCTATTGTTTTCGCTTTAGGTTACTGTGTTGTTGCTGAGGTATTTCCTAAAATAAAATTATGGCAAGGTTTATTGGCTGGTGCGCTGGCTCAATTGTTTGTCCATATGATTTCATTCCCATTGATGGGGCTGACGCCTTCTCTATTTGTTCTCCCTTGGTATGAACATGTATCAGAAATCGTGGGTCATCTCATTTGGTTCTGGTCTATTGAGATTATTCGTCGTGATTTGCGTAATCGTATGACTCACGAACCTGACCCAGAGATTCCTTTGGGCGCGTCACGATAAATCGTGGTTTTATTTTAGATATATAAATTATTGCGATGCTTATTATTTTCTGTCTCACAGTAAAAATAAGCTCGCAGTAAAAATAGAAGCTATTTCAGAACGCCTTGAGGCTCTCTCAGGGCGTTTTTATTTTCTTAGTTATCAAAGCGATTGCCACTCGGACTGTAAGCTTTACATCACAGGAAAGACGATCGAATGAGCATAAAGCATCGAAGATTACGTCAGTTTGTGTTTTTTATGCATTCCGAGATTCAGAAACACAGTACTTTAATTGAGTGGTCAACCTGTGCCTGTGCGTCTTAGCTATCCAGCCACCAATATAGAAGCGTCTCGTCTTCATCGTCGTCAATGTTCTTATAAATATTTGAAAAATACCATTCGATGCCTGTTTTTTCGCGAAAGGCGTCTAAAACATCGGCAATCTTATCCATCCCATTCCTCGCAGGAACGGCCAATGTCAAATTTCCCTCAAATATGCCGTCTAAGGTTCCATTCAGTTGGCTTAGTACCTCATCCTCTAAACGGGTGATATCTTCAGGGGGAAGTTCATCGGCATAAATATGAATGCAAAAATTGCCGCCTCTTTTCAGTACTTCTGGGTGTGTGTGCTTGCCTTTAATTCGGAAGATATCTCCGCGTGCCAAATTTAGCGCCAGACCAGGAGAAGATAACAGTTCGTAAGTCTCTTTCTCGATTTCTCGGACGGGGAGTTGTTCAAACACCGGGCCATCATCATTATTTGCTACATAGATATGAACTAACATAGGTGGGTATTACCAATATTTGAGTCAGGAACGTAAAATTATGTCCCGATGTTAGCCTAAAAATACACATCCGTATCCCGTTTTCCATTAGGCTATTTTTTGTACGGCGAATCGCTACGATGATCGAGAAAAGTTTGTTGGTGTATCGGTAAATATCTGCCGTAGCGAGGTTTCAATTTCGTCAATGGTTTCCCACTCAGGTGTGAGTCCTATCTCAATCGTTTTTATCGTTTTGCACCAGTTTGTGTCTTACCCGTGAAAATTTGCAATTTATCTGTCATTAACGTTATGTCTGTCAATCTTGGCTACGCCTTCACCGGTATCCACCAGTAATTTCTCAAGAATTTCAACGGGCGCTTTCCTGTTAGCTGCAATTGCCACTCGCACTGTGCGACTTGTATCGTGAGAAAGGCGATCGAACAAGGCGTGTGACAGCTTTCTTTTACTCGCGACACACGCTCTCGTCATTTCATCGAACGCACACAACGCATCGAGGATTGTCTGGTGGCACCGAACGTAATGATGAAACGCTTACACGGCCATGCCTAATCCAACAATATTCGCCGCCAGAATAATTACCATGCAGCCCAGAACCAGCATGCGCACGGGCTTCTGCCCCACGGCTTTCCACTCCTTAAACAGCAAGCCGACGATGCCACCGCACAGCACGTAGAAGCTCATGTGCAGCATCCAACTGATATAGGTGTAGTCTGCCGGGATGTTGGCGTGCCCCCAGGCATAGAAGAAAAACTGCAAATACCACATGACACCGCCCAGAATGGCGAAGAGCGCATTGGCGATCAGTAAAGGTTTAGCTTGCGCCAGATCGGCTTTCAATGAGATTCCCTTGCACGTAGCCAAACGGATGAAACAGAAGCCCAGATTTACGATGGCACCGCCCCCCATGATCACCACATAGCTGGGGAGGGCGACGTACAGCGCGTTGATTCCTAGCGCCTGTGCGGCGGTGTGCATCGGTTTGGCGGCATCCATCGCAAAGGACATGCCTGCGGAGAAGATCCCGCACAGGACGGCCAGAATCAGCCCTTTTTTCAGGTTGAATTCTTCGGCACGAATGCCGAGTGCACGTTCTTTCAACAAACCCGCGTAGCTGACAATCGCGACGCCGATGACTGCAATCAGCACGCCCAGTAGTGTCATTTGGCCACCTGCCGAGCCAAACAGAACCGAGAATTTACCTTGCAGAACGGGCGTCATCAGCGTGCCGATAATCAGCGTCACGCCGATAGCGATACCGATGCCCATCGACATGCCAAGATAGCGCATCGTCAGCCCGTAGTTGATATTGCCGATCCCCCACATGGCACCGAAGAGGAAGATCGGCAGCAGGGTTGCAATATCGAACGAAGAGTAATAACGCCAAAAATCAGGAAGTAGCCACCAACTGATGCTCCAGGGCAGGATAATCCACGAGAAAAATCCGCCGAGTGACCACATCGTTTCCCACGACCAATTTTTGACCTGCTTAAACGGTGCGTAGAAGCAGGCTGCGCTGGCCGCGCCGATGAAGTGCCAGAAAATACCAAGAAGAATAGGATTGCTCATGCGTAACCCCTTGTTTTTACTTTGTAGTAAGCCTGTAGTCGGCTTTGTATGTAGAGTACGGTGTATGATTGTTGCCAGACCGGCTGGCGCTATACCCGTCATACTTCAAGTTGCATGTGCGTTGGCCGCGTTCAGTCACCCGAATCACTTACTCAAGTAAGCTCATCGGGATTCCTTCGCTTGCCGCCTTCCTGAAACTCGAATTATTTAGGGTATAGGCAGTGTAGAAAGGTGAAAAAACACTCACCTTCAGATGCGTGCCACCAGAGGGAGAAGAGCGGCATCGGTTTGAAGGTGGATGTAGGCAGGATCACAAAACGCGGAAATCATCGTTGAAGGCGCGATAGGGCAGAACATTCCACAAATGGCGTATTCTGCTCAAGAATTGATTACCACCGCAGCAGAATTTTTCGCTATTATTTCCCTCTTTTTTCACCTGCATATAGTGAGTTATGGAACGTTTTATTGAGAATCTGATGTACTCATCGCGCTGGCTACTTGCCCCTGTTTATCTTGGGCTATCGTTGGGGCTGCTGGCGTTGGCGATCAAGTTTTTCCAGGAGGTATTCCACGTCCTGCCCAATATCTTAGATATTGCGGAAGCGGATCTGGTATTGGTTCTGCTGTCGCTGATCGACATGACGCTGGTCGGCGGATTGCTGGTGATGGTGATGTTGTCCGGTTACGAAAATTTTGTGTCGGCATTGGATATCACTGAAGGTCGGGAAAAGCTGAGCTGGCTGGGGAAAATGGATTCTGGCTCGCTGAAAAACAAAGTGGCTGCCTCGATTGTCGCTATCTCGTCTATCCATCTGCTGCGCGTGTTCATGGACGCGCGTAATATCCCAGACAACAAGCTGATGTGGTACGTGATTATCCATTTGACGTTTGTGCTGTCTGCGCTCGTCATGGGGTATCTGGATCGCATGTCGCGTTACGAAAAAAGCAAAACGGCATAATCAACGCCGCACGGTTTGCGTAGCCAGAAGAAAGAACAGATCCTATTGTTAACGAAGTGATTTCATCAACGCGCTTTGTCTAATGGAGGATAGTATGCCGCAAACCGATCGCATTAACCGTCGTGTGGTTCTGGCCCAGCGCCCGCACGGCGCGCCGACACAAGAGAATTTTCGTCTGGAACAGCAGGCCGTCCCGTCAGTAGAAACGGGGCAGGTGTTGTTGCGTACCGTATTTCTTTCCCTCGATCCTTACATGCGTGGCCGCATGAGTGACGCGCCCTCTTATGCTAAACCCGTCGAACTGAATGACGTGATGGTCGGTGGCACCATCAGTCGCGTAGCTGAGTCAAAACACCCAGATTATCAGGCGGGCGACTGGGTACTGTCCTACAGCGGTTGGCAGGATTATGTGCTTTCCGATGGTAAAGGATTAACTAATCTGGGGCAGTCACCCACCAATCCTTCCTATGCGCTGGGTGTGCTCGGTATGCCGGGCTTTACGGCGTATATGGGGCTGACGGATATCGGCCAGCCGAAAGCAGGTGAAACGCTGGTGGTGGCGGCTGCGACCGGGCCGGTAGGCGCAACGGTTGGTCAGGTTGGGAAACTGAAAGGCTGTCGGGTCGTTGGCGTAGCGGGTGGGGCAGAGAAGTGTCGCTACGCAGTTGAGGCGCTGGGATTTGATATTTGCCTCGACCATCGGGCGGATGATTTTGCCGAACAACTGAAACAGGCCTGCCCACAGGGCATCGATATCTACTTTGAAAACGTCGGCGGGAAAGTTTTTGACGCGGTGCTGCCGCTGCTGAACACCTCTGCGCGTATTCCGGTGTGCGGATTAGTCTCTGGCTACAATGCAACAGGGCTGCCTGATGGACCTGACCGCTTATCGCTGTTGGCGGGGACTATCCTGAAAAAACGCATTCGCATGCAGGGCTTCATTATCTTTGATGATTATGGACATCGCTTTGACGAATTCTGGAAAGAGGTGTCGCCGTGGGTTGCACAAGGCAAGATCAAATATCGGGAAGAAGTTGTCGACGGTCTGGAAAACGCCCCAGAGGCCTTTATCGGCCTGCTACACGGTCGCAACTTCGGCAAATTAGTGGTCAGAGTAGGGCCGGATGCATAGCAACAAATGCGCACTGGCGTTGACGGAAAACGAGTTGGCGTAAAAATTGCCTGATCCCCTGTGCCACCATTGCGGGGGAGAAGGCCAATGCATCCTGATTCTGCGTCGTTTCGCGTGCGGCCATTGCAGCCGTGGTTTGCCATCAACGCGGCGGAAGATTACCTGAAGAAAAACGTCAGTCGCCTATTGCTCATTTTTACAGTTTCACGGTCGATCCACGTATTGGGATTCTAAACATACCCGTAATGACTCTCACCTCCGCTAACCATTACCGTTGAGCGCGGCAGGTTGGTGATTGAGACGGAGATTAATCTCTGACGACACACACGATAAACAGCAGATAAAAAATAGCCGAAAGGATCGTGCGATCGCTTCCGGCTTAAGTAATAACCAATTCATTTATATAAATAAAACGCGCCGTCATTTATCTGTATCACATAACGAGGCTCATCCTTAAATTTGGGCGATATCAATAAATTCCTTAAATCATCAACTTCTATAGATTTTTCTAAAAAATTAACTAATGACTGCTTGGAAGTTATAAAAAAAAGCCCCTTCAGGAATGGAGTGTTTCCTTTATAAGAAACTATATTGTGTATAATGAAGTAAAATTCATCGTTGAGATCCTTCTCTATTTCTTTAATACCATCAAGGTGATAAATATTTCCATCCATTGTCAAATTTCTCATTTTAAAAAATAATTCATTTTTATCAATGAGATCATAGGGATCTTTTTCTAAAAGGCTCTTAAAAGAGTAATTATTTTTCATAATCAGTTTGGTATGTCATAAAAGATATTGCCATCGCTTCCGTTATTATATCATTTGATATGAGGGGTATCGCCTAAACTGCTTTCGGGATGTAAGCAGATCCGTTTTAGTTCCACACTCTTTTTGAGATATCCGGTTTTTCAGTCATCAGCAGGTATTATTCCGGCGTCAGGTTATTCAGTGATTGATCCTACCCACGTAATATGGACACAGCCCTAAGCGAGGTTCTGGTTGTTTAGTGGGTTGGACAACGATGGCTAAATAGAAAACAAGAAGGGGGAACTATCTTTCTCCCGACCTTAACATCAACAAATTGGGTTACTTACTACATACACTCTTTTATTTTCTTTAAAATTATCGGAGATAAATACACTACAATCAGACACCCCAATAGAAAACAAATATTCTCTTGTTATATTTTCTTCAATAGTTTGCGTCTCTCTTAGATTTAAAAAAGAAAGTAACCATTTTTTTCTCAAGGAAATAAATATATTGGGTGTTAAGCAACCTATTTCATCGTAATCATCCCAATTGGTCAAACTAAGGCAAATAAAATAGTCTCCTATATTTTCATTATTAATAATGGTTCTATTTTCAGCAATCAGATCAAGACATTTTTTTATTAATACTTTATTTTTCTCATTAAAGGAAAGAAATGACAAAAAAGAAATACTCTTCCATCTCGAAAATAATGGTATTTCTTCGAAGGTATCGTAATCAGCAAAAAAAATAGACGGGTTATCTAACCCCTCTTTTTTTATAAGTTTCCGTATTTCTTTGTCAATTTTTTTCATAACCAATCATCCACATTCCATCCATGATCTTTTAACCATTTAAGCGTTTTTTTGGAAAAAGATGGAGGACCATCATGGATCGAAACGTCCTGATTTAATGCAGGGTTCTTCCCTTTTTCCGGTTTTGTTTGGTGGGTATGCCATTGACTACCGGGAACACTTTGCTCCGGCTCATCAATATGCTTGATATCTTTAGGTCCCTGCCCTTTATTAACTTTTTTCTGCGCGTCTTTAGGTGTACCACCACATCCAGCTTTAGCTAATCCCAACGGATTCGGCGCATACTGATAAAGAATTAATCCCCCGTCGGCCCTATCGGGTCTTGTGCAACAATCCAACCGTCTGATGAGTCGTACTATCTATTTCAGCCGTAAGTGACTTTCATCCAGTCGTCATAATGTAAGAAATCACTCATGCTACCGCCTATCCACGAGGGAGTTAATCATGGCTAAGGCACATTCTAAGTCAGGCGTCACCGTTAATAAAACAACCAAAACAGAACGTTACTATACCGTGGGATACGCCCCGAACAAACCTTTTATAAACAGGTTTGAACCGCTTTAGCTAGCCCGCAGGGCGAGCCTCAAAATGAGACGAGTAAAAGGGTAAACCCAACCCGCCGTCCGCCATCAACCTGAAAGGCCGCTGGCTGGAAGAGTCGGGGTTTATGACCGGAATGCCGATCACGGTGACGGTTGAGCGGGGCAGGATAGTGGTTGAGACCGAGATTAATCTCTGACATCGCACACGATAAACAGCTAATAAAATAAAGCAGGAAGGATCGTTGTGATCGCCTCCGGCTATTTTTACTAAGAAATATTATATTTTTTAATAAAATCAGAATAAATTTCTTTTATATCATCATTATTGCTTTTTTTACACTCATCCATTAACCGCTCTCTTAAATCATTATAACTTAAAAAAATCAATAACTCTGCAACTCTTCTATACATATATTCATCTCGAGAGATAATCAGTTCATCAAAAATAGATGTTAACCCATCCCTGACAATATTATTCTTTGAGTTTTTTATTAATACATCTCTTGCAAAATGAAAATTATCAATATTACCATCCACAGCAATATCGATAACTATTGGTATTAGTATTTCAAGATGTGAATTATCAAAATCTTCATCTCTTATAAATCTTAGCACTGCCCCCTGCTCAGATACATTGTTAATAATTAGCAAGATTTTCTCAAAAAAATCATGAGATTTTCTAAAATAATGTTTAGCAAATAAGAAGTTATTTTCTGCCTCTTTTACCGAACTCCATTCTCCAGAATAAACATTTCCAATCGTCATATCTTTCCACCATATTGCCAGTGTATTGAATCAAATAAATTCTGAAACTCGGTCATTGACATGTCACGTGTAGGGTAAATAGTAGCATGACCTGCTGCATGTGGTGAATCAGGAATTACATCCTTTCCATCAACTTTAATGCCTAGACCATCAGGTAATTTACTTCTTTCAGGAATTGTATGGTAATGCCCACTTAATGGCGATTTATTAGGATCCAGTGTAGTAGAGGTTCCCTGCGGTAATAGCTCGTCAGCTTGAGATTTCACCATTCCATTAGCGTCAACATCAATATCAATATCTTTTCCTGGCCTTGGTGCGCGAGGCTTATTTTTGTTTCCAAATGCGCAATGTCCATTCAACCCCAGCGGATTCGGCGCATACTGATAAAGATTAATCCCCCCCCGCCAGCCCTATCAGGTCAAGGTGATGAAATTTACTCGATCACGGATCATACTGATGGTTTGGTTCATACATAAATAATACTACTGAATCGTAGTTCATATATCACAACCAGAACTTGATAAATTCGTTTATCTACACAATTATTATCTTCCTATTAATATGATGTGTATAAATCATACTATTATTTTTCGCCAACTACCTGCATCAGCTTCTTTAATATTTCTATTTCATCAAGTAATCTAGGTATATCCTGTTTTGCATGAGCTATGAAATCTTGATCTTCTATCGTAGCGCCAATAAGCTCAAGATCTTCACCTCTATTATCTCCCTCTCCTGTCATAATAAAATTAGAACCACTAGTATGATCCCTCCCTTCAACATAAGAAATCCACGGCCCCGGTGTCGTTTTAGCACAACGCTCTTTTATCAAATTTAATTCTTCATCCAAAATTTTATCATACTGCATTAGCAACTTCTCCCACCTTTCAATTTTGGCTTCGCTGACGGATTTTTTTGAGTTGGCGTCATTAAATCCTGTGCCTGATCTGCTGTAATGCCAGAGCAGGTGGCATGATTGGGATTATTTCTCGTAGGAGACGAAGCAACATCTCCTCCTTTAGCCCGAATATCCCCAACTGTTGTAACTCCTACTTTGTTATGAGGTATGCCTTCTGTTAGTTGTTCTAATGTCTTACCCGCTGCACTATTAACCGAAACACCATCCAACTTACCACCGCCATCTACAATAACACCACTACCATTCTTAAACGCATCGGCAAGACATGCACCACCTCGGCAAACTATAGCTTTCATCCGGTAATACTTTAGGAGATAACCCCAGTGGATCCACCCACCCCAGCGGATTCGACGCATACTGATAAAGATTCAGCCCTCCCGCCAGCCCTATCGGGTCCTGCGTCGTGAAGCGGCCTACCGTGGGTCGTAATAGCGGAACAGGTTGTAATGTAACCCCGTTTCCTCATCCGCGTATTGTCCGGCGTAGCGTAGCGACTGGGATTCTACCTGCTTGCCGTGGCGCAGTTCTGCGTCCGGACCGAAGCGTCATTAACTCATAGTGATATAATTATATGTTTTAAATATATCATATAGAGTATATAAGATTATATAGAGTAGTTTCTTCCCTATCAGGTAAGTTCAAATGTTCAGCAAGCCCCATATTAATGAAAGTGTCTTCATTAACTATAATTCCCCTGAATGCTATAGATGATAATATTAAAGAGAAAATAGTGTCGTCGCCAACGTATTTTTTAAGTGACATTATTTTCTTGTTATTGTTTTTTAATATGTAATAAGAGTAGTTCATTAATATGGAGTTTGAAATAAATAAATTTTCATTTGATTGGTATTTATTAAAACAATCTATTAGTGAGTCAAATATTATTTTTTTTGATTTTTTATATTTTAATAAAAAAGCCTCAGGATTAACAAGATGTTTTTTAATATCGTTAATAGGTATTTCTTTCATTTTATTTTTTTTTGAAAACAATAAGTCCATGACGGAAAGCTGAAATGATTTTATATTTTCAATGACCTCTCTGTTTTTGTTGCTTCCTATTTTGCTATAAAATTCAATAATATGGTTATAAACATCAATATTACCTAATTTTTCTGATTTCAAAAGCAATCTATTGTCATGAACATAAAACTTATCGTATACCTCGTCATCAATGCCGAGTTCAAAACATAAAAATTTAAAAAAATAATTTATATCTTCTCCGTTTTTTTTGTTTTTCTTTAGAAAAATTAACTGAAAAACATAGAAGATAACATGAATATCTTTGTTTGTTCGTTGTCTGTTGTCTATTTGAAATAAATACCCAAATCTGGAAAGTATCATTTTTATAGCGTAACAATCTTTTTCACTAAAACCTATTTCATGTGTTATTTTATCTATTTTCCTTTTTGGGAAAATATCATGCCATCTTGTCAACGAATACAGCTTCCCATTTTCTCCTTTAACAGAAATCAAATAAAGATCTCTTTCATCCTCTTTGTAATAATAAGGGGGGAAGTCTTTTCTATAACATCTTGGATT
Source organism: Pectobacterium parmentieri (assembly GCF_001742145.1). NCBI lineage: Bacteria > Pseudomonadati > Pseudomonadota > Gammaproteobacteria > Enterobacterales > Pectobacteriaceae > Pectobacterium > Pectobacterium parmentieri. The sequence continues at coordinate 3,482,178 of NZ_CP015749.1, read as the reverse complement.
GATAAAGTTTTCAAGTTTATAAAAGAAAACATCAATAATGTTCATGTGATTTTCTTTCCGCACGATTTCCATTTTCTGTCCTTACCCTTTTTCTCAACCCTAAAGGATTTTATCGAATTATTAAATCTATCAATCACATTTCGCCCAATACCTCTGGCTTTGGGCTCATTCTGCTTAGAAAGCACACCATCTTTTAATCCCGTTTCTTTATAATTTACAGTAGAAATATCTTGATGCTTATTAAGCATATCGACACCATTGTTATCCACGGTCATTACCGTTCTATATTTCTCATTACCTGGATTAAATCCAGGTTTACTGTCATGGTTGACCCAAACAGCCTTATCTCCACGGTTATTAGGAACTAGCCCCCCTTGGCCATTACGTTCAGCAACGGAAGAGATTGCCTCATCTTTTCCCATGTAACGAATGATTTCGCCTGGAGTCAAACCCAGCGGATCAACCCACCCCAGGGAATTCGGTGCATACTGATAAAGATTCAGCCCGCCCGCCAGCCCAATCAGGCCCTGCGTCGTGAAGCGGCCTACCGTGGGGTCGTAGTAGCGGAACAGGTTGTAGTGTAAACCCGTTTCCTCATCCGCGTATTGTCCGGCGTAGCGTAGCGACTGGGATTTGCCGTGGCGCAGTCCTTCACTGTCCTGCGTCTGTCCGTTGACGGCGCCGAAGCTGCCGTAGTCTCCGCTCCAGCGCACCGCGCCATCCGCATCCGTCATCTCCAGCGGCGCCCATCCGGGTAGATAACGCCCGTCAGAGCCGGGCTTTATGACCGGAATGCCAATAACAGTGACGGTTGAGCGGGGCAGGTTGATTATTGAGACGGAGATTAATCTCTGACGCCGCACACGATAAACAGCAGATAAAAAATAGCCGGAAGGATCAGCTTAGTCGCTTCCGGCCATAAATTGAAATAAATAATGTCAGTCTTCTACACCATCTTCAAAATGAAGATGTTCCATAGATGCGCAGGTGAAACCACCTATAAATGATGGCGTTTTATGTTTATCTTCAATTGCACAAAAAAAATTATTTTCAATAGCCCAATCATAAACTCCTTTATTAACAGGATATTTTGTTAATACTCCTGTTAGTCGATTTTCTTTTATCCAGCCTTTAGCATTATCCAAAGAAAAGAATATTCCCGAAGGGAAACGTGCCATAGCGCCATTAAACACCCATATTTCTTCCATATTCACTTTAATCATTCACTCTAAATTTTGGTATTTAAACCATCGTTGTATTTTATCGACAGTTTTACGGATTATGGAACGGTTGGCATCCACGACTACTTGCTGCTTAGACGTTAATGGTGGCGAGCCTTTGATTAGTTTCCCTGCTTGACCGATTTTTGTTTCGGGGCCACCACTTTTAACATGAAGGTGTGCAGGGCCATGATCCCCACTTCTTGTATAATGAACAATTTCAACATCCCCTTGCTTCGTAACCACTTTGGGAGGCAAGTCAGGTTCAGTATATTTACCCCCCTTTTAGTTAAACCACATTCCTTAGATAGATCCAGTGGATCCTCCCACCCCAACGTATTCGGTGAATAAGTATAAAGATTAATCCCCCCCGCCAGCCCTATCAGGTCCTGCGCCTGTCCGTTGACGGCGCCGAAGCTGCCGTAGTCTCCGCTCCAGCGCACCGCGCCTTCCGCATCCGTCATCTCCAGCGGCGCACCGTTCAGTTCGGTGTTGAACCAGCGGATATCACCGTCACGTGCGCCCGGTTGCTGCGTGATACGTGCTAACGGTGACGACCAGACGGTCTGGTCATAAACGTAGCTTTCTGTCCGGTCAGCGTATCTGGCGTGCAGCAGCCGAAAACCGTCCCACAGGAAACGCGTCTCTTCCTGCTTCCTGTTTTCACCCCAGGTGACCGTCTTAGGGGGGCGTCTGCCCAGCGCATCATAGCCATAGCGTGCCACAAACTCGCCCTGTGACTTTAAACAAAATTATACTTACAAGTGTATTGACAATCGAACTCCTACATTATTAAATTCGGTATTCTATTTGCTATTTTTTGTAAATAGATTCTATTTTTCTTTTTATCGCTTTGTCATTTTTGTATTTACTCAAAAAACAAACATTGTCTTCTCTGTTTTTAAAATAGTTGTCACTTATCCATATTATTATATTTTTTTTCTGAAATTCACCATGTTCTGAATTTAGATAGCCTTGACTATTAATGATTTCATGAATATCATTAATAGATGGTTTTTTTTCAAAAATATCTATAAAGTAAGAAATGTAATAATTGTATATCAAATCGTTAATGGTTGTATTCTTCTTAGGCGAATAATATAACCACCTTTCAGAGAAATATTTTCCAATCTCTTGTGAGATTTTTTTTTCGTAATACATTTCATTGATTGAGAAATGTATTTGACAAAGATAACTTAAGGTGTGGACCACCTCGTCGAGATTAATATATGTAGCATATTCATCTATAAGTTTTTCTGATATTTTTACAAACTCAGCGCCTGAATATAGGCAATCTCTCAATGCTGAGGAGATGAATTTTGTAAGTAAATCATTTACCTCTGATTTCTTTATAGGTGATGGTATCTTATTAGCTAAAATAAATAACTTCTTTAATTGAAATGTCGTTGAGTCATCTATTTGGCTAATTGTTATGTTTTTTTCTTTGAGAAATTCAATTTGTTTCATTATCTACCTCCACATCCTTTAAACCATTTCCCTATTCTTTTACCAATGTTAGTGAATCGAGATTTATTTTCCTTGAATACAACCTCAGCTTTAGTGGGCAAAGGCTTGGATTCCTTTAAAGGCTTACCGCTAGGGAAAACCCTATACTCATGCTTATCCGAACCTACGGTAACATGATAATGAATAGGAGCATGTTCTTTGGGAGTTCCAATACCAGCACCTAAATTTCCGTAATTATGCCATACGCGCACACTATTTTCGTTGTAGATGATTTTGCTCGGTAATTGAGTAGGGGTTTTATTCAACCCCAGTGGATCCACCCACCCCAGCGGATTCGGCGTATACTGATAAAGGTTAATTCCCCCCGCCAGCCCTATCGGGTCCTGCGTGGTGAAGCGGCCTACCGTGGGGTCGTAATAGCGGTGTAACCCCGTTTCCTCATCTGCGTATTGTCCGGCATAGCGTCGCGGCTGGGATTCTACCGGCTTGCCGTGGCGTAGCCCCTCACTGTCCTGCGTCTGCCCGTTGACGGCGCCGAAGCTGCCGTAGTCTCCGCTCCAGCGCACCGCACCTTCCGCATCCGTCATCTCCAGCGGCGCTCCGTTCAGCTCGGTATTGAACCAGCGAATATCGCCGTCACGTGCGCCCGGTTGCTGTGTGATACGTGCTAACGGTGACCATCAGAGGGTCGGGTCATAAAGGTAACTTTCTGTTCGGTCAGCGTGTCTGGCCTGCAACAGCCGGAAGCCTTCCCACAGGAAACGTGTTTCTTCCTGCAATCTAAATTATTTAAAATATATTCTTTAACATAGTTGACAATTCCAAGGGGATTCTAATGATAGGGTATTATTTATTTTCTAAGATAGAAGATATTATTTTATATTTTTTATCAAAATTAATTTTGAAATAAATCTCCGCATCAGTAGATAGCTTCCCTTCTTCATAGGCCCATGAAAGAAGATACTCCTTAAGATAATTGCTTATACTAAATGAACTTGGAATTAAATCATTTAATACTATATCTTTTTTTTCAGAAAAAGATATAGTATTTCTTGCCGCAAGCATTAATGGATACTCAATCCATTCCGAATAGCCGTCTATTCCGCCAATAAAATCACTCTTGTAAATTATTTTCTTTATTAATTCATTGGAAACAAGATTGTTATTAAAAAAAAGATTCATAAAAATTCCAATTTTAGAACCTGTTTTTTTTTCAATTAATTCTAAATCCAAGACGTTCTTTACAAGAAATACTGAAGTGTATGATATGAAATATTTTGCATATTCATGTTGAGAGGTTTTCTTTGATAGAGAAAAATCCATATCAAGGGAAAATAACAGGAGCTGAAAAAAATCATCATGATTACGCCACAGGAGATCCATCTTTTCGCTCTCACGGTAATAAGATTCCAATTTATCTAAATAATCAGTTTGCATTATACACCTCCACAATTTCTTTTAGGACCTCTAGCTCCAGGTTTAAACGGTTTACCGCCAACCTTACTGTTCCCGACCTTTCTAATGTAATTAGCGATTTTCTTCTCAGATCTACGCATCTTATTTATTATTTTTCTATCACCCAACATCTCAGATGACTTTTTGTTTAACTTACCATCAAGTAGAGTCCCATCTGCTTTTACTATTCCCAATAGACTTGCCATTTTCTTCAATATGATAATGAATCGGATCTGCATGCTCCCTAGATAAGTCGTCATAATAATGGACAATACTTGTATTTCCATTAGAAGAGATAATTCTATCTGGCAGAGAAGGGGCTGTATTTAACCCCAACAGATCCACCCACCCCAGCGGATTCGGCGCATACTGATAAAGGTTAATCCCCCCCGCCAGCCCTATCGGGTCCTGCGTCGTGAAGCGTCCGACGGTGGGATCATAGTAGCGGAACAGGTTGTAGTGCAAACCGGTTTCTTCATCCGCATATTGTCCGGCGTAGCGTAACGACCTCAGCTCCGTTCAGAGCCGTGTTGAACTATGTAATTTTATCAGTTACCTAATTGAAACCATAGCTATCTTACCTTCTCTGGATAGGGCTAAACTTATTCCATCTCCATAAATTTTGGTGGTGTCGCTAATTAATTCTATATTCCACGATTTGCTTTTTGCCAATTTAATCCAATCCTCTAAATTCCAATTAGCCATATCCTCTAGTTTAATAAAGTTGTTGCTTTTTCCATGGAAATCAATGTTTATTGCAACTACAAACTCATCTTCAACTAAAATACTTACATTCCCATACGAATAGTTATATATTTTTGATTTTCTACTTATTTTTTCTGGCTTTGAATTAGGCTCACCTAAAGATGATGTAATATCTAATATAGAGGAGCCTATTTTCACACTTCCAAATTTATTAGAATTTATGATGTCGTGTAAATTTCCATTTGTTAGACAATATTTTTTCTTTTCCATTACTTACATCCTACCCTAGAATTGAATCTTTTAACATTTCTAGATATATCTTTAAGCTCTCTAGAGCGACCATTAGCGAGATCTCGCAATGAACCAGATTCTCTCTTCGCGTGTTCCAGAACGGATTTTACACCATCATCTGACTTCCTGATTATATCGTTTCTAAATCTAGCATCTGTTTCGAATTTTTTCTTAGCTTCAATTATTGCTCTCTCAACTTTATCATTTCCTGATTGGTTTGGTATGGCATTCTTAAAGGTTATTCCTCCTTTGTGATCGGGCCTAACTGATAGTTCCACATTGCCTGGAGCATAAAAATGAAGTCCTTTTTGTACAATATCGTTGTATCCCGGAGAATGAATTTGCCATACAGAATAGTCGAGCCCCAGCGGATCCACCCACCCCAACGGGTTAGGCGCATACTGATAGAGGTTAATTCCGCCCGTCATCATGCCAGGTAAAACGACGGCGCACGCTACCGCCCCGCCCGGTGACGGTAATCAACTGCCTGTGCGCATTATAGGTATAGTGCACCAGACAGGTCGATTCATCCAGCCAGACACTGTCCAGTCGCCCGTCACGATACCGGCAGGTGAGGTGCCGTCCGGCGCTATCCGTTAGCGCCTGAAGCGTGTCATCATTGTTCCAGAAAAAGAGAATGTCATGACCACACGGTTTGGCAATGCGTGCCAGAACCGCTTTCCCCTGTGGAGACAAAGCGGTGTAAGACCATACTTCGCCGTCCGGCCCATAAACCGACCAGCTTTCATCCTGATGGTGCTCCAGCCCGCGCTTTTCTGCCGGAGAGTAGCTTCGCTGGCCGACGGGAACAAAAGGAAAGGAAATCAGATCGCCTGACGGAGCGCACCAGACCAGACTGTCCTGATAGCAGGTCAGCGTCGTTTCCCAGAACAGGCTCCATCCTTTTCCCAGTACGCTGTCGCCGGGATAGGCAGTGCCACAGCGGAATCACATACTCACCACACCTGTTGTCGATAAAATATCACCCAATGGTTACCGTTCCCCCGCCAATCAACACGCCACCGCAACTCACCCCATCACCAGAACGTGCAGCAGGTTTACTATCAATGAACACACTGGATGAACCACTACTAATGCTCCGACTGTGGCCGTGAGGAGGCAGAGGATCACCCTGACGAGCCAAAGGTAAACCATCGACCTTAATTGTTGATGAGCCCGCAATAACTGGCGTTGGTGGGTAGTTAGCGTGCCCAGTGTCGCTATCACTTAATTTAACGGCGTTGCCCATATAATTACCTTCTGGAGTGGAGGTCTGGGTCTGCCCACACCGCCGCTCAGGCAAAAAACCCGGCACGGTGGCCGGGTTGGAGACAGAACGATTAGGCTTCGACCGGCGCGCGCCAGTCGTCAGAGCCGGAGGTGCCGGCGACGGTGTGCTCCCAGTCGATTTTGCGGTAGGCCAGCGAGACTTCAATCAGTTGGGTGTAGTCCAGCTTGGCCGGGTCCTGGCAGTGTGGCATCTGGCAGTTAACGTCAACGATGGTGGCATCGGTCAGCACGGTAGAGAAGAAGTGCTCCTGTTTGCCTTCTACCGAGGTGCGATACCACTTCAGGGTGACGGTTGGCAGCATTTCGCCGGAGGCGAGGGCGTTGTACATCAGCGGCACCGCTTTGTTCAGCGCGACGGTGAACTTGAACGGTTTGTAGTTCATCGCCCAGAACGTTTCGCTGTTGCTCTGGGGGCATTGCCGCATTGGGCTATCTGTCCGCCAGTCGTATACGTATCTCATCGCCGCAGGAAAATATGCAGTAGATTCGTTCTACCATAACCAACCGGACTTGTGATGATGAGATGAGCCCGGTTTTATTGGTGGATCGCTCTTGTTAGTGATGTTGTAAGTATCCCAGCTTTAGTTCCACGCACTTTTTGAGAGTTCCGGTTTTTCAGCCATCAGCCGGTACTCTTCCGGGGTCAGGTTGTTCAGGGATTCATGAGGCCGTTCGCTGTTGTATTCCGTCAGCCAGCGCTCCGTGATTTCCCGTGCTTCGTTCAGCGTTCTGAACAGGTAAAAATCCAGGATTTCTGTTCGGTACGTCCGGTTAAAACGTTCAATAAAGGCATTCTGTGTTGGCTTGCCCGGTTTAATAAATTCCAGTGCTACACCATGCTCTTCCGCCCATTGCGCCAGCGTCAGCGAGACCAGCTCTGGACCGTTATCCATCCGCATCTTTAGCGGATATCCTCGGCTTGCCACTATCCTGTCCAACACCCGAACAACGCGTTGTGCCGGGATATTCAGGTCAATTTCTATCGCCAGCACTTCACGATTAAAATCATCCACCACGTTGAACGTGCGAAAACGCCTGCCACACACCAGTGCATCATGCATAAAATCCACTGACCAGCTCTGATTCTGGTGTTCCGGGGTCACCAGTGGTGCGGGATTACGCACAGGCAAACGCTGCTTTCCCTTACGACGAAAATTTAGTTTCAGTAAGCAATAAATACGATGAACGCGTTTATGATTCCATGCGTGACCCTGCCTGCGTAGCTTCTGGAACAACTTCTTGAAGCCGTATCGCGGATAGCGTTCAGCCATGTCGGTCAGCGCCTGAACGACCGGCTCATCACGCCGGGTGTCGGGCTGGTACAAATACACCGTCCTGCTCAGCGATAACGTCCTGCATGCCTGGCGGATGCTCATCGTAAATTGCGCGGTCAGGTAATTGACGAGCTCACGCTTTATCGCTGGTTTTAAAGCTTTTTTTCAATAACATCTTTGAGTGCACGGCACTCCAGACTCAGATCGGCAAACATCTGTTTCAGCCGCCGGTTTTCGTCCTCCAGATCTTTCATCTTTTTGATATCAGACGCTTCCATACCACCAAATTTGGCTTTCCAGTTGTAGTACGAGGCCTCGGATATCCCCGCTTCGCGACAAACGTCTTTGACGGTACGTCCGGCTTCAACAGACTTCAACACGGCGATGATCTGGTGCTCGGTAAATCGGGCTTTGCGCATAGCGATCTCCTCAATGGAACATAATCAGTATGTCGGAAGATCTCTAAAAGTGAATGGTTCGGTTTACCGGGATACTTACAATGTTATGGGCAGAACATTAAGAAATAATGTATCTACATTTTTATGGTATTTTATTTGTACGGACAGATGCTAATTCGCGTATAAAAACTGCCTGAGTAATACAGCAAAATAGCAAGATAAGTAATGATTTTTGGCGGAGTCCGTTTAACCAGAAGAAAAGGGATGGATAAAGGAATGATGATGAAATTTAAAAAAGCATCCGCATCATTTCTTGGCGTTTCACAGAACGTTTCAAGCGAGGTGTTGCCAAACATCCATCCAGATCTTGTTGAGGAAAAAGCATCAATTAAAAAAATACACAATAAGGAATAAGCATAAAAATAGACATTGTAGGTATAGTTTTTTTTCAACATGTTATGACCCCTTTTAATAAGCGATTGGACAGAGGCTAATTCGTGTATAAAAACGGTATGAATGATATATCAGGATAGCAAGATAAGTAATGATTCTTGGCGGACTTCGTTTAACCAAAAGAAAAGGAATAGATAAAGGAACGATGATAATGCTTAAGAAACCATCGGCATCAGCCTTTGGCACTTCACAGAGATCTTCAATTGAATCGCCATCTATCATCCATTCATATTTGATGGTAGAAAAAGCATTTATTAAAAAAAAGCATAAGGCAGAATAGATATAAAAATATATATTGTAAATGCAACTATTTTTTCTTAACATTTTATCGAGCACCTGATCCAATCTATGAATTGCAATGGTTTTAGTGAAGAAAATCATCCTTTAATAAATGAGATGTCAATCGTTCTTTCTTTATCATCTTGTATTAGATTAACCTCGTCATGTCCTTTTATCCACGCTTCACTTATATTTCTGTAACTCCATGGGATGTTTTTGGTTTTTTTAAACCCAAGCATCTCTATGTATTCTACCAATTCGGCTTTACGCTCAGGTATGGGATTATAAAAAACTACACCATTGGTTAATCGCTGGGTGCCATCTTGTGAGTAATAGTAAAATTCATAATTGTCAGAAATAACAGGTATGTCTTTTACCTCGTCGAGGGTGAGAATATAATAGGTAAAATAATTATTTTTTTTGTAGTGGTAGCTTTCTTCGTAAAACAAGATCGCGGAGACAATAAATACGCCAATTGAGAAAAATAGCAAGAATATTGCTTTGATGAAGTCGCTGTATTTGAATTTTAACACAAGTCACCATGTAAAAATACATATCATTGTTTTTCATTTTACTGATATTAACACATAAAATCTCCGTTCCCCATCGCTGAAGAAAAATATTTTTTGACGTCACCATTTTCAACGGGCTCATTATGATTAAATGGGCCCAGTCTAGTGGTTAAGTGATTTTTTAATTATTGGCAAAAATTAAATCGAATATAAAAACTCCATAAGTAATAAAATAGAATAATAATATAGGTAGTTGTTCTGGCTATGCTCCTTTTTACAAGGAAGAATGGGATAGATAATGGGATAATGATAAATGAAAAGAATCCATCAGAATCTCCCTCTGGTATCTCGCAGAGGTTTTTTATTTCTACCCCATCGACCATCCCTTCGTAATCTCTTATTGATGTGATCAATATGATCATAGCGCAGAGAAATGAGTAAAGATAAAATGTAATGTTGTAAGTGATTTTGCTATAGCTTTGCATGTAAGTATTCTCGTGGTTTTAATTACTGCCACCATTTTTTTGGGTAGTAACATCATAAAGAAGTTTTGTTATTCTTTCTCGATGATTTAGCATCGATCTGCCGTATGACGTCCAATCCCTTTCTTCTTTCGAACTTTTTTCTTCATTTATTGATATAAATCGCTCTGGCTTCGTTCAATACTTCGATTGTAGCGCGAACCTGCAAGGATGAACTGTTCGTCGGTTAGGTTAAAAGTGTCAGTGCTAGGGTAATCATAAATTATTAATTCATAAAGATGACGAGCGACCATTGTTAAGTTTAAATTATCTTTATTTGAGTAGATTGAGATATGTATTGCCTCGGTATCGCTTAATTCTACGGGGTTATTTTTAAAAATTTCGGCAACCACCCTAATTTGCATGGCGATAATGCCTATTGATGTCTTCTCTAGGAACGTTATAACGTAAGTTTTTATTGAAAGGAAGTAGAGACTGAGTGTTTAATGAGAATATTATTTATGCCAGAAAGATATCGTTTCTAAAAATAGTTAATTATGTATTTTAAATAATAAAATTATAGCGGAATGGCGGTGTATCGCGATAATTATTTCTAAACGATAAATTTCATTATTTACGTAAAATGGTATCAGTAGATTAAATATCAAGATAAGTAGTTAAGATTACTGATTTCATTAAAAATGAATCGTTATTGATAACCCGCCGCCTAAGCGGCAAGGTTAATTATCCATTCCAATTTTATTATTTTCCGGCACTGAGCCAGTCTGGCAGATCGTGTAATCCCATTGCCTGACGGACCAGCGTCGGTTTAATGCCGGGCAGTTTGTCCGCGAGTACCAGTCCGACGTCACGCAGCAGCTTTTTCGCCGGATTGTCACCGTTAAACAATTCGCGGAACCCTTGCATGCTCGCGAGCATCACGGCGGCGCTGTGTTTACGGCGACGTTCATAGCGCCGCAGATAAAGATGCTGGCCGATATCTTTGCCCTGAGCCTGTAAGCGTTTCAGCTCTGCAATCAGTTCGGCGACATCCATGAAGCCCAGATTGACGCCTTGCCCTGCCAGCGGGTGGATAGTGTGCGCCGCGTCGCCGACCAGCACTAGTCGGTGTGCTGCGAAGCTGCGAGCGTAGCGCCCCATTAGCGGGAACGTCTGGCGCTCGCTTTCCAGTTCACATAGCCCTAATCGCATATCAAATGCCATCGCCACCTGACGGTTGAATTCCTCTACTGGCAAGCCTTGCATCGCCTGTGCCTGCTCTGGTGAAAGCGACCAGACAATCGAGCAAAGGCGCGGATCGTCCAGCGGCAGGAATGCCAGAATGCCATCGCCGTGGAACGCCTGACGCGCGACGGATTGATGCGGATGTTCAGTACGAATATTGGCGACCAGCGCGTGGTGTCCGTAGTCCCAAAAGGTCAGCGGAATATCGGCATGCTGGCGTAGCCACGAGTGGGCACCGTCCGCGCCAACTACTAGCCGGGCGGTCAGCATGCTGTCATCCTGCAACGTAATAAAGGCTTCGTTCTCCCCCCAGGCGACCTGTTTTAATGATGCGGGGGAGAGCAGGGTGATGTCGCTTAACTGGGAAGCCCGTTGCCACAACACCTGCTGAATCACGGGGTTTTCAATGATATGCCCAAGATGAGAAAAACCGAACTCTTCACCGCTAAAGCTGATTTTGCCGAAGCTGTCTTTGTCCCAGACCTGCATGTCGTTGTAAGGGCTGACGCGCTGTGCCACGAGGTTTTCCCAAACGCCGATATGGCGCAGGAGGCACTCGCTGGCGGCATTAATGGCGGAGACGCGCAGGGCATGGTTTTTCCCGAGCGGCTGGGATACTGCCGTCTGCTTTTCCAGCACGGCGATGCGCAGGCCACTACCCTGTAGGCCGCAGGCCAGCGCCAAACCGACCATACCGCCACCGGCAATAACCACGTCGAATGATTGCATTTCCGTATTTTCCTGTTGGCGAGCTTTAATTAACGTTTTACCCAACCCAGCGTGCGACGGGCAAAAGCATCGCGCATCAGCGGCAGGTTATTCATAGCGATCAGGCCCAGATTGCGGCCGACGGCCAGCGCGGTATAGCGGTTAGCAAACAGTCTGACCAGACCATCGGTAATCGCTACAGTAGTGTGTTGGTCTGGTTCGCGGCGTTGCTGATAACGGCTGAGTACGCTGTACTGGCCGATATCTTGCAGGTTCTGCGCGGCATCGACTATCGTTTCCGCCAGCGACATCACATCGCGAATCCCCAGATTAAAGCCTTGTCCTGCAATGGGGTGCAGCGTTTGTGCCGCGTTGCCGACCAGCGCCAGCCGATGACTGATGTGCTGGTTCGCCGTTAGCAAGCGCAGCGGGTAACTGTGGCGTTCGCCGATGTGGGTGAGTTGCCCCAGACGCCAGCCAAAAGCCTGCTGTAACTGCTGGCGAAATTCGGTTTCGCTCCACCCATCGACCTCAGCTTGACGATGTTGATCATGACACCAGACGAGCGAACAGCGACCGTTATTCATAGGCAATAGTGCCAGCGGGCCGTGTGGGGTAAATCGCTCAAATGCCCGCCCGCAATGGGGTTTGGTAGTGGTCACGTTGGCAATAACCGCGATCTGATCATACGCATGCTGTTGCCAGTGAATTCCGCAGGATTGCGACAGCATAGAATGTGACCCATCCGCGGCAACCAGTAGTTGACCCGTTAGCTCCGTACCGTTGTCCAGCGTTAGCGTCGCGTTTTCTTGCGTCCGTTTGACGGCAACCACTTTGGCAGGACAGTGCAGGCGCACGCCGGGGGCTTGTTGCAGCAGAGAAAACAGGCGTTGCCCGACGTCGTGCAGTTCAACCACATGGCCCAATGCCTGAACATGATAGTCCGACGCGTGCAAATCCACCGCGCTAGCATGTCCGCGTTCGCTGACATGAATGTCGGTAATCGCGGTCGCATGACCCGACAGCGCTTGCCAGATACCCAGCGCCGCCAACTGCTGGCGTGTGCCATCGGACAGCGCAATCGCGCGTGCGTCAAAGCCAGGATGTTCCCTATCGAGCGGAGAATAGGCTTCAACCAGCTCGACCGGGATCGTACCTTGCGAGAGCCGCGATATTGCCAGCGCTAGCGTCGCGCCTGCCATTCCGCCACCGACAATCATGACCGCCATGTTTTAGTCCTGTTGAAAAAGCGATTTATGCTTGTTTGTCATGCTGCTGTGCCATCAGCGCTTCGATGGCATCGGCGTCTTTGACCACGCCAGCCGTCAGATTTTCATTACCGTTTTCGGTGATCACGATATTGTCTTCGATACGCACGCCAATTCCCCGGTACTGTTGTGGCACTTTGGCATCGGGCGCGATGTAAAGACCTGGCTCGATGGTCAGTACCATTCCGGGCTCAAGCGGACGTCCTCGGTCGGTTGTGCCGTAGTTGCCGACATCGTGCACATCCAGACCTAACCAGTGGCTGAGGCCGTGCATAAAGAACTGACGATGTGCCTGTTCAGCAATCAGCTCTTCGACTTCGCCCTTCATCACGCCGAGTTTGATGAGCCCGTTAACCATGATGCGCACCACCTCTTCGTTGACGTCGCGGATGCTGCGACCCGGCCCGAACAGCTCCAGCGCCCTCAGTTGTGAGCGCAGTACGATGTCATAAATGGCCCGCTGTGGCGCGGTAAACTTACCGTTGACGGGGAAGGTGCGGGTAATATCACCAGCATAGCTTTTGTATTCACAGCCTGCGTCAATCAGTACCAGATCGCCGTCGCGCATTTGTGTTTCGTTTTCGGTGTAATGCAGGATACAGGCGTTGTCACCGCTGCCAACAATGGTGTTGTAAGACGGGTAGCGCGCGCCGTGACGAGTAAATTCGTGGTGAATTTCGCCTTCAAGCTGGTATTCATACATGCCGGGACGACACTTCTGCATGGCGCGCGTATGGGCCAGCGCGGTAATTTCGCAGGCGCGACGCATGACGCTGATTTCTTCAGGCGATTTGAACAGGCGCATTTCATGCACCCACGGGCGCCAGTCGGTCAGCGTCGCGGGAGCGGCAAACCCCTGACGGGTGCCGTTGCGCAAGGTATCCAGCGCGGTGAAGACCAGTTTGTCGGCGTAATCGTACTGCCCCTGCGCGTGGTACACGACGTCCAGTCCATTCAATAACAGATGCAGTTGTGCGCTGATTTCGCCAAACGGCAGGGCGCGGTCAACGCCGAGTTTGGCGGGGGCGGCTTCCTGACCAAGGCGACGACCGAACCAGATTTCAGCGGTCAGATCGCGCACACGGTTGAAGATGACGCTGTGATGATGCTTGGCATCGCTTTTTACCAGCAGTAGAACGGCTTCTGGTTCATTGAACCCTGTGAAATACCAGAAATCGCTATTTTGACGATAAGGATAGTCACTGTCGGCATTGCGCTGTGCTTCCGGCGCAGCAAAAATAATCGCCGCGCTGCCCGGTGCCATTTTTTCCAACAGACCCTGACGACGACGAAGAAATTCTTGTGGATTCATCACCTGCTCCTGAAAGTAGTCCGTGCGGTTGTTTTTCCCTTCCGCCCTGCGTAATTCGGTATTAGTGCAACGTTGGTTTTTGCTGCTCGGGCGCAGCCACAACGTGCTGGCTGGTAAATTCGGTATGGCACAAAATGGCAGAAACGCGAACATACTCAATCACTTCTTCCAGTGATTGTTCCAATTCTTCCTGATCTTCATCTTCGTCGTAGCCAAGCTGTGCGATGTTGCGCAAATCGTCGATGGCTTCTTTCAACTCGCCCTTAACCTTGTTCAACTTTGGCTGAATGACGCCCAGGCCAAGCAGGAAGTGGTTGACCCAACCTGCCAGCGCATCGGCGCGATCGAAGACGCTCACCTCGTCCTGCGAGTCATCTGGCAGGAAAAGCTGAAACAGGAAACCATCATCTTCCAGCGCTTCACGCGTGGCCTGATACAGATCCTGAAGCGGTTGCGACAGCGTTTGAGTAAACGCCATACCTTCATTAGTCAGTTCAAAAACCAGCGTTCTCCAACTGTCGTCATGGTTTCCACCACACAGCATTCCGCTGATCAAGCCGTGCATTTCTGCTGCAGTCAGCGCGACTTGCTGTTGGTGAAGCAGTTGGTTAAGGCCCTCATAGGCGGGAAACGTATTCTCTATAGACATGCGGATTCGTCATCGTTGGCTGGATTGGTTCGTGCTATGCTACCACCAAGCTCCCTTTGGATTCCAGAAAGGGCTTGTATCTTAGATCCCGGCTATATATAGTTGCGCCCGCTTTAACGAACCCGATGTAACGGGTAATGCTCATGCTATGCGACACGCTGGCGCAAGAACGAAAAAAGGCAGGAAGGTGGTATGTCTGCACAACCAGTAGATATTCAAATTTTTGGCCGTTCGTTAAGAGTGAATTGTCCGCCAGAACAACAGGAAGCGTTGAATCAGGCTGCGGAAGATCTTAACCAGCGGTTGCAAGATCTGAAAGTTCGCACTAGAGTCACCAACACCGAGCAACTGGTGTTCATTGCCGCGCTGAATGTGTGCCATGAATTGGCGCAGGAACGGGGCAAAACGCGTGATTATGCGTCGAATATGGAACAGCGTATTCGTATGTTGCAGCAGACTATTGAGCAGGCGTTGCTGGAACAGGGTAAGATCACGGAGCGTCAGGGTACGCAATTTGAATAACGTCGTATTTTGACAAAAGTACGGTGTTTTTACGCGATAAGACGTGCTAAGGTTTATCGCGAGTAACGAATAAAATTTCTCTGAGATGTTCGTCAGCGGGCCAGTCCCCTGAGCCGATATTTCATACCAAACAGAATGTAATGCTCTGCGGTTGGTGAGCACGCTCGGTTCGTCCGAGAAGCCTTAAGACTGCGACGTTATGTTCACCTTGAACCAAGGGTTCAAGGGTTACAGCCTGCGGCGGCATCTCGGAGATTCCCTTTCTTTTATTATTCTTGACCCGTGGCGTATGCAGCCCATGTCATCTTCTGAACCGACAATCCTTCCCGATACCTCATTCTCTTCTACAGCAGCATTACGCCAGCAGATCCGTCAGGCTGTACGCCAGCGGCGACGCTTATTGACGCCGGAACAGCAGGCGCACTTTGCGCAACAGGTGTGTGAATGCGTCGTGGCGCACCCGAAAGTCCTACAAGCAGATAGCGTGGCGGTCTTTCTGTCGTTTGACGGCGAGCTGGATACTTCACCGCTGATTCACCAGCTATGGCAGCAGGGGAAGCACGTTTACTTGCCGGTTCTGCATCCGTTTCGTGCCGGGCATCTGCTGTTCCTGCGCTATGCGCCGGACACTGAGCTGGTGCGCAATCGGCTGAAGATTATGGAACCGCGTCTGGACGTGCGGCAGGTATTGCCATTACCGCAGTTGGATATTCTGCTGACACCGCTGGTGGCGTTTGACGATCGGGGGCAGCGGTTGGGCATGGGCGGTGGTTTTTACGACCGCACGTTGCAGTATCGTAGCCATACGGACATCGGGCCTTACCCGATGGGGCTGGCCCACGATTGTCAGATGGTTGACGCACTGCCAGTGGAAAGCTGGGACATCCCGCTACCGGAAATTATCACCCCTTCCCACCATTGGCAGTGGAACACGCACTAGCTTTTTATTTGTTCAGGCGACCGATCGTGCCCCAACATTTGCTGTACCAATTCCACACAGTGCAGGAAGCGTGAATCGTAGTCCGACTCTTTGATGTAAACGTACGGGATATTATTTTTAGCCAACATCGTTTTCAGCAGGTTCTGGAATTCCGAACGGGCGGTGGTACTGCCTAAGCTGCGCAGCCCGTCGGCTACCCAAGGCGTATTGTTTTCCAGCAGAATCACCAGATCGAAGCGGTATTCGTCGACCAGCGCCTGAACGAATGGATGCTCACGGCCCTCATATTTCTTGCAGAATGCCTGCGTGGTGACAAAGTCGGTGTCGATAAAGGCCACTTTATTGGCATATTTGACCGCAAAATCAATGTACTGTGCCTGACCCAGCGCGATCTTGTCATAGTCGGAATATTGCAATGCCATCTCGTCGCCACCCAGATGGGAGAACACGTAATCGCGGCCATATTCCCAGGCGCTGGTGGTGTTGAAGATATTAGCCAGCTTGTTCACCAGCGTGGATTTACCGCTGGATTCTCCGCCAAGAATGGCAACGGTACGCACAAAGAACGGCTTCACTTCTGTCGGGATATAGTCCCAGTAACGGAAAGGATCGTGACGGATCTGCGAACCGCTGATGTTCATGAAGGATCGCTGCGGGTCGATCAAGACGGCTTCAATCCCCAGGTGCTCGCGATATTGCGCGGCATCCTGTTCTTCGCTGGTGTAGACGAAATTGGGCGTGATGCTTTTTTCCTGCATGAACGCTTGAATACCCTTACTCCACACATCCCAGCCGTGTGGGTAGGGTTCCATTCCTTGCTCATTAAAGGCGTGAATATGAATATTTTTCTGATATTTAAAGGTTTGCAGCAGCCAGCGCAGGCGGTCGCTGACGGTGGGCTGCTGTGACATCGAACTGTTCTCAAACATCAGCCGGTCGCGCGGTTCGTCGTAGCCTAAAATCACATGCAGTTCATCGACCTGACTACAGGCGCGCTGAATCAGATAAATATGGCCGGTGTGTAGTGGATAGAACTTGCCGAAGACAATACCAATATTCTTTTCATAGCGGGGGAATTCCAGCTCGAGAAAACGATGCAGTGCTTCCAGTTTTTGTGCGCTAGGGCTTTTGATTTTGGCATTAAGTAATTGACTGAGATAGCCTTTAGTCATATCGGTTGCGTCGGCAACCTGCTGTAGGGTGCAACCCTTCTGGCGGATAGCGGATTTCAGGTAATCAAATGATGACATAGTGCAACACTCTTGTTTAGCTTACTAAACAAAATACCACAAGATAAGGTAACCTCCGCTACTCTTTCACACGCCTGTTTGAGCTAAAGGGACACAGGGCGAAGAGCAACGGATAGCTTTCTGTGGTTCGTTTAGAGATCGTCGAGGATCGCCAGCGCGTCGGCCAGCTTTTTCACGCCGAACACCTGCATGCTGGCTGGGGCTTTCTTCGGCATATTGGCATGAGGAACGATGGCGCGTTTAAAACCGTGTTTGGCGGCCTCGGTAATGCGCTCTTGTCCGCTGGGAACCGGACGAATTTCGCCAGCCAGACCGACTTCACCGAAGATGACCAGATCCTGCGGCAGCGGGCGGTCGCGGAAGCTGGAAACCAGCGATAGCAGCAGCGCCAGATCGGCACTGGTTTCGGTCACTTTGACGCCGCCGACGACGTTCACGAACACATCCTGATCTGACATCTGCAAGCCGCCGTGGCGATGCAGTACTGCCAGCAGGATCGCCAGGCGGTTTTGCTCTAATCCGACGGCAACGCGACGTGGGTTAGCCATCATTGATTGATCTACCAGTGCCTGAATCTCAACCAACAGCGGGCGTGTACCTTCCCACACCACCATGACCGAGCTACCGGACGTCACTTCATCCCCGCGGCTGAGGAAAATGGCCGATGGATTGCTGATCTCACGCAGCCCTTGTTCCGTCATGGCGAACACGCCCAATTCATTGACGGCACCGAAACGGTTTTTATGGCTGCGCAGCGTGCGGAAACGGGAATCGGCATCACCGTCCAGCAGCACGGAACAGTCGATGCAGTGTTCCAATACCTTCGGACCAGCGAGTGAACCGTCTTTGGTGACGTGGCCGACCATCACGATAGCAACGCCGCGCGTTTTGGCGAAGCGCGTCAGGTAGGCGGCGGTTTCGCGCACCTGCGCTACGCTGCCGGGGGACGATTGAATATCGGCGAGATGCATGACCTGAATGGAGTCGATCACCATCAGCTTCGGCTGTTCCTGCTCGGCAATCAGGCAAATTTGTTCGATGCTGGTTTCTGACAGCATGTTGAGATTCTGGGTCGGCAGATTGAGCCTGTGTGCCCGCATCGCGACCTGCTGCAAGGATTCTTCCCCGGTAACGTACAGAGTTTTCATGTTCTCTGACAGCTTACAGAGCGTTTGCAGCAGCAGGGTACTTTTACCTGCGCCGGGGTTGCCGCCGATCAGGATCGCGCTGCCAGGAACGACGCCGCCGCCCAGAACGCGGTCAAATTCCTGAAAGCCAGTGGAAAAGCGGGGTAACGCTTCAAGGCTGATTTCCGAGAGTTTTTGCACCCGGCTGACACCTGCACTCTCACCCGCATAGCCGGTGAGACGGTCGGAGCGTGATACGGACGCCGACGCCAGGCGGACTTCAGTAATGGTATTCCAGGCGTGGCAGGCGCTGCACTGCCCTTGCCAGCGTGGGTAATCAGCCCCACATTCATTACATACAAACGCCCGTTTGACGGCTTTTGCCACGGTTCACCTCCTACTAATTAACGCTTTTCGTGTCTCATGCTGCCGCTGAGGATGCAGAGCACGCCAGTGAGATCGGCATGACGGATCGTTACCGTAGACTGCTCATTAACCTTGGGTTTGGCGTGATAGGCAATACCTAAGCTGGCGGTTTTGATCATCGGAAGATCGTTCGCGCCGTCACCGATAGCAACGGTCTGATGCATTGGGATTTCTAGCTTTTCCGCCAACTGTTGCAGCGTAGTGGCTTTATATTTTGCATCGACAATCGTACCGATGACTTCACCCGTCAGTTTGCCGTCTTGCATGCCTAATTCGTTGGCAACGGCGGCGACCAGACCCAGCTCGTCACGCAAGTAATCAGCAAAGTAGGTAAACCCGCCCGATGCAATCGCAACGTGCCAACCCGCTTCCTGAAGCTGGCTAACCATATGAGTTAGACCCGGCATCAGTGGCAGGGTTTTGCGTACCGTTTGTAAAATAGTGGCGTCGGCACCTTTTAATGTCCCTACGCGCTGACGTAGGCTGGCGGCGAAATCTAGTTCGCCGCGCATCGCGCGTTCGGTGACTTCAGCAACCAGCTCACCAGTGCCTGCCAGCTTGGCGATTTCATCAATGCATTCGATCTGAATCGCGGTGGAATCCATGTCCATTACCAGTAAACCCGGCGACCGCAGCGTCGGTGCGTTGCGCATGGCCGCGACATCGATACCCAACTCGTGAGCCAGCTTGGTTGCGCGTGGTGTCAATGTGCCTGCCAAACGGACGACCTGATAGTCGCCGACGTTCCAGGCGCTCACGATGACCATGGCGCTCCCCAACTTACGCTGGTAGCGGGAAATCAGGTTTTTATCGAGGACGTCGCTATAAATCAGCCAGCCTGTGTCGCCAGCGCGGTAGTCAAGCGGCATCACTTCGTCACCGCTCAGTGATAATGGCAGTCCCGGCCAACAGTTGATCTCATCTGGGAGATCACAATAGGTCAGACTATTCGACATGGGGAAAATCCTCTGCTGGCAATAGTGCAATAAAGTCGTGCGATAAAAAAGGATGTGGCGTCGACCAAACATATCCCTTCAAAAACTGGGCAACAAGCTATCCTATCGCTGGCGCTTCTGGCAACATGAAAGTATCCAAATCGTGTAAGGATTATCATGGTTCGCGCCCGGGTGAAATTTCGTCTCCACCGCACGGCAATTGTGCTGATTTGCCTCGCCCTGCTGGTGGTATTAATGCAAGGTGCGTCCTATTTCAGTTTAAGCCACCAGATGGCACGCTCTGAACAGGTCGAAGATCTGTCGCGCACGCTGTCCAGACAGGTGGCTTACAGCCTTTCGCCGCTGATGAGCAGCGTGGATGATAATGGTCAAAAGATTACGACCATCCTCAAACAGCTCACCGATCATAGCCGTATTCTGGATGCTGGTGTGTATCAGCAGGATGGTTCGCTGGTGGCGCATGTGGGTGAACAGGTACAACTGCGAGACCGGTTGGCGCTGGACGGCAATCGGGTCGGCAGTTACTTTAACCATCAACTGGTGCAGCCCATTGAGGGAAAAGAAGGGCCTATCGGCTTCCTGCGCATCACGCTGGATACGCATGTGTTGGCAACCGAAGCCAGACAGGTGGATAACACCACCAATATTCTTCGTCTGATGATCTTACTGTCGCTGGCTATCGGCATCATTCTGACCCGAACGCTGTTGCAGAATCGTCGTACTCGCTGGCAACAGTCTCCTTACCTTCTTACTGCGAGCACGCCAGTGAAAGAAGAAGAGGAGGAGAGTGACATGCAACCGGATGGCAGCCCGGTAGTGAAAAAAGACGGAGAAGAGAAGAGCCTCTAATGGTCATCTCGTATATCCCCTAAAGATGTGGTCACGCTGGTTTGTGCTATCACCGATACAACGCTTAACATCACCTTTGATTAGCTTCTATATATCAATCATACAGAATGATATATAGAAGCTAATCAATCTTGTGCTCTTTTGATTGTAGTGATATATTTTTATATATATTTTATGATGATTGATATATTAAAGAATATCAAATATGAGCTATGTAACAGAGCAAATACTAGAAAGTCTTCGAGAAGCACGCGCACGTAAGGGGTTTAGCCAGAGAGAGCTAAGCGCCCGTTCGGGTGTACCTCAAAGCCATATCTCGAAAATCGAGTCTGGAGGCGTTGATCTAAGGGTTTCCAGCTTGATTGCACTCGCGCGTGTGCTTGACCTGGAGCTATTTGTCGCGCCTAAAAAGTCTGTGCCAGCGATAAAGTCGATCATTCGAAGTAGCAAAGGAACTCAGGATGAGGGGGAAGGGATGTCACTTGCATACCATTTAGATGGAGACAATGATGACTAATAATGTATCCACTTTAAACGTTTTGCTCTACGGAGCGCCTATCGCAACGATCACCAACGTTGGCAATGACAAGACGCTATTTGCTTTTACGGATACTTACGCGAATGATGAATTCCGGCCTGTGTTAGGACTTGGCTTTAAGGATTCGCTCGGTGGCTTGGTCACTAACTTCAAACCTACCCAAACCAAGTTAACACCGTTTTTCTCCAATCTCCTGCCAGAAGAAACGATGCGTAACTACTTGGCAGAGCGTGCGGGTGTGAACCCCGCGCGGGAATTTTTTCTATTGTGGGTATTAGGACAAGATTTAGCGGGAGCGATTACTGTTGAACCTGCCGATGGTGAAGCGCTACCGCCTAATGTGCAGCAAGAAATAGAAGATGAAACCAAATACGAAGCACCGATGCGCTTTTCATTGGCAGGTGTGCAGTTGAAATTTTCAGCCGTGCAACATGCCAATGGCGGGTTGACGATCCCAGCTACAGGTAAAGGTGGCTCGTGGATTGTGAAATTGCCGTCATCTCGCTTTGAAGCCGTGCCAGAAAATGAATATTCGATGATGGTATTGGCGCGAATGTTAGGAATGGATGTGCCAGAGATTCAACTGCTACCCATTAACCAGATTGCTAACATCCCAGAAGGAATCGGAAAGTTTGGCAATAGTGCCTTTGCAATCAAGCGTTTTGACCGTGCTGAAGGGCAAGCAATACATATTGAAGACTTTGCGCAAGTCTTTGGCGTATATCCTCAAGATAAATACAAAAAAGCCAGTATGCGTAATATCGCGCAGGTTATCGGTATAGAGGGTCAAGAGGAAGACATTGCTGAATTTATTCGCAGGTTGGTGTTCAATACCCTAATTGGTAACGCTGATATGCATTTGAAGAACTGGTCTGTTATTTACAAAGACAAGCGCACAGCATCAATTGCACCAGCTTATGACTTTGTCTCGACCATTCCCTACATTCCCGATGATAGCGCCTCGTTAAAAGTTAGCCGCAGCAAAAAATTCAGTGATTTTACTCTGGATGAATTATCGCACTTAGCGGCCAAAGCCATGTTGCCAGAAAAGTTGGTGTTGGATACGGCCAGGCAAACTGTGGCAAGCTTCCATGAAGTATGGGCGAAAGAAAAAGCACACTTACCGCTGACCAAATCTATCATGGTATCTATTGAGAAACACTTGCGAGATATACCACTGCGCTAATAGGCTAGGGTTCCGTGTGCGTTCTTCTATATCATTTAAAGCTCTAAGCCGTTGGCTATGAGCTGAAGAAGCAACGATTGCAAACAGCGACAACTGAGCGTTGGCGCACGCTGAGAGTAAATGTAATCGATTAGGCGACCATTGATTGTTTATAACGCCAAGATCAGAGAAAATAGCGGCCAATTACGATTAACACGACGGATTTGACAAGCGAAGAACTGAAAAGAGAGTACTTCCAGAAGTGTGTACAAATCCGTGTACAAACTAAAAGAATTTATACATGGCAACCCAAGATTTTCTTAATGAAATCAATAAGCGAAGAACGTTCGCTATCATTTCTCACCCCGATGCCGGTAAAACGACGATTACCGAAAAGGTCCTGCTGTTCGGACAGGCGATTCAGACTGCCGGTACGGTAAAAGGGCGTGGTTCCAATCAGCATGCGAAATCCGACTGGATGGAGATGGAAAAGCAGCGTGGTATCTCCATCACTACGTCTGTGATGCAGTTTCCCTATCACGAATGTCTGATTAACCTGCTGGATACCCCAGGGCACGAAGATTTCTCCGAAGATACCTACCGTACACTGACGGCGGTGGACTGCTGCCTGATGGTGATCGACGCGGCAAAAGGGGTCGAAGATCGTACTCGTAAACTGATGGAAGTCACTCGCCTGCGCGACACGCCGATTTTGACGTTCATGAACAAACTTGACCGTGACATCCGCGATCCGATGGAAGTGCTGGATGAAGTCGAAAGCGAGCTTAAAATTGCCTGTGCGCCGATCACCTGGCCGATTGGCTGTGGCAAATTGTTCAAAGGCGTATACCACCTTTATAAAGACGAAACCTACCTGTATCAGACCGGTAAAGGCCATACGATTCAGGAAGTGCGTATCGTTAAAGGGTTGAATAATCCGGATCTGGATACCGCTGTTGGTGAAGAATTGGCTGCACAACTGCGTGAAGAGCTGGAGTTGGTGCAAGGGGCCTCGCACGAGTTTGAGTTGGATGCGTTTCTGGCCGGTGAATTGACGCCAGTCTTCTTTGGTACGGCATTGGGTAACTTTGGCGTTGATCACATGCTTGACGGGTTGATCGCCTGGGCACCTACGCCGATGTTGCGTAAAACGGATACTCGTGAAGTCACGGCGGCGGAAGAGAAATTCACCGGCTTTGTGTTCAAGATCCAGGCCAATATGGATCCGAAACACCGTGACCGCGTGGCGTTTATGCGCGTCGTGTCTGGGACATATGAAAAAAGCATGAAGCTGCGTCAGGTTCGCACGGGCAAAGACGTGGTGATTTCCGACGCGCTGACCTTCATGGCAGGCGACCGTTCCCACATTGAAGAAGCCTACCCGGGCGATATCATCGGGTTACACAACCATGGCACGATCCAGATTGGTGATACGTTTACCCAGGGTGAAGAGATGAAATTCACCGGTATTCCCAACTTTGCGCCGGAACTGTTCCGTCGTATCCGCCTGCGCGATCCGCTCAAGCAGAAACAACTGCTGAAAGGGTTGGTGCAGTTGTCCGAGGAAGGTGCCGTACAGGTATTCCGTCCGTTGACCAACAACGACCTTATTGTCGGTGCTGTCGGGGTGCTGCAGTTTGATGTGGTGGTTGCCCGTCTGAAAACGGAATACAACGTTGAAGCGATTTACGAGTCCGTTAACGTTTCAACCGCGCGTTGGGTTGAGTGCAGCGACGTGAAGAAATTCGAAGAATTTAAGCGTAAGAACGAACTGCATCTGGCGCTGGATGGTGGCGATAACCTGGCCTATATCGCCCCGACGATGGTGAACCTGAACCTGACGCGGGAACGTTATCCTGAAGTCACGTTCCACCAAACGCGTGAACATTAATTGCTTATAACGACATTGGTTTTGAACAATGCAACCACGGCTTCATGAAGAAACAGTGACGGTGGCGTTTAATTAGTGACCATGTTGTTAAAATAATCATCACCCGGTTATATTTGGTTTTAGGCCAAAAATGCCGGGTGTTTTTATTTTAAAATAGATTAAAAATCAATGTTTTATATTTTAATTTCCCTTCGCACTATCTCTCATCTCGGTGCAGCAGACAAATCTGAATTGCTGTGCATGCGCCTTCGTTACCCTGTGATTTCTCATTCTGTGGGCTATAGTTAACAGCGTGTTAACTTATTTGGCTCGTTAAACTGTTAACATAATTTAATTTGGTTCATTATTTTTATTTTTTTCGCCTTTGTAATTCAATGCTCTGATTTTTTATGCGGAAGTAGGGAGTTATTAGAGCATTGGTAACGTCATCATCGCCTTGATTTGCTGATGACGGTGTAGGCGTTAACGTGACCCTGATAGGTTATTTCGGGTTTATAGAAAAGCATTAAGAAGGAAGACATCGATGAAAAAAACCACATTGACACAATCGCTGATCGTCGTTGCCCTAGGTTCGATTCTGGCTGGCGGTGCTATGGCTGAAGAAACGTTAGGGCAGAAGGTAGATCGTATCGCGGATACAACGGGTGCAAAAATCGATAGTTCCGCGAATAAAGCGTCTGGTTACATGAACGACAGCGCTATTACGGCAAAAGTGAAGAGTGCATTGCTGGAAGACAAATCGATTACTAGCAGCGATATTTCAGTTGAAACGTCAAACGGTGTCGTCACGTTGAGCGGCTTTGTCGGCAGCCAGGCTCTCAGCACCCGAGCAGTGGAAATTACCACTCAGATTGATGGCGTCCAATCCGTTAGCGACAAACTGCAGGTTAAGGATAATCCATCACAATCGGTTGGTGCTTACGCTGATGATGCCGTGGTGACGAGCACGATTAAGGCTAAACTGTTGGCGGATGACATTGTTCCGTCTCGTAAAGTGAAAGTCGAAACTCAGGAAGGCGTTGTGCTACTGAGCGGTGAAGTGGACAACAAAGCGCAGTCCGATCGTGCTGAAAGTATTGCAAAAGCCGTTGAGGGCGTGAAAAGCGTCAAAAACGATCTGACAGTCAAATAACTGTCGCCATTTCGTACCGGGCTATCCGTCATGGCGTATAGCCCTACTTCATCTTCATAATAAAACACCACCCGTGGATACGCAGTCAGGACGCACGATGCGCGTCAGGATGACCACCATGATTTTTCATTTTGTCTGGTAAGGAGAGCGTATGTTTCGTTGGGGCATTATATTCTTAGTTATCGCACTGATCGCGGCAGCACTGGGTTTTGGCGGGTTAGCCGGTACGGCAGCGGGTGCGGCGAAAATCGTCTTTGTTGTCGGTATTATTCTGTTTCTGGTTAGCTTGTTTACTGGTCGAAAACGGCCGTAGCGTAGCGCATTATTTGATCTAAATAATTGTCATACAGAGCACACAGCCGCGCCACGCGGCTGTCACATTTTACCGGCACACTGTCCGTGTATTTGCTGCATTTCGACAGTTTATCAGGAGGTTTATGATGAATAGCGATATCGTTGTTGGCAAATGGAAACAGTGGAAAGGGAGCTTTCTGGCGCTGTGGGCCGATTGGTTTGACAGCGACTGTGCCTGGCTGGAAGGAAGTAACGATTACTTGTCCGGCGTTTTGCAAGAGGGTTACGGAAAAGCGCACGAAGAGGTATCCTCAGAGAAAACCACGTTACACTGAGGCCTCACTGCAACGACAGGTTCGATTCTGCCATAATGCTTTGGCTGGATATGACTTGCGCGTCGATTGGGTCGCCTCATCTTGACGGAGAGAAGCGACGTGCCTTCTGAACGACACCGTTTTATCGATACCCACTGTCATTTCGATTTCCCCCTATTCTACGATGATGCACCAGAAAGTTTGCGTCTGGCACGAGACGCTGGGGTGGAACGCATCATTATCCCAGCCGTTGCTTCCCAGCACTTTGAGCGCGTGTTGACGCTTGCTCATACCTACTCTCCGCTTTACGCCGCGCTTGGCCTTCATCCACTTTATATCGCCGAGCATCAGAAGAACGACCTGCTCCGTCTGGAAGATGAACTCAGCCAATTGCCTGCAAAGCTGGTGGCGATAGGGGAGATTGGGCTGGATCTCTATATGCCGGAACCGCAGCTCAAGCGGCAGCTTACTTTCCTGGAGGCGCAGCTTCGGCTGGCGAAAAAATACGATCTTCCAGTGATCCTGCATTCGCGCCGCAGCCATGACAGACTGGCACAATTACTCCGGCGTCTTGACGTGCCACGCACTGGTGTGGTTCACGGTTTTGCTGGCAGTTTGGCACAGGCGCAGGCTTTTATCCGGCTGGGTTATTACATCGGTGTAGGGGGAACGATTACCTATGACCGAGCGAATAAAACCCGTCAGGCAATCGCGCAACTACCGTTAGAACGGCTGCTGCTGGAAACGGATGCACCCGATATGCCGATGAGTGGTTATCAGGGGCAGCCAAACCGACCTGAGCGTATTCCTTGTGCGTTTCAAACGCTGTGTGAGCTGCGCACTGAACCGCCCGAGGAGATTGCCGAGGCGCTCTGGCAGAATTCGCTCAGGCTATTTGAACGGCTCACCCTGGCATAGCGCGGCTACCGTTGCGCTACGATCATTCCCCCAAGCGGAAGGCGGAGCGGCTTCCGCTTTTCTGTTATTTCTGTGCGAGAACATGCAGAACAGTCATTTCGATTTCATATATCAACCATGAAATTGTGATCAAGATCTCCTTTTTGTGTTTTTGGCTGTTCGATGTTGTGTGTATTTGTGACATAAATTAGCGCGCTTCACGAGCCACTCTTTATACTCGTCATACTTCACGTTGCATGTACGTTGGCTACGCCAAGTCACCCGAATCACGTTCATCGGGATTCCTTGGCTTGCCGCCTGCCTGAAATTTGAATTATTTAGAGTATAGGATTCGTTCGCCAGCACGTGCTGACCGTTCTGGCGAAATGACTTTTTATTATGCACTCACTTTTTTCACGCGTTATAGGGAACTGCACATGCAACTCGTTATGAGTCTCATCGGCATGATTGTTCTGATACTGTGCGCGGTTATGTTGTCCAATAACCGTAAAGCTATCAGATTACGCACCGTAGTTGGTGCTTTCATTCTTCAGATCGGTATCGGTGCATTGGTGCTGTATGTACCCATCGGGCGTAAGATTCTGGAGGGATTGACGGGGGGTGTAGCAAACGTTATCGCTTACGGAAATCAAGGCGTGTCGTTCATGTTTGGTGGTCTGGTTTCCGACAAAATGTTCGAGGTATTTGGTGGTGGTGGGTTTGTTTTTGCACTCCGCGTCTTGCCGATTATCGTCTTTTTCTCTTCCCTGATCGCCGTGTTGTACTATATGGGTGTTATGCAATTGGTCATCAAGGTACTTGGTGGCGGATTGCAGAAACTGCTGGGAACCTCTCGTACTGAATCGCTCTCTGCGACGGCCAATATCTTTGTCGGCCAAACGGAAGCCCCGCTGGTGGTGCGTCCGTATATTGCCAATATGACGCAATCAGAGCTGTTTGCTGTCATGTGTGGTGGGTTGGCATCAATTGCTGGTGCTGTGATGGCAGGCTATGCTCAGATGGGCGTGCCGTTGGAATACCTGATTGCTGCATCCTTCATGGCGGCACCGGGCGGGTTACTGTTTGCCAAACTGATGGTGCCTGAAACGGAAAAAACGCACGATCATGATGAAATGGTTGGCTTTGTTGATGAAGACGATCGCCCGGCTAACGTTATTGATGCCGCGGCAAGTGGTGCAGCTTCCGGTATGCAGTTGGCGCTGAATGTGGGCGCGATGCTGCTGGCATTTATCGCCTTGATCGCTGTGCTGAACGGCATTCTTGGCGGGATTGGTGGCTGGTTTGACTACCCGCAACTGTCAATGGAACTGATTTTGGGCTGGTGTTTTGCGCCCGTGGCGTTTCTGCTCGGTATTCCCTGGAGTGAAGCAACCGTTGCTGGTTCGTTCATTGGGCAAAAACTGATCGTCAACGAGTTCGTCGCTTACATGAATTTCAGCGAATATCTGAAAGCCGATGACGTCGTGCAGGCCGCTGGCTTGCAGGTTCTGTCGGATCATACCAAAGCGGTGATTTCGTTCGCACTGTGCGGCTTTGCTAACCTTTCGTCTATTGCTATTCTTATTGGAGGTTTGGGCAGTATGGCACCGACTCGGCGTCAGGATATTGCCCGCTTTGGTTTGAAAGCGGTTGCGGCAGGTACGCTTTCTAACCTGATGAGCGCCTGCATCGCAGGGTTCTTTTTGGCTCTGTAAATGTAACCAAGCATTCTTGCAGTAGCGAGATGATGGGCGGCGAAAGTCGTCCATTTTTCGTTTTAAACCCTGCGTTTTTCAGGGTTTAAGCGTGATCTACGCGATGTTTACTGAATGCGGGCGCGATTGCTTGCCTGAGTGGAGTGACATGCTTTCTGCTTTTATTGATGATGTTGAATGGATTACTTTTCCACGGGCAACGGACGGTGCCGCCTACCCAGGTATTACTGCTCGCTGCCATTTCCATTCTTCTGCCTATGATGATGCGCTTTTTGCTGAAGCGAACATTCCTTTTTCCGATGCGCTAGAGCGCGCCGTACCTAAACGACGTGCTGAATTTCTTGCTGGACGCTACCTTGCCAGACACGTATTGAACAAGCTGGATCACCCCGATTTTATTCTGCATAGCGGGGAGGATCGCTCGCCGCAGTGGCCGGAAAACATCGCCGGTTCGCTGAGTCATAATAAAGACAGCGTTCTTTGCGCTGCGCATGTGCGTAATGGTGAGCTGTCGTGCGTGGGGGTTGATATCGAAGGATTTATATCCGACGAACGTGCGCAGTCGCTGTGGCCCGGTATCATTGGTGACGAAGAGTTCCAGTGGTTTCTGGGGAGAGAGGAGTCGTTCTGCTGCCTGCTGACGGTAAGTTTCTCGGCGAAAGAGAGCCTGTTCAAGGCACTTTACCCGCAGGTTCGGCACTACTTCGATTTTCTGGATGCCAGACTGGTGGCGCTGGATATTACCAAACGCGAGTTTGAGCTGGAGTTGCTGACCGATCTGACGCCAGCGTTTTACTCTGGACGCCGCTTTAAAGGCGCGTACCTGTTGAGAGAGTACGATGTCACCACTTTTCTCTGTTGCTAAAAAAGCCCGCGCGAGCGGGCTAAAAGCCATTCATTAGAACGTGTTGGTATCAGAACTTATAGCTAACGCCGCCGTACACCGTCCGTCCAGACAGGAAGTAGTCGTTGTTGGTTGCGACGTAATCCCGTTTTTCGTTGGTCAGGTTCGTGACACCCAGTTTCAGATCCACATTTTTAATCGGCGTATAGGTCGCACCAATATCCACCGTGTTGAAGCCTCTGGTTCTAAAGACTTCTTTATCACGCAAATATTGGTTTCCCGTGTACTGATAGGATACGTAGGTCGAAAGGTTATCCAGCGCTTGCCAATTCAACTGCGTGTTAAGCGTATTTTTCGGCGTTTGTTTCAGACGCTTTCTGGTGGTGCGGTCTTCGGCATCGACGATAGTCCAGTTGGTGGTCCAGTTTAGATCCTCTGTCAGATCGATCCAGAATGAGGTTTCAATCCCCTGGATACGTGCTTTATTCACGTTGTAATAAGTAAGATTGACTGGAGGAGTAGACCTGACACCATTCCAAGCTTCAGCTTGGATCATATCCTTGATATCGTTATTAAATAGCATAACGCCTGCGCCGAAGCGCTCAGCTTCATAGGCAGTACCGATTTCATAACTGATAGAGGTTTCTGCTTTGAGGTCTGGATTGCCTATGCGTCGGCAGAATATGCGGCAGTCCGCTTTGGAATAGCCTTTGGTGAACTGAGCCAGCGTTGGGGCTTTAAATGCCTTATTGACACCGCCTTTGATCACCCAGTTGTCGGTTAAACTATAAGTGGCGTAGGCGCGTGGACTGAATTCTGTTCCATAGACTTCATGGTGGTCGACGCGGCCACCAAAGGTGAGGGCTAAATCAGCAATCTTGAACTCGTCCTGCAGGAAAAGGGCGCTCTGATTGACGTCGACTTTACCGCCTTTCATGTTCATGCTGTGTTCCAATGACGTTATGCGGTATTCGCCGCCGCCGGTCAGAAGATGGTCTCCCAGATAGCCAGAAATCTGCCCATCAACCGTCTGATTATTCTGGGTAATGTCGGCTACGCTTTCATTGAGCTGAGAGTTGTCCATTAAGTCGATGTTTTCGTAGTAGTAGCGCAGCCGCGTATCGAAATTATCCCAGCTACCGTTATGTGTGAGTCCGAGACTGAGGCGATCGATTTTTTGTGTATTATGGGCGGTGGTGCCAAAGTTATTCCAGTCGACGAAGCGGTCATCTTTGGTATACGTTGCATCAAAATCCAAACTCTGCTGTGAATCGATCAACCACGTCAGGTTACCCAGCACGCTATAGTTATCACGTTTTTCCAGTGCATCTGAGTTGCGATTCTTAGATTGTTCGGTACGCCATGCGTCACGTTTGCCGCCGTCTACAATCAAACTACCTAGCAACGTATTTTCTATTAATGGCCCGCTGACGTAGCCATTCAGACGATTATTATCGCCGCCGGACCCTTCGGTTGGTGCCTGAAAGTTATAGCCGATCTCACCGGCAACGTTCTCACCCGGCTGGCGCAGTATTACGTTTACCACACCGCCTAGTGCGTCGGCACCGTACAGCGAAGACATCGGACCGCGAATCACTTCGATACGTTCAATCGCCGACATCGGAATGGAGCTAAGATCGAAATCATTCCCCATATCGGTCGCGAGTGATTCTTGGGAGTTGATACGACGACCATTCACCAGCAGCAGCGTGTAATCAGCCCGCATACCGCGGATCTTAATTTCGTTACGGCCATAGGTAGATGACGGATTGATGTTAATGCCCGGCAGCTTTTTCACCGCGTCGGAAACGTTATTCACCGACATCTTTTCCAGCTCGGTGCGGGTGATAACAGAGACGCTGGCGGGGGCGCTCAGCGTGGTGTGCTTCGTCTGTGTTGCGGTCACAACGATTTTTTCATCTGCCGCGTTTTCTGCCTGTGCGAGTGCAGGCAGTGCCAGTAACCCGGTCACCAGCAGGGCGTGATACACCTTGCTGTGTGGGAAATGATGATGTGAAACACGACTTTCTGGTTTTAGCTGCATGTCAAAGATCCCTGTCAAAGAGTAGAAAAAAATATCCCCGTAAGTAACACACGGTGTTGCTGTATTGCCGACCCACTCGTTGCGTGAGTCGATCGGTTTATTGCCTTGTATACCCGTCATACTTCAAGTTGCATGTGCGTTGGTTGCGCTACTCGACGCCACTGGCGCGCTGCTATTTTTCGGCTGCGTTCAGATAACTGTGGAATCAAGCGTATGGTCAGCAGCATCGCCGCCAGAATAAGCAGCAGTAAAAGGTGGGTTTGGTTAGTGGCAAACATGCAGGTAACTGTCAGGCCAAAGCACGACATCAGTAAGACGAGCAGGGCATGTTTACGGTTAAATCTGTCCAGATAAGGCGCAGTGAGGAAGCCGACGATGGCTGAGGCAAACGTTGAACCGCCGCTAATGTAGCCGATGTTCTTGGCATCCATGGACAGTACACTGATGAAGCTGAGGTCTACCAACATCACCAGGCTACCGAGGGAAAGCATGTTGATGAGTAACGCCAGATGCACAACGGAACGAGTGTGCTGGCGATACATGCTTTCATCCATGACAGGCTCACATTTAGACACAGTTAGTAAAATATTGGCGCAGTTTAACGCAGCTTAATTTCATTGACAATGAATGATAATTGTTTCCATTATCATTTGTGATGTGGGTTTTATAATCAATACATTCCTATTGTTAATCATTAACAGTTATGAAAGATGAACAATAAAATTGATTAACATCAATATAACCCCTACTCAGATAGAGGCAATAACCTGTCTATGGGAGGATTGACCAAACGTGTGACTTCATTGTAACTTAACTGCGCTTAATATAAATGGTAATGATTTTAATAATCATTGGTATTTAACTTGCGAGCTCAGGAGTTACCTTGTGGATACACTGATTACAGAAACTGAAACATTTAGCGGGCTAACCTATTCGGAACAGACTGCTTTTTTATATGCATCGGAACACCGAAGCCTTTCTACTTCCGGCTTA
Organism: Pectobacterium parmentieri; assembly: GCF_001742145.1. Lineage (NCBI taxonomy): Bacteria > Pseudomonadati > Pseudomonadota > Gammaproteobacteria > Enterobacterales > Pectobacteriaceae > Pectobacterium > Pectobacterium parmentieri. Next base: position 3,449,294 of record NZ_CP015749.1, on the reverse strand, counting down.
TTTGAACGTATTTCGTCCCCTGTTTGTGTTCCTGACTCGCATGATGACAGGCTTAGCCCTGCAATCGCGCAGGCATTTCAGCGGGCGCGTCAGGCAGGGCAGACGCTGCCTATTGTGGTGGGGGCGATCCCCTTTGATACCACGCAGCCATCTTGTCTCTATATCCCTGATAATTATACCGTTACGACGAAATCTGAACTTGTCAGCCGTGCCCGGAAGCACAGGACAGCATCACCCACCGCATTAACGCTAAACAGCGTTCCAGACGAACGGCAGTTCAAGTCCATTGTTGCACAAGCCGTTGAGCGCTTCCGTCGTGGAGAACTGAGCAAAGCGGTGCTGTCGCGTATTCTGGACATTGAGCTGATAAGGCCCGTTAAGGCGCAGACGATCCTCAACAACCTGATGGTACAGAATTCGGGTGGATATCACTTTTCGCTGCCGCTGCCAGATGGGGCCGTATTACTGGGTGCCAGCCCAGAGTTGCTGCTGCGTAAGCAGGGAAATGTGATTGTCTCTAATCCACTGGCGGGTTCGGCTCGACGGATGAACGATGAACATCTGGACTATCTGAACAGCCAGAGTTTGCTGAATTCTGGCAAAGATAAGCACGAGCATAAGCTGGTGGTGGACGACATTCGCCAACGCCTGACGCCGTTGTGCGCGTCGTTAACCATTCCATCGGCTCCCTCGCTGATGAGCACTGCCTCCATGTGGCACCTGTCCACGGCGATCCGCGGTGAACTGGCGAACCCGGATATGACAGCACTTCAGGTCGCCTGTCAGCTACATCCGACCCCTGCACTGTGTGGCTTCCCCACGCAGGAAGCGCGTCAGTTGATCGCCGAACTGGAACCGCACGATCGTGGCGTATTCAGCGGCATTGTTGGCTGGTGTGATGCCAACGGCGATGGCGAATGGGCGGTAGCCATTCGTTGCGGTACCATCAAACACAATAAAGTCCGCCTGTTTGCGGGAGCGGGCATTGTTGAGGCATCCGTCCCTGAAGATGAATGGGCCGAAACCGCCGCCAAATTAAATACGATGCTGAATGCGTTTGGGCTTAACTCCGGTGTGGATGGATTATGAGCATTGAATTTACGCCCTGGCCAGAGGAACTGGCACAGCGTTATCGCGACAAGGGGTACTGGGTTGGCTTGCCGTTAACGGATGCCTGGGAACGCCATCTGACGACACAGCCGGATGCGGTTGCCGTCGTTTGTGGCGAACGTCAGTGGAGCTATCGAGAGCTGGACCAACAGTCTTCCGCGCTGGCATCGCGCCTGACGGAAAGCGGCCTACGCTGTGGTGACACTGCGCTGGTACAACTGCCGAACGTCGGCGAATTTTATCTGACCTTTTTTGCGTTGCTGAAAATGGGCGTCGCGCCAGTTAACGCGTTGTTCAGCCATAACAAACTGGAACTGCTGTCGTATGCCACGCAGATCGAACCGCGTTTGCTGATCGCATCGGCCGAACATCCACTGTTTGGCAACGGTGAATTTCTGGATCGGCTACAAACGCAGGTTCCTGGCCTGCAAACGGTGGTGATGCTTGGCGACAGCCCGCTGGGGCACAGCCTGTCTGACTGGCTGCAACTACCTGCTTCAACCAGCGAATATCAGCCTTCCGCATCGGGACAGGTCGCCTTTTTCCAGCTTTCCGGCGGCAGTACCGGCACGCCGAAGCTGATTCCCCGTACCCATGATGATTACTACTACAGCGTGCGCCGTAGCGTGGAAATTTGTGAGCTAACGCCACAAACCCGTTACCTGTGCGCGTTGCCAGCACCGCATAATTTCCCGTTAAGCTCGCCCGGTTCGCTTGGCGTGTTTTATGCCGGTGGGCGCGTGGTGCTGGCGTCCGATCCGGGGGCGATGACCTGCTTCCCGCTGATCGAACGACATCAGATCGATATTACCTCGCTGGTGCCGCCTGCTGCCGCGTTGTGGATCCAGGCGGCAGAACAGTTTGGCGCGGCGCTGCGTAGCCTGAAAGTCTTGCAGGTGGGGGGCGCAAAGCTAAGTGAAACCGTCGCCCGACGCATCCCGGCGGTCTTGGGTTGCCAGCTACAGCAGGTGCTTGGGATGGCGGAAGGGCTGGTGAACTACACCCGACTGGATGACAGCGATGAACATACCTTTACCACGCAAGGCTGCCCGATGAGCCCGGACGATGAAGTGAAGGTGTTAGACATAGAGGGTAATCCGGTGCCGAGGGGCGAAGCGGGGCTGCTGGCGACGCGTGGCCCGTACACCTTCCGTGGCTATTACCGCAGCCCGGAGCACAATGCCCGTGCTTTCGACAGTGAGGGTTTCTATCATTCGGGCGATGTAGTGCAGATGACCGAAGAAGGCTATTTGCGCGTGGTTGGGCGGGAGAAAGATCAGATTAACCGAGGTGGTGAAAAAATCGCTGCCGAAGAGATTGAAAACCTGTTGCTCAAGCATGACGGCATTCTCCATGCTGCGCTGGTATCCATGCCCGATCCGGTCATGGGCGAAAAGAGCTGCGCTTTTCTGGTGGTCAGCGATCCCTCTCTGAAAGCCATCGCGTTAAGAAAATATCTTCGTAATCAGGGGATTGCTGAATTCAAACTGCCGGATCGCTTTGAGATGATCGATACCTTGCCCGTCACGCCGGTCGGCAAGATTGATAAGAAATTACTCCGTCAGCGCATTCAGGCGCAACTGAGCATTCAAGACCCAACGTAGTATTCAAAACAGATAAGGATGTTGTGATGGCAATTCCTTCTATCCGTCAGTATCAAGGTGTCCGATTGCCGGTTTGCCGCTATCTGGACAACAGCCTGTCACAGGATGAAAACAGCGTGGAAATGGTGTGGTAGGGAAAATGATGAATAAGGTACAACCTCTTCAGTTTGATTTCAGTGGGAAAACCGTCTGGGTAACTGGTGCGGCGAGCGGCATTGGTGAAAGTATTGCCCACCAGTTTGTCGCGCTAGGCGCGAGCGTGATCGGCTTCGACCGTGAATTCCGACATCAGACCTCCCCGTATAAAGATCGCCCATTTTCCTGCGTGACGTTGGATATCAGCGAGCCGGACAGCGTGGCAGTCGTGTGTCGCCAGCAACTGGCTGAAATGGGGCTTGACGTTCTGGTCAACGCCGCTGGCATTTTGCGCCTGGGTGATCTTGATACGCTGAGTGTGGATGACTGGCACCAGTGTATTAACGTCAATGCTTCCGGCGCATTTTACCTGCTGAATGCGCTGGTGCCGCATTTTAAGCGGCAGCGCCGTGGCGCGATTGTCTGCGTCGGATCCAATGCCGCGCATGTTCCCCGTATGCAAATGGCGGCGTACTGTGCTTCGAAAGCGGCGCTCACTAGCCTGTCTCACTGTGCCGGGTTGGAACTGGCACCTTACGGCGTGCGCTGTAATGTGGTGTCGCCAGGATCGACGGATACGCCGATGCAGCGCGGTATGTGGCACAGCGCTGATGCGGAACAGCGCACTATTGCGGGTTTTCCTGACCAGTACAAGTTGGGGATCCCGCTGAGCAAGATTGGGCAGCCGGAAGAGGTCGGCAATACCGTGGTTTTTCTGGCTTCCGATCTAGCCAGCCACATCACTATGCAGGATGTGGTGGTGGATGGTGGGGCAACGCTGACGGCCTGATTTACGAAGAAAGTGGGCAGCGTGGCTGCCCACTTTCTATCGCGTAAAAATGGCGTTCTCAGGCGTGGCAACGATGCCTATCAGAACGATTGTAAGGTACTGATTTTGCCCTGCTGCCAGTTGGCGTCAGATTGACGCAGTGACTGGCTGATATCCACAAGGCTATTGGATGGCAATGATTTCGGTAGCAAATCCAGTCCGATCGTCGAGAATATCTGGCCGTAGGTATTACGTAGTTCTGCATAGGCCAGATCCTGACGCAGGCTGGCGTTGAGGGCGTTTAGCTCACCTTGAATCAATTGCAATTCGCCGATGCTGTTGGCCTTATAGCGGTTTCGTAGCTGTTCGACGATTTGGGTATCGAGATCGCGCAATTCTGCACTGGTTTTATACTGTCGCTGTGCCTCATTGAAGTTGGCTCGGGCGATGTATAACTGCGCCATAATCGCCAGCGACATCGCCTGACGCTGTACTTCCGATACGGATTCGTTAGCCTGTGCCACTTTACGTGCGGCTGGGCCGGACAGCAGGTTAAACAGGTTCCAGGTCGCTTTCACGCCGACGTCAGCCCAACTGTTGTTAACCAGGAAGGAGTTGCTGTCATAATGGCCGCCTGCGCTAATTTCTACGCCGGGTAGCATGCGCAGCAGCGCCTTGCGGGTTTCAGCGGCATGAATTCTTACCTGGTAATCCTGTTCGCGCAATTCCGGGCGGCTGACCAGTGCGGTTTCTTCCAGTACCCTCACATCGACATTCAACTGCGGTACGACTTCATCGCCGCTCTGTGGTAACGCGAGCTTGTAGGCCGTATCCAGCGGCAGATTCATCAGGGTTGCTAACTCCGTCTTGGCTAGAGACAGAGCACGGCGCTGCTCTTCCAACTGGCGCGTGGCGTCGATCAGCGCGCGCCGGTAGCTTAGTGATTCAATCGGATCGCCAATCTGCTGCGATGACATGCGCTCGCTCGCGTCGCGTGCGGCGTTAACGCGGGCGATCAGGCTGTCAATCTGCCCCAGCAGACGCTCGGCAGCCACGGCGCGCCAGTAGGCGGAGCGCACGTCTTGCAGGATGGTGTGCACCACCTTACGTTTACGTTCTTCGGCTATCCAGCGCTGATCCGATTTTTGCTGGGCGGTAACGTAGCTGACGCCAAAGTCGAGCACGTTCCACACCATGGTCAGATCGGCTACATCGCGGTCGCGATCCTGTGAGGTTGACGGTTCCAGAGAGGTACGTCCCGTTTCTACGCTGCGGCTACTGGAGGCGCTCATATTGTTACGCCCCACGTAGCCTGCCGATGCCGCCAGCTTTGGCAGCATATCGTAACGTGCCAGCTCCACCTGTTGCTGGCTCAGCGCATATTCCATCACCTTTAGGCGTGATTCGAGGTTGTATTTCAGTGCACGCGCCATAGCATCATACAGCGTGATCGGTGCCGTAACCGGCTCCTGCTGGCTGAACATGGCGACTCGGTCCTGCTGGCTACGCTGCCCGCTTTCGACCTTGCTGATCGGCTGGGTGGTTACGGCACAGCCGCTGGCGGCTAGCACGATGGCGCTAAGGCTAAATAGTTTCCGACCCTTTAACACGATTCCGCTCCTCGTCATTATCATCATTACCAATGTTATTCTTGTGATGGCTGTGCTTGCGATCGTCTTGCGTATCGCCAGTTGCTGCGTTGTCGCACAGGGTTATCCTTGCTGCTGACCACTTTCCTGCAATGCTTGCTCAATGGCTGCCAGACGTTGCAGTTCCGAGTCACCTATCTGTTGTAATTGCTGATGCAGCGAGGGCATAAATGCCACGGAACGCCCAGTGCCGTCATCGGTGCTATTCGTTGTGCTGCCCGCGCTATCGATCGGAATGTTCTTCCAACTACCGCCGGAGAAGACCTCCATTGGCATCAGTGAAGGCAGATAGATCCCCGAGAATGCGCTAGCCAGCGATGAGGTGCCGCCTAGTGCGGGATCTTTACTAAAGCTGGGGAAGGAGCCTAGGGTGCTGTCGAAGTTAATGCCAATGCCGCTGGCGACTCCGCGTCCGAAAGTGCCCGCAACCTGGCTGACCGGTATGGTGCCTCCCTCTGTGTTCTGGCGTCCGGTAGCGAAAATGGCAGACATCACTGACATTGGTGCACCGTCGTTACCCACGGTGAAACTGCCGAGCGACGGGTTGGTAATCAGGCCATTCAACGTCGGCGGTGCCGTTGTGGCATCCTGCGTAGACAACTGGCGCGCATCGCTTGATGACGGCGTCCGGCCAATACCGTCGTTGGCTTTGAACTGCGGATCGCTGCCTACAATGCTGCGCGTCACCGTCAGACCAAAGCTGGTGCTAATGGACGTATTGCTGCCGTCGGTGGCCGTTACTCTGATCACCAACGTACCGATATCGCCATTGCCCGGCGTACCGGAGAAGGTGCCGATGGTGGGATCGAAGCGCAGCCAGCTCGGCAGCGGTGACCCGTTGGCGAGGGTGGCACTGAGCGTCAGGGTATCGCCATCCGGATCGGTAAAGGTGCCTGCGGGTACGGTAAAGTTAAAGCCACCATCCTGCGCCACGCTTTGCGGCGGGATCGGGGTGGACACCACTGGCGCATCGTTAACGTTAGTGACTGTCAGACCAAAGCTGGTGCTGATGGACGTATTGCTGCCGTCGGTGGCCGTTACCCTGATCACCAACGTACCGATATCGCCATTGCCCGGCGTACCGGAGAAGGTGCCGATGGTGGGATCGAAGTGCAGCCAACTCGGCAGCGGTGACCCGTTGGCGAGGGTGGCACTGAGCGTCAGGGTATCGCCATCCGGATCGGTAAAGGTGCCTGCGGGTACGGTAAAGTTAAAGCCACCATCCTGCGCCACGCTTTGCGGTGGAATAGGGGTGGATACCACAGGAGCTTCATTAACGTTAGTGACTGTCAGACCAAAGCTGGTGCTGATGGACGTATTGCTGCCGTCGGTGGCCGTTACCCTGATCACCAGCATACCGACATCACCATTGCCCGGCGTGCCGGAGAAGGTGCCGATGGTGGGATCGAAGTGCAGCCAGCTCGGCAGCGGTGACCCGTTGGCAAGGGTGGCACTGAGCGTCAGGGTATCGCCATCCGGATCGGTAAAGGTGCCTGCGGGTACGGTAAAGTTAAAGCCACCATCCTGCGCCACGCTTTGTGGTGGGATTGGGGTGCCAACCACTGGGGCATCGTTGATGTTAGTGACTGTCAGACCAAAGCTGGTGCTGATGGACGTATTGCTGCCGTCGGTGGCCGTTACTCGGATCACCAGCATACCGACATCACCATTGCCCGGCGTGCCGGAGAAGGTGCCGATGGTGGGATCGAAGTGCAGCCAGCTCGGCAGCGGTGACCCGTCAGCGAGGGTGGCACTGAGCGTCAGGGTATCGCCATCCGGATCGGTAAAGGTGCCTGCCGGTACGGTGAAGTTAAAGCCACCATCCTGCGCCACGCTTTGTGGTGGGATTGGGGTGCCAACCACTGGAGCATCGTTAACGTTAGTGACCGTCAGGCTAAAGGTGGTGCTGACCGAGGCATCACCGTCGTTGGCGGTGACTTTGATCGTCAGGTTGCCTACATCACCATTGCCCGGCGTGCCGGAGAAGGTACCAGTGGCCGGATTAAAGGTGATCCAGCTTGGCAGCGGTGAACCGTCTGCCAGCGTGGCGCTCAGGGTCAGAGTGTCGCCATCGGGATCGATAAACGTGCCAGCGGGAACAGTGAAATTCAGGCTACCATCCTGCGCGATACTCTGTGCCGGTATCGGTGTGCCAACCACTGGCACATCGTTGACGTTGGTGACGGTCAGGCCGAAATCCGTATGTGCCGCCGCGCTGCTGCCGTCGGTGGCGGTGACGCGGATGCTCAGATTACCGACATCGGCGTTGCCCGGTGTGCCGGAGAAGGTGCCAGTGGCCGGATTAAAGGTGATCCAGCTTGGCAGCGGTGAACCGTCTGCCAGCGTGGCGCTCAGTGTCAGGGTATCGCCATCGGGATCGATAAACGTGCCAGCGGGAACGGTGAAATTCAGGCTACCATCCTGCGCGATACTCTGTGCCGGTATCGGTGTGCCAACCACTGGCGCATCATTAACGTTGGTCACCGTCAGGCCAAAACTGGTGCTAATTGAGGTATTACTGCCGTCGGTGGCGGTGACGCGGATGCTCAGATTACCGACATCGGCGTTGCCCGGTGTACCGGAGAAGGTGCCAGTGGCCGGATTAAAGGTGATCCAGCTTGGCAGCGGTGAACCGTCTGCCAGCGTGGCACTCAGGGTCAGAGTGTCGCCATCGGGATCGCTGAAGGTGCCCGCAGGCACGGTAAAGTTGAAGCCGCCATCCTGCACTACACTTTGCGGCGGGATTGGTGTGGATACTACGGGAGCCTGGTTCGCTGGCGTAACTGTCAGACTGAAGGTGGTACTGATCGAGGCATCACCATCGTTGGCGGTGACCTTAATGCTCAGATTGCCGATATCGCCATTGCCTGGCGTGCCGGAGAAGGTGCCAGTAGTCGGATTAAAGGTAATCCAGCCCGGTAGCGGTGAGCCGTTAGCCAGCGTGGCGCTCAGGGTCAGAGTGTCGCCATCGGGATCGATAAACGTGCCAGCGGGAACGGTGAAATTCAGGCTACCATCCTGCGCGATACTCTGTGCCGGTATCGGTGTGCCAACCACTGGCACATCGTTGACGTTGGTGACGGTCAGGCTGAAATCCGTATATACCGAGGCGTTGCTGCCATCGGTGGCGGTGATGCGGATAGACAGGCTACCAACATCCGCATTAACCGGTGTGCCGGAGAAGGTGCCAGTGGCTGTGTTAAAGGTGAGCCAGCTTGGCAACGGGGAGCCGTTAGCTAGCGTGGCGCTCAGGGTCAGGGTATCGCCATCCGGATCGGTGAAAGTACCCGCGGGAATGATGAAATTCAGACTGCCATCTTGTGCCACACTTTGCGCCGGTATCGGCGTCGCGACCACCGGAGCGTCGTTGGCGTTGGTGACGGTTAGGCTAAAGGTGGTGCTGATCGATGCCCCACTATCGTTGGCGATGACCTTAATGCTTAGGGTGCCGACATCTGCATTGCCCGGTGTGCCGGAGAAGGTGCCGGTGGCCGAATTAAAGGTGAGCCAGCTTGGCAGCGGTGAACCGTTGGCCAGCGTGGCGCTCAGAGAGAGAGTATCGCCATCCGGATCCGTGAAGGTGCCTGCGGGTACGGTGAAGCTCAGACTGCCATCCTGTGCCACACTTTGCGCCGGTATCGGCGTCGCGACCACCGGAGCGTCGTTGACGTTGGTGACCGTCAAACTAAACGTGGTGCTGACGGACGCATCGCCATCGTTGGCGGTGACCTTAATGCTCAGGGTACCGACATCTGCATTGCCTGGCGTGCCGGAGAAGGCGCCCGTGGCCGGATTAAAGGTAATCCAGTTCGGCAGCGGTGAACCATCGGCCAGCGTGGCGCTGAGGGTCAGGGTATCGCCGACATCCGGATCGGTGAAGGTACCTACCGGTACGGTGAAGTTCAGGCTGTCATCTTGTGCCACGCTTTGTGCCGGTATCGGCGTCGCCACCACCGGCGCGTCGTTAACGTTGGTGACGGTCAGGCTGAAATCCGTATATACCGAGGCGTTGCTGCCGTCGGTAGCGGTGACGCGGATAGACAGGCTACCGACATCGGCGTTACCCGGCGTACCGGAGAAGGTGCCGGTGACCGGATTAAAGGTGATCCAGCCTGGCAGCGGCGAACCATCTGCCAGCGTGGCGCTGAGGGTCAATGTATCACCGACATCCGGATCGGTGAAGGTGCCTGCCGGTACGGTGAAACTCAGGCCGTCATTCTGGGCGATATTTTGTGCGGGGATCGGTGCGGCAACCACAGGGGGATTGCCAACGACCACCGTCAACGTCGAGGTCGCGCTGCGGCTGGCATCGTCATTGGCGGTAACCGAAATGGTACGTGCACCGCCGCTAGGGGTCGTGGCCACATTGACATACACGATAGCGCGTAGTGCGGTCTGGAAGGCTTCTGACGTAGCGCCGCCAGTGAGAGTCAGGGTTTGGCTGCCATCCCCGGAGACGTTGATGCCTGCTGCATGAGCTGCCAACAGAGCCTGCTGCGATAGCGTCATATATTCGTTACTGCCATCGGTGTTGCCAGACAGCGCGAGCGTCAGTGTCCACAGACGAGTATCGCCATCAGTTTGTGACAGCGTTGCCAGCATATCGGTTATAGGCACGCCTGTACTCAGACCGGTAGAGACGGTAGCGCTATAGTCACTGCCAGAGCCTGCACCGTTCAGGTCCACTTGTGGACTCACACCCGAAGTAAACTGTGATTCGTAAGCACCGATGTCGACAGCCCCTTGTCGCACACGATCCAGGCCCCGCGCATCACCATTGCCGGTAACAGAGAAACGGTCACCCTGATTAATGGCATTGCTGGCTGTAGTAGCCAGACGAGGATCTGATGATGACACGAGATTAACGTTACTGCCGATCAGGTTATTACCGCCATTTAGGGTATAGGAACCGTTAGTGGTGGTGTCGTTATGGATGACAATATCGACAGTATTGCCCGATATAATCGAGTTGCGCACACTGGCAGCCCAGCTAGAGGCATGGTTGATGAAGTGAAACTCAATACCGGCATCCTGACCGGTGATGGTGGTGTTCATCAAGGTGACATGGGTGTTGGGGGCGTTGGTGCTGCCGTTTGACGCCAAGTAGAGACCTGCCACGCCAATCGACCCATTGGCCGCATTGGCACCATTATTGTTGTAGATGGCTGAATTGGTGAGTGACAGCGAGACGGTTTGCTGGGTGCCGGACACGAACAACTTGATCACGCCTTCTTCATTCGTGCCGCCCAACTGGGTATTATCATGGATATTGACCTGATCGAGATCGAAGATGTAGGCGCCCTGTTGAATATGGCTCAGGTCAATCATGCCATTGCCCCAGCCATCGTCGGTGTTCCCCGTAATATCAACGTTGTACAACCTGAAGTTGATATCTAATGCGCCAGCATTGATCCCCAGCACACCACCCGAGTACAGGTTGTTGATGGTGGTGAAATGGGTCAGGGTTAGGTTCTGGATGGCGAACGTCAGCGACGAACTGGTGATCTGAAAGCCAGAATAACCGCCACCGTTCAGGGTGAAACTCTGACCGTCGATAAGCAGGGTCTCGGTGGGTGACAAAATGGAGCTGCTCAGCGTCACGTCGGTCTGAAATACGATACGATCGATGCCGGGGGTCTGGTTGGCCCAATGCAACGCTTCGCGCAGGCTGAGCCCGCCGCCATCATTGAGATCGTCTTGTAAGCTATTGCCGAAAGACGCATCAGCGCCGGTATCGTCTCCAGAGGTAACATACAGCGCGCTGTTGCTGGCTAATACATTCACTGACGACGTAAGGCTTAGCGACGTGGTGTTGTTACTGGTCCCGCTATCGCTGACGGCGGTTAAGGACACATCCCGTGTGGCCGCCGTAACGCTGCTGTTGCTATTGCCGTAGCGTAAGCCATCCACCAGACCGGCAAATTGCGTGTTGCTGGCGGTCATCCCGCTCAACTGTAGCGTCACAGTATTGCCGACGCGCGTTACCGTATAACTGCCGATGCCGGTCAGTGTGCCGCTGCCATTGCTCGCCAGGCTGATGGTGTTGCCCGCCACGCTGATAAATTCACCGCTGTCGCTGACGTTGGACACGGTCAGAGTCAGTGCGTTAAAGGTCTGCCCGCTGTCCCGCGTGTCGGCGCTGACGCCGCTGAACAGATCGACAGCACCCGCCATACCGCCAATAAATACCGGATTGCTGCCCGTGGCGGACAGGGTTGGTGCGGTGCTGCTTGCGGCGGTCGTGACATCAAGCTTGACGACGCTGACGGTGGCATTACCGGCGCTGTCTCTGGCGACCACATACACATCATAGGCGGTGGCGGCGGCTAAACCCGTCAGGGTCAGGGATTGACTGTAGGGCGCGCTGCCGGCTAACTGACTGCCGAAAGCGAGTGCCAGGCTACCTGAGGCGTTCTGCCCGTTAATGACCTGAGTGACGCTCGGTGCACTGGCGCCATCGGAGAGCACAACATAATAGATGGTGCCCCGCTCGTTGAGGTCAGTATTAAGGGTAAAACCGCTCACTGTCGGTGCGGTGATCGTCGGTGTCGCGTCAAATGTAGGCGCGATATCGTCGGCCACCGTTAGGGTGACGACCTTCTCATAGGTCGCTTGCCCGTCGGAGACCTGGATACGCACGGAATAGGTTCCGGCTGCCATGGTGGCGGCATTAACCGCTCTCAGCGTGCTGCCGCTGAGGGTAAATAGCGCATTATCAGTACTGCCGACACCACTCACCAGGCTGTAGGTAAATGTGGTGGAGTCTGCGTCGGTTGCCGATAACGTCCCGATAATACCGTTGCTGCCCAGAGACTGGCCGAATGTCGTGTTGGAAAGCGCCAAATCCGTTGGTGCATCGTTGACGGCAACCACGGTGACGGTGCTGGCGATATTGCCGGGGCTGTAGCTGTTGTTGCTGGCACCAGAATCGGTGACCTGAGTCAGGGTCACGACCCGTGCGGTGGTATGGGGATTCTCGCTGCTGTTGCCGTAGGTCATGCCAGATAGCAAGGTGCCCATATCGGCATTGCTTAATATCGCTCCGCTTAGGCTGATGCTTGCCGTGCCAGCGCTGAGGGAGACACTGGCCGAACCGTAGCCGCTGCCGAGTGAGACGCTATTGCCATTGATCAGCGATACCTTGAAGCCATTGATGTTCAGGTATTCGGTGCTGTCTGTTACGTTGGTTACGGTAAAGGTGGCACCGGTAAAGGTTTGTCCATTGTCGTTGGTATTAGCGATTACGTTGGTAAATAAGCCGACGTCGGTGCCGTTTTCGGTGTAGGTCGGATTGGTGCCGCTACCGCTGACGCTTGGTAGGGTATCACTGCTACCGCCAAGATTGGTCGACGTGAAGTGCCACACTAAAACCCCATCGCCTTTTGTACCGTCGTTGTCGACATGGAAGGTGATGGTTTTGTCGGTGCCGATAACGCTGGCTGAAAGCTTCGCCTCACTGGTGGTTACGCTGTTATCCTTGGTGATCGAAGTGATGGCGAGTAATGTGCCGTTAGTGAGGTTATTGAACACCAAGTCGAACGACTCAAGCCCCACATACGGCCCTTGACCGTTACGTATGGTCATGGTGATGGTCGAGGTGACCGGGTCAATATCAATGTACCATTCGGAACTGGCCTCATCCCTTAAATCTAGGAATACTTCGCTGCCTGGCCCCACTGGGTTGGTGCTATAATCTATACCATCGATCCACAGTGTTACCTCAGTGTTGCTGACGTGCAAGGCATGCTGGTAACTGTCTATTTGTAGCGCTGCGGCTTCAATCACCCCAGTCTGTATTTCAAGATCCCAATCTCCACCCAGACCCGTGGTATCGTTAGAGGCCGCGATATCGGCCCCCGTGATTTGTGCCAGCAGAGAAACGAAGCTCTGCCCGGAGCTTTGCGCGACTTCACAGCCGTACAACAGTAAATCTCCTGATTCCGTCAGCGCTGCGCCCAGCGTGGCTAAATCAGCGGCACGTGCGTCGGCGGTCTTGCTGTCCAGCGTTAACGAACCCAATTGCAGTTCGCCCTCACCACCGTGGCTAAGTACATGAATTGCATCATAACCGCTGTGGTTTTTTGCCCACTCTGCCAGTTGGCTTAGGCCATCTTTGCTGCCATCCAGCAATACCACCTCGATACCGGTAGGTACGTTGTCGACCAGCGTTTGGTAATCGGTTAATGAGGTATCGATAAACACCACTTCTTTGCGGGCAGTATCCCCAGCAACCGCGATGTCGCTGGTTGCATCCTGGGTATCCGTTGCGTCCTGCCCTGTGCGGTGGTCGGTTTGAGCACTGGATTGATCTTTTTGGGTGTCATTGGTTGTTGCTGAGGCGGTGTTGTGTGCCGCATCGCTGGCGGTTTGCCCGGCATCGGCTTGATTCACGGTGGCGGCGACGGCGCCATCAAACATCATGCGTGCTTCAAGGGCGTACCCTAGCGGTGTCGATAAATCTGTCACCGTGTCGCTACTGGTACGATCGCGTTTACTGCATGAAGATAAGAAATGGCGCCATTGCATAGCCTGTACTCCCAGTAATCATTGTTATTACATAACAACCTAATCGATGTGGTAGGGAGACGTAAAAACGCCATGTAGCACTAAATGTAAAGCAAATGATTGCCACATGATTGTTCTGTTGTCTTAATGTAAATTTAAGTGAAATATTAAAACTTGTGAATATAAATTTCCGAAAAGTAAGATGAATCTCTATTGATTTTTTTTGTTTATAGGATTCGCATTTCTAATGGTGAAATTGTCTTACGATACTCAATCATTAACTCAATGATATTAATATCTAAATTACTGAATAAAGAAAGTGCCGGGAAAATACCCGGCACGCTTAATATTTCAAAAATCGGAATGTCAAAACCCGACTAGTTTGGATTGATTGGGTAGAGACCTTGCACGGCAATACAGGCGGTCAACCCCATCGCGGGATCGCGCACCGAGAATGGCATTCCCCCCCCGGTATTATTACCCACCACGGTTTCCGGCACTTTGACGGTGAACGACGGTAAGCTGGCTACGCCCGTCACGGTCACATCGGCGGGCAACGTCGATCCGCTGCCCGGTTTGGCTGCCTGATACGGCCCTTTAAAGCTGGCATTCTGAGTTGCTGCACCGACCGGTACGGTGGCACTGATCGCCGTCAGGAAGTTTGCACCTGCCGTCGGCGTGGCACCGCCCGTAGCGGGCGTAGCAGCGGCGAGCGGTAGCGCGGCCGTAACATTGAGATTGCCTGTGGTGGCAGGCACTAGCACATTAAAGGTGTTGGTGAGTGATTGCGTGGTGGGATGGGTGTGAGGTGCGATATTGCTTGCCGCTAGAGTGGCGGTTTCGGCACCCAGCGATTGGCCGCGTGTTATCAGGCTGAGCCCCGTACCTTGCCCTGAGCCAACGAGGCTTCTACCGCGCAGGTCGGGCAACGTAAAATTGCCGGTTTGCTGCGAGCCGCCCCATAAATTGCCGATCAACGAATAGAGTGCCTGATAAGTGTTGATCGAGAGTGATTGTCCCGCAGCAGGTAGATAACCGCTCGGACAGTAACTGGTGACCATATAACATACCGAGCCGATATAGGGTTCATCGCCTGCACAGGCGGAGGCGTCTTCTGCATGAAACATCATAACGGCCAACGATGCCGCAAGGGCAGACTTGGCATAGAATCGTTTAGTTAACTTCATCATGAATCCCCTTGATAGAATGACTGTTTTTTTGTTGGTTTTACTCGGGTAAAGAGCGCGTTGATTAGCTGTCTTATTATTTTGTTGTTATCATATTGACTTGTTTTTTAGTCACTTATGAACCATAGCTTAAGCGCGACTTTTTGTTGGTTACCGGCAGAAAAAAATAGCAATATTTTGAAAAATACCGCTTCACAGTAAATAGGCTGATGAGGGGAAATAGGTTGGCTGCGGGCTTAAAGGCGAGGTACTGCCCGCAGGGGGGACTAAGATCGATCAAAAACCACTTTCGCGGATACCTAAGGCGGCGACGCGGCGCCAGGTGGCTCCCAGTAGTGATTCTTTCTCTCCCGCGACGACGACGCTACCGCGCAGAGGCTGTTGTGGTAACGGCGCTTGAGGGGGCAGGGTAAACTGCACGCGGTATTGTGCTTGCACCGGCTGCGGATTACGTTCGTTATCGCGTCGCACGGCAATCGGGCCGTGGCGATCGGACGCGAGCATTTCTTGTTGCAGGTAAGCGCTGCCTGTGGGGGCGATGTCATGAAGCGTGACGTCAAGACGTGGGAAAGCGGGATCGTCGGCAAGGAAGACGCCCAGCATGCCCTCTTGAGTGCGCCGGAGTGATTCCTCGGGGATATAGCCAACCACCCGACCCTGAGCGGGGTCCACCACTCGTAGTAGGGGGGTATCTGCCGTTAGCCAGCGTCCTGTTGTCAGGTCACGTGCCAGATCGCGTACCACGCCCGTTTGCGGTGCCCGAATCGTTAAGCGTTGACGCTGTGCTGCCAACCCTCGATAGCGTGCTAGCGCTTCAGCTAACTGCCGATCCATGACCTGAATTTCACTGGCGGTTTCCTGCCGTGCCGCTCCACGCTGCCGCTGCTGTTGTAATTGGGCGATACGCTGACGTTCAATATCGAGACGATAATCCAGATCGACCGACGTCAGTTCCAGCAGAATGTCCCCCGCATCCACCTGTTGACCATCGGTTACGTGTAGCCGGTTAACCTGTGCGGGTACTGGACTGTAGAGGGTACTGACCTTTTCCGCTTCCAATACGGCAGGGATGTGGATACTCCCCCCCCATGGATAAAGCAAAATAAATGACAGGATCAGGCACAGCAGGGCGCTGCGTAAAAAAGCGATGGGGTGTATTGATTTGCGCATGGACCACCAGGCATAGGCTTCTTTGGCTATCGGTAGCGCGATAAACCAAACGATCTCAACCAGCATTAAACCAATGCCGATCACCTTGATAAAAAAGTGGTAAACCACCAGCGCGATGCCAAAGAACAGGAAAAAGCGCCATATCCAGGAGGCATAGCCCCACACCAGCAGCTTGCGTTGCAGGGATGGGGAAAGGTTTTCCGGCGCTGGGTGACCATGACCGAACAGACTTTCCCGCAACCGCCAGCGGCAGAGCGCATAGGCACGTTCTTGCAGATTTTCTACGCGCCAGAAATCGCTAAGTAAAAAGTAGCCATCGAAGCGCATCAAAGGATTAAGGTTTACGACTAATGTGGTCAGCCACGTCGCGCTGGAAAGCATAAAAGCGGCTGTTCGTGCCGGGCCATCTGGCAGTAATGTCCAGGCCAATAGCGCAATAACCGCCAACATCAGTTCGGCCAGAATGCCGCCCGCGCCGATCAGCAAACGTGCCTGACGATCCTTCAGTTTCCAGGCGTCGGTAGTGTCAGTGTAAAACAAGGGAAATAACACGATAAAGGCAACGCCCATACTTTGCACACGACAGCCCGCTCGTTTCGCCATAAAGGCATGGCCTAGCTCATGGATAAATTTGGCGAACACCAGAGAGACACCGAACACAGCCATACCGGACAGGCTGAAGAGGTGTGGAAATGAATGGGTGTAACGTACCCAGTCTCGACTGACTAAAAATAAACCCAGCAGCAGGATTAATGGAAAGATCCAGACCAGAAAGGGCGCACCATAGCGCTGTAGCCACGGCCAGCAGCGGTTGAGTACCGGATCGGGTCGCCACAGAGGAATACGGAAAAACAGATACTGATGCAGCACGCTTTTCCACAAGCTGGTGCGCATCGCCTGAGCTTTGCCCAGATAGCGCTGACGTTGTTCTGGGTCGCTTGCCGCGACCAGATCGTGCTGGCGTAGGAACTGTAGCAGTTGCTCCAATTCTTTCACTCGCAGCGGCAGGCCGGGCTCCTTGTTGGCGGCGTCCAGTATTTGCTGCGGCTGGCGCAATGGCCAATGACGCAGCAGGCGGATAGCCGAGGGAGTCAGGGTAAAATAACGCCCGGTTATCGGATCGGACAGCACCCACTGCGGGGCTCCGTTGATGCCCGGAGCCGATTCTACCAATTGAAGATCGGCGCGCAGGGGAGGCAGGTGCGGATTCATAACCCAATCGCCTGACGGATCACTGCCAGCGGTCGACGGAATAGATAAACGGCAAGGGGAACATAGTCGCCGGAAATTTTTGCCGTGCCGCGCAGGCCGATACGTGGCGGTGTGTCAGTGAAGCGTGCATCCAGACGGTAGGCCAGATTGCCGGCTGGTGTCTGTTCCGACTCATAGGCGATACGTTCTAACAATGCGGCGTGCGGTGTCAGCGGGTCGCTGTCCAGAAACAGTGTGATGGGTGCCTCTTGCTGCAACTGGATGGCGTCGCCTACGTCCAACTCAATGCGTAATGCGGTGAGAGCGGGGTCTGCCAACTCCATCAAACGTTCGCCGGTGCGTACTGGCTTACCCATCCAGCGCGTGGCATCGGCGAACACCGCAATACCATCTCGTTCGGCACGGATTTCTGCGCGGCTCAGCAAAGCATTGGCGTAATCGCGTTCTGCTCGTTTTTGTGCCACCTGAGCGGCAAGAAAGTCGAGCCGAGCTTTGGAATCCGCATCTTGAAACGCGCGTTGAGAACTCGCTCGGTGCTCCGCTTCGGCGACATTCAATGCTCGTTCGGCTACATCTGCCTGAGCTTTCAGGGTTGTACTGTCAAAGCGAACCAACACCTCCCCTTGGCGTACACTCTGGTTCGGTAACACCGTGAAGGATTGGATCACACCGTCCAGTGGGGCGGCGACGACACGGCCCTGATGAGGAATAACTTCGGCGGGTGCCAATACAGACTGACGCACCGGAATAAACAGACAAGCGATCAGTAGCAGCGCAGGTACGGCGATTTTCCATCGAGTCTGTCGTCGCCGCCAGCGGGTCGTTTGCGGTTCGAGTGCCAGCCAGGCGTGGCTAAAAGCACCGCTGAGTTGCTCCGCCAACACCTGATCGGTACTTTGCCATGGCTGTTCTCGCGCATACCAAATAGCACCGAAGGGTTTCCCCTGACGATCGTTGAGGGGGGACCACAGAGCCTCGGGGGCAGACAGCGCCAGCCAATCTTTACGGCTTTGTTCATCAAGCTGTGAGGCTTCAATCACTGTGCATTGGGCCAATGCTTTCTCATCGGCGGATGACAACTGGGTGCAGGCACGTTCGATAAACGCCACAAAGGGCGCATGGGGCGCGGGTTGGGTGACGCCGGTGACTGCGCGTACCCGGCCATTGATGATCAACGCGGCATGGCGAAAACCGAACAGCGGCTGGCTGTCGTTGACGATGCAATAGGCCAATTCTTCGGTACTTTTTGCTGCTCGCGCTTGCCGCTCAACGTCAAGGAAGCGGGCAAAAGCGGCGGCACTGGCAGTGGTTGCCGGAGTATTCACCGCACCTCCGAGAACTGTGCTGTACCGCTCATCCCAGCCATCAACGTATCGTCCGTGTGGGCTAGCGTACCCGTCAGGCCAAGGGTTTGGCTGCTCTCATCAATACGTGCGCCAAGCCGTGTGACTTTGGCTTGTAACGGTTTGCCGGTTTCATCGGGAGTGAAGGTAAAGGTTAATCCGGGTTTTAGTACCGACAATAGCCGTGATGGCACCAGCAGGTTGATCTCCAGATGGCGATTATTGACGATATCCAGAACCGGTGCGCCAATGCCGACGCTTTCGTATGTTTGGGAGCGGCGTTTTACTACTTGTCCATCGAACGGGGCCAGAAGTCGGCAACGATTGACCTGGATTTGATAGACCTGGCTTTCTGCCTGAGCCTGTGCAAAGTGCGCTGCGGATAACGATACCGCGTGTCTCCCTACCGATTTCATCTGTGCCAGTTGCTGATTTTGGCTCAGTTCCGCTTCTGCAGCTCGCGTGGCAGCAGAGGCTGCGGCCAATTGGGCCTGATAAATCGAACAGTCAAACCGCACTAACAGATCGCCTTTCTTGAAGGATTCCCCTTCTCGAAACGGTATTTCTACAATACGCCCAGCCAAATCACTGGACAGCGTGGCCTGATCGACGGCGATGAGGATCCCACGCGCCTGATTGTCTGCGGGCGCAGCGGTTTGATTATCATGAGAAGGCATTGCCAGGAGTGGGTCGCTCGTTTGGGCATGAGCGCTAAACGCCAATAGACAAAATGCCAGCGGCGTAAAAGCGCGACGAAGTGCTGAGTTATTGAAACTATTCACACTGACCTGCCTTAATTTGTTGAGGTGTGTGCCACGTCAGAAAAGGTAAAGAAACTTTCTGAATTTCACTTCATTAGCGGTACTGATTTTGGAAGATATCATGGTACAGAATGGGTCAAACTGACAACATCAATAAAGCGTCGTTGAACAATTCCTGTTCATATCTTTGTGCATCACTGCGATTACGATGAAAGGCTTGATGATGAGGGCAGCGGGCTGCCCTACGACATGATAGCGATGTTATTCCACCTCGATGGGAAGGAAAAGAGGCGCAGGGCGCAACTTACTGGTGTTCCCGATCGGCGTTATCACCAAACGTGATAGCACGTCCACGTGCGTCAATACGCGCTTTATCGCGGTTGAAGCCCATCTTCGCTCGGACGCCGCCCAGCATACCGCTCCGTTGATAAATTTCGTTCGCACGGTCGTGGTTGTACTGGCTATCGGGGGTGATTTCCAATGCGCGATCGATCCACACTTTGGCCAGATAGCTATTTTGGGCTACGCCTGCACCGTTGCGGAAAGCATGCGCGTAGTAACCTGCCGCATAGTCGCGGTTGGCATCATCTTCGTCGTTCCATAATTCCGGCAGGACCGCATCCAGACAGAATTGCTGATCTTCTACAATATCGCTAAACAACAACAGTGAACTCAATTCCCTTGCTGCACGTGTCCAGACTATTCTTCCCACGTTAGGACGGTGCAGGACACCGAGCATCAGTTCACGTGCGCGCAGGTATTGCTCTGGTGTCAGCGTCTCATTATCTCTTACCAGGCCATAGGCAATGTTGTATTGGCAAATTTCATTGCCAGCATCTGCGGCTTTTTCCTGCCAGTATTTCGCGTTGTCTCGATCTTCATAAGGAGAGGGATCGCGCCCGTTACGACGGGATAAATGACCGGAATATAAATCGGAGAGCGTCGCCATTGAAGAGGCTTCTCCCCAGCTCGCGGCTTCGTGCAACAGAAAGACGCCCGCTTCCTCAGAAACCGACTCGAACAGGTTAGCAGCGGCTTGGCCAAAATTGACATCGGATTCGAGAGTGCTGCAACGTGCAAGTAAGGCGTCACTATCGAATTGACCCTGAGCGATGCCATAGAAACCAAATTTGCTAGCGATCGCGGCGATGGTGGTTTCATACGCCGAATCTGCCCACGCCTGACAGCGTTCCAAAAATTTTGGCATCAAATTGAAACGGTCTTCAATACTGGCAAAATTCACACAGCTAATTAAGGTATCGAGCGCGCCCTCATCAGGGTGTGATTCAGGGTGATCAACCTGCCACGCTTCAACCATCAGGTCATAGGCCTTCTGCATATCAACCTTATTCCAGTGAATTTCATCGCCTTCTTCGGTTCGCGCATAGTGGCTGAGGAAACTGGCATATTTACGGAGCACCTTTGCCCGTTCATCCACATCAAGCTCAAGCGCCAGCAACCTGTCGAAGGTTTTTCGGCAGTACGCCACGCTTTCTGTGTCCTGAGCATCAGGCAGCAGTGAGTCATAGCCGATATAGTCCCAACATTGGGTAACACGCAGGCTGTTACGTTCGGATTCTGTCAGTGCTTCACACAGTGGCCCATCAATAAATTGTGCCATTATCTCATGACTGCCACCCCAGCGTGGGTATAGGAAGTAAACGCACTCTTTACGAATGGCTACGTCCTGTGGACGAGTCGCTAAGGTGACCCGCAGCCAGTAGTGCATAGGCTCTTCCCATTCGTGCGTCTTTCTGGCTGGCAGCGGGGTAGGCAGAGCAACAGGAAGTTCAACAAGCGCTTGTTCCCCTTCATTACGCAAGTGTTGCAGACCCGCTTCCCAAAGTTCGGGTTCAACCTGCGCCTGACGCTGTGCGTAGGTCAGGGGATCACCACCTTGCAGTAATACGCCTAGCCACTGCGGTTCACCTAAATAGCAGGTCAAACGAAACAGGCGGGAAAAGGTCAGGGCAGGTCGCTGATGTAACGCGCTGGCACGCAGGTAGGCGGCAACGCCCAGATCGCGAGCCAGTTCGGCCCCCATCCAGCGATCGTCTTCGACATATTGTCCGCCATTTGAGGTACGAATTCGTGCGGCGGCATTTTCCCAGTACTGCCCGGTGAGATGATGGGCGTGATAGCTCTCAGGACGTGCAGCAACCCAGGCTTGCAAGTGCGACAGAATATCAGCGTGTGATACCGCTGGGTCAAAGATCGAATTCATGTGCCAGTTATAGGTATAAGGCAGGTTCGGGCCATCCAGCCAAATCTGGTGCTCTTGTTCCAACAGGGTATCAAGCGTATCGAATTGATGCGTTGCGAACATCTCACGCAACTGCGCGCGGGATTTCACCAATGCGGTGAGTGATTCAGAGATTGATGTCATAGAGTAAATTCTTAGGCTGTTGTTGAGTCATTACGCCGACAACATCTTTCTTCCTTAGAAGCATGTGTGGGCAGGATATGGGGAGATTAACGTGTTGTATCTGCTTGATAATGATTACCGTTATACCAATAAACTGGTGTGTGGACATCGATTTTTACATAAATGTAAACCACTGTTTAACATGGTGTGATTAGGAGCGGGATCGTGGGAATGAGGATAGGAGGGTTAATGGTACATATTGAGCGTCGCTCGTGCTGCTATCGTAAAAATAAATCAAAATTTTAGGGTATAGAGACTTTTATCTTTTCATGATAATTATTTATTGGCGAATTATATGTTCAACGATAAATGCTCATAGCAATAGGTTTTTTTATTGCCATCTCCATTTCAGATATTTATTGAACTAAAAAACCATAAAAAAGATTTTTTTTAGTTTTTTAACATGAATAAAAATGGTTATTGTTATTAATGTTCTGTTTTTAGAGTTTCTTTATCGTTTAAATTGATGCTATTTCAATAAGGTAGACAAAGTGAAAAAATAAACGAAAAATTTTTACCCCTATTGCAGTGTTTTTTCCAATGAATAGAATTGCTCCGTTGGTATATTTAATCGAAATAAATATAAAGTCGCGTGGTCTTTTGATTGTTGCACTTGGTTTGCTAGGGAAAGTTTACCCCAACTCTATGGTACATAGGAGATAACCATGTCTATCATTTTACCTCATCATGCCCCAACGGATTCATATAAGGGGTGTACGCCAGGCTCACGTCGTAGTGCACTCCGTGAATTATTGCAGCAGCAAAAAGGCATTCGTGTGATGGAGGCTCACAGTCCGCTTTCTGCTTTATTAATCGAGCAAGCTGCTTATGAAGATGGCGATATTCATTATCAATTTGATGCGTTTTGGTCTAGCTCACTCACCGATTCCACTTTGCGTGGAAAACCCGATACGGAGTTAGTAGACATCAGTCATCGTTTTCAAGCGATTACGGAAATATTTGATGTTACTACCCGCCCATTAATTTTTGACGGTGATACTGGCGGGCAAACTGAACATTTATCCCACCGGATCCGTGCCGCCGAAAATCTGGGTATTTCCGCCATGATTATCGAAGATAAAACCGGCCTGAAAAAGAACTCTTTATTTGGTAATGATGTAAAGCAAACGCAGGCTTCTGTAGCGGATTTTTGCGAAAAAATTACGACTGCAAAAAAAGCACAACTGACGCCCGAGTTTATGTTAATCGCGCGTATTGAGAGCCTGATTCTGGACGTCGGTATGGAAGATGCGATAAACCGTGCCTTACATTATGCTGATGCCGGTGCCGATGGCATTATGATCCACAGTCGGCATAAGAACCCTTCTGAGATTTTAGCTTTCGCTAAACAATTCCGCGATCATTATCCACATTTACCTTTGGTTTGTGTTCCTACCAGTTTTAACGATATTACTTTCGATCAACTGATTGATGGTGGATTCAATATTGTTATTTACGCAAACCATATGTTACGTGCGGCTTATCCTGCGATGAAATCAATTTTACCAGAAATCCTCAAGCATGGTCGAACGCTGGAAGTTGAGGATCAATGCATGTCGATAAAAGATATTCTGGATCTTATACCCGGCACGCGATAGCGAAATATTTTGGGGCGTCAGTATAATTATTTTCATCACGCTATTCATTGGCGTGGTAGGCGTGTTGTTATTATTTAACGCCAGTGCGGTGCCCCAAATTATCCACACCATATAATGATAAAATCAAGGCGTCATCATTGTTGTTAATGACAACATTGAGCGACAAGATGATGCTAAGGGAAGGTTTATTATGATTGACCCTAATAAGCTTATCGAGTTTCTGGTTCAACGCGGCGTGCATTTTTTCAGTGGCGTCCCTGATTCATTATTAAAAGCGTTTTGTCTGGCGATCGGAAGTAATAACGGCGGGCTCGCGCACCGTATCGCGAGTAATGAAGGTTGCGCAATGGGGATGGCGATTGGGCATTACCTGTCGACGCGAACGCTACCCGTGGTCTATATGCAAAATTCAGGGTTAGGCAATGCGATCAACCCCCTTTGCTCCCTGGCTACGCCGGATGTGTATGGTATTCCGCTATTGCTGATTATCGGCTGGCGTGGCGAAGTCGATGCCAGCGGTAAGCAACTGCATGATGAGCCGCAGCATGTTATGCAGGGGCGAGTCACATTGCCTCAACTCAATGTGTTGGATATTCCGCATATTGTGCTGGATAGCCATAATCCCCCTCTGTGGGATGATATTCAGGCTTTGCTCCAGCGTGCGCATGATGAACACCGTCCTGTGGCGCTGGTGGTGAGAAAAAATACCTTTTCCTCGGCAGCCACGCCTGACCATCCAGCCGCTGAGCAGGTGCTGATGCGGCGAGAAGCCATTGTCGCTGCATGCCTGAACGAGTTGCCGTCCACTCTCCCCATTGTCAGTACCACGGGCATGCTGTCGCGTGAGCTTTATGAATTACGCGAACAGCGTGGTGAAGGGCACCAGCGAGATTTTCTGACCGTCGGGGGCATGGGGCTTGCCAGCCAGATCGCACTGGGCCTGTGCGACGCGCAGCCACAGAGAAAAGTCGTTTGTCTGGATGGCGATGGGGCGTTGTTGATGCACATGGGCGGGCTGACGAACACCGCCCAGGCCAACAACCTGATACATATCGTCATCAACAACGGCGCGCATGACTCTGTGGGAGGACAGCCTACGGCGGCCTCTCGCTTGCCGCTGGCACCCATCGCTGCAGCCAGCGGTTATGGAAAAACGTACTACGTCGAAACGCAAGAAGCCTTACAGACTGCGCTGCAACAGGCACTGCAGGCACAAAGTAGTCAATTCATTGAGGTGCGATGCCGAGTGGGTCATCGCAACGATCTGGGGCGACCAGCGACCTCCCCTGCGCAAAACCGCGATGCATTTATGCAGTTTCTTAATACCCCCTCTCAGGCTTCTTGATGGCCCGTCCCTTAGCGACAAGGATTGCCGATATGACTCATTCTGTTTCTTTAGTTGGCGTTGGTGTATTAGGAAAAGCTATCTCGCTCAGACTATTACAGCGCCATTTTTCGCTCAGCGTGTTCAACCGGACTCACTGTAAAGCGAACGAGGTTGCCGCCGAAGGCGCACAAGCTGTCCCTGAACTGCATCAACTGTTCACGCAGGAAAAACAAGTTGTGCTTATCTGCCTGAAGGATGCGGAGGCGATACGTGAGGTTTTTCAGGCGGAGGAGGTCAGACAGAAACTGACCCGCTATCGCCCTCTGTTACTCAATATCAGCACGATAGGGCCGGAAGAGAGCCGCTGGATGGAAACCTTTTTTCACCAGCACGGTGCGCATTATGTGGAGTGCCCCGTCTCGGGGGGCCCAGAAGGTGCGCGGCAGGGCAAACTTGCCGCTTGGGTAGGGCCTTATGCTGATGGCTTTGCCAACGCGATTAACGATGTCATCACCAGCCTGTCAGATCGCTATGTACTGATGGCGAGTAACCACAGTGCGCAGACCATGAAGGTGATTAATAACTATTGTGAGGCGGTGCATCTGCTGGTGGCGGCGGAAGCGCTATTGCTGGCGGAGGCCCATGATATCGCCCCGGATGTGCTGGCAAATGCGCTAACGCTGGGGCGCGGACGCTCGACCTACATGGAGGTCATGCTGGATCGCTACCTGAACCCGCGTGAAACTGTGTCGGTTCCTTTATCCATCCGTCTGAAAGATCTCGACCTGGCCAATACGCTTTTCCAGCGCTCTGCGATCCACAGCGAATTCTTCGATACGGCGCGCCAGCGCTATCAAAACACGGCCGATCTCTCGGCCGATCCTCAGGATCAAACTGCCTGCTTTTCTTATCTTTCACGTACCTTGCTGACGGGGAGGGATTAGATGCCTGAGTTAACACAGCGACAACGTTGGATGTCTATTCTCGCTCATAGCGACCCTGCTGAGCTGGAAGCGCACTGGGACACGCTGCACTTTTCCGCGCACTACCAGCTCTTGCGCCCGACGCAGATTGGTTTGATCCAGTTGCAGGGGAGAATGGAAGTTGATGGGCCGCGTTTTATTGTGGGTGACATGACGGTGACCCGCGCGGCGGTACAACTGGAGGATGGGACGTGCGGCTACAGCTATATTGCGGGCAGAAACAAGCCACATGCCGAGCTCTGCGCCTGGATCGATGCGCTCCTGCAAACCCGATCCTATTTCCATGAAATATGGGAGCGAATCATCACTCCGTTAGCAGACCAACAGCGTGTTCACCGGGAACAGCAACAGCAGGAAGTGGCTGCCAGTCGGGTGAATTTCTTTACTTTGGTCAGGGGAGAATGATTTGTCATGACAACGATGACGGGCTTCGCCCACCCCGTATTTGGCACACAGCTCTGCTTTCGCAAAATCGTGAAAGCAATGAGTGAGCCGGGTTCTCTGGTTACGGTTCCCAATGTTTCTGGTCTGGAAGCCATGTCGTCTGCAACGGCCGCTACGCTGCTTACGCTGACCAGCCACACCACACCGCTGTTTATCGATCCCAAGATCGGTAATCCACTGCTGCTGCGCACGCTGTGCCTGCATACGAATGTGCCGATCACTACGGTGTTTGAAGAGGCTTATTTTGTGCTGTTGAGTGGAAACCGTTTTTCTTATGACCTGATGGCGCTCTCCTGCGGCAGCGAAGTCGAACCAGAAAAATCCACCACCATTATTTTAGAAGTCGAAGGTATGCACGACGGGCCGTGTTTGAAGCTGACCGGGCCGGGCATCAAGACGCATCGCATTATTTCTCCCCGTCTGCCCGGTAGTATTCGGCACTACCTGTGCAACCGTCCCCATGCCTTCCCGACAGGGTTGGATTTTCTCTTTACCTCTGGGAAAAAGCTCTTTGCAATCCCCAGAAGTACCCACGTGGAGGAATGCTAATGTATGTTGCCGTCAAAGGTGGGGAAAAGGCCATTGAGGCTGCCCACCAGTTACAATTCTGTCGCCGCCGCGGGTGTACGGATATACCAGAACTAGACTGTTCACAAATAGAACAGCAGCTTAATTTAGCCGTCGATCGTGTCATGACTGAGGGCAATATTTATGACCGCCAACTCGCCGCGCTGGCCATCAAGCAGGCCAGTGGCGATCTGGTGGAAAGTATCTTTCTTTTACGAGCCTACCGTTCCACGCTGCCACGCTGGGGGATCAGTCAGCCGCTTAACACGCCCAACATGCGCCTTGAACGCCGTGTTTCGGCCATTTTCAAAGATTTACCAGGTGGGCAGTTACTGGGCCCAACCTATGATTATACCCATCGCCTGCTGGATTTCTCTCTGCTTGCTGACGGTGAGGATCCCGTCGCTCCGCAACCTGGCGCTGTTGATGAGGATGAAGAAACTCGTGAACACATTCCCCATGCGTTTCAGTTTCTTTCTCAACAACACCTCGTCCCTGAACGGAATATCAGCGACGATAGCGATCCACCAGATATCACAATGGATCCCCCAAGTTACCCCGGCACGCGTGCGGCGCGTCTCCAGCAACTGTTTCGCGGTGATGAGGGGTTCCTTTTATCACTGGGGTATTCAACCCAGCGCGGCTATGGGCGTAATCATCCGTTTGTTGGAGAGATCCGCACGGGATACATCACCGTCAGTATCGTCGCCGAAGAGGTGGGGTTTGCCATCGATATCGGGGAGATCCTGCTCACCGAGTGCGAAACCGTGAACGGGTTTGTTAAACCTGCCGACGACGCACCCCATTTTACCCGTGGTTACGGGCTGGCATTCGGTCGCTCGGAACGTAAGGCCATCACGGTGGCATTAGCCGATCGCGCACTTCAGGCCGCTGACTATCAAGAAGAGGTGCGCGGCCCGGCTCAGGATGAGGAATTCGTCCTCTCTCATGCCGACAATGTCGAGGCTGCGGGTTTTGTCTCACATCTGAAGCTCCCGCATTACGTCGATTTCCAGTCAGAGCTGGAGCTATTAAAACGACTGCGTGAGGAACACCTCGCTGCCACGCCAAGGAGAAAAGAGTGATGAATCAGACAGCGACCTCCCACCAGAAAGATAGCCCGCCAGAAACGGAATGCAGCGATTCAGAAACGGAATATAACTACGCCTATCTGGATGAAAGCACGAAGGGCATGATACGGCGCGCTATCCTGAAAGCGATTGCCATCCCCGGTCATCAGGTGCCGTTTGGCAGTAGGGAAATGCCCATGCCCTACGGCTGGGGCACTGGCGGCATTCAAATCACCGCCAGTATTATCGGGCCGGACGATACGCTCAAAGTGATCGATCAGGGTTCCGATGATACGACCAATGCGGTATCGATCCGTGCTTTTTTCCGTAAGGTTGCTAATGTGCCAACGACGGAAAAAACCAGCGACGCGACGCTGATCCAAACGCGACACCGCATTCCTGAAACGCCGCTTAAGGAAGATCAAATTCTGGTCTTTCAGGTGCCGATCCCTGAGCCTCTGCGCTTCATTGAACCGCGCGAAACCGAGACGTGCAAAATGCATGCGCTGGAAGAATATGGCGTCATGCAGGTGAAACTCTATGAAGATATTGCCCGGTTTGGGCACATCGCCACGACCTACGCCTACCCGGTGAAAGTCAATTATCGGTATGTCATGGATCCTTCGCCGATCCCGAAATTCGATAACCCGAAGATGAACATGATGCCCGCGCTGCAACTGTTTGGTGCCGGGCGAGAAAAGCGGGTCTATGCCGTTCCACCGTATACCGTGGTGGAAAGCCTCGATTTCGACGATCACCCTTTCACCATACAGCAGTGGGACAAACCGTGTGAGCTGTGCGGTGCGCGCGACAGTTTCCTTGATGAAGTGGTAATGGATGATGACGGTACACGCATGTTCGTCTGCTCTGACACCGACTATTGCCAGCAGCGTCAAAGCCAGGGAGGAGAATCATCATGACGACTGACTATCACGCATCCGATGCCGCTTTGCTCGATGTGCAACACCTCACACACCTGTACGCGCCGGAAAAAGGTTTTCTCGATGTGTCGTTTCAACTGTGGCCGGGGGAGGTGCTAGGGATTGTCGGCGAATCCGGCTCGGGGAAGACGACGCTGCTGAATGCGATCTCTGCCCGTCTGGCACCGCAAGAAGGTGAGGTGATCTACCGCAACGCCGAGCAGCAGAGGCTCTCGATCTATGACATTAGCGAACGGCAAAGGCGAGCGCTGGTGCGTACCGAATGGGGGATTGTCTGGCAACATCCGCTGGCAGGGTTACGCCCCACCGTGTCGGCGGGAGGCAATATCGGCGAACGACTCATGGCCATCGGTAATCGGCATTACGGCGATATCCGCAGTAAAGCGGTGCAGTGGATGGAGAACGTGGAACTGCCCGAAAACCGTTTGGACGATCTTCCAACCACCTTTTCCGGCGGGATGCAGCAACGCCTTCAGATTGCACGCAATTTGGTCACCGCACCGCGGCTGATATTTATGGATGAACCGACCGGTGGGTTAGATGTGTCGGTTCAGGCGCGGCTGCTCGATCTGCTCAGGACGCTGGTTGTGGAGATGCAGCTTTCTGTCGTCATCGTGACGCACGATCTCGGCGTCGCCCGTCTGCTGTCACATCGCCTGCTGGTGATGCAGCGTGGGCGGGTGGTCGAGCAGGGGTTAACGGACAGGGTGCTCGACGATCCTAGCCATCCTTACACCCAATTGCTCGTTTCTTCCATTTTGTAAATCCAGCCAAAAGGACGCTTGATGGATACTCAATTGCGCATCGAGAACGTTGATAAAACGTTCGTGTTATATAACCAGCAGGGCACACAACTACCGGTTTTCCACGATATCAGCCTGTCTGTGAAAGGGGGGGAATGTGTGGCGCTGCACGGGCATTCCGGGAGTGGGAAATCCACGCTACTACGTTCCTTGTACGGCAACTATCAGCCCGACGGCGGACACATCTGGGTCCGTCATCGCGAACGTTGGGTCGATATCGTCAATGCGGACGCTCGCCATGTGCTGGAAATCCGCCGAGAAACGGTGGGCTGGGTAAGCCAGTTCCTGCGTGTCATTCCACGTATTAGCACATTGAACGTGGTCATCCAGCCTTTGTTGGAACGCGGTATGTCGCGTCAGGAAAGTGAGATTCGTGCTGGCGAATTGCTGACGCATCTGAACGTCCCTGAGCGGCTTTGGTCGCTCGCACCCGCCACTTTTTCCGGTGGTGAGCAGCAGCGTATCAATATTGCTCGCGGATTTATTGGCGATTATCCGATTCTGCTGTTAGACGAACCGACGGCCTCGCTGGATGCCAAAAATCGACTGGCCGTCACGCAACTCATCGATGATGCAAAAAGTAAAGGATGCGCTGTCGTTGGAATTTTTCACGATGATGAAGTGCGCCAACACGTCGCCGATCGCCTTTACTCGATGACAATGACTTCCCGCACTCAGGAGAACGTAAATGATCATTAATAACGTCAATATGGTGCTCTCTCGGGAAATTATTCATGGCTCATTAGAGGTGCGCAACGGCGTGATTCACCACATCAGCGATAGGCCCAGCCGTCATCCTGGTGCGCTGGATGGTGAACAGGCCTGGCTCCTGCCGGGGCTTGTCGAACTACATACGGATAATCTCGATAAGTGTTTTACCCCGCGCCCCGGTGTTAACTGGCCTTCTGAAGCGGCGATGCGCAATCACGATGCGTTGATTATCTCCAGCGGGATTACCACCGTTCTTGATGCCGTTGCGGTAGGGGATGTCCGTGATGGTGGGCATCGGCTTGAGAACCTGCGGCGCATGACGGATGCGGTGCTGTACAGCCAGCAGCATGGCACCAATCGGGCCGATCATTATTTGCATCTGCGCTGTGAGCTACCACATCAGGATACATTTCCCCTTTTTGAACAACTGGCGGGTATTCCACTGGTCGCGCTGGCGTCATTAATGGATCACTCTCCGGGGCAGCGGCAATTTTCTTCTCAGGAGAAATATCATCAGTACTACAAAGGTAAGTATCACCTGAATGATGAACAAATGGCTGCGTTTGAAGAGGAGCAACTCGCCGGATCGCGCCGCTGGTCGCAGCCCAACCGGGAAGCCGTTGTCCATCTTTGTCACGAGAAAGGCATCACGCTAGCCAGTCATGACGATGCGACACCGGAACATATCACCGAGTCCCACCAGCACCGTGTTGCTATTGCCGAATTCCCTACCACGGAGATCGCCGCGCAGCAGGCACACCGTGTCGGAATGAACGTACTGATGGGAGCACCAAATGTCATCTGCGGCGGCTCGCATTCTGGCAATGTATCGGCACATCATCTGGCTACGCTTGGCGTGCTTCACATCCTGTCTTCGGACTATTACCCAGCCAGTTTGTTGGAGGCGGCGTTCATGATCGCAGAGGATGAGCGTAATGATTACGATCTGCCACGCACGATTGCTCTGGTCAGCAGCAACCCGGCTCAGGCGCTAAAATTTGACGATCGCGGCTGTATTGAAGAAGGACGGCGAGCCGACCTGCTGCTCGTCAAACGGCATACGCCGCACATGAAGCTGATGCGCGTGTGGCGTCAGGGCGTTCGGGTATTCTGATTATGACGAAACTCATCTACCTGATTGGCCCTTCCGGCGCAGGCAAAGACAGCCTGCTTCGGGCGATCCGCCAGTTGTCGTTGCCGCACCTACTGGTAGCGCACCGGTACATTACCCGTCCCGCAGAGATACAAGGAGAGAACCACATCGCGCTGACCCCCGAAGAGTTTGCGATCCGTCAGCAGCTTGGCATCTTCGCACTCAATTGGCAGGCGCATCAGTGCCATTACGGCATCGGGATAGAGATTGATTATTGGCTACAGCGGGGAAGTGACGTCATTGTTAACGGTTCGCGAGCTTACCTGACTCAGGCGCGTGAACGCTACGGCAATACGCTGTTTCCGATATGCCTGACCGTCTCCGAATCGGCACTACGGCAGCGGCTACGTGCCAGAGGGCGAGAAAGCGAACAGCAAATTGCCATGCGCTTGCAGCGTGCCGAAGAAGAGCAAAACCGCTTACAAAGCGACTGTGTTTTATTGAATAACGACGGCGATCTGCAACACACCTTATCTACCTTCCAGTCGCTGCTGCCGCTCGACCGAGCCTGCACAGCGCATCGCGAATAATCGTACCGGATAGCAGGAGAAAGCCGATGGTAGTGAATAATGACGGGATTGTTTTTCACTTTCTGGGAACCGGCGGCGCGCAACAGGTCCCCGCATTTGGCTGTGAATGTGAGATTTGCCAGCAGGCGCAACGCGATGAAAAAAAGCGACGCCGAGCCTGCTGCGCGGCAATCACAACCAAAGACAGCGTCATTCTGATTGATGCCGGGCTGCCTGAGTTATCACCGTATCTGCTTCCCTATTCGCGTCGGCATATTCTACTGACCCACTACCACATGGATCACGTTCAGGGATTATTTCCCCTGCGCTGGGGCTATGGCGATCCCATTCCGGTCTTTGGCCCCCCGGATGACGTCGGTTGTGACGATCTCTTTAAACACCCGGGGATCCTACATTTTCAAAAACCTCTGATGCCTTTCCAGCCGCTCGAACTGGACGGCATCAGGATCACACCGGTTCCCTTAATCCATTCTAAATTAACCTATGGCTACCTCATCCAGACACCGACGCATACGCTGGCCTACCTGACCGATACCATCGGTCTACCGCCTGAAACTGCTCAATTTCTCTCAGCGCACTCGCTGGACTATGCGGTTGTCGATTGCAGCCATCCTCCCCAGACGACGCCTCCACGCAACCACAATGACGTCACTCGCACGTTGGAGATCTTTACCCAGCTTAACCCTAAACAACTGTACCTGACCCACATCGGCCACAAACTGGATCGCTGGCTCCAAACACAAACGCTGCTGCCTGAGCATGTTCATGCTGCTTATGATGGGGCTGAGTTGGGGTTGTAAGGATGGGGTCACATATAACGTTCATCGCTCCACATATCGCGGAGCTAAAATCTGACATGCCGATTAGGTATTTTTGAGATAACTGAAAATCATGACCCAAATTAGTCCCTACGAACCCCGACTAAAAACGTTGCTCCAGAACGGCTCCAAGCTTGCCGGAGCGCTTATTGAAAGTGACGATTCTGCGTTAAGGTTGGCGCTTTGACAGGCTTATCGATTGCCTTGCTCTGCTGAGACTCACGCTGAGTGAACCCATTCCTCCACATCTGAAAGTTGGGTAGATCAACACCGCGGAAAATATCATGGCCTGGGCTTTACCCTGAACGGCGAAATTTTACTCTTTATCTACCACATTGAAATAATTATCTAATGCAAATATTTAAAATTAAATAATAATAAAATAAATATTCCGAGAGAATTACTGACGTGAAAATTTATATTTTATAAGTTAATGATTATGGCTGTAGAAACTAGCAGTTTGTGCGCTTTGCTAAAAAAAATTTAAGATTGATCTGATTGTTATTTTAAATTTTGTTTAAGTGATATATCATCCGGGACGGAAAAACGGCAATAATAAAAAACTTAATGGATTATGATTAAAAAGTGTCTACTAATCAGATAAATATTTCCTATGGGAATGACTTTTTTGTTATTAAATTGATGGACTTTTTATCAATTAATTTAGCATTAATAGTCAGCGCTAGGCTATTTTTGATGGGCGATTTTGATGACGTTATTATAATTAGCCTGCTATTTTCTACCTCTTTTTTACTTATTGGAGAATATACCGGACTATATCGCCATAGTCTTAAAAATATGCAGACTGGTGGGCAGCGGAGACTGTGGGGTTCCGCATTATTGTCGGTTATCTTTGTGGAGACGGTCAGGAATTATACCGGTGCGCTGTACTCTCTGGGTCTATTGCATCAACTCGATAATATATATTTTTCCGCAATGCTGTACTGGTATATTCTTTCGCTATGTAGTCTCTATATCGCGCGTTTAATTACGTTTAAATTTACGACTAAAAAGCGGATGCGAATTGCTATTGTGGGATTAACGCCCGGTGGGTTAGCGGCGGAAAAAGCATTGCTTAAAGAGTATGCCAACATGCAGTTGGAATTGGCTTTTTACGACGATCGTAGCCCATCCCGTTGTGGCTATCTGTTTAAGAGCCAATTTAAAGGCAAAGTGAGCGAGTTGGTTGAAGACGCTAAAGCGGGCAGGGTGGATGAGATTTATATTGCGCTGCCAATGGTTGCGCTACAACGCATTCGTTATTTTCTGTCGATGATGTCCGATACGACGGTAGATACCTACATCATTCCCGATCTTTATTCCTACAGCTCATACGTATCGCAGTTTCGCTCTATCAATAACATTCAGACCATCAGTATTTTCAGATCGCCGTTTGATGGCATTGGCTCGGTGATTAAGCG
Organism: Pectobacterium parmentieri; assembly: GCF_001742145.1. Classification (NCBI taxonomy): domain Bacteria; kingdom Pseudomonadati; phylum Pseudomonadota; class Gammaproteobacteria; order Enterobacterales; family Pectobacteriaceae; genus Pectobacterium; species Pectobacterium parmentieri. The sequence continues at coordinate 3,415,058 of NZ_CP015749.1, read as the reverse complement.
CGTTGAGGATTTAGTGATTGGCGGCATTATTACGCTAATGATTTCGCCATTGCTGCTAGTGATTGCTATTGGTATCAAACTGACGTCACGGGGGCCGGTGTTATTCAAGCAGGATCGTTACGGCCTGAGCGGCAACAAAATCAAAGTGTGGAAATTCCGCTCGATGCACGTGATGGAAAACGCCGGCGTTGTGACGCAGGCGACTAAAAACGATCCGCGTGTTACGCGTTTTGGCGCATTTTTACGCCGCACGTCGCTGGATGAACTGCCGCAATTTTTCAATGTATTACAAGGGACGATGTCGATTATTGGCCCGCGTCCTCATGCCGTCGTGCATAACGAGCAGTATCGCCAGCTAGTCGAAAATTACATGATTCGCCATAAAGTGAAGCCTGGAATTTCAGGCTTGGCGCAGGTTAATGGTTATCGTGGCGAAGTGGATACCCTCGATAAAATGGAAAAACGGGTTCACTACGATATTGCCTATATTCAGAGTTGGTCCTTTTGGTTGGATATCAAAATTATCTTTAGAACCATTTTCAAAGGGTTTATCGGTGAAAATGCGTACTAAATTGATCATTGCCGCCGGAATGATCATCCCCCATCCCTCCTGGGCCGACCTGATGCCGAAATCGCATATCGGCGTCGCTGGTATTGATTTTCAAAGCCAGGTGGGTCTGGACTATGGGCATGAGAATAACGTGACCTATCAGGCTGACGATCAGGATGCGGTGAGTTCTAATTTTCAGAGCATCAGGCCAATGATTAAGGCTATTGGCGCGCGCTATCAGGATCAATATCTGTTGATGTATTCCGGTGATTATCGTCGTTACTATAGCGATCCGGCGGATAATTACACCGACCATTTCTTTCGCTTTAATGGCGCATGGCGCTACGGGTTGAGGCATGGATTAACGCTCAGTCTTGAGGAGACGCTTGGGCACGAAGTGCGCGGGCGCGGTATTACCGAAGGTTTTCGACCACAACAGTTCAGCGATTTCGGTATTCATTCGCCGCTGAGTACCGCACTTTTCAACAGTGAATTACGTTATAGCTATGGCGCGCTGAAAGGGCGCGGTAAAGCCGACGTCGCGTTGCTGTTTAGAAAACTGCGGTTAGGCCACTCGGAGGATATTAAAAATACCAATATTGATTTTTATAACTATGTTCTTGGGCAGGAATGGCACGAGAACGCTTTGATCGCCGAATTATCTGACCAATACACGTCGGCAACGCGTTTTCGCTACCGTTTTATTGGTAATCAGCGGCGTTATGAAATCGCTCCGCAAAAAGATAATGATGAATATTCTCTGGAATACGGTATTAAATCGCAGCTTACGGGAAAAACAGGTATTGATGCCAATGTGTCTTGGCTATACAAGACATTCGATAATAACCCAAACGCCAGGAATTTTAGCGGGGTAAATTGGGATATTCAGACGGAATGGAAACCACGTAAACAATCCGTTTTTACCGTACATACGTCGCAGCATATCAAAGATCCGTCAGAAATTGGCGGCTATATCCTGGCTTCTCAATACGGCATCTCTTATCAGCATTTTTGGCTCGTCGATCGTTTCTCTACCACGTTTGACTATTCATACCTGACGGACGTTTACAAGAATTACCCGCGAGATCGTAAAGACAGAAACAGGGTGTTCACATTCGCCATGAGTTATAACTTCAGGCCCTCTATTAACGTTGAATTAAAGTATCAACTGAACACGCTACGTTCCAATCAAGATAGCGATTCTTTCTTTATTGGCCCTAACGGCGATCGCCAGGTCGTCAGAATGCTGGGCCGTGATAACGCTCTGATTATGTTTACGGCTAAGGTACAGATCTAACGTGAAAATAATAAAACTGTGCATTTTTCTGTGCCTCAGCGTCTGGCTGGCGGGATGCTCCCTGTCGAGCCAGCGGCAAATGGACAACCCTGAAAGCGAAACCACCGGTTATCAGTTAGATGAAGGCGATGCTGTCAATATTCTGGTGTACGGCGAACCGGAGATGACGATGAAGTTCATGCTGGATAAAAGCGGCGCAATTACCTTCCCCTACATTGGTCAACTGGTGTTGAAAGGGAAAACGCCAGAGCAGGTGGGCGAGGAGTTGGCTAATCGCCTGCGCGGCGACTATCTGCAAAATCCGATGGTGACGGTCAGCATCGCCGAGTTCCGAAAATTCTACATCATCGGTGAAGTCGAGAAACCGAACGGGTATGCCTACGAGCCGGGCTTAACCGTTGAAAAAGCGCTGGCGCTGGCCGGCGGATTTACCGATCGCGCAGACCGCAAGGATGTGGGGCTTCGTCTGTCTAATAGCAATCAACTGATTGAAAATGTTGATGTAAGACGCGCCGTTCATCCTGGCGACACGGTGATTGTCGGTATGAGCTTTTTCTGACCATGAGTCTATCTATCGTGGAAAATGGCAGAAAACTGGAAAGTACCATCGATTTCTCCAGATTTGCCCAAGAGATCAAACAGAACGGTTGGAAGATCATGCTGGCCTGCCTGATTGTGGCGGTAGTGGCTTACCCGCTGATTAGCATGATCACACCCAAATATGTGTCGACCGCAACGGTACTGCTTAAAGCGCAACAGGATAACGTTTCGCCTTTGCCGCAGGTCGATGGTTATGATTCCACCCGTAGCGGCTATTACGAAACCCAGTATGCGTTGATGCAGTCGCGTATTGTGCTGGAACAAGCCGTGCGGGACATCAAGCTGGACCAAAATCCGGCGTTTAACGGCGATACAGACAAAAACGCGGATAACCGTGGCGATGAGCAACAGCGGGTCGATCACGCGCTGGATACGATAGTGAAAAACCTCACTATCACCGGTGTTCGCACTACGCACCTTGCCACTATCTCATACGAATCGGCGTCACCTGAGCTAGCGGCCGACATTGCTAACGGCGCGGCGCAGGCATTTATTGACTATACGGCCAGGCAAAAGCACCTCAAAACACTGAAAGCCAAAGCGTTGAACCAAAAACAGATGGAAGAGGTGTGGCTGCAAGTTGTCGAGCAACAGGCCACCATCGACCAGTTTCTGAAGAAAGAAGGGCTGCTGACTTTCCGCGGCGTGGATGGTTTCGAAACTGAACAACTGGGGATCGTCACCACCAAGTTAGCGGATGCTACCCAGCGTCGCATCAGGGCGGAAACGAACTACAACAGCGTGCGTTTGAACGCAGGTACGTCGCTGGAAAACATCATTTCTTTGCCTGATATTTCTAATCATGCCCAAATTCAGGATTTGCGCATTGCGCTGATTCAGGCTCGGCGTTCTTTATACGATTTACGAAAACGCTACGGGCTGAAGCATACCAAAATTTTAGAAGCCGAAGCCCAGGTTCAGGCGATTGAAGAGCAGACCCACACCGTGTTACTTGAACTGAAAGCGGGGCTGAATAAGCAGTATCAGGCGGCGTTGAGGGATGAAAAATATTATCAGCAACTGCTGGAGCAGCAGAAAGCGGATTTCCAAACGCTGGCGTCTAAACGTGATGAATACAACAACCTGACCACCACGCTGGATAAAACAAAAGAGCTGTATAAGGCGCTCTATCAGCGCACCAAAGAGCAGACGCTGGCGGGTCACTATTTAGAGCCGGATGCGATACTTTACGACCCTGCCGTGCTGGCTGACCACCCGTCGAAACCCAATAAAGCGATGCTGTTGGTGATGGTTGTCATGCTAACCCTGATTTTCTCGGTGGTTTACTTCATCGTGAGAGCCGCGCTGGATAATTCAATCAACAGTATCAGCCAGATGAAAAAGCGCCTGAATGTGGCGCCGGTGGGGGAAATTCGCACCTTCGCCAGTGGCGTGGAGCGCTCAAAGGTTGTGCGTTTGATCACTACAGCGCCGCTGGACGTCGATATTGTCCACAGTATGCGAACCCACATTTTGTTATCGCATCCATCCTGCCAGGCCATTGCCATCAGCTCGGCAGAGCATGGCGAAGGGCGATCGTTGCTGGCGCATTTGCTGGCGACATCTTTCAGCGCTGACCAAAAAACGCTGCTTATCGACCTGGATTTCTTTAACGACGACGGGCTGACGCAAGACCTTGCATCCCCTTCCGCTATTGGTGTGGCGGAACTGCTGCAAGGGCAATCACCGCTGGATGCCGCACTGGTGACAATCAGTGAAAATTTAAGCTTCCTGCCGCGTGGCAATGCCATGATGTCTTCTTTACTGATGCTGTCGTCCGAGCATGTCGTGACGCTGATGGCTGAATTGAGAACACGCTATCAGCGAATTATCGTTGACGTGGCCGCGGTGAACCAAACGCAGGATGGTCAACTCATTAGCCGGGTAATAGACGGGGTGGTTTTTGTGCTGAAAGCCGGCGAGTGGCGTGCAGGCGATGTGCTTAATGCCATGGAGAAAGTGAATCAGCACCGCGCGGTGCTGATTGGCGCGGTAATGAATCAGGTTGCGGATAAAAACCTCGAAACCAAAGAGGGGATACGTTCCCTGAACCATCGCATGAATGCGCTAATCGACAGTACCGGTCACCTGTGAGTTTATTAAAAAGATGAGTTTACTAAAAAGCGTTTCTACCATTGCGGGTTCATCGGTAGTTTCACAATTGATTGGCGCGCTGTCTATCTGGCTGATTTCGCATAAATACAATATGGCCGAGGTGGGGATCTACGCGCTGAGTTACAGCATCGTGTTGGTGGGAGCGCAGGTCTGTACCTTTGCTTCGCAACTGCTGATTCCGAAACAGCAAGATAGCGAACTGGCGCAGAGTGTGGTGTTCAGCACACTGCAAAGTCTGCTTACCGCAGTGCCCTATGCGATGTTGACCGCATGGCTGTTTCAGCGAAATGTGTTCTTTCTCTACCTGCTCACGCTGTCCTATGCGTTGGTGCTGATCTCGGAGAATTTGTCGCTGCGCGAGGGTAACTACCGTTTTCTGGCCTTTCAGCGACTCGCCGTCTCGGTGGTGGTCGTGCTTTCGCTGGTGTTCACTTCACATACCACCGTGTTTTATTGGTCCTGGGCCTGCGCCATGATGGTGCTGATTAGCGGCTGTATTCTGTTCTCGTTCAATATTCACACCATTACGTTTGGACATTTTAGCCCGCAACGTAATATGGCTTTCTTTCATCAGCATGCTCATCATCTCACCCGCGTTGGCAGCGCCGAAGTGCTGGCGATGGTTAATAATAATTTGCCGGTTATGCTGATTAATTTTTGGTTTTCCGCGTTGACGGCAGGGTATTTCTCGGTGGTGAGCCGTTTTTGTTTATCTCCGGTGGTGATCATCGGCAATGCGGTGCGTAATTCTATTTTTTCAACCTGGTCTGCCGATTTCAGAAATAAACGTTTCAACTATGATGAGTTCAAAAAAGTTCGTCTGGTATTATTGATGGCGGGGGTGGTTTGCACATTAGGGGTGTTTGTTTTTTATCCGTTAGTGATGCATCTTTTTTTTAGCGAGGAGTGGATTAATTCCATTCCAAGCTCTCGCTATATGTTGCCTTATTTATTTCCGGCGCTGGCGGTGTGTCCGCTGACGGTGATTGAGTTAATATTTGGCTCTCATCGCTATTTCTTGCGTATCCAATTAGAACAATTGAGTGTGGTATTAATCGCATTTGTGATTGTGCCTTATTTTTATAATCACTATGCCGCATCAATGATTCTTTTTTCTGTGCTGACGTTTGTACGCTACGCGTTTATTTATCTCAAAGTAAACAAACGTGCTAATGGTCTGAAAAATATGATGACAGAACCATGAGCTTGAATACCGGGCTCTACCTACAGGTTTATGTTGTTATCACGCTGGTATTTTGCGGATTGACGCAGTATTTCACCGGTTTGCTGGCGGTGCTGTGGTTACCATTTATCTTGGCGCTAAACATGGTGGGGCTGCTGATTATGCAGACTCGCTACGATAGATTGCATTTGGATGCGCAGGAATTGATGGTTCTCACGCTTTACCTCTCTTTTCTGGCGATGGCGGGATTATCTACCCTGTTACAGGGCGGGATAACCGTCGCTATCGTTGGGTTTAAAAACGAGGTTGCATTGTCGCTGATGATGCTTTGCCTGCTGCTGGGGTTTTGCCGCGAATCACAGATTTATCGCGTGACCCGCAGTTTGTATTGGGTGTTCTACGCGCAGTTCCCGGTGGTGATTTATCAGGTGTTGTTTGTTTTGCCGCGGCGGGTGGCATTACGGGGAGAAGACGAAAAATGGGACTCGGTAGTCGGCACTTTCGGCGGCGACCCGATGGGCGGGGGAAATACCGCAGCGATGGGGTTGTTCTGCCTGTTGATTATGCTGCTGAAAGTCTCGGAATTTAAACATGGTTTGACGTCGTTTAAATCCACTGTGATGCATATTGTTTTGGGATTTGGCTTATGTATCCTGGGGGAAGTGAAATTTGTGATCCTGGTTTCACCGTTATTACTGGCCTGGGTTTGGTTAATGCCGAGCTACATCAAAGGCATGAATAACGTAAACCTGAAAGCGATTTTGCTGATTTTTATCGGCATGGCGTTACTGATTACCGTGGCGATTACCATTTTGGCCTCGGGTTACTCCTCGGCGTTTGGCGGCGATCCGACGAAAAGCGCAATGAGCGTATTTCTGGATTCATTGAATTATATTTTTGATACCGACTACATTATGGAGTCCGGTGAGCTTGGGCGTCTTACTACGCTATTTTTCTGGCTGAAAAATCACGATATGTGGGGGATCTCCGGCACGTTGTTTGGCTATGGATTAAGTGCGACAAATAGCGGCAGCGCTGTCTCTCCCGGCTTTTTGAATATCATCTATAACCTGATCATCGATTCAACCTCATTAAGTGTGCTGCTATGGGAAGTCGGTGTGGTTGGAACGCTATTTTTCATCGGGTTAATTATTTATATCTTAATCATTGTGCAGCCAAAGCCGGTGTTGGATCGTAATGAAATAGACCAACAGGACCTGCAATTGCTGAGTTTTTCTCCGGCCTTTAACGTTTTTGCGGTTGGGTGCCTATTGAGTCTGCCTTATAGCCAGATCCTGATGATTATTCCCATGCTGCAATTCCTGTTTTATTTATCTCTGGGCTCAAGTCTGGTGATTCGCCATTCTGTCCGCCGTTATATCGGAAAACTGTATGAGTGATAAACCTTTTATTTCAGTGAGTATTAAGACATTCAATGAGGCGGAATGCATCGAAAAAACCATCGATAGTATTCGTCGCCATATTGTGGAGTACCCTCATAAAATTATTGTTGCCGATAGTTTATCAACCGACAACACGCAGCAACTTGCCAGCGCCAAAGGCGTTGCCGTGGTGTCGCTGACTGAACCGTCCGAACGCTGTTGCGGTGTGGGGCATCAGCTTGGTTATCTGTACAGCCAGGGGGATTATTTGCTGCTGATGGACGGCGATATGGAGCTGGAAGATGGCTTTATTGAGCAGGGCATCGCATTTTTAACCGCACACCCTGATTACGCCGGCGTGGCTGGAACGGTAGAAATGGATGGTGCGGCGAACTATGAGTTTACATCACGTAAACAGCGCCTTCATAAAATATATCCGCTGGGTGACTGCGGTCATTTAGGCGGTGGGGGCTTATACCGCCGCTCGGCAATTGAAAAAATAGGTTATCTCACCAACCGCAGCTTGCATGGTTATGAAGAGGCTGAATTAGGCATTCGTCTGCGTTATGCCCACTATAAATTACATCGACTTAATGTGCCTTATTTCCGTCACACGTCGTACACCATGCCAACATATAAAATGCTGCAATATCGATGGCGGAATGGTTTTCTCTGGGCACCGGGCGAACTTTTACGCAGTGCATGGGGGATGCCTTATTTCCGTGAGGCATTGCATATCGTAAAAAACGAGGCGGTCTTTGCGGTTTATCTGCTGGCGCTGTTGATGAGTTTATTGACGTTTAACGCCGCGGTTATTGGCGCTGCGTTGCTGCCGTTACTCGCTTTTGTGGCATTAAAAACGATTAAGAACCGTTCACTGCTGAACGGGATACAGAGTGTGATAAACCTGGCTGTATTTTCTGCGGGATTGATAAAGGGGTTAACCAGACCCGTGCGCGACCCGATGACACCACCAAATAGCAAGGTTATTCATGAATAGGCAGGTATGATGAAAGTCTTATTGGTCAATAAATTTTTCTATATTAAGGGCGGCGCTGAAACGGTTTATTTTCAAGAGATTGATATGTTGAAAAAGGCGGGCGTTGACGTAATTGCTTTCTCTATGCAGCATGAAAATAACTTCCCATCAGACTACACGCCCTATTTTGTCGGCAATGTGGATTATCATCAAAATAGCAGCGCGATTGGGGTAATTAAAACCGCAGTTAACTTTATTCATAATGCTGAGGCATGTAAGAAATTGCTGGCATTATTGCGTAAAGAAAAACCGGATATCGTTCATTTTCATAATATCTACCACCAGCTCACGCCGTCGTTGATTAAAATTGCCCGTCAGTTTGGGTGTAAAACCGTGTTAACGGCTCATGACTACAAGATTATCTGCCCCTCGTACACCATGCTGCGCGATGGCAAAGTCTGTGACGCCTGTTTAACCGGTTCGGTATTTAACGCTTTTAAATATCGGTGCCAGCAAGGTTCTGCATCGAAAAGTCTGCTGCTTTCGTTAGAAGGCGCCTGGCAGAATATTGCCAAAAACTATCAGGCGCTGGATGTGATCGTTTCGCCCAGCGAATTTCTGCGTAACCAATTAATGCGCAAGTTGCCGAATGTGCGTATTGACGTGATTGTGAACGGCATTAATGACAGCCTGTCGGAGGAGGAAGTTAAAGACGACGGTTATTTGCTGTTTATTGGCCGCCTGAGTCGGGAGAAAGGCGTTGCTACGCTTGCCAGGGCGCATCAGAAAATGCGGAATAAAATTCCGTTAAAAATTGCAGGTAGCGGGCCGCTATATAACGATTTGGTCGCGCAATTTCCGCATGCGGAATTCCTGGGCTATAAACAGCAGGGCGAAGAACTTAACCGGCTGATTAAATACGCACGCGCGGTGGTGGTTCCTTCCGAATACTATGAAAACTGTTCAATGTCGGTATTGGAGTCGATGGCATTCGCTAAACCGGTAGTAGGCGGGCGTATTGGCGGTATACCTGAACAAATTCGCGATGAGATAGACGGTATTTTATTCGAACCCGGTAATGTTCAGGCATTAGCCGATGTGCTGGATGACCTGGCGTTGAATCCGCAAAAAGCCAGAGAAATGGGATTAAATGCGCGTCAACGTCTCCGCGAAAAATATTCATTGCGTAAACACACAGAATCTCTATTAGCGCTTTATCAGGAAATATTAATCGAAAAATAATATGACGACGAAAATTACCGTTCTGGGAACACGTGGTATTCCAAACGTGTTGGGTGGCGTGGAAACACATTGCCAAAATTTATATCCGACGATTAAACAGCAATTCGACGTGGATATTTGTGTTCTCGCACGTTCACCTTATGTTAATTATAAAGAATCACAATATCGAGGCGTGATGACTCGCGCTTTATTTTCGCCGAAAAAACGTTCATTAGAGGCTATCGTTCATTCGGTGCTGGCGGCATTTATCACCTGTTTTGATCGGTCCACAGTGGTGCATGTTCATGCTATTGGCCCGGGACTGGTGGTGCCGCTTCTGCGTTTGCTGGGTAAAAAAGTGGTTTTTACTCATCATGGCCCGGACTATGACCGACAGAAATGGGGGGGCTTGGCAAAGAAAGTTCTATTGCTGGGTGAAAAGGTTGCAGTGAAATATGCTAATGAAGTGATTGTAATCTCCGAGGTTATTAATAATATTATCAAGCAGAAATATGGCCGCGATGATGCCCATCTTATCTATAACGGTGTGAGTCTATCCCAGCCACTCACTGCGGACGTTATCAATCAAACATTGGTGCGTTTTTCTCTTCAGCCACAAAACTATTTGGTTGCGGTTGGTCGCTTCGTAGAAGAAAAAGGCCTGCATGATCTTATCGCGGCCTATCGGCAATCAGGCGTCACGATGCCGCTGGTTTTGGTTGGCGATGCCGATCACCCCACCGCGTATAGCATGCGATTAAAACAGTTAGCCCATGAAACCCCGAATGTGATCCTGACCGGATTTTTAACCGGTCAGGCACTACAAACTGTTTTCTCACAGGCTAAACTCTTTGTGATGTCTTCATATCATGAAGGGTTACCCATTGCGTTGCTGGAGGCCATGTCATTCTCATTGCCTGTCGTGGTCAGCAATATTCCAGCCAATCTGGAGGTGAATTTAGCGCCAGAAACTTATTTCAATGTAGGAGACGTGGCGGATTTATCCGAAAAAATCACATTGCGCTCTAAATCGTTATCTGTTGATTACTCTGAATATTTACAAAGGTATAATTGGCAACAAATCGCGCAACAAACGATGGCCGTTTACACCGCAGTAAATAAATCAATAGGTTAATAGTGATTGAATCGAATAAACGCCCGTTAGTCATTGAGCGCTTCTATGAAGCCCTTGATGGAAAAACCGACACAGAACTTACCTCGGAACAGCGACTGGCCGTTGAGCAAGCGGTGCTGTCGATTACGGCATCTTCAATGCATTGGGTCGACGTGCGTAAGAGTTTCCCCTTTTTGAACAGGCGCTATTACTTCGTTTTTTTGTTCGGTCTGGATCACCGCAAGCGTCCACGCAAAGAGTCAACGCTATTTCGCATACTGCTGACTGCGTTGATCCTGTTTTCCGGTTTGTTCTGCACGTTTGCGACGCTATTGACGCTGTACATGATTAAGTCTGCCTTGGGTATTGATATTTTCCCACATTTCCACTTAGGAATTTGGGATTGGTGGCTCAGCCTGAAGGATCACTGACCTCCGGTTTCTACTGATGTGGAAATAAGGAGTCATAAGTGAATTTTAAAATTATCGCTGTAGGAGGTTTGCTATTTTCTGTATTGGGTGTGGCCGATGGCGCGATGACGACCGTCACCCCCAGAGGACTAACTGGTCCGCTAACGAACCCGGGCAATGGCGTTGCCAGCTTTAACAAGGGTAATGGCACAATGTTGTCACTGGCGAATTATCCGGATACTGGCATTGAATATGACCGCTTTTACTGGAGTGAACTGGAACCGCTAGAAGGCCAATATAATTTTCAAGCCGTGGACGCTATTTTCGAGCTGGCTAGCCAGCATCACCCGCCAATGAACGTGGGGTTGCGCTTTATGGCGCTTGATGAGCCTGCCAGTGGTTCGAAGATTCCTGACTGGCTGATCCAAAAAGGCATCAAGGGCGAGTGGACGCCGGACAAAAAAACCTTTGTGCCGGCTCTGGACGACCCGGTGTTTATCGAATATAGCCAGCGTTTGCTTAATGCTTTTGGACAGCGCTATGACGGTAATTCGAATTTGGCTTATATCGATATTGGGTTGGTGGGATCATGGGGCGAGTGGCACAACACCAATTTTCCAACCATTACGCCGCTGCTTGAGCGCTACACATCAGCCCAGTTGGATAAATACGTGAAAATGTATTTTGCCGCGTTTCCCAATAGCCCAAAAATTATGCTCATTAACGGTGGTGACGCGTTGGTCAGCGCAGTGAAGCAAGGTGCTGGATGGCGTGCGGACTGCTTGGGAGACTGGCATAATTTTTCGACCAAATGGAGTCACATGCAAGATGATTATCCGCAGCGGCTGCAAAACGCGGAGGCGCTTTATCCAAATTTTAGCTCTGCGTGGCAACGTGCGCCGGTGAGTCTGGAAATCTGTGGTTATATGTCGGAGTGGCAGAGCGTACAGCACTATACTCGTGCGCAAGTGCAGGTGGCCTTTGACTGGGCGCTGGCACAGCACGCTAGCACCATTAATCTGAAATCGCGCAGTGTGCCGACGGAATATCGGGACATTGTGGATAACGCGCTGACCAAACTCGGCTATCGTTTTCGCTTGGCCTCGTTAACTCATGAGTCTGAACTGGCACAAGGTCAGAGTCTGACGTTAAACCAGCAGTGGTTTAACGACGGCGTAGCGCCCATTTATCTGAAATATGATGTGGCCTATCGGGTGGTGAATGATGCCAACACCGTAATGAGTATGGGAAAAATGGCTTATGACATCCGCACTTGGTTGCCGGGGCAACATACCTCCGTCTACCAATTGGCGATGCCGAAAGCACTGCCAGCCGGGCAGTATCATATTGAAATGGCGATGCTGGACGCAAAGGGAGTATCGCGAATTAATCTCGCCAACGAGGGCAAACAGGCCGACGGTTGGTATCGAATTTCCACGGTAACGGTGCGCTGAGCACGGAATAAAGAATAGATATTCATATGCTGAAAAATATCGGTCATGTATGGTGTGAAATAAAAGCAGCGGGCAGTATTAAAGCTAAACTGGTAATACTGCTGTTTCGCCTTTCAACTATTTACCAGTCATCAAATGCGCTGCTGAAAATGATCAGCGTACCTTTTGTTGTCCTGAATAAAGTGATTAATGAGTGGCTGTTCTGTGTAGAAATTCCGCACAGAACTCAAATCGGTTTTGGGCTGAAAATATATCATCCGCACTGTATTGTGGTGAATTACGATGTCATCATCGGGGCGAACTGTACATTACGGCAGGGGGTCACCATTGGTAGCGTGATAAATCGTGAAGGTCATGTCACCAAAAGCCCGGTGCTGGGCAACCAGGTGGAGCTTGGCGCCAATGCTATTCTGCTAGGCGACATTACATTAGGTGATAACGTAAAAGTCGGCGCCGGAACGGTGGTAACAAAAAGCCTTGCTGCCGGAAAGGCGGTCGTGGGGTATGGAACCAGGGAATTGAATTGAGTCTGTATGCTCATTTCTGCGAGTGTCATGTGACAGCGGGTTGCCATTCTTGCTGCCTACTAAAATGATGGGATACATGCGATAAAGAAATACCCGATTCATTCCTGTGGTTCGATTTCCTGCGATGTCGATAAGTTGTAATGACATTAGTGTTACGTTATCTGTATGATTAATATCCGAATCATATGCAGAGGATCGCGTCATGCCAGTGACAAAAGGTGCTTCAGTTACGGTCCATTGCGTGCGGTAGAGCCAGTGGGCGGTATTCATCCCGTTAACCCTCGTCTATCTGGGAAGATCACGATTACGACCTTATATCCCTCTGAACCGTTGGATATTACCACGCTGTCAGCCTAGGGAGTTGGGACGCGCTCCGTTGTGGTGTTACGCGTTCGCAATACGTCCAGTCGAAAGATCGTCCTCGATCCCCGGGTTCTTCAGGGACAGTTTGTTTCTGCCACGTTCCTGCATCGTTGGGTAGGGCCAATGGGCACACCAGAAGACACGACAACATTATATCTGGTTACCGATAACCGTCCGGAACTGGCATTTGCCGCAGAGCCGGTCGCCAAAATGAGTTCGGTATCGGGTAAGGCCAGTAAGAAGGAGCGTGCTCATGCAAATTAAGTCCAACCCGAGACTCAGATAGTCTGGCTGGATGCGCCAGAACGGTTGCAACGCTCCGCGTTTGGCGAGTTTCCAGCGTCAATGGAACAAGCGGCAGCACAGGCTCAGGCTGTCATGCGTTCTCCACAGTGGCAACAGCATGAGAATGACCTGCAAACTGCCTATCGTGGTGTGGTGCATGCATGGGAAATTGGCGTGCAAAAATATCCCGCTGTTGTTTTTGACGAGCGTGACGTGGTGTACGGCACGGCTGATGTTGCCAAAGCACTTGAGTATAAAATGCAGGAAGGGGGACGACCATGAGTCGATGGAGAACCCGGTTACGGCCGATTGCAGTTGGCATTATGCTCACGACCGCGTGTGAGCCTGCTGCGATTGCTGCCGTTAACACTGCGCAAATTGTTGCCAGTGCTATTTCACCAGGGTGTATAAGATGGCGCGTCAGTGGCATCTGTTACTGGCTATTCTGCACGAAATTCGGCTGTACCATTCGAACGTCCGTCAAGGTATCCCACTTTATTCCTGATGCAGTGGTATCCACGTACATGGCTCCTGGAGGCAATCCCTGGTCAGAAATGTCTCTGGTCAGTCAAGGTGCAGGTGGGTTGGAAAGTACGGTGACCAGTGGGTTAAGCGCTGCTTCAGCGTTTGGGGATATAAACCGCGTGATATTTACAATCCTATTTCATATAGCTTAAGCCCTGATAGTCTTTCATCACGAATTCTCATCTCTTAGCGGAGATTTCAGATTTGCATGACTGACTTAAAGGTCAAACCTTTCGGAGTTCCCCGGCAAAGTCGGGGTTCACCAGATTTAATTGACAATCAGAAAATTCTCGAAAAATCCTACTAAAGGGAATATATATTTTAGAATGTTTTTACATAAAATTAATTATTACCCAACTTAATTAAACCATATATCAACAATAATTAAAAACTACACCACAGAATGAAAAATCACACCACAAAATGAAAAATCACACTACAGAATAAAAGTAACAAAAGGTTATAGTTAAATTTATTTTGAGATAAAGATCACGGAATAAGTATCATTCTCATTTACAAAAGCCGACAGATATTCAATGATTATTGGGTCACATAGGTGGCAATTTAATAAATTAAGACTATTAAGGAGGATCCCATGGAACATACAACTAATAACTAATTAGTGAAAAAAACCGCCCTCTAACATAATTGTGGAGGGCGTCCATATTCTTTGATTGAGAGGGACACATGGAGCAGAAATATTTATTAGGGAAATATACACGGGTGCTTTTACGTCCGAATGATGCAATATTTGGTGCCGGCTCAAAACAGCATATCATCACTGACAGAACGTACTGGGAAAACCTTGTTCTGGCTGCTTCACAGTGGACTGAAAAAAAAACCGTAGCTGAAGCATACGAGCACGTTGCCGAGCGGATGAGTAAAGAGGTGTTTGATCGCGCATTCGACTTCCTTATATCAAATTACTTTCTGATGCCTGCTGAAACCTCGGATAATATTTTCCTGAATCGATATTCCCGCAATCACCTGCACTATCAGAGTTATGGTGTCGATCCTGAGGTTATACAGAACAGGCTATCGGAAAAGAAAGTTCTTATTTTAGGATGCGGAGGGGTAGGAAATCATGTTTCGACAATAATGGCCACATCAGGTGTAGGTGAAATTATTCTAGTTGATAATGATGAGGTTGAAATGACGAACCTCACCCGTCAAATTTTATTTACCGAGGGTGACATTGGCTGCCCTAAAACGTCCGTGCTTATGCGAGAACTGAAAAAAAGAAACAGCAGCACAGTTATTTCTGAAATACAAATGACCATCGGAGCTAAATCAGACATATCGCGGCTGCCAAAAGCCGATATCTGGATCATTTCAGCTGACGAGCCTTATTATCTTGTGCCATGGTTAAATGAGTGGTGCGTTAAAAACGGTCAGGCATACATCAATGCGGGTTATGTTAATGACATTGCCGTTTTCGGCCCGCTATATATACCGGGAGAAACCGGCTGTTATGCCTGCCATTCCACTGTGGGCGATCTGCCTGAAACAAAGGACAAAAGAATAGAAGAAGCTTGCAGGGCAATTAATAACAATTTCAAGGTGGCAACCTTTCCGCCAGTGAATGCCCTCACTTCTGCGCTGTGCGCAAACGATGTTTTAAAGTTTCTAGGTGGCTACGGGCAGCCTCTTTCAGTCAATCGGCGCGTAGGGATCTGGAGCGATCGACTTTTTATCGAGGAAAGGCCTCTTACGAAAAATGCAAAGTGTATAGTCTGCGGTGAACTTTCATGAACATCCCGAAAACTCTGTCAGTCACTTACGGTTCATATAATGCCGTTCGTATGCTGATAGGTGTTTATCACGCTATATTTTTGTTATCTACCGGTGTCAGTCTGCCACAGCTTGCAATGCTGCAGGTGATTTTTTCAGTAACAATTCTAGCTCTCGATTTTCCGTGTGCTGTACTGGCGGACAAATATCACAGAAAATACTCTGTCGTGGCGGGGGTTGTTCTCACGGCTTTATTCTATCCCCTTTGCCTGCAGTCGCCGGATATGGTTTACCTCGCCCTTTCTGAGGTTGTATATGCAGCAGGCATCTGCCTGATCACCGGGGCAATTAACGGATGGGTATACCATTCTCTTGAAAATGAGAGTGACTTATTTTCATATTATGCTCATCTTTGCCAGAAGGTTAACTCCTTCGGAAGCGTCATCACAGGCATAGCCGGCATTGCCACGATTTACTTTTCGGGAAATTACGCTACGGGCTATATAATTTCGGGGTTGATGATGGTGGTCATTACACTTACCTTTATAATCATCCCTGAAAAAGACAGTGTGTTAAACGAAGGTCATAAAAAGAAAAGTTTTGTTCAGAATGCGCAGGAAACATTATGGATCTTTAAAAATACAGCGGGCGGTTCTCAGTTTATTCTCCTGACCTGTTTTTTCGGTGCCGGTATCCAGATCATTTTTCATTTCTGGCAACCAATCATACTTTCCAGGCAAGGCCACGGGCACATGGATACCGCACAATTGCTGGTCCTTATGCTCTGTCACATAGGCGCATTCTCATCGCAGTATATCGCTAACTCAATTATGTCTCGGCATCATGTGTCCGATCAGAAATATACAAAACTGATAAAGCACTTCTCATTTATCTCTTCGGTTATGTGCATTGCTTTATATGGACTGGTCACTGCCGGGCAGACCTTTCTGGCCGTCATCGCGTTTTCCCTGATACATGGCTTTATCTGCACCGTACCGATTGGCGCAAAGAGTCTTTTCTTTTCCGAGCTGAACGACCAGCAGGCTGCTTATATTTCAGGCATTGTCGGCGCGGTATCATTCAGTAGCCGCATTTTTTCAGTCATCGTACTGAGTATTATTTCATTTCTTCCTGAAAGAATACCTCCAGTCAGTTACCTGATATTACCGACCGTTGCCTTTTTTCTCTGTGGTCTGGTAGTCCTTCGCTGGTTATCCGTGATAAAGAAACAAAACAATGAGGAAGTTATATGATTGAACATGATGATAAAGTCATTACCCCTGAATATCTCCGCTCCATGAGCTATCCGGACTTTGTGGCGTTAATGAAGCAGGATAATACGCCACCAGGCAGTGCCTACACCGTTAATTACTGGATTGAACATGCAGGTCTCAGCAATCACTCGGTCCTGCTGGATCTTGCCTGTTCAACCGGTTACAGCTCCCGATACTGTTTCAGCAAGACGGGTTCTTCTGCTGAAGGAATTGATATTTCTGAAATGGCTATCAGCACTGCACGTGAAAAAGCAGCCGCGCTGGGCGCAGAGGATAAATTACGCTATCAGGTGTCTGACGCATGCAGTCTTCCTTTCAGCAATGACACTTTTACGCATATTCTCGGTGGATGTAACTTCGCGTTTATTCAAGACAGAGAAAAAGCGCTGGCTGAGGTTGTCCGTGTGCTGAAACCGGAAGGCATTATCTGCACGTCAAATTTTTATTACAGAACCCCCCCCAGCGAAGAAATCATTAACGGAGTTTACAATGCGATAGGTTTCAGGCCCGATCCCGAATGGACTCTGCAGTACTGGCAGGATTTTTTTGCCAGTGCGGATCTTGAATTATATCACGAAAAAAACCACGAGTTGTCATCGCAGCCTAGGGATGAACTTAAGAAAAACCTGCTGAGTTATGTAACCGCTGAGAACGAATATACCCGTCATCTGGACGAAACCACTCAGAACGCCTTTTATGAGCGGTATCTTGCTATTCGTGAACCTCTCAACGATCAACGCAACTATCAGGGGGTAACCATACAGTTATGGCGCAAAAAATAGTTGACCCGAGCATCATTTCGGTGGCTGAAGCGATTGCTGCGCGCCCGTCCCACTCAGAACGGCCTTTTTTTATTTTTGATGCCGATGCAGCCCTAGAACGAGCTCGACATCTGACCGCGGCCTGTAAAGAGTATTTTCCGGATGCCGTTATTGCGGTTTCGGTTAAGTCCTGTTCTCTGGGGATATTTCTGCGCCTGATTGCTGAAGAGGGATTAAGTGCAGAAGTCTGCTCAGCAGACGAGTTTAAGCTAGCCATTAAGGCCGGCTTTACCGGCGATCGGATCATCCTGGACGGCCCCTACAAAAACTCAGAGGATCTTTCCATAGCACTAGATAAGGGAGCTCTTATCCATGTCGACAGTGCTCATGAGTTAAGTGAAATCATCCGTTTACTGTCCGGTCACAACCAGAAAATCGGCGTTGGAGTAAGGCTGTCGCATTTCTACAGTGACACACAGCGTTCCCGCTTCGGTGTAACCGCTGAAGAGTTCTGGGATGAAATAGTCCCTCTCCTGACATCCTGTCCGGATATCAGCCTCAGAGGATTTCACCTGCATACCGGATCGAATCTTGAGAACCCTTCTAAAGTCACTGACAGCCTCAGAGACTGGCTGCCGTTTCTGGTAAAAAACATGCCTGAGGGAGGCCACCTCGATATGGGGAGCGGATTCCCGGCAGACTCCTTTTCACCGGTAGTGGATGTACCGACAGTTCAGCCTTCAGCTTTTTTTAGGGACATTTTCAGCGTTCTGTCTGAGTATGATCCTGCTTTACCTGAAAAGTGGAAACTCGTTTTCGAACCCGGAAGAACTCTCAGTGAAGATCATGGATATGCGGTCGGGAAAACTCTGAGTGTGAAAAACCGCTACGACTCACAGGTTATTCAGACAAACCTTGGGATCAACTGGATACCTTCCGTGCATAACTGGCATCATTCTCTTTTGCCGTTAGGTAACAATAAGCGCATCCCAGATGATACGGGTCAGATACTGGCCGGTTTTAACTGCTTTGAGAACGACAGCCTTTTCCCCAGAGGCCCGCTTCATCTTGATGACAACCAGTTATTTATTATCCGCGGCTGCGGAGCATATGATTTACAGACGGCTAACGAATGGACCCGAACCAGGCCTCCGGTTTATGCTTTGCTGAACAAAGAAATCATCACGGCAAGGCTCCCGTCGCCAGCTTTACCTTCTGACATGCTCGATCTTATGCATGGCGAACAGACCCTTTGCGTTGATGAAAACATACAGCTGGTGCCTGCCTCCTCCCGCTTTGCCGTAGAGCTTTTCAGCGTGGTTGGTAACAACCGGGAGGAATTCAGCAAATATATGGCATGGCCCCAGTTTGTTAAAACAGCAGATGATGAGTCCGGCTTTCTTGACGCCTGCCTGTTAGCTCATCAGAAAAATGAAGGAAAAACATATGTTATATTGTTCAAAGATGCGGCTGTGGGCTTACTGTCATTTAACAGTATCGATAGTGCCAATAAAACCTCATATATCGGATACTGGCTCGATATGAGGGTGCAGGGTCAGGGGGTAATAACCAGAGCCCTGAACGCGTTGGTGAAATATTATTCGGACCGTAAATTAATAAGTCGGTTCGTAATAAAATGCTCCGTCAGTAACACAAAAAGTAATGAAGTCGCCCGACGCTGCGGTTTTGTCCTGGAAGGCAAAATGCGGAAGGCTGAGTTACTTAACGGCGTTTTTCACGACCAGAACGTATACAGCCATATAGCGCCATAATGGGACCTCCTTAAGGGGGGCCGTTTACCCCATCCTGTTACAAAGGAGGTTTAGTAGACTGGATTTACCGGTGCCTGAGCATGAACCGGTTTGATCCCGACTGCATGAACCGCCTTATCCTGCTCATAAGGGAGCCTTTCTGGCGGATACGGCAGCCTCACCTTTCTCATAACAACCAGAAATTTAGGAAATCGCGCACCTATAGGGGGAGCATGAAAAAGTGTGGGGCAATCATCAAATGGGTCGCCTGCCTATGAAGATCTACGTCATCAAAATCGCGGTTCGTGGTGTCAGCCCCATGGTCTGGCGTCGGCTGAGAATCGCAGATGATACGCCACTGGCCGCGCTTCACTTCATTTTCCAGATCGTGCTGGGCTGGGGCAACGACGACCTTCACCAGTTTCATATTCATGGCAAAGATTTGGTATTTCTTACGACGGGGGCATTGGCTTTCCGGATGGCCCGTTCCGGATCGTGATTGATGATTTCGCTTTTGATATCGGCGATCGTTTTACCTAGGGACCAAAGGCCAGACGGTTCTCTTTACCGCCGAGGCGATAGCGGAAATACCATAGCTTAGCGCCGCTGGTGGATACCGTGAGGTACAGGCCTTGCGAGTCAGTGAGTTTGTAAGATTTTGCGAGAGGTTTCGCGGATCGGACTTTGCTGTCAGTTAACATGTGAGGGTCACTCCCGTTCATCGAACTGAATGACCCACAATCTGACCCACAAATTCCCCGATACGAAGGGATAAATCAAAACGCATCGGAAAAGATTTTCACGCCAACTTATTGAATCGCAACAACATAGGGATTGATAAGGAAGCATAAAAAAGGAAAGGTGGTGCCCGGACTCGGAATCGAACCAAGGACACGAGGATTTTCAATCCTCTGCTCTACCGACTGAGCTATCCGGGCAACGGGGCGCATTAAACCTTAATCCCGTATGATCGTCAACCCTATTTAGGGAAAAGCTGTTCAACTGCTTAACTTTACGGCAATCTGACGGCGGGATGTCGATTTTGCACAAATCTTCCAGATAGATGCGTATGAAGTGGCAATGCTGATAGCGAAAAGAGGGGAGCGATATGGCGAAAGACTGGCTTGAGCTACGTCAGCATGCAGATACGGGGATTGAAACGATCAAGGCGCACTTTGAGGGGCATGCCTACGATCCACACTGGCACGACAGCTACCTCGTGGGGGTGACCCTTTCCGGCACGCAGCAGTTTCACTGCCGCCGTGAGCGGCATCGTAGTCGTCCAGGTGACGCATTTTTGCTGGAACCGGGTGAAATTCACGACAGTGATGCGCCGGTCGATGGCGGGTTTACCTATCTGACGTTTTATCTTGACGAGCAGTGGCTGACCAATGCGCTGCACGGCTTGCATGAGTCCACTCCCGGAAGTTACTCACTCCATTTTGCGCAAACACTGACTCGCGAGCCACAGTTGGTTCGTTCGATTGGCGATACGTTCACCACGCTTCACAACGATGAGATGAAAATTGTGCAGCAGAGCACCATGGATAATCTGCTCTTGCAGATCACTGCGCATTGCCACTGGCGAAAAAAGCTACCATCACAGTTGCAAAGCACAGCAGTGGCTCATCGCGCACGCGATTATCTTTATGCGCATGTGGGCGAAAATATCGGCCTGTCTGACCTCGCCCGGGAGACGGGCACCGATCGCTTCACGTTGACGCGCTGCTTTAAACGTGAATTTCATCTGGCTCCGCACGCCTGGCTTATCCAACTTCGTTTGGCGAAAGCACGGCAGTTACTGGCATACGGCGATCAGCCTGCCGATGTGGCTGCGGCCCTGGGTTTCTCCGATCAAAGCCATCTTGGTCGCTGGTTTCAGCGGGCATATCGGATCTCGCCTGCCCATTACCGTCGGTTATGCACAAACCTTCCAGACGTTTCCAGAAGATAGCGGCACAGTCAAGGCTCTTAAAAAAGGAGTGACCTGTGAATTTGATGCCGTTTCTGCTGTTTGCGTTTATTGCCTCGATAACGCCGGGGCCAACTAATATCCTGATTCTGACCAACAGCCAGCGCTATGGCGTGAGAAATACGCTACCTGCGGTGGTCGGTGCCTGTGTGGCAGCAAGTGCTATCGTACTGATTTCAGGGGCTGGTGCGGGGGAAATACTGCGTCAGTATCCGGTCATACGTCAGGTGATGAGCTGGGCGGGTGTGCTGTGGCTAAGCTGGATGAGCTGGCAGTTATTCAGAGCGCCAGCGGCTAATCTCTCTGGCAAATCGCACAACCGTTTTACGGCGCGCGCCGCGGCATTGTTACAGGTGATTAACCCGAAAACGTGGATGATGGCATTGGCCGTCGTCAGCCTGTTCACCCCTGCGGGGGATCGCGTGTTGCGGGATGTATCGATAATGGCGCTGTGGTTCTTGATTATCTCTATGGCGTGTTTGGTGTGCTGGGCATGGCTGGGGAAGGCCGTGAATAGGGTGTTTCGCACCACCGTTGCAATGGTGCGCTTTCAGCGCCTGATGGCGCTGTGTCTGTTCGTTTCAGCCTGGGTCGGAATGCTCGCTTAGGTCAACGCCCCACCCTTGCGGCACAGCGCGAAGCGTAATACATCTTCTGCCAGCCGTTGGGCGGTGGCGATGCTGGCGGCCTGATGCTTGACCAGCAGGTTGCTTAGGCAGCCTTCCAGAATCAGTTCCATCTGTTGTGCTACCATCTCGGGATCGTCGGTTTCCAGCTCTTCCAGCAAATCTCGGGTGTAGCGGTAAGAAGCCTGCTTCTGCTGTTCTGCAATTTGGTGGATAGGGTGATTGATATCAGGGAAGAAGCTGCACGCGGCGATAAACAAGCAGCCAGGATAACGCTGTTTGTTCACCGACTCATGCAGTACCTGATAGCGCGCCAGCAGCTTCTGCTCGATGCTTTTCTCGTCGTCTAATAGCAACTGACGCCGCCAGGTATCGACCTGTTGGCTGTGATGGCGCAGGCCGTCGTACAGCAGCGCCTCCCGATCCGGCCAGAATGGCGTCAGTTCCTCTACAGGAACCCCCAGTTTCTCCGCCAGCATATCCAGTGTTGTTGTGGCAAATCCGTGCTGCTCCAGTAGAGTAAGCGCATGTTCAAGAACATCTTCCCGTTGCATTAGGTCTCCTCCAGAAGCACAAAATCGAATAGAAAGTGTCGTTTATGGGCTGAACTTCCGCAAATGTGCCTGAAATTGTTCAGCGTTCATAAAACCGGTGACGCGCGCGCCGGGGATCTCTTTCCCTTGGGCGTCAAAAAACACGATGGTCGGCAACCCTAAAACCTGTAGCTTTTTCAGCAGCGCGTTCTGTTCTTCACGATTGGCGGTGACATCCGCCTGTAGCAGCGTGATGCGCGACAGATGGTTTTGCACCGCCGGGTCGCTGAACGTGTATTTCTCAAACTCTTTGCAGGCCACGCACCAGTCAGCGTAAAGATCGAGCATAACAGGCTGAGCGCTCTTTGCCAGCGCGCTGTTGAGATCGGCAATATTAGCGACAGGAGCGAAGTTCAGTGCTGATGTGTGGGCTTGCGCCACGCCAGCCGGAGGAAATATCCAGTCTTGCAGCGGTTTGGCGCTGATCACCACGCCTGCCAGCAGCAGTAGCTGTACGCCACGTATCCAGCCTTTGCTGCTGCGCAGCGTCAGCATGAGCGCCCAGCCGAAGAAGGCGATACCCAGTGCGCTCCACAGCCGCATTCCCCACGTTTCACCCAGAATGCGTTCCAGCAGGAAGACCGGAAGCGCCAGAATAATGAAACCAAACGCTTCCTTAACGTACTGCATCCACGGGCCGCTGCGTGGTAGCAGTTTATTGCCGAACAGCGTGACCAGAATGAGCGGCAAGCCCATGCCAAGTGCGTAGAGATAAAGTGTGCCGCCACCTGCCAGCATGTTGCCGCTCTGGGCGATGTAAAGCAGGATGGCGCTAAGCGGAGCCGTGGTGCAGGGGGAGCAAATTAGCCCTGCCAGTGCGCCCATACAGAATACGCCAGTAACTGAGCCGCCTTGCTGACGGTTACTCCACTCTGTCAGCCGGGTTTGTACCGATGATGGGAGTTGGAGCGTATAGAGGCCAAACATGGACAGCGCTAGTGCGGCAAACATCACCGACAGGCCAATCAGGATAGCTGGATGCTGGAGCGCCGCCTGGAAGCGTAATCCGGCGGCGGCGACAACTAGCCCGAGCAGCGTGTAGGTCAGCGCCATACCCTGAACATAGGTCATCGACAGCAGCAGCGTGCGGCGCGGTGTTAGCTGTTCTTTTCTACCCAACACCAAACTGGCAATCAGCGGATACATCGGTAGGACGCAGGGGGTAAAGGCGACGCCGATGCCAATCAACAGCGCCCACCACGGCGAGAACGGCATCGGCGTGGTCTGCGGCGGTACGGTCTGGTCTAATGGTCTTGCCTTGTCTGATAGGGTATTGAGCGGCGCGTCGCTGCTCGTGGTAGCAAGCACCTGGCTGAGGGGAACGATGCGCGTTTCCGGCGGATAGCAGAAACCCGCATCGGCGCAGCCTTGATAGGTCACTTTGACCGTTGCACCGCTCTCGGCCTGTTCAATCGGAACCGCTAGCTCCAGCCGATCCCGTAGAATAAAGACCTGACCGAAGAACTCGTCGTTATGGCTTTCGCCTTGTGGCAACTCCACCTTGCCAAGCGTGGCGTCGTTCCCTTCGATCTTGATTTGCGCACGGTACAGGTAGTAATCGGGATGGATATCCCAGCGCAGATTAAGCTGGTTCCCCTGTTGCTGAAACTCAAAGGCAAAAGCGCCATCGACGGGCAGAAACCGTGACGTCGTACTGTTGCCAAACAGTTTCTGACCAAAAGAGGAAGCGGCCACATTCGGTGTACCGACAGCCGTCCATAACAGGAAAATCAGCGTAAAGATGCGTTGAGCCATGTCAGATAATCGCCATCGCCCCTGGATACCGGCAGGACGAGCAGCTCTGGCGTATCATAAGGGTGTTGTTGTTTCAGGTGAGTCAGCAGTGCTTGCTGATGTGAGGTATCGCTTTTTATCAGCATTTGTACTTCTGATTGCTGTTCGAGCTTGCCGTTCCAATAGTAGAGCGAACGTGCACCGGGCAACAGCGTGACGCAGGCGGCAAGCCGCGTTTCCAGCAGCGAGTTGGCAAGTTGCTGCGCACAGGCGTCGTCAGGTGCGGTACATAATATGACGACGGCATCGCAAAGCGGGCGGTCAGACATCATATCCTCCGTGTCAGATGAACAAATCCCAGACAACCAGAACCACACTATACCTTGCTTTATTTACGTGAGGAAATGATACGGATCGACGCGTCAGGTCGATCCGCGAGGGGCTGCCTGAAAGGCAAGCTTTAGATCAGGATGCTGCCAAGGATAAAGCCAAATATCACCGACAGCGTGATGGCTATGACGCCAGGAATAAGGAAGGAGTGGTTAAACACAAACTTGCCGATACGCGTTGAGCCGGTGTCGTCCATCTCTACCGCCGCCAGCAGGGTCGGGTAGGTTGGTAGAACGAACAAGGCAGAAACGGCAGCAAAGGACGCCACTGCCGTGACCGGAGATACGCCCAGTAGAAGCGCTGCGGGCATCAGTGCTTTCGCCGTTGCCGCCTGAGAGTAAAGTAGTGTGGCAGCGAAGAACAATACGACGGCCAGCATCCACGGGTAGCTTTGCAGCAGCGCACCAGCGGTGTCCTGAATATCTGAAATATGCGCTTTAACAAAGGTATCACCCAGCCAGGCCACGCCCATCACGCAGATACAGGCGCTCATGCCGGACTTAAACGTGCTGGCGGAGAGAATACGTGAGGTGTCGATTTTGCAGGTGATGCAAATCAGCGTAGCGATGGTCAGCATGAAAACCACAATCGCCTCGTTACGTGGCAGAACCGGGTTCTGAATCAGCCCAACGGTGCCGCTGATTGCCGTCGCATACAGAACGACAGCAACGATACCAATCAAAAATAGCACCACGGACAGCTTTGCCCCCGGTTTGATCTCATGTTGGCTATTGCCGCGCAGCGTAGTTTCGCCTTTTTTCAGACGTTCCTGATAAATCGGATCGTCTTTCAGCTCTTTACCCAGGAAGTTGGTCACAATCGCCGTCAGCATAATCGCTGCCAGGGTGGTAGGAATGCAGATCCCCAACAGCAGCAGGTAGCTGACGCCATGTGGTTCAAGAATGCCGGCGACAAACACCACCGCCGCAGAGATTGGCGAGGCGGTAATCGCTATTTGCGATGCGACAACGGCGATGGAGAGTGGGCGAGAAGGGCGAATACCTTGCTCTTTAGCGACCTCGGCGATAACGGGCAGGGTGGAAAACGCGGTGTGCCCGGTTCCCGCCAGGATCGTCATGAAGTAGGTGACCAGCGGCGCGAGGAAGGTGACGTATTTCGGGTGCTTACGTAGCAGTTTCTCCGCCAGGCTGACCAGATAATCCATTCCGCCCGCCACCTGCATGGCAGCGATGGCAGCGATAACGGCCATGATAATTTCAATCACATCAAAAGGGATTACGCCGGGCTTTATCTGAAACCCTAGCGTAAGTACCAGCACCCCTAGGCCACCGGCGAAACCAATGCCGATGCCTCCTAGTCGTGCTCCCAAATAGATGGCGAGCAGAACGATGAGTAACTCAAGACCAAGCATGACTATGCTCCTTAATTAATAAAAAACTCATAACTTATTCTTATGGCCGTAGACGGCAAAAAATAAAGGCACGGCGTTCTTCGTGAACGGACGTGCCTGTAGGTATTAGGTGTTGGTGTTAGGGAAGCTCGTTTTCATCAGTGTAGCGTTTGGCTTTGTACGCTGGGTGCATCAGGTTCTGGATGGAGAAAATGTCATCCAGCTCAGCTTCTGTCAGCAGGCCACGCTCCAGTACGACTTCACGCACGCTCTTGCCTGTTTCCGCACAGATCCTGCCGACGATGTCGCCATTGTGGTGGCCGATGAACGGATTCAGGTACGTCACAATGCCGATGGAATTGAAAACATAGGCCTCACAGACGCTCTTATTGGCAGTAATGCCGTTGACGCATTTTTCCAGCAGGTTGTAGCAGGCATTGGTCAGGATGTAGGTCGATTCAAACATCGCCTGACCGATAACCGGCTCCATCACGTTTAACTGTAATTGCCCGGCTTCCGATGCCATGGTGACGCAGGTGTCGTTGCCGATGACTTTGAAGCACACCTGATTGACCACTTCTGGCACCACGGGGTTAACTTTTGCGGGCATGATCGAAGAGCCTGCCTGTAACTCCGGCAGGTTGATTTCATTCAGTCCAGCGCGAGGGCCTGAAGAGAGCAGACGCAGGTCATTACAGATCTTCGATAGCTTCACGGCCAGGCGCTTCAGAGAACTGTGCACCATGACGTAGGCGCCGCAGTCTGACGTGGCTTCGATCAAATCTTCTGCCGGCACGCACGGCAGGCCGCTGACTTCCGCCAGACGTTGCACCGCCAGTTGCTGGTAGCCGTCCGGCGTGTTCAGACGCGTACCGATCGCCGTGGCCCCCAGATTGACTTCAAGCAGTAGTTCCGCTGTGCGCAGCAGGTTTTTGATCTCTTCCTGTAACAGCACGTTAAACGCATGAAATTCCTGACCGAGTGTCATCGGCACGGCATCTTGTAACTGGGTTCGACCCATTTTCAGAACATCTTCGAATTCGTTGGCTTTGCGCTCGAAGCCATCGCTCAACTTCGCTATCGCATCTGTCAATTTCAGTATGGCCGCGTAGACCGCAATACGGAATCCGGTGGGGTAGGCATCATTGGTGGACTGACATTTATTCAGGTGGTCGTTAGGGTTCAGATACTGGTATTCACCTTTCTGGTGGCCCATCAGCTCCAGACCAATATTGGCTAATACTTCGTTGGTATTCATATTGACCGACGTACCAGCGCCCCCTTGATAGACATCTACCGGGAATTGATCCATGCATTTGCCGTTATTCAGCACGTCATCACAGGCGCGAATAATAATGTCGGCGATTTTTTTCGGGATCGTTTGCAGCTCTTTGTTCGCCAGCGCGGCGGCTTTCTTCACCATGACCATACCGCGCACGAACTCAGGAATGTCACTGATTTTATTATTACTAATATAGAAATTTTCGACGGCACGTAGCGTGTGAACGCCATAATACGCGTCTGCGGGAACTTCTCGGGTGCCTAACAGGTCTTCTTCAATACGGATGTTTTCTGACATGAGAGTGCCTATCCTGTTGTGCGACTAGTGATGCAACTAGACGTTGTGGGCTGGTTATCGCTCGAAAAACAGTTATCTCAGAAAAGTAGTTATCTCAGAAAAATAGTGTGGCTTCGGATAAACCGTCTTATATCGGCAATCATCTTGGGATGTTTGACCAACCAGATATCCATTGCCGTGAGGATATGTTGTTACGATAGTTAAAAACAGGTGTTTAGATCACTATACTGACGTTCTCTACCGCTACGGTAAATGAACTGTGATTGTAGTCACGAGTCACTATTTTAGAACAACAATCGTGAAGTGGCGGCTTGAAAATAGGCAAAGGCGCACCCATTTAACTAAATCATGATATGCCGGATCGCAGAACAGAGCGTGTACTTTGCCTAATCCATTGGGAGTAAAACGTATCTGGATTTGCAATCGCGATGGCTTAACACGTTTTCATTAATACGCGTGCTTATTAACGACAGTACGCGTAAAAAACACAGGAGAACCGGGTGCGCTGGTTACCGTTATTACTGATTTTTCTTTTAGCTTACATCGAGATATCGCTGTTTATTCACGTGGCTGACGTGCTGGGTGTTGCCATGACCTTGCTGCTGGTAGTTTTCACGTCCTGCTTGGGCGTCTCGCTGGTGCGCAATCAGGGGATGAAAACGCTGGTGCAGATGCAGCAGAAAATGGCGGCAGGCGAAAGCCCTGCTGCTGAAATGGTAAAAAGTGTGTCACTGGTGCTGGCAGGTTTCCTGCTCCTGATCCCTGGCTTCCTGACTGACTTTCTGGGGCTGTTGCTATTGCTGCCGCCGGTGCAGAAAAGCCTGACGCTCAAACTGATGCCTCACCTGCACATCTGGGGTTCCGGCTCCGGTGCAGCGCCTTCCGGTGGGAACACCTTTGAAGGTGAATACCAGCGTAAGGATGGCGGGCGCGGAAATATTGAACACCGGGACGATCGGGATGACCGCTAACGTCGCGACAGTTTGAAAAATCGCTAAGGATTATCATGTTGATAATCCTTATTTTTTATCTGCTATCGGTAATACATAGCCGCCTAACGCAAAAAAAATGAATTGTCTCCCTTGAAGGGCGATTAAACGCCCCCACTTAAAACACCACAAGGCCGATTATGAAAACATAGTCGTTATGAAAACATAGTCGGCGTTTATCCTAAACCGATATGGACTTTCTCAAAGGAGAGCTATCAATGAATATTCGTCCATTGCATGACCGCGTGATCGTCAAGCGCAAAGAAGTTGAGTCAAAATCTGCTGGCGGTATCGTACTGACTGGTTCCGCTGCTGGTAAATCTACCCGTGGTGAAGTTCTGGCCGTAGGTCACGGACGTATCCTGGAAAATGGCGAAGTGAAGCCGCTGGATGTGAAAGTGGGCGACATCGTTATTTTCAATGATGGCTATGGCGTGAAAGCAGAGAAGATCGATAACGAAGAAGTGTTGATCATGTCTGAAAGCGACATTCTGGCAATTGTTGAAGCGTAATTGCGCGTAATCATCTGAACTGAACGAATTTAAGGGAAATACACCATGGCAGCTAAAGACGTAAAATTCGGTAATGACGCTCGCGTAAAAATGCTACGCGGCGTGAATGTACTGGCTGATGCAGTGAAGGTTACCCTGGGCCCGAAAGGCCGTAACGTAGTTTTGGATAAATCCTTCGGTGCACCGACCATTACTAAAGACGGCGTATCTGTAGCGCGTGAAATCGAACTGGAAGACAAGTTCGAGAACATGGGCGCACAGATGGTGAAAGAAGTTGCCTCTAAAGCGAATGACGCAGCAGGCGACGGCACCACGACCGCAACCGTATTGGCGCAGGCAATCATCACTGAGGGCCTGAAAGCTGTTGCAGCGGGCATGAACCCGATGGATCTGAAGCGCGGTATCGATAAAGCTGTTATCGCTGCTGTTGAAGAGCTGAAAACACTGTCTGTACCGTGCTCTGACTCTAAAGCTATCGCTCAGGTTGGTACCATCTCTGCTAACTCCGACGAAACCGTAGGCAAAATGATTGCCGAAGCCATGGATAAAGTCGGTAAAGAAGGTGTTATCACCGTTGAAGAAGGTACCGGTCTGCAAGACGAGCTGGACGTGGTTGAAGGTATGCAGTTTGACCGCGGCTACCTGTCTCCGTACTTCATCAACAAGCCAGAAACTGGTGCTGTAGAACTGGAAAGCCCGTTCATCCTGCTGGCTGACAAAAAAATCTCCAACATCCGCGAAATGCTGCCAGTACTGGAAGCCGTAGCGAAAGCGGGCAAACCGCTGGTTATCGTTGCTGAAGATGTTGAAGGCGAAGCGCTGGCAACGCTGGTGGTTAACACGATGCGTGGCATCGTGAAAGTGGCTGCGGTGAAAGCTCCGGGCTTCGGCGACCGTCGTAAAGCGATGCTGCAAGATATCGCTACGCTGACTGGTGGTACCGTTATCTCTGAAGAGATCGGTCTGGAACTGGAAAAAGCGACGCTGGAAGATCTGGGTCAGGCAAAACGCGTTGTTATCAACAAAGACACCACCACCATCATCGATGGTACGGGTGAAGAAGCTGCGATCCAGGGCCGTGTTGCTCAGATCCGTCAGCAGGTTGAAGAAGCAACCTCAGATTACGACAAAGAAAAACTGCAAGAGCGTGTGGCTAAACTGGCTGGCGGCGTAGCCGTTATCAAAGTTGGCGCAGCAACTGAAGTTGAAATGAAAGAGAAGAAAGCACGTGTTGAAGATGCCCTGGCTGCGACTCGCGCTGCGGTAGAAGAAGGCGTGGTTGCTGGTGGTGGCGTGGCGCTGGTTCGCGTTGCAGCTAAACTGGCTTCTCTGACTGCTCAGAATGAAGACCAGAACGTGGGTATCAAAGTTGCGCTGCGCGCGATGGAAGCTCCACTGCGTCAGATCGTTTCCAACGCTGGTGAAGAGCCATCTGTGGTTGCGAATACCGTTAAAGCGGGTGAAGGTAACTACGGTTACAACGCGGCAACGGAAGAATACGGCAACATGATCGACTTCGGTATCCTGGATCCGACCAAAGTTACCCGTTCTGCGCTGCAATTCGCGGCTTCCGTTGCTGGTCTGATGATCACCACCGAATGTATGGTCACCGACCTGCCTAAAGGCGATGCGCCTGACTTAGGTGCTGCTGGTGGCATGGGCGGTATGGGTGGTATGGGCGGCATGATGTAATGTGGCACCCTTGTCGCCGGAAGCCATTTTCCGGTGGCAGGACGTCAGGTTACAGAAGTACGTCTTTCTGTCCCTTAAAGAGCACTATCCGGTTGCGATACCGGGTGGTGCTTTTTTTATGCGTTACACATTGAGTCCCATTGCTGAAATGTTGCCGTATCGTTGATGAATGCCTTTATAGCGTGTTATCGAGAGAACCATTCTGCGCTACAATAGGGACGCTTACTTTATTTACGAATGCTTTATTGATAAGCGACCCTGTCTGGAGTAGGGACAATGTCTGACGATGCGTCAACGCTTCTGCGCACCATATCCTGGTTTACTGAACCCCCTTCGGTATTGCCTGAACACATTGGTGACTGGCTGATGGAAACCAGTTCCATGACGCAGCGGCTTGAAAAATACTGTGCCCAACTGAGGGTCACGCTTTGTCGTGAGGGGTTCATTACGCCACAGGCGTTGGGCGAAGAGCGCGATCAACTCCCGCTTGATGAACGTTACTGGCTACGTGAAGTTGTGCTGTATGGTGACGATCGCCCCTGGCTTTTCGGTCGAACGATTGTCCCACAACAGACACTTGAAGGTGCCGGTGCGGCTTTGACGAAAATAGGTAATCAGCCGTTAGGTCGTTATCTGTTTGAGCAAAAATCGCTGACGCGTGATTACATTCATACCGGATGCTGCGAAGGCTTATGGGCGCGGCGTTCCCGCCTGTGTCTTTCTGGGCATCCGTTACTGTTGACTGAGCTTTTCTTACCGGAATCACCGGTTTATTACACACCCAGTGATGAAGGTTGGCAGGTAATTTGAGGAGATAAATCCTTGGAAAGAAGTGTTACAGCAGGGAAATGGCTGGCTTATTGTCGCTTGATGCGAATTGATAAACCGATAGGTTCTCTGTTACTGCTGTGGCCAACGCTATGGGCGCTGTGGCTGGCAGGAGGGAGAACACCTGCACCGTGGACGCTCTTTGTTTTTGTCGCTGGTGTTTTCTTAATGCGAGCAGCGGGCTGCGTTATCAATGATTATGCCGACAGGCATTTTGACGGCCATGTAAAACGTACCGCTTCTCGCCCATTGCCCAGCGGTGAGGTGAGCGAGCAATCTGCCAAAGTTCTGTTTGTGGTGCTGGTCTTACTGGCGTTTGGTCTGGTGTTGACGCTGAATAAGATGACGATCCTGCTGTCTGTCGCCGGTCTGGCTCTGGCGTGGATTTATCCGTTTATGAAACGGGTCAGCCATCTGCCTCAGTTTGTGCTGGGGGCGGCATTCGGTTGGTCGATCCCCATGGCCTACGCGGCAGTCAGTGAAAGCCTGCCCGTGACCTGCTGGATGATGTTTTTGGCGTATATTTGCTGGACGGTGGCTTACGATACGCAATATGCGATGGTGGATCGTGATGACGATCTAAAGATCGGCGTGAAATCTACTGCGATCTTATTTGGTCGTTTTGACAATATCATCATCGGGTTGTTGCAGCTTAGTATGCTGGCGTTGTTATTGGCTTTGGGATACATCACCGGACTGGGAACCCCCTACACTATTTCTCTGCTGGTGGCTGGTGGGATGTTTGTCTATCAGCAAATACTGACTGCTGGGCGTGAACGTGATGCCTGCTTTAAGGCATTCCACAATAATAAATATGCAGGTATGGCGATATTTATCGGTGTGCTGTTCGGTCTGTAAGGTAGACAGTAGAGACAAAAAAGCAGCGATTTCTCGCTGCTTTTTTTATGACGGAATGTTCGGTGACGTTTATTATGCTAAACGCATCCACGGCTTGATGGGGGCATGTTATCCGCCATTTTCCCGTTACTCCGGTCTGGCTATTCCTGCTTTGCCTCTTCCACCGCCTGACTGGCTGTTTCCATTTCGGTGGATGAGCTGGCGCTTTCGATAGTCAACCGAACTTCTGGAGTGATCAGATCGCCAAGGATGCTGTAGATTGCCATAATATCGCCTTGCGCTGCTTCCGCACTGTCGGTGATATACCCGGCTGTGCGTAACGTGGCAACCAGCGTCGAGAACACCGCTTTATCAAAAAACTCCGGTGCATTAATACCGTGCAGAACGGACAGACGTTGTGCCATATTCCGGCTTTCTTTTTCCAGCGTTCCACGATTGATTTCTGGATTTGCACATAGCAAAGACAGTGTAATCGCATAACGTTGCAGTGTTTCACGCACGCCAGCAGACAGCAGTTGTAGTGTGCGGATGCGTGGCGGATTGATGGCTAATTCGCCATCACGGCTGCACAGTAACTGTTGTCGAATCAGTTCATTAGCTAGTGTTTCCAGCAC
Source organism: Pectobacterium parmentieri (assembly GCF_001742145.1). NCBI lineage: Bacteria > Pseudomonadati > Pseudomonadota > Gammaproteobacteria > Enterobacterales > Pectobacteriaceae > Pectobacterium > Pectobacterium parmentieri. Next base: position 3,381,798 of record NZ_CP015749.1, on the reverse strand, counting down.
GTCCGGTAATTGCTCTTTGGAATAATGCAGGAACAACTCGGCTTGCAGCAGCGGATAGATTAGCGTGATTTGTTGCACGACGTCGGCAAGTGTAATCCGACGATGATGGATGACGATGCTGGCGATCAACGACGGTAAGACCAACAGATGCTGGATGTTATTGCGATAATACGTCATCAGAACCGCCTGCTCGCGCGGCAGAATGATGATATCGCCAATGCTGTCCTTCTCCACTTCGAATTTGTTCATGCTCAGCGCGTGTTCCAGCAATTCATTCGCTGTCTTTTTGGGAGCCGTAATATCCTTGTGGTAAGGAGTTTGACGCAGCAGTTGCAGGTAGCAATCGAGCTGTTCGTGCATTTGCTCACGCGTCAGTGAACGCTGTCGCGATGCTAATAACGCCGTAGAGCACAGGTTCATCGCGTTTGCTGCCGCCGAATTATTGATGCGCACCATGATATCCATAGAGATATCCTGCACTGTCGGCGTTAGCCAGCTTGGACGCTGCGCCTCGATGGGATCAATCGCATCACGCCACTGAGGTACATGCTGGTTCAGATAGGTTGTCAGCGGGAGCGGTTCACCGAAGTTCACATAGCCCTGACCCAGGTTACGCAGTTTGCGCAGACCGCGTACCATCTGCATAAAGCCTTCTTTTTCCTTCACCGCGCCGCGCAACTCTTTCGCATAAGTGCCGACTTCCATCACGTGTTCGTAGCCGACATAAATCGGCACCAGTGTGATAGGGCGCGTGCCGCCTCTGAGCATGGCCTGAATGGTCATGGCCAGCGTGCCGGTTTTGGGATCCAGAAGACGCCCCGTGCGGGAACGCCCGCCTTCCATGAAGTATTCAACTGAATAACCACGGGCAAACAGCTCGCCCAGGTATTCGCGGAAAATCGTGGAATAGAGTTTGTTACCTTTGAAGGTTCGACGAATAAAGAACGCGCCAAGACGGCGGAAGATCGGGCCCGCCGGCCAAAAATTAAGATTAATACCTGCGGCGATGTGCGGCGGGACTAAGCCTTGATGGTACAGGACGTAGGACAGCAGCAGATAATCCATATGGCTACGGTGGCAGGGCACATAGACAATGCCGTGACCATCCTGCGCCAGTTGGCGAACGCGTTCGGCGTTATGAACGTTGATCCCCTGATAAAGGCGGTTCCACGTCCAGCTCAATACGCGATCCGACAGTCGCACCGCTTCGTAGGAGAAATCGGCGGCGATTTCTTCCATCAGCGCAATCGCATTTTGCTGCGCTTTCTCATGAGAAATCTTCTTACTGCGAGCCTCATCGTCTACGGCTTTCTTGATCGCTTTGGAATCCAGCAACTTGTTAAACAGGTCCTGACGCACCGGCAAGCGTGGGCCAACAGCCGCTAAACGCTGGCGAGAGAAGTGCATACGCGCGACGCGCGCCAGTTTGTGGGCTATGGTTTTGTCAGTGCCATGCTCGGTTGCCATATAGCGCAGCGACACCGGGCTGGAGAAGCGGACAAAGCTGTCGCGGCCTAGCCACAGTACGGCAAAGAATTTTTCGATACCGTTGAGTAACCGCAGGTGTGGCGTGGCCTGAGAATGACCTTCCCGACCTGGAGAGCGCCCAAACATCACGGAAACGGGCACCATCTGCACGTCTAAATCTGGATTGGCGCGATGCAGATCCAGATAGTCGTGGAATAGCTTGACGGATTTCTGCTTGGGAACGTAATAACGGAAGACACGCGGCCCGTCATTAATAAAGACGTGGCTAGGGAGTTCAACGCCATTGAATTCGAACGGTTGCGAGGGATCGGGTAAGCCCAATGCCAGACATTTCGCGCGTAGCGTCAAGAGATCCGCCTGAGAGTTATAAGGCAGAACATAGAGTATAGGACGTGAGGGATCTAACCCCAACTCGACCACTGGATCTGCGGGAATAACTTTGCTTTTTACCAGCAGTTTCAGCGGGAGATTCAATAGTTTATAGTAAATTTTACGCCAACCTGACATAACAACGTGGAGCCTCTTGTTAGCAATTCGCCGCAAGGATACCAGAAACTGCGTCGGAGATCTGTGGTGATGAGACAACGTAAGCGCGTTAAAATGCGAATTATTTAGAGTATAAAAATGGAGGATAAATGAATAAAGCAACGGGGATGACCCGGATTATTAAGGCTACCGGTTATTCCCTTAAAGGGCTGAAGCAGGCGTGGCAGCACGAGGCGGCGTTTCGTCAGGAAACGATACTGACGATTGTCGGCGTTATTATTGCTTGTTTACTGCCGGTTACGCTGGTTGAGAAACTGCTGCTGATTGGTTCTGTGGTATTGATTATGCTGTTTGAACTGGCTAACAGCGCCATTGAAGCCGTCGTCGATCGCATTGGTTTAGAGCACCACGAATTGTCCGGTCGTGCGAAAGATATCGGGTCGGCGGCTGTCTTTGTTGCCATCTTGTTAGCCGCTGTTGTATGGGGCAGCATCCTCTGGCAACATTTTGCCTGACGCCCCGCATAAATGAATAAAAGTCAGGGGCTTTGCCTATATCTCGATTCCCAATTGTGCCTTACCTGTATATACTCACAGCAAGACTGTATAAACAACCAGGGGGCGGAATGAAAGTATTAACAGCAAGGCAGCAGCAGGTTTATGACCTGATCCGCGATCATATTGCGCAAACCGGAATGCCGCCAACGCGGGCGGAAATTGCCCAACAACTGGGGTTCCGCTCTCCGAATGCGGCTGAAGAACATCTGAAAGCGCTGGCGCGTAAAGGCGTTATTGAAATTGTATCGGGCGCATCTCGTGGTATTCGTCTGCTAATGGAAGAAGAGACAGGTATTCCTCTGGTTGGTCGTGTGGCCGCAGGTGAACCCTTGCTGGCACAGGAACATATCGAATGCCGCTATCAGGTTGACCCTGCCATGTTTAAACCTAGCGCCGACTTTTTGTTGCGTGTCAGCGGTATGTCAATGAAAAATATTGGCATTATGGATGGCGATTTGCTGGCCGTACATAAAACAGAAGATGTGCGCAACGGCCAGATTGTGGTGGCGCGTATTGACGATGAAGTGACAGTGAAGCGCTTGAAGAAGCAGGGGAATACGGTGCATCTTCTCGCTGAAAATGAAGAGTTTGCCCCTATCGTTGTCGACCTGCGTCAGCAAAGTTTTTCGATAGAAGGCTTAGCGGTTGGCGTTATTCGTAACAGCGACTGGAGCTAGCCGTTAGCAAAAAACGATAGCCCTTGGGGCTATCGTTTTTTAATCGGAACAGTATGGTCGTGATCGCAATGATCCGGCTGCTTGCATGATGCCACTTCCTGACAGTCCCCACATAACCCATGAGCTTCCACAACGCTGTGACGCAGCGTAAATCCTGACTGCTGCGCTAAGTTACGTAGCGTTTCTTCCACACCCTCGGTTTGACGTTCAGTGACTTGTCCACAGCGATCGCAGATGAAAAGGGCAGACGTATGGCTGTGGTCTTCGATGTGGTGGCACAGCACATAGCTGTTGTTTGATTCAACGCGATGAATGAAGCCTTGTTCCAGCAGAAAATCCAGGGCGCGATACACGGTAGGCGGTTTAGCCTGAGGTTCAGTGAGTCGCAGAAGATCCAGCAGGTCATACGCGCTGATCGCACCCGCCTGTTGTGCCATAAGGCGTAAAACCTCCAACCGCTGTGGCGTTAGACGCACCGCGCGCTGCTGACAAATCTGTTCAGCCTGGGCAAGAAGTTTGTCCTGTTTGGTTGAATCCATTGTCATATCACCCTGACACATTGAGGAACAAGACGGATATCTTACCACGACTGAATAAAAACGCCGAGTGAGCGGCGTTTTCCTACGAAGGTGACGGGAAGAAGAACTACACGACCAGATCGATGAGCAGTGCCCGCAAAGGAGTGTCTGCCTGTAGCGTCAACGCTGTTTCTTCCTTGATGAAGGCACCATCGCCGCAGTGTAATGTTTCACTGTGCTGGCCACCGTTCACCGTCGTTGAACCGTGAATCAGTTGGAGATACGCCTGATTTCCCTGTAGCACTATCGTGCTTTGTTCATCCGGTTGGAGATCGACATGGTGGATCCAAACCTGTTGGCGCAGTTGCAGGCTATCTTGCTCGCCTTCCGGTGAGGCAAGCAGAGTATGATTTGATGAATTGAGTCCCATGCGCTGCAATGGGATGTTCTCTCTGGTCTGGCAGGCGTTCAGCCATAATTGCAGCCGTGTTAACGGCTTGCTGGCGCTGGTATTATGTTCGCTGTAGCTGACGTTTGGCTGAGTGGCGAGCAACAAAACATCGCCAGCTTTAGCCTGAATATGGCCGCCGTTGCTGTCACGGTATTCTGCTTCGCCCTGAAGAATAATGTTCAGGATATCAACCCGTGGGTAGGTGCGCGGCTGGAATGATGCCCCCGGTGCCAGTACTTCCTGATTGAGCACGCGAAGAGAAGCATAGCCCAGCAACTGTGGGTCAAAATAGTGACCGAAAGAGAAAGTATAGCGTGCCTGCAACCAGCCATAGTCGGCTTGGCCGCATTGCCCCGCTGCTCTTCGTGTGATCATAATTTTTATCCCCCAGATAATTATTTCTTAAACCGATAGTAATTGTGTGGACGTTGGATTGTTAGCTAGTTAATCTGGTCGGTATATTCAAAATTCCTGAATGAGTACGAAGATGGCGAGAGAACGAGCATTGACGCTGGAAGCCCTGAGGGTGATGGATGCGATCGATCGTCGTGGCAGCTTTGCCGCTGCGGCAGACGAGCTGGGTAGGGTGCCTTCGGCACTGAGCTATACCATGCAGAAACTGGAAGAAGAGTTAGATGTGGTGTTGTTCGATCGCTCCGGGCATCGTACTAAATTCACGAATGTCGGACGCATGCTGCTGGAACGTGGGCGTATTTTGCTGGAAGCCGCAGATAAGCTCACCACCGATGCGGAAGCGCTGGCTCGCGGTTGGGAAACGCACCTGACGATTGTGACGGAAGCCCTGATTCCAACTCAGCGGATTTTTCCCCTAATCGATAAACTGGCGCTCAAAGCAAATACGCAGGTATCGATTCTGACGGAAGTGCTGGCAGGGGCGTGGGAGCGTCTTGAACAAGGGCGTGCCGATATCGTGATTGCGCCAGACATGCATTTTCGTGCGTCTTCTGAGATGAATACCCGCAAATTGTACACGATGAACAACGTTTACGTCGCTAGCCCAGAGCATCCCATCCATCAGGAGCCTGAGCCGCTGTCGGATGCGACTCGTGTGAAATACCGTGGAATTGCCGTCGCAGATACCGCGCGTGAACGTCCAGTTCTGACCGTGCAATTGCTGGATAAGCAGCAGCGTCTGACGGTGAGCTCGCTAGATGATAAACGACGTGCATTGCTGGCTGGATTAGGTGTTGCAACCATGCCTTACCCGATGGTGGCGCAGGATATTGCCGAAGGGCGTTTACTGGTGATTGGGCCAGAACATCAAATGGAAAGTCAGATTATTATGGCGTGGCGACGAGACAGCATGGGCGAGGCGAAATCCTGGTTCCTGCGGGAAATTCCCAAATTGCTGAACCAACCCTAAATTCCACGCTTTTCTGCGGCAAGGTGTGGCGGTCACACCTTGCCTCAGCACTTCATGCGTTACGTAAAACTTTAGTATAAATCGACAAACGTCTTATCACGCTGATGAGGTTGGTTCAAATCTTGCTCTGGACCCAGAGAAATCACGCCGTGCGGATTAATCGTACCGTGGCTGCAATAATAATGATGACGAATGTGCGCCATATCGACGGTATCAGCGATACCGGGCATCTGATAAATATCACGCAAAAAGCCGAACAGATTGGGATAATCGCTCAGGCGATATTTATCGCATTTAAAATGTGTGTGATAGACCGGATCGAAACGGATCAACGTCGTCCACAGTCGCAGATCGGCTTCGGTTAACTGCTCACCGGTCAGATAACGCTGTTTTGCCAGAATGGCTTCCAGATCGGATAGCGCCGCGAAAACGGTGGTGGCAGATTCATCGTAGGCCGACTGGCTCGTCGCAAAACCGGCTTTGTAAACACCGTTGTTGACCTTGTCGTAAATCCAGCCGTTCAATTCGTCAATCTGAGTACGTAGCGCTTCTGGGTAGTAATCTCCGGCTGTTGCGCCTACACCATCAAAAGCGCTGTTCAGCATACGGATGATATCTGCGGATTCGTTACTGACGATAGTATGTTGCTCAGTGTCCCACAGGACGGGAACAGTCACACGACCGCTGTAGTCCGGTTTGGCATGAAGGTAGAGTTGGTAGAGAAATTCGTGCTGATAGAGCGAGTCACCCGTCGCGGCCTCAAAATCGGTACCGAACGTCCAACCGTGATCGAGCATGAGTGGATGAACTACCGAAACCGCGATGTGATTTTCCAACCCTTTCAACTGGCGCATTAACAGCGTTCGATGCGCCCACGGACAGGCGAGTGAAACATACAGGTGATAACGGCCAGACTGAGCGGGAAAGTTGCCTTTGCCAGTGAGGCCAGGGGAACCATCAGGCGTTACCCAATTGCGGAATACGGATTCTGAACGTTTAAAGTGACCGCCGGTAGATTTGGTTTCATACCAGGTATCGTGCCATACGCCGTCAACCAATTGTCCCATAAATCCTCCCGTTAGTGAGTGATGATAAGAAGACGGCAAGCCTTGTGTGCTTGCCGTCTAATTCATATTCGATGATTAAGTGTAGTACAGGCCAGAAAAGGCTTTTCTTACCACTTTTTGCCCAGCAGACGGTCGATGCTGAATGCGCCTGGGCCAGTTACCGCCAGCAGGAGGTAACCACCAGCGATGGTCAGGTTTTTCATGAACATCAATTGGTTCATGCCTTCCGCAAAGTTAGAGTGGAAAAGCAGAGCTGTCAGCAGCGTAAAGCCCGCGGTAAACAGCGCGACGGTACGAGTCAACAGTCCGAACAGAACCGCCAGACCACCACCCAGTTCCAGCAGAATTGTCAGCGGCAGCAGGAAGGTCGGTACGCCCATTGCCTGCATATATTGTTGTGTGCCCGCATAGGCATCACCCAGCTTACCGTAACCTGCAACGATAAACAGAATTGGCATTAAGATACGTGCAACCAGTAGTGCAGTGCTTTCTAAATTTTTCATCATCTCTCCAATTAATTTTGTTGTGGGCTATATGGCCCTGTTGTGTTTGTTGCAGCAGGTGTTGTCTGAAAATTTGGCCCGCCATCAGGTTATGGGCAGATAGTATAGGGAGATGATTTGTGCTACCAGCGAGTATAATTGTTGTTTTATTTCAGAAAAATTGATGTTTGGTTAAATTGTTAAGAACGCGCTGTCATCGCGTGAGCGCGTTAGGCAAAAAGTGAGATGAAAAGTGTCTAATAGGGAAGGCAAATAACCGATGCAACAGAAGGCATTACGGACGTTGGTCAAACGTTTTGCGTACGAGTCGGAATGTCCCCCATAGCCCGGCAAGGCGGCGTCCCCAGCGGATCATGCGGCTAGGGTGGCGCACGCCATAGAGCGCCACGAGGCTGGAGCCAGCGATCCAGTATTTACGCCACTGCATCAGGCTTTGCCAGCCACGATCGTAACGGGCGGTGCTATCCAGCCAGTGTTTCTTACCCGCCGCTAAATCCAACCGTTGCTGCTGTATCTGGCGCAGTAGTTGGGCTTTTTCTCTATCTTGTCGCTGGCGTTGGTTCACTTGGCATCCTCCTCCAACAGCGATCTGTCGGTTGCCAACTCCTTACGCGTCGCTTTGAGCAAGGTCGAACGGCGTACTTTCAGGAGTGTCCATATGCCGCCTATCAGCGCCAGCCCAAGCAATGTGGCGGTAATACACCCCAGCGCAAAGAGGCGATATTGTGGGTCGATGCCCCAGATGATCAGCGCTATCAGGCTCATAATGCCAAAAGCGGCAAAAAGCAGCGTCAGGCCGACCATAATCAGCAACTGAATCAGATTGGCTTTCTCTTCCTCTAATTCAATCACGGCCAATCGGACGCGGCTTTCCACCATACTGACAATAATGGAGATGATGCGCTGAGCAGAAGCCATGACCCCGCTTGCGGGGCCTTGTTGTGATTTATCCGTCATAGTAATCGGTTAATTAGCGACGAGACAGTAGGACGCCAAGCACGACGCCGACTGCTGCGCCAATGCCGACACCAGTCCACGGGTTCTGGCGCACATAGTCATCCGCTGATTCAACGGCTTCTTTGGTTTGGGATGCGATGCGCTCACCGGTATCGCTCAGGCGGCTGCGGGTTTCTTTCAGCGCGCTCTCTGCCTTATTGCGCAACTTGTCCAGTTCCGCTTTAGATTTATCGCTGGAGGTGCTTAATACTTCTTCCAGCGTGTCCGCCAGTGATTTCAATTCGGCGCGCAGGTACTCAGAATTTTGATCTTTAGCCATATTAATAACCCTTCATGTTATAAACCTGAACGTTAACTATAGCTGAAGCTGAGATTTATGCCGCCCCAGATAGGTACGGACAATTCTGATAACTCGCTGTAAATTTTAGTGATTTGGTTTTCGAGGGCAAAATGAATCGTTGACGTGTGTTTTGTATGGGGCAATGCGTTGTAGCATCAGCGTGGTGATGCGTTATTGCTATGCAGCGCTTTCCGCCGTGCGCAATACCTACCCAGCCTCAGCCTGTTTTCTTTCATGCCGAGGTGTGTATCTACGTCATCCCAATTTGGATTGTTTCTGTGTCAGTTTTTGCTGCCAGAATGGTGTCGGCGTTGTCGCCTGCTGCGCAGTAACACTAACTTTAGGTAAAGACAAACGCAGGACATCTCTGGCTGCGATGCTCTGTTCTGGTGAGGCAAGACGGACGATCAGGCTATCTTGCTCTGGCGTAATGCTTTTGATCGCAATCCCTTTTTCATTGAGACGCTGATACACGTAAAAACCATCTGGCAACGCGGAACCCTCGTAGGGCTTGATATGTAGCATCGCATCATCTTGGGAATGGCGTAGTGATTGGGACTGCGTCAAGGCAATAAGTGGCAGAGCAAGCAAGAGCAGTATGCGCCCTACTTTTCTGGGGGAAAGCTTCGGGAATAGCCCGCGAATTGACACAGTTAGCGTCCTTTTTCTGCATTATTGGCGTTAGCATCACGCTTTTTACGCCAAAGTACAAAGAGCGATCCAAACAGGCCGACAAACAGCAGTACCAGCGGCAGCATCATCAGGCAGAACATGAGCTCGTCTTCATATTTCAGGAAGATCGTCGTTTTTCCTAAAGCGAAGCCCAGCGTAACCAGAATAAACACCCACAGGAATCCGCTCATCCAGTTGAAGAACTGAAAGCGCGCGTTATTCAGGCCCGACAAGCCTGCAATGGTAGGTAACAGCGTTCGGACAAAAGCCAGAAAGCGGCCAACTAAAAGTGCGGATAAACCATGGCGGTGGAAGAGTTGGTGGGCGCGTTGGTGATAGTGCGCGGGCAGATGTGATAGCCAGCCCTGAACAATTCCCGTATTACCAAGCCATTTCCCTTGGATATAGCTGGCCCAGCAGCCGAGGCTAGCGGCCGTCGTCAGTAGAAATATCGTAAAAGGGTAATTCATTGTGCCTTTGGCGACGAGAACGCCGACCAAAATGAGCAGGCTATCGCCGGGCAAGAACGCGGCGGGAAGCAGGCCATTTTCCAGAAAGATAATCAGAAACAACAATATATAGATGGTCCACACCAGCTTGGGGTCGGCTAAAATATCGAAATCCTGATGCCAGAGTGCGTTTAACAGTTCTTTGATTAATTCCATCCGGTATTCCTAATACTGCTGTTTCATTTTAGCCTTGGCGACAATCACGCTTCTGGACATGACAAGAGTGAATACAGTTATACCCGTCATATTTCACGTTATTTAGGGTATATCCGGGCACAGGATTATGATTTTTTTGATGATCTCTGCTTTTTTCTGCCCGATAGCGGCGCTGGTGTCTGACTTAATGCTCGCTTTTCGCTGCGAACCCGATAAACAGGCAGCTTAGGGATTGTTTGGTCTTGGCAGACTTTACGTCCGAAGCGATGGGTTAAGCGTAAGAAAGACACGTTAACTGTAACAAAATAGGTGTTACTGAGACAGGGAAATATTACGACAACCGAGGGGATTTAGGGGGATTTTTCGAAGAAGAGTTGAGGTTTCTGCGATATTTTACACTCGCTGACAGAAATCAACGTTTTCTGACCTTTTCCGTGCGTTCAAAAATGTCACCCCTCGTTCAAACACAAGGGGCAAAAAGCGTTTTAGGGTTTACCTGCGTGTATCTGGTCGAGATGAACGACTGGGTTCTCGGCGAACATATAGCGATCGACGTTAAATTCAAAATCATCCGTTGTGGCGCGAAATAGCATCTGTTTGGTATTTTCCAGATGTTGCCACATTGCCAGTTTGGCGGCGTAAGGATCTTTACGAATCAGCGCCTTAAGGATGCGGTCGTGTTCTTCACACCAGCTTTCAATGGACTTGTCGTCAATGTGCTCATGCAGTTTGCGCCAGTAGGGATTGTGGATCCGTTGGCTCCACATTTTCTCTACGATGGTTGCCATCGCGGAATTTTGCGTTGCCAGTGCGACCTGAACGTGGAATTTGAGATCCCACTGAGAATCACGGAAGCGATCTTCCTGACGCGCATATTCCTGAATCTCCATCAGTTGGATGATGTCCTGACGGGTCACCTGCGTGGCTGCAAATTCAGCAATGTTGCTTTCAATGAGTTGACGAGCCTGAAGTAGCTCAAACGGGCCAGCAGCGACGAATTCAATATCGCCGCTACTAACGAACGGATTCTTCTGCTGGTTGGAAATAACGTGAATACCTGAACCCTTGCGTACTTCAACGTATCCTTCGACTTCCAGCATGATGATGGCTTCACGCACTACGGTGCGGCTGACGTTCATTTCTTCAGAAATATAGCGTTCTGCCGGTAATTTTTCGCCGACCTGGTACATACCGCTTTCGATACGCTGTTTTAATTCTGCGGCTAACTGCTGGTATAGCCGCCTGGGTTCAGTGAGTGCCATGATAATGTCTACTCTCGATAGATGGCGGTCCATGTGCCACGTCAGGGCCTGAGTGTCTATCTCGTTAATCTTTGAGGGATGATTTGTTATACCACTTAATAACCGCAGCAACTAATGTTGCGGTCACAGTTATTACGATGTGTTACAAGGGAGGTGGCTCACCCGGAATCAAATCATACCGGATGAGCCAGGATAATGCAGGGATTATCAGTGCTGATTGGCTTCTTTCAATGTTTCAGTTGCGGCAGCGACTTCTGAAGCAGGTTGATTTTTCAACACGGTCCAGATGACGACGGCACCTAACAGGTCAAAGACTGCCAGTGCAGCAAACAGCGGGCTGAAGCCCATGGTATCGGCCAATGCGCCGACCACCAATGCAAACATGGTGCTCGCCATCCAGGCAGCCATACCGGTCAAGCCATTCGCCGTCGCGACTTCATTACGACCAAATACGTCGGATGACAGGGTAATTAGTGCGCCAGACAGCGACTGGTGTGCGAAGCCACCGACGCACAGCAGTGCGATGGCAACATAAGGACTGGAGAACAGCCCAATCATACCAGGACCAATCATCAGTACCGCACCCATGGTAACGACCAGCTTACGAGAAACGATCAGGTTCACTTTGAAGTGCTTTTGGAACAGCATTGGCAAGTAGCCACCCAGGATGCAGCCGATATCGGCGAACAGCATTGGCATCCAGGCGAACATGGCAATTTCTTTCAGGTTAAAGCCGTAGGCCTTAAACATGAACAGCGGGATCCAGGCGTTGAACGTTCCCCACGCAGGCTCAGCCAGAAAACGTGGCAGGGCGATACCCCAGAATTGACGGTTACGCAGGATCTGCCAGGCAGACATTTTTTTCGCGTTATTGGTTTGGTGCTGTGCTTCTTGCCCATTAAGAATGTAGTCGCGCTCTTCGTCGCTGAGTTTTTTCTGATCTTTCGGGTGCTTGTAGAAAATGAGCCAGCAGATTGCCCAGACCATGCTGAGTGCACCAGTAATGATAAAGGCCATCTCCCAACTGTGCGCCACAATGGCCCATACCACTAATGGTGGGGCGATCATCGCACCGATGGATGATCCCACGTTGAAGTAACCGACGGCGATAGAGCGCTCTTTTGCCGGAAACCACTCGCTACTGGCTTTCAAGCCAGCAGGGATCATCGCTGCTTCTGCCATACCGACCGCGCCGCGGGCGATAGCCAGACCACCCCAACTGTTTGCCAATGCGGTGCCCATGCAGCAGATTGCCCAGATAATGGCAAACATGGCATAGCCGACTTTGGTGCCGAGCAAATCCAGTACGTAGCCAGCGATGGGCTGCATAATGGTATAACAAGCTGAATAGGCAGCCACGATGTAAGAATACTGCTGTGTGGTGATGTGCAGTTGATCTTGTAGCGTCGGTGCGGCGACGGAAATTGCATTACGCGTCAGATATCCCAGCACGGTGCCAATAGTCACCAGGCCGATCATATACCAGCGTAATCCTTTGATTTTACGCATTTAACTTTCTCTCCGAGTCAATAAAAAACACAGTGTGGCTCTTGAGTAGCGTCACGGTGTTAAGTGTCTTGTGATGTAATGCGACACGTTTTTTTGTTGTGCTGAACAGGAAAACCCTTCTCTTTGTGAGATAGCGATTGAATCCCTGCTCAAGGCAGCGCTACAATAATTTGTCATACAACTTTAAAAGTTGAGTGACATCACAAAACCATTATTTTTATGCGGAATAATGAATTATTTGCTTAAGTAGTGAAGAGCCAGCCATAAAGGGCCATGAATGCTGAGTTATTGTACTGCTTTGTTACATTTTTGCGATCATGACCTCACAAATGCTGTGAGATATTGCGCATAATTGGTGTGATATCTTTTAACGACCAACCCATTTGGTGCACAAGAAGCACGGTAAGTAAGGAAGAAAACATGCCCCAGTTTCTGAGTGAAGATTTTCTGTTAGACACTGAATTTGCCCGTCGCCTTTATCATGAATATGCCGTCGACCAACCGATATTTGACTATCACTGCCATTTACCACCTGAGCAGATCGCGGAAAACTATCGCTTTAAAAATCTGTATGACATCTGGCTGAAAGGCGATCACTACAAGTGGCGTGCGATGCGCACCAACGGCGTGCCTGAACGTTTGTGTACGGGCGATGCCAGTGATTGGGAAAAATTTGAAGCCTGGGCTGCTACCGTGCCGCACACCATCGGCAACCCGCTTTACCACTGGACACACCTGGAGCTGCGCCGTCCATTTGGCGTAACCGGTACGCTGCTGTCACCAAGCACGGCAAAAGATATTTGGGATCGTTGTAATGCCATGCTGGAACGCGATGACTTTACCGCGCGCGGCATCATGCAGCAGATGAACGTGAAAATGGTGGGTACGACAGACGATCCGATTGACGATCTGCGCCACCACAAAACTGTTGCTCAGGATTCAAGCTTCTCTATCAAGGTGCTGCCGAGCTGGCGTCCAGATAAAGCGTTCAATATTGAGCAGGCAACTTTCAACGACTATATGGCGAAGCTGGGTGAAGTTTCTGACACCGACATTCGTCGTTTCAGCGATCTGCAAACGGCACTGACTAAACGTCTGGATCATTTCGCTGCACACGGTTGCAAAGTTTCCGACCACGCGCTGGATGTGGTGCTGTTTGCTGAAGCGGATGACGCAACGCTGGACAACATTCTGGCGCGTCGCCTTGCTGGCGAAACGCTGAGCGAACATGAAGTGGCACAGTTCAAGACCGGTGTTCTGGTTTGGCTGGGTGCGGAATATGCCCGTCGTGGCTGGGTTCAGCAGTATCACATTGGCGCACTGCGCAACAATAACCTGCGTCAGTTCAAGCTGCTGGGGCCGGATGTTGGCTTCGACTCCATCAACGATCGTCCAATGGCGCAGGAACTGTCTCGCCTGCTCAGCAAGCAGAATGAAGAGAACCTGCTGCCGAAAACCATCCTTTATTGCCTGAACCCGCGCGATAACGAAGTGCTCGGCACCATGATCGGCAACTTCCAGGGCGAAGGCATGCCGGGCAAGATGCAGTTCGGTTCTGGCTGGTGGTTCAACGATCAGAAAGACGGTATGCAACGCCAGATGACGCAGCTAGCACAGCTTGGTTTGCTGAGCCGCTTTGTCGGCATGCTGACCGATAGCCGTAGCTTCCTGTCTTATACCCGCCATGAATATTTCCGCCGCATTCTGTGCCAGATGATTGGCCGCTGGGTGGAAGATGGCGAAGCGCCAGCCGATCTGCCGTTGCTGGGCGAAATGGTGAAAAACATTAGTTTCGATAACGCTAAAAACTATTTTGCCATCGAGCTGTAATTCCACCGCGTCGTAAGGTGTGAATTGCACGGGAGCGCGGCAGTAAGATTCCCAAAGGGGCTTACGCCGCAGCTCTCTGTGTCTCGGTCTTTTGTCATCAGCACCTGTGGTGATTTAGTGCTGGTGAATATGAATGTAGGGCAAGGATGACGGTGGTTGATCGGTCGTGCCCTGAATGTGAGATTCGTCCTGAGGTAGCCTGTTAATGCAAACGTTAAATCGTCGTAATTTCCCCGGTCGTCAACACCCGGATCGTGTTATCCAGTTTGGTGAAGGTAACTTCCTGCGCGCCTTTGTTGACTGGCAGTTGGATTTGCTGAATGAGCACACCGATCTGGATGCGGGGGTTGTCATTGTTCGCCCGATCGATTCCGATTTCCCGCCCGCGCTGGACACCCAGGATGGGCTGTACACCACTATTATCCGTGGCCTGAATGAGCAAGGTGAAGCCGTTCGCGAACCACGCCTGATCCGTTCGGTAAACCGTGAAATCAACGTGTATCGCCAGTTTGATGACTATCTGGCGTTAGCGCACGATCCGAACATCCGTTTTGTGTTCTCTAATACCACTGAAGCCGGTATCAGCTATCATGCGGAAGACCGCCTGAGCGATGCGCCGCCAGTCAGCTTCCCTGCGAAATTAACGCGTCTGCTGTATGAGCGTTTCTGTCATTTTGACGGTGCGGCAGATAAAGGCTGGGTGCTGCTGCCATGCGAACTGATTGATTACAACGGTGTGGCGCTGAAAGAACTGGTACTGCGTTATGCCGCACAGTGGGAACTGACGCCAACGTTTACCGCCTGGTTGAACGATCACAACACGTTCTGCTCAACGCTGGTGGACCGCATTGTTACGGGCTATCCGCGTGCCGAAGTTGAGGCGCTCCAGCAGGAAATGGGCTATCAGGATACATTCTGGGATACGGCGGAACACTTCTATCTGTTCGTCATTCAGGGGCCACAGTGGCTGGCGGAAGAATTACGTCTGAACAAGTTGGATCTGAACATTCGTATCGTTGATGACATCAAGCCATATAAAGAACGCAAAGTGGCGATCCTCAACGGTGCGCATACCGCGCTGGTGCCTGTCGCATTCCTGGCGGGTCTGGATACCGTTGGCGAATCGATGGATGATGCCCTGATTGGCAAATTCGTGGAAAAGACCATTGCCGAAGAGATTGTCCCGGTATTGGATTTACCGCATGACGAATTGACTTCATTTGCTCAGGCCGTGCTAAGCCGCTTCCGTAACCCGTTCATTCAGCATCAATTGCTATCTATCTCGCTGAATGGCATGACCAAATTCCGCACCCGCATTCTGCCGCAGTTGCTGACTTATCGTGAACGTCACGGTGAATTGCCTGCTCGCTTGACGTTTGCGCTGGCGGCTCTGATTGCATTCTATCGCGGCGAGCGCAGCGGTGAAGGCGATGCATTACAAACCTATCCGTTGCAGGACGACGCACATTGGCTGGAGCGTTATTCCTCGCTATGGGCGGGCGTAAAAGAAAACACCGTCAGCCTGGCTGAGTTGGTGAATGTAGTGCTGCGCGATGCAGACCATTGGGAACAGGATTTAACGCAGGTTCCTGGACTTGCTGCGCAGGTGACAGAACAGTTACAAACCATCGTTGATCGCGGTATGCGCGCAGCCGTGGAAGGTTATTGCTAATCAGCAAGAAGGGTTATCCATGCAAAGTATTATAAAAATTCATTCTCTGGACAATGTGGCTGTCGCCTTGCGTGATGTTGAGCAAGGCGAAACGGTGTCGGTGGATAGCTATACGGTGACACTTCAGCAACCTGTCGTGCGCGGACATAAGTTCGCGCTGGAAACCATCGCACCGGGAGAAATGATTACCAAGTATGGCCTGCCTATCGGCCATGCGCTGGTATCTATTGCTCCTGGAGAACATATTCACTCTCAGAATGCGAAGACCAATCTGAGCGATCTGGATGAATACCAGTACCAACCTGAATTTCTCGAACTGCCTGCACAGATGGGCGATCGGGAGGTGCAACTCTACCGTCGCAAAAATGGCGATGTTGGTATCCGTAATGAGTTATGGATCCTGCCAACCGTCGGCTGCGTAAACGGTATTGCTCGCCAGATTCAGCAGCGCTTCCTGAAAGAAACCAACGATGCGGAAGGTATCGACGGCGTTTACCTGTTCAGCCATACCTTCGGCTGTTCACAGTTGGGCCAGGATCATGAGAACACCCGCACGATGCTGCAAAACATGGTGCGTCACCCGAATGCGGGCGCGGTGCTAGTGATCGGTCTGGGTTGTGAGAACAATCAGGTTGATGCATTCCGCAGCACGCTGGGGGGCTTTGACTCTGACCGCGTCACGTTCATGGTCTGTCAGCAGCAGGACGATGAAGTTGAAGCGGGTCTGGAGCGTCTGCACACGCTGTATGAAGCGATGCGTCATGACAAGCGTGAACCAGGCAAGCTGAGTGAATTGAAGTTCGGTCTGGAATGTGGTGGCTCCGATGGATTATCTGGTATTACGGCCAACCCGCTGCTAGGCCGTTTCTCCGACTATCTGATTGCTAACGGCGGCACCACGGTGCTGACCGAAGTGCCGGAGATGTTCGGGGCGGAACGCATTCTGATGAGCCGTTGCCGTGATGAAGCGACGTTTGAGAAAACGGTGCACATGGTGAATGACTTTAAACAGTACTTCATCGCGCACAACCAGCCGATTTACGAGAACCCATCGCCGGGTAACAAAGCGGGTGGGATCACCACGCTGGAAGAGAAATCGCTGGGCTGTACGCAAAAAGCCGGACAGAGCAAAGTGGTGGACGTGCTGAAATATGGTGAGCGCTTACATACTCCGGGGCTCAACCTGCTCAGCGCACCGGGAAATGATGCCGTAGCAACCAGCGCACTGGCGGGAGCGGGCTGTCATATGGTGCTGTTCAGTACTGGACGTGGCACCCCTTACGGCGGATTTGTTCCTACCGTAAAACTGGCAACCAACAGCGAGCTGGCGAAGAAGAAACCGCACTGGATTGATTTCGATGCGGGGCGTCTGATCCACGACATGCCGATGGATGAACTGCTGAGCCAGTTTGTTGAGCTGATTGTCGAGACTGCTGACGGTAAGCGTACCAAGAATGAAGTGAACGACTTCCGCGAATTGGCCATATTTAAGAGCGGTGTGACGTTGTAAATCTCATGCATTCCAATTAAAATAAAACGGCGTTTCATTTTTATAATGGCGCCGTTTTTTTTCGCCACAACTTTTTCGAGGCAGGGATCATGACACACTATTGGGTTGCCCAGTCTGTTGGTGTACTGGCTTTTCTGGTCGGTATCACCATGTTTTTCAACCGTAACGATAAAAAATTTAAAATACAGCTCTCGGCATACAGTGCGGTGATTGGCCTGCATTTCTTCCTGATGGGAGCAAATGCGGCGGGTGCTAGCGCCTTGTTGAACTCGGCACGGACGCTAATCTCACTCAAAACACACAGCATCATCGTGATGTTTGTTTTTATTTCATTAACGCTCGTATTTGGTTTGTCGGGTATGCACCATGCGATGGAGCTGTTGCCGATAGCGGGGACGGTCGTCAGTACCTGGGCGTTGTTCCGCACCTCTGGGTTAACGACGCGTTGCGTAATGTGGTGCTCAACCGCTGGTTGGGTTGCGCATAATATCTGGCTGGGTTCGATTGGTGGATCGCTGATCGAAGGCAGTTTCCTGCTGATGAACGGCTTTAACATCATCCGTTTCTGGCGTATGCAACAGCGCGGTATCGATCCTTTCAGCGTAGAGAAGAAGGCATAATTTCAGGCTTTGCTCGTCATCTTAACGCCGCTCGTGCTTAAGCGAACGGCGTTAAAGATCAAATAGAGTTAATCCCTACGATTTACAGCAGATTCAAACGATCTTTTTCCGCCAGCTTGGCATCTTCTGCGTGACACACGGCGGCGATGAACATGACATCCGTAGAGGAATTTACTGCGGTTTCTGCCGAGTCCTGCAAGACGCCGATGATAAAGCCTACGGCAACCACCTGCATGGCGATATCGTTGGAAATACCAAACATGCTGCACGCCAGCGGAATTAGCAACAGTGAGCCACCCGCTACGCCCGATGCGCCACAGGCACACAGCGATGCTACGACGCTGAGCAGCAGTGCAGTCGGCACGTCGATCTGAATGCCCAGCGTATGTGCGGCGGCCAGTGTTAGTACCGTGATGGTAATCGCTGCGCCTGCCATATTGATGGTGGCACCCAGTGGGATAGCGACAGAGTAGGTGTCTTCATCCAGATTCAGCTTGCGACACAGTTCCATATTTACCGGAATGTTAGCGGCGGAGCTACGGGTAAAGAAGGCGGTTACGCCGCTCTCACGCAGGCAGCGCAGCACCAGTGGATAAGGGTTGCTGCGAATCTTCCAGTAAACGATCAGCGGATTGACCACTAATGCGACCAGCAACATGCCGCCGATCAGTACCATTAACAGATGGGCGTAGCCCCACAGCGCGCCAAAGCCAGTTTCCGCCAGCGTTGATGCCACCAGACCGAAAATCCCCAGCGGTGCGAAACGAATCACTACGCGCACAATCATGGTCACCGCATTGGAGGCATCGTTAATCATGCTCTTTGTGCTGTCCGAACCGTGACGGAACGCAATGCCCAGCCCGACGGCCCAAACCAGAATACCGATGTAATTCGCATTCAGCAGAGCATGAATGGGGTTGGCGATGACGCTCATCAGCAGCCCTTCCAGTACTTCGACAATACCTGATGGCGGCGTGATATCGGTAGCTTGTGCATTGAGCGCCAGCGTGGAAGGGAAAATGACGCTTAGTACTACGGCAATCAGCGCGGCGGAGAAGGTTCCGATAAGATAGAGAAATAAAATCGGACGAATATTGGTTTTCTGGCCTTGCTGGTGGTTAGCGATAGAAGCCATGACCAGTACCAATACCAGAATGGGGGCGACAGCTTTTAAGGCACCGACGAACAGTGTTCCTAATAACCCCGCAGCCAGCGCGGCCTGCGTAGACAGAGAAGCCAGAATGATACCGGCTACAAGCCCTAGAAGGATCTGTTGAACCAGACTGCCGCGAGTAATGTACTGCAAAAAACGAGACTGTTGAGTTTCCATATTTTTGACGGTGTAACCGTTCCGCTAAGTGGTTGTGTGTACGGACTGACACCTCTGACATGTGTCGGGTGGCTTTTTCTTTCCGTAACTAAATGTGTTTGCGTGTATCAGTATATGAAAATTTGCTTTTGAGAAAAGCGCTGATGTGGTTTTTTATGATGGACATCCTTGTCCATCACCCTTCGGGCCGTTGCTACGCAACGTTGAAAAACGCTCCCAACGTTTTTTTATGACGGACGTCCTTGTCCATCACCCTTCGGGCCGTTGCTGCGCAACGTTGAAAAAGGATTAACGCTCAGCGCGTTTGTTCACCCAGATGTTGATCAGCATAGTAATAACCAGGATGCTGGCGACGACGCCCAGAGAAATGGCTACCGGAATATGGAAGATGTCGATGAGCAGCATCTTGATACCGATGAAAATCAGGATGACGGCCAGACCATATTTCAGCAGTGAGAAACGTTCAGCCACACCAGCCAGTAGGAAGTACATGGCACGCAAACCCAAAATGGCAAACAGATTAGACGTCAGTACGATAAAGGGATCGGTCGTGACGGCGAAAATTGCTGGGATGCTGTCGACGGCAAAAATCACATCGCTGATTTCAACCATAATCAGCACCAGAAACAGCGGCGTGGCATACAGCAGGCCGTTACGGCGCACGAAGAACCGTTCATTCTCGATGCTGTCTGTCATACGCAGATGGCTACGCAGCCAGCGCACCAGCGGCTTGTCACCGATCGCCCCATCCCCGTCTTTAGCCAGCGCCATTTTAATGCCGGTGAACAGCAGGAATGCGCCAAACACATAGAGCAGCCACTGGAACTGCGTGACCAACCAACTGCCGCCAAACACCATCAGCGTCCTGAGAACGATGGCACCCAACACGCCGTAAATCAGCACGCGACGTTGATATTGCGCAGGAACCGCGAAGTAGCCGAAGAGCATCAACCAGACGAAGACGTTATCAACGGCGAGGGCCTTTTCGATCAGATAGCCGGTCAGGAATGCCAGTGACTGAGCGTTAGCAACATCGCGACCCAACGTACCGTCCAGATACCACCAAAAACCCGCGTTGAACAGCAGAGAGAGCGTGACCCAGATGACAGACCAGACGGCAGCCTGTTTGAACGTCATGACCGTCGACCCTTTGCGCCCTTGGTAGAGCAGGTCGATGGCCAGCATCACAATAACGATGGCAGCGAAGCTGCCCCATAACCACGGAGTGCCGATGGTGTGCATAGCAAGATCCTTAAATAGAAACAAAAACGGCCAACATCGGAAGGACGCTGGCCGCTCATGATTAAAGCTGCAAATGCACCTCGCCTTCCGGCAAGGTCTCACTTACAACGTTAATGAAGCTGTTTCATCAAGGTTGCCCAGTAACCGGATGCGATAACCCTTCATCTTTCACACAGCAGGTGTGTTGGCTGCTCTTACTCACCCGAATCACTTACTTATGTAAGCTCATCGGGACTCGCTCGTTTGCCGCCTTCCTGCAACGTGAAATCTATTGGGTATATAAGCATCGTAATGACGATTAGCTGGCGGAAAAGTTACTCCCCTTTGCCTGACAGAAGATAGGTGAAAAGAGGATCCTGGTCAAATAATTAGCACCACCTTACTCTGCATTCCCCGGCGTAGCGGCATCGGCTGGAAACACGACACCCGTTTGTCGGCGTATTTCTGTCAGCAGCCCCGCGACAGTGCGTGAGCGCGCCAGTTCAGCATGGTTAATATCGTTGTCGTTCACCAATGCGGCAAAGACTTCCGCTTCGTACAGCATGCTATTGATATGCTGTGGCTGGCTGAGATCCAACTGCTTACCTTCACGCGGTATGAATTTCACGTTATGGCATTCGGAGACTTTTTCAATCACCAGCGATCCGTCTTCCCCCTGAATTTCACTGGGAATGGCGGAGTGGCTGACTTTGGAATGAATGATGGCGACATCGAAATCGCCGTAATTCAGGATGATGCTGCCATGTGCATCCACACCGCTTTCCAGCAGTGTCGCGCTGGCCTGCGTGGTGCACGGCTCTCCCCACAGCGCTACGGCGAAGGCCAAACAGTAGTAGCCGATATCCATGATGGAACCGTTGGAAAACGCCGGATTGAACGTATTCGGGTTTTCGCCTGCCAGATAGCGTGGGTAGCGTGAAGAATATTGGCAGTAATTCAGCACCACTTTACGCAATCTGCCAACTTTCGGCAGTGACTGCTGTATCACGCTAAAATTGGGGAGGCTGGCCGTTTTGAACGCTTCAAAGAGCACAACCTGATTTTCTCTGGCACAGGCGATCATTTGTTCGACTTCATAGCGGTTGGAAGCCAGCGGTTTTTCGCAGATGACGTGTTTACCATGGCTCAGGAAAAGCAGAGCCTGTTCGCAGTGCAGTGAGTTCGGGCTAGCCAGATACACAGCGTCGATAAGGTCGGATTTCGCCATCGCTTCCAATGAATCAAAGAGCGTATCCACCATGTAATCGGTTTGAAACGGCTGCGCTTTTTCTGCCGTTCGGGAATAGATAGCGGCGAGCTTCAACTGGCCGGTTTCATGGGCGGCATCAACAAACTGACGGGTGATCCAACTGGTTCCTACAATAGCGAAGCGAATCATAAGTGTTTGGTATCCTGAGGGCATCGGTGATGAATAGGCAGATTATCACGGTGAAATGACAAGGCAACGTCAATCATTTCCCTTTCTGGCAGAGAAAAGCATTTACTGACGGGCTATTTTAAGGGATAAACAGCGCAAATTTTATGATGCAGGAGAGGCTAATGAGCCAACTCGAATTGGAAACGTGCAACCTGACGTTGGTGCGTTACCCTCAGGTCGCTGAAAACTCGGCGCTACAGGCGTGGGATGCCGCAGATGAATATCTGCTGCGTGAGCTGGCCAGCATGGAAATCGCGCCGGGTCCGCGCCTGATTTTCAATGATACGTTTGGTGCGCTGGCCTGCGGTTTGCAGGCGCAATCGCCTGTCAGTATCAGCGACTCTTATCTCAGCCAACTGGCGACGCGACATAATCTGGAACTGAACGGTTATGATGCCGATGCGGTAACGCTGTTGGATAGCATGGCGGAGCTACCCGATGCCCCTGCGCTGGTGGTGATGAGGATACCTAAAACGATCGCACTGCTGGAACAGCAGTTGAGAATGTTGCGTCAGGTCGTCACGCCGCAAACGCGCATTATTGCCGGGGCGAAGGCACGCGATATTCATACCTCTACGCTGCAATTGTTTGAGCGCGTGATGGGGCCGACAAAAACCTCGCTGGCCTGGAAAAAGGCGCGTCTGGTTCACTGTGAGTGGGCAGAGCTAAAAGTCAGTGAGCAGTCACTTACTACTGAGTGGGAGCTGGATGGTTACGGCTATCGTATTCAAAACCACGCTAACGTGTATTCGCGTAATGGGTTGGATATCGGCGCACGTTTCTTTATGCAGCATTTGCCGGAACAGATAGACGGCAAGATCGTCGATCTCGGCTGTGGCAATGGTGTCATTGGGCTGGCTGCGCTGAAAGCCAACCCGGAGGCCACCGTCGGTTTCTTTGATGAATCCTACATGGCGGTGGCCTCAAGCCAAATGAACGTTGAGGTTAACTGCCCGCAGGATATCGAGCGCTGTAGCTTTGTGGTGAACAACGGATTGGTTCGCGTTAAGCGTGATACGTTGCAGGCGGTGTTGTGTAATCCGCCATTCCACCAGCAGCAGGCGGTGACGGATGAAATCGCCTGGCAGATGTTTATGGATGCCCGCCGCTGCCTTCAGGTTGGTGGAGAGCTACGCATTGTGGGTAATCGCCATCTGGATTACTTCCACAAGCTGAAGCGTCTGTTCGGCAACTGTGAAACCATTGCCAGCAACACCAAGTTCGCTGTGCTGCGCGCGGTTAAAACGAATTCGTCCCGCTAAACTGAGCCTGTCTAAGCTACAACGTTAACGCCAGCCGGGTAGCCTGATCGATTGCCCGGCGAGCGTCTAATTCCTGCGCCACATCGGCACCGCCAATCAGATGAACATGACACCCGGCAGCCAGTAAGGGGTCATACAGTTTGCGGTTAGGCTCCTGACCGGCACAAATAATGATGTTATCTACGGGCAGACAGCGTATTTGCTGGTCGTGGATAATATGCAGCCCTTCATCATCAATATGGTGATATTCCACGCCGCTCAGCATTGTTACGCCGTGGCGCAGCAGCGTGGTGCGGTGTATCCAGCCTGTCGTTTTACCCAGATTTTCGCCGGGTTTGCCCGCCTTCCGCTGTAATAAGGTAATGTCCCGCTGGTGGGGAAGCTCGCCAGATTGATGGGGCAGCAGGCCGCCCCGGTGCTGTAGCTGTTTATCGATGCCCCATTCCGCATAAAAATCATTGCGTTCAGACTGAGAAGAAGAGGGGCTAAGGTGATGATGGTTGCTGCCAATAAGGTGCTTTTCAGTCAAAAGATAGTGCGCAGTATCAAAACCGATGCCACCTGCGCCGACGATCGCCACGCGTTTGCCGACCGGCTTTTTATCACGCAGTACGTCCAGATAGCTTAGCACGCTTGGGTGATCGATGCCTGCAATCGCGGGGATACGTGGCACAATGCCAGAGGCCAGAATCACATCATCAAAACCGAGTAAATCGGTGGGCGTTGCCTGCGTGCTCAGGCGAAGCGTGACGCCAAGCAATTCTAGCTGGCGACGGTAGTAGCGCAGCGTTTCATAAAATTCCGTTTTACCGGGGATCTGTTTGGCAATATTGAACTGCCCGCCGATATAGGAAGACGATTCAAACAGCGTGACGTGATGGCCGCGTGCGGCGGCGTTGACGGCAAAAGCCATGCCTGCTGGACCTGCGCCCACCACCGCAAAGCGTTTACTGACACGTGCAAGCTGGATGGGCAGCTCGGTTTCGTGACAGGCGCGTGGGTTGACCAGACAAGAAGTGACCTTCCCAGCAAAAATCTGATCGAGGCAGGCCTGATTGCAGCCGATACAGGTATTGATTTCATCGGCACGCCCCGACTGCGCTTTTGCCACTAATTCAGCATCGGCGAGAAAAGGACGAGCCATCGATATCATGTCGGCACAGCCCTCGGCCAGCAACTGTTCCGCCACGCCGGGATCGTTGATGCGGTTGGTGGTAATTAGTGGGATGCGGACTTTCCCCATCAGCTTCTTCGTCACCCAGCCGAATGCGCCGCGTGGCACCAGCGTGGCGATAGTTGGAATGCGCGCTTCATGCCAGCCAATACCGGTGTTGATGAGCGTGGCCCCCGCCTGCTCAATGGCCTGCGCCAGTTGTACAATTTCCTGCCAGCTTGAGCCTTCTTCTATCAAGTCGAGCATGGACAAGCGGTAAATCAGGATGAAGTCAGGCCCGGTGCGCTCTCGCACGGCACGGACAATCTCAAGTGCAAAACGGCAACGGTGCTGAAAATCACCGCCCCATTCATCGTCGCGATGATTGGTGTGCGTCACCAGAAACTGATTAATCAGATAGCCTTCCGAGCCCATGATTTCCACGCCATCGTAACCTGCCCGCTGTGCCAGCACGGCGCAATGAGCAAAGTCGTCGATGGTTTGCATAATATCCTGCGTGCTCATTGCCCGTGGCGCAAAGCGGTTAATCGGTGCCTGAATGGCGGACGGCGCGACCGGATCGGGCTGATAGCTGTAGCGTCCGGCGTGGAGAATTTGCAGCGCAATTTTTCCGCCCGCGTCGTGTACCGCCTGCGTGAGTACCTGATGATGCGCCACCTGTACCTCGTCGTGTAGGGTCGCGCCGCCTTTGGCGACGGCTCCCTTGGCGTTTGGCGCGATACCGCCTGTAACAATCAAACCCACGCCGCCCCGCGCCCGCTCACGGTAAAATGCTGCCAGCCTTTCTGCGCCTTCCGGGTGTTCTTCCAAACCGGTATGCATGGAACCCATGACTACGCGGTTCTTTAGCGTGGTGAAGCCAAGATCGAGTGGAGCAAGCAGCATGGGGTAGGCAGTCATTGCACTCTCCGGTGAAGTTAACTGGTCTGATGAGTCATTGCGTTCAATTTAGCGGTAATTGAGTGAGTTGTGAAATTTATGTTTGTTTATTGTGAGTGAAGTCATTGCTAATCGTAGGGATAAACGAGAGTAGATAAGGGATCGTGTGCCGGAGTGTTTGTTGTCGGGGGCGTGTGACATTATAATCCGCGGGTTTATTGGGCAAAGGTATCGTTATGCGGGTGGAAGAGTTGGAATATCGGCTGGATAGCGCGCTTCGGGCGTTGGAACAAAGCGTTCAGCGTCAGCAGCAGGCGTGGCGGCAGGAGCATCAGTCCCTTCAGCAGCAGTTGCTTCAGGCCAAAGAGCGTGACGCTTATCTTTGCACGCAGATTGAACGGCTCTCTGCGCAGTTGAGCGCGATGGATAGCTCGCCGGAGCGAAATCCGCTGATTCAAAAAATGAAAGTCATTCATACCCATCTTGATGTGTTGGCACAAGAAGCCACTGCCTTTAGACGCTCACTTCGGTAATCGCACGGCTGGTGCTTTTCCGCTTTCTTACACAATTCCTCCTCATTCTCCATAATTGCCGCAAATGTGGAGCTGACACTTGCAGAGATTTACCCTTGTTCTAATTAACTGAAGGTGTCGAGCCTATACTTTCTCTTGTAGCACGGCACTCGCCGTCGATAAGTTAATTCAGAGAGAGGAATAGAATATGCGTAAACTCACTGCAATGCTGGTTGCTTCTTCTTTGGCATTGGGCGCGGCAGGCCTCGCGCATGCTAATGACGCACCGAAAGGGCCTGCATCAGAACACAAGATGATGATGAAAGAGGGCCGGGAACACCGTGGCATGATGGGGCCGGATGCGATGTTTAAGGAGCTGAATTTGACGGAAGCGCAGAAGCAGCAAATTAAAGACATCATGAAAGATTCACGCGAGAAAATGCACAAAGCCATGCAGGACGATCGTCGTGATATGCATAGCCTGGTCGCATCAGACACTTTTGATGCCGCAAAAGCGCAGGCGCAATTGGATAAAGCTGACGCTGCACACAAGGCCAGAATGCTTAATGGGCTGGAAACCAAAAACAAAATTTACAACGTTCTGACGCCAGAACAGAAGAAGCAGTACAACGACAGCTTTGAAAAGCGCCTGACCCAACCGCAAAAACCGGATGGCAAGCTAACGCCTGCGGAATAATACATTATTCATGAGTCCGCGCCAGGCCTGAAATAAATAAGCCAAGACCACCGGACTGATGGGCTGCCAACAAGCAGTGCATCAGTTCGGTGGTTTTTTTATTTTTTCCCTTAAGCATCGTGCTGAGTAGAGAAATGATTAATGTTATTCTCACGTAGATGAAATGAGTGGATCTATCGGGTAGCGGGCGGTAAAGGGCAGATGAATAACGATTGGGTGTTGAAGACTAAAAAATTCATGCTGTTTTTATTTGTAACCACCCTCATTGTGAGCTGTATGGGATTCCGGTTTCGCGTGCTGGATGAGCTATCGCTATTTTGGCCCGCCAATATTCTGGTTTTTTGTCTCATGGTGAGTTTCAGGGACAGAAAAGGGACGATAAAAGAGAAGACACTCTCTATCTGCATGGTTTTTTTGGTGAGTTATGCGGCGATGCTGTTAGCTGCACTACTGATGGACAATAATTCACCGTTAAAAACCAAGGTGCTATTGTGCTTGTGTAATATGGTCTTTGTGGTGACTGCCTGGTGCGCTTTTTGCCTGATGTGTCGGTTTACCGGAAAGTGGTCGACATTTGAAAAATTCAGCAAATATTACGTCTATATTATTTTCGCCTCGACGTTTTTAGGCGCTTTCTCATCCGGGGTGGCATATGGGTTTTATGCCTACGTCTACGATACGGGGAACCGCTATGACGAGTTTATGGACTGGTTCAGTGAGCAACTGGGAACCGGCATTATCCTCGCGTTCTTTTTTCTGCGGGGTAAAGATATCCTGCGGGCGTTACGGAATATTCCGCTTTGTCCTAAGCACATCAGAGAAAATATTTTTCCCTTTCAGGTCTTTATTATTTTCTTACTCGTTAGCCTATTTTTTCTGGATGCTAGCCTGATTACGCTGTCCGTTATTCCGCTCACGCTGTGTGCGTTTAATTACTCTTTCCCGGTTATGTCGTTGCTCTGTGCAATTACGGGCGTAATACTAAATTATCTCTATATTAATCAAGTCGGTATACTCATCAATTCAAATTCAGAAGCGTACATTAATTCGTTTCTTACCACGGCACGGCTTAACATCGCGATGTTAATTATGGCGATGTTAAGCGTCTCTCATTTTGTCTCGATGAACCGGCGATTGATTAAAATCATCGAAAGCAACAGCCTGAAGGATGCGCTCACCAATACCTTTAATCGTCGGGCTTTCCTCAGCATGCTGAATGGGAAACAGAACGTGCCGGCGCATAAGAAAAAGCGCCAATTAACGCTGCTATTTCTGGATATCGATTATTTTAAGCAGGTCAATGATACCTACGGCCATGCCTGCGGTGATGAATTGATCGTCAATTTTGCCCGTATGCTGAGCGCCAATATTCGGCCGAGCGACATTCTGTGCCGCTGGGGCGGAGAAGAGTTCATCATTGCGGCTTATGGCCTGACGGTTGAGCAATCCGAAGCCGTTGCCGAAGCGCTGCGGCGTCTGACGGAGTCGACTCCGCTTACGCTGCACGATGGTCGGGAAATTCATTTTACGATCAGTATTGGGGTTGCCATTTTTTCCCAGTATGAAGGCGGCAACATTTACGATCTGATCGGGCTGGCGGACGAACAGCTCTATAAAGCGAAGACGCAGGGACGTAATCGCGTCTGCGTGCGCTCGACTGAAGGGCTGTGATGAAGAACGCCCATTTTTTACGGCGTCGTGGGTTAGGCCCCTTCGTCTGATTGGCAAAAATTTAGTGACTGTTTTCACAGAATAAAACGTAGAGGTAGCTTTTTCTGCGCTAACTTGTTAGAACACAGGAAAGGACGTCACCAGAATTTTCTGGGCGAGACCTGGATAAAGCCGCGTATATAGCACGCGGCTTTATCCAGGTTTTTTTTTGCGTGTTTTCCGGCTGGCCAGTGGATAACAAGCGGGATGATGTGTATTGGGCAATTGCAGCCATTGACGAAACGGGAAGTCATTATGAATAGCAAAGTGCTAGCTGAAAATATTTTGAGGTTGGTCGGGGGAGAGGCGAATGTCTCCACTCTGGTTCATTGTGCAACACGCTTGCGCTTTAAGATCGTCGATCACAGCAAAGTGGATGTGGCTGCGCTGGAGGCAGAGGACGGTGTCATTACGGTTCTGAACGCTTCAGGGCAGTTGCAGGTCGTTATTGGGAATCGGGTGCCGGAAGTGTACCGCGCATTTGGTTTCATCTCTGGTTTACTGGACGATGGTGCTAATAAACAGAAGCCAGTAGAAAATGAAAAATCAGTTTCTATGATGGGACGACTGATTGATCTGGTCGCGGGTATTTTCACCCCGCTGCTAGGGGCAATGGCGGCAGCGGGGGTACTGAAAGGTGCACTGGCGATTGTTATTGCCTGTGGGTGGTTAGGTCCAAAAGAAAGTACTTATGTGATACTGCATGCGGCCTCTGACAGCTTGTTCTACTTCTTACCTATGCTGCTGGCTATTACCTCCGCGCGTAAATTTGACACCAATATTTTCGTGGCAGTATCGATTGCGGGCGCGCTGGTTTATCCCTCAATACAAGGGCTATTTGAGGCGGGTCAGCCTGTAACATTCTTAGGCTTGCCGGTCGTGATGATGAAATACACCTCTTCGGTGCTCCCGATTATTTTCAGCATATGGCTGATGTCTTATCTCGAGCGTTTCCTGAATCGTCATATTCACGAAAGTGTGCGTAATATTTTAACGCCGTTCTTCCTATTGACGCTGATGGTGCCGTTAACACTGATGACCATTGGCCCAATCGGTATCACGGCTAGTAAACTCGTCGCTTCACTGTTTGTTAGCATCTATAGCTTTAACCCGATCATTGCTGGTGCGTTGATTGCGGCTTCATGGCAAATCTTGGTGATTTTCGGTATTCACTGGGGTTTCGTGACCGTCTTTATCAACGATATTTCCGTTATGGGGCACAGTTACCTTAAAGCGGCATCTAGCCCGTCCGTCTTTGCTCAATCCGGTGCGTTATTAGGCGTTATGGTGCGAACCAAAGATAAGAAGCTCAAAGCGTTGGCGGGGAGTTCGCTCATTGCGTCGCTGTTTGGTATCACCGAACCGGGTGTCTACGGTGTAACGCTGAAGCTGAAAAAACCGTTTATCTGTGCGGTGATCGCCGCAGCAATGGGGGGCGCTGTCGCCGGTTATGCGAAAAGCTCGGCAATTTCCATGGGGATGCCTGGATTACTGACACTGCCTATTTTCTACGGTGAAGGCTTCGTTGGGTTCCTCATCGGCTGTGCCATTGCCTTCGTGGCAAGTTTTGTGCTGACTATTGTGGTCGGGTTTGATGATCCAACTCCGTCAGCCGGGAAAGATCCAGCACCAGTCACTGCGCCGACGGCGACATCCACTTCCACAACAACATCTACTTCCACAACAACATCCAGTACATCGGCAACCTCGGCTTCGGCCGCGAATGTGATGCTATCGACAATACCGTTGGCAGAGGTTCCCGCAGCGGCAGAGCAATTGGGTTCGCCAGCAAAAGGTGAACTCATCCCGTTGGAAGAAGTCAATGACAAGGTGTTCTCCTCTGGTATTGTTGGACAAGGTGTTGCTATTGTGCCGAATGAAGGCCGCATTTATTCACCGGTGGATGGTGTAATTGCCAGCACGTTTGCCAGTGGTCACGCCGTCGGTATTCGCTCGCAAAACGGTGCAGAAATCCTGATCCATGTGGGTATCAATACGGTTCAACTGGAAGGGCTGCACTATCAAATGCGTGTTGAAGAAGGTGATGAAGTGAAGAAAGGCCAACTGCTGTTAGAATTCGATCTGGAAGCGATCAAGAAAGCAGGTTACGACATAGCGACGCCGGTGATTGTGACAAACCCGGAAAACTATCGCGTATTTGGCCTGAGTTCTGTTCGTCACCCGCAGGCTGGCGACACGATCATCGCGCTGGCGTAATACGCGAATGGCGGATTGACCATTCGCTTGGCGGTACAACCATACGGGCGTAGTGATGAAAATAATAAGAATATTAAGTAATAATGCGGTCTTGGCAGTGACTGATAAGGGGGAAGAGTGCGTCGCGCTGGGGCGGGGCATTGGATTTGGTAAAAAGGATGGTGACAGCGTAAATGAAGATCAGATAGACAGTCGATTTCTCAAAACCAGTAATGGACTGAATGCGTTTTTTGCTGAAATACTGGCTGACATTCCGCCTGTTTATCTGAGTATTACCGAGAAAATTATTATGCTTGCGCGGGAAGTGCTGGGTATCGAATTACAGGATACGTTATTTTTGGCATTGAATGATCACATTAATTTTTCGGTAAAGCGCCATAATGAAGGGATAAAGATAAATAACCAGCTACTCTGGGAGGTTAAGCTTTTCTATCCGAAGGAGTTTTCAGTCGGGTTAAGAGCACTTGATATTATTGAAGAGAAATTGCAAGTGCGTTTGCCTGAAGATGAAGCCGGTTTTATTGCTTTCCATTTAGCGAATGCAGCAAACAATAGCAATATGGAAAGCACGATGCAAAGTGCTACGCTTATTAAGGATATTTTGACGATTGTAAAATATGACCTTAATATTAACTATGATGAAAATTCGATTGATTATCAGCGTTTTATTACGCATTTAAAGTTCTTTTCATTACGCTTATTCAATCGAACACCCGTGAGCCATGCTGACGATAGCATTTATGACGGTATCAAAGAGTTAATGCAAGTGGCTTATGCTTGTGCAATGCGCGTTTTTTATTATGTCGAGAAACATTATCAATATAAATTAACGACAGATGAAATCATGTTTTTAACGATTCACATTAATCGTCTTAACCGTAATCCTAAATGAGTTGAATTCTTTCAGGTGATGTTGCTCACGTTTCTAAATTGTAAAAATTGAAATAATGATTTTAAATAATTATACTAATTTCTAATTAGGACGTAACTGATTAAATTCAGGCGAAACCTGTCTTGTCAGATGAATGTTTTTCATCTGGCTGGATAGGTTTTTTTTTGACCTAATAAACAGAAGGGGATGGAAAACCTACAGACGAATTGAAGGATAATAGTGAGAAAGTGACTACTTCGCCACGCCAGGGTTATATCACGGTGACACTTACTCTGTGATAGCAGTCAAGAAAAATGAGGAATAACATGATAAATAATAAAAAAGTGAGAAATAAAAGGCTGACATTCAGAAAAAAAGCCGCTGTGTTAATGTTGTTATCTTGTTACGGTTTGGCACCGGACGCGATGGCACAAAAATTAACGCTTGAACAACGTATGGAATTACTGGAAACACAATTAAAACAGACTCAGGAAAAGCTACAAGCTTATGAAGATAAAGAAAAAAAACAAAATTCATTAGTTGGTTTATCCTCTGTAAATACGGTTGCGGGGCATGAAAGCGTGGCGCAACCAGCGGTAGCATTACAAGCCAAATCCGCAACTGCGGAGAGCGATCCGGTATTATCAGAATCGGCACTGAAAAAAATTAGCAAATATGTTCAGGAAGACACTGGATTTAAATATTCCGGTTATTTCCGTACTGGTTATGCATCAACGACTAATGGTGGCCCTAAATCCTGGGCCGCAGGTTCGCTGGGGCGATTAGGTAATGAATATGATGGTTGGTATAACCTATCATTTAAAAAACGTGCCTGGCAGGAAGGCAATAAATCAATTTGGGCTAACGTACAGTTTGAAGGCGATTTAGGATTATCTCAGAGTGATGAATCCTTTGAGAAAGGCATGGCTGGCGGTGGAATGGGAAAACTCAGCAAATTATTTGTTGAGACGAAGGGCTTCCTACCCTTTGCACCAGAAGCGACATTTTGGATCGGTAAACACACACTGCCACAATATGAAATCCAAATGCTGGATTGGAAAGGTAGTCGGACACTTTCTGGTGCAGGTCTGGGGATTGAAAATTGGAAAATGCCTGTTGGATCATTAAGCATGGCATTGACGCGTAATGATATCGATAATTACAGCACGACCTGTACAACGGCAACATGTAATAAAACCACTCAAGTTAATGTGAATATTGCTGAAGTTAGATATAAAGATATTCCATTGAGCAAAGACTTGTCTCTTGAAGTAGGGGTGAAACATGCTTTTGCTAACCAGACTGATGAACAAAAAGCGGCGCAATCTGCCGGTAATGACTATAAAGTTAAATCTGCCTGGTTAGGTCAGGCTATTTTACGTCACCCAGTGCTAGGCGGCTTTAATGAATTAACCGCGCAAGTTGCTAATAATTCTTTTGCTAGCCAGTTTATGAATATTTCTGGCCCGAATCCCGATTTTGACTATAAGAGTGCTTATTACGGTATTCATAGTGAAGGCATTGGCTGGAGATTAATCAATCAAGGTGAGATATACCTGCGTGATAATGTCATCATGGCGCACTCTCTGGTATATGGCCGTGGTAATGATCTTTACTCGATCAATAACGGTGCGCACACGGATTTTGAGACCATGCGTGCGGTGATCCGTCCTTCCTATATTTGGGACAGAACGAACCAGACCGCGATAGAGCTTGGTTATTTTGTGCAGAAAAATACCACTAAAAATAGTAGCTATGATGAATCCGGTTATAAGGTGACTCTGGCTCATATCCTCAAAGTAGATACTAGCCTTCTAAAATCTCGACCAGAAATTCGTTTCTACACCAGTTATCTTAAAGCGCTGGACAATGAGATTGATAAACACAGCTTTAACGATGAGAAAGATTATCAAATCAGTTTTGGTGTTCAGGCTGAAGTCGTTTTCTGATGAGGAATAATTATGTTTTTATCGACGAAAGGCATTAAATCGATTTCGCTAAGCGTTTGTTTAGCAACGGCCTGTGTTCCGGTATTCGCGACTGCCGCGGCGGCTTCCACGGCAGGAGAGAACGTTGAGCAGAAAAACGTCGTTAGTGCAGAGAAAACACGCATCTTGATTCTGAGTGACATCGGCAATGAGCCGGATGACTCACAATCGCTGGTCCGGTTTTTACTGTATAGCAATGAGTTTGATGTTGAAGGGATTGTGGCAACAACCTCAACCTGGCTGCGCGACAAGGTCAATACTCCCATGATCCATGAACGTATTGACGCTTATGAACGTGTTCTGCCTAATCTGCAAAAGCATGCACAAGGCTATCCTTCCGCTAAATCGTTACGTGATGTTGTTCGCAGTGGGCGGGCCGGTTTCGGGATGGCGCATGTTGGTGAAGGGAAATCCACCGATGCATCGAAATTGATTATTCAGGCCGTTGATAAACGCGACGATCGCCCATTGTGGATCACCCTATGGGGCGGCGGGGTGGATTTAGCTCAGGCTCTGCATGATGTGAAAGCAGAGAGAACACCGCAGGAAGTGGATGCGTTCATTAGTAAAATCCGTGTTTATGCTATTTCCGATCAAGATAATACGGGTGCCTGGATTCGAGGGAATTTCCCACAATTGCGTTATATCACCAGTATTCATGCCTGGAATGAGTATTTTCTCTCTACGTGGATTGGCATGTCTTCATCGCGCGCGGTCGGTGGGGACATGAGTAAGGTGAATAACGATTGGCTGGCAGAAAACATCCGGCGCAAAGGCCCGTTGGGCGCAGTCTATCCTCCTTTGGAATACTCCATGGAAGGCGATTCTCCATCATTCTTATATTTGCTTCGTACTGGCCTGGGCGATCCTGAGCATCCAGAATATGGCAACTGGGGGGGGCGTTATGGCGAGATTTCGCCAGGGAGTGAACTTGGTTTGCGTGTCAGCACGTCAGATGAAGTCGTCGGTATCGATGGTAAGAAATACCGTACCGCACCTGCCACTATCTGGCGGTGGCGTGATGCGTATCAGAACGACTTCGCCGCGCGTATGGACTGGACGTTGACGGGGGATGTGAAGAAAACGAATCATAACCCGCATCTGGTGCTGAATGGTAAGCCGGGGACGGAAATCGTTTCCTGGCAGGTAAAAGCGGGTGAGTCGGTCACGCTATCGGCGCACGGTTCAGGTGATGTCGATGGTCACGCGGTGACATATCGCTGGTGGCAATATAAAGAGCCAACAGCGACGGCGATGGGCGTCCACTTTGGCCCTGGTATTACGCTATCGCAGCCTGAGGGGGGAAAAACCAGCTTTATCGCCCCAGCCGTTAAGGTCCCGACACCGTTCCACATTATTCTGGAAGGAACCGATAGCGGATCGCCAGCATTAACGTCTTACCGACGTGCGATTGTGACGGTTGTACCTTCAGAAAAGTGATAGCGTTTTTTAGGCGCGGCTATTTCATTGATGGTGTGATGAAAGGGCTGGGTGCGTTGTGAATGATAGCGCATTGCCGCCATATAACGAGTAGTGGCGTCCGGATCAAGACGTCTGAGGAAGCAGAAATGATGAAGAAAACCCCTCTGGTGGCGGCCATGCTGGCTGCATTGTCGCTGTCTGGTCAGGCAATGAGTGCCGATTTTTCCGCCCAGATCGCCAGCCCACGCCCGAACGTGGTGTTGATTGTCGCGGAGGACATGAATCCCCGTCTGGGCGCATACGGTGATACGCAGGCGCGAACCCCTAATCTGGATGCGCTGGCAAAAGAGTCCGTTGTTTTCACGCAAGCTTTCACGATGGCGGGGGTATCCGCACCATCACGGGCGGGATTAATTACCGGCGTATTTCAACATGCCACCGGATTGCAGCACATGCGCACGGCGACCCGACCCGCTGGTGGTTATTTAGGCGTGCCGCCTTCTTATGTGAAAGGCTATCCCGAACTGCTGCGTCGCAGCGGTTACTTCACCTATAACGACACCAAGACGGATTACCAGTTTACCAAAGGCCATGCTGATGTCGGCCCCTTCACCTTGTGGACGCGCCACGGGGAATATAGCAGCATGGACGATCTGCATATTCAACTGGCCTGGCGTAATTACGATCTGAAAGGCAAGCCGTTCTTCATGAATTTCAATCCGCAGATTACGCATGAATCGGCGCTCTTTACGGCGCAAAACCA
Organism: Pectobacterium parmentieri; assembly: GCF_001742145.1. Taxonomy (NCBI): domain Bacteria; kingdom Pseudomonadati; phylum Pseudomonadota; class Gammaproteobacteria; order Enterobacterales; family Pectobacteriaceae; genus Pectobacterium; species Pectobacterium parmentieri. The sequence goes on along the minus strand of NZ_CP015749.1, from coordinate 3,346,146 downwards.
CCCAGCGGGCCAATCGCGCTTTGTTAAGCAGTGGGATACCTTCCGCCAACAGTACCGTTATACGCCAACGGATCCGCAAAGCCTGAAGCTGGAGCCTTATCTGCGGGATGCGCCGCAAACCCGGCAGGAACTGGCGCAGCATTATGACAATATTCATATTATGGATATGCAGGTTGGTAAGCTGTTGGACGGGCTGAAAAAGGACGGGCTGTGGGATAACACTATCGTTATTTTTACCGCGGATAACGGTGATGGAATTCCGCGTCATAAGCGTGAGGGCTACGATTCCGGCACCCATGTCCCGCTGATCGTTCATATTCCAGAGAAATATCGTCCGGCAGGCTGGTCGACGGAGGGGAGCCAGAATGAACGGCTGGTATCGTTTGAGGATCTGGCACCGACCATTCTGGGATTTGCCGACATCAAACAGCCTGATTATATGCGTGGCATCAGCCTGGCACAGGATTTTGCGCCGCCGCGTCAGTTTGTCTACGGCGTGCGCGGGCGGATGGATGAATATGACATGCGCGCCTATTTTGTCAGGGATCGCGACTATCAGTATGTCCGCAATTTGGCGACTACGCCGGGGGGCATCGGTATCGCTTTCCGCAACGCGCTCGGGTCAATGAAAGATTTGAATGCGGCGCATGATCAGCATCAGTTAAGTGCGGATCAGCAAAGCTGGTTTGCCGATCGTCCGGCGGAAGAGCTTTACGATCTGCAACGCGATCCTTTGCAGTTGCATAATCTGGCAGCCGATCCTGCCCAACGTGCCGTACTGGTACGGATGCGTGAGGAGATGGATCGCTGGCGTAACAGTGCGAATGACATGAATCTGATTGCGGAAGATCAGATGGTGGTCGATTTGCTGGATGAGCAGGGCAAGCAGCGCGCCACGCTGACGCCAGTAGCGCAGTGGGATGCGGTCAGCAACAAAATTTATCTGGCTAACCGCACGCAGGATGCCTCCATCGGCTATAGCTGGGATGGCAAAGAGTGGGAACTGTACACGGGCAGCATCACGCCGCTGAAGAGCGCATCGCAACTGCAATTCAAAGCGATTCGCTATGGCTGGCAGGAAAGCCCGGTCGGTACGTTGCCTATTCAACCGTGAAAATGGGGGAGAATCTGCTTGCTCTCTCAGGGAAGGAAATAGTGTGTTGTCGATAAGTTAAGTCGAGGTGCCAATGAGTCAATCCATTGCCAATTTTCAGTTGATGGCAAAGCCTTCAGGGTCTGTGTGCAATATCGATTGCTCATATTGTTTTTATCTTGAGAAGGAACACCTTTATCCCGAGCGAAAAAGCCGCTGGAAGATGGATGGCGATACGCTGGAAAACTATGTACGCAAGAACATCAGTAGCCAGCAGGCACCTGTCGTTGATTTTCCGTGGCAAGGCGGTGAACCGACGCTGCTGGGCATCGATTTCTTCCGCGAAGCGGTGCGGTTGCAGAACCAATACCGTGGCACAAAGCAGATCAATAACTTCTTTCAGACCAATGGCACCAACATTGACGATGATTGGGCGCGTTTTTTGAAAGAAAACCAGTTTCTAGTGGGACTGTCGATTGACGGTGACCGTATCAGCAATGATGCACATCGCCTTACGCGGGCGGGGAAAAGCACCTTTGATGACGTGATGAAAGGACTGGAAGCTCTGAAGCGTCACAAGGTCGAGTTTAATACCCTGACGGTGGTGAATGCGGAAAACGTGAAGCGTCCGATGGATGTTTACCAGTTTCTTAAGCGCATTGGCAGCCGCTATATGCAGTTCATTCCGCTGGTGGAGCGCCGTGCCGCCCAACCGGACGACAACGGATTGGTGCTGATTCAGCCGGATTTTTCGGGTCAGTGCAGTGTGACGGAGTGGTCAGTACCCGCCAAAGCTTATGGCCGTTTCCTGAATACGATTTTTGATTATTGGGTTCAGCACGATCTGGGCAATGTGTTTGTCATGAACTTCGAGCAAACGTTGACCAAAATGACCGGGCAGCTTAGCGCCTGCGTCATTAATGAAACCTGTGGCGGCAACCTGATTGTTGAAGCAAATGGAGACGTGTATTCCTGCGACCATTTTGTTTATCCCGAAAATAAGCTCGGTAATGTTAATCAGGACGATCTGGCGTCGCTGGTGAATTCGCCACAAAACCTCGCCTTTGGCGAAAATAAGCGGAAGAACATCAGCAAAGATTGCCTGAACTGTGAAGTGAAAGCGGTTTGTCATGGCGGTTGCCCGAAGCATCGGTTCGAAATTTCCAGCGATGGGCGGCCGAATAAAAACTATTTCTGCGATGGATTTAAAACACATCTATTCCATGTTTTACCTCGCATGAATGCCTTGCTCTCGCAATTGGGGCGCCAGGAATCGATGAAGAAAATTAGAAGGAATATAAAGACCGAATTTTATTAACAGATGCCGAATATTCTCCACGTGCTCTGGAGAGGAGTGGCATAAAAAAAGGAACGGATATGAAAAGAAACAGACTGCTGGCTGCGATCACGCTGGCCTGTATGCAAACGGCGGGAGTACATGCTGCAACGGTGGCTTCTCCTTCCGTTGCTGTGCCTCCAACTGGGGACAAGCAGCCAAACGTTGTTTATATCATTCTGGACGATCAGCGTTACGATGCGTTCGGTTTCCTGAATTCGGCAATTCACACGCCGAATATGGATAGCATCGCCAAAGAAGGAACGTATTTTAAGAATGCGTTCGTTACTACATCACTGTGCTCGCCCAGCCGTGCCAGCATTCTGACGGGGATGTACGTGCATAATCATGGGGTGTCGGATAATAACCCATCCGATCTCTCTCATCTAAACTATTTCCCGGAACTGCTGCGTGACAAAGGCTATCAAACGGGCTTCTTTGGCAAATGGCACTTCGGCGGCGCAGATAAAACGGCCACGAAAGGCTTCGCCGGCTTCGATCGCTGGGTCGGGCTTCTGGGGCAAGGTAGCTATTATCCGATTGATAACTATGGCAAGCCGACCATGCTCAATATTGATGGAAAGATGGTGCCGCAAAAAGGCTACATTACCGATGAGCTGACGGACTACGCCGTAGATTGGTTGAACACGCTCGATAAGAAAAAACCATTCATGATGTACCTATCGCATAAGGGCGTGCATTCTGATTTCCTACCTGCCAAACGCCATCGTGGCAGCATGAAAGAGGTAACGTTCCCGCTGCCGGATACCTATGCCGATACGCCGGAAAACTATGTCGGCAAACCGATGTGGGTGAAGAACCAACGTAATAGCTGGCATGGCGTGGATTATCCCTATAACACGGATATGGATCTTCAACAGTATCAACGTGACTACTATGAAACGCTGCGCTCGGTGGATGACAGCGTGGGACGCGTGCGTGACTGGTTGCAAAAACAGGGGCTGGATAAGAACACGATTATCATGGTGATGGGGGATAACGGCTTTATGTTCGGCGAACATGGGCTGATTGATAAGCGTAACGCTTATGAAGAGTCGATTCGCGTGCCATTGATTGCCTCCGGACCGGGCTTTGCCAAAGATAAAGTCGTGGAAGACATTGTCAGAAACATTGACGTTGCCCCAACGATCCTGGAAGCCGCAGGTGTTGCCGCACCGAAGCATTATGATGGGCAGAGCTTCTGGCGTCTGGGGCTGGATGGTTATAACACGCCGAAGCGTAGCGATTACTTCGTCTATGAATACTTCTGGGAATACAGCTTCCCGCAGACGCCAACCACGTTTGCGATACGGACGCCGGAATACAAATACATCCAATATTACGGTGTGTGGGATAAAGAAGAACTGTACGACATGAAGAACGATCGTGAAGAGAAACATAACCTGATCGATTCTACCGATGAGAAGATCGTCAATACCAAAATTGCGTTGCGCAAAAAACTGTATGAAGAGCTGGGCGATCGGCAGGGGAAAAACGTGATCCCGTATAACCAACGTACAGGGCAAGGGCAGATTTATCGCCATGAAGGTGCCGGTGAGCAGCTAGCCCCATTCCCGCGCGAATGGCTGAAAGGGTACAACCACGAAGATATTCTCGCCGGATTTATCCCCGATCAGATCGGCAAAGAAGCGAGGGTAAAGGCCTCGAATGAAGCGGTAAAGAAGAGTGCGCCGCAGCTAAAAGAGTTAATGGATAAATAGTCATTTTGACCAAAGGTATTGCCATGAGATTAATTGATCTGTTTTTTGAAAGAAAAAAACTCTGCTGAACTATGGCTGGCGTGTTATTACCCGCGGCTATGGTCGCGTTGCCTGTAATAGCAAAGGGGGCGGATGTTCAACGCTCGGATAAACCTAGGCTGTGTCCCTTAACTTAACAGCCTTTTCAAAAATAACCGGCTCGCCCCCAGTTTAAGCATACTCAGATAATTTCTTGCTGTTTTTTTTGAGCGTGTAGCGATGCGACGATTTTCTTTTAATCCCGCAAAGCAGCGCTCCACAACATTGCGTTTTTTGTACAACCGTGTATTGAGTTTTCTGCGTCTATCCTGACTGGCCTTCTTAATTAGGGTGAATATGTATGCATAATGGAAAGCGGTTTTTTTATTAAGCCGATAACCACATCAGCCTGAGGAGAGTCATATCTTCAACTTTGCGCTGTGTTCGGATTGTCTGAGGGAAGGAGGGCGCGGCTTTGTTGTATATTAAAAATTAATAATTCAATAAAGCCGAGCATAAAAATTCATCAGTAACACCTGACAAATGTTCATTTATTTAACAACGCGAATTGAACATTCTGTCAATTTTAAAATAGATATTTAAAACGAATGCGCGCGCCATAGCGATCTTTATCACTGCTATCAACTGATGTCATGTCTCCGTGGCCGTTTATGTAAGAATAGTACGCGCCAAGGTAAGTTTTAAAATTATCCATCTCTAAGATGTTAGGTAATTCATAAGATGTAAATACGGTGTGGATGTCGTATTTCCCGGGGCGTAACGCTTTGTCCTGGTCTGAGTTATTATTACGTTGGTAGTATTTAATATCATTGCGTGCATAAATATAACCAACCTGTAACTTACGCCATAATACGTTACCGCCAACAGAAAAGTCACTTTCATTCTTGGCATCTAAATATGCCGTGCTTAAATTAGCGACGATGCCGTTTTCACTATTATCTTTCAAGTTATCCCAATTCAAATTGAGACCATAGCCGGTTCGACGAGATTGGTCTTCAAATTTCCCATCTGTATTTTGGTAACCGTAGGCATTACGGATGACGTTAGCATCCATAGCACCCGCAATGGTGAGGTTATCTTTTTTCCAAGCGACTACCGGACGGACATAGACCACATTTTTGCGGTTATCCAATTTGCGGCCATGATATTTTTCATCTTTGAACACCTTACTGCCATTTTCAACTAATGTATTCACTTCGAAGTACCAATCATTGTAGGTACTGCTCAAATTCATGGCTCCTCCGTTATTACTTCTCCCCCGACCCTCTTTCATCATATAGACGTAACCGAATCCGTCTGCATATAAGTCGTTGGCGCTATTTCCTGAGTGTTCAACGAAGGTATCCTGGTTAAGTGGGAACATATCGTAGGCTTCATATCGGCCAATCTTGAAGTTCCACTTATTATCTTTACCAAAATAGAAGACGGCATCATCAAGCCCCATGGAACCGGACATATTAGCCAAAGGTTGCACCTTAAATCCGGCACGATTTCCGTTGGAAAGCGCTCGTTCTCCATCCAAACCAATCAAAATGCGTCCATTCAAATCCCAGCGTTCTTTATCTTTAAAGTCTCCAGATCCACTCCCTGCCTGAGTGTGCATTGATGTGATCTGGCCTTTGCGGCTTGCGGCATCAATGTTAAATTCAACATCGCCATACAGCTTTAATTTTCCCCAGTTGCTATTGTTGCCAACAAAGCTATTAGATTTTTCAGCGACATTTTGTCGTTTCTCTAATTGGTTGACTTTTTCATTAGCCAGCGTGGCATTGGCTTGAGCCTGATCTGAATGTTTTTCAAGGGTAGCAATGCGCTGCTCTATATTCACTGAATTGGTGTTTTTCAGTGGTGTATTCTTGTTCGTTATTAATTGTTCAAGTCTAGCCGCTTTTTGTTCCGCAGAGGCTGCTCTTGTTTCGGCATCTATCGCTCGTTTTTCAAGGGAATTTAAACGCGCTTCTATACTACTTAACGAACTCTCAGCGTTAACGAATAAGGGGAGCGCGCTAAGTAAGATTCCTATCGCTAACGATGTTTTTTTTATTCTCATTGATTATTCCTCTTGGCCTATATATTTTATTTCCAATAAAAGGATGAAACATAAGGGGAGAAGATAGTATGACTCTTCCTATCTATTTTTTTGTTGCAATAACATTTCAGGCGAGATGTTATTTAACGAAGGTACAACTACGTTGGCACCAATAAGACTTTCCTGCTTTACTGCGATACCCACTGAAAATATTTTTGCTTTATTCAATGCGACAATGCCCGCCGGTGCATCTTCAAACCCTACTGCATTATGGGATTCGACACCGATGGATTTCGCCGCCTTTAAAAATATTTCAGGATCAGGTTTTCCCCTCTTTAAGGTGTCTGGGTCAACAATATGTTGAAAGTAATCGATAATTTTTAATTTTTCTAATATGAGCTTGGCATTTTTTGATGCGGACGCAATGGCGCATGGAATACCAAGCTCTTTCGCTCTTTTAATAAATAAAAGAACGCCGGGGAGAATGTCTTTTTCAGTTAACTGGTTAAGAGTATTAACGTAGTAGTCATTTTTTTCTTTAGCCAGTTTTACTTTTTCGTTATGATCAAATTCATTCAATTTCCCGCCATATTGGAGAATCCTTTCCAAGGACCCTTCACGGCTAATCCCCTTCAGCTTTTCATTAAACTCCTCATCGATATCTATGCCAATCTTATTGGCTAGATGTTTCCACGCTATAAAGTGATAATGTGCGGTATCTACAATCACGCCGTCTAAATCAAAGATGAAACCGTTATTCATTATTTTAGACCTCAGTATATTCATAAGAGAAATCAACTCCGGAGATGACGGCGTATTTTTTATGGTGAATCTCTACCTGAGTATCTTTGCTGGCAGAAATGATGATTTCCTTATGTGAAATAACAAAATAATAGTGGATCCCACGATGCTGTAGATTAAAGCGAAGGCATTGCCATCCCTCTGGTAGTGAAGGTGAAATACGTAAAAAAGCGTGACGGATATCTACCCCTGCATAAGCCATGATTGTCGTATTTAACGTCGCAGCCATAACACCGGTGTGGATGCCCTCAGCGGTAGTGCCACTTTGAATATCCTGATAATCAGAAGACAGTGCTTCTCGGTATAATGTCCAGGATAGCTCAGGCAAACGGATGTCATTGGCGAGCTGGGCATGTACGATGCGTGACAGTGTGGAACCATGGGATGTACGCTCCAGATAATAATGCAGATTCCTTCTTGCATAATTTTTTCTTAGGTTGTATCCCATATTTTTTAATATCTCTGTTACGTCATCTTCAGAGAAATTATTAAATATCATTAAGGCATCTGCTTGTTTGGCAACTTTATAGTGGTCTGCACTTTTGCCTTCAGCACGTAATATTCTGTCCATGCGGTAAATGTTTTTATATTTTTCCCTGTAGTGTTCCCAATCAACTTCTTTTAAATCAAAGTACCCATCGAATTGTGAGATGATGTCATCTTCGATAATTAACGATAGGTTTTTTCCTACATGGTCGATCTCAGCCCAAAATTTCTTATTGAGATTAATCGTGTCGTTAATGGTATTGATGGTATGTGTATCGAATTGTTGGTGTAATTCAGCTAACGTCGAAAACAGCCATGAAACCATCAGATTGGTATAAGCATTATCCTTAAGCCCGCCCGTTTCGCTACCGACAGTGTGTTCATGAAATTCATCCGGCCCCATCACATCGCTAATAGAATAGCGCTGAGTCGTTTCATCCCACTGGGATTTACTTAACCAGAAACGGGCAATTTCCAGCAGCATTTCAAGGCCATGAGACACCATAAACTTATGGTCTTTGGTATTGATCCAATACAGCCAAATATTATAGGCAATCGCTAATGAAACATGCCGTTGCAGACAGCTATAGTCCGGATCCCACTCACCATTTAGCGGATTTAGGTGAACTACTTGCGTTTGCTCACTACCATCATGCCCTGATTGCCATGGGAACATTGCTCCCTCATAACCTTCTTTTTTTGCTGCCTGACGTGCCATAGGTAAGCGGTTATATCGATACATCAGTAATTGGCGAGCGGTTTGAGGGAAATGCATGATATAGAAAGGTAAGATGAATATTTCATCCCAGAATATATGGCCTCTATAGGCTTCACCGTGTAACCCCCTTGCGGTGACTGACACATCAAGTTGGTAGTCTTTATTGCTGAAAGGCGAGCAGGAACACATCAAATGATAGGTATGTAAGCGTAGGAGTTTTTGAGACATCAAATCGCCATCAATAATAATGTCTGTTTTATCCCACAGCGATTCCCACGCCTGTTGCGTTGATTTTAATTGAGTCGCAAAATCCACTAATACCGACTCGTCTGCAATGTGCCACTCATCGGGAAATACCGTCGATAGCCGAATATTGACGCTTTTTTCAAACTGATATGTTTTCCCTTGTATGACCGAGCATGTGATCGATTGGCTAACCTTGTTCGGCTCTTCCTGAATGTGAATATCTTTTTCTGTGAAGAAGTCTCCTCGTATCGCTGAGGAAAATCCCATCCCGATTCCTGATTGAAGGGTTTTTGCATTTAAATAGGCATTTTTACCTGACACCGCGCAAGACAACACTTCATAGTGATGTGACGTGAGGCTGCGGTAACGCGCTACGCCATAGTTATACGTTTCCCCGTCAATGTGAGTGCTGATGGTGATATCACCGTGAAAGTTAAGAGGTGTGAAGCAATATTCAATAGCGAAACGAGTAGGGTGAGACATATCCGCCAGTATTTGGCTACGGATTTGTATCTGACGTTTTTGGTCGTCTTCTACCAGCCAGTTTTGTTCCAGCACACCATTTTTCAGAGAAAGATGGCGGTAAAGCGCAATATTCTTATTGGTCTCGGGCGTTAGCCAATTGCCGTTACCGATTTTAATTCGGATCGCTCGTGCGTCTGGCGCATTGACAAAATCCTCGTTGGTGACCATATGACCAACAATATTTGATTGTGCCTGGTTATAGCATCCGGCAAGGTAAGTGGCTGGATAAGTCGCGTCATTTGCCTGCATATCAGGCATAGCGCCACGTACACCTAAATAACCGTTCGCTACCGTTAATAGCGATTCTATGGCGTACTCTTCCTTCCCTGCGGTAAATCCGCAGTAATTAATATTCCAACTGAGCGCATGATATTGCTGCTCGATCGCGTCTTTCAGATTATCAGGGGAGAGTGTGTCTGCATTCTCTTTAGCAATAAATGGCACATTAAAAATTTCCGAAAGTGCCTTTTCTAAATTGATAACCTCTTGATTCGCCAGTTCGATACAGAATAGTGGGTAATACGGTAATTTCTCTCCGCTTATTATCCCACCATTGACCAGAGGGAAATCATTTTTTATCTCTCTTAATACCGCTAAACATGCCTCGGACGATAAAGAATTCCATTCCAAATCATAGTGATGTTTAATTTCATCTAAGAAGGCACTAAGTCCATTTTTATTTACTAATATAGCTAGATAATTCATGTTGAACTCTTTTAAATAACGGAATTTATAGACAAGTTACCAGTGTGCTTTTTCGTTGCTGATAACGATAAACAGCCATCGTCAATATGATAGGAATGACGATTGCGACAACCATGGCAACAAGGTAAATACCCCAAAATGTAGGCTGAATTGAAAGAATACCGGGGATTCCGCCAACGCCAATCCCATTAGAAAGGACACGAGAATAGCCGCAAATAAGCCCTGCTAATGCAGCACCAATCATCGCGCACAGCATAGGGAAGCGATAATGTAAGTTGACGCCGTACATGGCTGGTTCCGTTACGCCTAAGTAAGCGGAAATAGCGGCAGGTATGGTCACTTCACGCTCGTTATGTTTTTTGCTAATCAAAATGATGCCGACAACCGCTGAGGCCTGTGCAATGTTTGAGAGTGCAATGATTGGCCAAATCGGTGTTCCTCCCACGCTTTGCGTTAATTGCATGTCGATTGCCAGAGTCGTGTGGTGTAGACCTGTGATGACTAAAGGTGAGTAGAAAAAGCCAAAGATCATTGAGCCAATGGGGGCGAAATCGCCTAGCATTAAATAGCGAACCCCTTCTGAAATACCATTGCCGATAAGACGGCCAATAGGCCCGAGGATGGCATGGGCAACGGTAATAGAAACCAATATCGTGATGACGGGGACGATGACTAATGTCAGGTAATTAGGAATGTATCTGCGTAATCTAACTTCAAACCAACCCAGGAATAGCCCAGCTAAAATAGAGGGGATCACTTGAGCCTGATAACCGACTTTCTGAATGACAAAAATCCCGAAATCCCAGGTATCAGGAATCTGGCTTCCGGTACCGTAGGCATTCATTAATTGCGGTGAGACGAGCGTAATGCCTAATACGATACCGAGTATGGGAGATCCGCCCATTTTTTTTACCGTCGACCAGCAGATTGCTACAGGCAAGAAATGGAAAATTGCCTCGCACGGTAACCATAAAAAATCATATATTGGCTGGAGCCATGAATAGGTTGAGATGAGAGTCTTATCGCTGGAGACGGGCATTTCTCCAATAACGTTTCTCAAACCAAGTAATAAGCCACCGCAGATGAGAGCGGGTAATAACGGGATAAAGATTTCAGACAAATTCGCAATTAATCGCTCCCAAAATTTCATATTATTTTGGGCGTGAACTTTTGCTTCTTCTTTACTAGTAGCGGTGATGTTTATTTTTTCTATCAGTTCCTTGTAGTAAACATCTACATCCATTCCTATTATGATTTGGAATTGCCCTGCATTATTGAAGCATCCTTTTACTACAGGGATTTCCTTAATTTTTTCAATGTCTGCTATATCGGGGTTATTCAATACGAAGCGTAGGCGAGTCAGGCAATGAGAGACGGTACTGATATTTCCCTCACCGCCAACTAATTTAATTATCTGTTCTATCACATCAGAGTTTATTACTTTTTTCATTTTGTTGGTCTCTGGTTTCTTAATCCTTAATTTAAGATACGTAGAGACATGACTTGCCTCAATGGGAACGTTCCCATAAATTGACAGATATCACATAAATTATATTTAACTAATAATTTATTTATTTTAAATCAAGAAGATAAAACAATGTGTGTTTTTGGTGAGAAATTATCGTTAATAATGTTAATCAACAGGTTGGCAGAGAGTTCGCCGCTTTCGCGGAACCCTAAACGGCAGGTTTTTGTTTCGGGAAATAAAAATTTCAGTAAATCATTTCGGCCAATGCAAGCTACAAAAACATCATTGATCATTTGGGTTTTTAAGTATTTTTGTACGCCAAAGGCTAATGAGTCTGTGGCGCATAAAATGGCTTGGGGACGCGAGGAAAGTACCTTTTGTGCGAGCAGGTAACCGCTTTGAAAATTGAGTTCCCCTAACTCGGCATTAATGGTTAATCGATGTTGCTGGCAATAATTTTCGTAGGCTTTAAAACGGAGTAACCCGGTTGTTTCATCTTGTAAATCAATACCGATGTAACCAATTTGATTGAATTTTTTTTCTTGATGCAAAAATTCCATGAGATGATTTACGGTACCTGTATCGTCATTACAAACACAGGTATAACCGTCAAATGAACGCGCGATGATGACGATACGCTGCTGCCAGGACGCTAACTGTTCACTGGCGATCCCTGTGAAGGCGAATAATATGACGCCATCAATCTTTCGCCGTTCCAACATAGTTAAATGTTCATCAACTTTTTTGGGGTCGAACTGGCTTTCCAGAATAATAGGGTCGATACCATTAGCATGCAAAAGGGGTAAAATGGCTCTTACTGTTTGGTTTTCTGCATAAGAATCAAGGCGGGTCACGATAATTCCAACGGTTCGGCTCGCTAATCCACGCATCGCTCTGGCTGATTTTGACGGTGTGAATTGATACTGCTCAATCACCGCGAGCACTTTTTGGCGTGTAACTTCATTAACATTCTGGTCGTTATTGAGTACACGGGAAACAGTCGATTTTCCCACCTTACAAAGGGCCGCTATGTCTTTTATCGTCAATTTATTCACGGTCGCTGTATTCCACTACCAGACGTCTCTTAAGATTTACGATGTTAATATAGTTGCCCATGCTTAACAATTACAGGCTCGCAGTCGGTATAACGCCAACGTTTTTGCTATGAACGCTAGCAAAGCCTACTACGCCATGAATGGATAATCCCTCCCCGAATAGGCCAGAAGGCAACTAATGTGTATGCCTTCTGGTTTTCTGCACGGTTACAACGATTCCCCGTTGCTATTAATCACGTCTTTATACCAGTAGAAACTGTCTTTGCGCCGACGTTCCAGCGTGCCTTTGCCTTCATCATCACGATCGACATGAATAAAGCCGTAGCGTTTTGACATCTGTGCTGTTCCTGCGCTGACCAGATCGATTGGCCCCCAACTGGTGTAGCCCAGCAATTCGACGCCATCATCGATAGCTTCACGTACCTGAATCAGATGACGACGCAGATAATCAATGCGGTAGCTGTCGTGAATGCTGCCGTCCTCTTCTACTACGTCACGTGCGCCTAGGCCGTTTTCCACGATGAACAGCGGTTTCTGATAGCGGTCATACAGCTCGTTCAGCAGGAAACGCAGGCCTTCGGGGTCGATCTGCCAGCCCCATTCAGATGCTTCAAGGTGCGGGTTGGGGATCAGGCGAATGATGTTGCCGCGTGAAGACTGGTATTTTTCCGGCTCGAAGGTTGCACAGCCGCTCATGTAATAGCTGAATGAAACAAAGTCTACGGTGTGGCTCAGATCGTCTTTGTCCTGCGCGGTAATAGTGAGTTCGACGTCATTTTCCCGGAAATAGCGCTGAATCCAGGCCGGATAGGTGCCGCGTACCTGCACATCACCGAAGAACAGCCATTCACGATTCTTGCTCTGCGCTTCCAACACATCTTTCGGATGGCAGGTCATGGGGTAGCGTACCGCACCCAGTAGCATGTTGCCGATTTTGGCATCCGGGATGATCTCGTGGCAGGCTTTTACCGCACGCGCACTGGCAACCAGTTGGTGGTGGATAGCCTGATAAATATCCTGTTTGGAGGGTTCGCCGCTTAGCCCGATGCCCGTAAAGGGTGAATGCAGCGCCATGTTGATTTCATTGAACGTCAGCCAGTGCTTCACCTTGTCTTGGTAGCGGCTGAAAACGGTACGCGCATATTTCTCAAAATGGTCGATGACGGCGCGATTGCCCCAGCCTCCCAATTTTTTTACCAGACCGTAAGGCATTTCATAATGCGACAGCGTAATCAGCGGCTGAATCTGATACTTCGCCATTTCATCAAACAGGCGATCGTAGAAGGCCAGACCGGCTTCACAAGGTTCCGCCTCATCGCCTTCGGGATAAATGCGCGTCCAGGCGATGGAGGTACGCAAGACCTTGAACCCCATTTCGGCGAATAGCTGGATATCCTGTGGGTACTGATGATAAAAGTCGATTGCTCGATCTTTGATACAGCTAATGCTCTCATCGCGTTCTGTCACCGGACCATGCACGCCTTTTAGCTGAAGATCGGAGGTTGATACACCTTTACTGTCTTCATTCCATGCGCCTTCAACCTGATTTGCTGCGACTGAACCACCCCATAAAAATCCTTCGGGGAATGCTTTCATGGTATTTCTCCTCATCGTTTTTTACATCATTACGCTGCGTCGGCTTGTGGCTCCGTGCGCTCGCGCAGGGAACCGCCGGATGACAGGCAAAAAAAAACTTGGGCAGAAGAGAGTATCACTACTCACCTCTGCCCAAGTCTCGCCCGCCAGTGGCGGTAACGTCTTAGCTGAACACTATACAACCCTGAATCTCTGCGGCAATGTCCCCGTTTGGTTATGTGACTCCGATCACGGCATCACGACTTAGTGGCGCGCTACACCAGCACAACGATAATCTCATCGATGTGCATAACCTAACGTAGTCGATGAACCAGAAATGCGCGACGGCTCTCTTATCCTGCACCACCGTGATGCAGTGATGCCGCCTGATATTTCATTATTTCCCTCTCTTTCTCGCTGTATCTGGCTTTGCATAACGCTGGCACACAACTTGCTTATCAAACCTGTAGCGATTCCGCAGGTTTGCCTCAACGCTGAGTAAAACCTCGGACGGGACAATGGCGTCCACACAATCATGCTTTCCGCATTATGGCGAGAGCGCGGTTCTGTGGACGTTTTTTTATGTCTGAATTCGCCCGGTGCAGCTCTCTTTCTCGGGGCTGTTGCAACATCAGCCCTACGGGAGTCAGCCATGAATGCCAAATCCTCAGCGTGTGTGAAGAGCGTTTGCCCTTACTGTGGGGTCGGCTGCGGCGTGGTCATGGAAGTAAAAGACAATCGCGTGATCAAGGTGTCAGGCGATAAGACGCATCCCACCAACTTTGGTCGACTATGTACCAAGGGCAATACGAGCGGTCAGGCACTTGCCGAATCAGGACGGCTGGAACATGCCTATTTGCGGGGGGATCGCCAGCACGAATCGGTCAGAGTGGATATGGAGAAAGCCATCAAAGAAACCGCGCGGCGGTTACGGGAGGTGATTGATACCCACGGCCCTGATGCCGTATCGCTGTACGTCTCTGGTCAGATGTCGCTGGAATCCCAATATCTGGCGAATAAGCTCGTCAAGGGCTTTATCGGTACGAATAACATAGAGTCAAACTCCCGCCTATGTATGGCCAGTGCGGGTAGCGGCTACAAGCTCTCTTTGGGATCGGATGGGCCGCCGGGATCGTACAAAGACTTTGACCATGCCGACGTCTTTTTCGTCATTGGCGCGAATATGGCTGACTGCCATCCCATTCTTTTCCTACGCATGATGGATCGCGTCAAGGCTGGGGCTAAACTCATCGTAGTTGATCCGCGCCGCAATGCCACGGCGGACAAAGCGAATCTGTTCCTGCCAATCAAACCGGGTACGGATCTGGCTTTGCTCAACGGCCTGCTTTATCTGCTGGTCCAGAATGGGCACACCGATCCTGCATTTATCGCTGAATTCACCGAAGGGTGGGAGGCGATGCCTGAATTCCTTGAAGACTATTCCCCGGAGAAAGTGGCGGAGATAACCGGGCTGCCAGAAGCCGATATCCGTAAAGCGGCAGAGTGGATCGGCACAGCACCGGAATGGATGAGCTGCTGGACGATGGGGCTTAACCAAAGTACTCACGGCACCTGGAATACCAATGCGATCTGTAACCTGCACTTAGCCACCGGGGCGATTTGCCGTACAGGAAGCGGCCCGTTTTCCCTGACGGGGCAGCCCAATGCGATGGGCGGGCGTGAAATGGGCTATATGGGGATGGGATTACCGGGGCAGCGCTCAGTGCTGGTGGAGAAAGATCGTGCGGCCATTGAAACGATCTGGGATGTGCCCGCAGGAACCTTACGCACCGATCTTGGCGGCGGCACCGTAGCCCTGTTTGAAGATATGATGGCGGGTAAGATCAAGGCGTGCTGGATCATCTGCACGAATCCGGTCGCCACCGTTCCCAACCGTAAAAACGTGATTGCAGGGCTGCAAGCCGCCGAGTTGGTTATCACACAAGATGCATTTCTCGATACCGAGACTAACCGTTATGCCGATATCCTATTGCCCGGCGCGCTGTGGGCTGAGGCAGAAGGCGTGATGATAAACTCCGAGCGGAATTTAACGCTGATGCAGAAGGCGGTTGATCCGCCCGGCGAGGCGATGGCGGATTGGCAAATCATTGCCAAAGTAGCCTGTGAGATGGGCTATGAGAAGGGGTTTAGCTACGGCTCGGCATCCGAGGTGTTTGAAGAGATCAAACAGTTCTGGAACCCAAAGACGGGCTACGACATTCGGGGAGCCAGCTATGCGCGCTTACGGCAGTCTCCCTTGCAGTGGCCCTGTCCCCCTGAGGATAACCAAGACCGCCACCCGATTCGCTACCTTAACGACGGCGTGAGCCAGACGCGTAAAGACTTGCCGGATGGCACGCGGCCGCGCCTTGTGTTTGCCACTGAAAGCGGTAAAGGGGTATTTCTTCCTCGACCACATATGCCACCCGCAGAAATGCCGGATAGTGATTTCCAGTTTGTGCTGAATACTGGCCGCTTGCAGCACCAGTGGCATACGATGACGAAAACCGGAAAAATTCCAACGCTCAATAAGCTCAACCCAGGGCCTTTTATCGAAGTGCATCCTGAAGATGCCATCGCGCTCGGTATTCAGGATAACGATCGTGTGGAAGTCCGATCGCGACGCGGGCGTGCGGTACTCCCTGCCGTGGTGACTAATCGGGTTCGTCCCGGCAACTGCTTTGCTCCTTTTCACTGGAATGATGTTTTTGGTGACGATCTGGCGATTAACGCGGTCACCAGCGATGCCATTGATCCTATTTCTCAGCAACCTGAATTCAAGTTCTCTGCCGTAGCGCTGGTGCGGATCGCTGAACCCGTATCACCTATGCCTTCGAGCCAAGAGAGCAAACCTGCCGCTGTGCCCATACCGGAACAGGTCGAGGTGGGTACGCCGAACAACGACATCAAGGAACTCGACATGAAACATATCGATGCGCTGGCTACGTTACTCGGCCTTGATGCTCCCCCAGCGATAACGCTGAGTGCGCATGAGCAGCACTATCTGCAAGGTTATATTGCGGCGCTGCGTACTGACGCATCACGGTTGGCTGGCGGTGTGCCCGTACTGCCCGCTACGGCACCGTTAGAGCCCACCAGACGCCTGATGCTTGATGGTATGCTGGCTGGGCTTTTTGCCCGCACCTGGTTGCCTGATAGCGGTGCCGCTTCTCTGCCAGCGCCTTCTTCCGCTGTCGTGACCGTACCATCACCGCCACCTATTTTGGTTTTATGGGCATCATCCACCGGCAATGCGGAAAGTTTCGCGGCACAGTGCGCCGAACGCCTGAAGACGGAAGGACATACTGTCACCCTGTCCGATATGGACAGCTTTAAAAGTGCCAGTTTGCCTGCGATGCCGCGTGTGATTTTCATCGCCAGCACGTTTGGTGACGGCGATCCGCCCGACAATGGCACGAATTTCTGGGCGTCATTACAGGCTGATTCAGCCCCTCGGCTGGCTGAAATGGAATTCGCTGTGCTGGCATTTGGTGATTCAAACTACGACCAGTTTTGTGGTTTTGGTCGTCGGCTCGATGCGCGGCTTGAGGCGCTGGGGGCCAAGCGTCTGTCAGCGAGAATTGACTGTGAACCTGATTATCAGGATGCGGCAAAAGTCTGGCTGGACAGCATGATCAACGCGCTTGCGGGCGCAAGTATGCCAATCGTAAATAGCGTGGCTATGACTGCAACGGCGACACTGGCCGACGAGGATGAAGCGTACACAGTGGCACCTGTCGTGGCATCGCCTCCTCTCTTCAGCAGAAATGCGCCTCTTCCCGCACGCCTTGTCATCAATCAACTGCTTAATGCGTCGGGAGCGGAAAAAGAGACCCGGCAATTCGCTTTTGATATTTCAGGTAGCGATATGTGCTACGAAGCGGGCGACGCACTTGGCATCTGGCCAACTAACAACCCTGAACGGGTGAACGAGATGCTCTCTGCCCTCAAGCTCTCGCCATCTACTGTGGTGTGCGTGAAGGATAAAGGTGACATGACGCTGATTGAGGCGTTATCTCAGCATTTCGAGATTGCCCGCATCACGCCGGATGTCTTGCAGTTTGTCAGTGCTCGCTCAGGGCATAAAGTGCTGGCTGAACTGTTGAAAGAGGAGCGCAAGGAGGAACTGAAAGAGTGGCTGTGGGGACGGCAGATTGTCGATGTGCTACAGGCATTTCCGGTTCAGGTTCAGGCCGAAGAGTGGTTGACCGTGCTTAAGCGCCTTCAGCCACGCTTGTATTCGATTTCGTCCAGTCCGAAGGTTACACCGCATCAGATCCACCTGACCGTCTCGACGGTACGCTATGGCATGGAGGGTAAATCACGTGGCGGCGTGTGCTCAACTTTTCTGTCTGACCGCGCAGCAGCGTCTGTAGCGGTGCCCATTTTCATTCAAAAATCAGCGCATTTTCGCACGCCGAAAAACACGGATACGCCAATTATCATGGTCGGCGCTGGCACCGGTATCGCGCCATTCAGGGCTTTTCTGCAAGAGCGACGGGCGACAGGGGCGCAAGGTAAAAATTGGCTATTCTTTGGTGAGCAACGCGCGGCGACCGATTTCTACTATCGTGAGGAGCTAGAGAAACTGCAACGTGACGGTTATTTGCATCGCTTTGATACGGCCTTTTCGCGTGACCAAAGCGAGAAAATTTATGTCCAGCACCGCATGTGTGAGCAGGGCGCTGAGCTATGGCGCTGGTTGGAGGAGGGGGCGTATTTCTATGTGTGTGGTGATGCCAGCCGTATGGCGAAAGATGTGGACTCGGCGCTCCGGCAGGTCGTACAGGTTCACGGAAATATGAGTAGTGAAGAAGCGGCTACTTATGTTGCCACAATGTCGCAGGGCAAACGCTACGTGCGAGATGTGTACTGATTGCCTGCGGTATAAAGCCCGTCTGGTTACGAGGCGTTAGGGGTTTCCCCCTAACGCCGTGGTTTCATGTTGTTACTAGGCTTTTGCTTGCAGAGCCTTGACGACGGCTTCTCCAAGCGCTTTAGCCGATGCAGGGTTTTGACCTGTGATTAACCGTCCGTCAACGACAACTTTATTTTCAAAGATCGGCGCTTCTTCGAAAATTGCGCCATCCTTTTTCAGCGCGGCTTCAAGTTCAAACGGCACAATTTTGTCGTAATTACGGGAAACCTCTTCTTCAGCGGTAAATCCGGTAAGGTGACGCCCTTTAATTAACAGCTCGCCGTTGCTGAGTTTCACATTCAGCAATCCCGCTGGGCCGTGGCAGACCGCACTGATAATCTTGTTGTTCTCATACATCGTACGTACGATGTTGATCAACTCTGGATTGTTGACGAAATCCCACATTGGCCCATGTCCACCGACGAGCAGGATCGCGGTGTACTTAGTAGGATCAACCTTTGCTAGCGGGATTGAATTAGCCAGTTTGTTACGGTGTTCTGGGTTAGTCCAGAAATCCAGATTCCCCTGATCTTTGAGATCAAACCCGTCGAAGGGGGGCAATCCTCCTTTGGGGCTGGCAATATCGTAATCCAGCCCCGCTTTATCAAAGACTTCAACCGGATGAGTGAGTTCTGGAAACCAGAAACCGCCCACAAGCTCTGGCGTTTTTTTATCCAGGCTGGAAACGACGACTAAGACTTTATCTTCTTTCTGGTGGGGCTGGGCAAAGGCGGAAGAGGCTGCGGCACACACAGCAATCGCGGCGATAAGGCCCGTACAACGCTTTATTATTGACATAGAAAATTCCTTCAGCAGGTGGTGTTTGCCGACTATATCCGGGATAACCGATTGAAAAAAGGCGGTAAAAACGGAATGCGTTGTTTAAAAAATCGATGTAATACTTTTGTATTAGCGTGATAAATTGTCATAAAGTGAGTTTGATAATCCCTGTATTGCATGACGATAAGGAACCCTGATGGGGCAATCCGATAGCTTTGATGGACTTGCAGAATTTCTGGCGATAGCGAAACGGCTGAGCATTCGTAAAGCGGCACTCGATCTCGGTAAGACGCCGGGATCCATGAGTTTGTCGCTCCAGAGATTGGAACATCGTCTCGGCGTGTTACTTTTCCACCGCACAACGCGCAAGATGGCATTGACGGAAGCTGGGGAAGCGTTGCTGCTGAAAATTGGCCCTGCGGCACAAGCGATTGCAACTGGTTTTGAAGATGTGGCGCAATCGGCAAAAAAGCCATCGGGGACGTTGAAGCTGATTGTCGAACGTTTAGCACTTCCTCATGTTATCGAACCGCTCATCCCTGCATTTCGTCAGGCGTGGCCGAATTTGAATGTCGATATCACGGTAAGTAACCGTCACGATAATTTCGTTTCTGAAGGCTATGATGCTGGCATCATGATCGGTTCCTACATCGAACAGGATATGATTGCGATACGACTTTCCCCACCATTTCAGTGGGCGGTATTTGGATCGCCGGACTATTTCAAAACGCATGGAAAGCCTAAAGTCACGAGCGATCTGGAGCATCACGAATGTATTCGCTTTCGTCGTCCTGAAAAGGGCGATATTTATCGCTGGGAGTTTATCGAAAACAAAGAAAGTGTGAGGCTTGAACCAACGGGCACGGTCACCGTTAACGATGGGGAACTGATGCGTAGCCTTGCGGTTAGGGGCGTTGGGCTTATTTACTCATCTACCTTCCATACCTCACGCGAGTTGGAAAATGGCACGCTGGAAGCGGCGTTACTCGATCTCTCGCCGGGAAACGACGGCCTCTTCTTGTATTTCTCAAGGGCCGCGAGGAACCAACCCAAATTGCGCGCGTTTATTGATGTGTGTTCACAGTTGATTAAAACGTGAAGATTTTTTTCTGAAAAACAGAACGCTGAGCCTGTCATTGATATTGTGTAATTGCCTGTTTTTAGTCTGCTGATTCCAACCGCGAAGACAGGCACATATGGATGAAAAGCAACGTCAGCCCCCGCGACTGAGTCGGCTAACCGCGTCCAAACCGGAGGTCAGCAGCCGCTGAGCGTGCGGTTGACGAAATCATGACAACAGTGGTTAAGGCCGCTCTGAGTTTTGTCGCAATGGGAAAAGCTGGGTATTGATAATTGCAATATTCACTTCACAAGGGGTTCCATCATCCAGAAAGACGGTTTCATTAATCTCCATAACGGCATCATTTTCCGATAAATTCAGTAAAGCCAAGGTGTCAGGATCGGTTAATTTTTTTGCCGTTAAGTTTTGATCCCTACGCTGGACTTTTTTACCGGTAATTTGCTCGATGTAGGCGTATTTTGATATTTCTAATTTGCTGAACTCCATACTGCTAAACATGCTTACCGGAAGATGTATGTGTTCCAGCGCCACAGGGATATTATCGAAGCACATCAGACGTAATATTTTATACACCTTGTCGCTATTCTTAATGCGCAACGCCTGTGCCATATCCG
This sequence comes from Pectobacterium parmentieri, assembly GCF_001742145.1. Taxonomy (NCBI): domain Bacteria; kingdom Pseudomonadati; phylum Pseudomonadota; class Gammaproteobacteria; order Enterobacterales; family Pectobacteriaceae; genus Pectobacterium; species Pectobacterium parmentieri. Next base: position 3,324,956 of record NZ_CP015749.1, on the reverse strand, counting down.
GTGACGGGACTTTTATTATGCTGGCAGATACAATTTTTCTGACCCCTTTGTGACCGTGTTTTTGGGCCTGATAATCAAAAGGGGAAAGTACGTGAAACCTCCCTGAGTGGTTGCTTATCCCGATTGAACCAACAAACAGCCCAGACCCTTTTACCCGGTAAATTCTCTGTTGCTCAATCAGGATACGTGTCGCTTCGCGAACGGTGGCACGGGTAATTCCTATGTTTTTGGCGATAGCGATTTCAGTATCAAGCTTATCCCCAGGCAAGAGGCTATCATCCTTGATTTTCTTAAGGATGTAATCGACCACCTCTTTCTGTTTTTCTGTAATGCCATCGGCCATCTACTTTATTCCTGATAAGGGTGAAGGACTGGCTCCCCTGAGCCCCGTCTGCACATGCCTGTCTTACTTTCTTCTCCAGACAATGCTTCTGTTACATAGAGATGTGATCAAGATAACGAATTTGCATTTAGAACTAACATGTCCAGATATATTTTAACTTTACATGTTGTATCTGTACACATCTAGGTTCATTATCAAGATGACTATACATCTAAAACATGTCTATACGTAATAAATTAAGCTGAAATTATTCAAACTATATCCATACAGATTCATTGATTTTTTAAGTGCAATTTACTGTTTTAATTGATTATGCCCCACCAGGGAATCAAACATAAAGAGATCGTTTTTACAGGCTAAATGATGACATGTGATGGAAGGGTGCAGTGAGTTTCAGGATGTTTTCCCAAAATCTGACTGTACATACAGAGTGTCTTGATACTATCGGTAAATTCAGGGCAGACCTTATCCCTGAAGAACACTGAGTTTAAGAGAGATGATTTATGAGCAATAGAGCGTTAGCAAATGCCATTAGGTTCCTGAGCATTGATGCTATTCAGAAAGCCAATTCAGGCCATCCCGGTGCTCCTATGGGAATGGCAGATATCGCCGAGGTGATCTGGCGTCGCCATCTTTGCCACAACCCGAAGAATCCTCAATGGTCTAACCGCGATCGTTATGTCCAGTCCAACGGGCATGGTTCTATGCTGCTCTACGCTCTCCTGCACCTGACTGGCTATGACGTATCAATGGATGATATCCGTGAGTTTCGTCAATTACATGCGCGCACCCCTGGGCATCCTGAATATGGGTATACACCCGGTGTTGAAACGACAACCGGCCCATTGGGACAAGGGATCGCCAATGCGGTTGGAATGGCGATTGCAGAAAAGGCGCTGGCGGCTGAGTTTAACAAACCCGGTTTTGATATTGTCGATCACCATACATGGCTGTTTATGGGCGATGGCTGTTTGATGGAGGGTATCTCTCACGAAGCTTGCAGTCTGGCCGGGACATTACAGCTAGGAAAACTTATTGCCGTCTGGGACGATAATGGTATTTCCATTGACGGCCATGTCGATGGATGGTTCTCGGAAGATACCGCAGCACGTTTTCGGGCTTATGGCTGGCATGTCATCGAAGGCATTGATGGGCATAACTCACAGTCGGTGGATGCTGCGGTACGGGAAGCCAAAACCGTGACCGACAAACCTAGCCTTTTATGCTGTAAAACAGTGATTGGTTTCGGTTCACCCAATAAAGCGAACAGCCATGACTGCCATGGTTCAGCCCTTGGTGTGGATGAAGTGGCTCTGGTGCGTAAAGAACTTAACTGGCCTTACAAACCTTTTGAAATCCCTGATGATATCTACAAAGCATGGGATGCAACCGAACAGGGGGCCAGCAATGAGAAAAAATGGAACCAGAGGTTTGCTGATTATCAGCAAGAATGGCCTGAGCTAGCCAGTGAGTTTAGCCGCCGCATGGAGGGGGAACTGCCTGCGTGCTGGGCTGAAGATATTAATCAATACATTGAGGCGTTACAGGCTAACCCTGCAAGCCTGGCAACCCGTCAGGTCAGCCAGAAATGCTTGAATCATTTTTCTGATCTGCTTCCTGAACTCATGGGGGGGTCAGCAGACCTTTCACCTTCTAACCTGACACGCCACGTAAAATCTGTCGATTTCACCGCTGACTACCCACAAGGGAATTATATTTCCTATGGTGTCCGTGAATTCGGCATGTCAGCCATTATGAATGGGCTGGCATTACATGGCGGTTTTATTCCGTATGGCGGCACATTCCTGATGTTTATGGAATATGCCCGCAATGCAGTGCGCATGGCCGCATTGATGAAGATCCGCTCTGTATTTGTGTACACACATGACACCATCGGGTTAGGAGAAGATGGTCCCACGCATCAACCGGTGGAACAATTAGCTTCTTTGCGATTGACGCCGAATATGGAAACCTGGCGTGGGTGCGATCAGGTGGAAGTTGCCGTTTCCTGGCAGCAGGCGATAGAACGCAAAGATGGGCCAACGGCCTTGATCCTCACGCGGCAACCTCTGGAACAACAACCGCGAACGCCTACCCAGCTTGCAAATATTGCTCGCGGAGGCTATGTGCTGATTGACTGTGACGGGCAACCTGAAATATTACTGATATCCTCCGGTTCAGAGGTCGAGTTGGTTGTCGCAGCGGCGGTAGCGCTGCAAGGGGAAGGCCATCAAGTCCGTGTGGTTTCAATGCCTTGTACGGAACGTTTTGATAAGCAGGATGAACATTATAAGGAATCAGTACTTCCGAATGGTGTTCGCAATCGTCTCGCTGTAGAAGCGAGTATTGAAGGATTTTGGCAGCGTTATACCGGTCTGGACGGGAAGGTTATCGGCATGACGTCATTCGGCGAATCGGCTCCGGCAGCCATACTTTTCAGGCACTTTGGGTTCACGAAAGAAAACGTACTTGATGTGGCTCGAAGTATGCTGAAGTCATGAGAATAAGATTGAATCGTTCGTTTTTAAATCAGGAAAAAGACTATGTCACATCTGGCGAATTGGTTAAATGACGAAAGAATTCAGTATGTTGAAAACGTTACTGATTGGAAGGAAGCCATCCGGATTGCAGGGCTTCCTCTGCTCAATGAGGGAGCAATATTGCAGGAATATATTGATACCATCATCCGGCAAAAAGAAGATATTGGGCCTTACTTTGTGATCGCCCCCCGGATTGCAATGCCTCACGCGCGTCCAGAGCAAGGGGCAAAAGCACTGGGATTATCTATCGTAAAACTGGGTAACGCAGTGAAGTTTGATGCTGATGAGAATGATCCGGTGGACGCTATTTTCATGTTCTCAGCACCAGACAGCAATAGCCATATTGAAATGATTTCTCAACTGGCTGAAGTGCTTTCTGATGAAAATATAATGGAAAGGTTCTTCAATGCGTGCAGTAAAGAAGAGCTTAATACGATTTTATTAGCCGATAATGCTGTCAGCTAATAATCCAATGTTGATTAACGGTTCATGAGGTGTGAGATGAAAATTATGGCGGTTTGTGGTTCAGGTCTGGGAAGCAGCTTCATGATGGAAATGAACATCAAGAAAGTGCTGAAAAATATCAATGTTGTTGCTGACGTTGACCATTCCGATCTCGGGTCTGTCACCCCCGATCTGGCGGATGTTTTTGTTATGGCTAAAGATATTGCCTACAGCGCCAACCTTCCTGCAGAGAAGATCATTATCATTAATAACATTATCGATCTGAAAGAAGTTGAACAAAAAATACGTGAGTATTTTGATAAAAACTAATTCGTACACATAGATAAACACCTTATCGTAGAGGTTAATATGTTTACCCAAAACCTTTTGCAGTTTGTCGTCGACGTGTTGAAAGTGCCATCTATTTTGGTCGGACTGGTGGCATTATTCGGGCTTGTTGCACAGAAAAAGCCTCTCCCTGATGTTATTAAGGGGACAGTGAAAACAATCCTGGGCTTTTTGGTGCTGGCTGGTGGGGCGACGGTACTGGTTGGCTCTCTGTCACCTTTGGGTGATATTTTCAAGCAAGCATTTGATGTTCAAGGGATCATCCCTAATAACGAAGCGATGGTTTCTATCGCCCTGGCTAAGTACGGTGCTCCGACCACGCTGATTATGGCGTTCGGCATGGTCGCTAACATCATTGTCGCCAGATTTACCCGCCTGAAATATATTTATCTTTCAGGGCACGTCACCTTCTATATGGCCTGCATGGTGGCGATTATTCTGTCGGTAGCCGGTTTTGAAGGTGCGCAGCTTATTTACACCGGGTCTCTGGCTTTGGGGATGTTGATGGCAGCCTTCCCTGCATTGGCACAGCCATATATGCGTAAAATCGTGGGCGGCGACCAGGTGGCTTTAGCGCACACAGGAACGATTGGCTATGTTTTATCCGGTTGGATAGGATCCGTGGTAGGTAAAGGATCCAAATCTACCGAAGAAATGAATATGCCCAAAAACCTGAGCTTTCTGCGTGACAGCACAATATCAATCTCTCTGACGATGATGATTATCTATTTAATCTTGTCGGTTTCTGCCGGGAAAGAGTATGTAGAAAGCCATTTCAGTCATGGTCAAAATTACCTGGTCTACTCGTTTATTCAAGCCATTACCTTTGCCGCAGGTGTATTTATTATTCTCCAGGGCGTTCGCTTAATATTGGCTGAAATTGTCCCTGCCTTTACGGGCTTTTCTGAAAAACTGGTGCCTAACGCAAAACCTGCGCTGGATTGCCCTATTGTTTTCCCTTATGCGCCAAATGCGGTTCTGGTTGGTTTTATTTCAAGTTTTATTGGTGGACTGGTTGGGTTGTTTATCCTCGGTCAACTTCATTGGGTATTGATTCTACCGGGTGTGGTTCCTCACTTTTTCTGTGGTGCTACGGCCGGTGTTTTTGGCAATGCCACCGGCGGTAGGCGTGGGGCCATCCTGGGAGCCTTTGCTCATGGTATCTTAATCACCTTCCTGCCTGTTGCTTTGCTGCCCGTACTCGGTGCGATTGGGTTAACAAATACCACCTTCTCTGATACTGACTTTGGCGTAGTGGGGATTGTTCTTGGAAATATGGCCCGCTTTATGGATAAAGGGACCATCACCATGGTTATTACCGGTATTTTTGCGCTGATGGTTATCTATAATTTTACGGCTAAGAAGAAAGTGGCTTCGGAAGAAACTCCGGATTAATCATTCTGTTAATTGCAACCAGAGGGGGGCTCTCCTCTGGATGCGCTAACAGCTTGCCAAGCCTGTTGAATAAAGCTAACTTCCAGTGTCAAACAGAGGCCGTTCACCCTATCCCCGACAGGGCGCGGCCTACCGTGGCAACGCAGAGGTTCAAAATCACAATTGGAAAACGTCTAACCACGCGATCCGTTAACGGATTTTCTCCGGGCTTTTACAAGGGACTGGCGCGTGAGCGCGTATTTCAGCGATATCAAAATTTTGGACCTGTGCTCGTCGCCTCACGGGTGAGCTTATTCAACCGCCTGGTGATAGGCGTTTGCCAATGAGCCAGCGTTATCAGGAGAAAAAATGAGTACCCGTGTCAATGAATACGAGCAGCCGATTGGCGAACCATTACCCCATTGGTCGGAGCGCCCGTTGCCAGGAGATGTAATCCTCCAAGGGGCATTCTGCCGTTTGGAACCCTTCAGTGCAGCGCAACATGCACACGAACTCTATATGGCTTACAGCAAGGCACCCGATGGACGTGACTGGACTTATCTTCCCGTCGGGCCTTTCGATGACGCGCGGGCGTACTTGTGCTACGCCGAAAGTGTAGAACGTACTACAGACCCGAAGCATTACGCTGTTATCGACATGGCCCTCGGGCATGCCGTGGGGACACTTGCGCTGATGCGTACTGATGCCCGCCATGGCGCCATCGAAGTAGGTTGGGTCATGTTTTCGCCGCTTCTCAAGCAGAAGCCCGCTTCGACGGAGGCGCAGTTCCTCCTGATGCAGTATGTCTTCGATAACTTGCAGTATCGACGCTACGAGTGGAAGTGCGACAGCCTCAACGAGCCATCACGCAAGACCGCACTGCGACTGGGTTTCACTTTCGAAGGTCTCTTCCGGCAGAGCATAATCTATAAGCAACGATCCCGTGATACTGCTTGGTTTTCGATCATTGACAAGGAGTGGCCGCACCTCAAACAAGCGTTCTTAGCCTGGCTGGCCCCGGAGAATTTCGATAGTGAGGGCAGTCAACTCAAGTCGCTGGCTGAAATCAGAGATGGGTCTGCAAAGGGCTAGGCCGCATGTTGGCGTTGCATGATCAATCCTGCTGCCTTGTCAGTATGCGTATTTGTTGGTGCGAAGCTCTTCGTTTTGGATGGGAGAGGGAAAGAACGGACTATGATTAGAAAATAGGCCTTACCATCCCTTTGCAATCATTACTGCTACAGTGTGTCCGGTTTGCTTTCTTAAGACGCTTGCGCGGCACTCTGCCCACAACACCGTATCTTCTGCGTGTGGCACGAGAATTCTTTCCATACCCAAGGTTGGGCAGTGAAGCTATGGAATGCGGATAACACAGCCAATAACCACTATGATTACCCTGCAAAATATCTCCAAAAAACAAAGGAGTTACGCTATTAACGTAACTCCTTGAATTTGGTGGCCCCTGCTGGACTTGAACCAGCGACCAAGCGATTATGAGTCGCCTGCTCTAACCACTGAGCTAAGGGGCCGAATGGGCGGTGATTATACGGTAATGTGTGGGGGAAGGTCTATAGCCGATCTATCGGGTGGTGATTTTATACTCAAGATAGCTTGTTGTTATTCTTATCAGAATTTACGATAGGTGCAGTCAACGGCAGTAGGGAAAGACATGATTACCGATATTCTGGCAATGAATCTTCAGGTTGTTTTTTGTGGTATTAACCCTGGGCTGTCGACGGCCCATCACGGTTATCATTTCGCGAATCCCAGTAATCGCTTCTGGAAAGTGATTCATCAGGCGGGTTTCACCGAACGTTTGCTGACACCTGCGGAAGAACAGCATCTGCTGGACACGGGATGCGGCATCACCATGCTAGTGGAGCGTCCAACGGTTGAAGCAACGGAGCTGGGGAGAGATGAGCTGCTGCAAGGTGGAAATACGATTGTTGAGAAGATGACGCGCTATCAGCCGCGTGTCTTGGCCGTGCTGGGGAAGCAGGCGTTCAGTCAGGCGTTTGGTATCAAAAAGGTTTCATGGGGGCGTCAGGCGCTACGTGTTGGCGAGACACAGGTTTGGGTTCTGCCGAACCCTAGCGGGCTTAATCGCGCGACGTTAGAGGCGTTGGTGGCGTCATATCAGGAACTGCATCAGGCATTGCAGGATAGAGCGTAAATCTAGGCTGAGTATCTGACAGGTAAAAAATGACCCCGGCGAACCGGGGTTATGTAGAGAGAAAGCTATCTAACGTGTGGATTAGCTGAGAGATAAATTAATCATCCAGGAAGCTACGCAGCACTTCAGAACGGCTTGGGTGGCGCAGTTTACGCAGCGCTTTTGCTTCGATCTGACGAATACGTTCACGCGTAACGTCAAACTGTTTGCCGACTTCTTCCAGCGTATGGTCGGTGTTCATATCGATACCGAAACGCATACGCAGGACTTTCGCTTCACGCGCAGTCAGGCCAGCCAGTACGTCGTGTGTCGCCGAACGCAGGCTTTCCGACGTGGCGGAATCCAGCGGCAGCTCCAGCGTCGTATCTTCGATGAAATCGCCCAAGTGTGAATCTTCATCATCACCAATTGGGGTTTCCATTGAAATCGGCTCTTTCGCGATCTTCAGCACTTTGCGGATCTTGTCTTCCGGCATCAGCATGCGTTCGGCCAGCTCTTCCGGCGTCGGTTCACGACCCATTTCCTGTAACATCTGACGAGAGATACGATTCAGCTTGTTGATCGTCTCAATCATGTGTACCGGAATACGGATGGTACGCGCCTGATCGGCGATAGAACGGGTAATTGCCTGACGAATCCACCAGGTCGCATAGGTCGAGAATTTGTAACCACGGCGATATTCGAACTTATCTACCGCTTTCATCAGACCGATGTTACCTTCCTGAATCAGGTCGAGGAACTGCAAACCACGGTTGGTGTATTTCTTCGCGATAGAAATAACCAGACGCAGGTTGGCTTCCACCATTTCTTTCTTGGCGCGACGTGCTTTTGCCTCACCAATCGACATACGGCGGTTGATGTCTTTAACCTGCTCGATCGTCAGACCGGTTTCTTCTTCGATCTGCTGCAGTTTCTGTAGGCTGCGGGTGACGTCTTCTTCAACATCATTCAGCTTTTCAGACCAGGGTTTGCCCATTGCTACTGCTGCGGCAAACCAACTGTTGTTGGTTTCATTGCCAGTGAACATGGTGACGAAGTTTTTCTTCGGCATTTTGCATTGTTCAACGCACAACTTGATGATCAAACGCTCTTGAGTACGAACGCGATCCATCATAGAGCGCATGCTGTTAACCAGGAAATCGAACTGTTTCGGTACCAGACGGAACTGTTTGAACACTTCAGACAGGTTCAGAATTTCCTGTGCGGCCAGCGCATGACTGCGACCGTGGGCTTTGATCACCTGACGGGTTGTTTCATATTGCTCACGTAGTTCAGTGAACTTCTCACGCGCCAGTTCAGGATCGATACTGTTGTCGTCTTCTTCCTCGTCTTCGTCTTCTTCCTCGTCATCATCGCTTATTTCTTCGCTCGAAAGCTCGGAACCAACGTGGGTCGCGGTAGGGGCAATGTCTTCTTCCGCATTAGGATCGACGAAACCGATGATCAGATCGGACAGGCGACTTTCACCCGCTTCGACGCGATCGTATTGTTCCAGCAGGTAGGTAATGGCCTCAGGATACTCGGCGACAGAGCACTGAACCTGGTTGATACCGTCTTCAATACGCTTGGCGATATCGATCTCGCCTTCACGCGTCAACAGCTCAACGGTACCCATTTCACGCATGTACATGCGAACCGGATCGGTAGTACGACCAATTTCCGATTCAACACTGGATAGAACCTGCGCAGCAGCCTCTGCCGCATCTTCATCGGCATCATTGGTGTTTTCGGCCAGCAGCAGATCGTCTGCATCAGGCGCTTCTTCCATCACCTGGATGCCCATGTCGTTAATCATCTGGATGATATCTTCGATCTGATCCGAGTCGATGATATCTTCCGGCAGATGGTCATTGACCTCAGCATAGGTCAGGTAGCCTTGCTCCTTACCACGGGTGACAAGCAGTTTAAGCTGTGACTGCGGGTTTTGCTCCATAAGACGGTATCCACACTTCAGAGTATTTGGGTTGGTGTCGGTCAGCGTAGTTCGCTAACAATAGCATTAGGGGTATTTTTATTATCGCCGCAGCCCCTGTAGCGGCTCTTTGCAGGGCTCGACCCTGCTATTTATCGGCAATTAAGCCTCTGTATCAGTGTTTTCTGGTCAACGCCAGTTGCAACGACCAAAGCTCTTTTTTTTCTTTGGCGTTGAGCCCATGTGTTCTGTCACGGGCTATCAATGTTTCTTGTCGCTGTTTCAACAGTTGATCGTAGAGCTCTGCCAGACTGATTCTGAACTTCTCGTCGAGCTCTTCCTCTACGATCATATGGTTCCACGAAGCCATGGTTTCAAGCTGCTTCCGGTATTTGCTGTCGCGATATTTTTCCAACAGCAGACCCATATTCATCCCTGGGCTGGCGTTGCAGGTTTTCACCAAGTCTTGAAACAGCGATAAGCCTGCCACTTTGTCTTCTTCAATACCTTCCAGTGCGAGGTCAGGAACCTCTGCCGCCAGTCTCGGGTTTTGTACTAAAAGTCCTACAAGTATACGCATAGTTGTGACTTTTAGTTGCGGCGGCTGGTAGGATTGAGCCTGCTCAGCCACTTTGGGCAGCAGTCTGTCCAACTGGTTGTCGTCTAAAATACCTAGTTTGTTGCCGAGCTGCTGGCGTAAATACAGCCGCAACGTCTCTCCCGGCACTTGGCCTATCAGCGGCAGTACCAGCGTGCTGAGCTTGGTTCGGCCGTCGGGCGAACTCATATCCACCTGCTGCTGCAACGTCTCAAACAGAAACTGCGACAACGGCAGAGCGTGTTCCATGCGCTGCTCAAATACGGCTTTGCCCTCTTTGCGCACCAGCGTGTCGGGGTCTTCACCGTCCGGCAGAAACATAAAGCGTAGCTGACGACCATCGTTCAAATAGGGTAGCGCAGTTTCCAGCGCACGCCATGCCGCTTCGCGTCCGGCACGGTCTCCGTCGTAACAACACACCACCAGGTCTGTGGCGCGAAATAGTAACTGAATGTGATCGGCGGTCGTGGAAGTCCCCAACGAGGCCACTGCATAATCAATACCAAACTGCGCCAGCGCCACCACATCCATGTAACCCTCAACAACCAAGAGTCGTTTGAGCTCAGTGTGGTTTTGCTGCGCTTCATACAGGCCGTACAGTTGGCGACCTTTATGAAAAATCTCTGTTTCCGGCGAGTTAAGATACTTTGGTGTACCATCGCCTAATACGCGTCCGCCAAAGGCAATCACCCGACCCCGTTTGTCGCGGATAGGAAACATCACACGCTCACGGAAGCGATCATACGTTCGGCCTTGATCGTTAGTCACCAGCATGCCGGCATCGTTCAATGTGCTGCGATCGTCATTATTGCGACCAAAGCGTTTTAAAACGTTATCCCAGCCGGGCGGGGCGAAGCCAATCGCAAAATGGCTGATGACGTCTGCGCTTAAACCGCGCTGTTGCAGATACTGTAACGCTGGCGTACCCACCGACTGAGTGAGCGCTTGCTGATAAAACCCGCTGAGCTGACCCATCAATTCGTACAGGCTTTGCCGCTGGTGGCGCTCTAACTGGGTTGGGCCTGTGCCAGTTTCATAAGGCACTTCGAGGCCATATTGCGTGGCAAGTTCTTCAATGGTTTCAACGAATTCGAGACGATCGTAATTCATCAAAAAGTCAATGGCATTGCCGTGTGCGCCACAGCCAAAACAGTGATAGAACTGTTTGTCACCGTTTACGGTGAATGAGGGGGTTTTTTCGTGATGGAACGGACAGCACGCATGGTAGTTTTTGCCCTGCTTTTTCAGTTTGACGCGCGCGTCAATGAGATCGACGATGTCGGTGCGAGCCAGCAGGTCATTAATAAATACGCGTGGGATTCGTCCAGCCATAAGCCCCTGGTGTATACCTTCTGCAACGTGGTTACATCGGATATAGCTTATAAACGACAACAAGCCGCGCTCCCTTTCGGAAAGCACGGCCTTCGTATGCAACTGCTAAGTCTGCGGATTAATCACGCGTAGGAGGGAGAACCCTCCTGAAAATTAATACAGACGAGTGCGGCGTGCGTTTTCTCGAGCCAATTTCTTCGCGTGACGTTTCACTGCAGAAGCTTTAGCGCGCTTGCGTTCGGTCGTTGGTTTTTCATAAAACTCACGACGACGAACTTCAGCCAGAACGCCTGCTTTTTCACAGGAACGTTTGAAGCGACGCAGAGCTACGTCGAACGGCTCGTTTTCACGTACTTTAATTACCGGCATGTGCCTCTCACCTCAATAAATTCGGTTTGCCGCTGGCCTTGTGCCAGCCTTTTCAAAATGGTGCGGAATTCTACTGCAAACGTGACGCCTTTGTAAAGCATTGCGGTGATCATAAAACGCGCAACCGAGGCCAGCACAGAAATCAGGCCGCTTATGGTAGACTATCTACAGTTTGAAGCAAGCGGCATTTACCGCGTGCTTGTATCGTCATCAAGGTAGGAACAGTAATGCGCGTATTGGGTATCGAAACATCCTGTGATGAAACTGGCGTGGCCATTTATGACACGGTAACCGGTTTGCTCGCTAATCAATTATACAGCCAGGTCAAATTGCATGCTGACTACGGTGGCGTAGTGCCTGAGCTTGCCTCACGTGACCACGTGCGTAAAACGGTTCCGTTGATTCAGGCAGCGCTGGGTGAAGCTGGATTACAGGCCGGTGACATTGATGGTGTGGCTTATACCGCGGGGCCAGGCTTAGTTGGCGCATTATTGGTTGGTGCGACGGTTGGTCGTGCTCTGGCGTTTGCCTGGGGTGTGCCAGCGATTCCTGTGCACCACATGGAAGGGCATTTGCTGGCACCCATGCTGGAAGATAACCCACCTGCGTTTCCCTTCGTTGCGCTGCTGGTTTCTGGTGGCCACACGCAGCTCATCAGCGTGACGGGCATTGGTGAATACCGTTTGCTGGGTGAGTCGGTTGACGATGCGGCGGGTGAAGCGTTTGATAAGACCGCCAAGTTACTGGGATTGGATTATCCAGGTGGCCCGATGCTGTCGAAAATGGCGCAGGCGGGCGATCCCCATCGCTTTACGTTTCCACGCCCAATGACCGATCGGCCGGGGTTAGATTTCAGCTTCTCTGGACTAAAAACGTTTGCTGCTAATACGATCCGTAGCAATGGTGATGACGAGCAAACGCGTGCCGATATTGCACGTGCATTTGAAGATGCTGTTGTGGATACGCTGGCTATCAAGTGTCGTCGTGCGCTGGATGAAACAGGTTTTAAACGACTGGTTATGGCTGGGGGCGTGAGCGCCAACCGGACGTTGCGCCAGCGTTTAGGTGAGGTGATGGCAAAACGCGGTGGTGAAGTATTTTATGCGCGCCCCGAATTCTGCACGGATAACGGCGCGATGATTGCCTACGCGGGCAGCGTTCGCCTGGTTCATGGTGCGAGCCAGACGCTTGGTGTATCTGTTCGACCACGCTGGCCATTGGCTGAATTGCCCGCAGTGTAAGCATTCGAGTGATAATCGCTACGTGTAGCAGATTCTACACGTAGCAAAAAGCGGCAGCGGACGAGCTAATTACAACTCTTGTTCGAATAACACCAAAATTGCTTCGTAAAGCTGTTTGACGCTGAAGCCTCTTGCTGGCGTGGTGAAGATGGTGTCATCACCCGCAATGGTGCCCAGAATGCCTTCAGATTTTCCTAGTGAGTCTAACAGGCGGGCTATGAGTTGCGCGGCACCTGGGCTTGTGTGGATCACGATGACCGCGTCATTGTAGTCTACGTCTAACACCAGATTCTTTAGCGGGCTGGATGTGGTAGGGACACCGAGTTCGGCAGGGAGACAATACACCATCTCCATTTTGGCATTGCGTGTGCGCACTGCACCAAATTTCGTTAGCATGCGTGACACTTTGGATTGGTTGATGTTTTCAAATCCTTCGTCTTGCAATGCTTGAACAATTTCACTTTGGGAACTGAACTTCTCTTCCTTTAATAGCGCCTTGAACGCTTTAACGAGGTCTTCTTGTTTTGTCGAATTTCGCATTCTGCACCGGATTAATTGTTAGGGTTAATCTTTCTATTATGCAGTTGTGTGAATTTTTATGCAATTAAATTGCGTATAATTCCAGTCTATTTCCCCATATATGCGCTAGTCGCTGTTTTCAAAAAAATTCAGTCTCTTGGGTAGTCCAAAAAATGCGTCCTGCGTCACATAAAAGTAAATCAAATGTTATCAGAATGATGTTGTTTGGACGTCATTGATCGGTGTAATGTAGCGCACTGGTTAAACACACGTGAATTAACACCACGTTATAGCTCAATAGCTTATTAACTTTACTTACCTTTCGAACGAATGGCTGTTTTTGATTTATTATTAGAGACATAGCGTATTTTTATCTCTCATGTTATTTGCAGAAAGATAAGTAAACTGATTTTACCTTTGTTTTTTATATTTTGTTTATAACCAAATGAATTCACGGCACTTTTTTATTTTACGATAATAAGGAGTTTAGGATGAAAGTTGCAGTTCTCGGAGCAGCAGGTGGTATCGGTCAGGCACTCGCACTCCTCCTCAAAACCCAGCTTCCTTCAGGTTCAGAACTATCCCTTTACGATATTGCTCCGGTAACACCGGGTGTTGCTGTCGATCTGAGCCATATTCCTACAGCAGTGAAGATCAAAGGCTATAGCGGTGAAGACGCTAAACCAGCGCTTGCTGGTGCGGATATTGTGCTGATTTCCGCTGGCGTGGCACGTAAACCTGGTATGGATCGTTCCGATCTGTTCAATGTCAACGCAGGTATTGTGCGCAACCTGGTTGAGCAAATTGCGGTTACCTGCCCGAAAGCCTGCATCGGGATCATTACTAACCCCGTGAACACGACCGTCGCTATTGCAGCCGAAGTGCTGAAAAAAGCCGGCGTGTATGACAAAAACAAACTGTTCGGCGTAACCACGCTGGATATCATCCGCTCCAACACGTTTGTTGCTGAGTTGAAAGGCAAACAGCCGCAGGATATTAACGTACCGGTTATCGGTGGGCACTCTGGTGTGACGATTCTGCCTCTGCTGTCTCAGGTTCCTGGTATCAGCTTCAGCGAACAGGAAGTGGCCGATCTGACCAAACGTATTCAGAATGCAGGCACCGAGGTTGTTGAAGCCAAAGCGGGTGGCGGATCGGCTACGCTGTCTATGGGGCAGGCTGCTGCGCGTTTTGGTTTGTCTCTGGTCCGCGCGCTGCAAGGCGAAAGTGGTGTGGTGGAATGTGCTTACGTTGAAAGCGATGGCAAACATGCACGCTTCTTCGCTCAGCCGATTCTGTTAGGTAAAGATGGCGTCGCTGAACGTAAAGACATTGGCGCATTAAGTGCGTTTGAGCAAAATGCACTAAACAGTATGTTGGACACGCTGAAGCAGGATATTGAGTTAGGCGAGACCTTCATCAAATAATTACGATTGTTAATAATACGCAGAATAAAAAGCCGGAGATGTCGATCTCCGGCTTTTCTTATTTTAATCGGGGCGGATGAGTTTTTTTCTGTCGATAAGCTCATTGGTTTCTGGATTGTAATATCGACTAGGCCAAATCTCTGATGGGTGAATACTCAGCGCATCGGCGATAAGCCATTCCCCTTTGGGCCAAGGGCGTGAGAGCGCGTTAGCTAACGTAGATGAGCTTAATCCGGCTGCTCGCGATACTGCCGCCAGCGTTGTATTTTTCTTGCGCAGTGCAGCAATGATATCAGCGGGATGCCAGTCTTGTTTCCTTAAAATCATAATCCTTCCCTTATTTGCTATAAGACGACTGTAGATTAGTGGTATAAATAACGGATGTTAGTTATATGCCGAGCTAACATGACATTATTATTTGGAAATAATATAGCATTAATTTTCCTTAAAATTCTCAATATATTTCCAAAATAAACGCGTTTTTGTTAGGGATGGCACTATCAGGATGAAAGGCAATGAAAAAAGAGTGGTTTGCTACCAGCGAATTGGTTGGAGTCGGCGGCCTTCCGAAATCAAGACAAGGATTGAATAAGCGCGCCCGTGAGGATGGATGGGAGAAACGCCGCCGCAAAGGCGTCCAGGGACGGGGGGTAGAGTATTCAATTCACAGCTTGCCGGAGACGGTAAGACAGTCCCTATTACTCGACATCGAGCCTTCCGCCTACTCGGCGAGACAGCCTGCGGCATTAGCCGTATGGATGCAGATCTATCAGCAACTATCTGAGAAAGAAAGAGATGAGCTAATTGCTTATATTCTGCGGGTCGGGGTGTCTACTACGCTGAGCCAGTTGGGTATTACCCCTTCGGATGGGGACGTTGCCTCATCAATGGAAATTGGTTGATTTGCCACTGATATGTGCTCTGTCGTTAATCTTAGCGATAGAGAGGAACCTGTATTTTTCTTTTGCTTTGTAGCTGTGTTCTGGCCGCGATGTTTGGGCATCGCGCAGGATTTAATCATTTCTTCTATTACTTAGGTGTGTCGGTAACGCGTAAAAGTTAGCGGTTTAGGTAATTATAGTCTACTATATGGAAACTTTTGGGCGAGTTGACGTAATGCCTGTTCAAAACAAACAAGGGAGTGACGAGTATGGACAAAGAATGGTTTGCAACAAGTGAGCTGGTTGGCGTAGGTGGGTTGCCTAAGTCACCGCAGGGACTGAACAAACGGGCGCGAGATGACGGTTGGGAAAAGCGCAGACGGAAAGGCGTTCAAGGGCGTGGCGTCGAATACTCTATTCGTAGTTTACCGAATGAAGTCAGGAATTCTTTGCTAGTGAAAGAGAATCCGCCAACAGAGTATTATCGCATCGATAACGAACCGACCCTGCTGTCATCATGGGTGCATATTTTCCATCAGCTATCTGTTGATGAGCGTGCCCAACTGATTAATTTCATCTTGCGTGAAGGAACAATAGCGATGTTGTCTCGGTTGGATGATGTCACCAGCGATCAGACGGCCTAGTCTGCCGAACGAGTAGCGCTGCAATGCAGCGCTACTTAGGTTGAATCTGCCAGATAAAATCGTACACCACGTTAGAAGTCGCGTTGTACGGCTAAGTGGGCTAGGCCTTCAAGTGCCACACGGTACGGCGTTTCCGGTAACCGTTGTAGTGCGCTGATCGCCTTATCCGCCTCTTCTTCGGCGCGTTGGCGCGTATAATCGAGCGAACCGCATTGCTGCATCGCGGCAAGAACCGGTTCTAGCAGGTGACGCCCATTTCCTTCTTCAATCGCATTGCGAATCAGCGAGCTCTGTTCCGCATTACCATGATGCATGGCGTGCAGCAATGGTAGCGTTGGCTTGCCTTCATTAAGGTCATCGCCCGTGTTTTTGCCCAGCGTTTTACCGTCTGCACTGTAGTCCAGCAGATCGTCAATTAACTGGAATGCGGTGCCTAGGTAGCGACCATAATCCTGAAGCGCTTTTTCTTGCCCTGGCGTTGCACCGGCAAGGATAGAAGATGATTGTGCTGCGGCTTCAAATAAACGTGCTGTTTTGCTGTAAATGACGCGCATATAACTTTCTTCCGTGATATCCGGGTCGTTGCAATTCATTAACTGCAAGACTTCACCTTCAGCAATCACGTTTACTGCTTCTGACATCAGAGCCAGCACGCGTAACGATTCAAGGCTGGTCATCATCTGGAAGGCGCGGGTATAGATGAAATCCCCAACTAACACGCTCGCCGCGTTGCCAAAGGCAGCATTCGCCGTCGCTTTACCTCGGCGCATGTCGGATTCGTCTACCACATCATCATGCAGCAGCGTTGCTGTATGGATAAATTCGATCAGGGCGGCGACAGTGACATGCTTATCCCCGTCATAGGCGAGGGCTCTGGCTGCAAGCACTGCAATCATCGGGCGTATCCGTTTTCCGCCACCACTGATGATGTAATGCCCAAGCTGGTTGATCAAAACGACATCGGAATTCAGTTGTTCAAGAATGACTTTGTTAACAGCAGCCATATCCTGTGTAGTTAGTTTTGTAATTTGTTCTAGATTCATGGTTTGTGCCAACGTATGTCTTCAACACTGCCGTAAGATTGCGGTTGCATATCGGCAAGATGGAACTCATTAGGCCGATTGTACTTGAAAAATGAGAGAGATAAACGGCAGTTCATACGTTGTATTCTTTTTCTTCACATCCGTTGATTATGCACTTGTCATCCTCAGTATTTTTGCGTAGAATTCGCGCCCTATTATGAATATTTATAGCGCGCTCTGAAAACCTATTAATGAGTGCGCGGAAAGCGGAGTTTTATATGTACGCAGTTTTCCAAAGTGGTGGTAAACAACACCGAGTAAGCGAAGGGCAAACCGTTCGCTTGGAAAAGCTGGACATCGCAACTGGTGAAGCCGTTGAGTTTGACCAAGTTCTGATGGTTGCTAATGGTGAAGAGATCAAAATCGGCGTTCCTTACGTTGATGGCGGTAAAATCAAAGCTGAAGTTGTTGCTCATGGTCGTGGCGAAAAAGTGAAGATCGTTAAGTTCCGTCGCCGTAAACACTACCGTAAGCAAGCAGGCCACCGTCAGTGGTTCACTGACGTGAAAATTACCGGCATCAGCGCTTAAGATTAGGAGAGCGGACAAATGGCACACAAGAAAGCTGGCGGTTCAACCCGTAACGGTCGTGACTCTAACGCACAACGTCTGGGCGTAAAACGTTTTGGCGGCGAAAGTGTACTGGCTGGCAACATCATCGTTCGTCAACGTGGCACCAAATTCCACGCAGGAACTAACGTTGGTTGCGGCAAAGATCATACTCTGTTTGCTTTGACTGATGGTAAAGTTCAGTTCGAAGTTAAAGGCCCAAAAAACCGTAAATTTATCAGCATCGTTGCTGAATAATTTTTCGCGTTAGGTCTTACGGATTTAAGCCCCGCAATTCTTTGCGGGGCTTTTTACATTCTGATTCTGAGTAAACCACCTGGATAAGTATGAATACTAAACAGCAGACAGGTATCGGTCTTTGTCTGGCGCTTACCACGGCTGTTTGTTGGGGGGCGTTGCCGATAGCCATGAAACAGGTTCTGGTGGTTATGGAGCCTTATACGATTGTTTGGTATCGCTTTCTTATCGCATCGATTGGGCTCGGCATTGTTCTGTCATCCCGAAAGAAGTTACCGCCAATGCGGGTTTTCCGTCATCGGCGTTGGTGGATTTTGCTGCTGATTGCGACAGCGGGACTGTTAGGCAATTTTGTTTTCTTTAGCTCGTCCCTACAATATCTGAGCCCGACAGCGTCTCAGGTTATTGGACAGCTTTCTCCAGTTGGTATGATGCTCGCCAGCGTACTCATCCTGAAAGAAAAGATGCGTGGTACGCAAATCATTGGGGCGATCATGCTGATCTGTGGCTTGATCCTGTTCTTTAATACCAGCCTGATTGAGATTTTTACCCGGCTAACGGACTACACGCTGGGTGTATTGTTGGGTGTTTGCGCCTCGGCAGTATGGGTATCCTATGGTGTGGCGCAGAAAGTCCTGTTACGACGTCTGACATCGCAGCAGATTCTGTTTCTGCTGTATGTTCTGTGTGTTGTCTTTATTACGCCTTTTGCCAAGCCTGACGTTATTTTTCAACTGAGTGGGTGGCAGCTTATCTGCCTGTTATTCTGCGGTGCGAATACATTAATTGGATATGGTGCGCTTGCGGAGGCGATGGCACGTTGGCAGGCGTCGCAGGTTAGCGCGGTTATTACGTTAACGCCGCTATTTACGCTGCTGTTTTCAGATCTGCTGGCGTTAGGGTGGCCGACTTTTTTTGCTGCCCCAGTGCTGAATTGGGTTGGCTATGTAGGAGCCTTTGTCGTGGTTGCTGGCGCTATGTTTTCTGCTATCGGCCATCGTCTCCTCCCTGGAAAAAAAGAGCCGGTGCCGCCATTGATGGCGAAAAAGTAGATTAAGAAAAGCGTATTGCGGTAGGTCACTGGCATTTTTTGACATTCCATATGCGCTGTTTATTTTTAATACAGATGAAATTATTGGAGCAGGCAGGTACAATCCTGCTCCTTTGCTGGAATGCGTTCTGGTGCGTCAGTTTTTTAATGGTGAGTAGAAATGTGCTACTTACCGTAAAATCAAATAGTTACGCCAAAGAGAACCAATAACAAGCCTAAAACACGTAGATATTCTCTATTGGTTTTTTGCGGAGAGAATCAATGAAGTTTGTAGATGAAGCCACAATTCTTGTTGTAGCGGGCGATGGCGGTAACGGTTGTGTTAGCTTTCGCCGTGAAAAATATATTCCTAACGGTGGCCCAGACGGCGGTGACGGCGGTGACGGCGGTGATGTTTATCTGCTTGCTGACGAAAACCTGAACACACTGATCGACTACCGTTTTGAAAAATCCTTCCGCGCTGAGCGTGGACAAAATGGACAAAGTCGCGACTGTACCGGTAAACGCGGTAAAGATATTACGATTAAAGTTCCTGTTGGTACCCGAGTTCTGGATCAGGGTACTGGCGAGGTGCTGGGGGATATGACGCGCCATCAGCAGAATCTGATGGTGGCGAAAGGCGGCTGGCATGGTTTAGGTAACACGCGTTTTAAATCGTCCGTCAACCGCGCTCCTCGCCAGAAGACCAGCGGCACGAAGGGAGAAGAACGTGAGCTGACGCTGGAGCTGCTGTTGCTGGCTGATGTGGGCATGCTTGGCCTGCCTAATGCGGGTAAATCGACCTTTATCCGTGCAGTATCAGCGGCGAAGCCGAAAGTGGCAGATTATCCGTTTACCACGCTGGTACCGAGTCTGGGCGTGGTTCGTATGGATAGCGAGCAGAGCTTTGTTGTGGCGGATATTCCTGGGCTGATCGAAGGGGCATCCGATGGTGCCGGACTGGGGATTCGTTTCCTGAAACACCTTGAACGTTGCCGCGTACTGCTACATTTGGTTGATCTGGCGCCGATCGATGAGTCAGATCCGATTGAAAATGCCAAAATCATTATCAACGAGTTAGAGCAGTATGGCGCTGGTTTGGCAGAAAAACCGCGCTGGCTGGTTTTCAACAAGGTTGATTTGATCGACAAGACTGAAGCTGAAAAACGTGCCAAAGAGATTGCGGCTGCGCTTGGTTGGGATGACAAATACTATCTGATTTCTGCGGCAAACCGTGAAGGCGTTACCCCACTTTGCTGGGATGTGATGAGCTTCCTGAAAGCTAATCCGAAAATAGCGGCGATTGCTGAAAGTGCACCGGAAAAAGTTGAGTTCATGTGGGATGACTATCATCGTGAACAACTGGCTGAAGTAGAAAAAGAAGCCGAAGAAGAGTGGGATGATGATTGGGACGACGAAGATGATGAAGGCGTTGAGATTATCTATCAAAAATAATTCGTTCTTCTGCTAGTCAATTCTCGCTTATCACGGCCTTACCCTGACAGGGTAAGGCCGCATTCTTATTTTAATTACTCTGATAAATGTCTTTGTAGAGGCGGCTTTCAAATCTCACCAGAGGGACGCGGCGTGCGCTCTGATCTTCTGGCGGTACGGCATAGCCGGACAGGAACTGAACGAATGCCATACGCTGGCCGCTTGCGGTGGTAATGAAACCTGCCAGATTGTATACGCCCTGTAAGGCCCCTGTTTTAGCCGAAACCTTGCCATCAACGCCAGCTTCATGCAGGCCGCCACGGTAACGCAATGTGCCGTCATAGCCTGAAAGTGGAAGCATCGTGATGTAATTTAGCTGATTATCGTGCTGTGCGATGTACTGTAATACCTGCATCATCGTTTCTGGCGAAATCAGGTTGTGTCGTGACAGGCCTGAACCGTCAACAACAATACTATTTCCTAAATCTACACCAGCTTTCTGACGAAGAATCTGACGCACGGCGTCGGCCCCTGCGCGCCACGTTCCTGGTACGCTAAAGCGTTCATGCCCAATGGTGCGAAAGACCGTATCGGCAATCATATTGTCGGATTTTTTCAGCATGATAGTGAGAAGATCATGCAGTGGCGCTGATTGTGTCTGGGCAAGCACGCTTCCTGCTGCACTTGGCTGTGCCTGTCGGCGTAAGCTGCCTTTAATGCGGATATCTGCCTGCTGAAGTTCATCTTTAACGATTGCGCCGGCGTAGCTTGCTCCATCTTGAATAGCGAACGCCAGCGGAAGGGGATCGGTGCGCTGAGTCAGGCAGCCAGTGAGCGTAAAGCGATTCAATTCTCCGGGAACCACATCCAGTTCACAGTATTGAGCATCGGAAGATCCTTTAGCCAGCGTGCGCACTTCGCTGAACATTTGCACTGGATAATAGGAAGCGACGCGAATGAATGCATTATCACCTGCTTTAGGTGCACTGTAGAGCGAAACGGAAAAACAGTTGCGATCGACAATGGCAGCCCCCGGCGGGGCGCTGAAACACTGTGTTATATCGTTCCATGGCCAGCCAGGTGCTTTGTCGTGACTGGCAAATACCGAAGTATCGATCAACACATCACCTGCAATTTCCTGTATTCCTCGTTTCCTTAATTCTTGCACCATATTCCGTATTTGCTGGCGTTTCAGGGTTGGATCACCGCTAAACCGTACAATGAGGTTACCGTTCAGAATTCCTCTGGAGACAGGACCGTGGCTTTCCATCGTGGTGATGAATCGATAATCTGGGCCCAATTGTAGCAATGCAGCTAATGCGGTTATCACCTTTTGTGTACTGGCGGGAAGCGCCATTTGCTGGCTATTGAAGGCCATGCTGGGTGTTGTTGCGCCAACTTTCTGTACCAATAACGCCAAATTGGCACCATCAGGTAAATATTGACGATGATCCTCAACTGAAGCTGCATTGGCATGCAGAACAAAAGCGCAGGCAAATCCGGTAACAATCGATGAAAAACGCATAATCTCAGCTAAGAACGGGGTAACGTGTGGTCATACTACGGCGCAATAAGGTCTAAAGTAAACGATGACCCTCATTGAACTCTGGGGTAAAATACGTATCAAAATGCAAAACCGCTGCTAGCCTGGAAATTTTGTTCCGGGGCTGGTTGCTTTTGTTTTATGTCCAGTAAGGGCTGGCACGTTGCAGAGACTCCGCCGCCTTTGATTTTTAGCGCGTCAGGATGACGATTATTTGAGTCTTACAGACTTTTTTAGAGGTATAGATAATATGAAACAATTTCCGATGACGTTGCGCGGTGCTGAAAAATTGCGCGAAGAGCTTGATCACCTGAAATCTGTGCGCCGTCCTGAAATTATAGCGGCGATTGCCGAAGCGCGTGAGCACGGCGATCTGAAAGAAAATGCAGAATATCATGCTGCACGCGAGCAGCAGGGCTTTTGTGAGGGGCGTATTCAAGACATTGAAGCCAAACTGTCCAACGCACAGGTTATTGATGTGACAAAAATGGCCGCGAACAATGGGCGTGTTATTTTTGGCGCTACCGTGACGGTGATGAATCTGGATAACGATGAAGAGCAAACCTACCGAATTGTTGGCGATGACGAAGCGGATTTTAAACAAAATCTGATTTCTGTTAACTCCCCGATCGCGCGTGGTCTGATTGGCAAAGAACAAGACGATGTGGTGGTCATTCGTACACCGGGCGGCGACGTGGAATACGAAGTCCTGAAAGTCGAATATCTATAAATTTACCATTTTGTTGATTAAAACAGCAAAAATTGTAAAGAAAAGAAAAAGGCCGCTTGCGGCCTTTTCTCTAACCGAGAGGCATGGCACCTTTCCGTTAAAACCGAGTATCCTGAAATAAAAAGTGTTATCGTGGTAACACAATTTTACGTTCTTTTGCAGGCCGGTAGAGCACGAGCGTATGGCCGATAACTTGAACGTTAGCGGCACCTGTTTCACGAACAATCGCTTCAACAATCAAGGTTTTGGTTTCACGATCTTCTGTCGCTACTTTTATCTTGATCAGTTCGTGATGCGATAATGCTTGTTCGATCTCAGCCAGAACACCTTCGGTGAGACCGTTATTGCCTAGCATGACAACCGGTTTTAGCGGGTGTGCCAAGCCTTTCAGGTGTTGTTTTTGTTTATTACTTAGGTTCATTGTCTTTTTTACTTAGGTTGGGATTGAAAACGGGTCATTCTACCGCCATCTCATGATTATAACCAATTTGACTGTTCTGATTGGTAATATGTGAGAAGTTTCTCCCCACCACGAGCGTGTTACTGAGAATAGTTGGAAAATCGATGGCGAATAAAAAGCGTTCTGCAAGCTCCAGTCGCTGGTTGCAGGAACACTTTAGCGATAAATATGTGCAGCAGGCCCAGAAAAAAGGGCTGCGATCACGTGCTTGGTTTAAACTTGACGAAATACAGCAGGGCGACAAACTGTTTAAACCCGGTATGACGGTTGTGGATTTAGGTGCTGCACCTGGCGGCTGGTCACAATATGTGGTTACGCAAATTGGTGGAAATGGTCGAATTATCGCGTGTGATATTTTACCGATGGATCCGATTGTTGGTGTCGATTTCCTGCAAGGGGACTTTCGTGATGAACTGGTCCTCAAAGCCTTGCTCGAAAGGGTTGGCGATAGCAAAGTTCAGGTGGTGATGTCTGACATGGCCCCTAACATGAGTGGTACACCAGCCGTTGATATTCCGAAGTCGATGTATCTGGTTGAATTAGCACTTGGTATGTGTCGGGATGTGTTAGCGCCAGGTGGAAGTTTCCTGGTGAAAGTGTTTCAGGGAGAAGGCTTTGATGAATACCTGCGGGAAATTCGCTCCCTGTTTACGAAGGTGAAAATTCGTAAACCAGACGCCTCACGTGCCCGGTCTCGTGAAGTGTACATTGTAGCGACAGGGCGCAAACTGTAGTACCCTAACGCTGTTTTTTAACACAGTTGTAATATGAGGTTAATCCCTTGAGTGACATGGCGAAAAACCTAATTCTCT
Organism: Pectobacterium parmentieri; assembly: GCF_001742145.1. NCBI lineage: Bacteria > Pseudomonadati > Pseudomonadota > Gammaproteobacteria > Enterobacterales > Pectobacteriaceae > Pectobacterium > Pectobacterium parmentieri. Next base: position 3,300,914 of record NZ_CP015749.1, on the reverse strand, counting down.
GGTTAGTCATCGCAGTTGTGCTGATGTCTGTTTTCCAGAGCTTTGGGCCCAGCGAGTCGAATGGCCGTAGGGTGGATTATTCAACCTTCTTGACTGAAGTGAATCAGGATCAGGTCCGTGAAGCACGTATTAACGGGCGTGAGATCAGTGTTATCAAAAAAGACAGCAACAGATACACGACCTACATTCCAGTCAATGACCCCAAGCTACTGGATAACCTGCTAACGAAGAGTGTGAAAGTCGTTGGTGAGCCACCGGAAGAGCAGAGCCTGCTGGCTTCTATTTTTATTTCCTGGTTCCCGATGCTGTTACTGATTGGCGTTTGGATCTTCTTCATGCGTCAAATGCAAGGCGGCGGTGGTAAAGGTGCCATGTCCTTCGGCAAGAGCAAGGCGCGTATGTTGACTGAAGATCAGATCAAGACGACGTTTGCTGATGTAGCCGGTTGCGACGAAGCGAAGGAAGAGGTTAGCGAACTGGTCGAGTACCTGCGTGAACCTAGCCGTTTCCAGAAATTGGGCGGTAAAATTCCGAAAGGTATTCTGATGGTCGGCCCGCCGGGAACGGGTAAAACGCTGCTGGCTAAAGCCATTGCCGGTGAAGCGAAAGTACCTTTCTTTACGATTTCTGGTTCTGACTTCGTTGAAATGTTTGTCGGGGTCGGTGCTTCTCGTGTTCGTGACATGTTCGAACAGGCGAAGAAAGCTGCACCTTGTATCATCTTTATCGATGAAATCGACGCCGTTGGCCGTCAGCGTGGCGCTGGTTTAGGTGGTGGTCACGATGAACGTGAACAAACGCTGAACCAAATGCTGGTTGAGATGGATGGCTTTGAAGGCAACGAAGGCATTATTGTTATTGCGGCGACTAACCGTCCCGATGTGCTTGACCCTGCTTTGCTGCGTCCAGGCCGTTTTGACCGTCAGGTTGTGGTTGGCCTGCCGGATGTTCGCGGTCGTGAACAAATTTTGAAAGTTCATATGCGTCGCGTACCGCTATCTCCAGATATCGATGCGTCAGTTATCGCGCGTGGTACACCAGGTTTCTCCGGTGCGGATTTGGCTAACCTGGTTAACGAAGCTGCATTGTTCGCCGCTCGTGGCAACAAACGCGTGGTTTCGATGGTCGAATTCGAGAAAGCTAAAGACAAAATCATGATGGGTGCTGAGCGCCGTTCCATGGTGATGACCGAAGCGCAGAAAGAATCGACGGCATATCATGAAGCGGGGCACGCTATCGTTGGTTCGCTCGTTCCTGGGTATGACCCGGTGCATAAAGTCACGATTATCCCACGCGGTCGCGCGTTGGGCGTCGCTTTCTTCTTGCCGGTAGGCGATGAAATCAGCGCAAGCCGCCAAAAGCTCGAGAGTCGTATTTCGGTGGCCTACGGCGGACGCTTGGCGGAAGAAATTATCTATGGTTCTGACTACGTTTCTACAGGCGCATCGCAAGATATCAAAATGGCGACCAGCGTTGCACGTAACATGGTGACGCAATGGGGCTTCTCTGAAAAACTCGGTCCTCTGCTTTATGCGGAAGAGGAAGGGGAGGTGTTTCTCGGCCGTTCTGTAGCAAAAGCCAAGCATATGTCCGATGACACTGCGCGTATCATCGATCAGGAAGTTAGGCGTTTGGTTGATACGAACTACGAGCGTGCTCGCCGCATGTTAATGGAAAACATGGATATCCTCCATGCCATGAAAGATGCGTTGATGAAGTATGAGACGATTGATTCGCCGCAAATCAGCGATTTAATGGCTCGTCGCGAAGTTCGCCCGCCTGCTGGTTGGGAAGAATCAGGCTCAGGTAATAACACGGGCAACGGCGGTGCACCTAAAGCGTCTACGCCAGTGGATGAGCCGCAGACGCCTAATCCAGGTAGCAATTCTGGTAATACAATGTCTGAGCAAGTGGACGACAAATAATACGTCCGTGATAGACATTTGTAACATTACGAAACCCCAGCCCAGGCTGGGGTTTTTTACTGGGAATGCTCTTGAATCATATTTCACGCTAACTACACCAGAATGCGGAGGTAAATCATGCAACTGGTCGCCAGAGACTCTACGCTGGATCTTTCCTGCCCACACGTCATGGGCATTCTTAACGTTACGCCGGATTCTTTTTCCGATGGTGGTAAACACAATAATCTTGATGCGGCATTACTTCATGTCCAGAACATGATGAGCGCTGGCGCGACACTGATCGATATTGGCGGTGAGTCAACGCGTCCCGGCGCGGCTGAGGTCAGTACGGAAGAAGAACTGGAACGTGTAGTGCCTGTGGTTGAAGCCATTGCTAAACGCTTTGACGTATGGATCTCAGTCGATACCTCAAAGCCGGAAGTGATGACAGCGTCAGCGTTGGCGGGCGCGCATCTGATTAATGATATTCGTGCTTTGCAAGAGCCGGGTGCTCTGGAGGCAGCGGCGGCAACAGGTTTGCCAGTGTGCCTGATGCATATGCAGGGTATGCCGAGAACCATGCAGCACAAACCGCATTATGATGACCTGCTTCAGGATATCGGAAATTTCTTGCAACAACAGATAGAACGCTGTGTTAATGCCAATATTCCGAAAAGTAAGCTATTGCTGGATCCTGGGTTTGGATTCGGTAAGAATCTTGCTCATAATTACGCGCTTCTGGCTCGTTTGAGCGAGTTGCATCGTTTTGAACTGCCTCTTTTGGTTGGCATGTCGAGGAAATCCATGATTGGACAACTCCTTAATGTGCCGCCTGCGCAGCGTGTTCATGGCAGCGTCGCTTGTGCAGTTATCGCTGCGATGCAAGGAGCACAGATTATTCGCGTTCACGATGTTAAAGAAACGGCTGATGCTATGCGCATTGTTGAGGCTACCCTTTCTGCGAAGGAATAAAAAACAAAATGAGTAACCGCAAATATTTTGGTACCGATGGTATACGTGGCAAGGTTGGTGATACGCCGATTACACCTGATTTTGTACTTAAACTGGGCTGGGCTGCCGGGAAAGTACTCGCGCGGCATGGTTCGCGTAAAATTATTATCGGCAAAGATACCCGTATTTCTGGCTATATGCTGGAATCCGCGCTAGAAGCCGGGCTCGCGGCTGCGGGATTATCGGCTTCTTTTACCGGCCCGATGCCTACGCCTGCTGTCGCTTATCTTACCCGGACATTCCGTGCTGAAGCCGGTATCGTTATTTCTGCTTCTCATAACCCTTATTATGATAACGGTATTAAATTCTTCTCGATTGATGGCACCAAATTGCCGGATGAAGTAGAGGAAGCGATAGAAGCTGAACTGGAAAAGCCACTGACGTGTGTTGAGTCCGCAGAGTTAGGCAAAGCCAGCCGTATTGTTGATGCTGCTGGGCGCTACATCGAATTTTGTAAGGGAACTTTCCCGAGTGAACTGAGCCTCAATGGCTTAAAGATTGTCGTCGATTGTGCCAATGGTGCTACCTATCATATCGCCCCAAGCGTATTGCGTGAGCTTGGTGCTAAAGTCATCGCGATTGGCTGTGAGCCGGATGGGATGAATATCAATGAAGAGTGTGGCGCGACGGACGTGAGGCAGCTACAGGCACGTGTACTGGCTGAAAAAGCGGATGTTGGGCTGGCCTTTGACGGTGATGGCGATCGGCTCATCATGGTCGATCATTTGGGCAACAAGGTCGATGGCGATCAAATCCTGTATATCATCGCCCGTGAAGGCCTGCGTCAAGGGCAACTACGTGGCGGCGCAGTAGGCACCCTGATGAGCAATATGGGGCTTGAGGTCGCGTTAAAGCAACTGGGTATCCCGTTTGCTCGTGCCAAGGTGGGTGACCGCTATGTGTTAGAAATGATGCAGGCAAAAGGGTGGCGCATTGGTGCGGAAAATTCTGGTCATGTAATCCTATTGGATAAAACTACGACGGGAGACGGTGTGATTGCTGGTTTGCAAGTACTTACCGCGATAGTGAAAAACCATATGAGCCTGCATGATCTATGCAGTGGTATGAAGCTATTTCCACAGATCTTGGTCAATGTACGGTTTACGGGTGAAAACGACCCGCTGGAAGACAACAATGTGCAGCAGATTACGCTGGATGTGGAAAAAGAATTAGCCGGACGTGGGCGAGTATTGTTGCGAAAATCTGGTACTGAGCCACTTATTCGGGTCATGGTTGAGGGCGAACACGAAGAGACGGTGATTGCGTTGGCGAATCGTATTGCGGATGCCGTGAAAGCTGTCGGCTGAACGTTTTTTGATTCATCAATCAGGTAGATAAGGCTTTCGATATGCATTTGGTGTCGAAAGCCGCTGTTTTTTTCTGCAATCAACCCGTGGCGACCAAATTACCCTTGCGTACGCTACATCCTTTGGTTAGTATTCAGACCCGCTTGATAAGGGATGTACTCTACATCCGGCCTAGCGGAATGACACGCGGTTTACCGCCAGAATATAGCATCTCCATGAATCATGGGGAAAACGGTTAACGGGTACGACTATGTACGAAGTTCTATTAGTGATTTTCCTGTTAGTATCGATCGGGCTGGTTGCCTTGATCATGCTCCAGCAGGGTAAAGGTGCTGATATGGGAGCCTCGTTCGGAGCAGGTGCTTCTGCCACTTTGTTCGGTTCGAGCGGCTCTGGTAATTTCATGACCCGCATGACGGCGATACTGGCGACCCTGTTCTTCATTATCAGCCTCATTTTGGGGAACTTAAGTTCCCTGCAGAAAAGAGGCGGTACATGGGATAACCTGAGCCAGCCAGAAAGAGTGGAGCAGACAACAGCGCCTGTTGCACCTTCAACGCCGGCGAGTGACATTCCGAAGTAAGCGTTTTAAAGCAGTAACTGTGATGCCGTGGTGGTGGAATTGGTAGACACGCTACCTTGAGGTGGTAGTGCCCGATTGGGCTTACGGGTTCAAGTCCCGTCCTCGGTACCAACATAAAAAATAGACGCTAACAAGCGTCTATTTTTTTGTCTTTAATTTCTCACATTAGCCTTACAGATGCGCCAGTTACTTGCTGTCTAATCAGTCAATAAAGGCTTGAGGCGCGTTTTCTATTCTCTCAGTAATATACTTCACTATTTTATACTGCCCTTTCTTCATGGTATCCGACAGTCGCTGAAGCATCGGATCGGATGAGGTAGATTTATCTATGCTCGCAGTTTTTTAGAGGACTACTGTGGCTGGTTACGCTCATTGTTCCGATGTCAGTCAATTGTCATTGAGGTTAAGGCCAGGTGCCTCTGATGTAGCGATTGGTTCATCAACGCGTCTGCACTCAGGTGTGGAGTGTAAAATGTGACGTGAGGGATGGTTCCTCACGTTGGTTCAACACTCGGAAGGTCAACGTGATTACTTCCCTGAACGATGACCGTAAGCATCTGCTCCTGTCGTTCAAATCGGGTAGGAAGCTGTCTTGGTGCGATCACTCTCTCGTGAAGAACTGCTTGCTACTCTACAACCCTGTTGAGGTTACGTTCCCTGTTACTTGATGTGTACTTTCTCCCCTGGGAGTCATTTTGACCGCGAGGGACTTCAAACCGAGTAAATCTGCTAGGTTGCTATTCTTTCCATCACGAAATAAATATAAAAAACTTTGATGGAAATAAAATAACTATTCTGTAATATTTATTTGATGGTATGAATATATAAATTTCTATGCTGTAATGTCACGTGTTGTTTTTTATAATTCACTACGCTAAATATTATTTAATGATATTTTATTGCTAATTGACTTCATTATTCTAACTTTATTAAATGATTATGTCCGTATATATGATTAATTATCGTTTATCTTGATAAGATAATAATTGTATTTGAAATAAGGTTTTTTTAATAAATTGATTTTATTGTATTATTTCATTTGTTTTTGGCTTTTAAAATAAAATTAACGGAGGGTTTATTGTTGGTAAGTTTATGTTTTATTTTGGTTTTGTCTGTTGTGGTTAATGGTTTTGTACACTGTTTTAATGTTTTTTAGTATGAAGTGAATTTGTTAAATAGGGTTTTTATGGGGAAATTAGTGTTTTTTTAAATTATAATGAATAAAGTTGAAATTATGATTTTTTGAAGGTCTGTATGAGAGATATATTGATGTTGCCGTGATTATTGATGTTATTGTTAGAAGAGGAATGAAGATAAAATTTATTTAGTTATTATTTTATTTGAAAATATGTAAATCCCAAATGCCATCTCTTCCACATCTCCTTGGCATCTGATCCTTTCTTCTACAGCTTGCCTACTTTACGACTAGGGCGGCGGAACAAGATCGGTTTGGAATCCCTGGCGCTGTGATTGACGTTCCAAACGAGCGGTTGTTATTGACAAATAGACCTATTCCACGTATAAAAATCGCCTTCGAACCAGTCCTATGGATGACTTGCATTTGTGCGGTTGTCAGCGTAGTATTTGCCACGTTTTCGGACGCGGGGTGGAGCAGCTTGGTAGCTCGTCGGGCTCATAACCCGAAGGTCGTCGGTTCAAATCCGGCCCCCGCAACCACTTACTTCCAGTAAAGTGTTTTTTCAAATATGTTCTTCACTCAATTTCTATCTCTTTTTGCAGTGATTTTTGAAAAAATCCTTCACCGAAAGTTATGCCGCGATGGCTCGCGGTATTAGGGTCCAGTTGCATAAAGCCCCGATTTTTCGGGGTTTTTTGTTATTTGGCAACAAACAACTGGGCTATTAGGCCCTTTTTTTATGTCTTGGGGGTGGACTTGTCCACATTAGAGCAAAAATTAACAGAGATGATTTCAGCGCCCGTGGCCGCATTAGGCTACGAATTAGTTGGGATTGAGTTCATCCGTAGCCGCCAATCGACGCTGCGTATCTATATTGATAGTGAAGATGGGATCACTGTTGATGATTGTGCTGATGTCAGCCACCAGGTCAGTGCGGTATTGGACGTAGAAGACCCAATTACTGTCGCTTATAACCTGGAAGTTTCGTCTCCAGGGCTCGAACGTCCCTTATTCACAGCAGAACACTATCTGCATTTCATCGGTGAAGAGGTGACAGTGGTGCTGCGTATGGCAGTCCAGAATCGCCGTAAATGGTTGGGTGTGATCAACGCTGTTGACGGCGAAATGATCACCATAACAGTGGAAGGCAAAGATGAAGTATTCGCGCTGAGCAACATTCAGAAAGCGAATCTTGTACCCCACTTTTAAAGTTTGGATGAGGCAACTAGGATGAACAAAGAGATTCTGGCTGTTGTTGAAGCAGTTTCCAATGAGAAATCCCTTCCGCGCGAGAAGATTTTTGAGGCGTTGGAAACCGCACTAGCGACGGCAACCAAGAAAAAATACGAGCAGGAAATTGACGTTCGCGTCAGTATCGATCGTAAAACCGGCGATTTTGATACCTTTCGTCGTTGGTTGGTGGTGAATGAAGTCACTCTGCCAACTCGTGAAATTACGCTTGATGCTGCGCAGTTCGAAGATCCTTCTCTTGACGTTGGCGGTTATGTTGAAGATCAAATCGAATCCGTAACCTTTGACCGTATTACTACGCAAACGGCAAAACAGGTTATCGTACAGAAAGTTCGTGAAGCTGAACGTGCGATGGTTGTTGATCAGTTCCGTGAGCAAGAAGGCGAAATTATCACCGGTGTCGTGAAGAAGGTGAACCGTGATAATATTTCACTTGAAGTCAGACCGATTGATGGCTCTAACACTGGTGCAGAAGCCGTTATTGGCCGTGAAGACATGCTGCCTCGTGAAAATTTCCGCCCTGGCGATCGTATTCGTGGCGTGCTGTACTCTGTACGTCCAGAAGCTCGCGGTGCTCAACTGTTTGTCAGCCGTTCCCGCCCGGAAATGCTGGTTGAGCTCTTCCGCATTGAAGTGCCAGAAATCGGCGAAGAAATTATCGAAATTAAGGCAGCGGCTCGCGATCCGGGTTCACGTGCGAAAATTGCAGTGAAGACGAATGACAAGCGTATCGATCCTGTCGGTGCTTGTGTCGGTATGCGCGGTGCGCGCGTGCAGGCTGTTTCCAGTGAACTGGGTGGCGAGCGTATTGATATCATTCTGTGGGATGACAATCCTGCACAGTTTGTGATCAATGCCATGGCCCCTGCCGATGTGGTATCGATCGTCGTTGATGAAGATACCTGCACGATGGATATCGCCGTTGAGTCGAGTAATCTGGCTCAGGCGATTGGTCGAAACGGGCAGAACGTCCGTCTGGCTTCCCAACTGTTGAAACAGCATCGTTCAGACGATCGTTGGGAACTGAACGTGATGACAGTGGAAGATCTTCAAGCCAAGCATCAGGCCGAAGCACATGCTGCAATCGACGTCTTTACCAAGCACCTGGATATTGATGAAGAGTTTGCCACTGTGTTGGTTGAAGAAGGTTTCTCCTCACTTGAAGAACTGGCCTATGTGCCAATCAAGGAACTGCTGGCTATCGAAGGCCTTGATGAAGAAACCGTTGAAGCATTGCGTGAGCGAGCTAAAGCCGCATTAACAACGCTGGCATTGGCGCATGAAGAAAGCCTTGGTGACGGTCAACCTGCTGAAGACTTACTTAGCTTGCCTGGGCTGTCGCGTGAGTTGGCGTTCAAACTTGCTGCGATCGGTGTTTGTACGCTGGAAGATCTTGCTGAACAGGGCGTTGACGACCTGACAGATATTGAAGAGCTCAATGATGAGCAAGCGGGCGAATTGATTATGGCCGCACGTAATATCTGTTGGTTTGGCGACGACAACGAATAACGAACTGTAGCAGGAAAGGAACAGCATGACAGATGTAACCGTAAAATCGCTGGCCGCAGAGATTCAAACTCCGGTGGACCGCCTGGTACAGCAGTTTGCTGATGCGGGAATGACCAAGTCTGAATCGGACTCTGTGACCCAGCATGAAAAAGAAACGTTATTAGCGCATCTGAACCGCGATCGCGGTAATGCGCCGAGTAAATTAACGCTGCAGCGCAAAACACGTAGCACGTTAAATGTCCCTAGCACCGGTGGTAAAAGTAAGTCGGTGCAGATCGAAGTCCGCAAGACACGCACTTATGTAAAACGCGATCCTATTGATGCCCAACGGGCTGAAGAGGAAGAGCAGGCACGGCGTGAAGCGGAAGAACAGGCACAACGTGCCGCTGAAGAGCAGGCTAAACGCGAGGCCGATCTGCGCGAAACTGCTGAGAAAGCGAAGCGTGCTGCCGACGAGCAAGCCAAACGTGAAGCCGCTGAAAAAGCTAAGCGTGATGTAGCGGAAAAAGAAAAAGTGACGAACCAACAAAACGAAAATATGACCAAGCCAGCTCAGTCTGAGAAAGCGAAACGTGAAGCGGAAGCTGCCGAACTTAAACGTAAAGCAGAAGAAACTGCGCGTCTTAAAGTTGAAGAAGAAGCGCGTCGTATTGCTGAAGAAGCTCGCCGTATGGCTGAAGAGAACGCCGGACGTTGGGAAGCGGAAAGTGCGACTAAACCTGAAGAATCTGCCGATTATCACGTGACGACGTCTCATCATGCCCGTGAAGCAGAAGATGAAAACGACCGTCAGGTTGAAGGTGAGCGTCGTACCCGCACCCGCGCAGCTAAAGTCACCAAGCAGAAGAAAGGCAATCGCCAGTCTGAGTCTAAAGCTGACCGTGAAGAAGCGCGTGCCGTTACCCGTGGCGGTAAAGGCAAGCGTAAGCCAAGCTCACTGCAGCAGAGCTTCAATAAGCCTGCTCAAGCGGTTAACCGTGATGTTGTGATCGGTGAAACCGTTACCGTTGCTGAACTGGCTAACAAAATGGCAGTTAAAGGCTCTCAGGTCATCAAAACGATGATGAAGCTGGGTGCGATGGCAACCATCAACCAGGTCATCGATCAGGAAACCGCGCAACTCGTCGCGGAAGAGATGGGCCATAAAGTCATCCTGCGTCGTGAAAACGAGCTGGAAGAAGCAGTAATGAGCGATCGTGATATGGGTGTTGCGGCGGAATCCCGCGCGCCAGTCGTGACCATCATGGGTCACGTTGACCACGGTAAAACCTCTCTGCTTGACTATATCCGTTCAACCAAGGTAGCAGCAGGCGAAGCGGGTGGTATTACCCAGCACATCGGTGCTTACCACGTTGAAACTGACAACGGTATGATTACGTTCCTGGACACACCGGGACACGCCGCGTTTACCGCAATGCGTGCTCGTGGTGCTCAGGCTACGGATATCGTGGTACTGGTTGTGGCAGCGGACGATGGCGTGATGCCGCAGACAATCGAAGCTATCCAGCACGCGAAAGCGGCTAAGGTTCCGGTTGTTGTTGCAGTAAACAAAATCGATAAGCCAGATGCCGATCCGGACCGTGTAAAAACCGAGCTGTCTCAGTACGGTATCATGCCGGAAGAGTGGGGCGGTGAATCTCAGTTTGTCCACGTATCTGCTAAAGCCGGTACGGGTATCGATGAACTGCTGGATGCGATTCTGTTGCAGGCCGAAGTTCTGGAGCTGAAAGCCGTTCGTAGCGGCATGGCAAACGGTGTAGTGATCGAATCCTTCTTGGATAAAGGTCGTGGCCCGGTTGCAACTGTACTGGTACGTGAAGGTACGCTGAATAAAGGCGACATCGTTCTGTGCGGCTTTGAATATGGCCGTGTTCGTGCGATGCGTGATGAGTTAGGCCGTGAAATTACGTCCGCAGGTCCTTCTATTCCTGTCGAAATTCTCGGTATGTCTGGTGTGCCTGCCGCAGGTGATGAAGCCACGGTTGTTCGTGACGAGAAGAAAGCACGTGAAGTTGCCTTGTATCGTCAGGGTAAATTCCGCGAAGTTAAACTGGCTCGTCAGCAGAAATCTAAACTGGAAAACATGTTTGCCAACATGACAGAAGGTGAAGTTTCTGAGCTGAACATCGTTCTGAAATCTGACGTACAGGGTTCTTGTGAAGCGATTTCCGATTCACTGCAGAAACTGTCTACTGATGAAGTGAAAGTGAAGATCGTCGGTTCCGGTGTGGGCGGTATCACAGAAACTGACGCTACGCTGGCAGCGGCATCGAATGCGATTATCCTTGGTTTTAACGTTCGTGCCGATGCATCAGCACGCCGTGTCGTTGAAGCGGAAAGCCTGGATCTACGTTATTACTCCGTCATCTATGATTTGATCGACGAAGTGAAACAGGCGATGAGCGGTATGCTGGCGCCGGAGTATAAGCAAGAGATCATCGGTCTGGCCGAAGTCCGTGACGTCTTTAAATCACCGAAATTTGGCGCTATCGCTGGCTGTATGGTGACGGAAGGTATCGTTAAGCGTCACAACAAGATCCGTGTATTGCGTGACAACGTGGTGATCTACGAAGGCGAGTTGGAATCTCTGCGCCGCTTCAAAGATGACGTTAACGAGGTCCGTAACGGCATGGAATGTGGTATCGGCGTGAAGAACTACAACGACGTCCGCCCTGGCGATATGATCGAAGTCTTTGAAACGATTGAGATCAAACGCACGATCGCCTAATTCGTTTCAGCGACGACGTAAGTGATTTATAAGGGGGGCCTAGTGCCCCCCAATTTTTACTGGAGAATTTATCATGGCAAAAGAATTCAGCCGCACCCAGCGCGTTGCGCAGGAAATGCAAAAAGAAATCGCCATTATCATTCAACGTGAAGTGAAAGATCCGCGCATCGGCATGGCGACCGTATCCGGTGTGGAAGTTTCTCGCGATCTGGCCTATGCCAAGGTTTTTGTGACCTTCCTGAATGATAACGAGCCAGAGCAAGTTAAAATCGCGGTGAAAGCACTGCAAGATGCGTCTGGCTTTATCCGTATGATGATTGGTAAGGCAATGCGCCTGCGTGTTGTTCCAGAATTAACCTTCTCCTATGACAACTCATTGGTTGAAGGGATGAGAATGTCTAATCTGGTGACCAATGTGGTCAGAAACGATACGGAACGACGTTCTGTTACGGGCGAAGATCAGGAGGATTAATGAGTCGTCCTCGTCGCCGTGGCCGTGATGTACACGGCGTATTGTTATTAGATAAGCCGCAAGGCGTGTCGTCTAATGATGTTTTGCAGAAAGTAAAACGGATTTTTAACGCTAACAGAGCGGGTCATACAGGGGCGTTGGATCCATTAGCCACCGGTATGCTGCCGATTTGTCTTGGGGAAGCGACAAAGTTTTCCCAATATTTGCTGGATTCTGATAAACGCTACCGTGTCATTGCTCGCCTTGGGCAACGCACTGATACCTCTGATGCCGATGGCAACGTGATTGAAGAACGTGCTATTGGTTTTTCTGCTACGGATCTGGAGCAGGCGCTGGAGAGTTTTCGCGGTACTACGCAGCAAGTACCATCCATGTACTCAGCGCTGAAATACCAGGGGCGTAAGTTGTATGAGTACGCACGCCAGGGGCTGACGGTTCCGCGTGAAGCACGTGAAATTACCGTTTACGAACTTCAGTTTATTCGCTGGGAAGGCGATGAGTTGGAGCTAGAGATCCACTGCTCGAAAGGGACGTACATCCGTACCATCATTGACGATCTGGGTGAAAAGCTGGGATGTGGTGCGCATGTGATTTACCTGCGTCGCTTGCAGGTTGCTGCGTATCCGACTGAAAGAATGGTGACGCTGGAACAACTGGCTACCTTGGCCGAGCAGGCTCAGACTGAAGAGCTCGCACTTTCTCTGACCCTTGACCCTCTATTGATGCCGATGGAAAGCCCGGTTATTGATTTCCCTGAAGTGAATTTGCCACCCGTTGTCGCAGGCTATTTGAAGCTTGGACAGGCTGTTCAGGCAGCGCATGCGCCGTTGAACGGCATGGTGAGAATCACCGAGGGAGACGCGCATAAATTTATCGGAATGGGTGAAATTGACGACGATGGTCGCGTTGCGCCGCGGCGTCTGGTTGTTGAGTTTCCAGTGTAAACCCGCCCGTTGCTGCCTTGCTATCGCAGAACGCTGAGGGTAGAATAGCGCGGCTTGACTATTGGGTGGCTGAATTAGAGATCGGCGCCTGTTTTTTTATCTATAATGTTTGGAGTATTACAATGTCTCTAAGTGTTGAAGCTAAAGCTAAAATCGTAGCAGACTTCGGTCGTGGCACTAACGATAGTGGTTCTACTGAAGTTCAGGTTGCTTTGCTGACTGCGCAGATCAACCATCTGCAAGGCCACTTTTCTGAGCACAAAAAAGATCACCACAGCCGTCGTGGTCTGCTGCGTATGGTTTCTCAGCGTCGTAAGCTGCTGGACTACCTGAAGCGTAAAGATGTAGCACGTTACACCAGTCTGATCGCGCGTCTGGGTCTGCGTCGCTAAGTCTTCTGAGTTTCAGTGGAAAGGGGCCTCTTTTGGCCCCTTTCTTCTAGGAAGCATTAGCAAAACAGAGTAATGTATTGTTGTTAATAGGATCTTGCATTACAGAGGTTCGCGCGGCTAATGAGAGGCTTTATCTGCATAGGCAAGATAAGGGTTGTCATTAGTCGTGAGAATGTAGTGTAAAGGTCGGGAGTTCACTGGTGCGTTTATCTTGAATACGTGTAACGTGCCCCAGCTAAGGATATTATTTTGCTGAATCCGATCGTTCGTAAGTTTCAATATGGTCAGCATACCGTCACGTTAGAGACCGGTATGATGGCACGCCAGGCTACCGCCGCTGTAATGGTAAGCATGGATGACACTGCGGTATTCGTTACCGTTGTCGGCGCTAAAAATGCTAAACCAGGCCAAAGTTTCTTCCCGTTGACGGTTAACTATCAGGAGCGTACCTACGCTGCTGGACGTTTCCCCGGTGGTTTTTTCCGCCGTGAAGGTCGCCCAAGCGAAGGCGAAACGCTGATTTCTCGTCTGATTGACCGTCCGATTCGCCCTCTGTTCCCAGAAGGCTTCCTGAATGAAGTTCAGGTGATTGCCACTGTCGTTTCCGTTAACCCACAGGTTAACCCTGACATCGTTGCCATGATTGGTGCTTCTGCGGCGCTGAGCCTGTCTGGTATCCCGTTCAGCGGTCCTATCGGTGCAGCACGCGTCGGTTACCTGAACGACCAGTATGTCCTGAACCCAACGACAGATGAGCTGAAAGAAAGCCGTCTGGATCTGGTTGTTGCAGGTACACAAGGCGCAGTTCTGATGGTGGAATCAGAAGCTGAAGTGCTGAGTGAAGATCAGATGCTGGGTGCAGTCGTGTTTGGTCACGACCAACAGCAGATCGTTATCGAAAACATCAACTCACTGGTTGCAGAAGCGGGCAAACCGAAGTGGGAATGGCATGCGCCAGAAGTTAATGTTTCTTTAGAGCAACGTGTACAGGCTCTGTCTGAAGCACGTTTGGGTGACGCTTACCGTATCACCGAAAAACAAGAGCGTTATGCACAAGTTAACGTCATCAAAGCTGACGTTGTTGCTGCGCTGCAAGCCGAAGATGAAACGCTGAATGCTGGTGAGATCCAGGAAATTCTGGGCAACATCGAGAAAAATGTCGTGCGTAGCCGTGTACTGGCTGGCGAACCGCGTATCGATGGCCGTGAAAAAGACATGATTCGTGGTCTTGATGTGCGTACTGGTGTACTGCCACGTACCCACGGTTCTGCGTTGTTCACCCGTGGTGAAACGCAGGCGCTGGTCACTGCAACGTTGGGTACTGAGCGTGACGCGCAGACCATCGACGAACTGACCGGTGAACGTACCGATCGCTTCCTGCTACACTACAACTTCCCTCCGTACTCTGTCGGTGAAACCGGGATGGTTGGCTCGCCTAAGCGTCGTGAAATTGGTCACGGTCGTCTGGCTAAGCGCGGTGTGTTGGCTGTTATGCCGAAGGCGAACGAATTCCCGTACACCGTGCGTGTGGTCTCTGAAATTACGGAATCTAACGGTTCTTCTTCCATGGCGTCTGTCTGCGGTGCTTCTCTGGCACTGATGGATGCAGGTGTGCCGATCAAATCAGCCGTTGCGGGTATTGCGATGGGTCTGGTGAAAGAAGGCGACAACTTTGTTGTTCTGTCCGACATTCTGGGTGATGAAGATCACCTGGGCGATATGGACTTTAAAGTTGCTGGTAGTCGTGAAGGTATCACTGCGCTGCAGATGGATATCAAGATCGAAGGGATTACCCGTGAGATCATGCAGGTTGCTTTGAATCAAGCCAAGGGTGCGCGTTTGCACATTCTGGGTGTGATGGAGCAGGCAATCAGCACGCCGCGTGGCGATATCTCTGAATTCGCACCGCGTATTCACACCATCAAAATCAGTACCGATAAGATCAAAGATGTGATCGGTAAAGGTGGTTCTGTGATCCGTGCGCTGACGGAAGAGACTGGCACGACTATTGAAATTGAAGACGATGGTACTGTGAAGATCGCTTCAACTGACGGCGAAAAAGCGAAACACGCAATTCGTCGTATTGAAGAGATCACTGCCGAAATCGAAGTTGGCCGCGTGTATCAGGGTAAAGTGACTCGCATCGTTGACTTTGGTGCTTTCGTCGCTATTGGCGGTGGCAAAGAAGGCCTGGTGCATATTTCTCAGATCGCTGACAAGCGCGTAGAGAAAGTGACTGACTACCTGCAGATGGGTCAGGAAGTGCCGGTCAAGGTTCTGGAAGTTGATCGTCAGGGCCGCGTGCGCTTAAGCATCAAAGAAGCCAATGCACAAACTCAGGAAGCGGCAGCTCCGTCTTCTGAGGAATAACGACTGTTAGAAAACGGTCTTATGGCACCTTGCCTGATTATGGCAAGGTGCCGTGTATATCGTAAGGGTATGGATGTCCTTGCGTTGAGCGGTCCGGGACAGGATGTTCATCCAATGTTTGTCTTCGGGAGTGGGAAATGAAGCCTTTCTTGCGCTGGTGTTATGTTGCAACAGCACTCATGCTGGTAGGATGCAGCAACACGGATTGGCGTAAAGACGCAGTATTGGCGATTCCGTTACAGCCGACTTTGCAGCAGGAAGTGATCCTAGCACGCATGGAACAAATCCTTGCAAGCCGGGCATTAACCGATGATGAGCGAGCACAGCTATTATATGAGCGCGGAGTGCTGTATGATAGTCTCGGGTTACGGGCATTGGCGCGGAATGATTTTTCACAAGCGCTGACGATCCGCCCTGATATTCCAGAAGTTTTTAACTATTTGGGTATCTATTTAACGCAGGCAGGCAATTTTGATGCTGCCTATGAAGCGTTTGATTCTGTACTAGAGCTTGATCCAACTTACAATTACGCGCGTTTAAACCGTGGCATCGCTTTGTATTATGGCGGTCGCTATCTGTTAGCGCAGGATGATCTGCTGGCGTTTTATCGAGACGATCCGAATGATCCTTTCCGTTCGTTGTGGCTGTATCTTGTGGAGCGAGAAATCAATCCAGAGGCGGCCAAAATTGCGTTGAAGAAACGCTATGACGACGTAAAGAAAGGGCCTTGGGGATGGAATATTGTCGAATTCTACCTGGGTAGTATCAGTGAAAAAACACTGATGCAGCGGTTACAGGAAGAAGCTACGAATAACACTTCGCTCGCTGAGCATCTCAGTGAAACTGACTTCTATTTAGGTAAGCACTACCTAAGTCTGGGGGACAAGAACACCGCCTTGGCGCTGTTCAAGCTGACGGTTGCCAACAATGTCCATAACTTTGTTGAGCACCGCTATGCATTGTTGGAATTGGCGCTATTAGGCCAAGAGCAAGACGACCTATCAGGATCGGACCAGCAATAGCTGACGAACACGTAATCAGCCTGAAAAACCTCGGTTATCACCTTCACGGGTGAGGGCTTTTTTGTTCGCTTTTTAATCCAATTTGAGCCGGTTCACACTTTTCAATGAAAATGACTGAAAATTTTCACGACGAGTTATGTAGACTGGCCGCCATATTTAATGAGGCACGTGTACATGACTGATTTATCTACTTCTTTTTCCGATTTAGGGCTGTCTGCTCCTATTATTAATGCCCTGACCGATCTGGGTTATGAAAAACCATCGCCGATTCAGGCTGAATGTATTCCTCACCTGCTGAACGGTCGCGATGTGCTGGGTATGGCACAGACCGGCAGCGGTAAAACTGCGGCTTTTGCTCTGCCATTACTCAATAATTTAAAGCCTGAGTTAAAAGCACCGCAGATGCTGGTGTTGGCTCCAACCCGTGAACTGGCTGTTCAGGTTGCTGAAGCCTGTAATGATTTTGCCAAACATATGCACGGCGTTAATGTTGTTGCCCTGTACGGCGGCCAGCGTTATGACGTTCAACTGCGCGCTTTGCGTGGTGGGGCACAGATCGTTGTTGGTACTCCTGGCCGTCTGCTGGACCACCTGAAACGCGGTACGCTGGATCTGTCCAACCTGAGTGGTTTGGTACTGGACGAAGCAGATGAAATGCTGCGTATGGGCTTCATCGAAGATGTTGAAAACATCATGGCTCAGATCCCTGCTACGCATCAGACTGCGCTGTTCTCTGCAACTATGCCGGAAGCGATTCGCCGTATTACGCGCCGTTTCATGAAAGATCCGCAGGAAGTTCGCATCCAATCAAGCGTGACTACGCGTCCAGACATCAGCCAGAGCTACTGGACGGTGCAGGGTATGCGTAAAAATGAAGCATTGGTACGTTTCCTGGAAGCAGAAGATTTTGATGCGGCGATTATTTTCGTTCGTACCAAGAACGCAACGCTGGAAGTGGCAGAAGCGCTGGAACGCAGCGGTTACAACAGTGCCGCGCTGAATGGTGACATGAACCAGGCGCTGCGTGAGCAAACGCTGGAGCGTCTGAAAGATGGTCGTCTGGATATCCTGATTGCGACCGATGTTGCAGCACGTGGTCTGGACGTTGAGCGTATCAGTCTGGTAGTGAACTACGATATTCCGATGGATGCCGAGTCTTACGTCCACCGTATTGGTCGTACTGGTCGTGCAGGTCGTGCAGGTCGTGCACTGCTGTTTGTAGAAAACCGCGAGCGTCGCCTGTTGCGCAACGTTGAACGTACAATGAAGCTGACAATTCCTGAAGTGGAATTGCCAAATGCGGAATTACTGGGACAACGTCGCTTGGCTAAGTTTGCCGCTAAAGTACAGCAGCAACTGGAAAGCAGCGATCTGGACATGTACCGCGCGCTGTTGACGAAACTGCAACCGCAGGAAGAGCTGGATATCGAAACGCTGGCTGCCGCGCTGTTGAAAATGGCACAGGGAGAACGTCCTCTGATTCTGCCGCCAGATCCAGCATTCCGTCCTCGCCGCGAATTCCGCGATCGTGATGAGTCTCGTAGTGATTCACGTGGCGATCGTCGCCGCGATCCGCGTGATTCTCGCGAAAGCCGTGACGGTGACCGTCCACAGCGTCGTGAACGTCGTGAGTCGGGTGAGATGGAACTGTATCGTATCGAAGTGGGTCGTGATGACGGTGTTGAAGTTCGCCACATTGTTGGTGCTATCGCCAACGAAGGGGATATCAGCAGCCGCTACATCGGTAACATCAAGCTGTTCGGTTCCCACTCCACGATCGAGCTGCCAAAAGGTATGCCGGGCGACCTGTTATCACACTTTACCCGCACGCGTATTCTGAACAAACCAATGAATATGCAATTGCTGGGTGATGCAGTAGCACAGCCTGAACGTCGTGGCGGTAACCGTCCTGCTGGTGCGGGTGGCGAACGTCGTGATGGCGCAGCGCCACGTCGCTCTTTCGGCGGTGGTGAACGCCGTGAAAGTAACGGTAATGGCGGTGAGCGTCGCGAACGTTCTTTCAATCGTGATGCAGCCCCACGTGCTCCACGCCGTCGTCCCGCTGACGCGTAAGCATATTGTTACAACAGGAAATAAAATATCGTTGTCGAGATATTTAGTAGCTTGACCTTTTCTGTTATAAAAACGACCCACTAGTGGGTAATGCCGATCAGTTAACGATCGCTTGGACGATCCGGCTATTGTGCAAAAATCCGTAATCTCACAGGGATTACGGATTTTTTTATGCTACTTAGCCAGGTCCTTGATACTGTCCATAAATTCACTTCGAAAGAATTTTCTGCTTTTCCGACCTTCTGTCGCTTGAACTGATTGATGAATGCCTTATGGACACGGCGTCGTTACTATTCATAAACGTCGCCTGCTAATGGAGATGATGGTTTGAGCTGTCACCGGGATGACATTGTTCCTCTCGCTTTCCAAGAGCCAGCTCGTTTCTCATCTCGATATCCGAGAGCAATAAAAAAAGGTAGCCGTAACGCTAGGCGTTACGGCTACCTTCAAAAGCTTAACTGACAAGTATTACCCACTAGTGGGTCGTTTTTTTGCTGTAAAATATCTTTTTTGTTCTTAAGTTATTATTAATGATGTCAGTGTATTATTGATTAAATTTAATGAAGGAGTGGCGTAGGTTTTACCCAGCCTGGGCAATGATAATTCTTATATGGCAACCTCGTTGCTGAATTATTTGAAACATCTAATCAATATGTTTTTATTTAAGGGGTTATTTAAGTGGTTGAATTTTCAAAAAATAAAAATTTTAGTTGGGGCGCGCTCATTTTCTTATTGCTCTTTTTATGGTCTTTTTCTTGCGCACTGCAATTATGGATTGTATTAAGTGGACACAGTGGGACTACGGGGTTACGAGACTCCCTAATATATAGTCTACTTTGGTTGGTTCCTTTGCTTTTCTTTCCTCAGTATACGCGCAGGATTGCTGCTGTTTTAGGTATCGTGCTATGGGTGCCTTCCGCGATCGCTATCTGTTATTACTCAATCTATAAACAGGAATTTTCGCAGAGTGTCCTGTTTGTTATTTTTGAATCTAACACAACAGAAGCCACAGAGTTCCTGAGTCAGTATTTCAATTTGAAGATGATTGCTGTGTTAGTTGCTTATACGGCAATTGTTTTTCTACTGTGGAAAAAATTACGTCCTGTTTATGTCACTACCGTAGCCAAAATCGTGACATCGTTGCTGATTTTTTCAGTATTGTTTGCCGTACCTGTATATAAGAAATTATTTACTCAGAAGATATCTATCGAGGATACTGCGGGCTACATTGCAGGTCGCATGGCGACTACCGCCCCTTGGCAATTTCTATCCAGCTATATTGAGTACCAACAGCAGTTAGAAAGCATGACTGAGATGCTACAGCAGAATGCTGCTCTCCCTCCGTTGGAGAATCTAAAAGACGTAAATGGTGATACACCACGCACCTTAGTACTGGTTATTGGTGAGTCAACAACAAGTAGTCGTATGAGCCTTTATGGCTATTCTCGCCCGACAACGCCTCGCTTGGATGCATTGCATAAGACTGATCCGAATCTCATTGTGTTCAATGATGTCGTGACATCCCGGCCTTATACTATCGAAATCCTGCAACAGTCCTTGACCTTCGCGGACGAACAAAATCCGGATTTATATCTCAGTAAACCTTCAATGATGAATATGATGAAGCAAGCGGGATATAAAACGTTTTGGATCACCAATCAGCAGACGATGACTAAGCGTAATACCATGTTAACGGTGTTTTCGCAGCAAACGGACAAACAGTTTTATTTGAATAACCAACGCACACAAAGTGTAAGACAATATGACGATGTCGTATTATCTCCTTTTCAAGAAGTGCTTGCGGATCCTGCTTCGAAGAAATTTATTGTCGTTCATTTATTGGGAACACATATGAACTACAAATACCGTTACCCAGATGATTTTGACAAATTCAATGGCCGTGATGGTACGCCTACAGGTCTGACCGACGGTGAAGTCGAAGTGTATAATCATTATGATAATGCAGAGTTATATAACGATTACATTGTCGATACACTGATTAAAACATTTGAAAAAAGTAAGCCTAATGGTTTTCTTGTCTATTTCTCCGATCATGGTGAAGACGTTTATGAAACACCGCCTCATAATGTGTTAGGGCGTAACGAAGCGGCTCCGACACGTGCAATGTACACTATTCCATTTATGGTTTGGATGTCACCGGAATGGCGTAAAAGCCATACTACCGACTACTCTAAGTATGTTGATCGTAAGTACAGCAATGCGCATCTTATCCATACTTGGTCCGACTTGTCTGGGTTAAGCTACAATATTTTTGAGCCTGAAAAAAGTGTAGTAAACCCAGATTTCAAAGAGGCGGAACGTTGGATTGGGAACCCTTATGATAAGAAAGGCTTGAGAACATTTGATAGCCTACCTGCGACCGTCGATGGGAAATAATCCATAATTAGCTAATATTTCTAAGCAAAACGTCCGGTGAAAGCCGGACGTTTTGTTTTTACAGCGTTTCATTACAGCGTCTGCCGTACATCCATCGCGATTTCAAAAGATCGCAGTCGTGCCTGACGGTCAAAAATTTGACCATTGATCATCACTTCATCCGCCTGCGTTTCACGCAAAAGACTCTGCAGTCCATGACGTATCTTTGTGCGATCGCCGACAATTGACAATCGCAGGGCTTGCTCCGCGCCAAACTGTTCGACAGGAGACCCAACCGTATCGATGTTTTCTACCGGCGCGGGTAACGGGCCCGGAGTGCCACGGCGCAGGTTGATGAACTGTTGCTGCATCGAGGTGAAGAGGAAGCGTGCATCACGGTCACTATCTGCTGCAACCACATTGATGCAAACCATTGCATAAGGCTTAGCATGGGTGGCTGAAGGAATGAAGTTCTCTCGGTACAGGCGGAATGCCTCCAGCAGCATATCGGGGGCGAAATGGGCTGCGAAGGCGAAAGGTAAGCCTAGTCTTGCCGCTAGTTGCGCGCTGTACAAGCTCGATCCCAATAGCCAAATCGGAACGTGTAGACCTTGTCCGGGGACGGCCTGCACCGCCTGACCCGGCTGCGCATTGGCGAAATAGCGCTGTAGTTCCTGCACATCGCGTGGGAAATCGTCGATATCGGCATTAAGGTGACGGCGAAGCGCCATCATGGTGCGTTGATCGGTGCCGGGCGCGCGACCTAATCCCAAATCGATACGGCCGGGATACAGCGATTCCAATGTACCGAACTGCTCGGCGATGACGAGCGGCGAGTGGTTCGGCAGCATCACACCGCCGGAGCCGAGGCGGATACGCTGCGTTCCCGAGGCAAGGTAGCCGAGCAGCACCGACGTTGCCGCACTGGCGATACCGGTCATGCTGTGGTGTTCCGCCAGCCAATAGCGGTGATAGCCCCATTTTTCTGTATGTTGCGCCAGATCCAGCGAACGGTGGAAGGCGTCACGCGCTGTCGCGCCTTGCGGAATCGGTGCAAGATCGAGGACGGAAAACACGGCGGATTGAGAAGGTGTGGACATAATATGGCTCACTTTGTTGTTCACTGACTCCACCTTGTCGGTAGATGCTAACGCTGTCAGTCAATGATGAAAGTCAGAGCAGTATGAGGGAATGTCGCAGCACTGCGTAATTCAAAAGGTGCGTTTATATTCGTCATACTTCAAGTTGCATGTGCGTTGGCTGCGCGTAGTCACCCGAATCACTTACTTGAGTAAGCTCATCGGGATGCCCTCGCTTGCCGTCTGCCTGAAACTCGAATTATTTAGAATAGGAGGAAAAGGGCGGTTGCCCGCCCTGACAGGAATGCGTTATTGAACGAGCTCAAGGCCAGCGACGCGACGCCAATAGCCGTTGCAATCAGCCTGATTTTCCAGTGTTAATGGTGCATTGCCTTGTTCGTTGGCACGAAATTTATCCAGCATGGCTGGCGTGGTGATGTCGTTTGGAGAAAGTCGGACAACATCGACCAGATCCTGCATTGATGTCAGTTCGTTGCCGAGGTTGTAGCAATAGCCGCTTTGCGTCTGGATGCCGTTGAGGACAAAGACTTGCTGATTTTCCTGCGACAGCATTTTTCTGCCTTGCGGGTAGCTAAGGCAGCAGGTTTCACATTCGTCTTTCGGCCGATCTTCTGAACGGGCGGTGAAGCAGCGTGCGGAATAGGCTAACGGCAGATGGCCGTAGCTGAGCACTTCCACTTCAAACTGATGGCGAAAGCCAAGCTCTTCACATTGGTTCAGCAGGTTCTGTAGCCAATCACGGGATAGTTCGACCGGCATGCACCAGCGCACCATGCCTTGTTTATACAGCACCCGTAGGGTGTACGCGTTATAGCAATTGAGCGCGTGTCCAGCGACAAAAGGCAATCCACGTTCGGCGGCGATGTTGACTGCACCCAGATCGTTTGCTTCCAGTAAAAATTCGCCATTTTCCACATAGCGCCGAAGTTCCGTTAGTTCAGACGGAGCTTGTAATAGCGCCAGCGTCGAGATGACCACCTGTTTACCGCTGTTGGCGACCTCGCGGGCAACGTTGAACCAGTCGGCCACCTTCATCAAACGGCGTTTGCTGCATACTGTTTCACCGAGATAAACGATGTCGGCGCTGCTGTTTACCGTGGCTTGATAAAACGCCTCAACATCCTCTTTCGGCCAATAGTAGAGGATATTCCCTAATGCGTATTTCATGTGTCCTCCTGCTACTGCCATTTACGGTGATACGCGCCGAGCGTGGTCTGCGTGCCTTCTGCCACTGCACCTAACGCATCCATCCAGGCTTGCGTGGGTACAAATGTCTCAGGATTGGCACGGCAGCGATCGATAGCCTGTCGCCATACTTGTGTTATTTGGCTGACGTAGGCTGGGCTGCGTTGGCGGCCCTCTATCTTCACGGAAGCAATATTGGCCGCCATCAGTTCAGGCAGAAGCTCCAGTGTGTTCAGGCTGGTGGGTTCTTCCAGCGCATGGTAGCGCTGCCCATCGACCAAATAGCGGCCTTTACATAATGTAGGATAACCAGCGTTTTCATCGTCCTGATAGCGGTCGATCAGGATATTGTTCAGACGCGATTCCATGCCGTTTTCCGTCTGCTGCCAGCGTACAAACTGCGCGGGCGAGCAGGCACCCACGGTATTGGGTGATTCACCCGTCAGATAGGAAGAGAGATAGCAGCGACCTTCCGCCATGATGCACAGGCTACCGAAGGCAAAAACTTCGAGCGGCACTGGGCTGGTGCGGGCGATTTGCTTCACCTGATGAATGGACAGCACGCGCGGTAGCACGATGCGTGAGACATCGAAATGGCGATGGTAGAAACGAATCGCTTCGGTGTTTGTCGCGGAAGCCTGCACTGATACGTGGCGTTCGATGTTGGGATAGCGTTCGGCAGCATATTCCAACATGGCGAGATCGGCGAGGATCAACACATCGGCACCGATCTGCGCGGCCATATCCACGGCACGCTGCCAGCGTTGATAGCCATCTGGATGAGCAAACGTATTGATAGCGATATGCAGCTTACGCCGATGGCGGTGCACGTACTCGCGCGCTTCCTGTAGTTTTTTATCGGTAAAATTCAGCCCGGCAAAATGACGTGCATTGGTGTCATCTTTCAGGCCGATATAGACCGCATCCGCGCCATTATCGATGGCAGCTTTCAGTGCTGGCAGGTTACCAGCGGGGCAAAGCAGTTCCATACACAATCCTTCATTAATCCCGTCGGGGCCGTAGCTGCTCGGTACGATCAATGATGTTCAGACTGATACCGCTTTTATGACGGGCGTTTTGCCAGCCACTTTGCGGGTCGTCGTAAGCGATTATTTATCAGTCGATGAATGTTGTTAACGATTGGGAATATTAATTAACCCATCAGGTAAGGACTTTGATTTAAGGCAGTTTATGGTGCTAATCGTCGCGCAAGGACAAAATCTGTTGGGCATAATTGGATAAGCGACTAAATTATTGACATAGACCTCTGCCGCTTGCGGTGGATGTGGCAAAATGTTTGCAGATTATCTGAACAGTCAGATTGCTTTAAAGAGGAGTATGCCAGTGTTGGAAAAACTACGAGCGCAGATTGTGCGTCAGGGGCCGAGCTTGTTAGGTAAGCCACTCAAGTTCACTCCCTTTGCGCTACAGCGTCAGGTTTTGGAACAGATGTTGGGCTGGCAGTTCCGTCAGGCGCTGGAAGAGGGCGATCTGACATTTCTCGAAAGCCGCTGGCTGAAAATTGAGGTGCGTGATGTCGGGTTGCAGTGGTTTATGACGCTGCGTGAAGGTCGTCTGGTGGTAAGTCACGATGAGACGCCGGATGTTAGCTTCAGTGCGGATGCAAACGATCTGATTTTGATCGCGGCGCGTAAAGAAGATCCAGACTCGCTGTTTTTCCAACGTCGTCTGCGCATTGAGGGCGACACCGAGTTAGGTTTGTATGTGAAGAACCTGATGGATGCTATTGAACTGGAAGCTATGCCTGCGCCGCTGCGTATTGGTCTGCTACAATTGGCGAACTTTGTTGAAGCCGGGTTACAGGAGGGCGTGGTGCAAGCAACGGATCACGCGCCAGTATCATGCTAGTCCGGGTGGAAATTCCCGTTGATGCCGCAGGGATCGACAGCTTATTGCGCCGTTCTTTTCCTACGGGTGCAGAAGCCGATCTGGTGCATCAACTGCGAGAAGACGGCTTATTGACGCTTGGCGTCGTAGCAACCGACGATGAAGGTGGCGTGGTGGGTTACGCCGCATTCAGCCCAGTACTGATCGAAGGTGAGGATCGGCAGTGGGTGGCGCTTGCGCCGTTGGCGGTAGACGACAGCCTGCGCCGACAAGGCGTGGGGGAGAAACTGGTCTACGAAGGGCTGGATGCGCTGAATGAGTTTGGCTACACCGCCGTCGTTGTGTTGGGTGAGCCTGCGTACTACTCTCGCTTTGGTTTCGTTCCGGCTACAGAGCACCAGTTGCATTGCCGCTGGCCGGACAGCGAATCGACTTTCCAGGTCTACCCACTGGCGGACAATCAGGTTGCCGGTGAAGAGTCGTCTGAAGGCGAAAGTGGATTTGAAGATGCAAGCGGTTTGGTTGAATATGCTGAGCCGTTTAGCCGCTTTCTCTAACCGATAGCGTATCAATACAAATCGTCTGAGGCTGGTCTTGTACCAGCCTTTCTTTTTGTTTTTTGCTCAACTGTTTAATGCGATATTCCAGTTTGAGTGCATTTGAACGATCGCCCACCAGACAGTGAAACACCAGCGTCAGCCCCCCTTTCCCTCGTAGCGCTTTTGCCCCTTTTCCTGCTTGATGCTGGTTCAGACGGCGGCCAACATCCGTCGTGATACCGGTGTACAGCGCCCCGTTGACCGTGCGTAACATGTACAGATACCAGCGAGAATGTTCGGCGTGTTCGGTCATGGCGTTGTCTGTGGTTTCTCGGAAACAGGACTGTTGGCGGTCAGTTTAGGGCGCTTATGTTGCTGCGTGAAGTAGCACATTGCTGCTGTTGTTGACAGATTGCAACCTTCCGCAGGGAAATAATTTTCCTACGGATTTTCCCTGTGTCTAGGGAGAAGCCGCTATGCTTACTCTGTGAGCTGAACCAGAGGTTTCGTGCGGTCTTTATCCGCCTGTCACGCAGGTGTTATGGCGTTTTCATATATTCACCTGAGGAATTCTCTCAATGGGACAGTTTGTGTGATTAAAATCACATATAATTATTATTCATTGCATTTATCTTACATCAAGTGTGAATAAGTGCACAAAATAGTCAGGCGCTGCGTGTTCAAATATCTGAGATGTTCGCGTGCCTATATCGTTTCTTCCCGTATTGTTTTTTCGGTGTTGAAGTCATCGCAGGATGAAGAGTAGAGGAAGGCTGATTGCAGTGAGAAGGCGTTCGGTGTCGCTACAGGTTGTATCTCCTGAGCGCTATCTTCAAGGAACCACGTCCACTCGGCTGCGGGCATTGTCCGAACACGCAGCTTCTGCTCAGCAGAGCCGCGACTCATTATGCGCATACGGCGCACGATTTATGCGTGATGGCATGTTGTTCATGACAGCATGAGTTCACGACTGCAAATGTGCTCGTGGCAGCAGGCTGCTGAGCCATATCAGAATTCATCAGGAGTACAGACCTTGTTTCTGATTCAAGAAATTATTCGTAAGAAGCGAGATGGAAAAGCGCTGAGTGAAGAAGAGATCCGCTTTTTTATCAACGGTATTCGTGACAACACCGTCTCTGAAGGCCAGATCGCCGCTCTCGCGATGACCATTTATTTTCACGACATGTCGATGGACGAGCGGGTGGCGCTGACGTTGGCGATGCGTGATTCTGGCACGGTGCTGGACTGGAAGAGCCTGAACCTGAACGGCCCGCTGGTGGACAAACACTCTACCGGTGGCGTGGGCGATGTGACCTCGCTGATGCTAGGGCCAATGGTCGCCGCCTGTGGGGGGTATGTCCCGATGATCTCTGGACGCGGCTTAGGGCATACCGGTGGCACGTTAGATAAGCTAGAAGCGATACCTGGACTGGATATTTTTCCGAACGATGACCATTTTCGGCGCATCATCCAGCAGGTTGGCGTCGCGATTATTGGGCAGACCTCATCGCTGGCTCCGGCGGATAAACGCTTTTACGCCACGCGTGACATTACCGCCACTGTTGATTCGATCCCATTGATCACCGCGTCGATTCTGGCGAAAAAATTGGCCGAAGGACTGGATGCGTTAGTGATGGACGTCAAAGTCGGCTCCGGGGCGTTTATGCCGACCTATGAACTGTCCGAACAACTGGCGCAGGCGATTGTAGGCGTGGCGAATAATGCGGGATGTCGCACCAGCGCCTTGCTGACGGACATGAATCAGGTGCTGGCCTCCAGCGCGGGGAATGCGCTGGAAGTGCGAGAAGCCGTGCGCTTCCTGGCGGGAGAGCACCGTAATCCGCGTCTGTATGATGTTACTATGGCGTTATGTAGCGAGATGCTGCTAGCGGGCGGGCTGGCAAGCTCGGCGGACGACGCACATTCACGTTTGCAGGCGGTGTTGGATAACGGCAAAGCCGCCGATGTCTTTGGCCGCATGGTTGCTGCACAGCGTGGACCGGGGGATTTTGTCGAACACTACGATCGCTACCTGCCGGTGGCGACGTTAAGTAAGCCGGTGTTCGCAGCGCGTGAAGGCATTGTGACCGCGATGGATACCCGTGCGTTGGGAATGGCAGTCGTATCGCTGGGCGGCGGACGCCGTCAGGCCACAGATACGATCGATTACAGTGTCGGTCTGGATAGCATGATTAGTTTGGGTGAGCGCGTTGACGCACAGCGACCGCTGGCGGTGATCCACGCCAATACAGAAGCGCAATGGCAGCAGGCGGCGAATGAAGTCCGAGCCGCGATCCAACTGGGCGACACGGCGCCGGAAAAGACCCCGATGGTTTATCGTCGGGTGAGTACGGAAGCGTGATTGCGCAGGGTTGGTGATAGGTTGTCTTGAATTGATTTTCCCCTGCCTACAGGTGGGGCGTTAGCGCATCGCTGCGCAGGAGAGAAAGAATGAAACGTGTACATATTATGATTCTCGACTCGTTTGGCATTGGCAGCAGTGCTGATGCAGAACGCTTTGGTGATGTAGGTTCGGATACGCTGGGCCATATTGCTCAGGCGTGTGCGGCGGGAACGGCGAATAAAGGGCGCAGCGGTACGCTGCATTTGCCAAACCTGAGCCGTCTGGGTCTGGGGAAAGCCGCTGAAGCCTCAACGGGAACCTTTCCGGCAGGGCTGGATGAAAACGCAGAAATTATCGGTGCTTACGCGCACGCCAGTGAAATTTCTTCGGGTAAAGATACGCCGTCTGGTCACTGGGAAATTGCTGGTGTACCTGTCCTATTCGATTGGGGCTATTTTAAAGATGAAGAAAACAGTTTTCCGCAGGAACTGTTGGATAAACTGGTAAAACGCGCCAACCTGCCGGGCTATCTGGGCAACTGCCACTCTTCTGGTACGGTGATTCTGGATCAGTTGGCTGAAGAACACATGAAAACCGGTAAGCCGATTTTCTACACCTCTGCGGATTCTGTGTTTCAGATCGCCTGTCATGAAGAGACGTTCGGTTTGGATAAGCTGTATGAGCTGTGTGAGATTGCCCGCGAAGAGCTGACCGAAGGGGGTTACAACATCGGGCGCGTGATTGCGCGTCCGTTTATCGGTGACAAACCCGGTAACTTCGAGCGTACTGGCAACCGTCACGACCTGGCCGTTGAACCGCCAGCGCCGACCATCCTGAAAAAGCTGGTGGATGAAAAAGGCGGTGAAGTGGTTTCTGTCGGTAAAATTGCGGATATCTACGCGCAGGTTGGTATCACGAAGAAAGTGAAGGCTACCGGCATTGATGCGCTGTTTGACGCCACGCTGAAAGAGATGGATAGCGCGGGCGACAACACGATCGTGTTTACCAACTTTGTTGATTTCGACTCCGCCTACGGTCACCGCCGCGATATTCCGGGCTATGCGGCCGCGTTGGAGTTGTTCGATCGCCGTTTGCCTGAGTTGATGTCCCGCGTGAAAGGCGATGACATCCTGATTCTGACGGCCGACCACGGCTGTGACCCGAGCTGGCACGGCACCGATCATACCCGCGAAAACGTACCGGTGTTGATCTATGGGCCGAAAGTGAAGCCGGGCTCATACGGTCACCGTAAAACCTTCGCCGATATCGGGCAGACGGTTGCGGCCTACTTTGGCCTGTCGCCTATGGACTACGGCAAATCGATACTGTAAAACACGTCATTTTTACGTGAACTTGATTAATTAAGGAATAAACGCATGGCTACGCCACATATTAATGCAGAAATGGGTGATTTCGCGGACGTTGTACTGATGCCGGGCGATCCGCTGCGTGCTAAGTATATTGCAGAAACCTTTCTGGAAAATGCCCGCGAAGTGAATAACGTGCGTGGCATGTTGGGGTTCACTGGCACCTATAAAGGCCGTAAAATTTCGGTGATGGGTCACGGTATGGGCATTCCATCCTGCTCGATCTATGCGAAAGAACTGATCACTGAATTCGGCGTGAAGAAGATCATTCGTGTGGGTTCCTGCGGTGCGGTACGTGAAGATGTCAAACTGCGCGACGTGGTGATCGGCATGGGTGCTTGTACGGATTCCAAAGTGAACCGCATGCGTTTCAAAGATCACGACTATGCAGCGATTGCCGATTTCGACATGGTGCGTAATGCCGTTGATGCGGCTAAAGCACGCGATGTGTCTGTACGCGTAGGTAACATTTTCTCCGCCGATCTGTTCTACACGCCAGACCCGCAGATGTTCGATGTGATGGAAAAATACGGCATTCTGGGTGTGGAAATGGAAGCGGCCGGTATCTATGGTGTCGCGGCAGAGTTCGGTGCGAAAGCGCTGGCAATCTGTACCGTTTCTGACCACATTCGTACTGGTGCACAAACCACGTCAGAAGAGCGTCAGACCACGTTCAATGAAATGATCGAGATCGCGCTGGAATCCGTTCTGCTGGGCGATAACGAGTAATATCACTGTGACACCCGGCGAGAACAGCCTGGCTGGGTGTTATTTCCTTAATGCGTTCACCTTTAATATACCCCTTCTGAGCATTTACGCCGCTTGCAAAAAAAATCGATAGTCGCATAATTAACAAAGATAATAATTATCATTTCTATTCAATCGGAAAAAATATGCTTGAGTCATTAATATCATCACGCCCATCCTTGCGTGCCGGGCTTCGTTCGCCAAATTTGCTGGCGTTGTTTATTGGTTCCATATGCAGCGGCATGGCCATGCCGCTGTTGGCTGCACAGCAGCCAACAGCGATACAAGCGGCTGATTCAGCGAAAGCATCGGAAGTTACTGATGGTAAGGATACGATTACCGTTGTCGCGAAACCGGAAGATAGCTTCCGTGCGGGAGGAGATCAGTTGGTGCCCGCCTATCTGGATGGTCAGATTGCCAACGGTGGGCGCGTAGGGTTTCTGGGGCAACAAAACGCGCGTGATGTGCCGTTTAATGTCGTCAGCTATACCAGCAAAATGATTGAATCGCAGCAGGCACAAACCCTGGGCGATGTGGTCAAGAACGATGCATCTGTGCAGAGCGTGCGTGGCTATGGCAACTTTGCTGAAGCCTACCGTATTCGCGGCTTCAAACTGGATGGTGATGATATCACTATGGGCGGCCTGTTCGGCGTGATGCCGCGTCAAATTGTTTCCACCAATATGATTGACCGGGTTGAGATCCTGAAGGGTTCCAACGCGTTCCTCAACGGTGTTTCAGCCGGTGGTAGCGGCGTCGGCGGTTCGGTGAATGTTGAACCGAAACATGCCGATGACGAGCCACTGGCACGCGCCACTCTGGACTACACCTCGTCCTCACAGGTCGGGGGCGCACTCGATATTGGGCGGCGCTTCGGCGACGATAACCGGTTTGGTGTGCGAGTCAACCTGTTGCACCGTGAAGGTGAAGCCGCGATTAAGGATCAACGTGAACGGGTCTCGCTGGCCGCCGTTGGATTGGATTATCGTGGCGATCGTTTGCGTACCTCGTTGGATGCGGGTTACCAACACCAATATCTTCACGGCGGCCGTCTGGGTATCAACGTGTCGCAAACCGGGCTACAAGCCATCCCTGAGCCGCCAGCCAATACGCATAACTACAGCCAGCGCTGGGTCTATACCGATATGAAATCTCGCTTTGGGATGCTGCGTGGTGAGTACGATCTGGATAATCAGTGGACGCTCTATTCTGGTATCGGCATGAGCAACACCGAAGAATTAGGGAATTACAGCACGCCGAAATTGGCCGCGGTCGGTGACGGTAGTGCCACGCTGGGGCGCTTAAGTACGGCATATATCGCTCAAAATACCTCCTCGTTGGCGGGTATTCGCGGCAATTTCGACACTGGTCCGGTCAAACATGAAGTCAACTTAGGCTATTCGGGCATCCATACCAAGGCTAAAGTAGCGTACACCATGTCTAAGTATGACTACGCCTCGGATATCTATAATACCCCGGTAGTGGATTTCCCAGCGACCACCAGTCGTGGGGGAGATATGGACTCACCGAAAATACGCAACCGCATGCAAAACTGGGGGCTGGCGCTATCGGATACGCTCTCGGTGTTGGATGACAACGTGCGTTTTACCGCTGGGCTGCGTCGTCAGGAGATCTTGATACGCAATTATGAATACACAGGCATTGAGAGCAGCACGGGCGGGCGTTTTGATCGCACCAAAGTGAGCCCAGTCTACGGTATCGTAGTGAAACCTTGGGAACACGTTTCGCTCTATGCCAACCATATTGAGGCGTTACAGCCTGGCACGAAAACCTCGTCAGCGGAAGCATTGAACCGTGGGCAGATATCAGGTATCTACGTCGCTAAGCAAAATGAAGTTGGCATCAAAGTTGATTATCAGCGCGTGGGAGGTTCACTGGCGTTGTATGAGATCACGCGAGCAAATGGCTTTATTGATCCTGTGACAAAACTCTATGGTCTAAACGGTGAACAGCGGAATCGCGGCGTGGAGCTGAATGTATTTGGTGAGCCGATGTTTGGCTTGCGCCTTAACGGCAGCGCCACCTTGTTGGATGCCACCCTAACCAAAACGCGTGCAGGGGCTAATGATGGCAATGATGTGGTGGGCACACCCGGCTACCAATTGGTGTTTGGTAGTGAATATGATGTGTCTGCGGTAGAAGGATTGACGCTTTCTGGCACTGTTCTGCGCTACGGCTCGCAATACGCCAACGAAGCCAATACGCTAAAACTGAAACCTTGGACGCGTCTGGACCTGGGGGTACGTTATAGCACACCGATGAACGATCACACCTTAGTGTGGCGCGCTAACGTTGAGAACGTCACCAATGAGAAATATTGGGCATCCGTTGATGATACTGGTACATACGTGACGCAGGGCGATCCGCGTTCACTGAAGCTATCTATGTCAATTGACTTCTAACGTTAGTAACCGTTTCTATTAGGCACGTACAGAAAACCCACCTCAGGTGGGTTTTCGCGTGTTTGGCGGGTCGAAATTTTTGGAAGGGTTACTTGATCGCCTGAGCCGGAACCTGTGCCGCGCTGTTAAAGCTGATCTCGTTGATGGCGCTCCATTTGTTCACATCGGTGCCAAACGTATCCAGCTTGAAGAATTTCGCTTTCACCGCAGGGAAGGTGAATTTTTCACCGTCTTTGGCGTTGTTGGAGGTGACCAGATTATCAGCCAGCTTTTTCCAGATTTTACCGTCGGTAGAGTAGGAGACAGAGAACTTCAGTTTGCGCTCGTCTGCCTTGAAAGGAACCAGAACAAAGTTCTCAACGGATTGTTCTTTATCCAGTTCTAACTGAACCCAGCTCTCACCATTTGCTGCCCAGCGCGTTTTTACGTCACCATCGGCAATGTTGGCAGGTTTGTGGCCCTTGTCTGAATCGTATGCGGAGGCTGTAACCGCCGTGACTTGTACCGCGTAAGCGGAAAGAGAGAATAAGCCGCACAGGAGCGTCGTAGCCAGAGTGTATTTTTTCATATTATTCCTCGTAGATAACGGATAAACCATGGCATGCCTGCAAACCAGAAACATGAAATGGAACCTTATTGTGATAAAAAAGAAACGAGGTTTTATTTATGGCGATCACGTTGCAGGAATTTTTCTGTCAGGAAAAAAAGCAGAGCGGGACGGGGCGCACATTATGGCACCCGTCTTGCCGTGAGGAGTATAGATAAAGAGGTTAGCCGAGCGGCAGTGCCATAAGAATGGCGTCTTCCCGGCCTTGTGTCGTGGGGTAATAATCGCGGCGCACGGAGACTTCGTTAAATCCCAGACTTTCATACAGCGCGATGGCTCGTGCGTTTGACTCGCGCACTTCCAGCCACAGCGTCAAAATACCGCGCCGCTCCATCTCATCGATCAGGTGTTCCAGCAGTTGGCGACCAAAGCCCTGACGTTGATGGTCAGGATGCACGGCGATATTGAATAGCGTCGCCTCATCCAGTACCACTTGCGTGATGGCGTAAGCGGCAAGCTGCCCGTCATGGCTCAGTTTCAGGTTGAAATAACGTTCACCCTGATTACTGACAAATGTTTTTTCCGTCCAGGGAAAAGCGTGGCTGGCTTGCTCAATTTTAAAGGCTTGTGCCAGATCGGCTGGCGTCAGAGAAGATATCGTGTTCATGTTCACAGATCTGTTGCCATAACGCCCGTTTGGCGTCGGCATTTTGGTGAAGTTCGGAAAGCAAGGGGCTGGAAAGCTGAATGCCCTGTAGCGCAATGGGGTCGTTGATGCCCAACCGCCAACTGTGGCAATGTGCGTTGGCGGGCAACATCTCTATCTGCTGCGGCGTCAGCCGATAAGCTTGGGCAGAAGTAAGCGCAAGACTGTGCAGAACGTCGGCCAGCAGCGGCTCATCATCAGCCAGCGGCTCGGCGGAGACGATCACCAGACGCACCTGATCGGGTAGACTGACGGCGATTTCGCCTTGCAGCACCGTCGGGCGACGCAGCGTCCACTGCGTAATCCCCAGTTGCTGTAGCAGCCTGTCACGTCTTGATTCCATGCGTTATCCTGTCTGGCGTGCGAGAAAATGATTCGTGCCTATGCTAACAAACCCCGTCGGACTGCGCCAACGTCGGCGCGGTTATTTCCTCTCCACTCTGCAACTTCGAGGCCGAAGCGTATATAATCCCCCGTTCAATGATTAAGGAGCCGTAGCCTGATGTCCGCATTAACCCCCGCCAGTGAAGTCATACTGCGCCATAGTGACGAATTTCTTTCACGCCGAGTTCTGTTTGCCGGTGATTTGCAGGATACCCTGCCCGCACAATTTGAGGCGGCGTCGGTACGTGTCCATTGCAACCAATATCACCACTGGCAACAGATGGTGAAGCCACTTGGGGATAACGCTCAATACGGTCTGGTCGCGGATGTGGCGCTGGTGGCGGATAGCGACACGCTGATTTATTACTGGCCGAAGAGCAAACAGGAAGCGGAATTCCAACTGCGTAATCTGCTGTCTTTGCTGCCAGTCGGCGCGGAGATCTTCGTGGTTGGAGAAAACCGCAGCGGCGTGCGCAGCGCCGAACCCGTGTTGTCTGGTTTCGTTGAACTGGTAAAAATCGATAGCGCGCGTCGCTGTGGGCTTTATCACGGTCGGATTGATAAGCAGGCCAGCTTCACGCTGGATGACTGGTGGGACGAGTATGTGACAGAAGGCGTTACTGTTAAAACGCTTCCGGGCGTCTTCAGTCGTGATGGCTTAGATCCGGGTAGCCGACTGCTGCTGTCTACGTTTGAACCGCATATGAAAGGCAAAGTGCTGGATATCGCCTGCGGTGCGGGCGTGCTGGCATCGGTACTGGCGAAACAGTCGCCGAAAATTCGCCTGACGCTGAGCGATGTCAGCGCTGCAGCGGTGGAGTCCGGCAAAGCTACGCTAGCGGCGAATGAGTTGGAAGGCGCGGTGATTGCGAGTAATGTCTATTCAGATATCGACGGTCGCTTCGATGTGATCGTATCTAATCCGCCGTTCCATGATGGCTTGCAGACGAGCCTGCAAGCCGCGGAAATGTTGATTCGTGGCGCGGTGACCCATTTACCGATTGGTGGACAGTTGCGCATTGTCGCTAATGCCTTCCTGCCTTATCCGGCGCTGTTAGATGCTGCGTTTGGTAGCCACGAAGTGCTGGCGCAAACCGGACGCTTCAAGGTGTATCAGGCCACCGTGGGTCGTCCGCCGCGTACCGGTAAAGGCCGTCGGTAAAAATCTACTGATTAAGCGTCGCCATACTCTCCTTGCCGTAGCGTTCACCTGCTGCGGCATCGGGCGGGAAGATGGCATTAATGGTGGCCAGTTCCTCTTTCGTCAGTGTGACATCCAGCGCCGCAACGTTCTCTTCCAGATAGCGACGGCGTTTGGTGCCCGGGATCGGCACGATATGTTCACCCTGTGCCAGTACCCACGCCAGCGCTAACTGTGATGGCGTGACCTGTTTTTCCTGCGCCAATTGGTTAATTTTCTCTACCAGTTGCAGATTTTTCCCGAAGTTTTCCCCCGAGAAGCGTGGATTGGTGCGACGAAAATCGTCGGCAGCCAGATCGTCTGGGCTGCGGATTGCGCCAGTCAGAAAGCCGCGACCGAGTGGGCTATAGGGCACAAAGCCGATGCCTAAACGCTCACAGGTAGGCAGAATCTCGGTTTCCATATCGCGTGTCCACAGCGAATATTCGCTCTGTAACGCCGTAATCGGGTGCACGCGATGTGCGCGCTCCAGCGTGGTGACAGAGGCTTCACTCAGGCCGATGTAGCGAATCTTGCCTTCTTTAACCAGCTCGGCCAGCGCGCCGACCGTCTCTTCAATCGGAACTGTCGGGTCGATACGGTGCTGATAGTAAAGATCGATAACGTCCGTACCGAGCCGCATCAGGCTACCTTCTACCGCTTGACGGATATAATCCGGTTCACCGCAGACGCCGCGAGCGTAAGGATTAGCCGGATCGCGCACGATGCCGAATTTGGTTGCCAGAAAGACCCGATCCCGTTTGCCTTTTATCGCTTTGCCTAGCAGCAGTTCATTGGTGTGAGGGCCATACATATCGGCGGTATCCAGCAGAGTGACGCCCAGCTCCAGTGCGCGATGCAACGTGGCGATGGACTCTTTTTCATCCTGCGCGGTGGAGTAAAAATCACTCATCCCCATGCAACCTAGCCCAATTGCTGAAACCTGCGGACCGTTTGCTCCTAATTTGCGCTGTTGCATTGTCATCTTCCTCATCTCGTTGGCAGTGAGAGCAGTCTGGTTGTTTATCTGAAAAAGATAAATACTGCTTTTTATGCAACACTATTCAAAAATAACTAACAATGGTGGCGGCGATGGATCATATTCAGGCGATGCGGGTTTTTGTGCGAATTGTCGAACTGGGGAGCTTCAGCCGTGCGGCGGAGCGGCTGGCACTGCCGCGTGCGACGGTGAGTAACACCATCAAACAGCTTGAAGCACGGCTGGGGGTACGTTTGCTGCAACGCACGACCCGTCAGGTGCAGATCACCGATGAAGGGCGCGTTTATTACGAACGCTGCCTGCAATTGCTCGCGGAAATTGAAGAGATCGACACGCTGTTCACACAGCAAAAGTTGCAGCCGGTGGGTAAAGTGCGGGTGGATATGCCGCACTCACTGGCGCGGGAAATCGTTGTTCCGGCGTTGGGAGAGTTCTATGCGCGTTATCCGCAGGTGACGCTGATGCTGAGCGCCAATGATGCGGCGATTAACGTGCTGCGTGAAGGCGTTGACTGCGTGCTGCGCGCCTGGCAGACGGACGACGAGACGCTGGCGACTCGCCATTTGCCGTCGATGCCGCAGGTCACCTGTGCGTCAGCCGATTATCTGGCACGCTACGGCGTGCCGCGTTCGCTTGATGAACTGTCGGGGCATCAGATGGTCGGCTATTTCTCTCTACGTACCGAATATCGTTATCCGTTGGAGTTCATGTCTGGTGATGAGCGCATTACGCGTATGCTACCCGGTGTGTTGCAGGTTAACGGAGCAGATGCCTACATCGCCAGCGCACGCGCGGGATTGGGGATTATTCAGGCTCCACGCCGCGGCTTAAGCTCACTTCTGGAAAGTGGAGAACTGGTGGAAATCTTGCCGGAGATGCCGCCGCCTGCGATGCCGCTCTACGTGATGTATACACCCGGTCGCTTTCTTGCACCACGGATTCGGGTGTTTATTGAATGGCTTGATGAACTCTTTACGCGCCACGCCGCGGAGAGATGATGATTTTTACAGCAAACCCCGCATTCCCGAGGAAATAATCATTGACGTGAACGCGAAAACCTCTAGAATTCGCCCCCGTAGTGATATTGCGTAAAGCAGTGTTGCGAAGGTGGCGGAATTGGTAGACGCGCTAGCTTCAGGTGTTAGTGTTCTTACGGACGTGAGGGTTCAAGTCCCTCTCTTCGCACCAACATCACTACAACGGTTTTGTTTGTCGAACCGAAGCAGTAAATCAGAATTACATAGTAAAAATTGCATGGCAGAGTTGCGAAGGTGGCGGAATTGGTAGACGCGCTAGCTTCAGGTGTTAGTGTTCTTACGGACGTGAGGGTTCAAGTCCCTCTCTTCGCACCATGTCGTGATAGGTTTACCACGTAATATGAATTTACCGCATAAGACAAGCAACGTTCTCAGTGCGAAGGTGGCGGAATTGGTAGACGCGCTAGCTTCAGGTGTTAGTGTCCTTACGGACGTGAGGGTTCAAGTCCCTCTCTTCGCACCACCGAACGCCTCTGTATTCCCCTGATTCTCTCTCCCATCTATTCTTTTTTATTCATTTCCCGCTATAGTGCTTTTCTACGTTTATTTACCATTGATGCTTTTATAGCGCCGTTAGATTAAATATAACTGACAGCGCCGCCAAACCACCAGCCAGCGCAATGCAGGATGGCAGCAGTAAATAGTGACGTAGACGTTGATGAAACAGCATGACAAGCGTCGCCAATAGGGCGGTGGCGATAATCACTTTCAGGTGCGTCAGGTTCAGATTGAGTAGTGCGAGTAGCGGCATGATGGCACAAGGCAACAGCACGCCCCAGGCACTGGACAGATGCTTCCCCATACACCAACTCACGCCCCATAGCCCGCAGGCTGTGATCATTGCTGTCAGCATTTTTCCACCCGTCAAAAATGATAATGATAACTAATATCATATAAGAATTTATATCAATTACTAGCTTTTTGACGGGAAGATGACCGGAATTTTCTACATAACTGCATTAATCGGGATGCTGGTTGTTCAGATGCTGGCGTATTTGGTGGATTAGGTTCACGATCACGGCCGATCGTTCATGTTTACGCCAGATGGCCGCAATCTTTGTATGGATTTCGGGCATGCCGATATCATGATAGGTCACATTATCGGCTTTAATACAGGTGAGTGACTCTGGTACAAGAGTAATGCCGAAGCCCGCTGCGACCATCCCAATGGCTGCCGTCAACTGTGGGGCAAAGGGACTGGGTCTTGGGCCATAGCCTGATAGATAGCAGGTACGAATAATCATATCGTGTAGCCCCGGACAAACTTCACGCGGGAAAATAATCAGTGGTTCCTGACGTAACTCGCTCAGCGAAACCTGCGTTTTATGGCTAAGGGCATGTTCAGCGGGCAACACCAATTTCATTGGCTCTTCTGCCAAAATTTCCCCGTTGATATCATCACTGAGATCGCAAGGTAAGCGCAGAAATGCGATGTCGATATGGCGTTCTTGCAATGAAGTGATAAGTGTCGCTGGGTTTTCTCCCTTCGGTATCGGTTGCACGTGTGGATGTTGTTGACAGTAACGATGTAGCAGCCCAAGCACGGTAGGGTGGAACATGGCTGATGGCGAGAAACCTACGTTCAAGCTTCCTTTCTCACCCCGCGCAATGCTTCTTGTCCGCGCGATTGCCGAATCGGCGAGTTGGAGAATTCGGCGTGCATCCTCATATAGCGCTTGTCCCGCCTCCGTCATTTCTACGCCGCGTGTCAGCCGTTTGAACAGCGGTGTACCGATCTCTTGCTCGAATTTCTTGATCAACTGACTGAGAGGGGGTTGTGACATCCCCAGATTTTCTGCCGCACGCGTGAAATGTCGTGCTTGTGCAACGGCGACAAAATAGCGCAGGTAACGTAGTTCCATTCACGTAACTCCATATCTTTCCGATCTTGAAATGACCTTTATTGCATATTGGAATTTTGTCCTCTCCCGCGTCAATCTTTATCTAAATATTAATAATTTTTAAGTAATTGGTGCGGTGAGAAGGAATGTATGAAAACGAGTATCGGTGAACAATCCTGTGAGGAAGCCTTTGCTAGCTATGCTTATAATTTCCGATGTCAGCATGAAGACTGCGTTATTTATCAGACATCATTAATGAGTGGGCTAATAAATGGCATATACGAAGGCAGCCGAACGATGGCTGAATTACTGGAACATGGTGATTTTGGATTAGGAACATTTAATAGTTTGGATGGGGAACTGGTTGCGTTAAATAGTCAGATTTTCCAACTGTTATCCGACGGTAGCGCACGAGCGGCGAAACCAGAGCAGAAAACGCCATT
The DNA here is from genome assembly GCF_001742145.1 of Pectobacterium parmentieri. Lineage (NCBI taxonomy): Bacteria > Pseudomonadati > Pseudomonadota > Gammaproteobacteria > Enterobacterales > Pectobacteriaceae > Pectobacterium > Pectobacterium parmentieri. The sequence goes on along the minus strand of NZ_CP015749.1, from coordinate 3,261,143 downwards.
CGCGGTAATGACGTTCTTTCGCCCAACGGAAACGATCCGTTTTCATCGCTGGACCTCGCGTGAAGAAGTACATCGCCAGATCGATGAGATCGTGGGAACGGATAATCTGTTCTGTGCTTTGCGGATTGATGGGAATTTTCGCTGCGTTGAAACGCGGACTGTTCCCCGCCAGTGTCGGCCTTATAAACCGATGCAAGAGGCTATTGAGGGGCAACCGATGTTTCATTTTGAACACCGTAGCGGCAGCGTTATAGGCTTTCGTAGCCCAGCCTATACCCAGGGAATTAATGTTGCGGGTTACCACGAACACTTCATTACTGACGATCGCCAAGGTGGTGGACATGTTCTGAATTATGACGTTGAAAACGGCACGCTGACGTTTGGCGTGATCGCCAAATTGATCATCGACCTGCCTCAGGATCGGGAGTTCCTCAATGCCGATCTGTCCTCAGAAAACCTCAATAGCGTCATCCAATCAGTAGAGAGCTAGTCATTTCATCGGAGTTATGTCATGGAAAAGTCCACCGAACAGCAAAGCTGGAGTTGCGGAGCCGAGCTGATTGTAAAACATCTGGAAGCGCAGGGCGTGAAGCATATTTTTGGTATTCCCGGTGCAAAAATCGATCGCGTGTTTGATGAGTTGGAAAACTCGACGATTCAAACGATCCCAGTACGGCATGAGGCGAATGGCGCATTTATGGCGGCGGCAATAGGCCGTCTGACAGGGAAAGCCGGCGTGACGCTGGTGACATCCGGCCCCGGCTGTTCCAATCTGGTGACCGGATTGGCGACGGCAACCGCCGAGGGAGATGCCGTCGTGGCGCTGGGTGGGGCGGTTAAACGGGCGGATAAGCTCAAGTTGACGCACCAGAGTCTGGACACCGTCAGCCTGTTTCAGCCGGTCAGTAAATTCAGTGCGGAAATCACGGCATCCAGTGCGATCTCTGAAGTGCTGGCGAATGCATTCCGGGCAGCGGAAAGCGGTCACCCAGGGGCGGCGTTTGTCAGCCTGCCACAGGATATCGTCAATGAACCGGCTATTAGCCCAGTACTGGCTTGCCCGAACTTGCCGCTGTTAAACGGCGCACCACAGAGTGACATTGCGGAAGCGGCCAAACGGCTGAAACAGGCTAAAAACCCGGTGCTGTTGCTCGGATTAATGGCCAGCCAGCAGGAGAATGCGCAAGCGCTGCGTCGTTTTTTGCGCCATAGCCAGTTACCGGTTACCAGCACGTATCAGGCTGCTGGCGTGATCGATCAGCAACAATTTAGTCATTTTGCTGGACGCGTCGGACTATTCAACAATCAGGCTGGAGACAAGCTGTTACAGCAGGCGGACGTGATTGTCACCGTCGGCTATAGCCCCATTGAGTACGATCCGGTCCTGTGGAATAAGGGCAAGGCGACGCTGATCCACATCGATGTGCTACAAGCGGAGATCGATAGTGCCTACCGCCCTGATATCGAACTGATCGGGAATATCGCGATGACGATGGATTCGCTGAATGCGTGTATCAGCGAGCCGTTTATCTTGTCTTCCGGTACGCAGAACGTGTTGCAGGATCGTCAGCGTCAGCGCCACGATCTCAGCACGCGTGCTATCAACATGGCGGGGTTTGCGATCCACCCTCTGCGTTTGGTACGGGCGATGCAGGATATTGTGAATGAGGATGTCACGCTGTGTGTGGACATGGGGAGTTTCCATATCTGGCTGGCGCGATACCTGTATAGCTTCCGGGCGCGACAGATTCTGATGACCAACGGTCAGCAGACCATGGGCGTGGCGTTACCGTGGGCGATAGCTGCGTCGCTGGTACAACCTGGCAAAAAAGTCGTGTCTGTTTCTGGCGACGGTGGGTTTATGCAGTCCAGTATGGAACTGGAAACGGCAGTGCGCCTGAAAAGCAATCTCCTGCATATCATCTGGGTGGATAACGGCTACAACATGGTGGAAATCCAGCAGTTGCACAAATACCATCGCCCAGCGGGTGTCGCATTCGGGCCGATTGATTTTAAAGCCTATGCGGAAGCGTTTGGTGCGAAAGGGTTTGCGGTGGAATCTGCTGATGAACTGGTCAGCAAACTCCGTCAGGCAATGGACGTAGATGGCCCCGCGGTGATTGCCATCCCGGTTGATTATTCTGACAACCACTGGCTGATGGAGAATCTGAATATCAGTGTGCTGATTTAGTGTGTGTAGATTTAGCGCGTATCAATGTTGTGCCCGCATAGTGACGATCGCGGGCACAACGTAGAGCCTTGTTGTCATGTGCTAATAAACGGTTGTAACCCCTCAATAAATAGACTGATACAGCGCTTTGATGTCGTCGATGTTGGTATCGCGTGGGTTACCGCCAGTGCAGACATCGTCAAAAGCGGCCTGTGCCAACGCGGGAATGTCCTCTTCTCTCACCCCGACATCGCGTAGTCTGGGTGGGATATCTACATCGTGGGAAAGCTGCCGTACCGCATTAATCGCGGCTTCTCGCGCCTGAGTCATTGGCATGTTTGCCGCATCTTTTACCCCCATCGCAATGGCGATATCCCGGAATTTTTCACCGGTGTAATCGGCGTTATAGGCCATGATGTGCGGCAGCAGGATCGCATTAGCAACACCGTGTGGCGTGTTGTAGAACGCGCCAAGCGGGTGTGCCATGCCGTGTACCAGCCCAAGTCCAACGTTCGAAAACCCCATACCAGCAATGTATTGCCCCAGTGCCATCTCTTCCACGCCTTTCGGCTTCCCGGCAACGGAATCGCGCAGTGAACGGCTGATAATCTCAATGGCTTTCAGGTGCAGCGTATCGGTCAGTTCCCAGGCGGCTTTGGTGGTGAAGCCTTCAATGGCGTGCGTCAGAGCGTCAATCCCCGTGGCAGCTTTTAGCGAAGCCGGCATGCTCATCATCATGTCGGGATCGACGATGGCGACAATCGGGATGTCATGCGGATCGACGCACACGAATTTGCGACGTTTTTCTTCATCTGTGATCACGTAGTTGATAGTGACTTCGGCGGCCGTGCCGGAGGTAGTGGGGATCGCGATAATCGGCACGGCAGGACGTCGGGTGGCGGCAACGCCTTCGAGGCTGCGGACATCGGCGAATTCAGGGTTATTGATAATAATACCAATGGCTTTGCAGGTATCCTGCGGTGAACCGCCGCCAATCGCGATCAGGTAATCGGCCTGTGATGCCTTGAAGCGTTCGATGCCTTTTTCCACCACGCTGATGGTGGGGTTGGGAATCACCTCATCGTAAATATCGTAGGGTAAGCCCGCTGCATCCAACTTCGCCGTAACCTTGGCAGCGACGCCAAATTTAACCAAATCCTTGTCCGTCACCAACAGGGCTTTCCTGAATCCCCGCCGTTTTACTTCATCGGCAATCTGAGCGATAGCGCCTGCGCCAAAGTAGGATGTTTCATTAAGAATCATTCTGTTAGCCATTGTATGCTCCTGTTTAACGTTGATTTTGATAAATCGAAAAATACATGTCGCGCAATTCCTTGCTATCAGTGTGGAAAAAACGAGTGGCGAGCGCCTTCCGCCTGCTGCCATGTCATCTTGTACGCTGGCACGGAGGTAAAGAGGCTTGAGAAGTGGCTCACAAAATCGTGATGATGGCAGTGTAAGGAAGAGAATAAGGCTGGGGTTTGCTGTGGGATTTTGATTGAAAAAATCTAATTTAAGTCCGTTTTTATCATTATATTATCTAATCCGAATGGTTTTTTTATTCGAGAGACATTCCCTAAGTTAGCCAGTTTTAATGTCATTAATCTGTGTTATCTACTCATGTAAATAATTTACGTGCTTATTTTTTTCAGTAATTAAGCATATTACACTGTGTTGTTTTTTGTGAGTGGTTCATCTTTCTTCAGTTTCTATATAGTTTATCTTATGACTAAGTGTGTGGTTTACCCTGCACTTCGGTGGTAAGTTCAGTCAGAAGATATCGTTTGCGCAGTGTGTTTTATCGCCTGAACACCATGCGCTGAAGAGGGATGAGGAATGGCAAAGCAGACCCCGTTGTACCAACAACATCTGGCCGATGGCGCCAAAATGGTGGATTTTCATGGCTGGATGATGCCGCTGCATTACGGCTCCCAACTGGACGAGCACCACATTGTGCGTCGGGAAGCCGGTATTTTTGATGTCTCCCACATGACTATCGTTGATTTGCACGGTGTGAGAACGCGTGAGTTCCTGCGTTATCTGCTGGCGAATGATGTCGCCAAACTCACCCAGCCAGGCAAAGCGCTGTATACCGGCATGCTGAATGCTTCCGGTGGCGTGATTGACGATCTGATCGTTTATTTTCTGACGGAAGATGATTTCCGTCTGGTGGTGAACTCCGCGACACGCGAAAAAGACCTCGCCTGGATCGAGCAGCACGCTGCACCGTTCGGTGTCGCAATCAATGAGCGCAAGGATCTGGCGCTGATCGCAGTACAAGGCCCACAGGCGCAGGAAAAAGTTCAAGCGATCCTGAAGGCAAAAGGCCTGAGCGATGCAGATGTGGCAGCAGTTGCTAGCATGAAGCCATTTTTTGGCAGGCAGGCAGGAGACGTCTTCGTTGCCACGACGGGGTATACAGGCGAAGCCGGTTATGAAATTGCATTGCCGAATGAGCAGGTGGTCGATTTCTGGCAGCAACTGCTGGCGGTTGGTGTGAAGCCCTGCGGGCTGGGTGCGCGCGATACGTTGCGGCTGGAAGCAGGGATGAACCTGTACGGCCAGGATATGGATGAGGGGACTTCGCCGCTGGCGGCCAATATGGGCTGGACAATCGCCTGGCTGCCGGAAGATCGCCAGTTTATCGGGCGTGAGGCGTTAACGCATCAGCGTGAAAAAGGCACCGAGCAACTGGTTGGTTTGGTGCTGACGGAAAAAGGCGTATTGCGCAATGATTTACCTGTGCGCTTTACTGATAGTGATGGTGTGATGCGCGAAGGAACGATCACCAGCGGATCGTTTTCGCCAACGCTGGGCGTTAGTATCGCGCTGGCGCGTGTTCCGGCGGGGATTGGTGAGCAGGCTATCGTGCAGATTCGTCACCGCGAACTGCCGGTACGCGTGACCAAACCCGGCTTTGTCCGTGCCGGAAAAGCCATCGTTCAGTATTAATAGCCGCATGCTTATCACAATAAGCCATACCCTAAATAATTCGAGTTGCGTGAAGGCAGCAACCGAGTGAATCCCCAGGAGCTTACACAAGTACAAGTAAGTGACTGGGGTGAATGAGGACAAATCGGCTTAGCCGATTTGAACGCCGCTTGCGGCGGCCCTTCAGGGCGAGGCTCAGAGATGAGCCGAGTATTGCTAACGCACAAGCAGCTTGAAGTATGACGGGTATATAGGATTGACGATTTTACGAAAGGGGATGCAATGAGCAATGTACCAGCAGAATTAAAATACACCACGTCGCATGAATGGGTACTGCATGAGGGCGGTGGTATCTACAGCGTGGGCATTACCGAACACGCGCAGGAGCTTTTGGGTGACATGGTGTTTATCGATTTACCGGAAGTGGGCACAGTGGTTGCGGCTGGCGATGACTGCGCGGTGGCGGAGTCGGTAAAAGCGGCCTCAGATATTTACGCGCCCATCAGCGGTGAGATCGTGGAAATTAACGAGGATCTGGAAAGCTCCCCTGAGCTGGTCAACAGCGCGCCTTATACCGACGGCTGGCTGTTTCGTATCAAAATTTCTGATGAGTCTGATTTGGATGAACTGCTTGATGCTGAAGGCTATCAGGCGTCGTTAGAAGAAGACGAGTAGTGAACGCGCCCCGGCCTCTGTGCTGGGGCGTTTTATTTTATTCACCGCGTCGTATTCCAGCGCGGCCGCTATCACGATTGATGCAGGCACAACCGATACAGGAAATTGCTGTAATGACCCAGACACTCAGTCAACTCGAACATGACGGCGCGTTTATCGAGCGCCATATCGGCCCTTCCGTCAGCCAGCAGCAGCACATGCTGTCGGTGGTGGGGGCGACGTCTCTGGATGCGCTTATTCGTCAGATTGTCCCGGTGGACATTCAACTGCCTAGCCCGCCAGCGGTGGGGGAAGCCACGACGGAGCATGAGGCGTTAGCTGAGCTGAAGGCCATTGCAGGACGCAATCAACGTTATAAGAGTTATATCGGCATGGGCTACAGCGCAGTGCTGATGCCGCCAGTGATTTTACGCAACGTGCTGGAAAACCCAGGTTGGTACACCGCCTATACGCCGTACCAGCCGGAAGTCTCTCAGGGGCGTCTTGAAGCACTGCTGAATTTCCAGCAGGTCACACAGGACTTAACCGGACTCGATCTGGCCTCTGCTTCGCTGCTGGATGAAGCCACTGCTGCTGCGGAAGCGATGGCGATGGCAAAACGTATCAGCAAGCTCAAGCAGGCTGAGCGTTTCTTTGTCGCCGATGATGTGCATCCGCAAACGCTGGACGTAGTGCGTACCCGTGCGGAAACATTCGGCTTTGAGATTGTGGTCGGTAAGGCTGAAGAGGCACTGAAAGACGATGCGGTGTTTGGCGTACTGCTACAGCAGGCAGGGACTACGGGCGAGCTGCACGATTACAGTGGCCTGATGGCGTCACTGAAAGCGCGTAAGGTCGTCAGTTGCGTGGCATCGGACATTATGGCATTGGTGCTGCTGACTGCGCCGGGCAAGCAGGGCGCGGATATCGTTTTCGGTTCTGCACAGCGTTTCGGCGTGCCGATGGGCTACGGCGGCCCACACGCGGCATTCTTTGCCTGTCGTGATGAACATAAACGTGCCATGCCAGGCCGTATTATCGGCGTGTCGCGTGATGCGGCGGGCAATACCGCGCTGCGCATGGCGATGCAGACGCGTGAACAGCATATTCGCCGCGAGAAGGCGAACTCCAATATTTGTACCTCGCAGGTGTTGCTGGCCAACATTGCGGGAATGTATGCGGTATTCCACGGCCCGGAAGGGCTCAAACGTATTGCGGGGCGCATCCATCGTCTGACTGATATTCTGGCGGCAGGGCTAACGCAGGGCGGGCTGTTACTGCGTCATCGCAGTTGGTTCGACACGCTAACCATTGAAGTTGCAGATAAAGACGCGGTGCTGAGTCGGGCACTAAGTTTTGGCATCAACCTGCGCAGCGATTTGGCGAGTGCCGTGGGTATCACGCTGGACGAAGCGACGACGCGTGAAGACGTGCTGGCGCTGTTTGCCGTGCTGTTAGGCGACGATCACGGGTTGGATGTTGAAGCGCTCGATTTGGCCATCGGGCAACAGGTCGCGACGATCCCGGCTGGATTGTTGCGCCATGATGCGATCCTGTCGCATCCGGTTTTCAACCGCTATCACAGCGAAACCGAGATGATGCGCTATCTGCACCGTCTGGCGCGTAAGGATCTGGCGCTGAATCAGGCGATGATCCCGCTCGGTTCTTGCACCATGAAGCTCAACGCGGCGGCAGAAATGCTGCCGATTACCTGGCCGGAATTTGCCGAGCTGCACCCATTTTGCCCGCCGGAACAGGCGCTGGGTTATCGTCAGATGATCGAGCAGCTATCAGGTTGGCTGGTGCAACTGACGGGTTATGATGCAGTTTGCATGCAGCCCAACTCGGGCGCACAGGGGGAATATGCGGGGCTGCTGGCGATCCGCCGCTATCATGAAAGTCGCAATGAAGCGGGCCGTCATCTCTGCCTGATCCCTAGCTCCGCGCACGGGACTAACCCGGCATCGGCGCAGATGGCGGGAATGGAAGTGGTGGTGGTGGCCTGTGACAAACAGGGCAACATCGACCTACACGATCTGCGTGAGAAGGCGCAGGCGGCGGGCGAACAGCTTTCCTGCATCATGGTGACGTATCCGTCTACCCACGGCGTCTATGAAGAGACGATCCGCGAAGTGTGCCAGATCGTGCATCAACACGGCGGTCAGGTGTATCTGGATGGCGCGAATATGAACGCACAGGTTGGGATTACGACGCCGGGCTACATCGGCGCGGACGTATCGCACCTGAACCTGCATAAAACTTTCTGTATTCCGCACGGCGGTGGCGGTCCGGGTATGGGGCCGATTGGCGTGAAAGCGCATCTGGCTCCGTTTGTGCCGGGTCATCAGGTAGTCAAAATCGATGGTGTGCTGACGGAACAAGGGGCTGTCTCTGCGGCACCGTTCGGCAGCGCCTCGATTCTGCCGATTAGCTGGATGTACATCCGCATGATGGGTGCGGAAGGACTTAAACAGGCTAGCCAGATGGCGATCCTGAACGCCAACTATATCGCGGTGCGTTTGCAGCAGGCCTATCCAGTGCTTTACACCGGCCGTGATGGTCGTGTCGCGCACGAGTGCATTCTGGACATTCGTCCACTCAAGGAAAGCACTGGCATCAGCGAAATGGATATTGCCAAGCGTCTGATTGACTACGGTTTCCATGCGCCGACCATGTCGTTCCCGGTAGCGGGCACGCTGATGGTGGAGCCGACGGAATCAGAAAGTCAGGTGGAGATCGATCGCTTTATCGATGCGATGCTGGCGATCCGTGCCGAAATTAACCGCGTAGCGCAGGGCGAATGGCCGCTGGACGACAACCCGTTGGTCAACGCGCCGCACACGCAGGTGGAGCTGGTCGCTGACTGGGCGCATCCGTACAGCCGCGAGCTGGCGGTATTCCCGGCAGGTAGCGAACACAAGTATTGGCCGAGCGTGAAGCGTCTGGATGACGTTTACGGCGACCGTAATCTGTTTTGCTCGTGTGTGCCGATGAGCGACTATGCGTAATTAGCAACACTGGCAGTCATTTACAACGTCAGTAGCGTTGTTGCTCATGGTTCCTAAAACCTTCTCTACAAGGGTAATACTCGCCGTTTAAGCATCGAGATACACGGGGCGACCACAGGGGAGAGGCATCCCTGCGGGAACCCCCTGTGTTTCCCCTAAAAACAGGCTTAAGTGAGCAGTATTACTTTCTGTGTTTGTAGTTACATTTATGATGTTGTTGTTTTTTATCTCTTCCTGCCTATGGCAGCATGATGCCGCGTTGGCATAGTGTACTTAGCCACTATCTTCCAATGTTTTGCCATGCGTCCTCATCCAGTCTGCCAGTGAATCCGGCGTTGGAGGCATTCATCATGTGCCTGCGAAATTATTTGCAGACATATTTTCCATTTCCGAAAACAAACTGTCATTAAACTGACGCCCCTTTGACACGCTAGCGCTCTAGGGTAAGGCCTCTGTGTTTCACACTGAGTGACCTTTGAGTTATGCGTGCAAAATATTTTCCCTATCTTGTACTGTTGCCAACGCTGGTTTTTTTGCTTGCCTTCACCTATTTCCCCTTGCTGCGTTCGGTCATCGACAGCCTGTATGACACCCGTTTGAATGCCGATACGCCGCTGTTCGTCGGGTTGGATAATTTTGCACGTCTGGTGCAGGACGCGGTGTTCTGGCAGGCGTTGTTGAACAACGTGTTGTATATCCTGATGACAGTCGTGCCCGGTGTGCTGTTGGCGCTGTTGCTGGCGGTGCTGCTGTGGGAAAACACGCGCGTGAATCGCTGGCTGCGTACTGCTTTTTTCTTTCCGATGATTATTCCGCTGGTGAGCGCCGCGACGCTGTGGCTGTTCATCTTTATGCCGGGACTGGGGCTGCTGGATTACTATCTGGCGAAAGTGTTCGGCCCGATGAATAACAACTATCTCGGTATGAGTGACAGCGCGCTGGTGGCGGTGAGCGTCATTGGTATCTGGAAATTTGCGGGATACTACATGCTGTTTTTTCTCGCCGGTCTGCAAGCGATTTCTAGCTCTGCCCGTGAGGCGGCGCTGATGGAAGGGGCTTCACGGCGTCAGGTGTTTTTCTACGTCACGCTGCCGCTGCTGCGGCCAACCATCGCCTTCGTGGTGACCATCGCTTTTATCTACGCCATTACCCAGATTGATCACGTCGCCGTGATGACGCGCGGCGGGCCGAATAACGCCACGACCGTGCTGCTCTATTACATTCAGGATCTGGCGAATGATACGCACGATCTGGGCAAAGCCTCCGCGGCCACTTTCCTGACGCTGGCGTTGTTGTTTGCCTTTTCCATTATGAATCTGAAGGTGCTGGAGAAGGGAGCACACTATGAGCGCTGAAAATCAGATCGTTGACGTTCGGAGCGTGAACAGTCAGCGCGCTGCAAGCCGAAGCGTGACCCATCCTCTTCGCATCACGACGCGGTTTACGCTGCCGTTGCTGCTGATTTGTGCCGCGTTGCTGTGGATCAGTCCGTTTATCTGGATGCTGTCTTCTTCCATTAGTACCAGTAGCTTTGGTGTGGATATGGCCTCGCTGTTGCCGCGCCTTCCGCTGACGTTCGATAACTTCCGCGATGCGTGGGACAGTGCCGATTGGTTGCGGCTCTATACCAACACGCTGATCTTTGCGGTCGGCACGTTTCTGGTACAACTGGTGACGATCACCACGGCGGGCTACATCTTCGCCTACCACGAATTCCGTGGAAAAACGCTGCTGTTCTACCTGCTGCTGATTCAAATGATGATCATGCCTGTCGTCATGATGGTGCCAAACATGATGACGCTTAAGCAGCTCGGCCTGCTCAACACCCTGACTGGCGTGATGATGCCGTATTTCGCTTCGGCGTTTGGCGTATTTCTGATGCGTCAGGCGTTTCTCAATATTGCTAAAGAAATCGAAGAAGCCGCGTTGATGGAAGGTTGCCGTTGGTGGCAGGTGGTATTTCACGTCCTGATCCCCATGACCTGGCCGTCTATTCTGGCTTTCGCCACGGTCAGCATTACCTACCACTGGAACGAATATCTCTGGCCGCTGATGGTGCTCAACGACCCTGACAAACAGGTGCTGACCATCGGGCTGGTGTCGTTCGCGATGGGCGCTGAGTCCGGCGGACAGTGGGGGTTAATTTGCGCGGGTACGCTGCTGGTATGTCTGCCGCTGATGGTGGCCTTTGTGGTGTTCCAGAAGCAGTTCCTGAGTAGCTTCGGCTTCTCGGGCATTAAGTGAATCGCGGATGAGGCCATGCGGGGGAGACTGATTACTTAAGCCCGTTGTTAGGGGAAACACAGGGGGAGGTTCCCGCAGGGACGCCTCACCCCTGTGGTCGCCCCGTGTATCTCGGTGTTTAGGCGATCGGCGTTAGGCCATATGGGTGACTTCATTCTATTTATCAGGAGCAACACGCTCCGTGTATCTCGATCCTTAAACGATCGGTGTTCGCCAGTGGGCGAAATAATGATAGAGGTGGTTGTTATGTTGCTGGCTCAGATTTCCGATCTGCATTTTCGCAGTGAGGGACGCAAGCTCTATGAATTTATTGATATTAACGGGGAAAATGCGCAAGTCATCAACCAGTTAAACGCGCTGCGTGAGCGGCCAGATGCCATCGTGATTAGCGGTGACATTGTTAACTGCGGGCGTCCGCAGGAGTATCAGGTTGCCCAGCGCGTGTTGCAGATGCTGGATTACCCGCTGTATGTGATTCCGGGCAATCATGATGACAAGCAGCATTTCCTCAATGCTATGCGTCCGCTGTGTCCGCAACTGGGTGATGACCCGGAAAATATCCGCTATGCGGTGGATGATTTCCCAATGCGTTTGCTGTTCATTGACACCAGTCTGGCGGGGCAATCAAAAGGGTGGTTGACGCCGTCCACGCTGGGCTGGCTGGAACAACAATTACAGGATCATTCGACGCGTGAAACGGCGATCTTTATGCACCACCCGCCGCTGCCGCTGGGATCGGCGCAAATGGATCGTATCGCCTGCGAAAACGGGCATGAACTGCTGATGCTGATCGAACGTTTCCCGCAGCTTACTCGCGTATTTTGCGGCCATACGCATCGTCTGATTATGACGCAGTACCGCCAAGCCATTATTGCCACAGTGCCGGGCACCGTCCATCAGGTGCCGTATTTCTACGAAGACGATGCGCCGTATTACAACCTGGAGCCCGCTAGCGTGGTGATGCATCGCTACGTGCCGGTGACTGGGCTGGTGAGCTACAGTCAATCGATCGCATCTTACCCCGGGCCTTATCTCTATGACCCACGTATTAGCTGCCCGGTGGACGCGTAATGGCCGTGATTCAGTTGCGCAATATCAGTAAACACTTCGAGCACACGCAGGCGCTGGCGTCGCTGTCTTTGGATATCGCTGACGGCGAATTTCTAGTGCTGGTCGGGCCGTCCGGCTGTGGAAAAAGTACGCTGCTGCGTATGCTGGCCGGTCTGGAAGACGTGAGTGATGGGCAAATCCTGCTGGAGGATGACGACATTACGACGTGGAGCCCGAAGCAGCGTAATTTTTCGATGATTTTCCAGAACTACGCGCTGTTTCCTCACCTGACGGTCGAGCAGAACATCACTTTTGGCATGCGGATGCGCGGCGAGCCGAAGGCAGACTATCCACAGCGGGTGCAGCGCGTTGCCAGCCTGCTCCAGCTTGAACCATTACTCAAACGAAAACCGGGAAAACTGTCCGGTGGCCAGCGTCAGCGCGTGGCAATGGCGCGAGCGATCGTGCGCGATCCACGTTTGTTTCTGATGGATGAACCGCTGTCTAATCTGGATGCCCGCCTGCGCAGCGATGTGCGGGATGGCATTATGGATCTACATCGGCAGTTGAAAACCACTACGGTTTACGTCACGCACGATCAGATCGAAGCGATGACGATGGCGGACAGGATCGCCGTACTGGATCGTGGCGTGCTGCAACAGGTTGGCACGCCAGAGCAGCTATATTCTCACCCGGCTAATGTCTTTGTCGCTGGATTTATCGGTACGCCCGCGATGAACATGCTGACGCTACCCTGTACCGATGGTCACGCGATTTTACAGGCATTGTCCGTTGCACTGCCTGCCAGTGAAGAAACGGGGTCATTAACCCGCGTGCTGTTAGGGATCCGTCCTGAGCATATTACCGAACACGCTGCGTCAGACGGCGAGTTGTCATTGTCGGGAACGGTGAAGCAACGGGAATTGTTTGGCGCGGAGTATCTGATTCACGTGGATACGCCGTTGGGAAATATTCGCTATCGTCGGCCAAATCGCGGTGGTGTGCCGAACATCGGTATGTCCGTTGTACTTCATTTTTCACCGCAGGATTGTCATTGGTTTTCCGGGCAAACCGCCCGTAATTTATCCCAGGAGAAAAGAAATGCGTAAGCCTCGTATGATGGCGCTGGCGATAGCCTTGCTGATGTCTGGCTCGGCGTTAGCAAAAGAGAGTATCGATTTTATGTTCCCCGCGCCGGTTGATGGCAAGTTGACGATGGAAATGACGCGCATCATCAAAGAGTACAACCAATCGCAGGATCAGGTTGAAGTGCGTGGGATTTTTACTGGCAGTTACGACACGACGAAAGTGAAAGCGGAAGCCGCCGCTAAAGCGGGCGATCCGCCCGCGCTGGTGATTATGTCGGCCAACTTCACCGCCGATCTGGTCATCAAAGATGAAATCCTGCCGATGGACGAACTGTTCAAATACGGTAACGAAAAGGCCACGCCTTTCCTGAGCAAAAATTTCTGGCCTGCGCTGCATCAGAACGCGCAGGTGATGGGTGTGACCTACGCGATCCCGTTCCACAACTCGACGCCGATCCTCTATTACAACGAAGATATGCTGAAGAAGGCGGGCTTTAACGAACCGCCAAAAAGCTGGGATGATGTGGTGGCGGTCGCGAAGAAACTGACCGATCCAGCGAAAGGGCAGTGGGGCATCATGATCCCATCCACGAACGATGACTACGGCGGCTGGATGCTGTCTGCGCTGACGCGTGCTAACGGCGGGGCGTATTACAACGCCGACTATCCAGGCGAAGTCTATTACAACACGGCATCAACCAAAGGTGCGCTCCAGTTCTGGCGCGATCTGGTGTATCGCGACAAAGCAATGCCAGCCGGTGTACTGAATTCTAAGCAAATCAGCGCTGCGTTTTTCTCTGGCAAATTGGGTATGGCGATGCTGAGCACCGGTGCGCTGGGCTTTATGCGTGAAAACACCAAAGATTTCTCGCTCGGTGTAGCGATGATGCCGGAAAAAGAGCGTCGTGGTGTGACTATCGGCGGGGCGAGTTTGGTGAGCTTCAAGGGGATCTCCGAAGAGCAGAAAAAAGCGGCCTGGCAGTTTATGAACTATCTGGTCAGCCCAGAGGTCAGCGGAAGCTGGAGTCGTTTTACCGGCTACTTCGCACCGCGTATGGCGGCCTACGATCTGCCGGAAATGAAAGACTATCTGGCGAAAGATCCGCGAGCCGCGATTGCGCTGTCACAACTGCAATATGCTCATCCGTGGTATGCAACCTATGAAACGGTCGCGGTACGCAAAGCGATGGAAAATCAACTGGCGGCGCTGTTAAACGATCCAGCGAAAAAGGTCGATGACGCTGCTGCCGCTGCACAAAAAGAGGCAGATGGCATCATGAAGCCTTACGTGGATAAAACCGCGCTGCGAGACGTGAAATAAGGGCATCTTGCCCCGTTGATGTTGACCCAGCGGGGCAAGAGGACTCAATGCGAGATAGTTTTCAGTGCGCAGCCTGAGAACGCATACTCGCCGTGTTGCGTGAAGATGACAGCGTAAAGGCGGAGATCGCTGTAAAAGCGAGCGCGATACCCCCCAGAATCAGGTAAGTCTGGTTGAAGCCGATACGATCGTACAGATTGCCCGCGGCAGAGGAGAGAAATATCGCCATGAACTGTTTGGCGAACTGGAAGCCCACCAGATAAATCGTAGCCGACAAGCGCGAATCAAAGGTATTGGCGATGTATTTGAAGATCCCGATGAGCAGCAGTGGCACCTCGAAGGCGTGCAGCATTTTCAGGATGATGACTTCCGTGATGGACGTGGCGCAGGCCGACCCCAAAATCCTGATCGACATAATCGTTCCTGCCACCAACAGCGCATTTTTAGCCCCGATCCGACCGATCAGCCACGGTGTGCAGAACATCACCAGCGCATTTGCCGCTTCTCCTGCGGTGGTGACAAAACCAAAGATCTGATTGCCCTGTTCTTGTGAACTAAAGAACGATTTAAAGAAATTGGCGAATTGCTGATCGTAGACGTCATAAATGCAGGCGACGCCGACCACGTACAGCACCAGCAGCCAGAACTGACGGTTAGTCAGCAGGCCTAATGCCAGCTTCAGGCTAAAAGGCGAGGCGTTAGCACCCAGTGAATTCATGACGGCAGCGGTTGGGTTGCTCTCCGTTTTTGCCAGGCACAGTAACACGAGCAAAATAATCGCTGACCCAGACCCCATCCAGAACACGATATCGGGGTTGATGTTAAACAACATACCCGCCGTTGAGGCGCAGATCCCCCAGCCAAAGCAGCCAAACATGCGCGCCTTACCGTATTCAAAGTGGTGCTGTCGGCTGAGGCGTTCGATGTAAGCCTCAATGGCACCGGCTCCCGCGCTGAAAGAGAACCCGATATACAGGCCGCCGACTAAAGCACCCAGTATCACGTTGATTTTTAACAGCGGGGCGAAGACATACAGGAAGAAAGGGGCAAAAAAGAGCAACAGCACGGAGATTACCCAGAGCAGGTGCTTCTTCATGCCCAGCTTGTCGGACAGAATGCCGAGGAACGGCTGAAACAGGATGGCGAACAAAGATAGGAAGGAAAAGACGATGCCGGTATCGGTTTTATTGAGCCCGATAACATCCGACAGCCAAATTGGTAAAAACGGAAAGCACGTCGCCATGATAAAAAAATAAAGAAAGAAGAACGCGCCGAAAATCCAGAAGTTACGGTTATTTTTGTAGTAGCACGAGGTAGTAGGCATCTTTATTCCCCCTCATGGGGTAGACGTTATCGTGACGCGGGACAATGCTGTCCCGCGCGGTCGTGTTGTGTATGTTGGGTAAGGAAAAAGGTTATTTGCTGACGGTATTCGTCACCGCGGAAAGCCCGATCAGAATGGCGGTTTCTGGCGTCAGGACGGGCAGGGCAAGGCCGGCCTGCATCAGCCAGTCGCCGGAAACCACGATCGGCTGACGTAACCAGGGTGGAAGCTCTCGCATGGTGCCACCACCTTCGCGTACCGTTTTGATCTCTGGGCCATCCAATAGTTTGACTTCATAGCGTGTGTTGGGCAGCAGGCCGGGGAAGCGGAGCGTGCCTGCCAGCGAATAATCTGGCATGCGCAACTGGGCGATTTGGAAAACGGCATGTTGTCGATCGTTGCTCACCACGCCGGTGGCCTGCACCGTATCGTCCGGCATCTCTACCCGCCAGGTGGTGCCGCTGTGCAGCAGCGGACGCAGCGTCTTATGCAACTGGATGTAGTGGCGATAGCCTTCCAGTTCTTCGTCATCCGCTTTGACAGGATCCAGCTCGATTCCCATGTGACCGAACAGAGCGGTCAAACCGCGAAAGGCGATGGTATGACGCCGATACGTCGCGTGGCAGCGCGCGTGGCCGATGTGTTGCCCCATCACTTCTGGTGGAAAGAAGTAGCTCATGCCGCGTTGGATCGTCTGGCGCTCCAGCGCATCGTTGTTATCCGATACCCAGAAGCGCTGGGTACGCTCAAGCACGCCGTAGTCGATGCGGCCGCCGCCGGAGGCGCAGGATTCAAATTCAACATGGGGAAAACGCTGGCGCAGGGTATCGAGCAGGCGATAGAACTGTCGGGTTTGCGCATCGGCAGCCAGTCGTCCTTCATGGCCGGGCTGCACCAGTTCGCGGTTCATATCCCATTTCACATAATCGACAGGATGCTCGCCCAGTAGCCAGCTCAGCCGCTCCAGTAAATAAGCGAAGGCGTCGGGCTGGTTTAAATTCAGTACATACTGATAACGGCCCGTGGGTTGCTCGTAGCCGGGCAATTGCAGTACCCAGTTGGGATGCGCGCGGAACAGGTCTGAATCGGGGTTAATCATCTCCGGTTCGACCCAAATGCCGAACTCCATCCCCAAGGCTTTGACATGCTCAATCACTGGCATCAGCCCGTTAGGGTATTTTTCCTCATCCAGATACCAGTCGCCGAGCGCGGCTCGGTCGTGATGGCGTCCGCGAAACCAGCCGTCATCGATAATGAAGCGCTCTACGCCGACATCGGCGGCTTTGCTCGCCATTTGCATGATGTATTCAGGGTCGTGATCGAAATAGATCCCTTCCCACGTATTGAGGTGTACCGGGCGTGGCTTATCGCCGCAGAACTGGATCAGCGATTGGCGCAGGAAGGTGTGATAGCGCTGGCTCATGCCGTTCAAGCCGGTATCGGAGAAGGCCGCGTACACCCACGGTGTCGTAAGCGATTCCGACTGCGCCAGCGTGATTTCACCCGGCAGATAAAGGGCTTCTGCCTGTACGACGCGGCGTCCGTCGGTTTTGATATCGGCACGCAGCCGATGGTTGCCGCTCCAGCCTAAATGTATACCCCATACCGAACCACGTTGTTCGCTGAACGTAGGCTCGCCGAGAATTAGCGCCGGGAAATATTCGTGTGAGCTTCTTCCCCGACGGCTTTCCTGAATAAAACCGCCGTGCTGCAACGTGAGGCGGTGAGCCTGAAACTCACGCAGCCAGCGGCCGTGAAACGCCATGACATCGTTCGCCCGTTCTGGGACAGGCAACGTGACGGCGAGACGCTGCACTTGCCAGGCATCAGTACGCAAATTCTGTAGCGTGTGGCGCAGTTGCAGTACATCGGTCTGCGGGTCCAGATGCAGTTCGCTGATCAGGCGAAGACCAGCCTGCGTATCGTCTGCTGTGATAGTGAGTGTGTTGTCTTGAACGTCAACCTGTGTGGTTGTGAAGATCGGCGCGGCATCATAGCCCGCTCGGTGCCCTTCAATACCCGGCGAGCCGAACTGTCCACGCCCGTATTCCATCGCCAGCGTCAGGGGGAGATCCACATCCAGACGACCGTTGGCGATGGGGCGTTGCAGGGAAACGACATCTTCTGGCGAAAAACTACACAGCCGTGGTCCCCAATAGAGAATTTCTGCGTCCGGGGCGCAGCGCACGATAACATCACACTGTGCGCTGGTTAATTGAACAATATCACGCTTCATGAGGAAGACTCCAAATTACGACTCGTGCTTCCTAGTGAAAACTTAAACGATTAAGTCATCAACTTAAACGTTTAAGAATTGTGATGTTGATAAAATAATCGTTGGGGAATAGAAAAGGATTTCGATGAAGATGTGAAGGGTGTCTCGCTGGCGGCTGGCGTAAAAAAAGCCAACCGATGTCGTATGAGAGGGGGCTGATCGCCGAATAGATTAGGCGGGAAAGCTCGTTTTACCGAGGCGAAGCGTCGGCTGCCATAACACCTGCAAATTTTCTACGGCTTCGCCCGCGATGAGCGCCTGCGTCATGCTGGCAATCTGTTCACCAACCTGTTCCCGCGTCGCCTGCTCTATCGCCGTCACGCTAATGTCTGTCAGGCTGTCCTGTGGCAAACCGTCATACATCACTAACGCCATAGGGTGTGAACCGGAAAGGCGGCCTTCTTGCTGCAATGCAGCGACAGCGCCATCGCCGTGGACGTTGCCATCCATCACCATTGCGGTTGGCGGCTCAGGCAGTGCCAGAAGGTCGAGCATGGCCTGGTAACCCGCTCGGCGCGTAGGGCTGACACAGCGCAGGTAGGCATCGTGAAACGGCAGGTTGTGACGTTGCAGGGCATCACGATAACCCTGACGACGCTGCATAATGAACGCTTGTGAGTGGTCTTCGCTTAGCATGGCGATACGGCGATGGCCGAGTTCGATCAGGTGTTCGGTCGCTAGCGCCATACCTGCGCGGTTGTCAAAATCGAACCACGCGTAAGGGTGCGGCAACTGGCTACGCCCCAGCGCGAGAAAAGGCACTTTGTTACGTTGCAGTAGCGTCAGTCGAGCATCCTGCTCACAGGTGTGTGCCACGATCAGCGCGTCGATACGGCGACTGGTGATCAACCGAACACCGTTCTGACATTCGTCTTGTTCATCTGCCAGCAGGAGAAAATCGACGTCGTGCTGTGCCAGTTTGCGACTGATCGCGCCAATCATCTCAAAAAAGATATCGTTGCTCAGAGAAGAGGCATAGGGATAGACCAGCCCGACTGCGTCGCTTTTGCCCATTTTCAGGCGGCGCGCGTGCGTATTAGGGCGATAGCCGATGCGCTCAGCCTCTTCCTGGATACGCTGGCGCGTGGCTTCGGAGATATCCCGATGGCCGTTGAGAGCACGACTCACTGCCGCCACCGACAAACCCAGGTTATTTGCGATTGTTTTTAAAGACACCACTCTCTCCTGACGCGAATACCCGGCGACGGGCGGTTATCGGGAAAATCGAATTATAGTAACCATCCTTTGGCTTTGGCGTCTTCCAGATGCTGCTTCAGGTATTGCCACAGTTCCGGGTTGATCGCGGCGATGAACCCGGCGCGGTCGAGCACCTGTTCCAGGCGGATGCCGTTTTCTACCCAGCTTTGACCACCGTTGTACAGATTCATCAGCATCGGCATGACGCGATCGAGCATCAGGGCGAACTGGGCGCTGGGGGTTTCATTCGCTTCGTATTCTTCCCACAGGTCGTGGAATTGCTGACGCTGTGGCTCTGGCAGCAGGCCAAAAATACGGGCAGCGGCAGCGACTTCCTGATCGTGAATCGCAAGACGCGCGGAAAGATCGTAAACGAGCACATCGCCTGCATCGATTTCGACGATATCGTGGATCAACGCCATTTGGATTACGCGCTGAATATCCACGCCTTCACCCGCGTAAGGGGCCAGCGCCATCGCGGCGACGGCAAAATGCCAACTGTGTTCGGCAGAATCTTCGTGGCGCTCGCTGGCGATAATCTTGGTGCGGCGCTGTACGCTTTTTAATTTATCGATTTCTATCAGAAAGCCGAACACATCGGTCATGGAACCGAAATTCAGAGTAGATGGGGAAGATGACATGAAAAGCGTACCTCTTGCAGTGAAAACGATGCGTGACAAAGTCGTGCATGACAAAATTATGCAATAAGACCAGAAGGAAGGCGCTGTGGGCGTTAGAACCGGATGACCGTTAACGCAAATAACCGGTAAGAACGGCAGAGCCCTTCAAAAAACAGGGAAATATCGAAGTCGGTCATTGTAGGGGATGTTGTCTGAGATTGACATGCATGATTGCACGTTAAGTCAGAGAGACGGTGGAAGGGGGGGGAGGATAATTATTTTAGCTTACACGTGTACACTGAAACTATTCTCAGTTAATCTGCTCAAAGGTTAAACACTCGTGTCTGTGTCATTCCCGAGCAAGAGCGGGAAAGACGGGGCAGATACTGCCAGAACACTCTCTATGGCGAAATACTGCGGAACCTATTGATGTCAAAAAATGCCCAGATGTCGGACTACTCGCTGGCAGAGGAAATTGCGAACAGCATCAGCCATGGAATCGGTGTAATTTTCGGTATTGTTGGTCTGGTTTTGCTGCTGGTGCAGGCGGTCAACAATGATGCCGGGAGCGTGGCGATTGCCAGCTACAGCCTTTATGGCGGCAGTATTATCCTGCTATTTTTGGCTTCGACGCTGTACCACGCGATCCCTTCTCAGCGCATTAAACCGTGGTTGAAAAAGTTCGACCACTGCGCTATCTATCTGTTGATTGCCGGAACTTATACGCCTTTTTTGCTGGTGGGGCTGGATTCACCGCTGGCGCACGGTTTGATGGTCGTCATCTGGAGCATGGCGCTGTTGGGCGTGCTCTTCAAACTGGCGTTTGCCCACCGTTTTGAAGTGTTGTCGTTAATTACCTATCTGGTCATGGGTTGGCTGTCGCTGGTGGTGATTTATCAGATGGTGATGAAGCTGTCGGCGGGGAGTGTGACGCTGTTAGCGGTGGGCGGTGTAGTGTATACGCTGGGGGTGATTTTCTACGCCAGTAAGCGTATTCCCTATAACCATGCGATTTGGCACGGATTTGTGTTAGGCGGCTGCGTCTGCCACTTTCTGGCGATTTATCTTTATATTTAAGTTCGTATAAAACGCATGAGCCCGTTAGACTCATGCGTCATGTCACTCGCCGGATTAATCCGTGATCTCATACGGCAGAGGCTGAACCGTGAGCTGGCTTTCGGTGTCGTCACGCACGCGTAGCACGTTCTCCGCGTTCAGATCGTTATTCAACACTGCCTGTACCCAAACGTCACCGTTCTGCAATTGGCTGGCTGCTAATACTGTCCCGGTACGACGCCAGTTCTCGCCAAGCTGCAGTTCGAGATCGTCTCCCGCCTGCGGCACCCGGTTTGCTTTACCCGCCAGCCAGTAGAGCGCACGCTTATTCGCCCCGCGATATTTTGCCCGAGCAACCATTTCCTGACCGGTATAGCACCCTTTGCTGAAGCTAATTCCATTTAATGCCTGTAAATTAGTCGCTTGCGGGATGAACTGCGCACTGTTTGCGCTGTCAATGATGGGCTGACCGGCCTCAATATCCAACGTCAGCCATTGGCGGCTGTCATTCAGGCTGACTTTATCGTCGAGCTGTTCAAGCAACGCAGCGTTTTGCTCAGAAGACAGCACCAGCAGGAAACGCTCTGCGGGATGAGTGAAATGCAGTAAGGTGGCACCTTCGTGCTGCACGACAGGATGCTCAGCGTCTGGAAGTTGGTTAAATACCGAGGCCAACTGTTCGCGGATGCCCGCTCCTGCTGCACCCAGCAGCACGGCGCTGTCGTCTGGCGCGATGGTGGTTTTCGAAAAAACGGCGTATTTTTTCAGTTCGCTAAGCTGAGCGTCGCGTAGATTACGCCGCTCAATGAAAGCAAACCCCTCGCCGTGATGGAACAGGCGCAGGTTGCTCCACATTTTTCCTTTCGCGTCGCAGTGGGCGCAAAGAATGTGTCGATCGTCAGCCAGTGCGCCGACATCCGCGGTAACCTGTCCCTGAAGATATTTGACGGTATCCGGCCCGACCAGTGTGGCTAGCGCCCAATCATCCAGTGAGATGAGCGTGGCGTCGAGCTGAGCGGAAGTCAGTGGAGGGTGTGAGGCAAAAGGGCGTTGATGAGCCGTATGTTGGTTAACCATATAGTACAATCCTGCGCTAAGGGCGATGGCCTAATGGTAAAAGAGCGCTCAGGGTTTGCAAGTGGTTATTAACGCCGTGCTATGACATAGCACATCCTGACTCTGATGAGCGTACTCGGTGCGCTGTATGCCGGTAAGTTATGTCAAAATGTTACTATTAGTTGATGTCCGCTACCTGAATCAGAGTACACTAGCGGCAAGCAGCGATAACAAGGTGGACATGAAACATGGAAATCGATAACAAATCACGTATTCATTGGGCATGCCGCCGTGGTATGCGCGAACTGGATATCGCCATCATGCCGTTTTTTGAGCATGACTATGACACATTAAACGATATAGATAAGCGCACGTTTGTACGCCTGCTACAAAGCGACGATCCCGATTTATTCAACTGGCTAATGAACCACGGTGAGCCAGAAGACGGAGAGCTAAAACGCATGATTTCCCTTATCCAGACGCGAAATAAAGATCGTGGCCCAGTGGCAATGTGACCTTCGCGTTTCCTGGCGCATGCAACTGCTGTCATTGGTTGTGCATGGTCTATTAGTGTTGCTCATTCTGCTGGCACCGTGGCCGGACGGCTATGCGTGGCTGTGGCTGTGTTTGGTCACAATGGTGATGTTTGGTTTCATCCGTAGCCAAAGGAATATCAAATCGCGGCAAGGGTGCATCACGCTGCTTAGCGAAACGACCTTGAACTGGCGGCAGCAGGAGTGGCGGATTGTCAAACGACCGTGGTTGCTGAAAAATGGTGTGTTATTGGCATTGCAATCGGCTAATGGGAAAGACAAGCAACAACTGTGGCTGGCATCGGACAGCATGGGCGATGACGAATGGCGTCATCTGCGCCAGCTTCTTTTGCAGCAAAAACACTGGGCGAGATGAGGACGTATTTTGCGTAGGTATCGCGCCCAGTGTGTAGAAACATCACCGCGGTGATTTACGGAAATAATCGCAGCAGGTATCTTACGCCGCTATCGTGAGTATAGGATATCGGCTGCTCCCGTCATGGGAATGTCGGCTTTCCTTTCTTTTTCCCCGTGCTATTCGGGGAAATGTTCTTATTCGGCCACTGTCTGGCCGTGCCTTGAAATTTATTGGGTATAACTGATGACTAAGCCCGCAGTGCAAAAAAGTGGTCTGCATCCTCGCAATCGCCATCGCGACCGTTATGATTTTCCCGCGCTCAAACAGAGCTATCCTGCGCTGATCCCGTTCGTGAAGGTGAATGCCTACGGTGATGAGTCAGTGGACTTTGCCAATCCCGAGGCGGTGAAAACGCTAAATCAGGCGTTGTTGCAGCACTTTTATCAGATTGCGCACTGGACGATCCCAGACGGCTTTCTGTGCCCACCGATCCCCGGTCGTGCCGACTACATCCACCATCTGGCCGATTTGTTGGCGGAAGATAACCGCTCGGTAGTGCCGCGCGATGCTTCCGTGCTGGATGTCGGCTGCGGTGCCAACTGTGTCTACCCGCTGATTGGCCATCGTGAGTATGGCTGGCGTTTTACCGGCAGCGAGATTAATCCGCTGGCGATGAAAGCAGCCAATGAAACGATTGAAGCAAACCCAGGTTTGAATCGGTCGATTCGCCTACGTCGTCAGAAAAACAGCAAAGCGATACTGGCAGGCATTATTCACAAGAACGATACATTTGATGCCGTCATGTGTAATCCTCCGTTCCATGCTTCCGCTGAAGATGCCCGCGAGGGATCGCAGCGCAAGCTGCATAACTTAGGGCTGGATAAACGTTCACCGCTGAATTTTGGCGGCCAGCAGGATGAGCTGTGGTGCGAAGGCGGCGAGTCTGCTTTCATTGGTCAGATGATCAAAGAGAGCGTCAGTTTTGCCCGTCAGTGCCTGTGGTTTACGTCGCTGGTGTCGCGCAAAGAGAACCTGCCGGAGATTTATCGTGCGTTGGAAGCGGTTGACGCAGAAAAGGTCAGAACGATAGACATGGCGCAAGGCCAGAAGCAAAGCCGCTTTGTCGCGTGGAGCTTTATGGATACTGCCGCGCGAGCCCGCTGGTTGCAAAAGCGCTAAGCTGATTTAACGTACTCACGGATGCCTGTCGCGAAGGTATCCGTGAACGTGCTGCTGTCAGTGCCCATCTCTCTGGAGGTGATTCTTTACTCAACGCTAACCGTATCCGGTTCCTGTTTGGTCACTTTCAACGATGTACCCTGAATCGCCATAAACACCGCTTCCCGCCTGGTCAGATAGCCCTTGACTGAATGTGGCTTAATTGCGCCAGTCAGCGTAGTGTCGGTGATGATGCCACAGCCTGTCGCGTGCGCGATTTGTTGTGCCGTTTCATCAAACCTTGAGAAATCAATATCGTAATATTGTGGCACATCGCATTTTCCGCCCAGATTTTTGGCGTATTCCTTTGTGCCTGTTTGCGCACAACCGGCAAGTAACACACCCGTGACCGCTATGAGTAACATTTTCATCGTGTTTACTCCTGTTGATGCGTACCGTTTACAGCAGTGACGCCATCTCTTGCAGAATCTGTTCGCACCACTGTTCCAGCCGTTCATCGCTGAGATCGTATTGATTCACTTCGTCCAGTGCTAACCCGACAAAATGTTTGCCGTCAGTGGTCAGTGGTTTCGGGCTGGTGAAGTCGTAGCCGTCTGTTGGCCAGTAGCCAATGAAGGTGACACCCAGCGGCAGCAGTTGTTCATGCAGCATGCCCAGCGCATCAAGGAACCATTCGCTATAGCCCAGTTGGTCGCCCATACCGTAAAGCGCCACCACTTTTCCTTTGAGGTTTAGCGTTGCTAATTGACCCCAAATGTTCTCCCAGTCTTCCTGAATCTCACCGAAATCCCAGGTAGGGATGCCGAGAATCAGCGTACTGTAGTCTTCCATTCGTTGAGGTTCGATGTCCTTAACGTTGTGCAGATCTACCAGTTCTTCGCCCAGAATATCGCGAATTTTTTCCGCCGCCATTTCGGTGTAGCAGGTGCTTGAGCCGTAAAACAGACCGATTTTCATATGTCATAAGAGAATTTTGTGGCTAATGCTAGCGAGGATACCACAAGTCATGTGCCGTGCAGAGGGTGGCGCGGGCTGATGCGTGAACGATGCATGCCAGCATGGCACCTCGCTCAGAATGGTGCGCCTGTTTAT
This sequence comes from Pectobacterium parmentieri, assembly GCF_001742145.1. Classification (NCBI taxonomy): domain Bacteria; kingdom Pseudomonadati; phylum Pseudomonadota; class Gammaproteobacteria; order Enterobacterales; family Pectobacteriaceae; genus Pectobacterium; species Pectobacterium parmentieri. Next base: position 3,235,987 of record NZ_CP015749.1, on the reverse strand, counting down.
AAGAGAATGTAGGATTTAAATATATCAAAATGGAATAATCAAAGATTTATTTATTCTTTATGCCTATATTAACTCCCGTTACGATACGATCATCTGGCTATAAATTGTTGCTCTGATGACCTCTGGTCTCTTTCTGAGCCGAAGTGAGGTCATCAAGAGAAAGCGGCAAGGGGTATAAGGACCTGTTTCGTTATGATCGTTCTTTCGAACGTAGGCAAGACTTTTGACAGCGCACATGGCCGCATTGTCGCAGTAGATGACGTGAATCTTACGGTCGAGTTGGGGCAAATTTACGGCATTATTGGTTACAGCGGCGCGGGAAAAAGCACGCTGATCCGTTTGCTGAATGGATTGGAAACGCCGACCAGCGGTAGCATCGTCATCAACGGGTCTGATATTGCTCGCGCCAGTGCGGAAGAGTTGCGTCGTGCACGCCTGAAAATCAGCATGGTGTTCCAGCACTTTAATCTACTGTGGTCGCGTACCGTCAGTCAGAATATCGCTTTTGCCTTGCAAATTGCGGGTGCGCCAAAAGCCGAAATTAAACGACGCGTTGCTGACTTGATTACGCTAGTGGGGTTGGAAGGGCGAGATCACGCCTATCCTTCCCAACTGAGCGGAGGTCAGAAGCAGCGGGTCGGCATTGCCCGTGCGCTGGCAAACAATCCCAGTATCTTGCTGTGTGATGAAGCGACCTCGGCGTTGGATCCGCAGACCACTGATGCAATCCTCGAACTGCTGTTGGATATCAACCGTAAACTGAATCTCACCCTTGTTCTCATTACTCACGAAATGCATGTGGTACGCAAAATCTGCCATCGCGTCGCGGTGATGGAAAATGGTCGGATTGTGGAAGAAGGCTCGGTACTGGATGTATTTGTTCGCCCGCAGCAGGCGATTACTCGCCAGTTTGTGAAGCAGTATCAGAAAATGGAAGAAAGTTTCAACCCACTCCTGACAGAGCACCTGGCGGGCGCTGTGCTTAAATTGACATTCGTCGGTCAGCAAACGCATCAGGCCATTATTTCAGAAGTGATTCAGACCTATCACCTGACGATAAATATTCTGCACGGCCAAATCAGCCATACGCTGAACGGATCGTTTGGTGAATTATATATACATGTTGAAGGCTGCGAACAGGAAACGGACCGCGTATTAACTTTCCTGCAAGAACGTGCGATTGCTGTTGAGGTGATTAAACATGCTTGAGTCTTTATTCCCTCACCTGAACGTTGAACAATTGCTAGATGCAACGTGGGAAACGCTGTATATGACTAGCGTCGCTGGCGTGGCGACGCTGATTGCGGGGATTATTTTGGGCGTGACGCTCTTCCTGACGTCCAAAGGACAGTTGCTCCAGAATCGTCCAGTTTATCTGTTGATTTCAGCCTTGGTGAATATCTTCCGTTCTATCCCCTTCATTATCTTGATTGTTTTACTGATCCCATTTACCAAAACGCTGGTTGGCACCATTTTGGGCGCAAATGCTGCGCTGCCTGCGCTAATTGTCGGTGCTGCACCGTTCTATGCGCGTCTGGTCGAAATTGGCCTGCGCGAGGTTGATAAAGGCGTGATCGAAGCGGCGCGTTCTATGGGCGCGAAAACCCACACGCTAATCTTTCGTGTTTTATTACCAGAATCATCCCCCGCACTCGCCTCTGGGATTACCGTCACGCTGATCGCCTTGGTCAGCTATACCGCGATGGCCGGTGTGATTGGTGCTGGCGGATTAGGGAATCTGGCTTATCTGGAAGGCTTTCAACGAAACCACGGCGACGTAACGCTGGTTGCGACACTGATGATCCTTGTGATTGTGTTTGTCATCCAGTTTATAGGCGACCTGATTACTACCACATTCGATAAACGTTAAGGGCAGGAAGAACGATGATGAAAAAACAACTTATGATGATGGCCTTCGCCTCGCTCACTGCGCTGATGTCGGTCGGTGCAGTTGCGGATACCAAACTCGTGGTGGGGGCGTCCAATGTGCCCCATGCCGAGATTTTGGAAGTGGCTAAGCCCATTCTGAAAACAGAAGGGATCGATTTGGAAATCAAACGGTTTCAGGATTACATTCTGCCGAATACTGCGCTTGCCAGTAAAGATATCGATGCCAACTACTTCCAGCATATTCCGTACCTGGAATCGGTATTGAAAGATCATGCGGGCGATAAAACTTACGATTTTGTCAGCGCGGGAGGGATTCATATCGAGCCAATTGGTATCTACTCCAAAAAGTACAAAAGCCTGAAAGATCTGCCAGAAGGTGGCCGTATTATCATGCGTGATGCTGTGGCGGAAGAAGGCCGAATTCTTGCCATTTTTGAACGTGAAGGGGTGATTAAGCTAAAATCCAGCGTCAACAAGGTTAATGCTCGTATCTCGGATATCGTGGAAAACCCGAAAAAACTGAAGTTCCTGCCGAATGTCGAAGGTGCGCTGTTGCCGCAGATGTACAATAACGACGAAGGCGATGCGGTGGTGATCAACGCTAACTATGCTATTGATGCTGGCCTGAACCCGACCAAAGACCCGATCGCGGTGGAGAGCGGTGAAAATAACCCGTATGCCAATATCATCACTGTACATAAAGGTGATGAAAACAAAAAAGAAATTGTGGCGCTAGTGAAAGTGCTGCATTCCAAACAGATTCAGGATTTCATCCGCGAGAAGTATAAGGGCGCGGTTATCCCAGTCGATAAATAAAAATATGCTGGTATCGTGCATAAAAAAGAACCGCCGAAATGGCGGTTCTTAGCTTGCTGACAACGCATGGTAAGCGGTGTTCAACGGTGTTCCTGATGCAGATGCTTTACTCTTCTACCTCACTCTCACCGTCTTTGTTCCGTAATTATTTATCCCAGTGACTGGTGACGCGTTTCTTTGGTTAGTAGCAGTGCAATCAGCGTCAGTGACGCCATGGCTGCCAGGTAAACGCCAACATAGAACAGACCGTAGTTAGCCGTCAGCCACGCCGCGATATACGGTGCAACTGATGCGCCCAAAATCGACGAAACGTTATAAGAGAATGACGCGCCGGTATAGCGCACTTCCGTCGGGAACAGCTCCGGCAAAAGGGCACCCATCGGACCGAATGTTAATCCCATCAGGCTCAGACCCAGCACCAAAAAGCCCATCACCAGCGCTTGATTACCAGAACCAAGCAAATAAGGAAACAGCATGGCGAAGACCAGCATGATGCAGGTGACGGTAATCATGGTCTTGCGGCGGCCAAAGGCATCTGCCAGATAGCCCGCGACTGGCACCATCAGACCAAAGCCGATCACCGCGACCATCAGCATCAGTAGGAAACTGTTGCGCGAGAAACCCAGACCCTTAGGTGCCGGCGTCGTGCCGTAGGTCATGGAATACACGGTCATGATGTAGAACAGTGTGTAAGTTGCCAGCATGATGAACGTGCCGAGGATCGTGACTTTCATATGCTTACTGAGCAGCGTTCCCAGCGGCATACGCACCTGCTTACCGGCTTTGACCGCTTTGGTAAAGACCGGCGCTTCATGCAGCGATATGCGGACATACAGTCCGACCAGCACCAGCACAGCAGACGCCACGAACGGCACGCGCCAGCCCCAGTTCATGAATTGTTCTTCCGTCAGCAGCCAAGATAACAACAGGAAAGTGCCGTTAGCGAAGAAGAAGCCAATCGGTGCGCCAAGCTGGGGGAACGACCCATACAGCGCACGTTTATTGGATGGGGCATTTTCAGTCGCCAGCAGCGCCGCACCACCCCATTCTCCGCCCAGACCCAAGCCCTGACCGAAGCGAGCCAGAGCCAGCAGGATCGGTGCAAGAATACCGATGGTTTCGTAGGTCGGTAGCAGCCCGATGAGAACGGTTGAAACCCCCATAGTCAGCAGAGAAGCGACTAGCGTGACTTTACGCCCGACGCGATCGCCAAAATGACCAAATAGCGCTGAGCCAATAGGGCGGGCGATAAAGGCAATGGCAAAAGTTGCCAGGGACTGTAGCGTAGCAGCAGTCGGATCGCCCTGCGGGAAGAAAATGTGCGGGAAAATCAGCACCGCGGCAGTAGCATAGATATAAAAATCGAAAAATTCGATCGCGGTGCCAATCAGTGACGCAACAATGACCTTATTGCGTGAGTTTACGGGCGGCGCTTCCGCTTCGGCATCAAGAGTGGGGGTGATGGTGGCTTGCATAATGTTTCTTTATTTTAACAACACGAACAGCCATTCTACGCATAGAAAAATCGGCTTTTCAACGTTGATTAAGTAAGGTCAATACCAGTAGACATGCGGCTTCAAGGAGCCTGTTCCGATATATTGACGATACATAAAATATAATGTGCCGTGGCCTTGTTTTTGCCGGAGAATGTTATGGTGATGTTGATGTTCACGGAATATGTGAGATCGCACACAATTCTATTTGCGAGAGAATACAGCCTTGATGAAGGTGTAAAGTCGTCGCTTCATCGGCATAATATTGCCAATTAGTAAAGAAGGACACGGCGATGCAAGAACACGATCAGGCACTTATCGAACAGTTTCTCGACGCGCTGTGGCTGGAACGAAATCTGGCTGAGAATACATTGGCGTCTTATCGCTTGGATCTGCGAACGCTCGCGGAGTGGCTTGCACATCATGACAACGATTTATTGCAGGCACAGTCGCTCGATCTTCAGGCGTTTCTTGCTGATAGGGTCGACGGCGGCTACAAGGCGACCAGTTCTGCGCGTTTGCTGAGTGCGATGCGTCGCTTCTTTCAGTACCTTTATCGCGAAAAGCTACGTAGCGACGATCCGAGTGCGGTGCTGTCGTCTCCGAAACTGCCGCAGCGTCTACCTAAAGATTTGAGCGAAGCGCAGGTGGGGGCGTTACTCGATGCCCCGAGCATTGAACAACCGCTGGAATTACGCGATAAAGCCATGCTTGAGGTATTGTATGCGACGGGGCTACGTGTTTCCGAACTGGTTGGCTTGACGATGAGCGATGTCAGTCTGCGGCAAGGTGTGGTGCGCGTGCTGGGTAAAGGCAATAAAGAACGGCTGGTGCCGCTGGGTGAAGAAGCGGTGTATTGGATCGAGTATTATCTGGAACATGGTCGTCCGTGGTTGCTGAATGGGCAGACGCTGGATGTGCTATTTCCCAGCAATCGCGCTCGACAAATGACGCGCCAGACGTTCTGGCATCGCATCAAACATTATGCGGTGCAGGCGTCGATCGACAGCGAAAAGCTCTCGCCGCACGTTTTACGCCATGCGTTTGCGACCCATTTATTGAACCACGGCGCGGATTTACGGGTCGTACAGATGCTCTTGGGGCACAGCGATCTTTCCACGACGCAGATATACACGCATGTGGCGACGGAGCGGCTGAAGCAGCTTCACCAGCAGCACCATCCGCGCGCCTAGGTTAGCGAAACAACACAGAGTAGAAGTACACAGAGTAACAGGATGTTATCTGGCTGGCGGGCCACCCCGTCTACTATCACGGCGTATTGCTACAAGCTATATCGCTAGGCAATGTTGCGAAAACAGGATTGATGAAATGAAAAAAGGGTTATTACTACTGTCTTTACTGGTGGCGACGGCGACCAACTTTGCTCACGCTGACGATACCGCAATCCAGCAGACGCTGACGCGTCTGGATATGCAGGGGGCAGAAATTCTGCCTTCGCCGATGGCGGGTATGAAAACCGTTATTACTGAGAGCGGCGTGCTGTACATCAGCGAAGACGGCAAACATTTGCTACAAGGCCCGCTTTATGATGTGAGCGGCACCATGCCGGTCAACACCACCAATAAAATCCTGATCGGCAAGATGGATGCGTTACAGGAGCAGATGATTGTTTATAAAGCCGCGCAGGAAAAACATGTGATTACCGTTTTCACCGATATCACCTGCGGTTACTGCCACAAACTGCATGAGCAGATGAAAGATTACAATGCGTTGGGTATCACCGTGCGCTATCTGGCCTTCCCGCGTCAGGGCATGAAATCTCAGGCAGCGAAAGATATGCAGTCCATCTGGTGCGTGGCCGATCGCAATAAAGCGTTTGATAACGCGATGAAGAGCGAAGCGATCTCGCCAGCAACGTGCAAAACTGATATCGCCGCGCATTACCAACTGGGTATCCAGTTTGGCGTGCAGGGCACCCCAGCCATCGTGCTGCAAGACGGCATGGTTGTACCGGGATATCAAGGGCCGAAAGAGATGTTGGCAATGTTGGAAGCACACAAAGCCTCGAAAAAAACCGGCGGTTGATGCTACGTGAATATGATTACCCAACTCCGCCGGCGTCCGCTGGTGGAGGATATTGATTTACCTGACACCGTTCCGCCTTTATTGCGTCGTCTTTATGCGCAGCGCGGCGTTAAAGGTGCTCAGGAGCTGGAACGTAGCCTGAGTGGTTTACTCAATTACCGTTTACTCAGCGGCATTGATAAAGCGATCGACCTGCTGCAACTTGCGTTGGCAGAGAAGCGCTGCATCGTGATTGTCGGCGACTTTGATGCCGATGGCGCCACCAGCACCACGCTTGCCGTCTTGGCGTTGCGTAGCATGGGCGGCGCGAACGTGAAATATCTGGTGCCGAACCGTTTTGAAGATGGCTACGGGCTAAGCCCGGCCGTGGTGGCGCAGGCTGCCGCCTTGGGCGCGGAACTTATCGTTACTGTTGATAACGGGATATCCTCCCATGCGGGTGTCGAGGATGCACATCGGCGCGGTATTTCTGTGCTGGTGACCGATCACCATCTACCGGGCGAAACCCTGCCTGACGCCGATGCGATGATTAACCCCAATCTGCCAGATTGTGCATTCCCTTCTAAAGCGCTGGCTGGCGTGGGGGTGGCGTTCTATTTGATGATGGCGCTGTTTGTACGCCTGCGCGACAGCGACTGGTTTACGCAACCCTTATTTACGAAACAGGGGCTGGCGAAGCCGAATCTTACCGAATTATTGGATCTGGTGGCGCTGGGCACGGTGGCTGACGTGGTGCCGCTGGATGCCAACAACCGGATTCTAGTGGCTCAGGGGTTGAATCGCATTCGCGCCGGAGAGTGTCGTCCGGGCATTCGAGCGCTGCTGGAAGTGGCTAATCGTGATGCCAGCCAATTGGTCGCCAGTGATTTAGGTTTTGCCATCGGGCCGCGCCTCAATGCCGCTGGACGGTTGGACGATATGACGGTCGGGGTCGAGCTGCTATTGAGTAACGACATTACTCAGGCGCGCATGTTGGCTAACGATTTAGATGGTTTGAATCAGGATCGGCGCGAAATCGAACAGGGGATGCAAGTCGAAGCCTTGCGCCTGTGCGAATCACTGGAGCGTACCCGCACCGAATTGCCTTACGGTCTGGCGATGTATCATCCAGAGTGGCATCAGGGCGTTGTGGGTATTCTGGCTTCACGCATTAAAGAGCGTTTTCATCGTCCGGTGATTGCTTTTGCGCCTGCGGGCGATGGTATGCTGAAAGGGTCGGGACGTTCTATTGCCGGTCTGCATCTGCGTGATGCGTTGGAAAGATTAGATACGCTATACCCCGGCATGATGGATAAGTTCGGCGGACACGCGATGGCAGCAGGGCTATCGCTGCATGAGACGCAGTTCGAGGATTTCCGTCAGCGCTTCGGCGAATTAGTGGGGGAGTGGCTCGATCCGTCTCAGCTTGAAGGCGTCGTCTGGTCTGATGGCGAACTGGCATTGCCGGAGCTGAATTTGCTCTCAACGGCAGAAATGCTGCGTTATGCGGGGCCGTGGGGACAAGCGTTCCCTGAACCGACGTTCGATGGCCGTTTCCGCATTCTGCAACCCCGTTTGCTCAAAGAACGCCATTTGAAAGCGATGTTTGAACCGATCGGTGCAACAGGCACTGTGCCGCTGTTAGATGGCATCGCGTTTAATATTGATACCACCATCTGGCCCGATCCGAGCATTAAAGAAGTGGAAATGGTGTACCGGCTGGATATTAACGAGTTTCGCGGTAAACGCTCGGTGCAATTGTTGATTCAGCATCTGTGGCCGCGCTGATACCCGTCATACTTCACGCTGCTTGTGCGTTGACTGCCCTTATACTCTCAGCCCATCGTGGGCCTCACCCTAAAGGGCCGCTGCAAGCAGCGTTCAAATCTGCTCCCGGCAGATTTGTCACCCCCAGTCACTTACCTGAGTAAGCTCCTGGGGACTCGTGCGGTTGCCGCGTTACAAGGCCATAAATAGGCCTTGCCCTAAAGGGTCAACGCAGAGCGTTGTTCAAAATGCCAACGTTTTGTCACGCAGCTCGAATTATCTAGGGTATAGCGTGAACCGAATAGGGCGGGCGGAAAGTCTATAAAATGCTTCTTTTATCCGCTAGAATGGCGGGTTACATCATTCCGTTGTCAACGACTTAACGTAAGAATATAAAAAATCATGTTTGAAATTAATCCGGTAAAAAACCGCATTCAGGATCTGTCTGAACGTAGCGCCGTTCTTCGGGGGTATCTTTGACTATGATGCCAAGAAAGAACGCCTTGAAGAAGTAAACGCCGAACTGGAACAGCCTGATGTCTGGAATGAGCCTGAACGCGCTCAGGCATTGGGAAAAGAACGTTCCTCGCTGGAAGCTATCGTAGACACCATCGATCAACTGGCCCAAGGGCTGGAAGATGTGGCAGGTCTGCTTGAGCTCGCGGTGGAAGAAGACGACGAAGACACTTTTAATGAAACCTCGCTAGAACTGGACGCGCTGGAAAATAAATTAGGCCAGCTTGAATTCCGCCGCATGTTCTCTGGCCAGTACGACAGCGCAGACTGCTATCTGGATATTCAGGCGGGTTCTGGCGGTACGGAAGCACAGGACTGGGCCAGCATGCTGGTGCGTATGTACCTGCGTTGGGCGGAAGCCAAAGGGTTTAAAACCGAAATTATTGAAGAGTCAGACGGTGACGTGGCCGGTACAAAATCTGCCACCATCAAAATCATCGGTGACTACGCGTTTGGCTGGCTGCGCACTGAAACCGGTGTACACCGCCTGGTGCGTAAGAGTCCGTTCGATTCCGGCGGCCGCCGCCACACCTCATTCAGTTCCGCGTTTATTTACCCGGAAGTGGATGATGATATCGATATCGAAATCAATCCGGCCGACCTGCGTATTGACGTTTACCGCGCATCCGGTGCAGGTGGTCAGCACGTTAACCGGACGGAGTCCGCGGTACGTATTACCCACATTCCGACCAACATTGTTACGCAGTGTCAGAATGATCGTTCCCAGCATAAAAATAAAGATCAGGCGATGAAACAGTTGAAAGCCAAACTGTACGAGTTTGAGATGCAAAAGAAAAATGCTGAGAAACAGGCGATGGAAGACAACAAATCAGACATCGGCTGGGGCAGTCAGATTCGTTCCTATGTTCTGGATGATTCGCGCATCAAAGATTTACGAACCGGAGTGGAAACACGTAACACTCAGGCCGTACTGGATGGCGATCTAGACAAATTTATTGAAGCAAGTTTAAAAGCGGGGTTATAAGAATTCACATGGCTGAATCACAATTACAGGGTGCCGATCAGGCGCAAGATCTGAATAATGAATTAAAAACGCGTCGTGAAAAGCTGGTGACGCTGCGTGAAAACGGGATCGCATTCCCGAATGATTTCCGCCGTGACAGCACCTCCGATCGTCTGCACGCTGAGTTCGATGCCAAAGAGAACGAAGAACTGGAAGAACTGGGCATCGAAGTGACCGTTGCAGGCCGTATGATGACGCGTCGCATTATGGGTAAAGCCTCTTTCGTAACCTTGCAGGACGTCGGTGGCCGTATCCAACTGTATGTTTCCCGCGACGATCTGGCGGAAGGCATCTATAACGAGCAGTTCAAGAAGTGGGATCTGGGCGATATTCTGGGTGCACGTGGCAAGCTGTTCAAAACCAAAACGGGCGAGCTGTCGATTCACTGCACCGAACTGCGCCTGCTGACCAAAGCGCTGCGTCCGCTGCCGGATAAATTCCACGGTCTGGCCGATCAGGAAACCCGCTATCGTCAGCGCTATTTGGATCTGATCGCTAACGACGAATCCCGCAATACCTTCCGTATCCGTTCTAACGTGATGGCTGCTATCCGCCGCTTCATGGTAGATCACGGCTTTATGGAAGTGGAAACGCCGATGATGCAGGCGATCCCCGGCGGTGCGTCTGCTCGTCCGTTCATCACGCACCATAACGCGCTGGACATCGATATGTACCTGCGTATCGCACCGGAACTGTACCTGAAGCGTCTGGTTGTCGGTGGTTTTGAGCGCGTGTTTGAGATCAACCGTAACTTCCGTAACGAAGGCATTTCCCCACGTCACAACCCTGAGTTCACCATGATGGAACTTTATATGGCGTATGCCGATTATAAAGACCTGATTGTGTTGACGGAAAACCTGTTCCGCACGCTGACGCAGGACGTGCTGGGCTCGACAACAGTGGTGTACGGCGATCAGACATTCGACTTCGGTAAGCCGTTTGAAAAACTGACGATGCGCGAAGCGATCTGCAAATACCGTCCTGAAACCAACGTTGCCGATCTGGACTGCCTGGAGAAAGCGACCGCGATCGCTCAGTCTCTGGGCATCAAGATCGAGAAAAGCTGGGGATTGGGTCGCATCGTTACCGAGATCTTCGAAGAAACGGCAGAAAGCAGCCTGATCCAACCGACCTTCATCACCGAATATCCGGCGGAAGTGTCGCCGCTGGCGCGTCGTAACGATCAGAACCCGGAAATTACCGATCGCTTTGAGTTCTTCATCGGCGGCCGTGAAATTGGTAACGGCTTCTCCGAACTGAATGACGCCGAAGATCAGGCTGAGCGTTTTGCCCAGCAGGTCAATGCGAAAGATGCAGGCGATGACGAAGCGATGTTCTACGATGAAGACTACGTGACAGCGCTGGAGCACGGTCTGCCGCCGACTGCGGGTCTGGGTATTGGTATCGACCGTATGGTGATGTTGTTCACTAACAGCCACACCATTCGCGACGTCATTCTGTTCCCGGCGATGCGTCCGCAGAAGTAAGGTATAAAAAGCTGGCCTGACGTTGTCGTCAAACTTCATTAACCCGGTGCAGTTGCACCGGGTTAAATTTATCGACAATGCAAAATATTAGGGGAAGCACGGGGATGAGATTCCCGTAGGGACATCTCGCGCCGTGGTAGCCCCGTGTATCTCGATCTCACCTCGATAGTCCTCCTCACTGATCTCGTTTTATCCCCACACTTTTGTCGCCATTCTGTGATTGTTGCCCAATGCGGGAAGATGCTATTTTCAGGTATCTATTCACAACTGGAACACGACCATGATGACTTACCGCGATGCCTGGTTTGAACTGGCGCTGTTAACCAACGGCCGCAGTTTTCCACGACACACGCACGACGAGTTCGTCATCAGCGCCAATCTCAGCGGAGTGGAAACGGTCTGGCTGGATGGTGAGACTTTTGTTGCCACCAACGATATGGTGACGACCTACAATCCCAATCAGCTACAGGGCAGTGACAATGCGTTTGACCGCTGGCAGTGCGCATCGCTGTACGTTCACCCGCAGGCATTCGAACATTACTTCCATCAAACGTTTCTATTCTCACAGGGTTGGAATCCATCGGCGCAATTGGCGTCCGAGCTAAAACAGCTCGTCACCTCTGATTTGGATGACAGCACCCGTCAGGAGCGCATTATTCTGCTGCTGGCAGGATTGATGGAGGGGCAGCATCGAATGTCGCCTCAAAGTCAGGTCAAAGAGGCTGAGCGGATCACGCGGATCAAAGATGGACTACTGAACGACCTCTGTGATGTCCCCACGCTCGATCAGCTCGCGCAGCAGGAAAATCTGTCGGTCGCGCATTTGGTACGTTCGTTTAATCAGGCGGTCGGGCTGCCACCACTGGCGTGGCTAATGCAACGGCGTATGTGCAAAGCACGAGAACTACTGCGGCAGGGCACAGCGATCAGTCAGGTCGCAGGCGATGTCGGGTTTGCCGATCAGGCGCATTTCACTAAAGCTTTCAATCGTTATAACGCCATGACGCCAGGACAGTTTCGGCGTATCAATTTTTGACAATACAGCGTTTCCTTTGAGTTCTACACTCGCCTTATTGCTTAACGCGCTAAGGGAATATCATGCTGTTAGTTGTCTTCACGGGGATGCTGCTTTCCCTGTCATTGTGTCTCGATCTGGGAATGGTCAATACCGCGATTATTAACCGTGGGTTGCGGCACGGGGCGCGTTCTGCGTTTTATATCGGGCTGGGTTCCTGTTTCGGCGATCTGTTTTATGCCACGCTGTCGGTACTGGGGCTGGCGGTGGTATTTAATCTGACGCCAGTACGCTGGGTGCTATGGATTGGCGGCGGGCTAATTCTGATTTGGATGACGATCAGCATGGCGCGTGCGGCATGGCGTGACTATCAGGTTAAACGCTTTGCCGATCTCTCTACGACAGCGAATGCTATGGATTCCGCCAGACCACCTGCCCGGTACACTGAATTTTTCAGCGGCGTCGGCATGGCATTGGCGTCACCAACGGCGCTACTGTGGTTTGCCGCGATTGGCGGCACCATTATCGCGCAGTCTACCGATGGCACTGCTTTCATGATCGGTCTGTTTCTGTTGGGCTTTTTCGTTGGAGGTGTGCTGTGGACGTTCTTCCTCGCCGCGTTGGTGAAATATGGCCAGCGTCTGCTGAAAGAACGCATCTCATTCTATTGTAGCCTGATCTCTGCGCTGCTTTTTGCCTACTTTGCCTGGCACGTCATTTCAAATGGTTATGAGACGTTGTTCCTACCGCTATCCATGGCTGCATGACCGGTCAAAACAACAGCACTTTGCCGGGTTTTTTACTTGCTCGGCAACGGCATAGCGCTATAATGCCACTCGCCTCTCCGTGCGAGTGTAGTTCAATGGTAGAACGGCAGCTTCCCAAGCTGCATACGAGGGTTCGATTCCCTTCACTCGCTCCAAAAATACCTCCTCTGAAGTTCCCTAAAGTCCACCAAACCCAGTAAATACGCCGTATTAAGCCATTTTTATGGTGTTTTATGGTCTACTCAAGTACCCTGAAATCCATCTATCTTTGGGGGTATATCTGGGGGTATTGATACTTGCACCCCTGAAAAATACCCCCAAGTGCATCAATACAGGATGGAGAAATACCCCCAATGAAGCTGAATGCCAAGCAGGTAGAGGCCTGCAAGCCAAAGGAAAAAGCGTATAAGTTAGCTGATGGCGGCGGATTGTACTTGTTGATCAATCCGAACGGCTCGAAGTATTGGCGCCTCAAATACCGTGTTGCCGGCAAAGAAAAATTACTGGCTATCGGTGTATATCCTGATGTCTCGTTAGCAAAAGCCAGAGAAAAACGAAATGCTGCACGGCAGGTCGTTATCGAGGGTGGCGATCCTAGCCAGAACAAACAGCAAGAAAAGTTAGCCCGACAAGGTGAAAGCGAAGGGACATTCGAGAAGATTGCGCGTGAGTGGTATCAACGACGTTATGACCGATGGTCAGAATCTTATCGCAAGGAGATGATGGCAACCTTTGAGGTTGATGTTTTTCCCTTCATTGGACACCGGCCAATTGCGGAAATTAAGCCGCTGGAATTAATGGCTGTGTTATCTAAGCTGGAACAGCGCGGTGCCACCGAGAAAATGCGCAAGGTGCGCCAGCGCTGTGGTGAAGTGTGGAAATATGCAATTGTAACGGGTAGGGCTGAGTATAACCCTGCACCAGATCTCGCCAGCGCGATGACGCCACATAAACGAGAGCATTATCCACATCTTAACGTTATTGAGTTGCCTGAGTTTTTGCAGACTCTGACCAGTTACAGCGGCAGTATGCAAGTGAAATTGGCTATGAAGCTGTTAATTCTCACAGGAACGCGGCCAGGTGAATTACGTCAGGCTGAATGGGCAGAAATTGATTTAGATAAGGCACTATGGGAAATACCGGCTTCAAAAATGAAGATGCGGCGTTCTCACATGGTTCCTCTATCTTCTCAGGCCGTAGATATTTTAAAGCAGATGCAACCAATTAGTGGTCGTTACCAGTATGTTTTCCCTGGGCGTATCCAGTCTACAAAACCGATCAGTGAGATGACGCTTAATGTGTTGATCCGGCGTATTGGCTATGGGGGGAGGGCTACAGGCCACGGCTTCCGGCACACAATGAGCACAATTCTTCATGAGCAGGGTTTTAATACCGCTTGGATTGAGATTCAACTTGCCCATGTTGATAAAAATAGCGTTCGTGGTACGTATAACCATGCGCAGTATCTGGATGGTCGCCGGGATATGTTGCAGTGGTATTCGGATTACATGGAAAATTTAGAATATAGCAAAAATGTTGTGATTGGCGGATTCCGTAAACCAGCATAGCGTGGAAGGATATTTAAATGTCTAATTTTAAGGAAATGGACGTTTTTGAGCGGTTCACTAAACTTAAGGATGTTACCGCTCAAGAAATGGCTTTGGCGATTTTAGGTATCAATCCATTTGCTGATCCAAAAGATATACCTAAAGATATAGAAAAAGATGTTTCTCAACTGCGAACGATATTGAGACAAAATGCAGGGAGTAATATAAATAGAAACTTACAACATAATGAAAGGATAGACGCAAAAATATACTTTGCCGAGTCTTATAAATTCATTAACACTGATGATATGCCAAAACCTATTTTTGATAAATGTCATGAAGTAATCAATAGCATAGCGCGAGAGGTTGGCTGGAAAGAAAATTTATTAAAATATGGTGATGATGAACTCATTGAATATGGTCGCTCTATTAGAAAAAGTGGCCGTGGAATTTATCGGAAAGAACATGAAAAAGAAAATACAGATAAGTTATTAGCTTTGTTGATTATGTTATTGGCTGATAAGCTAGGAAATAAATATGGAACAGCGAAAGAACCATCAAAGCGTGAAATTTATAGGGATTTGGTTAGTCTTGCTGAGAAAGAGGGCGTTTCCTTAAAGGGAATAAAAGAATCATCTTTTTATAATAAAGTTAAAAAATCGTTTAATTCCCTCTTCTCTGAATAACCCTGATCTGGCCTTATGCTTAGGCCAGATATGAATCATAAATACTAGCCAATAGCCATGTGCTTGTAGTCGCTTGTAGCGGCTTATTTTATGTAGCTCCGTATTGCGCAACATTCCGCACTATTCCTCAGCCCGTTCATTTAAATTGTTTTTAACTGTTTGATTTATTAGTGGTTTGTTTTTTTATTTCCTTTGTTAACTTAACGGAAAAAAGAATGTTTCAATGGAATTCATTTTATTTTAATGGATTTTATTCTTACTAGAACCCCGATTTGTACACTTCTAAACTCCGCCATATACCAGCAAGCACGATGAGGTAACGATATGGCAGGCAGAAATATTCAGGACAACCAAGCATCCTTGATCTCTTCAAAAGAGGTGTTGCGTCGCGTCCAGCGTAGTAAATCATGGCTCTATAAACAGTTGGCACAAAAGGCATTTCCCCAACCGATTAAGATCGGAGAGCGTGCAATTTCCTTTGTTGAAAGTGAGATCGACGAATGGATCAGCCAGCGGATCGCTGAACGTGGGGAATGGAAATCATGAAAAGCATCACCTACAGTGATACCGCCTTTTCATCCATTGGTGTTAGCAAGGTCCATACACTGGCTTTTTTGGGAAAGGATCAGTCTTTAGGTTCCGTATCACGGGCTTGTTTACGCTGGCGGCGTTTGATCTCACCTTGCAATGCTGTGACGATAAACTGCCCTGCGGTCTCTCCATCAAGTATTGTTTCTTCAATACCTTTAACTACTTCATGTGGTACGCGAGCTTGCATCTTTTTTGATTTCGCATTGACGTTAGCCGTTGCCATTACTGAACCTCATTTGATTAGGTGGATGACAGTATACGGAATAAAAAAGCACAATCAATCGTTGACGTGGAGCACACCATTAAAATATAGTGGAGCACACCTTGGTTATGTCAAGGTGCAAAAAGCGCGAAGCTCGGCGGTGTTACCAGCACCAACCGAGCTTCTAACCACAATGTTATCGGAGGTAACACGATGGCTGATTCACAGTCTACCCAAACTCGCCCCAAATATCAGTATCGTTTTCTGGCACTTTATCGTGCGGATAGCGCTGCCAAGCCTTGCCGCCTGTCTGTTGAAGCCTATACCGAGCAGGAAGCCCGTCAGATCCTTGTCCCTCACTTCATCCTCTCTTTTGCTGGCCGCTTGCCAGTTGAGGCGGTACGCCATGTTTGATAACACACCGCTGGAACTGGATGAAATTATCGATCAGTGCCGCGCACTGGCCTATGCCGCTTTAAACATTACTGACTGGGAAGTGCGTGAAATCCTGCTGTTCGTTCTGCAAGAACGCATCGATCACCTGTACCGCACCAGACAGGCAGAACCAGAGGAAGCGGAGGCGCACCATGTTTAAGATCCGATATGTTCGTATGAAACCCGACCACACTTGGGAGTCATGGGATTCAGAACAGGTTTATGAAGATAGTGAGCGTGCAAGAGATATTGCCAATGAGGTTTCGGCAGTGATGAATCGTGATCATCCTGATACAGATCACGGCTTCAAGATAATGGAGGTGCCGCACAATGAATCATGATATGAAGCCGCTGTTATCAGGCTCACAGGGGACGTCTGTTAACGTGCTGTATTTCGATGCACAAGTGGGTGAGGATGACTTGTACGAGTGCGCCACGTCCCGCCTAAATGCCCTGTTAAACCTGAATAGTGAATTGGCTCGCCTGAATACTGACACTAGCGCAGGCATGGATCAATCGGCTCTTTCTGAAGTGAATAGTATCCTGCTATCAGATGCGATCACGATGCTGAATCACCTTCATAACATTGTGATTAAAGGTAAGCGTCGTGGACGTTCCATAAGCCCACAAC
The DNA here is from genome assembly GCF_001742145.1 of Pectobacterium parmentieri. Classification (NCBI taxonomy): domain Bacteria; kingdom Pseudomonadati; phylum Pseudomonadota; class Gammaproteobacteria; order Enterobacterales; family Pectobacteriaceae; genus Pectobacterium; species Pectobacterium parmentieri. The sequence goes on along the minus strand of NZ_CP015749.1, from coordinate 3,219,095 downwards.
TTAACGATGAGGCTATCTCAGGAAGTCAGGAGGTAGGACATGCGTAATCTGTTTCTGGGGCGTCCGCTACGGGGTGAGCGCTATCAAAGCGTCAGCGAAACCGGATGGACGATTGAGGTGATTAGCGTCAGGTCAATCAATTATGAATCAGGCCAGGTAATGCAGGAGCCGGAAGTGTTTTTCCTGTATGAGTCCAGTCAGAAATATGGAGAAATGGCACTCAGTGAGTTTCGCCGTTCCTATGAGTTATTACCGGAATACCAACTCAGGCGTAAGGCATTAACACAGGCAAAACATCCTGATGATGAAAATCATTACTCTCGTTATTTATAAATTAAGGAAAAACGTAATGGATATAAAAATGGGGGTGTTTGCCGTTGTTCGAAACTGGAAATCTAAGGGAAAACAAAATTCGATGAAGAGAATGGTTTTCTTTTTGTTATTCCTATTTCGACTTTTTACAAGAAAGACGTATATGAAACTATGCGTTCCAAACGGAGTTAATATCATTATTGTCGATGATAAATCATCACTTAGCGATGTCATCTGTAGATGTGAGCTATGGGGTGTATCGGGTGACTTTTATATATATTTAAGGAATGAGTATCACTCTGATGTGATTAAAGGTGATGTAAGGCGTATTTTTTCTAAATATGGATAAAGAGTATTAGAGTTTAGCGGGTTGATAATCTTCATTACTCCTTTTCGGTCATGATGGTATTAGGCATTTCTTTATGCGCTATTTGCGTTGGTGTCTTTGTATCTGATAGCTGAGAAGGAGTTCATTCATAGTGCAACGCATGGTTAATGTGATGAAGGAAATAGCAATCAGACAACGCTTTATCGCCCTGTTAACCACAATAAAAAAGCGCCGTTCAGCGCGACGCTTTTGGAGCTATTCATGAATAACGAACTACACCAAGAAATTATAAAACGATTGATAACTGAATTCCAGTTTAAAGAACAGGAAGGGTATTTACGCTATGGAATTTGCCCCCACTGCCATAAGAAAGAACTGTTTACCAGTATCGAAAAACCTTACGTGCTGAAATGCGGACGGGAAAATAAGTGCGGGGCTGAAATTATCGTTAATGCCCATTACGCTGATTTATTTAATCACTGGTCTGAGCGCTACCCACGCACGGAAGCGTCGCCCTGTGCGGCCGCAGATGCCTACTTACGTGAATCGCGTAATCTGGATATCACACGTCTTGCAGGATGCTACACACAGGAAAGTTTTCACCAGAAGGGAATGGGGACAGCCACGGTGCGCTTTTCGCTCCCCAGCGGTGGATATTGGGAGCGCCTTATCGATCAGCCGGAACGATTCGAGCGCAAAGCCAATTTTCATGGCGGTTATGCCGGCCAATGGTGGAGTCATCCGGCTCAGGACTTGAGTAAGCAGAAAGCGATCTGGCTGGTTGAGGGGATTTTTGATGCATTAAGCCTGATGCAAAACGGGATCGCGGCGGTGTCTATCATGTCGTGCAACAACTACCCAGAACAGGCGCTGGCGCAACTGGCACAAAGTCTGGGAGAACGCCCCAGGCCGGTGCTGGTGTGGGCGCTGGACAACGATCCGGCAGGGAAAAAATACACCATCCGTCACGCCCGCCGGAGTCAGGAGGCTGGCTGGACGGTCAATGCAGCCTGTGTGCCTGTGGGCAGACAAAAACGCGACTGGAACGATCTGCACATTCAGGGAAAGTTGACCCCACGCGATCTAAAGGAATATCGCTATCAGGGGGATTTGCTGCTGGCTGATAACGCCGCAGATAAAGCGCTACGGATTGCTGAGCATACGGAACGGCGGGAGTTTCATTTTGAATTTGATTCGCGTCTGTATTGGTTCAAGCTCGATCTGGACAGGCACATGAAAGCGGTTGAACGTATTCAGGAGGGGGATATCCGATTAAGTGAGCAGGAAGTAAAAGTGAAAGCACTGAAAGAAGCCGGTGCCGTGGTAGAAATTGCCAACTGTTATCCCGTTCCTCTCTATTTCCAGCGCAGCGAGCCAACGGATGAATCCTGGTATTACTTACAGATCAATTTCCCTGGCTCCACGCCGCCGGCGAAAGGTATGTTTATGCCAGGCCATCTCACCAGTGCGCCAGAGTTTAAAAAGCGTCTGTTACAGGTGGGGAAAGGTGCCATTTATACCGGCAATACGAACCAGCTCAACCGATTGATCCGTCAGGATTTACCGGTGATTAAAGAGGTGCAGACGCAGAAATTTATCGGCTACAACAAGGTCTGGCAGGGCTGGATATTTAATGATCTGGCGGTTTCTGGCGGTAAGGTTTACCACCTCAATAGTGAGGATTATTTCGAGATCGGCAAACTGAGTGCCAAAAGTCTCAGCCATAGCCCTGTTCTGGAAATTAACGCTGACCTCAGCCAATTTAAGACGGACTGGGTACAGGATATCTGGACGGCATTTGGCGCTAAGGGTTACATCGCGCTGGCGTTCTGGCTGGGTTCGTTGTTTGCTGAACAAATCCGGCAACAGTGCCGCAGCTTTCCGTTTCTGGAAATTGTTGGTGAGCCAGGAACGGGGAAAAGTACCTTGATCGATTTTCTCTGGAAGCTGTGTGGCCGAGATGATTACGAAGGGTTCGACCCGACCAAAGCCTCGGACGCAGCCAGAGCACGAAACTTTGCACAGGTTGGCAATCTGCCCGTGGTGCTGATTGAGGGCGACAGAACGCAGAACACCTTACGTCAGCGGGCGTTTGATTTTGATGACCTGAAACCGCTGTATAACGGTAAAGGTATGCGGGCGACGGGGGTTAAATCCAACAATAATGAAACCTATGAGCCGCCATTCCGGGGAAGTATTGTGATCGCGCAGAATGCGGACGTGGGCGGTTCACCGGCATTGCTTGAACGTATCGTGCATATTCACACGGATAAGAGCGCACAGACGCCACAAACGCGGCAGGCGGCTGAACGGCTTGAGCGAGCGACGACAGAGCAGGTATCTGGGTTTATCCTCCAGGTGACACAGTCAGAAACGGCTGTACTCGATACGTTCAATCGCATCTATGAGCAGGCTAAAACCGAGCTGGAGAACCATCCAGAGATAAACCATAACCGTATTGCCAAAAATCATGCACAGCTGATCGCGATGGTGGAAACCTTACCGCTGGTCTTGCCTGTTCAGGCCGATGCTGTTCTTCAAACACGGCAGGCTTTGGTTGCGCTGGCCGCAGAGCGTCGCCAGGCGTTGCGTACTGACCCGCCGCAGGTACAGGAGTTCTGGGAGACGTTTGAGTATCTGGATTCGCTCGATCGCTATGGGCTGAACCACGCCGGAAAAGATAACAGGGAAGGGATGGTGGCGGTGAATTTCCAGCACTTTATCCAGATGGCATCTGAATATCGGGTTAACCAGTCATTTGTGATTAGCGACCTGAAAAAACAGCTTAAAGGCGGCACCAGCTTCCAGTTTACGGGCAACAAACCCGTGCGTAGTCTCCCCAATGAGTTGTACAACAAGGGCAAAGGTCAGCATGATGTGATGCGCCCTGAAATCGTTCGCTGCTGGGTATTCAAACGTAACGAGCTTCAGCACAGTTAATTCCGGCGATGCTGGTCAACGGATGGCCGGTATCGTTGATAGCTTTACCGTCCTTCAAACTCTCCCATGCACACCCTTATAACTGGTTGAAAAGTAGCCTTTACGCGCCATTTTCAAAATTTTAGGGGGTACACCGGAAAAGCGTTACAACTGTTACAAGATTCAAAAATACCATTTAATATATTGAATAATATAACTATTTAAGAAATTGAAAACTGTTACAAAAGCGTTACGTAAGCGTCACAATGTAACGGTTATGAAGTGTTACAGAATGGATTTTTAACTCATTGATTTTATTAGATGTAACACTTTGCGTAACGGTTTGTAACGCCTAAAGTGTTACATTATTTTCTGTTATTTATCAGTATATTGGGTGGTGTTTTTATAGGGTGTAACGGTTGTAACAGTTTTCCGATGGGCAACTGGAAAATGCTTCTCGGCCGGAAGGCTGGCACGCAAGCGTTGAAGATTTCGCTCGCTCGATGGGCTGGAATATCAGCGGCGGTGGGAAACAGGCAACGGATCACGCTCGTGGATTACTCATATGCTGCCAGCGCTGATGGTTGTCTGTATCGCGGCGCCGCCGAAGAAGTAAAAAAGATTAGGAATATTAGGATAAAGCGGCGGAGCTGCTGAAACGGATTGCAGTGTTTAGTATGAAGTTGTATCAACATAATCGACCATATTGTAGCACCGCTAATCTTTAAACAAGCCAGAAAAAATATTTAATCTCTTCGTCAAACCTTTCAAGTCACGTTACATACGATTTGGTGTTGACAAAGAAAATTGAAAATAAGATAAATTAATTGGTTACGTAAATAACCACACACAATTAATTAGGATGCATATTATTTATAGGAATGATTAAATGACCGTAATATCTTACGTGCCTATTTTAAAGACTAAGCGCGCAGAATTTTCAGCAATAAATTTATTGGTTCAATCAGTTAAATCAAAAATCATCCCGTTATTTGAAATAGAACCAGTCCCGTTAGACCCAGATACAGATATACAAAACAAAACATATAATGATCATTTATATGATTTCGGGAAGAAACTAGCGACCCCATGTTCTGATATATCAATGATTTATATCGATGGCCTCCTTGTCGAAGAACAATTCATTAGCTCAGGAGATACTTACCCCATAGCGAACGCTGTCAATCAAGCCAGGGCTGCTGGTTTACATGTAGTTCCTGTAAGCTCTCCCACTCGTAATGCAAATTATTTACGCGAAATAGATAGACTTGTCCAAGGTGAAGTATGCCTGCGTCTGACTGTAACAGATCTTGCGAACCCACAATTAATTTCAGCTTATATTTCCCATCTTAATATTCCATATAAAAATATTGATATCGTAATCGATCTACGTGATTCAATTTCAGAGGAGTTATTAGAAACTGGACAAAGTAAAACACTAGCAATAGGGCTGGTTAATAATCTCCATAATTTAAATAGTTACCGCAGCATAATTTTAGCGGGAGGCTCATTCCCTGTAGATCTAAGTCAAATATCTATTGGTATTTATTCACAGCTACGTTCAGAGTGGGTACTATGGCAACAGCTACATCAAAGTGGTGAACTCTCAAGATCAGTTATTTATAGTGATTATGGTGTACAACATCCCGACTATACGAGGTTAGCGACCAGATTTCCTAGTGTGTCAGCAAGTGTGCGTTACACTGGTGATGACGACTTTTGGGTATTTAGAGGGAAAAAAGCCAACACGTATGGCTATGATCAATATGGTGCGCATAGCCAAGCAATTGTTTCACATAAAGAATACTCGGGGCCAGCATTCTCCGCAGGAGATAAGGAAATTTACGAATACGCCCAAGTCTATGCCCAATATTTAAAAAACCCAACTCCTAATCACAAATTTGGCAGTCCAGAGGTTTGGAGAAAAATCGGGCAAAATCACCATATAACTAAGGTTGTTGATCAGCTCGCCAATTTATACGGGATTTAAGTTTCGTTCGAACTTCATCACGTAGCTGATTGGTCTCTAAACATTCTGATAATTTCAACCATAAAAATCTACGTGGCTTGCTTTTCAAGCCACGTTCTAGGCCATACGAAGCCAAAATTGAAAGCATTTCGTCTTTCCAAAGCAACATCGAAAGAGAAACTTTATCAATTGATGGATTCATTCTATTCATTCGTTCTGTATGCAAATGAACAGCATTCCGAACACCTTCAGTTGCAATTTTTATTCCCCACCACTCAGGAACAATTTTTACAGCTTCTTGTGCATGACACTCAGAAACAACTAGAGTGACCTTATCCATAACCGAAGAGTAAAACTCAACCTGGGCAGGCAAGCGTAGAAGATTGTCACTTTTGCTTTTTAACTCATATCCATGCATTAGGCCATTGATTACGGTAATGTCTGCACGGCTAGCTCCCAAGTTCATTACGAACTCATCAATTATAAGAGTGTCAGGATCCTTGTGGTGCTCCTTAAGGATTTTTTTGTGGACAGCTCGTCTAACGTCGATATCTCTCATGGTTATTGATCGTTTTTCATCCTTTACGGCAACAATTTTTTGAAGCCGTAGACTTTAAATCCATACGATCCTTATAGCACGAATTTTTTTCTTCTCCTGTAACTGGAGCGTTTTTTTATGTCACGAAGCACAGCTATGTGATAGGCAACAAATGTTGCATAAAAATGCACGATTTTGCACAAATTTTAGGTCTACCTTATTGCGAGTCTGTATCAGTACTGGAGCGGCCTGAGAGGGGGTTGTATGTTGCACAAAAACAAGCATCTTTAGCGTGCGGGCGTGGCGGGGGAACCCTCGCGCGCTGTGGGGGATACAGGGGTATGGACAGATATAATTGGGGATACCTATAGAACAGCATTCAAATGCTGCTGAGGAGGCGTGTCGCGTGTTCATGATAGGTTTTATGGATTTGGGGCGGTCATACCTGAGAAGCCTATTCTGGTGAGGTTTATGGGCAGTGTAGGCAGTGCAATACATTTTTGTTCGTCGCGCTAACTGCACGACATACAAAAGTGTATTACACCGGATGGGAAAAGATTACTTCAGGAACGGGAAGCGCTCATCAAAATTCATGTGGTAAACGGACTCAGCCGTAGCTGTGCCGGTGTTATCAGACTCTGGCGTTTGAGCCAGATAGGTTGTTACTGCATCCAGTATCAGCGCAGTGTAGCCACGCTTTGACCGTTTACACTGTCGCTCAATTTCTGCGTCGATCTGGTGAGGTACACGCAATGTCCTTATCCGTGTTTTACCGTTACTGCTGCCTTTCATGTCTTGATCCCCAGCGTTGTGTAATACACCCAATTCTTCATCTGGTTGCAGGCCAGCAAAAGTATACTTCGGTGTAATACGCCGGCGACAAACATAATCGCGGGATTTCCCAAGCTCAGATGGTGAATATAGGTGTATTACACTACTGAGAAGGACGTAAAAATGACTACCCCTATTCATGACGCTGTTTCAGATAAAAGCCCTGCACGGCAACGGCTGGATGAGATTGCTAATATGTTTTCTGCACTGGAGGCCGATATTGAGCAGGAACGGCGAACCCTGGCCAATCTTGTGGAAAGTCATCGTCAGGCAGAAGCTGAGCTAAAAGAGAATGATGGAAAATGGGAAAGTATTCTCATGGAAAATAACGGCGTAGAGAATACTGAGTCAGAGCGGGCTTTGTTTCTTACTACTACCGCTAAGGCTAAAATAGCCCGTTTATCTGTCTTGATGAAAGATCAAAAACGAAAGGTAACCGAAATGAATATTCGGCTGGGCGGCATGACCGTTGAATATAACAATGCATTTTCCAATGTCACTGCCCCCATCGTTAAGCGTGAGGTTGAACAACTTATCACCGAGCTGCATGATTTAATGGCACCGCGGATTAGCCGAGTCGTTGGACTGTGTAGAATGTATGGTGTCAGTGTTCGTGAAACACTGGCAGCGGTTTATTTCACTACTACATACAGAAACGAAAAGGGGGAACAAATTGATGTGGGGCGTTTTGAAAAAATTATGTCAACGGATGATGTCGAGTCATCAATAATCAATTCTGTTAAAACTATCATTCGCAGTGACAGTATTAAGCTAACCGATAGTGAGTTACCGGATGATCATCCCGGCGCGTATCCACGAAATGTTTTCAGAGCGATGAAAAATACCCCTTCTCCGGCACAATTATCGCGTGCCAAGTCTGATGCGGAATACAAAGAAAAACTGTTCACTGGGGAAATCCCATTTAGTAATTTGTGAGGCCAGCATGAAAAAGATGAAATTAACATTCAAAGGCAAGGATATGTACGCCTCTCAGGAAGAGATTATCTCCTTGATGTCAGCCTGCGAAAAAGCACTGTCTGGAAATCATGAGGGGAGACGTGAGCAGTATCTGAACCAACAAGATACTACTCAACATTTTAATCGCCATTTACCCGATGAGGGACGTCAGAGTTATTTGGCTGACTGTTAGGAAAGATACTGTCACAGGTAGCGCTACGGTGTGCTACCTGTTCGTTGTCTGATGTGCTTACTCTCAGTTCTTCAATTGTGGTGAAGCAATGGCCGCATAGCAAGTTTTTGCACTGATGGTAGCGGCGATAACTGTTTTCTCCAATTTTTTCCACCCCTCTGTCTCCTGCGACTTTACCGCAGTATTTACAAGTGATCATAGCGACCTTGCCTCATCTCTATACAACGCGTTTTTATTGTTGCGGGGATGCTGGCGTTTTCTTCAGCCTGGTTAAGGGCGACCTCATACCATTGTAATGATGTGCATTTAAATCCGCATTCTTGACCGGTACAAACGCGGTAGATGCTGCGCACATTGGCATCTAAAGCAAGGCTTGTACGTGCCCGCATCCATGCCCCACATTTAGGGCATTCGGGGAGTTTTTTACGTGGTTCCATAGTGTGTCCCACTAAAAATATTGCTTATGCGTACATTATAACGGGAATACGATTGGGGGTACATTTGGGGGTATGAAAAACTTAGAATAAAATATTATCTATATAAATCATATCTTATTTTAATGAGTTATATTCCCTTCACTGCTCCAATCACACTTCTCTCAACGTCCACCCAAGTCCAACAAATCCAGTAACCACAATGCTTTCCACGAATTCTCAGCCGTTCAGGGAAAACCCGCGTCTATCTAAATCTACGCCTCACTGTGTATAGTTATGTGTATAGGATGTGATGACATCTGAAATTGATCTTACCCGCGTAATGTGGACACCGTCCTAAGTGAGGTTCTGGTTTTCAATGTGTTATATCCGATGATAACCTGCAGCTTTCCCAGCCGAACTTCTGAGTATGCCTGAGCCTCTTTTATGGCCCCAATCGCCTGCCGAACATAAGGTATTGTCTCTTTCGGTAGCGCCTCGATATGGCACGTTTTCCAAGGCTCTTGGGTATCTCCGTAGTATGGAGACAGCAAAATGGCGCAGACCCAATCCTGACGGCAACTGGGGTATCGTATCAGCGGTTCGTTGGGATAAGCTGAGAAAGTAGCTCAGGTGTAAGTTTCAGATTCTAAATTACTGAATAAATAAACAGCTACCGCGTTCTGTGAATGACCGCACGTTTTATCTGGCACTGAAAGTTATAAGCATTCTTAAAACATCAAAATACGGGTGCGTTACATAGGCGTTATAGTGGCGTTTCATTTCAGAAAAGGAGAGCATGTTTGGAAAATAATCTTTTAATATCAGATGGTTTCCTCACCTCTCTGAGCGATCTTGAATTACTATCGCTTCATTCCGAAATTTTAACAGAATTGCGTTCAAGAGGTGTTATACGCACCAAGAATAATCCTGTAGGTGACTATGCCGAATGGCTGGTTTCTAAAGCGCTAGGTATGACTCTTCTCAGTAATTCTTCGGCGGGTGCTGATGCCATTGATTCTGACGGCATGAAAGTGCAGATTAAAGCGAGGAGAGTTACGCCGGATAATCCTTCCCGGCAGCTTAGTGCTTTGCGTAATTATGAGGCAGCTTACTTTGATTATTTAATCGCGGTTATTTTCAATGAAACTTACAACGTTCTTGATGGTTACAAAATCCCGCATGAAGTAATACGAGATTACGCGCGGCATAGTGATCACGTTAACGCACACATAATTAATCTCAAGGGCGCGATTCTTACTGATCCTCGAGTTATTTCCATCAAAGAAAACTTGGCTGTCAGCAATTCAGTTTCAATAAATGAAGAATCTTTCGAAGCCCCTCAGTTCGAGGCTGTAAAGGATGTTTTGAACCAGCAAAACAAGATGAGTAACAGCACTATGCTTGCCGAACGTCTAAAAGCTATCGGAATGGAGTGTTTCGTAAACTACTACCATCATTTTGCCAATTCAAATTTATCAAGCGCTGACATCATTGAGCAAATGCACTCACACGAGGGATATACAGAGAAAAGCTGTCGGACCCGTCTCAGTAAAGCGCGAAAAGTGATCAGGGATGGTTTAAGTATTGAAGCGCTGACGTTGATCGCTGACTCAGGGCGAATACAAGATTCTGTCAAAAAAAGCGCACTTAAACTTATCAGCGATCTTAATTAGCACGTGTTTTAGTTTCTCCTACAATGCGTCAAGTTTTTGTTAATAAATACATTGGGTTACGATATCTTTGGGCGAGGTGATTTCCCTTCACTCGCTCCAATCACACTTCTGTCAACGTCCACCCAAGTCCAACAAATCCAGTAATGACAAGGCTTCCCACGAATTCTCAGTCGTTCAGGGAAAACCCGCGTCTATCTAAATCTACGCCTCACTGTGTATAGTTATGTGTATAGGACGTGATGACATCTGAAATTCTATCCTTAGCCGCAGGAAAGTACGTCATTCAAGCTTGCTTCTATTGAATGGGAGAATATTATTGCGAGGATAAGCGTTGGCAGACTTGGGCAGAATACAGCTTACTTATATGATTAAAGGCCGATTTATTTTCGGCCTGATTCTTTTGAGAAAAATTTGATATCAACATAAACAATAAGAACTATGGACAGAATGGTCAATTTCCCCCAGTGTTCAGGAATAAATTCGTAGAACAAAATCCCCAAACCAATCATTAATACCATCGTGATATATGTGCTAATAAGCTCTTTAACTGCATAAGATATTATTTTCTTCAAGCTCATTCTTTACTATTCCGTTTGTTAATTTAATTATATGTTGGATTTGAGGCCGACGAGTGGCCCCAATCTCTTTCATTTTCCCGGTTTAATCACGGTCGCAGTCCAGTAGGGTAAATCCCAGGTGCCGCCGAGGCGGATCATGCGGCATGAACCTGTGGTTGATGCACGGCTTTGCTGGAATGCATTGCCATCCCATACCCAGGCACTATCGCTCATGCAGTCCGCGAGCCCGCGCCCTTTTTGCACCGCGATAATCTCACCGTTTTCGTAGCCTACTCCGATTGTGGTCACAAGCTGGGGCTGAGTTTGCATGGCGCTATCAATCACCCAGTAAGCGTAGCCTTCGTTGTAAGCGGCGCGCCAACAGAGGACGCTGAGTAGTGACATGCTGTCATTGAGTGGCGTGAGCATCATCGGTTCTGCCTTTTGATAATCCTGCGGTGGGAAATTATCGCAGTCATCTCCCTTGAGCGTTTTATGCAACTTTTTCTGTATAGCCGCCTGTTCCGCACTCGTTAGATCTCGTGATGGTTCCTGTTTAGTTACCGCCGCGTAGATAACGGGGGCTTTTACGGCAGATAACGCGCTGCTTTTGTCGCCTTTTTTGGTGATAGCGTCCGTTGTACCAATACGGCCTTGCCTCTCATCCATTTTTAACAGTACGGCGTAGGCTCCTGTCCCAGACAGTTCAGAAACCACGCCATCGTGCAGAAACGCGACTTTCCCGCTGCCTTTTAGCGCCTGTAATACGACAGGAATTTGTTTCTCATTGAGTTGCCAGAGACTGTCTCCGGTTGAAGTGAGTTGGCCTTTATCTACATCGTCAACGGTTAGCGTAAGTTTGGTGCCTTTCGGAATCTCTTTTTCCACCTCTGCGAGCCTGACTTCGGCTGTTATTGGCGTATTTTTCCCGGCATGGCGTGTGATGAGCAGTGAGACGTCCTGGGTTTCCCTATTTTCTCCTGTGTCTTTCTCCTCTGCTGAGTAGCCCGCTGCCCGACACGTTAGCGTGTTATCGCAGACGACTTCCCAGTTTTTATGAAAGAAAGTGCTATCGTCGAACGATGTGGCAAACGTCAAGGTTGGGATAGCCGCAATGAGAATACTCAATATATTGACGCGATAAGGGAGAGAAAAAGCCATTTTCCATCAAGTCCTTGGTTATATCACGGCTTACCCACTGTCTATTTGTGACACAAGAACGCCGCTGCTTTTTTGACATAGGCTAGGATGTTAGCGTTAGACCGCGTGATATGGCGAATATTTCTTGTTCGGCTACTCCTTTATTAAGGACGAATCGGGTATGATACCGTGACCGTCAGCCGTTCATCGGTTGCTCAACATCTCCTCTGCGTTATCAGCATGTTTATCCTGCTTTTTAACCTCACGCGTGATAACGGTTAGACATCAGTTTCCCATACAGTTGAAACGATCCCTATAAATAAGTGTCATGATAGATGTAGCGCGATGAGAACGACTCTTTATGCGGTACGCTGTTAATCACTTAAAGATGAGTATCATGAAGATTAAGCAAACATTTACCAGGGCATTACTTCACCCGCGTTATTGGGCGACTTGGTTCGGTCTTGGCGTGCTGTTTTTATTAGTCCAACTTCCTTACCCGCTGTTGATGAAACTTGGAAGCAGCGCAGGTCGTTTATCCCGCGTCTTTCTTAAACGGCGGGTGTCGATTGCTCGACGCAATCTTGAGTTGTGTTTCCCCGCGATCTCCGACAACGAACGAGAAGCGATGATCGATAGCAACTTTGCGTCGCTTGGCATGGCATTGATCGAAACTGGCATGGCCTGGTTCTGGTCCGATCGTCGTGTGCGCCAATGGTTTGATGTCTCAGGGCTGGAACATTTGCAGCACGCTACGGCTAAAGGGCAGGGCGTGATGGTAATTGGTATTCACTTTATGTCGCTGGAACTGGGCGGTAGGGCGATGGGGCTGTGTCGACCGATGATGGCGATGTACCGCCCGCACAATAATAAAGCGATGGAAATGGTGCAAACGTGGGGCCGTTCACGTTCGAACAAGGCGATGATCGACCGTAAAGATCTACGCGGTATGGTGCAGGCATTAAAACGTGGTGAAGCCGTATGGTTCGCGCCCGATCAAGATTACGGTCCGAAAGGCAGCGTCTTTGCGCCGTTCTTTGCCGTGAAAAATGCAGCGACTACCAGCGGCACCTACACCATCAGTCGTCTGGCAAAACCCGCGATGATGACGACGGTGCTAATTCGTAAGCCCGATGCTTTGGGTTATCAACTGGTGATCCAACCTGAATTACAGGATTATCCTTATCACGATGAACAGGCTGCGGCCTGCTACATGAATAAGGTGATTGAGAAAGAAATCATGCGCGCGCCTGAACAGTATCTCTGGCTGCATCGCCGCTTTAAAACGCGCCCGGCAGGTGAAGTGTCACTCTACGCCTGATGGTTGGGTGGTGTAAAAATGTGTGAAATGGGGTGGCGCTTTAGCGCCATCCTGTCAGAAAGGAAGACCGTTGTTATCTTAGTACAGAAACAAAAATGGCCGCCGGATGGCAGCCATTTTAGAGTGGTTAACGTACTGAGTACGATTAACGGAAGATAGCGTGGGGGTTAACACCGCGATAGGTTTTGCCCAACGCTTTTAATATTTGATTGATTCTGCGGACAACGCGCATCTTTTTTATCCCCACGATTCTTAAATAATTATTGGTTGAAAGTACCAAAGTTGATGTGGATGTTTTCAAACATAGCGATGATTTTGTTCAGCAGTTTCATGGTCAATTCCTCGTTGGTAGTTAATTTGTTTTCTGTGATGCTGTTCACGTTTTTAAGAATACTCGCACTGATACGGCTGGTCAACTTTTTTGTGACGCTAATCACAAAAAAATGAACATTCAGTTTGTGAGGAGTAAACCGCTGTTTTGATTTCTGTCTAAAAATCTTTTCTGTTTTTTCTTCATACTGGCGCGCTTTCAGCGAATTGTCTGATTGAACGATACGTGTACCGACTGCGCATTTCCTTAACGGAAAGATGAAATGAGATAGGTAAATTGTCTCGATTAGCAGTTGAAATAAGCGCAGGGGAAGCGGGATAATCGTGCGCTTCGCATTACCTGACGCTGTTTATCCGGTGATGTTTTACTTCCGCTTGTTTTTATACCGCTCGTCTTGATCGAGCAACGTTTTCCGGCTTTGCATCCAGCGAGTTAATCGTTTGCGTGCGGAGCCATAAGGTTCATGACGCGTTATGTTCATTGCTAATTCGTGTGCTAATGCGTTCGCAGGGTAAGGCTGTGAGAACCGTTCAGAATTGATCGTAAATAATAATGGCATTTCAGGGGATACCACTATGTCAAACACCACCCGTCAGGCAGAGAATGCGGCGCGTCCGCAGGGCGCGCTTGACGCTTTTTTCAAAATTACACAGCGTGGCAGTAACACGCGTCAGGAAGTGCTAGCAGGTCTGACGACGTTCCTGGCAATGGTTTATTCGGTGATAGTCGTACCGAGTATGCTGGGCAAAGCCGGGTTCCCGCCAACTGCCGTGTTCGTTGCAACCTGTTTGGTTGCCGGGCTGGGGTCGCTGCTAATGGGATTGTGGGCTAATCTGCCGATGGCAATTGGTTGTGCGATTTCTCTGACGGCGTTCACCGCGTTTAGTCTGGTGCTGGGGCAACAAATAAGTATTCCCGTGGCGCTGGGGGCGATCTTCCTGATGGGGGTACTGTTTACCATCATTTCTGTTACCGGCATCCGTTCCTGGATCTTGCGTAATCTGCCGCTGGGCGTGGCGCATGGAACAGGGATTGGTATCGGTCTGTTCCTGCTGATTATTGCCGCCAACGGTGTTGGGCTGGTAGTAAAAAACCCGATTGACGGCCTGCCGGTCGCGCTAGGTAATTTCACCTCTTTCCCCGTTGTGATGTCCCTGTTGGGATTAGCGGCGACCATTGGTTTAGAAAAACGTCGCGTACCGGGCGGTATTTTGCTGGTTATCGTCGTGATCTCTATTCTGGGGCTGATTTTTGATCCGAATGTAAAATATGCCGGTTTCTTCGCATTGCCGAGCCTGACGGCGGCTGACGGTTCGTCGCTGATCTTCAGTCTGGATATCATGGGTGCGTTGCAGCCTCTGGTTCTGCCGAGCGTACTGGCGTTGGTAATGACAGCGGTGTTCGATGCTACGGGAACGATTCGTGCGGTAGCCGGGCAGGCGAACCTGCTGGATAAAGATGGACAAATCATCAACGGCGGTAAAGCATTGACCGCAGACTCCGTGAGCAGCATTTTCTCCAGCCTGGTTGGGACGTCACCGGCGGCGGTCTACATCGAGTCTGCAGCAGGTACAGCGGCTGGCGGTAAAACAGGCTTAACGGCGACTGTCGTGGGCGTGCTGTTCCTGTTGTTGCTGTTTGTGTCTCCGTTAGCGTATTTGGTTCCTGGTTATGCTACTGCCCCTGCGCTGATGTACGTCGGCCTGCTGATGCTGGGTAACGTCTCCAAACTGGATTTTGATGACTTTGTGGATGCCATGTCCGGTCTGGTCTGTGCCGTATTTATCGTACTGACCTGTAACATCGTGACTGGCATCATGCTGGGCTTTGGCGCTCTGGTCTTAGGCCGCATCTGTTCCGGCGAATGGCGCAAACTGAACATCGGTACCGTAGTTATCGCTGTGGCACTGGTGGTGTTCTACGCCGGTGGTTGGGCACTGTAAGTTGTTTCTTCTGTAGACCTTCGGGCATCGCCCGAAGGTTTGTTCCTCGCGTTTTCCTTTCTCCTCTCCCTGCCTCGTGATATTTCTCCCAAATGGGTGTTTATGTGCCTTTTTATTGGCTTTGGGTTTGCGTTTTTTGTGTGATAATCAACCTTGTTATTAATCTCGGTTTTTCGACTAAAAATCCATTTTCATACCGAGCTAAATGCGTTAAATATGGAAGAGTAGTTTGCTCGCTAACAGGCAGAATTTTTTGATTTAGGAGTACGTCTAAGGAAAGCATGGAAATATTTTTTACGATTCTTATTTTGACCCTGGTTGTCTCCCTGTCCGGGGTGGTTACCCGCATTTTACCTTTTCAAATTCCTCTGCCTTTAATGCAAATTGCATTGGGTGCCATTCTTGCCTGGCCCCAGTTCGGTTTGCATGTTGATTTCAATCCTGAGCTGTTTATGGTGCTTTTCATTCCGCCTCTGCTGTTTGCCGATGGCTGGAAAACGCCCACGCGTGAGTTCCTAAAACACGGTCGGGAAATTATTGGGTTGGCGCTGGTACTGGTACTCATTACTGTGGTGGGTATTGGCTATTTTATCTACTGGATGGTCCCAGGGATGCCGCTGATTGCCGCTTTCGCGCTGGCTGCTGTGCTGTCGCCGACCGATGCCGTCGCGCTGTCTGGCATTGTGGGTGAAGGTCGTATTCCGAAAAAACTGATGGGCATTTTGCAGGGCGAAGCGTTGATGAACGATGCGTCCGGCCTGGTGTCATTGAAGTTTGCGGTCGCGATTGCGATGGGCACCATGGTGTTTACAGTGTCCGGTGCGACGCTGGAATTTATTCAGGTGGCGCTAGGTGGGCTGTTGGCGGGCGTTGGGGTGACCTGGATATTCGGTAAATCGTTGCGTGTTATTAGCCGCTGGAGCGGCGATGATGCGGCAACGCAGATTGTGTTGCTGCTGCTGTTGCCTTTTGCCTCGTATCTGATTGCAGAACACATCGGCGTGTCGGGTATCTTAGCGGCGGTGGCAGCGGGGATGACCATCGGCCAGTCGGGTGTGATCCGTAGCGCCCCGCTAACGATGCGGATGCGTGCTAACGGCGTGTGGTCGATGCTGGAGTTTGTGTTCAACGGCATGGTATTCATCATGCTGGGCCTGCAATTGCCGGACATTCTGGAAACCTCGGTTACGCAGGCGGAACTGGATCCAACGGTTGAAACCTGGATGCTGTTTACCGATATCGCGATCATCTATGGTGCTCTGCTATTGCTGCGTTTCTGCTGGCTGTGGATGATGAAAACATACAGCCTACACATCCAGAAAAAGCGCCCAATGATCTTCGCCGAATTTTCCACGCGCGAGCTATGGATCGCTTCCTTTGCTGGTGTGCGGGGAGCGATTACGTTGGCGGGTGTGCTGTCTATTCCGCTGTTGCTGACTGATGGCACCGCATTTCCGTCACGCTATCAGTTGGTGTTTATCGCCACGGGCGTTATTTTATTTTCTCTGCTTTGTGGCGTATTGGCGCTACCGTTTCTGCTGCGCGGCGTGGTGGTGGCGGACAAAGCGGCACATGCCAAAGAAATCCGCATGGCGCGTATGGCCGTGGCGGAAGTGGCGATTAAAAGTATGCACAAAATGGAGGAACGTCTGGCGGCCGATAGAGAGGAAAACATTGACGAGCAGGTGCTGAAAGAAGTCAGCGCGCGCGTCATCGGTAATCTACGCCGACGGCTCATTAATAAAGACGATCCTGAAAACGGTATGTTGATTGAGGATCTGGAGCGGCGTTTCCGACTGACTGCGTTGAATTCCGAGCGTGCGGAGTTGTATCACTTGCGTGCTATTCAGCAGATCAGCAATGAGACGTTGCAAAAAATGCTGCGCGATCTCGATCTAATGGAAGCGCTCCTGATCGAAAATGAGTAATACGTAGTGAGGCGATCACCTCTACTACGTTGATTTCTTTCCCTTCTCCTTCCTTCCTCACCATCCTCATTGCGTAAGCGATGGGGATGTTTTTTATACGCCTGTTCTACGAGCACCGTCAGGCGATTGTAAACTGCTTGTCATTAAATGATAATGATTGTTATTATCTGTAGGACTTTTCTTAGAAGTAGAAAAGCCATAAATAGATAGTTAAGAAGTATAAAAGTCATAAACAAAAAGTTTAGAAACAAAAATCTTTGAAGTAAAAAGCGGCCCGCGCGGTATCAGAACCGTGTGGGGTGAATGGCTGTTTGAAAGACCAGATAAAAAATAAACGCGTATTAACCCTAGATTAACGAGGGAATAAACCGTGTTTATAGGGGAACATATGCGTGTATTAGTGGTTGATGATGATTCTGTGCTGTGCCATTGGCTGGGGTCTAAATTACATTCCCACGGCCATTCTTGTCGGATGGTTCACGACGGTGCACACGCATTAAAAGCGATCAAGGATGAAGTTTATGATGTCGTTCTGCTGGACAGAATGCTACCCATCATGGATGGATTTACGGTATTACGTGAATTACAAGGGTCTCGTCATCCGCCTATTATGCTGCTCTCGGCTCTGGATCGTGATGTTGATCGCGTCATGGGGTTAGAACTCGGCGCGGAAGATTATCTCGGTAAACCTTTCAACTTTAATGAGCTTAGGTTACGTCTGGACATTATGGCGCGGCGTGGTAAACGTCATGCTGATAATCCTTCGATTCTGACTTTTGAAGATCTGCAACTTGACCGCATGCAGCGTGTGGCGTGGCGCGGTAGCAAACGTATCGATCTGACCGATAAAGAGATCAAGTTACTGATTATATTGATGGAAAACCCGGGGCAGGCGATTACGCGCACGATGTTGCTGGAACGAGTATGGGGCTATAACTTTGATCCGCAGACCAATCTGATCGACGTTCATATGTCAAAGCTGCGAGCGAAAATTGATAAAGGATTCCCTCGTCCATTAATTAAAACGCTGAGAGCAATGGGTTATGCATTAGGCGCGGTAGATAAGGGCAAAACCGATGTTGGCAGCCACGCTGAATAAAATAAAAATAAAGAGGCTGGGGCAGCGCTGGCAGATAAAAATAACACACTGGCAATTACTTGGGGCAAGCCAATATCCTGGTTTTCTATGCACCTCTAATTTTCGCCAGGCAATAACCATTGTTTTTCTGTTCTTATTGATGATGCTGATGTGTATTGTTGGCTTCAGTTCATTAAGTGAAACATTGATTAGAACGCATGTTCGCGAAGTTATTCTGGGTAATATTTACGATTACTCGATGCAGTCGCATTTAACGAATGCTGATAGCCTGATTACGCAATTGCGGCAGGATAACCGGGCGAAAGGTGACGAGTTACCGCTGTTTCTGGTGATGGATAAATACGGTGATATTCTGTATCACAATCATTCGTTAAAGACGCATCCATTAACCCCCCATCCTGCAAGTATGCATCCTCTGGAAATGCGACAGCATACTGATTGCCAAATGGATGTCAGTTGTCTCAAGGCCGAAATTTCCAGTCCAGACGATCCCAATCTGATTGGTTTGTCCGTCATGTTGGATGACGGAGGCGTATTGTTTACCGCGTACAACATTCGGCCCATGTTGGAACGGGTGAGAACAATTCCGCTGGTTGCGGGAGCTGGGCTATTTATTGTTTTGCTCTTCTGCCTGTTTGTTAGTCGCCATTTCAGCTTACGCAGTTTACGCAGTGTGGAGAAAATCCGCACAGCCTTGCATCGTTACAGCAGCGGTGAGCAGCAGGTGCGTATGCCGCTGTCGCCTTACGACGATGATTTTGACAGCTTGAGCGCTGATATTAACCAAAATCTGGAACGTATTGATCGCCTGATGGAGCAAGTGCGTAACACATCGAGTCATGTCGCACACGAGCTGCGAACGCCGTTGACGCATTTGCAAAACCGCCTGTTCAACCTGACGGAGCGTACAGGGCTGGATAACGACATTCGTGATGAATTGAATTTGGCCGTGGACGAGGTGCATAAGATCCTCGGGCTGTTCCGGACCGTGATGCGCATCGGTGAAATTGAAAGTGGGCGCTGCGTGCACCAATTTGAACATATTGAAGCGCGCCAACTGCTGGAAGAAATTGCTGAATATTATCAACCGCTGGCGGAAGCACGCGATTGCCAACTGAAGATTGAAATCAAGGCCGGGATCCAACTCTTTGGCGACCGTGCGCTGCTGTTTCAGGCGCTGGCGAATTTGGTGGAAAACGCGCTGAAATATGCGGCCGAGGGTAAATACATCACGCTGAGTGTGACACTCTATCGCGGCTGGATCGCCCTGAGCGTCGCCGACCATGGTCCGGGTATTCCGCCTGCACTTCATGCTAAAGCATTACAGCGTTTTCAACGGCTGGATACCTGGTTTCAGTCCGGTTATGGTCTGGGGCTATCTTTGGTTCAGGCGATTACCGACCTGCATGGTGGAAAGCTTTATCTGGATTCCTCCGAGCCCGGCTTGAACGTCTACCTCTGCCTTAACCGCAGTTAGTCCGTCTATTGGTTAATAGCGCAGCGGGCTAGCATCTTGCAGGGTAAATGGTCACATACTGCTCGCTACGGTGTTTCTCTCCTCGATTTTTTATGAATATCCCTGCAAAAAACATGAATATTTATTGATTTTATCTGTAAGGAAAGGTTTGTTACTTATTGATTTATATTAATAATTATTTTCATGAAAAGATTAACGAATATTAATGTTCTACTGCTTGCGGTGCTTGATAATAAGTCTCATTATTAATCTTATTATCATCATGGCTCCCCCCGAATTCCTTGTAGGCCATGATTTCTTTGGCGGCGGATAGAGAATCTTTCCATGAAAAACATGAAAACCAAATTACGTACTTTCCTGCGTGACGAAAGCGGTGTAACGGCAATCGAATACGGCATTCTTGCGGCGGCAATGGCTGCTGCCATCGGTGCTATTTTCGGCGGTGACGGTATCTTTGTAAAAGCGCTGAATGAAAAATTTAGCCAGATCGCCGATCAGATTACCGGCACGGGTACGACGGGCGGTGGTTCATCCGGCGCTGCGAAATAATTAACGCAAAATGGCGGATTACACGCACTGGCTGCAGACGGCACTGCTGATAGGGTGCTTGCTGTGGTGCATCAGTACCGATCTGTTAGTACGAAAAATTACCAATCAGGCGGTATTGATTTTATTGCTGGGCTGGCTGTTCTTCAGCGCTTTATATGTCCTGCAATCCGGTGCGTTAGATATGGTGGCATTACGGAAAATGCTATGGGCATTGCCTGGTGCGGCGGCCGTTCTGGTTGTGGGATTTTTGCTTTTTCTCACTGGCAGATTAGGTGCCGGGGATGTGAAGTTGATGAGTGTGCTGTGCCTGTGGGTTGGGCAAGGGCACCAGATCGTTTTCATCATGGTAACCGCGTTGGCTGGCGGTGTTTTGGCGCTGAGTCTGCCGCTGCTTAATACCGTACCCACAGCGGTTGCGCTGGGTGTGCAAACCACTAACCGGATATTCAAGAGTCGGTTGCCGATGCCACCCGCGTTGCCCGCCGATCTTTCTCAAGGCATACCTTACGGTGTCGCGATTGCATTTGGCGCGATATATGTCCTGATTTTTCCTTTGTTTTAATTCCGTCGCAGCTTTAAGACACACACGCTAGGGTAGGCCCGTTGAAATGAAAGTGAACTCTACATACGTACTGTCAGGCGCGCTCGTTCTGGCAGGTATTGTTGCGCTGGTGGTACGCAGCCATCTCTCTTCCGCCCCCCCACCGCCGCCTCCGGTTGTTGTTCAGGCACCGGAAAAAACGGCCATTCTGGTGGCGGCGAAAGATCTGCATCCGGGTGATTTCATCGATTCCGCATCACTACGCTGGCAGGTCACTGAGGAACCTGTTTCCCGCACGTTCAACTTTGTTCGCGGTAAAGACAGCCAATCATTGCTATTCGGTGCGACGTTGCGTGAAACCGTGACGGAAGGCTCCGCACTGACGAATAACGTGTTAGTGAGGCAGAATGAACCGGGCTTTCTCGCGGCCGTGTTGGGCAAAGGCAAGCGTGCTATTTCGGTTCCCACCAGCGCTGTTGCCAGTAATGCTGGGTTAGTCGCAGCAGGCGATCGTGTTGATGTGATCCTTAGCATGAAACGAGACGATCAACCAGAGTTACCCGCAAGCCGTAACCAGCCGGTTGTGATGCCTCTGTTGGCATCACAGACGATAGTCCGCGATTTACGCGTATTGGCGCTGAATGACAGAACCGGTACGCCGGTATATCCACGTTTGGATGCGATGGAAGATGGCGCGACGCTTGATGCCGCAGCCAAGAGTCGTGAGTCAGCCGTGCGTTCTCGTCCTGCTACCTATCAAACCGTTACGCTGGAAGTTACGCCGCAGCAGGCCGAGGCGTTGGCCGTGGCAAAAGAACTGGGCATATTGCACCTGGCGTTGCGCAGTGCAACACCCGATGACGGTATCGATCCGCTGACCGGGCGTCCGCTGGTGACCACCGTGCCACAGGCGACGGATATTTATGGTGCATTATCCGCCGGAAGTCACAAGGTAAAAGTTTATCGCGGTGAACAAAAAGACGTGGTGGCGTTCCCTGCCCGATAGGACGAACACGTAATCTGACAGCCTGCGGAGAGCCGTGTGCTGATCGTAGAAAAATGAAGCCCATTACGGAAATTAAGTAAATGACGATGTTTTCGCTGTTTTTGAAATCGGACGCTCGGGGAACGTGCAAACGGTTGCTGATTGCCAGCCTGTTTAATGCAGTATTGCCTGTCATGCTGATGTCGCCTGCGGCCACGCAGGCTGCTGGGGTATCTGTAGCACCTGTCACCGATGAGGTACACCTGACGGTGCATCAGGGGCGGTTACTCCACCTTGATGCGTTGCCGGACAGCGTGCTGGTGGCCGATCCGAATATTGCCAGTTTTGAACTGCCTTCGCCGGGTAATCTGTTTGTTTACGCCAAAAATGTCGGGACTACCACGCTCTATGCGATGGATGAAAATGGCAAAGTGATTAACGCCATCCGCCTGGTATCTGAACACGATCTGAAAGCGCTAAGCGAGCGTATCAAGCGTGAATTCCCCGGTGCGGATATCCAACTGGAAGCCTCGATCCCCAGCGGCGTGATTGTGCGCGGTAGTGTGGATACACCGCAGGATGCCAAGCGCGTCATCGACAGTATACAGACGTACATCAACGCGTCTTCAAACGGTGCACAAGGTGGCGGCGGGGGCGGTGACCAATTGCCAGGTTCCAGCGAAACATCTGGCAAAGTGGTCAATCAGCTTAAAATCAAAACGCCTTCGCAAATCAATATCCAGGTGCGCGTGGTGGAAGTGTCTCGCAAGTTGACCAGCGAACTGGGGTTCAACTGGGCGGCATCGCTGAGTACTGGTAGCGGAAATATGACTGCGGGCAGCGGGTCACGTCTTAATCTGTTCAATGCCACGACTGGGAGATTCGCGAACCCAACGGATTCTGGCTTCCTGAACTTCGGCCGCTCCAGATTGGGCGGATTGTTAACTGCCATGAATCAGCAGGGTATGGCAACCGTATTAGCCGAACCCAACCTGACGGCGATGTCAGGGGAAACGGCTGCATTTGCCGCAGGCGGTGAGGTTCCTATCGTCCTGATCACCAATAACAGCGTCAGTATCGATTACAAATCCTACGGCGTGATCCTGCGTATGACGCCGACGCTGCTGTCTGCCAACCGTATCAGCCTGCACATTGCGCCAGAAGTCAGTGAACTTACAGATGTGGGTTCCGTACAGTTGGAAGGCGGCTCGCGTATTCCAGCATTAACGGTACGTCGTGCGGATACTACGGTAGAACTGGCCAGCGGGCAAAGCTTTGCCCTGGCAGGGATGTTGCGCAGCGCCGGTAGCCAAACGATAAACGGCGTGCCGGGGCTGAGTGGTATCCCGATGTTTGGTCGTCTGTTTGAAAGCGAATCCACCAACCACGAAGAAACGGAACTGGTGATCATCGCGACCGCCTACGTCGTCGAACCTGTTAACGCGGGCGACCTCCAGACGCCGGGGCAAGGCATAAGAATGCTGGATTCGTCCATGCCGCGTTCTGCGTCTATCGGCTATCTCTATTGAGTCCGTGAGGGGCAATAAAATATGAAAATGATTAATAAAAATCACCCTCCTCTTCGCCGACTGCACATCAGCGCGGCGGTGCTTACTGCAGTCTTTCTGCTATCAGGATGTGGGTGGAATAAACCGATTAATGATGTGCGTATGCAGCGCTTCGATCAGCCTGCTCTGCAACCAGTTGCCGTTCAGCCTTCATCGGTGTCCGTGCCGTTACTGGTTGCACCGAACGGGCGGGGCTTTCTGCCGGAATCTCTGAAACAGCTCAATATCATGTTGAAAGATCAGGGGCGTTTGTCCGCGCAGACGCTGACGTTGATCCCGCACAGCGCGAGCGGTGAACAGATGGCTGGGCGACTGGCGACCGTGCTGAAAAATGCCGGTGCCGATGCACAGAACGTCAAGCAGATGCGTCGTTCTACGGCGAGCGGTCAGACTGGCGATCTGGAAGTGATCTCCGAAGCGCTGGTGGTCAAAACCACCCGCTGCACGATCAACGATCCAAACCAACTGATGGTGAAGCCGTTTGATGGCATCGGCTATCTGGGCTGTGCCACACAAAATAATCTGGCGATGATGGTCGCTGAGCCTCGCGATCTTATTCAGGCGAAAGCGCTGGACAATGCGGATGGCGTGGCGGCGGTCAATAGCATCGAACGCTATCACAAAGGTGAAGTGAAAGAGCTCATCGACATTAACTTTGATGAAGATTAAGGGCGTGACATTCCATGAGTGAAATTACCCCTAACGATAGTGACGAACTGGCGCTGCCGCTGGTCGCGTTCGCCAATGATGTGCGCGATGTGGCTGATATCAGCGATCTCTTCACGCGTCTGAAACAACCGGATGTCCCGGTGATGCCCGGTGGTATTACTGCCGCTCGCCAGTGGTGTGAACTGAATGTACCGCCACACGTTTTGCTCGTCGATCTGGAAGGGACGCACTGGCCACTTCCGGCACTGGAAGAGTTGCTGAGCGTCTGTGGTCCCACCAGCCAGGTGATTGCCACGGGCAAAGAGCAGGATGTTGGCCTGTACCGTGCACTGCTTCAGGCGGGCGTGGTGGATTATCTGGTGAAGCCGTTCACGCTGGATCTGCTGGCGGCAACGCTGGCGAAGTGTGAAGGCCAGCAGGCCGGGCCGGAATATGCTCGTACTGGCAGAACGATTGCTGTCGTCAGCGCCAGCGGCGGAAGCGGCGGAAGTACTGTGGCGATGGGACTGAGCCGTTTGCTGTCTGGTGAACGCCATCTACCCGTAGCGCTGGTGGATTTTGACCGCCGTAACGGTGACCAACTGCTGTTGCAGGGGCAAACCGATGATGCGGGACTGGCTGCGGTGTTGGGGACTCAGGAACTGGATACCCGGCTGCTTCAGCGCGCCATGCTGCGTGTTGATACACGTCTGCACCTGTTGGCACAGAAGCCAGAACTGGGTGAACTGAGCCCGGTTGACGTAGATAACGTACTGAATCTCGGTGGTGCGTTGTGCCGTATGTTCAATCAGGTCATTTGGGATCTGCCCAGCAGCTACCCGACCGGTGCCCTGGATGTGCTGACTTATGCGGATCTGCGCATCATCGTGACGGAATTGACGCTTCAGGATGCGCGTAATGTGCGGCGCGTGCTGAATGAGATCGGCGATGAAAGTGAAGGGCAGCGTCTGCTGCTGGTGCATAACCAGAGCCGTTTTGCCACAACTGCACCGCTAAGTCGCGATCAGTTCGAACAATTTATCGGCCGGAAGATTGATGTCGTGCTGCCTAATGCCGGCCATGCGCTGGCGCAGAGCCTCGCTCTCGGCGCATTAAATATCGCGGCAGCACCTGCTTTCCAACAGGGGTTACGCCAATTGGTCGATTTGGCCTGCGGTGTGCGCACCAGACAGGCGGAAAAACGCTGGTTCTCGCGTTGGTTAAAGCGAGCCTGATAATGTTCAGCGTTCGGCGTTTCTCAAAGGGTGAACCGACTATTTTAGGGTTACGAACTGTTTTTGGGGTTAAGGATTATGTTGATTCGCAAGAATAACCTGCAAAAAAGTGAAGCAGGAAAAAGCACACCTCAGCCTGCGCCTGCCGCTAACGTGGCAGAACTGAAAACGCGCCCGGCTGCGGAGAACCGCACGCAACCCGCGGCGAATACGTCTTCAGGGTCTGCCGCCCCCACCGCCCGCCAGACGGACAACCGGACTAGCCAACGCCGTATTATCCGCGCACAGCTTTACGATCAGATCGACGCCGGTAAAGCGGCGATGATGGGGCGTGACAAGCTGCTGGTACAGATCGAAACGGTAATCCGCCGCATCTGTGATGAGCAGCGCTTGCAGCTTTCTCGACAGGAAGAGGAAGCCATCGCCACCGAAATGTTGGATGAGATGACGGGGATCGGGCCGATCCAGCCGCTGCTGTCGGATGACACGGTCAACGATATTCTGGTTAACGGGGCTGGTCAGGTGTTTGTCGAACGTTTTGGCAAGCTGGAACTGTCGCCGATTACCTTCATTGATGAAGAGCACGTATTTAACACCGCGCAGCGTATTGCGGCGGCGGTCGGGCGGCGTATCGATGAAGCCAGCCCGATGGTGGATGCGCGTTTGCCGGACGGTAGCCGCGTTAACGTCATCACCTATCCGCTGGCGATCGATGGCACCACGATTTCGATCCGTAAGTTCATGCGTCGCAACCTGTCGCTGGAAATGCTGGCGGAGCGTCGCTGCATGTCCTATGCGATGGCGGATGTTCTGAACAAAGCCATGAAGGCACGCGTTAATGTGATCGTTTCTGGCGGTACGGGGGCGGGTAAAACCACCTTGCTGAACGCGCTATCGCAGAAGATAGGCAGTACCGATCGCATCATCACCATTGAAGATGCCGCTGAACTGCAATTGCAGCAGGAGCATGTCGTGAGGCTGGAAACCCGCCCTGTTAGCGCAGAAGGAACTGGCCGCATCGATCAGCGCGATCTAATGCGTAACGCACTGCGTATGCGCCCTGACCGTATCATTTTGGGTGAGGTGCGCGGTGGTGAGAGCTTTGACATGTTGCAGGCGATGAACACGGGTCACGACGGTTCGCTGTGTACGGTGCATGCCAATACCTCGCGTGATGCGATACAGCGTCTGGAAAACATGGTGATGATGGCGAACATGCAATTGCCGCTGATGGCGATCCGCCGTCAGATCGCCAGCGCCGTTCACCTGATCGTGCAGATCGAGCGTATGCGTGACGGTATGCGTCGCGTCGTGTCCATCACTGAAGTATGCGGCATGGAAAATGAAGTGATCCAGCTTCAGGATCTGTTCAGCTTCAATATTCAGGGGATGGACGGGCAGGGCCTGTTGACGGGGGAGTATGTTCAGCACATGCAGCGTCCGCAGTTCTACAGCGATAAAGCGCACTTGTTTGATGCGCAGTGATGGGCTGAGGAGACGCCGATGAGTGATTTACGCCTGAACCTGATTACGCTGCTGGTGTTTTGCAGCGTGCTGATGATGCTTTTGGCGGTCAACGCCTGGAGAAAATCACGCCAGCAACGCATGCAGCGTGAACAACGCTGGCAGCAGATTTTGAACGAGGTTAGCCCATCGGTAGCCGCAGCAGAGTCTGATTCAATCCTGCGTGACGAGATCAGAACGCCGCTGATGGGAATTCCTGTTATCGGGCGTTGGTTAGCTATCCTCTGGGCACAGATGGCGTTCATCGGCTGGAAAAAGAACCTGCTTCAGCGTTCCCTCTCACTGGCGGCGGCCAGCCTGATACTCGGCATGATCCTGGGACAACGTACCCTGCTGCCGCTTACGATGGGACTGATATTTACACTGCTGTTGTTTGTCAGTATCGGCATGCTGATGTTCCGCTCGACGTTGCAAAAACACCTGAAAGCGCTGCGTGAGAGCCTGCCGGAAGCGATTGATGCAATTACGCGCAGTTGCCGGGCGGGCGTGCCCGTCGCGAATACTTTCTCGATTGTCGCCGAGCACCTGACCGGGCCGCTGGCGAATGAATTCAAGACGATCGATCACTGGCTGCGGCTCGGTATCCCGCTGCGTCAGGTGATTCAGGCCTCGGCGACGCGAGTGCCGATGGCCGAGTACCGTTTCTTCGTGGTGATTCTGATCATCAATCAGGAAGCGGGTGGACGACTAGGAGAAACGCTTGAGCGTTTGTCCGCGACGCTGCGCGACCGCCGGGAACTGCAACTTAAAGTGCAGTCCAAAACCTCTGAAGCGCGTGCATCAGCCAAGATTGTCGCCGCACTGTTCCCCGGTTGTCTGGCCTATCTGTACATGAAATCGCCGGAGGATTTCAGTTTTTTGTTCTCCGATCCGGTGGGAACGTCGGTACTGATTTATGCCTTGTGCAGCGTTTCGGTCGGCATGCTAGTGACACACGTTATGGTTAAACGGATAGGGTAAAGGGTGAGCCACTCATGACTGTTTTTGACGATCCCTTACTGCTGCTGGCGCTCGTGCTGATGGTGGCTGGCATTTATCTGGCCCGTGCGCACCATAAAACGCAGCAATACAAGCAGTTGGAAATTCGCATGCGCGGGCACTTGCCCACGGCCTCTATAGAGGCGGCCTCTCAGGAAAACATCCTGAGAGGCCAGGGAACTGCATTATCCCCCCTGTTGGAAAAGCTGTTGCAGCCCCTTGCTATACAGGGCGAGCGCCTGTCGGGATCGGATCGCGATCGTCGCAATCTGCGTCGCCTGCTGGATCTGGCTGGTCTCCGCCGTAACGAAGCGGTGGGCTGGCTGGTGATGGGGAAATTTGCCGCTGGGGCGCTGCTTGCTATCGCTTTGGTGTGGGGATGGCTACCGCCTGCTGACCGTGCTGGCCTGACGGGGGTCGCGGCGGGGCTCATTGGCTTCTTTGTTGGCTCGATGGTGCCGGAGTGGTGGCTAAAGTGGCGTGCGGCAAGCCGAGGCGAAAAGCTGGCGCGTGCGGTGCCGGATGCACTGGACCTGATGGTGGTCTGTGCCGAAGCCGGTTTGCCTATCGGGCGTGTATTGCAGGTGGTGTCAAAGGAGTTGGGACTATCGTCGCCGGAAATGGCGGATGAACTGCACTACACCGCGGCCGAATTGCAGATCCTGTCGGATCGTACACTGGCGATGAGGCATCTGGCGGAGCGTACCCGGGTTAGTGAGATCGAAAGTATGGTCGCGACGCTGATCCAGGCGGAACGCTACGGTACGCCGCTGTCTCAGGCGCTGCGTACCATTGCGGATGAAAGCCGCAAGACGCTGATTTTAGGGCTGGAAGAGAAGGCGGGGAAATTACCTGCGCAACTGAGCGTGCCGTTGATGGCGCTGATCCTGCCACCGATTATTGCCATTATGGCGTCGCCTGCATTGGTACGAGTGATTCGCCTGTTGGCGCAATAACGTTTTATTTTTAAAACATATTATTTTCAAAACATAGACTTAAAAGCATCGATTCCCGGTATGAATCGGAAATCACTAGGGTTACAACCGATGGAGTTATCGAAAATGGTCGATCTGGTAGCAAAACTCAAGCGCGGCGCGCCCATGCTGGCACTGCTGATCGTCAGTACCGTGCTGGTGGGATGCAGTAGCTCGACGGCGATTAAGGGCAGCAAGGATGAGGGCCTGCGTTTGGCACGCCTGCTGCGCGATCAAGGGCGTGTTGAAGCAGCGACGGAAGTGTATGCGCGTCTCGACAGCCGTGATGCACTGAAAGGGGCAGAGATGCTGGAGTATGCCAGCGTGGCTGCGTTAGCACGTTCGCCGCAGCAAACGCTGGAATTGTACGGACGGGCACGTCAGGCGCTAGGCGGTGATACCAACAAAATGACGCCGGAAGAAGCGCTGGCGGTGTGTCTGGGTATGGGGCGTGCGCAGTTGGCATTGGGACGTAATACGATGGCGCAAAACGACTTTTCCTGTGCGCTGAAAGCACAGCCGAATGACGCGGGTGCACTCAATGGTATGGGCGTGGTGATGGATGCATCAGGCAAGCATGCAGAGGCGCGTCAATTGTTTGAAAAAGCGCTACAGGTGAACCCGGCGGATATCGCGGCGCTTAACAATCTGGCGCTCTCATGGTTGGCAAGTGGCAATGCGGACAAAGCGATTTCCCTGCTGCGTTCGGTGGATGGCAGTAACGCAACCGGCAGGCTGAATCTGGCGCTGGCCTACCTTTCTGGCGGCAGAAACGATGAGGCACGCGCGGTGCTGGCGACTATTGCCCAGCCGCAGCGTATTGATGGACTGATCGATGAGTTGAATCAGCGTTTACTGCAGATACAGCAGGATAAATCTCGTGGCGAAGCGCTGCTGCTATCCAGTCGTCAACGCCTGCAATTGAGTTCGCCTGAGTAATGGCGTGGCTTCACCGTCGTTCCCCGTGGCGTGATGCAGGCATCGTGCAAGGCATGGTACGAGGCATTGTACCGCGCCATGACCGCAACTGGCGTAGCACATGCGGTGTGATCGCGACGGAAGTGGCGTTTCTGGTGCCAGTGGTGCTGGTTGGCGTGATGATGCTGTTCGAACTGGCGCGTATCGGGCTGGTGATCGCCGTCGGAAGCGCTGCGCTGGATAAATCCGTACAGACTTTCCGTCTTGATAACCTCGTATCGGACAGTGCGGAACAGATGGGAACACGGCTGAAGGCGCGCATGGTTGAAGCCGGTTACGGCTACCTCAAGGAAGACGATTTAACCGTCAGCGTGTTGCACTTCGACAATCTGACTCAGCTTGGCGGGTTAACAAACGGAAATAGCAGCCAGGACGATCCCGATAGTGAGCCAACCACGACGTTGCCTGTGTGGTCGGTGACGGTGCAGATCAAAAAGGCGTTTATTACGCCGCTGCCGGAGGTGTTAACGCTGGGGGACACCTTCCGCTATCAGTACAAACATGTGTTCGGGACGGAACTGCGTAATGACTGAGCGCTTATTGAAACGCCGTCGTTGGTTGAACATCAGTCGCTTCCTGAGTCGACTCCGCGGCTTCTGGTTTTCTCGCCGTGCTTCTACTGCGGTAGAAACGGCGCTGGCATTTCCGATTGTGCTGGCGATAGGTTCGCTGTGTGCGGATATCTACACCGTTGGGCTGGAGCGGACGCGAATGGAACAGCGTGTGGGTGCCATTGCCTCGATATTAGCGATGCAGCAGGCGCTGGATGAGCAGGGTCTACAAGGCTTGCTCGATACGGTGTTACCAAAGGAAGGCACAGGCAATTACCAGTTGTTAATCAGTAATGTGCGTCAGACCGGCGAACTGTATTGGCAATTGAGCCGAGGGACGGCGGCGGCACTCTGCGCCGAAAGCGAAACGCTGCCAGGCGAAGAATATACGCCTGAATTGCCGGAAAGAGATCGAGAAGAAGGCAATAAGAATACCTCTATGATGGTGGTCGAAATTTGCCGTGAGGGAAAAGATGTTGGGTTGTTGGGGGGCTTGTCGCTGGGCGGCATGTTGCATGCTTCATCCATCAACCGAGTGGCTATTGGCGTGGTGACGCTGGATGAGAAACTCAGAAAAGAAGCCGGGCTGGAAGAAGACGAACGGAACCCGTAATCCCAGGCCGGAATAATAAATCTATCACTATGAACAATGTCGTTTTTATTTTCCCGTTTTATGGGCGGGGTGAGTACGCGCTGAATCCAGGTACACAGGATAGAAATTGATGAAAAAAACCTTACAGAACAGAAGTGTAAAAAAAGACGATACCGGAATCACTCTGTTCTGGCGTGAACGCCTTTCTGCTTTTATTCATCAGGAAAAGGGCGCGGGCACCGCATTCTATGCGCTGGGGGCGATGGCGCTGTTGGTGACGGCGGCTTTCATTGTCGATACCTCAACGGCAACGGGCGATGCGACGCAGATCAAGCGGGCGACGGATGCCGCAGCGTTGGCTGTTGGGCATCAGGCCACTATTAATGGCGAAGAATACAGTCAGGAAGACATCAATACGCTGGCGTATGAATACGTCAAAAGCAATCTGGGGATGAATAAAGCCCTGAGTGAAAAACTGGTGGCGGGCGACGTGTCCGTCACGGAAGGGCGCAATAGCGCGACGCGTAAAACCTATACCGTGACCGTGGCTTTTGCAACCAAGCCCAGCTTGCTGAGTTTGGGGGCGAGAGCGCAGGAAGTGTACTCGACCTCGGAAGTCATCAACCGCCCGACGGAAGTGGCCCTTGTGATGCCGGTGACGGGGGATATGAGCGCGGGGGATATTCGTTCGCTGAAAAGTGTCAGTCACTCGTTTGTTGAGCGTCTTCTCGGTAGCGCGGACACTAAACGCGACAACCTGTGGTTGTCGCTAGTGCCGTACAGCCAATCGGTCAATGTGTACGATGCGGAAGATGCGAACCGGATTCGGCGCTGGGCAGCACCGGGTGCACTGAACCCGCCGGAGTTGCGTTCGCTGTTTGCCAGCGGCGTGGTGAGCAGTTTGGCCGATCGCCGTTTCCCCGATCGGCGTGCCAATCTGCTGTGCATGTACCGTGGGCTAGGCCGAGAAGAAAACTTCTTCTGGGATGAACCGCCCGTCGGCCAATTCCGTGTTTACTACCGCCATGATTTGCCACAAAACGGCAGCCCCGGTGCGCCACCTATCTCCTGGCGCGGCCCGAATCCCGATTTTGACGATAACGATGCGGTGGATACCCGCTGGATCGTGGCGGATAAAGGGTGCCCGAATGCGGCACTGATGCCGCTGACCAATGAAGCAAGCAAACTGAATCAACGTATCGATCAATTTTCTGCCCGTTTTAACGTGAACTACGCCATCGGCATGTCGTGGGCGGGGGCGGCGCTGTCGCCAAACATGCGCGGTTCAGACGGTTGGGGCGATACGACGCTGCCGCTGGATTTCAATCTGGATGGCAACGGCGACGGGCAAAAGGTGATTGTGATGATGGCTAACACCATCGGTGACTGGTTTGACACCGACAGCTACAACTTCAATCGCAACGAATTTCGTGGCGGCACTGGTAACGATCTCGCACGGACTTTTGCTGCACAGCGCTTCCGCGATCTGTGCTCCAGCTTCCGCGCGCGCAACATCAAATTCTATTTTGTCGGCATTCGCCCCGGCGACCCGGAAGACTTCGGTCGCAACCTGTTCGATAGGGAAGCCACGCCGGGTCTGCTGGTTTGCACCGAGGGCGAAAAACGTATGAGTTTTATCGATGGTGCAGGCTTCGGCGCAGAGGGCGTTGAGAATCAATTGATTCGACGTTTGGATCGCATCGCCAGCCAGATCGAGACCGAGGGCGGCTATGTTCGGCTGGTTGAATAACCGCTGAAGGTAGCCAGGAATAACGCGATTTGCCCCTTTTATTACAGGACATGACACGATGACTTTTTCCCGCTCAAAATCTGGTTCAGCCTTAACGCGTCCTCCGCGTCAGGCGTGGGTATTGGAACCGCGCATGATGTTTGATGCCGCCGCTGTGGCTACGGTCGCCGATGTGATTACGCACGTTGCGGCAACGGACACTGCGCCCGGCGTCGATGCCACGCCAGCTAAGGAAACGGTCACCATCACCGATTCCAGCAACAGCTTTACACCGATTGATCTGTTTAGCGACGTTAGCGTGTCAGCGGATAACGGCGGGCAGGAACTGAAAGATCTCGTGATTACGGTCAACCGCACGGGCGCAAATCAGGCAATCGTCATCGACGGTACTGAAATCACGCTGGAAGCCGTTAATGGCGCGAAAACAACAGCGGGTGACGGACAATACGGTTATACCGTCGCGGTGAGTGGTGCGACGACAACCATCACGGTGAGTATTGCTTCATCTGAAGCGTTTGAGCCTAATGACGTTGCTAAGCTGATCGACGGCATTGCCTATAAGCCACTCAATAACACTGTGGCCGGCGGCGATGTGGTTGTGACGCTGAAAAGCCTGAGCGATGAGGGCGGCACGAGCGCTGACACTGCCGATCTCAATATTCACGCTACCATTACTATCGATAGCAAAATTAACGTTGCACCAGTGGTGTCTGGCGAAACCTTATTGGAAGCCGAGTCATTAACGACTGGGACGGACGTTGCCTATTCCGCTGATGGTAAACAAGCTTACGTTGCTGGTTCGGATAACACGCTGACCATCTTTACCGTGGGTGAATCTGGACATCTGACGCAAAAACAGAGCCTGACGGTTGAAAACCTGGGGCATGTTAATCATATGGTGGTTAGCGCAGACGGTAAGTCGCTCTATACCATATCGAGCAATGGCAACCTGATGCAATTTAGCCTGCAGAACGGCACGCCCAGCCATACTGCGACGATTTCTGTCGGAGCCGGGTCGAACGGTGGGTTAGCGATAGCCGATGACGGCTCGCAGATTTATGTGGATGCCAGTGGCGGCTACGGTCGTGAAGTGTTTGTCTATCAGCGCAATACTGAAACGGGCGAGTTAACCCGTACTGATTCGCTTCGTCATCGTAATGGTGTGATCGCGACAGCGGGCGAGTATGTCTACATTGCGCACAGCGGGGCGATAATTAACGACAATCATGAGTTGCAAGTCTACCAGCGTGATAGCGTAGGTAAATTGACTCTGCTGGGAAGTATTTCACTTGGAATAAAGGGACAAGATCCTGTCGATTACGCGATGGCGGCATCGGTCGATGGGAAGTCTGTTTATATCGCGAATCCAAAAACCAACGATATTACGCTCTACCATGTTGGGGTTGATAATGCGCTGACGCTGGTTAATACATTCAGCACCCCTCCTATAGGCAGTTTGGTACTCAATGCCGAGGGAACGCGTTTATATGCGGCGGCGACAGACGGCATGGTTTCTATTTACGCCGTTTCATCAACGGGTGCTTTGACATTGGTGGGCCAGGCGGCAGGAAGTACCACTGGCGGAGATCTCGCGTTATCGCAGGATGGTCGCTCTTTACTCGTTGCGGGTGAGGGGGTCAGCCGTTATTCAACGTTATTGACGCAAATCCGTGGCTCGGATGCGGCGATCGCCTCCGGGATAACCTTGTCGGATGCCAATTTTGATGCTCTGAATGCGGGAAATGGAAACTACGGAGGTATGCAACTGATCGTCTCTCGTGATGGTAGTGCATCAGACAAGGATATCTTTAGTTTCAGCAACACTAGCGATCTGCGGCTGGACAGCGGGCAAATCTTTCAGGGCGATCGCGCGATTGCCACGTTCAGCCAGAGCGGAGGTATTCTGACGATCGCGTTTCTGCCTGGAACAAGCCGGGCGGAGGCAAATGCGGTTTTACATCAGGTCACCTACCAGAATACCGATACAGTGGCGGGAGGTTCCGTGGTGACGCTGTCCCTGCGGGCGAACGACGGTAAAGTCGATAGCCTACCCGTGACGCTGGCGGTGCTGGTGACAACCAATACCGCACCGATACTGGCAGTGGAAGCGGTACCGCTCTCAAACTACGACACGACGGCGACAGTGGTCAATGTGTTCACCAACACGCAGATTACAGCGGGTGAAGCGGGACAAAAAATACTCGATATCACGCTAAAGGTTGGTGGGTTAGAGCAGGCTGCTAACGAATTTTTGGTGATTGATGGTACACGCATTGACCTCAGTAAGTCTGGCGAAGGCACAACGGCAAGCGGCTATACCTACACCTATGCGTTAAACGATGGCAGTGGGACGCTGGAGATTCATCATGCAACGGGCATGACGATAGCGGCGGCTCAGGCATTAATCAACGATGTGGCCTATACCAACGAGACGACACAGGCGACGTCAGGTAACCGTACCGTGACGCTTGTCAGTGTACGCGATGACGGCGGCGCAGCAGGACAGGGCGAGGATACAGCTACCCTCAATGTTGCCGCGACACTGACGTTAGCCATTAACAACGCACCGACCATCCAGACCGATATCCCGGTCGATCCTAATTTGTACTACTCCGACGGCTTACTTACCGGTTATGACAGTCATGTCAGCAGTATTGTGCTGTCCGATGATGGTCGCACTCTATTGGTGATTGGCACAACAGCCGCCAATTATGGTGGCGATGCGCGGGTAAGCCTCTACCAGCGCGACCCTGATACAGGGAAATTAACGTTATTACAGCGCCTCGTGGCGGGAACGGATGATGGTGATGCGAGCAATGGGACGGAGGTCAGCGGGCTTATCGGACGCGCGGCGGTTTTCTCCGATGATGGTTCCACTGTTTATCTGAGTGCTAATTCGGAAGTTCTGGTGTTCAGCAAAGATGCCAACACGGGCATGTTAAGCCTGACAGCCCGCGTTGACGGGCTGGCAGGCAATGTGCTGAAGATGACCCGTTCGGATGATGGGAAAAGTTTGTATGCGCTCACGGCGGGCACGTTGTACCACTACACCATTGGTGATAGCGGCACACTGAGCAATCCTGCAACGTTTACTCAGGTTGATGGTACAACACCCATTGGCTTATCTGTTGATGCCAACGGCACCGTTTATGTATTGGGTAACAGCGGCAAGATAACGATTTACACCACGATAGCAAACGGTGCGTTGAGCTATGCTGGTCAACTAGTGCGCGGTAGTGATGGGGTTACGCTGACCTATACCGACAGTGGCGGTACTCAAAAATTTGCTGGAACGTTAGCTACCAGTAATGAACTCAATCACGCCAATTCTGCTTTCACTGTGACGGATGAAGGGTATATCTACGTGGTTACCAGCAACGTAGGTAATCAACTCACGGTGCTGCATTACGATAGTTCGACGAACGCCATCGAACGGGTTGAGGCTCGGTCATTTAGTAATCCCTGGGGCGTGACTGCCTCTGCGGACGGTAAGACACTGTATGTCGGCAGTAATAACGGTGCCGTGACGGTTTATGCGATTGGTTCGGATGGTAAGCTCACGCAAACTGGGACGCTGGCGGCAGGGCGTCCTGTCACGACGCTGACGTTATCGGAAGATGGCAAATCGTTGTATACCGGTGCCCGCTACTTTAATACGGGGGTGATGGTATCCAGTGCATTGGTCTATGCCCCTTATAGCGCGGTATCTGCCAGCACACCTTTTGCTCAGGGGATTGCATTTTCTGATATCGACATGGATGGCCTGAGTGATTATCAAGGGATTACCCTCACGATTACACGTTCAGGCGGGGTCTCTGCCGACGATGTATTTGGGCTGGCGGAAAGCCAAGATTTGACGCTGGAAGAGGGTTCTCTCCTGCTGAATGGTAACAAAATTGCTGACGTGAAGATCGCAGAAGGAACGATCACCGTTAGTGTAACAGCATCTATCTCTAAGACGGTTGCCAATAGGATTTTGCAGCAGGTGACGTACCGTAATAGTGCAGAAACTGTACCGACGCGCATCGATATGGTCATTAAAATCGGTGATGGCAATAAATCTGCCACGTTAAGTATGGGGCTGATCCTTAACAACGCACCGGAAGCAACGGATACAGAACTGACGCTAGGAAACGCGCAGGTGGGTACACATTATGAGGTGACGTTACCCGATGCGCTGTTTAGTGACAAAGAAAATGATCCCTTCGTGTTATCCGTTGAGGGACTGCCGGAAGGGCTAAGTTTTGATGCCGCCAACTTCACCATCAGCGGTATGCTGGAAAACGGTCAGGCAGGGCAATATGAGCTGACAGTAAAAGCTGCCGATACCAATGGTGGCAGCGCGGAGCGTCATGTCACGCTGACGGTGGATGGCGATCCTACGCAAATGCCAACGCTTGGCGGCGAATCCAGTTCCCTTAAAAATGATTACGCGATTGATGGCTACGATCCCAATAGTTTTGGTGATGTGCTGGTTGGGGTAAAAGACAGCCAACTGTCTGCGGATGGCAAAACCCTCTATGTCGTGAGTTCACCAGATAGTGGTTCTGCGGTGCTGAGTGTGTTTATCCGTAACGAAGAAGGCAAATTTACCCTATCGCAGACCTTCTTTAATTACCACTCCGTTTACAACAATGAGACGGAGCAAAACGATAAGATTGTGGATAATGCCGGATTGGCCGGCGCGTCAGATGTGCTCCTGTCTGCTGATGGGCAGTACCTGTATGTGGTGGGCAGTGAAGACAACGCGGTGACCTTTTTCCGCGTTGGTAGTGACGGTCAACTAACGCAAGCAGGTGTCCTTGATGCGGCAGCGCTGGGGGGGCGTTCGCTGGATGTGCGTTCCCATATTGTTTCGCAGGGCGATTATCTCTTTATAACGGCGTCACAGCCCAATGGCGAGAATGACGAGCGCAGCGTGCTGGTGTTTAAGCGTGAAGCGGACGGCAAGCTGACATCGGTTTCTCAGGCGGATGATTTGATCGGTGCGAGCCGCCTGGTGCTTGATCCTACCGGGCGTTACCTGTTCGTATCCGGTTCCGGCGGTACTGTTGGCGTTACCGCGTTCAGTATTAGCGACCAAGGCGTGTTGGCTCAGGCTAGCCAGCTTACGGGAACGGGTGAGTATTACATCAATGGGCTTGCGCTATCGCCTGATGGCAAAACGCTGTATGCGATTAATGCTGATGGAATTCAGTACACGCTCAATACGATAACGGTGGGAGCCAATGGTGCGCTCTCGCTTACGGATACAACGTCAATCACCGATGACGGGGGCGATACCGGTGAAGCGCTGGCAACCGGTCTTGTGGTTTCTGCTGATGGAACGGCGCTGTTTGTGATCGGTAAGAACATCACCGTCTTCTCCCGTGCCGAAGACGGTAGCCTGACGTGGAAGGACACGATTAGCGGCAGTTGGGATAGCCCGATCGATCTTTTCTTCTCGGATCTGCGAAACGTGGAGCTGAGCGCCGATGGCAAGCAGTTGTATCTGATTGGCGGCGATAAGATCCATGTGTTGGATATTGGTACGGCTGGTGCCACCTATACCGAAGGTAATGATGCAACGGTGCTGCTGCCCTCTGGCCGTTTGTCCGATCCGCAGCTCGATGCGTTAAATAATGGTGAGGGTAACTATAACCGCGCGAGCATTACTGTGGGCCGACAAGACGGTGGGTTACAAGAAGACATCTTTGGCCTTAAGCCGGGTAACGGTTTAACGCTGGATGGGGACAATATCGTCAAAAATGGCACCGCGATCGCCACCTTTACGCAGGTTAATGGCGTCTTGACCGTTAAATTCATTGGTGCGGCAACCAAAGCCGATGCGCAGAATGTTCTGCGCCAGATCACCTATCTCAACAGCAGCAAAGATCCTGAACAGGCGGGATCGTCGCCGACATTCACCTTCAGTATTAATGATGGCGATAACAACACGGCAAGTAGTGATATCACTGTCGATCTCATTGGCATAAATAATCCTGCAGAATTAAATACCACGGTACTGAACCCACAGATTCCGGGCAACGGCGAGTTCGTCAAACTGTTTAAAGATACCAATATCAACACCATCGAAAGCGGGCAAGATATTTGGCAGGTAGTGCTGACGTTCGATAAGTCTGGGCCGAATGAAGCGATCAATGTGGAAGGCAATACGATTGTGCTTGTTCCTTCTAACGGAGCACCGCGCACAGCCAATGACATGCAGTATAGCGTGTCCGTGAATAGTGAAGGTAAAGCTACGGTAATACTCTATGCATCGCGGGGGAGCAGTGAGACGGCGACGCTGATTGATAGTATCAGTTACAACTATCTGGGGAGTGATACCAGCGGGGAGCGACACATTACTCTGATGGTTAAGGAACATCAGTACAGCGGCACCGCACCGGAAACCACGTTGAAGCAGGCGATTACGCTGACGCTGGTACCTGCGGCAGAAGCCAATACCGCGCCGACTATCACGATGCCGGATACGATGCCTACGTATACCGAACGCGCCGATCCTATTGTGTTGGCACCTGACGTAACGGTATCCGATACGCAGATGGACAAACTCAACGGCGGCAAAGGTAACTATGACGGTGCGACGTTGAAGGTGACGCTGGGCGACGGCAAAACTGCGCTCGATAAGATTGGCTTCAATGCGGGTAATGGCCTGACGTTATCGGGTGATTCGCTCCAGAAAGACGGTGTCACCATTGGTCAGGTGACTAACCAAGATGGTGTGTTGACGATCCGTTTCAACGCGGATTCGAGCACAATTCCGA
The DNA here is from genome assembly GCF_001742145.1 of Pectobacterium parmentieri. Taxonomy (NCBI): domain Bacteria; kingdom Pseudomonadati; phylum Pseudomonadota; class Gammaproteobacteria; order Enterobacterales; family Pectobacteriaceae; genus Pectobacterium; species Pectobacterium parmentieri. The sequence goes on along the minus strand of NZ_CP015749.1, from coordinate 3,179,523 downwards.
CCACGGAAGACGTGCAGAACGCGCTGCGCCAGATTACTTACGCCAGCGACAGTCATGTGCCTGCTGCGCAGGTGGCGGTGACGGTAACATTATCCGACCGCTATCTGGTGTCTCAGGATGTCGCTTTACTTATCGGCATCACACAGATTAATGATGTTCCCGCCGTAAATACCGATCCTGTTCTGTCATTCGGCGATTTGGATCGGCTCCAGACGCTGGAATTGTCCGCATTTGGTCTGACAGGTTCAACGAATAGCGCGGTGTCTGCTGACGGTAGTCGCGTATATATTGCCGACCGGCAAGGCCACATTGCGCTGTTTAGCCGCAATGCTGATGGTACGTTGACGCACGTGCGCACGAGCGCTATTGCCAGCGGCGTCATTCAACTCCAAATGACGTCTGATGGTGCAAATTTATACGCTCTGCAAAGAAATAGCAGCGAAGGCATTATTGTTACCTTCACACTCGATAGTGAAGGCAATCTGACAGAGCAAAGCTCTCTGAAACAGATCTGGGATGCGGCGCAGATTACGCTGTCGGATGATGGGAAAAGCCTGTATCTGATGGATCGGGAGACGGTTATCGTTTATGGACGAGATACGACTACCGGTACACTTACCCGTATTCAAGCGCTCGATAACGATATGTCAAGACCGCCTTATCTCTGGGCACCGACGGAAGTCATCACGCAGGGGGATAAAGTTTATGTGGTTACCAACCCCAGCAACGGTTCATCCCTCATTGTTTATCAACGTAATAGTGAAACAGGTCAGTTGACCCCGCTGACGAATCTCCATTCAGGGGAGACGGACAGCACCGGTAAGGTCGTGAATCTGGACTATGTGCAACATTTATCTGTCAGTGCCGATGGGCAGACGATCTTTATCGCGAATAGCCGAACCAGTTCCTCCACATGGGAAGGGGAAACCACGGTAAATAACCATCCGTTGAAGATAGATGCCTTCCGCCTCAATGCTGCCGGGACGTTAACGCATTTGGGCACCATCAGTGGCACCGCGACGGTGGAAGACATTTCACTGTCAGCGGATGATAAAACGCTGTATGTCGCCTTATCCGATGGTTCTCTGGCTTATTATTCGGCAGACACGTTGGAACGTATTGATGCCCAGAATAATCTGGCGAATGCCCAGAAAATTGCGGTATCACCACGAGGTGAGCTCATCATCCTTGCCAATTCTCTGGTGGTTCTGCACCAGACTCCGCTAAGTGCTTTCTATACCAATGGAGGATCTGCGGTAGCGGCAGTACCGACATTGACACTCAGCGATGCGGAATTAGATGCCGCAGATGGCGGGGCAGGGGATTACCGTGGGGCGTCGGTTGTGTTTCAGCGTAGCGAATCGCCTTCATCAAACGATCGTTTTGAGCTGATTGCTGGCAACGGTTTTACCGTCGCAGGTAACGTTATCAGTAAAGATGGACAACCTGTGGCAACGTTGAGTCAGGCTGATGGTCGGGCCTCTGTAACGTTTACCGCCAGCCTTTCCCGTGATGAGGCGACTGCTCTTGTGCGCCAGATAGGTTGGCGCAGCACGGTCGTGGTTAATGAGAGCTCTGTGGCACTCCGCGTGGTACTGAATGATGGAGTACAGGATTCCACGCCTTATGAAACGACGGTGACGATTTCTGACAGTGTGAATCAAGCGCCTGTGGGAAATAGTGCTGCATTTACCCCGCCTGTCGCACAGGTTGGTACTCGCTGGACTTATACCTTACCGGATTCACTGTTTACCGATCCTGAAAATGATGTGCTGACGTTTACCGTTGACAGTACGCGATTGCCAGACGGTGTGCGCTTTGATAGCGCAACCCGTACTCTCAGCGGCACCCCGTCAACGGCGGGGTCGTTCAACCTGACGATTACCGCTACGGACAGCGCGGGCAACGCGACGGCGCTGAATGTGGCGCTGACGATCAATGCAGCCTCAACGCCAGTTGATCCTGGCACGCCGACGGAGCCTGATAACACCACCACCGCGACTCCAGTAATTCTGGTGCATCAGGGCGTGAGCCTGCCCGCTGATGCGAGCGAAAGAGAACGTGAACAGCCGCTGGGGGCGATTGTCGCCGATCTGTCCCGCTCTGAAACACAACCGTCACCGACTAACACCATCATCGACGCGGTGCGCCAAGGCGATGCTGATACGGCACGCCAGTCGGATGCACCTTGGGTGCTCGATCCTGTGATGTCACAATTGATGCCGACGCTGGAGCAGGTCAACTTCTCTTCTCGTGCTAACACTGCCGTGCGCGACGGCGCGACAGTCTCCCCGGCGGATTCCAACCTGTTCCTGAGTGTACGCGGTCAGGCAACTGCATTGGAATCGGCGTTCAGTAGCGTGCAGGGCGCATTACAACCCGATGCCTCTGGTGCGCTCACTTTTAGCTTGCCGCAACGGATGTTCAGCGTGCGTGAAGGTAATGCCACGCTGACGTTGCAACTGGCGAACGGGCGTCCACTACCTGCGTGGGTACAGTTTGATGCTCGCAGCGGCGTGGTGAGCATTACCGATGCCAGCGCAGTGCAGGTAAATCAAATTCAACTGGTGCTGAAAGCCCAAGCCGCAGATGGCACCAGCCGGACGGTGCCGATCACGCTGCAAACTGGGCAGGGCGAGGGGGCTACGATGGCGACGGGCCGTGGTGCGATGCAACTACCATCCCACGCCACTGACAACAGGGATGTGGAGCGAGTAGCGCCAGCAGGGAAAACCGCCTTTACCGAGCAATTGCGTCAGCATCAGCCGGAACAAGATGCGCTGCTGGCAGCACTCGGTGAATTGAGCAGCCTGCGTGCGTAGCACATTGCAGGCTGAATATTGAGACGAGATTTTATTTACTTAACCATTAACCCAGGCGCTTGCAGGCGGTAATCAATCCACCGCCTGCAAGATGAAGGGAACAGACAAATAGAATATGGGGAGAACCCGGGTGAATCAGCACATAGCGAATGTCTGGGATAGCCAGCAACACGACAGTCAGCAGCAGAATGTTCAACACGAGGCTACACCACGCACCGCAGGTTCCCGGGCATTACGGATCGCGGTAACCCTCGCCTGTCTGGGGTTGGCCGGCTGTGCCGTCAAACCAGAGCCTGTCACGGTCGAGCAGCAGGCCGCACAGGCATTGAGTGACAGAGTGCAGATGTTTGCTAATCAGGAACCCGTGCGCGGTACGATTACGCTGGATGAGGCGATTGCCCGTGCGCTGAAATATAACCTGCAACAGCGGGTCGCGTTGATGGAACAGGCGATGGAAGATGACCTGTTAGGCGTGCAGAATCTGGACATGTTGTTACCTAAACTGACCGCCCGCGCCGGGTTGCAAACGCGCGATAATGTAGCGGGCTCTAGCAGTCAGTCGGTCACAACAGGTCGGCAATCGCTGGAATCCTCTACCAGCCAGGATCAGACCATGCGTACTGCCGATCTGACGATGAGCTGGAATGTGCTGGACTTCGGTATCAGCTATTTCAATGCCAAAGTGCAGGCGAACAAATCGCTGGCCGCGGAAGAACGCCGTCGTCGCGTAGTGGCGGATATTACCCGTCAGGTGCGTACCGCGTATTGGGAAGCGGCAACGGCGCAGCGCTTGCAGCCGGAAGTGACGACTGCGCTGACGCAGGCGCGTCAGGCGTTGGAATACGCGCGTCAGACCGAACAACAGCGTTTGCTGGCACCGGTTGAGGCGCTGCGTTTCCAGAAAAATATGCTGGAGATGGTGCGTCAGTTGGAAATCGTCGACAGCGATCTGGTGGTGGCGAAATCCCGTCTGGCGGCGTTGATGAACCTGCCCCCGTCCAGCAAATACGATGTCGTCGTGCCCAATGAAAGCAGTCTGGTTGCGCCAAAAATGGCCTACTCGCTCGACGATCTGGAAAATTTCTCGATGGTGAAACGCCCGGAAGTACGCGAAGAGAGCTATCTGGCACGCAACAGCGTACTGGAAACGCGTAAATCGCTGTTGCGTCTGCTGCCGGGTGTGTCACTGTTTGCTGGTATTAACGGCGACAGCAACAGCTATCTGGTCAATAGCCAGTGGGCGAGCGCGGGCGTTCAGGTCAGCGGTAACCTGCTGAACGTGTTGTCATGGTCATCGGTGAAACGTGCCGGGCAGGCGAATGAAGATCTGGCAGAAGTCCGTCGTCAGGCGCTGCGTATGGCGGTGTTGACGCAGGTGAATGTTGCCTGGCAGGAATATCAGCAGAGTACGCAGATGTTTGGTCGTTATCAGGAACTGGCGCGGATTCAGCGCGGTATCCTCAATCAGACTACGCTCAGCGTACAACATCGCGCTGAGACGCAGATGGAACAGGTGCGCGTTAGCACGGAAACCATTCTGACCACGCGCGCACGCGATCGCAGTTTTGCCGATGTGCAAAATGCGCTGGGCGCAGTCTATCAGGCGGCAGGGCTGGACGTGCTACCGGATAATGTGAACGATGTCAGTCTGGCGGCGCTGAGCAGTTCGATTGCCCGCACCACCGGAAATCTTGAGAAAGGCGGCGTTGCAGTGCCGCGTCTGTCCCTGCCAACACCGGCGGTGCCTGCTACCACGACGGCTTCCACCAAGGCCGTTTCTACTGCGCCAGTGACGAAACCTATCGTGCCTGCTGCCGTTACGCCAGTGGCTAACGCGGGGAAACCTTACCGCGTGGTAAATACCGATATGTGGGATAACCTGCAATCCTTACAGGCGGGAGGCTCGCGTTAATGGCTGTCGGCATGATGCGTCCGCTGTTGCTGGTCAGTGCGTTAAGTCTGCCCCTATGGGGGCAGGCCGCGACACAGGGAGACATTCGCGTGCAGCTTAGCGCACAGCGCTATACCGTGTTATCCAGCGAAATTGCCGGAAAAGTGACGGATATTGCCGTGAAAGAAGGCGAACACTTCAAGCAGGGCGATACGCTGCTCACGTTTGACTGCACCGTGCTGCGCGAGAAGCTGAATTATTCAAACGCCGCAGAGAATGCCGCGCGTAAGAAACTGGCGATTGCCGATCGGTTGGATAAGCTCAATTCGATCAGCCTGTCGGATGTCGATCAGGCACGATCGTCGGTGTCGATGGCGCAGGCGGAAAGCGGCGTCAATCGTGCGATGCTGCAACGCTGTGCCATTAAAGCGCCGTTCTCTGGTCGCGTCACGGAAACCAAGGTCAAGCGCTGGGAATCGGTGCCGGAAGGCAAAGAACTGCTGGCGATCTATGATGACAGCGCGTTCGAGCTGGAAATGATCGTTCCGTCGCGTTGGTTAGTGTGGTTAAAGCAGGGCAGTGCTTTTCAGGTCACGCTGGATGAAACTGGCCTGAGTTATCCGGCTGAAATCAGCCGCCTCTCGTCGGTCATCGACCCGGTTAGCCAGTCGGTGAAGGTCTTTGGCCGGATAACCCAATCCACCGCTGGATTACTGCCGGGTATGAGCGGCGTAGCGCAAATTGTACCGCCTGAAGCAGCAGGCAGCGTGTCACCATGACCGAACGGAACACGACCGCAGCACAAACTGAACAGGATACCCGGCTGGTGCTGCTGGCCGAACTGTTACAGTTGCAAAGCCGCGCCAGAGCGCGAGAAACGCTGGATGAACTGGCGTTTTTTATCGTCAATGAAACGCACAATCTGGTGAAATATCGTCAGGCGCTGCTGTGGGATTGCGATAAACGGCGTTTGCAGGCCGCGTCTGGGCTGGCCTCGCTCGATCACAATGCGCCGTTTTGCACCGAATTTAGCCGCCTGTGTCGGCAGTGGCGGGAAGAAGGACGTCAAACGCAGGCGCTCAGTTTTCGGGATTTGCCCACAGACGATCGCCAACTGTGGCAGGAGCATCTGCCGGAATTTTTACTCTGGTTACCGCTGCGCGTGGCACAAGGTGATGCGCCGCTGGTGCTGGTGTTAGCACGGGACAGCGCATGGTTGCCTGCCGAAATCATCCTGTTGGAAAAGCTGGCAGACGCCTATGCACATGCATGGTTAAGCCTGTGTAAAGTGCGCCGTCGTCAGGTCAAAACCAGTCCGAAAAAACGCCGTCTGATTGTTGCCGCGCTGGTGGCGCTAGTGCTGATCTTATTGCTCCCCGTTCGTCAGTCGGTGCTGGCTCCGGCGGAGATCGTCGCCCATCGTCCGGTGATGGTTCGCGCTCCTGTCGCGGGCGTGGTGGATGACATTCTGGTTCGGCCCAATCAAACCGTTAGCGCTAACCAACCGCTGGTGAGGCTGGACGTGCGCGAACTGGAAAATCGGCTGGAATCGGCTCGGCAGGCTTTTGCGACTGCCGATGCCCAATACCGTCAGGCACAGCAACAGGCGTTGTTTGATGCCAACAGTAAAGCCAGTCTGGCCGTGCTGCAAAGCCGCCGCGAACAGGCGCAGAGCGACATGGATTTTCTGCAACGTCAGCAGGAACGTATGCAGCTTGTTTCCCCGCGTGACGGCGTGGCGATTCTGGATGATGCCAGTGACTGGATTGGGCGCTCGGTAGCGGTCGGCGAACGTATCATGATGATCGCCGATCCACACGATGTGGAACTGGAGATCCAATTGCCTGCGGCGGATGCGATTGCGCTGGAAAACGGCGCGGATGTCCGCCTGTTCCTCAATGTGGCACCGAATTCAGCACAAGAAGCGCGACTTGAACAGATCGGCTATCGCGCCGCCCCGACGCCGGATAATGTGATGGCCTATCGGCTGCGCGCGCGTTTTACGCAGGATGATCCGCAGCTTCGGGTGGGCCTGAAAGGCACGGCTAAGCTATACGGAAAACGCACGGTGCTGTTTGTTTATCTGCTACGTAAACCGCTGGCATCCCTGCGCGTTTGGTTAGGTGTCTAACGATGGCCGAGGGGGCTACGCCAGCCGCCGGACTCAGTCCGCTGCGCGATGAACTGATCCTGCACGCGGGGCCGGCTAACCGTGACGGTTCGCCCAGTTGGACACTGGAAGATCCGCTGCGTGGCCTCTATTTTCGTATCGGCTGGGCAGAAATGGCGATGTTATCGCGCTGGTCGGTGGGGAACGCCGCGCAGATTGTCGCCGAGATTAACCAGACTTCTGCACTGACGCTCGATGACAGCGATGTGCAGTACTTCAACCGTTTCTTGCAGGCTAACAGCCTGACGCGAGTTTCCGGCGATGACGCGCTGGCGCAGTTTACCCGTCAGGTAGAGCAATCGCGTGTTTCGATTTGGCGCAAGCTGCTAAAGAATTATCTGTTCTTCCGCATTCCTTTATGGCACCCGGATCGCTTTCTGGCGGCAACCCTGCCGTGGATTGAACCCTTTTTCAGTCGTACTTTTCTCAAACTGACGCTGCTGGTGGCCGCGTTGGGGTTATTCCTCGCCGGACGCCAGTGGGAGACGTTCAAGCACACGTTTCTACATTTCTTCACGCTGGAAGGGGCGGCGCTGGCAGGGCTGACGCTGTGCGTTACCAAGATTTTGCATGAGTTCGGTCACGCCTACACCTGTAAGCGCTTTGGTGCGCGGGTTGCCACCATGGGGGTTGCGTTTCTGGTGATGATGCCGGTGCTGTACACCGATACGTCCGGTTCGTGGAAGCTTACCCGCCGCCGACAGCGGATGGCGATTGGTGCTGCGGGTATGATGACCGAACTGGCGTTGGCGGCGTGGGCGACGTTGGCATGGAGCTTCTTGCCGGACGGTATGTTGCGCAGCGCCGCATTTATGCTGGCGACGACGACGTGGATCATGACACTGGCGATTAATCTCAGCCCGCTGATGCGCTTCGACGGCTATTTCCTGCTTTCTGATGGATTACAGGTACCGAATCTGCAAAACCGAGGTTTTGCTATCGGTCGCTGGAAGATGCGGGAATGGCTTTTCGGCTTAGGCGATGCGCCACCGGAGCACTTTCCCCGTTGGCTGCAACGCACGCTGGTGGGGTATGCCTTTGCGGTGTGGATATACCGTTTCTTTCTGTTTACCGGTATCGCGATTCTGGTTTACCACATGGCGTTCAAGCTATTGGGGATGCTGCTTTTTGCGATTGAAATCGGCTATTTCGTGGTGATGCCCGTGGTGAATGAAGTACGCGAATGGAGTAAACGCCGTAAGGATTACCGTATGAACCGTAATATGACGACAACGCTGGCGGTGAGCGCAGTGGTTCTGATCTTGCTGATGATCCCCTGGCAGCGTAGCGTGTATGCACCTGCGCTGCTGCGGGCGGAACAGCAAAGCAGCCTGTACATGCCCGTGCCTGCGATGATTCAGCGCATTGAGGTGCAGGTTGGTCAGCCTGTGCATGCCGGGCAAACGCTGTTTACGCTGTCGTCTGATGCATTGGCGCATGAACGGCAACAGCTTGAACGCCAGATTGCGACATTGAACTGGCAAAGCACTTTTCAGGTTTTCAACAAGGAAGCCGCAGGCGATCACCAACGCGTGAAGCAGGAGCATGAAGCCGCACTGCAAAAGTTGCAGGTATTACAGCGCCAGTCTGAGCAGTTGACGGTGCGTGCGCCGATAGACGGCGTAGTGGCTGATATGGCGACACCGCTGGAAGCAGGCGAGTGGCTGGGGCAGGGCGAGTGGCTGGCGGTGGTGACCAAACCAACCGGTGGACTGGTGGAAGCCTTCGTGTCGGAGAAAGACTGGCAGCGCCTCAGCACTGGTGCAAAAGGCACGTTTTATTTACAGGATGTCAGCCGTTCATCGTTGCCGCTCACGATTGTGGAAATCGCCAGTACCGCGACCCGCGATCTGAATGCGGCACCGGAACTCGCCTCCGTATATGGCGGTGATATTGCCACGCTGAGCGATGCACAGCGCAAGCTGCACCCTGAACAGGCCGTGTATCGTGTATTGCTCAGCCTGCCTGCCGATTATCGCATTCAGCCGCAGGTACTGCGTGGCACGGTGGTGATGGACGGTGAAGCACAAAGCCTATTGATTCGCGGCTGGAAAGTGGTATCCGCTGTGCTAATCCGCGAGCTGTCATTCTGATTAGTTTTGATTTCTGCGATGTCGATCCTGACTTTCTTCCCGCTATTGCCAGATTGTTGTTTTTTCTGGCAGTGGCGTGAAGGAGGGCGCTTAACTCCTCGATTATGTTGTTCCTGATATCTCTATCCTATCTATTTAAAATGGCAGAAATTTTTAGATATATCAGGCTACATCTAATGTTGGATATTAGGGGAAACACGGTGATGAGGTTCCCGTAGGGACACCTCACACCGTGGTAGCCCCGTGTATCTCGATATTGAAGCGGTAATAGCCTGAACCATCGCGATAAACGTTTCTGTCTAACCAGTGGAACACAAGAGGGCTGACTGTGAAGCGATCTGTCTTGTTGTTGGTGGGAGCCATGCTGGCACCCTATGGCTATAGTGCGCAGGATAATGCCGTGTCGTTATCCGTTTCGGGCTTGAATACCGTGCTGGATAATGGCTTGCTGAAAGTCACATTCGGTGAGGATGGCAGCGCGGTGAGCATGGTGACGGGGGGTAAAAATATCGTCACCAACTTGTCCGGTGCGGCACGTGACCCGAGCAAAACCCGTAGTGCTTACCTCGACTATTACGTTAAAGGCGTCAAAGATTTCGTCCCCGAGCGCGTGGAGGTGTTGCGTAACGATCGTGACATGGCGCATGTGGCCTATATTGACGATCGCGGTGGGCTGCTAAAGCTCGAATATCACCTGATTATGCGGCGTGGCGTTAGCGGGCTTTATAGCTATGTGGTGGCGGAAAATAGTGGAAGTCAGGATGTTAACGTCAGTGAACTGCGTAACGTTTATCGCTTCGATCCTGCGCGGTTAGACCACCTCTACAGCGGCGTTCGTCAGGGCAAACCGCTGCTTTATCGCGAGCTTGAGGCCTCACCAAAGGTGCAGGATGAAACCTGGCGGTTGCCTGATGGCAGCATTTATTCCAAATATGATTTCGCTGGCTACATGCGTGCCGTGCCTTTCTGGGGCGTTTTCGGTAACGGCGTAGGGGCATGGCTGATTCACGGCAATCGGGAGTATTTCTCCGGCGATGCGCTCAAGCAGGATTTGCTGGTGCATCAGGATGCGATCATTCTGAACTATATGACGGGTTCGCACTTTGGTACGCCGGATATGAAAGCCCCGCCGGGCTGGAAAAAATTCTACGGACCGTGGCTGCTCTACATTAACCAGGGCGATACCAAGCAGATGCTAGCGGATGCACAGCGTCAGGCGCTGACGGAAACGGTGAGTTGGCCGTACCAATGGGTGAACGACTCCCGCTATGCGTTTGAACGCACGCAGGTTAGCGGACGCGTTGCTAGCCAGCAGCCAGTCACAGTCGTGCTTTCATCATCATTGGATGAGCCGTTTGATATGCAGACCCGCGGTTATTCGTATCAGGCAACGACAGACTCACAGGGAAATTTTGCTATTCCTCATGTCCGTCCGGGCAATTACCATCTAACCGTGTACGCCAACAGCGGTACGCAGCCAGGGGTATTGGCAGAGCAAACGCTGTCCGTTTCCGGTGATAAGAAAGTGCTACCAGTGATAACACTGCCAAAAGCTGAACCGATTGTCTGGGCGATTGGACAGGCAAACCGGCAGGCGAGCGAATTTCGCTTTGGTAACGAGGCGCGCAATACCCGCTGGCAGCATGAGGTTCCGGCAAATCTGACGTTCGATATTGGCCGTAGCGACTATCAGCACGACTGGTACTACGCACAGACCAAGCCGGGAAAATGGGATATCCGTTTTGCTCTAAAACCTGAAAAGAAAACCTATTTCCTGAATGTCGCTCTGGCGGCGGCGAGCAATAGCGGCATGAGTGAACCGTCCACGCCACAGTTGGCGGTCATGGTCAACGGCACTACGCTGGAGACGTTGACTTACGAGAACGACAAAACTATCTATCGTGGTGCGCTACAGAGCGGTCGTTATCACGTTGCGCGTATCCCCGTGTCATCCCGTCTCCTGAAAAACGGCAACAACACCATCACACTGCAATTAAAAGGCGGTAGCGTGATGTATGACGTGGTGACGTTAAGCGAGGAATAAACTCAGTATCAGTGACGTAAAGGGTCGTGGGCAGGGATAGCCCACGATCAAAAATTACTTCTGCTCGCTGCGAAGCAGTTGCGCCATCTCTTCATCGGACAATTGTGTGACGCGTTGAACTAACTCTTGCTCCATCTCACTTTGCAGCAATTGGCGGGCAATATTTAACGCGCTGGTTTTCATTCCTTCTTGTATCCCTTCCTGTAGTCCTTCTTGTAGCCCCGCCTGCATCCCTTGTTCAAATCCCCTTTGGTGTAATTGTTGTGCAATGGTCATTGTATCCTCCTTATGCGTTGACAGGGGCTCTGCCACTGAATCAATAAACCTGTCTATGTCAGAGGTATTACCCACTTTCGCAACGTACAGTAACAGCGCGTGTCGTAATGGCAAAGACAGATTCCAGTGTTCAAATAATAACCCGATGTCATGTGCCAATTCCAGCATATCCCGCGTGCGGATATGCTTTTGCACGAGTTCCAGCAACGCGGCACGACGGTGCGTTTTGATCTCTTCATCTGGAATAACGGTCAGGTCTATCAGGGGAAAGGCATGGTGGTAAACCTGTGCAGCCAGCGTTGGATCGGTGAAATGATCTAGCCACTGTAAACTATATGGATAAGGGCTACGTTTACCGTGATAGAACAAAAGTGGAATGACCACGGGTAATGACTGATGGCCTTGGGATAAATGCTGCTGCATCGCATCAAGGCAATAGCGTAATAACCGGAAAGGCATGAGCTTATCGGGGCGGCTTTGATGCTCTATGACGCAATAGATATACCCAGAACCAGAGCGAGTTTGCAGTGAGTACAACATGTCTGACAGACGCGAACGTAATGTGTTTTCGATAAACGATGCAGACTCTAACTGCAATGTACTGAAATCGCACTGTTGCTGAATAGCGGGTGGTAAATGAGCGGCAAGAAAATCTCTGGCGATATCAATATCGCTTAAGAACTGTTTGAAGATGGCATCGTGAGGCTGCATTGCACCCTTCCCTGTGATGTGTATGCCGACACCATAGCGAATCGCGCAGCGCTGGAAAGCCTACAGGTTACTATTGGGAATCCGTCCCGCAAAAAATCGCAGGAGCGATTTTCAACAACGCAAAGCGTTGGCCCGAAGGGGCGTGGGCAGGGATAGCCCACGATAAAAAATCGCAGGAGCGATTTTCAACAACGCAAAGCGTTGGCCTGAAGGGGCGTGGGCAGGGATAGCCCACGATAAAAAATCGCAGGAGCGATTTTCAACAACGCGAAGCGTTGGATTGCGGAGAAGAGCTGGCCCGCGAAATGCGGGCCAGAGAGGCAGGTATCAGTGGGAACTGCCTTTTGAAGCACCGACGCCGGTTTGTGAGCGGACAAACTGTGCATGGAAGCGTGCGCGTTCCTGCTGTCCGGTCTCGGAACGATCGGTGATGGAGAAGAACCAAATACCAATAAATGCGACCAGCATGGAGAATAGCGCTGGATAATCGTAAGGATAAATAGGTGTGGCGTGACCGAGTATTTTCACCCAGATCGTCGGCCCCAGCACCATCAGAATAACGGCAGTCAGCAGTCCCGCCCAGCCACCAATCATGGCACCGCGTGTCGTCAGCTTCGACCAGTACATCGAGATGATAATGATTGGAAAGTTACAACTGGCGGCGATGGAGAACGCCAGCCCAACCATGAAGGCGATATTCTGGTTCTCAAATAGGATACCGAGCGAAATCGCCACGACACCCAGCACCAGTACGGTGATTTTCGAGACTTTCAGCTCATCGCGCTCCGTCGCCTTCCCTTTCTTAATCACGTTGGAATAGAGATCGTGAGAGACGGCAGACGCACCTGCCAGCGTCAGCCCTGCGACGACGGCCAGAATGGTGGCGAAGGCTACAGCGGAGATAAAGCCGAGGAAGAAGTTGCCGCCGACCGCATCAGCTAAATGCACTGCCGCCATGTTATTCCCGCCGATGAGTGCGCCCGTCGCGTCCTTAAACGCAGGATTGCCACTTACCAACAGGATGGCTCCGAAGCCGATGATGAAGGTCAGGAAGTAGAAATAGCCCATAAACCCCGTGGCGTAGAACACGCTTTTCCGGGCTTCTTTGGCATCGCTGACGGTGAAAAAACGCATCAGAATGTGCGGCAGGCCGGCCGTACCAAACATCAGCCCCAACCCAAGAGACAATGCGGATATCGGGTCAGAAACCAGCCCGCCGGGGCTCATGATCGCCGCGCCTTTCGGGTGAACCGCCATCGCCTGTTTGAAAAGTGCATCAAAGCTGAAACCCACGGATTTCATTACCATGACGGCCATAAAGGTGGCGCCGAATAGTAGCAGGACGGCTTTAATAATCTGTACCCATGTGGTGGCGAGCATGCCACCAAACATCACGTACATCACCATCAGAATGCCAACCAGTACCACAGCCACATGGTAGTTGAGACCGAATAGCAGTTCGATGAGTTTCCCTGCGCCCACCATCTGTGCGATGAGATACAACGCCACGACCACCAGAGAACCGCAGGCGGAAAGGCTACGGATTGGACGCTGTTGCAAACGGTATGATGCGACGTCAGCAAAGGTGTAACGCCCGAGGTTGCGTAGTCGCTCTGCGATCAGAAACAGGATTATTGGCCAACCGACCAAAAAGCCGAGCGAGTAGATCAGGCCGTCGTAGCCGGAGGTATAGACCAGTGCGGAAATACCGAGGAAGGAGGCGGCTGACATGTAGTCACCCGCAATCGCCAGCCCGTTCTGGAAACCGGTGATATTTCCGCCAGCCGTATAATAATCGCTACGTGAGCGGGTTTTCTTCGACGCCCAGTAGGTAATATACAGCGTACCGCCGACGAACAGCAGAAACATCACGATGGCCTGAATATTCAACGGCTGCCGCTGGACATCCCCCGTGAGTGCCTCTGCTGCCCATGCAAGCACTGGCAGCGTCAACAGTCCGAACAGCATCATAAAGCGTATTTTCATTGCTTTACCTCATCCAGTAACTGCTTGGTCAGACGATCAAATTCACCGTTAGCGCGATACACATAGACGCCTGTCAGAATGAAGGAAATCGCAATCAATCCCACCCCAATAGGAATACCGCGGGTAATGCTGGAGCCCGGCGCGATAGGGGTTCCTAACCAGCTCGGCGCAAAAGCGATCAGTAGAATAAAACCGACATAAAGCACTAGCATGATCAGTGAAAGAAAAGCGGCAAAACGCTGTCGCTTGTTGACCAGTTCTCTGAATAAGGGGTTACTTTCAATCCGTTGATAAATGGCATCATTCATCGTAAGTCTCCAGTAATTTGTAGGGTTTAGTCTTACCGCGAGTCACCGCCTGATTTATCGCCAGCCACATCCCCGCAAGCCACGTCATGGCTTACGGGAATGGGGAGAGCGGTGGGTCAGGTAGCTATTGAGAGGCGGTACTCATGGCCTGCTTTTCTTCGAGCAGTTTTTCGACGACGCCAGGATCGGCCAGCGTTGAGGTGTCCCCCAGATTGCTGGTGTCACCGGCGGCGATCTTACGCAAAATACGACGCATAATTTTGCCGGATCGCGTTTTCGGTAAGGAGTCTGTCCAGTGCAGAATGTCCGGCGTAGCAATCGGGCCGATTTCCTTACGCACCCAGTTGCGCACTTCCGTATACAGCTCGCTGGACGGCTCTTCGCCGTGGTTTAGTGTGATGTAAGCGTAAATAGCCTGCCCTTTCATATGGTGCGGGATACCAACCACGGCTGCTTCGGCAATCTTGGGATGGGCAACGAGCGCAGACTCGATTTCTGCCGTTCCCAGACGGTGGCCGGAAACGTTCAGCACGTCGTCAACACGACCCGTGATCCAGTAATAGCCATCCTCGTCACGGCGCGCGCCGTCGCCGCTGAAATACATGCCTTTGAAAGTGGAAAAGTAGGTTTGCTCAAAGCGATCGTGATCGCCAAACAGCGTCCTTGCCTGACCCGGCCAGGAATCCACAATCACCAGATTGCCTTCGCTGGTGCCTTCCTGTGGATTGCCGAGATTGTCGACTAGCGCAGGCTGTACACCGAAGAACGGACGCGTCGCGGAGCCGGCTTTTGCTTCGATCGCGCCGGGGATCGGGGTGATCATGAAGCCGCCCGTTTCCGTTTGCCACCAGGTATCGACAATCGGGCATTTGCCATTGCCGATTTTGTTGAAATACCACTCCCAGGCTTCCGGGTTGATCGGCTCACCGACAGACCCCATGATCCTGAGCGATTCACGCGATGTGCCCTCGATCGCCTTGTCACCTTCAGCCATCAGCGCGCGAATTGCAGTAGGGGCGGTATAGAGAATGTTGACCTTATGTTTATCGACTACTTGTGCCATACGGCTGGCATCTGGCCAGGTTGGCACGCCTTCAAACATCAGCGTAATCGCGCCACACGCCAGCGGGCCATAAAGCAGGTAGCTATGCCCTGTAACCCAGCCAACGTCTGCCGTACACCAGTAGATGTCGCCAGGATGGTAGTCGAAGACATACTTGAAGGTCAGTGCAGCATAAACCAGATAGCCGCCAGTGGTATGCAATACACCTTTGGGTTTGCCGGTTGAACCCGATGTATAAAGGATAAACAGCGGATCTTCCGCATTCATCTCTTCTGGTGGGCAATGGTCGTCTGCTTTTTCAACCAGATCGTGCCACCACAGATCGCGCCCATCTTTCCATTCACCGTTCTTTCCCGTGCGACGGAAAACGATAACGCTGGAAATGGTGGTGACGTTCGGATTCTTTAGCGCTTCATCAATATTCTTCTTCAGCGGAATCACACGCCCGGCGCGAACGCCTTCATCGGCGGTGATAACGAGTTTGGCGCTGGAGTCAATGATACGCCCGGAAATAGCTTCGGGAGAGAAGCCTCCGAAGATCACCGAGTGAATCGCGCCGATTCTGGCACAGGCCAGCATTGCCACAGCCGCTTCCGGCACCATCGGCATATAAATGGCAACGACATCGCCTTTCTTGACGCCCTGCGACTTCAGTACATTGGCGAAGCGGCACACAGATTGGTGCAGCTCTCGATAGGTAACTTTCTTACTTTCTGTTGCGTCATCGCCTTCCCAAATAATGGCGGTTTGATCGCCACGCTCGGCCAGATGGCGGTCCAGACAGTTTGCTGCCACATTAAGCGTACCGTCCTCAAACCAGCGAATACGGATGTGGCCTGGGTCGAATGAGGTGTTCTTGATCGTTTCATAGGGTTTGATCCAATCGACGATCTTTCCCTGCTCACCCCAAAAGGTGGCGGGATCGTCAACGGACAGCCGATACATGTTTTCGTATTGCTGGGCATTAATCAGTGCATTTTCCGCAATAGCGGCGGGAATGGCGTGTTTATTATGTTGTGTCATAGCGCTTCTCCTTAAACATGTTAATGCTATGTCAAATAATGGTTAATTGTAGTTAACTCGTTATCTTTGTTTCTTTTTTGCGCGATTGATCACGCAATGCAGGAAAAGCAATGGGGTGTTACTTAAAAGGTAGTCTTTTGGTTCAGAAAACAGACAGTTTTTTTGTGGTAACTAAAATGTGATAAGTGATATACGTCACAATATGGAAGACGGCAGAATTAGCTATGCTGTTATAATGTCATTAACGATCAATTCATTGTTTTCAATAGATTATATCTATTGTTATCAAGTTTTTGATCGCCCTTTACGATCAAAAGGTATAAAGATCCCGCTTATTCAGCCGATAGTAAAAATCCTGTTCAGAGTATATTCCTACGCAGGCCAGTTATTTAGCGCGTCAAGTGTGTTCGATGTGTTGAGATTTTGTTCTATTTGTTAATTGTCTGTAGCTATTAATGAAGTAGATTTATCCGATTATCAACGAGCAGATAAGTGTGAATAATCTACACTCTAGGTAGGCTTCATCGCACAGCCGTAGGCCTCCTTAAAAAGAGTAAAGATGCCGCTCAGCGAGTTGCTGACAAAAAAGAAAAGTAAAATGTTATTTTTGTGTCTTATTCAGAAATATCCGGTTTCCAAAAATAAATAACATAGATATACCCAACATCACTGACGCAAGTAAGGCGGCAGGTGTTTTAGCCCCGCTAGCTTGAGAACCGATAAACGGTTCCGGTCAGCGAAATTCACCCTTTTCGTTAGGTGATTTTCTAGGGTAGGTAAGAACACTATTAGTCCGGAAACCTTTTATTTTCCGGTAGGTTGATTGCTTATCAATGGTGTGCCGTGAGGTCATGGTGCGCTGTGAGATATCTTTTTACATAGCATGATGCAGAGGAAACAATGAGTCTGATATTTGGCCGGAATGAGATTTTAGGCATGCTTTCTCAACCAGTTCAGAATGATCGGCGTGCTGTGGCAGTGATTGACGAAAAATGTAAAGTCGTCTGCGCGAATTCTGCCTTCAACGCCCATTTTGGATTGCGTGCTGAAATGAATACGCCCGTCTCAATTGATGATGTGCTACCTATCAATGTTAAGTTTGCCTATCACGACTTTATAACGAATGCCAACGTGTTGAGTACGCGCGTGGTTTCGGATCTGCTGTCTGATGGCTTTACCAAAAAGCAGCTAAGCACGCTGTCTTTTTCTAAGCTGAACGTTGAAAACCGGGTGCTTTCCTTGTTGATCCTGAACCAAGATACGGTTGAGCCTTCAACAAATTTGGCATCATAAGTTTGAATCATTGTTGATTATCTGGCCAGAAAAGTAGACGCGCGTATTTTCCAGTAGAAAATAATGATAAAAGAAAAATTGTTGTTATTAACAACGATAGTATCATTTTTCTCAATGCAACCGATTGCGCTAGATTATTCCCCACGAACGGTTACGGTGAGTAAAACAATAAGGTAGCATTGATTTTCCGTGAATGGAGAATAAGAAACATTTTCTATTTTTCACGAAAAATTGGAAAATCAAGTTAAAATAAATAGTTAACTATTTTATTGTATATAATATGCTTCTTTAAAATAAACAGCGAAACGTTTCGATTTAATCCTGCTTTCTTCTATCTGCTTGCACTTGCTTGCGAATTATCCCTTTAACCATAACCGTTTATTAAGTACGGTAGTTTTTTCTTAAAAATCTCTTAATTTTTAGTGTATTGAGAACATTAAAGGGTAGCAAATGAATAAGTAGACTCTCGTCTACTTATTGATGTGGCTAAGCTAATATAACCTTTGCCACCAGATAGCACATTTTGATTAAGAATAACGTCATTTTTTACTCGCAATGCCGCTGCTTTATGGGGGGATCTTAGAACTATCGCTGGTGATCCTTACGCTGAAGGGGGCGACATCGGTATTTTATTTAAAATTATTTTTTCGGTTTCACAATGGGAGTACGGCATCTGGCGGGTGACATATTTCTTCATTGTCATCTTGGGATAACTGTTCTCAAAAACGGCTGACACATTCCATTGCTATCGTCTTGAATGCTGCAAAATCTGTACAGGCACACAATCTTGCCGTGGCGCGTTCACGCAGGAAGGTGACAAAGATATCGTAGATAGCCATTGCCTCTTCATACTCGCGTTTGCTAATCGCCAGTAAAAAGATCACATGTGCGGTTTCTTCTCCCCATTGGATCCCCTGCGGGGCTAATACGGTATAGACTACGGTTTTTTGCGCCAGCAGGCCCAGTGAATGCGGCAGCGCAATCCCTTCGCCAAACAAAGTGCTGACAATCGCTTCACGCTCGACCACTGAATCGAGGAACGCTGTATCGACAAAACCTTCATCACGCAACTGATCGCACAGGGTAGTAAACAGCGTTTGCTGATCGATCGTGCCATCAATAATACGAAAATGCGCCGCGTCGAAATACTTCTCTAGCATCCACGGTCGAGTGCGATCCACCAGCACTCGCTTACCGATCTGTTCTAACTGATAGTCGGTAGGGAAAGGTGCGATGGTAACTACGGGTTTATCTTTTTCGCTAATACGTGCTGTGGAAATCACAAAATCTTCGACAATGCCCCCACACTGTTCATATTCGCGCAGAGTAACGGTACGCGTAACGATGATCTGCGGATACTTACGCACCAGCACCGCTTCAATCATCCGGACCATTGCATTACCGGCATCGCACACGAGTAACACGTGTGGCTGGCGCTGGTAGCCGATATTGTAATGCCGTTCAAGACCAACACCGATATGCAATACCAGGAAGCCTATCTCGTTTTCGCTGATCACATATGGCGTGTATTTTCCCCAGCTTGAGACTGCCGCCAGCGTCATATCCCATGCCATCGGATAGTGCTGTTTGATGTTATCCAACAGTGGATTAGGAAGCATTATCTGGTAACGCACGCGGGTGATCATGGTCTTGATATGTGTCAGCAAATCTGCGTGCAGTTGCGCATCATCTTGCAGGTTGTAGTTATAGTGTGTGTTGATATAGCCGAGGATGTAGTTCACCAGCGTTTCATCGTCATCGGCACTGATGGTGCTTGGTACGAGTTCCTGTACACGCCGCCCGGCAATATGTACCCGCAGCCAGTGTTCTTCAGCGGCAGCCAGCGGTTTCCCCGCCAATTGTTGCAACGCTGCCGAAATATCCTTCGCGGCGTCACGCACGTTGTCATCACCATCCTCGGCGCTAAATTCCGATAAGGGGTAGCCTTCGCTGATGCGACGTATCGCCACCGCACAGTAGAGGCGAATAAACAAATCTCCCTCATCGGTGAGGCGAATGTGATGCTGACTAAAACAGTCATGTAAGATAGCTGCAAGCGCCTCTGGTACACCCAGATTAAGTGTTTCTTCAGTGAGCAGCGGGCTTTTCGTGCTCTGTTGTGTCAGTTCCCATAGCAGATCGGTCAGACAGGCGCGCAGAGACATTTCACTGCCAAACAGCTTCATGCCGTGGCGCGGACGCGTCTCCAGTATTAATTGGTAGCGGGAGAGTCTCTCTCGCACTTCGGCCATATCATTTTGCAACGTGGCACGACTGACAAACCATTCGTCCGCCAGGTCTTCAAGTTTGAGGGAGAACGCTGAGGTCAGAAACCTGACCACCAGATATTGCACGCGTTCCTGCCCGCTACGGGGGATGCGCAGTGCGCGCGAGCGGGTGGTTTGTAACGTCTGGTAACGCGTTTCATCGTCGATTTTCAACTGATAACCGCTACCACGCGTCAGAATAAACTGTGCACCGTGTTGTTCCAGCAGCGCGTTTAATGCAGTGATATCTGCGCGAACGGTACGCGTGGACACCGATAGCCGTTGTGCCAACTCATCCTGTGGTAGCGTCTCGTTCTGCAACATTATAAATAGTTGCGCTAAACGTTGGTTAGGGAATCGCACGTCGGTCTCCTCGCGTAGTCTTAAGTCCTGAGCCCGTTACACTCGCGCTTTGGTCATTGCCAGCAGTTGGCGAACATCGGATGGACGAGTGTTGCCGCTCACCTTATCAATAATAGAGCTATAAATGTGCGGAATGATTTTGCTGACCCCTGCATCCAGAGCGATTTGTAAGATCTCACTATAATTATCCAGATCGATTCCGCCAGTCGGCTCCAGCCAGAACCCGTTACGCGCACAGGCTTCAGCGACGGCCTGATACTCATCACGGCATTTCAGGCCGCCCATCGGGAAGTATTTAATCGAGCTACCGCCCATATCCTTTAGCAGGGCAATCGCGGTATCGACTGGCACGATGCCGTCTGTTGTCTGGCTGCTGAGTGGCCCGGTGGAAATTTTTACCAGACCTGGCGTACCGGTTGGCGACACCAGTCCGTTCACCACGGTGTCGTTTTGGCTCAGCAGTGCGCGGCTGGTTGCCACACCAGTAAATACCTGATTGACGTGTTGCGGTTGTACTTCACGGGCGATGAGGCTGACCATCGCCGATTGGCTCGGATCGCCTGCTCCAAGGCCAATAGATAGCGCGTTGTTGATACGTTCGGCATAATCACGCATATCCGCCACGGCGCTTGCCACATCCGGGTAGTTTTTTGACAGCACACCTACCAGTACATGCCCTTCGGCAGCGTCGTAAATTTCACTGGCGTTCTCTTTGCTGCCCGCCAGCACATTCAGGCATACACGGTCACGGTAAAAATTTGGCGTCAGTTTCATGCTGTGTGCTCCTTGTTCAATTCTTCGGCGATACGGCGGTAAACGATTTCTAACTGGTCGGCCGTCACGCTGCGTACATCGGCTTCGATAATCCCTTCATTGGTTTTGTAGCCACGGAAGTAGATAGCGTATTCTCCTTGTTTTAGGGCGCTAACCAGTTCACCAGTGGCAATACCAGTAGTGGCTTCATCAAATTTTATTTCGCTGCGGGCAATATCGCGCCCGGCGCTGTCCCACACTACACGGGCGCTAACGCCCTTCAGGGTATTGAGATGTTCAAGAAACGGCGTCATTTTGGCGACCATTTCCGCGCCACTCTCTTTACTTGTGCTGAGGTAGTGCTCGATGGCGCAAGTCAGGCCGAGGATGCCTTCTTTGCCTACCTTCATCGCGCGGCCAATACCTGCCGTCTGGCGTTTTACCCACTCCACATACTGTGTTTTACCGATCACCAGCCCGCTGGTTGGTCCTTCAATCGCCTTCGCACCGCTGTAAATAACCAGGTCGGCTCCAGCACGGTAGTAGCACTGTAAATCTTCTTCCGCTGCCGCATCGACAATCAGCGGCAAGTTGTGTTTGTGCGCCACCGCAGCGGCCTGTTCAACGCTGAGCATGCTCTTTTGTACACAGTGGTGGGATTTAATGTAGAGGATTGCCGCTGTGCGTGATGAAATTGCCGCCGCCAGTTGGTCTGCTGAGCACTCGTTGGCGTAGCCCGCTTCCACGACTTTTCCTCCGCCCAGCGTAACCATGGTGCTGACTGGTGCCCCGAAGTTAACGTTATGGCCGCGTGGTAGTACGATTTCGTTGTTATCCATCACCGTGCTGTGCAGGTTTTCCAGCAGCCAGTCGCTGTCGCGTACCAGCACTGCCGCAACAGATTGGGCAATTCCTGCCGATGCGCATGACACCACGGTTGCGCCTTCAACCTCTAACAGCCTGGCGATGTATTCACCGGTTTTGTTCACCAGATCTTTCATTTCGAAGTAGTGGTTCATGCCACTTAATACCGCATCCACCACGTCTGGACGTGGCGTGGAAACACCGAGTACGGTCATGCGCCCCGAGGCATTGATGACGCGTTTTAACTGATACTTTTCATAAATCGAAGGCATGTTCTGCACTCCCTTGTTCGGTCAGATAGATTTTTCCCATACGAATGGCAGCCAATGGCGTAAGTAACTGGTCAGCCTGCAAACTGTCGTTTTCCGCGTCGGTAAATCGTATTGGTTGTTTGCGTAGATCGAAGATCGTCAGGTCGGCGTCATAACCAGCGATAAGCTGACCTTTACACTCCAGATGCAGGGCGGCGGCGGCATTGCCAGTCACACAGGCAATGACCTGTGGCAGTGATAGACCAATGGCGAGGAATTTGGACATTACGTTTGCAAGCGTTCGCACCGGGCCGTCGATGCGATTGCGACAGTAGATATCGGAACTGATGGTTTGTGGCAAAATCCCCAAGGCTATCGCCTGCTGCGCCACGGCAAAGCTGAAACTGGCGCTGCCATGTCCGACATCCAGCCGTACACCGCGCGCAATCGCACGCGCCACCGATGCTCGCAGCTCACCGCTAGGGGTGAGAATACGATTCGGTTTGCCGTTATAGCAGTGGGTAATGATGTCCCCTGTGGTCAGCAGATCGGCAATTTCATCAAGGTGCGGCGGGTTGTTACCAATGTGTACCATTAATGGTAGTTCGCCGTTTGCTTTCTGAATTGCCTTCGCGCGCTCCAGAGGTGCGATACCGTTCTCGCCGACCACGCTACTGCTCATCCGCGCTTTCAAACCGACGATAAAATGGGGGTGGCGCTTCACTGCATCGCGCACGGCCTCGGCATCAATATTGGCCATATCGGCCAGTTCATTCTGCGCGATAAGCCCTACGCGAGAGATATTCAGCAGCGCGTATACCTCGGTTACTGCCTGGCGAGTAATCGTATAAAAATCATCCACGTCATCAGCGCCGGTGCTGCCAGCATCAATGACGGTGGTTACGCCAGTGGCGATCCCCACACTGTCTGGCTGGTCGTGGTAGATTGGGGAGTGCGGGTAGCAGTGCACATGGGAATCGATCCAGCCGGCACTCACGTAGTGCGCTGCGTGTAGGTTGATGGTTTTGAGTGCCGCGCCGTGGATCTCCCCCAATGCGGCGATTTTCCCTGACTTGATGGCAATATCCGTTACTGTGTCGTCAGCCAGACGCGCCCGGCGCAGGAGTAAATCAAACATACATATCTCCAGTAGTAACGGGCACCTCAGTGCCCGTGTGTGTCAGAGGGCGATTGGGAAGAGGGAGCCCAGCAGCATCGCCCCCAAGATCGCGCCTCCGGTGATCGGCTTTTGCCAGAGATAGAACAGCAGTGCGCCTACTAAAGAACCGATGCCGATTGGAATTGAAGCTGTCATCGCGCTGAGAATGATCAACGGGCCAAGGAAGCGACCAGAGGCGTTACCCGCGCCCATCATCACATCTGCACCGTAGGTAGAGTCGCTTTGGTTGATAGTAAATTTACGAGCCAGAATAATCAGGTAGCCAATCGCCAAACCGATCACCAGACCCGTCGCCAGAGAAGCAACAAAGTTCGCAACCGGGAACACAAAACCTGCACCGAGTAATAGTGCCGGAACGCCGAGACCCACACCGGTCTGGATTGCGCCGCCGATATCAAGGATCCCCACCAGTGAACCCTCGATAATACGGGCGAACAGGAAACTGGCACCGAATGCCGCTACCGCACCGTAGACACCGGTATCCATCCCGGCACGCAGCATTGATACGAACGCGACTTCATTAAACGCGCCAATGCCGTACAGGTAATACATATGTGTCCCGGCGAAAACGCCGGAAGAGAGCAGGCCGACGAAAATCGGGAATGACCAGTCGGCGTACCAAAAGCCTTTATTCTGTTCCATCGTCTTTCCTTATTTACCGCTGAGCGAATTGTGGATGAGCTCCAGCCAGTTTGGCGCGCTCAGGTTGAAGGATGCGATCACTTTCAGATCGAAACCGCGGAAGAAGGCGCTCAGCACGAACAGCGCAACAATTGCTGTCATCATCACTTTGGTAACGCGGTTCCAGCCGCTCTCTTCCACACCTTTACCAATCAAAATACCCAGAACCAATCCCGGTACGGCGTTACCCATAATCAGTTGTGCTGAGCCGCCGAAAACGGTGGCCCAGAAGCCGGACTTTTTGCCTGCGTCAATTGCAGCTAGCCAGAAGATCACCGGCATCACGATGTTCACTAGTAGATTGGCTGCGGGAACCAGCACTTTAACGGCGGTCACCTGTAGTGCTGCGGGTACGGAAGAGGCAGTCAAATTAAGGAAAGTCACCACGATCATGCCAATCAGACCGCAAGCAATGGCCATCTTTTTGGGATCGTGTAGGGTTTCGCCAACATTACGGTTTCTCACCATCAATGCCGCCGCGCCCCAGTTTGGGATAATGCGGTGGTCAACATCCTGAGTGAAAGACCCTGCCGCAACGGAGGATGCCCAGGCGTTAAAAAAGAAGCCCAGCCCAAAGGAGAAATGTGACGCCGGATCCCCTTCACAAGAGTTTAGTTCGCCCAGTGTACGAAATGCGCCCATCCCCTGAGTGGTAGGCGCATGAAACATGCGTGCAGCCCCTGCGCCAACGCCGACGCCAACTAGGCCGCCAATGATGAGCGATTTTATTAGTATGATTAAGAACATCAGTCAGCCCTCTTCTATCTTGCCAATCCGCCGCCCTGCGGGGCGAAAAACTGGATATGCGTTGAGTTATGCCGTGACAAAATCCACTTTATCGAGATTGATGGCGGTCACGTTGACGGTAACGTCCAGCTCCACGCTGTACGTGCGTCTTTCTCGACGCAGAAAGAGGAACAAAAACGCCTCTTTACGCGCCGTTTCGTGCGCATGAACAACCTGCACTTCCTGTGGTTCAATACGCAGTAAAATATGCGGTGATGCCTTCATCACCGCGGTTTGAACATGGTTCAGTGCATCGGCGAAGGCGCGTGCTTTCTCATCACCTTTTCCTTTAACCCTGACAGTGGTGGTGAATTGTTCTTTCATGGTTATACGCCGTACTTTTTTTGCCACGCCAGTACCAGACGTTCGCCTAATTCTTCTTTATCCATAAAACCGAATCCTAGTACGTTGCAGCCTTCGTTGATGGCGGTGACACCCTCCTCAACAGAGCGCATGCCGTATTTGGCTTTGTAGCCGTATTTATTCTGCGCAGTGATGGCACCTGCGCCGCCACTACCACAAAATGAAATACCGAAGGTTGCGTTTTCCGCTTTCATCACATCACCCAGCTTCATATCCGCTGCGACGCCGGGTACGACAACCGCGCGGCCTCCTGCTTTTTCAACACCTGCTGCCACTTTCTGGCCTTTACCTAAACGATCGCCAATGACGACAGTAATCTGTTCCATCTTCCGTTCCTTATAGGTTATTTTTTGCTACTTCAAAGTGGACTGACAGCAGCCAGGCCTCTTCCTCTGGGAGGTTGCCAAATTCCTCCACCACATCGTGGGCAAGACCCATCGACTCTGGCGAAATTTCGTCAAACAGGCTGGCGTCCACATCCGGCAGCGGTTCGCCGGTCACGGACCGGTGAGCCATCGCGCGGACGTGAGAAGTTAGCATCTGTTGCTGTACTGCGTTCGGTGTGATGTCGTGGTGGTTTAGCAACGTGTAAATTTGCGCCAGCATACGCTCGGCAAGGGTTGCTGTTTGCTCCGCCCGATCTCCAACGTCGTTCATTACCGCTCCGTTATTCACTCGTCTTACCCCATTAATGGCCTCGGTATAAAGCTAACGTTTGACGTTAAGAGTTTGTAGCGAGTAATTTTCCACTTCTAAGTGGAAAGGTGGGTGTCTTGAGTGATCTGCGCCACAAAAGTCGGCCTGGCAGGGATATACCACGACGAAATACGTATTTTATTGACTGATATTTCATGTAGATTCTGCTGTTGCGAATCTACGGATTTCGGGCGTTTTTCCGCGACAAGAGACCGATCGCTTACTTGATGCAGTGGCACAGACGCTACCCGTGAAGGTGACAACGTGTTTTTCCTGGTGGATTGATATCCGTCCGAGCTAAAACACTGCTGGTATTTCACCGATAAAACACCAAAAATACTCTTCGTTTGTTATGCCCTAAATAATTCGAGTTACAGGAAGGCGGCAAGGGAAGGAGTCCCGATGAGCTTACTCAAGTAAGTGATTTGGGTGACTGGACGAAGCCAACGCACATGCAGCTTGAAGTATGACGGGTATATCTGGTTGGTTATCACTCGCAGAATAGACATAAATCTAGCGCATATATATCAATCTGTTGATGCCGAAAAAGGCGTAGCATACTCCACAAAGGGTATTCTCGGCGTTGCCTCTTCATACGGGATGTCATCATGCAGTTACTGAACCTGAAACAAGCTCGCCTGCTGAGCTTTTTCTTTATTATGGGTGGCCTGTTTATATTGCTGCCTTTACGCTTGCTGGCCTGCTTTATTGCCGGCTTTTTGGTGTATGAAATAGTCAATTTGCTGACCCCCTATTTTCAGCGGGTCATCAGCGGTAAACGTGCCCGCTGGATTGTGGTTGCAGTAATCAGCACGCTGGTGGTCAGCCTGTTAAGCCTATTGTTCGGCAGCTTGGTCGGGTTGTTGATGCAGGAAATGAAGGATACCGCTGCGTTCAATGTGCGTATTGGCTATATCCTCAATGATATCCAGCAGCAGATTGTTCACTACTTACCGGGATATTTGCCTGTCAGTATCGAAGAGCTTCAGCATGAGTTGCTGCAATGGGTTCAGGCACACATTGTGATGTTGCAGAACATGGGGAAAAGCTTCCTGCATGGATTTGTGACAATGCTTATTGGTATGGTTCTTGGGGCGATTGTCTCACTTTATAACGTCGATCAGGACACGGAAAAACCGTTACTAAAAGCGGAATTGCTACGTCGGGTTTCTCTGCTGTCGGCATCGTTTCGCAATATTGTTTTTGCCCAGGTGAAAATTTCTGCGGTTAACACGGTGCTGTCTGCTATTTTTATTCTTGGTGCTCTGCCGCTGTTTGGTGTTCATCTACCGTTTGCCAAAACGCTGGTAGTGCTCACCTTTGTTTTTGGCTTGCTACCGGTTATCGGTAACCTGATTTCCAACTCGATCGTTTTTCTGTCTGGTTTATCCCTTTCGTTGCCGATCGCGTTGGTTGCACTGGTGTATTTGATGCTGATTCACAAGTTTGAGTATTTCCTGAATGCACAAATTGTCGGGACGAGGATCAAAGCACACGCGTGGGAAATCCTATTGGCGATGCTGGTGTTTGAAGCGGCATTCGGCTTGTCTGGTGTAATTGCCGCCCCGATATACTACGCCTACCTGAAAAGTGAATTGAAAGAAGCTGCGCTGATTTAACCCTGCATTTCGGCAGGTGATTGACACGATCGCCTGCGATGTCTGGCTTACTTAGCTAATCAAAAAAACAAAATGAATCAGCCCAATACAAGATTGGGCTGATTGTTTTTAAGTGATGATGGCTTTTAACTGATGGCGGTTTTTAATGACCGCCTGTTTTCAATCGATGACGGGTTTCAATTAATGCTGTGCCGTCGCAACCTGTGGTTTTGTTTCTTCTGACTGAACACCTAACGGGTTGTTACCCCAGCACTTCTCATATTCCCAACCCGTCAACTCTTCCGCAACAGCACGAGCATGAGGCGGTATATCGCTAATGGCTCCACCCGCTTTGATACGCGCAATCTCTTCTAGCAGAATGCCGTGGTTCTTACGATCCAGCTTCATCTGCGTCGTGTAGTAAATTGCCACCAGCGCCAGAGCGATAACGCCCAGTGAGAACACGCCAACAATCGCCTGTACGGCAGATTCCGGCTGTACAGATTGCCCAGAGACAAAGCCGAATTGGCTCAGCGTCCAGCCCATTGCGAAGACAATAACGGAACGTACCATTTTGCCAGCAAACGTCATTGCACCTGCGTAAATACCCTCGCGGCGACGTCCGGTCAGGACTTCATCCACATCGGCCAGGAAGGTATAAACCGTCCAGGGAATGTAGTAGATACCACCAGTGCTCAAGCCAAATACAGCGGTAATGGCAAACAGGACGAAGATGGTCATGTCTTCTGACCAGTTCGCAAAATAGAGCGCGGCATAGGCCAATACGCTGACAATCACCACCATCAGTGCCAGACGGAACGGCCGTGCAAAGCCCATTTTCACGCAAATACCGATGAAGGCTGCGGTAGAAATGAGCTGCATGACCGAGCTGAAACTGTTGAGGTGTGACACCAACGCCGTATTCTGTTTCAGGCCAAAGACGATGAAGTAGGTAAATGCGGAAGCGAAAAGCCATTCAGCGCCGAAGCCAAACAGGTACATCCCCAGATGCTTGCGGAAAATACGCAGGCGGAAGGTGGAGGCCATATCTACGCTCAGCTTTTTCATGGCTTGCCACAGGCTGGACGTACTTTCACGGACGATTTCGTTTACCGGACGCTCCCAGGATGTCATATACAGTGAGATCATCGCCGTACACATAATGGCACCATAGACCAGACCGGTATAGAAGAAGGGGGTCGCAGAGTCTTTACCGTAGACGGCAATAAACTGTCCTGGAATGAATGCTGCCAGAAAATTGGCGATTTTACCGAAAATGGCTTTAGAACCTGTCAGCTTAGAGCGCAATTTAAAGTCGGAGGTCATTTCGGTAGCCAGCGTTTCATACGGCACCATGATCGAGGTATAAATCAGCTCGAACAGCACGTATGTCGCCAGATAGTACCAGAAGCCAAAGCCTTCAACCCACAGCATGGGGTAGACCAGAACCAAAGGGGCACCCAGCAAAATAAAGAAGCGTCGGCGTCCAAATCGGCGACCAATACGGGTGTTGTAGAAGTTATCGCTGATGTACCCCATGATCGGGTTACTGATAGCATCAATGATGCTGGCAACGGAGAAAATAGCAGCAGCTTGAACCAATGTTAATCCACAAAACGTGGTGTAAAAGTACATCAGCCATGCGCCGCTGATAGCGAGCGCGCCACTGCCAAGCAGGTTTGCACTGCCGTAGCAGAAGGTGTGTTTAAAAGAGATTGGTTTATTCATGATCAGCCTAATTACAAATATGAAACAATATTTCAGTTCAATTGAACTATCATTTCTTTATAATTTGCTCTATTGAAAAGAAAGTAAACTGACGATCACGCTTTCGAGTGCTTTTAATGACGATCTGTCAGGTTGATCATGAAATTAGATATTTTAATTTGCTTTTTATTTTTTTTTGATTTTTCTTTTGTGTTCTAAATTTACAAAATGTGTAGATTTATTACGATGAGGTGGTATGTATGCAAACGGGTGACGAGGAAATATTGAGCCCTGCCCGACAAATCGATAGCATAGTGTGTAATAACGCATTGACCTTATAGAGAAAATGTCGTCATCATCCCGAGCCGTGTGCTTTATCGTATTCCCTCATCAGGAGTTGTAACGTGAGTCATTTGCTGGTCTACGCCATTATTTATGTGATTTTTATTGCTGTAGTTGGGTTGTTTGCTTTTCAGGCTTGGCTACCTTCTTCGGCCCCGCGTGGGCTGAGAGATCGCGCGGGTATCTTGGTCGGGGTATTACGCTGCGGCACGTTGTTTCTTGTGGTTTCCGCATTGCAAATTTTGTTTCCCAACTCGCTACTGGATAAGCTCGTCTGGCTGATAGCCGTAGCGATGTTGGCGATCGCGGTTATTGGAGGGGGAATGAGTTGGTCAGCGCTGCCGTGGCTGGATGAAACAAAAGGCAAAAGCCGCACTCTGGGGCTGGGCATCCAAAGTGCGATTTACCTTGCGTTGCTTGGGTTTATTATTATTTAACGTCGTGTATCAGTGCGGCCACGGTGTTCTTTGCGCCGTGATCGCGCAGCTTCAGATAAGCCTGCGCGATAGCATTGAATACATCGTGGTTGACTGGCAGGTCTTCGCCGAAAATAGAACGAATATTGAGAAACGCACTGACCCGCTCGGCACTATCTGAGGTTTCCGAAACGATGAGCTCAAACTTGTCAGCCAACGGATCGCGAATTTCGATCGAGTTGCCCGCATCATCTTTTCCGCTGACATAGCGCATCCAACCCGCGATCCCCAATGCCAGAGCACGATAGTCTCCTCCATTGCGCACATGCCAACGTAGCGATTCCAACATGCGTTGAGGCAGTTTCTGTGAACCGTCCATTGCAATTTGCCAAGTCCGATGTTTGAGCGCTGGGTTGGAAAAACGAGCAAGCAACTGGACAGCGTAGTCTTTCAGATCGATATCCACCACGCTGAGCGTCGGTGCCTGCTCCAATAACATGAGATGAGACACCGCCCGACGATAGTTCTCGTCGTTCATACAATCGCTGACATGATTATACCCGGCGAGATAGCCAAGATAGGCTAAAAATGAGTGGCTGCCGTTCAACATACGCAGTTTCATTTCTTCAAACGGCAGGACATCATGTACTAGCTGTACGCCCGCTTTTTCCCATTCTGGACGTCCTGCGGTGAAATGATCTTCGATCACCCATTGAATAAAGGGCTCACAGGCTATTGCACAGGGATCGGTAACACCGAGGTGGTCTGCAATTTCCTGCAACGCTTCGGGCGTTGCCGCAGGAACAATGCGGTCCACCATCGTATTTGGGAAGGAAACATTAATCTTGATCCACTCGATCAGGCTCTGATCGTTGATTCTTGCAGATTCCAGTACGGCAGCTTTGGCCGTTTTACCATTCTCTGGCACGTTATCGCAGGAAAGAACGGTGAATGGCGCAATCCCGCGTTCGTGGCGTAAGCGCAGTGCTTCCGCCAGCAATCCTGGTACGGAGGCGGGGCGACGCGGATCGGCGAGATCCTGTTGAATCAGTTTATTGGTACGATCTAATTTGCCGCTCGAACCGTCCATGCAATAGCCTTTTTCGGTAATTGTCAGGGAGACGATGGCGGTTTCTGGTGCGGCAAGTTTCTCAATAATGGCATCAATGCCTTCTATTCTGGCATGTAGCGATTCACACACGGCACCGACGACAATCGGTTGATTGCCCGTTGCGGCTTTTTCCAGCACGGTAAACAGGTGATCCTGCTGGCGCAACGCATTGATCATGGTGTCGTCGCTGAATAACACGACCTCACAAATCCCCCAGTCTCCTCCCATCTTATTCAGAACGCGATCGGTGAGCAGCGCCTGATGAGCGCGATGAAAAGCGCCAAAACCGATATGGACGATACGCGGCTTTAGCGTCCGACGATCGTAGCGGGGGAATTGGATGCTGGCAGGCAATTCGCAGGTGGCGATATTTTTTATTTTATCAGTCATTTATTGCGCTTTCGGGTGGGGAGATCCATGACGTTAAAAGTAGCTGTGATTTGCAGACGGTGCAATACGATACGAGTAGATAGGTTACGATGCGCACATTTTTTCCTCTGCACAAAGTTTATCGCTTTTTCCGGTTCGGTACAGCGGTAGCGTGTGGTTTTGCGAGGGGGCTCCGGCGTAATAATGTAACGCTGAAATTTAGTCTTGTTTTTACTAACTTATCTCCATTTCTTCTACATCATCAAGTGCTTTTCCCGATTATAGTCTGCTATTTTGTCTCAATATTTTCCTCACTCCAACGATCAACAAAAGGTCCGTAAGATGAAACTGGAATCCCTCGCGCTACATCATGGTTATGAATCTGAAGCGACAACGAAGTCTGCCGCTGTGCCGATTTATCAGACAACCTCTTACACCTTTGACGACACGCAACACGGTGCCGATCTATTTGATCTGAAGGTGGCAGGCAATATCTATAGCCGTATCATGAACCCGACAAATGCGGTGCTGGAACAGCGACTGGCGGCCATTGAAGGCGGGGTCGGCGCGCTGGTGCTGTCGTCCGGCATGGCGGCAATTAGCTATTCGCTTCAGGCACTCACGCAGGTTGGGGACAATATCGTCAGCACCAGCCAGTTGTATGGCGGCACCTATAACCTGTTTGCTCACACATTGCCGCGTCAGGGGGTTGAGGTACGGATGGCCTCTTTCGATGATTTTACGACGCTGGAATCGCTGATTGACGAGCGCACTCGCGCGGTTTTCTGTGAATCGATTGGGAATCCGGCGGGAAATATCGTGGATATTGCCAAAATCGCGGAGATTGCG
Source organism: Pectobacterium parmentieri (assembly GCF_001742145.1). Classification (NCBI taxonomy): domain Bacteria; kingdom Pseudomonadati; phylum Pseudomonadota; class Gammaproteobacteria; order Enterobacterales; family Pectobacteriaceae; genus Pectobacterium; species Pectobacterium parmentieri. Next base: position 3,147,247 of record NZ_CP015749.1, on the reverse strand, counting down.
CACCGCCACGGTGTCCCGGTTATTGTTGATAACACCGTGGCGACACCCGTGTTGTGCCGGCCTTTTGAGCACGGTGCAGATATCGTCGTCCACTCGCTGACTAAGTATATTGGCGGTCATGGCACCACGATCGGCGGTGCGATTATCGATTCTGGCAAGTTTGACTGGGTTGCGAATAAAGCGCGTTTCCCGTTGCTGAACGAGCCCGATCCTTCTTACCACGGTGTGGTGTATACCGAAGCCTTCGGTCCGGCGGCCTATATTGGGCGCTGCCGCGTGGTGCCGCTGCGCAATACTGGCGCGGCACTTTCCCCTCATAGCACGTTCTTGTTGTTGCAGGGGCTGGAAACCCTCAGCCTGCGTATCGAACGCCATTGCAGCAATGCGGAGACGCTGGCTAGTTACCTGAATCAGCATCCGCTGGTGACGTGGGTGAATTATGGTGCGTTGCCGGATAGCCCATACAAAGCGAACTGCGACAAAATTACCTCAGGTAAAGCATCTGGGATTATCAGCTTTGGCATCAAAGGCGGTAAAGCATCGGGTGGTCATTTTATTGATGCACTGCAGATGATTTTACGACTGGTCAATATTGGTGATGCCAAATCGCTTGCGTGCCATCCAGCAAGTACCACGCATCGGCAATTGAATGCGGAAGAGTTGGCGAAGGCGGGAGTGAGTGAAGATCTGGTTAGAATTTCAGTGGGTATTGAGCACATTGACGACATCATCGCAGATGTGGCGCAAGCGCTGGAAGCTTCACAGAAAGATTAAACGGTAGGGCGTTTGAGAGAAGCGTTGGAAACCTAAGTCGGTTTCCAACGCATCATGGCGATTACGAACGGTTGGCGTTGGCCTCAGCCGTCGTTTGTGACTCAGCAGGGGCAGCGTTTTGTTCCGCGTTGAGACTGTGTTGCGGCTGTGCTTCTGGAGTGACTGGCGCAGCAACCGATTCAACCGGGATCGCTGGCGTGACTTCTTCGATCAAGCCATTGATTTTGGTCGGCATGCCAGAGCGTCTCTGGATTGCCTGATCCACTTCGCTTGTGTTCACGCTGGCATCGGCCAGAACCTTGCTCACTTTTGGCGTCATGCTGATCGGTGCCGGAGAATCAGAATGGAATTCTTCTACCGTGCGAGACAGCGGATTGTGAACTTCGACATAGCGTGAACCATCTGGCTCAACGGTGGCTTTCACTGGTTCATTGATGAACTGAACGCGTGTACCGACCGGAACGTTGTTGAACAGATATTTAATATCATCAGCACGCAGACGAACACAGCCGTGGCTGACACGCAGGCCAATACCAAAATTGGCGTTGGTGCCGTGGATTGCGTACAGGTTACCGATGTACAGTGCGTACAGCCCCATCGGGTTATCCGGACCTGCTGGGAACACGGCTTTCAGCGTTTCACCGCGTGCCGCATATTCTGCATGCATCTTCGCGGTTGGTGTCCAGGTTGGGCCCGCTTTCTTGCGCTGAACGGAGGTTGTCCAGTTAATCGGTGTATCTTTACCCAACTCACCAATACCGATCGGTAGCACCACCACGGTCTTGGAGCCTTTTGGATAATAGTACAGACGCATTTCTGCGCTGTTAATAACAATGCCTTCACGCGGTGCGTCTGGCAGAATTAACTGATGAGGGATCACCATTTTGCTGCCGGGAACGGGCAAGTAGACGTCCGCATCCGGGTTGGCTTCCATGATGTTGCTCAGCCCCATTTGAAACTGTGCTGCAAAATGCTCCAACGGCAGCGTGCTATCTTCCGGTACGGTGATTTCCAGATTCTCGCCTATTAGTCGGCTGTTAGCCGCAGGCAGAGGATAAACAACGGCAAAAGCGGCCTGGCTGAATGCGGCGGCTGCAAGAACTAAAGTAAAGATCGCGCGAATACTCATTTTCATTTCTTTATTTGAGTGATAAATGCGCCTCCGAATAGGGAGGCCGGGCTGCTAGGGTCGATAACGACCGGATGCGCATTATATGTGCAGAATGGCCTTTGAGGGAAACAACATGTGTAACTAATCACACTTTTTGACGTGTCAATAAGAGCACAGGTTTATCTAGTATATCGCCAACTCAGCGTTCCCCTTCCAGCATAGGTTTTGTAAAACGTCGATTAGCGAGTACCGGAAGAACCTGACGGGCGTGCGCCAGCCGTTCTGGCTGAATGTCGGCATAGACGAGCGCCGGAGTTTCCGGTGCCTGAACGACGACGACGCCTAAAGGATCAACGACCATGCTGTTGCCGATATTCTTGACGCCACATTCGCCAACGGCGACGAGGTAGGTGGTGTTTTCCAGTGCTCGTGCGCGCACCAGTAACTCCCAGTGCGCTTCTTTCAGCGGTCCCTTAATCCAGGCGGAAGGGAGAACGAGTACGTCTGCGCCGTCCAGCACCAGACGGCGTGCAAGCTCAGGGAAGCGAATGTCATAGCAAGTCATCAGCCCGACGTTCAACCCAGCGATGGTCAATAATGGCGGAATGGCTTCGCCTGCCAGAACGTTTTCCGATTCCTGTACGGAGAACGCATCATACAGATGCAGCTTTCGGTATTGGGCGATGATTTCACCGTTACGCAGCGCCAGCAGCGTATTCCAGACTTTTCCTTCGCCATTAGGAATATGCACGCACAGCATGGTTGTCATGTCGCTGCCTTTGCTGGCTTCCAGCAACTGCGATACAAACGGGCCATCAAGCGGTTGGGCGGCGGTGAGCACCATGTTGGGGTTGGTAATATCGCGAGCGAGCACACCTTCAGGCAGCACCAGCAGATCGGCACCGTTTTGTTGTGCTGCCGACATAAAGTCAGCGATTGTCGTGGCGTTTTGTTGCCACTCGCGGTCAACGGCGAATTGTCCCAGCGCGACTTTCATTCTTGCTCCTTCGTTGCCTGATTAATCACGCTTGGCGGGCATCATGCGCAGCAGCGTGTTGTCTTTCATGACATAGTGGTGGAACAGAGCAGCAGCGGTATGCAGCGCAATGAGCCAGTACCCTAGCGGTGCCAGCGTTTCATGCCAGCCAATCAGCGTTTCAGCCAGTTCAAAATTCGGCGTGCTTGACGTTGGCATACCGATACCAAAAAGCATCCAGTCCCGACCATTATAGTAGCGTGAAGCAACGCCCAAAATCGGTAGCGTGATAAACAGTAGATAAATGATGGCGTGAGTGAGTGAGCCCAGCGCACTTTGCAAACGGGACGGCGGTGGCGTAATGGCGGGTGAGGTATGGCGATGGCGTAACAGCAGACGGGCCAGCATCAGAACCAATATGGCTACGCCACAGCTAAAATGCGTAACAATCATCACAGTGCGTAGCAACGAACCTCGTTCAGCAAATCCACGTAATTCTATTGTCGCGTAGGTTACAACGAGCAACATAAAAACCAACCAGTGCAGTGCAATCTGCGATGGTGCGAACTTTCCTTTCATGTTTCATCCTCTGCTGCGTTGAAATCGATTTGACGCTATAACGAGCGAATAATCCTATAAAGTATAAGGTAACTCGCTTCTTGTCAGCCCCTCTTTACCCTGCCTGACAAACTGGGCTATCCGCGTTGGATTTTTTGGTATTCATCCTTGTTCGGCTCTCTGTTTATCGGGAGAGGGAGCAAATCAAATTGTATTGATGAGTCTGTGCGAAAGAGAAAGGTGAGAAGGGAATGGCAAAGGAAAAAGGATAATAAAAACGGTAAATAAAAAACCGGCCGAAGCCGGTTTGGAGGGGAAAGGTTATTCCTGCGGGTTTTTCTCTGCCTTGCCTGCCATCATAGTCAGGAAGTCAAAACGGCGGCGCAGATCCAGCTCCGCCTCTTCATAGAGTTGCGCGGTTTCTTCCGGCATCATGCTATTCAAGCGGCGAAAGCGTTGCTCTTTCAGCAGCGTTTCGCTCAGGCTGCTTGATGGTGGACGAGAATCCGTCACCAGCGCCGCTTTACCTTCTTCGGCGCGACGTGGATCGAAGCGATAGAGCGGCCAGAAGCCGGTTGCCGTTAACTGACGCATCTGATCGTGGCTGAATGCCAGATCGTAGCCGTGCTCTTCACACGGGCTGTACGCGATAATCAGTGACGGACCTGGCCAGGCTTCCGCTTCCTGAATCGCTTTCACCGTTTGGTTCAACTGCGCACCCAGCGAGATCTGCGCGACGTATACGTGACCGTACATCATGACGTTGATGCCCAAATCCTTACGCGCTTTGCGTTTTCCTTTCTCACCAAATTTGGTCACTGCCCCCAACGGCGTGGCTTTGGACTGCTGGCCGCCGGTGTTGGAGTAACACTGCGTATCCAGTACCAGCACGTTGACGTTTTCGCTTAGGCTCATGACGTGATCCAAGCCGCCGTAGCCGATGTCATACGCCCAGCCGTCGCCACCGATGAGCCAGATAGATTTATCGACAAAGTGGTCGGCTTCGCTTGCCAGCACGTTGGCATCGGTGTCATTGATGGCTGACAGCAATCCACGCAACTGTTCAATCTGCTGACGTCGCAGATCGGGCGCGATAGATGCTTCCTGTAACGCATTCACCAGATCTTGCGGCAGTTGCGGTGCTAATTTTTTGAGCAAACGCACGGCGCGCAGGCGGTGTTGGTCGACGCTCAGGCGGAAGCCCAGACCGAACTCGGCGTTATCCTCGAACAGCGAGTTCGCCCAAGCTGGGCCGCGGCCATTGGCATCGGTGGTCCACGGCGTGGTGGGCAGATTGCCACCATAAATAGACGAACAACCCGTGGCATTCGCTACCAGCAGACGATCGCCATAGAGTTGCGTCAGTAGCTTGATGTACGGCGTTTCGCCACAGCCTGAACAGGCACCTGAGTACTCGAACAGCGGCGAAATTAGCTGAGAAGTACGGATATCGATACGTTCCAGCGTGGATTTGTCGATTTCTGGTAATTGCAGGAAGAAATCGAAGTTCTCTTTTTCTGCTGTCAGATTATCCAGACGGGATTCCATATTGATGGCTTTGATTTCTGGGTTCTGGCGGTCTTTGGCCGGACAGACTTCCACACACAGGTTACAGCCAGTGCAGTCTTCTGGGGCGACCTGCAACACGTATTTCTGGCCGCGCATATCGCGTGCTTTTACATCCAGTGATTGCAGAGAAGCTGGCGCATTCTCCATCGCATCGGGCTGGACGACTTTGGCACGAATAGCTGAGTGCGGGCAGGCGGCGACACAGTGGTTACACTGCGTACAGAGTTGTGGCTGCCACAGCGGAATTTCTTCCGCGATATTGCGTTTTTCCCACTTGGTGGTGCCAGTCGGCCAGGTGCCATCGGGCGGCAGGGCAGAAACGGGCAGCGTATCGCCTAGCCCAGCCAGCATTGCCGCTGTGACGGTCTTGACGAAATCGGGCGCGGCATCGGAAACCACCGGTGGGCGTTGCGGGCTGTCTGGGTTGACAGCCTCTCGCGGGACTTCCGCCAGTGCTTCCAGCGTGGCGCTCAGTGCTTGCCAGTTACGCTCAACCAACTCCTGACCTTTACTGCCGTAGCTTTTGGCGATGGCAGTGCGCAGTTTTTCTACCGCTACATCCGCTGGCAGAATCTGTGACAGGTGGAAGAACGCCATCTGCATCACGGTATTAATGCGCGCCCCCAGATGGCACTCGCGGGCAATTTTGGCGGCGTTGATACTGTATACACGAGCATTACGCTGGTTGAGCCCAGCCTGCACTTCCTGCGGCAAACGGTGCCACAGATCGTCGCTGCTATACGGCGAGTTAATCAGGAAAACGCCGCCAGGCTTTAGCCGTTCGACCATGCTGTACTTGTCGATAAACTGCCACTGATGGCAGGCAACAAAATCAGCTTGGTCGATCAGATAAGCTGAGTTTATCGGATGCGGACCAACACGCATGTGGGAAACGGTCAGGCTACCCGCTTTCTTCGAATCATAGACAAAGTAGCCCTGTACAAACATCGGGGTGGTTTCACCGACGATTTTGATTGCGTTCTTGGTCGCAGAAACGGTGCCGTCACTACCCAAGCCGTAGAACAGGGCTTCGAGCGACGCACTGCTTGGAAAGTGCTGTTCCGATAATGGCAGAGACAGGTTGGTAACATCGTCATAAATCCCTACCGTGAAGCGAGGGCGTGGGTTAGCAAGTGCTAACTCATTAAAGATGGCCTGTATGCACTGCGGGGTAAATTCTTTGGAAGATAGCCCGTAACGCCCGCCAATCACACGTGGCATAAGTGAACGCTCACCTGCGGAGAACGCCTCTGCCAGCGTGGTCATCACATCGAGATACAGCGGCTCAGCCAGCGCACCCGGCTCTTTAGTTCGATCCAGTACTGCAATGCTCTTTGCCGTTTGCGGAATGACGCCCAGCAGATGTTTGGCGGAGAATGGACGGTACAGGCGAATTTTCACCACGCCAACTTTCTCACCGTGCGTCAACAGCGTATCAACCACTTCTTCGCAGGTGCCGACGCCGGAGCCCATCAGTATGACGACTTTGGTCGCTTCCGGGTGACCGTAGTATTCAAACGGCTGGTACTGGCGTCCTGTGGCGGCGGCGAAATCGTTCATCGCCTGCTCAACGTGCTCATAAGCTGCGTCATACCAGCGGTTAGTCGCTTCACGCGCCTGGAAGAAGGTATCTGGATTAGATGCCGTACCACGAATCACCGGACGCTCCGGTGTGAGCGCTCGCTCACGGTGTGCATCAATGGCCTGCTGTGGCAGAAGGTGGCGGATCACCTCATCACTCAGCGGCTCAATTTTATTAATTTCGTGTGAGGTACGGAAACCGTCGAAGAAATGGATAAACGGTAGTCGACTGTTCAGACTGGCGACTTGCGAAATCAGCGCAAAGTCCTGTGCTTCCTGCACATTGCTGGCGCACAGCATGGCACAGCCTGTCTGGCGTACTGCCATGACGTCCGAATGATCGCAAAAGATCGAAAGTGCATGTGTCGCAACTGTACGGGCAGCGACGTGCAGTACGAACGGGGTTAGCTCGCCGGCCAGCTTATACAACGTGGGGATCATCAGCAGCAAACCCTGCGATGAGGTAAACGTGGTGGCGAGTGTACCGGTCTGCAATGCGCCGTGGACGGTAGCGATCGCACCGCCTTCTGATTGCATTTCAACAACGCGTGGCGTGTCTCCCCATATATTCAGCCCGCCGTCGCTCGACCAGGCGGCGGCGTGTTCAGCCATGCTGGAACTGGGCGTGATGGGGTAGATGGCGATGACTTCATTGCTTCGCCACGCTACAGAGGCGACTGCGTTATTACCGTCGGTGGTGATCATGACTTATAGCCTTCTTGCTCACTAAGCCCTTTATTTTACATGGTCTTTTCGGGCGATGAAAATGACAGGGCATAAACGAAAATGCGATTTTTATCGGAGGATTATCGCATTTCAGGAAAAAAGAGGGTGGAACGATGTATGCGGAGTTGTATCAAACTGTATTTTATCTCCGTCATACTTCAAGCTATCTTTCTGTATGTTTCTTTCGTGATTAGGATTAAGAAGAGCCGCGTTTCCGAAAGATAGGCGTTATTATACACCGCAGAGCGGGTTGATGTCTTTTTGTACCTATTCAAGAGTACTGATGCATGATTTTGTTTGCTCATTACGGTCATGACAGGTAGCGTGCTTATATTAAAACAACATCAGTAATAAACGTATGAAGGAACCGAATGATGGCGAATGATGAAATAAAAAATAAATTGGTTTCCGTACTGGCTTCACAACAGGCGCAGGGAAAAACGCCAGAACAGGCCGTCGAGAACATCCTTCAGGCACTGGGTGGGCGAGTGGGGGATGTGTCCCGTATTTCGGTTTTGACGTCGACATTAATTGCCGATGTGCTTTATACCGTGTATCAGGATGCGACAACACACCAGCAGACTGCGGTGATTTTACGCAAGCTGGGTTACGCCGCCCGCGATATAACTGTTGCTTCACACGCCATCTATCCTCAGTTGACGGCTCAGGAAATCGGTCAGCTTTTGCAGAACTCGGATATTTATCCGGCGATCGATCGCGCTGCGTTACTCGATGCGCTGGTCTATGCAAACTTCCCCAAAGCAGAAAGTGAGCAGGCTGCCGATGCTCTCGGTATTTAATACTAAAACTCGCTAATACCAAAACTGCACCGAAGCGCAGACAGCCAGACTCGTGACCTTTCCTATAGCCGCTATCGGGTTATTGCTCGATAGCGGTGACGTTCACATTGTTGACCCAAGCGTGACTCCCACTATTTCCTCGTGCCGTCGTCAGTGCGTACAGCCCCACTTTAGCACCTACCCACTTGCCAGGGCCGGCAGCGAAGCTATCGTCAAACGTACAATATTCCCCGTTATTGCCCAGCCAGGCGAACTGACAAATGGCGTTTTGCCGCACGGTGACCCGCAGAGTGATGCTCTGCTGTCCAGGTAACACCGCTAAAGTCTTCTGGTGTTGTTCCAACTGCTGAGCATCACTCATCCAGCCGAATCCGGTTACCAATTCCAGACCTTCTGCGCTTTTCTCTACGCCGAGGAAAGCGAAACGCTCACCATAAATAATCAGGCCGCAGCGATCGCCCACCTGTTCCAGAACAGGTGTTAGATTCATCGTGGCCTCGAATTCCTCAGCCGGAAATTTTTGCATCAGCAAATTCGGTACGTCATACCATGAAGCTTCACCCGCGCGGGTAGGCATGGGCTGGCAGAATAGCTTAAGTCCCGGTTGGGTATGCGCTAACCAGCGTTCATCGGGGTTTGCTTGCCATTGCCATTGCCGCCCTAGTACCGCCGAAGAAAAATCGTCGGAGGTTAATGGCTGTTGCATGCTTACGGAGGCGTTTACGCGAGGTTTGGCGGCTTCCAACACCGGTTGCCCTAACCCTTGCGCATTATGCTGTTCACCGATCAGCGGCCAGTCGTCCTGCCAGCGCATCGGCTGTAGGTGGACGACTCGTCCATAGGCATGGCGATCCTGAAAATGTACAAACCAGCTTTCACCGTTATCTAATTCGACCCAGCCGCCCTGATGCGGGCCATTAACCGATGTGGTGCCCTGGTGCAGTACGATCCTGCTTTGCCACGGCCCATTCAGTGAGCGTGCACGCAGTACCGTTTGCCATCCGGTGGGAACGCCCCCCGCTGGTGCGAAAATGTAATACCAGCCGTTGCGCTTATACAGCTTCGGCCCTTCGATGGTGGGCTGTGTTGCCCGACCATCAACGACGATCTTTCCTTCATCGAGTAGAGCTCGACCATCTTCTGCCATTCGGCACAGTTGCAGCAGGTGTTTCTTACCGCTGCGGCTAAAGGCAAAAGCGTGGATTAGCCAGGCGGTGCCGTCGTCATCCCAGAACGGGCATGGGTCGATCCAGCCTTTAGCCTGCCTGAGACAATGCGGTGCGCTCCATTCGCCTTTGGGATCGTCAGCCTGCGACATAAAGATCCCTTCATCGGGCGTACTGAAAAACACCCAGAATTTTCCGGCATGATAGCGAATGCTGGGTGCCCATACGCCTTTTCCTGGCTGAAATTGTTCATATCCGGGCAGATCGAACCGGCTGAATACGTGATTGATTAACGTCCAGTTCACCAGATCCTGAGAATGCAGGATCGGTAACGCAGGCATGTGGTTAAAGCTGGACGACACCATGTAAAAATCGTCGCCAACGCGCACGATGTCAGGATCGGAATAATCGGCGCATAAAATCGGATTCTTATAGCGTCCGTTACCCAAATCTGGGTTCCAGGGAGAATGTGCTGTACTCATGTCATCATCCTGATAGTAAAGGGCGGGCAGCGCGCTACCCGCAGATATCGCGATCAGGCTGCGCCTTTTGGCGTCAGGCCCTGATCGACAGGAAGTTCGCTTTCCGCCGCGCGGTCGGCTGTGTTGTGGCGTTTCGCCAGATCGGCCTGAATAGTTTCCATCGTTTTATCGTCCAGCTTGTAAAAACGTACCAGCCAATAAAGTACCAGATAGGAAAGTGATGGACCGATGCTCAGTAAGCCGATAATACCCGCTGTGGCGAGTGGCGTTTGTGTGGGGGAACCCGCCACATAGCCGAACCAGCCGAGTGAAAAACCGACGATGGCTCCCGCAATTGCCATACCCAGTTTCAGGGCGAACAGATTGCCAGAGAAAGAGAGACCAGTAATGCGGCGGCCCGTTTTCCACTCGCCGTAATCGGCGGCGTTGGCCATCATGTTCCATTTGAACGGTTGGTACATCTGGTGGAAAAAGCCGATCAAAAAGTAGAGCGGGAAGACGACAGCCAGCCACTGTGGCGGCACCATGAATAAGATGATGCCGACAAACACCAGCAACAGGTTGATATTTTTGAACAGACTTATGCTGCTGAAGCGTTTACCAAAATAACCCGCCATCATCGCACCAATAATGGTGCCGACGACGCTGGTGGTGATAAACGCGGATTTCATCGCCGTTCCGGCTGCGCTGCCTTGTTCCGGCCCTACCATCAGGTAGGTTGCATAATACAGCGTCGCCGCGCCGCGCATGACGCCTGCCATGCTGGAAAAGAAGGTAATAATAGCCACGATGCGCCACTGATCGTTGCTCAGCAGATTTCTGACATCGTCCCAGACGTTCTGATTTTTATCTACGGCAGGGTTGATGCGTTCGTTTGTGGTGAAGAAGCAAAAAAACAGCATCACAACAGCCAGACTACCCATAATCATCATGGTGCCCTGATAGCCTAATTGTTTGTTGGTGCCGCCAATCCAGTCGACTAGCCACAGCGTGCCGACCGATACCAATAGCCCTGCCATTGAAGAAATGGTAAAGCGATACGACTGCGCGGAAATTCTGTCTTTTTCATCGCTGGTGATGACACCGCCGAGTGAGCAGTAAGGAATGTTGATAAAGGTGTAGAACAGCATCAGCAACGTGTAAGTGATGTAGGCATAAACCAGTTTACCGGTGCCATTCAGTTCCGGTGTGGTGTAGGCCAACACGGCAATCACGGCGTAGGGGACGGCAAACCAGACCAGCCACGGGCGAAAGTGCCCCCAGCGTGTCTTGGTGCGGTCTGCAACTAGGCCAATCAGCGGGTCAACGATGGCATCCAGCACGCGAGTTACTAGAAACATCACCCCCACTGCGGCGGCGGAGATGCCATAAATATCGGTATAAAAGTAGGTAAGAAACATGGTTACGGAAGAATAAACGATGCCACAGGCGGCATCGCCCATGCCAAAGCCGATTTTCTCCGCAACGCTCAGCTTATTATTGTTGGTCATTGGAAACTCCAAAAGAGGATTGAGGAACTTCTTGCTAGGCTCGTGGCTATTGTTATCCCCTTAGTAGAGGATTAACTATTGCGGATTTTATTAAGAAGGTTACGTTTCTTGGTATGTGTTAGACAGGTCACAAAAAAATGATAATAAAAGCAGCGTAACCAGAAGATATGCAGAGCTATTTCCATTTTATATCAATGTATTAATGTGGTCTTTTTTTCGTATTATCTGTATGACAAGTTATCTTGTGATCTATTTATAAGAGTGATAGCGACCCGTAGGCGCGTTCTGACTGCCGATGCGCTCATTGCCAGTTCTTTTGCCGCAGCGGCGACGGATTGATGTGGGTACACGCAGTGAAACACCGCCAGCAAGTTTAAATCGATACGGTGTAAATCCAGGTACATGATGTTCATCAGTCGCTGTAGAAAATGCAGTTCATACAGTATTTTTAATCCGGTAGCATGGTAAGCCTTAGCTATTGTTGATACTGAAAAGTTAGCTCCGGAGAAAAGACGCTTTATGAATATTGTCATCCGCCCTGCGCAGAAATCAGATGCGAGCGTGATTTTGGATTTAATCATTGAATTGGCCGTATATGAGAAGGCGCGCCATGAAGTGTTAGCCTCGATTGAAGATATTGAGAATTCGTTATTTGGCGAGGGCGCGACGGCTGAAACGCTGATCTGTGAGATTGACGGCAAGCCCGTCGGCTATGCGATTTTCTTCATGAGCTATTCAACCTGGCTGGGGAAATATGGCATCTATCTGGAAGATCTCTATATTGGGCAGGCGTATCGTAATGCGGGAGCGGGTAAAGCGCTGCTGAAACAGATTGCGCGTCTCGCGCAGGAAAGACAGTGCGGACGGCTAGAATGGAGCGTGTTGGACTGGAACCAACCTGCGATCGATTTCTACAAAAGTATTGGTGCGAAGCCGCAGGATGAGTGGGTTCGTTATCGGCTGGATGAGAAGGGCATTGCTGATTTCGTTACGGCATCGTAACGACGTGGCTCCTGCTGGCTTTGAGGCAGCAGGAGCCATATTGCTTAGCGCGTTGACGCCGCTAGTGTGGTGCCTGCCAGAATAAAGATCCCACCCGTTGAGCGGTTGAACAGCTTGATGCGGCGTGGATTGGAAAACAGGCCCGATAAACGGCGGCCGGTGCAGGCATAGATAAACATGATGCTGAAATCGAAGAAAGCCCAGGTTACCGCCAGAATGATGAGCTGTAAGGCGTGCGGGGCGTTGGTATCGATAAAATTGGGGAACAGTGCCGCGAAAAACAGCAGATCTTTAGGATTACTGATCCCAACGAGAAAGCCTTTGCGGTATAGCGGAAACCAACCTGGAGCCCCTGTTTCCTGCACATCCTGCTCCGCTGTGGTCATATCTTTGGAACGCCATGACGCGATGCCTAACCAGATGAGATAAACCGCACCAATAATTTTTAATGCGATAAATGCGGTGGTTGACGCGGCAAGGATGGCACCTAACCCCAATGCTGAACAGGACATCAATATCATTGCCGCGCTGACTCCGCCGAGTACGGTTGCTGTTGCACGTGACGCGCCGTAGCGTAAACCGTGCGACATGCTAATTAAGGCAGACGGGCCCGGAATGGCAATCAGGGCGATGATGATCCCTGTATAAGCCAGCCAGAGGTGAAGGCTCATGATTTCTCCTGCGTGTAGTTCACTGTGAAAGCGTGATTGAGAGCGGCGATGTAATGCGAGATATATTTACATACATATCGCTATTTTCCAACGCGCGATAGTAACAGAAAAAGGGGCTGACGGCGTTCCCCTTCTTATCAACATCCTGTTGCCAACGCAGGTGTGGGCGGAATGCCACTTGCTGTTAGATCATAAAGGAGTATTAATTTTTAAACACAACCTTTTGTTCATAACCATTTTCTTCGATCACACAGTACGTGCTTCCTGGCGGTGCTTTTTATGTAAAAGGGGGAAATATCTAATTGCTCTGTCATTCCAACATGGAAATCGACAATGAAATAGGTGTTGGAGAGCGAGCCTGAGCGATATACCCAAATGTCCCCTTGACCACAGGCAACATCATCAAAATAGTGATCGCACACTGTGCACAGGTTCACATCAATATATAACAGGCTTAAAACGGTCTGCATTTTTTTACCTGGCTAATCTGCTTGTGTATAATTAAAGACAAACGATTTTCACCCTACAGTACATTAAAACTGACATGAGCGAGAAAAATACTGAAAATGAGGTTATTCAATACCTCATGGAGCATTACCCTATTAGGGCTCATTGGTTTAAATCCGGTATTAAGCAAGTCACTAAAGACTGGACATTGCAGGACGATTATCTGTTTCTGCCGGAAGATGCGCACGATTTCCTTCTCGATGTATTCGGACATTTTAATATCGATTATTCAAATTTTGAGGGAAGAAATTATTTTGCATATGAGTACCCAATCTGGCAAAAGAAACCACTACCGAAGGCGTTAAAACCGCTTACTGTCGGGATGATCATTGAGTCAGCTAAAGCAGGGAAGTGGTTATACGATTAGAGGCATGGACGTGACGCCAAAATAAAAAGATTTTGCACAAAACTGTTCACTCTCTTCATCTTTCATTTTTTATCTTTATTTTTAGTGAGTTAAGTGGTTAACAGTGAGTGAACAGGTGACGAGTCACTCATCACACATGCAGGTAAAATACGCCTGGGTCGTAATTGTGGTACTCTTTATCGCATATATATGCGGATTAAAGGTGAAAGCCCATGCGTTATGAAATGGCGGTACTCGCGGCTCTGGTACAAGAGAATTCTCCTAATACGCAATCTATCGTCACCGCTACGGGTATCTCTGAAAGAAAAGTACAGGACGTGTTAAACACGCTCCAGTCAACGATGGATATCAACATATCACGCGAGAAAAATGGCAAACGGCAAGCCTTGTCTATCTCGTCATGGGGCGTGTTTGGCGACGGGGAACGGTTGATCGAGAAATTGAAAAATACCGATCTGTCGATATTTAAACAGCACCGGAAAATCACGACAAAAGCGTTGCCAGACAAAACGCGATCCCCACTTATGGTGACGCTGGAAGAAAAGCGTGATTACTACAATCAGGTGAAACTCAAAAACTATCGGGACAGTATGCGTCTTGAAGGATTCAGCGTTGAGGATACGCCACTTCCAAGCGACAAGCAGGACAGAGAGGCGCTGAGAAAAAATCTGATAGCCATGTATAAGGCGAGTGGTTATGCCTGATAAATATGGCTCAGGGCAAGATCCTTATACCTATCCTGATAGCGATATCCTGATAAATAAACTCGGCATCAACGATGACAGTAAATTTGACGATGCGGAACGTCAACTATCCGAACTGGCCGTTCTCGATATTGAATTTGAAGAGCCGCCTTACGATCTGCATTATTGGTGTGGTCTGCACGGGAAAATATTCGGGGATTTATTCGATTGGGCAGGAGAAATACGGTGTATCGATATTTCTAAAGGTCAAACACGTTTTTGCACCGCATCCCGTATCGAAATTGAAGCCAATAAAATTTTTACGCAGCTATCCAATGATGCTTTTTTACAAGGCTTTGAGCGCCCAGCGCTAATAATTCAGTTAGCAGAATATTATTCAGATTTGAATGTGATTCATCCGTTTCGGGAAGGCAATGGACGTTCTCAGCGTTTATTGTTCGAGCATATGATTATTAATTGTGGCTATGGTGTTTCTTTCGAAAAGATTGGCATTCAGGAATGGTTAGAAGCTAATGTAGCCGGATACCATGGCAATACTCGACCATTAGCCGATATTTTTGATAAAAGTATTCTCTGACGTCCCAATAAAAAGATTTCCTGTGGGAAATTGAAGTTTAGCCATAAGTATATATTTTAATTTATTTTAAACTGTTGTTGTTTTTTCATATAACTAAAATAAAAAGTCACTCTGAAAAATAATCTGCGTATGGCAATAGAGTTTCGCTTGATGTGCCGGTTTTTAGTGCTGGGAGTGCTGTAAATTTAATTTTGCTTTACGGCGCTCCAATACCATCATTTTTCGTGTGTGTTGCCATAGAATCCCATCTAGTCGCATAAACCCGCGCCACGCGGCTGTACCCAAAGAAAGAGATCTGTGCATCAACTCGCCTACACGTTCAGCAAGGAGCAGGTTTCTTACACGTAGCAATTGCAACGGTGTAAATCGCCCATTATCACCCGACAAAGGAAAGAATGCCTGGCGGCTGCGTTCCCCATGTTTCACCGCATTGGTGTTACCAATTGGAGCGCCCGCGCCTATACGTTTCCCGCCCCAGCCGGACGATCTTGATTGTTGGCTATATTTTTTATCGCTTTTCATGACTGCGTGGCGGTTAGTCGGTGGATGTACATTCGTTAAAATCCAGAAAGGAGGTTGTTCACCATTTTGACGGTAAACGTCTGTGTGTATGAAAGACGCGCAGAATCTGGAGCATATTATCTTTCACACGGTAGGGGATGATGTAGGGATAGTGTGTTAACACTAGCTCACGCGTTCCTGGCACACGGCCTGGCCTTCCCATTGCTGGCTGTTGCGGTAGTAATTCCGTTAATCTTTGGACTTCATCTACGAACTGGCTGGCAGCTTGTGGATCGTCTTGAGCGATATAGAGGTATTCGGCTTCCAAATTGGCCGCGGCTTTACGCAGCCATTTAATTTCCATTTCTTGCCGTACCTAATTCCCTAAACAGGTTATTCATTTCATCGGATGAGACAAAATCACCCGCATCGGCCTCTTTTATGGCTTGCTCGATCTCTGCTATCTGCCAGGTTTCTCGCGCAAGATAGTCTTCAATGGCTTGTCCAGCCAGAAAAGATCGGGTACGTCCTGTAGCTTTAGCCAGCGCATCAAGCTGTGCGGTTGTTTCATCATTTAAGCGAACGGATATGACGCCCATGTTGCCACCTCACTACATTGTGTGTTTTGTATACATTGTAGTGAGGTGAGAAAAGAGAGGCAAGCGGCTACTCAATGGTAACTGGATGGTGTCCTCTGTGCTCAGATTTCATCTGCGCCACCTCCGACCCGCTGAACACCAGGCTCAGCAGAGACGGTGAAATTTCGTTTTTACGCGCCAACTGCACGTTGAACAGGCGATAGCCCAGAACCTCATCCATAACTTTTCCTTATCCTTAGATTGCGGAAGACGATGAATGGCGGCGGCTGAGCCAGATAAAGCCAGACACCCCGGTGAAGATAGCGGCGGCGACAAAAGCCGTCACCAGCAGCGCCACGCTGATGCCGGTTCGCGAGACCAGCGGCACTAGCATGGCGCAAAGTCCGTAGCCCAGCGTGTGGCTGGTGGCAACCCAGCCTGCGCCCGCGCCGTCGGCAAGTTTGTCGTTAAGCAGAAGCTGATAGGCGGGCGTCGCCAGCGCAGCCCCGAAGGAGAGCAGTGCGCAGCCGGGATAAAACAGCCACAGCGGAACAGATATCATCAACGCCAGACCGCATAACATGAGTGCCCCGGCGCTTAACAGCAGCGCCATCGGCGTCAGCCGCTGGGGGCGCAGCACGCCAAACTGAGCAATCAGCGATGCTACCGCCGCCACGCTGAGCAGCCACGCTACCTGATGACTAATCGCGGCGGTATCCGTGGCGAACTGGCGGGCGAGCGCGGGAGACAGGCCAAGCTGCATCAGGCTGACGGTCGCCGACAGCAGCAGCGCGCAGAGGAGATACGGCAGGCATACAGGCGTGAGGCGCACGCTTTTGCGACTGGCTGCGGGCTGCGGCGGCGTGCCCGGTAAACGCAGCAGCATGATAAGCGCCAGCAGCGGCGCGACCATTAACAGCGCCATCGGCGCAAGCGGATGCAGCGTCAGCATCGCCGCGGCGCACAGCGGCCCGAACAGTCGACCGCAGCTTAATCCCGAACTGATGGTCGCCAGCGCCGCCATTCGTTTGGCTTCCCCTGCGCGCTGTAAGGCCCAGACCTGACAGGCCGGAACCATCGCCGACACGGTAAGCCCGTAGATAATCCGTGCGATAATTAACAACCCGATGCCCGCCCCCGGAGGAATGGCGTGAGTCGCCAGCAGCACGCTGCCCAGGCCAAGCAGCGCAAAGCTCGCGCCGTATCCCCCCAGCGCCCAGAGCACCACCGGTTTGCTGCCCCGGCGCGCGATCTGTTTTCCCCACCACGGCGACGATGGCAGAAACAGCATTGAGCCAAGCGTTAAAAGCGCCGCCCAAATCGACAGGCTAAGGTTTGTCTGAATCACCAGAACCGGGATCGCCACCAGCAGGCCATTCTGCCCGACGCCAAGTAGCCCCGCGCTGAACGCCAGCGGCCAACAGGACAAGGATTTTTGCGGCGCGTCGGCTATCTCAAGAGGAGTCACAATGTTGCTAATCCATATATAAATTGTGTTTATTTGTGAAATTAATTTTATGAATTCTAACAATTGTTATTGATAATGAGAAACATTATCGGCAGAATTCGCATTATCAAAACATGCGGGATCTGTTTGATTATGACTTTGCCAAAGAAAACTCCGACCTGGGATGTCGCTGCGCAGTGCTTCCTGAACGCGCTTATTCGTGAAACCAGAACGTGGCGACTGACCGAAAGCCAGCCTGCTGAACTGATTATCCCCCTCGACGATCGTCAGGCGCTGCATTTCACGGTGGACTACTTCTCACCGACTCAGCATCACCGTTTCGCCTTCCCGGCTCAGTTAGTGAGCGCTTCGGATCGCGAGCCTGTCGATTTCCCGACATTTTCCCGTCTCATTGTTGATACGCTCCGGCATACGCTGTCGCTGCCCGCGTCTCACGCCGATGCGTTTTACCAGCGCGTCACCCAAAGCCATACGCATACGCAGCAGGCCATCGACGCTCGTCACGACTGGGCCACCCTGCGCGAGCACGCGCTGAACTTTGGCGAAGCGGAACAAGCGCTGCTGGTGGGCCACGCGTTCCATCCGGCACCAAAATCGCATGAACCCTTTACCCGACAGGAGGCGGAGCGCTATCTGCCGGACTTCGCTCCCCACTTCTCGCTGCGCTGGTTTTCGGTTGATAAAGCGCACATCGCGGGCGACAGCCTGCATCTGAATCTGCAACAGCGCCTGACGCGCTTTGCCGCTGAAAACGCCCCACAGTTGCTCAGTGAACTGAGCAATAGCCAGTGGCTTTTCCCGCTGCATCCGTGGCAGGCCGCGTATCTGCTGGAACAGCCATGGTGCCAGCAGTTGGCGGAGCAGGGGCTACTGCGGGATCTGGGCGAAGCCGGTACGCCGTGGCTGCCGACCACCTCTTCCCGTTCGCTTTACTGCGCCACCAGCCGCGACATGATCAAGTTTTCCCTCAGCGTGCGCCTGACCAACTCCGTGCGCACCCTGTCGGTGAAAGAAGTGACGCGCGGCATGCGCCTGGCGCGTCTGGCGCAAACGGAACGCTGGCAGATGTTGCAAACCCGTTTCCCGACGTTCCAGGTGATGCAGGAGGACGGCTGGGGGGGGCTGCGCGATCTGCACGGCAATATCATGGCGGAAAGCCTGTTTGCCCTGCGTGAAAACCTTCTGGTCGATCGGCCACAAAGCCAGACCAACGTACTGGTGTCTCTGACGCAGGCCGCACCGGATGGCGGCGATTCGCTGCTGGTCGCGGCAGTCAAACGCCTGAGCGCACGTCTGGGGATCACGCCGCAGCAGGCCGCCCACACGTGGGTTGACGCCTACTGCCAGCAGGTACTGAAACCGCTGTTCACAGCCGAAGCGGATTACGGCCTGGTCCTGCTGGCGCATCAGCAAAATATTCTGGTGGAGATGCAGCAGGATCTCCCCATCGGGCTTATCTACCGCGACTGCCAGGGCAGCGCGTTTATGCCACATGCGGCGGGCTGGCTCGACGTTATCGGCGAGGCGCAGGCTGAAAATATTTTCACCCACGAGCAATTGCTGCGCTACTTCCCGTACTACCTGCTGGTGAACTCTACCTTCGCCGTCACCGCCGCGCTGGGCGCTGCCGGGCTGGACAGCGAAGTTAGCCTGATGGCGCGGGTACGCATGCAGCTTTGCGCGGTGCGCGAACAGGTGACGCACAAGACCTGTCTCGACTACGTGCTGGAAAGCCCATTCTGGAACGTGAAAGGCAACTTCTTCTGTTACCTGAACGATCACAACGAAAACACCATCGTCGACCCATCGGTCATCTATTTCGATTTCGCCAACCCGCTGCTGGCGCAGGAGTCCTGAATGTCTATGGCCAATATCGTTCACAGCGGCCACGGCCTGCGCTGTGAAAAACTCGACGCACAACTGACTCTCGGCTGGGGCCAGGATAACAGCGCGGTGCTGCGCTGGCCGGGTCCGCTGCCGGAAGGCTGGCTGCGCGATGCGCTGGATCAGATTTTCATCGCCGCGCCGCAGATCTCCGCGCTGATTTTGCCTTACGCCGACTGGCGCGAGGAGCCGCAGGCGCTGGCGCTTTTTGCGCAGATGCACAGCGATATTATTCATCGCGCCGTGTTCTGGCAGCTCCCGCTCTGGCTGAGCGCGCCGTCAAAACAGGCCTCCGGCGAAATGACCTTTGACGCAGAACGTGAAATCTACTTCCCTGCTCGCCCGGCGCGCCCGAAGGGTGAGGTTTATCGCCGTTACGATCCACGCGTGCGTAAAACCCTGAGTTTCCGCGTGGCAGACCCGGCGCTGGACGCCGAACGTTTTACCCGCTGGATGAACGATCCGCGTGTGGAATATTTCTGGGAGCAAGGCGGTTCCCTTGCGCTACAAACCGCCTATCTCGAACGCCAGCTCACCGGAAAACATGCGTTCCCGTTGATTGGCTGTTTTGACGATCAGCCGTTCAGCTACTTTGAAATTTACTGGGCAGCGGAAGATCGTATCGGCCGCCACTATACCTGGCAGCCCTACGATCGCGGTCTGCACCTACTGGTCGGCGAACAGGCCTGGCGAGGTGCGCACTATGTTCAAAGCTGGCTGCGCGGGCTGACGCACTATTTGCTGCTGGATGAACCGCGCACGCAGCGCACGGTGCTGGAGCCGCGCGCCGACAACCAGCGCCTGTTCCGCCACTTCGATCCGGCGGGCTACCGCACGCTGAAAGAGTTCGACTTCCCGCATAAACGTTCGCGCCTGGTGATGGCAGATCGCACCCGCTTCTTTATGGAGGTGGGCCTGTGATGAACCGTATGGACTGGGAAATTGTTAACCGCCAGTTGGTGGCGAAAATGCTGGCTGAACTGGAATACGAACAGGTCTTTCACGCCGAGTCTCTGGGCGATGACTGTTACGCGATTAATCTGCCGGGCGCGGAGTGGCACTTCAGCGCACAGCGCGGGATCTGGGGCTGGCTGTGGATCGACCATGAAACGCTGCGCTGCGCCGATGAGCCCGTTGTTGCACAGACGCTGCTGATGCAGCTAAAGCCGGTGCTGTCGATGAGCGATGCCACCGTCGCCGAGCATATGCAGGATCTCTACGCTACGCTGCTGGGCGACCTGCAACTGCGCAACGCACGTCGCGGCATGAGCGCGGAAGATCTTATCGCGCTGGACGCCGATCGGTTGCAGTGCCTGCTCAGTGGTCATCCAAAATTCGCCTTTAATAAGGGCCGCCGTGGCTGGGGACGGGACGCGCTGACGCGCTATGCCCCGGAGTACGCCAATACCTTCCAGCTTCATTGGCTGGCGGTGAAACGCGACAACATGGTCTGGCGCTGCGACAGCGCGCTGGACAGCGAACAACTGCTGACGGCGGCGATGGACCCGCAGGAGTTGGCCCGTTTCCATCAGGCCTGGCAGGCGCGCGGGCTGGACAAGAGCTGGCTCGCGTTGCCGGTGCATCCGTGGCAGTGGCAGCAAAAAATCGCCCTCGATTTCGTTGCCGATCTGGCTGAGGGCCGCATGGTGTCGTTGGGTGAATTTGGCGACCGCTGGCTCGCCCAGCAGTCGCTGCGCACCCTGACCAACGCCAGCCGCCAGGTCGGGCTGGATATCAAACTGCCGCTGACGATTTACAACACCTCCTGCTATCGCGGCATTCCGGGCAAATATATTGCCGCCGGGCCGCTGGCCTCGCGCTGGCTTCAGCAGGTGTTTGCCACTGACCCGACGCTGCAACAAAGCGGCGCGGTGATCCTCGGCGAACCGGCGGCGGGCTACGTTTCCCACGAGGGCTACGCCGCGCTGGCGCAGGCACCGTATCGTTATCAGGAGATGCTCGGCGTTATCTGGCGCGAGAATCCGTTCCGCTGGCTGAAGTCCGATGAAATCCCAATTCTGATGGCGACCCTGATGGAGTGCGATGAGCACAACCGGCCGCTGATTGGCGCGTATATCGCCCAGTCCGGGATGGATGCGGAAGCCTGGCTGTCGCAGATGTTCCGCGTGGTGGTGGTGCCGCTCTACCACCTGCTGTGCCGCTACGGCGTCGCGCTGATCGCCCACGGACAAAATATTACCCTCGCCATGAAAAATGGCGTGCCGCAGCGCGTTCTGTTGAAGGATTTTCAGGGCGACATGCGGCTGGTGAAGGATGAGTTCCCGGAGATGGACTCCCTGCCTCAGGAAGTGCGGGATGTTACCGCCCGCCTGAGCGCCGACTATCTGATTCATGATTTGCAGACCGGCCACTTTGTGACGGTGTTGCGCTTTGTTTCGCCGCTTATGGTACGCCTCGGCGTGCCGGAGAGACGTTTTTATCAACTGCTGGCGACAGTGTTGAGTGATTACATGCAGGAACACCCACAACTGTCAGCGCGTTTCGCGCTTTTCTCACTCTTCAGGCCACAAATCATTCGCGTCGTGCTGAACCCGGTAAAACTGACCTTCCCTGACCAGGACGGCGGCAGCCGCATGCTGCCGAATTACCTCGAGGATCTGCAAAACCCGCTGTGGCTGGCGACAAAGGATTAAATCATGACAAACACTGTAGATTTCATTGGCGTAGGCATTGGCCCGTTTAACCTGAGCATCGCGGCGCTAGCCCATGAAGCGGAAGGCTTCAGCAGCCGCTTCTTCGACGGCCGCACGCAGTTTGCCTGGCATCCGGGGATGCTGGTGCCGGACTGCCATATGCAGACCATGTTCCTGAAAGATCTGGTGAGCGCCGTCGCGCCGACCAGCCCGTACAGCTTTGTGAACTATCTGGTGAAGCGCAAGAAATTCTATCGCTTCCTGACCACCGAGTTGCGCACCGTTTCCCGCGATGAGTTCTCCGACTACCTGCGCTGGGCCGCCGAAGGAATGGAAAACCTGCGTTTCAACAATACGGTGGAACGCATCGCGTTTGACGATCGTCGCCAGCTTTTCGCCGTACAAACCTGCGGGGGAGAAACCTTCGCCCGCCACGTCTGCCTGGGCATTGGCAAACAGCCGCATCTGCCGGCCTGCGTGAAAAGCGTCTCGCCAACCTGCTTCCACGCCAGCGAAATGAGCCTGTGCCAGCCCAACCTGAGCGGTAAGCGGGTGACGGTGGTCGGCGGCGGGCAAAGCGGCGCCGACCTGTTCCTCAACGCTCTGCGCGGGGAATGGGGCGAAGTTGCTGAGATTAGCTGGGTGTCGCGTCGCAATAACTTTAACGCGCTGGATGAAGCGGCGTTCGCCAATGAATATTTCACCCCGGAGTACGTGTCCGGCTTCGTCGGGTTGAATCACGCCGCGCGCCAGAAGATGCTCGACGAGCAGAAAATGACCTCTGACGGTATTACTGCCGAGTCGCTGCTGACGATTTATCGCGAGCTGTACCACCGCTTCGAGGTGCTCGGCCTGCCGCGTAATGCCCATCTGATGCCGAGTCGTTCGGTCACCGGTCTTGAAAGCCGTGGCCAGGGCTGGCAACTGCTGCTGGAGCATCATCTGGATAAAGGCTACGACACGCTGGAGAGCGACGTGGTGATTTTTGCCACCGGCTACCGCCCTGCGCTGCCGCAGATGCTGTCTCCGCTGATGCCGCGTATTGCTATGCGCGATGAGTGCAGCTTCAACGTGCGGGACGATTTCACCATCGAGTGGGACGGCCCGAAAGAGAATCACCTGTTCGCCGTTAACGCCAGCATGCAGACCCACGGTATTGCCGAGCCGCAGCTTAGCCTGATGGCGTGGCGCGCCGCCCATATTCTGAATTGCGCGATGGGGCGCGATTTGTTCGATCTCAGTACGCCGCCCGCGCTGATTCAGTGGCGCAGCGGCAGCCGGGAAAAACCGCAGCCGGAGGCTGCTCCTCTGACTCGCTACACAGCATCTTTGGGCTGATATTTTCCACCCGTGTGAAGGAATAACAATGATAACCAAAAAGCATACGCTCTGGGCCCTTAACCCGTTGTTGCTCGCCATGATGGCGCCAGCGGTCGCACAGCAGAGCAGTGACGACACGTTAGTGGTTTCCGCCAACCGCACCAACCGTACGGTGGCGCAAATGGCGCAAACCACGTGGGTGATTGAAAAAGCCGAACTGGAGCAGCAGATCCAGGGCGGTAAAGAGCTGAAAGACGCACTGGCTCAGTTGATCCCCGGTCTTGACGTCAGCAGCCAGAGCCGTACCAACTACGGGATGAACGTGCGTGGCCGTCCGCTGGTCGTGCTGGTGGACGGCGTGCGTCTGAACTCGTCGCGCACCGACAGCCGCCAACTCGATTCCATCGACCCGTTCAATATCGACCACGTTGAAGTGATCTCCGGGGCCACCGCGCTGTACGGTGGCGGTAGTACCGGCGGCCTTATCAATATTGTGACTAAAAAAGGCCAGCCGGATACCCAGATGGAGTTTGAGACGGGGATCAAGAGCGGTTTCAACAGCAGTAAGGATCACGATGAGCGCGTTGCCAGCGCCATCTCCGGCGGCAACGACCGTATCTCCGGGCGCGCATCGGTGGCGTACCAGAAGTTCGGCGGCTGGTTTGACGGTAACGGCGACGCGACTCTGCTCGATAACACTCAGACTGGCCTACAGTATTCCGACCGTCTGGACGTGATGGGCACCGGGACGCTGAATATCGATGATACCCAACAGCTTCAGTTGGTTACCCAATATTATAAAAGCCAGGGTGACGACGATTACGGGCTGAACCTCGGGAAAGATTTTTCGGCAATCAGCGGCGCGACCAAGCCATACGTCAGTAGCGGCCTGCATTCAGACCGTATTCCGGGCACCGAGCGTCATCTCATCAGCCTGCAATACTCGAATAGCGATTTCCTCGGTCAGGAACTGGTCGGCCAGGTCTATTACCGCGATGAATCGCTGCTGTTTTATCCGTTCCCGACCGTCAACGCGAACAAACAGGCCACCGCGTTCTCCTCATCGCAGCAGGACACGGACCAGTATGGCGCGAAGCTGACCCTCAACAGCGAACCGCTGGACGGCTGGCAGTTGACCTACGGGCTGGATGCGGATCACGAGCGCTTTACCTCTAACCAGATGTTCTTCGATCTGGCCCAAGCAAACGCTTCCGGTGGGATGAACAACAAGCGGATTTACACCACCGGACGCTATCCGGGGTATGACATCACTAACCTGGCGACCTTCCTGCAATCCAGCTATGACATCAATGATATCTTTACCCTGAGCGGCGGTGTGCGCTATCAGTACACCGAGAACAAGATTGATGATTTCATTGGCTACGCGCAGCAACAGCAGATTGCCGCCGGGAGGGCGCAGTCCGCCGATGCGATCCCGGGCGGGTCGGTCGATTACGACAACTTCTTGTTTAACGCCGGTCTGCTGGTTCATCTGACCGAACGCCAGCAGGCGTGGTTCAATTTCTCCCAGGGCGTGGAGCTGCCGGATCCGGGTAAATACTACGGGCGCGGCACCTATGGCGCAGCGGTGAACGGGCACCTTCCGCTGACCAACAGCGTGAACGTGAATGACAGCGAACTGGAAGGCGTGAAGGTCGACTCCTACGAGCTGGGCTGGCGCTTCTCCGGCGATAACCTGCGTACGCAAATCGCGGCCTACTACTCGATTTCCGATAAGAACGTGAAGGCAAATAAAGACCTGACCATCAGCGTGGTCGATGACAAGCGCCGCATCTACGGCGTGGAAGGCGCGGTGGACTACTTTATCCCGGACACCGACTGGAGCACCGGTGCGAACTTCAACGTGCTGAAAACCGAGTCTAAAGTGAACGGTAGCTGGGAAAAGTATGATGTGAAGGTGGCGAGCCCGTCGAAAGCAACGGCCTACATCGGTTGGGCACCGGATCCGTGGAGCCTGCGCGTACAGAGCACCACTTCCTTCGACGTCAGCGACGCTCAGGGCTACAAAATCGATGGTTACACCACGGTTGATCTGCTCGGTAGCTATGATCTGCCGGTGGGTAAACTCAGCTTCAGCGTGGAGAACGTTTTCGATCGCGACTACACCACCGTCTGGGGCCAGCGCGCGCCGCTGTACTACAGCCCGGGCTACGGTCCTGCGTCGCTGTACAACTACAAAGGGCGTGGCCGCACCTTTGGCTTGAACTACTCACTGCTGTTCTAAGTCATTTTCTGCTCTGCCCGGCGTATGCCGGGCATGAGCTGGGAGTAGGTTTCTTGCACGTAGCAATTGCAACGGCGTGAATTGTCCATTATCACCCGCCAACGGAAAGAATGCCTGGCGGCTGCGTTCCCCATGTTTCACCGCATTGGTGTTACCAATTGGAGCGCCTGCACCGGTACGTTTTCCTCCCCAACCGGACGATCTTGATTGTTGGTTGTGTTTCTTCTCGTCTTTCATGGTTGTATTAACGTAAGCGTTTTATCGCATCATCGTATGCTTCTGAACGCTCACGTTTTCCAACTGGCTGGCGGAATCTGAATTTTTTCACGTAACTTAATGATATTTCTGTTTTAAATGTGAGTTCAGACTTTGTTGGTATACCTAAGCGTATACCAATGCAGAAAAGTGATAGGGTTTTTTGCTAACGTTCTCACTCTATGAATCCCACCTTTTTGTCACCTCAAACCATGAAAACTCTTTGATAAGTACACGTGAATATCACTTTTTAGTGGTTTTGGTGTGTACTTGACGGATGGTTTCTATTCAAGTATACGTGAATAACACAATTATGTGGTTTTCATGTGGACTTATGAATGGACAGGATCACTGCTATTGAGCGTTTAAATGCTTTCGATAAGCAAGGGCGTTATGTCTTCACCTCCCGCGATTTAGCCAAGATTTTCCATGAAGATACGCCCAGAGCGTTTAATGCCGGGCTAAATCGTTTAGTAAAAGATGGCATTCTTACCCGTGCGATTCGCGGTGTGTACGTCTATAACCATGCCCAAAGCAAAGATGCCTATACGCTTGAACGCATCGTGTTAGCGCTACGCCGTGGTGAATATAACTATCTTAGCCTTGAATCCGCATTGTCAGAATATGGCGTGATTTCTCAAATCCCTATTGACCGGATCACGGTGATGACCACCGGACGTTCCGAAGAACATAAAACGCCTTTTGGGGTGATTGAATTTACCCATACCAAGCGGCCCCCAGAGCAGATTTTGCAGGATACCTATTTTGGCAATTCCCCGTTACGGCAAGCGACGAAGAAAACTGCCGTGAGGGATTTACGCCGCGTTGGGCGCAATACCCACCTGATTGACGAGTCGGAGCTACATCATGAATCAGAAAGTTAACTTTGCCGAATTGGTCAGCAAAGTGGTGGAATCAGCCGAGCTTGAAGGCTTGCGCAATGTGGTGGAGAAGGAGCTTTTGCACTACGACATCCTCTACTGTTTGGATAATGCGGGCTTGCTGGAGCCGCTTACTTTTCAGGGAGGGACATCGTTAAGGCTGTGCCATGGCGCAAACCGCTTCAGTGAAGATTTGGATTTCGCCGGCGGTGTTGCGTTTTCTGGCGCAGACCTGAAGAACATGAAAGCCTGTATTGAAGATTATCTAGGGAATCGGTACGGCCTTGAAGTCAACGTGAAAGAGCCAAATGAATTGCGGAATGAACCCGGTTATGAGGAAGTTCGCATCGACAAATGGCAGGTATCCGTGACCACTGCACCGGAAAAACGCGATATGCCAAGGCAACGGATCAAAATTGAGATCGCCAATATCCCGGCTTATACCCGAACGCCGATGACGCTAAAACGTAACTATCAGGTTTTACCCGATGGTTATTCCGATACGCTGGTCATGTGTGAAACGCTGAATGAAGTGATGTGCGACAAACTGGTTTCGCTTGTCGCCACTACCAAATATATCCGCTATCGTGACGTATGGGACTTGCCGTGGCTGATCCAACAAAACGCGACTTATGATATCGATCTGATTCGTAAGAAAATACAGGATTACCGCATCTCTAATTATGATGATCTACTGGCACAGCGCATACAGAGCATTGATCAGGTTGTGGGGGATGGCCGTTTTAGCGCTGAAATGCGGCGATTCCTGCCACAGGCCGTATTTGATAGAACGTTAGGGCGTGAGGCTTTTAGCCACTATTTAAGCGGCGAACTAAAAGCACTCTTAAGTGCGTTACAGCAAGCGTTAAAAGGAGAGGGCGGGAAAGCGCCGTTCGTCATGTAAGCGTCAGTAGACAAAATAAAAAGATTTTGCACAAAACTGTTCACTCTCTTCACTGTGATTTTTTATTTTTATGAATCAATGTGTTAAAGGGTAATGAGTTGGTGAGCAGGTGACGAGTTACTCATCACCTTGATGACAGATAGGCCATATAACAAAAAGCTGTGAATGTCAGATATCCGTGCCTATAGTCGGTCTTTGGCTGCTTGATAAACCTCTGAGCGTTCCCGTTTGCCCACAGCTAAAACCAGTACCACGATCTCATGCTCAAGCACTTGATACACTAACCGATAGCCAGCGGAACGAAGTTTGATTTTGTAGCAGTCAGCCATTCCGTGAAGCCGGTTGGCGGGAACGTGGGGATTTTGTAAAACCGCTTTCAGTTTTTTGGTGAACTACTCCCGCACGGGTGCCCCCAGCTTCTTAAATTCTTTCAGCGCGTGCTCTTCAAACTCCAGCTTATAACTCATCCAGATCGACCTTCACACGTTTCCCCTTCATCCGGGAACGGGCAATTTTGGCAAGTTCGATATCTTCCTGATAGTCGGCCAGCGCTTCCCATGTTTCCGGGGAAACATAATAGCCAGAGATACGGCCATTGGTTAACACGGCTACAGGCTCGCCGTTAGCTTTTTTCAACGCCGCATTGGGCGATTTTTTAAAGTCGCTAATACTCACGGTAGCATTGGCAAGAATAGGTTGTACGGACATAATCAGCCCCTTTTAAGTATGATATTTGATACTGAATTTAGCACTTAATAAGAAAGGCAGCAGCATCACGGAATAAACGCGGAGGCAAATAAAAAGGTTTTGAACAAAATAGCTCACTCTCTTCACTATAGTTTTTTATTTTTACTAATCAATAGATTAATGAGTAATTGGGTGTTTGCATTCACTTGACTACCCATTTGTATTTTAGTTGACTACCTGTTTGCATTCCGCTTGGAAATTTCCAACAGAATATGAAGGGCGGTCTCCTTCTAAGTTGACCGGCAGCTAAGTGCCAAAAGCGGGCGTTCTTCGTATACCAGAATATGATTTATTCAGGCATTATGTTTCATCATGTGATGAGGAGGCTTTTCTATAAGCTTTGTATCGTGGAAAGGATAAAATCCACACGATCCTCAACAGAAACGCATGGTAATTCAATTAATCGATAATCATATTCCCGGTATGTTTCCACCATCGCATGATATGTCGCGATGGCAATATCGAAAGATTGCTTTCGCTCTGTATCTTGTACATATATGTCACGCCAGGGTGGTGCAACAAATACAGTTCGGTTGTAGCGAAATTTCTCGATGGCGTTTTCCAGATGCCTCGGTATGGTAAGCGCTGAAAGACGTAAATAACCTACAACATCAGGAACTCCACGATCGAAGAAGCATGGTTGTGTTTGCCCTTCCGCTTCGTGCCACGAACGCATTTCCCAGGATAGCATGAGCTCTGCGAATGCAGTCTGATTGTCCCAAGGCAATGCATCACCTCCGATGTTAACCTGGTCTTGTATAACACCTCTTCCAGCTTCTTTAGAACTCCAAAACCCTCGTTTTATAATCGCATCAACTATCGTGCTTTTGCCTGAGCCTGGGCCACCTGTAAGAATGAAACGATGTTGCAAAGCTGAAGACATTGAACCCTCCTGAACATTTACAGACGCGATGAAGCAGTAATAGTTATGGCGTACTTTTGCCCTATCACCAGATGACCTGTTGATGATTTGAGTAACTACATTTTATCCTGACTTGCATGTCCGCTCCTCGCTCAAAGCTGCATGTCAATACAGTAGGTGATTTGTGTCCGTTTTTCGTTGGAGATGGTCAAGTAATTTGCAAACGGGTAGTCAAGTAAGATGCAATGATGCAAATGATGAGTCACTCATCACCGTTCAAGATATTACTAGAAAGGGAAAATCCGCCGCGATGGCGGCAATGACGAAAAATAATACTTTTAATCAATCATTACGGAGCTTTTATCCCTAATTCAAATTCTTCTCCATCTCTAACTTTTTCAAGAAGCTCACGGAGATAATTTGAATATCTATGAGATTGGATTTCGTCACCGTTCATAATTGCATAATGATATTTGTTATCGAAGGTCTTGATATCTACGTTGGTTATATCTTTAACTATTTCTAAAAGTTTGTTTGCATCATGCCAGCCTTTATAACCAAGTGACTGTCCAAGTGTGGTTAAAGTGAAAGGGTAGCTCGCATTAAATGCCATGCCATCCGAGGATGTGGCTATACCATATAATTTTGCAAGTTCGCCTTCTGACTCACTGATGCTTGATAAAACGCGGTAATCAACCTGAACTGGATTTCTGGGAATGTCACTTCTTACGAGATCGTATGTACGGGCTAACAGAGAGCGTAGCAATTTTGGATTTATATTATCAAGTGCTCTATTGGCACCAAAGGCTGAGAATACCCATGAAAAATCGTTTGCAACTATACTTTTTATCCTGATGCTTTTATTTGCAGATACTTGAATTAACCGTTCCCGGCGCGGGTATTCATTATCATTTTTTTGTCTACCCATTCCAATATGTATATATTGGGAATTACATCACCATTCTCTGAAATTAGTTCGTCAATATCGGATAGTATATTTTTAATGTTTTCATCTTCTGCACTGTACCCTATAAATAAAAGAGGGTGTTCAGCAAAAAAAGTGAGAAGTTTTGCACTTAAATACTTCTTCTTTTTTATGAAATCTCCATAGTCATCACGATTAATAATTATACTTTTAGGTGTGGAGCAGCAACCATGAATTTTAAGAATTTCTCCGATGCTGCCATGGTTCGCATACAGTATTTTTTGGCCGATAATTGGAGTGAACTCAGGGTATATCGATTCAAGTAGCTCGTCATAATTTGTAGTTATTATAGAGTGAGGGGGGGGGGGGGTTAGAAGTTCTACTTCGCTGTTATCTATGATTTTATTATCTTGTAATAATGAGTTGAAAATATTCGATATTTTGTGTTTAAAGTAAATGTCAGGCTCATTTCCTGCTTAAAATAACTCTGAAGGAAAGTATTTTTCACCATCCCCCCATGCCCACTCATTATAAGCATCAGAAAAAACGCTTCCAATATCAATTAGCTCTGGATACTTTTGTTTGTAATAAGCGAATTTTTTATCAATATTAGGGCATTCAGTTGCAAGCTGTTGTAGTAATTCTTCCCAGTTTGGACCTGAAAGATACCTTTTAGTTAACCCTGAACCCACAAAAAGTATAGGCTGACATCCCATGCCTTCAAGGCATGTTTTTATATCATCACTAACGTCTTCAATGTATTGATAATAATTATTTGGCATCTAAGACTCCCTTTCTATTTTATCTGTGTTATACAGCCTGCATTAGTTGATGACGGTTATAGACAAAATTCCCCCACCAATCCATCAACTCTTTCCGCTGCTCAAGGTAGGTAGAGCGATTATAAGCCCGTCGAACTTCGTTTTTATCACAATGCGCCAACGCCGCTTCAATCACATCAGGATTAAAACCGGCTTCATTCATGGCGGTGCTGGCTATCGAGCGTAAACCATGTGCGACCAGTTTGCCACCGTAGCCTATGCGTTTTAATGCGGCGTTGGCGGTCTGGCTGTTCATGGGTTTTTTAGGATCGTTGCGGCTGGGGAATACATGTTCGCGGTTGCCGCTGATAGGGCGCATGATGTCGAGCAGTTCCAGCGCCTGATCGGAGAGCGGAACGATATGATCACGCTTGGCTTTCATGCGTTCAGCCGGAATGCTCCACGTTCTTTTCTCTATATCGATCTCTGCCCATGCCGTTGCGGAGGCTTCTGCCGGGCGAATTAGCGTCAGTAGCTGCCATTCTAATAAGCAACGGGTTGGAATGGACAGGTTAGACATGGCGATGGTGTGCATCAGCTTGGGGAGTTCTTCTGGCCGGATAGTCGGCATATGCTGCTTTTTAGGGCGCTCAAAGGCCATACCAATGCCAGACGCTGGGTTAGCATCAATTAGCCCCGTATTGACCGCGTAAACCATGATTTCGTTAATGCGCTGCACCAACCGCCTGACGGTTTCGAGTGCGCCACGCGCTTTAATCGGCTCTAACGCCTGTATCAGCGTGCGGGCTTTGATGTCCTGCACCGGTATGTTCTCAATCGCTGGGAGGACATCTTTTTCCAACGAGCGCCAAATATCTTTGGCGTGATCGGCGCTGACATTCGTCTGTTTCAACGCGAACCAGCTACGCGCTACGTTAAGAAAGATGCTTTCTACTGCGATTTTCGCCTCTTCCTCTTCTTTAGCCACCTTTTCCTGTGGATCGATACCTTTGGCTAACAAAGACAGTTTTTCGTCTCTCATTGCGCGGGCGTCGGCTAATGACAACGCTGGGTAAGCGCCAAATCCGATCATGGTGCGCTGGCCGGTTGTTGGTTTCTGGTAACGGAACCGCCACAGCTTTTTCCCGGTAGTTTTGACTAAGAGGAATAACCCGTTGCCGTCATGCAACGTCAGATCTTTGTCTGTCGCTTTGGCCTTTTGTACTTCAGTGTGGGTGAGAGGGCGGGTTGTCCGTGCCATGAGGATATCCTTCGTGATTGGTATACGCATGCAATTGGTATACGCTTTTTGGTATATATCCTACCGTATACCAATTCGTATACCAATAATCTCTGGATTCAGGCGAATATCGTCGGACAATGACGGACACAAAAAAGCCCGCAGGGCTTGCGCCATGCGGGCTTTTCGTACTTCATCGGACTTATCTGGTAATACCCGATGTCTAAATTGGTGGAGCTGGGGGGATTTGAACCCCCGTCCGGAACTACTCTACCGTCGGTACTACATGCTTAGTCAGTCTTTACATTCGCTTGCCAACTGCGGACAGACACGCCATTAACAAACTAGCCTGATTAGATTTAGCACTTCAACCCCAGGCAGGGCATCCACGCGATCTCTTTTGGGTTTGACCTCTCTTGATCCCCGTCCTAAGAGCGGAGGCTAGGGAGAGAGGGCTCTTAGCAGGTTATTAAGCTGCTAAAGCGTAGTTTTCGTCGTTTGCGACTATTTTTTTGCGGCTTTTTACGAGGCAAACCGCCCCTCGGCATGCACCTTGGGCTTTGCAAATCCCGTCGAATCCAGAATCAGCCCCCAAGAAACTGTCACCAGTATACCAGAACTCACCGTTGTTAAGCCAGCGGCTTAGCGATTGGCGTTCTTCATGATACGGGCTTTGTCTACTTTCCATTCACGTTCTTTAATGTCATCACGTTTGTCGTGATCTTTTTTACCTTTCGCTACGCCGATTTTGACTTTGCTCCAGGCATTTTTCCAATACATGGACAATGCAACAACCGTATAGCCATCGCGGCTGACGCGGCCAAACAGCGAGTCCAGTTCGCGTTTGTTGAGCAGGAGTTTACGCGTGCGTATAGGGTCGCAAACGACGTGCGATGAGGCCACATTCAGCGGCGTGATCGTTGCGCCAAACAGGTAAGCCTCACCTTTCATGAAGGTGACATAGCTGTCGCTGAGGTTCGCTTTACCTGCACGCAGTGATTTAACTTCCCATCCTTGCAGCGCAAGGCCAGCCTCAAATTCTTCCTCAATGGAGTATTCGTGACGGGCGCGTTTGTTCTGCGCAATGGTGGCGGAACCGGGTTTGTATGCTTTTTTCTTTGTCATAGTACCGTCATTATACTGGATGTCATTGGGAATGAAATCCCCGCCGTGCGTCCGTGTCGTGGTTAATGATATCGTGCGATAAGCTTCGCAGAGTTTTTGTCTGTCGGGCTATCAATGCTATTATTTTGCGCGTTTTATGAATCTCGGAAAATAGTATGCCAAAGATAAGTCGTTCAGCACTGGTGCCGTTCAGTGCTGAACAGATGTACAAGCTGGTGAATGATGTTGCTTCCTATCCCGCGTTTTTACCGGGTTGTACGGGGAGCCGCGTGCTCTCCTCGTTAGAAGGGGAGATGACGGCCGCCGTCGACGTTTCCAAAGCGGGTATTAGCAAGACATTTACTACACGTAATACGCTGACGCACAACCAGAATATCAATATGCAACTGGTCGATGGCCCATTCCGTCAGTTGGGTGGCGAT
Organism: Pectobacterium parmentieri; assembly: GCF_001742145.1. NCBI lineage: Bacteria > Pseudomonadati > Pseudomonadota > Gammaproteobacteria > Enterobacterales > Pectobacteriaceae > Pectobacterium > Pectobacterium parmentieri. The sequence continues at coordinate 3,113,414 of NZ_CP015749.1, read as the reverse complement.
TGGCATTTTACGCCGCTGAGCGCTGATGCCTGCAAAGTCGAACTGCATCTGGAATTTGAATTCACCAATGCCTTGATTGAACTCGCTTTTGGCAAAGTATTCAAGGAGCTGGCCGGAAATATGGTGCAAGCTTTCACGCAGCGAGCAAAAGAGGTCTACCGTGTCCGCAATGCAGGTTGATGTGGTGTACGCGTTGCCAGAACGCCAGTATCTACGCACGGTGAAGCTGGAAGAGGGCAGTACGGTTGAGCAGGCTGTTGTGGCATCAGGCCTGCTGGAGTTGCGCCAGGATATCGATTTGCAGGTGAATAAAGTCGGTATTTACAGCCGTGCGGCGAAGTTGACTGATGTAGTGCAGGAGGGGGACCGCGTAGAGATCTATCGTCCGCTGATTGCCGATCCGAAAGAACTACGTCGCCAGCGAGCAGAGCGTTCTAAGAATAAAGCCTGAGCAATACGGTTGAATGGCGGATGATGTTTTTCTGCTCGCGCATTACCAAAATGCCATTAAAAAACACAGGCAAGCCTGAAATATTCAGATTTGCCTGTTGTTGCACCCATCATACATCAAGCGGTATTGAAAGCATCAATCCAGCGCGGGCTTGTTGTTGATGTTGGTCAGCACGCCACCACTACTGAAGGTCAGTGTCAGCGTCTGCTGTTTTACTGATTCATGACCGGGCTGTTGGCGGAAGATGTAAAACCAGGTATCGCTGCCAAACGGGTCCTGCATCATGGGGGTACCCAGCGTATAAGCGACCTGTTGTTTGGTCATGCCGGTGTGAATTTTTGCAACGTCAGCCGGTGCCAGATAGTTTCCCTGATTGATGTCCGGCCGATAGACCACCTTTTCCAGTGTGGAACAACCGGCAGTCAGCATAACAACCACCGCGGCGACGACAGTCAGCGTTTTACAGCGCATAGTGATTACATTCCTTAAGGGCATAGGTTGCCGATGATAATAGACCTTGCAGGACTTGGAAACCTACAAGGCGATTGTATGACCTCAGGAAGGTAAAAAAGTTGAGCTTTTTTACCTGTTATGCCCCTTTCTAGCCCTTGGCGGCTGCAGATTTTATGCCGCCAGCAATTCTTTGGCATTCGCCAGCGTATTTTTAGTCACGGCGCTACCGCCTAACAATCTTGCCAACTCTTGTAACCGCGCACGTTTATCCAACGGCTGCATCAGGGTCTCCGTTTCTGCACCGTCCGTTTGTTTACTCACGAAGAAGTGTTGGTGACCACAGCCTGCGACCTGCGGTAAGTGTGTCACACACATAACCTGTGTAGATTCACCGAGCTGACGCAGCATCCTGCCGACGATGGCGGCGGTTGGCCCGCTGATTCCCACATCGACTTCATCGAAGATCATGGCTGGGGTGTCCATTTTCTTCGCGGTGATGACTTGAATAATCAGTGCGATACGCGACAGTTCGCCACCTGATACCACTTTCGCCAGCGCCTGATGTGGTTGCCCGGGGTTAGTGGTGACGCGGAATTCAATACTATCGGCACCGGTGGCCGTCAGACTGTCTGGCGTAAACGTGACATCAATGGTGAAGTGACCGTGCGGCATTGCCAGTTCACGCATATTGGCGGTGATAAGCTGTGCCAGTTCACTCGCGTGGTGCTGACGATGCACATGAAGCTGTTGTGCCAGGTGCAACGCCTGCTGGTGGTATTCGCTGACGGCGGCGCTGAGCGTGTCATGGTCGCTTTCCTGCTGTTCCAACTGTTGTTGCTCTTCCAATAGTTGCTGGTGAAACATGGGGAGCGCCTCTGGAGCGACATGGTGCTTACGTGCCAGCGCGAGTTGACGTGACAGACGTTGTTCCAGCTCATACAGCCGAATCGGGTCGAGGTCCATCTGTTCGCTGTAGTGGCGCAGTTCATCACTGGCTTCACTAAGCTGAATACCAGCTTCTTCAAGCATCGACAGCACGCCGGACAGGGTTTCATCCATGCCGATCAGTTCACCGAGCTGACTTTTTACGCTGTGCAGCATATTAAGTATGTTCTGTTCTTCGTCTTCGCTCAGCAACTGCATGGCTTGTTGGCTCATCGTCAGTAGCTGACCGCTATTTGCCAGACGTTTGTATTCAACATCAATTTGTTCGTATTCAGCGGGCTGTGGGGCGAATTCATTCAGCTCTTTCAATTGATATTGCAGCAGTTCTCGGCGGGCCTCGCGTTCAATCGCCGCCTGTTGTAGCTGTGCCAGCGCACGGCAGCTTTGGTGCCACTGATGCCAAACCTGCTGCATGGCAGCCAGCAATTTGGGTTCATCGGCATACGCATCCAGTAGGTGTTTTTGATGGTCGGGGCGCAGCAGGAGCTGATGAGCATGCTGGCCATGTACCTGAATCAGGTGTTGACCGAGTTCACGCAGTTGAGACAGTGGCACAGCAGTGCCGTTAATAAAGCCGCGCGAGCGACCATCGGCACTAATGACGCGGCGTAGTAGGCACTCGTTGCTGTCATCTAACTGGTTTTCTTCCAGCCACTGGCGTGCAGTCGGGGTATCTGCCAACGCAAATCGGGCGCAGATGTCGGCTCGGGCAGTCCCCGGCCTGACCATGCTGGCATCAGAACGATTTCCCAAACATAAGCCGAGGGCATCAATCGCAATCGATTTCCCCGCACCGGTTTCCCCGGTGATCACGCTCATTCCTGACTGAAAATCGATTTCTAATTCGCGCACGATGGCGAAGTTACTGATAGTGAGTTGCGCCAGCATGATAGTTTTCCTGTATGAGGACTGTGTTTACATACAGTATAAACTGGTTTTATATACAGTAAAGTAGATTAGTAGAATCTTAGAATAATTTTTTTGACCAGCCAAGTTTTGAGCTTAGTGTGTTGAAATAACTGTAGTTTTTTGGGTGAATCAAATTCAGGTGATGTTCGCTGCGGCGAATCAGTACCTCTTCGCCTTCCTGCACCGGTAGCGCAATCTGGCTGTCGCAACTGATTTCCAGATCGTTAGTAATGCAAGAAAACTTCAGCCGAATCGTGCTGCTACTGTTGATGACCAGCGGGCGGGCAGACAAGGTGTGCGGGAACATAGGCACCAGTGCAATGGCTTCCAAAGACGGCGTCAGGATAGGACCACCGGCAGAAAGCGAATAGGCGGTTGAGCCTGTGGGCGTGGCGATAATCAGGCCGTCCGAACGCTGAGAAAATGCGAATTTGTCGTCAATATAGACTTCAAATTCAATCATATGTGCGACTTTTCCCGGGTGAAGCACCACTTCATTAATAGCGGTGCTGATACTGTCGGGCTGGTTTGCACGGCAAACGTGCGCTTCCAGCATAAATCGCTGTTCGCTCAGGTAATGTCCATCGAGTACGTCAGAAAGTTGCTGCTGGGCGTGATCGGGATCGAGATCGGTTAAAAAACCGAGATTACCGCGATTCACACCAATCACCTTAATGTCATAACGCGATAGCACGCGCGCGGCACCCAGCATATTGCCGTCACCGCCGACGACCACGGCTAGATCCGCCTGCTGACCGATATCGGCAAGGCTACCTGTTGGTGCATTTTTTAGGTTAAGTTCCCGCGCAATCTGCTGTTCGATCAGAACGGAGTAACCTTTTTCGGTGAGCCAATGATAGAGCATCTCATGCGTTGCCAACGCCGTTGGGTGGCGCGGGTGGCCGACAATGCCAATACAATTAAACGGCCTGTTCATTGTAAGCGGTGTGTTCATTGCTGTTTTGTCCTCAGCGTGGTGTACCGGCAGCGTTGGGAACCAATATATGACAGGTTCCCTTGAATCCCCGATTTTGATCCCCATAATAAGCAACTAGCGAGATTAATGCTAAACCGCGGAGAATTTCATGAGTAGTAAAGAACAGAAAACGCCTGACGAGCAAGTCCTGGATCAAAAGGAAGCAGCAAAAGGGCAGCAAGCGGATGCCAGGCCAGAGACGGCAGACGTAGCTGACCCGCGTGATGCGCGCATCGCCGAGCTGGAAACCCAGTTGAGTGAGCTGCAACAGCGTGAACGTGACAATATGCTTCGCGTTCGTGCCGAAGCCGATAACGTTCGCCGCCGTGCGGAAATGGATATCGAGAAGGCGCATAAATTTGCGGTAGAGAAATTTGCCAATGAAATGCTGCCAGTCATCGATAATCTGGAACGTGCGCTGGATACGGCGGACAAAGCCAATGAATCATTGGCTGCGATGATTGAAGGTGTCGAACTGACACTGAAATCATTGCTGGATGCCGTGCATAAATTTGGCATCGACGTTGTAGGTGATGTGGGTGTACCGTTTAACCCAGAAGTGCATCAGGCGATGACCATGTTGCCTTCGGCCGACCACCAGCCGAACCATGTCATGATGGTCATGCAAAAAGGCTACACGCTGAACGGTCGTTTACTGCGTCCGGCGATGGTTGCCGTATCAAAAGCACAAGACTGATACCTTCTGCTTTTACGCACCATCTGCTTTCTACGTATTCTATTACGTACCTTCAGCCCAAACCCCGTGCTCACCGCATGGGGTTTTTTGTTTATATCTTGTTAAGATTTGTTTGATAAAAAAGATGTTTTTTAGCTTTTGAATGACTCATCATCATTAGCTATCAAAAGAATTGGTATTACCACTCTAAATGCACTTGATAATCATTATCGTTTTTGTGAGAGTAATAAAACAACAGTGTTAGAAGGGTCATACTATGCCGGGTAGCCGTGTTATTGAGTCAACAAGCCGTACATCAAGGAAGGTCAAACTTTCTCTGATGGGCCCGGCGTTTATCGCGGCAATTGGTTATATCGATCCCGGTAACTTTGCCACAAACATCCAATCTGGTGCAGCCTATGGCTACACGCTGCTGTGGGTGGTGGTGTGGGCGAACCTGATGGCGATGCTGATCCAACTGCTGTCCGCCAAGTTAGGCATCGCAACAGGTAAGAATCTGGCGGAACATATTCGCGATCGTTTCCCGCGCCCGGCCGTTTGGGCGTACTGGGTGCAGGCCGAAATTATTGCGATGGCGACCGATCTGGCCGAGTTTATCGGCGCGGCGATTGGCTTCAAACTGTTGCTGGGCGTGTCACTGCTGGAAGGTGCTATCCTCACCGCTGTCGCTACCTTCTTGATCCTCATGCTGCAACAGCGTGGGCAGAAACCGCTAGAGATGGTCATCGGCGGGCTGCTGCTGTTTGTTGCGGCGGCGTATATTGTCGAGCTGGTATTTTCTCAGCCTGAGCTGTCCGCGTTAGCCAAAGGCATGGCAATACCTAGTTTACCGACCTCCGATGCCGTGCTGCTGGCCGCAGGCGTGCTGGGGGCGACCATTATGCCGCATGTGATTTACCTGCACTCTTCCCTGACGCAACATGGGGGAAGCCACACCCGTGCCGAGCGCTACTCTGCAACGAAGGTTGATGTCGCGATTGCGATGACGATTGCGGGATTCGTCAATCTGGCGATGATGGCAACAGCCGCCGCAGCGTTCCATTTTAGCGGCAATCAGGATATTGCCGATCTGGATAAAGCCTACCTCACGCTTGAGCCGCTGTTAGGGAAAGCTGCCGCAGTCATTTTTGGTTTGAGTCTGGTGGCGGCGGGTCTTTCCTCTACCGTTGTCGGTACGCTGGCGGGGCAGGTGGTGATGCAGGGATTCGTGCGTTTCCATATTCCGCTTTGGGTTCGCCGCACCGTCACGATGCTGCCGTCGTTTATCGTGATCCTGTCCGGTATGGATCCGACACGGGTGCTGGTGCTAAGTCAGGTAGTACTGAGCTTCGGGATTGCGCTGGCGTTGGTTCCCTTACTGTCCTTCACCAGTAACCGTGAACTGATGGGATCGATGGTTAATGGTAAATGGGTACAGCGCATCGGACAGCTTATTGTCGTGATTGTGGTTTCCCTGAACATGTATTTGCTGATTGATACCATGCTGGGGATATAAGTTTGGGGCAGACTTCGTTCTACGTAAGTTGTGCCACATTATTGATCTAGTTTAACGTAGCCGATATAGTGCGGCCCTTCCCACAGAGTCCATGTGCCAACACGAGAAAGTGTGTCTACCTGTTCTACTGAAGCGATAACGGTTACGGTGGCTGAGGTTGTTTCTCCTGGGGCGATCTCACCGTCAAAATGGAATTGCCCCATAAAGTACGCGCCGCTAACGGGATCTTTATGATTAGGCCGATAGCCGGAGCGGCAGGGGGTACGTCTGGCTGATCCTGCAGCTAAACATAACGTTACCTGAAATTCAGCGGTTTTATGTTCTCGCATCACGACACCAGTTCAGAAAGACCGTTAACATTTTTGCCAGATTACTGACGCTACAAAAACCAATGAATTGCAGGTTTTCCGTTTTACAGAATAGCCAATCGCCGTCTTCTGATTGCTCGCCCTGACTCAGGGGGACAAAGGGCTTGCCAGCAAGTGATGTTTCGGCCAGATCGATTTTTACTTTCCAGCCAGGGTTATCGAGCGTATCGATGCTAATGCCGAACGTGTGTTCCCACGTCCCGTTACACTGTGTCTGATACCACTGTTGAATTTCCTGCAACTCGTTCATTTGGCATTGTCTCATGGGCATTCAATATGAGGTGTTTTCTTGGTCCGCTGATGTTTCTGCGTCGGGGAAGATTTCTTGTAGTTCCACCCGTTTGCAAATGACAAAGCCAGAATCAAAGAGCAACGCTTTAACGCCCCCTTTCATTTCAACTGACGGAACAAAGCGGGTTTTAAGCACGCAGGATAACGCCTGTTGATAAGCTTCCAATAAAGGTTTCGGGCCGTTGGCGAGTAATCCGTTGCCATCATTGCCGAATATTGGCTCGTCTTGGTGCTTATAAGTGTTGATATAATTGCTCATTGGACGCCAGTCACCGAGAAGATGCTGGTGAACCGACCAGATTCGTCCGAGTAGCTCATAGCTTGATGCCGTCGCTGCGGTGGAATAGTACAAGCCGCCTTTCTGTGCGTTGTAGTCCCACAATAGCGGATGCTGATCGGTAAATGTCAGTTCGCCTGAGCTGGTAGGGTGGATGTCATGCTCGACAACGTCATAGCAGCAAATCATAAAGTGACGCAGATAAGACTCATGCGGTTCGCAGTAGACGGAGTAATTGTGTTGCTCGTCATAGCGCCAGTTATCACAACAGAAATGGATCGTTAGCGTGTTCGTATTGGTGTGTTGTACGCTGGAAATATAGCCGTTTAAATCCTCGTATAGCGCCTCGGCTAACTGTTCAATATCCATATTTCTTGCTCCCTTAAGTGGTGGATTCCCAGAAGAAGTGCAGGTATTCCTGTTCATATTTGGCAAAGATGGATACCAGCATATCAGTATCTGTCTCGTACATCAGCAAAGCCCTGTGAAAGGAAACATCGTTAATCTACATCAGACGGTGCAGAGGGTTTCCCTGCTGCTTTTCTTAACGCCGTTACCGGCACGCCGCCAATCCCCCAGTTATCCGTTTCAACTTCATCAATCACGACTACGGTCGTTTTTGGGTTTTTATTGAGCACATCGACCAGCAACTGTGTCACGCCCTCAATCAACTGACGTTTTTGTTCTGCGGTGACGCCTTCATTGGTGATTTTGATATTAACGTATGGCATGGATTCTCCAGAGCGATTGTAGCGGTTAGCGATAAGGCAGAGAGGCCTATCATACGACGAACCAGAACAGGAATACGCCGTTATCCTGCCCGTTTTCTCATCAAATAAAAGGGGATATGATGAATCTACGTTGTTATAAATGAATGAGCCTTCCCAACCATCGATTACCGAGGTGTTTGCATGTCGTCTCCTATTGATATCGTCGAAAAGAAGTTGCTATCCGATAATTGGTTTATTCTTCATAAATATGTTTTTGATTTGAAAAGAAAAAATGGCGGTGTCGTTCGCCAGGCTCGTGAGGTCTACGATCGTGGTGATGGAGCGACGATTCTGCTGTACAACCGGGAGAAAGGCACGGTGATCCTGACACGGCAGTTCCGTATTCCCAGCTATGTTAACGGCAATGAAAGCGGCATGTTGTTGGAAGCGTGTGCCGGTTTGCTGGACGATCATTCGCCCGAAGAGTGCATTCGTAACGAGGCGATAGAAGAAACGGGCTATGCAATCGGCAATGTTGAAAAGCTGTTCTATGCCTATATGTCGCCGGGCAGTCTGACGGAGCGTGTGTACTTTTTCGCTGCCGAATACGATGAGTCGCTGCGGGATAATGCGGGCGGTGGCGTGGAAGATGAAGATATTGAGGTACTGGAGCTGCCGTTTAGTGAAGCCGTCGCGATGATGAACGATGGCCGGATTAAAGACGGCAAGACCATTATGCTGCTACAGCACGCCATCATTCACGGTTGGTTTGCCAGAACGTAGACATACTTTTCGGCACACAGGTATCCCTGTGTGCCTCTTGAATCTGTGTGGTAACGCTTCCATTTTTGTGTAATTCCAGGGTGAAGGTACGATTATGGTTAATATTAGCTGAATAACCTTTTTATTTACTTTCGTATTGTCATTTTTTTCTTTATTTTCAATTTGTTGTGGTGTTTTTCTTTTTTGTTTTAAGCAAGATTATCGGTTGGTATGGGGTTTATGGGGGGAAATATTTCCTAAATTTTTTGTATTTAGATCGAATATTTAGTCATTTTTCTCCCTGTTGTGTGACCCGTATCACCGGATGAAAGAATGTAAGCGGTGTAACTCGTTGCTTCATTATGCAGTAACTCATATCCTCTCCTTACAAAAAGTAAAGAAGGACTGCTCTGATGAAGATCAAGAATAAAGTACCTACCCTATTTGCAGTTTCATTCCTCACGTTGGGTTTATCGAGTCAAAGCCTGGCTGCTGAAGTCAGCGTGTGGGCTTGGGATCCTAACTTCAATGTCGCGGCAATGCATGAGGCATCGTCGGTATATAAAAAATCCGATCCAAGTTTTAGCCTGAAAGTGATCGACTCAGGTAAAGAAGATATTGAGCAGAAATTAAATACCATGCTGGCTTCCGGGGTTAAAAACTCGCTTCCTGATATTGTTCTTATTGAAGACTATAATGCTCAGAAATATCTTCAGGCTTATCCTGACGCGTTTATCCCATTACAGGATGCTATCGACTATAGCCAGTTTGCACCTTATAAAACTAAAGTGATGACGGTAGGGAATAAGGTATACGGTGTTCCTTTTGATTCCGGCGTGGCTGGGATGTTCTATCGAGTCGATTATCTGGAAGCTGCCGGATATAAAGAAAGTGATATGGTGAATATTACTTGGGATAAATATATTGAGATCGGCAAGCAGGTAAAAGCGAAAACTGGCGTTGATATGCTGACCTACGACATGAACGATGTGGTTCTTCCTCATATTATGATGCAGTCCGGTGGAGAATGGTTCTTTGATAATCAAGGGCAACTCAATCTCACCAAAAACAATGCGCTGAAAGAAACATTAAAAACGATTAAGGCGATTAATGACGCAAAAATAGCACGCCCTATTTCTGGCTGGTCGAGTTTTGTGGGGAGTTTTAATGCTGGGAAATCAGCGAGTGTGGTTTCTGGTGTATGGGTGATTGGTTCAATTAAAAGTGCTGAAGATCAGAAAGGAAAATGGCGTGTCGCGCCGATTCCACGACTGAACCTCGACAAAGCAACACATGCCTCCAACCAAGGTGGGTCGAGCTGGTATGTCTTAAAGGGAGGGAAGAGTACTAAACAAGCGATTGAGTTTTTGCAGAAAACCTTCGCAGCGGATAGCAATATGTATCAAACGCTTTTGGTCGATCGTGGTGCGCTCGCAACCTTCCTTCCTGCCACTTCCGGCCCGGCTTACGCAGTAAACGATCCGTTCTTTGGTGGGCAACCCGTGTTTGCTGATTTTTCTAAATGGGTGACTGAAATCCCACAGGTTTCCTACGGCATGTATACCCAGGAAGTCGATAACGCGATTGCCGCGGAAATACCTGCATTACTGAAAGGTGATTCTGTTGATAACGTTTTAAAACGTGCCGAAACGACATTGAAAAACCAGATTATGCAGTAGCGAGTGTGAGCTTGAGGGTGGCAAGCCCTCAAGCATTTCTCTCCAGAAATCGATGGTGTGATAATGATGTATAAACCTAAAATGAATAGGCTTTATAACATCAACGGCTGGGCTTTTGTTGCTACCGCTGTTGGGTTAATTGCCTTAATGACGATATACCCTATATTCAAATCACTTTGGCTATCGTTTCAGTCTGGCCGTGGTGTGGTGACACAATTTGTTGGCCTGGGAAATATCTTTCGTTTATTCAATGATCCTATGTTTAAAACGGCACTTTGGAATACGTTAGTGTTTTTGGTAATCCAAGTTCCGATTATGATTTTATTATCATTGGCTATTTCTTCTTGTTTAAATTCTTCTCAGCTTAAATATCGACAGTGGTTTAGAATCGCGATCTTTTTACCCTGCGTAACTTCACTGGTTGCTTACTCAATTCTTTTTAAGAGTATGTTTGAACTGGATGGCGTGATTAACTCATTTTTGTTGTTTATTCATGTCATTGACGATCCGATTCCGTGGCTATCTGATCCTTTCTGGGCGAAAGTGACTATCATTATTGCCATTACATGGCGTTGGACGGGATATAACATGATATTTTATCTTTCCGCTATGCAGAATATTGATAAGTCGATTTATGAGGCTGCCCGAGTTGATGGCGTTAGCCCAATTAAGCAATTTTTTTTCATTACGATACCCTTATTGAAACCGGTTATTCTTTTTACCAGTGTGACATCAACCATTGGCACATTACAGTTGTTTGATGAAGCGATGAATATCACGAATGGTGGTCCGGCAAATGCGACGCTGACGTTATCGCTTTATATCTATAACCTGTCATTCAAATTTGTGCCTAACTTTGGCTATGCTGCAACGGTTTCATACGTCATTGTTGTTTTTTCAGCAGTGCTGGCACTGATTCAGTTTAAAGTCGCACGGAAGGGATGATATGAGAAAAAGTAAAGTTAACAGTATACTCATGCATATTTTTCTCGTGTTGATGAGCATTTTTTCGCTTTTCCCGTTCTATTGGATGGTTGTGTCGAGTACCAATAGCACCAGTCAAATTAACATGGGGAAATTCACGTTTGGCGATCAATTGCTGGTCAACTTTACCAATCTGACGAGCCAGGTGGATCTGGCGCTGGTGTTCTGGAACACGTCAAAAATTGCGTTGATTAGTACAGTATCAACGCTTGTCGTGTGCTCTATCGCAGGCTATGCGTTTGAGATTTATGCCAGCAAGAATCGTGAGCGTGTCTATGTGGCGCTATTAACGACGATGATGATTCCGTTCGCGGCATTAATGATCCCGCTCTTCACCATGTTTGGTCAGGCTGGGTTACTCGATACGCACTTTGCTGTGATCATGCCGACAGTGGCCGGGGCATTTATTATTTTCTACTTTAGGCAGTGTACTAAAACGTTTCCGAGAGAGCTGATCGATGCGGCGCGTGTGGAAAGCGTCGCTGAGTGGAAAATTTTTCTGTATGTCTATGTACCAATTATGCGTGCCAGTTATTCTGCTGCTTTTATTATTGTTTTCATGACGTCATGGAATGCCTTTCTCTGGCCGCTTATTGTCCTTCAATCTAACGAATTAAAAACGATTAATCTGGTGCTATCGAGTTTTGCTTCCGCTTATTCTCCAGATTTTGGACTTATTATGGTTGGAACAGTGATTTCTACACTTCCCAGTTTACTTATCTTCTTTGCCATGCAGAAGCAATTTATCGCCAGCATGACGGGAGCGGTAAAGTAATACGCTCTCAATGGCAAATTAACGTTTGAGGTTCACATGGCTGATATTTTACTAAAAAATATAGTGAAACGTTACGATAAGACGGAAACGATCCATCGTATCAATCTTGAAATTAATTCTGGTGAGTTTGTGGTATTCGTTGGCCCATCGGGATGTGGTAAATCGACGTTGCTGAGAATGATCGCTGGACTGGAAGAGATCACGGAGGGTGAAATTCATATTGATAACCGTCTAGTTAACCATTTTGATCCCGCAGAGCGAGGTATTGCGATGGTTTTCCAATCCTATGCGCTGTATCCACATATGACAGTGGCTGAAAATATGGGATTTGGGTTAAGAATGAATGGACACCCTAAAGCCGAAGTCGAAAAAATGGTGCGAAAGGCGGCGATGACGCTTCAGCTCGAAGCCTTGTTGGATCGTACACCGAAGCAACTGTCTGGCGGTCAGCGTCAGCGCGTTGCGATCGGGCGGGCGATTGTACGCGATCCTAAAGTGTTCTTATTCGATGAGCCGCTATCGAACCTTGATGCCGAATTACGCGTGGAAATGCGTTTACAGATTGCCCGGCTTCATCAGGAAATGCGTAACACGATGGTATATGTGACGCACGACCAAGTGGAAGCGATGACGTTGGCAGATAAAATCGTGGTGTTAAACAAAGGATATATTGAGCAGGTTGGCACACCGATGGCGCTATACCATAAGCCAGAAAATATTTTTGTCGCTGGTTTTATCGGTTCGCCGAATATGAATTTTCTACCAGGTGAAGTGATAAAGATTGAAGGAAATGTAGTGAGTATCTTGATCAATAAGCTCAATACGTTTTCCGTTAATCTTGCTAACCACGGGTTGCATGCCGATCAGAAAATCACCGTGGGTATTCGCCCTGAGCACCTGAGTATTGACCCGAATGGTGGCGATGTCAGCTTGTCTATCAACAGTGAAGTCACTGAAAGGTTGGGTAATGCGACGTATATTTTTGGTGCTTACTCTGGTGTGAGTCATTTTAAGGTGCATTTGTCGGGTGACAACAGTATTACGCCTTACTCAACGATTCCGCTTACCTGTCGTAGTGAAAATGTGCATTTTTTTGATGAAAATGGAAGGCGAATTAATTAAAAAATAGATGTCTGTCATGGTGAGGGTAACTTCATCGAAAATGTAATGTTGAATTCGCGGGAAAAGTTCAGAAAATTAACTAAGCAGCCAATGATATTAATATTGGCTGTTTGTTTTTCTATGTGAAATTTATTTTTTATAACTATCGAGCGCTATTATTTCTGTACAGGATGTTTATGTAATCAATACCATTTAAGCGTGTTATCTCAAGGAGAAATGAATGAAAAAGAATAATTATTCAGGAATGATCTCTGTATTGTTAATGCTATTTATAGGATTTATGGCGACCAATCTGGCTAAAGCGGCACAGCCGTTTGCTTATGGCGCAGATATTGGTTGGGTAAAGCAATTGGAAGATCGGGGGGTTACCTGGCGTGATGATGCCGGAACTCAGCGTGATGTGTTGCAGATATTACGCGATCACGGCATAAACGCCGTGCGGTTGCGTATTTTTGTTAACCCCGATCCCAGCGCGTTATGGCATAAAGATAATACGACCTGGACGATGCTCGGCTACACGGATAAAACCCGTGTGGTGGATGCCGCACAGCGTGCCAAAGCGATGGGAATGCGCGTCATGGTCGATTTTCATTACAGCGATGTTTTCGCAGACCCTGGTCATCAAATCAAGCCAGCCGCGTGGAAGAACTACAATCTTAGCCAATTAACGACGGCTGTTTATAATCACACACATGAGGTGATGACTGCGTTGCTATCCGCAGGCGTGACGCCTGAATGGGTGCAGGTTGGTAACGAAATGAACCCAGGGATTTTACTGCCGGAAGGCAGTACCAGTCGGTTTGCCAATTTAACGCAGTTACTGAATACAGGCTATGATGCGGTTAAAGCGGTCAGCCCTTCCTCTAAGGTGATCAGCCATTTGGCGCATGGGAATAATAATTCAAACGCTCGCTGGTTTTTTGACAATTTCCTCACCACGCACGGTGGGAAAACCGATGTGATTGGTTTTTCATTCTACCCCTATTGGGAGGGGAAAAATTATTGGGAGCTTACTGGTTCATTGGCTAGCAATCTTAATGATATGGCGAGCCGATATGGTAAGGAAGTCATGGTCGTTGAAGTTGGCGGTTTGGAAACGAACCCAACGGATAGTTACTGGACGATTAAGGATACGATTAATCTCGTTAAAGCGGTACCGGGAAATAAAGGGATTGGGGTTTTTTATTGGGAACCTGCGGGGAATGCCAGCGTGTTGCCGGATGGCTACACATTAGGTACGACGACACGAGTTTCAAATAATGTATTGCAATTTACCCGGGCACTGGATGCGTTTGCCGAGTCGCAGATCAATTTTATCAATGGAGCACGTTATAAGATCGCTAATCGACATAGTGGTAAATCGCTCAATGTCGAGGGTGGTTCACATGAAGATAGCGCATTGCTTGAACAATACAGTGATGGTAACTGGGACAGCCAGCGTTTTTATTTTAACGCGATGGGTAATGGTTACTTCAATCTGGTGAATGTGAATAGCGGGAAGTACATTGATGTTAATTTCAGTGCCAATGAGGATGGTGCGCAAATTCTCCAAATGTATAACACCGGCCATTTTAGCCAGCAATGGCTGATTTTGGATGCTGGAGATGGCTATTATAAAATCATGAATAGAAATAGCGGGAAGCTTTTGGATGTCAGTAGTCGTTCGACAGAAAATGGCGCATCAGGTATTCAGTGGCATGATAACGGAGGATTGAATCAGCTATGGAAAATAACCGCTAATTGACACTCTCCGGCCGCATGGCTTACTTTACTTATAAAGATAAGAAATAGAAGGGGACGTATTATAATATCAGCACCGTTACATCGAGTTGAGTGTGAAACTTTCGCGCCAGACCATCTCATAACCAACCTGTACGTGTTTCTTATAATAGCGTCCCGCTACCAACTCTAAAAATAGATCGACGGCGGCTTCGCCCATTTCAGTAGGGTAGAGCCGCATTGTGGTCAAACTGGGATTGAGGTGCTGTGCCGTGGGGATATCATTCATTCCGATCACTTTTATTTGTCTGGGAATTGAAATACCTTTCTCTTGAATCGCACGGTACACGCCAATAGCGATAATGTCTGTCGCTGCGAATACGACATCAGGCCATTCCTTTTGTTGCAGCAACTCATTCATCGCCTGATAGCCGGACTCAATACAGAATAGCTGGCTGATCTTACATCTCGATTCGTGGTAGATATTGTATTTTTGGGTTATCTCTTGAAATACATGCAGTCGGCTCTCATTGTTCCCTATAAACGCGGGGCGTTGGGCTCCGCTATTAACAATATAATGTAAGACTTCGCGTGCAGCCGCTTCCCGATCAAAAAGCACGGCATCGCATTGTTTATCGAAGGGGGCTGAGTCGATAAAAATCAAGTTCTTATTTAATGAATAGATTAAGGCGATATCGTTATCGCTAAAGTGACCTACGCAAATGATCGCTTGCGCTTGAGCTAAAGTCTGGCTATTGGATGATAAATTTGTGGTGAATAGATTGCGCAACGAAATATTAAAATGGTGGCAGCGGTTTTCAATACCAATACGCATCGCGGTGAAATAAGGATCGTTGAGTTCTTCTGAGGGCGTAAGAAAGTGGACGACGGCGAGATTTAATGCATTGTCATTATCCATTTTGAAATGAGATCGTACCACAAGCGAGTTCTCTAACCTTTTTTTCTGCTGTTTACGCTGTGTGGGCGATAAATATGCCAACTCATCAGCAATTTTCTTAATGAGTTGACGCTTTTCTTTGGTTACGGACAGGGTAGGATCGTTATTAAGCACGCGAGAAACGGTTGATGCTGCCACTCCGGCTTTTTGAGCGATATCGGCAATCGTTGTCACAAAAAATTTCCATCATTTTTCTATAAGGCTGATATTAGCTAATACCTTATCGATTTAACATGCTCAGCAACCAAAAATGCGATGAAATCTTCAGTAATCGCTGCGTTACCCTCCTTGATAATACCCGGTTCTGACGGGGGCTGTCAGGGATGGGTGTCGTACTAATACGGCCATCAGAACGAGGGGCAGCAGCTACAGAAACGCCGATTAGGCGTTTATCGCTTATTGGAAGCGCGTTATTGTTCCGGAGTGATGCGAACGATATGAATAATCAGGTACAGCATTTCGTCGTTAGAAATGTCGATATTAAGCAGGTTATGAATATAATCTTTGATCAGTCTGCTGCATTTATAGGCATCAGGATACTCTTTGGTGACCTGATCAAAAATAAAATCATCATTTGAATGAATCAGGCTATTTTCTAACAGGCGCTGGATAAAGAATTGCATGTGCGTCAGGAAGCGTGAGTAGTTAATCGATTCTTTATCAATCACGATATGGAAGTTGTACTGAATGATATTAAAGATATCTTTCAGCATCTTGACCGACTGAAGTGTGTTCTCCATATTCTGGACGTCGGTTTGTGCGTTGACCAAATGAAATGCGATATTACCCGCTTCTTCTTCTGGCAATTCCAGCGTCATTTGCTGGTTAATGTCGTTGAGCGCCCGCGAAGCAATCGCAAATTCCTGCGGATAGAACCGCTTTACCTCATAAAGCAGACGATTTTGTATGCTGATGCCTTTGCGATAACGCTCAATCGCAAAGCTGATATGGTCGATCAGCGTAAAAAAGACCTGCTCGCTCAAGCGGCCATGAAGCTGCCGGTTCGCATCATCAATAATCTTATTCACGATGTGGACATATTCTTCCCCGACGTGCTCAATCAAACGGGCAAATTCGCGTGGTGACGTGCCATCCTTAAGAATAAAGGTTTTCTCAATTTTGGCTGGATCGAGAATATCTCCCGTCTTGCTGTTAAAGCCGATCCCTTTCCCCATAACAATGATTTCGTTGTTATCTGCATCAGAAGATAACACCAGGCTATTGTTCAGTATTTTTATTGCTTTTATCGGTTCAGCCATCATGCGTTTCTTGAGTGATATCAGTGGGAACGTGAGTGAAATAATAACCCATTTCTTATCTTTTTCATGTCGCGGGTTATCTCCCCGCAACATGAGTGATTCAGAGTAGGGCTTATCCCCGTTTAATACGGGGTACTGGGGCATCAGTGTTATGGCACGTTGGGAAATAACCGCGCGCCATTTGATTCTATGACACCCTGATACCAGTAAAAACTTTTCTTTTTGATGCGGCGCAGATCTTTCAGATCGAATTCATCGCGGTTCACATAAATAAATCCGTAACGTTTACCGTAGCCCTGATGAGTGCTGACCACATCGATTGCTGACCACGGGCAATAGCCAATCAGATCAACCCCATCGCTGATGGCGAGCTGCATTTGTTCAATATGACGGGCAATAAAATCGATGCGGTATTGATCGTCGATTGTACCATCGGCCTCAAGCTTATCCGGTGCGCCCATGCCGTTTTCCGTAATCAGTATTGGCAGATGGTAGCGTTCGTAGGTTTTACGTAATGTTAAGCGCAAACCAACGGGATCGATGACCCAACCATAGGGCGTTTTATCAACGTGCGGGTTTTCCGCCGCGCGATAGACGCCGGGTTCGCCCAGCATGATTTGCTGATCGCCCGCGCGGGCGCTGACGTCCGATGCATCCCCTTTGCTGGCGGCAATGGTGGCGGTGGAGTAGTAGTTAATCGCCACGTAGTCGGGCTTGCCGGACTGTAGGATGTCGTCATCGCCGGGCAATGTCTCCGGTGCCAGACCACGATCTTCCAGATAGCGCCAGGCTAGCGCGTTGTAGCGGCCATGCACGGCAACATCCAGAAAGCTCCAGCAGCGCAGCGTTTCCCAGTTGTGCGCAGCGATGGCATCTTCCGGCTTACTGGTGGCCTGATACATGGAGGTGGTGTTGATTGCCGGACCAATCAGGCCGTTGGGCGCGAGTTCGTGACACAGAGCCATGACCTGCGCCTGCGCCAGCATCATGTGGTGATTCTGCTGATACAGCACTTTCTTGGAGGGCAAAACGCCACCTTCCGGCAGACCAATCGCGCCGGGGTGCAGAATCATGGTGTTCTGCTCATTTATCGTTAGCCAGTATTTAACTTTGTCGCCGAAATGCGTAAACAGCGTGCGGGCGTAGTGAACAAAAGCGTCAATCGTGGCGCGATTCTGCCAGCCGCCCTGTGCTTCCAGACAATAAGGCAAATCAAAATGGTAGAGCGTGACGACCGGTTCGATACCGTGCGCGTTCAGCTCATCAATCAGGCTGTTGTAAAACGCGATGCCCAGCGGATTTACGGCACCGGTGCCGTTGGGAAGAATACGCGTCCAGGCGATAGAGAAACGGTAAGCCTTCAGCCCCAATTCTGCGAAAAGCCGCACATCGTCTTTAAACCGATGGTAGTGGTCGCTGGCTACGGTGAAGTCAGCGGTATTTTCCGGATGCTGACACTGATCAATGATCGACGGGCTTTTTCCATCAGCCTGCCAGCCCCCTTCTACCTGATAAGCTGACGTTGAGGCTCCCCACAGAAAGCCCGCCGGGAAGTGTTTTTGCTGTTGATAGTGCATATTTTTCTCACATCAAGAAAGACGGTAGAAGCATTGGGTAGGGCACCCAATGCTTCTGTTGGCGATCAGGCGTTCACGTTAATGATGGTATCCATCTGTGCGATCGGCTGTGGCACGGTGCAGACGACGCTGGCGTAGTCATCGCTGTTGATGATCACGACTGGCGTAATCGGGTCATACCCTAAACGTGTGATCTCATGCAGATCGAAGCTAATTAATTTGTCGCCAGCGGTGACGCGGTCGCCCGGTTTGATGTAACCCGTAAAGTGTTTGCCGTTGAGGTTCACCGTATCCAGCCCGACATGAATCAGTAATTCCAGACCGTTATCCGCGCGGATACCGACGGCATGTTTGGACTCAAGGAACGTGATGATTTCCCCACTGACGGGCGCGACGACTTCACCGTTGTCAGGAATAATCGCCACGCCTTGCCCCAGTAATCCCTGTGAGAATACGTCATCGTTGATGTCATTCAGCGCGACCAGCTTGCCGGACAGCGGGCTGAGAATCGCCTGTGGTTCAGTGTGACCTGCTATGGCCTGCGATTTTTGTGTGGTATTAACTGACGGTGCTGGGTGGTGTGGGTCTGCTTGGGCTGAGTCTGCTTGAGCATTGTCCGTTTCATCCACCGGATCGTCGAATCCCATGATCCAGGTAAGCGCAAACGTGACGACAATCGCAATGGCGCAGGTGATCAGCGCATGTACGATATTCATCGGGTTTTCACCAATAAAAGCAGGCAGCGCTGCCAGCCCCGGTGAAACGAAAGCGTAGCGAACCAACCCAGCTAAACCCGCATAGATACCCGCACAGCCCCCGCCGATCATGGCAGCAATCAGCGGTTTCTTCAGTTTCAGCGTAACCCCGTACAGGGAAGGCTCAGTGATCCCCAGCAGGGCGGTGAAGCCTGCTGAAGAGGCCAGTTGTTTCAGATTTTTGTTTTTGGTTTTAAACGCGACGCACAGCGTGGCGGCACCCTGCGCAATGTTGGACGCCAGCATGCCGGGACCGTTGATCATCTCGAAACCGTTACGGGTAAGCTGCGAGGTGGCAATCGGCGTCATCGCCCAGGCCGTACCGGTGATCACCAGGAACGGTTGCAGGCCGCCCATCAACATCGGAATAAGCCAGCTTGCCTTTCCGTCAATGATGGCAGCACCGCTGGCGACCAGATCGTTGAGTAAAATACCGAAAGGCCCAATCACTACCAGCGCGAGCGGTGCGGTAAACAGCAGCACGATCATCGGCTTGGTGAAAAATTTGATCATGGACGGCGAGATCTTTTCAGCAAATTGCTCGATGTAGGACATGATCCACACGGTGAGAATGATCGGTAACACCGATCCGGCGTAGTCCGCCAGCCGTACCGGAATGCCGATAAAGCTGATCGGCCCGCCTGATGCCAGTAGCTGGGCCAGATTCGGGTGCAACAAGGCGCCAGCAATCGTCATTGCCAGAATGGGGTTACAGGCGAACTTGATGGAGGCACCGTAGGCCAGCAGCACGGGCAGGAAGAAGAAAGCCGCATCGGAGATGGTATCCAGCAGACGATAGGTCGTGCTGTCGGCGGAAATTAACCCCGTCAGCTTGAGGATTGCCAGCAGCGCTTTGATCATCCCCGCGCCCGTAATTGCCGGAATGACGGGGGTGAAGGTGGTGGAAATCACGCTGATGATTTGCGAGAAAATGCCGCCTTTCTTCTGCTGTTCCTTACTACCTGTGTGGCGCTGGCCGTTCATTTCGCCAATCTCATTCAAAATCGCCCGGTAGGTGATTTGAACGTCGTTGCCGATCACCACCTGAAACTGACCGCCGCGATCGACCACGCTAATGACGCCGGGGAGTTTAGCAATCGCGTCTGCCTGTACCGCATGGTTGTCGTTGAACTCAAAGCGTAAGCGGGTGGCGCAATGGGTCAGTTTACTGACGTTCTGCTTGCCGCCGCTCAATGCGAGTATGTCGACTCCAAGTTTTTGATAATTCATAGTTTTACCCTGTGTTGACGCCAATTAGGCCAAAAAAAAAGACCAAAATAAAAATGCACCTCTTAAAAAGAGGAAATGCATTTTTACTTTGGTCTTGCCTGCCGTAGCAGTAGCACGCCGCGATAAAAATAGGCTGATGCAACGTGTCGTGTTGCGCCGCAATATCAGCATGCGGCGCTGGAGCTATGCAATGTGATCGAGTGAATTAATTGATCTGGATCACAAACAATTGGGCGGTTTGTGATCTTTTTGGGCGCGATATCGCTGTCTTACTGCATCGTCAGTTTACGGAATCGCTGATTTACTTCAGCAGCGCCTGCGCTTTTTCGACCACGTTATCGACGGTGAAACCGAATTCCTCGAACAGCAACTCAGCCGGAGCCGATTCGCCGAAGCTCGTCATGCCGACAATCGCGCCGTTCAGACCGACGTACTTGAACCAGTAGTCTGCGATACCAGCTTCAATCGCCACACGTGCCGAAACTGCTTTCGGCAGCACCGCTTCACGGTAGGCTGCGTCCTGCTTGTCGAACGCATCCGTTGACGGCATTGATACCACGCGCACCTTGCGGCCTGCGGCAGTCAGTTTGTCATACGCACCCACAGCCAGTTCCACTTCAGAACCGGTGGCAATCAGGAGCAGCTCCGGCTGGCCGTCGCTGTCTTTCAGCACGTAACCACCTTTCGCCACGTTCGCCAACTGTTCAGCGGTACGCGTCTGCTGTGCCAGATTCTGACGCGACAGGATCAGTGACGTTGGGCCGTCCTGACGCTCGATCGCGTATTTCCACGCCACCGCCGTCTCCACCTGATCCGCCGGACGCCAGTTGCTCATATTTGGCGTCACGCGCAGGCTGGCCAGTTGTTCAACCGGCTGGTGGGTCGGGCCGTCTTCGCCCAGACCGATAGAGTCATGGGTGTAGACGTAGATGCTGCGGATTTTCATCAGCGCAGCCATACGCACCGCATTACGCGCGTATTCGACAAACATCAGGAAGGTCGCGGTGTACGGCACAAAGCCGCCGTGCAGCGCAATCCCGTTGGCGATCGCCGTCATGCCGAATTCACGCACGCCGTAGTGGATATAATTACCCGCGTGGTCTTTATCCAGCGAGACCGAGCCGGACCAGATGGTCAGGTTGCTCGGTGCCAGGTCGGCAGAGCCGCCCAGGAATTCCGGCAGCAGTTTACCGTAGGCTTCCAGTGCATTCTGTGACGCTTTGCGGCTGGCAATTTTCGCCGGATTGGCCTGCAAGTCTTCGATAAATTTCTGTGCATCAGTTTGCCAGTTGGCTGGCAGCTCACCGCCGGTACGGCGTTTGAACTCGGCAGCCAGTTCCGGATACGCGCTGGAATAGGCGGCAAACGCCTCGTCCCAGGCCGCTTCCTTACGCTGACCGGCCGGTTTGGCATCCCAGGCAGCATAAATATCAGCCGGAATATCAAACGGCGCATGCGCCCAGCCCAACTGTTCGCGGGAAGCCGCAACTTCCGCGTCACCCAGCGGTGCGCCATGCGAGTCGTGCGTTCCGGCCTTGTTCGGTGAACCGAAGCCAATCACGGTTTTGCACATCAGCAGCGACGGCTTGTCGGTGACAAGCTGGGCTTCGCCGATGGCACGCTTGATAGCGTCCGCATCGTGACCGTCGACGCCACGTACCACGTGCCAGCCGTAGGCTTCAAAGCGGGCAGCGGTATCGTCGGTAAACCAGCCTTCTACGTGGCCGTCGATGGAGATGCCGTTGTCATCATAAAACGCGGTCAGTTTGCCGAGCTTCATGGTGCCTGCCAGCGAACAAACTTCGTGGGAAATCCCTTCCATCATGCAGCCGTCACCGAGGAAGGTGTAGGTGTGATGGTTAACAATCTCGTGGCCCGGACGGTTGAACTGCGCCGCCAGCGTGCGTTCGGCAATCGCCATACCGACGGCGTTGGCAACGCCTTGTCCCAACGGACCGGTAGTGGTTTCAACGCCAGCGGTGTAGCCGTATTCAGGGTGGCCTGGCGTTTTAGAATGCAGTTGACGGAAGTTTTTCAGTTCTTCAATCGGCAGGTCGTAGCCAGAGAGGTGCAGCAGGCTGTAAATCAGCATGGACGCGTGGCCGTTAGACAGCACGAAGCGGTCACGGTTGGCCCAGTTAGGGTTGGCCGGATTATGGTTAAGATAGTCACGCCACAGGACTTCGGCGATATCGGCCATGCCCATCGGTGCGCCCGGGTGACCGGATTTGGCTTTCTGCACCCCATCCATGCTCAGCGCACGGATAGCATTGGCAAGTTCTTTACGAGAGGACATGCTTGACTCCAAAAGTTATAGCTTGGCTGCCAGTAGCGCTTCCAGCTTTTGTTGATCGACAGCGAACAGGCGGATACCTTCCGCCAGTTTATCGACGGCCATCGCATCCTGATAATGTTCCCAACGGAACTCAGCTTCAGATAGCGGTGAAGGATGGTGGAACGCTTCGGTTGATGGCGTCAGTTGGCGCTCGATGGGGGCATCGCGGTTTTTCAACTGCTCCAGCAGCGCAGGGGAAATCGTCAGACGATCGCATCCCGCCAGCGCCAGAATCTGTTCTACTTTGCGGAAGCTGGCACCCATGATCACGGTTTGGTAGCGGTGGCGTTTGTAGTAGTCATAGATATCACGCACGGAGATCACGCCGGGATCGCTTTCGGCCTGATAGTGGCTGGTGGGCTGTTTTTCCTGATACCAGTCATAAATGCGACCAACAAAGGGTGAGATCAGGAATACGCCCGCTTCGGCGCAGGCACGCGCTTGTGCGAATGAGAACAGCAGCGTCAAATTGCAGTTGATCCCTTCTCTTTCCAGCTCTTCAGCCGCGCGAATGCCTTCCCAGGTGGCGGCGAGTTTGATCAAAATTCGTGAACGTGGAATGTCTTTCTCCTGATACATCCCAATCAGTTTACGGGCTTTAGCGACACACATTCCGCGATCGAACGAGAGGCGGGCATCCACTTCGGTGGAGATACGGCCGGGAATGCTTTTCAGCACTTCCGCACCGATGTTTACCGCCAGTCGGTCGCTGGCGTTGATGAGCCGTGTTTCCGGGCTGCCGCCTTGTTGGTGTGCGTAAGCTATCGCGTCATCAAACAGCGGTTGATACTGCGGTAGAGTGGCAGCCTTCAGGATCAGCGACGGATTCGTGGTGGCATCTTGTGGCGAAAACTGACGAATGGAGTCGATATCACCGCTATCGGCGACGACGACGGTAAATTGTTTAAGGGCGTCGAGTTGGTTCATGAGTGAGCTCCTTGGCATATCAAAAAAAGCAATGAGCGGAATGGTGTCCGCAGCGCTATGTCACACTGCACCACCGGAGAGCAGAATGACATGCGCTTTTTCTGATTACTGTAATTGGAAAAGCACCTGAAGAAGGGGCATTCGCCCGGTGCGGACCGGAACGGGTTACTGGCCACCATCGCGCTTAACGGGTATTTTCCTGATGTTCGTAATAACTGATTTTTTCAATCTTCGGTGCGGAGCCACCGCCTTCAAATTCCGATTCCAGCCAGGCGGCGACGATCTCTTTCGCCAGTTCTGGCCCGATAACGCGCGCGCCAAGCGTGATGATCTGCGCATCGTTGCTTTTTCTGGCGCGCTGGGCGGAATAGGTGTCATGGCACTGTGCCGCACGTACTCCGGTCACTTTATTCGCCACAATGCTCATGCCGATGCCCGTGCCGCACAGCAGAATCCCGCGTTCGTGCGTCCCTTCTTTAATTGATATGGCTACCGTATGTGCGACGTCGGGGTAGCTTGCGTTATCCTGATTTTTATCGCTGCTAAAATCGACCCAGGAAATATTAAGCGAATCCAGATAGCGGGTAAGTGTATCGCGTAAACTCCAGGCCGCATCATCTGCGCCAATAGCGATTGGTTTCATGGTGTTGTCCTTACATTTTATTTAATTTAAAAAAATGGGTTATCAGAAAACGCGATCGATTAATTCCAACATTAATGATTACTCTTCAAAAATTGTTATGTTTCCCTGTGCTGACAAGGTTGTTGGTATTGGCCCAATCAGGTGAACTGTACCGGGTAATTCTGCTTTTTCTGCTCCATCAAATAACAGCGTGATGTGTCCCAGCTCTTTCAGATTTTGGCTGGCGACATCCCCTATTGCGCTAATCGAATAGGTGATGCCGAATAACGTTATTTTTTGCTGAACAGAAACCGGTTGAATTAACTCTCCATCGTGATGGGTAATACAATAATCACCGATGTCTTTAGGCGCATTATCGCTGAAAAGAATGAGACGTTTTTCTGCCAGAAATAATGCTGCATTTTCTCCCACTGTGCTGATTGTTGCCTGCCAGATAATCCGTCTCATTTTTCCTACCTTATTTGGGCTTATCTGCCTGTGTATTGAGTGAGTGAGATTGTCCGGTCGGTAGCGCATGATTTTCTTCGCCCGATGGGATAATGCCTTTTTTCTTCAATCGACTATCAAACCAGGCGACGAGGACGGGGGCGGTGAGCATGGTGATAATGCTAGCCGTTGCTAATTGCGCCGTAGCGGAGTCAACAAAGATCTGGAGGGTGGGATCGGCCTGCGCCACCATGGCGGGCGTCAATGCCGAACTGGCTGCGGTGGTGCCCAATGCCGCACCTAGCGCCGTTTTTCGTTTCAGGAATAAGTTGTACAGGAAGTAGAAAACCAATCCGGTTACGGCAGAAATAATGCCCAGAACAATGCCAGATAGGCCCGCAGTGAAGACGGTGTGCATACTGGAATTGGCACCAATGGCAAACGACATGATGATAATGACCAGTGGTTGAGCCGCCGCGCAGAGTTGCTTGAATTTCTCATCAAGGTTGCCCCACATCATGCCAATGATTAGCGGGATGAGCATGGAAAGCAGGGCTGCAAACGGAATATTAGCTAAACCGCTGACGCCGAGAACCACCATGGTTACGAAAGGGCCGTCTTTAATACAAAAAACGGAGATGGCACCCGCATCGCTGGCATCACCGTAGTTACTGCACAAGGCAATGTACAATGAACTGTTTGAGCTGGTGATACAGGCAATAAACGCCAGTGTAGAAATACCGAAGAACCCGGCAGGGCCAAAAAAAGCGCCCATAAACCATACTGCCAGTGCACCCGCGCAGAATTTCAGCATCAGTAGCATGGTGCCTTTATAGAGTGGGAGTCCGGCCTGACGAATATTAATTGACGATCCGCAGATGAGAAGAAATATTCCCATCATTGCACTGGAACCTGCTTTAAATAATGCGGTTGTGGGGCCGCCTATTTGTAATAACGATGGTGCGAAGGTATTCATCAGTATCGCCGCAAGCAGTGGGATAATGATCAGTCCTCCTGGGACTTTATTCATTTTTTCAAGAATGTTTATATTTCTCATGGTGTTTCTCTCGTGTAGGGTAGAGCAACATCCAGGCCTGTTAATCAGACCTATGCAATACGTCGGTTTTATTGTTTATCGTGATTTTTATTGCTCTATTTTTTCTACTGCATCGTTTCCCGGTGAATATGATCAATAATGGTGTGAATAATATCTTCGGGGCCGGTTAAACCGCCTTTCCCGACGCAAATTAATCCTTCGTAATCACCGCCAATGATTTTGACCAGATCGGTTTGAGGAATAACGTAATCCACCATCTCGATACCGTTAGCACCGAGCTGTTTGAGTACGTTGACCATGGTGTCTCCACCCGTCATATACAGGCCTTTAATTTCAGAAGCCGCAGCATCCAACACGGTTTTTACGATATTACCCAGACCCTGATTAATATTTTCTGCTGCTTGACCATGCGCCAGCCCAAAACGCTGTTCTTCCATGCTGAGATCGAGTAGACGACCAGTTAAGGCGGATTCAAAAACGAAGATGGCATTCGCGTGAGTTTTCACACACTCCAGAGCCTGTCTGACCACTCTTGCCACTTCAATACCCGCTGAATGTTCTTTATCGATCAGCAGTTCGGCATCAATCGGAATGTGACAAACGCGCGGGTCGGTTTCAATGAGTGCGGTAAGCTGTTTTTTGGTGACCGGCGTTGCGCTGCCTGCGACGACGATAATTGAACCCTGCTGTTGTTCCTGAGGAATGCGCGCTTTCTCCTTACGTTCCTCATCGCGGATCATTTCTCTGGTAAAGGCCAGACGCTCGGTAAAAGGACCGGGATCGACAGCCAGTACATTCCAGTTCAGCTTGGTAACCGCGCGAGCAATATTTTCCACATCGGCCAGTGAAATGGCATCCACGACAATGACGCGAGCGCCTTCCCGCTGCTGCTGAACCAGTGCATCGCTGATGGCGTTATAGCCTTTTAACACGCAAGACAGGGGGATGTGTTTCACCTGATGATGCGTTTGCTCACTGAGTAGGCCGGGAACAAAGGTTTCCGTCACTGGTGTACGAACATCTTTGGCGACATCGGTACAGGACAGGGCGACGGAATCAATGACCGAGTAGCCGCCGACCACGATACGGCGCGATTGTGGCATGGCGGGAACGACCACCGCGACCGTTTCCTGTGGCAGTACTTCCAGCATGGCATCAATTTCGTAGCCGATACCGCCGCGTAGTGTGGTATCGACACGTTTAGTGAAATACACCGCACCGCGTTCCAGCAGGGCTTGCGTCGCATTTCTCACGCGGTTTTTCGCTTCCGCTTTGGGCAGAGGGCGGCTATCGCTGCTGATCACCATAGCCTGCCAGTCTGATTCACAGTCCGTGAACGACGTGGTATTAAAAAAGGCCGCTGTTTTCATGCCGCTGCGCGCGAGCAGGACGCCGATCGTTGTCGCGCCGGTGAGATCGTCAGCGACAATCCCCAGTTTGTCTCCTTGTTTTCCCTCTGCCCGTAGCCGAATACCCGCGGGGGTGACATCCGAGACATAGATATCCTCTCGAATGTATTCTGCCAGTGGCCCTGTTTTTGCCGTCGGGTGGAGATTGATCGTCGGAATCCCTCGTTTGGGATAAAGACCGCAGCGCAGCGTGCCGCCGCAGTCGATGACCACTAAACCGATCTCTTGTTCATCAGGTTCCCCGTGTTTGAAGACATCCACAGATTCCCAGCCGGTGAGTTCCATCAACCGATCTACTACGGTGGGACGGATTCCCCCGGTAATGTAGGCAATTTTTTTCCCCGGTGTGACATTCACGAGTAGCGGTCCGCCCCAGCCTTTACCGCCTCTGATAATTTCCAAATATCGCGTCATGGTGTGTTCTCCGTCAGTGACCTGAAACTCGCATTAGTGCTTCATTTTCCAGTAACGTGCGGCAACCAGCGTCGATTCCAGCATGCTGACCGTACCTGCCTTGCCTGTGCCTGCAATGTCGAAAGCGGTACCGTGATCGACCGAGCTGCGCATAAACGGCAAACCGAAAGTGATGGTGATGGAGCGCTCGAAATCGAGCGTTTTGCAGGCGATATGTCCCTGATCGTGATAGAGCGACAGAATGGCGTCGTAGTGTCCTTGTTTTCCGAGATGGAAAACGGAATCCGCCGGAATCGGACCTATTGCGTTGATACCCATTTCCTGAGCGGCTTTGACGGCAGGAATCAGGTTGTCTTTCTCTTCATGGCCGAACAGGCCGTTATCTGAGGCGTGTGGATTGAGGGCGGCGACGGCGATACGCGGGTTTTGAATATTCAGTGCGGTGAATTCATGGTGAATTTGCTGCACACAAGCAAGAACACGCTCTTTGTTTGCGTAGTCGCAGGCTTCTTTCAGTGCGATATGGCGGCTGACAAAAAACACCCGCAGTTTTTGCACATGGAACATCGTCAGGCCGTAATCCGAACCGGTTTCAACCTGATAAATTTCGGTATGCCCTGGCAATTTGCAGCCCGCGAGTTTTATCGCTTCTTTATGGATGGGGGCGGTAGACACAACATCAATCTCACCCGCCATGCCTAACTCAATGGATTTCATGACGTAATCAAGCGACATCTTTCCAGCAAGCTGTTGGACCTTACCCCATTCGATGCTATCGCAATCATATTCGCCCGTTTCCAGCACATCCAACGTACCCCACGTGAATTTGGCTTCGGCAGGAGAGGTGATGATGTTGAGCGCAAAATCGCAGTGTTTAATGGCCATTGCACGGCGGATGATGGGGAGTGAGCCGATGAGGAAAGGGCGGCATTCTTCATACACGTCTTTATCCATCATGGTCGCTACCGAAATTTCAGGGCCGATCCCTGCTGGATCGCCGATAGTCAGAGCTACAACGGGTTTTTTTACGGTCGACATAATTTCCCCTTTTATCGTAAACCGGAATGGTTTGGTTGTTCATATGTTCATTGGTTGAACTTTTGTTTTATGGGATTTTACGGTCTATTGGAGAAATAGCTTTGAATTCGATCACATTAAGCACAATTTTTTTCTTTTTGATGCATTTTCGTGATCGAACATTTGTTTGTTGTGTGAATATAAGTTTGGTGAGGGTGCTTTTGTTACGCTACAGCGAAAGCCACGGTGCGAAAGAAGGAGATGACATGAAAAAAGTGATGATAGGCACGAGTTGGAAAATGAATAAAACCCGACAGGAGGCGATCGACTACTGTACGGTTCTATCCAAACAGCTTAACCCTGCTGCCGGTGCATTCACTCAGCCCTTTGTGATTCCCCCTTTTACCTTGATAAGGGAAGTGACCGAGTATCTGTCTGCGCACAAGGTGAATTGCCTGACAGGGGCGCAAAATATGCATTACGCTGACAACGGCGCGTGGACCGGAGAGGTGTCTCCGATGATGGTATCTGATTGCGGTGCGACGCTTGTCGAACTGGGACATTCCGAGCGGCGGCAATATTTCGCAGAAAATGATGCGGATATTCAGAAAAAAGTGCAGGCCGCACTACGCTATCAGTTGCGCCCGTTAGTTTGCGTGGGTGACAGTGCACAAGAGAAGGCGTGGGGTGTTTCCAGAGAAACGGTCATTCGGCAAATGAAAATTGCGCTTGCAGGCTTAAATGCGGAACAGGCGACACGTGTCATCATCGCCTATGAACCCATCTGGGCCATTGGTGAAGGAGGGACGCCATCTTCCGCACAGGAAGCGCAGGATATTCACGTCGCGTTGCGCCAGGCGTTAGTTGCCCTTTATGGCGAAAGAACGGCTTCCTGTATTACGCTTCTGTACGGCGGAAGCGTGAATCCGCATAATACCTGTGAACTTATTCAATGCGCAGATATTGACGGGTTATTTATCGGCAGGGCCGCCTGGAATGCGGATGACTTCTGCCAACTGGTGCGCAGTGTTTCGGCATTGTTGAATGAACAGGGTGAACACGTGGCCCTAAGCGAAGCCAAAATGAGTTAAGCCATGAGCGAATTTGATTCAGACAGTGAATTACTGACGGAAATAGCCGTTGCGTATTATGAAAATCAACAGACGCAGGAAGAGATCGCCAGCCGTTTTGGTATTTCGCGTATCAAAGTCGGGCGTTTGTTGAAACGTGCGCGGGCGGAAGGGATCGTTGAAATTAATGTCCGCTACCATCCTGTATTTAGTTCTCAACTTGAACAGCAATTTATTAAGAGCTTTGGCATCAAACGTGCGCTGATTGCTATCGATCACCATGATGAAGATGAACAGCGCCAACAGGTGGCATCGCTGGTGTCCACTTACTTGTCCAGTATCTTGAAAAATGGCATGTCCGTGGCAGTTGGGCAGGGGCGTAATGTGGCGGCGGTCGCCAGTCACGTGGGCGTTTTTCCCGAACGGCACTGCAAGTTTATCTGTGGCATTGGCGGCACGCAGCGCGATGGGGAACTGATTGATGCCGATCATATCAGTCGTCATCTGGCGCGGAAATTTAATGCCACGAGCGAAACGCTGTACGCACCTGCTTATGTCGAAAACCCGGCATTAAAATCTGCCTTTATGCAAAACCGTCTGATCAATGACACGCTTGAACGTGCAAGCAAGGCGGATATTGCATTGGTGGGGTTAGGCGATATGAACGAAAACAGTTTTATGGTTCAACTCGGCTGGTTTACCTCACAGGAGATCATCACGGCGCGTCAGGATGAGGGCGTTGTTGGTGATATCGCCGGATATGCCTTTCTGGATATTCAAGGGCGGCCTGTCGATACGGTGATGAACGACCGAGTTATCGGCCTGAGTCTCGATCAGCTTCGCAAGATCCCTTACGTGATTGCCATTGCCTCTGAAAACACCAAAGCGACGGCGATTCTGGCTGCGCTGCGTTCTGGCATTGTGGATGTTATTGCCACCAGTGCCAGTAATGCTCGCACGGTGCTAAGCCTGATATCCGCCAGACATTAGTCGTCGCTTTGTCCTCCCTACATCGCGTCGTGCGCCTGCACTACGCGATTTTTCTTTGTCGCCCATCTGGTTTCTGAACGAAAAACCGTCAAATAAAATAACTATATTAACCAGCATTCCCCCTCAGTTTTTGCCATCCTCGGTAGTGTAGCCATTGGTAAACACTATACTGGGTACTCTTTACCCTACAGACACAACAAAACCGAAAAGGTACATAAAATGGATGAACAGCTAAAGCAAAGCGCCCTTGATTTCCACCAGTATCCGATTCCGGGCAAAATTCAGGTTTCCCCGACTAAACCGCTGGCGACGCAGCGCGATCTGGCATTGGCATATTCTCCCGGTGTCGCAGCACCCTGTCTGGAAATAGCGGCAGATCCGCTGGCTGCCTACAAATACACTGCTCGCGGTAATCTGGTTGCGGTGATCTCTAACGGGACAGCCGTTCTGGGTCTCGGCAATATCGGCGCGCTGGCCGGTAAACCGGTGATGGAAGGCAAAGGCGTTCTGTTTAAAAAATTCTCCGGCATTGATGTTTTCGATATCGAAGTCGACGAACTGGATCCAGACAAGCTGATCGACGTGATCGCCGCGCTGGAGCCGACGTTTGGCGGTATCAATCTGGAAGACATCAAGGCACCGGAATGTTTTTACATTGAGAAGAAACTGCGCGAGCGCATGAAGATTCCCGTGTTCCACGACGATCAGCACGGTACGGCAATCATCTGTACCGCCGCTGTCCTGAACGGCCTGCGCGTTGTAGAGAAGAATATTTCTGATGTGCGTCTGGTGGTGTCTGGTGCAGGCGCGGCGTCTATCGCCTGTCTGAACCTGCTGGTGGCGCTGGGTCTTCAGAAACACAACATCGTAGTGTGCGATTCGCGCGGCGTGATTTTCCACGGTCGTGACGAAAATATGGAAGAAACCAAGGCCGCTTACGCGATTGAAGATAATGGTGCTCGCAAGCTGGCTGACGTGATCCCGGATGCGGATATCTTCCTTGGCTGTTCCGGCCCCGGTGTACTGACGCCAGATATGGTGAAAACCATGGCGCCACGTCCGCTAATCATGGCGCTGGCTAACCCTGAACCGGAGATACTGCCGCCGCTGGCAAAAGAAGTGCGTCCGGATGCGATTATCTGTACCGGTCGTTCAGATTACCCGAATCAGGTAAACAACGTACTGTGCTTCCCGTTCATCTTCCGTGGCGCACTCGATGTCGGCGCAACCACGATTAACGAAGAGATGAAGCTGGCCTGCGTGCACGCGATTGCCGATCTGGCGCTGGCGGAGCAGAGCGAAGTGGTAGCCTCTGCCTATGGCGATCAGGAACTGTCATTCGGCCCGGATTATCTGATTCCTAAACCGTTCGATCCGCGTTTGATCATCAAGATTGCACCGGCAGTGGCGAAAGCGGCGATGGATTCCGGCGTAGCAACGCGCCCGATCGCAGATTTCGATGCCTATATCGAAAAACTGACCCAGTTCGTCTACAAAACCAACCTGTTCATGAAGCCGATCTTCGCACAGGCGCGTCAGCAACCGAAGCGCGTCGTATTCGCCGAAGGTGAAGATGCTCGCGTGTTGCACGCTACGCAGGAGTTGGTCACGCTGGGACTGGCGTTCCCGATTCTGATTGGTCGTCCAAGCGTCATTGAAATGCGCCTGCAAAAGCTGGGGCTGCAACTGACCATCGGTAAAGATTTCGAAGTGGTTAATAACGAATCCGATCCGCGCTTCAAAGAATACTGGAGCGAGTATTTCGAACTCATGAAGCGTCGCGGCGTGTCACAGGAAAAAGCACAGCGCGCGGTGATCGGCAATCCAACGTTGATAGGTTCGATCATGGTTCACCGTGGCGAAGCGGATGCGCTGATTTGTGGCACGATTGGCACCTATGAAGAGCATTTCGATGTGGTTGAGAAAGTGTTCGGCTACCGTGAGGGCGTGCACGTTGCCGGCGCGATGAATGCGCTGATGCTGCCGAGCGGCAACACGTTCATCGCCGACACCTACGTCAACGCAGATCCAACGCCGGAACAACTGGCGGAAATCACGCTACTGGCGGCAGAAAGCGTGCGTCGTTTCGGTATCGAACCGAAAGTCGCGCTGTTGTCGCACTCCAGTTTCGGCACCTCGGACTCCCCGACGGCGCAGAAGATGCGTGCCACGTTGGCGTTGGTTAACAAGCTGGCTCCGGAACTGCAGATCGACGGCGAGATGCACGGTGATGCCGCGTTGGTGGAAGCGATCCGCCGTGAGCAGATGCCGGATAGCCCGTTGAAAGGCTCTGCTAATATCCTGGTCATGCCTAACATGGAATCTGCACGTATCAGCTATAACCTGCTGCGTGTGTCGTCTTCAGAAGGTGTGACGGTGGGGCCGGTATTGATGGGAATTTCGAAACCGGTACATATCCTGACACCGATTGCTTCGGTGCGCCGGATTGTAAACATGGTGGCGCTGGCGGTGGTGGAAGCACAAACTCAGCCGCTGTAAGTCATTTCCGTTACTTCATACAGACAAACCCAGTCGATTGTTGGCTGGGTTTTTTATTTACCGCAGTTGATCGACCAAATAATCGCCTAACCAATATGAACCGATGAGGCCAAAAACGCAGGCGGGAGCAACAGACTATCAGGGAATAGAGAGACGACGATAACCGTAGAAAAAACACAGAGAATAAATGTCAGTATCATGGAAAGAATATCGAATAAAACAGATTTCACTGCCTTCAGCACAACGTCATCATCCTAAAATTGCTTTTCCTTTAATCTCTTACAACATAACACGTCATTTTTAGCAAAACATGGATTTTCCATACCGAGGTATAAGTTAAATCAATGGAATAATTTTGGTTTTATGCCATGATCCCGCCTCGTCTGTAGGGGGGATTTTCCTCGGACTCGATAAAAAACCAACGAGCGAATATCGGTTATGGCCACACACGCAGTGCAAGAAAATACAGTAGAACAAAACGGTACAGGAAAGCGTCTTCCCTCGCTGTTTGGCGGGTCGATGATCATTGCAGGGACGATTATCGGCGCGGGGATGTTTTCCCTGCCAGTGGTGATGTCGGGTGCCTGGTTTTTCTGGTCATTTGCTGTGTTGGTGTTTACCTGGTTCTGTATGTATCACTCAGGGCTCATGATTCTGGAAGCTAACCTGAATTATCCGAGCGGTGCCAGCTTTGATACGCTGACCAAAGATCTACTGGGCAAGCGCTGGAATGTCC
Organism: Pectobacterium parmentieri; assembly: GCF_001742145.1. NCBI lineage: Bacteria > Pseudomonadati > Pseudomonadota > Gammaproteobacteria > Enterobacterales > Pectobacteriaceae > Pectobacterium > Pectobacterium parmentieri. The sequence continues at coordinate 3,079,499 of NZ_CP015749.1, read as the reverse complement.
TTAATGGCATATCGATTGCCTTTGTCCTCTATATCCTGACCTACGCCTATATCTCGGCGAGTGGTTCCATTATCCATCACACGCTTGCCGAGATGTCGATCGATTTCTCCGCCCGCGTCGGCGGTTGCCTGTTTGCACTGTTTGTCGCGTTGACCGTGTGGTGGAGTACGTCGGCGGTGAGTCGGATGACCGCCTTTTTTCTGGCGGCGAAGGTGCTGACCTTTTTCATGACGTTCGGCAGCCTGCTGTGGAATGTTAAGCCTGCTGTTTTATTCAATGTTGCGCAAGAAGCGCCCAGCTATCTTCCGTATGTGCTGATGACGCTGCCATTCTGTCTGACTTCTTTCGGTTTTCATGGCAACGTTCCCAGTTTGGTGAAGCATTACGGCCACAAGCCACAGGTAATCAAGCGTTGCCTGTTTATTGGCAGCGTGCTGGCGCTGGTGATGTATGTCATTTGGCTGATTAGCACGATGGGAAACATCGCCCGTCCCGACTTTATCGGAATTGCTGAGCGGGGCGGCAATATTGATGTTCTGGTGCAGGCGTTGGGCGGCGTGTTGAATAGCGCTTATCTGGACGTGTTGCTCACTGTCTTTTCCAACTTTGCCGTTGCCTGTTCGTTTCTCGGGGTCACGCTGGGGCTGTTTGATTATCTGGCTGATTTGCTGAAATTTGACGATAGCCGAATGGGAAGAGCCAAAACGGCGCTGGTGACCTTTCTGCCGCCTATTATCGGCGGCCTGCTGTATCCGAACGGTTTTATTTACGCGATTGGGTTTGCCGGGCTGGCCGCTACCGTATGGGCGGTGATTACGCCAGCGCTGTTGGCGCTCGCGTCGCGTCGCCGTTTCGGCAGCCCGCTGTTCCGCGTGCGGGGGGGTAATGTGATGATTACGCTGGTGCTGTTATTTGGCATCGGCACCGCGCTGATACATATTCTTTCCAGCTTTGATGTGTTACCCGTTTACCGCTAAACCAGATGCACCATCCCGCCTTGTCTACGAAAGCAGAAGGGGCGGGATGGTTACTGCTCAGATAATGATGGTTCCAATAACTATTCCCCTGTAACCATGCCCAAATAACTATGGCTTCCGTACCTGCTGCAACCACTTGTCCAGTTCATTGGCAAACTGCTGACGATCGCGCTGGTTTAAGGCACTGGGGCCGCCGGTTTGTATCCCGCTGGCGCGCATGGTGTCCATAAAATCGCGCATGTTCAGGCGCTCCCGAATGGTGTCCGGCGTATAGCGCTCGCCACGCGGGTTCAACGCGATGCCACCTTTTTCTATCACTTCCGATGCCAGCGGAATATCGGCGGTGATCACCAGATCGCCCGTTTCAACGCGGCGCACAATTTCATTGTCGGCGACGTCAAAACCTGCAGAGACGCGCAGCGTGCTAATAAAGCGTGACGGCGGCACTTTTATGGTCTGATTAGCGACCAACGTGACTTGCATTTGTGTGCGATCCGCCGCGCGAAACAGCACTTCTTTGATAACGTTAGGGCAGGCGTCGGCATCGACCCAAATCTGCATGACTTATGTTTCCTTGTTGTGCATGTTGCTTTCTGCCAGCCAGTCTCTGGCGGGCAAGAAATCTTGATACAGCAGGGCTTCCGGGCTATCGGGTTCCGGTTGATGCTGGTACTCCCAGCGTGCTAACGGCGGCATCGACATCAAAATGGACTCGGTGCGCCCGCCGCTTTGTAGGCCAAACAGCGTACCGCGATCCCAAATCAGGTTGAATTCCACATAGCGGCCACGGCGGTAGAGCTGAAATTCGCGTTCACGTTCTCCCCACGCCAGATCTTTACGTCGTTCGACGATGGGCAGATAGCCATCGAGAAATCCATTACCGACAGCGCGAATGAAAGCAAAGCTGGTGGCAAAATCTGGCTCGTTCAGATCGTCAAAAAATAGCCCGCCGATGCCGCGTGCCTCGTTACGGTGCTTGAGGAAGAAGTAATCGTCGCACCACTTTTTATAGCGCGGGTACACATCGTCACCAAACGGCTGGCACAGATCGTGAGCGGTCTGGTGCCAGTGCACGGCATCTTCTTTGAAACCATAATAGGGCGTCAGATCGAAGCCACCGCCAAACCACCACACTGGCGCTTCTCCCGGTTTTTCGGCGACGAACAGGCGCACATTAGCATGGCTGGTGGGAATGTAAGGGCTCAGCGGGTGGATCACCAGCGACACGCCCATCGCCTGAAAGCTACGACCCGCCAGTTCAGGGCGATGCGTACTGGCTGACGGTGGCAATGACTTGCCGGCGACGTGGGAAAAGTTTACGCCAGCGCGTTCAAAGATGCGCCCGCCGGACAGCACGCGACTGCACCCGCCACCGCCTTCGGCACGTTGCCATTCGTCCTCGGCGAAATCGGCTCCGCCATCGATCGCCGCAAGCTGCTGACAGATATCTTTCTGTAAGCTAAGTAAAAAATGTTTTACCGCGTTGACGTCAAACATAGTGGACATCTCGTTTCCATAGCGATGGTGGCACAGTGATTGGGCGGGCAGTATACCATCAATAAAATCGATCCCCGGTCACCCGTTGTGTGATTCCTGATAGCGGTACGCAATTTTGGATTGCGTCTGATAAAAATCACGCGATAATCACGATTTACCTTATTACAAAATGGCGACTGTGATGGAAATCCGCATATTCAGGCAGGATGACTTTGAAGCCGTGATCACCCTCTGGGAACGTTGCGATTTGCTGCGTCCGTGGAACGATCCTGAAATGGACATCGAACGTAAGCTTAATCACGATCCCGATCTGTTTCTGGTCGCAGAGGTGAACGGCGAAATCGTAGCCTCGGTGATGGGTGGGTACGACGGCCACCGTGGGTCTGCATACTATTTGGGCGTACACCCTGATTTTCGTGGGCGCGGCATTGCTAACGCGTTGGTTAGCCGTCTGGAGAAAAAACTGATTGCCCGCGGCTGTCCGAAGATCCACCTGATGGTGCGTGAAGACAACGACGCCGTGATCGGTATGTATGAAAAACTCGACTACGAGATCGTCGATAGCGTCACGTTGGGAAAACGCCTGATTGAAGATCGGGAATATTGATTGTTGGTGGTTACAATCATTCCCATCTGCGATGCTCGGAAGGGCGTTGTTTAAAAAGTGTTGCATCGCGTCACAGGCTTAGATGATAATGAGTATCAATTAAACTAATATCATCTGTTTTTTGCCTGTTGAAACCACTATGACGCAGCTAACTTCTTTCTGGAGTGATTTTTACCAGACCCACCAAGGATGGCTGCGGGGATGGCTTTGTAAAAAAATGGGCTGTATCCATCAGGCAGATGATCTTACCCATGACACCTTTCTTAAACTTCTGACGCTTGCCGATCCCTCCGCTATCCGACAGCCGAAGGCTTATCTGATGGTGACGGCGAATCATGTCATGATCGATCAGTTCCGTAAGCGTAAGTTGGAGCAAGATGCGTTATCTGCATTAGCGCTGCTGGTTGATGGGGAAGAAGAGCAGTCTGCGGAATACCGTGTTGCGATAAGCCAACTGGTGGCGACGGCGCTGCATATTTTGACGCATGAGCTAGACGAAAAAGTACAGCGCGCATTCATTATGGCGCGTGTGGAAGGATACGACTACCGCACGATTGCTGAGACGTTGCATGTGAGCGAAAGTAGCGTAAAGCAATATCTGGCAAAAGCGATGGTGCATTTCCACAGTCGGATTTTTTTTCAGGAACAGGATGAAGCGTAACGCTGATTTTGAGCAGATCCAGCAGCAAGCCGCTGAATGGATATTACGCTTCTCGGAAGTCGAGCAGGATAGTGACGACGCGATATTACTGCGTAAAGAGTGGCAGCAGTGGTGCCTGATCGATGCTCGTCATCCTGTGGTTTATCATCAAATGCAGCAATTATGGGCAAGTGCGACAATTACACCTGCTTCGACATCACCTAAACCACGTTCATCCCGTTATGTTGCTCTGGCGATTTTCATCGCAGGGGGCTGGCTGCTAAGCCAGTTACCTTATGCTTATTGGTTGGCCGACCAACGAACGGTAGCGGGTGAAGTGCGACGTATTGTGCTGGATGACGGCAGTGAACTGGTGCTCAACAGCAATTCGGCTGTGAATATCGCCTTTACATCACAGAAACGAACGGTCACGTTGCTACGTGGCGAAGTCTACGCGCATGTTGCCAAAGATCCGCGTAGCAGGCCGTTTGTGATTGACAGCGCACAGGCAACGGCCCAAGCCTTAGGCACTCGCTATAGCGTGCGTGACGCAGGGGAAGATACGCTGGTAAGCGTTGACGAGTCTCGCGTTCGCATTACTGCAAATAAGAACCCGGATATCCGTCTTGACCTTGGCGCAGGCCAACAAGTTGGACTCGATCAGCACCATATTACTCGACCGGTGAGTGCATCAACGGAAACGGGTTGGATTCACAATCAATTGATTTTTGAAAATGCACCGTTCATTCAGGTTATTGATGAACTTTCCCGCCACTATCCAGGGCTGATTTATCTGGATCCACGCCAGCGTCAGGAACTTGAGCGTTTGCGCTTTACTGGCGTTCTACCATTGAATAACAGCCAACAGGCACTCGAGTTACTGCAACACTCCCTTCCTATCTCCGTCCGACAGTCCTTCGGTTATATTTCCTGGATTAGCGAAAATAAAAAGCGTTAATAATCAATTGGAAAAGGCTTAATTCAAATATAAATGATAATTATTTTTATTTCCTTCTGCCCGATTTCTGCTACGCAACGTCTTCTCTCCTGAAAACATAAAATAATTCAGGGTAAATTCATGCGTAATTTTTTGGGGATGCGTAACACAATTTGGCCGATAGCGGTGCTCACTCTGGCGTTAAGCGGAGGCAGTTCGGCGTTTGGTGCAACAGCACAATCAATACACCTTCCTGCACAGTCATTGGAAAAATCGTTAACACAATTGGCGCGGCAGACCGGTGTCAACTTTGGGGTTGATAGCCAACTGGTTGCAGGAAAACAAGCCCCCGCGCTGGAAGGGAACTACACGGTTGAGCAGGCTTTGGATCGGTTATTGAACAGTAATAACCTTTATGCAGAGCCTGCAGACGCCGGTAAAGCGTTTATCATTCGCCCAATGGCTAGTATGTCGGCGTCGGATGAGGCTCAGACGGTAAATACAAGCGCGGCGACTAGTCGTTCGGGAACCGAAAACAGCGGCGATGTGATCACGGTAAAAGCGCAGATTTCGCCGGGACCGATGGAGATCGGTAGTCAGCAGTTGGTGGCCGAGGAGATCGCAAAAAAACCGACCGCTAATGGAAATATTACTGAATTGCTGCGCACCAATCCAAACGTGCAATTCTCTGAAACGTCACGTAATAGTGAGACACCTGGAGAACTGGCTCCTGACGTTGTTTCGTTCCACGGTGAGAAGTTCTATAACAACAACTTCATGATCGATGGGATGTCGAACAACGATCGTCTGAACCCAGGCGTGAATGTCGGTGAGGTTGGGGCTGTCGCCAATGGGAATGGCCCTAATGATTTCCCATCTGGCCATCCTGAGTCTTTTTGGATAGACAGTAGCCTGATTGAAAGCTTGTCGGTTTACGACAGTAACGTGTCGGCGAAGTATGGCCAGTTCACTGGCGGTGTCATTGATGCAAAACTTAAAAAACCGTCGTTTACCGAGCCATCCGGTTCTGTCTCTTACCGCACAACACGTTCATCATGGACGAAATATCATCTGGAGAAAAAAGAGGAAGCCTCGTTTAGTGCCGCAACCACGCTTAAGAGGCAGCCTAAATTCACCAAAAATTTTTATAACCTGAATGTTAGTCAGCCCCTTAATGATAATGCGGCGCTGATGTTTGTATATAGCCGTAAGGAATCTGACATCCCATTCTGGCATACGATTTTTCAAAGATGGGAAGATCAATCACGCGAATCCGAAACCTATATGTTACGTGGCGCGTGGGATGCTAATGAACGAAATCAATTTAGCTTATCACTCATGCATTCACCCCATAGTGCAAGCTATGTGCGTTCCAATACGAAGGATGGTAATTTTACTGCTGAAGGTGGCGGATATAATGCCAACCTGAAGTGGGATAATCAGAATATGTGGGGGAAAGTCGCCACACAGCTAATATGGAAACAGAACGAAAATACTATTAAGAATAGAGGCAATGATTATTATAATTGGCTTAAAACAGACAGCCTTGACTGGGTATCTAGTTTCTCTGGAACCACAGCTCAAGAGGGAGGATATGGCACGGTAAGAACCGAGCAATCCGGCATTAATTTTAAACACGATTGGCAGCTAAATCCTTTTTCTGCCTGGGGTGTACAACACCAGTTTGATTTCGGCTTTGATACCGATTTTTCCGAGGCTCGTTATCAGCGTAAGAACAATTCCTATGCTTATGCTACTGCGAACAGAAAAAGTACTGTGGTATGTAACGGCGATTCGGCGTGTATTGACGGTGAGCAGTATTTCCGCCAACGGACAGTATATGAAGCGTCTGATGTAAAAGTGGCGGCAAGCACTTATGCAGTTTATCTACAAGATACATTAACCTATTCCCGCCTGGCTGTGACATCCGGTATTCGCGTTGATTATGACGATTACATGAAAAACATGAATATCTCTCCACGTTTAAGTTCGAGCTATGATGTTTGGGGCGATCGTTCCACTGAATTTTTCGGCGGAATAAACCGTTACTATGCAGGCAATATTTTGGCTTATAAGCTGAGAGAAGCGCGTAAGTTGGGCTATACCGAATGCCGCGCTGAACATGTGAATTCGCGTGGATCATGTAATGCCTTGTCAACGAGTTCCAGCAATACGCCAGGTGAGTGGGTCTTTAATAAGGCATCTACCCAAGCTGATTACCGATACACGTCATTAAATACTCCCTACAGTGACGAACTCAATCTCGGTGCGCAGCAGCGAATTTATGACACCGTTTGGACGTTGAAATGGGTTCACCGTGAAGCAAAAGATCAATTTTCTGCTGAGAGAAATACAGCGACAAAAACTTATGAATTAACCAATAACGGTAAATCCGAGTCCGACACGTTTAGTTTGATGGTCAAGCCTGTTTCTCCCATTGAATGGAATTCTGCGGTATTCAGTTGGTCGGCGGGAGCGAATATTCATAAAAGTACTTCCTCAAATAAGGACTATGACACCGAGGCAGATCTCGATGGCTATATTCTCTACAACGGAAAAATGATCCGCGCGATTGATAAACCCGCTGATAATTTCAATCGCCCCTGGACGGCGTTTCTTGAGCTGAATACTGAAATACCCAACTGGCGTTTAGATTGGACACAGCGTTTAAGTTATGTCGGTGGGTATAAAGCCATGAAGCGTACTGAAACTATTAACTGTCCAGATGATGACCGCTGTTCCGGGTATGTCGGTTCTACTGATGTATATGAAGAAGAGCAGTATGGCAACAATATGCTGCTGGACTGGCGTGTGAATTATACCCAGCCATTAGGTAAGCAGAATCTAAAAGTGGGCGTAGATGTACTCAATGTCCTGAATAAAGCCAACAAGAACGAATCTAATTATGGATTGGGTCGTCAATTCTGGCTGGATGTAACGTATTCATGGTAAGTGATAAAAATAATAAAGGTCAGTGATGAAAAATAAAATTATGTATTGGCTGACGGGTGTTATTTGCCTGTTAGCGGGAAGCATTGTGGGCGTGAGCCAGGCGGACGAAATAAAAAGTCCGTTACCGGTGATTAAAGAAGGGACGCTGGCTAACGGGTTGCGTTATACCCTCGTGCCGTTGGAAGGGGCGAAGACGCGGGTCGATATTCGCCTGATTGTTGATGTCGGTTCGATCGATGAAAACGACAACGAATCCGGTGTGGCGCACATGGTGGAGCACATGGTGTTTCGCGCCACCGACACCTTTCCTCAAGGCGTGGGCACGGAACTGCACAAACAAGGTTGGGTTCGCGCGCAGCACTATAACGCCATGACCAACTACGAACGCACCATGTATATGATGAGCCCACCGAAAGGTAATCGCGATCTGGGGGCGACGTTACAGGCGCTGAGCCAGATGACGGGTCATGCCAAGCTGTTACAAAGCGATCTGGATGATGAGCGCAAAATCATTTTGGAAGAGTGGCGTGGCAAGCTGGGTGTAGCAGAACGCATGAATCAGCAGCGTGTACAGGCGATTCGCCATGATTCCCGCTATCCTTCGCGCCCAACGATTGGCACAGAAGCATCGATCAACGAGACGCCTGCCCGCGTATTACAGGATTTTTATCAGCGTTGGTATCGTCCGTCGAATATGCGCTTGATGATTATTGGTGATATCACGCCTGCGGATGCGGAACGTGACATTCAGCGCTATTTTGCACCACTGCCGGATGTCGCGGTGCCAGCCCAAGATTACTACGAACCGTTACTGAAACCACGCCTCAAAGTCGCGCGTTTACAGGATAGTCAAAGCGGTAGCAGCCAGGTGTCATTTGTCTACCGTTTCAATGATAAAGATGCATTTGGCCAATCAGAATACCGTCACCGTTTGCTGACGCAAATCACGATGTCTGCGGTAACCCGTCAGGTGCGTCGACAGCAAGCGGAGTTGCCGCAAGACGCCAGTAGCCTGGTGGTGCGTAAATCAGATATTGGTAAAACCACCGCCGCACTGGGCTTTTTCGCCAATGTGATGCCGGGAGGCCATGACGTTGCGCTTTCTGCCGTACTGAAAGAAATTGAGCGGTTAAAACGCTATCCGTTAAACGAGCAGGACATCACGGAGATCACATCCGACATTCGTGAAGTCGCGCAGCGTATGAGTGATACCCCTGAAACACGCGAGTTTGCGGATTGGGTTCAGCAGTTGACCATCGTTTGGCAACAGGATCGCCCGTATGTCGGTAGTCAGCAGCGCGGTAAAGATGCGCTGGAAGCGCTGGATACTATCACGGTGGAAGATGTGAACCGCCATCTGCAACGCTGGTTAGCTTCGCCAGATACGCTGGTGCAGTTTAGCGTGCCGGGCGCAACGCCTTTCACGCTGCCTAAGCCAGATGCGATTATCAAATTGCAAAAGCAGTGGACGGTGGCGACATTGACACCGTTGCAGGTGGAAAAAGAGAAAATCATTCCTGAACTTCCTTCAGTGACGCAAAGCGGAAAGCGCACGGCGGTGAAGACATTTGCTGCACAGAAGGTTGAGCAGTGGCAGTTGAGCAACGGCGATCGCGTGGTATGGCTACGTGTGCCGGAAGCGGGTAAGAAAGTGTATCTCACCGCGACGAGTCAGGCTGGCTTCATGGCAGATACGTTGAATCCGTGGCAGGCACAACTGGCGAGTCAATTGGTCAATCAAAGCGGGCCAGCAACATGGAGCGGGGAAGCGCTCAGTAACTGGAAAAAGGAAAAAACGCTGTCGCTGAGTATCGATCAGGGCGCGGATCAACTGACCGTCAGTGGCACCGCGCCGACCGATCAACTGGCAAGTTTGTTTGGGTTATACCGTGAGCTGAATGTTGCACCGGGTATCGATCCGGATGTGATGAAAGAGAGCATGATGAGTCTGGCACGTCAGAAAGCCAATGACGATCAGTCCGTGTCAGGAAAGCGAACCAGCGAAATTACCAAATTACGCTTTGGTGGACCCACCTGGCAACAGCCTGACATTGCTGAACTGAAGCACGTTTCTGCGCCAGCTTTGCTGTCACAGTGGCATAAAGCCGCTGTTGCACCGGTGACTTATTATCTGATCGCGGATATGCCTGCGGCACAACTGTTGCCACAGGTTGAACGTTATCTGGCGACCATTCCGCGCCAGCCTGCTAGCGACGTGAAGTCACATTTGGCGCTTCCGGGTAAACGTGAAGCAACTTCTGCCATCAATATTGAACCGCGTGCCGATATCCTGACCTGGAGTTTCACACCGCATATGTGGACGCCGCAGGCTGCGGTACAGGTGAGCATTGCTCGTAACATTGCGAGTAAATATCTCAAGACGAGCCTGCGTGATGATGCACTCGGTATTTATCGCATGCGTGTCGATAGCGAGTTGGAAGATAAAAAACAGCGCATTGAGACGGAGGTGAGCTTCACCAGTGCACCTGAGCGTGCGCAGGAGCTGTGGACGCTGGCTGAACAAGCTTTCGCTGAACTGCCGTCAAAGATTACGCAGCAGGATGTGGATGAGCAAAAAGCACAATTCATCCGTGCGGAAAAAGGGCGTCAGAGCGATCTGACCACCATACAACGTCGCTTGTTGCTGAGCTATCGCCACTATGACGATCCGCGCTATTTGAGCAGCGTATCTAAACTGGCAGACAGCATCACACTGGAAGGCGTGCGCGGCATGTCGGCGAAGATCTATAACTCTGATAACCGGGTGCTTTACATCGCCTTGCCACAAGAGGTGAAAGAGTGAAGAAGATCTCGGTGCAGTTTGTCGATCTCTGTCGTCCCTTTTGGGGCGGCAAACGAAGTTGGCAGGCTTGGTTACTCCTGTTCATTGCCATCGGGATGGGCGGGATGATCGTCTATCTCAACGTGTTGTTAAACGAGTGGAGTAAAACGTTTTATGATGCGTTAGGGGCATTTGACGGCAGTTTGTTGCTTTCCCTGATGAAAGAATATGGTATTTACATCCTGCTCTATATCGGGTCGATCGTGTATCAGGAATGGTTTACCAAACTGCTGATTATTCGCTGGCGTAGTGCGTTAACCGCAGAGTTGGTGGAGAGCTGGCTGGCGAAGCGGGCATTTTATCGTATGTCGGTGGCGGGCAAGATTGATAACCCCGATCAGCGTATTGCCGAAGATATCAACCTGTTTGTCGACAAAGCCGTTAGCCTGGTGGTGGAGTTTTTGATCGTGACGGCACGCTTATTTTCTTTTGTCGTTATCTTGTGGGGGTTATCGGGCGTTCAGCGTTTTATGTTGTTTGGCGAAGAGTGGGTAATCAAAGGTTATCTGGTTTGGATCGCTATTCTGTATACGCTGATCGGCAGTCTGATCACGCATGTGGTCGGGAAACGCCTGCACGATATTAATTACGATAAACAAAAAGCGGAGGCAGATTTCCGCGCCGCGTTGCTGCGTAAGCATGATAATGCTGAGCAAATCGCGCTGTACGGCGGCGAAGCGCAAGAGAAACGTCATCTTCAGCGTCATTTCTCTGCCATTGTGTTGAACTGGGGGCGTTTTATGAATGCCGAACGTAATCTGGGCTTTTTCACCACGGGTTATATGCGTGTGAGCCAGATTGTGCCGGTCTTTGCGGCGTTGCCTGCCTTCTTGAGTAAAACAGTGACGCTGGGCGGATTGATGCAGATTCGCGGGGCGTTTGCGCAGGTGCACGGTGCGCTGAGCTGGTTTATCCATAAGTACAAGGAATTTGTGATTCTGTCCGCCAGTATGGCGCGTTTGAGCCAGTTCAAGGAAGAAATCAAACGTCATCAGTCCGAACAGGCCGATGCGCCAGTAGGGCAGGATTTACGCATTGAACAGCTCTCCTTTACTACGCCACAGGGCTCTCCGCTGTTGCAAAATGTGGATCTGAGTTGCGAAGCGGGTAGCTGGAGTAAATTTTCTGGCCGCAGCGGGTTAGGGAAATCCACGCTGCTGCGCACGCTACATGGTTTATGGCCGTATTACGATGGCCGGTGGCAATCGCTCGAAGGGCGCAGCCTGCTGTTGCCACAGCAAAGCTATTTAGGCCAGGGGACGCTGGCGGAGATCCTCTGCTATCCACACCCACCGCTGGCTGATAGCGAGATGCTGCGCCAGACGCTGGATAGCGTCGGGCTGGGTGCATGGCGCGATCGTCTGGATGAGCAACTGAACTGGGATCGGGTGTTTTCCGGCGGCGAGCGGCAGCGTGTTGCCTTTGCCCGCGCGCTGATTGCCAAACCGGATACGCTCTATCTGGATGAAGCGACCAGTAATTTGGATCATGACTCTGCCAGACAGCTTCTGGCGCTGGTCAAGTTGGCGTTGCCGATGTGTACCGTGGTGGCTATTACGCACCAGACAGAACTGGACGATCTGTTCCCACATCGTTATGACTTAACGGATTTCGCCTCGCCGCGCAGTTGATGTTGCCCGCAGGCTTTCCGGTTCTCGGAGGGCCTGCGGTTCTGGTAGGTTTCTTGTCCCATGCCCCCTATAATCTTCCGCAGGATTATCCCGTCTTTTACGGCACTTTTCGTCGCTTGCAGACTCCAACTCCCATCTTGTCAGAGGGCTGATGACGGAAGCCGTTCAATTTTGAGGAGTACACACTATGAATTTTCGCCCGCTGTCTTTGGGGTTACCGCTCGTGTTGGGTTTACCGCTACTGCTGACCGGATGCAGTACGCTGTCCAATTTTTCCTGGTCCAGCCTATCGCCGTTTAACTGGTTCGGCAGCTCGCTGGAGGTTACCGATGAAGGTGTCGGTGGCATTAATGCGGGTACGCCGCTGTCCGAAGGCGCGTTACAGAATGCGCTGGATGGCAGTTATCAACTGCGTAGCGGAATGGGGACATCCAACGGTCAACTGGTCGCGTTTTATCAGGCACTTGATGGCAAAGAGGTGAAGATGGTCATCAGCGGCCAGCCGAAGGGTAGCGTGCGCAAAGTTGAAGTCATGGATCCGGCGATTGGCAGCGCAGGTGGCGTGAAAATCGGTGATGCCTTTAGCAATACCTACAGCAAAGCCTTTGAGTCTTGCCAGTTGGGACAAGGTGATGATGCGCAGGGTGTTGAATGTGCGGCACCGCAGAGCACGCATATCAGCTACGTTTATTCCGGCGAGTGGAGCGGCCCGGAAGGTTTAATGCCGCCCGACGATATCCTGAAAAATTGGAAAGTGAGCAAAATCGTGTGGCACGCACAGGCGCGTAACCCATCCGTTTTATAAAGGGCGTTTTGACGTTAACGGACTAATTTGTCTTCACGCAAGGTAAAAGCCAGGCGGCTTCCGGTATGATACTCGTGTCGCCCGATCTTTTTTCCGGTCGCCGTATTTGTTGTAACCACAGTAGTAAACCATAACAACAAAAGAAAAAACTGACGCTTGAGGAAGCAGAAATGACACCAATTCAAAGCGGTATTTTATTGGAACACCGCCGTTTTGCCATTTTTATGGAAGCGATGATTCAGGGAGAGTTTGATGCTATCCGGCAGGGATGCAAAAAATTCTGTCAGACATTACAAGATTTACAGCAGCAGTACCCCGATGCTGGGTTAGGTGCGGTGCTGGCGTTTGGTAACGATGTTTGGCGCGATCTGGACTGCAACCACAGCGCGACGGAACTGAAATCGTTTACGCCGTTGGGTAAAGGGCTCGCCCCAGCAACGCAGCGCGATCTGTTGATCCACATCCAATCGCTCCGCCATGATGTTAACTTCACGCTGGCACAGGCGGCGCTGGCCGCGTTTGGTAGCGCGATTCGTATCGAAGAAGAAACACACAGTTTCCGCTGGGTAGAAGATCGCGATTTAAGCGGCTTTATCGACGGTACGGAAAACCCACAGGGTGAGGCACGCCACGCCGTGGCAATTATCCCTGAAGACCAGCCGGATGCCGGTGGCAGCTACGTGTTTACCCAGCGCTGGGAACACAATCTGAAGCAGTTGCAGCGTTTTAGCGTGGAACAGCAAGAACAGATAATCGGGCGCACGAAGCAGGATAACGAAGAGCTGTCTTCCGATGAACGCCCTGTAACGTCGCACCTCAGCCGCGTGGATTTAAAGGAAGACGGCAAAGGGCTGAAAATCCTGCGTCAGAGCCTGCCTTATGGCACCGCCAGCGGGAAGAACGGGCTTTATTTCGTCGCCTACTGTGCGCGTCTGCATAACATTGAACAGCAGTTGCTGAGTATGTTCGGCGATCGTGACGGCAAACGTGACGATATGTTGCGCTTTACGCGTGCCGTCAGCGGCAGCTACTTCTTCGCGCCGTCTTTGGCGAAGCTTTTGTCACTGTAAGATCTGACGCATTTTCCTGATGCCTGTATTTGTGCAGGCATCAATACTTTCTGTTCCTCTGCGTAGCCTATCTTGCTGCGTTTTTCTCTTTTCTTTTTCTTCTTTTTTGCCGTTATCTCTCGTTGTGGTGTTATGCCCTTTCGCGCTTAAAAACTCCGAAATATTATATATAAAGGTTATATGTTAACCAGCACTTCCCCTACACTGATTTGCGCTACTACGCGCATTCCAATATCGGTTATTCACACGATAGCTCCCATAACAAAGCCTACCGAATAGGCGCTAACTCTGGCAGGACATAAGATGAATCAAGTACAGGTGAAAGGCTGGCTGGTGAAGGGTTCTCTGGCGCTGTCATTGCTGTTGGGCGGGCAGAGCGCTGTCTCCGCTACCGAGTTGCTGAACAGCTCTTATGATGTGTCTCGTGAGCTATTTGTGGCGCTCAACCCAGGCTTTGAAAAGCAGTGGTTGTCGCAGCATCCCAACGATCCGCTAACAATCAAACAATCACATGCGGGTTCCTCTAAACAGGCGCTGGCTATCTTGCAAGGGTTGAAAGCCGATGTGGTGACCTACAATCAGGTGACGGACGTCCAGATCCTACACGATCGCGGGCAACTGATTCCCGCTGACTGGCAGGCACGTTTACCGAATAACAGCTCTCCGTTTTACTCCACCATGGCCTTTCTGGTTCGTAAAGGTAACCCCAAAGGGATTCACGACTGGAACGATCTGGTACGTGATGATGTGAAACTGATTTTCCCGAACCCGAAAACCTCCGGTAATGCCCGCTATACCTACCTTGCGGCCTGGGGTGCGACCAGTAAAGCCAACGGTGGCGATGAGGCCAAAACTCGTGCATGGATAACGCGTTTTCTGGCGAATGTCGCGGTATTTGATACCGGCGGTCGTGGCGCAACCACCACGTTTGTGGAGCGTCAGTTGGGCGATGTGCTGATTAGCTTTGAATCCGAGGTGAATAACATTCGTAATCAGTACGGTGCCGAGAACTACGAGGTGATCGTTCCGAAGGTCAACGTACTGGCGGAATTCCCAGTGGCGTGGATCGATAAGAATGTGGAGAAGAATGGCACGGAGCAGGCGGCAAAAGCCTATCTGAATTATCTCTATAGTCCAGACGCGCAGAAGGTGATCACCGATTTTTACTACCGCGTGAATAATCCCGAACTGGCGCAAACGCTAAAATCTCGCTTCCCAGAAACCACGCTGTTTCGAGTAGAAGATCAGTTTGGCTCGTGGCCACAGGTGATGAAAACCCACTTCGACACCGGTGGTGAACTGGATAAACTGCTGGCGTCTGGTCGTCAGTAATGTCTTTGGGTTCAGGTAAGCGGGTGCTGCCGGGATTCGCGCTGAGTCTGGGCAGCAGTCTGCTGTTCGTTTGTCTGATTCTGTTACTGCCCCTAAGTGCACTGGCGATGCAGCTCTCAGAGATGAGTGTGGCGCAGTACTGGGCGGTGATATCCAACCCACAGGTGGTGGCGGCTTACAAGGTCACGCTCTTGGCGGCGGGGCTGGCGACGGTCTTTAATGCGGGCTTTGGCCTGTTAATGGCGTGGATTCTGACGCGCTACCATTTTCCCGGCCGAGCGCTGTTGGATGGATTGATGGACTTACCCTTCGCTCTACCCACCGCGGTGGCAGGGCTGACGCTGGCTGCGCTGTTTTCAACAACAGGCTGGTACGGCGCATGGCTGGCAGAATACGGCATCAAGGTGTCCTATACCTGGCTGGGGATTACGGTTGCGATGGCGTTCACCAGCATTCCTTTTGTGGTGCGTACCGTGCAACCGGTGTTGGAAGATCTGGGGCCGGAATACGAAGAGGCGGCACAGACGCTGGGGGCGAATCGCTGGCAGTGTTTTCGTTATGTCATTTTACCAGAGTTAACGCCAGCGCTATTAACCGGCACCGCGCTGTCGTTTGCCCGCAGTCTGGGTGAATTTGGCGCGGTTATCTTTATTGCGGGGAATATTGCCTGGCAGACAGAAGTGGTTTCGCTGATGATTTTTATCCGTTTGCAGGAATTTGATTTCCCTGCTGCCAGCGCGATTGCCTCCGTTGTGTTAGCCGCGTCCTTATTGATACTGTTTGCCGTCAACGTGCTGCAAAGCCGTTTTGGTCAACGGACCCGGAGCGTGTAATGGCAGAGATCCCTACCTCGATGCCGCGACGTCAATCTCATCCTGTTCGGCAGGCGCGCAACTGGGCGAGAGCCGCGCTGATTGCGTTGGGCGTGATATTATCGCTCATCATGCTAGTCATCCCTTTAGTGTCAATTTTTGCCGCTGCGCTGTCGCACGGACTGGGGGGCGTCTGGCGTAATCTGAGCGATCCTGACATGCTGCATGCGATTGGCCTCACGCTGCTGGTGGTCGCGATTGTTGTACCGGTGAATCTGGTGTTTGGCACGTTGCTAGCATGGTTGGTCACACGCTTTCAGTTTCCGGGGCGGCAACTTTTACTTACGCTGATCGATATTCCTTTTGCCGTCTCGCCGGTGGTCGCCGGTTTGCTCTATTTACTCTTTTACAGCACCAATGGCCCGGTCGGCGGCTGGCTGGATGAGCAGGGGCTACAGTTGATGTTTGCCTGGCCGGGCATTGCACTGGTGACAATATTTGTGACCTGCCCGTTTATGGTCAGGGAACTGGTTCCGGTGATGATGAGCCAGGGCAGTCAGGAGGAAGAGGCTGCCGTGCTGCTTGGTGCGTCAGGCTGGCAGGTGTTCTATCAGGTGACGTTACCGAATATCCGCTGGGCGCTGCTCTATGGCGTCGTGCTGACCAATGCCCGGGCGATTGGCGAGTTTGGCGCGGTATCCGTCGTGTCGGGTTCAATTCGTGGTGAAACCTACACGCTGCCGCTACAGGTTGAATTACTGCATCAGGATTATAACAGCGTAGGAGCGTTTACCGCGGCGGCGCTGTTAACCGTGATGGCGATACTGACGCTGTTTATCAAAAGTGCCTTGCAGTGGCGCGTAAAACGGCAAATGAATAAACACTAACTTTTATCTCACTCACGCCGCACGCGTGGGTTTTTTTAGGACTCAATTTGTGACGACGCTTGAGCAGTGTATTGGCAACACCCCACTGGTGAGATTACAGCGTGTGACGCAGGGGTTAAACAGCGAAATCTGGCTGAAATTGGAAGGGAATAATCCTGCCGGATCGGTAAAAGATCGTGCTGCGTTTTCTATGATCCAGCAGGCGGAGGATCGCGGAGATATCGCTCCCGGTGACAGGCTGATCGAGGCAACCAGCGGGAACACCGGCATTGCATTAGCGATGATTGCGGCGGTGAAAGGCTACCGACTACGCCTACTGATGCCGGACAATATGAGCTATGAACGCCAGACTGCGATGCGCGCTTATGGTGCGGAACTGGTATTGGTCAACCGTAAACTGGGGATGGAAGGGGCGCGCGATCGAGCGAAACAGATGGTGTTGGCGGGAGAGGGTAAAACGCTCGATCAGTTCAATAACCCAGATAACTCGCTGGCGCATTTTCTCACCACTGGTCCGGAAATCTGGCAACAGACGGCGGGTAGGCTGACTCATTTTATTTCCAGCATGGGGACAACCGGTACGATCTCTGGCGTCAGCCGCTATCTGAAGCAGCAGAATCCTGAAATCTGTACGGTAGGGTTACAGCCTGCGGAAGGAAGCCATATTCCCGGCATTCGCCGCTGGACGCCTGACTATATGCCGGGCATCTTCCGCGCCGATCTGGTCGATCGTATTCTGGATATGACACAGGTGGACGCAGAGAATACGCTGCGGCAACTGGCGCGTCAGGAAGGCATTTTCTGCGGCGTCAGTTCCGGCGGTGCGGTGGCTGGCGCACTGCGGCTTGCGGCGGAAAACCCCGGCAGCGTGATTGTGGCGATCGCCTGCGATCGCGGCGATCGGTATCTGTCCACCGGGGTCTTTGACTGATGACTATTCCCGCTCCAGCGCGTGAATCGGTTCCATCCGTGCCGCGCGGCGAGCAGGGAAGAAGCCGAAGATAATGCCGATCAGGCTGGAGCACAGGAACGCGGCAATAATCGAGGCGCTGGAATAGATCATCGAAAAATTACTGCTGAACTGTGCGAATAGCACGCCGATTCCCAACGATAGCGCTACGCCCACGATGCCGCCGAACAGGCAAACTAGCACGGCCTCGATGAGAAACTGCTGCATGATGTCGCTGGTGCGTGCGCCAACCGCCATACGAACGCCGATCTCTCGGGTTCGTTCTGTGACGGATACCAACATGATGTTCATCACGCCGATACCGCCGACCAGCAGCGAAATCAGGGCGATCATTGACACCAGCAGCGCGAGTGTAGTGGTGGTTTTCTCGATCATCTGGCGGATGTTGTCGGTGTTCATGATAAAGAAGTCTTTCGTACCGTGCCGCTGCGTTAGCAGCGTGGTGATGTTCTGCTCGGCGATGTTCATATCAATATTGTCTTTTACCCGCACCGTGATGCTTCTCAGGTAGGACTGCCCGACCATGCGCTTCATCACCGTGGTGTACGGCACCCAGACGTTCAGATTTTCATCGCTGCCGAAGCCACCCTGATTTCTGCTGACGACACCGATAATCCGCACGGGTAGTGAGCCCAGCAAAATCACTTGCCCAATGGGATCCTCGCCGTGGGGAAAGAGCTTATCGCGCGTATTTTTGTCAATCACTGCATCCTGCGCCAGTTGATCGACGCTGCTGCGCGGGAAAAGCACGCCGCGATCCAACGTGTAGCCGCGCACGGTGAAGAACTGTTCGCCAACCCCAGAAACGCTGGCGGAAACGGCAATATTGCCGTAGCGCATGGTGACGCTGGTGGCGATTGAAGGCGTGATGCTATGCACGTAGGGCTGCTGTGTCAGTGGCTGAATATCGCTGGCACGCAGCGTCTGGATAGCGCTGGCATCCATGTCGCCAAAGTCTTTGCCGGGAAAAATCTCCAGCGTGCTCGTGCCCATCGAGTTGATATCGGCCAGCACCTGCTCCTGCGAACCTTTTCCCAGTGCAACTACCGAGACGACCGACGCGATGCCGATGATAATGCCGAGCATGGTCAGAAAGGTACGCATCCGCTGCGCATTCATCGCCAGCAGCGCCATTTTAAAGGCATCAATAAAGCGATCTTTGAACTGATTCAGGGCCGAGGTGGTAGGAGACGCGGTTTCAGGTAACGGTGCAGTGGCTTCTTCGGGGCGCGTTTGCCGATCGGCAATCACTTCACCATCGCGCAGTTCGATGATGCGCTGCGCGTGTTCGGCGATCGTCATATCGTGCGTGACGATCACGACGGTGTTGCCCTGCTTGTGCAGGTCGCGAAGTATGCTCAGGACTTCGTTGCCGCTATGGGTGTCCAGCGCCCCGGTTGGCTCATCCGCCAGAATAATGCCGCCTGCGTTCATTAGCGCCCGTGCGATACTTACGCGCTGCTGTTGGCCGCCGGAAAGCTGGCTGGGTCGATAGTGAAGGCGATTTTCCAGCCCAAGTTTGGTCAGTAGATCGGCTGCCCGTTGACGGCGCGTCAGTCTGCTCTTCCCTGCATAAATCGCAGGGACTTCGACATTCCCGAGAGCAGTCAGGTCTCCAAGCAGGTGGTAGCGTTGGAAAATAAAACCAAAGTGTTCGCGGCGCAGTTCGGCCAATTGATCGTTATCCAATTCGCCAACGGCGCGTCCTGCCACCTGATAGTCACCGGCGGACGGTTTATCCAGGCAGCCGAGAATATTCATCAGCGTGGATTTTCCCGATCCTGACGCACCGACAATCGCCACCATTTCGCCCTGATTGATGGTTAGATTAATGTCTTTAAGAACGGTAACGTCCTGTTCACCGTTGGAAAAACGGCGGGTGATGCCGGTGAGTTTAAGCAAAGATGTGGACATGCGTTACATCCCCATCGGTGGGCCGGGATGCGTGGAGGTTACATCGCCGGGAGAGGGGCTGACAACGACCTGCTCCCCGACGCTGAGTCCTGAACGGATCTGGGTGCGCACGTTATCATTGAGGCCAAGCGTGACCAGGCGTGATTCAATCTTCTTGTTCGCATTGACGATCTGCACGTACCACATGCCATTGCGCAAGGTTAACGCTGTCGCAGGGACGACGATGGCATTTTTCACCGAAGACAGCAGAATATTGACCTGCGCCGTCATCGAAATACGCAATACGCCATCAGGGTTTTGCACATCGAACTGACCGTTGTAATAAATTGCGGTGCTGGATGAGGAACTGGAACTGCTTGTGCTGGATGATGTGGTTGCCGAGTCTGTGTTGATGGAGTCGGGAGCGGGTTCAATCGAACTCAGCGTCGCTTCATAACGCTTATTCGGTTCACCCAGAATGCTGAACCAGACCGGCATGCCGGTTTTCACCTTAACGACGTCGGCTTCTGAGATTTTTACCTTGATGGTCATGGTGTCCAGATTGGCGACTTTGGCAATGGTTGGCGTAGTCTGGATCGCATTTACCGTTTGGCCTGCTTCAACCGGAATCGCCACCACCGTGCCATCCATCGGCGAGCGAATTTGGGTATATCCCAGATTCACTTTGGCGGTGTTCACGGTGAGTTGCGCCTGAACGATTTGAGCGTCTAGCGCGTCGATATTGGCTTTGGTGGCATCGAGCGTTGCCTTCGCACTATCGTAATCGGCCTGTGCGCCCACGCCGCGTTTCATCAGCATTTGCTGACGCTGCCAGCTTAATTCGTTATTACGCAATTCCGCTAGTTTGGCTGCTCGCTGGGCCTGAACGTTTTTTAGCGCCGCTTCGCCATTCTTTAATGTGTCCTGCTGGGTGAGGTCATCAATCTCGGCGATCAGTTGCCCTTTTTTCACCTTATCGCCGAGTTTGACGTGCAGCGCTTTGATTTGCCCCGAGGCTTGAGCGCCGACGCTAACCTGCTTCTGCGCCTCAATGTTTCCATCGGCGAGGACCGTTTGTTCGAGATCCGCGATCTCTGCGGCGGTGGTGATCGCGTTTGGTACCGGCGATGGTTTGCTGAAAAACAGATGAATAAGCACGGCAGTAGCAATGAGACCAAGTGCGATCATCGTACGGCGTCGTGTAAAGAATCGTGATTGCATCAGGGGAAGTCGTCCTTAATAAACGCGTCTGAACGGAAGTAAATAACGCAGAAGGGTAATTTACCCCGAGTCTGTAAAGGTAGCGGTAATCTTTGCTGAAAGAAATGGTAAGGATTACGTAAATCTGGCTGCGAATATTAACGCCAGACCTGAGAATACAACATATATACCGTTATATTTCACGTTGCTTGTGTGTTTTTTCCGCAAATCGAATTATGTAGGGATCCGATTAATAAGGACAGAATATGAATATTTTACTGGTCGATGATGACGTAGAGCTGGGTAATATGCTCTGTGAATATCTGAATGCGGAAGGATTTTTGACTTCCCGGGTGCTGACGGGCAAAGAGGGCATCGATGGCGCAATGTCGGGGGATTACACCGCGATGATTCTGGATGTCATGCTACCGGATATGAGTGGGATTGATGTACTACGCCAGATCAGAAAAACCGAGCAGTTACCGGTTATTATGCTGACGGCGAGAGGGGATAATATTGACAGGGTCATCGGTCTGGAAATGGGGGCGGATGACTATATGCCCAAGCCGTGCTACCCGCGTGAACTGGTAGCGCGACTGAGGGCGGTGCTACGACGTTATGACGAGCAGCCGAGTACGAAACGGGACGCAAGCGTAGCGGCCAGTGGTGAACTGGTATTGCACCCTGCGACGCGCATCAGCGCATGGCGCGGGAAGCCGTTTGATCTGACGGCATCTGAGTTTAATTTGCTGGAACTGCTATTGCGTTTTCCTGAGCGGGTGGTGTCAAAAGATGAACTGTCCGAAAAATGTCTGGGGCGTCGCCGTGAGGCTTATGACCGCAGCGTAGACGTACATATCAGCAATATTCGTCAGAAGCTTGGGGCATTACCGGGCAACACGATGACGATTGAAACCGTGCGCAGCGTCGGATACCGGATTCGCTGATGATGATTCGTGGAAGGCTTTTCTGGAAGATATTGCTGGGGTTCTGGCTGACGTTCCTCGTTATGTCTCAACTGCTGTGGTTGGCTTTTTCTCTGGACGGAGATCGCCATAAGCCGCTGGAAGAGATTGTGGTGTCGCGCATTGCGACAATGCAAACAGAAATAGTGGCTGCGGCGTTACAACATGGCGGCCTGGTTGAACTCAACGATGTGATATCGCTGCTGCCAGCAAAGGAGCAACAATACATTTCCATTACGGCGTCACCGTTCCCTCTGTCGGAACAGGATCTCGTCTCCTCACCGCAGAACGCGTTGCTCGACGATGCTTTCACACCAGATAAACGTGGCACGCAGCGGGCTACTTACGTTATCAAGCAGGTTAGTGGCCCAGCGGGAAGGTGGTATCAGATACGTTATGACGCCGAGTTGCTGCGCAGCGAATTTCGTCCTCCTCGTCCCGTTGAATTTCTCAATGTGCCAGCGCCGTTTGTCATCATTGCTGGGCTTGGCGGGTTGCTATTTAGTTCGGTGCTGGCATGGAGTTTAGCTCGCCCGTTGAACCAGATTCGTGCCGGTTTTGATCAGGTCGCGCAAGGCGATTTGAACGTGCGCCTGCTGCCAGTGATGCGTAAGCGCCATGATGAAATCAGCGACGTGGCACGTGATTTTGATTCCATGGTCGAACGGCTGGACAGCCTGGCCAGCGCGCGCGAACAACTGCTTCATGATGTCTCGCATGAACTACGTTCTCCGCTGGCGCGTTTGCAGCTTGCCATCGGGCTGGTGAGGCAGAACCCAGACAACCTGGAGAACTCCTTGCAGCGTATCGAACGTGAAGCGCTGCTGATGGATAAGATGATTGGTGAACTGTTGACGCTATCGCGCACGGAGCATTCCGGCATTGAGGAGGCTTATTTCGATTTGCTGGGATTAGTGACAGCCGTGGTAAACGATGCGCGTTATGAAGCACAGGTCACCGGCGTTGAAATCCTGCTCGCGGCGGATGAAAACGAAGACTACACGGTCAAAGGCAACGCGGAGTTGATGCGCAGGGCGGTCGATAATGTCATGCGCAACGCGCTACGTTTTTCTGTTCCCGCTCAGCAGGTTGCCGTGTCGCTCATTGGCAATGAGCAGGAATGGATGATTCAGGTTGTCGATCAGGGGCCTGGCGTAGAGAAAAGTAAGCTCTCCAGTATTTTCGATCCTTTCATTCGTGTTGATTCGCCGCTGTCTGGCAAGGGCTATGGATTGGGGCTGGCGATAGCCCGAAAGGTTGTGCTGGCGCACGGTGGGCATATTGAGGCGGATAATGG
This sequence comes from Pectobacterium parmentieri, assembly GCF_001742145.1. Lineage (NCBI taxonomy): Bacteria > Pseudomonadati > Pseudomonadota > Gammaproteobacteria > Enterobacterales > Pectobacteriaceae > Pectobacterium > Pectobacterium parmentieri. The sequence goes on along the minus strand of NZ_CP015749.1, from coordinate 3,056,185 downwards.
TGAGCAGTGCGGATTAGTTATTCGCCTGTGTATACCGCGCTGGAAAGCCTGAAACGAAAACGGCACCATCCTGGTGCCGCTTCGTGCAAACGTAGTAAACCATCCGTAGAGGAAAGGCTTACTTTTTGATACGGATAACCGGTGTTTCACCGACAACAACCGTACCACTCAGTTTGGTCAATTCCTTTATTTCATCCATGTTGGAAATAACCACTGGTGTCAGAGTAGACTTCGCTTTTTCTTCCAGCAGAGCCAGGTCAAACTCGATAACGAGATCGCCTTTCTTCACGCGCTGGCCTTCTTCGGCGATGCGTTTGAAGCCTTCGCCTTTCAATTCAACGGTATCAATACCAAAGTGCACAAACAGCTCAATGCCGCTGTCAGACTCGATGGAAAACGCATGGTTGGTTTCAAAAATTTTGCCGATGGTGCCGTCTACCGGTGCAACCATTTTGTTGCCAGTTGGCTTGATCGCAATGCCATCACCGACGATTTTCTCTGCAAAAACGACATCAGGAACATCTTCAATATTGACGATTTCACCGGACAGCGGGGCAATGATTTCGATGCTGCCAGTGTCTTTTTTATCGTCAGAAACCAGAGATTTCAATTTATCGAACAAACCCATGATTCTCTCCTAAGCATTAATATTGGGCCAGCGTATACCCTAATCTTTCAAGTTGTTGTGGCATTGGCGTTTTTTCGCTACCCCGACGGCGACGGTATCGACTGTCGGGGGTGCTGATTGCCACCTTGAAACCTATTAGGTAAAGCAGAATCAGCAGAGCGTTTTTTCTTTAATAAAGCGGCTCACCAGATTGCTTAACTCTTGTGCTGTCGGTTGAGCTAGTGCTTGATCCGCCAGCGCCTTCGCATCTTCGTAATTCGCATTACGGATGATTTTCTTGATGCTCGGGATAGAGATCGCACTCATACTGAATTCGTCCAGACCCATTCCCAATAACAGTAGTGTAGCACGTTCGTCACCGGCGAGCTCACCGCACATCCCTGTCCATTTGCCTTCGGCATGAGACGCGTCGATGACCTGCTTAATCAGGGTAAGGACGGCGGGGGACATCGGGTTATAGAGATGAGAAATCAGCTCATTACCGCGATCAACTGCCAGAGTATACTGGGTTAAGTCATTTGTCCCAATACTAAAGAAGTCGACTTCTTTGGCTAAATGAGAAGCAATAGCGGCGGCGGCAGGTGTTTCAACCATCACGCCGACCTCAATGCTTTCGTCGAAGGCTTTACCTTCTTCGCGTAGCTGCGCTTTCAGCATCTCCAGTTCAGCTTTTAGCTCACGTACTTCTTCCACGGAGATGATCATCGGGAACATGATACGCAGTTTGCCAAAGTTGGACGCACGCAGAATGGCACGCAACTGAGCATGCAGGATTTCCTTGCGATCCAGACAGATACGGATAGCACGCCAGCCAAGGAACGGGTTCTCTTCCTTCGGCAGGTTCATGTAAGGCAAGTCTTTGTCGCCACCGATATCCATGGTACGGACGATAACCGCCTGTGCGCCAACGGCTTCAGCAACGGCTTTATACGCCTGGAATTGCTCTTCTTCGGTCGGCAGCGAGTCACGATCCATGAACAGGAATTCGGTACGATACAGGCCAACGCCTTCTGCGCCGTTACGCTCCGCACCCGCCACATCACGCACGGTACCGATGTTGGCACAAACTTCAACCTGATGACCGTCCAGCGTGATAGCCGGCAGATCTTTCAATTTAGCCAGCTCATATTTTTCAGCGTGATATTGCTGCTGAACGGCTTTTAATTCTTCGATCTTATCCGCAGTCGGATTCTGATAGATCTTGTTGTTGACCGCATCCAGAATCAGATAGTCGCCGTTTTTGACCTGACGAGTGACATCTATCGTGCCGACGATCGCAGGCAGTTCCAGCGAGCGGGCCATAATGGAGGTGTGAGATGTGCGACCACCGATATCGGTAATGAAGCCCAACACTTTGTCCAGATTCAACTGTGCGGTTTCTGACGGCGTCAGATCCGTTGCGACCAGAATCACTTCATCCTGAATATCGCCCAGATCGACGATGGTCATATTGAGAATGTTGCGTAGCAAACGCTTCCCGATATCACGCATGTCTGCGGCGCGTTCTTTCAGATATTCATCATCAAGTTCTTCCAGCGCTTTGGCCTGGTTTTCGATAACGGAAAACGCGGCGGCATCGGCGGAAGCATGTTCATCTTTAATCAGGGCTATGATTTCCTGCTCGAACTCTTCATCTTCCAGCAACATGATGTGGCCTTCGAAGATGGCTTCTTTCTCTGCGCCCAGCGTCTCGCCCGCTTTCTTCTTGATCGCTTCCAACTGTGCGGATGCTTTGGAACGGCCAGTCAGAAAACGTTCAGTTTCCTGTTCCACCTGATCCGCAGAGATTTTTTTCCGGTTGATGAGAATTTCATCTTCTTTCAGTAACAGTGCCTTACCAAAAGCAATTCCCGGTGATACTAATATGCCTGAAATCATAACCCTACCTTACTCGATTCTGATGCTCACTAAAAAGACCCGTCGGTTACTCGAGCTCTGCCATCAGTTTAACCAGATGTTCAACCGCTTTTTGTTCGTCTTCGCCTTCCGCAGCGATAGTAACCACAGTTCCTTGGGTTAAGCCGAGTGTTTGTAATTTGAAGAGGCTCTTGGCGCTGGCGCTCTTGCCGTTAGACGTCACGGTGATTTCGGAGGTGAAACCTTTGGCTTCTTTGACGAATTGAGCAGCGGGACGAGTGTGCAGGCCATTTGGTGCGGTGATAGTTACTTCTTGCTGGAACATGCTTTTTTCCCCAACTTATGGATTAGATTAATGTTGTGGAACTAAAGTTTAGCTGATTCACTGAACTTTAGCCTGTTTGGTTAGCGCCTGATTTATGTTACAGGGGCGAGCCACGATGCGACAAGAAAACCGTCAAACGTATTTCCTGAATAAAATACCATCAAACACCGCAGATTCCGCCACCCATTATCTTAACCCCGGTCGCAAAACGGCAATGTGGCTATCGTGCGCGGGGAACAAACAAGGTAATGAGGCGTGGCATTTGTCGGATATTAATTTCACGCATCAAAATAATTGCTTGGTTAAATACTAAACCTGATGCGGAAAAGCAATCCATATGTGGTGGAAAGTTTGAAGTGTGCCACAAAAAAGCACCTAAATAGGTGCTTTTTTAACACATTGTTTACTTAGTGTTCGAGGGGCGCAATGTGGCTATTGTTGCAGTTCCTGCTCGGTGAACAGGTCGGCAAAGAGTGCGGTGCTGAGGTAGCGTTCGCCGGAAGAAGGCAGAATAACGACGATAGTTTTACCGTCAAACTCTTTCTCTTTGAGCAAATTCAGCGCGGCGGCAACGGCTGCACCGGAAGAAATGCCGGCCAGAATGCCTTCTTCTTCCATCAAACGGCGCGCGGTGCTGATTGCTTCTTCATTCGTGACTTTTTCTACGCGGTCAATCAGTTTCAGGTCCAGGTTATCAGGAATAAAACCTGCGCCGATGCCTTGAATCTTGTGCGGGCCGGGTTTTAGTTCCTCACCTGCCAGCGCCTGAGTGATTACCGGTGAGTCGGTAGGTTCAACCGCCACGCTGATAATGGCTTTGCCTTTGGTGTTTTTGATGTAGCGGCTTACACCGGTCAGCGTACCGCCAGTACCGACGCCAGAGATAAAGACATCAACCTGACCATCGGTATCTTCCCAGATTTCAGGGCCGGTAGTTTTCTCGTGGATCTCTGGGTTAGCTGGGTTGCTGAACTGTTGCAACAGCAGATAACGTTTCGGATCGCTGGCGACAATCTCTTCCGCTTTGGCGATCGCGCCTTTCATGCCTTTCGCGCCTTCGGTCAGCACCAGGTTGGCACCCAGCGCTTTCAGCAGCTTACGGCGCTCAATGCTCATGGTTTCTGGCATGGTGAGCGTGAGTTTGTAACCGCGAGCGGCTGCGACGTAGGCCAGGGCAATCCCTGTGTTTCCGCTGGTAGGTTCAACCAGTTCAATACCCGATTTGAGAACGCCACGCTTTTCTGCATCCCAAATCAGGTTGGAGCCGATACGGCATTTTACGCTAAAGCTGGGGTTGCGGGATTCCACCTTAACCAGAATGCGTCCGTTGCCGATACGGTTCAGGCGAACCAGCGGCGTATGGCCGATTGTGAAAGAATTGTCTTCGTAGATCTTGCTCATAGCCTGTCCTTAATAACTGTATGAAATTTTTGCGAACGTAGAGAGAATACTCGTTCACACTTTTCAGTGAAGTAAAGAATTGCTATATCGTTATGTTCTTAAGAAATATCTTTTCATTACAATAGAAAACACTTGCCGTGATCAACCTGTGTACATTGTCTTTTTATGGTGCTGTTTTCGGTAGCGTCGCGGACAGATCCCGATAGCGATCCACCCACAACTGCGTCGCACCACATACTGCAACGGGCATGATGACCAGATTCAAGAAAGGCACCAGCGTAAACAGGCTGACCAATGCGCCAAACTGCATATTGGTGACTTTGTGGCGGCGTAATGCCTGCCGCATCGTGGAGAAGCCCACTTTGTGGTTATCAAAAGGATAATCGCAGTACTGAATTGCCAGCATCCACGCGCTGAATAGAAACCACAGAAGCGGAGCGACAGTCTGCCCAATACCAGGGATGAAGTAGAGAAGCAGTAATACAATCGCGCGTGGCAGGTAATACGTCAGCTTTTGGACCTCACGCGTCATGATGCGCGGGACGTCTTTGGCAATACTGAGTATGCCGCTGTCCGGCAGCGTTTGGCCGGTTAATTTTGCTTCCAACTGTTCTGCCAATAAGCCGTTAAACGGGGCGGCGATAAAATTGGCGATAGTGCTGAATAGGTAGCTGAATACCAGCAATATGGAGAGTACGGCGAGTGGCCAAATGAGGTAACTAAGCCATTGCAGCCAGCTCGGTATATAGCTCATGATCTGGGGGATCCAGTTATTAAGCCGGGTGAAAAGCCACCAAAAAGCGCCGCCCATCAGCACGATGTTCATGAGTAAAGGAAGGATAACGAAACGTCGGATACCAGGCAGTGAGATCAGGCGCCATCCGGCAAGAAAATAGTGTATACCACTGCGAGTTTGGTCTGCTGTATTGCCGTAAGGCGGTTTTTCGGAAGACATTGTGACAATGTTCTCAGTCATTTGTTTGTTGAGGCATCATATCGGGATGATCTTATGCTGGCTAGCCCATATTTGGATGAAAAAACAGCAAAAAAATGCGTTCTATCTATCTTTATTGCCATAAAGTACCGCGCAGGCTTGCACTTGTGTACTCAGGCAAATAGAGTTAGTAGTATAAGTATTTGCCGTGGTGGCAATGTATTGTTAGAACAATTGGGATAGCAATGATGCAGGACTTGCGTCTGATATTAATCGTTGTTGGCGCGATCGCTATAATAGCGCTTTTACTGCACGGCTTGTGGACTAGCCGTAAAGAGCGCTCGTCCCTTTTTCGTGACCGCCCGGTTAAACGAGCAAAGAAAACGCGGGATGAAGCGCCGCTTGACGATCTGGACGAAGGCGTTGGCGAAGTTCGCGTGAAGGGGGCTCGCTCGCAGCAGAATGAGCCTTCATTTAGCAGTTCGTCCTTTGATAACGCGCCGTCTGACAACGCGTCGTCTCATCACTATAGTGCACGCGAAGATGCGCGTTCAGCGGCGAAATCGCCGTTCGAAAACCTGTCTCCCGTTTCGTCTTATGACCCTTTGCTGGATGAAGCAATGCCAGTGGATTCTCCGCGTGCGCCAGTGCGTGGCGAGATTAATCCGCAGGTCGCCGAACCGAAAGAACCTTCTACTGCTGAGCCTGGCATGGGTGCCCCGCGTGAATCATTTGCGTATGATGCATCGCCATCTGCACCGCAGCAGCCTGCAGCGCATTCACTGCATGAGAAGGTTCAGCCAGCGCAGCCTCTGCAACCCGCGGAGCCAGTTGAACCCGCCGCGGCAAAAGAAGCCGTTCTGGTGCTGCACGTGGTGGCGCATCAGGGGGGAGTGATTGGCGGTGAGGTGCTGTTACAAAGCCTGCTTCAAGCTGGCTTCCAGTTTGGTGAAATGAACATTTTCCATCGTCATGTGAACCCGGCTGGCGCAGGGCCAGTGTTGTTCAGTTTGGCGAATATGGTGAAACCCGGTTCGTTTAATGTGGATGCGATGTCCGAATTCTCGACGCCCGGCGTGTCCATTTTCATGATGGTGCCGTCTTATGGCGATGCCAGCCAAAACTTTAAACTGATGTTACAGTCTGCGCAGCGTATTGCTGACGATGTCGGCGGTGTGGTGCAAGATGATGAGCGTCGTATGATGACGCCGCAGAAGGTTGAATCCTACAAAGCCCGTATTCGCGATGTGTTGAAAGCCAACGCTTGATAGCATTATCTATGTGAAAACATAAAAAGCGTATGTGAAAGCATGAAATTTGTGAATGCAGTGGGTGAGAGAGAAGCCTCCGTTAGTGGAGGCTTTTTTTTATCCTTCGATCCGGCAGTAGTGTAAAAAGTAAGAAAAGGGTGACATGTTGTGAGTGAAGCAAAAGGATTAAAACAAGAGCTTGGTCTGATTCAAGGCGTTGGGTTGCTTTCTACCTCGCTATTGGGGACCGGGGTATTTGCGGTTCCTGCGCTGGTCGCGCAGTTGGCACAGCAAGACAGCCTGTGGGCCTGGCCGATTTTGATCCTGTTTGTTTTCCCTATTGCCATTGGTTTCGCTGCGCTGGGGCAACATTTTCCTAATGCGGGCGGTGCCGCGCACTTTGTTAATTTGGCCTTCGGGCCGCGAATGGCACGTGTAACCGGCTGGCTCTTCCTTTCCGTTATCCCTCTTGGGCTACCTGCAGCCTTGCAGATTGCTGCCGGGTTTTGGCAGGCGGCATTTGGCTGGAACGAATTGGGGCTGCTCTGCGTACAGTTACTGACGCTGGGCGGTATCTGGCTGCTTGGCCTGCGCAGTGCTGGATCGAGTGCCAACATTCAGATCGTCATTGCGATGCTCGTGGTGGGATTGGTCGCCGCGATCTGGTGGCAGGGGGAAATCACGCCTGCGCATATCCCTTGGCCGTCAGTGAATGAATTGTCATGGTCTAACACCTTCGGCGCGTTGGCGGTCATGTTTTGGTGCTTCGTTGGGCTTGAGGCTTTTGCGCATATGGCGACGGAGTTTCGGGTGCCGGAGCGTGATTTTCCACGGGCTTTACTCATCGGCATGCTGGTCGCAGGGGCGGTTTATTGGGGATGCACGGTAGCCGTACTGCATTTTAAGGCTTATGGGGAAGGGATTGCTGCAACGGCATCATTGCCGGGGATCGTCGTGCAATTGTTTGGTCAGCACGCGCTGTGGATCGCCTGCTTTGTCGGGTATCTGGCCTGTTTTGCCAGCGTGAATATCTACACGCAGGGTTTTGCCCGTTTAGTCTGGTCGCAGGCACCGAAAGGCAGTGCATTGGCTAAGCTGTCCGCAGGGCAGGCACCAGTGAATGCCCTGTCGGTTGTGGTGATCTGCTGTCTGGTGTGTTGCCTGTTGATTTACTGGCTCAGGTTACCGTTGGATATGCTGATTGTGTACGCGAACGGCATTTTTGTACTGATCTATCTGCTGTGTATGCTAGCGGGATGGCGTTTGCTGCAAGGAAAGGCCAGAGTGATGGCTGTAATCGGAGGCATGCTCTGCTGTGCGCTGTTGCTGATGATCGGCTGGAAATCGCTGTATGCGTTAATCACGCTGGCCGTACTGTGGCTGTTTTTGCCGCGCAGGCACGTTGAACTGGTTTCTCACTGAGTCCTTTCTTCTGACATTCTGCGGTGTGAAATTTGTCTGCCGCTATTGCCGCGCCTGGAATTGAGCAGCGCCCTGAAGAGGGCGCTGCATCGGGTGACGATTAATCGTTTTCCGCTACGGTGGCAGGCTTTTCTTCCGCAGACAACTTCGCTTCCAACTCGGTCAGACGCTGTTCCAGACGGGCAATCTTCTCGCGAGTGCGGAGCAGAACCTGCGTCTGAATATCGAACTCTTCACGGTTCACCAAATCCAGTCGGGTCAGTTGTGCTTGCAAGACCTGACGAACCTTCTTCTCCACATCATCACCCAATTCCCGGATACCTTTTGGCATGGATTCATGCACTTGACGGGCGATTTGCTCAATCTTCTTTGGGTCAATCATGTCGCTTTCCTGATTAGGTTATGTAAGTAAATACTATAGCAAGAGCAAGTGTAATGGCTATAAATGAAATCCGACATCTGCTTTGCACATATTCAGCATAATTTTACTGTATTCCAGCATACGTTTTGCCCTATTTCCTGTAGCGGATCAATTGCCCTATCGAGGTATTAGCGTTATAGTAAATCTGCTTATTCTCAGGGCGGGGTGTAATTCCCCACCGGCGGTAAACCAGTGAACGTATGAACGAATAAGGTTCTGCGCACTGGAAGCCCGCGAGCGCTTACGTTGTGTTTTCCGGTTTTTATTGCCAGTTTAGCAACGTGAGGTCAGCAGATCCGGTGTAATTCCGGAGCCGACGGTTAGAGTCCGGATGGGAGAGAGTAACGGTATCTGTCGGGCTATATGCCCGCTCGCGTTATTTTTGTTAGCCATTACTATGCAACCAGTGGTAGTGGTTACTCCTCAAGCTCGCCCTGATTCTGGTAATTCATAATAACATTGAGGTTTTTTACCATGAATCAGACATTACTTTCTGAATTTGGCAATCCTACCGAACGCGTAGAACGCGCACTTGATGCATTGCGTCATGGCCGCGGTGTGCTGGTGCTGGATGATGAAGATCGTGAAAACGAAGGTGATATGATCTTCTCCGCTGAAAACATGACCGTTGAACAAATGGCGCTGACGATCCGTCACGGCAGTGGCATTGTGTGCCTGTGCCTGACGGAAGAGCGTCGCCAGCAGTTGGACTTGCCGATGATGGTGGAGAAGAATTCCAGCCATTACCAAACGGCGTTCACCGTAACCATCGAAGCCGCCGAAGGCGTGACGACGGGGGTTTCCGCTGGAGATCGCTTGACCACCATTCGTGCTGCGATTGCGGATAATGCGAAGCCGAGCGATCTGAATCGCCCTGGTCATGTGTTCCCGTTGCGCGCCCAGCCGGGTGGCGTATTAACGCGCGGTGGTCACACGGAAGCAACGGTTGATCTGATGACGCTGGCGGGCCTGAAGCCGTCTGGCGTACTGTGTGAACTGACGAACGATGATGGCTCAATGGCGCACGCGCCGGAAGTGATCGCGTTTGCCAAACAGCACGACATGCTGGTGCTGACGATCGAAGATCTGGTCGCTTACCGCATTGCGGCAGAGCGCAAAGCTAGCTGATTTTTGCGGAAATCATGTAGACAAAAGGGCCGATTAATCGGCCCTTTTGTTTTATGACTGATGCTATAACAACTCACCGGTGCTTAGGGTTTTCTTGCCAGCAGCGTCGCGAAACGTAGCTTGATGCGATTACCCTGCGCATCTGTCTTGTGTAGTTCGCCCATGTCCTCGTTGTATTTAAGGATTTCCCAATCGGCGTAATAGTTCTTCAACTCGTCTTCTTTAAAGGTAAACGAGAAGGGCATCGGGCACGGACAATCTTCCGTCGACATCGCGGCGATAATCAGGTTATAGCCGCCATCAACCGTGCTGTCTTGCATATTGCTGATGATGTGCGGAATACGGTCGCGTTCCAGGAACATCAATACGACGGTCGACAGGATGAAGTCGTATTGCTCTTTGATTTCTGCCAGATTGATGTTGTAAACGCCCGCCCGGATGTTATCCAGTGCTTCGCTCTTGATAATGTTATTCAGCGAATCAATGCTTTGCTCGTGTTTATCACAGGCGGTCACATCAAATCCGCGCAGGTTCAGATACAGCGAGTTACGCCCGCCGCCACAGCCTAAATCCAGCGTTTTGCCTGGCTTGATGTGCTGCACTGCGTTGATTACTTCGGAATGGGTACGCGTCAGGCCGTATTTTTTATGGTAGAAATCTTCCGCCGAACAGAAAAAGCTAAGCTGACACTCAAGATCGTCAGAGAACGATACGATGCGGTGCCACGCCTGTGGCTCCACAAACGGCGGCTGGTTCTGCTCGGTGAAGTGGAATGTCTCCAGCGTATCACCATCTTCGGTCAGCATAGAAAAGGTCATTTCCCCTTTCAGCACGGTCAGTTTTGCCCAGGTACCTTCCTGCGTGTTGTGCTTTTCCTGAAACGCGGCAGGCAGCGTCTGGCTGTTCCACTGTGGCATCTTCTTATAACAAATGAGATCTTGCATCGTTACCTCGGTCCGTAAATTCTAAAAGCGATAGCCGTATTCTATTAATCCACACGCTAGCTGACCAGAAATATGTATTTTAAATGCATTATTTATTTTTCCGCGTCAGGCTGTGGTTGAACTTATCGTGGAAAGCTGTCGCAGCAGCGGAAATGCCTCTTTCATCCGCTCACCGCCGACCACAAAGGCACGCAGCCTTTGTTGGTCATCCAGCGCTTTTGCCACCATCCCCTGCTCGTTCCATTCCTGCTGCCAGTGCAAATCGTCGCCAGTGGTATCGCCAGCCATCTGTAGAGGGAACAGCGGCGTCTTGATTTTAACCAGCATCGGTGGCAGCGTCAGCGCTTCGCTGGCACCTAGTAGGTTTTTCGCCAGCGTGATAGCGCTGAGTTGAATCGGTTGCAGGAAAGGCAGCAGCTTACCGCCAATTTCCGCACAGTCACCCAGCGCATAAATCTGCGGATCGGTGGTCTGCAACTGTGCATTGGTCTGGATGCCTTTCCGCACCGCCAAATCTGCCGCTTTCGCCAGTTGCATATTGGCCTGCAAACCGATTGCAGAGATGATCTCGTCCACTTCGACCGTGCGACCATCGGTAAATATCGCCTGCACACCAGTTTCGGTTTTTTCCAGTTGCTGCACCGTCGTATTCAACTGCAGTGAAACGCCTTGCTGCGTCAGGGTGAATTGCAGGCGTGCGCTGACTTCAGGCGGCATCAATGCGGACAGAATGTTACTGGCGCAGTCAACCAGTGTGACCCGCTTTCCGGCGCGACTCAAATCCATCGCCAGTTCAGTGCCGATGAGCCCGGCACCGAGCACCAGCACGCGTTCGGCCTGCCAGAGTCGAGTTTCGTGGATGCGGTATTCCTGCTGGCTATTGAGCGTCAGCATGTGTTCGCGCCCCGGAATCAGTGGCACGATGGCGCTGGCCCCGGTCGCGAATACCAGCTTGTGGTAATCGTAACGATCTGTGCCGCAGACGACTTGCTGTGCATGGCGATCAATCGCGGTAACGCGCGTATTAGCCAGCAGCGTAATACGGTTTTCTTCGGCAAACGCGGTGGCGTGCATTTTGGTCAGATCGTCGGCGTGCTGTTGCAGGCTCATCACATGGCTTAAATCCGGTTTGTTGTACTCATCGCCGCTGTCGGCGGCGATCAGGCGGATAGGGCTGTGAGCATCCAGTTTACGCAACTGCCGGATGAGTTGGCGGGCGGCAAAGCCCGCGCCAATAATCACGATATCTTTCATCCTCCTCTCCTTAGCGAATCGGATTGAAAACGTCTTTACCCAGTCCACATTCCGGGCAGAGGAAGCTGTCGGGTACGTCAGACCACATGGTGCCAGGCGTGACATCCTGCATTGGCTCGCCGAGTGCCGGATCGTAGATCCACTGGCATACGCTGCACTGCATACAGCCGCTTTCTGACGTGGCTGCTGGCTGTGCTGTTGATGATGGCGCAGCCACTTCACTACAGCCACAAGCGCTTTCGGCAGGGGCGCTCACAGCGGCTGCGGTTTGCGGTGCGGCGACCTGTTTTGTGGGGGAAATGACGCGACGGGCAGGCGTATCATCCAGCGGATGCAGCGCCCACTGGCGGGCAATTTCGCGGCCGTGTTCGCGGCAAATTTCCAGCGCTGAGCCGTCAGGACGCCACTTGGTTTTCAGCGCCAGTGTAGTTTCAAAACCGGCGTCCATCAGACGGGTTTGAACGCGGTCTACCGCACCGCCGTTCCAGCCGTAGCTACCGAACGCCGAAGCTTTCTTGTTTTGGAAACGCAGGCCGGTGATCTCTTCCAGCATGGCAGCGACCTTTGGCATCATCACGTTATTCATGGTGGATGAACCGACGAGCACACCTTTCGAGCGGAAGACCTGCGTCAGAATCTCGTTCTTGTCGTGGCGGGCGACGTTATAGATTTTTACTGCAACGCCGGGGTCGACATCGTTGATACCTTGCGCAATAGCGTCGGCCATCATGCGGGTGTTATTGGACATGGTGTCGTAAAACAGCGTGATGCGATCTTCCTGATAGCTGTCTGCCCACTTCAGATACAGATGGATGATCTGGGCAGGGTCGTCACGCCATACCACGCCGTGTGAGGTGGCAACCATCGACAGTGGCAGGTTGAAGCCCAGCACTTCGTGGATCTTGGCGGTTACCAGACGGCTGAACGGCGTCAAGATATTGGCGAAATAGCGCTGGCACTGTTCGAACAGTTCGGTTTGATCCACCTCGTCATTAAACAGGTGCTCATCGCAGTAGTGCTGGCCGAATGCATCGTTGCTGAACAGCACGGCATCCTCGGTCATGTAGGTCATCATGCTGTCCGGCCAGTGCAGCATCGGTGTTTCGATAAAGATCAACTGCTTGCCGTTGCCAATATCCAGCGTGTCACCGGTTTTGACCGTGTGGAAATTCCACTCAGGATGGTGGTGATGGCCGGTAATGGAATCGATCGCGTTGTAGGTGCAGTAAATTGGCGTGTTGGGAATACGCGCCATCAGTTCGCTCAGCGCCCCGGCGTGATCCTCTTCGGCATGGTTGATCACGATATAATCAATCGTGTTCAGATCCACTTCCGCCATCAGATTCTGCACAAATTCACGGCTGAATTTGTGATCGACGGTATCGATCAGTACGGTTTTCTCTTCGCGGATCAGGTAGCTGTTATAGCTGCTGCCTTGCAACGTTTTGTATTCCGTGCCGTGAAAATCACGGACTTCCCAGTCGCGTTGTCCAACCCAGTGGATGTTGTTCTTAACGTGAATCGTCATGTTCTGAAACCTCAATAATCATATGCGGGAAAATATGTTGTAGAGATTGCAGGAAGCGTGCCAGTTTTTACTATGTTGATTTATAACGATTTAATAAATAATGATTGTCAAAATGACATTCTTTATCTATTGTCTTAATGACACAGGCAATGTCATTAGGACACACCATGACGCTTTCCATTAACGCTCTTGCCCGCATCGCTATCGAACTGCAAATGGGGTTGTCGAATCAGGATCGTTTTCAGCGTTTGATCAACAGCCTGCGCCAACTGTTGCGCTGCGATGCGTCGGCGCTGCTGCGTTACGAAAATCAGCTATTCCGCCCGCTGGCGATCGATGGTCTGGCACCGGACGTGCTGGGGCGACGCTTTCGCCTGTCCGATCATCCTCGGTTAGAGGCGATTGCTCGTGCCGGTGACGTGGTGCGTTTTCCGGCGGACAGCCACCTTCCCGATCCGTATGACGGTCTGATCCCCAGCCAAGAGGATCTTAAGGTACACGCCTGCGTTGGCCTGCCGCTATTTGCCAATCAGAACCTGATCGGTGCGCTGACCGTGGACGGCATGGACCCGTGTCAGTTCGATCATTTTAGCGATGAAGAACTGCGGCTGGTAGGAGCGATGGCGGCGGCGGCGCTGAGCAATGCGCTGCTGATGGAGCGTCTTGAGCGGCAGTTGCCCGCGCCGGTACGCGCTGAAAGCCCAGCGGCGGAAAGCGTGGAGGAAATGGTTGGCCTGTCGGAGCCGATGCAGCGGTTGAAGAAAGAAGTGAATATCGTCGCAGGTTCCGATCTGAATGTGCTGATCATGGGGGAAACTGGCGTCGGTAAAGAGTTGGTGGCGCGGGCGATCCATCATGGCTCCAGTCGCGCGAATCATCCTTTGGTCTATCTAAACTGCGCTGCGCTGCCCGAATCGGTGGCCGAGAGTGAACTGTTTGGTCATGTGAAAGGGGCGTTTACCGGTGCGATTCACCATCGAACCGGTAAGTTTGAAATGGCGGATAACGGCACGCTGTTTCTGGATGAGATTGGCGAGCTGTCGTTAACGCTACAGGCGAAGCTGCTACGCGTCTTGCAGTACGGCGATCTACAGCGCGTGGGGGATGACAGCAGCCTGAAAGTGAATGTGCGCGTGCTGGCGGCGACCAACCGAGACCTGCGGCAAGCGGTATTGGATGGCGCTTTCCGCGCCGATTTATTCCACCGGTTGAGCGTGTTCCCGCTGTCTGTACCACCGCTGCGTGAGCGCAGTCAGGATGTGGCGCTGCTGGCAGGTTTCTTCTGTGAACGTAGCCGCGTGCAGTTGGGATTAGTGCGTTTGGCGCTGACTGCAGAAGCGGGCGCGCTGCTGGAGCGGTACGATTGGCCGGGGAATGTACGTGAACTGGAACATTCCATTTACCGCGCCACCGTACTGGCGAGAGCGGGACAGGAATCGGGCGAGGTGCTTTTAGGCCCTGAGCATTTTAATCTCGAACTGCCCTCCCAGCCGGTTTATTCAATAGCATCGTCGAATGCTATTGAGACAGTGCCCGCGTATTTCATCAGCGGTGGCCTGAGGGAGGCAACGGATGATTATCAGCGTCGGATTATCCAACAAACGTTGGCACGCCACCAAGGCAACTGGTCATCCTGCGCCAGAGAATTGGAAATGGACGGCGGAAACCTGCATCGTCTGGCGAAGCGACTGGGCATCAAATAAAAAACGCCCCGATGGTCGGGGCGTTGGTATATGAACATGCTATGGCTTGTTTAGCCACATTTCACGCACGTGGCGCTCTGAATCACCTGGAAGAAATCGTTGCCTTTATCATCGACCAGAATAAAAGCAGGGAAATCTTCGACTTCGATTTTCCAGATGGCTTCCATTCCCAGCTCCGGATATTCCACGCAGGTCAGGCTCTTGATGCTGTTCTGCGCCAGAATCGCTGCCGGGCCGCCGATGCTGCCGAGGTAGAAACCGCCGTGTTTATGGCACGCGTCGGTCACCTGTTGGCTGCGGTTGCCTTTCGCCAGCATGACCATGCTGCCGCCGTTAGCTTGCAGCAAATCAACGTAGGAATCCATGCGGCCTGCGGTGGTTGGGCCTAATGAACCCGATGGGTAACCTTCCGGCGTTTTCGCCGGGCCGGCGTAGTAGATCGGGTGATCTTTGATGTACTGCGGCAGGCCTTCGCCGTTATCCAGACGCTCCTTCAACTTGGCGTGAGCAATATCACGGCCCACGATGATGGTGCCCGTCAGGGAAAGGCGGGTAGATACCGGATACTGCGATAGCGTCTTCAGGATCTCGGCCATCGGGCGGTTCAGATCGATTTTAACCGCATCGCCTTCGCCCGTTTCACGCAGGTGCTCAGGAATATATTTGCCCGGATTCTGCTCTAACTGCTCCAGCCAGACGCCTTTGCGGTTGATCTTGCCTTTGATGTTGCGGTCAGCGGAACAGGACACGCCCATGCCGACCGGACACGATGCGCCGTGGCGCGGCAGGCGGATAATCCGCACGTCATGCGCGAAATATTTACCGCCGAACTGCGCGCCCAGACCCAGATCGCGCGCCGCTTCCAGAATTTCCTGTTCCAGTGCCACATCGCGGAACGCCTGGCCGTGTTCATTACCTTCCGTTGGCAGTTCGTCGTAGTACTTGGTCGAAGCCAGCTTCACCGTTTTCAACGTGGTTTCCGCCGAAGTGCCACCAATGACAAACGCGATGTGGTACGGCGGGCAGGCCGCAGTGCCCAGTGAACGCATTTTCTCGATCAGGAAGCTCTTCAATTTACCCGGCGTCAGCAGCGCTTTGGTTTCCTGATACAGGTAGGTTTTGTTGGCAGAACCGCCGCCTTTGGTGACGAACAGGAATTTATAGTCTTCGCCCTCGGTGCTGTAAAGATCAATCTGCGCGGGCAGGTTGGTGCCAGTATTGACCTCTTTATACATATCCAACGCGGCGTTTTGTGAGTAACGCAGGTTGTCTTCAATGAACGTGTTGTATACGCCCTTGGACAGCGCTTCGGCATCGTTGCTGCCAGTCCAGACGTTCTGACCTTTTTTACCCACGATGATTGCCGTACCGGTATCCTGACAGGTCGGCAGGATGCCCTTGGCGGAAATTTCGGAGTTGCGCAGGAATTGCAGAGCAACGTATTTATCGTTTTCGCTCGCTTCCGGGTCGTGAAGAATATCGGCAACTTGCTGCTGGTGAGCGGGGCGGAGCATGAAAGACGCATCGTGGAAGGCTTGTTGGGCAAGAAGGGTCAACGCCGCTGGCTCGACTTTCAGGATGTCCTGACCTTCAAATTGCGCGACAGAGACAAAATCGCTGCTCAGCAGGCGATATTCGGTGTCATCTTTACTTAGTGGAAAAGGATCTTGGTAATAGAAGGGTTTATTCGACATTTTTTTCTCACTTGCAATGGCATTAATTAATAAATTCCGACCTTTATAGGATTCAACGTCTTATTATTAAGGTAAGGCGTATTACGCAGCACGACAGGAATGTCTCGAATACAAAAGTAGTAATCACCATAATAGTATGGTTTTTTGTCGGGAAGTACCACTTTGGTACATCACAATAATAATGATGTGACGGGTTATTTTTTCCCTGAGGCGGAGATGCCGAACGGCGGCACAGCACAGGTTTCCTGCGTGTGGGGATACAGGAAACAATACGAGAGTGAGCGTGAAAATATTCCTCTTTTAATTGGCTTAATTAAGTTAAGTAAACGGTTAAATTAAAAACAATAACCATTTAAACTTTAATGCTATTAACTGGCGATATAAAGGAACCGTTATCGGCTTTTTATCTCATCGCTAAAAAGCAGGCTCATCATAAAAGCCACTGCGGTGTGGCTCGTATGATTACTGCTGTGACTTTCCCCGCGCTACGACGGTGTACTCTCTTGCTGAGCAAGGAGATTGTCGATCATCCACAGCCCAGCAGGACCGGGTGGATGGGGTTTAGACCAGACGACATCGACGTCAATCCACTGTGGCCAGCCTGCAACGGGCAGTTCTACCAGTTTTTGTCGGTCATATTGTGCCACCAGCCAGCGCGGTAGAATGCTCCAGCCGTGCCCCTGCTGCGCCATTTCCAATAGCATAAGGTAGGACGGCGCAGACCAGACGATCCCTTCCGGCTGCGGCCGGTCACTGCGTTTATAGGTATTGAGATAAAGCTGACGGATCGTCGCGAGTTGACTACGGGTGACGGTTTTCTCAGTCGCGAGTGGATGGGCGGCTGACACGAAGACGGCCATTTCGGTCTTAACCTGCAAACGTGCGGCGGCGATATCGGGCGGGTAATCCGTTTGGGCGCGCAGTAGCCCGACATGTGCGCGATCCATCTGTAGTAGATCGATGACGTCATCGCCTTCCGCAACCAGACATTCAAATTCAATATCGGGAAAGTTGTGTGCAAAACGCTGAATCACGGGTTCGTAATGGGTGGCCTGCCAGATATCGGACAGTACAAACGTCAGACGGGGTTCGATATGGTCGGCCAAACGGATCGCCAGCTCATCCAGCTCCTCACTGGCGGATAAGATGGCCTGTACGTGAGAAAGCACTTTTCTACCCGCCAGCGTCAGAACGGGCTGGTGACCGGATCGATCAAATAGCGTCAGCCCCAGATCGGTTTCCAAATTCGCTATCGCGGCGCTGATGGTGGACTGGCTTTTATGTAATCGTCGAGCGGCGGCAGAAAACGAGCCTGCATCAACGGTGGTGATAAAAGCCAGCAAGGATTCTGGTGAATACCGCATCTTTATCTATACCCTAAATAATTCGAGTTTCAGGACAAAAACGGCAAGGCGTTTTTGAACAGCGCTTGCGCTGACCCCGGAGGGGGAGGCCGTAAGGCCGAATAACGCGGCGACGCAGTGAATCCCCAGGAGCTTACATCAGTAAGTGACTGGGGTGAGCGAGGACAAATCGGCTAAGCCGATTTGAACGCCGCTAGCGGCGGCCCTCCAGGGCGAGGCTCAGAATGAGCCGAGTATTGCCAACGCACATGCAACTTGAAGTATGACGAGTATATCGCTTTTATCGATGGAATCTAACTGTACTCTACCATCTTATGCGATGAAAATAAGGCCGTAATACGATGCCATCCATGGTCATGGCGAAAATTGACCAGTAACATGCAGTAAATAAAAGTGAATGTGCTATGCAAAATAAAACCAGCAAAACCATACGTGAACGTTTGTACCATGCGGTGGGCTTTGAGCTGATTGCGTTGATGATCTGTGCGCCAGCGGGTGCCTGGCTGCTCAATAAGCCGCTCTTCGATATGGGGGCACTAGCCATTATGCTGTCCAGTGTCGCGATGATCTGGAATATGATCTACAACTCGATATTCGATCGCTTATGGCCTGCGGATCGCGTTAAACGTCGGTTGCCGATCCGCGTCGCACATGCGCTGGGGTTTGAAGGCGGCTTTATCCTGATTGGTCTGCCGCTGGCGGCGTGGATGCTGAATATCACGCTGTGGCAGGCGTTGATGGTGGAGATCGGCTTCTTCCTGTTCTTCCTGCCTTACACTGTGGCGTATAACTGGGCCTACGATACATTGCGGGAACGCATTATGAACCGCCGTCGCGACGTTCGTCAGGTGTCGGCGAACTCCCGTCTGCGTTAACCCTACGCGTTACCGGTGTGTCAGCTTAAAGCGCTGATACGCCGGTAGCTCAAGCGATCGCCATAAATACCATGACGCTACCGTGCGGTAAGGCTGACATTGCAGACTAAACGCCTGCAAATCGCGTGGTTTCGGCATGTCTGGTAAATCGTAGACGTAGCGCAATCCCTGACGAATGCCCAAATCGTCGAGCGGCATGATGTCGGTGCGTTCCAGCGAATAAATCAAAAACATTTCTACCGTCCAGCGCCCGATTCCCTTGAGCGAGGTGAGTTGCTGGATAAGCGTATCATCATCCCTCTCTGCGGCCTGTTCGAGGCTCGGCACCAGCCCGCTGAGAGCACCCTGTGCGATGCCATGTAGCGTATCCGCTTTGCGGGCTGAAAAGCCGCACTGCCGCAGTGTGTCGGTGGAGCAGGCCAGCATCTGTTCCGGGCTGGGAAAGACATCATCATGTACCCGCAAGAGTTTTGCGACCATCGCATCTCCGGCGCGGGTTGTCAGTTGCTGATAGGCAACGGCACGCATCAGCGCCTCATAAGGTTCTCGGTGTGGCGCGGTCTGATGGCGACAGTCGCCGATCTGTTCGATCACGCTGGCCCAGCGTGTATTGATGGCGCTGAGATGTGTTTTGGCGTGCTGCATCAAATCTGACGGCGAGTGGGATGGCATAAACGGCTTCCGTTGTGAGAACGCAAAGGACAGGAAACGAGCATAGGTGATTGCCGTGCGGCGCGCCATCTGGGAAGCACTGTTGGTATGAAAAAGAAAATCCGAATGAAAAAGCAAGAGTTGAACGTGTGTGTAGGGTGGCTTTGGTTTAGCGTTAGCTCATGACGTGACTTTCAGTAATAGTAAGATTGGCAGCCATACTGAATGGGAATGAGGTGCACAAATGCGTAACGACACGATGCTTAACGATACGCCATTTCAGGATGCTGATTCGCGCTGGCAGGCGGTGGTTACGCGCAATAAGGCGGCTAATGGTTGTTTTATTTATGCGGTGAAAACGACGGGGATTTACTGTTCTCCATCCTGTGCATCACGCCAGCCTCGGCGTGAAAATGTGGTGTTCTTCGCGACGGCTGATGAAGCACAAGCGGCGGGTTTCCGCCCGTGTAAACGGTGTCGCCAGGGGATGCTTTCGCGACAGGAACAGCAGACACAGCAGATTGCCCGCGCCTGCCGGATGATAGAGCAGTCGGATCGTCCGCCGACGCTGGCGATGTTGGCTCAAGCCGTCGGGATAAGCGCTTTCCATTTTCATCGCGTGTTCAAAACCACAACGGGTCTGACGCCAAAACAGTATGCCAGCGCCCATCGTCACCGGCAGTTACGTGAACAATTGGTCGATAATGATGAGGTGACCGCGGCGATTGCTGCGGCCGGTTATGACGCCAGCGGGCGCTTTTATGCTGAAGCTGGTACGCATTTAGGGATGACGCCGACGGCGTTTCAGCACAAGGGAAAAGGGATGACGATCCACTTTGCCGTTGGCTGCTGCTCACTTGGTGAGATTTTGGTGGCGGAAAGCGAGAAAGGGATCTGTGCGATCCTGCTGGGAGACGAACCTGAACCTCTGCTCAACTCGCTTCAGGAGATGTTTGCTAATGCGCATTTGGTCGGTGGTGATGCGGCGTTTGAACAACGGATGGCGCAGGTTGTCGGATTTGTCGACGATTCGACCATCGGGCTGACGCTGCCGCTTGATATTCGCGGTACGGCATTCCAGCGGCGTGTTTGGCAAGCACTGCGGGCGATCCCGACAGGAGAAACGCTGAGCTACAGTGAAGTTGCTCATCGGATTGGAACGCCCGCTGCCGTTCGCGCTGTCGCGGGTGCCTGTGCGGCGAACCGGCTGGCGGTTGTGATCCCTTGTCATCGTGTGGTGCGGCATGATGGGACGCTGTCCGGCTATCGCTGGGGTATTGAGCGTAAGCGTGCTCTATTGAAGAGGGAACAGGGGAAAGAGTAGATGGTGTGCATCAGTCAGAGGAATCGTCACTGTGAATTTTGATTTATTTGCCGATGAAGCACCGCGTCGCTGGACGGAAACGCTGGCACCGGGTGCGCTCATCCTGCGTGGTCGCGCTTATGATGATGCGTCAGCGCTGCTTGCGGCACTGAAAACCGTCATTGCGCGTGCACCGCTGCGTAATATGGTCACACCGGGCGGCTTTGTGATGTCGGTGGCGATGAGTAACTGCGGTCGGCTCGGCTGGGTGACGGATGAGTGCGGCTATCGCTACACTTCACACGATCCGCTGAACGGGGAAGCGTGGCCTGCGATGCCGGAGGTCTTTTCCCGACTGGCGCAGCAGGCGGCAAGTGAAGCCGGTTTTGCGGCTTTTGAACCGGATGCTTGCCTGATCAACCGCTATGACGTTGGTACGCGTATGTCTCTGCATCAGGATAAAAACGAACGGGATTTTCGTCAGCCAATTGTGTCCGTCTCGCTGGGGCTGAGCGCGACGTTCCTGTTTGGTGGCATGGCGCGTAGCGATAGAGCACAACGTGTTCCGCTGACACACGGCGATGTGGTGGTCTGGGGCGGCGAATCGCGGCTCTATTTTCACGGTATTCTGCCGCTGAAAAATGGCAGCGTGCCGCAAGGCATGACTGATGAATGCCGTTTTAATCTGACGTTTCGTAAAGCGGGATAAGGGAAACCACAGAGATGTTTTCCCTGTGGTTCCCCTGTGTCCCTCGATGCTCAAACGGTCTTAGACTTAAGCGCTGCCGCTTATTTCTTGCCGAACTTCATATAATCGAGTGCGCTTTCTGCCGCGATACGACCGGAGTTGAGCGCAAAGCCAAACGTGCCGCCGCCTAACAGCAGATCATAGGTATCGCCATACATTCCGGCAGCATCATTACCCGTGACGTACAGGCCCGGAATAACCTCACCGGATTTATCTATCGCCTGCATTTTCTCGTCGATCTTCACGCCGCCGAGTGTACCCAGCGCGGCGGGCTGCATTCTCACAGCATAGAATGGACCGGTTTTTATCGGGCGCAGGTAATCCATGTTTTTGTTGAACACCTCATCCCGTTTTTGCGTCGCAAATGTGTTGTTTTCTTCCAACGTATGCTTCAGCACGCTGGCATCAACGCCCATCTCTTTTGCCAGCCCGTCAACGGTGGCAGATTTGAAGACGAAGCCGCGATTTTTCTGGCTTTCTTTCGTAAATTCGCTATCGAATTTTGTCAGCTTGGT
The DNA here is from genome assembly GCF_001742145.1 of Pectobacterium parmentieri. Classification (NCBI taxonomy): domain Bacteria; kingdom Pseudomonadati; phylum Pseudomonadota; class Gammaproteobacteria; order Enterobacterales; family Pectobacteriaceae; genus Pectobacterium; species Pectobacterium parmentieri. The sequence continues at coordinate 3,034,240 of NZ_CP015749.1, read as the reverse complement.
GTTGGCGATCACCCATTCGCCAATCGGCACGTCAATGCCGTCTTCAACGTAATGCTTACGGGAGGTTTCGTCAAAAATGGAGTACATGATGCCGCCCGCTTTTGACAGCGCGTTGCCGGAGTGTGGCCAGATAATGACGTTGGATTCATCGGTAAAGCGGCGGCCGTGTTGATCAACCCACAGATAAGGCTGACGCGCGGCGGCCAGCAGGTGAGAGTTAGGGGCGTAGTCTGGCAGGCCGGGGCGATACGCTTGCAGCAGACCCAGACCGTCCGGTTTTGCACCAGCTTTCCAGGCCATATTGATCCCGTCGCCGTCTTTACCGACGTTACCAACCATAATGGTGTCGGGGAAAGCGGCATATTTTTGCAGCATCTCTTTATTGTTGGCATAGCCGCCAGTGGCGATGATGACGGCCTTGGCGTCGATCTGGAAGGTGTTGCCGTCGCTATCTTGTGCGATGACGCCCGTCACTTTGCCGTCTTTCACGACCAGATCTTTACCCGCCGTTTTCACCAGCGTGGTGACATCCATACTTTTAAACTGCTCGTGGAATGTCTTGATCAGGTGGCGTCCGTGGCCGGGGCCGTCAATCACATGCCAGGTCAACATACCGCCGGGGCCGCCGGGGCCGATGTATTCAAATTTGATGCCTTTCGATTTCACCCACTCAATCGTGTCCGCTGAGCGGTTCACGAAGGCGCGCACCACGAAGGGATTTGCCATCCAGTGGCTGTACTCCATGATGGTCTTAAAGGCCATATCAGGCGTCACCACAATCCCCTGACGTTTCTGCATGCTGCTGTTGGCGGCGAAGATACCTTCGGCAAAGTTACCCGTGCCGCCGACAATCGGTTGTTTTTCCAGTAAGACGATTTTCGCCCCTTTTTCTGCGGAGGCCATGGTTGCCGAGGTGCCTGCCGCGCCTGCACCGATAATAACGATGTCGGCACTTTTCGGGATTTCCGGCTTTGCTGCGTCCGCCGCCTGTGCGGTAGACCAGCCCATCATCGAGAGACAGAGCGTCGCGAGTACACTTTTTCTGAAGCGTTTCATGATGTTTTCCTTGATGTTATTGATATTCTTACAACACGGTATTAATTCGCCTTAGCCTGCGAGTACGCATCTTCCGACGCTTCTTTCACTGCCTCGCTGGTCATCGTGGCACCGGACACCCCATCAACCTGTATGCTTTGCTTTTCGGTCATGGCTTTTGCGAGTTCGATTGCCGCTTCCCCGCCGACTTCGGGGGTCTCTTCCGGGGCATCAATCGTTGATTTGAGGACTTTCCCTTTCGCATCGATATCAAGCGTAACGGTGACATCCCCGCCGATGCCTTGTCTGGCAGCGGAATAAGTGCCCGCTTTAAAATTCCCTTCTTGTGCAACGGCGGTTCCGATTACGAATAACAAGCAAAGCGGAAGAATTCCTGAGCATATTTTCATATCAATAGTTCCATGCGTTTTTGAATGAATACGGTGAATAACCACGTTATTTCCCATAAATAAAGCTATCTCCCATGAATAAAGTGACAACCGTCGTCGTTATTGAGGGGCCTGAATATCAGGCAGCAAACCGGTAAGCCAATGCCGAGTAATAAAAACAACAGGCTGAAAGGGTTAAGATTGAAGAAGACTTCAAACTGAGAGAGAAAGCGTAAGATTGGAAATGTCAGCGTCATGCTGAGCATGACGGAAAGTAATTGGCTAATGGTTAACAGGTTATTACCGCTATGGTATGTGCTGTCGCTCAGATTACTGAAGGCCAGCGTGCTTTCGGCTGAATATAAGGTCGAAATCAGCACGCCTAACAGCATGGCGATAATGCTAATGAGGTGAATCGATCTCTCTTGCACGGCGACACTCAGCGCGAGAACGCATAGCGACGTTACGCTGGTCGTCAGCATCAACAGCCGCCGATAGCCGATACGCTTGACTAGTGGCTCGAACAGCAGCTTTGACAGCAGTGCACCACTGGAAAAGAGCAGCAGAATCAGGCTGGTTTCTGCGGGTTGACAGGCCAGCGTCGTTTGCAGCATGAGTGAGAGTACGACGGGTGTTGATGCCAGTAGCGTGCGCGTCGCGATGCCGCCAATAACGCCGACAGAAAAGGTTCTGATACCAAACAGGGCGCGCGGAAATAATACGGTCTCTGCAATGAGATGCTGTCGGTAGTAAAGAAAAAACAAACCCAATGTGCTACAAGACAGAAATAACATGACGAACGTTGGCAATATATTTTTCGTGGCGCTGGTGAGTATGAAAGCGACGAGAAATAACATCAAAATGGGAAAGGCGACTTCGTAGGCACCCGTGCGTGACGCTTCTTTAATTGTCGAAGCAGGAATATATTTTGTCGCCAGAAAAAAGCAGACGAAAGCCAGCGGAATATTCACGATGAAAATAGCCTGCCAAGAGAGAAAGCTAACCAGAATATTACCGAACACTGGGCCCAGCAGAGTGCCAAGTAATCCCAACAAGGTTACCCGATTAAGAAAGCGTAATTTCAGACTTTGCGGCGTAGTACGCAATACCACGGTTCTGATGATGGGCAGCATGAGCGCACCACCGATGCCCTGAATAAAGCGGTAAATGCTTAAGCTGCCGAGCGTGGTGGCTGTCATACACAGCAGCGATCCGAGTGTGAAAATGGCAATCGCGATCTGGTAGGTTTTTCTTTCTCCGAGTCGTTCCGCCAGCCAGCTATTGGCCGGCGTAAACGCGACGACCGTGACAATGTAAGAAATTACGATCGTTTCCATATGCAGTACCGGCTGGTGCAGCGACTGCGCGATAGCCGGAATAGCGATATACACCATGGTGGTATCCAGGGATTGCATGAAAAAGGTGGTTGAGGCAATCCAGAATAAGACCCATGACGTATTCATTTAAGCCACCGTCATTTGTCCGGCATAAAGCACGAACAGTCGTAGCAGGAACACGCCGAACAGGCTCATGACGGCTAAGATAATCACTTGCCCTTTGCCAGAATGAGCAGATGGTTTGCGTACCCGATTGACAATAGAAGGGATCACAATGCCGATGCCGATAATGCCAATCCAAAATACGTTGCCCCAGAATCCTGACAGTGCGGTCTGAGCGGCGATAACTTTTTGCCCACCGCCAAGCAGCAGCCCGACAAAAAACGCCAGCAGCAGGAACAGTTCGGCATATACCACCGGAGTTTCTACACGATGGATGAAATGCAGGGAGAGTGAATTCCCTGAGGTATGACGCCCCCATGCGCTGGCCAGCAGCATGACGGCAATACCGGAGGTGGTGCCGGATACCAGAAACAGGACGGGCAGGACGGGATTGTTCAGTAACGGGAATGATTTCAGCGCGGACAGCAGAAAGCCGGTATAGCAACCGAGCAGGACTGCCAGTACCAGCAGCAGATTTTCAATCACCGCGGCATTTTTAACGATAATCGCCGCCAGCTTACGTGCTCGCACAGCCAGCGCGGGGCGGTGCCAGACGGTCTCAAGCTGAGTCAGCCATACGTCATGATAAAGCGTGATGAGCCATAACAGCATCACGATGAAATACACCTGAAAGAGCATCACCCCAAGCGACATGATGGAGGTGGGATTGTAAAAGACCATCAAATACCAAAAGGTCAGCGGTTTAGTCAGATGAAAAATCAGGATCACCAGCCCGAAGATCACGGCAAGCGGTGCCACGATGGCGGTGGCTTTGATCATGCGATTACTGCCGTTATATTCGATGGGGACGTAGTGCCTGAGCAGCAGGGACAGCGATACCATCCCCGCTGAAATGCCGACCAGAAGAAGATAAACGGCGATGGGCCAATCCCATACCAGCGTGTCAAACGTGAAGGCATTATGCATTGTCGATTACCCCTCGTTTTCCAGGAATACGATAGAGTTGAGGCTCGGTACCCAGATAAACCTTGGAACGGTAGGTCGCGTTGCTCTCGATCATCTTGGCAATGTTGCTCTCAGGATCGTTGAGGTCGCCAAATACCAAGGCTTTGGTGGGGCAAATCTCGACGCAAGCGGGCTGTTTCCCGGCGGCCAGATTGGATTCGCGACAAAAATTGCATTTATCTGCCGTTTTCGTGACGGGGTTGATGAAGCGCACATGATAAGGGCACGCGGCAATGCAGTAGCGGCAGCCTACGCACCGTTTATCGTTGACGTCGACAATGCCAGTGAGCGCATCTTTGAAGGACGCGCCCGTTGGACAGACGGCAACGCAGGGCGGATTCTCACAGTGCTGGCAGGACTTACGGAAAAATTGCTTGATGGCACGCGTTTTCTCGACGGCGGGAATATCGACGGTTTGCAGTATGTCCAGCCGGGCTACGCCATCAGGGACGTTATTCGTCTCTTTGCAGGCCTTGATACAGGCTTTGCATCCAATACAACGCATTTCGTTATGTAATAAACCATATTTAACGGCTAATTTACCCTGCGTTTTTTCTGGCTCATTTTGCGCGTGTGCGAGACCGATATTTCCACTAACGGCAATCGCACTTCCCATATAGGCAATAAAACGACGGCGAGATAATTCTTCCATATTATAAATCTTCACGTTGGGGTGAAAGTTGCGTGAGCACCCAATTTTTCATGGATGTTATTAATCCAGCAATAGCGCTAATATTTCGCGCTATTGACGCTAATAGAAAAACAGTGGTCGATCATTACGATGAAAGTAATAAATAGGCCATGTTGTTATTGTGGTTTTATTGGAACATGGCAATAAAAGGCTAAATGTGACTAAGTGCACATTTGTTTTTTTGCAGAATCGTATATGACAAATATGGATTTGTTATAAGTGAGTTTTAATTTTTTCTATTCTTCTCATTTATTTAAGAAATTGTGTTCCTATTATATAGATGTACGCTGTTTTTTTCATTCTCGTGATAAAAGTGAATAATTGATGTGTGTCAGATTACTGGCTTTTTATGTGAGGAGTGTAGGGGAAGATAAATGGATGATGGCCTTTTTTGTAACAAATAAAAAACGTTAGTACTTACTTAGCACTAACGTTTATGTAGTATGAGTCATTAAGAATGCAGATTGATGTCAGGGTTTTAGGTGTTTATCAAGAAAGCGGACGGTAATTTGCATGATTGCCGGTTGTAGCCAGTGTGGCCCACCGTGCTCTGCGCCGTTAACGCTGTAATAGGTCGATTCGATATTTTTCGCTATCAGAGCCTGATGCAGTCGTTCGGTCTGGCGTGGAGAAACTATCGTATCGTTCGTACCATGCATGATCAGGAACGGAGGCGTTGTGCTGTTGATAAAGTTAATCGGGTTTGCGGCCGCTGCTTTGTCTGGATAACGGGTGATTGCGCCTCCTTCATTAAACACCGCAGTGCCGTTGACCCAGATAGCTTCAGTTGCAGAAGGCGACGCGTGTTTCTGCACGACATCGTCAGGGAAGCCTTCACCAACGAGCGTCAGATCGGATAATCCATAGAAGTCGATCACGGCCTGGACATCACTGCTTTGGTCAAGATGCTCGCCTTTATCGTAGGTTTTTGAGCCATTGCTCGTCCCGGCAAACGCCGCCAGATAGCCGCCTGCCGAGGAACCGAAAACAGCAGCGTGTTGACCATCAATACCGAATCTTTTCGCGTTTGCCCGCAGATAACGAATGGCGGATTTTACATCTTCCAGCGGCGAGGGGAAAAGTACGGTAGGGGCGACACGGTATTCCATACTGGCAACCACATAGCCCGCTTCAGCAATGCTCAGGCGCTGTTGCAGATAATTATCTTTATTGGCGTTAATAAAGCCGCCGCCGGTAATGAATAACACAACGGGAAGTGCTGTCTTCGCTTCAGGCTGAAGAATATCCATTTTTAATGCAACATTTGGATAGCCCCGCATTGATACCTGAGAATAAACGACGTCAGAGATTAACTTCACCGATGTGATTTCCTGCTTTACGGTGATGTCATGTTGATTCTGTGCCGCATTGATTGCTGTCGCGCTCATCATTGCCAAGGTTGCCAATCCTATTTTTGTTGCTTTCGAATAATCCATATCTTAAGTCCTTTTGTTAGGGGGATGTAAATTTTTTCGGTTTGTAAGAGGTAATGTCATATTTGTAAAAATAATATTAAAAAATCTTTAATATTATGGGTGGCAGTCTTAAGTGAATAAATCATTTCCTCATTGATAATAAGTTGACTATATCTGCCATTAACGTTATTTCTCATTAATTAAATGTGGCTCTAATCACATTTGATTATTTACAATTCCTTATAATTGCTATTGTGGCTAATTATAAACGAGACAGTTAATGCGTAATATAAAACAATGTTCAGCATAAAGCGTGTGATTTATTATCAGGAACTCATCCGGGTCGGGAGTTTCACCAAGGCGGCAAAGGCGCTGAATATTTCTCAGGCTTTTTTGTCACAGGAGATCGCACGCCTGGAGAGTGAAACGGAAAGAAAGCTGATCAACAGAACCACCCGACAGTTTTCTCTGACGCCATTTGGGAAGATCTTTGCTGACAAAATTCAGGGGATGATTAAAGAACACTATGAGTTGGAGCAGTTTGTCAGTAGCTATGAGGAAAGCTCGGATGGTGCGTTACTGGTTGGTGTGATCCCGATTTTTAATCGTCTGGCGCACTACAATGTGTTTAACCTATTTCAGAAAGCCTACCCCAATATAGATATCTCTTTCATCGATGGCGTAAGCACCGATTTACTGGAAAGGGTACGCAATGGTGATATCCACCTGTCTTTTTCGACGCCTTTTGATGAGTACCTAAGCGATCCTTTATTTCACCACACCATTTGCCAGATTGATGACATGGTGGCGGTTATGGCGACGTCGCATCCTCTGGCATCGAAGAGCACGCTAAGCCTGCCGCAACTGGTAAAAGAAAAGCTGATCGTGCCGCAGAAAGGAACGGGGGAGCATGCCGCCGTTTCTGAGTCTTTCACCAGACAGGGCATCAACCCCAGTTATTTCCGCGAATGCAGCAACATGGACATCATTATGGATCTGGTGATGAACCTGTCCGGCGTGGTCTTCCTCTGTTCGTCTGTCGCCAAAAGCCTGACGGCTTACGACGTCGCCGTGATCCCGCTAGAAGAGCAGTTGAAAAGAACCTTCGCTATTAGTTACCTGAAGCGCAGCGTGAATATTCCCATGGTGCGTCTGTTTCTGAATTTTCTGCAAGATTACCGCGAGCCCGATCGGTAGCGCATTTTACTCCCCCCTGACTCATTCAAGTTCCTCTTCCCCACCATTCACGGGTTTTAGATAAATATTGCAAATGTGAATAAATGTGAGGCAATTCAAATTATCGCTATTAATATACTTGTATGGTAGTCAGCATTAACGAATGGCTATATGCACAGAAGGATAAGTAACGTGAAGATTGTCAGCGCTGAAGTGTTTGTCACCTGCCCGGGGCGGAACTTCGTCACCCTGAAGATTACGACAGATAGCGGATTAACCGGTCTTGGTGATGCGACGCTCAACGGGCGTGAACTGCCGGTCGCCTCTTACCTCAAGGATCATGTGTGCCCGCAGCTTATCGGCCGTGACGCACACCAGATTGAAGACATTTGGCAGTATTTCTACAAAGGCGCGTACTGGCGTCGTGGGCCAGTAACCATGTCTGCGATTTCGGCCGTCGATACTGCACTGTGGGACATTAAGGCTAAAGCTGCGAATATGCCGCTTTACCAACTGCTGGGCGGTGCGTCGCGCACGGGGGTGATGGTGTATTGCCACACGACGGGCCACTCGATTGATGAAGTGCTGGATGATTACGCCAAGCATCGCGATCAGGGCTATAAAGCGATTCGCGTGCAGTGTGGCGTGCCGGGCATGAAAACCACCTACGGCATGGCGAAAGGCAAAGGGCTGGCCTATGAGCCCGCGACGAAAGGCAACTGGCCGGAAGAGCAACTGTGGTCCACGGAAAAATACCTCGATTTCACGCCGAAGCTGTTTGAAGCGGTACGCGATAAGTTTGGTTTCAACGAACATTTGTTGCACGACATGCACCACCGTCTGACGCCGATTGAAGCGGCGCGCTTTGGCAAAAGCGTTGAAGATTATCGTCTATTCTGGATGGAAGACCCGACACCTGCGGAAAATCAGGAGTGCTTCCGTCTAATTCGTCAGCACACCGTCACGCCGATTGCAGTCGGTGAAGTCTTTAACAGCATTTGGGATTGCAAACAACTGATTGAAGAGCAGCTCATTGACTACATCCGTACCACGATTACCCACGCGGGTGGGATTACTGGTATGCGTCGCATCGCCGACTTTGCATCGCTCTATCAGGTGCGCACCGGTTCGCATGGGCCGTCGGATTTGTCGCCTGTCTGCATGGCGGCGGCGCTACATTTTGATCTCTGGGTGCCAAACTTCGGTGTGCAGGAATACATGGGCTATTCGGAGCAAATGCTGGAAGTGTTCCCACATAGCTGGACATTCGATAACGGCTATATGCACCCAGGCGAAAAACCGGGATTAGGCATTGAGTTCGATGAAAAGCTGGCGGCCAAATATCCCTATGACCCTGCGTACCTGCCGGTCGCCCGTCTGGAAGATGGCACGTTGTGGAACTGGTAAGAGTGGAATAGGTAATCAGAGGCCAAAACATGAAAAGCATTGTAATACAGCAGCCGAATACGCTGGTGATTGAAGAACGCCCGATTCCGCAACCAGCGGCAGGCGAAGTTCGGGTGAAGGTAAAGCTGGCGGGCATCTGTGGTTCGGACAGCCACATCTATCGCGGACATAACCCCTTTGCCAAGTACCCGCGTGTGATTGGACATGAATTCTTTGGTGTGATTGAAGCCGTTGGTGACGGCGTGGAGGGATCCCGACTGGGCGAGCGCGTCTCAGTCGATCCGGTGGTGAGCTGCGGCCACTGCTACCCGTGTTCAATCGGCAAGCCGAACGTCTGTACCTCGCTGGTGGTGCTGGGCGTACATCGTGACGGCGGGTTCAGCGAGTACGCTGCCGTACCGGCGAAGAATGCACACGCCATTCCTGATGAAATCCCCGATGAGTTCGCCGTGATGGTGGAGCCTTTCACGATATCCGCCAACGTGACTGCACAGGTGAAACCGACAGAGCAGGATGTCGCCCTGATTTACGGCGCGGGGCCGATGGGGTTGACCTCGGTTCAGGCACTGAAAGGCGTGTTCAACGTGAAGGAAGTGATCGTCGTGGATCGCATTCCTGAACGTCTGGAGATGGCATTGCGCAGCGGGGCAGACAGAGTCATCAACAACGCATCGCTGTCATTAAAAGAGGAACTGGAAGCGCTGAATATCAAGCCTACGCTGATTATTGACGCCGCCTGCCATCCGTCTATTTTGCAGGAGGCGATTACGATTGCCTCTCCGGCGGCGCGTATCGCCATCATGGGCTTTTCCAGCGAACCTTGTCAGGTCAGCCAGCAGGGAATCACCAGCAAAGAGCTCTCTATTTTCTCATCACGCTTGAATGCTAATAAATTCCCTATCGTGATTGAGTGGCTGAAAGAGAAACGTATCAACCCGGCAAAATTGATTACCCACCGGTTTGATTATCAGCAGGTCACTCAGGCGATTGAGGTCTTTGAAAAAGATCAAAAACGCTGCTGCAAAGTATTACTGACCTTTAATGAAATATAACGGGCTATTGGCAATAGGGTCTATATAAAAGGGAAACACACTATCGATTACAGAAAATTATAATTATTCCTTTTAATTAATTATTTCTCTCTTAATCACTCCAGGCCATAAAAACGGGCTGGAGTGGATTGCGACACCATGATGAACGGTAATTTCATTTACTGTTATTTATCCCCTAAATAATTCGAGTTGCATGACAGAATGTTAGCATTTTGAACAACGCTGGCGTTGGCCCGCTAGGGCGAGGCTTAGAGATAAGCCGAGTATTACCAATGCACATGTAGCTTGAAGTATGACGGATATACCATAATTAAAAAACGTCGAGAGTATATATATGAATAAGCATAAGATAGCATCTGGACAAGGTAAACCTGCAAGAAGTACCTCTGACTTAATTAAAGCGGCGGTGTCCGGTTGGCTGGGCACCGCATTGGAATTCATGGATTTCCAACTGTATTCGCTCGGAGCGGCATTAGTCTTCCATGAAATATTCTTCCCTGAGCAATCGGCGGCAATGGCGTTGATTCTGGCAATGGGCACCTATGGTGCAGGCTATATTGCGCGTATTGTCGGTGCCTTTATTTTTGGCCGTATGGGTGATTCCATCGGTAGAAAGAAAGTGCTCTTTATTACCATCACCATGATGGGGATCTGTACTACCTTAATCGGCGTCCTACCGACCTATGCACAGATTGGTATTTTCGCGCCGATCTTGCTGGTGACCTTGCGTATTGTGCAGGGACTGGGGGCGGGCGCAGAAATTTCCGGTGCAGGCACCATGCTGGCTGAATACGCGCCAAAAGGGAAACGCGGGATTATTTCCTCACTGGTTGCGATGGGAACTAACTGCGGCACGCTTAGCGCCACGGCTATCTGGGCCGTTATGTTTTTCACCCTTGAAAGAGAAGAGTTACTGGCGTGGGGCTGGCGTGTCCCGTTCCTGGCCAGCGTAGTCGTGATGATATTTGCGATCTGGCTGCGTATGAACCTGAAAGAAAGCCCGGTCTTTGAGAAAGTCAGTAATGATGTTTCCGGGACTGAAGAACCGTCCTCTGCTCTGGTCGTTGAACAAAGCGAGCAAAAATCCGTATTGTCGATGTTCAAAGGCAAAGCGTTTTGGCTGGCCGTCGGGTTGCGTTTCGGTCAGGCAGGGAATTCAGGATTAATCCAGACCTTCCTTGCTGGATATTTGGTTCAAACGCTGTTGTTCGAGAAGTATATTCCGACAGATGCGCTGATGATCAGTTCTATTATCGGTTTCATCACTATTCCATTCTTAGGATGGCTCTCAGATAAGATCGGTCGTCGCGTGCCTTATATTATTCTGAATATTTCGGCGATATTGTTAGCCTACCCAATGCTCTCTCTTATCGTTGATAAAGAGAATAGCGTGAATGTCATTATCGTCAGCATTATCATTATTCATAACTTCGCGGTGCTGGGACTCTTTGCGCTGGAAAATATCACCCTGGCGGAAATGTTCGGCGGACGTAGCCGGTTTACGCAAATGGCGATTGCTAAAGAAACCGGTGGTTTGGTTGCCGTTGGTTTTGGTCCGGTATTAGCCGGTATTTTCTGCAACATGACTGGTTCCTGGTGGCCGATTGTCGTGATGTTGATTGTCTATTCACTGATTGGTCTATTCGCGGCTATCAGCATGCCGGAAGTCAAAGATCGCGATTTAGATGAATTAGACGACGCTGCATAACGTTCAGCTTGCCATTATTCGAGTTGCAGATAAGTCGATCTTTCTGCAACTCGAATTATTTAGAGTGTTGCCATATTTTTGAATCAACTATCAGGGATAACGATGAGTATTAATAAGTTTTCTACTCTTAAACCGCAGGTTGTGGTGCCACGTTACGACCGACGCCTGCTAAAAACACGTATTGCGCATATTGGCTTTGGCGCATTTCACCGGGCGCATCAGGCGGTCTGCGCCGATAAGCTGGCGGCTGAGCAGGGTAGCGACTGGGGCTATTGTGAAATTAACCTGATTGGCGGCGAGCAGCAAATTGAAGCCATTCGCCAGCAGGATTTGCTGTGGTCGGTTTCCGAAATGGCGGACAGCGGCTGGAATAGCCGGGTCATCGGCGTGGCAACCCACGCGCTGCATGCTGAAGTCGAAGGCATAGAGGCGGTGCTGGAAGCGTTAAGCGCGCCGGATATCGCCATCGTGTCGATTACTGTCACGGAGAAAGGCTATTGCCACCATCCCGCTACCGGGCAGTTAAATAGTGAACATCCGCTGATTTGCCACGATCTGGGGTTACCCGCAGAACCACGCTCCCTGCCCGGTGTGATTCTGGCTGCCATCAAACGCAGACGGGAACGCCAGCTACCGGCATTCAGCGTGATGTCCTGCGACAATATGCCGGAAAACGGGCACGTCACGCGCAACGTGATCGTGCAACTGGCCGAGTTGCAGGATAGCGAACTGGCGCGCTGGATTGAGCAGCACGTCACCTTTCCCTCCACCATGGTGGACCGCATTGTCCCCGCCATTACCGAAGAAACGCTGGAAACGATCCAAGGACAACTGGGCGTTGCCGATCCGGCTGGGGTCGCCTGTGAGCCGTTCTTCCAGTGGGTGATTGAGGATAACTTTGTTAACGGTCGCCCCGCATGGGAAAACGCAGGTGCGGAGTTGGTACAGGACGTGCTGCCGTTTGAGGAAATGAAGTTGCGCATGCTCAACGGCAGCCACTCGTTTCTCGCGTATCTCGGCTATCTCGCTGGCTATCAACACATCAGCGAGTGCATGCAGGACAGCGCGCTGGTCGCGGCGGCACATCATCTGATGCTGCATGAACAGGCTCCGACGCTGCGTACACAGGAGGTCGATCTCGCCGCCTATGCGGATGCGCTGCTGGATCGCTATCGCAACCGGGCGCTAAAACACCGTACCTGGCAGATTGCGATGGACGGTTCGCAAAAGCTGCCGCAGCGGATGCTGGATTCGATCCGCTGGCATTTGGCACAGGGTAGCCGTTTTGATGCGCTAGCGCTCGGTGTTGCGGGGTGGATGCGCTATGTCGGCGGTGTCGATGAGCAGGGTAAACCGATTGAAATCAGCGATCCGCTGAAAGAGGTGATCGCTGAAACGGTGCAAAACAGTATGGACGGAGAAAGCCGAGTCGCGGCGTTACTGACGTTGACGGCGATTTTTGGTGAAGATTTACCGAAGAATCCTGCCTTTGTAGACGCTGTGACGCAGCACTATTTATCGCTGTTAGCTAAAGGCGTGAAGGAGACGTTGCAAGCGACTGACTGGTAGAGTGAAAAGCGCAGCGGGTTCGGTAACAATGACACTCGCTGCGCTAAGCGTGTATCATAAGCGGTAAATTTCTTGGCTAAACACAGTGGCATGGATACGTCTTTTCAAATCAACAACAACGAACCAGTAAACCAGCAAATATATCGCGTACTGCGTAAAGACATTGTGGAATGCAATATTCCGCCGGGTAAGTTACTGTCTGAAAAAGAAATATCTGTGCGCTTCGATGTTTCCCGCCAGCCGGTCAGAGAGGCCTTTATCAAGCTGGCCGAAGCTGGATTGGTGCAGATCATGCCGCAGCGCGGCACGTTTGTGATGAAGATCTCCGAGCAGCGCGTAGCGGATGCTCGCTTTATCCGCCAGGCGCTGGAATGTGCCATTGTGCGTCGGGCAGCCGAAATGGTGACGGATGAACAACTACTAACGCTAGAGCACAACTTACGCCGTCAGGAACTGGCCGCGCAAAATGAGCAGGTGCGCGAGTTCCTTAGCCTCGATGACAGCTTCCATCAGCTTCTGACGCAGATTGCCAACTGTCCGCTGGCGTGGGAAACGATCGAATCGATCAAAGCGACAATGGACCGCGTGCGTTTTCTCAGCCTGAGTCAGGTATCTCCCCCGTCAAGCCTGATCCAACAGCACTACCTGATTTTTAGCGCCCTGAAAGCGCGCGATCCCGATGCGGCGGAAAAAGCGATCCGTGAGCATTTACAGGAAATGATCTATTCGATCACGCCGATTGCGAAGCAGAATAGTGACTGGTTTGAGCACGTCTGAGTTGTGCTGAGTCATGGCCTCCACCTTGGGTGCGATCCTCCGGTGGAAGCCATGCTAGCAGTTATTTCAGCGGCTGTGCCAATGTAATCAACCACAGTTCGTTGTCGGCTTCTGGCTTCTGCAATGGTTTGATTTCTAACGTCGTCTCGACCGCCTTGCCATCTCGCGTGAGTTTGCCGTCGGCTGTCGCCTGATAGTCATCCGCCTTATCTTTTGCCTTCGCGGGAGAGTGCAGCACGGATTGCAGGCCAAAATCGTTATCATTGATGACGGCCAGCGTTTGTTTATCGACTAGCGCAAGACCTTCCACTTTCTCTTGCTGCCAGCCAAGCTTACGCAGGTTAACCAACTCCTGCTTGTGCGCCAGCGTAATGCCACGTTTTTCCAACTGAGCGGGATCGTCAAATTCTGGCGATTTACCCTCGGCATCGAACGGCGTCAGGTCGCTCGCCTTACTGAGATCGACCAGATAGATGCGGTTCTGCATCTGTTTATCTTTATCCATGCCTTGCTCAACCAGCAGAATGCGCCGATTATCCAGTGCGACGATGTCGCCTATCTTGGCATCTTTCGCTTTCTTATAGCTGTCGATGTTGATGGGATAACCCAGCATACGACTGGTTTGCGTTTCCGGGTTAAACATCACCAGACGCGTAAACTGTGCTTTGTTTTTGGTTTTACCGTCGATATCCAACGTACTTTGTACGGCCATGACGATCGTGCCGTCGGGCAGGCGAGTCAGGCCTTCAAAACCGCGATTCGGCTGACGCCATTTGATGATATTTGGTAATCCGCTGGCAACGGAGTGTTCATTACCCGTAGGCGTCGGCCCGAATTTTTGCAGGATTTTCCCGCCGGCATCAATATGGATCAGGAAAGGGCCGTATTCGTCACACAGCCAGAAACCGCCTTTGCCATCCGGCGTGATCCCTTCGGTGTCCAGTCCACGTTGGCTGGTGCTGAGCGGTTGTAGCGCGTCGTTCAGCGCTACTTCGTTGGTCGTGCCGATAAAATCCGTAGGCAGGGGCAGGCCAGTGATATTGCCCTCGGCATCGTGCAGCGATCGAGGATTAATGGCTTCGGCTGCTTTCGCGCTAACTCGAATATCCATAATTAGCGGTGCAAAGTCAGGGCTAGCGAAGATCTTGGCCTCTTTTCCGTCAGATAGCGGTGCATCGGCATTTGGGCCGCGATCGGTGACGGTGGTGAACATCAGGTCATCACCCTGTTTGCCCGTGAAATAGAGGCCAGAGCCAATACCAACCGGCAGACCATTGGGGAAGTTTTTGGCGAATTTTCCCTGATACGGAACATGATCGCCAGCCGGGAAGGTAACGATATAGCGCGTTACGCTTTCTCCTTCAGCTTGAGCGCTGAATGGCAGAAATCCGGCAACCAGCAATGCTAACAACGTGTGTTTCATGGGATGCTCTTTTGATATGAGCCGATTTGACAGAAGTATCGTCGGAGCATAAATAATAGATATGTCAGTTCTGTGATCGCATCCCTGATTTTGAAAGGAAAGATGCGATTTTCATGACATATCGTTGCTTCGGGAGGCGGTAGTTATCCTTTTCCGCGCGGTTTCCTGAAGACGAAAAAGAGTTGCAGCGTGTTGCATAGCACCAGAAAAGCGGTGACGACGAATACCCAACGGAATCCCATCAGGGCGGATACGCCTGAGCCCATCAGCGGCCCCAGCACGTTGCCCAAATACATAAATGACTGGTTATAGCCAAAGATACGGCCTGTTACCTGCTGGCTGCTGTATTTGACTAATAGCGCCTGCACGGTTGGCATCAGTGCGCCATCGGCAAAGCCCAGCATGAAGCGCAGAATGCCAAGCTGTGTCGGACTCTGTACCATTGCCATAACCAAGAATAGCAGCACGCTGATCGCCAATGCGGCGATCAGGACGCGATGTGCGCCGATTCGGTCACCTAAGCGGCCAAGACGCGGTGCCGATAGCAGCGCGGATACGCCGGGAATGGCGGCAATTACGCCGCTGATAAAGGCAATATTGTCCGTACCGGGAGCCAGATCGCGGATGAACAAGGTGAGAATGGGGCTGATGGAGCCGTTTGCCATCTGGATCATCATCGTTGTAATGAACAGGCAGATGATGAGCGTTGGATAAGGCAGCGAAGCAAAAACGGCTTTCCCGCTGAGTCGATTCTCTTTTGTGACCTTCACCACGCTCTCTTTAATCGCGAAAAGCGTAATCAGGAAGCTGGTAAACAGCAGGCCGCCGGTGATGAAAAAGACGATGCGTAGCCCAATATAATCGGCCATAAAGCCGCCGAATAAGGGACCGAGGATGACACCAGCGATCTGCCCGGTTGATAGCATACCCAGCGCCCAACCGCTTTTTTCACGCGGAACCTGCGAGGCGATCAGCGCCATCGCGTTAGGAATGTAGCCGGAGGTCAGCCCCATTAACGAACGCAGGATGAACAACTGCCACACGTTAGTCGCCAACCCTTGCAGCGACATCACGATCGCCATACCGAGTGCGGCGCGCAGCAGCATGAGCTTGCGACCTTTACGGTCGGCGAGGCTTCCCCACAGTGGTGCTACGGCGGCAGAAATGAGAAAAGACGAGCTGAAGATCAAACCAGACCACAGGCTCAGCGATTCGTGTGAATTAACACCGAGCTGCTCAATGTACAGCGGCAAGAAGGGCAGTATCTGGCTCATGGCCAACCCGGTGAAAAAGCATCCCAGCCAGGCAGAGAAGAGGTTAAGTTTCCAGGTTTCCATGTGGACGGAAAGGGCCTTCATCAGCGAATAACCAATAGCGAAATCGTGGTGACCGTGCGTGAAAAATGGGCTAACGGACAGTAAATAGCGCTCAATTAATAACGAGATGTGACTAAAATTTCGTCTTTCATCATGAGCATAGCATAGCCCGTAGCGTATTGGTCACTGAGAGTAATGATTCGCAACAAAAGAAAATCAGCATGGTAGGGAGTTGAGACGGGTAAATTTAATTTTGTGATTCATGTCACAAAAAATGTGCTTTTGCTAAGCAGGCGTTGTAGAATTCTTCGACATAAGGCAAAGCATCGCCATTAAGAGAACCGTTATTCCATCGCGTGATTAAAGCTATTGCTTAGTTAAGCAATAAGTTAAGTAAAAATAAGGTGAAAAAAGTGCGTAACTTCTTTAAAAAAATGCTGGCGGCTTACCTGAATACTTATAAAAACGTGCCGCCTGGCGCACTGTTCTAAGAATCTGTGCTATGCATCGCATGAAACAGGCCGCCATATTGGCGGCCTGTTTATTTATGGGCCGACTTATTTTGAGAACCAACGTAGTGTGGTTCTGAACTAGCCCTATACCTTTTCGTAGTTATACTATTTTGTGCTGTAGACCGGAACCGCCGTCACTTCTGGCACGGCCTCGGTCAGGTAAGCACCGGCTGCGCTGCTTTTGACTTCATCTTCATCAATAAAGCCATAGAATACGCCCTGCGATGCGGAAACGCCGCGAATTTCCGCATCCCCGCGCATTTGCGCATTGCCTGACAACACAATACCGCGTTCATAGGCTCCCGGCCCCATGAAGACCGTATGCAGCCGTGCGTTATCACGGACGATGGTATCGCCCTGCATCACGGTCAGGCCGCTAACAACGGCACGTCCTTCCACCGTTCCGCTCAGAATCGTTGCACGATCTTCAATTCTGGCGTTATCCCTCACCGTACCGCCGATCACGCGAGCATAAGGCCCGACGTATGCGGTAGGGGCGACATTTGCGGAGTTAGATACCCAGCCGCCGCCGTTTGGATGGCGAGAGCCGTTAGCGGTTGGATTCGGTGCACCGGGTTGGCTGCCTTCTGGCCAAACGCCAGTGAAATCAGCCATCCACGGATAGCGGTAAAGGGAGTAGTAAGCCTGATCCCACTTGATCTTCTGCATTTGCGACGGCGTGCCCATCACGACCATGTAAATGCCGCGATCGTCCTGTCGGATAGTGAAGTTTTTCAGCGTTGCCGATGCGCCACGCTGCAATTCGCTGTAACGTGAAACGCCGTCTGAGCCAATCGCAACAATACCCCAACGCCAGTCGGAATTTGGCTGCGGCATGGTTGCCGGATCGTTTTTCAGCCCAGGGAAGCGGGTAATGGCAGATTTACTCTGCACCATGCCACGGAATTTGACGGTGATTTTCGTCGCACCACTTTCAGGGATTAACCGGACGATGTTGTAGCCCAACTGCTGTGGAGCCTGATCGAACGGTACAGAGAAGCGTCGGAGGCTGGCGCTGGCTCCGACAACGGGCTCAAGCGCTGTCGTTCTTAACAGGCGGTCGGCGTTACTCTGGTTAGGTTGTACCGCACCATAGCTGCCGTAGGTTGAACGATAAAACCGACCACGGTCGAAACCATCTGGATCGACGTAATCCCAGTTGACGTTGTGCATTGCCCAGTCGCCGAAGATATCGTTGAATTCAGACTGACTCCACGCCATGTTGGTACGCAGAACGGACAATGGATCGGCAGTAGCCTGACCGCTTTCGCCCCCTTTCGGCGCCTTTGACCACATATCGTTGATAACGCCATAGCCAAAGCGGTTTTTCAGGTATTCCATAAACTGCCAGTTGCAGTAACGGTTACGGGTTGAACCCAGATAAATATGCGAATAGTTGACCTGCATTTCCGAACAGTGTGCTGACGTACCGCGGAATTCATCCATCTGGTGCGTCATCCAGTTCGCATGGGATTCCCAAATCCAGCCAACGTAGTCTGCCCCGCCCGAACCCTGAAAACCGCCGGTTTGGCCTTGTAACGCATGGGTAAATTCATGCGCCAGCCCCCAGTTATCCTTCAGTGAGGCGGGGCCGATCCACATTCCCATACTGCCACCACCAGCAATACCGCCGCTGAGGCCAAAAGTAGGATCGATGTGAATATTGGCTTTATATTTTACGGTTTGCTTGCAATAAGGCTCTGGGTACTGAATTTGGTTAATGAACTTATCCCAAATTTGTTCCAGTTTCTGTCCGGCGGCAACCGCGTCATTACGGTTAACGTCGTTATTATTCCAGCGGAAGGCAAAGTGCTCCGTCTGGTATTTCACGGAAGGCATATCGGTGATGGAACTATTTACCTGCCAGTTACCTGCGACGCAAGCTTCAGCAGCATTTGCCGTATTGACCATTAATGCGCCGCTTAAAACGAGTAAACAGTTTAGCGGCGTGAGAAGTGTTTTCATCTTTGGCATAAATCCTTTTCCTAGCATGAATATTGCTAATCAGCCTTATTATTTTATGAGAGTGAATTTCTCGTTAATATATAAGGCCCCATCCCAAGGCCATCATGGCCTATATCCGTTATACTTCAAGTTACCTGTACGTTGGCTTTCCTCGTTCACCCCAGTCACTTACTGATGTAAGCTCCTGGGATTCACTGCGTCGCCGCCTGCATGTAACTCGAATTATTTAGGTTCTAGTTTACTTAAGTGAAAAAATATCGGCCTCTATGAAAAGAGGTCGATATGGATTATAGATTAACTTTATCGCGTAACCTATTTCATTTTAAGTTTTGGTTATGCTCGAGTTTCTTAAAATAAATAGAATTGTTGGTGTAATGCTTAATTACCCAATAAAGCAGGCTGGCTGCCAGTAACGAATTAAACGCTGGCACGCCCCACTCAAAGGCTAATCCGATGATGGCACCCGCGACGCTGGCAATCATCGCTGGCCAGCCAATCAGTGGCGTTTGTGCGCTGTCGGGTAATTTGCCTTCGGCACGACTGGTGTCGAGCAGCGTTCTGTGAGTGCGTAAAATATAATAATCAACCAGCATCACGCCGATAATCGGTGGGAATAGCACGCCCAATAGCGTCAGAAAATCGATAAAGCGGTCCAAAATACCGGCTACAGATAGTGCGGTGCCGATGAGGCCAATCACCAGTGTGATTGATACATAGCGTAGTTTTTTTCCCGTGACGCCTTCTATCGCGTTGGCAATTCCCAAAGAGGAAGAATAAAGGTTGATATCGTTCACCCTCAATGTTGAAAATATAACGGCAATCAGCCCGATCCCCCCTGCAGCCTGGGACATTATCGTCACAACGTCAGCGGTATTGAGTGCGCGGGCAATAATGATGGCGAGGCCATTCACAATAAATTCCCCGACGATAATCGACAGCATCGTCATCCAGAAAACGTGTTTTCCTTTTTGGGAATAACGCGTCATGTCTGGAGTAATTAAGCTGGCGACAATACAACCGCCTACCACCATTGTCGCGCCGGCGCTAATGGAAATGACTTCGCCGTTGGGGGCTGAAGCAAGCAGTTCAGCAATATTGTGGCCGGAGAGCGTCATGATCGAGATATAGCCGACAACGATAATAAACATCGGTACGGCAATTTTGGCGGTGAAGCGTAATGCTCTAAAACCAAAGGCAACCAGCAGAGTTAGTGCAATACCGGAAAGGGCAGCAGACCAGCCAAAGCCGAGTTTGTTCTCCATCGCGAAGTTGAGTGCTTTGGCGAATACTGCATTCTGAACACCGAACCAGCCGATGAGGCTAATGGCGATAACCAACCCAATCAGAACTGACCCAATACGGCCGAAACCGCACCAGCGCGCAAGCAGACTGCCGGACATCCCTTCTTTCATCCCGGCGTAGCCCAATCCCACCGTCACTACGCCAAAAATGGCGCTGCCAATAAAGATGGCGATAAAGGCTTGGCTTAGCGTCATTGAATGGCCGAGCACCGCGCCTAACATAAATTGGTCTAGCGCGGTTAGCATACCGATGTGTACTAACGCTACGTTTAAAAAAGGCAGTCGAACATTTAGCGGAACGCGACTGACCGGATAATCATCTATTTTTTCCATGTGGATATATTCGCTTATATAAATTGAATGCCTTTTTCTATTAGGGAATTGGGAATATAACCATCAATCCCAAGATGACGACAAAACTCCTCAAACTGAGGTAATGAATGAGTCTCCGCCTTTTGATACATACTATATATTCTGTTCTCGATAGTTTTTGGTGATACGTTCATTTTTCTTGCGATTTCTTTGTTTGAAAAACGCTGTAACATCAAAAATATAGTGTCAAGTTCTGACTGGGTAAAAATACTGGTAGTTAACTCGGTTTGTAACGTAGTCGGTTTCTTGTGGTCTATGTAAATAAGTGGAGATCGCGTATCCAGAGCCCTGGCATTCCACATCGTACCAATGCACACCTTATTTTCATCAAAGATAGGAATCTTTTCGCTGACGAAGGGCGTCAGCGTTTTCTTTCCATACCAATAGTGTGTTTCGATCACGGTTACGCGCTGCTCACTATTTTCTGTCAGCCTATCATGTTCTTTTAAATCATCAGAAAGCTCCGCCCAACTGGCAGGAAATTCATCATCTAGCCGTCCTTCAATATCAAAACGTACTGGCGTATTGGTATAAAGGTAAGCGGCTTTATTCATGTAAACATGGCGCGATGATAAATCTTTAATACCCCATGGTTCATTTAAACACTCCATCATAATAATCAGATTGCGAATATAATCAGTCATGTTTTCTTGTGATGATGGCATCCTGCCCTCCTTAATAGGTCGGGATTAATTTAACGGATCAGTTTAGCTAAATAATGTCGAGTATGCCTGTGCGCGTAACCCGGTAGGTTGCCATATTCCTTGTACCCCAATTTTTCGTAGAATCCCTTGGCTTGAAATTCGAATGTGTCTACATAAGCCAGATGACAATCACGCTTTAGTGCTTCTTTTTCAGCAGCTTGCATAAGTTGACGGCCAAGGCCGCTTTTACGGTGCTTATCACTAACCCAAAGGTATTGAACTTCCAATGCTCCCCACCAGGTTCTGGATATTAATCCAGCGATGATGTTATTTTCATCGTCTTTGAAATTTAAAAAAAGAGGAGAAATATCAACGGCATCATACTGTGCGTTGTGTTTCCACAGGCTTGCTATT
Organism: Pectobacterium parmentieri; assembly: GCF_001742145.1. Classification (NCBI taxonomy): domain Bacteria; kingdom Pseudomonadati; phylum Pseudomonadota; class Gammaproteobacteria; order Enterobacterales; family Pectobacteriaceae; genus Pectobacterium; species Pectobacterium parmentieri. Next base: position 3,012,609 of record NZ_CP015749.1, on the reverse strand, counting down.
ACAAATTCTTCTTCATCCGACTCTGGTGTGTCAGTAATATTCAGATTCATTACAATAAAACCCCATTATTAGCATGCTAAATTATATTTCCAATATGAATATTTCTTTATCATATTAAATATACTTAAGCAAGGGTGAGTTTCACTCGTTTCTAGGTTGCAATGTCGCGCTATGATAAACACATCATCTGATATGTTTTGAACGTATGGTGATAAAAATAGAAATTAAACATGTGTTTGCCTCACCAGGGAAAACACTAAATAAATTATAATAAAATTCAGGTTGTATCGAAAAGTCTGTTTTTTATGAGTAAGTTGCTCGTTTGTTGATCTTCCTGAAGCTCGATTTTTACTAAAAACAGAGGGGGCATGATAAATCATGCCCCCCTTTTTTTGCCATTTATTTTTAGCCTATTTCCGCTTCAATTTCCGCCAGTGTCACAATACGACGTTCTGTTGCGGCGCGCGTTGCGGCTTCCGCCATCATTTGGGCGCGGAGTCCATCGTAAACACCGGGGACGGAAATGGCTTCTGGCGTGCCCGCGTTATGCACAAATACTGTGAAAGCTTGGATGGCGGCGGAGTAGCTTGGTGCCATGCGGATCATTGGATCTTTAGGCAACCCTTCCGTCAGGACTTTATCATCAAAAATACGCATGACGCTGCCTTCGGTAATGCGTGATGATTCGGCCAGTCCGCCTGTACCAAATACTTCAATGCGATCGTCATAACCATATACGGCTCGGCGGGCGTTATCGATTTGGCAAAGCGCGCCGCTGGCGGTGCGCAGCGTCACCATCGCAGTATCCACATCGTTAGCTTCACGAAACAGCGGGTCGGCAATCACTGAACCGAAGGCTGAGATATCCGTGACTTCTTCACCTGTTAACCAGCGTACCAGATCGAAAAAGTGGATCATCTTGTCATAAAACAGGCCACCAGAAACGCGCAGATACTCCAGAGAGGGAATTGCATTAGGGCCGCGTGACGTGATTTGCACGGTTTGTACTCGACCAAGACGCCCCTGCGTAATGTCCGTTTGTATCGCGGCATGGTTACGATCGAAGCGACGATTAAAGCCAACCATCACCTGCTGCTGCTGTTCGCCCAGTTCAATCAGTGTGCGATGGGCTTCTGCCAACGTTGAGGCCAGCGGTTTTTCACAATACACCTTCTTTCCCGCTCGCACGGCGGCCAGCATTAGCGGGCAATGCGTTTCCGTTGACGATGCAATGATAACGGCATCAATTTCATGCGCTGCAATGAGTGCCTCCGCGTTAGGGAATACGCGAGCACCATGCTCGGCGGCAATCGCCTCTGCCCGCGTCGTCAATGGATCGGTAACGGCAACAAGGCGTGCAAACGAGTGATTTTTCAGGTGTTGAGCGTGCACTGAGGCAATGCGACCGGCACCAATAAGTCCGATAGAAATCAAAATGGTTCTCCAGTGGTTATTCGGTAATCATGAGTTATCGCGTGTAATTATCCGACGGTCATTGGGAGATCGTCCGCGTCTGCCCATTCGGACAGCGAAGCATCGTAAAGAGCGATATCAGGATGGCCGAGTTGCGTCAGGACAAAAACATCGGCACTGGCTGCTACGCCGTGTCCGCAATAGGCAATGACTTTTTTATTGTTGAGATTGAGCGTGGCAACGGCGTCGCGCAGCCGATCTAACGGAAGATACGTTCCACTGGTGGGATCGAACAGGCTGGCGGCGGGCAGATTGTGGCTACCTGTGATGCGTCCAGGACGACCATAATTGTTACCCTCCGCGCCGGAGAACTGTGTGGGTTGGCGTGCGCTAAGGATACAGATGTGCTCATTACCGATGGCGTCCAACACGTCATTTTTCTCGGCGATGAGGTGCGGACGTAGCGTGGCGACGAACTGACCTGCCGGGCGATAGCGGCTCTTGCCACTTTCGAGCGGCAGGTGTTCACGCCGCCATTTTTGCAATCCGCCATCCAGCACAGAGACGTTATCAAAGCCAAAAACACGTAACAACCACCAGACGCGGGTCGCCCACCACGGATCGGCGCTGGAATAAACCACAATGTGTACACCGGGACGAACGCCAAAGCGAGTCATGGCAGCGGAGAAGCTCTCTGGCGTAGGAAGCATGTATTTATAGCGATGGGTGTTATCAGACAGGTCGGCCTGGACATCAATAAACTGTGCACCGGGGATGTGACCGGCCTGAAAATCCGCCCGCGCGGGTTCTGCGCGGTACAGCGTTTTTTCATCGGGGACTAAACGGGTGGTACAGTCAAAAATCAATATGTTGGGATCGGTTCGATGGGCGGCAAGCCATTTGGTACTTACCAACCCGTTAGCATATGACGTTTTCATTATGTTTTGTCCGTTGCTATTACAGCACTTTGTCCAGAAAGGCTTGTGTACGAGGGTCCTGTGGGTGATCAAAGAATGCCTGCGGCGTGTTGCTTTCAACGATCTTTCCCTTGTCGGTAAAGTAGATACGGTCGGCGACCTCACGAGCAAAACGCATTTCATGGGTGACCAAAATGCAGGTCATACCGTCACGTGCCACATCCTGAATGGTGGTCAGCACTTCTTTGACCATCTCGGGGTCTAATGCTGCCGTCACTTCGTCAAACATCATCACTTCCGGGTTCATACACAGCGCTCGCGCAATAGCGACGCGCTGCTGTTGCCCGCCGGACAGCTCGCCTGGATAAGCATTGGCCTTGGCTTCCAGATGCACTTTTGCCAACAGCTCACGGGCGCGCGCTTCCACGTCTCGCGCTGGCTGTTTTAACACCTGCATAGGGGCCATCATGATGTTTTCCAACACAGTACGGTGTGGGAAGAGGTTGTAGCTCTGGAAAACCATTCCCACCTTGCGCCGCAGTGCCAGTGCATCCAGCTTGGGATCGTTCACCTCAATGCCGCCGACGGTGATCGATCCTGCGTTGATAGGTGCCAGCGCGTTGATGCAGCGCAATAGCGTAGATTTTCCAGAGCCGGAAGGGCCGATAATACAAACAATTTCTGAACGTGCGACGGACAGTGAAATACCGCTCAGCACGTTTGTTTTGCCGAAGGATTTATGAACATCGGTGAGGATTACCTGTGCAGGCAGCGTGTGCGTATCAGTCATCAGCGGGTTCCAAATTGCCACGTCCGTTCTAAACGGCGTGAAAATAACGAGATCGGAAAAACAAAAGCAAAAAAGAGGATCAGCGTAATGCTATAGGCTGGCAGAATCAGGCCGGGGCGTGTTTCCGTGGTCAGAATCGTTTGGGTGATCGTCATGACTTCCTGTACGCCAACCACATTAGCCAGCGACGTTGCCATAACCACTGAGCAATACAGGTTCATGGTGGGAGGCACCATTTGGCGTATCGCCTGCGGTAAAATGATCGTGAGCGTGGTGCGAACGGTGCCGAAGGCGAGGGCAGCGGCCGCTTCCCACTGGGTGGTGGGTATGGATTTCAGCCCGCCGCGCACAATCTCCGAGGTATAACCACTGACGGGGATAGCCAGCGCCACAACGGCTTTTACCCAGTCTGGAAAACTGAACCACGTGCCTGCAATCTTGATCTCAAACGGCAGCAGGAACATCACATAAAACATGATGACCAGCCAGGGACTGTTGCGAAAGAATAATGTCAGAATGCGGGCAGGCAGTCGGATAATCGCAAGGTTAGCCATTTGTGCCGCACCCAGCAGTGTACCGGCCAACATGCCAATCGCCATACTCAGAACCGAGATGAGCAAGTTGAGCCCAAACCCTTTCAGGATCAGCGGTAGCCAGGGGAGCAATACTGCGAAAGCGCTGCCTGCTGGAAAAATTGCGTCTATGATCGTCATCGTCCTAGCCCCGGTACTTTTAGCCAACGCTCCAGCAGTTTCACCAACAGCGTGAATATGCCCATTAACCCCAGATAGCTGAGTAGTACCACGTTCATCATTTCGAGCACGTTAAAGTGTTCCGTCCAGATTTCATGCGCCACATACAAGGCTTCTGGTACTGCTATGGCATAAGCAAGCGCAGTGCTCTTGACGATCTGAGCCATGTTATTGCCCAAGGCAGGCAGACTGGTGCGAAAAGCCAGCGGTAAAATGATATGAATCATGGCACGGGTGCGGTTGTAACCGAGGGATTCTGCCGCTTCGACAGTGGTTCTCGGCACGGCTTCAATGCCTGCTCGCAGGATTTCAGCGACAAATGCGCCATATTGCAGCGACAGAGCGATAACCACGAATTGAAACGGCGATACCAGCGGTAGTTCGCCGTTTTGTCCGTAAGTGGAAAGGTGAAAGTAAGAGCCGATACCAAAGAATAAAAAGTACAGTTGGGCGAGCCCCGGCGTATTACGAAATAATTCGACATAGGCCGTGACCAGCCAGCGCAAAGGCCGCAGGTTGGACTGTCTGGCAAACACGCACAGGAACCCAATGAGCATTGAGCCGAGTAGTGACCAGACCGCCAACTCAACGGCAAGGGTAAGCCCGGTAAGGTATTTTTGGGCTTCCCATGCGTTGTAAAATACCGAAAAGTTCCAGCCGGTCTGCTCGTAGAGCGCTTTAAACCCATCGGCGATAAATGACATCATTGTTATAGCTTAATGGCTTCTTCGTGGGCTTTTACTGCAAACGGTGCCGGTTTTAGGCCCCATTTTTTCGCCAGTTCAATGATGGTGCCTTGCTTGTTCCAGTCTTTGATCACGCTGGAAATGAATTGAGTAAACTGTGGTTCGTTAAAGCGAACCGCCAGACCCCACGGGCCTTCGGTAAACGGTGTCAGATTTTGAATGAAGTAATCTTTCCAGATGCCTTCTTTGTCGTTAAGAAAACGCGCCTGGAGATAGCTGTCATCGGATACGAGTGCGGCGCAGCGTCCGTCACGTAAGGATTGATCGACTTCTTGCTGAGTCTGGAAAGCAACGATGTTGGCACCAAATTTCTGTTCTAACGGTACGTTCCAGCTCGATCCTTGGTTGCTACAAATCGCTTTGCCTTTCACTTCTTCCCAGTTCGAGAAGGTTACGCCTTTCTTCGTCAGCAGCGCTGGACCCGCGGCGTAATAGTAAGGTTCGACAAATTGTACTAACTTCTTGCGCTCTTCACTGACCGTCAATGAAGTAAACAGAATGTCGCATTTGCCCTGTTGCAGGAATTGCACGCGGTTTGCGGGCAAAACAGGAACCAGATCCACTTTGACCGTTTTACCCAGTTGCGTGGACAGCCGTTGAGTAAAGTCATTCAGCAGATCGATGTGCAGACCTTTGGTTTCTCCCGAGGACTCCAGGAAGGCCAGTGGTGGATTATTGACGTTAGTACAGACCGAAATCACGCCGCGATCGGCAATTTTTTCCAGCACATCAGCGTGGGCAATCGTGGGAATAAATGATGCGGCTAGCGCAACACCACTCAATGTCATCAGAGAACTCAGTGTTGTTTTTGACATATGATCAATTTACCTTAGTTAAGATAAGAGCCTCTGATATATTTTGCTCACGAGGCAGCCCAAAGATAGAGGGAAATGTAGGGGTAACTGCCATTTTGTGTCAATAAAATCAACATTCGATTAAGTTGTATATATATCAACTTTTTGCATATGCCCGTTAATAGAGAGAATGGAAACGTGAAAACCCGCAACGTCCAGCCTGTGACGAACGCAACTGAAGAGGCGACTCGAACCGAAAGCGTGAAAGGGGAGCTTAAGACGCTGACAAAAGGCCTGGCGGCGCTTGATTTGCTGATACATAACCAAACGGTGCGAACCAGCGATGTCGCCGATGTGCTTGCGATAGATAAAAGTAGTGCATCACGTATTCTGCAAACGCTGGCTCAGGCGGGCTATGCGCAATCCGGCGAACGTCGCAGCTTTATGCTCGGGCCCAAATTGGCTGAGCGGCCGAATACCGTGCGCCCGCAGAAAAGCCTGCGCGTGTGTGCCCGGCCGGTTCTGGAACGTTTATCTGCCCGTACCGGAGAAGCGGTACATTTATCGATTCTGGCAGACGAACAGGTTTTGTACCTGGATACGATCGAATCCCGCTACTCTTTGCGGGTTGATAGCCGTCCCGGTACTTTGGCTCCCTTGGCGTACACGGCGATTGGCCGGATTTTTCTGGCACTGGCGGATGCACCATTACCCGAACAATTGCATGCGCAAACGGAGCATACCATCACCGATCCACGTCTCTTTCAGATAGCGCTGCAGACTATCGCACAGCAGGGTTACGCACTGCATGATGAAGAGTTTCATTTGGGAATTCGCGGTGCGGCGGCACCGTTGTTCGACCGTAACGGTTACGTCATTGGGGCTGTTGGCGTTTCAGGTCCAACTGTCCGTATTCGCACCGAAGACCTTGATGCATTGGGGATACTGGTGCGTGAAGAAGCGAATAAATTTATCATGGAATAATTGAATGTGGCCGCTTATGTCGGCATGTCTCTCACCATGCGGCATCAGGATAAGGTTAATTCGGAATATGATGTAATATTGCTGTATATGAAAAATACGAGATAGTTGTTGATTTAGGGATGGGTTGCGGCAGACTGGTAAAAAGAGAGGAATCGGGCCAGCCCATCAACGAGAACACGATTTATCATGAAACCTGAAACGAAGGTTATCCATGCCGGACGCCATCCAGACGATTTTCTTGGCACGGTTAATACACCGGTCTACCGTACATCCACGGTGATTTGCGGGTCGATGGCGGAATGGGATAATAAGCAACGGCAGCAAACATCTTTCGATGAGCCAGAACTTTTCTACGGCCGACACGGCACGCCAACCAGTAAGTCGTTGCAAGAGGCCATCGCCGAGTTGGAAGGTGGCTATAAATCTTTTGTTTATCCTTCCGGTGTTTCTGCGTGTACCACGGCCATTTTGGCTTTTACTTCGGCAGATGATCATGTGCTGGTGCCTGACAGCGTTTATGGTCCGGTGCGCCAAATTGCTGGCACGTTGCTGAAAAGATTTCGCATCAACGTTGAGTTCTACGATCCTGCACTTGGCGCGGATATTGAAAAATTATTCCGCCCTGAGACTCGATTGGTATACACCGAAGCGCCAGGTTCAATGACGTTTGAAATGCAGGATATTCCCGCCATCGCCGAGGTTGCTCATCGGCATGACGCAATTGTGGTAATGGATAACACCTGGGCTAGTCCGCTGTATTTTCAACCCTTTACTAAAGGTGTAGATATCTCTATTCAGGCGGCGACAAAATATATTGTCGGTCATTCTGATGTCATGATGGGGATTGTTACCGCCACCGAAGCCACCTACCAACGTCTAAAATCGACTACGCATGAGCTGGGTTTACTTGCCAGCCCTGATGATTGCTATCTGGCGCAGCGTGGTTTACGCACGCTGCATGTCCGTCTGGAACGCCATTATCAAACAGGGCTTCGGCTTGCCGAATTTATTGCCCGTCAGCCGGAAGTTGCTCGGGTCATTCACCCAGCATTACCCAGCGATCCGGGATATGCCTTGTGGAAACGTGATTTCACGGGGGCATCAGGGCTCTTTGCGTTTGCGCTTCACCCCGAGCTAAGTCACAAGCGTACTGCGTTTGTTGAAGCGCTCACCTTGTTTGGCATTGGCGGATCCTGGGGAGGCTACGAAAGTCTGATCTTGCCACTAAACCCTGTCCGATCGGTTCACCCTGATGCGCATCCCGGCACGCTGCTGCGTATCCACGCGGGATTAGAGAGTGTGGACGATCTGTTGGCCGATCTGGAACGGGCTTTTGCCCTTATTCGGCAAGCTTAGCCTTCCATTCGGGTTATCCCATCGAACGACACATCATGCTAAAAGAGAGTCATGCTATGCGAATTATTGCCTGTGGGGATTTACTGTTTTCCAGCCGCAATCTGGCTGCGCGAGTAGACAAAAACATCGTTGACCAACTTGCGGCGGCGGATGCGGTTTTCGCTAATGCTGAGTTTTGTTGCCCAAAACCCACCACACCACCTGCGGCGGGTCGTGGCTATATCACGGCGGTGAGGCAGGCAACGCTGGATGAGTTTGTTGATTTGAATATCAAGCTGGTTTCTTTTGCTAACAACCACACGGGTGATTTTGGCTGGGAAGGCGTCGTTGATACGATCGACGCGGCAGAAGAACGCGGGCTGATTCATTGTGGTGTGGGGCGTAACCTTGATGACGCCCGCGCTGCGCGGTTCCTCGATACGCCAAAAGGGCGGGTCGGCGTGGTGGCTGTCAGCAGCACCCGTTCGGAAGTCTTTGCCGCAAGTGTCGCAGGGGGAAGTGTGGTGGCACGTCCCGGCCTCAACCCGCTGCGCTGGGGGCGAGCTTACGTGTTGCCGGATAAGGAGTTTGAGCAACTGCAGGAGATCACTGAACTGCTAGGTGTTGCTGCCAGCAACCGTGAAGGAGCCCGAATTGAAGTGATGGCGGATCAGGGACCCGATCGTTTCAAATTTGGCTCGTTGTTTGAAAGTTCGATACCAATAGAGCGTGGCGAGCAAGCTTATGTTCGCACATTTATGAATGAAGAAGATTGTGCCGCGATTCTTAAAAGCGTGCGCGATGCAGCAAATCGTTCCGATGTCGCCATCGTCAGCCTGCATACGCATGAAGGGGAAGGTGATGGTTGGTATGCGCCACATCCACCTGAATTTATCGAAGATTTTGCTCACCGGGCCATTGATGCTGGCGCATCGGCAGTGGTGGGACATGGTGCGCACTTCCTGCGTGGCGTGGAAATTTATAACAAACGTCCGATTTTTTACAATCTGGGTAGCCTGCTGATGGAGTTTGAAGCGGGTGAATCGATTATCGCGCCAGAAATGTACACCGCCTATGGTTACGATCACGATGCACGCCCTTCCGATTTGCACCGGGCACGAGCAAAAGATCGGGAAGGTAACTTTATTGGCTTCAATGCCGAATCACGTTTCTCCAAAAATTGTGCCGCGCTGTTGGATTACGCCGATGGGGCGCTACAGTTCAAATTACTTCCGCTCGATCTGGGTATGAACCGTGAGCGCCCACTCGATCGTGGTTTACCTGTTACGGTGTCTGCGGCTCTTGGGCATGAAATCGCGGCAGATCTGACGCGTATGAGCGCTCGTTATGGCACGGTATTACGTTATGACGAGGATCTTGGGACGATCGCGATTGAAAAGGCTTAGCTCGTAATCCCCTGTCAGCCTATGCCTCATAAAGGAGGCATAGGTGAATATTTTCCGCTAGCCTTTCCTCTATGCCGCGACTTTCTCGCTTTACTGAGCGGCTTAAACCTCTCAAATGTTTCTTTTTTAACAATGCCTCGTTAACGATATGGTGAATTGTTCTTTTTTATCTATATGTATTTTAATGGAATTAATCGTTTTGTTGAAATGGAAATAATAACGCGTATAGTTATCATTTACCTTTCTGTGCAAATGTTGACAAAACACGCCTCAGCATCTCGCCAAAATTACCATCAGTTAACCGAGGATATACCATGTCTTTTGGAGTTACTCGCGCCGGAAAAATGCGCGTTTGTGATTCTTCGCTGGCCGGAACAAAACCATTCGGAGTCTCCCTTCTCGCCCTGTTGATTTCTGCCTCTTTCCTACCTGCTCAGGCTGTTGCCGAAGAAAATCCTGCTTCAGGCGATACGCTTGTCGTTAGCGCGAATGCAAATGCTAATGCTAATGCAGAGGCCAGCGACCCGCAGGATTACAGCGTGAAAGTCACTAACGCCGGAACCAAAATGACGCTGACGCCGCGCGATATTCCGCAGTCGGTGAGTGTCATCAGTAAGCAGCGTATCGAAGATCAGAACCTGCAAACGATTGGTGAGGTAATGGCGAACACGACAGGTGTGTCCTCTAAAATTATCGACTCAGAACGTGTGACGTATTTCTCTCGCGGTTTCCGTATCACTAACTACCTGTTCGACGATATTCCAACGGTCGTGAACGAAATTTGGGATTTTGGTGATTCAGGCTCAGACACAGCGATCTATGACCGTATTGAAGTCGTGCGCGGGGCTACGGGGTTAATGACGGGAACGGGTAACCCTTCTGCTGCCGTGAATATGGTACGCAAACATGCGGACAGTCGCGAGTTTAAGGGCTCTGTGTCGGGTAGTTATGGTTCTTGGGATAAACAGCGGATGGTGGCCGATCTGTCTGCGCCGCTGACGGAGTCTGGCAATGTGCGCGGGCGTGTAATTGCGGGCTATCAGGATAACGACACTTGGCTCGATCGTTACCACGGCCGCAAAAAATTCCTCTACGGCGTGATTGATGCTGATGTAACAGAATCCACCACGTTATCGCTTGGTTATAATTATCAGGAAAGCAATACAGATAGCCCAACCTGGGGTGGTTTGCCAACATGGTTTACCGATGGCAGTCCCACTAATTTTGGGCACAAATTTAACTCCGCACCGAACTGGAGCTATTCCGATAAAACGTCGAGAAAAGTGTTTGCCGATCTGACTCAGCGTTTTGATAATGGCTGGCAGGTGCGTATGAATGGGACGCACGGCGAAACCAACTTCGATTCCAAGCTGATGTATGCCAATGGTTTCCCCGATAAAGATACCGGAATACTTGTTGATCCGTCTGGCGCTAATGTTGGTGCTTACGGTGGATGGAACAAAGGAACCCGTAAAGTTGATGCGATTGACACCTATGCTTCTGGCCCGTTCGAGCTATTAGGACGCCAGCATGAGCTGGTGGTTGGCGGCAGCTATACTCGACAGCGTAGCCAGTTCTATAACACGCAATCCACGATCAGCCCGACTGATATGGGCAATTACTACAACTGGAATGGCAATATTGCCGATCCTACATGGGGATCTTGGGTTGATAACACTTTTGTGCCGGGAGTCTGGGCGGATTATGAACATTCAACCACACGCCAAAAATCACTCTATGCGTCGGCGCGCTTCTCTCTGGCCGATCCGCTGCATCTGATTGCTGGCGCGCGTTATACTGACTGGAGCATCATGGGGTCGACGGGTGATACCAGCAATAATCGTGTGACGCCTTATGTTGGTCTGGTTTATGACATCAACGATACCTGGTCGACGTATGCCAGCTACACCGATATCTTCCAACCGCAAACGCAAAAAGATATTAATAAAAAATATCTGTCTCCGACTACAGGTAAAAACTACGAAACGGGTGTTAAGGGAGACTGGTATAACAGCCGCCTGACGGCCTCGGTATCAATCTTCCGTATTGAGCAGGATAACCTAGGACAATCAACGGGAATCGCGATCCCCGGAGGTGGCGGTGAGTTTGCCTACCGTACAGTTGATGGTGTTGTCAGCAAAGGTATTGAATTTGAAGTCAACGGCGCGGTGACGGATAATCTGCAAATGACGTTTGGTGGTTCTCGCTATGTGGTTGACGATCAAGATGGTAAGTCAGTCAACCCAGAACAGCCGCGCACGTCGCTCAAGCTGTTTACTCGCTACCAGTTGCCAGTGCTGCCGGAATTAACCGTTGGCGGCGGTGTTAACTGGCAAAATGGTATCTGGCAGGAAGGTTCTGGCCCGCAAAACACAACGTTGCGTGCCGAACAAGGTAGCTACGCGCTGGTTAACCTGTTTGGCCGTTATCAGGTGACCAAGCAGTTGGCAGTTCAGGCCAATATCAACAACCTGTTTGATAAAGAGTACAGCGACTACCTTGCGCCTTATGCCGTGTATGGTGCGCCGCGCAGCGTCTCAATGACGGTCAACTATGCGTTCTAGTTCGCTGTTCTGAATTGATTCTAGTGACTTGCCCGACGGCGCAGTGAGCTGCTGTCGGGAATAATGATAGCGCCCGTTGCCTCAATGACATAGGCGCTTTTTCTTTTGGCTCTGTAAGATATTTTCGACACTCACCTGAGTACGTGCTACCTGAGTGGATGGTGGAGTAGGGTTAACATTGGCTCGGGGATAGGCGACAATAACGGGCTATGTCGGGGCGGGGAACCGTTTTTTTCTTTTAGAACATTTTTACAGGAATTAAGAAATGAAGTGCCTGAATTGCGAGAACGATGCGCAAAAAGAGTCTGGTTTGTGTACAGATTGCGAAAGAGAAGAACAGCAGAAGATTAACGGTATTCTCTACCTTCCGGCGCTGGGAATTATTCTCTCTGTCATTATGGCTCCGTTCTCGCTGTATGAACTGGTCAGTGCCGTGCTGGCGCATTTCAAAAAAACGGGGTTTGTGAGTTATTACAGTCTATTCGCTATATTTTGCGTAATTGTTTTACTTGGTATGTCGATTTTTACTGCGCTAACGTTTTTTCGGCGCAAGCGGCGGACGAAGGTGGTGATGGTCGCTTACTATGTCATTAATGCGGTTATCGTATATTGCCTAACGTTACTGCCTTCACAGCTATTTGGTGTCGCGCTGGACGATAATGCATTTAGTATGCTTGCTGCGATTGTTTTCAGCATTGTCGTCTGGATCCCATATTTCCTGTTTTCGAAAAGAATTCCTCTGGTTTTTAGCCGCTAGCCAATAGGTTTAGCCGCAAGGGTATGTGTGCCTGTATCGGGTAAGGCACGTAGCGGCCTATGCCTCACTCTTAACCTACTATAAATAGCTCAACGTGAAGTTCGCCGTTGCCACAAAATCACCGGATCGAATCAAATCGTCGCGTATCTTTTCGATGCGGGCTGAAAAGAGAATGGCGTTGTCCCCACTTTGCAACACAATGCTGTCCGCGCTGCTATTGATGCCAATCAGTTTATTGGCATGATAAATGCCAATCGCGATACCTTTGGCTCTGGATGGTGTATCAAGTGCCAGATGCTTGGGCAATAGCAGCTCTTCTTTTCCTGAAAAACGAACAGTAACGTTTTGGTAGGTATCCAGATTGCAGTCCGTGAGGTTAATCGTGAAGTCATGCCAGTTGCCGTAGCTATTGGTTTTTAAATAGCGCTCAGAGACTTCACTCATGTTTACCACAATCACCTTGCTTTCCGTACTGACATTACAGCCAGCGTTGACGGCGGAGACGCGGAACGTCACTTCATTATCGCTCAGAGGAGGGGATTGTAGTGCAAGAGGTGAACTTGATTGTAGTGCCATGATGCCGACTGCTAAAGTGAGCAGGGCATGGTGTGACGTAGTTTTCATTACTGTATTGTCATTTTTTATCATCGTTGCTATCTCATGCAGGTGCGCGGAGTAGTGATAATTAAATCGCAGAATAATATGTTGACGGATCTCCCTGATGATTATTCATGAGGAACGGGCTGACACTGGTTTTGTGCGCAGGTAAAGGGCAACGGCACATAGGCACCGTGGTCGTTGACGTAGTACAGATAGAAATGATTGATCGCGCCGTTATTGACCTCAACAGACAACGTTGAGCGTGGCGCTACCATAAAGGCGTTTCTCTTTAATAGGTTGGCAGGCTTGGCGTGAGTCGTTTTGGGCTGCTTCAAGATGCTGCTTACCGTGATGTAGTACGGTGTTGGATTTTCTACCTGAAACGTGTTGCCTGTTTTTTTTATAAGCAGTTTTTTCTGCCATATCTCATCTTTTCCTGGTTTTACACCACGCGGGCGGAAGAACACTTTGATTTCAGACTGAATGGCGATCTGCAATACGTTGACCTTTTCTGTTTTTGGCAGAATTTCTCGGACGTTAAGGTAAAACAGCGATTCGCGATCGGTCGGCAATTGGGTGATTTGTTCAGTTTTAACCAGACGAGTCAGGCTATATCCTTTCGCTTCGATGCGCTGTAACGGCGGCAGTACCATCAGCGGCGTGGTCACTTTATTGTGCTGATCGTCCGTCAGCCAGGAATGTGCCAGAATCGGATGTTCCGCATTTGGGTTCATCAGCATCACCGTTGCGGATTGTTCCTCATCGTTAAAAATAACGCGGGTGCGATCGAGGCTCAGGGTGCTATAGGCTGAGGGTATCAAAAACAAGTAACTGATAATAAATCCCGCTGCTCGCTGATAAAATGGGCATTTCATAACGTACTCTCCAGACTTTTCTATTTCTCGCGGCTTATTTACAGGGAAGTCGCAGCGCATCACGGTGATTTAAGGTAGCGGGCAGGATGATGGATTGCCTCCATGAAGCTTCGGCGGCGAGTTTGTACTGCGCGTGATCTGGTCGCACTTCTTGTGTTAGCGCCAGGTTATCGACGAGTTTAAGCGGGAGGTCGACCGCTGGTTGGGAACGACTATTGCTTTCTGGCGGTGCGTTAACGGCCTGCTGCTGTCTTTCACGTGGGTTCATTCTTTGGGATAAAAGAGAGGTGCCCGGCGTGATATCTTCGGGAGCGGAGAAATGGTAAGGATTAATTTCGCTGTGCTCATCGACATCCAGTACATTAACGTTCAATTTCGTTGCACTGAGTGGTGTTGTACTCAAAGAAAAAATGAAAATTTCATAGTGAAATAACGCAGGTTTTACTTTTCCCTTGAGCATAAAACTCTTCATTGTCATAGGAATATAGGCTTTAGCAGATGCAGCATTGTGGTATCCATTCACACCAATTAAAATGTGGAATAAATAGGGTATAAGGGAGGAAACCTCCCATTTTATTGGATATACCCATTTGACCCTGTTGTTAGCGTAACTATCTTTCTTTTTAAGATAAAAAATTTGCTGTGCTGGATAACCCCCTGGTGTTACTCCTCGGAGGCATGCTCTACAGCAATACCTGCATCGTTCACACCGCCCTTTAGCGCTAGCAGCGCACTCTCATGAGTGCTCCCCCACATTTCTGCATAGTGGGTAATACCTTTTTTGTCATGTCTCTGCTGACCGATTACGATTTTTAGCCTATTCACGTAGCGAATATGTTGGCTGGCGTGCCCAATCAGCTTTCCATATGTTGGTTAGATAGTAGTGTTTATTGTTTTTTTTGGTCAAATGTATTGGCTTGATTATGTTTATTTAGATTAAATATCTTGAATTTTAATTTATTTAGGTTTTTATTCTGGTTTTTTGTCGTGTCAGGGGGGGCAGCACGGGATATAAACGTTATTTTAGGTGTAAATTATTTTAATTCAATACCTTATTTACCATTCATTTTATTTGATTGTGGGTGTCGTGAAATATCTATTTTTTTATAAAAAAATGAAATGTCTTTTTATTTTACCAATGGTTAATTGAACGTTAAATAATCTTTGACAATAAATGGTTAAGTTTTTATTCTTGCCTCTGATGGGGCGGTAACGTTCTGTATATAATTGATTTTTCTTTATGGAAAGCGTGTTTTTATTTTTTATGATGATTTTTTTTCGGACTATTCCGTTGGTTTTATGCTCATGAAGCAGCGTATCTACAATCTGTTTGTAACAAATGAATAGTACCTCTAATTTTGATGGGAAAAGGTCGAATGGTTTATTTGATTAATGATCTAATCATTTTCAACGAGGGTGAGGGAACGCTGGCATGGGTAGGGCGTGAAAGTGAAGCAATCTCTGTGAATTTTCCTATTTCACGATTGCTCTGCTTATTAATAGAGAATCAAGGGATAACGCTAAGCCGTGATTTTTTGCTAGAGGAAGCACTGGAAAAGCATGCGCTTTGCCCTTCTATTAATAATCTCAACAATTATCTCTCTCTGCTAAGGAAGGTATTACGCGAGTTTGATATTGCCGATTCGATAGTAACTATTCCTAAAATAGGCATTGTTTTTAATGTTGAAAGCCGTGTTTTTCCTTCGAGGGAAAATAGAGAGGTGGAGGGAGAAAATAATTTAAATCAATGTGTTGAAAGGGGCGTTGAACCAAAGGACTATGAGGGAGAAAATTCGTTTTCTATAGAACATCACGCGATGCCTGAGCCGGTAAAAAAACAGCAATACATCAAGTATCTTATCCTCTGGACTGTGGTTGTTGGCGCAATCCTGCTAACGCTAGCGAACGTAAATCGTTTTCCGTATCGACAGGTTGTCAACGTGAGTATGAATGGGAAATGCGATCTTTTCTATTTGTATGACAGTGTGAGTCATTCTCTCCCGCCCGGTTATGAACATCTTTGTTCAGGTAACACATTGTTCTTTAATTCGAAAAAAACGGTTATGTCTGGAACGTTGGATAAGAAGAGTGAAATTGCTATTTCCTGCAAGAAAGATGGGGGGAATTGTGTAACTTATGTTAATAATTAAAGTAAAAAGGAAGGTTTTTTTCACAGCAATGGTGCTTTTTATTTCATTTTTCCTGGGAACGATCTTTTATTTAAAAAGTAATTTATTCAAAAAATCGCTGATATGTCAGGCAGAGGTAACTCTCTACGCAGAGGATCAGCGCATCAAAAAGGAATATGACGTCTATTTTTATCTGAATGAAAAAAATAGAGTGCTGGTTTTGGTCAACGGTCTTTACATTGGCGAGGATGGCGTGCCGCTGACGATCCTGCGCTCGTTCAGCTTTGATTCAGTTTGGGAGGGAAACCGTCTGGTGGCGAGCAATATCACGATGAATAAAAATATCAATGATAATGCCCCTGCAGAGGCGATCCCTATTCTGGCTGAACATGACGTTATCCAGTTTGAAATGTTGACGAAGCATGCCTATCTGATTAGCACTGTCCAATCAAAGCTGGCATGTAATATCAGGAAGTGATGTTTGGCTGGGTACGTAGTGTGCTCGGAGATAATGAACTCGTTGCTGATGTGTTGACCGATCTCAAGCAGCTATTGGCTTTCTATGCGATAACGCAGTATTGTTCCTGGCATGCGGTGGTAGAATCAGTGAATACCATTTGTTACAGGGAGTTTGTGATGAGAATTGGCATTTTTTGTGGTTCGGCACCGGGTAATTCACCTATCTATATTGAGAAAACTAAACAGATGGGGCATTTCCTTGCCGATTCCGGTGTAGATATTGTATATGGTGGCGGTAAAGTTGGGTTGATGGGGGAAATAGCAAATTCTGTATTATCCCACGCTGGCACCGCGATCGGCGTGATGCCCAGAGCACTCGTTGAAAAAGAAATTGTGCATCAGGGACTGACAGAATTGCATGTTGTTGAAAACATGCATGAGCGCAAGAGCAAGATGGCAGAGTTGTCTGATGCGTTTATCGCCCTTCCTGGCGGTGCTGGAACATTTGAAGAAATATTCGAACAGTGGACATGGGCGCAGTTGGGTATTCATGATAAACCCTGCGCTTTTCTCAACATTGCGGGCTATTTTGATCCCTTGCAAGACATGATTAGCGGCATGGTTGATGCAGGATTCTTACGTCGTGACTATGCGGATATGCTGCTGTTTTCCGACAGCCCAGAAGCGTTATTAACGTTCTTCCATACTTATCAGCCACCAGAAAAGAAATGGACGCAAAAGTAAGCGCGCCGATTATTGTCCGTGTCGCCTGTATTTTTAATCGCGTCACATAATGCCTTCTGGTGTGTAAATAAGAAGCGAGAAATATTTCGCTGCCGGGGAGGTGATCCCCGGCGAAAATAAGCGCGACTGTTGGCGTGTTTCCTGCTGTGCCGTAGGCTAGTGCCTTTTACTACGATGCCTGTTCTTTCAATGGCAATGTCGTCATGCAGGTCTGGCTGTCGCTATAGGTCGCAAACGGTGAGGTTGCCACGCGTCCTTGATAAGTGACATCAATCGTTCCTTCAATATTGCGCGGTAACCATACGCCAACAAAACCGTTCTGGTGACTACTTAGTGTTTTCTGCACGATAACGTTACCGGCTTTATCTGTGATTTTTACGTCAAATGCCGTATTAGCGAGTTCGCCCTGACAACCGGACAAACTGTGGTTAAAGCAGGGATGTGTTTGCTGAATATAAGGGGCGAATGAGAGATAAAATTTATCTCCCAGCGGATAACTATATTGCTGCTGTCCATCCGATAATTTTAGTTCTTTGCTGGTAATGGAAGCGCTGTAGGGCAAAGGCCTCGCTTGCGGTGACCGATCGATAACATCGACGATCTGCTCGACGGTTTTCCCCGCGAGCCCCTGCTTGGCCAGAAAAGCGTTGGCGTCAGTCGTCGTTGCGAAACCAGGGCCGCTTAATGTTAGGCCGAGTAGTACCGCCATCATTTTTATCTTCATCATTACTTCCCCTTAATAGAGTCATTATCTTGAAATAACATGCTATGACGTTACACCTTCCCCCTACGGGAAGGTCAAAAGTTTGTGGGTATAGAAAGGTAAATTAATGTATTTGCTGGTTTTTAATTGATTTCGATCAATTTTAAACCACGCGTAATGGCGGTGATATTTGCGTTGTTATTGATGTGGGTCATGAGTCAGGGTTTACGCTAGCACTGAGCCGTGAAAATAAGTATTAATGTTGGAGTGTTTCCCACAACAGCTTAATGAGTAATGTCACCGCTAATATCAGGAATAAGCGACGAATCCAATAATTCCCCCCTTTTAGCGCTAGCTGCGAACCCACGATTGAACCGCAAATAGCCGCGATGCCGAGTGGTAGCGCGATCCCGTAATTAATCAGACCCGCTGGAATTAGGAAAATAAGCGTAGCGGAGTTGGTGCCGAAATTGACCACCTTGGCGCAGGCTGTTGCCCGCAGAAAATCAAAATGGAAAAAACGAATGAAAAGAAAGAGTAAAAAGCTGCCTGTTCCTGGTCCGATGAAGCCGTCATAGAATCCAATCATAAATCCAAGTATGGCTCCTTTAATAAGGTCACTTCGCGTTGGCTCCCTGCTGGTATCCTGACTACCAAAGCTGGGGCGAAACCATGTGTAAGCGACCATGATCGCCAGTACAACAATAATTACCGGGCGCATCCAGGAAGAAGGCATGAAATCCAGCATGCGGATTCCGATATAGGCACCGGTGACAGCCGCGAGGACCGTTGGAAGCATGAGCCGCCATGGTAGGCGCAGTCGGGCTGCAAACTGCCGTATGGACATTAAATGCCCCATCACGGAAGAGAACTTATCGATTCCCATAATTTGGGCGGGCGTGAAATGGGGAAGCGTGCTGTAAAACATCGGCATACTGATTAGCCCACCGCCACCAACGGCGGCATTAATGGCGCCCGCAATGAATGCGATTGGAAGGAGGATAAGTAGCTCGTGAGCCATGGTAAGTCCTTTGTTGAGTGCTAACCGCTTTGGGATAATTCAACACACACGACGTCAGGCGTTATGAATCGTGCTGAATCAGGCATGGCTGATATCGCTGTCAGCCATAGCGTATGGGGGCATGGCGGCAGCTATCTTAAGTTGGACTGAAATATGTGTCTAATATATTTAATGAGGTATTGATTCACTTAAGGATATAAATGGAGTTCCACCACCTTCGTTATTTCATCGCCGTTGCTGAGGAATTGCATTTCACTCGTGCTGCGAACAAGCGATTTTTATCCCTAACGTAATGCAGGAAGAACGGTAAGGGGAGCAATGATCCAAATCGGTCCGGTTGCCGCCGGAATGGGGGAAGCGATATAGGTGCAGAGATCCGCATGGCTAAATTCCATTAATACTGTTATTAAAAACATGTTATTAATAACAGTATTGACATGGTTTTTAAAATCCGTAAATTGGTTATTAATAGCAGTGAGGTTTCAGTCTGCTGTTATATTAAAGACAACGAACATGTTCTTTAATAAGCATTTTTGCGATAAAGGCCACGATGTGTTTTTGTATGGGTAGTCGATGTTGAGAAAAATTAATTTTCTCACTCGATGATGCTTAAGGCCACGTAGTCAGTATCTACAATCGCAAAAGGGGACGAAAGCGCGATGATGTAAGGCTATGATTTAGCATTGTTGTTTGCGATAGGTCGTGATTGAGTTATGTGAAAAATATCGCAACGAGAGTAAGGCCACGCATCAAAGAGTCTATATCGCGATGGGGGATGTACCTACCTTTGAGTGTCTGGCAAGGTTGGTAGAGTGTTTAAATCAGCAAATATATGGGAGGTTTTAGTTATTTTTAATACCCAATATTATCTGTGATAAACGTGTACATTTGAGGCAGTATCAATAGTAGTAAGACGTTATTAAGTCAATGAATGTTAAATATTAAGTCTGTAGTACCTTAAAAGCCCTGACTAACACAGTCAGGGCTTTTATCATTTTTATATCTAACTATTAGAGAGTCACTTTCCAGTCGGTTGAACGTTAACTTCCGGTTCTTTCGTCCTGCGCAAGGGATTATTTGTTGAAATTATTGGAAAATGCTCGACCAAATTACCTAAAGTAGGCTCTATAGCAATTTATAAAAGAAGGTTGTGCCATCGAGAGTACCTGTGGAGCTGCGAGCAAACTGTGGGATTTGACCCGCTTCCTGATAGCCCGATTTACGATACAAAATGGAGGCTGTGTCATTGGTACGGGTATCAAGCACGAGTAGGGTACGCTGATTAGCTTGTGCCTGGCGTTCTACTTCTGCCATTAACTGCTGAGCAATGCCGCGTTGACGAAATGCCGTATGCACCATCAGTTTTTCTACTTCAGCACGGTGACTGCCATTTTTCTTTGGACAATAGCTGATCTGCACTGCACCCACGATGCGTCCCGACTCACGCGCAACCAATAACTTACGACCGCCTTCAACCAGGTCGGCGGCTACCCCCTGCCAGTAACATTCAGCTTCACCTGCTTCCAGTGGTGCAAGAAAACCAATGGATGCTCCACTTTCCACACAATCATTCAATAAGATAATTAACTCATCATGGCTTTCTGCCAGAGTACTCAATTGCTCAATGTTCATTATATCCTTGTCTCTCAAAGCGCTATCTTGGATGAGGAAACCAACAGTATCAGGCTGGCCGAAAGGTTATCATTTTTACTGGGAGTGTTAATTTTCTTAGCCATGTACTGGTCCTTCCTTCGCCCTTAATGCGGCTTCCAGTACCTTCTCCGGTGCTGATATTAGGAGATCTTTGGGTTTTTTATTACCCAGCCAACTGTTTGGGGAGCCGAACCAGAGGGCGAGTGACCATGGCGTTTTTGTTTCATTGAACATTTGGATGATTTTCTTTAGCAGTGGTAGCGGTTGTCCACCTATATCCAGCGCATAGGCCGGATATAGGTCTCTGCCTTCCGATGTTATAGCAAAAATCTTCTCTGCTCGTTTCCAGCGATTTGGTAATCCGCTGGGATTTTTCACTCCGGTGCCAGTTCCAGCACGGCGTGAAACCTCTTGGGCCGGTAGCCACTCACTGTCATCTAGGATCGTCTTTTTTAGTTTCTCCAGCCGTTCTGTGTTTGTTATACCAGTGTTCTTTTTCCTGTTCCTAATCGACTCCTTTGCTGTATAACGCGATGCCAATTCGGTTGGTGAGGAGTCAATCAGACCAGTTACTGCCCAAAAAGCTGCTTCGAGTGCTACCTTAAAAACTGCGTCATCAATGGAGGCCGGGCGTTTCAGGACATAGTACCGTTCTGCCTGATTTTTCTTGTCGTTATGGACGTCTGGTACTGAAATAGTGATATCAGCATGCTCACCTTCCGTTTTAAAGTATGAGATGTTGTCTGCAGGGACTGCAATAACTTCAAAATCAGAGCCTTTTTCTCGTGTAATCATGATTTGACTCCTTTTAAATAGCTCAATTAAATATCGAATATATACAATATAGCCATTATATTGATAATACGCCATATCATTGAGTGTACAACCAGCACAAGGCCGGATTAAGCACCGTAAAAATCCTGCCAGGCTTAACTTTCGGTATGCAAGCTTGTATTGACTACATAAAAGGAAAAAGTTTTGTCGCTTATTTTTTAAAACCGACCGTTTGGCTTGTATATTAAATTGGGTCGTATGGCTGAACTGAAATCAGCTCTGTTTGTGCCTTCGATTCGACTCCCCATAACGCGATCTTATTGACAGTGTGGCGAAAATTCAGTTTTAACAAGCAGTAAATACGGTGAATATGTTTATGGTTCCATACATGCCCCTTGCGTAACTTCTGGAACCGCTTCTTAAAGCCATATCGCGGATAGCGCTCAGCCATTTCGGTCAACGCTTGAATTACCGGCCAATCACGCCGAGTATCGGGCTGGTAAATTCAGATGGCCCCTATTATCGTCGTATTGATCATTTCGTTTGATACCCGACAGTATCTCTCTTTTCCGCCAGAAAGCTTTTCTTTCGGGTCATACATTAAGGTGCTCAATAACGCTGAGTTTATTGTCGCTTCCTGGCGTAGTCTGGTTATTGGGGTCATTGTCGGGACGAGCGCTGTGATATCTGGCATTTTGCTCTCGCTGGCGCTTACTCGTTTCCGTTTCCGGGGGCGACAATTGATTACATTTTTGGTTGCCGCGCCGTTTCTGGTTTCGCATATTGTGCTGGCGGTTGGCTTGATGTTGGTATTTGCCCCGCTGGGGCTACTCGATAGTTATGGTGGGATCATTCTGGCTCATTTAGGTATCACCATTCCTTATACTGTCCGCACGATTACCATGAGCCTACTAGCGGTGGATCCTCGTCTGGAAGAAGCGGCGCTGATCCACGGAGCCCGGCCTTTCACCGTATTTCGGCGTATTACGCTGCCGTTGATTCGCCCCGGCCTGATTGCGGGGGCTGTGATCGCTTTTCTTATTTCCTTTGATGAAGCTACGTTATCGTTATTCATTGTTTCAACTCATGCTTCAACGTTACCGACGCAAATTTATCACTATCTTGAATATTTCACGGATCCACAGATTGCCGCGCTGTCTGTCTTGCTGATTTTGATGTCTGGGATTGTGGCCCCCCTTTGCTGCATGCCTTACTGGTTTCATGAATGATGCCTCATCATCCTCTCTGTTGTGCAGTGGGCTCACGTATCATTTGGAAGATTCTCTTGTAGGATAAATTGCAGAATGACTACCATTTTTTAACCTGAAACGGGCGTATAAAAGATCATCTAACTGCCTTTGTTGATAATTCTTGTTATGAAATGCCACTGATTTTCATGGGTTGGTCTTTTATACTGATTGTGTTGTTTTTTATGGTGTAAAAATCTTTTAATTTTCATTAAAAGGAAAGTGATTGCTAAACTATCTCATATTTATTTCTTAATAAAGAAATAATCCCATAAGGTAATCAGGTTGTTTATTCTGACAAAAGTAAAAAATAAAGGGTAAATGGTTTTACTAAATTAAAATAAATAGAGTGTTTGTAACTTGAGTAATTTACTAGCTGACTAAGTATTTCGTTTTTAACGAAATTAAAAGGCGCGAAATATATTCTTTTTCCGCTAATTGAAACTCACTGGTTTATTCTGTTTTTTTGTGGTTTTTTTTACTTAAGTTTTATCTATGTCTTTGTTTTTAATTTGTTTTTTGTTTTAGTTATTCTCTTTACTTGCTCTCCTATATAAGCGTTGACCATGTGTTTGTGTTGTGTGTATGATCCAAACTCAAAATATGAATGTATTTAACTTCCTTCTTGGTGCGAGTCTTTCACACCGATGTAAATCGTAAAGTTACGGTTTTATTATGGTTTTTTTAATTCGATTTTAATTTATTTCATCTCGCTGGTCGAAAAACAAATACGCTATTTGTTTGCCGAATTACTGCCGTGCTTATGGATTATGGTGGGTTTTTGGTAGGAATCGACTTTACTTCTCCGGGCCCGAGTGCCCTTACGTTGGTATAGACACATGGCAAAAGGAACTGATGGTGCATCTGTCGCACCAAAGGAACGTATTAATATCAAATATGTTCCGGCCACTGGTGGTCAGCAGGCGGAAATAGAATTGCCGTTGACGCTGATGATCGTGGGAAATATGAAAGGGCGCACAGAGGAAACGCCGATCGAAGAACGTCAGACCGTATCGATCGATAAGAACAATTTTACCTCCGTGATGAAAGAAGCCAATCTGGAACTGAATTTCAGTGTGCCAAATCGCCTTGAAGAAGAGAGCCAAGACGACCTGCCAGTGAAACTGAGTATTGCTGGCTTGAATGATTTTTCTCCTGACCGCATCGCCCAACAAGTGCCTGAATTACGTAAGTTGCTTGATTTACGTGAAGCATTGGTCGCGCTGAAAGGCCCCCTCGGCAATATTCCCTCATTCCGTAATCGTTTGCAGGATCTGTTGTCCAGCGAAGAAGCCAGAGAGCAGCTTTTGAAAGAGCTCGATCTGGTGAAACCCGCCGAATAATTGATGTTTATTGACGAAATAGGGAAACGAATATGTCAATAGTTGAAGAACAGGTTCAGGCAGGAGCCGCCAGTGCTTCTGGATCGTTGCTTGATGACATCATGGCTCAAGCACGTATCAGCCCGGTTGATGAAGGCTACAGCGTGGCTAAACAGGGCATTGCCGCGCTGGTTGCTAACATTCTTGATAGCGGTAATGCAGCAGAGCCCGTGAATAAAGCGCTGGTCGATAGCATGATCGTCGAACTGGACAAAAAACTTAGCAAGCAGATTGACGTGATTCTGCATGCAAAAGAATTACAGGAACTGGAATCTTCCTGGCGTTCGATGAAACTGCTTATCGATCGCACTGATTTCCGTGAAAACATCAAACTGCTGGTGTTGCATGCGACGAAAGAAGAGCTGTTGGAAGATTTCGAATTCGCCCCTGAAATCTCACAGTCTGGCTTCTATAAGCACGTGTATTCCAGCGGTTACGGCCAGTTCGGCGGTCAGCCTATTGGTGGCGTGATCGGTGACTATGCGCTGACGCAAAGCTCACCGGACATCAAACTGATGCAGTATGTCAGCGCCGTTGGCGCGATGGCGCATGCACCGTTCATCTCTTCCGTTGCACCAACCTTCTTTGGCGTGGATCGCTTCACCGATCTGCCTTCAATCAAAGATCTGAAATCCGTTTTCGAAGGCCCTGCCTACACGAAATGGCGTTCGCTGCGTGAATCTGAAGACGGCCGCTATCTGGGGCTGACGGCACCGCGCTTCCTGGCTCGCTTGCCTTATGATCCGGTAGAAAACCCGATTAAGGGTTTCAACTACAAGGAAGATATCAGCACCGATCACGAACACTATCTGTGGGGCAATACCGCCTATCTGATGGGAACGGCATTGACGGACAGTTTCGCGAAATACCGCTGGTGTCCGAACATTATCGGTCCACAGAGCGGTGGGGCGATTACCGACCTGCCGGTGCATGTTTATGAAGCGATGGGCCAACTTCAGGCCAAGATCCCGACTGAAGTGCTGATCACCGATCGTCGCGAATATGAAATGGCCGAAGAAGGCTTTATCACGCTGACGATGCGTAAAGACAGTGACAATGCCGCCTTCTTCTCCGCTAACTCAGTGCAGAAGCCGAAGGTGTTCCCAAACACCAAGGAAGGCAAAGAAGCGGAAACCAACTACAAGCTGGGTACGCAACTGCCGTACATGTTCATCATCAACCGTCTGGCGCACTACATCAAAGTGCTTCAGCGTGAACAGATTGGCTCATGGAAAGAGCGTCAGGATCTTGAACGTGAGTTGAATACCTGGATTAAACAGTACATCGCCGATCAGGAAAACCCGCCGGCAGATGTCCGTAGCCGTCGTCCTCTGCGTGCTGCACAAATCAAAGTGCTGGATGTGGAAGGAGAACCAGGTTGGTATCAGGTCACTATGTCTGTGCGCCCGCACTTCAAGTACATGGGGGCAAACTTTGAGCTGTCGCTGGTAGGGCGTCTGGATAAGGAATAAGACTTATGCCGTCTCTTTCTGCCTGGGAAAGGGGAAACGCGGCAAGTCTGTTTGATCGTATCCGTGGGGAGGGGCGTCGTTCCTCCCCTGAAACGGACGTTGAAGCACTGATCGAGTCCGTTAAGCGTCAACTGGACAATGTGCTCAACACCCGGCCCGGAAATTGTCGCAGCGCACCTGAGCTTGGCGTGATTGATTTTAATGACGCGACGCAGGGTGGTGCGGATATTCGGGGGAAAATCCGGGAGGCGATCCGGCAGTGTATCTGTCGCTTTGAACCTCGAATTGTTCATGTGGATGTCGACACATCGGACTATTTATCGAATCCGATGGAGATGTCGTTTCAGGTTACCGCTCGGGTCAGGTTGGAAGACCTGGAGCAGGTTGCCTCTTTCAATATCCATATGGATAGCCACCGCCATTACAGAATGATCTGATTATGTCACTGGAACATTTTTTCAGGGATGAGCTGACTTACTTGCGCCTGCAAGGGCGCGAATTCGCCAAGGCGCACCCTGAGCTTACCCGATTTTTGTCAGAACAAACCACGGATCCAGACGTTGAGCGACTGCTGGAAGGGTTCGCCTTTTTGACAGGGAGCCTGCGGGCGAAGATCGAGGATGAATTTCCGGAACTGACACACGGTCTGCTGGGCATGCTCTGGCCTAATTACCTGCGTCCAGTACCGAGCATGACGATGATGCAATTTTCGGTGCATCCCGGCGCGATTGCACAGCCCGCATTTGTTGAGCGCGGTTGTGAACTCGATAGCCTGCCGATTGATGATGTGGTCTGCCATTTTCAGACCTGTCACGATATCTGGATTTATCCGGCGGATATCCGCGAGATTAAGGTACAAAGCGGTAACGATCTTTCCACCATTACGCTGGATATAGGGTTGCATGGCCCGTTATCGCTAAGCGATCTGCAACTCGACAAGCTGCGCTTTTATCTGGGCGGCGATACCTATACGGCCTACGAACTCTATTTCTGGATCGCCAGCCAACTGTCGCATATTGAGCTGGAAGTCGATGGCCAACGCTTCCGTCAAGAGGCCAGCGTGCTGAAGACGGTCGGCTTCGAGCGAGAAGACGCGCTATTACCGTATCCCGGCAATGTCTATTCGGGCTACCGCATCCTGCAGGAATACTTTTGCTTTCCTGAAAGTTTTCTCTTTTTCCAACTTGCTGGCGCGGTATGGCCGGATCTTCCGCTGACGGTAACGGAGTTCCGTCTGCATTTTTGTTTTGATCGTCCGTTGCCAGCGGAGCTGAAGATCCGTCCTGATTCATTCATGCTCAACTGCGTGCCTGCAATCAATCTCTTCCGACACGATAGCGAGCCGATCAACCTTAGCGGACGCCAGACGGATTACCCGCTGAAGGCCAGTTACCGTAACGCCGATAGCTTTGAAATCTTCTCTGTGGATAAGGTTGAGGGGTGGGTTGAAGGCAATTCAGGTCGTGCTCGGGGTATCCCACGCACGTATCAGCCCTTTGAGAGCTTTCAGCACCAAATCGAGCGAGCTAAAGGGCGATTGGCGCTCTATTACCGTATTCGGATAAGAGAAGCGGTGAACGGCAATGGTTTTGAACACATGCTCTCTTTTGTGCGGGGCGATGAGCGGGAAGTCATTGATTTGGATGAATCCATCTCGGTGACTCTGACCTGTACCAATCGGTCGCGTGCGGCACAACTGCCCGTTGGGGCGATTTGTGTACCAGCCGGTAACTCACCGTCTTTCGCGACGTTTCGTAATTTGTTACGGCCAACGCGGCCACTGCGGCCTGCGATGGATGGCAGCCTGCATTGGACGCTGATCTCCAACCTGTCGCTGAACTATGTGTCGCTGCTGCGGCGTGATGCGTTGGTACAGATCCTACGTACCTACGATTTCCCAGCGCTGCACGACAAGCAGGCGGAACAAGCCTCGCGTAAGCGTCTGGCGGGTATCGAGTCTATCGAAACCACGCCTATCGATCGCCTGGTTCAGGGGATGCCGGTTCGTGGCTTGAAATCAATCCTGTCTGTACGGCAATCCGCGTTTTCCAGTGAAGGAGAACTGTACCTGTTTAGCACGGTGCTGGCGCACTTTTTCTCGCTATACGCCAGCGTCAACGCTTTCCACCTGTTGGAAGTGGTCAACATCGATAACAAGGAGCGCTACCGATGGCCGGTACAGATAGGTCAACACTCAATGATGTAACGTTCCGTCAGGATGTCTCACGCTTCAATTTTTTCCAACTGGTGGAATTACTCAACCAGTTGGAAGGCGTGGATCTGGAACAAGAGCTGGATTTTCGCCCTGAACAGGAACGTCTGCGTTTTCGCTCCACGGCCTCCATCGGTTTTCACCCCAGCGATATCTTGCGGGTGGGGTGTGATGAAGAGGGCCGTCAGGAATTGGAAGTCGCGTTCCTGGGCCTGCACGGTAGTCAGTCGCCGATGCCCGGCTATTACCTCGAAGAACTGGCCTGGGAATACGCGCAGGGCGAACAGAAGCTGGGCGTGTTTCTCGATTTCTTTCATCATCGCTTACTCACGCTGTTGCACCGCGCATGGCGGAAATATCGCTATCACGTCCGCTTTCAGAATGAGGGGGAGGATGGATTCTCCCGTCTGATGTTTGCGCTCGTGGGCTTGGGCAATGATGCCGTGCGCGACAGTCTGCCGGTTAACCGCGCCAAGATGCTTTCCTACGCTGGGGTGTTGGCAAGCCCCAGCCGTTCCCCTGAAGTGGTCGCCGGGTTAGTTATTCACTGTTTTGACCTGGATGATGTTGCCGTCTTGGCCTGGCAGCACCGCCGCGTTCCCATTCATGAAGGGCAGCAGAACCGGCTGGGAAAAGGAAACATGATGCTGGGCGGTGATTTTGTCATCGGTGACAAAGTGAATGATTGTGCCGGCAAGTTCTTGCTCAAGATCGGCAATCTCAGTTTTAGCCGCTTTCTCAGCTTTCTGCCCAACGGTGAACATTTTCAGCCGCTGGTGCGTTTTGTCTCTTTCATTCTTCGCGATCAGTTGGCTTGGGATCTCCGTCTTGGTTTCGCAGAAGATGAAGCTAAGGGCTTAAGTCTGGGCAGCGAGCAAAGCAGCCGTTTGGGGTGGAGCAGCTTTCTCGGGCAGCCGCCAGCGGATCCCTATGTGACGATTTGTGTGCAGGAGTAAATGTGAACGTAACCCATCCACTCACGTTGGTTGTGCTCAACAGTGAGCAGCTCGATATCAATTCTCAGGTGCAGCATCAGTTTGATCACCTCGGTGGCACGCTGGGTGCATCGGAAAAAGATCAGTGGCAGCTACGCGATCGATTGGGATCGGTGTTACCCGCGCATGCACGTATCGAAATGACCGATGGTTATTTCAGTCTATGCGATCTGAGCGGGCAGTCTTTTATTAACGGTTCGCTGTCGCCGATTGGGCGGGATCGCAACGTCATTTTGTCGCACGGCGATGAATTGGTGATTGGGCCTTTTCGGCTGGGCGTTTACATCGGCGATCCCACGACGGAACAGGATATCGATCAGGTGTTAGGGCTGCGCACGGACGATGTGTTAGGCGGCTGGTTAAGTGAAAAGAAAAAAGGGCGAACGGCAGAGAGTGCAGATACTGCGGCCGTGATGAATGACCCGCTGTGGGCGCTACAGAAAGAACAGAGCCAGCCACTATTGCCATCAGACAGTGAGAGAGGCGGAGAATCGCTCACGACCTCTCTTTCTTCTTTTTCTGCTGTTGAGGACACCATGGATCAGAAATTTGTCGAATTACCGAGCATCAATACCCCCTACGCGGGAGAAGGGCTGGAAGGGTACAGCGACGGCACTTCGCTGGCTCCGTTGATGCGTGGCCTGGGGCTGTCGCTTCAGCCGGGTGATGATGCTCGCCTGCGTGAAATGCTGGAAGAAATGGGGAAAAGCCTGCGTGCGATGGTTGAAGGGCTGCTGACATTGCAGACGGAACAGGCCGCACTGGCGGACACGCATTTACGCCCGATTGAAGATAACCCGCTGCGTCTGGGGCTGGGCTATGCGGATACGCTGTCGGTGCTGTTTGCCGAAGGGAAAAGCCCGGTTCACCTGTCTGCACCTGCTGCGGTGGAAGAAGTGTTGAACAATGTGCGGGTGCATCACATCGCGAATCAGCAAGCGATTGCTGCGGCGTTGGAAAATATTCTTCAGGCCTTTTCGCCAGACGCGCTGCTCAGCCGCTTTGAGCATTATCGCCGTAGTGGTGAACCACTGGCGGCGGATGACGGCTGGGCATGGCAAATGTATCAGCACTACTACCGAGAATTGACGTCGCCACGCCAGCAAGGTTTCCAGAAACTGTTCCATCAGGTGTATGCGCAGGCGTATGACCGTGCCGTGCGCCAACAGCAGGAGCAAAAATGATGCTGCGGGCATTTTGCTTATGTTCGCTGATGGTCGTGCTGTCGGGGTGTTCCACGCTGAGCAAAATGGCGCAGGTCGCGGCGAATCCTGATATCCAGGTGGGCAGCAACAATCATCAGCCTTCTACCGTGGGTTTTAGCCTGCTGGCGGAACCGGACGTTAACCCGAATGAAAGTGGTGAAGCTGCACCTATCGAATTCCAACTGGTCCTGCTGGCGGAAGATTCTCGCCTGTTAGCCACGGATTATGATCAGATCACGACGGATATCGAAAAGGCGCTGGCCAAGAATTACCTCAGTCATCAGGACTACACGCTGTTGCCGGGGCAGTTCAAATACCTGCCGCCAGAAGCGTTGGATGAAAAGGTGCACTACCTCGGCGTGGTCGCTCGCTATGCGGATTCGGAAAGTGCGGAATGGCGCAAGGTGATCAAGCTAAAAAATGTCGGGCAAACGTATCAGATCCTCGTGCACCTGCGCCGGGATGAAGTCGAAATCAAAAAAGACCAAGAAGAAGAATAATTATGTCGAGTCGCAATCGCATTATCTGGCGGGAAGGTTTGTTCATTAAACCGCAGCATTTTCAACAGCAGCAAAGACATACCGATTACGCATTGCATGCGCGTCTCAGCGCACTGAGTGATTATTTTTATGGCTTGCAATCGCTGGAGATTAATGAGGAATACCTCAATTTTGGCCGCATCGCACTGGTTAATGCCAGCGGGGTGATGCCTGATGGCACTGTGTTCAATATTCCGGGCGATGACGCCTTGCCGCTGCCGTTGGAGATCACCGACGTCGCGCTGGCAAACCAGAAAGTGTATCTGGCACTACCGCTGGCGGTAAATGGCGTCAGCGAAGTGGGCCAACCGGGACAGGGGATCGCCAGCCGTTTGCAATCACACCGGCATGATGTGCGCGATCTGCATAGCGACGGCGGCGATATCGTTTCTCTGGAGGTCGGCAAGGTTAGTCTGCGGTTGATGCTCGATCGTGACGATCGCAGCGCCTATGCCTCGCTGGCGATTGCCAACATTCTGGATAAACGCCCTGACGGCGGCTTGATCCTGGATCCTAATTTTATGCCATGCAGCATCAGCGTTACGGCGATCCCTGCCTTAAAACGCTTCCTGGGGGAATCTGCCGGTCTGGTTGCCGAACGTGCGCGCAGTCTGGCACAGCGTATTGCCGCACCGGGGCAACAGGGCGTGGCGGACGTAGCGGAATTCATGATGCTGCAATTGCTTAACCGCGCCCAGCCCAGATTGTCGCATCTGGCCCGCCTTGGCACGCTACACCCCGAGCGCCTGCACGAGGCGTTAGTCGAGCTGTGTGGTGAACTGATGACGTTTACCGATGAGTCGCGCCTGCCGCCTGAATTCCCGGCCTATCGTCATGAACATCAGCAGGCCAGCTTTGAGCCGCTGATGATGGCGCTGCGTCAAGCCCTGAGCACCGTACTGTCACCGCGTGCCGTTTCCATCCAACTGAAGAAACAGCCGTATGGTGTGATGGTGGCGATGGTCGGCGATGCGGAATTGATGGCCAGCGCCGAGTTTGTACTGGCGGTGCGTGCGCGTATGCCACAGGAGCATCTGCGTAAACAACTGCTGCAACAAACGAAGATTGCCTCCAGCGAGAAGATCCGCGAACTGATCAGCCTACAACTGCCTGGCATTCCACTGCTGCCGCTGCCGGTTGCACCGCGTCAACTGCCTTATCACGCGGGTTACAGCTATTTCCAACTGGATAGGCAAAGCCCCGCCTGGCAGGTGCTGGTATCTGGCAATACGTTGGCGTTCCACATTGCTGGCGAGTTCCCGGAACTGGATATGCAGCTTTGGGCCATCCGCGGTCAGTAGTCAGGAGAGAAAGAGATGAGCATCGAGGTTATTAAGAACGATCAACTGGGCGATCTGCTTTTTGACCACGCCCGACAGTTGGATATGGATTCCGACTACTGGTTCCGCCTGCGTGGACAAAGCATTAATCCGATGATTGATGCCGTTACGCCGCTATTGGGCATGGTGGAGCGGGTACGCCAGCTCTCTGCCTATGAGGGCGTGGAGGATCTCTATCAGCGCGTGGTATCTGAAGTTCAGGCTATCGAACAGGAATTGCACTCTCATAGCTATGAGAACGGTGTGATCCTGTCTTTCCGCTACATCCTCTGCACGTTTATTGATGAAGCCGTGATGGGGCGGGAGTGGGGTGGACAAAGCATGTGGTCGGCACACTCCCTGCTGACTCGTTTTCATAATGAGACCTGGGGGGGCGAAAAGGTTTTCGTCCTGCTAGAGAAGCTGTTGGACGATCCTACCCGCTATCGCGACATTCTGGAGTTTATCTACCTCTGCCTTTGTCTGGGCTTTGAAGGGCGCTATCGGGTGATGACTCAAGGGCGTGAAGAGCTGGATCGCGTTGTGAGTAAGCTACATGACACCCTGCGCCCTGAGCCTACGAATGCGCCAACGGTATTCCACCTGAATCTGGGGCAGCAGGCCTCGCGCTACCAACTGCGTAGGCAGGTGTCATTGCGCACGTTGTTTATCGGCGTGTGTGTAGCCTTGGTGGCCGCATTCGGCCTGTACCGTTACCAGCTTACTCATCAAACCCAGGACGTACTGCGTCAACTGGGAGAATTATTACAATAACAGGAGCTACACCGTGATTCGAATTGAACTGCCGACACTGGTTGAACGACTCAACCCCGTGTGCCGTCATATGCTGGAAGAAGCGGCGGCACTCTGTATTCAGCATCAGGGTGCGGAAATCCGTATTGAGCACTTGTTGATGAAAATGCTGGAAACGCCGCTGTGTGATGTGCGGCAGATCCTCAAGCGTGCGGGCGTTGATGCGGATGAGTTGTCTTCGCTGCTGTTGCCTTCCTCCGTGGATAAAGAATTTGACGCGGGCTATCCCTCATTCTCCCCTCTGTTGGTGGAGTGGTTACAGGATAGCTGGCTGCTGGCCTCGGCTGAGTTTCAGCACGTGCGTCTGCGCAGCGGCATATTGTTGCTGGTCTTGCTGCTGACGCCCAATCGCTATGTGGCAGGCGCGGTATCCCGCCCGCTGGCGCAGATTAACCGTGAACTTTTACGCCAGCAGTTTGATGAGTGGGTGAAAGATTCGGTGGAAACGGACGTCGCGGTGCAGTCCGCCACGGCCGAACAGGCAGCCGCGGCGAACACGCAGCTCTCGCGCTATACGCAAAATGTGACGGAATCCGCTCGACAAGGGCAGTTGGACCCGGTGTTGTGCCGCGACCATGAAATCGATCTGATGATCGATATTCTCTCCCGTCGTCGTAAAAACAACCCGATTGTCGTGGGGGAAGCGGGTGTTGGTAAAAGTGCGCTGATCGAAGGGCTGGCGCTGCGTATTGTGGCGGGTGCCGTGCCGGAAAGATTACGAGATGTAGAACTGCTTACGCTCGATTTGGGGGCGATGCAGGCGGGTGCGTCAGTTAAAGGCGAATTTGAGAAACGCTTCAAAGGTGTGATGCAGGAAGTGAAGGATGCGCCACGCCCGATCATTCTATTTATTGATGAAGCGCATACGCTAATCGGGGCAGGCAATCAGGCCGGTGGGCTGGATGTGTCCAATCTGCTTAAGCCTGCGCTGGCGCGCGGTGAGTTGCGTACCATCGCGGCAACCACCTGGAGCGAATACAAAAAATATGTCGAGAAGGACGCTGCGCTTTCCCGTCGCTTCCAGCTCGTCAAAGTCGGTGAACCGAACGCGGAAGAAGCCACGGTGATCCTGCGTGGGCTGCGCGGTATCTATGAAAAAGCACATGGCGTCCTGATTGATGAAGATGCGCTTCAGGCGGCGGCGCAACTGTCGGCGCGCTATATCTCTGGTCGCCAACTCCCCGATAAAGCGATTGACGTGCTGGATACCGCGAGTGCGCGCGTAGCCATTAACCTGACGACACCACCGCGTGCCGTCAGCCAACTACAGACCCGTCTACGCCAGCAGGAAATGGAAATCACCCAGCTTGAGCGGCAGGCGCGCATCGGTCTGGGCAATACCGAAGACCGCTTAGTGGAACTGCGTAATGCTCGCGAAGCCGGCGCGGCACAGTTGGTACAGTTAGAAGCCGATTGGCAGCAGCAGAAAACGCAGGTTCAGCGCGTGATTGAACTGCGCACGGCGTTGCTGGATGAAGATCAAGCCGTCGATTTCGATGCTGTGTCGGCTGCGGCGGAACTGGCGGACTGCGAACAGGCGCTGGAAGCGTTGCAACAATCCTCCGTGCTGGTCTCTCCTCACGTTGATAAAACACAGATTGCTGCCGTGATAGCCGAGTGGACGGGCGTGCCGCTTAACCGAATCTCGCAGGGTGAAATGGATATCGTCACGCGCCTGCCTGAATTCCTGGGTGAAACGATTAAAGGACAGCAGTTGGCGATTGCTCAATTGCATAAACATTTGCTGACCGCGCGTGCGGATCTTCGTCGTCCTGGGCGTCCGTTGGGGGCTTTCCTGCTGGTGGGGCCGAGCGGCGTGGGTAAAACGGAAACCGTGGTCCAGATTGCCGACCTGATGTTTGGCGGACGTAACTATCTGACCACCATCAATATGTCGGAATATCAGGAGAAACATACCGTTTCACGCCTGATCGGTTCGCCGCCGGGCTACGTCGGGTTTGGTGAGGGGGGCGTATTGACCGAAGCGATCCGCCAGAAACCGTATTCCGTGGTACTGCTGGATGAAGTGGAAAAAGCACACCCGGATGTCCTGAATCTGTTCTATCAGGCCTTTGATAAAGGTGAACTGGCCGACGGTGAAGGCCGGGTCATCGACTGCCGCAATGTGGTGTTTTTCCTGACGTCCAATCTCGGGTTCCAGACGATCGTGAACTACGCCGAGCAGTCGGATGTGTTGCTGGATGCGCTCTATCCTGAGCTGGCGGCTTTCTTTAAACCTGCACTATTGGCGCGTATGGAAGTCATCCCTTATCTGCCGCTGGCGCATGCCACCATGGTCGAGATCGTACAGGGTAAATTGTCGCGTCTGGTTTCTCTGCTGCAACAGCGCTTTAGTGCTGAGGTCATCATTGAGGATGAGGTGCCGGAAGAAATTCTCCGGTTGGCAAACCGCAGCGAAAACGGGGCGCGTATGCTGGAGTCAGTGATTGATGGGGCATTGCTGCCACCGGTATCACTACAACTGCTGCAACGACTGTCTGCGGGGGAACCCGTCAGCCGTATTCATTTCCGCGTCGAAGCCGGCCAGTTCCAGACCGAGGTGGAGGGCTGACTATGCAACATGCCCTCAAACTGGCGCTTGCGCTCACCCAACAGCATGATGAAGCCAGTCTGTGCGGCTGGCTGCTGGAGGCGATGCAGGCCGCCTGGCAACCGCAAGGGATGCTACTGGGTATGGTGGATGTCAGCGGCAGGCAACTGATCTGCCAGGGGCGGGTGCATGAAACGCCAGTGGCGCTGAGTCTGGGGGTGGATGACTTTAGCCACCCTCTGGCTTATGCGCTGCATAAAAATCAGGCGCGCACCTGGGATTCACTCTATGGCGGTGCCCGCATTGAGCACCGTGAGTTTCAGCAGATGCTGATCTCTGTCGGGGCGAGTTGCGGGCTTCACGCGCTGCCGCTGCTGTCGGATGGCGGTAAGCCGCTGGCAGTGCTGGCGCTGTTGGATACGCCGGCGCGCCTGCAAACGCTGCATCAGCAGGGAGAATGCGAACAACTGACGCAGGTGTTTTGTCGTCAACTGATGCTGCTGCGTGAGCTGGCGCATACCCGGCGGGAACAGGTCGCGCTGAGAGATTCGCTCCGCCAGATTAAGGATGAAGGGCAGAGCCGTCGCGAGCAGGAAAAACGGGTGGAAACCACGTTGGTGGGGCAGTCTGCCGTGATGAAAGCGCTACATCAGCAGATTTATCAGGCGGCAAAACACCGTCTTTCGGTGCTGATTCAGGGCGAAACCGGTTCAGGGAAAGAAGTGGTGGCGCGACTGCTGCATCAGTGTTCTGAACGTGCCGACAAGCCCTTTATTGCCATCAACTGTGCCGCAATCCCCGAAAATCTGATTGAGAGCGAGCTGTTTGGCTATCAAAAAGGGGCGTTCTCCGGCGCGCAAAGCAACAAAGTAGGTCTGGTAGAACAGGCTAATGGTGGAACCCTGTTTTTGGATGAGGTCGGCGATATGCCGCAGGCCATGCAGGCCAAGCTGTTAAGGGTATTGGAGACGCATAGCTTCCGTTCCCTCGGTGCGGATAAAGAGGTTCATTCTGACTTCCGTTTGATCGCCGCGACGCATCAGCCGCTGGAACAACAGGTGTCTGACGGGGTGTTTCGGCAGGATCTCTACCATCGCCTCTGCCAGTGTCTATTGCAGCTCGCGCCGCTGCGTGAGCGGCCGGACGATATTCGCCTGCTGTGCGAACACTTTATCGATCAATTTGCGGACGAACGACAAAAGCACGTTGGGCCGTTAAGCCGTACTTTCCTTCGCCAATTAATGGGATATGACTTTCCCGGCAATGTACGGGAACTGCGCAACCTGCTGGAGGTCGTCTGCGCGAATACGCCGGACGGCGATGTGCTGTCTCTGACATCGTTGTCCCCCGAACTACGTGAGCGGCTGATGAGCAGTTCGGTGGAGGAACAGGATTGCTATCAGCACATTCACGATTTACGTATCGCCACACAACGGTATGAAGCGGCTGTGATTGAAGCACGTCTGCGCCAGTTTCAGGGCAACCGCCTGCTGGTGGCCGATAGCCTCAATATCCCTAAACGTACTCTTGACCACAAATGCCAGAAGCTGGAGGTAAATTGATGTTTCTGACGATGGCACCCCTACTGTTGGCAACCGCTGCGACGCCCGATCCTGCCTGGCAGTCGTTATGGGAACAGTGCCGTAATGAGACGGCTTCAGAGATCCGTCTGGCGTGCTATGACGCTCTGGGCCGGGAAGCTCAACGCACCGGCACCCTATCCCCACAGGATGATAAAATGGCCGCTGGCGGGGCATTTCAACTGGGACGTGAAGTAGATAGCGGTGATATGACGCTAACCCGTGTGCTCGCCGATGGTAATACGCTAGTGATTAGCTGTGCCAGCAATATCACGCACTTGCGTTTAACACTGAGTCAACCTTGGGCGGGGGAGTCTGTCACGTCGCAGCTTGATGGCGTGACGGTTTCCGACAGTTGGTTTATCCGCAATCGCGGGCTGCTGCTGGAATCCGGGCGCGGTCTGGTGGCGATTGATGCGCTAAAGCGTTGGATTGGGCATCGTGAACTGGTGCTTAACGGCGCGGACGGTCACTCGCTGCGTATTGAACTCGCTGGGCTGGGTGAAGCATTAGCGCCGCTGCGTCAGCAGTGTCACTGGTAAAGGAGGCAATCATGCATGCACATCCCTGGTGTAAACGCCTGCAAACTTCGTTGCCGGATGAGAAGTTGCGCGCTGCGGTGTTGGCCGACGATCCGCTTTGGGAAAAGGTAGAAACAGAGCTGGTCAAACTGGGATCGCTGGCGCACAACCAGGTCGATCTTAATGTGGTGGCGGGTTATTGCCTGACGTTGCTGGAAAGCAAGACCAAAGACATGCGGGTATTGGTGCAGCTATTGCGCTGCTTACAGCACCCGGCTAAAGCGACGCCGTTTTCTACCGCGCTGATGTTGTTGGACAGTTGGCTGGAGAGTTACTGGGTTACCGCCTGGCCTGCCAGTCCGGTTCAAAAACAAAAGTTGATGATCCAGATTGTTCGGCGTTTTGAGGGCGCGCTCCCGCGCATTGCAGAGAGCGCATCCAGTGCAGAGTTAGAGCAATTACAGCAGTTAACTGAGCAAGTGGCGACCCGCTGGGGCGAACTGGTTAGCGACAAAGCCTCGCTGGTGGATGAGTTGGTGCAGGGATTTAAACTTGCCAGACAGCGGCAACAGGCACAAGAGAAGGCGAACCAAACGGCAAATCTGCCCCCGGCAGCGAGCAGCAGCGGTGCCACTGGGGAGAGTGACACTCGCGCCAGTACAGCCTCTACGCCGCCTGTCGGTTCCGTGGAAATTAATTCATCCGACGAGCGCGGATGGCGGCAAACCCAGTTGAATGTTGCGACGCTGCTGGTTGAGCGTCATCCCGACTCACCGATCGGCTACCGCCTGCGACGTCATGCTATCTGGTCCGGCATTGCGACTCCGCCGATGTCGGCCAAGGGGAATAAAACCCAATTGGCACCCGTCTCGGCAGATCGTGTGGATGAATACCAAAGTGCGCTGGCACAGGCTGATTTGGCACTGTGGGAACGTATAGAACAAAGTCTGGTGCTGGCTCCTTATTGGTTTGATGGCCATATGTTGTCGGCCTCGGTGGCATCGCGGTTGGGGCATGCTCCTGTTGCGACAGCCATTGCTGAAGAGCTTTCTGCATTTATTCAGCGTTTGCCGGAGTTGCGTGAACTGGCATTCAGCGATGGCGCACCATTTTTGACAGGGAAGTGTAGCCAGTGGTTGCAGTCCAGCCAGCCGGTGCGCGGTGGTGGCGGCGCGCGGCAGGACGATCTGGCGACGGAGGCGGCTGCCTGTCGGGACGAGAAAGGCATCGGGGCGGCGATGTTGTTATTGGATGAGCGCATGCGTCGCCTGAAAGAGCCTCGCGACCGTTTTTATGCCGAGCTGGTACTGGCGGATTTACTCGCCGAAGAAGGAATGAAATCACTGGCAGCACAGCACTATCAGCACATGTGGCAGGAAAGCCAGCAATTGGGCCTGATGCAATGGGAACCGGGAATGGTCAGCCGCGTGGAGCGGTTGGCGGCATCCCGCAAAAAATAAGACATTCGGAGTGAATGGTCACTTATGTTTAAAACAATTATAACCTTTCTACGCAAGCAGTTGCCTAAACTGAAACCCTCCTGGCTGCTTTTGGGGGCGCTACTGTGGGTCGTGGTGTTGGTTCTGGCCTGGTGGCTGGGGCCGAGTTTGACGGTAGGCGAGTCGCGTCCGTTACAGGGGATCTGGGGCCGCGTGGTGTTCACGCTGGTCTGGCTGTGGCTGGCGTTCTCCTATAGTGCCTGGCTGGTATGGCGGCGTGTGCAACTGATGCGGTCAGAGCGTCATGAGCAACAGGTGACCGAGCAGGATCCCCTACAGGTGTATGTCGACGGCCAGCAGACGTTTCTCGATCGCTGGCTGGACGCGTTTCAGACCCAGTTGGGTAAAAAAGCGCTGTATGCGATGCCGTGGTATCTGACGATTGGTTTGGCTGGCAGTGGTAAAAGTAGCCTGATCCACCGTGCCAACCCGGCAAATAAAATGAATCCGAAGCTGGATGCAGAGCTGCGGGATGTGGCAGCAGGCCAGCAGG
Source organism: Pectobacterium parmentieri (assembly GCF_001742145.1). NCBI lineage: Bacteria > Pseudomonadati > Pseudomonadota > Gammaproteobacteria > Enterobacterales > Pectobacteriaceae > Pectobacterium > Pectobacterium parmentieri. Next base: position 2,973,365 of record NZ_CP015749.1, on the reverse strand, counting down.
TGAGCAGTTGGGTCGGAGAATCTGCCGTCATCTGGGATCCTAGCGGGCAGCTACTGGCACAGCCTGAATTGGAAGGCGATGCGCTCGGGCAGCGTCATGCTCGGCTATGGCAGCACCTGCTACAGTGGCTCAGTGAGAATCGCCGCCGCCAGCCGCTTAACGGTCTGGTTCTTACGCTGGATATCTCCTGGCTGGCACAGGCTGGTGTCGCAGATCGCAAAGCCTACGCGCAAGTCATGCGTGCCCGTTTGCAGGAAATTTCGGTCAGCATCAATACGCGTTTACCGGTGTATATCGCACTGACTCGGTTGGATATGCTGAGCGGCTTCGACAAGGTCTATCGCCAGTTGAACCGCGACGCGCGTCAGGCGGTATTAGGGGTGACGTTTACCCCACAGGCGAGCAACAGCAAAGGCTGGTTAGAAGAGCTGGAGCGTTTTTGGGATGAGTGGGTCACGCACCTGAATGACAACCTGCCAGACATGCTGTTGACCCAATCGGACAGAAGCGTGCGCAATTCGCTGTTCTCGTTTGTTCGCCAGTTGGCCGGGGTGAAAGACTATGTGATGGAAGTGCTGACGGAAACGTTAGCAATAGGTGAAGATCGCGCGTTCCTGATCCGTGGCGTCTACGTCAGCTCTGTTTATCAACAAGGGGTGCCGTTTGATGCTTTTGCACAGTCGGCCTCCCGACGTTATCAACTGCCAGAGCCGATTAACCCCGCGCTGCGCGGTGAATCGAATACGTTTTTTGTCCAGCGTCTCTTCCCTGACGTCATTTTCCCTGAAGCCAGCTTGGCCGGAGAAAACCGACTGCATAGCCTCTATCGTCGGCGTCGGTTGAGTATTGGTGTGGGCTGCATGCTGCTCGCCGGTTTGGTGCTGGTGGGCAGTTGGCACCATTTCTATCGGGTCAATGAAGAAGCCGGGCGTAACGTACTGACGAAAGCGCAGGCGTTTATCGGCACTAATGAACTGGAAGGCCAACCGGGCTACGGCTATCAGCAGTTGCCGCGTCTGAATTTGATTCGTGATGCGACATTATCTTTTGGTAACTATCACGAACGCACGCCGCTGCTGGCCGATCTGGGTCTGTATCAGGGCGATAAGATCGGGCCTTATGTCGAGGGCACCTATCTGCAAATGCTGAATCAGCGCTTTTTACCGGCGGTGATGCAGGGGTTGCTGGAGGATTTGAATCAGGCGCCTGCCAATAGCGAGCAAAAACTGACCATTCTGCGTGTGATGCGCATGCTGGACGATGCTTCTGGGCGCAATAAAGCGCTGGTCGAACAGTTTATGGCGCAGCGCTGGCAAAAGGCATTTCCTGCTCAAGGTCAGGTGCAGGAAGAACTGATGCAACATCTGGATTACGCCCTCGATCATACCAACTGGCATCAGTCCCGTGAGCAAAAAGATGCGGTAGCGATTAGCACTTTTGCACCGTTTAATGGGCCGATTACGCTGGCTCAGCAGGAACTAAGCAAACTGCCGATGTATCAGCGCGTTTATCAGAGTCTGGTCATGAAGGCGACTCAAGTGCTGCCGCCGGATTTAGCGATCCGTGATGAAGTCGGGCCGACGTTTGATCCGGTGTTTTCGCTGCGTAACGACAAAGCGGGGAGTGTGCCACGACTGCTAACCTATCCCGGCTTCAGTGATTATTACCTCAAGCAGGACAAAGCGCTGCTAGAGCTGACGGCATTGGATGCCTGGGTTCTGGGACAGCGTGAACGTGCACAGTTCAGCGAGGCCGATCGGCGGGAAATTCTGCGTCAGGTGAATGACCGCTACATTACGGATTACATCAACCAGTGGCAGAAAGTGTTAGCGAACATTGATGTGCAGGCGCTCGATACGCCAGAACAGGCGCTCGATATCCTCACGGACATTACCGGTAACGATCAGCCCTTCCAGCGCGTGCTGACGACGGTCAGTGATAACACCCGCATTCGTAAGCTTGCCGATGATGATAACGACACGGCGCAGAACATCAATACGCGTACTGGTCGTCCGTTTATGACCATCAATGCGGCGCTGAGTGGACGCGGTGAGCAGGGGCCGCTGGTGCAAGAGGTCAATCAGAAACTGACCGATCTCTATCACTATCTCGACCAGATCGTTAACGCGACCGACCCGGGACAGGCGGCATTGAAGGCGATGCAGGCACGGCAGGGAAATAAATTTGCCGATCCGGTATTTGCCTTACAGCAATATGCTCGCAGCCTCCCTGCGCCGTTGGACCGCTGGGTAGGACAATTAGCCGGAGAGAGCGCCAGTCTGGTGACTGGGCTCGCGATGTCATCGCTGAATCAGGAATGGCTGGATAAAGTCGTGACGCCATTCAACGAGAAGCTGGCGAATCGTTACCCCTTCGATCCGTCATCCGACAAAGATGTGCCGCTATCGGAAATGGAAATGTTCTTCATGACGGGCGGAACGCTGGACAGCTTCTATCAAACCAACCTCAAAGCGATGATGGAAAGCGGCATGCTGGAAGAAGGCATGGCGTCGCCTATGCAGGCCGAGCTGATGAAACAGCTTGAACGCGCTAATCGTATCCGTCAGACCCTGTTTAATGCGCAGGGCAGCCTGGAAGTGCATTTCGTTCTGGAACCGCTGGAATTAACGGCGAACAAGCGCCGCAGCGTGCTGAATCTGGATGGACAGCTACTGGAATACAGCCACGGCCGTCGCCAGAAAACGCCGCTGGTGTGGCCAAACAGTATGCGCGACGGGGCTGAAAGCAAGTTAACACTGGTGCCGGACGATCGTGAGCGCTCGCCGCGCAGCCTGAGCTTTAACGGGCCGTGGGCCATGTTCCGGTTAATCAATAGCGATCAACTGACGAAGGTTAATGAGAACACCTTTGACGTGCGTTTCTCGCTGGAGAATGGGGCGATGACGTATCGCGTTTATACCGATGCCAGCCATAACCCGTTTGCTGGTGGTCTGTTCAGCCAATTCACGTTGTCTGACTCGCTTTATTAACTTAACTCTCGGGAGCTGGCTTAGGCTAATGCTGGTCACTTAAGCATGGATTTTGGGGGAAACACGGTAATGAGGTTCCCGTAGGGATGCCTCACACCGTGGTCGCCCCAGTATCTCACCCTTAAAACGATCAACATGACTCGCTCAGGCTCCCTATTGCTGGATGATGTGATATGCAAGATGCACAACAGGCCCTGAAAGTTGGCCGAGATCCACGGATGCTGCCGGAGTTTGACGCACTTCGGGCGGAAATTAACAAATTGAGTCATGCGTCTCGCCCTGATGTGGATTGGATGCTGGTGCACGATATGGCCACCACCATCTTTGAAAAGCAGGGCGTGGATCTTCAGACCGCGATCTACTTTACCCTGGCGCGTTCGCGTCTGGCTGGCTTGACGGGCTTCACGGAAAGCTGTGAATTTTTGGCGAACCTGATCGTGACACAGTGGGATAACTTCTGGCCACCGGTGCATCAGGAACGGGCGCGTATCGAGATGCTGGACTGGTTTATTGCCCGTATCAGCGAAGTCGTGCGGCAGTACGCCATCAGCCATGAGCATAAGCGACTGGTTTATCGTTGCGAACGTGCACTGCAACTGATGAGTGAAAAGCTGCACAACACGGGGTTAAGCCGTATTCCTCGCGTCGAGAATCTGCTGCACTTCGTCGAAGGTTATACGCATCTGTTTGATGAAACGGAAATTGTCATTGTGTCGGACGATCAGGAATTGAAAAAGCAGGATATGCAGATTCCCCCTATGGTGTTCTTTCATTCAGATATGGAGCCCGGGGCGACGGTACAGAGCGGGGGTTCATCGGGTTCAGGCCAGGCTGCATTGCCTGCGGGCAGCATTCTCATCGGACGGGAGAAAGGGCAAATGAAGCCGACGGTATTGAAAATTGAGGCGCATAAAAAACAGAAGCCAGCCTGGTTCTGGTTTGTTTCCGGGCTGCTGACCTGTGCCTTACCGGTTGCGGCCATTACGGGATGGCAGTATTGGCAAGAGCAAAAAGCCGATGCGTTGGCGCTACTGCAACAACCGGCGTATGCATTGCCCACGGCCCCTGACCATAATGACATTCGCCGGGTGCGTATTGTTCTGGGTGAGCAGAAATTGCAGGGCATGGAAGGTGAGCTGATCAACCGCTATCAGGCACAGTTGGAGCAGGTAAAAAATGCGTCACCGTTCTACCTCTATCAATACGGTAATGGATTGAAAAATGTGATGCAGCAACTCTACCCCGATTCGCTGGCGGTGAAGGAGATGGAGCGCCAATGGCAGATTGCGCTTGAACGTCAGCAGGGTGATGAGCCGAAAACGCTGGGTTACGAACAGGCGCGTGTCAGAGTCAACGATACCTTGCAGCAACTGCTGGAACTGGAGCGTCAGCGCCGGACGGTGACGATTTCCTACCTGAAATCAAAACTCTATGATATGCAAAAAGACCTGATGTCAGATGTTCCTTTCGGGATACGGCTGCGGGAACTTGAAGCGCGTAAAATCAAGAGCCAATCGCTAACGCCAGCGGAGTTGCGTGCGATGGAGGACGAACTGCGCTCCTTCAATATTCGTTTGTACCGTTTGCAGCAGGGTAATTCTGCCAGCTAATTATCGTGAAGGGAAAAACGCTGAGCACATGATGAAATACAAAAAACTATTGCTAGTCCTGTCGGCCTGTTGGCTGGCGTCTTGCCAGGCACCCGTCACATCGCTGCCTGAGTCGGAACTCGTGGCGTCAGCGAACCGAGGGAATGGTGAGGCGCAATATCATCTGGCGAAGACGCTAGCGGCGCGCGCGCAGTACACCGAGGCGATGCAGTGGATGCAAAAGGCATCTGGCCTGTCTGAACTCCCCGGTAATGCAGAAATGCGGGCTGCCGCTGCGCTTCAGGTGGGAGATTGGTATCAGGCCGGGTTAGGCGCACCAAAGAACAGCCCTTTTGCCCGCCGGTGGTGGACAACCTCTTCGCGTCTGGGAAATGGCGAAGCGGGGCATCGGCTTGGTATGGACTGTCAGGTTCAGCATCAGGGGAAATTGGTGGCGGCCTGCCTGAGTGCGTTTGAGTCTTCTGCGGAGAATGGCTATCCCCCGGCGCAACTGATTGTTGCCCAGTGGCACGCGACGCATGTAGGGGGGGAAAAAGATGCGGCATCGTGGTTGCTAAAAGCTTCCGAACTCGGTAACCGGGATGCGCAGTACCAACTGGCGCAGCGCTATGAACAAGGCAACGGTGTCGTTATCCGTCGCGATTTGGCTGAACGCTGGTACTTCCGCGCGGCGACGCTGGGGCAGGCACAGGCGCAACTGTGGATGGCCCGACATGAAGACGGCGAGAATGCGTTGAACTGGTATCAAAAATCTGCGTCATCAGGCGATGCTGAAGCACAGCTCTGGTTGGGCAAGGCATACCGTGAAGGTAAGCGCTTACCTTGGGATGAGCAGAAGGCGCGTTATTGGCTGGAGCGTGCCGCAACCGGAGGGTCGGGCGAGGCCGATTATTTGCTCAGCCAGAAACAGACAAGCCATGAAAAACGCGATCAATATTTGGTACAGGCTTCCTCTGCTGGCTATACCCGGGCGCAACGCGATCTGGGTGAACAGTTATTTAAAGCGAATGAATTCGCGCGCGCGCGTGAAGAATATGCTAAAGCGGCATCGGCGGGAGACACCGGATCCCGACTGGCCTACGGTGAGATGTTGCGGCTGGGACAAGGTGGGAAAGAGGACTATGTTGAGGCGATGAAGCAGTACCGCCTGGCTGCGAATGACGGCAACCGCATGGCTCAGTACCGTATGGGCATGATGCGTCAGGATGGGCTGGGAGCGTCCCGCAATCGTATTCATGCCTACGCTTGGTATGCTATGGCCGCGACGGAGGGGATGAGCGAAGCCATTCATGCTCGTAACGATCTGGAAGCGACAATGCAGCCGGATGAAATTAAAGCCGGACAGCGATTGGCGATGCATTGGTCGTCGGGTAAGACGGAGTAATCTCTGATAGTAAATTATTAATATCGGAACCGGACATTCACCAAGATGATGCCAACTCCAGGTTGTCGAAGCCTCACCGTTCTGCCTCTAGCCCGGGTTTGTCCCGGGTTTTTTTGCGATGTGGTAGACAATAACTCAGGTATTTTATTTAATCAGGATTGTGACGTGTCGTTCAGAGGTAACCTTGGGCGTGCGGTAGCCATGCCTAATTTTTGGGCCACCGATGGTGGCGGTATTGCGGAGCATTCAGAAAGGCGATGAAACCGCAATTCGTCATCAACAAGTCAACGCGATCTGAACAAAAGCGTAAAAATGGCGATAATCCGTGATGCGGTGAAGGAATGTATCATTGAGGAGAGGACGATGAAATGGGGCAGAGAAATTTAAGAGAGGTATTAAAGGATGCCGAAAATATTGATTGGCATTTGGCTTTATATCTTCCCAAGGAGGTGTCAGCTTGGAATTTGGACTCATTAGTTATGATAGAAGACCCTGACGATGTAGACTCCGATGAGCCAGATGAAGATCCTAATGTGGTTAAAAATGCTGGATATAGATATGTCATGGGAATTCAATCAATACAAGGCATCGTTAATAATGCTAAACTCCAGTTGAATAATATTTCAGATGAGTCTTTATTTACAAGCTTTATATTCTACTTTGAGCGTGACGCTTTTATTGAATTGTAAATGCTCATAGTGTCTTTATTTTATTGAAAGTGACCTTGGTAATGTTTTTATTATACGAAACTTCAAAATGAAAAATAATTTAAATTTTCGGTTTATCGATTTATCTGAGAGGTTAAATACATCGTATGATAATAACTATCCCTCTGATGAAGATGAATATATTGAGAATAAGAAGATAAAATCAGAGGTTGTTTGTTTTATTTGTGATGCACACGCTTGTGGTGAGCGGTTATTGGTTGAGAAAGCATTTAAACTGCTTTTAGATAACACGGGATGCCAAGAGGATTTTGATATTTTGGAAGAAATCATATCCCCTGTCCTTAAGAATAAAATAATCGATAGCGAATTATTGAATAAATATCTAAAAGATAGCCCGTTATTTCGTTGGTTCTAAATGAATTAAAATATAGGACATCAAAATAAAATAGCTGAAAACGATCTTAAATCATCTTTTATAGCGGATGCATAGGGGCGACTTATCCGGAATGAAATAACTATGATGAATGTAGATAGCTTTATTAGCGTTGGCGATGGTTTCGTTAGTGTTAGTGAGTTTAAGGGGAAGATAAAGTGCTCTGGGTATATTGATGGGGCAATGTCGCTCACTATCAACTACGTTGAAATTATAAATATATCAATGTGGGATTATATAGATCAGTTATGGATTTATATATTAAACGCTTTATTTGATTTGGCTAATGGACATGATGTTGAGTTCTATTTTCCCGATCAACCAATCAAAGTGACGATGACGAACGTAAAAGATAATGTTTTTTTAAAAGTTGATGATTCAGGGGTTATGGTAGATAAATATGAGTTTATGATTTTCATGGCAAATTCATGCCTGAATTTTTTAAGAGATATGATGAGTATAAATGGTACTCCTGATTATGGCTCTGAAATTAAATTGTCGTTAATGTTAATTGAAAAATTAAACTCAAAATGGAAGTGGGAAGATTAGATCTAGAATATATGACCCCAATCTGAATAGGGTAGAAGATGTGTTATGAAATACTCTTACAGAGTGACTAAGTATAAAGATAGTGATGGGAGTGATGATGTCCATTCAGCTCCCGGTGAATGGACCAGCTTTTTTGACGTCGGTGATAAGGTTGACATTAATGATTATACTGAAGTGGAAAACCAATATGTTGATTTTGTAATAAAAGCGTGTTCGTTTTTTTCGGTTAACGAATGTAAACTTAAGAATGTTGAAATAAATAGTGATGTTGATTACTTAAATGATCAAAGGGTTAAGGCTGGCTTAATTAGTGAGGTTGTCAGGAATATATTGAGGGAAAAGGCTTGGTGTAAATTAGTGAGTGATTCCCTAGAGTTTCATTTTGGATATGATTTTTACATGTATTTTTTATCACGTGAAGATCCTATGCGTTTCTTTAATGAATTAAAATCCCCATTAACTGTGAAAAAATATGTGTCACCCTATTTGTAAATAACCACCGAAAAATAACTCACCATTTTTTTCAATAAAATAGAGGTTGCATGAAATATATTTCTTGCCAGAATTGTTATTCTAATTATGAGCCAGCAGAAATGCGGTGCCCAGATTGTAACGCCTCACAGGGAAAAAAAGACGATGGATTGATTGTTTTCACAGATTCGGTTCGATATGAGATATCTCGACTTGGTGGCATTGTTTACGATATCATTCCACTTCCTTTTTATCGGTATATCATTCCATGCGAATGGGGGGTGATATTCTTTGATAATAAAAAACAGACTTCCTGGAACTATCTTTGTGGAATAATCAATTCTGTAACGGTACATGACTATGTGGAAGTTTGTCATGGTGTACATAAAGACTATCTTGCTATCGATAAAGGTAAGTTAATTAAACGAGAATTATTGAAATAAGATAGTCCTCCCCTGCATCATGTGCCGCAGGATCATTTATGCCATGGTATTTCGGCAGTGTACGAGCGTTATGTTATCTTACATTTGAAAATTTTTGTAGTACGCCTCGAATAATGAATATTGAACCACATATAAAATCTTTCATGAAAAAAAACGCGAAATAGATATGAGATTTTCTATTGCAGTCAATACAGGATTAAATTCTTCGAAAACGGCTGATATGATAGAACACATATTTCCTACTTTTATAAGGAATACCGCCTTTTCCTTTTTTGAAAATAAGAATATGTTAGTTTTAGATAATAATTGTGAGCATGATGATGAAAAGATCCATGATGCGGATGGATGGATGTTTTATTAATATGAAATATCAGTATTTCCTATTAATGAAACGGATTTAGAATATCAAAGGAAGTTGTCGAAGAGTGTGTTAGAAGTCTTTGTAAATAACGGTTTTTTGACTGAAATTATTTGCGATGACGATTTTTACGATGAGTCAATTAGTTGATTTATATTTTTGATGTTGTGATGATGATTGGATATATGATCACATAGTATGTTTTCATTAGGAGTATAAGCCATTGTAAGAATGGTTCCTTTCGGTTGCGAAAAAGAGAATGGAACGTATGAATATTAAAGATGCTTGTTTAATATTAAATGAGTGGGTTTTTCTGAGTAATGGCGTGATGATAGATATCGGTGCTGATGAGAAATACTCTTTTACCAGAAATGCTTATTTAAGTGAGAGTGAGTTATCGTTTTTTGAGAACGAAAGTAAAATTAAATTACCTGATGAGTATAAGGAGTTTTTAATTGCAGTCGGTTCTGTCGATATTTTCGTTGGTGAAGTCAGTTCAGGTATAGAAATACTATCACCTTTTGATGTAAAAAAATTCTCAAAATCTGTTTTTGAGAATTATGGTGATGATTTATTTCCAAATTTATTTTTAACCACATCTATACCAAAACTTGGCTATTTTGGTGGTTTTTTATTAGATGGTGATTTAGGAAATAATTACGGAGTGTTTTATCCAGAAACTCCACCAGAGTTGTGGATAGAAGAGTGTGATTTTATATCATTTAATGACTGGATTGTTAGATTGATTGAGTTTAAGTCAAAGAAAATATAAACGCAGTTGGCGGATAAGATGTGATTATTCCGACATTAATGTATTCACAGCGTTGCAGGATGGCGAAATTCGGTGAAGGCTATCTTGAATAGGATGTGTTATGTCAAATGATGTATTTGGATTTATATATCCATCTCCCAAGGGGGATGATTATAAAAAACTCATTGATTATATATCTAGCATCGATATCGGTGTTTTTAGAATTGGTAAGGAAGAACTGTTTAATATCCCTCATGAAATGATTCCTGATGGAGATATCTTTTCATTTTTAATTGGTGATAGGCCAGGTTACCCTAACGCCACCTACTTGATTGACTATTGTGAATATGATCCTGACTCATCAGTCAGGGGATTTCCTAGTAATCCAAAAGATAGATTGAATATACTTTTAGATGTTATTTCTGCTATTTTCTTAATCACTAATCCTGAAAAAATGCTTGTCGCATTGACTGACAGTAGTCAGATTGAAAGAATAGAGAGAATAAATCATTCAGATATCTATAATGTCATTTCTGGTGATTTTGAAATACATCAAGGTCCACCTGATACGCTGTATGAAATAGTGTGGTGATGAATATGTTAAAATTTTTAATGTATTAAAGGCGCTAATAGTAAGATGAGTGATTTTATGATCATAGATATGTTAGATGAAATAACCAATGGATATGATGGACTTATCAAAAGGATTGCTTTTACCTCTTTTGATAGTGTGGCTATTGATGTGTCCGTTATCCGAAAAAAAGATAAGAAATGGGGGGGCGTTACATTTAAATTAAAAGGGCTGGTCGAATTCGCTGTTAAGCAAAATATAAAAAATAATAATGTGGTGATGAGTAATGGCATAGCCTATCAGTGTATAGATAATATCCATTATATTGATTTTTCTCCCTATTCTTGTGATATGAGCGATGTTAGTGATTACCGTATGTCAGATGTATATTTTGCTGCAAGAGAAATTGAATATTATAGTAATGATTGTTTATAAAAGATGCGTGTGGTTCAAATCTTTGTTATGAGACTCTATGAAGAAGAATGAATTAGTTAATGTATTGAGAGCGCGATTTCCTCTCTTTGCTAATACAAATGACGATGATGATGTTTATTTATTATATGGATCTTTTGGATCGTTTTTTATTGATTTAATCAATTTGCGTTTTTTTAATCGCTGTGATATTAGATATTATTTTTATAGTGATGTTGAGTTAATTTATAAAGACGTATCTCTTCTTGATGAAGAAATAAAGAAGATCTATTACTTTATCGATGAACTCTATTTGAGTTTTGATTCAGAGATTGCTGATGTATTAAACACATGTATATTTGAAGCAATTATGGATAGTGATTTTAGCTATGATTTAGCGAGGAAATATCTCAGCAAAGAAGCATATAATCACTATGTAGAGATAACGAAATAATTTCTGTATATCAGTGGGGAATTATTTAGTTATCTAACAGGACTTCTTCATGAATAGTTTTTTGATATATCAGATTTCTTATAAATTATTTTTCTGAGAGCAAATCTACATCGATGGAGTGAACAGTATGAGTCTCAGTGATATAGGAAAGAGCGTATGTGACCATCTTGCTTCAGCGTCGATTGATAAAGAGGTTGAAGAAATAGAAAAGTTGCTAAAAATAATTGATGAAGATAAGGATAGAGAAGAAATAAATTTGGCTATAGATAGTCTACTATCACGTTGTCATCCTCGTTGGCTAGGGGATTATTATATTGAAGATATCACTTATCAAGATTGGACTCATTTAATTTCGAAATTCCATAGATCTCTTAATAAATTAAAAAGAAAACTAAATCGTAATTATGGTGTGGTTTGATATTTTTTTTTTCATTATAATGAGTGAATCATTTTTTAGTCTGTATTTATTTGCGTAGTGATTTTACAGTCTGGTATGCCAATGTATAAGTAATGTTTTTAAAATCAACAATACGAGGTTTAAAGTGGTTAATGATATTTTTCAATCTGTTAGGGACGGTTTGAATGAAGAATTACTTGCTATGGTTAATATTGATAACATAAATATAGTTAATGAATATAATCAAAATTTATTGCATGAGGCTGTTGCTTGTGGAAATTTTATCTTAATTAATCGATTTATTGAATTGGGGATTGATGTTAACCACCAGGATAATAATGGTCAGACGCCTTTACACTACGCGGCGCAACGCAGAATGGAGGATGTTGGTGAGACGATTTTAATGAATAAAGGCGATGTTTTAGTTGCTGATAAATATGGTAATCAGCCCCTTTGGACCGCAGTGTTTAATGCCCGGGGAGACTACGGTATGGTCTGTTTGTTATTGAAGTATCATGCGGTTCCAGATCATAAAAATCATTATGGAAAATCTCCATTGGATTTTTCAAGACAAATTAAAGATGCTAAAATTATATCAATACTTGAAGGGTGATATAAATTTAATTTTTTTGATGTGGGGTTTGATTTTTACTTTTTATTTGAATGTAACTTGATGGAAATATGTTTGGTTGACATGGTTTTATGCCACGATTCTATCGTGAAATGACTCAATCACTTGGGGTTTTTTAGTGACCTTTTTAATGTCTACAATTAGATAGATTGGCTTTGTAAAATATAATTAATCAACATGGGATAGGTTTTTTCCATGAGCGGTGAAATAATGAATATTAAATTAATAAATAACTTCCTTACTTCAAATGGGTTCTCTAAAGATAATGATGTTAATTTTTTTAGAGTGAATAATGGTTTTTTAAATTGCATTAGTTTTCAAAGAATAACTACAGGAGATGTCTTTTTTATAAACTTGGGCATTCATCCTATTTTTGACCCAAAAGACACCCCATCTACTTTTAAAAGAGAGATTGATTGTTATATTCGCACTCGTTTGTCTACGGATAAGAGGTTAAGTGTTGAGTTATTCAATTCGTCAGAAGGGATCTCATTCGTTATTAATGAAATAGAAGAGAAAGCCTGGCATTTTTTTGATCTTTTTAGTTCTACTAATGATGTATTCTCTTGTTTAAGTATCGATGATATTAAAAATAAAAATATTCCTGAGAAACTTAATTCTGTTACTGTTGCTCGATTAGTATCGATGTGTGTTAATTATCATCTTTTCAACAATAATGTAAGTATGGCTCATGATTTTGCAAACTATGGCGTATGTGTCTCAGGGATGGCTATAGGAGAAAAGAAAAAATTTAAACAGATTTTAAAAAATATTGAAAAATATTTATTACCTTAGATTGTTTATTTTAACTAATAGTTTAATTATGTACCTTATCGGTTAATTATGAGGTTTTGGTCTGTACCGAAAACACTGAGTGTTATGGGAAGTACCTACAACATCTACTGCGCGTCAGACAATATTATCAGGGTAAATAGGACGGTTAAATAATGAAGATATCTGATTGTGCCAAAAAAAGACTCAAGGATATTGATTGGTTCGCTAATGTTAGTGCAGCGTATGATAGCGCTTTTTATCGAGTAGTAAATGTCAATGACTTCATTTCTTCTATAACAAGTAATGAGTGGGAAAATACGACTTTAGAAGCTAGGAATGAGATTACTGGTTTTTTGGCAAGAAAACATACTGTAATTTATCAAGAGTGGAATAAATTAACCAGGGAAGCTAGTGGTTTTGTTGATGAGAGTATTATTCCATTGATTCCAAAAATAAATGGGGTTGATATGGATGTGATTTTTGTTAATCTTAAGTGGGATTTAGCTGGTTATTTAGTCGAGGATGCTTATAAAGATAAATTACGTAGTGCACTTTTTTTTAATGAACTGACTTTCATTTATGAAAGAGGACATATTCCCTGCGGTTGGGATGGCGTCTGGCCGAACGGTAATTTAGTTATTTATTGATATATGCGTTTTTATAAGCGTCCACAGCGCGTCCTTCGTCTTTTATTGATGACTGTTGGGATTACGCGAAGTCTATTGTGAGGATTGGATGGTATGTCTTTGCATTTTTTCCAAGCAGATGGGTTTACTGGGCTAGTCAATAGATATAAAAGCCACGGGTATGTGACAATTAGCGCCTATTTTAATCAGGCGAAAAACATCTATGATGTATTTGATGAAATAAAAGCATCGCTACCTTTGGACCCGCCCCTTTATAGCCTATGTAATTTTGATGCTTTTTCTGATTCCCTTTTTGGGGGATTGGATTCTCTCGGGGAGCATAAAATATGTGTTTTCCTTGTTGATCTAAAAAATGCTCTTAAAAATGACGATGAAAATTATAGCGTTATCCTAGATATTCTTTCTGATAACGTTTCTTACCTTAAGACAGAAGGGCGGCAAGTTTTTTTCTTTATTAGTTAATTAAAAAAATCAGAAGAGGGGGGGACTGACATAATTTAACTACTTGGATGAATGTTACTATGGTTTTTCGGAAAAATATCCAGTCAATATAATTTTAAGGGATGTGTTGTGACGGATCATTTTACTATAGCTGATAATTTAATTTTTCGTGATGAAAAAACAGGGGAGGTAGTCATTTTTAATTACTTTACCTGGGTCGAAGTCATCAAGGGGGTTATTTTTAAATACACGGAAAAATCTAAAGAAGACATTGATTTTTTGGTTGCATCTCACTCATTAGTAAAAAATGCTAATAGCAACTATATTTCTGTTGTGCTATGTAGTCATGAGGTCGAATATCATTGGGCTATGTTGATAGTATATGGTGAACTATATTGGAATCACGGAGTTACTCAAAACGAACCTGATGGGTACTGGGACTGGGAAACGGATTACAGAAAATTTAATGACCTTGCTGAGGATAGTTTTGTTTTTATCGATTAATTCCAATTGAAGCTACTCTGTTACGCTAAATAGTTAAAATTTTGTGGCGAAGTACTAGTGTTTTGAACAACGCCAGGTATTAGTCTCTTAGGGCAAGGTTCGGCGATGAGTTCAGCGGATAAACCGTTTGCAGTATGATGAATGTAAATAACCTTTCTGTTTATCCTTATAGGAAGGGGAGTGGTAGGGAATCTCTATTATTTTAATCAATAATCATCATGCAGGTGTTATGATTATGCATTAGATTTTAAAGTATATTAAGATAAGGTCTAACTTTATTTAGAGAGGCTGGATTGGCTATGATAAATATTAAGGAAAGTATTATTCCATCAGTGTCATTAGGCGGAGTAATTTTGGGAGAACACATTGGGCGTTATGAGTACCTTCTTGATAAGCATGTTGTTAAGTATGTTCAGGATGCGATTTTTTCAGTGAAATATAAATTCCCTGATTATCACTTGTCGATATCAGTGGATGTGAGGAATGGTAGTATTTACAAAATTACTGCTCACAGTGGATATATCGGCGGGATGAACGGTATATTTATTGGCGATCCGGTTATAAAAATACCTAAGTCTTTTATTTATGATGACTGTGATGAAGGGTATATGGATAAGAATATGGATGGGGTTATTATTCAAACGGATATTGACGATCCCCTCCCTGAGGAATTGGCTAATGCTAAAGTGGGTATTATAGCTGTTTTTTTACCCAGCGCCTTTAAGCTAAGCTCTGAGCGTTCGAATCGGGAGAACGCGTAACATTTCTTTCCATTAATTAGCCAGTAACAACCCGACTACTCCCCGTTTATTTTATCATATTCCTTTCCTGTCGGCAGAGTCTCAATATTCAGTGACTGACTGATGAGTTAATGACTCGCCGCCCATCAAAATATGTTATTTATCCAGCCTATGCAGTTACTGCCACTTGGCGGGTAAGATAACCCTCAGTTTGATACCTGTTTTTTTGATTCACGCCCTCTTTCATTTCTCATTTGGCAATATATTATTGTTGATTTTGATGAATATTATATGTTGCAAGTTATTAATATAAGAATAGTTGTGATTATATAAATCTTAATCAATAGTTAGGTGGTTATTGATTTTATTAATTTCTTTGTTTTTCTATGCTTTGAGTCTTTTCTTATGCCGCAGTTGGTAACTGTGATGAATTGTTAGTTATGTAAATAAAAATACTGAATATGTTATTCAGTATTTTTTTTGTACTTGTGTGGTTTTTTTATTCTATTGTTTCTACGCAATATCTATGTGGTTAATTTTTTTCTTAAATGAATGAGGTTATTTTGGATATAATAAACAATGAATTGGTTTCATCGCTAATACTAAGTGAGTTAATTCAATATCGGCGTAGATTCACTCACTCGACGAAATCGATTAGCGAAGAAGAGGCTTTAGTAACTCAGGTTCAATTGCCCAGAATCCGTGCTTTTGTTGATGAAAATAGCCGTATTGAACTTATTTTACCTGCGTTCCCTGTAAAATCTCCTAGCCCTTATAAGGTTCTGGGCAGAAAACCGGATATGGCAGAACGTTTGTCCCTGATATTCCTAAATTCATTATGCCAGCGCATTCAGCTTTATTACCCACCTGGTGCTCATATCCGTATTTGCTCCGATGGACATGTGTTTGGCGATCTGATTGGAACCAGTGACGAAACCATTAATGCCTACCAGCATGAGATTGAAAATTTACTGCATGAGCTGGGTGCTGCTCATCTCAGCGTTTTTAATCTTAAGGACGTAGAGAATATGGCAGCGCTCACCGATGATTACGATTATCTTCGCCAGCGGTTGGTTGAGGATTATGCCGAATCAGAAGAAGAGATTAAATCGCAACTCATGCAGAGCGAAGAAGGCTTGCAGCTTTATCGTTCAATCACCCGCTTTCTCTATGAAGATAGCCTGCGACCAGATTATACCGGCTCTAACGCGGCGTTACAGAAGGATGCCAAAAAACGTGCCTGTGGCGTTATTCAACGTAGCTGGGCGTGGGGCAACCTGCTTGCTGAAAATTTCCCAGACGCTATTCGTCTGTCTATTCACCCTCAACCGTCGGACAGCCTGAAACTGGGTATTCATATGATGCCCACCAAGGACGATTGGTTGACGCCCTGGCATGGTGTTGCCGCCAATGTTAATGGTCAGTTTGTGCTCATGAAGAATACCGATGCACAGCAGTTGGCGGGTGAGGTTGTGGAGATCCGCGGTACGCCGAGTTATTACGTCGTTAAGCAGCATGATATGGCGTAAGCGTACTTTTCTCGCCTTATCATTCGTTGAGACATCGATAATTGTCATCTTATAAAGGAATATACACGATGGAGAAGAGTATGAACTGTCGCATTGAACTGCTTTCCCCTTTTGGTGCGTTGTTGACGCCTGTTGAAGCAGGGCAGAGCATCGTCACACTGCCAATTGATACACTGCGTGAACTCGCTCGAGAGCATCATCTTCTGGTATTACGCGGATTTTCTTCTGGTTTTTCCGATCCTGAAACGTTGACTGAGTATGCTGGCCACTGGGGGGAAATCATGATGTGGCCTTTCGGAGCGATACTGGATGTGAAGGAGCATGCGGGTACCAAAGATCATATCTTTGATAACAGCTATGTACCGCTACACTGGGATGGGATGTACAAACCTACTATCCCCGAATTTCAACTGTTCCACTGCGTTTCCGCTCCGGGGCAGGATCAAGGTGGACGTACCACTTTCGTTGATACCACGCGCTTGTTGGCAGAGGCCGACGCACAGTTAGTCGATGAATGGCGTCGTGTTTCAATTACTTATCGTATTAAAGCCGTTGTACATTATGGCGGCGAAGTCACCTCTCCATTAATCATTCCTCATCCTAACGGCGTTGGGGAGATTATGCGCTATAACGAACCGCCGACCGAAGGGGAGCGTTTCCTTAACCAACATGCGCTGGAATACCATAATGTCACGCCGGAAGCGCAAAGCGCATTTAGCCAGACGCTACGGCAGCATTTGTACGATCCTCGTTATTATTATGCGCATAAATGGCTACAAAGTGATGTTGTGATAGCCGACAACTTCTCGCTGCTGCATGGACGTGAAGCCTTTACGGCTCATTCAGCTCGTCATCTGCAACGTGTGCATATTCAGGGCACTCCAGTTTGCGTGAATACTTGCATTGATAACGCGGCATAAGGGAAAGCATCATGGCACATATTCTCATGGCGGCGATGGCAACGCCGGGGCATGTTTATCCTTTGCTGAGCATCGCTCGCTATTTGGTTGAGCAGGGAAACGATGTCACGTTGTTTAGCGGCGCGTTGTTCCGTGAGCAGGCAGAGGCGGCTGGGGTTGGTTTTATCCCTTTTAGCGATGAGATTGATTTCGACTACAGGCATCTTGAGCAGCACTTCCCTCTGCGCGCCACGCTGCCGCCGGGTAACGCGCAGATGGCTCTGGCGCTGAAGAATTTCTTTGCAGCACCGATTCCATTGCTGGATCGCCAATTGCGTGGCGCGCTGGAAAAGACCCATGCCGACCTGCTCATCATTGAAAATTGTTTTTATGGTGTCTTGCCGCTGTTGTTTTCTGAGCCGCGACTGCCAGTCATTGCGATAGGCGTGACGCCGTTGTCCTATTCGACGCGAGATTCTGTTTTCTATGGGCCTCGCATTCCACCTAAATTACTGCCGCCTGACCTGAGTCATGAACAACTGGTCGATGAAGAAACGAGGGGGTTCTTGAGCGACGTTCAGCACGTATTTAATGATGTGATGGTGCTGGCGGGAGGAAAGCCGCTTGAACAGCCTTTTATGGATGCGCTAATTGGTCATTGCGATCGTTTCTTGCAATTATCGACCACTGAGCTTGAGTATCAGCGGGATGATTTGCCACAGAGTGTGCGATTTATTGGTCCATTATCCCATCACATCGCAGCAGAGCGCGCTCCGCACTGGTGGGCATCAGACGACAGCCGGCCGCTTATTATCGTTTCACAAGGAACACTGGCGAATGTCGATCTCCAGCAGCTCATCGGGCCAACGCTGCGCGCCCTAGCAGATTTACCTGTCAGAGTGCTGGCGACTACGGGGGGACGGTCGGTTGATGTGCTACAAGCCTCATTACCGGAAAATGCCAGAGTGGTCAGTTTTCTTTCTTATGATGATTGGCTGCCAAAGGCGTCGATATTTATCACCAATGGTGGATATGGTTCGATTAATTCCGCGCTGAAAGATGGCGTTCCATTAATTGTGGCTGGTGTCGGGGAAGATAAACAGGAAAGTGCCGCGCGCGTGGTATTTGCTAAATGCGGGATTAGCTTACAAACCAGTACGCCGAGTGAACAACAGATTAGGCAGTCTGTCATCGAGATATTGGAGGACCCTGGCTATTTACAGCGTGCAAAGTGGATTAAGGCAGATTATTCAAGCCATGATGCATTTGCTCTGATTAACGCTGAAGTTAATGCGCTAGTCAGCGAAAGGAGGACGGCATAGCGTCAGATAGGGCCATGTGTAGGATTACTCTGCGGCGTCATTATTCCATGTAACACGTACTAAAATCGGTCACACGTTATGGGGTGAAATAGTACCCCATAACGCCATTGCGAATCGTATTATTCCTACAGCGCTTTATCGGTCAACAAGGCGACCTTGCTGGCTGTTGATACGCGCTCAAGGTAGGCGTGGACGTTAGGGCCAAACTGTACTCCTTTCACGATCGTGAGCGACAGTAAAATAGGGAACAGAATAAAATCGGTGGTGGAAATGGCGCTAATATTTGCCAAGCGTGGTTCCAACGCATCGAGTTTCTGCTTCACTTCCTCAATCAGTTCTGGCGTTTTCGCTATCAATGCATCCAGATCGCCAAAAGCTTTTTCTTCGCGAAGAAGGTAGGCATGGCGTGCCTCTGGCGTAGAAAGCTCTTTAAAATCGGCTTTCGTGAAGCGGGGAACCGCAAGGTTAAATACCGCGCTGGAAACGGACTTACACCAGGCCTCAATATCGGCATCAACCGGCTGGTCGGCGATTAACGGCACCTGCTTGCTGTCGACGTAGTGGACGATATCCATACTTTCCGGCATGAAGCTGCCATCTTCTTTCTGAAGAATCGGCACCACTTTTCGGCCCACCATACGCGTTGGTGTGTCAACGTCGCCTTCCATAATGACGGATTGCTCAACAGGCAGATCTTTCAGACCAAAAATCATTCTGGCTCTGACACAGAATGGGCAGTGTTCGTAAATGAAAAGTTTCATACATCGCCTCGTAAGATTTTGAAAAAGGCCGCGAAAATTTGCGCACCCGGTCATGACAAATCATGCCATCAGAGTAATACCTGATACGGTCGGTGGTAAAGCGAATGTGAGGGTAAGAAAAGGAGAGGCACGATGTGAATCCGTATGACTCAGGCCGGATTGCGGTATGATGCGGAGCCCCCCTTTGCGGAAGAGAAAAAATGGATCGCCTGAGCGCGTTGGAAACATTTATCTGCGTTTTCGAAACGGGGTCGTTTTCCGCTGCGTCCCGTAGACTCGGTATTGGACAGCCTGCGGTTTCCAAGGCGATCATGCAGCTTGAACAACAATTGGCCACTCCGCTGTTGATTCGTTCTACCCGAGGGTTGACGCCAACAGAAGCCGGACAGCATTTTTATGAGCAAATCGCTCCCGCGTTAACGATGCTGGGAGAGGCTCAAGATCATGTGGTTAGCGGGAATGCTGCGCTGTCTGGTCGGCTGCGCATTTGTGCACCGGTTACTTTTGCCCGGCTGCACATTATGCCGCGACTCCATGAATTTATGGCCGAACATCCACAACTCAACGTTGATGTCATTCTCGACGATCGTCCGATCGATCTGATTGCTGAAGGTATTGATGTGGCATTGCGTTTGGGCGAGATGAAGGATTCAAGCCTGATCGCACAGCGGCTGGCCTCGTGTACTATGCGCCTGTTGGCGACCCCCGACTATTTTTCCGCTCATGGCATACCGGTTTCTCCTGATGCACTGTCTGCTTATCCTGCCGTTATCTATTTGCAGGGAGAGAGAACCGATCGCTGGATTTTTTCTCAAGATGGAACACAGACCATGATATTCCCCAATGGGCGTATCCGTGTTTCTGCGGCGGAAGGTGTACGTGCTACGGTGCTGTCCGGCGCAGGGTTGGCTGTGGCATCTGAATGGATGTTTGCACCAGAGCTTGAAAGCGGACAAGTCATCACTGTACTGGATTCATGGTCGCTGGGTAAGATGGATCTGTGGGCTGTCTACCCCGGAGGCCGCATGACATCATCGCGCGTCAGAACTTTTACCAACTTCGTTCAACGTCTCTTTTTCTGATTTATTCCCATTTGGAATAGCTGATATCCATTTTACCGCTCTATTGGGAATGATTTCTGCGCCTTATGCTGCACTCATCGCTTGCCGACCTCCGGCGGGAAAGACATAAACAGGTATGACGATGAGTACATTATCCAGCGAAACCGATGTCAGAACACAGCATGTTCCCGGCAAACTATTGATTTTCTCAATGGCGGCAGCCAGCGGTGTTTCTGTTGCCAATATCTATTACAACCAGCCGATGTTGGGCGTGATTAGCGAAAGTTTTACGCCGAATGGCGCGGTTTCGCTCATGCCGACGGTAACGCAATTAGGTTACGCACTCGGACTGCTGCTACTGGTTCCCCTCGGTGATAAGTTTGATCGCCGTCGGCTAATTGTCTGGCAATTCTTGATGTTGGCACTGGCTTCTGCGTTTGCTGCGTTGTCGACATCGGTTTTTTCCTTGTTAAGTGCCTCATTGCTCATTGGTTTTGGTGCCACGGCGGCCCAGCAGATTGTTCCGGCTGCCGCAGCTCTCGCCGATGTGAAACAGCGAGGCGCCATTGTCGGGACGGTGATGAGCGGGTTGCTAAGTGGGATTCTACTTAGCCGCACGATTGCGGGCGTGGTGGCGGAAAATGCAGGCTGGCGTGCAATGTTCTGGCTGAGTGTGCCGCTGGCGCTGGCGGGCGCGTGGACGATGGCAAGAATGTTACCGACTTTGCCATCGCATCAGACCATTCGTTACAGCGAACTTATGCATTCGCTGGTGGCACTGTGGCGGAGTGAACGCACATTACGTAAAGCTACGCTGATTCAGGCGTTGTTGTTTGCATCGTTCAGCGCGTTCTGGAGTGTGCTTGCGCTGTATCTGGAAAGTGGGCGTTTTCAAATGGGGGCGGCCGCAGCGGGTCTGTTTGGTGTGATCGGCGTGGCTGGCATTTTTGCGGCTCCGCTGGCCGGAAGATTGGCTGATAGAGTCGGTAGCCGTCCAGTTGTGATCGCCGGAGCACTGCTGACGCTGCTGTCATGGGGGATATTCATCGGCTTCGATTCTATTATTGGTCTGATTATTGGCGTTGTACTGCTCGATCTCGGTGTGCAAAGTGCGTTAATTGCCAATCAGCATGTGATTTACGGGCTTGGTGAGGCGGTTAGAGGTCGAATCAATACCGTATTCATGGGCGGTATGTTTCTGGGCGGTGCTGTTGGTTCCTCCATTGCAATAATGGCCTGGCAGCAGGGGGGATGGATGATGGTCGGGGGGCTTGCCAGCGTGTTGGCAATGATGGCACTGCTGACCGCGCTGATGAAAGCGGAAAAGGCGTAGTGGGTATCAGGAAAGCGGGCTGAAATAAGCGAGATATTGCGGTAAGAAAAGCGTCATCCATGTTGTTTTACAACCGGCAGATTAACCTTACTTGCTGATGACAATACTATACATTTGGCTTGCTATAGTCCTTTCATCCCTTGTCAGTACCTCACATCTCTGTGAGTGTTGTGTAGTTAACCATCCCTGTCATTAGAATGACCTTACCCGCCTCGTGCGGGTTTTTTTTGCCTGCGCTTCAGCCAGTTGGATTAACTCCGTGCGTACCTATTCCGTGTCGTTTTTGATTGAATGATCGGGGACTATTTTGGTAACGACCCGATTTCTGCCTTCATGCTTAGCCTGATAGAGGGCGTCATCGGCAGTTTTTAAGACGCTATCGATCTGTTCCGTTCCTGGAGTAAAACAGGTGACGCCTAATGAAATCGTAATGTTTTCAGGAATTGGCAGCGGCATTTTTTCAACTTTTTTACGCAGCCGTTCAGCAATCTCGGTGGCTTGCTTCATATCTGTATCGGGCAGAAGCGCAAGGAACTCTTCTCCACCCGTGCGACAAATCAGATCGGATTCTCGTGAGCCTTGCTTTATGTTGTCAGCCAGCAGCCTGATGACGTCATCGCCGACATTGTGCCCATAGGTGTCATTGACGCGTTTGAAATGATCGATATCAATCACGATAGCGGCAACCTGATTGCTCTTTGACAGAATGAGTTCAACATTTTCATAGATACCACGTCGATTGAGTAACCCTGTGAGCGGGTCGGTGTGGGCTTGCAAACTCAGCTTGCCGATCCGCTTGTGCAACAGCACCGTACCGAAAAGAATGACGCGTTTTAGCTGATCAACCTCAAAATACCAAGAGGGAACTTTCTTGATTTTTTCAATGACGTCAGGCTCCTCCATCTTACTGGCAGAAACGGCCAGCAAGCGCAAAGGGTTGGCAATAGAGAAGGCAAGCAGGGTGAGTGCAATCAGCGTTAATGCCATCACCGGCGCGCCTTCGTATAAGACGGAACGCATGACACTGTTAAGTGAATCGAGCACATTTTGATAGGGATGTAAGGTAATGATAACCCAATCGGATGATTTCACCGTATCAAATCCAGCCAGCGACGGTGTGCCTCGCATATCGGGTATGGAGAGGGTTCCACTCTTCTTGTTCTGAAAGGCTTTCTTGATTTTTTCGTCGGTGACGGGCTTACCGACCCACTGTTTATCCTGATGGTAGAGAACAATTCCGTTTTTATCGATGACATAAACGCTGGAGTAATCGTTATAGAAATGGGTATTCATGAACTCGTTCAGCACGCTTTTGCTTTTTAAATAAATGGTTCCGCCGATGTAGCCAAGATAATTGCCTTGCTTATCTTTGATGGGGGAAGAAACCAGTACGATGAGATTTCCTGTAACGGAAATATAAGGCTGGCTAATTAACGGCTTTTGTTCTGCTAGCGCGAGCTTGCTGGCATCTGAGGCCAGCGTACTGCCTTTCAGGTTGAGTGACGTTGGGTAAACCGTGTGTATGCGGTTCTGGCTGTCTGCAACGAAAACAGAATTAAAACTTTGGCTCATGCGGAATGTCTGCTCACTTTTCTCCAGCAGCACATCATCGTCACTAAAACTATCCGCCATCGATGTCGCACTGTAAGCCAACTCCTGCTGTGCGGAAGATAAAAATCCTTCTGTGGTTGCCGCCAATTTGGTGGAGTAATTAAGGTTTGAATTAAGTATCTGATCGGTAATGAGCTTTTTTTGTACGTTATAAACGGCGATATAAGCATTCGTCAGCGTAATGATCATACTGATAATCGCGAGGGACAAAATGAGTGAACGTAAATTTACTGGGAACCGCTTTCTTATTTTCATGATTGGCCGCCCCTATTTTTCGCTAGGTAAGCAAAAATTAATTTTTCTTGTTTTTATGAAAATTTGTTATGTAACGCGGGCTGAGCATCTCTTACGGCCGTTGAATAAACCCCGCTATTCAAAGTTATAGACGCTAACTGGACTATCTGGCAACGTTCAGCTTAATGGAGAGAATGTACGATCTCCAGTGTGCCATTAATGATGAATTGCACACCCATGCAAACTAGCAGGAACCCCATCAGCCGCGAAATGGCTTCAATGCCGCTTTTCCCGATCAGACGCATAATCAGGCCTGAGCTTTTCAGGCTTAGCCAGACGATCAGGCTGATCAACATAAAAGTGAGGACAGGAGCAACGGTAATAACCCATGGTGTAATATCCACGCCGCTCTTGATTTGTGATGCAGAACTAATGATGAGGGCAATGGTGCCTGGTCCTGCAGTGCTAGGCATCGCCAATGGAACGAAGGCGATATTGACGTCATTGGCGGAAAAACTGTCGTTAATTTCTTCTTTTTTGCTTTTGACTTCGGGTGCATGTTCTGGCTTTTGCTGAGGGAAAAGCATGCGAAAACCGATAAATGCCACGATAAGCCCGCCGGCAATGCGTAATCCGGGGATGGAAATGCCGAAGGTATTCATCACGATCTGACCTGCATAGTACGCGACGGTCATAATGATGAATACATAGAGTGAGGCCTGAAAAATCTGACGATTTCGTTCCCCCTGGCTCATGTCGCCGGACATCGCCAAAAATACTGCTACTGTTGTCAACGGGTTCGCGAGTGGCAGGATTAACACCAGACCAAGACCAATGGTTTGAATCAATTCCAGCATTCTACGTTCCTCTTTATTGGGGCGCTTCCGTCAGTTAAGGAAAAAGGGCAATGATGACCCGTCGCGATGGTGTCCTATGCGGGCTAGGCCAACTCACCTTCCGCTAATTTTTTAAAACGATAGAGCGTCTTAGTCAGCATATCGCGAGAAAACATATCAAACATTTGGCCAATCTTTTTTCCGATCAGTCCTCCTGGTGGATTGTAGCGAATTGTCAGCGTTACGGTTGTCCCCGTTTCTGACGAGGCTGGCTGAAAAGAAAGCCTGCCTTCATTAGGAACACGAGCGCCTTCCAGTGAACGCCAGTGGATATATTCCCCCGGTTTTTCATCAATAATACGGGCCTGCCACTCAATGAGTGCGCCAATCGGTGTGTTAATTCGCCAATTAGAGTCGGTATGATTCAGTATCTCGATACTGGCAAAATGGCCCATCAGGATCGGCAACGTTTCCGGTTTTCGCCAAAGATCAAACAAGCGTTCTTCTGGGCGATTGATCGTGATGTTGCCACTGATTTCATTGGCATAGCTGCCGCTTTTTTCTGTGATTCTTCTTAAGAAAGAGGGAAACACCCGTCATCCTCGCTAATGGATTGTTACCCCTTTATGGGCATATATACGCCATTCTGACTGATATCGACCCGCTAAGCAAAATTGGAGGAGGCTAGCGGTAGTGTCGGTGTTGGCTATCACAGCAATAGCCTAAGTTTTTACGTGCCTAATGTTACATTAATGTTCATTCGATACCGTAAGTGTCAGACAGGAATCGAATGACGTGCCGCAAAACACCAGGGTTTTTACATAACGATAATAGCAGTACCTCGCCCACTATTCTTAGTGGGCTTTTTACTTATATTTCCTTTTTGGAATGTTTTATTTTTATGTGATTTGATATTTATCAATTTATTGCTAATAGGTTTGTACCTATTAAGGTGTAATGGGCCTTCATCCATGTGGTCTGATCTTTAAATAATGTATTGATTGCGATGTAATTTACTTTATAAACATGTCGTGATACGTTTGTTATCAGCTTTTACGCTGGTGAGTATATCAATATGAATAATCCATTTATTGCCAGATGGAGTCGTAATGGCAACCTGCTTTGCCATGGCCATTGGTTAATATCTTATAAAGAAAAAGATTTCACGTTACCGGAAAAATATAAAGAAAATCATATGGGAACAATGGGGATCTACTCTATCATTGATCCTGACGATGAAACCTATCGGGACGGATTAGATGAGGATGACTGGATCCTTGGAAATATCGACTGGCTTGCCGATAGCTTTGAAGAGAATAATATTCCTATCGAGGAATGTTATTTTAGATATTTTTTCCAGGCCATAAATAAGCAGGACTGGCGATGCACCAGTTGTGCAGGTTGTATGTAAATCACTCTGTTGTTATTAATTATTCCTACTTCCCCTTTGTACCCTACTGACTGGTGAATTATTAAGGTCGTGCTGTTTTTTTGCCTAATTATCCGGTTGCTTTTTATTCAATCCCCTCGGTTTTTCTCGTTTTTCATCCCTGTTTCGTCTTCTTTGAGAGGCGCTTCGCATACCGTGCAGCGGGGCGTCTTTTTTGGGGAAAAGTGTTACCCTGACCGAACAATCCTTGATTAATATGAGGCAACAATGACAGAAGCTGACATTCTGCGGTTAAGTGCTTTGGTGGGCGAACAACTAAAAGCGCGTGGCGCTACGTTGACGTGTGCAGAGTCTTGCACTGGAGGCTGGCTGGCTAAGTCTATTACCGATGTTGCGGGGAGTTCTGGCTGGTTTGATTATGGTTTTGTGACATATAGCAATCTGGCCAAACAGCGTCTGGTGAATGTGAGCGCAGAGACATTGGAGCGGCATGGTGCAGTGAGTGAGGATGTCGTCAATGAAATGGCCGCAGGAGCTTTGCGGGCCGCCAGTGCAGATTTTTCTATATCGGTAAGTGGTGTTGCTGGGCCAGACGGGGGGACCGAAGAGAAACCTGTCGGCACGGTGTGGTTTGGCTTCACTGACAAACAGGGCGGGGGATTTGCCCGAAAAATGCGATTCAGCGGAGACCGAAATGCGGTACGTCTGCAATCAGTCCATTTTGCGCTGCAAACGCTGCTCGACGCGTTTCTGAAAAAATAACCTTGATGCTGTATGCGCATACAGTATAATGTCAGTAATTATTCAGCAATTCATAATTAAGCCGCCGCGTAGAGACAGTAGCTTTACGCCGCATGACAGGAGCAAAAATGGCTATTGATGAGAACAAACAAAAGGCACTTGCGGCAGCACTGGGTCAAATCGAAAAGCAATTTGGTAAAGGTTCTATCATGCGGTTGGGCGAGGATCGCTCGATGGATGTTGAAACCATTTCTACGGGCTCTTTGTCCCTTGATATTGCTCTGGGGGCCGGCGGTTTACCTATGGGGCGCATCGTTGAGATTTATGGCCCAGAATCTTCTGGTAAAACCACGCTGACCTTACAGGTGATTGCCGCTGCTCAACGCGAAGGAAAAACCTGTGCGTTCATCGATGCTGAACATGCGTTGGACCCGATTTATGCGAAAAAACTTGGCGTAGATATTGATAACCTGCTGTGTTCTCAGCCGGATACCGGTGAGCAAGCACTGGAGATCTGTGATGCACTCACGCGCTCTGGCGCTGTTGACGTTATCATTGTCGACTCTGTTGCAGCCTTGACACCAAAAGCTGAAATTGAAGGCGAAATCGGTGACTCTCACATGGGCCTTGCGGCACGTATGATGAGCCAGGCTATGCGTAAACTGGCTGGTAACCTGAAACAAGCCAATACGCTGCTAATCTTCATTAACCAGATCCGTATGAAAATTGGTGTGATGTTTGGTAACCCTGAAACCACTACCGGTGGTAACGCACTGAAATTTTATGCCTCTGTTCGTCTGGATATTCGTCGTACTGGCGCTATCAAGGACGGTGAAGAAGTTGTCGGTAGCGAAACTCGCGTTAAAGTCGTGAAGAATAAAGTGGCAGCACCGTTCAAACAGGCTGAATTCCAAATTTTGTATGGTGAAGGTATCAATATCCACGGTGAGTTAGTTGATCTGGGTGTGAAACACAAACTGATCGAAAAAGCGGGTGCATGGTATAGCTATAACGGCGACAAAATCGGCCAGGGTAAAGCAAACGCCTGCAATTTCCTGAAAGAGAATTCAGCGATTGCTGCTGAACTGGATAAAAAATTGCGTGAAATGCTGCTGCATAAAGGCAATGAGCTAACGCCTGCCGCAGTAGGTAATAGCCATGACGAAGATGAATTCGCTGGTGAAGGCAACGAAGAATTTTAATGGCTGCTGAATTACCTGTGGCAGAGCACATCAGCGGATAGATGGATGAATAAACCATTACGCTATGCGATGAATGTGCTTTCTGTTCGCGATTATAGTGAAGTCGAAATACGCCGCAAATGTGCGGCGTATTTGTATAAATCAGAAAGTACGGAAAGTGAAGCAGATGAAATCGCAGCCCGAGTTGCAGTGGAAGACGTGGAAGCTGCAATTGCTTATTGCAAGGAGCACGGTTGGCTGGATGATGCGCGTTATGCTCGCCGCTATATCAGCAGCCGGAGTCGCAAAGGCTATGGCGCCCAGCGGATTAAAATGGAGCTGAGCCAGAAAGGAATCGACAAGACAACGCTAGCCACAGCATTGAACGAGAGTGATATCGACTGGTGTGCGCTGGCTAAATCGGTTGTGGAACGGAAATTCGGGCATCCTCTGTCCGATGAATGGAAAGACAAAGTCAAACATCAGCGATATCTGCTCTATCGCGGCTTTTTTCATGAAGAAATCCAGTCAATCTATACGAATTTTTCAGATTGAACGCACACGGGATTTTACTTCCCATCGAAGAAAATTTATCTTATTCCCACTTTTTGTTCGTGAGTTGCTCGGTAACGTCAGCATGCTGGACTAACCTTGCCCGCGATCTGTTCTTCTAGCTTGATTCCAGGACAATTATGAGCAAGAGCACCGCTGAGATCCGTCAAGCGTTTCTCGATTTTTTCCACAGTAAGGGACACCAGGTTGTTGATAGCAGCTCTCTGGTGCCGAACAACGATCCGACATTGTTATTCACCAATGCGGGTATGAACCAGTTCAAAGATGTGTTCCTCGGGCTGGATAAGCGTAGCTATGTCCGCGCGACAACCTCGCAGCGCTGCGTACGTGCCGGTGGTAAACATAATGACCTGGAAAACGTAGGTTATACCGCACGCCACCACACCTTCTTTGAAATGCTGGGTAACTTCAGCTTCGGTGATTACTTCAAGCATGATGCGATTCGCTATGCGTGGGAATTGCTGACGTCTCCCCAGTGGTTCAATCTGCCAAAAGAAAAATTGTGGGTAACGGTATACGCCACGGATGATGAAGCCTACAACATTTGGGCTGATGAAGTTGGCGTACCGCGCGAAAGAATTATTCGTATTGGTGATAACAAAGGCGGACCTTACGCCTCTGATAACTTCTGGCAGATGGGTGAAACGGGGCCGTGTGGTCCATGCACCGAGATTTTCTTCGATCACGGTGAACACATCGCGGGTGGCCCGCCGGGAAGCCCTGATGAGGACGGCGATCGCTATATCGAAATCTGGAATTTGGTGTTCATGCAGTTTAACCGTCAGGTTGACGGCACAATGCTGCCACTACCGAAGCCTTCCGTTGATACCGGTATGGGGTTAGAACGTGTGTCTGCGGTATTGCAACATGTCAATTCAAACTATGACATTGATTTGTTTAAGACGCTGATTGATGCGGTAGCGAAAGCTGTTGGTACAACCGATTTAACCAATAAATCGTTGCGTGTCATCGCTGACCATATCCGCTCTTGCGCGTTCCTGATTGCCGATGGCGTTATGCCGTCTAATGAAAACCGTGGCTATGTCCTGCGCCGTATTATTCGCCGCGCCGCGCGTCACGGTAATATGCTGGGCGCGACGGATGCTTTCTTCTACAAACTGGTTGCGCCACTGATTGACGTCATGGGGCCTGCGGCTGCCGAATTGAAAAAGCAGCAATCGGTAGTTGAGCAAGCGCTGAAGATGGAAGAAGAGCAGTTTGCCCGCACGTTGGAGCGCGGGTTATCTCTGTTAGATGAAGAAATTAAAAACCTGAAAGGGGATACCCTGGATGGTGAAACCGTCTTCCGCCTATATGACACCTATGGTTTCCCTGTCGACCTCACTGCGGATGTGTGCCGCGAGCGTGGCTTAAAAGTTGATGAGGAAGGTTTTGAATCCGCGATGACGGCTCAGCGTCAGCGTGCTCGCGAGGCCAGCGGATTTGGCGTGGATTACAACAGCCTCATTCGCGTGGATGAAAACACGCCATTCTGCGGCTATGAAAAAACGCAGCAGCAAGCGAAGGTGATTGCGCTTTATCATAATGGGAACGCGGTTGATCAGATTGCGGCAGGTGATGAAGCAGTCGTAATTCTTAACGAAACGCCATTCTATGGTGAGTCCGGCGGTCAGGTTGGCGACCAGGGTGAACTGAAAAATGCGGACGTCAGCTTCGTTGTTCAGGATACGCAGAAATACGGTCAGGCAATCGGCCATGTCGGTAAACTGACTCAGGGTACACTGCGTGTTAACGACAGTGTCGATGCAAACGTTGATAGCCAACGCCGCGATCGCATTCGTCTGAACCACTCTGCAACGCACCTGCTGCATGCTGCACTGCGTCAGGTTTTGGGCGATCATGTCGCGCAGAAAGGTTCTTTGGTTAACGATAGCTATCTGCGCTTTGACTTCTCACATACGGAAGCGATGAAGCCTGAACAGATTCGTCTGGTTGAAGACATCGTCAACGCGCAAATCCGCCGCAACCTTACCGTGCAAACGGATGTCATGGCATTGGATGATGCGAGAGCGAAGGGCGCGATGGCGCTGTTCGGTGAGAAGTATGACGACCATGTCCGTGTTCTGACGATGGGCGATTTCTCCATTGAGCTCTGTGGGGGAACGCACGCCAACCGTACTGGTGATATTGGTTTGTTCCAAATCATCTCTGAATCAGGCACTGCCGCCGGGGTACGTCGTATCGAAGCGACCACAGGTGAAAATGCTTTGTCCGCACTGCATCGTCAGAGTGACGTTCTGCAAGACATTGCGCAACTGTTGAAAGGGGATAGTCACAACCTGACTGATAAGGTACGCTCTGTACTGGATCGTGCCCGTGCGTTGGAGAAAGAGCTTCAGCAGTTGAAGGCTCAGCAAGCGGCGCAGGAAAGCTCGTCCCTGTCCGGCAAAGCAAAAGAGGTTAACGGTGTGAAGTTGCTGGTCACGCAACTTGACAACGTGGATCCTAAACTGTTGCGCACGATGGTTGACGACTTAAAGAACCAACTCGGCTCTGCTGTTATCGTTCTCGGAACGGCGACAGAAGGCAGGGTTAGCTTGATTTCTGGTGTAACGAAAGATCTGACTGACCGCGTAAAAGCTGGTGAACTGATAGGGTTTGTGGCCCAGCAGGTTGGCGGAAAAGGCGGTGGTCGCCCTGATATGGCTCAGGCTGGGGGCTCGGACGCGTTAGCATTGCCTGGTGCGCTAGCCAGCGTTGAGTCCTGGGTTGTTGCTAAGCTATAAGCGATCCATAACGTTTTATTTTCGTTATCTAACAAAAACGCCATAACTTTCTGGTTGTGGCGTTTTTGTCTGCGGAAAAGGATTCGTTAAACAGAGGATAAAGTATGTTACCTTCAGATATTCTGAAGCTTTATATGCTCAGCCCTCTTGTCGTGATAACAAAAGCACAAGCTACTGATATCGACTAAACTAACAAGTAGTAACGAACCTGAGCGTGATGGGTTGTTATACCATCGTCTAGGTTTACGTTTTCACAGCACATGATGGATAATGGCGGGGAGACAGAGAGACCCGACTCTTTATAATCTTTCAAGGAGCAAAGAATGCTTATTTTGACTCGTCGAGTTGGCGAAACCCTCATGATCGGCGATGAGGTAACGGTTACCGTATTAGGAGTGAAAGGCAACCAGGTGCGTATTGGCGTTAATGCACCTAAAGAGGTTTCTGTCCACCGTGAAGAGATCTATCAGCGTATTCAGGCCGAAAAATCTCAACCGACGTCATATTGATTGACAATGCGTCTCGTGTTCGCGGGACGCAATTGCCACTTCCCGCTTTTCTCCCACACTTTTATCGATATATCCATTTTTATTGTGCGCTTCCTTTGGCAAGGTAACCGCCTGTTTTTCTGTCGATAAAACAGACTTTTTGTTGTGAAAATGCGCGTCTTGGATGCGAATTGTTCAAACGAACGTAAGGTGGGAAAAATTGTTTGACTTATAAGTCTGGGAAAGTAATATGTGCGCCACGCAGTACCGGTGAGCACTAACAAGAAGTTCTTAGTAGCAAACAGGTAATGTAAGGTGAGGTGGCCGAGAGGCTGAAGGCGCTCCCCTGCTAAGGGAGTATGCGGTCAAAAGCTGCATCGAGGGTTCGAATCCCTCCCTCACCGCCATTTAATATGCATCCGTAGCTCAGCTGGATAGAGTACTCGGCTACGAACCGAGCGGTCGGAGGTTCGAATCCTCCCGGATGCACCATTAAATACTGCCTTTGCGAGGCAAGTTGTATTAGTGAACGCAAATGTTGTCGTAGATAAAGAATTAGTAATGCATCCGTAGCTCAGCTGGATAGAGTACTCGGCTACGAACCGAGCGGTCGGAGGTTCGAATCCTCCCGGATGCACCATATCTCGATATGGGTAAGGTTGTTATCTTGTTCTTATAACCGATGGTTTTGGCTTATAAGTTCGAGGGAGGAAAACGTTGCTTTAGCAATGGCCCGAAGGGCGAGGCGAAGCCGAGTAATCCTCCCGGATGCACCATTCTTAGGTATCTCGCTTAATTGCTCACCCCCTTGTTTTTGCACCATACTCTGCATCCGTAGCTCAGCTGGATAGAGTACTCGGCTACGAACCGAGCGGTCGGAGGTTCGAATCCTCCCGGATGCACCATTTCCTCGTATAGTAAAAGTCTTTTCCTTACTCTTATAATCCACAGTCTTGGTTTTTAAGAACGAGGGAGGAAAAAGTTGCTTTAGCAACGGCCCGCAGGGCGAGGCTAAGCCGAGTAATCCTCTCGGATGCACCATATTCTGATGTAAATAAATCTTTTGTCTAGTTGCTAACCGAATCGCTTCGCATAAGCGAGGGCATCTCAAGGTTAATCAGATAATTTTTATCAGAAACACCATCTTTGTTTTACCACTTACTCTCTTCCGTACTTTTTAGCGCTACAGCGGTACTGTTCCCTGTTTTGCTAATTCATACCGATGTTTTTCTAAGCACGCTCGTGCATGAATTTTTATCTCTCCTCCTGTCTATATATTGAGATTGAGCCTACGTATAAATGAAGGCTGTCTTACCACTATGGTAGTAATAACCTGTTTTTAATAAGGTTATTGAGTAAGCGACAACGTTTTCACTTTACGATAAAGTAAGCTCTCTTTTCAGTGAGCATGGAGTCATGATGTACGATCGCTATCAAGGGCTGATCTTTGATATGGATGGCACCCTACTCGATACGGAACCTACGCACCATAAAGCGTGGGATCTGGTGCTTGCCCGATATGGCATGAGTTATGATGCCAGTGCCATGACAGCATTGAACGGCTCGCCTACCTGGCGTATTGCGCAGCGTATTATTGAAAGTCATCAGGCTGATATTGATCCTATCCAACTAGCAGCGGAAAAAACGGCTGTTGTTGAGGAAATGCTGCTGGATACGGTACAGCCGCTACCGCTGATTGATGTTGTTAAACATTACCGTGGACGGCGCCCTATGGCGGTTGGTACGGGGAGTACGCATGGAATGGCCGATAGACTGCTAACGCATTTGGGGCTGCAGAATTATTTTGATGCGATCGTCGGTGCAGATGATGTCACACAGCATAAGCCGTTTCCCGATACTTTTCTGCGTTGTGCCGCGTTGATTTCTGTTGCTCCGGAACACTGTATCGTGTTTGAAGACGCTGATTACGGTATTGAAGCGGCTAAGCGGGCTAATATGGCTGTGGTTGACGTTCGTACACTGTGAGTGAGTTCTGGGCCGTTTTTTCTCTTTTCTGGAGTAGCCTGCTCAGTGCAACACTGTTGCCCGGCAGTTCGGAAGTACTGCTGGTGACATTATTGTTGGCTGACAGCGCAAAACCTTATCTGCTGCTCATCGTGGCAACGGTAGGAAATACGCTGGGCGGGTTAACAAATATTTTTATAGGGCGCTTACTCCCTCAGCCAAAACAACAAGCTGGGCATACAGTGGCCATGCGCTGGTTACAGCGCTATGGTTGCGCTGCGCTGTTATTTAGCTGGGTGCCGATAGTAGGCGATTTATTGTGCGTGTTAGCGGGTTGGTTACGTATGCCCTGGGTGAAATCGGCGGTTTTTATCGGTATCGGAAAAGCGCTGCGGTATATCGTATTGACAGGTATAACGTTACAGGGGATGGCGTGGTGGTCTTAGCCAGATCGCAATGCGAACTGGTGAGTACTGCTGAGTTTCAATTATGCTTACAACCATTACATTTTAACAACGGGAGGTCGATTTGATCCCGGACATTTCAGAAGCACTTTCTTGGCTGGAAAAACACCCACAGGCAGTGAAGGGGATTCAGCGTGGAATTGAACGCGAAACATTGCGCGTAACAGAGAACGGACATCTTGCTACGACAGGGCATCCTGAGATATTGGGCTCGGCGTTGTCACACCCGTGGATTACGACAGATTTTGCCGAGGCGTTGTTGGAGTTTATTACGCCAGTCGACAAAGATGTCGATCATCTGCTGACGTTTTTGCGTGATATCCATCGTCACGTTTCCCGTAATCTGGGCGATGAGCGGATGTGGCCATTGAGCATGCCGTGCTTTATCGACAGCGAGCAAAATATAGAGCTGGCGCAGTATGGCTCTTCAAATGTTGGGCGTTTTAAAACGCTTTATCGCGAAGGGCTGAAAAACCGCTATGGCGCATTGATGCAGACCATTTCCGGTGTGCACTATAACTTCTCTCTGCCGTTATCATTCTGGCAGGCGCGAGAGGGCGTAGCAGATGCAGAAAGCGGGAAGAAAGCCATATCTGCGGGATACTTCAGACTGATTCGCAATTATTACCGCTTTGGTTGGGTGATCCCTTACCTGTTTGGCGCTTCTCCGGCGATCTGTTCTTCTTTCCTGAGAGGGAGAGAAACCGCGCTGCCGTTTGAGCGCACGAAAAAAGGTATGCTTTATCTGCCTTATGCCACCTCTCTACGGCTTAGTGATTTAGGTTATACCAATAAATCACAGAGCAATCTGGGGATTACGTTTAACGATCTGGATACCTACGTCGCTGCATTAAAACGTGCGATAAAAACGCCGTCTGAGGAATATGCTCAGGTTGGTATGAAGAAGGATGGTCGTTATCTACAATTGAATACGAACGTCTTGCAGATTGAGAACGAACTCTATGCGCCGATTCGTCCGA
This sequence comes from Pectobacterium parmentieri, assembly GCF_001742145.1. Lineage (NCBI taxonomy): Bacteria > Pseudomonadati > Pseudomonadota > Gammaproteobacteria > Enterobacterales > Pectobacteriaceae > Pectobacterium > Pectobacterium parmentieri. The sequence continues at coordinate 2,938,023 of NZ_CP015749.1, read as the reverse complement.
AGCGTGTGACGCGTGCGGACGAAACGCCATCTGATGCTTTGCTGCGTGGCGGAATTGAATATATCGAAGTGCGCTCGCTAGATATCAATCCGTTCTCTCCTACTGGGGTGAGTGAAAGTCAGGTGCGTTTCCTGGATTTATTCCTGATCTGGTGTGCGTTAGCGGATGCGCCGGAAATGAGCGCAGATGAACTATTGTGTACGCGTAAAAACTGGAACCGAGTGATCCTTGAAGGTCGTAAACCAGGGCAGACGGTGGGAATGCGGTGTGAAACCATCCAGCAGCCGATTGCCGAGGTTGGGAAATCCCTGTTTGCAGATTTACGTCGTGTTGCGGAAGTACTGGATGCTGAAAACGATCGGCCGCATTATCAGCAGGTATGCGATGAGCTGCTTGTTGGTTTTGACGATCCAGAAACGACGTTCTCTGGCAGGCTGTTAACGTTGATGAAGCAAGAAGGCAATGGTAGCGTGGGGCTGAATTTAGCGGAGGAATACCGCAAGATGCTGAGCAATGAGCCGTTGCAGGTGTTGACTGAAGAGCAATTAGCGACTGCAAGCGAACGTTCCTGGCAGCGCCAACGTCAGATTGAGTCTGAAGATACGATGAGTTTTGACGATTATCTGGCGGCGAATTAAAAAGAAAAGGCCACAGAAACTGTGGCCAAATAAACATCTCTAATAGGGATGATGATAATAAATGCGCGTCTTTCAGTAAGTCAGACTCGCATAAAAAGGAAAAGTTTCCCGGAAACGAGAAAAAATAAATTTTTTCTATGAGGAGGTGGCATTATGCCGTTACTAGATAGCTTTACTGTTGACCATACTCGTATGGCCGCACCCGCCGTTCGGGTCGCTAAAACCATGAAAACCCCTCATGGCGACAATATCACTGTATTTGATCTGCGTTTCTGTCGTCCGAACATCGAGGTCATGCCAGAGCGTGGAATTCATACGCTAGAGCACCTATTTGCTGGCTTTATGCGGGATCATTTAAACGGTGATGGCGTTGAAATTATCGATATTTCTCCGATGGGATGCCGTACTGGTTTCTACATGAGCCTGATTGGCACGCCGAATGAGCAACGTGTTGCCGACTCTTGGAAAGCGGCAATGGCGGACGTTCTGAAAGTGACCGATCAGCGTAAAATCCCTGAGCTGAATGAATACCAGTGCGGCACCTATGATATGCATTCACTGGAAGAAGCGCAGGAAATCGCTCAGCATATTTTGGATCACGATATTGGCATTAACCAAAATGACGATCTGGCGTTGCCGAAAGACAAGTTAGCTGAGCTGCATATCTAGTTTGTTGGGTCGGCGCAGATAAAAAAAGAGAGCCGAAAGTGGGCTCTCTTTTTTCTGCGCGTGAACGATGTCAGACCGCGAGAAAGTGCTGTATAACCCGGCTGCCAAAGTAGGAAAGCGTCAGCATCAGTGCACCTAGCAGGCTGAACCAGACGACACGCCGACCCCGCCATCCCTCATGGTAATGTCCCCAGAGCAACAGAATATAGATGAACCAGGCAAACAGTGAGAACACCGCCTTATGCAGGTTCTCTTTATTGTCGATCAGGTCGTCCATATAGAACAAGCCGGTACAAAGCGTCAGCGTGAGCAGGATGACGCCAATCTGCGTGATGTGAAACATCTTCCGTTCAATGCTCATCAACGGCGGCATATCAGCGGCAAACCCTAGCTTCTTGTTCTTGAGCAGATAATCAAGCCAGGCAAGCTGGAGCGCATAAAGTGCCGCAATCAGCAAGGTTGCATAGGAAAAAAGCGCCAGGCCGATATGGATCATCAAGCCCGGTGATGCTTCCAGATGCGTAATAAATTCACTCGGCATGAAGCTGGCAAAGGCCAGATTGATCAGCGCAAAGGTGTAGACGATGGGGAGAATAAACCAGCCGCGATCGCGCGCGGCGACAATCGTCATAACGGTACAGATGATGAGGCTGACCAGCGAACCGATATTCAGCAGGCTAAGATTTTGTCCCACCTGAACATCAAAAATGCGTTGATAGAGCGCCACCGCATGGCAGATTAGCGCAGCGCTGGCCGAGAGCATTGCCAGCCGACGATATGCACTGTTCTTGCGCAGCAGACTGGGGATAATCAGTCCGAGGCTGAGTGTGTAGGCGACAAGCGCCACAATAGCGAAAACAGACATACAAATAGGTTATTAAATATCAACTAGGTAAAATAGAGAATCAGTATAGCGTTAGTCGCCGTGGGCACCAACAGTTCTCCGTCAGCAGCGCTGAGATCGTTCCTACTTTTGTGTATAATCCCTTCTATTCGTGTCGCGCTGCGGCCTGTCTTACGTTGAGCATGAGATATGTTTGAAAATTTAACCGATCGACTCTCGCGCACATTGCGCAATATCAGCGGCCGCGGGCGGTTGACTGAAGAAAACATTAAAGAAACGCTGCGTGAAGTACGTATGGCATTGCTGGAAGCTGACGTAGCGTTACCCGTGGTGCGTGATTTTATCAATCGTGTAAAAGAACGCGCTGTTGGGCATGAGGTCAACAAAAGTCTGACGCCGGGGCAAGAGTTCGTCAAGATTGTTAAAAATGAACTTGTCAGCGCAATGGGCGAAATTAACGCCGAACTAAATCTCGCTGCTCAGCCGCCTGCGGTGGTCCTGATGGCCGGCCTGCAAGGTGCGGGTAAAACGACCAGCGTGGGCAAGTTGGGTAAATTCTTGCGCGAAAAGCAAAAGAAAAAAGTGCTCGTGGTGTCTGCCGACGTTTATCGCCCTGCGGCGATTAAACAGTTGGAAACGCTGGCACAGCAGGTGGGCGTCGATTTCTTCCCGTCTGATGCGCAAGAGAAGCCGCTTGCTATCGTAGAACGTGCGTTACAACACGCTAAGTTGAAATTCTACGATGTCCTGTTGGTCGATACCGCTGGTCGTCTTCACGTCGATGACGCGATGATGGACGAAATCAAACAGGTTCATGCGGCAATTAAGCCGGTTGAAACGCTGTTTGTGGTTGATGCCATGACGGGGCAGGATGCGGCGAATACGGCAAAAGCCTTTAATGAAGCGTTGCCGCTGACTGGGGTTATCCTCACCAAAATTGATGGCGATGCCCGAGGCGGTGCGGCGTTGTCTATCCGCCATATTACTGGCAAGCCTATTAAATTCCTCGGCGTCGGTGAAAAAACCGAAGCGTTGGAACCGTTCTACCCCGATCGCGTTGCATCACGCATTCTCGGTATGGGCGATGTGCTTTCGCTGATTGAAGATATTGAAAGCAAGGTTGACCGTACACAGGCAGAGAAGCTGGCGAAGAAACTGAAGAAGGGCGACGGTTTCGATTTGACCGATTTCCTGGATCAGCTTAAGCAGATGCGCAACATGGGCGGCATGGCGAGCATGATGAGTAAAATGCCTGGCATGGGTCAACTACCTGATAACGTTAAGTCACAAATGGATGACAAGGTGTTGGTGCGTATGGAGGCGATTATTAATTCGATGACGTTTCAAGAGCGTGCCAAGCCAGAGATTATCAAAGGCTCACGTAAGCGCCGTATCGCGCAGGGTTCAGGTATGCAGGTGCAGGACGTTAACCGTCTTCTGAAACAATTCGATGATATGCAACGAATGATGAAGAAAATGAAAAACGGCGGCCTGGCGAAAATGATGCGCGGTATGAAAGGGATGATGCCACCTGGATTTCCGGGGCGTTAACCACAGAAACTGATGGTGTAGATAAACTCTTGGCGAGATTATACGCTTTAGATTGCTTTTTGCGCCAAAATGAGTAAAATTTTCGGGCTTTTTATATGACATACTGGGCTCCGTTCCTCGATGGAGCCCAGTTGTTTTATTCACTAAAGAGGATGTTATGGTAACAATTCGTTTGGCACGTGGCGGCGCGAAAAAACGCCCTTTCTATCAAGTAGTCGTGACCGACAGCCGCAATGCGCGTGATGGTCGTTTCATCGAGCGCGTGGGTTTCTTTAACCCAATCGCGTCTGGTCAAGCAGAAGCCCTGCGTCTGGATCTGGACCGTATCGAGCATTGGGTTGGTCTGGGTGCAACTGTGTCTGATCGCGTATCTTCGCTGATCAAAGACGCTAAAAAAGCAGCATAATCTGTTGCGGTGGTGATAATGAGCAATCAACTTAGCCCAAAACCTCCCGTTAACCCGATTGTGATGGGGAAAATTGGGTCGGCGTATGGCATCCGAGGTTGGCTCAGAGTGTTTTCATCCACCGAAGATGCCGATAGCATTTTTGATTATCAACCTTGGTTTATCCAGAGTAAAAGCGGTTGGCAGCTTGTCGAGATTGAAGGCTGGAAGTATCACAATCAGGATCTGATCATCAAAGTGAAAGGTGCTGATGACCGTGATGCGGCTAATTTACTGACCAATTGTGAAATTGTCGTAGATTCGTCACAACTGCCCGATCTGGGCGAAGGTGATTATTACTGGAAGGATCTTATTGGCTGTCAGGTCGTGACCGTAACGGGTTATGAGTTGGGTAAAATCATCGATATGATGGAAACTGGCTCGAACGATGTGATGGTGATAAAAGCCAACTTGAAAGATGCCTTCGGGGTCAAGGAACGACTGGTTCCGTTCCTCACCGAACAGGTTGTTAAGCGTGTTGACCTTTCTGCTCAAACTATTGAAGTAGATTGGGATCCTGGTTTTTGAACTCTGAATCGACCAGTAGTACCCAGCGGAACGAGACTATGTGGATTGGGGTGATTAGCCTGTTTCCAGAGATGTTCCGGGCAATTACTGATTACGGAGTCACTGGCCGGGCAGTTAAAAATGGCCTGCTGAACGTACAGTATTGGAGTCCTCGCGACTTCACTTACGATCGGCATCGCACCGTGGATGACCGGCCTTATGGCGGTGGTCCCGGAATGCTGATGATGGTGCAACCTTTACGGGATGCGATCCACGCAGCAAAAGCAGCGGCAGGTGAAGGCGTGAGAGTGATTTATCTATCACCTCAGGGCCGTAAATTAGATCAGCAAGGCGTGCGTCAACTTGCTACAAACCAGAAGATGATTCTAGTTTGTGGACGGTACGAAGGGATTGATGAGCGCGTAATTAAAACCGAGATCGATGAAGAATGGTCGATAGGGGATTACGTACTCAGCGGTGGGGAACTGCCAGCGATGACCCTGATTGACTCCGTTGCCCGTTTTATACCGGGCGTTCTGGGGCATCAGGCTTCAGCAGAAGAAGATTCTTTTGCCGATGGATTGCTGGACTGTCCTCATTTCACTCGCCCTGAAATACTGGAAAGCATGGAGGTTCCGGCAGTATTACTGTCTGGTAACCATGCGGAAATACGTCGCTGGCGATTGAAGCAGTCGCTGGGCCGAACCTGGCTTAGAAGACCTGAACTTCTGAAAAGCCTAGCTCTGACTGACGAGCAAATAAGGTTGCTGGCTGAATTTCAACGTGAACATCAGTCTGAGCAACGAGAGTATTAGGTGGTTACGCCGGTTTACCGTGCGAACCCAACTATCAGTTTACCTAGGGTAAGAGACATATTATGAGCAACATTATTAAGCAAATCGAAGACGAACAAATGAAGCAGGACGTACCTGCATTTCGTCCGGGTGATTCCGTAGAAGTGAAGGTATGGGTTGTTGAAGGCAGCAAAAAACGTCTGCAGGCATTCGAGGGCGTGGTTATCGCTATTCGTAACCGCGGTCTGCATTCTGCATTCACTGTTCGCAAAATTTCTAACGGCGAAGGCGTGGAGCGTGTATTCCAGACTCACTCTCCAGTAATTGACAGCATCTCTGTTAAACGTCGTGGTGCCGTGCGTAAAGCCAAACTGTACTACCTGCGTGAGCGTACTGGTAAGTCTGCTCGTATCAAAGAGCGTCTTAACTAAGATAGCGCTTTCGCAACATCCGAAAGTTGTTATTTTTCAAATGCCTAGCGAATTCGCTAGGCTTTTTTTTTGTCTTGATGTCCACAAAGAGGCAGCAGAGAATGGCATAGAAGCATCACTTTCTGCTGAGATATGTACGCTGTGATTTTAAGGTTCATTCTTCAAATATCGACTACCCTGGTAGCAGAAAGCCCACCAAACTTGGTGGGCTTAGTTTTCCCTGGTGCCATCATTATTGTTTGAATTTCAGTACTATGATGACATTAGGCATGGTTATTTTATAAACGTTTATACAGATCAATTTTCTAATATTGATCGGTTATGGCGATCAAATGTCGCATTGGTGCCATTTTCTCACCCTATTCATAACGGTTTGTTAGCGATGACCGTTGGGTACATGTGCATATGGTCGTTAATAAACTGAATATCTGTAAATCCGGCCCGCTCTAATTGTGACTGTGTTTGTTTGTGGGTGCGAAATGCTGTCCATGTTGCGCCAATAATTCGTGAAAAAAGTACATATTGGAGCGCTAGCAATTTCGGATCGGCATTTACCCATGGGGAGTCTTGCGATTGCGTAGGAGGCGGTGTCATAAAGCTGGTTATTAGTGTTCCTCCTGGCTTCAGCCCAGAATAGAACACGCGGTAAAGTTCAGTGACTTTGTCATCATCTGGCTCATAGACATTGAGTCCGTTGCTGGTAATCACATCTGCTTGTTCTGCTAAATCAATAGTCCAGGCATCAGCAAGAACCAACGATATCTGGCTTTCCAGCCCTTGCTGACTGGCAAGTTTGTAAGCCTCTTCCAGCGCCTGTTTATCCAGGTCGATGCCGATTAATTTCACATCTCGATGCCGCGTATAGTCTAGCAGCAATAAATCGGCCATGACGCCACAGGGAACGGATACCATGACGGCGTTGGGGCGCAAGAGTTCTTGAAGCAGGCGTTGGAATATACTGAATCGTTCACGTGTCGCTAAAACGTTGGGTAACCGTGTGTAGATGGTTTCTTCGAGCGGATTGGCATAGTGAGCTGGCTGATGTGTTATCACATTATGCGTCCAGTATGCATTTAACCCATGGTGTTGTAGTAAAAATTGGCCTAACTCAAGATGGGAGAAGTCATCCAGGAGTGCCAGTTGCTCCTCTACGGAAATACCGGGATGATCGCCGGACTCAATAATGTTGTTTTTTACCGCAGCAACCCGTTCATCATGGCTTTTCCTTGATGAGGGATCGTGTGATAAGAGTCTTGGGCTATTATTCGGCGACAGGCTATGAGTCTTGTTTGGACCGGACATGTGAGTACTCCATAATATCAATCGCTATCAGAAATAATGGGATTCACTATCAGTGAGCTATGATTTTTTGTTATCCCAGCATCAGGTGTTTAATAACTTAAAGTGATTATTTTATGGCGATAATAGTGGTGAGATATGTCTGGCGTATTTCTGGGAGAGTAAAAAAGTGAGTGGAATTGTTACCAGATGCGATGAACCCTAGCTTTTTGCCAGCTACGCCGCATATTCGTGTGGGTTATCACCAGTATTCAGGAGGATGTTAAGGCAGGTTTTGTTGCCAGCGAGTTCGCAGTGTCTCTGCTGATTCTACGCCATCGCAACTGGCGGGGAAATTTTTCCCTGCTTTTCCCCATTCTTCCATGTTACCTGCACGGCAAAAAGCTGACTGTCCGGCCTGATAACCGCGTAGGTAGGTTTCACGCTCGATCTGTGGATTACCAAACCATTCTTGTAAGGTACTATCGTCTTTCACAACCACGCCAGAGATTGCATCCTGGTAGCCAGTTTCATACCAGAACCCAGACTCACTTTTAGTCGGTAGCGACGGTACGTTGCTTTGGCACGCTGTCATTAAAAGAATTACAGCCAAGACATAACTGTATTTCATCATCGAACCTTTAATATTTGCGGCCATCGGCCTGAATGAACACTCTATTAGAGAATGCCTAGCTTTTCTTTCAGTAACTTGAGATAGCGGCGACTGACGGGAATGTGTTTTCCCGTATGCGTCAGCACTTCTGCCGCGCCATTCTCCATTAACTGGATTTCTTTCAGTTGCTCTGTGTTAACCATATATTGACGATGGCAGCGGACGAAAGGTGTTTTCTCTTCCAGGGTTTTCAGCGAAAGTTGGGTATAGCCCGATTGGCTGACGCCCACCACATGTACGCCGCTGAGTTCCGAACAAAGATACTCGACTTCCTCAATCTTGAGCAAAAAAATACGATTGTGTCCGTTGCAGGGAATATGGCGCAGCAAAGGTTCTGAAATTATCTGTACACTTTTATTTACGATCGCGCCGCGGCGTAAACGATTTAGCGTTTTACTCAGCCGCTGTGCATCCAGTGGTTTTAGTAAATAGTCAAAAGCATGCTCTTCGAATGCCCTCACCGCGTACTCATCATAGGCTGTCACGAAGACGACGTAAGGCATATTTTCTGGATCCAACATGGCAACCAGCTCTAATCCGCTGACCTTTGGCATCTGTATATCCAGGAAAATCACATCCGGCTGCAGTCGGTGAATGGCCGGTATTGCCTCCAGCGCATTGCTACACTGCGCAATGATGGTGATATCAGATTCATTTTCCAGTAGCAGGCTGAGCTCTTCGCGTGCCAACTGTTCGTCATCGATGATTATGGCTTTCAGCATCCTTCCCCCTTATTGGGGTGATTCTATCATTATTCACGCTGGAGATAGGTATGGTTGCATTGGGAAGTGATAGAGCATGCAGATATCTTTTTTCTGACCATATTTAGGATGGTAATTTTTTATTTACACTAAGTGGATTGAAATCTTTACGGTTCATGTTATGGTGTAAACATCATATGTAGGTTGTCCACACAATCGCGAACAGATCGAACTTTTCAGGAATGAGATCATGCAAAAAGATTCACTTAACAATATTAATATCAGTGCAGAACAGGTTCTGATTACTCCTGATGAATTGAAAGCCAAGTTTCCACTTAACGATGCGGAACAACACGATATTGCGCAAGCGAGATCAACCATTGCGGATATCATTCATGGTCGTGATGATCGGTTGCTGATCGTCTGCGGGCCTTGCTCTATTCATGACACGGATGCTGCGCTGGAATATGCCCGCCGCTTGCAGTCGCTTGCTGCGGAATTAAGCGATCGCCTTTACATCGTGATGCGTGTTTATTTTGAAAAACCCCGCACAACCGTGGGTTGGAAAGGGCTTATTAACGATCCGTTCATGGATGGCTCATTTGATGTGGAAGCTGGGCTGCACATCGCGCGCGGGTTGCTGTTGGAACTGGTGAATATGGGATTGCCGCTGGCGACAGAAGCGCTTGACCCGAACAGCCCGCAGTACTTGGGCGATCTATTTAGCTGGTCAGCGATCGGCGCACGCACGACTGAATCTCAAACGCACCGCGAGATGGCTTCCGGCTTGTCGATGCCTGTCGGGTTCAAAAACGGAACGGATGGCAGTTTGGGAACGGCGATCAACGCGATGAGGGCCGCTGCAATGCCGCATCGTTTTGTCGGTATTAATCAAACTGGGCAAGTTTGTTTGCTGCAGACGCAGGGGAACGTCGATGGTCATGTGATTCTGCGCGGTGGTAAAAAACCAAACTACAGCGCGCAGGATGTTGCCGAATGTGAAAAACAGATGCAGGAAGCAGGACTGAGACCTGCGCTGATGATAGATTGTAGCCACGGCAACTCGAACAAAGACTACCGCCGTCAGCCACTTGTTGTTGAATCTGCGATTGAACAAATCAAGGCAGGAAACCGTTCTATTATAGGATTGATGCTGGAAAGCCACCTTAACGAGGGTAGCCAGTCTTCAGAACAACCGCGTTCAGATATGCGTTACGGTGTATCGGTCACGGATGCCTGCATCAGTTGGGAAAGTACAGAAGCGTTGCTGCGTTCCGTTCATCAAGATCTGAGTGCCGCACGTGTGAAACATTCAGGAGAGTAACAAGATATGGTAGCTGAACTGACCGCATTACGTGATCAGATAGATGAGGTAGATAAGGAGCTTGTCGCGCTGTTATCACGTCGGTTGCGTTTGGTGGCGGAAGTGGGTGAAGTGAAAAGCCGCTATGGTTTGCCTATTTATGCGCCCGATCGTGAGGCGGCCATGCTCAGCTCACGTCGCAAAGAGGCGGCGTCGATGGGGGTTCCGCCGGATCTCATTGAAGATATCCTGCGGCGCACTATGCGCGAATCCTATTCCAGCGAGAACGACAAAGGTTTTAAAACATTGTGTCCACAACTGCGTCCGGTTGTCATCATTGGTGGCCGTGGTCAAATGGGCAATTTATTCGAGAAAATGCTGACGCTGTCGGGATATCAGGTGAGGATTCTGGAGCAAGATGACTGGCCGCGCGCTGATGAGCTGTTGTCTGATGCGGGTATGGTGATTGTCAGCGTGCCGATTCACGTTACTGAACAGGTTATTGCCCGTCTGCCAGCCTTGCCAGATGATTGTATTTTGGTTGATCTGGCGTCGGTAAAAAATGGCCCTCTTCAGGCAATGTTGGCGGCACATAGCGGCCCGGTACTCGGTTTGCACCCGATGTTTGGGCCAGACAGTGGTAGCCTTGCCAAACAGGTTGTCGTTTATTGCGATGGCCGGCAACCGGAAGCCTACCAGTGGTTACTGGAACAGATTCAGGTGTGGGGCGCACGTCTGCATCGTATTAGCGCGGTCGAACACGATCAGAACATGATGTTTATTCAAGCGCTGCGTCACTTCGCGACATTTGCCTATGGGCTGCATTTAGCAGAGGAGAATGTGCAGCTTGAACAGCTATTAGCGCTGTCATCGCCGATCTATCGTCTGGAATTGATTATGGTCGGGCGGCTGTTTGCACAGGATCCGCAACTGTATGCCGACATTATTATGTCTTCAGAGGATAACCTGGCGCTGATTAAGCGTTACTACAAACGTTTTGGCGAAGCGATTGAGTTACTGGAACAGACAGATAAAGCGGAATTTATCAGTAGCTTCAAAAAAGTCGAACACTGGTTTGGCGACTATGCCAAACGTTTTCAGGCTGAGAGCCGGGTGCTTTTGCGCCAGGCAAACGATATTCGCCAATAGCTCGATTTGAATCTTTTGAATGTGTTGGAACGTTGAATTCTGTTTGGAAAGCCATCCGGGCGAATACCCGGATGGCTTTTTTCAATTATTCGTTCACATCGACCGGTACGACGTTTTCACTCGGGTAGCAGCCCAATACTTTTAGTGAGCGGGTAATGGGGGATAATCCTTTTAGCGCTTTCTGCATGGCATCGCTGCGCAAATTAGCCTGCACATCAAGATAGAACATCTCTTCCCACGGGTTGCCGTTGATTGGTCTGGACTCCAGCTTGGTCATCACAATACCGTTATCACGCAGTACTAGCAGTGCTTCTACCAATGCGCCTGACTGTTGACCCGTAGCCATAATCAGTGTGGTTTTCGCAGGCACTTGCTCAGTCACATCAATCGGTTTACGTGCTAATACAATGAAGCGAGTGATGTTTTGCGATTGGTTTGCCAGATTATGTTCCAGTACTTGTAGCTGATATAGCTGACCACCGGCTTCGCTGCCGAGTGCTGCTGCTTTTGGGGAATTAAGCGCCGCGACTTTTTCCATCGCCGCAGCGGTACTCTCACAATATTCAATTTTCCAATGCGGAAAACGATTGATGAAGTGGCTGCACTGCTGGAACGGCTGAGGATGGCTATAAACCGTTTCGATTTGTTCCAGAGACGTATCGGTAGCGACCAAAACGCAGTGATTTATCGGGTTGGTTAATTCGCCGACGATGGATAGCCCCGTATGTTGCAGTAGGTCGTAAACGTCGTTGATCGAACCGGAGCTGGTGTTTTCAATCGGCAGAACAGCATAGTCGGCTTGCCCTGTTTCCACCATGTTGAAGATGTCTTGAAATTTCTGGCAACCACACTCAACCAATTGCTCGAAGTGTCGGGCGGCGTATTGGCGTGCAGCGAGATGAGAATAAGACCCCTTCGGACCGAGAAAGGCGACGCGGGCAGAGTGTGACGTTGTTTGGTTGAGGTGGTGCTGTAAGAGCGCCTGCTGCGTCAGTACCGAATCTTCAATGACGAGTTGGAATAAACGAGTAATATAATGGCCATCAAGATGATGCTTTTTCCCCGCCTCTGTCAGTTTGTCCAGTAAATCGCGTTCACGCTCTTTATCACGGATTGGGCGATGCGAGTGTAACTTGCTGCGGGCAACGTCCAGCGCCAGTTCTCGTCTTTGTGCCAACAATTCAATTAATTGCAAATCCAATGCGCTGATGCGTTCTCGCAGTGCCAGTAATGGGTTGTCTGTCATGATGCCGGTTACCTGTCTTATGTTCTTATATAAAAAAAGCCTCCTGGTCAGGAGGCTTTTTTGTTCGTCTTCGTATTCTTGCTCTTACGACGAATCGCCTCCCAAATCAGGGGAAGGTGAAAAAGAATACGAAGAAGAACAGCTTATTGATCATGTTTTCTCGGTTGGTCAGGAAAATATTCAGTTTCTGAACAGGTAAGGTAACTGTTGGCTTTTCATCCTGTCAATACAAAATCGCCGAGCGCAATTTCAAACCCTGTATGCCATGGGGCTTTAGGCCGCCGCGTTATGGTCCGTAGTATGCAAAAACGCGCCCTTAGGCGCGTTATATTGAGGTAAAGAGAATGGAACTCACTCTTCTTGAGTTGGCTGTAAATTGGCTTCTTTGACGCCTGCTACCGCACGTCTGGCTTCACCTTTATGTTGGAGTTTGTCCAACTGACGTTCAAGCTTGGTAATCAACTCATTGATAGCGGCATACATGTCATCATGTTTGGCGCTGGCAACCAGCGGGCCATTCGGCGTACTGATAGTGGCATCGGCCACAAAACCCTGCGGTTCTTTTGACAGAATAATATGCGGGTTGATCAACTGGGTTTGCCACTTGTCCAGCTTAGAAAGACGGTCTTCGACATGTTGACGAATTGCGGGGGTGATATCCATTTGCTTACTGGTAATATTAATAGTCATATAAACTTACCTCTCTGCCTATGTCCGTCTTGGATAATTTCAGCATACCGCGAGTTGTGGCAAAAAGCGTGATATTGATCAGTTTTTTTCGTCACTTTTTGTCAAGAAAACGCGATTTGTGAAGCACCATTGGGAATAGAAGGGAAGTACTTGAGAGGGCATCTGGCCTATGCCATGATTGATAGGATGTATTGAGGTTACCGCGCTGCTGTTAATTCCCGCCAACCCTGTTTTTTCTGCTCATCGACGTATAACGAACTGATCGAACCCATAAAAAAACGGCAACCGAAGCTGCCGTCTCATCATTGGGGGGCACCGATTGTTTATGCCGGGTTAGCGGCAATCACTTTTGCGACTTTGTCTGCCTGTGCGGCCAGTTGCAGTTCACGGTAGGCGCTTTCCATCAACGGCAGGGCATTTTTTGTCGCCTGGGTATCAGGGTAATCACGCAGCATTTGCTCAACGCGATTAACTACTGCCACATAAGCGCCGCGTTTCGTGTAGTATTGCGCGACAGAAAGTTCATACTTGGCCAGACGCTCTTTGAGGTAAACCAAACGCTTGTTTGCGTCGGTGGCGTATTGGCTGTTCGGGTATCCCTGAATGAGCTTGCTGAAATCCCGGAATGCGGTACGGGCATACTGCGGGTCGCGATCGGAACGATCGACCCCGAAGAAGCCTTGTAACGCACTATCATCCAGCGCCATGTCGGTCAGACCGCGCATGTAAAGGACATAATCCACGTTTGGATGGGTCGGGTTGAGCCGTAGGAAGCGGTCAATAGAAGCTTGGGCCAATGGCAGTTCTGCGGATTTGTAGTAGGCGTAGATCAAATCCAACTGTACTTGCTGTGAATAGGGGCCAAAGGGATATCGGTTATCCAGTGCTTCCAACTGCGTGATGGCTGCTTTAAAGTTGCCGTCCTGCAGTTTTTGTTGAGCATTGGCATAGATTTCAGATGGCGGACTATCAGGAACCGCATCTTTGGAATTGCCGGAGCAACCAGCCAGCGCCAGGCTCAACGTGGCGGCAGCCACCAGATATTTCATACGCGTCATGACGTTTTGATTATCCTCAGAATGTTATTCCGGGAGGCTGTCCGTGAAGCTCCCGATTTAGACCAGCTACAATAGTACATTATTTTAAACGGCGTCGCCGTCAAAACCCAACGTTAACGAAGAAGCTGCATAATATGGCACAACAAGTACAACTCACCGCAACGGTGGCCGAATCTCAACTCGGACAACGTTTAGATCAGGCTTTGGCCGAATTGTTCCCTGATTATTCTCGATCCCGTATAAAAGAGTGGATTCTTGAGAATCGGGTACAGATTAACGGCAATGTCATCAATAAGCCAAAAGAGAAAGTACTTGGCGGCGAATCGGTAGCCATTGATGCATTGATTGAAGAAGAAGCACGCTGGGAAGCACAGGATATCAAGTTGGATATCGTGTACGAAGATCAGGATATTCTGGTTATTAACAAATCCAGAGATCTGGTGGTTCACCCTGGTGCGGGTAATCCAGATGGCACGGTATTGAATGCTTTGTTACATCATTATCCTGAGATTGTCGATGTGCCCCGCGCTGGGATTGTGCATCGGCTTGATAAAGATACGACAGGGCTCATGGTTGTCGCGAAAACCGTGCCGGCACAGACTCGTCTCGTTGAGGCGTTGCAGGCACGCGAAATCACTCGTGAGTATGAGGCTGTCGCGATTGGTTCTATGACGGCAGGCGGTATGGTCGAGCAACCTATCGCCCGTCACGCAACTAAGCGTACTCACATGGCTGTACACCCGATGGGCAAGCCGGCAGTCACGCATTACCGCATCATGGAACATTTCCGTGCGCATACCCGCTTGCGATTGCGGTTGGAAACGGGACGCACCCACCAGATTCGTGTGCATATGTCACACATTAACCATCCACTGGTTGGCGATCAGTTATACGGCGGTCGCCCTCGTCCGCCAAAAGGTGCGTCGGATGATTTCATTGAGACGCTGCGTGGGTTCGATCGTCAGGCTCTGCACGCTACCATGCTACGCTTCTACCATCCTATTACCGGAATCCAAATGGAATGGCATGCGGCATTACCGCAGGATATGGTCGATCTGATTGAGGCGCTGAAAGCCGATACTGAAGCGTTTAAGGATCAACTCGACTGGTAATACATTCAATTTGATCAATGCTGATTTATGGAGGTGACGGACTATGCTGATATACCCCGACTGGCCTTTGCCAGAAAGTGTGAAATCTTGTAGTACGACGCGTGTTGGCGGACGTAGTGCGGCACCTTATGATTCGCTGAATTTGGGGAATCATGTGGGTGATGAACCCGCATACGTCACTGAAAATCGGCAAACGCTGGTGGCGCTGGCAGATCTTCCTGCCATGCCGCATTGGTTGGAACAGGTTCATGGTACTGATGTGATTCGTATTGGTGAGGTTGTACCATCGGCTGTTTGCGGTGATGCTGCTTATACGGATAAGAAAGGTCAAGTTTGTGCAGTGATGACGGCTGACTGTTTACCTGTGCTTTTTTGTGCAGTCAATGGCGACGAAGTGGCTGCTGCACATGCTGGTTGGCGGGGATTGCACGCGGGTGTGCTGGAAGAAACGTTAGCCTGTTTCCGAGCCAAACCCGCGCAAATTATGGCGTGGTTGGGACCCGCTATCGGGCCTAACGCCTTTGAGGTCGGCCCAGAAGTTAGAGACGCGTTTATTCAGCATGATGCGGCAGCGGCCTCTGCATTTAGGCCTGAAGGAAACAAATTTTTTGCCGATATCTATCAACTGGCAAGTTTGCGTTTACGCGCTGCAGGGATAACGCAAGTTTTTGGTGGAAACTCCTGTACTGTGAGCGAGCCTCACAAATTTTTCTCTTATCGGCGCGATGGCGTGACTGGCCGTATGGCAAGTTTAATCTGGCTGATATAACCTATTGAATTAAGGCGATCCAAGACAAGTAACGTTTAAATCCCGTCACGACTGGCAAAATAACCTTGAAATTTTTGAGGGATGACCTCATTTAATCTCCAGTAGCAATTTTGACCAGTGTACGGGAGGTGTTATGCGTCTGGATCGTCTTACCAACAAATTCCAACTTGCTCTTGCCGATGCCCAATCTCTTGCCCTTGGGCGCGATCACCAGTTTATTGAATCACTTCATTTGATGAGCGCTTTGCTTCATCAGGGCGGAGGAACTGTTGGTCCACTTCTGACTGTCGCAGGAGCTAATCTTAATTACCTGAAAGCCGAAATCGACCAGGCAATCGCGCGTTTGCCGCAGGTTGAAGGTACGGATGGTGATGTCCAACCTTCGAACGAATTAGTTCGCGCATTGAATATGTGCGACAAACTCGCGCAAAAGCGTGGCGATACCTTTATTTCCTCGGAACTTTTTGTGCTTGCAGCTTTGGAGTCTCGCGGCACATTGGTGGATATATTGAAAAAGGCGGGTGTCACGCAGCAAAATGTAACAAACGCGATTGATCAAGTGAGAGGAGGGGAGCAAGTGAACGATCAGGGGGCTGAAGATCAGCGCCAGGCATTAAAAAAATTCACGATTGATCTCACGGAACGTGCAGAACAAGGCAAGCTCGATCCGGTTATCGGACGTGATGAAGAGATTCGCCGTACTATTCAGGTTTTACAACGTCGAACCAAAAATAACCCAGTATTAATCGGTGAGCCAGGCGTGGGTAAAACCGCGATAGTCGAAGGGTTAGCTCAGCGTATCGTTAATGGCGAAGTACCTGAAGGCTTGAAAAACAAGCGCGTACTTTCTCTGGATATGGGCGCGCTGGTGGCTGGTGCGAAATATCGCGGTGAGTTTGAAGAACGCTTGAAAGGTGTACTCAACGATCTGTCCAAACAGGAAGGCAATGTCATTCTGTTTATTGATGAGCTGCATACGATGGTGGGTGCAGGTAAAGCCGATGGCGCGATGGATGCCGGCAATATGCTAAAACCCGCGCTGGCTCGCGGTGAACTGCATTGCGTTGGCGCGACGACGCTGGATGAATATCGTCAATATATTGAAAAGGACGCCGCTCTTGAGCGTCGTTTCCAAAAGGTGTTTGTCGCGGAACCTACTGTTGAAGACACCATTGCAATTCTGCGCGGGCTGAAAGAGCGCTATGAATTGCACCATCATGTACAAATCACCGATCCGGCGATTGTTGCGGCGGCAATGCTATCCCATCGCTATATCGCGGATCGTCAGTTGCCGGATAAAGCCATTGACCTGATTGATGAAGCGGCATCCAGCATTCGTATTCAGATTGATTCAAAACCAGAACCCCTTGATCGGCTTGAGCGTCGAATCATCCAGTTAAAGCTGGAGCAACAGGCGCTGAAAAAAGAATCTGATGAAGCTAGTCAGAAGCGGCTTGAATTGCTGAGTGCGGAGCTTGACCAAAAAGAGCGTGAATATTCCCAACAGGATGAAGAGTGGAAAGCAGAAAAAGCGTCACTCACGGGAACGCAGAATGTTAAGGCTTCTTTAGAGCAAGCGAAAATTGCGTTGGAACAGGCTCGACGCCAGGGAGACCTGGGGAGAATGTCTGAACTGCAATACGGCAAAATTCCTGAGCTGGAAAAACAGCTAGCTGCAGCAACGCAGCAAGAAGGAAAAACGGTTCATTTACTGCGTAATCGGGTCACTGATGCTGAAATCGCTGATGTGCTGGCGCGTTGGACTGGAATTCCCGTTTCTCGCATGTTGGAAAGCGAGAAAGAAAAATTATTGCGAATGGAAGATGAACTACACCAGCGAGTGATCGGGCAGAACGAAGCCGTAGAAGCGGTTGCGAATTCTATCCGCCGTAGTCGGGCGGGGTTATCTGACCCTAATCGTCCGATTGGATCGTTCCTATTCCTTGGACCGACAGGCGTTGGGAAAACGGAACTTTGCAAAACGCTGGCGACTTTCCTCTTCGACAGTGATGATGCGATGGTTCGTATCGATATGTCTGAGTTTATGGAGAAACACTCTGTTTCACGTTTGGTCGGTGCGCCTCCTGGATATGTCGGTTACGAAGAAGGAGGATATCTGACGGAAGCGGTACGTCGTCGTCCTTATTCGGTCATCTTGCTCGATGAGATCGAAAAGGCACACCCTGATGTGTTCAATATCTTGCTTCAAGTATTGGATGATGGCCGCCTTACTGATGGTCAGGGTCGAACGGTCGATTTTCGTAATACTGTGGTTATCATGACGTCAAATTTAGGCTCTGACCTTATTCAGGAACGTTTTGGTGAACGCAGCTATACCGAAATGAGAGATATGGTTCTTGACGTCGTTAGCCACAGCTTCCGGCCTGAGTTTATTAACCGTATCGATGAAGTCGTCGTATTCCATCCGCTGGGAAGGGGGCATATTACGTCGATCGCACAAATTCAGCTCCAGAGACTGTACAAGCGCCTCGAGGAGCGGGGATATAGCGTCACGATAACGAATGCTGCTTTAGATATGCTAGGAGAAGTCGGTTTTGACCCTGTCTATGGCGCACGTCCGCTTAAAAGAGCGATACAGCAACTGATAGAGAACCCACTCGCCCAGCAGATACTGGGGGGGAAATTGATACCCGGGAAACCGATCATATTAGATGTTGAAGGCGAACAGATAGTCGCACAACAAGAATAATGTGAAATAGTAAGTCATCAACGGGGGGCATTTGCTAATGAATGTCCCCCATTTTTATATCTCAAGCTCATATTGTATTCATATTCTGTATGGGGAATATGCTAAACGCTCTTTTTTGTCTTGTTTTTGAACGCTTGGGAAAAAATTTGCATTTAGCGCTTGTCAGCCGCCGAGAAGTCCCTATAATGCGCCTCCATCGACACGGCGCTGTGACTCACAACCGGGTCGATAAAGAAAGAGAAAACGCTTTAAAATAAACGTTGACTCTAAAGGTGATAAGCGTAACATACGCCACCTCGCGAAGCGGATAAGACCGCAACGCACTGCTCTTTAACAATATAATCAGACAATCTGTGTGGGCACTCACAAGACCGTATCTTAACGATATAAAAAGTCTTGAAGAGTGAACAACAGTAAATTCATTACGAATAAACAGTTTTAATTCTTTGAGCATCGCTGACGAGTTCAGCAAATCAAACAAATCTTAAATTGAAGAGTTTGATCATGGCTCAGATTGAACGCTGGCGGCAGGCCTAACACATGCAAGTCGAGCGGTAGCACAGAAGAGCTTGCTCTTCGGGTGACGAGCGGCGGACGGGTGAGTAATGTCTGGGAAACTGCCTGATGGAGGGGGATAACTACTGGAAACGGTAGCTAATACCGCATAACGTCTTCGGACCAAAGAGGGGGACCTTCGGGCCTCTTGCCATCGGATGTGCCCAGATGGGATTAGCTAGTAGGTGAGGTAATGGCTCACCTAGGCGACGATCCCTAGCTGGTCTGAGAGGATGACCAGCCACACTGGAACTGAGACACGGTCCAGACTCCTACGGGAGGCAGCAGTGGGGAATATTGCACAATGGGCGCAAGCCTGATGCAGCCATGCCGCGTGTGTGAAGAAGGCCTTCGGGTTGTAAAGCACTTTCAGCGGGGAGGAAGGCGATAAGGTTAATAACCTTGTCGATTGACGTTACCCGCAGAAGAAGCACCGGCTAACTCCGTGCCAGCAGCCGCGGTAATACGGAGGGTGCAAGCGTTAATCGGAATGACTGGGCGTAAAGCGCACGCAGGCGGTCTGTTAAGTTGGATGTGAAATCCCCGGGCTTAACCTGGGAACTGCATTCAAAACTGACAGGCTAGAGTCTTGTAGAGGGGGGTAGAATTCCAGGTGTAGCGGTGAAATGCGTAGAGATCTGGAGGAATACCGGTGGCGAAGGCGGCCCCCTGGACAAAGACTGACGCTCAGGTGCGAAAGCGTGGGGAGCAAACAGGATTAGATACCCTGGTAGTCCACGCTGTAAACGATGTCGACTTGGAGGTTGTGCCCTTGAGGCGTGGCTTCCGGAGCTAACGCGTTAAGTCGACCGCCTGGGGAGTACGGCCGCAAGGTTAAAACTCAAATGAATTGACGGGGGCCCGCACAAGCGGTGGAGCATGTGGTTTAATTCGATGCAACGCGAAGAACCTTACCTACTCTTGACATCCACAGAATTCGGTAGAGATACCTTAGTGCCTTCGGGAACTGTGAGACAGGTGCTGCATGGCTGTCGTCAGCTCGTGTTGTGAAATGTTGGGTTAAGTCCCGCAACGAGCGCAACCCTTATCCTTTGTTGCCAGCACGTAATGGTGGGAACTCAAAGGAGACTGCCGGTGATAAACCGGAGGAAGGTGGGGATGACGTCAAGTCATCATGGCCCTTACGAGTAGGGCTACACACGTGCTACAATGGCGTATACAAAGAGAAGCGACCTCGCGAGAGCAAGCGGACCTCATAAAGTACGTCGTAGTCCGGATTGGAGTCTGCAACTCGACTCCATGAAGTCGGAATCGCTAGTAATCGTAGATCAGAATGCTACGGTGAATACGTTCCCGGGCCTTGTACACACCGCCCGTCACACCATGGGAGTGGGTTGCAAAAGAAGTAGGTAGCTTAACCTTCGGGAGGGCGCTTACCACTTTGTGATTCATGACTGGGGTGAAGTCGTAACAAGGTAACCGTAGGGGAACCTGCGGTTGGATCACCTCCTTACCAAAAAGATGTGTGTTAAGTGAAGTGCTCACACAGATTGTCTGATGAAAATAACGAGCAGAAATACCTTAATAGGCTTGTAGCTCAGGTGGTTAGAGCGCACCCCTGATAAGGGTGAGGTCGGTGGTTCAAGTCCACTCAGGCCTACCAACTCTTCCATGAGTGGTATCTAAGGTAACTGTAAGTAGAGACGGGGTTATAGCTCAGCTGGGAGAGCGCCTGCCTTGCACGCAGGAGGTCTGCGGTTCGATCCCGCATAGCTCCACCATCACTACTCGCTATGATAAAAAACATCAGAGTGTACCTGTTTGGGTGCACTGCGATGTTTTGCTCTTTAACAATCTGGAACAAGCTGAAAATTGAAACATGACGGCTGACAAAACACGATGACCTTCGGGTGCATCGTGATGCATCAGTCTGTCAATGAGTCTCTCAAATAATCGCAGCGCGAACGTGACCTTGATTTATTCAAGACACCTTCGGGTTGTGAGGTTAAGCGACTAAGCGTACACGGTGGATGCCTAGGCAGTCAGAGGCGATGAAGGGCGTGCTAATCTGCGATAAGCGTCGGTAAGCTGATATGAAGCGTTATACCCGACGATACCCGAATGGGGAAACCCAGTGTGTTTCGACACACTATCATTATGTGAATACATAGCGTAATGAGGCGAACCGGGGGAACTGAAACATCTCAGTACCCCGAGGAAAAGAAATCAACCGAGATTCCCCTAGTAGCGGCGAGCGAACGGGGAGGAGCCCAGAGCCTGAATCAGTTTGTGTGTTAGTGGAAGCGTCTGGAAAGTCGCACAGTAAAGGGTGATAGTCCCGTACACAAAAATGCACAAGTTGTGAGTTCGATGAGTAGGGCGGGACACGTGACATCCTGTCTGAATATGGGGGGACCATCCTCCAAGGCTAAATACTCCTGACTGACCGATAGTGAACCAGTACCGTGAGGGAAAGGCGAAAAGAACCCCGGCGAGGGGAGTGAAATAGAACCTGAAACCGTGTACGTACAAGCAGTGGGAGCCTACTTGTTAGGTGACTGCGTACCTTTTGTATAATGGGTCAGCGACTTATATTCTGTAGCAAGGTTAACCGAATAGGGGAGCCGCAGGGAAACCGAGTCTTAACTGGGCGTTAAGTTGCAGGGTATAGACCCGAAACCCGGTGATCTAGCCATGGGCAGGTTGAAGGTTGGGTAACACTAACTGGAGGACCGAACCGACTAATGTTGAAAAATTAGCGGATGACTTGTGGCTGGGGGTGAAAGGCCAATCAAACCGGGAGATAGCTGGTTCTCCCCGAAAGCTATTTAGGTAGCGCCTCGTGAACTCATCTTCGGGGGTAGAGCACTGTTTCGGCTAGGGGGTCATCCCGACTTACCAACCCGATGCAAACTACGAATACCGAAGAATGTTATCACGGGAGACACACGGCGGGTGCTAACGTTCGTCGTGAAGAGGGAAACAACCCAGACCGCCAGCTAAGGTCCCAAAGTCATGGTTAAGTGGGAAACGATGTGGGAAGGCACAGACAGCCAGGATGTTGGCTTAGAAGCAGCCATCATTTAAAGAAAGCGTAATAGCTCACTGGTCGAGTCGGCCTGCGCGGAAGATGTAACGGGGCTAAACCATGCACCGAAGCTGCGGCAGCGACGCTTAGGCGTTGTTGGGTAGGGGAGCGTTCTGTAAGCCGTTGAAGGTGGCCTGTGAGGGTTGCTGGAGGTATCAGAAGTGCGAATGCTGACATAAGTAACGATAATGCGGGTGAAAAACCCGCACGCCGGAAGACCAAGGGTTCCTGTCCAACGTTAATCGGGGCAGGGTGAGTCGACCCCTAAGGCGAGGCTGAAAAGCGTAGTCGATGGGAAACAGGTTAATATTCCTGTACTCGGTGTTACTGCGAAGGGGGGACGGAGAAAGCTAGGTTATCCGGGCGACGGTTGTCCCGGTTTAAGCGTGAAGGTGGATGACTTAGGTAAATCCGGGTCATCGTTAACACTGAGGCGTGATGACGAGTCACTACGGTGATGAAGTAACCAATGCTACGCTTCCAGGAAAAGCCTCTAAGCTCCAGGTAACATCAAATCGTACCCCAAACCGACACAGGTGGTCAGGTAGAGAATACTCAGGCGCTTGAGAGAACTCGGGTGAAGGAACTAGGCAAAATGGTGCCGTAACTTCGGGAGAAGGCACGCTGGCGCGTAGGTGAAGTCCCTTGCGGATGGAGCTGAAGCCAGTCGCAGATACCAGCTGGCTGCAACTGTTTAATAAAAACACAGCACTGTGCAAACACGAAAGTGGACGTATACGGTGTGACGCCTGCCCGGTGCCGGAAGGTTAATTGATGGGGTCAGCCGCAAGGCGAAGCTCTTGATCGAAGCCCCGGTAAACGGCGGCCGTAACTATAACGGTCCTAAGGTAGCGAAATTCCTTGTCGGGTAAGTTCCGACCTGCACGAATGGCGTAATGATGGCCAGGCTGTCTCCACCCGAGACTCAGTGAAATTGAACTCGCTGTGAAGATGCAGTGTACCCGCGGCAAGACGGAAAGACCCCGTGAACCTTTACTATAGCTTGACACTGAACCTTGAGCCTTGATGTGTAGGATAGGTGGGAGGCTTTGAAGTGTGGACGCCAGTCTGCATGGAGCCAACCTTGAAATACCACCCTTTAATGTTTGATGTTCTAACGTAGGCCCGTAATCCGGGTTGCGGACAGTGTCTGGTGGGTAGTTTGACTGGGGCGGTCTCCTCCCAAAGCGTAACGGAGGAGCACGAAGGTTAGCTAATCCTGGTCGGACATCAGGAGGTTAGTGCAAAGGCATAAGCTAGCTTGACTGCGAGAGTGACAGCTCGAGCAGGTGCGAAAGCAGGTCTTAGTGATCCGGTGGTTCTGAATGGAAGGGCCATCGCTCAACGGATAAAAGGTACTCCGGGGATAACAGGCTGATACCGCCCAAGAGTTCATATCGACGGCGGTGTTTGGCACCTCGATGTCGGCTCATCACATCCTGGGGCTGAAGTAGGTCCCAAGGGTATGGCTGTTCGCCATTTAAAGTGGTACGCGAGCTGGGTTTAGAACGTCGTGAGACAGTTCGGTCCCTATCTGCCGTGGGCGTTGGAAGATTGAGAGGGGTTGCTCCTAGTACGAGAGGACCGGAGTGAACGCACCACTGGTGTACGGGTTGTGATGCCAATTGCATTGCCCGGTAGCTAAGTGCGGAAGAGATAACCGCTGAAAGCATCTAAGCGGGAAACTTGCCTCGAGATGAGTCTTCCCTGGGCACTAGATGCCCCTGAAGGGCCGTTGAAGACGACGACGTAGATAGGCTGGGTGTGTAAGCGTAGCGATACGTTGAGCTAACCAGTACTAATGACCCGAGAGGCTTAACCTTACAACACCGAAGGTGTTTTGTGGGTGATGAAAGACTCATAGATTTTGATGTTCAGCTTGTTCAAAGATTGGTTCTGATGGTTACGGAGATGACAAAGAAAAAAGTCATGTTAAGTAACGGTTGGAATGAAACAGAATTTGCCTGGCGGCGATAGCGCGGTGGTCCCACCTGACCCCATGCCGAACTCAGAAGTGAAACGCCGTAGCGCCGATGGTAGTGTGGGGCTTCCCCATGTGAGAGTAGGGAACTGCCAGGCATCAAATTAAGCAGTAAGCCGGAGCAATCTGGTGGTTGTAGAGAAATTCGGTGGAGCGGTAGTTCAGTTGGTTAGAATACCTGCCTGTCACGCAGGGGGTCGCGGGTTCGAGCCCCGTCCGTTCCGCCACTTATTATGAAAAAGCCCTAAGTTAACGCTTAGGGCTTTTTCATTCTAAAAAATTAGAATGTTTAGATAATTCCCTCTTTTTCTCTTACGCCTTCTTTTTACCAAATATGTCATCTTTTCCTCTCCTATCGCACGGCATACATTACAAGTCTGCGATAAAATTCTTATAACAGAAGGGGGCTCTTTTTTGATAGGGTATTTGGTGTATTGAAACTGATAGTGGATTAGGCGTGCGGAAAAAAACCTATGCAATGAGGTATGTTGCTGGCCAACCAGTTGAACGTATCTTCCCTCCCGGGGAAATGCATTATCCGGGGCAAGCGCTACCGACAGGCCCATTGTTGCTGGAGGGCGATGTTTTACGCGTAATGGTGTGGAACATTTTTAAGCAACAAAGAATGAACTGGCTTTCTGTATTACAGAATTTCGGTAAAGATACCCAGTTAGTTCTATTACAGGAAGCACAAAGTACGCCGGACCTTATCCGTTTTGCAACCACTCACTACCTTTCTGCCGATCAGGTTCCTGCCATTATCCTCCCACACCCGTCCGGTGTGATGACGCTATCAGCAGCCCAGCCAGTATATTGTTGTCCTTTACGTGAACGGGAGCCTTTACTGCGTTTGGCTAAGTCCTCTTTGGTGACGGTTTATGCGCTTCAGAATGGGCAGAGGCTGATGGTTATCAATATCCATGCGGTTAATTTTAGTTTTGGTGTAGAAGTCTATACCAAACAACTGGCAGCAATTGGGGAGCAACTCGTACATCATCAAGGGCCGGCTATTATGGCCGGAGATTTCAATGCATGGAGCCAGCAACGTATCAGTGCGCTTAATCGGTTTGCGGCGGGGATGCGGTTGCAGGAAGTCTGTTTTGTTGATGACCAGCGACGTAAGGCGTTTGGCCGGCCGTTGGATTTTGTTTTTTACCGTGAGCTGATCGTCAACCAGTCGTCTGTATTGGTGACTACGGCTTCAGATCATAATCCACTACTCGTTGAGTTTAGCCTGATTTAATGCCATAAAAAAACAGCCCTCTACATTTCTATAGGAGGGCTGAATCTCGTTGCTGATTCTGATATGACGTTAAGAATCAGGTTTTATGTTGCTGCTAACATAAAGCGTCAGACGATCGCCTGGCTGGATGTTGGCATTCTTATTGATAACCGTATTCCAGCGCATCACATCAGCGATATTTACGCCGTGGCGTTTAGCAATGCTTGCCAGTGAATCACCCTTCCTAACTTGGTAGGTGATAGAACTGCTATTACCTGATGCTTTGGCAACTTGCAATGTTTGACCAATCTTGAGCGCACCAGCACTACGTAGATTGTTCCAGCTCTGCAAATCTTTCGTGCTGACATTAAGCCGCGCTGCGATTGCCGATAAGGTATCACCTGAGCGCACCTTATACTGCTGTGATGCTGGCGTTGACTGTGTTTGTGCTAAGCGTGTTGGTTGAATCGCCGCGATGTCACCATCAGCGAGTGAGTCTTTCAACTGCTCAACATGAGCTTTAGGAACCATAATGTAATGTGGCCCATTGGGTGCGGTTACATTACGCTTATAGCCCGAGTTATAGCTCTTTAGCTTATTCAACGACAGGCCAGCCATCTCGGCGGCTTGAGTCAATTCTATCTGCTGCCCCAGTTCAACTTTGGCTAATGCCCTGCTTTCGTTGGGCTGTGGCAAACTCACGCCATACTTCTTGCTGTTTTTAAGAATATCGCTCAAGGCCAACATCTTAGGAACGTAAATGGACGTTTCACGCGGTAACGCCAATGCCCAAAAGCTGGTTGATTTCCCTTTTGCTTTATTTGCTTTCATCGCCTGCATGATTCGGCCTTCACCACTGTTGTATGCAGCAACCGTCAATAACCAGTCACCATCAAACATCGTGTTGAGCCGTTGCATCATATCCAGTGCAGCAGTCGTTGACGCAATTACGTCGCGACGCCCATCGTACCACTGGTTTTGTTTCAAGCCATAATTACGTCCTGTACCAGGGATAATCTGCCATAGCCCAGCGGCATTGGCGGATGATGTGGCACTTGGATCAAAAGCGCTCTCCACTATGGGTAGCAGTACCAGTTCCATCGGCATCTTACGTTGCTTAATCTGCTCGACTATCCAGTACATGTACGGCTCTGCCCGTAATGTTACATCGTGGAGATAGCTCTTATTTTTCAAATAACGCATTTTTTGCTCGCGGACCCGGGCGTTATCCGGAACCTCCATCTTCAGCTCGTCGCCAATGAAGTTCCACAGATCTCGTTGCGCGAGGCTATCGTCATCTAACCATCGCGCGGAGGCCTCTCGGCTATCTGTGTACTTTCCTGCTTCACTTTGACTTGCCGAAGACAAACTCTGTGCATGCTGTTTCGGTTGCGAGGTGTCATGTGGCGATACCTGACAACCGACTAGCAAGACTGAGGCGATGATTATCGCTTTAGCCTTCATATGTTGGTCAATAGTTGCTTAAAAGACGAGCAAGGATACGTTGATTAGAGGAATAGCACAACCTAAACCTTCAGAAGCTGTCTTTCTTGCTGCGTAGCAGTTCAAAAACTTGCCAATTCTCTATATTTTCAGGTTCTATTGATAATTTTCTTTTTAAATCAATTTCATGACAACGTAGAAAAAGATTAATTCTTCTCTCCAGCCCTAATGTTGTTGGCAAGCTAGACTGCGATTTTTCACGTATCTGGCTGATTTTATGGAGATAAGCTTCAATATTTGGATCTTCAGGCCACATAGTATTAGAAAACGTTAAGTTTGATAACGTATATTCATGAGCACAGCACACCACGGTATCATCAGGGAAATTCGATATTTTTTTAATTGATTCATACATTTGCATGGGATTTCCTTCAAGAATCCGGCCGCATCCTGCTGAAAATAGGGTATCACCGCAGAACAAAAATGGCGCATTATAGTAGGCAATATGACCTAATGTATGTCCTGGCACTTCAATTACAGAAAATTCCGAATTTAACAATGAGACGGTATTTCCCTCCTCGACGAGGTAGGTTGCGCCACATTTAGCGGTTTCTTTTGGCCCAAAAACGGGCAGATTAGGGTAATGTTTGAGGAGTTCGCTAACGCCTCCAACATGGTCGTTATGGTGGTGAGTGAGCAAGATTGCTTCGGGAAAAAGTGAGTGTTGATCGAGAGTATTAAGCACTGGGGTCGCTTCACCTGGATCGACGATCACACAGCGGTTTTCTTTATTACTCAATAACCAAATGTAGTTGTCCTTAAGTGCGGGGATACTGATAAGATTCATTCATCACCTCTTTTTCTAGTAGCCTGGGGACGAGAACAGAAGATGAAATCGGCACGAATTCCTCAGACCATTGTTGCTCCTGATTCATGGGATGATATCACCTGCGGGCAGTTTTATCGCGAGTCACTTGAGCTGGCTTTGTTGCCATGGTGGCCAAAACTCTTTGGTTTTCACCTTATCAAGATAGGGGCGCTGAGTGCAGAAATCCATGTAACAGAGTGCGCAATCGCGCATCAGGTTAACGTTGCCCCACACGGTGATAACCTTCACGTTGCGGCTGATGCCCATCAACTGCCTTTCTCTGAAAAGTCGATCGATGCCTGCTTACTTGCTCAAACGCTCTCTTATTCGTCAGACCCGCATCGTATTCTGCGGGAGGTTGATCGCGTCTTGGTCGATGACGGCTGGTTAATCCTGAGCACATTTAATCCCATCAGCTTGGTTGGCCTTGGCAAACTGATCCCTAGGCTCAATAAAAAGCATCCCTATTGCAGTCGCATGTTTACTCAAATGCGTATCACTGACTGGCTGGGGTTATTGAACTATGAGGTTATCCATCAGACTCATTTCCAGGTTACGCCATGGCGAAAAAATGAAGGGAAGTTGAATAAACATATTCCGATGCTGGGATGCCTGACGCTAATTATTGCCCGAAAGCGAACTATTCCACTAATGCTTACGCCGATGAGAGCGCGGTTGCGGAAAGCATCTGTGCGCCGCACTGTGGGCGCAACAAAGATATGTCGGAGATGAGGCAGACGCCTACGACGATTTACTCAGCCTGATAACCCGTGTCATCAAGCGTTGGTGCACTGGCGGCGGCGCGTGCGAGTTCGTCACAGCGCTCGTTTTCTGGGTGCCCTGCGTGCCCTTTTACCCATTCCCAACGCACGGAATGACGTTGAATCGCGGTATCCAACCTTTTCCAGAGATCGACATTTTTGACGGGCTTTTTGTCGGCGGTTTTCCAACCACGCTTTTTCCAGTTATGAATCCAACTGGTGATCCCTTGACGAACATATTGGCTATCTGTGCTGAGTACGACATCACAGTCAGTGGTCAGTGTTTCAAGTGCGGCAATCGCGGCCATTAACTCCATTCTGTTATTCGTCGTAAGACGATAGCCAGCACTTAACGCCTTTTCGTGCTGCTTGTAGCGCAAGAGGGCGCCATAACCGCCAGGGCCGGGATTACCGAGGCAAGATCCGTCGGTGAAAATTTCTACCTGTTTACGCATCTCTGGTAGACTCTCCCTTATGATAAAAACGGCAAGTCTGACATAAACGAAAACGATGAGCACTGAAATTACGCGACAAATCGTCCTGGATACAGAAACCACTGGTATGAATAAGCTGGGGGTTCACTACGAAGGACATAAAATTATCGAGATCGGTGCGGTCGAAGTGATTAACCGCCGACTGACTGGCCGTCATTTTCACGTCTACATCAAACCCGATCGTCTAGTGGATCCAGAGGCCTATAACATCCATGGTATCAGCGATGAGTTCCTTGCTGATAAACCGACGTATGCTGATATTGCAGATGATTTTCTCGATTTTATCCGTGGTGCGGAGTTGGTCATTCATAACGCGACGTTTGATATCGGCTTTATGGATTATGAGTTTCGATTGCTGAATCGGGATCTTCCCAAGACGGAGACGTTCTGTAAGATCACCGATAGCCTGTTTATGGCTCGAAAGATCTTCCCTGGTAAACGTAACAGCTTGGATGCGCTCTGCGATCGCTATTTGATAGACAACAGCAAGCGTACGTTGCACGGCGCATTGCTCGATGCCGAGATTCTGGCAGAAGTTTATCTGGCGATGACCGGCGGTCAAACGTCTCTGACTTTTTCGATGGACGGTGAAACACAGCAGCAGAATGAGAATAGTGAAACGATCCAAAGAATTGTCCGCCCACAATCGGCGCTAACGGTGCTTTATGCAGACGAGGTCGAGCTGCTAGCGCATGAACAACGCTTGGATCTGATTGCTAAAAAAGGGGGCAGTTGTCTGTGGCGGGCAGAATAACATTGCTGAAGTATCGCCCCTTGCATAGCAAAATAAGTAGGCTGGTGACGTCATGGGTGAGAGAATCGTCACTAAGCTGAAATTATAAGCAAACAGAAGCAGTTAGTTATAAAAAACATTGACGTAATAGTGTCATCATCTTAGTATTCATCCCGCTCAGTGAGCATGAGTGGAGCGGTAGTTCAGTTGGTTAGAATACCTGCCTGTCACGCAGGGGGTCGCGGGTTCGAGCCCCGTCCGTTCCGCCACTTATATGAAGGCCCTGAATCAGCAATGATTCAGGGTTTTTTCATTTCTGGCTCTTATAGAAAAAGAGCTGTAGAAAAATGGCCACCCAAAATGCGATGGCCGTTTTTTTAAAAATCCCAATCTTCGTCTTCGGTGTTGACGGCTTTACCGATCACGTAAGATGAACCAGAGCCAGAAAAGAAGTCGTGGTTCTCATCGGCATTTGGCGAGAGCGCCGAGAGGATTGCGGGATTTACATCCGTCATACTCGCGGGGAACAACGCTTCATAGCCTAGATTCATCAGCGCTTTGTTCGCGTTGTAATGAAGGAATTTCTTCACATCTTCCGTCCAACCTACGCCGTCATAGAGTTCTTGCGTATACAGTACTTCGTTATCGTATAAATCTTGTAGCAGGTCGTAAGCGAAGTTTTTCACCTGCTGCTGACGAGCGGGATCGGCCTTCGCGAGTCCTCTCTGGAATTTGTAGCCAATATAGTAGCCGTGTACCGCTTCGTCGCGGATGATGAGCCGGATCAAATCCGCCGTGTTGGTCAGCTTGGCGCGACTTGACCAGTACATCGGCAGGTAGAATCCAGAGTAAAACAGGAACGACTCCAGAAACACGCTGGCGACTTTTTTCATCAGCGGATCGTCACTACGGTAGTGCGACAGAATAATGTCGGACTTTTTCTGTAGTGCCGGGTTCTCTTCACTCCAGCGATAAGCATCATCCACTTCGCTAGTCAGACACAGCGTCGAAAAAATAGAGCTGTACGAGCGAGCGTGCACAGCTTCCATAAAGCTGATGTTAGACAGCACGGCTTCTTCATGCGGCGTCACCGCATCGGGCATTAACGTCGGCGCGCCCAGCGTATTTTGGATAGTATCCAGCAGCGTCAGACCGGTGAAAACACGGATCGTCAACTGACGCTCGCGGGGATTTAGCGTGCCCCACGATGGGATATCGTTAGAAAGCGGCACTTTTTCCGGTAGCCAGAAGTTAGACGTTAGCCGGTTCCAAACTTCCAGATCCTTGTCGTCTTCAATTTTGTTCCAGTTAATCGCCTGGACGCGAGTGAGTGCGGTCATGTTTCGATTTCCTTCCGCGATGGCTTATAGCGCACAGGACACACAGCCCTGAACTTCGGTGCCTTCCAGCGCCATCTGCCGTATGCGAATGTAATAAATAGTTTTAATGCCCTTGGTCCAGGCGTAGATCTGCGCTTTATTGATGTCACGCGTGGTGGCGGTATCGCGGAAAAACAGCGTCAGCGACAGCCCCTGATCGACGTGTTGCGTGGCAGCGGCGTAGGTATCGATGATCTTCTGTGGCCCGATCTCATAGGCATCCTGGTAATACTCCAGGTTGTCGTTATTCATGTAAGGAGCAGGGTAGTAGACGCGGCCAATCTTGCCCTCTTTACGAATTTCGATGCGTGACACAATCGGGTGGATGCTGGATGTCGAGTGATTGATATATGAAATCGAACCAGTCGGCGGAACGGCCTGCAAGTTCTGGTTATAAATACCGTGTGCAATGACGGATTCGCGTAGCGCCGCCCAGTCCTGCTGAGTAGGAATGTGGATGCCTGCCTGTTCAAACAGTTCACGTGCGCGAGTTGTTGTCGGTTCCCACTGCTGTTCGATGTATTTATCAAAATACTCGCCAGTGGCATATTTTGAGAGTTCAAAACCGGAGAAGCGCTGGTTACGCTCTATCGCTAGCGCATTCGATGCCCGAATCGCGTGGAAAGCAACGGTGTAGAAATAGATATTGGTGAAATCGACAGCTTCTTCTGTGCCGTAAAAGATACGCTCCTTCGCCAGGTAGCCATGCAGATTCATCTGGCCTAAACCAATGGCGTGCGATTCGTCGTTGCCTTTTTCGATAGATGGTACAGAACTGATGTGGCTCATATCGGAAACGGCGGTCAATGCCCGGATCGCCATTTCAACCGTCTGGCCGAAATCGGGTGAGGCCATCGCGTTGGCGATATTCATTGAACCGAGATTACAGGAGATGTCTTTGCCAATATGACGATAGCCGAGATCGTCGTCGTACAGGCTGGCGTCATTGACCTGCAAAATCTCAGAGCACAGGTTACTCATATTAATACGACCGTGAATCGGATTCGCGCGATTCACCGTATCCTCAAACATCATATAGGGATAACCCGATTCGAATTGGATCTCGGCGAGGATCTGGAAGAATTCGCGCGCCTTGATTTGGGATTTACGAATGCGCTTGTCGTTGACCATCTCGTGGTATTTTTCGGTCACGCTAATTTCCGAAAGCGGCATGCCATAAACCTGTTCGACATCATAGGGCGAGAACAGGTACATCACCTGGTTATTCTTCGCTAACTGGAACGTAATATCGGGAATGACCACGCCCAAAGACAGCGTTTTGATGCGGATTTTTTCATCGGCATTTTCCCGCTTAGTATCCAGAAAACGCAGAATATCTGGGTGGTGTGCATTGAGGTACACCGCGCCAGCGCCCTGACGTGCGCCTAGCTGGTTGGCATAGGAGAAAGCATCCTCCAACATTTTCATGATAGGAATAATGCCAGATGACTGATTCTCGATACGCTTGATTGGCGCACCGGTTTCACGGATGTTGCTGAGCATGAAGGCCACGCCACCGCCGCGTTTTGAAAGCTGAAGCGCGGAGTTAATCGCTCGACCAATTGACTCCATATTGTCTTCGATACGCAGCAGAAAACAGGAGACCAGTTCGCCGCGCTGTTTTTTACCACAGTTGAGGAACGTGGGCGTGGCGGGCTGGAAACGTCCGCTGATAATCTCGTCAACCAGCGCGCTAGCCAGCGCAGTGTCCCCTTTGGCGAGCGCTAGCGCCACGAGGCAGACGCGATCTTCGTAGCGCTCCAGATAGCGTTTGCCATCAAAGGTTTTCAGCGTATAGCCGGTGTAGTATTTGAACGCACCCAGAAAGGTTTGAAAGCGGAATTTGTGAGCGTAGGCCTGCTGGAAAAGGCTCTTGATGAAATCGAAGCTGTATTGATCCAACACGTCCGCTTCGTAGTAACCTTCTTCGACCAAATAACGCAGCTTTTCTTCCAGGTTGTGGAAGAACACGGTGTTCTGGTTCACATGCTGTAGGAAATAACGGCGCGCCGCGAGTTTATCCATCTCGAACTGGATATTTCCCTCGGCGTCGTAGAGGTTCAGCATGGCGTTCAGCGCATGGTAATCGAGCGAGTGGGCATCTGCGTCGGTCTTGGTTGCCTTTGCACTCACGTGGTCTGTTGTTGCCAAAATTCAGTTACTCCCTTACGCACATTTGCAACGTCTTCTGGCGTGCCGAGTAATTCAAAGCGATACAGGTAGGGCACCTGACATTTCTGCGCAATGATGTCACCGGCGATACAGTACGCTGCACCGAAATTGGTATTGCCTGCGGCAATCACGCCGCGCAGATAAGCGCGATTGTGCGGATCGTTGAGAAAGATGATGACCTGACGCGGCACAGCCCCTTTCGTGCTGCCTCCGCCGTAGCTAGGGACAACCAGAATATAGGGGCGATCAACTTTCAATGCAGGCTGTTCTGTCGCTATCGGAATTCTCAGGGCTGGTAAACCAACCCTGGAAATGAAGCGATGCGTGTTTTCCGACTGGCTGGAGAAATAGACCAGCGGGTTCATATTGCCTCCCTTACTGCAATGGCAGGGCGGCGTTCAGAGTACTGATCTTATCTGGGCGGAAGCCGCTCCAATGGTCATTGGCCGTCATCACGACAGGCACCTGCTGATAGCCCAACGCTCTTACCTGCTGTAACGCCTGTTCATCTTCAGTTAAGTCCACCAGTTGATAGTTAATTCCTTGCTTATCCAGCGCGCGGCATGTGGCGTTGCATTGAACACAATCTGGCTTAGTGAAAATAGTAATACGCATGATTCGTATTTACCCTTTGGCGTGAAAGAAGTATGTCGGAGCGGCTATCTTCAGGGTATGTGCACCCTAACCGATCCACTGGGTAGCAACCTGTTATGCGATAGCTACAGAAAGAATACTAGATGTAGGTATTTAAAATTTCAACCACACAAGATATATGATTTTTTGTTAGCCTTATACAAATTGCAGCCAACCCAGATGTGGCAAGGCTGTTGGAGAATGCAAGTAAAAAATGCAGAAAGAAATAAATGTGATGCGCATCATTTTTGACGAAATAGTGTGCGAAAAAAATGAAAAAAGCAGCGCCGCTACCTATGACTGTCGATTACAGGACGGGGAAATGTCTTTCTGGGACATGTTAGGGCCTCCTTCACGATAACCGCCATGAAAATTGGCACGCTACCATAGCCGACCCTTTTGTTGCTTGCGTGGTCAAATTTCAGTCAGTGCGGTAGCGGCGGAGGAGAATTACTGCGCGTAGGAGAGCAAACCGAGCGAGTTACGTGCCAGAGACTGACATTTTTTCGGGGTCGGGATTGCGATTTTACTGAGGTCGCGATAGCTGTCTTCACCCATCGCTGTCATGTCATAGGCGTTATAATTGCTGAGATCCCAGCGATTCTGCTGAGCAAATGCGACCAACGTTCGACGAACCTGTTCATTTGGCAGGTCTTGGTAGCCACAGTGGTTTTTCAGATAAACAAAGATCGCAGTCAGATCGGCCAGATCTTCCGCTTCAAATTCATTCAGCGCCTTGCTGGCGGAAGAGAAGCTCATCAGGCTTAGCAGGAGCAGAGCCAGCGCAGAGTTTTTCATGGTTGAACCTGTTCCAAATGTTGTCGGGTGACGTTATCACAGATATTACAGGGTTTTCCAAGCTTTCTTACGGGAAACATCTGATAGCCCCGTCATCCTTCAAGCTGCATGTAGGCTGGTTTTTCTTAAGTACGCATTCGCGGGTCAACGCGTTGTGTTGTTCAAAACGGTAACCTCTTGTCTTGCAACTCGAATTATTTCGGGGGGTGCAATAAAAAAGAGATCCGCGATGAGGGAAGTGTGGTTTTAATAACTAACTGAAACATATCATTTTTATTCAATTTTATTTCGATGGAAAAAGCCGTATCAGGTTAATCGCAGGATTAGAGCCTATTTATCGCTGTTTGATACGATGACGCCGCTGTCAGGCTCTGTTATTAATAACAGCGATCTTATCCAATACAGTTTTTATTCTATGATCTCCGGTGTCTGGCGCGTCAGTAGTTGGTTGTTGGCGGGACTGTTGCTGCTTCCTTTAGCGACGGTTTTTTATCAGGTTTTTTTTGCCGGCGGGATGGGGTTTGCTCAACTGTGGCAAATCGGGTTACCTACCTACCTGATGCATTCTGCGGTCATCGTGATTGGCACGCTTTTTTTCAGCTTGCTGTTTGGGTTGCCTTCAGCCTGGTTCATCGCCATGTACCGCTTTCCTGGCCACCGGGTGTTGCAATGGGCGCTTTGCCTGCCGCTCGCGATGCCTGCGTTCCTGCTTGCTTACCTTTATACCGATGCGTTACGGCATCTTTCCTCGCTGTTGCGGGAGGGTGGGCTACAGATAGCATCGTTGTGGGGAGAATCACACGCCGTTGAGCTATCTATTTCACTGGGCTGCGTGAGTCTGACGCTGGCGCTGGTGTTATACCCCTACATTTACCTGTTGGTGCGCGAAGCGCTGGTGAAACAGCCCGCCAGCCTTATCCATTCGGCTCGTTTACTGAACCAAACGCGTTCGCAGGTATTCCGCCGCTTATGTTTGCCGATTGCGCTACCCGCGATTGCCTGCGGTGGCGCGTTAGTGTTGGTCGAGACACTGGGCGATTATGGCGCGGCGTCTTATCTTGGTATTCCAACCATAACAACACAGGTGCTGGATATTTGGCAGGGGCAGGGAGATTTGGGGGCGGCCGCGCGTTTTGGTGTGTTGCTTCTGCCCGTGATCTTTCTCTTGATGTTTCTGATTAATCTCTGGCGTCGGAAGCAGAAAATTTATCAAGCTCAAGCAAATTCTTCTCTGATGGTTCCACCGGTGCTGGGTGGGTGGCGCAGCAAGGTAGCTCGCGGCTACTGCTGGGGAATTGTCTGTTTGTCATTCTTGTTTCCGCTGTTGTACCTCCTCTTTTTAGCTCTCCGACATATGATGTCGGTATGGGATATGGCATTTCTTCACGCGGCGACGAATAGCCTATTGGCGTCTTCCTCCGCGACCGTCATCATTACGCTAATGGCGCTGTCGTTTATCTTCTACACTCGCACGGCTGGCGTGTTTGCCAATCAGACGCCGGTGCGGCTGGTGAGCCTGAGTTTTGCCTTACCTGGCGCGGTACTGGCCGTCGGGTTGTTTACCTTGCTGTCGTTGGTGGATAGCGGGATTAATCGATTTGCCAGCGCTGTCGGGCTACTCACGGCAGATACCTGGCTGGCTGGCTCGTTGTTTAGCCTCGTTCTTGCGTATAGCGTTAAATTTGGGCGTTTGATGTTAGACAGTCTTGAGCGCAGCATGGACGCTATTCCGCGGTCACTGGACAGCGCGAGCCTCGTGCTGGGCGCTTCCCCTCTCAGCCGTTGGTCACGTGTTCATATACCGTTATTGCGCCGCAGCATGTTCATCGGTGCCTTGCTGATCTTCACGGAAAGTATGAAAGAGTTGAATGTTTCGCTGCTGCTGCGTCCTTTCGGGATTGATACGCTGGCAACCTATGTTTTTCGCTTTACGGCGAGTGAGCAGGTAGCGTCATTTGCCTTTCCTGCGCTGGTGTTGGTGGCGGTAGGGCTGATACCGGTTTTCTGGCTGAATCGCGCACTGAATATAAAAGGATAATCATATGGCCGCGTCGATAGATATTCTGAGCGTTCAGTCGGTAAGTTGTTCGTTGCAGCAGTCTCCTGTTTTGGAGAACATCTCATTTGCCGTGCGCGACGATGAAACGATCTGTCTGCTAGGCAGGAATAACTGCGGTAAAACGGCGCTATTACAGGTGATTGCGGGCCTGCTGCCGATTACTCAGGGCAAAATATTTTTGGAGGGAGAGCCTGTCAGTTCACCGCAGGAATACGTCTTGCCTGAACAGCGTCAGGTTGGGCTGATTTTTCAGGACTATGCACTTTTCCCGCATCTGACCGTTGAAGGCAACATTGCGTTTGGTTTATATGGCCGCCCGGAAAGTGAGGTGAAGCCAATTTGTGCGGAGATGCTGGCGCTTTTCCAACTGGATGAGGTCGCTGCGCGTTATCCACACGAGCTATCAAATGAACAGCAACAGCGTTTGGCCATAGCTCGCGCGCTGGCCTGTGAACCAAAATTATTGCTGCTGGACGAACCATTTCCCGGTTTGGACAGCCAGACCCGCTATCGTCTGATTACTGAGTTACGGCAGGTTCTCAAACAGCGTCATGTCGCGGCGGTGTTTGCTACGCACAGTCGGGAAGAAGCTTTTGCCTGCGCCGACCATCTGATTCTGCTGGATGAAGGGAAAATTATGCAGCAGGGCTATCCATCCGAGCTGTACCACCGCCCCAACAGCCGCTTTGTGGCTGATTTTATGGGGAATACGAACTATTTGCCTGTAAAGATGATGAGCGACCATCAATGGCAGAGTCCCTTGGGCGATCATCACGCAACACATCCACTCAATCAGCCGATCGACTCGCAGTGTGACTGGATGGTGCGTCCGGCTGATGTGGCGCTGGCGCTCGATCCTGATGGCCCGGCATTTATCGAAGATCGGCTGTTTATGGGCACATCAAACTTGTATCGGGTGAAATTGGGAGAACTGATGCTGTTGGTGCAGACCGGCAACTGGTTTGAGCCAGGACAGCAGGTACGTTTGAGCATTAAAACGGACCCTCCTGTTCTGTATCCTGCTTTGCCGGCCGTCAGCAATACGGCTGACGGCTCTGAAACGAAATGACTACGCGTCTGCGTGTAAATCTGATGCAGGCATGATCCAGGCGCTGTTGTGCTTTTCAAACCCGAGTTTCGGGTAGTAATCCACCGCCAGCGGTGCGGCCAGCAAAATGATTTTGCAGCCTTTTTCCAACTGCTGAGCGGTTTCCTGAATCAGCTTCTTTCCTATCCCGGCATGCTGACAGTCGTCTGACACTGCCAGATCGGATAGATAACAGCAAAAATGAAAATCTGTTACGCTGCGTGCAATCCCCACTAGTGTCTCCCCTCGCCATGCGGAAACCAGCAGATTGGCGTGCTTAAGCATACCTGCAATCGCTGTCTCATCATCCAGCGGGCGACGCGGCCCTAATGAGGTTTTCACTAATAACTCAACGAACTGCTGGCGGGAAAGTGGGGCGTTCACTTTGTAGCAAACATCCACAGGGGGTGTGCTCATGATGTCTCCTTCACGGTGTGGTTTCTGATATACTTCGCGCGCCTGGGCATGACCCAGGCTGATTGACATCAGCATTGGCGCATCATCGATAATGAGTCTGTCATTTTTCTGATGGTGCTGAATACCTTACTTCAAAGAGTTATCAGTATGATGAAACATACCGTGGAAGTCATGATTTCTGAGCAGGAAGTGATGGCGCGGGTTACCGAACTGGGGCAACAGATCAGCGAACACTACCGTGATAGCGGCAGCGATATGGTGCTGGTGGGGTTATTGCGCGGCTCGTTTATCTTTATGGCCGATTTATGCCGGACGATCGATGTTCCTCACGAAGTGGATTTCATGACGGCATCCAGCTATGGCAGCGGTATGAACAGTACGCGCGATGTTAAAATTCTGAAAGATCTGGATGAAGATATTCGCGGCAAAGATGTATTGATCGTTGAAGATATCATCGACTCAGGCAATACCCTGAGCAAAGTGCGGGAAATTCTACAACTGCGTGAGCCGAAATCGTTGGCTATCTGTACGCTGCTGGACAAACCAGAGCGCCGTGAAGTGGCAGTAAAAGTAGAGTGGGTTGGGTTCTCGATCCCTGATGAGTTCGTCGTGGGTTACGGCATCGACTATGCTCAGCACTATCGCCATTTACCTTACGTTGGTAAGGTTGTTCCGCAAGAATAGCAACCAAGATAAGGCCGATGCCGTGAGCGACGCCCAGCGAGTGGGCGTCAGGCTGCGAATCAAGACAGCGTGGAAATCGCGCGACGATAACGCTGTTCCAGCGTCTCTCGGTTGGTTGCAGTCACTTCCAGATCGCGCAGACGGCCATCCTGAATACCGTACACCCAACCGTGGATCGTGACTTTCTGTCCACGTTTCCATGCGGACTGCATGATGGTGGAGTGGCCGAGGTTATAAACCTGCTCGACAACATTGATTTCACATAGCGTATTCAGGCGCTGTTCGGGAGGCAATTCCCCCAGCAGCGAACTATGCTTGTACCACAAATCACGGATATGCAGCAGCCAGTTGTTAATCAAACCTAATTCCGGGTTTTCCACCGCCGCCTGAACACCGCCACAGCCGTAGTGGCCGCAGATGATGATGTGTTCGACTTCGAGAACTTCGACGGCATATTGCACGACAGACAGGCAGTTGAGGTCGGTGTGAATAACCAGATTTGCGACGTTGCGGTGAACAAACAGTTCACCTGGCTCAAGGCTGGTCAGACTTTCCGCAGGTACGCGACTGTCCGAGCATCCAATCCATAGAAAACGGGGACGTTGCGCCTGCGCCAGACGTTCAAAATAGCCAGGATCCTCTTCCACCATCGTTTTAGACCAAAGCTGGTTATTGGCGATGAGCGTTTCAATTTCTTTCATGAAAGTAAATGACCTGTGACAAACAAGGGGCAGTGGGGAGTAATATAAGGCAACATGCGTCGTTTGAAAAACGATAGTTTATCTCCATCATAACTTCGAATCTGTAGAACTCACTGATAATAAGGCAATCCATTTCTTATGACATATGCACTGGAACTGGCGCAACTAACCAAAACTTATTCGGGAGGCGTCAAGGCGTTACGGGGGATCGACCTGAACGTGGAAGCGGGGGATTTCTATGCACTGCTGGGGCCGAATGGCGCAGGAAAATCCACTACGATTGGGATTATCAGTTCGTTGGTGAACAAAACTGCCGGTAAAGTCCGCGTCTTTGGTTACGATCTTGAGCTGGATAAAGTGAATGCGAAACGCCAGTTAGGGCTGGTTCCGCAGGAATTTAACTTCAATCAGTTCGAGACGGTATTACAGATTGTGGTTAATCAGGCCGGCTACTACGGAGTGAAACGTCAGGATGCATTGCTACGTGCGGAAAAATACCTGAAACAGCTAGATCTGTGGGAGAAACGCAGCGAAAAAGCAATGATGTTGTCGGGGGGGATGAAACGCCGCCTGATGATTGCGCGTGCGCTAATGCACGAACCTAAGTTGCTGATTCTTGATGAACCGACCGCGGGCGTGGATATCGAACTACGTCGCTCCATGTGGGGCTTTTTAAAGGAGCTGAACGCGCAGGGCACCACGATTATCCTGACGACGCACTATCTGGAAGAAGCGGAAATGCTGTGCCGCAACATCGGGATCATTCAGCGGGGTGAGCTGGTGGAGAATACCTCGATGAAGCAGCTTCTTGCTCAACTGAAGTCTGAAACGTTTATTTTCGACCTGGCGGCAAGAAGCCCGCTACCACAGCTTGAAGGTTATGCGTTCCGCCTGATGGATACATCAACGCTGGAAGTGGATGTGATGCGCGAGCAAGGTTTGAACGCGTTATTCAGCCAGCTAAGCGCGCAGGGGATAACAATATTAAGTATGCGTAATAAAGCTAACCGGTTGGAAGAGCTGTTTGTCACGTTGGTTAATGGGGACGGCGTGAACGGTAAGGGAGAAAAAGCATGATGCGTTTGTATTGGGTGGCGCTACAGAGTATCTGGGTTAAAGAAGTGACCCGATTTGGCCGTATATGGATTCAGACGCTGGTGCCGCCAGTGATTACCATGACGTTGTACTTTATTATTTTCGGTAACCTGATTGGCTCACGAATTGGCGAAATGCACGGTTTTACCTACATGCAGTTTATCGTACCGGGTCTGATCATGATGGCGGTGATTACCAACGCCTATGCCAACGTCGCTTCTTCCTTTTTTAGCGCCAAGTTTCAACGCAATATTGAAGAGTTGCTGGTTGCGCCGGTGCCAACACACGTGATCATTGCGGGTTATATTGGCGGTGGGATCGCGCGCGGTGTGTGCGTAGGGGTTCTGGTCACTGCGGTGTCGTTGTTCTTCGTTCCGCTGCATGTACATGCCTGGTGGGTTATTGTTCTGACACTATTACTGACAGCAACGCTGTTCTCGCTGGCGGGATTACTGAATGCGGTGTTTGCGAAAACCTTTGATGATATCAGTCTGATTCCAACGTTTGTGTTGACGCCTCTGACCTATCTGGGCGGTGTGTTCTACTCATTGACGCTGTTGCCGCCTGTCTGGCAGGCCATTTCCAAACTGAACCCTGTGGTGTACATGATTAGCGGCTTTCGCTACGGCTTCCTCGGAATTCAGGATGTGCCGCTGCTGTTCACCATGTCGGTACTGATTGCCTTTATCGTGGTGTTTTATCTGCTGGTCTGGTGGCTGATTGAACGCGGACGTGGGCTGCGGACGTAGTGTATGAATGATAAGGCGGTGGTAACACCGCCTTTTGCTTATCGATAACGCGCGATCAGGCAACCTGAACAGGAATCGCTTTGGCCTGACGTTGCAGCTCATTCTCGCCAGAGAAATAGGCAACCTTAGGGTTGTGGCTCCTGGCTTGCTCGTCCGACATCTGCACGTAGGAACAGATAATCAACTTGTCGCCCACGCAGGCGCAGCGAGCGGCGGCGCCGTTCACAGAGATAATGCGTGAGCCTCTTTCGCCTGCAATGGCGTAGGTCGAGAAACGTTGGCCGTTATCAACGTTGTAGATATCAATCGCTTCGTATTCCAGAATGCCTGCGGCATCCATAAAATCCTGATCGATGGCGCAAGAGCCTTCATAATGCAAGTCAGCCTGAGTCACTTTGACCCGGTGCAGCTTGCCTTGCAGCATGGTACGTATCATCGCTTTGTTACCTCGGTTCATACAGTCAAATCGACCTGGTGGTTATCAATCAATCTGGCCTTGCCTAACCAGGCAGCCATCAAAATCACTGCACGCGTGCTGGCAGTGCTCAGCGGTTGTAGCGTATCAGCATCGCGGATAAACAGTTCATCAGGCGTAAAGCCTGCTTCGCGCAATTTTTCTGCCGTTTGTTCCAGCAAGGTATCGATCTGGCGATCGCCATTGTCCAACTGCGCTGAAAGCGTCATCATCAACTGATACAGTGTCGGTGCCAACTGGCGTTCTTCCGCACTAAGGTAGCCATTACGCGAACTCAATGCTAAACCGTCTTTTGCGCGCACGATAGGTACACCGACGATATCAATGTCATAGCCCATATCGCGAGCAAGCTGCCGAATCAGCGCTAACTGCTGGTAATCCTTCTCACCGAAGCAGGCTATATCCGGCTGTACCAGATTAAACAGCTTGCTAACGATGGTGGCTACGCCCCGGAAGTGACCAGGACGGCTGGCCCCTTCCAACATGGAGGACAGGCCGGGCACATCGACAAACGTTTGCGATTCCAGCCCATTTGGGTATATCACATCCGGGCTTGGTGCGAAAACCAGATCGGCACCACGGCGGTTCAATTTCTCGCAGTCTTCCTGCAACGTCCGTGGGTAGCGGGCTAAATCATCTGGCCGCTCAAACTGCATGGGATTGACAAAAACGCTGACAATAACGATATCGGCGCGTGCTTTGGCTTCATCGACCAGCGTCATGTGCCCGTCGTGCAAATTGCCCATAGTGGGCACCAAAGCAATGCGTTTCCCTTCCTGATGCCAGCGACGAACTTCGCGGCGCAGCAGCAGAGGGGTTTCGATTATTAACACACTCGTACTCCTAAAAAATATACCCGTCATACTTCAAGCTGCATGTGCGTTGGCTACGTTCAAATACTCGGCCCGTCGTGAGCCACGTCCTAAAGGGCCAACGCTTTGCGTTGTTCAAAACGCTAACGTTTTGTCCTGCAACTCGAATTATTTAGGGCATGAGTCCGATTAACGGAATGCTCTTTTTTTAATGAAATGAATGTTCTTCGGCTGGGTAGAGACCCTGTTCGACTTCCTGTGCATACAGGCGTGCCGCTGCGCGAATATCACCGCTTTGCGCCAGAAAGTTCTTGGCGAACTTAGGCGTGTTGTCGCCGGTTATGCCGAAGGCATCATGCATGACGAGAATCTGCCCGTCGGTAACGTTGCCTGCGCCAATGCCGATTACCGGAATTGACAGCGCGTCTGTTACGCGTTGAGCCAGCGCGACAGGCACGCATTCCAGCACAAGTAGTTGCGCGCCAGCGCCTTCTAGCGCGAGGGCATCAGCCAGCAACTGGTTGGCATCGGTTTCGCTGCGACCTTGAATTTTATAACCACCGAAGATATTAACGGACTGCGGCGTCAGGCCCAGATGACCGCAAACTGGCACCGCACGTTCAGTCAGCATTTTTACCGTTGGGGCAAGCCAGCTTCCACCTTCCAACTTGACCATATTCGCACCGGCACGCATCAGTTCTGCCGCCTGGCTAAATGTTTGTTCTGGCGTGGCATAGGTCATAAACGGCATATCGGAGAGAACCAGCGCGAGTGGTGCACCGCGTCGAACGCACTGCGTATGGTAGACGATATCGCGTGTGGTCACGGGCAAAGTGGAATCGTGCCCCTGCACGGTCATCCCCAGAGAGTCACCCACCAGCATCACACGAATGCCTTGTTCAAAAAATAAACGAGAAAAGCTGGCGTCGTAAGCCGTTATCGTAGCGAATTTTCGCTGCTCTTGTTTCCATTGGCGCAAGTGGGAGATAGTCGTCGGTTTCATGACGGTCTTCCTATGTCAATAGGACGAAGAATTGAGGGGAACATTCTAATGTAAGCCGACGTGTAGCGATATACCCGCCATGCTTCAATCTGCTTGTCTGTTGGCGTTATTGTAGCTCAGATGGGATTGTTGTCGTTCCACAATGTCAGACCGTTGCGATCGACATGGGTTAGCCGTTGCACGAGCGTTTCGCCGTCAGGGAATGTCAGCTCAGGGGCAATTTCCGCGAGCGGGTAGAGCATGAATTCACGATTCTTCATATCGTAATGCGGCACTGTCAGACGTTCCGTCTGGATTGTGGCATCAGCGAACAGCAGGATGTCCAGATCCAACGTGCGCGGGCCCCAGCGGTGCGCTTTACGTTCGCGGCCTTGTTCCAGCTCAATAGCCTGTGTGCAATCAAGCAATGACTCGGCGGCTAATGCAGTTTCCAGTTCAACGACGGCATTAAGATAATCCGG
The DNA here is from genome assembly GCF_001742145.1 of Pectobacterium parmentieri. NCBI lineage: Bacteria > Pseudomonadati > Pseudomonadota > Gammaproteobacteria > Enterobacterales > Pectobacteriaceae > Pectobacterium > Pectobacterium parmentieri. The sequence continues at coordinate 2,893,824 of NZ_CP015749.1, read as the reverse complement.
CTGATCCTGTGGGCCGAGCGGGCGGCTACGATAAAACGAGGAGCAGCGAATGACGCGAGTCTGTGGGATCGCATCCAGCGCAGCCAGTGCGGCGCGTACCTGTTGCAAAGGCTGGGCAAGATTGCTGCCCAGCGCCAGATACACGCGTGCCATCAGGCTTGATCCCTGCGTGCTGTTGTAGGTTTACGTGGACGACGAGGGCGGGAGCGACGATGTGGTGTTGGGCCGTCATCCAGCGATCTCAGCATGGTTTGTTGGCGTGGCGGTGTTGCAACCTGGAATTCTCCCCACCACTGAGCCAGACGCAGCAGCTCCTGATGATTTTCAATTTCGGCACGCAGGCAAAGCAGATCATACGCAGCGCGGAATTTAGGATGTTCCATTAGCTTATAAGCACGCTTACCCTGACGACGAGACAGGCGCGTTTGCAGTTGCCAGATATCGCGGACTAACGAGGTAATACGCTTAGGGATCGCCAGAGAACGGCACTGTTCGTCCAGTACATCGTTCATTGCCAGCGCAAATGCATCGAAGTAGGCCAGACCGCTTTCCTGAGCCAGCTTTTGCGCATGTTCAATCAGCGGATACCACAGCATGGCAGAGAACAAAAATGCCGGATTTACCCGCATGTCGTTCTGCAAACGTTGATCGGTGTTTTTCAACACTTGAGCAACCATGCGTTCCAATGTGGAATCGCCGTTTGGTGTGAAATGACGGCTCAGCAGCGGAAAAAGCGGCTGGAACAGTTGGTATTCACACAGCATTTTATAGGTTGGATAGCCATAGCCTGACTGAAGCAGCTTCAGCGATTCTTCAAACATCCGCGCGGCGGGAATATCGTGCAGCAATGAGGCCAGACGAGGAATCGGTTCGGCGGTTTCCGGGCTGACGGTCATGTTCAACTTGGCGGCGAAACGAACGGCACGCAGCATGCGCACGGGATCTTCTCGGTAGCGCGTTTCAGGATCGCCGATCATGCGAATGACACCCTGACGCAGATCGTTCAGGCCATTGGTATAATCGCGAACACTGAAATCAGAAATGCTGTAGTAGAGGCTATTGATCGAGAAATCACGGCGTTGGGCGTCTTCTTCTACCGAACCAAAAATGTTATCGCGCAACAGCATGCCGCTTTGAGCCTGCTGAGAAGAGTTTTTGACTTCTTGCTGCTCCTGATGCTGATCGTGGTGACCACGGAACGTGGCAACTTCAATCACCTCTGGCCCGAACATGATATGTGCGAGACGGAAACGACGCCCAACTAAACGACAGTTGCGGAACAACTTGCGCACCTGATCGGGCGTGGCGTTAGTGGTGATATCAAAATCCTTCGGCTTTTTGCCCAGCAGCAGATCGCGTACTCCGCCGCCAACCAGATAAGCTTCGTAGCCCGCTTTATTCAGGCGATAAAGTACTTTCAGCGCATTATCGCTGATGTCACTGCGTGAAATAGTATGTTGGTCACGCGGGATCACCGTCAGATGCTGACGTGGTTCCTCTGATTCGACCATTTCGTTCTCACGATTCAGTACTTTACGACAAAAATTAGCAACTCGGGAAAAGATAATACACCTCGATAGTGATGGATAAATCAACAGCACAGCATTGGCGTCGCCCCCCAAAGGGGCGGCTAAGGATGGCGCGCCACGAAAAATAGCGGCTAATCATAGCTCACCAATGCCCCTTTGAGAATGCTGATGTGATCGCGGACGCGTTTATTGCCGCCTGTAACGGGACGGTATCCAAGGACCAGTGCGCGACAGACCATGCCAGAAGCGCGGAAAGCGTCATATCCTGGCCGTTTTCTGGCAGCGGTTGATGCAAAAATTGCAGTGCGGCAAGCAGCACTGGACGCGGATCGCCGTTCGGTAGTGAGGGGGCGTGATTTTGTTTGGAAAGCTTATTTCCCTCGGTATTCAGCACCAGCGGCAGATGAACATAGGTGGGGAGCGTGTAACCCAACTGGTGATAGAGTGAGATCTGCCGAACGGTAGGCTCAATAAGATCGGCACCGCGCACGATCTCGGTAATACCCTGATCGTGATCGTCGATCACCACGGCCAGATTATAGGCAAATAGCCCGTCGCGGCGGTGGATAATAAAATCTTCCTGAGCGAGCGCGTGATCGGCATACAGATCGCCACGCAATCTATCGTAAAAGTGCAATACCGGTGTCGTCTGGCGTAGGCGTAATGCGGCGTTGTCGGCGGGCAGGTTGCGCGTTCGGCAATACCCATCATAGTGCCCACCTAGCTGCTGAATACGGCTACGCGTACAGGTGCAGTAATAGCTCATTCCCTGCTGTTGTAGCTGCTGAAGAATTTCACGGTAACGTGTATGCCGCTGTGACTGGTAAACCACATCACCGTCCCAGTGCAAACCGTAGTGTTCTAACTGCGCGAGTATGCGAGAGGCTGCACCGGGAATTTCCCGTGGGGGATCGATGTCTTCAATGCGTACCAACCACTGCCCTTGTTGAGAACGGGCCTGAAGATAACTACCCAGCGCGGCGATCAGTGAGCCAAAATGCAGGTCACCAGAGGGGGAAGGGGCAAAACGCCCGATATAACGATGAGTTTCGGTAAAATGATTAATTTGGGTAAAACTATTAGTTTGGGTAAAACAATCGGTTCCAGACATAATAGGTTGGTGCTATCTCGTCAGCATTTTATTCAGACAGAAGATAGAGTGATGAATATCATTCATCAGCGGTAAATTATCCGAAGACGGCCCCTGCGAGTGGCAGGAGCCGATTTTGGACAGGATAATTATCCTGCCATTTGCTTTTCGCGTATTTCTGCCAGCGTTTTGCAGTCGATACACAGATCGGCAGTCGGACGAGCTTCCAGACGGCGGATGCCAATCTCGACGCCACAGGATTCACAGAATCCGAAATCCTCATCTTCGATTTTCACCAGGGTTTTGGCGATTTTCTTGATCAGCTTACGCTCACGGTCACGGTTACGCAGTTCGAGACTGAACTCTTCTTCCTGCGCCGCGCGATCCACGGGATCGGGAAAATTGGCGGCTTCATCGCGCATGTGCGATACAGTCCGATCTACCTCATCCATGAGTTGGTTGCGCCATGCTTCAAGAATACGCTTGAAATGAGCCAACTGAGCGTCGTTCATATACTCTTCGCCCGGCTTCTCTTGGTACGGCTCTACTCCGGCAATTGCGAGAATGCTCAGAGAAGATGTCTTACGATTTTGCCCTTCTTGCATGTTGCTTCTCCTACATAACACGACACGCATAATACCCTTTTATGCAGTGAAGTTGCGGCGTTGTTGACCAGAACTTCAGCTATCTGGGTATATCGGCCCCCAAAGGGGGAAAAAACAGGCCGCTATAAATAGCAGATGAAGATGGGGTTGGCAATGCTTCCTGACACCGGCCTGATAAAGTGTGAGGAACAACCTGCTTGTACCCGTCATACTTCAAGTTGCATGTTCGTTGGCTTCGTTCACTCACCCGAATCACTTACCTCTGTAAGCTCATCGGGACTCCTTCCCTTGCCGCCTTCCTGAAACTCGAATTATTTAGGGTATACATTAAATAATAAACAATGTGTTACGCCTTTGGTGGTACGTTCGGCGTGTTATGCAATGCTTGTGTTTTATCCCAACAACGGTAGCTTGTGCGTCAATTTAATACCGTCAGGGCATAATGTGGAGCCGTAACATAAAATTTCAACCCCTGCCTGCTGTGCTTCGATAAATAATTCTGCATAGCGTGAATCAATATGCCGGGCAGGAGAAACCTGCTGGATCCCTGAATGAAGAACGGCGAAAAAAAGGACGGCACGTTTTCCATTGGAAACCATCTGTTGCAGTTCACGCAGATGCTTTTGCCCTCTGAGTGTAACCGCATCGGGAAAGTAACCACATTCATGTTGCAATAATGTGACGGATTTCACCTCAATATAGCAGTCAATCTTATCTGTCGCCTGTAAAAGCAGGTCGATTCGGCTGTTTTCCGTACCGTATTTTACTTCCGTTTTTATGTCCGAGTAGCCCGCCAGCTCTTCTATGCGATTTTCTAATAAGGCTTCGTACAATAATGTGTTGGCACGCAGAGTATTGACACAAATCCAGTGATTTTGTTGCGTTTCAGTCAGTTCCCAACTTTGCGGATACTTACGTTTAGGGTTATCGGACGTTGAATACCAGACGGTATCACCGGGGGTCGCACAGCCTGTCATTGCACCAGTGTTGGCGCAGTGCAGCGTGAGCGTTTCGCCCTCTGGCGTCACGACATCGGCCAAAAAGCGTTTGTACCGTTTAATCAACCGGGCGGGCTGTAAACGTGGGGTATAGTCCATAGGTATCCTGTTTTATTCGTTTATACCCGTCATACTTCAAGCTGCTTGTGCGTTGGCAATACTCGGCTCAGTTCTGAGCCTTGCCCTAAAGGGTCAACGCAGGGCGCTGTTCAAAACGCTAACGTTTTGTCATGCAACTCGAATTATTTAGGGTATATCTAACTATTCTCTTATTTAATAAATGGCCAACTTTCCAGCTTTTGATAGCGTGTTTTACCGTTATCGAAAAGAGACTGATAAAGGGAAAAGTGCGTCATGTCGTCCTGCCAACTGAACGTCGCGGGGGGAATCGCCACGGGACGAGTGGCACCGCGCAATAGCGTTATGTGTGGATGAAAAGGCAATGCCGTTTGATAGCAGCCGTTGCGTGCAGCCTGAGAGCGTAACAGTTCCGCGAGCTGTAGCAATCCGCGCGGCGCGCGGCGGCAGCCCAGCCAGACAACGCCAGGACGTGGCCAGTGTCCAGCATCATTCAGTGTGAGGGTAAACGCGGGCTGGCGGATACGGCCTGCTAAGGTCTGTAAGACCTGCGCCTTTTGCTCACTCACATCGCCTAAAAACGCCAGCGTCAGATGAAGATTGGCTGCGGCGATTGGACGGCCAGCATCCAGAGGAAAGTGTTCGGCACGCCAGCGGATAATCTCTTGCTGTGTGGATTCCGGCAGTGATAAGGCAAAAAACAGGCGGCGGGTGGGTGGCATGGTGCTCTCTCTTGTTCTGATTCCATCCGATGCTACATTCATCCAGATGCTACAATGCTCGCCGCTGAAAGTTAACCTTATACGGAGATGTCTGTGATTTTACCGCCCGTCAGCGCCGTGCTGGATGATGTGATAACGGCGCTACATACTGCGCCTCAGGTGCTGCTCAATGCCCCAACGGGGGCGGGGAAATCAACCTGGCTGCCGTTGCAATTACTGCAACAGGGCAATTTGAATGGGCGCATCATCATGCTGGAGCCGCGCCGACTGGCGGCGAAGAGTGTTGCCTGGCGGTTGGCACAGCAGCTAGGTGAAGAACCGGGGCAAACGATAGGCTATCGGATGCGCTCGGAATCCTGCGTGAGCAATGCAACGACGCTGGAAGTTGTCACTGAAGGTATGCTAACCCGCTTGCTGCAACAGGATGCGGAATTGCAAGGCGTAGCGCTGATTATCCTTGACGAATTCCATGAGCGTAGCGTGCAGGCCGATTTGGCATTGGCGTTGCTGCTTGATGTGCAACAAGGGCTGCGTGACGATTTAAAACTGCTGATTATGTCGGCCACACTCGACAATGCACGGCTGGCGATGCTGCTGCCGGAGGCTGTCTGCGTGGTTTCCGAAGGTCGCAGCTATCCGGTAGAACGGTGTTATGCACCGCTAAATAGTCAGGAACGTTTAGAAGAGGGCGTTGCACGACAGGTACGGCGTTTGCTCAGTGAGGAAGACGGCTCTCTGTTGCTGTTTCTGCCCGGCGTCGCAGAAATTCGCCGCGTGCAGGCGCTGCTGGAGAATAGCGTGTCGAATGAGACGGATCTCTGTCCTTTATATGGCGCATTGACGCTGGCGGAACAGCAAAAGGCCATTCTTCCAGCGGAGCCGGGTCGTCGTAAGGTGGTGCTAGCCACTAATATTGCGGAAACCAGTCTGACAATTGAAGGTATCCGGCTGGTGGTGGACAGCGGCCTTGAACGCGTAGCCAGCTTTGATGTGAAAAGCGGCGTCACCCGGCTGGTGACACAGCGCATCAGTCAGGCATCTATGGTCCAGCGCGCGGGGCGTGCGGGACGTTTAAGCCCCGGTATTTGCTGGCATCTGTGCTCTCGTGAACAGGCAGAACGTGCGGCAGTACAAAGCGAAGCCGAGATCCTGAATAGTGATTTAAGCAGCGTCTGGCTGGATTTACTACAGTGGGGCTGTACCGATGTGGCGCAGTTAACCTGGCTGGATACGCCGCCAGCACCTGCGCTTTATGCCGCTCGTCAACTGCTGCGCCAGCTTGGCATCACTGATGAACATGAGCGGTTGACCGCCGAGGGGCGCAAGATTGCGACACTCGGCAGCGATGCTCGATTGGCAACGATGCTGTATGCCGCGTCACAGCAAAGTTCGGGTGCGTTGGCGACCGCAGGGTGTCTGGCGGCGATACTTGAAGAGCCGCCGCGTAGCGGATCGATCAATCTGGCTGACTGGCTGCATCGTCCATTACCGCACTGGCTGCGGCGAGCAAAACAGTTGACGCGCCGTTTATCGATGACCTCGGGGAATATTGACGACGGCGAAGCTGACTGGCTGCTGGCTCAGGCTTTCCCTGACCGTATCGCCCGGCGGCGCAGTCAGGATGGGCGTTACCAACTCGCTAACGGTAGCGGCGCGATGATGTCGGCGGATGACGCGTTGTCAGGTAACGAATGGCTGCTGGCACCGGCGCTATTGCAGAATAGTCAGAGTGCAGACGCGCGGATCCTACTGGCGTTGCCGTTGGATATTGAACGGCTGGAACGGCGGTTACCTGGATTAATAAATGAACGTAACGTGGTGCACTGGGATGAAGAAAAGGGTACTCTGCGCGCCAGCCAGCGCGACCAGATAGGCTGCCTGATTCTGCGAACGTGCCCGTTGAATAAGCCTTCCGATGAGGCATTACAGCAGGCGATGCTATTCTGGATTCGGGAGCAGGGGCTTAAAGCATTAAATTGGGATGCAGCAGCGTTGCAGCTACGCGCGCGCCTACAGTGCGCTTGTCAGTGGTTACCTGAGGTTGACTGGCCGCAAGTGGATGACGACACGCTACTGGCAACGCTGGAGATCTGGTTGCAGCCGTCACTGTCTGGCGTGCGCGATTTACGTGCGCTGCACCAGATTAATTTGAGCGATGCCCTGTTGCGGCTGTTGGACTGGTCGCTGCGCCAGCGGTTGGATAGCGCGCTACCCACGCACTACACCGCGCCCGGCGGGAGTCGTTTGCCCATTGCCTATTATGACGATAAGCCACCAGTGCTGTCGGTACGGATGCAGGAAATGTTCGGCGAGCAGCAGAGTCCGCTGCTGGCGGAAGGTCGTGTGGCGCTGGTGCTGGAACTTTTATCACCAGCACAGCGTCCATTACAGATTACGCGGGATTTAGCCGCATTTTGGCAAGGCACTTACCGCGAGGTGCAAAAAGAGATGAAGGGGCGTTACCCCAAACATATCTGGCCGGACGATCCGGCGAATACGGCGCCGACGAGGCGTACCAAGAAATATCAGAATCACTAATTTCAGACGTTTCCGCTTTCCCAAAAAGGGAGCTGGAAACAGAGTAGGCGGCTTGAGCGCAGAGCTGATAGCCGTGAACAACCTGATGGAGAAGTTATTGTAATGTCTCGGGATGACCGCGAACCTATCGGACGTAAAGGGAAAGCGCCAAAACGTAAGCCTGAACGCAAGCAGGCCATACGACGTCGCAGGGATGACGACTATGATGATGATGACTATGACGATTATCAGGACGACTATGACGACGATGATGATTACGACGGCGATGACGCCATGACGCGGAAATCGCAGAGAAGACGGCGCTGGCTGGGGCTGGCGATCAAACTGTTCCTGATCTTTGCCGTGGCGATGGCGATCTACGGTGTATACCTCGACAGCCAGATCCGCAGCCGTATTGAAGGCAAAGTCTGGCAATTACCTGCTGCCGTCTATGGCCGTATGGTCAATCTTGAACCCGGCATGGCCTATAGCCAGAAAGAGATGATTAGCCTGCTGGAAGGTATGCAATACCGTCAGGTGAGTCGCATTACCCGTCCGGGTGAATTCAGCGTGCGTGGCAACAGCATCGATATGCTACGCCGCCCGTTTGATTTCCCTGATGGAAAAGAAGGGCAGATTCAGGCGCGCCTGACGTTTGCCAACGATCGTTTGTCACAGATCCAGAATCTGGACAACCAGCGTAACTTCGGCTTCTTCCGTCTCGATCCGAAACTGATCACTATGATGCAGTCGCCGAACGGCGAACAGCGCCTGTTTGTGCCGCGTGCTGGTTTCCCCGATCTGTTAGTGGATACGCTGGTCGCGACCGAAGACCGCCATTTTTATGAACACGATGGCATCAGCCTGTACTCGATTGGTCGTGCGTTTTTAGCGAACATCACCGCAGGACGCGCAGTGCAGGGCGGGAGTACGCTGACGCAGCAGTTAGTGAAGAACCTGTTCCTGACCAACGAACGTTCGCTGTGGCGTAAAGCTAACGAAGCCTATATGGCGCTGATCATGGATTATCGCTACAGCAAGGATCGTATCCTTGAACTGTATCTTAACGAGGTGTACCTCGGTCAGAGCGGTAATGATCAGATCCGTGGTTTCCCGCTTGCCAGCCTGTATTACTTTGGTCGTCCGGTGAATGAGCTGAGTCTCGATCAGCAGGCGCTGCTGGTGGGGATGGTGAAAGGGGCATCGCTGTACAACCCATGGCGTAACCCAGATATTACGTTAGAACGACGCAATTTGGTGCTGCGATTGTTGCAGAATCAGCAGGTGATTGATGCCGATCTGTACAACATGCTGAGTGCTCGCCCGCTGGGCGTACAGCCGAAAGGCGGCGTAATCAGTCCTCAGCCCGCGTTTATGCAGATGGTACGTCAGGAGCTACAACAGCGGCTTGGCGACAAGGTTAACGATCTTTCCGGCGTGAAGGTTTTTACCACGCTTGATCCGGTCTCGCAGGATGCGGCGGAAAAAGCGGTAGAAGTGGGCGTTCCGGCACTGCGTGCAGGCCGTAACGTCAGCGATCTGGAAGCGGCAATGGTGATTGTCGATCGTTTCAGTGGCGAAGTCCGCGCGATGGTTGGCGGTGCTCAAACGCAGTATGCCGGGTTTAACCGTGCGCTACAGGCGCGTCGTCCTGTCGGATCGCTGGCGAAGCCGCCAACCTACCTGGCGGCGTTGAGCCAGCCGGACACCTATCGTCTGAATACCTTGCTGGCAGATGAACCACTGTCGCTCAAGCAGCCTAATGGACAACTGTGGCAGCCGAAGAACTACGATCGTGAATTCCGTGGCCGCGTCATGTTAGTCGATGCGCTGGCAAATTCGCTGAACGTTCCGACCGTCAATCTGGGGATGGCCGTAGGGCTGGATCAGGTCACGGCAACGTTGAAGCGTTTAGGCATCCCCGAAAACGTGATTCAGCCTGTACCGGCGATGCTGTTGGGGGCGATCAGCCTAACACCGATGGAAGTGGCGCAGGAATACCAGACGATCGCCAGTGGCGGTAATCGTGCTCCGCTTTCCTCACTGCGTTCGGTGATTGCGGAAGATGGCACGGTGCTGTACCAGAGCTTCCCACAGGCGGAACGCGCGGTTCCGGCACAGGCCGCCTATTTGACGCTGTATGGCATGCAACAGGTAGTCGAACGCGGTACGTCGCGTTCGCTGGCAGTGAAATTCCCGAATTATCATCTGGCGGCAAAAACCGGTACTACTAATGACCTGCGCGACAGTTGGTTTGCCGGGATTGACGGTAAAGAAGTGGCGATTAGCTGGGTGGGGCGTGATAACAACGGCCCGGCCAAGCTGACTGGAGCGAATGGAGCGCTGACGATCTATCGTCGCTATCTGGAAAACCAAACGCCGCTGCCGTTGATGCTGACGCCGCCGGAAGGCATTACGACGATGACGGTGGATGCCAGCGGTAACTTTATCTGTAACGGCAGCAGCGCTGGACGCGTCTTGCCAGTCTGGACGGATAATCCGCAGGCACTGTGTCAGGCGAGCCAGCCGCAGCCTTCCGCGCAGCCGGACCAGCAAAACGGCGAAGGCGTCGCTGATTGGATTAAAGAAATGTTTGGTCAATAATCTATCGATGCTTCAACTGGTTGCCGTCTCTTAGCCATATTTTTATGCAGCCTGAGAGACGGTTTCGTGCGCTTACAATACGGTTATTTTATGCTACCGCGTAGCACGCGCCCGACACGAGGCGACTCAAACGCCGTCGCCCCGTGACCCCAAGCTTTCGCCGCGTCCTGCGGCTCATCCGAAGCCAGCTACCTCCTCAGCATAATTTTTTACGCCTGACCACGGCAAAAACCGCGATACTTCTAGACTTGTGTATAAGGAACAGGATTAATTTGGTGGTATTTTTTGTGCCTGCCGTTTTTCGAGAAGGGTCACGTCCTGCCTGATATCGTTTTTCCTGTCATGTCACTCTGGCGCTGACGGGTAAAAGTCTTGCGATTGGCATTCCGTTGCGCCTATCATGCTGCCTTTATCTATCGTAATCATTATCGTTCTCTTTTGGCTTGGTCGTTATTGGATCTGGTTCGATAGTTACGGGAATAGCGATCGCTGCTTATGCCCCTTTCCGTCTGTGACATTAAAAATCAAAAGCACTATGCAAAATCAAACTGTACTGCCTGATACCACCTTCAGACTGGACGACGTGAGCTTTTCCGTCGCTGGGCGCACGCTGCTACACCCGTTATCGATCATGTTTCCCGTAGGGAAAGTGTGCGGTCTGATCGGACACAATGGGTCAGGTAAATCGACATTGTTGAAAATTTTGGGTCGCCATCAGCCCGCCAGCAGCGGTAGCGCGCTGTTGGGCGAACAGGCGATCGGAAGTTGGGACAGCAAATTGTTTGCCCGTCAGGTTGCTTATTTACCGCAGCAGCTTCCCGCTGCTGAAGGGATGACCGTGCGGGAGCTGGTTGCCGTGGGGCGCTACCCGTGGCATGGCGCATTAGGTCGTTTCGGCAGCGCCGATCGGGAAAAGGTCGAAGAAGCCATCACACTCGTGGGATTAAAGCCGTTTGCTAACCGTCTGGTAGATAGCCTATCCGGCGGTGAACGGCAGCGAGCCTGGTTAGCGATGACGGTGGCACAAGACAGCAACTGCCTGCTGTTGGATGAACCAACTTCCGCACTGGATATTGCGCATCAGGTTGAGGTTCTGGCGCTGATCCAGCGTATGAGCCGCGAACGTGGCATTACCGTCATTGCGGTGTTGCACGATATCAACATGGCTGCCCGTTACTGCGATCATTTGGTGGCACTACGCGGCGGAAAAATGATTGCACAGGGTGAACCTATCGCACTAATGCAAGGGGATGTGCTGGAAAATATCTACGGCATTCCCATGGGCATTCTGCCTCATCCGGCTGGTGGTGCACCGGTCAGCTTCGTTTGTTAACTCGGTTTACCTGCTAATGATGCCTGAATTTTTTTCTTCCCCACATTATCCTGACCCGCTGCGCCGTCGTTTACTGACGGCGCTACTGCTGTCGCCGCTGGTTTATTCGGCGGCGAGTAGAGGTGCTATTGCCACGCCTCCTGATGTAAACCGCATTGTGGCATTGGAGTGGTTACCTGTTGAACTGCTTCTGGCGTTGGGCCTCACCCCCCTCGCGATTGCTGATAAGCGTAATTACAATCTGTGGGTGAAAGAGCCGGAACTGCCAGAGTCGGTGATCGATATCGGATTACGTACCGAACCTAATCTGGAGTTGCTGGCACAGATTCGCCCGTCCATGATTATTTATTCAGAAGGTTACGGTCCCTCGGTAGCGAAAATGTCCCGTATTTCTCCGATGCTGGGCTTTAGCTTTAGCAGCGAACAGGGAAAGCCGCTGACGTCGGCACTGGCCTCGTTAATGAAATTGGCCGATGCGCTAAATATGAAAGCCGTTGGGGAACGGCATTTGGCGGAACTGGCGCAGTTTCTCCAGCAGGAAAAAATCACGCTTCAACCGTATACCCAGCGGCCTCTGCTGCTCATTACGCTGATCGATAGCCGCCATGCGCTGGTGATCGGCAAGAATAGCCTGTTTCAGGAAGTGATGGACCATATCGGGATAGAGAATGCCTGGCATGGTGAAACCAGCTTCTGGGGCAGCACGATTGTGGGCATTGAAAGTCTGGCAAACATTGGTGATGCCAACGTGCTCTGTTTCGAGCACGGCGATAGCGCGATCAGCGCACAGCTTGATAGTAATCCGCTCTGGCAGGCTATGCCATTTGTGCGTCAACAGCGTTTACAACGCGTACCAGCCGTCTGGTTGTATGGTGGAACGCTCTCGGCAATGCGCTTCTGCCGCGTATTGAATCAGGCATTGGAGGCGAAAAAACATGCCTAACTCTCTGTCTGTCGCGCATAATCGTGCCGTGCACCCGCTAGTACTTCCCATTGTTTTAATTGGTTTTCTGCTGTTCGTGACTGTGGGGATGGGTAGTTATAATTTGCAGCAGCAATTACCAGTATCTCTGTGGTTTCAGGCACTGACACAGCCTGCGTTAGAAGATATGCAGCAACTGCTGTTTCACTACAGTTTACTGCCGCGCATGGTATTAGCCCCGCTGATTGGCGCGGGGCTGGGGCTGTGTGGCGTACTGTTCCAACAGGTTTTGCGCAATCCGCTGGCCGAACCATCAACCTTGGGGATTGCCACAGGCGCACACTTAGGGATCACCATCGTGACGCTATGGGCGCTGCCCGGTGGCGCATGGATTCAACAAGCTGCGGCTATGATTGGTGCGCTGGTGGTTGGCGCGCTGGTGTTTGGTGTCGCCTGGGGCAAGCGATTATCGCCAGTGACGCTGATACTGGCAGGGCTGGTGCTGAGTTTCTATTGTAGTGCGGTCAACCAGTTGCTGGTGCTTTTCCACCATGAGCGGCTCCAGGGGTTGTTCCTGTGGAGCAGTGGCGTGCTGAACCAGCAGGACTGGAGTAATGTGCAATTTGTTTTCCCGCGTCTCGTGGTGTGTTTCTGTCTGGCGCTGCTTCTGATTCGCCCGCTAACGCTGCTGGGGTTGGATGACGGCGTTGCGCGTAATCTGGGGCTTGGGCTGTCGCTGGCGCGTTTTAGTGCGCTTGGGCTGGGGATTTTTCTGTGCGCCCAATTAGTGAATGCGGCGGGCATTATCGGGTTTATCGGCCTGTTTGCGCCGCTGCTGGCGAAAATGTTGGGTGCACGGCGCTTGCTTCACCGCCTCTTATTCGCACCGCTGCTCGGTGCGCTGCTGCTGAGTGTTGCCGATCAGGGGGTTATCTGGCTAAGCCGTATCTGGTTTGAAGTTCCTACGGGGGCGGCGACGGCGTTGATTGGTGCGCCTCTGCTACTGTGGCTGCTGCCTCGTCTGCGTAATAGCACCCAACCCGCGATGGCCGACAGTAATAGCACGCCGACGGCTGAACGCAGCCTATGGGGAACGTGGCTGGTGCTTGGTATTGTACTGCTGGGAATGGTGGTTATTACGGCGCTGATGTTGGGGAAAGATGCAGAAGGCTGGCAATGGGGCGGTGGTGATGTACTCGCGCAATTGCTTTCATGGCGTTGGCCTCGGGTTCTGGCGGCGCTAACCGCCGGAGTCATGCTGGCGGTGGCGGGAACGCTAATCCAAAAACTGACGGGCAACCCGATGGGAAGCCCGGAAGTGCTGGGAATTAGCTCTGGCGCATCGTTTGGCGTCATTATTTTACTATTCTTCATTCCCGGCAATGCGTTCGTGTGGTTGCTTCCCGCCGGTAGTGCGGGTGCGGCGTTGTCGCTGTTGGTTATGGTGATTATCGCCGGACGCGGTGGTTTCTCTACGCAGCGAATGCTGCTGACGGGGATCGCGTTGAGTATGGTGTTTTCCACCGTGATTGCGCTGCTGTTGGCTAGTGGCGATCCGCGTATGGGAACGGTGTTGACCTGGCTGTCAGGTTCAACCTATGCGGTCGAACCTGTAGACGCGATACGCACGGCGGTGATTGCCGTCTTGCTGCTGTTGATCGTCCCGCTGTGCCAGCGTTGGCTGCGTATCCTGCCGCTGGGTACGACAACGGCCAGAGCGCTCGGTGTGGCCGTCACACCAGTCCGCCTGCTGGTCTTGTTGCTGGCATCGGTGCTGACCGCGATGGCAACCCTGATGGTCGGGCCGATGAGCTTTGTTGGCCTCATGGCACCGCATATGGCGCGGATGCTAGGCTTTAGCCGTGTGTTGCCGCAAATCGCCAGCTCTGCGCTGATCGGTGGTGCGCTAATGGTTATGGCTGACTGGTTGGGTCGGATGATCCTCTTTCCGGCACAGATCCCGGCAGGGTTGCTCGCAACATTTATTGGCGCACCTTACTTTGTGTATCTGCTACGCAAACAGGTGAAATAATGCGAGCATCGGCGGGAAGGGAAATCCGCCGATACTGTGCGATTAGCTGGAGAAGTTGATGGCTTCGACCAACATCCAGAACGTAGTGAGCACCAGAGAAAGTGCCATGACGCCGTTGAAGGCTTTCAGTTTCCACGGTTCCTGAAGATGTTTACCGATGCGATCGCCGAGTAGTGCCCAGACTAAAATACAGGGCAGATTGAGTACCATAAAGGCGGCTACCGTGGTGAAAAGGCCGCCGCTGGCGGCATAAAGCAGCGCAATGTTGCTGGACATCAGCCAGGCTTTTGGATTCACCGCTTGGAATAGCGTCCCTTGTAGTACGGTCATCGGCTGTACTCGCCCTTGTAATTCAGGTGCCGATGAGCGCACGATTTTCCACGATAGCCACAGTAGATAGATGCAGCCCAGCACGGTGAGCGGGAGGCGAATCATACTCATCCAGCTCAGCAGAAGCTCCAATGCCACCCCCATCAGCGCCGTTTGTATCCCACATCCAACGGAAATGCCCATCATCATCGGCAAAGTTCGACGCAGGCCAAAATTGACGCCTGATGTTGCCAGCAGCAGATTATTTGGCCCCGGCGTGATCGACATCACGGTGACGTAGCTGAAAAAAGAAGGATCGAGCATGGTGTTATCCTGATGATGGGAAAGAACAGTATGGTAGGCAGAAAAAAGAAATGGTTACAGATACACAAAATGGTTATTGTAATGGGTACAAATTGCATTAATCGTTAACTGTACCCATTGGCTGGCGAGGGAACTGTGTCCATCATCGACTCACAAGAAAGTACGCTCTATCAACAACTCGCGGAAACCTTCGCTACGGCCATTCATCAAGGGACGTTAGCATCGGGAAGCCGTTTGCCTTCTATTCGTCGAGTGGCTGGTTCACATCAGGTGAGTGTCAACACCGTGTTGAATGCCTGGCGTATTCTCGAAGATCGCGGGCTGATCGAAGCTCGACCGCAGTCTGGTTACTTTGTTCGCGGGCGTCTGCCGTCGCTAACGGAAAGCAAACCTCATCGTGCGCAGGTGATTGTGCCGGGCAGTGAAAAGCTGGATCTGATTGATACCGTGTTCGCGGCCCAGACGCACCCCGACTACACCAATATTTCTCTGGCGTGCCCGCAGCATGCCGATTTCTATCCTACCGAGAAGATCAGCCGTATTGCCGCGTCCTTGCTGCGGCGACAGCCTGAATTGATTGGTCGTTATGCGCTACCGCCGGGCAGTGAGCGGTTGCGGCGCGAGGTCGCGAGGCGAGCGATGGATTTGGGGATGACATTGACCCGCGAGGACATCACGATCACCCACGGTTGCATGGAAGCGCTCCAGTTGGCGCTGCGCACGGTAACGCAGCCGGGCGACTGTGTAGGATTGGAAACGCCAACCTATTTTTATCTCTTTCCCCTTCTCGCCAGTTTGGGATTGAAAACGGTAGAGATTCCGACCGATCCGCAACGCGGACTCGCGCTGGATGCGTTGGAGCTGGTGTTATCAGAAAATCGCTTACAGGCGATTATCGCCATGCCGAACGCGCAGAATCCGCTAGGGTGCAGCATGACGCTGGCGGATAAAAAGCGGCTGGCAAAGTTAGTGAACGATTATCAGGTACCGCTCATTGAGGATGGGCTATACAGTGAACTTCAGTTTAGCTGGCCGCTGTCGCCGACGGTGAAAGCTTTCGACCGCGAGGGCTGGGTGATTTATTGCTCCAGCTTCACGAAAACGTTAGCGCCCGATTTTCGTATCGGCTGGATGGCGTCGGGGCGTTTCCGGGCAAAAGTGGCGCGACTGAAAGCGGTATCGTCGATGGCGGAATCGGCGCTGCTATCAGAAACGCTGGCGCAGTTTCTGGAGTCCGGCGGTTACGATCATCATCTGCGCACGTTGCGTCGCCGCTATGCCGCACAGATGGATGAGGCGCGTGGGCTGATCGCTCGACATTTCCCGCAGGGTACACGGGCAACGCAGCCGCAGGGCGGGTTTGTCTTCTGGCTGGAATTACCAGGCGGAGTGGATGGGGTTGAGTTATTCCATCGCCTGCTGCAAGAGAAGATTTGCGTCACGCCTGGTGAGCTCTACACGTTGAGTGGCCGCTGTAAGCACGCGCTTCGGTTGTCTTGCTGCTACCCGTTTGATGAACGCTACACGTATGCGCTTAAGCGTGCTGGTGCGCTGGCATGTGAAATGAGCGGTATCGGGCCGGGTAGCGCAGAATAGCGTTATGGCGTGCCGTTTCGTCCCCAGGCCAGGTAGCCTGCACGTTCGCTTAAGCGCTCATAGTAGGCGCGGACGGCAGGATAGTCTGTGTGTTCCAACGGTGTTTCATACCAGCGATTGACCGATAGCCCGATGGGAATATCGGCCAGCGTAAACGCTTGCCCTGCAACGTAGTGACCAGTCCGCTCCAATTGTTGGTTCAAAATGCCCATGGTGCGTGACCAAAGCGCGCAGGATTCTGCCAATAGCTGCGGCTCCTGATGTGCGGGAGACTGGCGCACCAGCGACATAAAAGCGTAACGCCATGAGGGATTGAGTTCGGTGGCCTGCCAGTCGATCCATTGATCGACTGGAGCGCGGCTACGCGGATCTTGCGGGTAGAGCCAGGCTCCGTCCTTCGCGTTGGCGAGGTAGCGTAAGATCGCATTCGATTCCCACATGACGAAATCGTCGTCCTGAATAACCGGTATCATAGCATTGGGATTGAGCGCCAAAAATGCGGGTGATTGCGGTGACTGGTAACCATCTCCCCAGTCTTCTCGCTGAAAGGGAATTACCAATTCGTCACACAGCCACAGCACTTTCCGAACGTTGATCGACGACGTGCGTCCTAGAACCTTTAACATGACTTCTCCGCTATTTTCAGGCAAGTAGACTTACTCATAACCAATTTGAGAGGGCTTGTCATTCTCAATCGAGAACCCTGATGAAAAAAATGGCAGGTAGCGGAGGCGCTGTTATTGAGCAGCAATGGCGTCACTCAGTGACGCCATTGTGTACGAGTAAGCTTACAGACGTGAGAAGCAGAGCTGTGCGGCTTCGATGGTACGTTCGATGTCCTGTGGCGTATGCGCCAGCGACATAAAGCCCGCTTCAAAAGCGGAAGGCGCGAGATAAATCCCTTCTTCCAGCATCATGTGGAAAAAACGCTTAAAACGTTCGACGTCGCACTTCATCACATCCTGATAGCTGGTAACGCTGTCGGCATCGGTAAAGAACAAGCCGAACATGCCGCCAGCCTGATTAACCACCAGCGGAATGTTTTCAGCTTTCGCGGCAGCCAACAGGCCGTCAGCCAGTTGATGGGTCAACGCGGTGAGCTTTTCATGTACACCGGGTTTCGCCACTTCCGTCAAACAGGCAAAACCTGCCGCCATGGCGATGGGGTTGCCAGACAGCGTACCCGCCTGATAAACCGGACCGGTTGGGGCCAGCGCTTGCATAACGTCACGCTTACCGCCGAATGCGCCGACTGGCATCCCACCGCCGATGATTTTCCCCAGACAGGTCAGATCCGGTACTACGCCGTAGTGCGATTGTGCGCCTGCCAGTGCAACACGGAAGCCGGTCATCACCTCATCGATGATGAACAGAGCACCAAACTCGTCACACAGGGTGCGCAGGCCGGGAAGGAAATCTGGCAGCGGTGGAACGCAGTTCATGTTACCCGCGACGGGTTCGACGATAATTGCGGCGATCTCATCAGGGTATTGTTCAAACGCGGCGCGAACGGATGACAGATCGTTATAGACGCAGGTCAGCGTGTGGCGGGCGAAATCGGCCGGAACGCCGGGGGAGTTCGGTTGACCTAGCGTCAGTGCGCCAGAACCAGCTTTTACCAGCAGGCAGTCGGCGTGGCCGTGGTAGCAGCCTTCAAATTTGATGATTTTATCGCGGCCCGTGTAACCACGCGCCAGACGGATTGCGCTCATGGTGGCTTCTGTGCCGGAGTTGACCATCCGTACCATATCCATGCTAGGCACCAGCGAGGTGACCAGACGCGCCATCTGCACTTCCATCTCGGTAGGGGCACCAAAACTCAGACCGCGTTCTGCGGCAGCAATCACGGCATCGCGAATTGCCGGATGGTTGTGACCCAGTACCATCGGACCCCACGATCCCACGTAATCAATGTACGCTTGCTCGTCGGCGTCGTAGAGATAAGCGCCATCAGCCCGTTCGATGAACAGCGGTGTGCCGCCGACGCCGTTAAAGGCGCGAACCGGTGAGTTCACACCGCCGGGAATAAGTTGCTGCGCCGCAGCATACAGGCTTTCAGATTTGTTCATTACGCGGTCCTGACTGATCTTGATCGTAAAATGTAGGGAGGTATTCTAATGAACTGACCGCCGTTATGAAATCGCTGTACGGGTTTTCGCTTGAAAACGCATGGCATCATACCCACAGAGAGTACTGGCTAGGGGGAATATGAAACGGCATAATGCGGCGATTATTTCAACAATCTCTGTCAAATCTTGAACGTTTTCGCTTACTGCCGGATAATAAGCGTATGAATATGGGTCTATCACCTGATAAGCCCTGAGTTGGGAGTAAAAATATGAGCGATGATATAGCAGCACTGCCTCTGCAATTTACCGATGCGGCGGCAAGCAAGGTGAAAAACCTGATTGCTGATGAAGAAAACCCAGAGCTGAAACTGCGCGTGTATATCACGGGCGGCGGCTGTAGCGGTTTCCAGTATGGTTTTACCTTTGATGATCAAATCAACGATGGCGACATGACTATTGAGAAACAAGGCGTAGCGCTGGTTGTTGATCCGATGAGCCTGCAATATCTGGTTGGCGGTGCGGTAGATTATACCGAAGGGCTGGAAGGTTCTCGCTTCATCGTGACGAATCCGAATGCGAAATCTACCTGCGGCTGTGGTTCCTCTTTCAGCGTCTGATCCTGCATTGCGGTTATTCACCGACTAAAAAATAAAAGCCGTGTCTTATCACCAAGACACGGCTTTTTTACAACAATTAACCTATCACCGAGGCGTTAAAAAAACGTAGAGAACGTTTTTTACTGTGATTACCATTCGACCGTAATCAGGCGTGTTTCCGTACCCTGCGTCGTTTTTGCCGCTGATGTCGAAAGTTTTGCCTGATCGACCTGAATACGTGACTCAGTAATTTTAGGTTGAGGTACAGACGCTACGTTACAGTCCATTCGATATTGACCGGATTGTGGCGTGACGCCACACGACGGTAATATCGTCAGTTGAGCATTAATTTGCCCGCCGCTACTTCCTGCATAAGCAGTGCCACAAGCCGCGATCAGCAGACTTGCGTAAAGCAACGCACTTTTCATGTTTATTTTACCTGGTGTTAAAGGAACCGATATCGGTTCAAAATTTTCTAATTTCGTATTGCTTTGGCTTTATCGCCGAGTAGTAATCAACACCTTAGTTGGTGTCTATGACTCCACTCTTACGCTCAGATTATCGACAAATAGTGGCGAAATAAAAGCCTGCTAGTGTTACAACTTGTATACTAATGAAGCTATTGTTATCGAGATGATTTCATTGTGTTAATCTTAATTCAGCTAATTGAGAACAAATTTGCTGTGCTGCCAATAGCAACCGAGGGCCGCTGCGGCTAAACCAGTCTTCATTGACGGTAATCACCGGGACTGCGAGCTGTGGCTGCCAAAATGCCTGCACGTTAGCAATTTTATCTGGTGTACCACTGACAATAATGGCCTGTGGTTGCCGTCTTAATACCTGTTCACGACTGACCTGTGGCCACGGCACGGGGCTGTCGGCAAAGCTATTTTCTGCACCACATAGCGAAACGATCTGGCTTTGCAGCGTCGCTTTCGAAGAGGTAAACAGCGGTTGAGTGCCGAATTGAATAAATACCCGTAACGGAGCGGTGTGTACCGCCTTATGTTGCTCATTCGCGTGCTGTAGCTTGCCTATTTGCTGCTGAAAATCTGTCGCGGCGCGTTCGGCTTGTTCAGGATGGCGGCTATAGGTTGCCAACTGTCGCAATGACGCCGGAATATCGTCTAACGTTTTCGCATCCAGATAAACAATGGGAATCGAGAAGTTAGCGAGCTGTTCCAGCGGACGCTGCGGGTTACCCTCGCGCCAGGCCAGAATCAGATCGGGCTTAAGTGCCAGGATCCGCTCTAGATTGATACCCTGCCAGGAGGCAACCTGTTCCAGTTTTTTCGCTTCCGGCGGGTAATCTGACCAGGCGCTGACCGCAACCAATTGTTCGCCCATGCCTGCCGCGTAGGCCATCTCGGTCGCGTGTGGTGCAAGACTGATGACACGCTGCGGAATAGCATAAGCGGCAGAGTAAAGCAGCAGCCCGCTCAGCCAGCAGAGGAGCCTGACGGTCATTGATTAGCGAGCCGCTAACTTGGCCAGAATCACGTCTACCATCCGCGTTGATTGCTGTGCGGCAACGCTCAGGAACTCATCAAAACTCAGGTGTGAGGCTTTATCGGCCACATCAGAAATCGCGCGAACCACCACGAACGGTACGGCAAACTGATGGCAGACATGGGCGATCGCGGTGGCTTCCATTTCCACGGCAATTGCCTTTGGGAAGGTGGTGCGGATACGGGCTAACGGCTCTGCGCCGTTAATGAAGGCGTCGCCGCTGACAACCAGACCGCGCACGGCATTCAGTTGTAAATCGGTAATCGCTTCCTGCGCCAGTGCGATGAGTTTTTCATCGGCAGGGAAAGCGGCAGGGCAGCCTGCCATCTGGCCAGGTTCATAGCCAAAGGCCGTGACGTCGGCATCGTGGTAACGCACTTCATCAGAAACGACGATATCGCCGACATTCAGCGTGGGGGCCAGTCCGCCAGCGGAACCGGTGTTAATCACCACGTCTGGCTTGCTGTATTCCAGCAGCAGCGTGGTGCCGAGTGCGGCGGAGACTTTACCGATACCGGATTTCAGCAGGGCGACGTCGACACCGTTGATTTGCCCGGTGTAGATTTCGCAACCCGCACGCTGGAAGGTTTGACGGTTTTCAATCCGATCGCGCAGCAGTGTTACTTCTTGTTCCATCGCACCGATAATACCGACTTTCATAAGGTTCCCCGTAAATTCTGTTATAAATGGAAGGTGTATACCTAATGCTGGTCACTGAAGCCCCATCCCTGTATCTCGATCGTTAAATGACCAGCATTAGGTATATATCGCGGACGTTAGTCTATCATGGCTAGCAGGGGGAGATGGAGTGTCCATCATTGTGCTGTAGCGTAATGACAGGGAGAACCGTATGTCTGATATCGATTTTGCCAAAAAAATGAGTTTTCAACGGCATTTCAGTCGACCTAAAACGGCTGATAATGGCTACGCGATTGTGCGCCAGTTTGAAAGCGATCGCGGTCGGATTATTAACTCCGCCGCCATTCGCCGCTTACAGCAAAAAACCCAGGTCTTTCCGCTGGAACGTAATGCGGCGGTTCGTTCCCGTCTCACCCATTCGATGGAAGTTCAGCAGGTTGGCCGTTATATCGCCAAAGAAATTTTGCACCGCCTGCAAACTGACGACCGGCTGGCATCGCTTGGGCTAGCTGATAGACAAACGCCGTTTGAAAGCCTGGTTGAAATGGCCTGTCTGATGCACGACATCGGCAATCCGCCGTTTGGCCATTTTGGCGAATCGGCGATTAATCAATGGTTCAGGAAATTGCTGGATAGCCACTATCTGGACAGTGAATCCCCGGAACGCGTCGATGACTGTAATGTTCCTGTGCTGCGGATGCGGCAGGATGGACTGGACGATCTACGTGGGCAGATCCGACAAGATCTCAGCCATTTTGAAGGTAACGCGCAGGCGATCCGTTTGGTGCATACCTTGCTGAAGCTTAATCTCACCTACGGGCAAGTGGCTTGCATTCTGAAATATACCCGCCCTGCGTATTGGCGCGGTGAGCTTCCCGCTGATTACGATTATTTGATGAAGAAGCCGGGCTACTATCTGTCAGAGGAGGCCTTTGTCGTCAGGCTGCGTGAAGAGCTGGAGATGGGGGAGTTTCATCGCCACCCGCTGAGCTATATTATGGAAGCGGCCGATGATGTTTCCTACTGTATCGCGGATTTAGAAGATGCTGTTGAGAAAGATATCCTCACGATCGAAGAACTTTACGATCGTCTGCGCGAGAATTGGGGCGCAGGCGCAGAGAAAGACATCTTCGCCAAAACGATTGAACGCGCTTACAAAGAGCGAGAACGCTTTCAGTGGCGCAGCCACGATGACCAGTTCTTCATGAATCTCCGTGTTTACACCGTGGGGCAGATGGTGCCGCATGCCGCGCTGCGTTTTATCGACAACCTACCGGCGGTCTATGCTGGATCGTTCAATCAGGCCTTGCTTGAGGACGACAGCCCGCAGAATCGCCTGTTAGGCATCTTTAAACACGTTGCCCTAAAGCATGTTTTTAACCATCATGAAGTTGAGCAACTGGAGCTACAGGGCGACCGTGTGATTCGCGGCCTGCTGGATATTTATAGCCCGCTGCTTGAGATGCCCTATCTGGATTTCAGCCAGCTTGTCCGCGAGGATACCCACAGGCGTTATCCGATCGAAACGCGGCTTTATCACAAGCTATCCAGCAAGCATTGTCTGGCCTATCGTGAAGCGGTCACTGAATTGGAAGGGTTACCTGAAAGTGAGCGAATCGTCCGTGAATATTATTATCGAGCACGCCTGATTCAGGATTACATCAGCGGTATGACGGATTTATACGCCTACGACGAATACCGCAAGCTGATGGCAGCAGATTAGCGATGAACACGCTGCAACGGAAATCGCGAGTTTTGTAAAGCCGTTCAATATTTCCTTACGCTTCACGATCTTCCCCTCGGGAACCTTGTTGGTTCATATTTATCTCATACAGCACGACCACTGAGTGTACCCGGTGTCGGGTACACGGGCCGTAAGACTCGCGTGTTGATTACTATGAGATAGATTCCTATGAAAAGAAAATCATTGGTCCTGAGTGCGCTGGCATTAAGTCTGGCGATGGCGATGGGTTCCACTGCGGCGAATGCGGCTGAGTCAGCGGCATCTGCTGCAGCATCGGGTCAATTACCCAGTCTGGCCCCTATGTTGGAAAAGGTTATGCCTTCTGTCGTGAGCATCTACGTGGAAGGGCATACCACCAATCAGGGTAAAGAAAATAATGTAGGCAAAGAAAATATTCCGCCGCAGCTCCAGCCATTTTTTGGTGAAAATTCGCCTTTCTGTCAGGAGGGATCGCCGTTCCAGTCGTCGCCAATGTGTCAGGGAGACAGTGACGATGACGATGGTCAACCGCAATCGAAGCAGGAAAACTTCCAGGCGCTGGGCGCGGGCGTCGTGATTAATGCGGAAAAAGGCTACGTGGTGACCAACAGCCATGTGGTGGATAATGCCGATAAGATTCAGATTCGGCTCAGCGACGGCCGCAAGTATGACGGCAAAGTGCTAGGCAAAGACCCGCGTTCAGATATCGCACTGGTACAGTTGAAAGACTTTAAAAACCTGACGGCGATTAAGGTTGCGGATTCCGATCAGTTACGGGTCGGTGATTATACGGTAGCGATTGGTAACCCGTATGGTCTGGGAGAAACGGCGACATCGGGCATTGTGTCTGCGCTGGGGCGTAGCGGCTTGAATATTGAAAACTACGAGAACTTTATTCAGACCGATGCGGCGATCAACCGCGGAAATTCCGGCGGTGCGCTGGTGAACCTGAATGGTGAACTGATTGGGCTGAATACCGCGATTCTTGCCCCAGGTGGCGGTAATATCGGGATTGGCTTCGCTATTCCTGGCAATATGGTGAAAAGCGTTGTCGCACAGATTATCGAATTTGGTGAAGTGAAACGCGGTGAGTTGGGTATTACCGGAACAGAACTGAACTCCGAACTGGCACAGGCGATGAAGGTTGATGCGCAGCGCGGTGCGTTTGTGAGTCAAGTGCGGCCGAAATCGGCGGCAGATGCGGCAGGCATCAAGGCTGGCGATGTGATCGTCACGCTGAATGGTAAAGCGGTTAGCAGCTTCTCCGCGTTGCGTGCTCAGGTCGGTTCGTTGCCAGTGGGCAGCAAAGTGGCACTGGGTCTGCTGCGTGAGGGTAAACCGCTGACCGTCGAGGTGACGCTGCAACAAAGCAATCAGGCTCAGGTGGCTTCCGGTAATCTCTATTCCGGCATTGAGGGTGCAGAATTGAGCAATACTCAGGTGGACGACAAAAAAGGCGTCAAGGTGGATAACGTTAAACCCGGTTCCGCGGCGGCTAAAATTGGCCTGAAGAAGGACGACATTATTCTGGGGGTTAACCAACAGCCGGTACAGAATATTGGTGAGTTGCGTAAAATTCTGGACAGCAAACCGGCCGTATTGGCCTTGAACGTGCGTCGTGGCGAGAACACGATTTATCTGCTGGCTCAGTAATCGAACGGTTCAGCGTGTAAGTTAATAATTACCTTTTAAGACAATTTGTTACGTTGCTTATCTGGCCGGGTACTCAGGTACTCGGCCACTTCTCGCTTCTCTATGAAAGTGCTTTTGTGAGTTCTTCCACAGATTTAATCTAATTCCCGTTTCTTTGTTAATTTGCACAATGTGTGGCGCACCGAGTGGCGGTATGCTGGTGCAATTGTCAATGTTCCTCTCAGAGGTAAAAATGGCGTCGTATCATCTCAATGCCAAGATGGCACAGGATATTGTCGCGCGGACCATGCAGATCATTGATAGCAATATCAACGTGATGGATGCTCGCGGTAAGATTATCGGCAGTGGCGATCAGGAACGATTGGGGGAACTGCACGAAGGCGCATTGCTGGCGCTTTCGCAGGGGCGAGTTGTCGATATTGATGATGCCGTGGCGCGTCACCTGCACGGCGTGCGTCCGGGCATCAATTTACCTTTGCGCATCGACGGTGAAATCGTTGGCGTCATCGGCCTGACCGGGAATCCCAGCCAGCTACGGCAATACGGCGAGCTTGTCTGCATGACGGCGGAAATGATGCTGGAGCAGGCGAGGCTGTTGCATATGCTGGCGCAGGATAGCCGTCTGCGTGAAGAACTGGTACTGAACCTGATTCGTACCGACGATCTGTCTCCCGCTCTCATGGAGTGGGCGCAGCGTTTAGGTATCGATCTGAATAAACCCCGCGTCGCTGCGGTGATCGAAGTGGACAGCGGGCAGCTCGGTGTTGATTCCGCTATGGCAGAGCTACAGCAGTTGCAGACGTTGCTGACCACGCCGGAACGCGACAACCTGATTGCTATCGTTTCTCTGACGGAAATGGTGGTACTAAAACCGGCGCTGAACAGCCACGGGCGCTGGGATGCAGAGGAACACCGGCGTCGCGTGGATACGCTGATGTCTCGTATGGCGGAAAGCAGTCGACTACGGGTACGGCTGGCGCTGGGGAACTATTTTTCTGGCCCCGGCAGTATCGCGCGTTCCTACCGAACGGCACGAACGACCATGAGCGTAGGTAAGCAGCGCATGCCCGCCCAGCGCTGTTATTACTATCAGGATTTGATGTTACCCGTGCTGCTGGACAGCCTGCGCGGCGGCTGGCAGGCAAACGAGCTGGTGCGTCCTCTCTCGAAGCTTAAAGCAATGGACGGCAATGGTCTGCTGCGTCGGACGTTGGGTGCCTGGTTTCGTAACAACGTCCAGCCCGGCGCGACGGCGAAAGCGCTGTTTATCCACCGCAATACGCTGGAATATCGCCTTAACCGCATCTCTGAACTGACGGGGTTAGATCTGGGGAATTTCGACGACCGTCTGCTGCTGTACGTGGCTTTGCAACTGGATGAAGAAGAGTAGGGCAGAAAGGCACCTCGTTTTACGTCCACCGTGATTCAAGCTTAGCTTGCTCCGTATTCACCTGATGCCGCACGGCATCAGGGTTATTCCATATCCCGCCGTAAAATATTACCGCTGCAACAAAATTGCTTAGACTGAAAACTATTACATAATCATTAACAATATAACGCGATAGCATAAATTATCGCGAAACAATATTTTTGCCCCTTCCTTATATCCACTATTGTCACTTCCATGTTGTCAGCCTGATAGACCCGTCCTATTTCAAGCGGCATGTACGCGGTTTAAACGATAACGTTTTTTCCTGCAAGTCGAATTATTTAAGTTATTAATCAGTCACATCCGTCATGATTTTATCTGATACTTTCGAGCATTAGGGAGTGATAAGAATGTCAATACGTCGTCTGGGGTTATCTGTTGCTACGGCAGCACTGTTGTTTTCCGGTGTGGCCTCAGCGGCTACCGAATTATTAAACGTGTCTTACGATCCGACGCGCGAACTCTATCAGCAATACAATGCGGCGTTTATTAAGCATTGGAAAGCGACCACCGGTGAAGATATCACTATCAAAAACTCGCACGGCGGCTCTGGAAAGCAGGCGCGTTCGGTGATTGACGGCTTGCAGGCTGATGTGGTGACGCTGGCGCTGGCGGGTGACATTGATGCATTAAACCTGAATCAACCGTTGATCGACCCTAAATGGCAGGCGCGTTTGCCTGACAACAGCACGCCTTACACCTCCACCATCGTTTTTCTGGTGCGCAAAGGTAATCCGAAGCAAATCAAAGACTGGAACGATCTGGTGAAGCCGGGCGTTGAGGTGATCACGCCAAACCCGAAAACCTCTGGCGGTGCGCGTTGGAACTTCCTGGCGGCGTGGGCCTATGCCAAAGCGCAACCGGGCGGCAATGATGAAACTGCACTGAAATTTGTCACTGAGCTGTATCGCCATGCACCCGTACTGGATACCGGTGCGCGTGGGGCAACGATCAGCTTTGTGCAACGTCAGCTAGGCGATGTGCTGCTGGCATGGGAAAACGAAGCCTACCTGTCTCTGCAAGAACAGGGTGGCGATCAGCTTGAGATCGTGACGCCGTCTCTGTCGATTCTGGCTGAACCGCCGGTTGCCGTTGTCGACAAAGTCGTTGAGCGTAAGGGAACGCAGAAGCAGGCTGAAGCCTATCTGCAATACCTCTACAGCGATGAAGCGCAGCGCATCATCGGTAAAAATTTCTATCGTCCACGTAATGCCAAGATCGCTGAAGAGTTTAAAGATCAGTTTGCACCGGTAAATCTGGTGACGATTGATAAGGATTTCGGCGGCTGGAAAGCGGCACAGGACAAATTCTTTAACGACGGCGGTGTGTTCGACGCCATCTTTAAAGAGATTAATAAGTAAGTTTTTAATGTCTGACGGAGTAAGGCCGCTATCACCCTAGCGGCTTTTTTCAGGTTAAGAAGCAGAGGACCTGCCGCCTTAACCTTTCTGTCAGGTAGCGCGCGTCGGCAAGCAGTTGTTGGCTGGGTAGTGAGTATGAAAATTAAAGGCACGGTATGTCACAACGTTCTTCCTCAGTGATTCCCGGTTTCGGGCTAACGTTAGGGTTTAGCCTGAGCTATTTAGGATTAATTGTCCTCATTCCGTTGGCGGGGATGTTTTTGTATGCCAGCCAACTAACGTTTGGTCAGTTTTGGGATCTGATCACCAGCCGTCAGGTGCTTTTCTCCCTGCGGCTTTCGTTTGGTACGGCGCTGGCTGCGGCGTTTATTAACGGTATTCTTGGGACGCTGCTGGCCTGGGTGCTCGTGCGTTATACCTTTCCCGGTCGTAAAGTGATCGATGCCATGATCGATATGCCCTTTGCGCTGCCAACCGCCGTGGCGGGGATTGCGCTGACGGCGTTGTATGCGCCGAATGGCCTGATTGGCTCGCTGTTTCCATTCAAAATAGCCTATAGCAGCATTGGTATCACGCTGGCGCTCATTTTCGTCACGCTGCCTTTCGTGGTCAGAACGCTGCAACCGGTGCTGGCTGATATTCCGAAAGAAGTGGAAGAAGCTGCCGCCTGCCTTGGCGCGCGTCCGCTTCAGGTTTTCCGCCATGTCTTGCTTCCTGCGCTGTTACCCGCGTGGCTGACGGGCTTTGCGCTGGCCTTTGCCCGTGGCGTTGGCGAATACGGTTCCGTGGTGTTTATCGCGGGGAATATTCCGTTTAAAACCGAAATTCTGCCGCTGCTGATCGTCTCCAAACTCGATCAGTATGACTACAAGGGAGCAACCGGAATCGGTGTATTCATGCTGCTGGTTTCTTTCATTATGCTGCTGCTGATTAACGTGTTGCAGCGCCGCATTCAACCGAAACTGTAAGGGCCGGTCTTCATGGAACAGGTTATTTCCACTCAGGCCAACGCGGCTAAAAGAAAAAAACAGCCCGCCGCCTATTACATTCTGGTTTCACTCGCGTGGGTCGTCTTTTTCCTGATTCTGGTGCTGCCGCTGATGATGGTAGTCACTCAGGGACTGGATAAAGGCGTCGGCGCATTTTGGGACGCGATTACCGAACCTGATGCGATTTCTGCACTTAAGCTGACGCTGCTTGCGACCGTCATTTCCGTACCGCTAAATGTGGTGTTCGGTCTGGCGACAGCATGGTGCGTGACGAAATTCGAATTTCGTGGCAAGAGCTTTCTACTGGCGCTGATCGATTTGCCATTTTCCGTTTCCCCTGTGGTTGCGGGGCTGGTGTATGTGCTGCTGTTTGGGGCGCAAAGCAAGATCTATCCCTTCCTGCTCGAACACGATCTGCAAATTGTTTACGCCGTGCCGGGCATCGTACTAGCGACAATTTTCGTCACGCTGCCTTATGTTGCCCGTGAGCTGATTCCGCTGATGGAAGAGCAGGGTTCGCAGGAGGAAGAAGCGGCACGGCTGCTGGGGGCGAATGGCTGGCAAATGTTCTGGCACATCACGCTGCCGAATGTGAAGTGGGCGCTGATCTACGGCGTGGTGCTGTGTACTGCGCGTGCAATGGGGGAGTTTGGTGCGGTTTCCGTCATTTCCGGCCATATTCGCGGTCTGACGAACACGCTGCCGTTGCATATTGAAATTCTTTATAACGAGTACAACATCGTTGCGGCTTTCAGCGTGGCGATCCTTCTGTTAATTATGTCACTGGTCGTGCTGCTGCTGCGCCAGTGGAGTGAAAGCCGATTGACGAAGCAAATAGAGAAACAACAGGAGTTGGCCAAAAATGAGCATTGAGATTCGCAATATTAATAAACAATTTGGTCAGTTCCGGGCGCTGAACGAGATTAATTTGTCTATCCACAGCGGCGAGCTGGTGGCGCTGCTGGGGCCATCGGGCTGCGGTAAAACAACACTGCTGCGTATTATCGCCGGGCTGGAACAGCCGGATAGCGGCAGCATTATTTTCCACGGTCAGGATGTGTCCGTTCACGATGTGCGTAAACGTAACGTGGGGTTTGTATTCCAGCACTACGCGCTGTTCCGTCACATGACGGTGTTCGATAATGTGGCGTTTGGGCTGCGAATGAAGCCGAAAAATATTCGGCCATCGAAGAGTGACATCGAAAAGAAAGTGCATGAATTGCTGAATCTGGTGCAGTTGGACTGGCTGGGGGATCGCTACCCTGAACAGCTTTCTGGCGGCCAGCGCCAGCGTATTGCGCTGGCACGTGCACTGATCGTCGAGCCTAGCATCCTGCTGCTGGATGAACCCTTTGGCGCACTGGATGCCAAGGTACGTAAAGAGCTGCGCCGCTGGCTGTCTCAGTTGCATGAAGATATCGATCTGACATCGGTATTTGTAACACACGATCAGGAAGAGGCGATGGAAGTCGCTGACCGTATCGTACTGATGAACAAAGGCGTGATTGAACAAATCGGTACGCCGGCAGAGGTGTATAACAATCCAGCCAGCGAGTTTGTTTACCATTTCCTTGGCGACAGCAACCGGTTGAAAGTAGCGCAAACGGAAGAAACCATTCTGTTCCGTCCGCATGAAGTATCGTTGTCTGTTCAGGCCCAGGATGGCTATCAGGCGGTGACCGTGCGTGATATTCGCCCGCTTGGTGCGTTAACGCGTCTGTCGTTGAAACTGGGTGAGCAGTCTGAGCTGATTGAAGCGGAAGTTGCGAAAGACGATGTGAGCCTGGAAGGGTTGCAGAAAGGTGACGTGATTCAGTTCAAGCCCAAGCGCTATAACCACGACTGGGAAATCTGATCGGCAGGCCGACGATAGCAATAAAAAAACCCGCGAAATTCGCGGGTTTTTTGCGTTTACGGCTAATGCTCTTGGCTGAAAGGATTAACGATAAGCGGGGTTAGAAGCAACAGAGTAACGACCGCTGCCAACCAGCATGATGATAATGCCAGCGAAGAAATAGAGCGCTTCAACTTCCAGCGCCCATGCGCCGACGTTGGTCAGGGTGAAGAATTTACCCGTGCCCACCATCAGAGTAGCCACAACCAGCGTCAACGCGGCAATCAGGCCGGAAATACGGGTAAACACGCCCAAAATAATCAGGATCGGCGCAACGATTTCACCCACATAAACGCCATAAGCGATGAAACCTGGCAGACCTGTGCCTTGCAGCATTTGTACGATCCAGCCTACGCCGTGCTCAACTTTTGCTACGCCGTGAAACAGCAGCAAAATACCCACGGTTAAACGCAGTAAAAGTTTACCTGCATCGGGATGATCGGTTAAACGCGTGAACCACTGATTCAACTGAGAAATCATACTAGACAACCTCATGAGTAAGCGAAAAGTGCTATTGGAGATAAGGCGGCAGTGTCGTCGATTTAGCGCCTGAATAGAAAACAAATAAATTTGATATTTTCTGTCAAAAAATTAGGTGAAGCGTGTCAACGCAGAAAGCATAGCACTGCAATTGTGGCGGTCTAATGATGGATGAGAATAACGCAATAACAATATGTTATGAGAAGAGTCAGTGACCTGAACGGCTGACGGTCAGGAAATGAATTGTATAAAGGAATATTTTTAACAAAGAATGCGGTTGGGGCTTATCACTGATGCGGTAGGCCCCTTTTCATAACATGTCTATGCTTCGCCAAGCAGCGCTTTTTTGGCGGCGATAAGGAAGTCGTCCGACAAGGCATCGCCAGCCGTTGCGCGGGCTAACGTTAGCGCGCCAGACAGCAGCGCGAATTGCGCCATAGCATGCAGCCTACGCTGTTCTTTATCTTCTATCGTAGAGAGGGATTCCAGCCTGCCCAGCATGGCCCTGACACCCTTGAGATAAACCTCGCGTACCGGCTTATCCTCACTTTCTCTGGCGATGTCGCTAGCTAACGCGGTGATCGCACAGCCATCTTTGGCGCAGTCACGGTGGTCGGGGGAAAGATAGTGCTCCACCATCGTTTGTAGATCATGTTGATCGGCGTGCTGGCTTATTTCCTGCCAGCGCGAATGAGAATCCTCAAGCGCTTTTCGGCTGGCGATGGCAGCGAGTTCATCTTT
This sequence comes from Pectobacterium parmentieri, assembly GCF_001742145.1. Classification (NCBI taxonomy): domain Bacteria; kingdom Pseudomonadati; phylum Pseudomonadota; class Gammaproteobacteria; order Enterobacterales; family Pectobacteriaceae; genus Pectobacterium; species Pectobacterium parmentieri. The sequence continues at coordinate 2,862,082 of NZ_CP015749.1, read as the reverse complement.
GGAGGCAAAATGACCATAAAAGCCACCGTGGGTTAACCCGGCCGCAGCCATCAAATCGTTCACGCTGACGCCGTTCAGGCCCCGTTCACGAAAGAGCTGTGAAGAAACCTGGATGATTTCCTCTCGGTTACGCTCCATCTGCTGCTTTGATACACGGGCCATTTTGTTCTCCTTTCTTTGTCAGGCACCATCTTAGAGTATGAAAAAATCAGACTCAATAGATGATGCCTTTCATCAATAGCCAGATCAGGCTCGTGGTGGCCACGGCGTAATAATATTAGCGCTGTCACCTCCCTGAGCCCGTGGCAATGTCCCTGCAATCTGATCGTGCGGTGTTCCCAGAGAAATTGCACTGATTTCATCCAGTCGCGCGACCTGATCTTCGCTTAGCGTTACATCTAATGCGAGCAGCGTGTCGTCCAACTGTGCCAGCGTGCGGGAACCCAGAATGGGGATCAGACTGGTGCTGGAGCGGGCGGATTTATATCGTAACCAGGCGATGGCAACCTGTATTGGCATGACGTTCACCTCGTTTGCCACGCGAAATACCTCATCCAACAAGGTCGTGTCTTGCTCGGTGTGCACTAACCTTCCGCCAAAACCGATCAGGCGGCCTTCTTTACTTTGACGGTATTTTCCCGTCAGCAGGCCGCCACCCAGTGGAGACCAAAGCGTGGCTGCCAGCCCCATCGCTTCAGCCATCGGCAGCAGTTCTCGCTCTGCTGTACGCTGTACCAGACTATATTCCACCTGAATGCCGGCAATTCGCGACCAGCCGCGCAGTTCTGCCATGGTGTCCGCTCGGGCAATACGCCAGGCTGGGAAATTAGAGAAGCCGGCGTATTGAATTTTCCCTGATCGAATGAGATCGTCGAAAGCTCGAATAATCTCTTCCAACGGAGTTAATTGGTCATCAAAGTGCGCCCACAGCACATCGATACGATCGGTTTTCAGTCGCTTAAGGCTGTTTTCTACCGATGAGATCATATTCTTACGGCTATTGCCGGTTTGGGAAATTCCAGCATCCGGCATGGCACTTAAGGTGTATTTCGTCGCTACCACAAAATGATCGCGATCTGCGGCAATGAATTCTCCGACCATCTGCTCAGATTGGCCCAACTGGTAAGCATCCGCCGTATCGATGAGGTTGCCGCCAGCGTTGGCATAACGATCAAATACCTGTTTAGCCTGTTCTTTTTCAGAACCATAGCCCCAACCAGTGCCAAAATTTCCTGTTCCGAGAGCCAGCTCAGAAACGCGTAAACCCGTATTCCGTCCAAACGTCGTGTATTTCATACTACTCACCTTACATTTAAATGTTGATTGACATTTATTATATATGTCATACATCATTTATAAGTGCAAGCAGGATGGCATCATCTTTACAAGGGGGTGATGCTAATAGAGTTGCTTAACTGTATGAATTGCGTTTTTAATCCATGTTCAACGCCGTATAGCGTTAAACCTTAAAAGGAAATATCCATGTCTGACGATATTCTGTTTAGTCCCTTCACGGTGAAGGGGTTGACCCTTCCCAATCGCATCGTTATGGCACCCATGACGCGGAGTATGGCGGAAGAGGGGGTTCCCGGCTCGGCGAATGCGGAATATTACCGACGCCGTGCCGAAGGGGGCGTAGGACTGATTCTAACGGAGGGGACGGTGGTCGATCGTCCTGCTTCGCGCAATATGTCAGGGATTCCATTTTTCCATGGTGAGGCGGCGCTGGCGGGCTGGGATGCGGTGGCTAAAGCGGTTCATGCCGCTGGTGGTCGTATTGGTCCACAAATTTGGCATACGGGGTCAACGCACGGCCGCGGCTGGGAACCTGATGCCCCTGTTGAAAGCCCTTCTGGGCTGGTTGGGCCCGATGAGCCTCGTGGTGTGGTGATGACGGAAGAAGATATCGCCGATACCGTGGCGGCTTTCGCCCGTGCGGCAGCCGATGCCAAACGTCTGGGGTTTGACACGGTGGAGTTGCATGGGGCGCATGGCTACCTGATCGATCAATTCTTCTGGCCAGGCACGAATAAGCGTACAGATGTCTTCGGTGGCGCAACGATCCGTGAGCGTTCCTACTTTGCCGCAGAGGTTATTCGCGCGGTCCGAGCCGCTATTGGTGACGATTTCCCTCTAATCCTGCGCGTGAGTCAGTGGAAACAGCAGGATTACAGCGCACGGCTTGCCACCTCCCCACAGGAGATGACGGACTGGCTGGCACCGCTGGTTGAGGCGGGTGTGGATGTTCTCCACTGTTCTCAGCGCCGTTTCTGGGAGCCGGAGTTCCCTGAGATTGACGGGGCTAAAGGGCTGAACTTCGCCGGCTGGGCGAAGAAGCTGACAGGTGCGGCGACAATCAGCGTTGGCTCGGTAGGGTTAAGCTCAGATTTCTTTGCTGCGTTTGGTGGCGAGGGTTCCGGTACGGCAGCACTGGACAATTTGTATGCACGCATGGAGCGGGAAGAATTTGATTTGATCGCGGTTGGGCGGGTACTGCTCTCTGATGCGCAATGGGTGCAAAAAGTGCGTACTGGACAGACTGATAAATTACGCGGTTTTGATGCAGCGGACTTAGCCGTGCTGGCATGACGTTTGGGTGCCGTGGCTGATAGGTCGCGGTACTTCAATTGCGTATTGGGAAGGTTAATACAGAAAGATTAGCGCAGGTTATTCGCCTTATTCTAAGGCTCACCCTTACAGGGCCAACGCAAGCGTTGTTCAAAACCATTTTCAATGATTTTGTCTCACCTACACGACACGTGCAATAGATAGCATTTGGTGGAGAGAGGAATCACTTTGCGGAAGTGGTGGGTCGTGCAGGATGACTCGGCCTTTGGCCTCGCCCCTTCGGGGTCAACGCTGGCGCGTTGTTGTCTCGCTTCGCTCGGCTCGAACCTGAACGCAGGCTCTCACCTACACGACACGTGCAATAGATAACATTGGGTGGATTTACTTCAGAGAGGAATCACTTTGCGGAAGTGGTGGGTCGTGCAGGATTCGAACCTGCGACCAATTGATTAAAAGTCAACTGCTCTACCGACTGAGCTAACGACCCGCAGAAGTGGTGGGTGATGACGGGATCGAACCGCCGACCCCCTCCTTGTAAGGGAGGTGCTCTCCCAGCTGAGCTAATCACCCACTTCTGTACTACGTTTACTTCTATACCTATTTCAACTTCTAATAAGAAGACCAGCTGGTAGAGATTGGTGGGTGATGACGGGATCGAACCGCCGACCCCCTCCTTGTAAGGGAGGTGCTCTCCCAGCTGAGCTAATCACCCAATCTCAAATCTTCTTACTCTACACAGCGAGCTACTCTTGCTTAAAAGCATTAAGAGTGGTGGGTGATGACGGGATCGAACCGCCGACCCCCTCCTTGTAAGGGAGGTGCTCTCCCAGCTGAGCTAATCACCCCCGCTGTGTGGAGTCGCATTATAGGGATCCTTGAATGTGAGTCAACGCTTTTTAAAACTAAAATGATTGTTCGTTGCAAAATTAGGCAAGGCGTCGTATTTATCGCCGTTAGCGCTGTATCCTTGTGCAATTTAGTCAACTATCTTGCTTCTTCCTCCAGAATAAAAGCGCGTGCGGCATGTTACGGCGTTGAGGAATCGAAGCAGAGTGATAGAATGTTGCCCACTTTTGTTCTCTGAGCTTATGTCGGTCTATGCCGACAGCCGTTGCGTAATAAGGCTGTAATCCCAAATGAAAATCAAAACCCGTTTCGCCCCTAGCCCTACTGGCTATCTTCACGTTGGCGGCGCTCGTACCGCTCTTTACTCTTGGCTGTTTGCCCGTCATCAGGACGGTGAGTTCGTGCTGCGTATTGAAGATACCGATCTGGAGCGTTCAACTCAGGACGCAATTGATGCCATTATGGATGGTATGAACTGGCTGAGCCTAAACTGGGATGAAGGCCCGTACTACCAGACTAAACGTTTTGACCGTTACAACGCCGTTATTGACCAGATGCTGGAAAACGGTACGGCGTATAAATGCTACTGCTCGAAAGAGCGTCTGGAAGCGCTGCGTGAGCAGCAGATGGAAAAGGGTGATAAGCCACGTTACGACGGCTGCTGCCGTGGTTCTCACGAGCATCATGCTGACAGTGAGCCGCACGTTGTCCGTTTCCTTAACCCGCAGGAAGGCTCAGTCATCTTTAATGACCGTATTCGCGGGCCTATCGAATTCAGCAATCAGGAACTCGACGATCTGATCATCCGCCGTACTGACGGTTCACCGACCTACAACTTCTGTGTTGTTATCGATGACTGGGATATGGAAATTACGCACGTTATTCGTGGCGAAGACCATATCAACAACACGCCGCGTCAGATCAACATCCTGAAAGCGCTGGGCGCACCAGTACCGGAATATGCACATGTGTCGATGATTCTGGGTGATGACGGTAAGAAGTTGTCCAAGCGTCACGGCGCTGTCGGTGTGATGCAATACCGCGATGATGGCTATCTGCCAGAAGCACTGCTGAATTATCTGGTGCGTTTAGGTTGGTCATCTGGCGATCAGGAAATCTTCTCTATTGATGAGATGAAGTCTCTGTTCTCACTGGATGCCGTCAACAAATCGGCAAGCGCCTTCAATACTGAAAAACTGCAATGGCTGAATCATCACTATATTAACCATCTGCCAGCAGAATACGTGGCGACGCATTTGTCATGGCATATTGAGCAAGCGGGAATTGATACGCGCACCGGACCACAGTTGAGCGAACTGGTCGGTTTGCTGGGCGAGCGTTGTAAGACGCTGAAAGAAATGGCGGACTCTTGCCGCTATTTCTATGAAGATTTTGCTGAGTTTGATGCCGATGCCGCGAAGAAACATCTGCGTCCGGTTGCGCGTCAACCGCTAGAACTGGTACGTGAAAAACTGGCAGCGATGACTAGCTGGACGGCGGAGAACATCCATCACGCCATTCAGGGCACGGCGGACGAACTGGGTCAGGGCATGGGCAAAGTCGGTATGCCGCTGCGCGTTGCGGTAACGGGCGCAGGCCAGTCTCCGGGCGTTGATGTTACCGTACACGCGGTTGGTCAGCAGCGTTCGTTGGCACGTATTGATAAAGCACTGGCGTTTATCACTGAACGTGAAGCCCAGCAGTAATCGCTATTGGTGAATAGTGTCAGACCCCGGCAAAATGTCGGGGTTAATGAGATGGTCACCCCCACCCTGTGAGCGGTAAGCTGACAGGGTGTTTTTTTATGGCGTGAACAGCGGATTATTGACCAGCGATGGCAACGGCTTTACCGATGGCATCGGGGATCACGTCGCCATGTCCTTTTCCTGGGAACAGAATAAAGTCGGCTTTTGTGCCTTGTTCATTGAGCCGGTTAGCTAGCGTTTTTGCTCTTTCCACCATTTTTCTCTGGCTGAGCCGTTCTGCCCGTTTTTCATCAACGGGTTGACCCGCTCGCGTTTTGACAGGTTCATCTTCATTTTCCCCTGCTGTGACGCTAATTGACTGCGGCGGTGTAGCGAGCAGCGGTGTTCTTGCTGGAATCACAACGCCATTTCCCCACCAGATCGATGGGCTTGCAGCAACATAGCGCTGGAAAGACTCGGTGTGGTTAAAAAGCGTATAGAGCGTAAACAGACCGCCGAAAGAGTGCCCGGCAAGCGTTTGTTTTTGTTTATTGACGTCATAGTTTGCTTCAACCCAAGGTTTTACCGTGGATTGCAGGAATTGGTAAAACGCCTCGGCTTCGCCGCCTGCGGCAAAATCTGGATCGGTGAGTGGTGTTGGCGGCGTGTAGTCGCGTGTTCTGGCGGGAACATCGTAGGGCTTATCGATCGCATAACCGACGGCGATAATTAGCGGTGCCGCGCCATTTTTCGCGTTATAGCTGTTTACCGCAACAGGAAACTGAGCATTACCGTCCAGCATGTATAGCACCGGATAGCCGCCTTCTGGCGCGGGCTGATGATGAGGAAGTGCGATGAAAATCCGATAGGTATGCTGTGTATCGCTTTGCATCTCAACGTGCTTGATCTCAAATTGAGCTTTTGCTTGTTCAGTAATATCAGGAATGGTTGGCTCAGCCCTAACAGGCAACATGCCAGATGTAGACACCATCAGAGAAAATACAATCATAGGAAAATAGCGCATGTGCTGGGTGCTTAATGGAAGACAGAAGCGTAACGTGAAACCGATGATAATAAATCGCGTTATCGTTGGCAGCTTTTTATTGTGCTTATGATGAGATGACACCGAAATTGCCACCTGTTTTTTCTTACCTTTGGCGTCTTTTTCAGCGGTTGATCGGATAACCGGATTTAGCCGTTGACACTGCTAATCGGGTTTCATATTATGCGACGCGTTCGCACAGTACTTGTCTTTACGGTAGTGCTGTAAGATACGGGGCTATAGCTCAGCTGGGAGAGCGCTTGCATGGCATGCAAGAGGTCAGCGGTTCGATCCCGCTTAGCTCCACCAAACATTCCCTCTGTTTGGTTGGTTATCACGAACATTCCACACGTTGTGGGGCTATAGCTCAGCTGGGAGAGCGCTTGCATGGCATGCAAGAGGTCAGCGGTTCGATCCCGCTTAGCTCCACCAAATCATCGCATTGCTTCCTATTTATCTCTCTCGGTTTATTCATATTCAATCAGCACTTTTCATCGGCTTAATACTCTTGTCAGCAGCTTCTGATTACGATTTTTTATAAACGGTTCTTTATAAAGGATAGTCGGCTGCTCCCATTTTTTGAAAGCAACCAAACCGTTACCGCTTAGGCCTCTTCCGGAAGCCTTGGCGTCCAGTCTATTGGCGATAATCCTTGCTGTTCCAGAAGCTGATTGGCCTGCGAAAAATGCTTACAACCCAGAAATCCACGGTGTGCAGATAGTGGGGAAGGGTGCGGCGATTTCAGAATATGGTGGCGCTGCTGGTCAATGATGTTGCCTTTTTTCTGTGCATGCGAGCCCCATAAAAGAAAGACCAAACCTTCCCGCTGTTCATTCAATGCTGCAATGACGCGGTCAGTAAAGGTTTCCCAGCCCAGATTGGCATGCGAATGCGCTTGCCCAGCTTCAACCGTTAATACCGTGTTTAGCAGTAAAACACCTTGCTCCGCCCAGCTTTGCAGAAAACCGTGCCGTGGAATTTCAAATCCAGGGATGTCACTCGCCAGCTCTTTATAAATATTACCTAGAGAAGGCGGGGCGGGGACGCCCGGACGTACAGAAAATGACAGCCCGTGAGCTTGATTCGGGCCGTGATAGGGATCTTGCCCCAGAATGACGACTTTGACTTGATGCAGTTCGGTAAAACGGAACGCGTTGAAAACATCCTTCTGTGGGGGATAGATAGTCTTACCCGCTGCTCGTTCTTTCCCCACGAATTCAAGGGTATTAATGAAGTAAGGCTGCTGCTTTTCTTGTGCCAGCACGTCATGCCAGGTGAGAGAGGTCGCCATCATGCACTCTTTTTTTACAGGTTGAATGGTGTTGTGGGTAGCTTACCGATCTATCGTGCCGAGGTAAAACCGTAACCGCTGTTGTCGGGACGAAAGCGATTTTTTTGAAAAAAAATTGAAAATTTACAAAAATATTTGCAATTTATTGCGTTGGTAAAATTGATATAAAACAATATATTGCTGGCTGGGTGCCAAATCGCAAGGTTTTAAAATTGATTTAAGTCAAAGATGTCTGGTTATCAGGCTGGTATATAAGAGGGCAGAGAGACAGCGTTTTATACGATCGTTACGAAGTTTGGCAGTTTTTTGCTGATAGCGATTTTAACTAAGTCAATTTTAACTACGTCAATTAGTTAACCACGTCAGTTTTTAATTAAGACGATAACACACCGTTTACGGAGGCAATTATGGTTACTGGTATTCAAATCACCAAGGCTAACGACAGCGCTCTGATCAATTCCTTCTGGTTGCTGGATGAAGAAAAATCACAGGCGCGTTGCGTGTGCGCTAAATCGGGTTATAGCGAAGATCAAATCGTTCCAGTGAGCGATCTGGGTCAGATCGAGTACCGTGAAATTCCACTGGAAATCAAACCTGAAGTGCGTGTGGAAGGTGGTCAACATTTGAACGTAAACGTTCTGCGCCGTGAGACGCTGGAAGATGCCGTTAAGCATCCGGAAAACTATCCGCAACTGACCATTCGTGTGTCTGGCTACGCTGTTCGTTTCAACTCACTGACGCCGGAACAACAGCGCGACGTTATCGCTCGTACTTTTACCGCAAGCCTGTAAGTTGTTACTCAAGCCTTAACAAAAAGGGAGCAGAAGCTCCCTTTTTTACATCTATATAAAACATCGACTGTTTTATTCAGCAGACGGTTCGTCAGTTTTCTTTGTTGGTTGACGACGCTTACCAACATTTTTACTGTCGCGATCGCGAACCTTCACTTTAACTTTTTCTTTTTCCTTCTCTTTTTTCTCTTTCCGCTTAGCGAGCACTTTTTTCGACGGTTTGCCCGTCGTTTTGGCGCTTGGCGCTTTGGTCTCTGGACGGAGTTCCTCTACAACGCGCGGTTTTAGTGGCTCATTCAGGTAGCGGCTGATTTTTCCCAGCAGCAGGTGATCGTGCGCTTCAACGAAAGAGATAGCACAGCCTTTGCGACCCGCGCGGCCGGTGCGGCCGATACGATGAAGGTAAGTATCGGCTGTGCGCGGCAAGTCGAAGTTAAATACGTGGCTGACATCGTCAATATCGATGCCACGCGCTGCGATATCTGTTGCCACCAGCACGTTAACCCGACCATCGCTCATACGTTTGATCGCCTCGTTGCGCTTGGCTTGCACCATTTCGCCTTCGAGATAGCATGAGTTAATGCCAGCTTCATGCAGCCAGGATACCAGTTCATGCACTCGCTCACGCTTGCGTACAAAGATGATAGAGCGCGTAACATCTGGCTGTTTTAACTGATGGCAGAGCAGGGCTGTTTTGTGTTTGAGATCGTCGGCGCGGTAATACCATTGCAGAATTTTTTTACGCTCCCGACGCGATGGGTCGGATTCGATTTCAATCGGTTCGTTGAGCAGACGCTCGGCGAAATCCTTGATCGCGTCCCCTTCCAACGTCGCAGAAAACAGCATCGTTTGCTTGCGCCAGCGAGTTTCCCCTGCGATGTGTTCAATATCCTGGGCGAAGCCCATATCCAGCATTCTGTCCGCTTCGTCCAGGATCAGTGTTTCTACCGCACGGCAATCGAAGTTTTCTTCTTTGATGTATTGCAGCAGACGGCCAGTCGTCGCGACGACAACGTCTTGATTTTCGCTGAACACTTCTGCGTGGTTCATATAGGCCACGCCACCAGTGATCGTGGCGATATCCAGATGCGTATGCGCCGCAAATGCACGCGCCTGATCGGCAACCTGCATAGCGAGCTCACGAGTTGGCGTGAGGATCAGAATACGAGGTGGACCTGATTTTTTACGAGGAAAATCGATAAGATGCTGCAAAACCGGCAGCAGATAGGCGGCGGTTTTACCTGTACCTGTTGGCGCAGAGCCCAGTACGTCACGGCCTTCCATCGCCGGAGGGATTGCCTCGGCTTGAATCGCAGTTGGACGTTCATAACCCATATCGCGCAGGGCGTCTAACAGGCTTTCATCAAGATCGAGCTCGGAAAAATTGGTTACAGTCATGGTCTACCTCTATTTGGGGCGCCGATTATAGACGGATTGGCCGATTTCTTCACCTGTTTAAGCAGACATCGGCACTTTTCCTGCGCGGATGTTTCACCTATGCTACTGCGGTTTGCGTTTGGAATCTTATTTTCATGAGTCATCTGGCTGATAATAAACTGACATTGCGTCGGGATGGATTTACCTTCAAGCAATTTTTTGTGGCGCACGACCGCTGCGCAATGAAGGTTGGAACTGATGGTATTTTGCTGGGGGCCTGGGCACCCGTGTCCTCAACCTCGCGAATTTTAGACATTGGCAGCGGTTCCGGTCTCCTCGCGCTGATGCTGGCGCAGCGTTCTGAGCCGCATGTTCGGGTTGATGCCGTCGAGCTGGATAGCGCTGCTAGCCAGCAGGCGAAAGAAAACATGGCTGCCTCGCCATGGGCTGACAGAGTCACGGTTTATGCTGAGGATATCGTGGATTTCGCCGCGATGCGAAGCACCGATTATTCGTTGATTGTCAGTAATCCGCCTTATTTCCCGCCGGGGATTGCGTGTGGCTCGGCTGAGCGTGAGCAGGCTCGTTATACCACCTCGTTAACTCATGAAGCGCTGTTGCACTGTGCGCATCAACTGCTGATGTCTGAAGGGCTTTTTTGCGTGGTGTTGCCCGTTCAGGTGGCGGAGCACTTTATCCCGCTGGCGCAGCAACACAATTGGTACGTCCGGCAGCAGCTTTGCGTATCTGAACAGGAAGGTAGGTCCGCGCATCGCGTTTTGCTGGCGTTGTCCCGCCAGGAAAAGGTGTGTGTGCATGCTTCATTGGCAATACGTGATGCAGCAAAGCGTTATTCGAGCGATTTTCAGCAGCTAACAAAAGATTTCTATCTTTTCATGTAGCAGGCAGACGCCGTTTAGCCGCGTCTGCCTTTTCTGTCTGAACTGTTGTTTGCGGATTATGATTCTTGTGAACCGCGATTTTTATGCATTATGGCACCAGAATCGTTGGTGTCGGTGCCTCGAACTGTTCTGGATAGTCCAGTGTATAATGCAGCCCGCGACTTTCTTTCCTTTCCAACGCACAGCGGACGATGAGTTCGGCGACTTGCACCAGATTACGTAGCTCCAGCAAATTGTTGGAAATGCGGAAGTGGGCGTAGTACTCATTGATTTCCTGCTGAAGCAGATGGATACGGCGTTGCGCCCGCTCCAGTCGCTTAGTGGTTCGCACGATACCAACGTAATCCCACATAAACAGACGCAGTTCGTGCCAGTTATGCTGGATCACCACCTGTTCGTCTGAATTGTCGACCTGACTTTCATCCCAATCCGGCAATTTTTTCACCGCTTTGATTTGCGGTAAGCGTTGCAAAATATCCTCCGCGGCTGACCAGCCATAAACCAGACATTCCAGCAGCGAATTGGACGCCATGCGGTTTGCGCCGTGCAATCCGGTATAGCTGACTTCGCCAATTGCATACAGACCGTCAAGGTCGGTGCGACCGTGCTGATCGACCATCACGCCACCACAGGTATAGTGCGCTGCTGGGACGATCGGTATCGCTTCACGGGTCAGGTCGATGCCAAGAGACTGTAATTTTTCATCGATGGTGGGGAAGTGTTGTTTGATGAACGCTTCGGGTTTGTGGCTAATGTCCAGATACATGCAGTCTGCACCAAGCCGTTTCATCTCATGGTCAATGGCTCTGGCGACCACATCGCGCGGAGCCAACTCGCCTCTTTCATCGAAGTCGGGCATAAAACGCGTGCCGTCGGGACGTTTAAGGTACGCACCTTCACCGCGTAACGCCTCCGTCAGCAGGAAGTTTCTCGCCTGTGGATGGAATAGGCAAGTTGGGTGAAACTGATTGAATTCCAGGTTTGCTACGCGACAACCCGCACGCCACGCCATAGCGATACCGTCGCCGGAGGAAATATCGGGATTCGTGGTGTATTGATAAACTTTGGATGCGCCACCGGTCGCTAAAACTACTGTTTTCGCCCGGCAGGATTCGACGCGTTCTTGTTCACGGTTCCATATATAAGCACCAATAATACGGCGAGTACCGGGCAAGCCCAGCTTATTGGAGGTAATTAAGTCGACGGCGTTGCAGCGTTCCATAATCCGAATATTCGGATGGGATAACGCTTTCTGTACCAGCGTATTTTCTACTTCTTTTCCGGTTGCATCCGCGGCGTGTAGAATTCGGCGGTGGCTATGACCACCTTCGCGCGTGAGATGATAACGTTCTTCGCCGCTGGTGCTGGTTTCGGTATCAAATAGCACGCCTTGCTCGATCAGCCATTGCACGCAGTGTTTGGCATTGCTGGCGATGAATTCAACGGCTTCCCGTTCACACAGGCCATCGCCAGCGATCAGGGTATCCTCGATATGAGAATCAATGGTGTCGGCTTCATCGAAAACAGCAGCGATGCCGCCCTGAGCATAAAACGTCGCGCCTTCGTTAAGCGGGCCCTTGCTTAATACCGTCACGTTGGCCTGCGAAGCCAGACGCAGCGCCAGTGAAAGCCCGGCAGCGCCGCTGCCAATGATTAAAACATCACAGACGTATTCAGTGGTCGTTTGCATGGTTGTGTCGTGGGTGCAAAAAGAAGAGGAAATCTGATGTTAGCACCCAATGGTCGATTGCCGTATTGGTTTTTAGCCCCCTCTCTACGCTATAAATAATAAGCGAATGACGCAACATGGTGAATCGTGCGAATACCCCGGATTTATCGTATCATCCCCGGAAGAGCGTAGATGCCTCAGATAAAGACAATGTGTGATGAAGAGAATGCGTCATGATTTGCATCGCAAAGACGGGTAACGGCGCTAAGTAAAAGAAAAATGATGACCCGGAACTTTATTGAATGTCTTGGTTCTAATGAGGAGCTTGCTCTAAATATGACTTATATCGCTGGCAGTACTATTTTATGTGTGGAGAACGGTTTGAGTAGAGATTACCTCGGATGAGCGAGCAACTGGCAGATCAGGTTCTGGTCGAGCGAGTCCAAAAAGGCGATCAAAAATCGTTTAACTTGTTGGTCGTTCGTTATCAGCATAAGGTAGCGAGCCTGGTATCGCGGTATGTTCCACAAGGGGACGTGCCGGACGTGGTACAGGAATCGTTTATTAAAGCGTATCGCGCGTTAGAATCATTCCGTGGCGATAGTGCGTTTTACACATGGTTGTATCGTATTGCCGTGAATACAGCCAAGAATTATCTGGTAGCTCAGGGACGCCGCCCGCCTTCCAGCGACATTGATGCCAATGACGCGGAAAACTATGAAAATGCGGGTGCGCTGAAAGAAATATCGAACCCTGAGAATTTAATGTTGTCAGAAGAACTGCGAAGCATAGTTTTCCGAACTATCGAGTCTTTACCGGAAGATTTACGTTTAGCGATTACGCTGCGTGAGTTGGACGGTTTAAGCTACGAAGAGATTGCCGTGATTATGGATTGTCCCGTCGGCACGGTTCGTTCTCGTATTTTCCGAGCGCGGGAAGCTATTGATAATAAAGTACAACCGCTTATTCAGCGCTAGCGAGCGTTTCCAGCTATCCGCATGACTAATGATGGATTTGACAAGGTAAGGGTGTCGGTATGCAGAAAGAGAAACTTTCCGCTTTAATGGATGGCGAAGCAGTAGATTCCGAACTGTTAGGTGCATTGTCACGGGATGACGCGTTGCAGCAAAGTTGGCAAAGTTATCATCTAATTCGTGATGCGTTACGTGGTGATGTGAGTGAAAACGTGATTCACATAGACATCGCATCTCGTGTTGCCGCTGCAATCGAAAAAGAACCTGTTCGCCTGGTTCCACAAGCGCAGCCTGAATCTCAGCCACAACCTGTCGAGTGGGTGAAGATGCCGTTCTGGCATAAAATCCGCCCGTGGGGCAGCCAACTGACGCAAGTCGGTGTTGCTGCCTGCGTATCTTTAGCCGTGATTGTTGGTGTACAAAATTATCAGCAGGGCAATGCGCCCGAACATGTTGTGGAATCCGGCGTGTTCAGCACCTTACCTGCTATGGGCACGGCTTCCCCTGTGAGCTTGGGCGTGCCGTCAGAAAATATTGCCCCTCACAGTGGCCAACAAAAATCTGATATGCAGCGTAATCGCCTTAACGCCATTTTGCAGGACTACGAATTACAGCGCCGATTGCATGCCGAGCATGCTTTGCCGCAGGACGATCAGCAAGCGGCTATTCAGGTTCCCGGCACTCAATCATTAGGAACACAGCCCCGGTAATGAAGCACGTTTGGTCCGCCGCCTGTTTTCTGATTGGCAGCCTGTTTTATTCTACTTTCGCCCCGGCTCAAAATGTTGAGCCGGGCGCGTTGCTGCAGCAGATGAATGGCGCAGTTCGTTCTCTGAATTACGAAATTTCATTTATCAACATCACCCCGCAAGGATTCGAATCGGTACGGTATCGTCATGCCGTGGTCAATAACCATTCCTTGGCGCAACTGCTGTTTATGGATGGTCCGCGGCGCGAAATTGTGCAGCGCGGCAATGAGGTCAGCTACTTCGATCCCGGTTTTGAGCCATTTACGCTCACCAGCGATCATATCGTCGACTCTCTTCCTTCCCTCGTCTTTGCCGATTTCCAGAAGTTATCGCCCTATTATGATTTTGTTCCCGCAGATGGGCGGGTGCGTATTGCCGATCGTCTGGCTCTGGGAGTTCGCGTTATTTCACGCGATGGCACACGCTACAGCTATACTGTGTGGATTGATGCGGAATCTAAACTTCCACTGCGTATCGATTTACAGGATCGTAATGGTGACAAGCGGTTGGAACAATTCTTAACAACATCGCTGATTGTTGACGATGATGTGGTTAGCGTAATGCGTCCGCTAGAAGGGATCACACTGCCTTCTGTTCTACCTGCGCCTGCCGCAGAAAAAGGCAATTTTTCTTGGGAGCCAGAATGGTTGCCTACAGGAATGAAAGCGCTTTCGCACAGCAAAAAAATCTTGCCCGGTTCATCTATTCCGATCGAAACACGCCTGTACAGCGATGGTTTGTTTAGTTTTTCGATTAATATTAGCCCGTCTTCTGACGTGAGTGAGGAGCAGTCACTGCTCACTGGTCGACGCTCTATTCACACTGTTATGCGGGGAAATCGTGAGATTACCGTTGTCGGTGATATTCCACCTTCTACGGCTAAACGAATCGCTGACAGCATCCTTTTGACGGCTCAGCCATGATTAAAGAATGGGCAACGGTTGTGTCATGGCAGAATGGCATTGCGGAACTGCGGTGTGAACCCAGTGCGGGGTGTGGCAGTTGTAAATCCCGCTCGTCGTGTGGAACCGGCTTATTAAGTCAGCTTGGGCTTTCTGCTGAAAATACGCTCCATGTCCCTTACGATAGGCCTTTGGAAGTGGGGCAAAAAGTGGAATTAGGTATTTCTGAGGGGCGATTGTTGCTTTCTGCTGCTCTGGTTTACTTCGTTCCGCTCGTTGGATTGCTGTTCGGGGCGGCGATATTCCAAACGCTATTCAGTACCGATCTAGCTGCCGTTAGCGGTGCATTGCTGGGGGGCGGGCTGGCGTTTATCTGCGTGAAGCGATGGGCAAAGCGGTTAGGTAAAAATAAGCGTTATGAGCCTATTATCCTGCAAATTGCGTTGCCTGGCACGCTGTTACAAAATTGACCTGTACGTCTGAGCATAAAGACGTGTGTTGCGGAAATCCTGTTCACTATTTTGTTATCGTTCGACACGATATTTACCACGTGATGGCACTTTACTTCCTGCTTTCCTCTCGTTGTTCTGTTATTCCAAATAAAACCGTCATAATCAAGGGGAATGCACTGGACATGACTAGGTTTTCACGCTTCTCGCATGTAGAATGCTGCGATTCAGGTGGAATAACATCGCTGCTGTTTTCACCTATGCGCATGCCGATCGGCAAGAATTTCAGGAATATCAAGGTAGAAAAATTTTTATAATGAAGCATATACGAAATTTCTCCATTATTGCCCATATCGACCACGGTAAATCGACGTTATCTGACCGTATTATCCAGATCTGTGGCGGTTTAACCGAGCGTGAAATGGCTGCGCAGGTTCTGGATTCCATGGATCTGGAACGTGAACGCGGAATAACGATTAAAGCGCAAAGTGTGACGCTGGATTATAAAGCGCAGGATGGTCAAACCTACCAGTTAAACTTCATTGATACGCCTGGGCACGTTGACTTCTCTTATGAGGTTTCTCGTTCGCTTGCTGCCTGTGAAGGTGCACTGCTTGTCGTCGATGCAGGACAGGGTGTTGAAGCCCAAACGCTGGCTAACTGCTATACGGCGTTGGATATGAATCTGGAAGTGGTGCCGGTTCTGAACAAGATCGACCTGCCTGCCGCTGACCCTGATCGCGTTGCTCAAGAAATTGAAGACATTGTTGGCATTGATGCCACTGATGCTGTGCGCTGCTCCGCGAAAACAGGCGTTGGCGTGCCGGATATTCTGGATCGTCTGGTGCGTGATATTCCGCCGCCGGAAGGCAGTGTGGATGCCCCGTTGCAGGCGCTGATTATCGACTCCTGGTTTGATAACTACCTTGGCGTTGTGTCGCTGGTTCGTATCAAAAACGGCACGATGCGTAAAGGCGACAAAATTAAGGTAATGAGTACGGGTCAGGTGTATAACGCCGACCGTCTCGGCATTTTTACACCGAAGCAGATCGACCGTGATGTATTGAACTGCGGCGAAGTAGGCTGGTTGGTGTGTGCCATCAAGGATATTTTGGGTGCGCCTGTCGGGGATACCCTGACGCTGGCACGTCAGCCGGCTGAAAAAGCGTTGCCAGGCTTCAAGAAAGTCAAACCGCAGGTCTATGCTGGTCTGTTCCCGATCAGTTCCGACGATTATGAAGCATTCCGTGATGCATTAGGTAAGCTGAGCCTCAATGATGCCTCTCTGTTCTATGAGCCGGAAAGCTCTACTGCGCTTGGCTTTGGTTTCCGTTGTGGCTTCCTGGGGCTGCTGCATATGGAGATCATTCAGGAACGTCTGGAACGTGAGTACGATCTGGAACTGATTACCACGGCACCGACGGTAGTGTATGAAGTAGAAACGACGGCGAAAGAAACCATTTATGTCGATAGCCCGTCTAAACTGCCGCCGTTGAACAATATTCAGGAACTGCGCGAGCCGATTGCCGAGTGCCACATGCTGATGCCACAGGAATATTTGGGCAATGTGATTACGCTTTGTATTGAGAAGCGTGGTGTGCAGACGAACATGGTGTATCACGGCAATCAGGTTGCGTTGACCTATGAAATCCCGATGGCTGAAGTCGTCCTCGATTTCTTTGATCGCCTGAAATCAACCTCGCGTGGCTATGCATCGTTGGATTACAGCTTCAAACGTTTCCAGACATCAGACATGGTGCGTGTTGATGTCTTAATCAACAACGAACGTGTCGATGCATTGGCCCTGATTACTCACCGTGATAATTCACAATATCGTGGCCGTGAGTTCGTCGAAAAGATGAAAGAATTGATTCCGCGTCAGCAGTTTGATATTGCGATTCAGGCCGCGATTGGTAACCACATTATTGCGCGCTCTACGGTTAAGCAATTGCGTAAAAACGTACTGGCCAAATGTTATGGTGGCGACGTCAGCCGTAAGAAGAAATTGTTGCAGAAACAGAAAGACGGTAAGAAACGTATGAAGCAGGTCGGTAACGTCGAGCTGCCGCAAGAAGCGTTTCTGGCAATTCTGCACGTCGGCAAAGACAGTAAATAAATTCTGAGGAGTTGGCATGGCCAATATGTTTGCCGTAATTTTGGCATTGGTGACGCTGGTCACGGGGATCGTCTGGTGTTTGGAGCGCTTCGTCTGGGCACCTGCTCGCCGGAAAAAATTTGCTGCGATGAGCGGTGCCGCTTTGGCTGATAGTGCGATTTCATCGAAAGCCATTCAACAACCTGGGTGGATTGAGACGATAGCGTCCGTTTTCCCGGTAGTGGCTTTGGTACTGGTCGTGCGCTCCTTCATTTATGAGCCGTTTCAAATTCCATCCGGTTCAATGATGCCAACGCTGTTGATCGGCGATTTTATTCTGGTGGAGAAATTTGCCTATGGCATTAAAGAACCCTTCACGCAGAAAACGCTGATCGAAACGGGGCATCCGAAGCGTGGCGACGTGGTGGTATTTAAATATCCGTCCGATCCCAGAGTGGATTTCATCAAGCGCGTGGTTGGTGTGCCGGGCGATCGCGTCAGCTATAACCCGATAACCAAGCAGGTAACGATTCGTCCATCCTGCCAAGGGCAGCAGGCGTGTGATACTGCACTGGCAGTTACATACAGTAATGTGCAGCCTAGCGATTTTGTTCAGACTTTCAACCAGCCTGGGGGGGAATCGCGTGGCGGTTTTTACTCGGTGCCGGCTAATGACAACAGCGTGGAGGGGGTCCGCATGGGCGCGCGCAAAGAGTCATTAGGCAATGTCACGCATAATATTCTGTTAGTACCGGGCCAGCAGGATCAACTTGGTGGTTATTACCAGCAATCGCAGCAGCAGCTTGCGACATGGGTTGTCCCTACTGGGCATTACTTCATGATGGGTGATAACCGAGACAACAGTCTGGATAGTCGCTATTGGGGCTTTGTGCCGGAGAGAAATCTGGTCGGTAAAGCCACCGCTATCTGGATGAGCTTTGAGAAGCAGGAAGGTGAATGGCCTACCGGTG
Organism: Pectobacterium parmentieri; assembly: GCF_001742145.1. Taxonomy (NCBI): domain Bacteria; kingdom Pseudomonadati; phylum Pseudomonadota; class Gammaproteobacteria; order Enterobacterales; family Pectobacteriaceae; genus Pectobacterium; species Pectobacterium parmentieri. The sequence goes on along the minus strand of NZ_CP015749.1, from coordinate 2,843,771 downwards.
TACGTTTGAGTCGCATCGGCGGTATTCATTAAGCAAAATAAGATACAGGCAGCATTCTGATGCTGTCCGTTGTAGAATATTTTCCGAAACGTTTTTTTGAAAGAACGGGCCCTAAATAATGCGGATTGCAGGACAAAACGTTACCATTTACACCGCTAACGTACATGCAATGCGAAGTATGATGGGCTGAAAGGCAGGCTCCCTTATGGGAGCCAATGCAAACGAAACAGTTTTGACCGAATTGGTAAGCAGGGTTGTTCCGTATGCTGCTGTTTTTGACGCATCGTTGATCTATTGGTAACACATGAATCCCATCCTGATAAATCGTTTACAAAGAAAGCTGGGCTATACTTTTCAGCAGTACGAGCTTTTATTACAGGCGTTGACACATCGCAGCGCCAGCAGCAAACATAATGAAAGGCTCGAATTCCTGGGTGACTCTATCCTGAGTTTTGTGATCGCTAATGCGCTGTATCATCGTTTTCCCAAGGTTGATGAGGGAGACATGAGTCGGATGCGAGCCACTCTGGTGCGGGGAAATACTCTGGCAGAAATCGCGCGTGAATTCGAACTGGGAGAGTGCTTACGCCTCGGCCCCGGTGAGTTAAAAAGCGGTGGTTTCCGTCGCGAATCGATATTGGCTGATACAGTCGAAGCGCTGATCGGTGGCATTTTCCTCGACAGTGACATTCTGAACATCGAACGTTTGATCTTGAATTGGTATCAAACGCGCTTGGATGAAATCAGTCCCGGCGATAAGCAAAAAGATCCGAAAACGCGGCTGCAGGAATTTCTGCAAGGGCGTCACTTACCTTTGCCAACCTATCTGGTGGTACAGGTTCGTGGGGAAGCACACGATCAGGAATTTACTATCCACTGTCAGGTGAGCGGCTTTAGTGAGTCGGTCATTGGTACAGGATCGAGCCGTCGTAAAGCCGAACAGGCTGCGGCTGAACAAGCGTTGAAAAAACTGGAGCTTGAATGAGCGAAGTACAGACACACTGCGGTTTTGTCGCGATTGTTGGTCGACCAAACGTCGGGAAATCGACGTTATTGAATCAATTACTGGGGCAGAAGATCTCGATCACATCACGTAAGCCCCAGACGACGCGACACCGTATTATGGGTATTCACACTGAAGGGCCTTATCAGGCGATTTATGTGGATACACCGGGGCTGCATATTGAAGAAAAACGGGCGATTAACCGCCTGATGAACCGTGCTGCCAGCAGTTCAATTGGTGATGTTGAGCTGATCATTTTCGTTGTTGAAGGTACGCACTGGAACGACGATGATGACATGGTATTGAATAAGCTGCGCGATCAGAAACTTCCCGTGCTGCTGGCGATCAATAAAGTCGATAATGTCACGGATAAGACTAAGCTGCTGCCGCATATCCAGTTCCTCAGCCAGCAGATGGATTTCCTTGACGTTGTCCCGATCTCTGCAGAGAAGGGCTCGAATGTTGATACGATTGCCAGTATTGTGCGCAAGCACTTACCGCAGGCAACACACCACTTCCCTGAAGATTACATCACCGATCGTTCACAGCGTTTCATGGCATCGGAAATTATCCGTGAGAAACTGATGCGTTTCCTGGGTGAAGAACTGCCGTATTCCGTGACGGTCGAAATCGAGCGTTTTGTGACTAACGAGCGCGGTGGCTACGACATCAACGGCCTGATTCTGGTTGAGCGTGAAGGCCAGAAGAAGATGGTTATTGGCAACAAAGGTGCCAAAATTAAAACCATTGGTATCGAGTCTCGTCAGGATATGGAAGAGATGTTCGAGGCTAAAGTACACCTTGAGCTGTGGGTTAAAGTGAAATCCGGCTGGGCAGATGACGAACGTGCCCTGCGTAGCCTGGGTTATAGCGAAGACTTGTAAGGTTCACGCCGATGGAAGGCTGGCAGCGCGCATTTGTCTTGCATGGGCGACCTTATAGTGAAACCAGCTTATTGCTGGATCTGTTCAGCGAAAGCGATGGTCGAGTTCGCGTGCTTGCCAAAGGCGCGCGAGCCCGCCGCTCTAGCCTGAAAGGTTGTTTACAGCCTTTCACTCCGCTGCTGGTGCGTTGGAGTGGGCGGGGAGAAGTTAAAACATTACGCAGCGCGGAACCCGTTTCGCTGGCGTTACCACTGACTGGCTCCATGCTTTATAGCGGTTTATATGTTAATGAGCTGCTGTCTCGTGTGCTGGAGCATGAAACCAATTACTCCGCCCTTTTCTTTGACTATCTCCATTGTTTACAACACCTTGCTGCACAAGATGCTTCTCCGGAACCGGCACTAAGGCGTTTTGAATTAGCGTTATTGAGCTATTTGGGATACGGCGTCGATTTCCTGCATTGTGCCGGCAGCGGTGAATCTGTGGCAGATACCATGACCTATCAGTATCGAGAGGAAAGGGGATTTATTGCCAGTCTGGTTGTTGATAATAAAAGCTTTACCGGACATGAGTTACGCTCGCTGGCATCACGTGAATTTCCTGATACTGGAACACTAAAGGCAGCAAAGCGTTTCACCCGCATCGCGTTAAAGCCGTATTTGGGAGGGAAACCGCTGAAAAGTCGTGAGCTGTTTCGACAGTTTGTTCCTGCTGCTAATTTGTCCAAACCCACCTCTTCTGATAAATAATCCCCTTTCGTCAGTACCCCGGCGCTGTGACATCGGTGTAAACTCCCACGTACCGTGCATGACTTTATCGAGGATTTATCATGGCTGAACTGTTGCTTGGCATTAACATTGACCACATCGCGACACTGCGTAATGCGCGTGGAACGGCGTATCCCGACCCCGTTCAGGCGGCTTTTGTTGCTGAACAGGCCGGAGCGGATGGCATTACGGTACATTTGCGCGAAGATCGTCGCCATATTACGGATCGTGATGTGCGGATACTGAGAGAGACGCTCCAAACTCGAATGAATCTGGAAATGGCTGTCACGGAAGAAATGCTGAATATCGCTTGTGAAGTGAAGCCGCATTTTTGCTGTCTGGTACCGGAAAAACGCCAGGAAGTGACGACCGAAGGCGGATTGGATGTCGCAGGGCAACAGGAAAAAATTGATAACGCGGTAGCCAGACTTAGTCAGGCTAATATATTGGTTTCGCTATTTATCGATGCGGATAAACGGCAAATTGATGCCGCCGTTGCCAGCGGTGCACCCTATATTGAAATCCATACGGGAGCCTATGCCGATGCACCTGATGATGAAACTCGTCAGCATGAGTTCGAGCGTATTCGCGATGCTGCAACTTATGCCGCTGCGCAAGGGCTTAAAGTCAATGCAGGTCATGGTTTGACGTACCATAACGTTCTGCCTATCGCCGCGCTGCCGGAAATGCACGAATTAAATATCGGGCATGCCATTATCGGGCGTGCAGTAATGAGCGGCCTGAAGGATGCGGTTGCCGAAATGAAGAGTTTGATGCGGGAAGCACGCCGCTGATGGCGATCCTTGGGCTCGGAACCGATATTGTCGAAATCGCCCGTATTGATGCTGTTATTGAACGTTCAGGCGAGCGATTGGCTCGCCGTGTTCTGACGGATGCTGAATGGGCACATTATCAGCAGCATCAGCAGCCAGTTCGTTTCCTTGCCAAACGTTTTGCCGTGAAAGAAGCGGCTGCAAAAGCTTTTGGTACGGGAATTCGCAACGGGCTCGCGTTCAACCAGTTTGAGGTTTTTAATGACGAGCTGGGCAAACCTTGTTTGCGTTTTTTTGCTAAGGCGGCGGAGTTGGCGGAACAGATGGGCGTTAAACACGTACATGTGACGTTGGCTGACGAAAGACGCTATGCCTGTGCGACGGTGATTATCGAAAGCTGAACCCAGTCACCGGATGCTCAAATCCTGTCGGCGTGGTGCATGAGCACATATTTTTCCCACAACGCCTCATTGCCCTCAATATGATTTGGATCTTTGACGATCGTATTGTCGATTGGACAAACTTTCTGACACGTAGGTGTGTCGTAGTGACCAACGCACTCTGTGCAGAGCGTGGTATCAATTTCATAGATGTCCATGCCCATGGAGATGGCCTGATTAGGACACTCGGGCTCACACATGTCACAGTTGATGCATTTATGGGTGATGAGTAACGCCATGATGTTCTTCTACCTTACAAACAGGGCGCAGATTATACCCGTTGAAGCCTGTTTAGACACGCGTAACTGTGATTGATGGATAATATACTGACGAATCTGCCTCTGCTGCCTTTGACACACTTTCCCTGCCGAGGCTATTTTCTGCGGCCTTCATGTGTTCTCGAAGACCTTCAGCATGCGACTGAGTGGCTGTATAAATAGTGAGGTTACAGGGTAAAATTACCATCTGTTCGTTAAATTGGTTTTATGTATATGCTTTAGACTGCGTAAATCAGCCGGTGCGACTGTGTTTATTGGGTTTTAATTTATTAATTTACAATTTAAATAAATTTAGTTGTGATATTGAACCACTTATTTTTGTAATATCATGGACATTGATTTAATCGGTATTGCCGATTAAGTTTGCATCTGGAGAGTCGATGACGGTGCATGCCCATATGATATAATTTTATAACTAATAGTGTCAGTTTAATGGCGGAACTCATCGTGCAGCAGGAAGGTCACCTTAATCAGTTTGAAGCTGGATTTTTCCAACAGGAAAACGCGGAGCCGTTAGGCGCTGATTACTGGCACCAATGTCAACGGCGGTATACTTTTCAGCCCATTTACCGAACATCTGGTAAATTAATGGCTATTGAGTTACTGACCTCCGTTTTTTCTCCGACCCTGCCGCAAAAATTTATCTCTCCTGAAAAATACTTCGCCAATATTGATGTTGAAACCCGCCTGTTAATTATTGTAGAACAACTGCAACTTTTGTCTCAATGGAGTTTTCGGTTTATTCGTGACGATCTTTTTGCTTCCGTCAACATAGATGGCATGACGTTATTGGCATTGCAAAATAATCTGGAAGCTAAACGCCTGATCGCGCAAATGCCTTGGATTCGTTTTGAAATGGTCGAAAATCAAGGGGGACTGCCGAAAGAAGTGCTAACCAGACTCCCAGAGGCACAAACATTGTGGTTGGATGATTTTGGCTGTGGCATGGCGAATTTTTCATCACTAATGCTGGCTCAGTATGACTGCATCAAAGTCGCGCGTGAGCTCTTTATTCTCTTGCAACAAAGTAGTGAAGGACGAACGGTTTTTCCTGCGTTGATCGCCTTGCTATCACGTTTTTGCAATTATGTGGTGATTGAGGGGATCGAAACACAGGAAGAATGGGCGATAGTTCAGGCATCACATGCTTATGCTGCCCAAGGCTACTATCTCTCGCGCCCCCAGCCGTTTGAGAATTTTGAGGCGTTGAAGCTCGAACTATAGGCGATAACCTGTTGTTTGGGATATCACTTTGCTCAGTAGAGTGCCACTAGACATCCTTTCTTTTTTCTTCTTTTATATCAATTCATTATATTTTCTAATGTTTTATAATCGTATAAAAAATCGCCTCTCCAGTAACATCATCTTCCATTTTTTATGTTGAAGCAAAATGCTGTTTTTGTTTTATTTTTGTTATTTAACTCTTGTTTTATTTGTTATAACAGTGTTTGATTTCAATAAAATGGGAAAAGGAGGTGTTGAAAATTTTGCATCAAATTATGACATATATCATCAGGCGTTTGAGTTAATGATTTTATTTTTTTATTTTAATTATTTGATTTTTAATGGTAAAAAAATATAATGTTCACTCTTAACGATCAAAAATCATTTTGTGATAGATTTTATTGATTAAAACAATGATACTTATTGGTATAATTGATTTGCTTACAAAAAATTGACGTTCAGAATATATCTCCATATACCTCTAGGAATATTCTTTTATTCCATTAGAAAAGCTTATAACCCGAACAATTACTACTATTAAATTAAGATACTCTTTTGAATTTGCTGTTTTTATCTGCGCACAATCATATGCGGGGGCTTTATGCTGACGTTGCTATGTTTCTAAACACTCCTGCTTCATGGAGCGTTTTTTCTTTTATCCTTTCTGCTCTCTGGAAATGCACCGATCCCGAAAATCGGCGGGATCGGAGTTTGTTACCGGGATTTTTCGTCATCTGCGTTGTGATTTGTACGATCAGGACCGCTCGGGCCTGAGGAGAGTGTTATTGTGTATGAAATTATAATAACCTTACTGTTATTGTTGCTATTGTTTTCTTCTGTGAAGAATAGAAAAATTAAACAAAAGTTTAAAACTGAGCAGAAAAAACAAGATTTTCTCAACATGACTTTTTTTGCAATGGAATATAGCCCTGCCTCAATTATGATCGCAGATGAAAATTGTGAAATTATTTACGTAAATCGTCAGTTTATTACCATGTCTGGCTATATGCCGGATGAAGTGATTGGAAAAAAAACGAATATATTAAACTCAGGCATGACCAATGCCAGCGTTTATGAAGACCTGTGGGCTACCATAAATAAAGGTAATGTTTGGAGTGGTGAGTTCGTTAACCGGCGTAAAGATGGGCAACTGTATTGGGAAAAGGCCAATATTGTTAAAATATATAATAAGGCGAGTAACACGACTCAATATGTTGGCATTAAGTTAGATATCACGGAGCGGAAATCGCAGGAACATCATGATAATTCATACAATCGCGCGCTAGAACTGCTATCAAGCGGTGCGCCGCTAAAAGATATTCTGGATGCGATCATTTTCAGCGTTGAAGAAAAAAATCCTGGCCGCATTGTCTGTTCTGTTCTGCTAGTCGATAAAGATAAGAAATGTCTGACGCTTGGATCCGCGCCAAGCCTGCCGGGTTTTTATAAAAATGCTATTCATAATGTAAAAATTGCCGATGGTGTGGCCTCTTTTGGTACCGCCGCTTATACCGGAAAGCGCGTAGTTGCTGAAGATATCTCAGTCCATCCGCACTGGTCCTTATATAAAGGGCTTGCATTATATGCCGGGCTGCGTTCCTGTTGGTCTGAACCTATCATCGGCCAGAATAAAGAAATATTAGGCGTTTTAAGTGTTTATCATCGTAAAGTCTATGCGCCGACCGAAGAAGAAATTTTCTCTATAGAGAAATCAGCACAACTGATTTCGATCGCTATCGAGCGATATCATGCCATTGATATGCTGCGGCGGAGCGAGGAGCACTATCGGCAGTTGGCACACTATGATTCATTAACGTCACTGGCTAATGGCCTGACATTCGCTGAACAAATGGAACAAGCGATCCTGTTATCTAAACAAACGGGCAGAAAAATCGCACTGATGTTCCTCGATCTCGATAAATTTAAACAGATAAACGATTCGTTCGGACATGCTGTTGGTGACTTGTTATTAAAAGAAGCGGCGGCGCGTATGCGGGGGGCGGTTCGGGATTCGGATACCGTATATCGCCGTAGCGGTGATGAATTTATTATTCTGCTTCAGGGCATTAAAGAAATTGATAATACACTTTATGTCGCCGATAAAATCCATAATGCATTGAATAAACCTTTTGAAATCAATGGTAAAACGCTGGATATATCATGCAGTATCGGTATTGCGTTGTACCCAGAGCACGGTTCTGACTCTCTGACACTGGCAATTAACGCCGACTCTGCCATGTACCAAGCTAAAGCCATGGGACGTAGTCAAACACAGATTTATCACAGCATGAATGATCACTGATTTAGTGAAATAGATAAAAGGCGCATGGTGAGAGCGCCTTTTTATTATCTTTCTCGTAGTGCTTCTGCTTTTGCCCGAATGATTGGTTTTAACAAATAACTGAGGATAGTTTTCTTTCCCGTTATTATATCTACAGAGGCCACCATGCCGGGAATGATAAGAAGAGGTTTATCGGCTGAGCCCAAATAATTTTTATCAGTCCGCAAACGAATAATATAAAAGCTGTTCCCTTCTTTATCCGTTACCGTATCTGGGCTGATTTGCTCCAACTGACCTGTTAAACCGCCATAGATAGTATAGTCATAGGCCGTCAATTTTATTATGGCACCCTGACCAGGATGTAAAAAGGCAATATCCTGAGGGCGGATTTTAGCTTCTACCAGCAATTTGTCATCCAGTGGCACAATTTCCACCAGATCGCTACCTGGTTGAATCACACCCCCGATGGTATTCACCAGAACCTGCTGCACAATACCGCGAACAGGGGAGACAACCAGCGTTCGGTTTACCCGGTCTTCGAGTGCTTTACCCGTGGCTTCAATTTTATTCAGATTAGTTTGTGCTTCACTGAGTTGGGATAACGCTTCGCTTTTATAGCGGCTGCGTGTCTCCTCTATTTTATTTTCACTCTCTTTAACTGCAGATTCCGCTCGGGGAATAGAGAGTTTGATGGAATCAAGTTGGCCACGGGTTTCGACCTCAGCACGGCGTAGGCGCAAAACTTCTACTTTAGAAATCGCACCTTCTGCAATCAACGGCTCCGACATTTTAATTTCTTGCTGAAGCAGGCCTAGGCTATTGCGGAATTGAATCTCCTTGGCGGAAAAATCCCGCAGTTCCTGGCGACGTTGGATCAACTGCTCTTCCAGACCAGATACCTCATTATAAAGTTGCTGGCGGCGGCTGTTATAAAGCTCTTTTTCTCCTGCTGCGACTTTAGGCGCTTGCGTCGTAATCTCTTCGGAAAGCACCAATGTCTGACCGCTGATTTCGGCGTTTAGGCGTTCAATTCGCGACAGGAGGGCAAGCCTATCGGCTTCGGTTTCACCCACGTTAGAAGCAAAACGCGTATCATCAAGGCGCAACAAAGGATCGCCTGCATTGACGATCTGACCTTCACGAATGAACACTTCCGTGATAATGCCACCTTCCAGGTTTTGGATTTTTTGCAGCCGGGAAGAAGGGATCGCTTTCCCATCGCCCCGTGTGACTTCATCAATATTTGCCAGCCCGGCCCACAGAATGAAAAACAGGAAAAAAGCACCAATAGCCCACAGCGTGAAGCGAATAGAGCGTGGCGAATCCTCCATCATTGCTCGGCTAACTTCTGGCATGGTTTGCAGGTTTTCTTCATCTCCACCTACAAAATACTGTTTGATTCGTTTGATATATTTACCGAGACGCATTGATCTGCCCCTTCTTCAACGCATCCATCACGATCGCTTTCGGCCCATCTGCAATAATTTTGCCTTTATCGACAATCACTAAACGATCGACCAGTGCCAACATGGAAACCCGATGGGTAACCAGCAACAGCGTTTTCTCTGCAATTATAGGGGTGAGAGCTTGTTTTAGCCGATCTTCGCTGGTGTTATCCATCGAACTGGTGGGTTCATCCAGTACCAGAATCGGAGGGTCAAGCAATAGTGCTCTTGCTATCGCGACAGCCTGACGCTGCCCGCCAGAAAGTTGTTGCCCGCGTTCACCGACCTGAAGGTTGTAGCCATCGGGGTGCAGGCGTGCAAACTCGTTTACCCCTGAAATTTCAGCCGCTCTTAGCATGGCTTCATCTTCGACATAGCGTGCGCCGCTAATAAGGTTATTGCGCAGCGACCCACTGAATAACTGAATATCCTGAGGAACATAACCGATATTGTGGCGTAAATCACTGACGTCCAACTGACGGGCATCAACCCCGTCGATCAGAATATTACCCGTGTTGGGCTGATAGAGGTTCACGATCAGCTTTTGCAATGAGCTTTTTCCTGAACCGCTGCGACCAATGACGCCCACTTTCTCGCCGGGAGCGATGGTCAGACTGATACTTTGCAGCGAACTGGTTTTCTGTTCCGGGTAGTTGAACGTCACATCGCGAAATTCGATCCCACCTCGGATGCTTTCGCGCTTCAGCGGGTGTTCGTTATCGCTACGCTCTTGCGGTAGTTGCATCATCTGTTCGGTGGTTTGCATCGTCAAACGCGCCTGCTGATAACGACTAACCAGACCAGACAGTTGACCTAACGGCATAAGCGCTCTGCCGTTCAGCATGTAACAGGCAATCAGCCCACCCATGCTGAGTTTGCCGTTAATCAGCAGATAGACGCCGACGACAATCATAGCCACGCCAGCAAATTGCTGGAACCATTGCGTCAGGTTTACCGCCAGTGAAGACAACGCCTTCACCCGCATTTCCAGCTTGCTCAGGCTGCCAATCGTCTGTTCCCACTGGTGCTGCCGCTCGCTTTCTGCATTATTAACTTTGATTGCATCCAGACAGCTCAACGTTTCGATCAGCGTAGCCTGCCGTTCACTGGCAAGGTGCATTGTTTTTTCAATCGTGGCAGACAGCGGTTTTTGCATTGCCCAACTCGCCAGCAGGGCGATAGGGTAGGCCAGAATGGAAACCCAGACCAGCGGGCCGCCGATGATACCGATAACTAACAGCAGAAGCAGCGTAAAGGGAAAATCGATCAGCGTCGTCAGCGTTAGTGAGGACAAAAAATCTCTGAGTGACTGAAATTCATGAATATTTTGCGCAAAACTACCGACTCGCGGTGGCCGAGCCTTCATCGACATACCGGTAATACGTTCAAATAACGTGGCAGAAATAATCAGATCGGTTTTTTTCCCCGCCATATCAAGGCAAATGCCACGCAGCGTTTTGAGTATCAAATCGAAAACAAAAGCGCCAGTAACGCCGATAGCCAGCACCCACAATGTCGCTGTTGCTTGATTAGGCACAACCCTGTCATAGACATTCATCACGAAGAGCGGCGTGGCCAGTGCGATAATGTTCACCAGCAAACTGGCGAGGATGGCATCGAGATAGAGCGAACGTGAGAGCTTAAGCGTATCTCTAAACCAGGATTTGGTATGGGGGATCAGCGACGGATTTTGCAGATCGAACTGATGGCGAGGCTGGGCGAACATCACTAAGCCAAGGTAATTCTGTTGCAGCGTATTATGCTCAACGGAAATTTCCCCGCCTTCTGTTTCACTGGGCATCAATCGTGCACTGCCATCGACGTTCCAGCCTAACAGAATTGCTGCTCCACCTTCCCGTAACAGCAACATCGCAGGGAGTGACATCTCAGAAATTTTATTCAGGGAGCGTTTGAGAACACGTCCCTGTAATCCTGCGCGAGCAGCGGCTCTTGGAAGCAATTTTACGGACAATCGCTGGTTAGCTAAGGGCAAACCAGCGGTGAGTGTGGTACGGCTGACAGATTTCCCCTGCAAGGCACAGAGGATCAGCAAACCATCCAATAAAGGATCATCATGGCGGCTGCGAGGGTCACTATTTTCATGGACGATGGGTTCATGAATGGTAGGCTCATGGGTGACCAATTCATCAGAACCCTTCGTCTCTTGTACTGAGTGCAACTTCATTTAACTGAACGTTCCCTTACGCAACGTAATTCCCTCGCATATAAACCATAATTTATTGCTGGCTGACTAATGAAATATATTAATTAAGGCTTGGTAACTCTGCGTGGGTTGTCACGTTTGTTAAGCTGGTACCCGCATCAGGTGCTGGGATCGCTAAACGATTCAATAACTCTCCCATACGTGATGTGATCCGGTATTCGGTATAAAGGGCGATAAAGCGAACCTCGACCAAACGCCTCTGGGCGGTGAACAGTTCGTTTTCACTATCCAGCAAGTCCAATAGCGTCCTTTCTCCCAGACCAAATTGCTTCTGATAGGCAGTACGTACTTTCATACTACGGTCAGCGTATTCGGCGGCAATCGGAACCTGCTGACGTGCGTTGTTTAGCGCTGACCAAGCTAGCTTCAGCTCTTCATTCAGCAGGCGCAGGGCATTATTTCGGACATCCTGTGCTTCTTTTATCTGATAGGCTTTAGATTCCATATTGGCCTTGCTGCTACCGCCCTCATACAGGTTATAACGCATCCGCAGCATCGCTTGCCACTCATTGTTTTGGCCGCGCGTCCCATCAATGTTGTTATTCATTGTGCGAGAGAGTTCAACGTTGAGGCGTGGATAAAAGGTTGATTTTGATGTTTCATATTGCTGCTGAGTGGCTTCAATATCCGATTCTGCGGATTTTAGTGCCGGGCTATTTGCCAGCATGATGCGCTGTGCTTCTTCCAACGAGGAGGGGATTTTTATCGCGGACGTATCGGGTATCACCAAATTCTCAGGCACTTTCCCCACAACGCTCATGTAGTTGATTTTGGCATCATCCAGATTGGTTTTTTCTGTCAATGTATTGTTGCGTGCTTGTGCCAGACGCGCTTCCGCCTGATCCAGATCGGCCAGTCTTCCTACGCCTTGCTCACTACGCAGCCTTATTTGATCGTAAATGCGCTCATGGCTTGCGAGGTTAGCTTCTGCTAAACGGACGAATTCCTGACGTTGCAGCACATTAATATACACCTGAACGGTATTTAACGCCGTTGCCTCACTGGTGTTTAATACTTTATAGGCGCGTGAATTGACCGTGGCACGCTGTCTGCCAACTTCACTAGAAGTGGCGAAACCATCAAATACCGTCTGATTCAGAGCGATACTTGATTCCTGGCGGCTGAGCTCCGTGCGTTTATTGGCGCTTGCACGTGTTGATGGGCTATCGGTTTCTTCGCGGCCAACGCCTGCATTCAGCGTGATGGAAGGAAGATACCCGCCTTTTGCCGCACGCAAATCATGTTCGGCAGAAAAACGGCTATTAATGGATGCGTTTACTTCAGGGTGTGTATAGAGCGTATTTTTTATTGCTTCCTGGAGCGTCTCTGCATATGTCGCTGTGGAAAAAAAGGTAATAAAAGGTAATAAAGCAAAACGGTATCTACGTATCATCAGCAGTTTCCTTCACAAAAACTTTATTTGTGATTATTCCTATTAAAGTGTTTGAGTGTTATATGAACATTTAACAAAATTATTATTTTTATTCCTTTAATATCATTGTGTTAAAGTCATTTCCGAAAGGCTCAGTAAAAGGTGAAATAATAGTTACCCTAAATGAGTAAAGTTCTGGAAAGAATATTCTGAATTTTTTATTATATCGTTCATTGAGTCAAGTGTTTGACGCATAACGGCAGCACTATCGTAGCATTTTTTTTAAATGTCAGGACGACACACAGCAAATCAACCTTATCAGGATGATAGCCAAGATCTATAGCTGCAATATCGCAATATCAAAAAAATAATTATAGATATCAAGGAGAAAATATTTTGAACGGTGTGATTGGTGTTATTAAATTCGTTATTGGGCAAGTTTTTATCGTTGCGCTTGATGGGAGCCAGAGGCTGCTCGTTGCTGGCGATCGGGTTTACAGCGGTGAAGAAGTGGTGACCGGTGCTAACGGCGCGGTTTCGATCACATTGCCTGATGGCAAGACACTGGATCTGGGGCGTGATAGCCGCTGGAGCGATGTAAGTAGTGCGTCCTCTCAGATAAATGCGGATACCGCTAATGATATCGCAGCTATACAAGATGCCATCGCTCAGGGCGCTGACCCAACGCAAGTACTAGAGGCCGCTGCTGCGGGTAATGATAGCACAGGCGAAGCGGGTGACGGCGGTGGGAATCACACTGCGGTCGTACTGGATTTGACCGGACAAATAGTGGATCCAATAATCGGCTACCCAACCGAAGGGATCAATTTCGCAATAAATAATGTCAATCAGACAGACGGTTTTAATACTCAAGCATTATTGGTTACGCCATCCTCTCTGGAAAATAACGACACTATTACATTGAGTTCGGACGGACGGGTTGTTGAGGGCGGAAAAATTATCGTTACGGCAACGGTAAATAACCCAGTCACTGGTAGCGATCTTGTCATAACGTTAACAAATGGGTCAACGATTACGATTCCAGTTGGGGAAACGGGCACGTCCGTGACGATAGATACGCGTGGTGATGATGCTTATCGTCAAGGGGATGAATTTGTCAATATTGGTATCGATTCTACCTCAGGCGGAAGTTATACCAGCCTAGATACCACTAGTACGACGACGACGGTCGTTGGGGATAACAATGACTCGACCACCATCACCCTGAGTTCGGCCAATGAGGTGACGGAAGGGGGGATTATCACGGTGACGGCCAGGGTGGACAACCCTGTGACGGGGAGTCCGTTGGTGATTGACATGGGGAATAACGTCAGCATTACCATTCCGGTTGGTCAGAGCAGCGGCACCGTTGATGTGGCTACGCGCCCGGACGATGCTTATCAGCAGGGGAGTGTACCTGTCGAGTTCTCGATTGTGGGCACCTCTGGAGGCAACTACGAAGCGCTGGATACGACCAGCACCACCCGCACCACCGTTGTGGACAACAATGACGGGACCAAGATTACATTGGAAGGCCCTGACACAGTTACTGAAGGTGAAGAGATCACGATTATTGCCAGGGTCGAATTACCGCCTCAAGGTAGCGATCTGGTCATTCGGTTGACTAATGGGGAAATTGTCACGATTCCTGTTGGTAAGACCGAAGGCTCTGTTACCTATGCTGCACGCGGCGATGACAATCTGGTACAGGGGGATATTCCGCAAACCGTAGGGATTGAAACAGCAACCGGCGGCAATTACGAAAATCTTGTCAATGGCGATCCTATTGTTACCACGGTGCAAGACAACGATATACCGGTGCTGACGGTGGGGGATGCGGGAACCGTGGCAGAAGGCCAGCCGGCGCGCTTTGAGATTGCGCTGAGCAAGCCGGTGGATGCGGCGACCACGCTGACCTTCACGCTGCGCCACGGCTCTACCGACGCGGACGACATCGGCACGCCGACGGTCACGATAGCCGGGCAGCCGGTGGCGGTGACGGCGAACGCGGACGGCAGTTACAGCGTGCCGGTGGCGGCCGGCACCACCGACGGGATTGTGGTGTCGGTGCCGACCGTGGACGATGGGGTATTTGAAGGCAACGAGATCTTTGAACTGGTGGGCACGCTGACCGGGACCACGGCATCGGGCACCCCGCTGCCGGCCGGGATCGGTGATACCGGGCAGGCGACGATCAGCGATTTGAATAGCACCGATCCGCAAACCCCGAACCCGGGCGCGGATGTACCGGTGCTGACGGTGGGGGATGCGGGAACCGTGGCAGAAGGCCAGCCGGCGCGCTTTGAGATTGCGCTGAGCAAGCCGGTGGATGCGGCGACCACGCTGACCTTCACGGTGCGCCACGGCTCTACCGACGCGGACGACATCGGCACGCCGACGGTCACGATAGCCGGGCAGCCGGTGGCGGTGACGGCGAACGCGGACGGCAGTTACAGCGTGCCGGTGGCGGCCGGCACCACCGACGGGATTGTGGTGTCGGTGCCGACCGTGGACGATGGGGTATTTGAAGGCAACGAGACCTTTGAACTGGTGGGCACGCTGACCGGGACCACGGCATCGGGCACGCCGCTGCCGGCCGGGATCGGTGATACCGGGCAGGCGACCATCAGCGATTTGAATAGCACCGATCCGCAAACCCCGAACCCGGGCGCGGATGTACCGGTGCTGACGGTGGGGGATGCGGGAACCGTGGCAGAAGGCCAGCCGGCGCGCTTTGAGATTGCGCTGAGCAAGCCGGTGGATGCGGCGACCACGCTGACCTTCACGGTGCGCCACGGCTCTACCGACGCGGACGACATCGGCACGCCGACGGTCACGATAGCCGGGCAGCCGGTGGCGGTGACGGCGAACGCGGACGGCAGTTACAGCGTGCCGGTGGCGGCCGGTACTACCGACGGCATTGTGGTGTCAGTGCCGACCGTGGACGATGGGGTATTTGAAGGCAACGAGACCTTTGAACTGGTGGGCACGCTGACCGGGACCACGGCATCGGGCACGCCGCTGCCGGCCGGGATCGGCGACACCGGGCAGGCGACGATCAGCGATTTGAACCGTGGCACGCCGGACAACCCGAGTGCCGGCGCGGATGTACCGGTGCTGACGGTCGGGGATGCGGGAACCGTGGCGGAAGGCCAGCCGGCGCGCTTTGAGATTGCGCTGAGCAAGCCGGTGGATGCGGCGACCACGCTGACCTTCACGGTGCGCCACGGCTCTACCGATGCGAACGATATCGGCACGCCGACGGTCACGATAGCCGGGCAGCCGGTGGCGGTGACGGCGAACGCGGACGGCAGTTACAGCGTGCCGGTGGCGGCCGGCACCACCGACGGGATTGTGGTGTCGGTGCCGACCGTGGACGATGGGGTATTTGAAGGCAACGAGACCTTTGAACTGGTGGGCACGCTGACCGGGACCACGGCATCGGGCACCCCGCTGCCGGCCGGGATCGGTGATACCGGGCAGGCGACCATCAGCGATTTGAATAGCACCGATCCGCAAACCCCGAACCCGGGCGCGGATGTACCGGTGCTGACGGTGGGGGATGCGGGAACCGTGGCAGAAGGCCAGCCGGCGCGCTTTGAGATTGCGCTGAGCAAGCCGGTGGATGCGGCGACCACGCTGACCTTCACGGTGCGCCACGGCTCTACCGACGCGGACGACATCGGCACGCCGACGGTCACGATAGCCGGGCAGCCGGTGGCGGTGACGGCGAACGCGGACGGCAGTTACAGCGTGCCGGTGGCGGCCGGTACTACCGACGGCATTGTGGTGTCAGTGCCGACCGTGGACGATGGGGTATTTGAAGGCAACGAGACCTTTGAACTGGTGGGCACGCTGACCGGGACCACGGCATCGGGCACCCCGCTGCCGGCCGGGATCGGCGACACCGGGCAGGCGACCATCAGCGATTTGAACCGTGGCACGCCGGACAACCCGAGTGCCGGCGCGGACGTACCGGTGTTGACGGTGGGGGATGCAGGAACCGTGGCGGAAGGCCAGCCGGCGCGCTTTGAGATTGCGCTGAGCAAGCCGGTGGATGCGGCGACCACGCTGACCTTCACGGTGCGCCACGGCTCTACCGACGCGGACGACATCGGCACGCCGACGGTCACGATAGCCGGGCAGCCGGTGGCGGTGACGGCGAACGCGGACGGCAGTTACAGCGTACCGGTGGCGGCCGGCACCACCGACGGCATTGTGGTGTCAGTGCCGACCGTGGACGATGGGGTATTTGAAGGCAACGAGACCTTTGAACTGGTGGGCACGCTGACCGGGACCACGGCATCGGGCACCCCGCTGCCGGCCGGGATCGGCGATACCGGGCAGGCGACCATCAGCGATTTGAATAGCACCGATCCGCAAACCCCGAACCCGGGCGCGGACGTACCGGTGCTGACGGTGGGGGATGCAGGAACCGTGGCGGAAGGCCAGCCGGCGCGCTTTGAGATTGCGCTGAGCAAGCCGGTGGATGCGGCGACCACGCTGACCTTCACGGTACGCCACGGCTCTACCGACGCGAACGACATCGGCACGCCGACGGTCACGATAGCCGGGCAGCCGGTGGCGGTGACGGTGAACGCGGACGGCAGTTACAGCGTACCGGTGGCGGCCGGTACTACCGACGGGATTGTGGTGTCGGTGCCGACCGTGGACGATGGGGTATTTGAAGGCAACGAGACCTTTGAACTGGTGGGCACGCTGACCGGCGCCACGGCATCGGGCACCCCGCTGCCGGCCGGGATCGGTGATACCGGGCAGGCGACCATCAGCGATTTGAATAGCACCGATCCGCAAACCCCGAACCCGGGCGCGGACGTACCGGTGCTGACGGTGGGGGATGCGGGAACCGTGGCAGAAGGCCAGCCGGCGCGCTTTGAGATTGCGCTGAGCAAGCCGGTGGATGCGGCGACCACGCTGACCTTCACGGTACGCCACGGCAGTACCGACGCGGACGACATCGGCACGCCGACGGTCACGATAGCCGGGCAGCCGGTGGCGGTGACGGTCAACGCGGACGGCAGTTACAGCGTACCGGTGGCGGCCGGCACCACCGACGGGATTGTGGTGTCGGTGCCGACCGTGGACGATGGGGTATTTGAAGGCAACGAGACCTTTGAACTGGTGGGCACGCTGACCGGCGCCACGGCATCGGGCACCCCGCTGCCGGCCGGGATCGGCGATACCGGGCAGGCGACCATCAGCGATTTGAACCGTGGCACGCCGGACAACCCGAGTGCCGGCGCGGATGTACCGGTGCTGACGGTCGGGGATGCGGGAACCGTGGCGGAAGGCCAGCCAGCCCGCTTTGAGATTGCGCTGAGCAAGCCGGTGGATGCGGCGACCACGCTGACCTTCACGCTGCGCCACGGCAGTACCGACGCGAACGATATCGGTACGCCGACGGTCACGATAGCCGGGCAGCCGGTGGCGGTGACGGTGAACGCGGACGGCAGTTACAGCGTACCGGTGGCGGCCGGCACCACCGACGGCATTGTGGTGTCGGTGCCGACCGTGGACGATGGGGTATTTGAAGGCAACGAGACCTTTGAACTGGTGGGCACGCTGACCGGGACCACGGCGTCGGGCACGCCGCTGCCGGCCGGGATCGGCGACACCGGGCAGGCGACCATCAGCGATTTGAATAGCACCGATCCGCAAACCCCGAACCCGGGCGCGGACGTACCGGTGCTGACGGTCGGGGATGCAGGAACCGTGGCGGAAGGCCAGCCGGCGCGCTTTGAGATTGCGCTGAGCAAGCCGGTGGATGCAGCGACCACGCTGACCTTCACGCTGCGCCACGGCAGTACCGACGCGGACGACATCGGCACGCCGACGGTCACGATAGCCGGGCAGCCGGTGGCGGTGACGGCGAACGCGGACGGCAGTTACAGCGTACCGGTGGCGGCCGGCACCACTGACGGGATTGTGGTGTCGGTGCCGACCGTGGACGATGGGGTATTTGAAGGCAACGAGACCTTTGAACTGGTGGGCACGCTGACCGGCGCCACGGCGTCGGGCACCCCGCTGCCGGCCGGGATCGGTGATACCGGGCAGGCGACCATCAGCGATTTGAATAGCACCGATCCGCAAACCCCGAACCCGGGCGCGGACGTACCGGTGTTGACGGTGGGGGATGCAGGAACCGTGGCGGAAGGCCAGCCGGCGCGCTTTGAGATTGCGCTGAGCAAGCCGGTGGATGCGGCAACCACGCTGACCTTCACGCTGCGCCACGGCTCTACCGATGCGGACGACATCGGCACGCCGACGGTCACGATAGCCGGGCAGCCGGTGGCGGTGACGGTGAACGCGGACGGCAGTTACAGCGTACCGGTGGCGGCCGGCACCACCGACGGCATTGTGGTGTCGGTGCCGACCGTGGACGATGGGGTATTTGAAGGCAACGAGACCTTTGAACTGGTGGGCACGCTGACCGGGACCACGGCATCGGGCACCCCGCTGCCGGCCGGGATCGGTGACACCGGGCAGGCGACCATCAGCGATTTGAACCGTGGCACGCCGGACAACCCGAGTGCCGGCGCGGACGTACCGGTGTTGACGGTGGGGGATGCAGGAACCGTGGCGGAAGGCCAGCCGGCGCGCTTTGAGATTGCGCTGAGCAAGCCGGTGGATGCGGCGACCACGCTGACCTTCACGGTGCGCCACGGCTCTACCGACGCGGACGATATCGGCACGCCGACGGTCACGATAGCCGGGCAGCCGGTGGCGGTGACGGCGAACGCGGACGGCAGTTACAGCGTACCGGTGGCGGCCGGCACCACCGACGGCATTGTGGTGTCAGTGCCGACCGTGGACGATGGGGTATTTGAAGGCAACGAGACCTTTGAACTGGTGGGCACGCTGACCGGGACCACGGCATCGGGCACCCCGCTGCCGGCCGGGATCGGCGATACCGGGCAGGCGACCATCAGCGATTTGAATAGCACCGATCCGCAAACCCCGAACCCGGGCGCGGACGTACCGGTGCTGACGGTGGGGGATGCAGGAACCGTGGCGGAAGGCCAGCCGGCGCGCTTTGAGATTGCGCTGAGCAAGCCGGTGGATGCGGCGACCACGCTGACCTTCACGGTACGCCACGGCTCTACCGACGCGAACGACATCGGCACGCCGACGGTCACGATAGCCGGGCAGCCGGTGGCGGTGACGGTGAACGCGGACGGCAGTTACAGCGTACCGGTGGCGGCCGGTACTACCGACGGGATTGTGGTGTCGGTGCCGACCGTGGACGATGGGGTATTTGAAGGCAACGAGACCTTTGAACTGGTGGGCACGCTGACCGGCGCCACGGCATCGGGCACCCCGCTGCCGGCCGGGATCGGTGATACCGGGCAGGCGACCATCAGCGATTTGAATAGCACCGATCCGCAAACCCCGAACCCGGGCGCGGACGTACCGGTGCTGACGGTGGGGGATGCGGGAACCGTGGCAGAAGGCCAGCCGGCGCGCTTTGAGATTGCGCTGAGCAAGCCGGTGGATGCGGCGACCACGCTGACCTTCACGGTACGCCACGGCTCTACCGACGCGAACGACATCGGCACGCCGACGGTCACGATAGCCGGGCAGCCGGTGGCGGTGACGGTGAACACGGACGGCAGTTACAGCGTACCGGTGGCGGCCGGCACCACCGACGGCATTGTGGTGTCGGTGCCGACCGTGGACGATGGGGTATTTGAAGGCAACGAAACCTTTGAACTGGTGGGCACGCTGACCGGGACCACGGCATCGGGCACGCCGCTGCCGGCCGGGATCGGTGATACCGGGCAGGCGACCATCAGCGATTTGAATAGCACCGATCCGCAAACCCCGAACCCGGGCGCGGACGTACCGGTGCTGACGGTCGGGGATGCGGGAACGGTGGCGGAAGGCCAGCCGGCGCGCTTTGAGATTGCGCTGAGTAAGCCGGTGGATGCGGCAACCACGCTGACCTTCACGGTGCGCCACGGCTCTACCGACGCGGACGACATCGGCACGCCGACGGTCACGATAGCCGGGCAGCCGGTGGCGGTGACGGCGAACGCGGACGGCAGTTACAGCGTGCCGGTGGCGGCCGGCACCACCGACGGGATCATGGTGTCGGTGCCGACCGTGGACGATGGGGTATTTGAAGGCAACGAGACGTTTGAACTGGTGGGCACGCTGACCGGCACCACGGCGTCGGGCACCCCGCTGCCGGCCGGGATCGGTGATACCGGGCAGGCGACCATCAGCGATTTGAATAGCACCGATCCGCAAACCCCGAACCCGGGCGCGGACGTACCGGTGCTGACGGTCGGGGATGCAGGGACCGTGGCGGAAGGCCAGCCGGCGCGCTTTGAGATTGCGCTGAGCAAGCCGGTGGATGCGGCGACCACGCTGACCTTCACGGTGCGCCACGGCTCTACCGACGCGAACGATATCGGCACGCCGACGGTCACGATAGCCGGGCAGCCGGTGGCGGTGACGGCGAACGCGGACGGCAGTTACAGCGTACCGGTCGCGGCCGGCACCACTGACGGCATTGTGGTGTCGGTGCCGACCGTGGACGATGGGGTATTTGAAGGCAACGAGACCTTTGAACTGGTGGGCACGCTGACCGGGACCACGGCATCGGGCACCCCGCTGCCGGCCGGGATCGGCGACACCGGGCAGGCGACCATCAGCGATTTGAATAGCACCGATCCGCAAACCCCGAACCCGGGCGCGGACGTACCGGTGCTGACGGTCGGGGATGCGGGAACGGTGGCGGAAGGCCAGCCGGCGCGCTTTGAGATTGCGCTGAGCAAGCCGGTGGATGCGGCGACCACGCTGACCTTCACGGTGCGCCACGGCAGTACCGACGCGGACGACATCGGCACGCCGACGGTCACGATAGCCGGGCAGCCGGTGGCGGTGACGGTGAACGCGGACGGCAGTTACAGCGTACCGGTGGCGGCCGGCACCACCGACGGGATTGTGGTGTCGGTGCCGACCGTGGACGATGGGGTATTTGAAGGCAACGAAACGTTTGAACTGGTGGGCACGCTGACCGGCGCCACGGCATCGGGCACCCCGCTGCCGGCCGGGATCGGTGACACCGGGCAGGCGACCATCAGCGATTTGAACCGTGGCACGCCGGACAACCCGAGTGCCGGCGCAGATGTACCGGTGCTGACGGTGGGGGATGCGGGAACGGTGGCGGAAGGCCAGCCGGCGCGCTTTGAGATTGCGCTGAGCAAGCCGGTGGATGCGGCGACCACGCTGACCTTCACGGTGCGCCACGGCAGTACCGACGCGGACGACATCGGCACGCCGACGGTCACGATAGCCGGGCAGCCGGTGGCGGTGACGGTGAACGCGGACGGCAGTTACAGCGTGCCGGTGGCGGCCGGCACCACCGACGGCATTGTGGTGTCGGTGCCGACCGTGGACGATGGGGTATTTGAAGGCAACGAAACGTTTGAACTGGTGGGCACGCTGACCGGCGCCACGGCATCGGGCACCCCGCTGCCGGCCGGGATCGGCGATACCGGGCAGGCGACCATCAGCGATTTGAACCGTGGCACGCCGGACAACCCGAGTGCCGGCGCGGATGTACCGGTGCTGACGGTCGGGGATGCGGGAACGGTGGCGGAAGGCCAGCCGGCGCGCTTTGAAGTTGCGCTGAGCAAGCCGGTGGATGCGGCGACCACGCTGACCTTCACGGTACGCCACGGCAGTACCGACGCGAACGACATCGGCACGCCGACGGTCACGATAGCCGGGCAGCCGGTGGCGGTGACGGCGAACGCGGACGGCAGTTACAGCGTGCCGGTGGCGGCCGGCACCACCGACGGGATTGTGGTGTCGGTGCCGACCGTGGACGATGGGGTATTTGAAGGCAACGAGACCTTTGAACTGGTGGGCACGCTGACCGGGACCACGGCATCGGGCACCCCGCTGCCGGCCGGGATCGGCGACACCGGGCAGGCGACCATCAGCGATTTGAATAGCACCGATCCGCAAACCCCGAACCCGGGCGCGGACGTACCGGTGCTGACGGTCGGGGATGCAGGGACCGTGGCGGAAGGCCAGCCGGCGCGCTTTGAGATTGCGCTGAGCAAGCCGGTGGATGCGGCGACCACGCTGACCTTCACGGTGCGCCACGGCTCTACCGACGCGAACGATATCGGCACGCCGACGGTCACGATAGCCGGGCAGCCGGTGGCGGTGACGGCGAACGCGGACGGCAGTTACAGCGTACCGGTGGCGGCCGGCACCACCGACGGCATTGTGGTGTCGGTGCCGACCGTGGACGATGGAGTATTTGAAGGCAACGAGACCTTTGAACTGGTGGGCACGCTGACCGGCACCACGGCGTCGGGCACCCCGCTGCCGGCCGGGATCGGTGACACCGGGCAGGCGACCATCAGCGATTTGAACCGTGGCACGCCGGACAACCCGAGCGCCGGCGCGGACGTACCGGTGCTGACGGTGGGGGATGCGGGAACGGTGGCAGAAGGCCAGCCAGCCCGCTTTGAAATTGCGCTGAGCAAGCCGGTGGATGCGGCGACCACGCTGACCTTCACGCTGCGCCACGGCTCTACCGACGCGGACGATATCGGCACGCCGACGGTCACGATAGCCGGGCAGCCGGTGGCGGTGACGGTCAACGCGGACGGCAGTTACAGCGTACCGGTGGCGGCCGGCACCACCGACGGGATTGTGGTGTCGGTGCCGACCGTGGACGATGGGGTATTTGAAGGCAACGAGACCTTTGAACTGGTGGGCACGCTGACCGGCGCCACGGCATCGGGCACCCCGCTGCCGGCCGGGATCGGTGATACCGGGCAGGCGACCATCAGCGATTTGAATAGCACCGATCCGCAAACCCCGAACCCGGGCGCGGACGTACCGGTGCTGACGGTGGGGGATGCAGGGACCGTGGCAGAAGGTCAGCCGGCGCGCTTTGAGATTGCGCTGAGCAAGCCGGTGGATGCGGCGACCACGCTGACCTTCACGGTACGCCACGGCTCTACCGATGCGGACGACATCGGCACGCCGACGGTCACGATAGCCGGGCAGCCGGTGGCGGTGACGGTGAACACGGACGGCAGTTACAGCGTACCGGTGGCGGCCGGTACTACCGACGGCATTGTGGTGTCGGTGCCGACCGTGGACGATGGGGTGTTTGAAGGCAACGAGACCTTTGAACTGGTGGGCACGCTGACCGGCGCCACGGCATCGGGCACCCCGCTGCCGGCCGGGATCGGTGATACCGGGCAGGCGACCATCAGCGATTTGAATCATGCACCGGTCACCGCCGACCAGTCGATCCGTACCGAGGAAGATACGTCGGTCAGTGGCACTATTACGGCAAGCGATGTGGACGGTGACACGCTGAGTTACGGGGTGGGTACGCCGCCGCAGAACGGCACGCTGACGCTGGACAGCACCACTGGGAAATACACGTACACGCCGGCTGCCAACTTTAGCGGCAGCGACCACTTTACGGTCACGGTGGCGGACGGCAACGGCGGCACGGCAACCAGCACGGTGACGGTGGGCATTACCCCAGTAGCCGATGCGCCAGTCGTGAGCCTGAGCTCTACCGTCGGTGCTACGACGCCGGGTTCTGCGGAAATCATCAAGGTGAACGGAGGAAGTGGGAAGTCCGGTGGGTTTGATGTACAAGATGGAAAAATTGTTAAGATCGGCAGTGGCGTGCGCGTTTGGTTGACAGAGGGCGACACTGCGCCTACTGCTGCTAACCCTTCTGAACAGATTAAGTATTACGGCAAAGATAATGGCAATGGTAATCCTGGGGGATCGACAAGCTATGCTGACATTTTTGTTGTTCATTCCAAAAGCGGTTATTTCTACCGCCAGTCTGATTGGACTGAAGCACAGAAACAGTATAACCAGCTTGATTCTGTCCACGGGAATAGTCAGTCACAGTCGAGTAACCCAGGTAAAGATTATATCTTTGTCCAAAAAGAAGAGGGCTTTACCTATAAGGCTGAAAATTCGACGAATAATAGAAATAATAACTTCAACACAATGGATGGCGTGAAAGTTACTTATTCTGACGGGAAGGGGCATTCGGGGGCTTTAATTAAGCAGGTAAGCAACCAGCTTGAAGGTGTGATCTACAGCGATGGATCGACATATACCGCCGGAAATAGCGCGACAGTGGACAAAGTACCCGGTCAGGCGGGAAAACAGATCTATACGCTCGATGTTTCAGCGGCATTGACCGATCGTGACGGTAGTGAAATGTTGTCAGGGATTCGGCTGACGGGGATCCCGACGGGTACGGTGCTGACTGACCAGATCAACAACGTGAAGTATACCGTGGGTGATGATGGTACATACCTGATTCAAAATGCGCACAATGCCCAAACTCTGGCTGGGAAGATTACGCTTGAGGTGCCAGGTGATGACGGTAAATTGAATGTCATCGCGCAGGCGACATCGACAGAAATTAGCAACCACGATACGGCAACGGGCTATTCGGCGGAAGGCGCTGAGCAGTATGGATTGAGTGTCGGTACGGCAGGTAGCGATACGATGTCCGGCACGTATAATGATGATGTTCTGTTCGGCGATGTCGTATCGTTCCCGAATATCGATGGCAATGGTATCACTGCTTTGCAGAACTACATTGGCAAGCAGTTAGGTATGCAAACGGGTGTGCCGACCACGAAGGACATGCATAACTATATTGCGTCGCATAGCTCGGAGTTTGATCTGTCGTCAGCCAAAGGAGGGAATGACATACTCAATGGCGGTGACGGGGATGACATCCTTTTCGGTCAGAGCGGCAATGATACCCTCTACGGTGGTGCAGGGAATGACTTGCTCTACGGCGGTAGCGGAGACGACATCCTGATTGGCGGCGCAGGGGGGGATACGCTTATCGGTGGTGCGGGTGCGGATACCTTTAAATGGCAGGCTGGTGATATCGGCAACGATGTGATCAAAGACTTTAATGCCAAAGAGGGTGACCGGATAGATCTAAGTGATTTGATTGGTGAGTTAGAGCAAGGAACCGATATCAGTCGCTATATTCGCATCACAGATAGCCAGGGTTCTCCGGTGATTGAAGTGAGCACGGCAGGGAACTTTACGGCAGATAAAGGCGGAACGGTTGCGGTGTCGATTACGTTGGAACATTATAACGGTGCATTACCGTCGCTTGAAAGTCTGGTGAGTAAACCTGAACAGCCCCATTGATGGAAAAGGCGGAGCCTGCCCGGCTCCCTTCTTATCGAAAACATAAAAGGTCTCTGAAAATGTTTTATATCCAGCGCGATAGTGATGGGCATCTGATGAAGGTAGAAGAGAGTCCTTTTCCTGAAATGAATGGTGAGTTGCCTGACGATTCGCGTGAGGCGCAGGCCTGGGTCCGGAGCCATCAGGCGGCGATGTCCAGTTTGCAGCAACTGCAGCAAAGCGATCTGGAAATGGTGCGTGTGCTGGAAGATTTAATTCAGGTTTTGATCCAGAAAGGTGTAGTCAGCATTACCGATTTCCCTCAGGCGGCACAGTTGAAGTTGATCAGCCGTGCACAGGCGCGTGAAGCGCTGAATGGCGGATTGAACAAGCTGATTGGTGATGATGAAGAAACGATGTTTTAAAGAGATAATCTTTTAAAGATACAATGTGTTAAAGCAAGAGTATTTTAACCTCGATCCCGGCTTCTCTCCGCAATAGAAGAGGCCGGGACGGTTAAAATTCCGTTAGCCAAAATGGCGTCACGTCAGGCCTTGAGCGCTAGCGCCGGTTCACCCAGCAGTCGTCCCATTGCGCCCTGTAATCCCATCTCCTGAAGCACTTTTAATTCACCCGCTGTTTCAACGCGTTCGGCGATAAGCGGTAAGGCAATGCTGTTGGTGGCACGATACAGCGCTTCGATAAACATTTGCTTATCGCTTTCCTGATCGATATTACGGATGTAGCTGCCATCGACTTTAAGGTAAGCCAGCCCCCACTGGGACAAGTTGCCGATCATATTAAAGCGTCCACCAAAGTGCTGTAACCCCAGCGCACAGCCATGCTCATTCAATAGCTTGATTAAGGCTTCCAGTTGGACGCTGTCTGGCAGTTGATTCTCATCCAGCTCCAAAATCAGCCGTCTGGCAATGTCTGGTTGATGCTTCAGCGGGGCGAGCAGGTCGGTGAGTAGATGAAGATCCTGGGCTGTGGTGCCAGACAGGCTCAGTGCGAGGTTGCCGTCGTGCTGGCGGAGATAGGCCAATACTTCGCGTAGCATGGTCTGATCCAGGCGGGTATCCCAGCCAAAGCGTTGGATCCACGGCAGGAAGCGACCTGCCGCGATGCTGTTTCCTTGCGCGTCCTGAATGCGAGCCAGTACCTTGTGATGTAATATCTGGCTGGGATCGTCACACGCGACAACGGGTTGCAGGAAAAGCTGCAAACGTTCCTGTTCAAGGATGGGGTCGAGCAGGTTAAACCACATATGGCGATCGGTCTCGATCTGTTCCGCACTGAGTGACGGAATCTGGTGAGAGGCGGCAGTATCGGTATCGCTTTCGGCTCGCGTAAGCGCCTGATCGCCCTGAATAAACAGGGATTGTGCGGTGTCGCCGTGGCGGAAAGGCACCATGCCGAATTGGGCAACAGGGGAGACATCGGTTTCGCCTGTCAGATGCAAGGTTTCGATGTTACGCGTCAGTTCTCCAATCAGCGCATAGGCTTCTTTATCAACCAAGCCAGGGCAGAACAGGGCAAATTCCCCACCGCGGATACGCGCTAAAAGACTTTCCGTATTCGTGTGCTGTTTTTGCATTTTTCGCAGGATATTCCCAACGGAGGCTAACAGCGCATCAGTACGCTGGCCGCCCAGTCGTTGATTCATACCCGCCAGATCCTGAACGCGAATCATAATAAGAAAGCCGGGTGCCGTTTCCTCATCGGCCAGTTTGTCGTTGAATTGCATATCAAATGCACGGCGGTTATTCAGCCCGGTTTGTGGATCCTGATAGGCTTCCTGACGTAAGCGCTCGCTCCGCTCTGCCTCCTCTTCAAACAGTGTCTTGAGTTTGCTGACCATCAGGTTCATTGCCTGTGCGACGCGGCGGAATTCCGGCGTATTGGGCAGATCCGGCTGGCTAAGGAATTCACGGCGGGTAATTGCCAGCGATTGATCGACGATATAGTCGAGTGGGCGTAACTGGCGGCGCAGGAACAGCGCACCGATGAGTACGCCCAGCGTGCCGCAGCCAAGCAGCCACAGGAACGTCGCCGTACTGCTGCGCCACAGTCGGGTTACTGCGAACATCGGGTGGCTGACCACTTCGACTTTTGCCGCCTGTTCCCAACCGCGCATCACAATGGCTTCGCCTGCACCGGGCTGAAGGTCCACTAATCGGACAAACCAGATCGGTACGTCAGGGATATCCGGTGATGCGGTACGTGCCAGCGTGACGTTGCCGGTTTTTAAATCTCGCACGCGAATACTGGAAAAATAGCCGCTGTCGAAAATTGAGCTGACCATCAGCTCCACCATCGCAGGGTCATCAATATTCGGCGTCAGGGAGAGCCCAAGTGCAGTCGCAGCATCCTGTGCATGTGAGTGAAGCTGGTTATTATATTGTTCGCGCGAATTTTCCAGGCTGACGAAAAAACTCCCGCTGAAAATGATTAGCACAAACAGGCAGATGGCTATCAGTAATTGTTTGTATAAAGACATAGCCTACCTTTACTCCTCAATTGAAAACCCTTCGGCTCGCATTTTGGTTAATACATCCTGCCAGCGTGAAAGTCGTTTACTGTCACCGACGCGTTTGTTGCTGCCGCTTGCTCCCGGTAGCCAGAGACCACCGCCATTAAAGGCGTACACCGGAACTAAATCGTTGCGCTCTGTCGCAGGTTGGATCTTGTCAGTCAGATTATCCAACACCAGCGGAATTGAAGTTGGCGTAGGGTAATAGGTGAGCACCATATGCGCTTTATTCAGACGCAAGGCTTTAACATAGGTAATGCGTAATTTGTCCGCAGGAACGCCTAAATGGCGCAGGGTAAAATACTTGGCAAGCGCATAATCCTCACAATCTCCAGCGCCTTTGCGCAGTGCTTCAATCGGTGTTGCCCAGTAATCTTCCTGATTCCAGACGACAATATCATCGCGAAACAGCATACGATCGTTGAAAAACTGGTTCACGCTACTCAGCAGCGCTTTTTCGTTTTTATTGCGGGAATTGACCAACAGCGTTTGCCATTCATCTATCCGACGGCGAGCGTCGGGCATTGCCGGGCCATAAAGCTGCTCGGTCCGCTGATTAATGGTAATAAAATCCCAGTCCGCACGTAGAGAACCCGCCAGCAGAAACAGCAGACAGCTAATAAAGAAGAGCTTGTAACTGGAGAGCTTGAATCTGGAGAGTCGCACTGAGGTTTCTCTGTTTACCTTGCGAGATGAATGGGAGAGTGAATTCGATGCTACGATGCAGAATAGCTTACTTTTTCAGGGCTCCAAAGCGATTATAGTGGTGAAAATCATTGAAAGAACGCAGGCATGAGGTATCAGAGTGAGTTCAGGCATAGTGAATAGAGATCGTCTTAATTTAGGGAAACTGGTTTCTGAAACTCGTAACCCGGCAACAATGTCGCTGGATCAGTTATCTACACTGGAGATGATGCACGCCTTTAATCAGGAAGATCGGAAAGTGCCTGAAGCCATCGCGCAGGTTTTACCCGCGATCGCCGAGGCTGTCGATCTGGCTACGGCTTCGTTACAGGCGGGGGGGCGGCTGATCTATCTGGGTGCGGGCACTAGCGGCCGTTTAGGGGTATTGGATGCATCGGAATGTCCGCCGACGTTTGGTGTGCCACACGGGCTGGTTATCGGTCTGATTGCCGGCGGGCCGGGGGCGTTACTTAAGGCGGTAGAAGGCGCGGAAGACGATCCGGCACTGGGTGAGGCGGATTTGAAAGCGCTGGGTTTAACCGCTGCTGATATGGTGATCGGTCTTGCGGCATCGGGCAGAACGCCGTATGTGATTGGCGCATTGCGCTATGCGCGCCACGTTGGCAGCCGGACCGCGGCAATCTCTTGTAACCCAGACTCCCCAATCGCACGGGAAGCGCAGGTAGCGATATCTACTGTGGTCGGCCCGGAGGCGTTAACGGGCTCGACGCGGCTGAAGTCGGGAACGGCGCAAAAATTAGTCCTGAATATGATTTCTACCGGCGTAATGGTTAAGCTGGGCAAGGTCTATCAAAATTTGATGGTCGATGTGAAGGCAACCAATGTGAAGCTGTTGGACCGGGCTTGCCGTATCGTGGTGGAAGCAACGGGGGCAGAACCGGATACCGCGCTACAGGCGTTGGTACAGGCGGATAATGACGTTAAGCCTGCGATTCTGATGCTTCTGGCTAATATTGACGTGGAGGCGGCGCGTGAGCGCCTGAAACAGCACAACGGTTATCTGCGTGAGGCGCTGATTGGCAGATAAGACCATCTTGGTGTAAGTCGGGGGGATATGTTTTGAGTGATAAGCGAGAGCAACGCATTGTTTTTTTTGATCTGGATGGCACGTTGCATCAGCAAGACATGTTTGGCAACTTTCTGCGTTTCTTGCTTCGTCGGTTGCCGTTAAACCTCATTCTGGTTATTCCACTATTGCCCGTTATTGGACTGGGCTTATTAATTCGTGGTCGCGCGGCTCGCTGGCCAATGAGCTGGCTGCTGTGGGCGATTACGTTTGGGCGTGACGAAGACGATCTTGCCCTGCTTGAAAAGCAGTTCGTTGCTGCGTTTCGTTGTGATGTCATACCGTTTCCGCAGGTTCAGCGACGGTTGAATACCTATCTCGAAGACAGTGATGCACAGGTTTGGCTGGTGACTGGATCGCCACAGCGACTGGTGGAACAGGTCTATCACGATTCGCCTTTTCTATCCGGCGTTCGCCTGATGGGGAGTCAGATTACGCGCCGCTACGGTGGCTGGGTACTCACGCTGCGCTGTCTTGGGCATGAGAAAGTAACGCAGATGGAACAGCGTTTAGGTGTCCCGCTCAAGCTTTACAGCGGCTATAGCGACAGCAAGCAGGACAACCCATTGCTCTATTTTTGCGAACACCGCTGGCGGGTGACGCCTGAAGGTAGCCTGCAACAACTAGAGTAACGCCTTCAATACGTCACCTATATAGGTATAATGCGCCGCCAAAATACGAATAATAAGGGCCTATTCCAGTAGGCGTTTATTGGCGCTGCCAGTTTGGACTCGGACAGCGCGGAAAAACCGGAGCGTACACGTAGTACGTGAGGATTATTCGCTACACTCACCCTTCGGGCTGCCCCAAGGGGCGTTCAAACGCAATTGCGTTTGTGCGAGCACTGCCCAGGTTCAAAATGGTAAGTGAAATAGTCCTAATGGGATAGGTTCTAAGTGAGGAAACGTGGTTAGCCTGCATAATGATGAATACTGGATGCGCTATGCGTTGGCGCTGGCTCAGCGTGCTCAAGATGAAGGTGAAGTCCCGGTTGGCGCGGTGCTGGTGTTGGATAACAAAGCGATTGGTGAAGGGTGGAACCGGCCGATCGGGCATCACGATCCTACCGCACACGCTGAAATTATGGCGCTGCGGCAGGGGGGGGCAGTGTTGCAGAACTACCGCCTGCTGGAGACCACGCTGTATGTTACGTTGGAGCCGTGCATCATGTGTGCGGGCGCGATGATACATGGGCGCATTGGCCGCCTGGTTTATGGCGCATCAGATGAGAAAACGGGGGCTGCGGGATCGCTGTTGGACATTCTGCGTCATCCTGGCATGAATCATCAGATCGTGATTGAATCCGGTGTACTTGCTGGCGAATGTTCTGCAACGCTCAGCGCGTTCTTTCGTCTGCGTCGTGAGCAGCATAAAGCCCGGCGTGTGACAGTAAAAAACGCTGCGCAGGAATAGCGTAATGCCGAACGTTTAAGCATCGAGATACACGGATCTACCATGGGGCGAGGTGTCCCTGCGGGAACCTCATCCCCATTTTTTTTCCTAAAGTTGGGCCGAGGTGATCAGTATCAGCGCTGGAGTGGCAGCGTTTTTCTTCCTTGATGTAGGCTTATTCCGGCACCTTGTTGAGAGGAACCGCCGGATAGCTTTGCGCAATCTGAGTTTGCTGCTGCGCTTTGGTTTCTTTTTCTATCAGATAACCTTCCAGACTCACCATATAGCGTCGAATATTTTCCACATAGTTATAGGCTTCTTGCCCGCGCGCGTAGCCGTAGGTAGTTTGGGTGTAATAGCGCTTCTGGCTCAGCATGGGTAAACGCATTTTTACGTCTACCCAACTGTCAGGATTGCCTTTTTGTTTCTCGGTCAATTTACGTGCATCAAGCAGATGGGCGTATCCCATGTTGTAGGATGCCAGCGCAAACCAGATTTTTTCATCTTCTGGAATGGTGTCTGGCATTTTTTGCATCATATACGACATATATTGTGCGCCGCCGCGAATACTCTGCTCTGGGTCGATGCGATCGGTCACGTTCAGGCTTTCTGCGGTGTTACGCGTTAGCATCATCAGCCCACGCACACCAGTAGGGGAGGTTGCCAGCGGGTTCCAGTGTGACTCCTGATAGGAGATAGCGGCCAGCAACTTCCAGTCGATATTGATGGCGTACTTTTCGAACAGCGGGCGCAGGTCTGGCAGTGTTTCATCAATCGCACCTAGAAACGTGGTGGTATCGACATAATCAAATTCACCAACGTGGCCGAGATATTTTTCCTCCAGACGTGCGAGCGTACCGTCTTCGACAATCTTGCTGAAAAAATCCAACAAGGCAGCAGACAGGCTATCATCATGCGAACGGCGCATATACCAGGTGACAGGCTCTTCGTCGCTGAGATCGAAGGCGACGGCGAGTTGTGGATGAATACGCTGCATCAGGCCGATGGTAACGGAGTCACCTAGCGCATAGTCCAGTTTGCCGTCGGCAACCTGTTTCAATAGTTCCTGCGTGCTCTGATCGGAGGCGGATTCCCAACTTAACTGTGGGTACTTCTCTGCTTTTAAATCGCGCAGGGTCGCTGCATGGGCGGAGCCCGATGTGACAACGAGGCGGCCTTGCAGCTTATCCAGCGTTTTGGGACGAGGTGAACCGAGGCGGTAGACCATTTGCTGCGAAATGGAGTAGTAGGTCGGGCCAGCACGGAAACGCTCCAGACGCTCGTGATTGTAAATCAGCCCGGCAGCCAGTAGGTCGGCATCGTCACCGTCCAGATCGTCGAACAGTTCGTCAAGGTTCTTGCGCGACGAAACCACCAGCTTGACGCCGAGGTAATCGGCGAAACGTTTTGCCAGTTCATAGTCCAGACCTGTCGGGGATCCGTTGCTCATTGCATAAGTCAGCGGTGAGTTAACGGTGCTGATACGCAACTCGCCGCGTGACAGGATCTGCCTGAGCTGCACATCCTGACTGCTGCGCCAGGGAATGCTAGGCCATAGCGCTAACGCCAGTAGTAACGTGATAATCCCGATGAAAAAATAATTTAATTTTAAAGGCTTCAAATAGTTATCTCTCGGCGGCCGGGTGGCCAGGCTGTCTGTAACGGCAGTTTTTTTATATGTCATTTCCCAGAGTTGGGGCATTTTGCTTAACAAACCGCCAGTGTGCAACTTTTATTGATTTGGTCACCGATTAATCATTCGGCAGATGCGAAGTGAAATTATCGCCACGCAAACGGTTTCGTCCGAGGGAAGGATTCTCTATAATGTGCGCGTTTCCCCCCTGTTGTACCCAGTGGCTGTATTGCAGCCAGTGCATCGAAGACGAGAGAACTTTAGATTATGGAAATACTGCGTGGTTCACCTGCTTTATCGGCTTTTCGTATTAATAAATTGCTGGTCCGCTGCAAAGAGCACGTTTTGCCAGTCAGCGATATCTATGCTGAATACGTACATTTCGCCGATGTCAGCGCCCCGCTGAACAACGATGAACAGGCCAAACTGACACGTTTGCTGAAGTATGGTCCTTCTCTCGCTGAGCACGAGCCGCAAGGTCGTTTATTACTGGTCACGCCACGTCCTGGCACCATTTCACCGTGGTCTTCCAAAGCGACGGACATCGCCCATAACTGTGGATTAAGCAACGTGCTGCGTCTGGAGCGCGGGCTAGCTTTCTATATTCATGCGCCAATGCTGAGCGATGAACAGTGGCAGCAACTGGGGGCACTGTTGCATGACAGGATGATGGAAAGCGTATTTAGCGACCTGCAGCAGGCTGAAGCACTGTTCTCTCATCATCAACCTGCCCCTTTCAAGCGTATCGAAATTCTGCTGCAAGGGCGTCAGGCGTTGGAAGAGGCGAACGTCCGTCTGGGGTTGGCATTGGCGGAAGATGAAATTGATTATCTGCTGGAAGCCTTCAACAATCTGGGCCGTAACCCAACCGATATCGAACTGTATATGTTTGCGCAGGCGAATTCTGAGCACTGTCGCCATAAGATTTTTAACGCAGATTGGGTGATCGACGGCGTAACTCAGCCGAAATCACTGTTCAAAATGATCAAAAATACCTTTGAACACACACCCGATCACGTTCTCTCCGCCTATAAAGACAACGCCTCCGTAATGGAAGGTTCCGCCGTCGGCCGTTTCTATACCGATACCAACGGGCAATATGCTTACCATCAGGAAGACGCGCATATCCTGATGAAGGTTGAAACGCATAACCACCCAACCGCGATTTCACCGTGGCCGGGTGCTGCAACAGGGTCTGGCGGCGAAATCCGTGATGAAGGCGCAACGGGCCGTGGCTCTAAGCCGAAAGCCGGTCTGGTTGGTTTCTCCGTATCGAACCTGCGTATTCCAGGCTTTATCCAACCGTGGGAAGAAGAAGAGTTCGGCAAACCAGATCGCATTGTTAGCGCACTGGATATCATGACCGAAGGCCCATTGGGCGGTGCGGCATTTAACAACGAATTCGGTCGTCCTGCACTGACGGGCTATTTCCGTACTTATGAAGAGCGTGTTGATAGCCACAATGGCGCAGAACTGCGTGGTTACCATAAACCGATTATGTTGGCGGGCGGTATTGGTAACATCCGTGCCGATCACGTCAAAAAAGGCGAAATTAGCGTCGGAGCTAAACTGATTGTTCTGGGCGGGCCGTCCATGAATATCGGTCTGGGCGGTGGCGCGGCGTCTTCCATGGCATCGGGTCAATCTGATGCGGATCTGGATTTTGCTTCTGTGCAGCGTGATAACCCAGAAATGGAGCGTCGCTGTCAGGAAGTGATCGACCGCTGCTGGCAATTGGGCGAAGCCAACCCGATCCTGTTCATTCACGATGTCGGCGCGGGCGGTTTATCGAATGCAATGCCGGAACTGGTGAGTGATGGTGGTCGCGGCGGTCGCTTTGAACTGCGCGATATTTTGAACGATGAGCCGGGCATGAGCCCGCTGGAAGTCTGGTGTAACGAATCGCAGGAGCGCTACGTTCTGGCCGTTGCTCCAGAGCAGTTGGCACAGTTTGATGAAATTTGCCGCCGTGAGCGTGCGCCTTATGCGGTGATTGGTGAAGCGACGGAAGAGCTGCATCTGACGATGAACGATCGTCACTTCAACAACAAACCTATCGACTTACCGCTGGATGTACTGCTGGGTAAAACACCGAAGATGCTGCGTGATGTGGAGCGCAAACAGGTAGAAGGCACGCCGCTACAGCGCGACGACATCTATCTGGCTGAAGCGGTCGAGCGTGTGCTGCATTTGCCTGTGGTTGCGGAAAAAACTTTCCTGATCACCATCGGCGACCGTTCTGTTACCGGTATGGTAGCGCGCGATCAGATGGTCGGTCCGTGGCAGGTGCCGGTGGCTGACTGTGCCGTTACCACCGCCAGCCTTGACAGCTATTACGGCGA
The DNA here is from genome assembly GCF_001742145.1 of Pectobacterium parmentieri. NCBI lineage: Bacteria > Pseudomonadati > Pseudomonadota > Gammaproteobacteria > Enterobacterales > Pectobacteriaceae > Pectobacterium > Pectobacterium parmentieri. Next base: position 2,808,221 of record NZ_CP015749.1, on the reverse strand, counting down.
GGCGATGTCTATTGGTGAACGTGCGCCTGTCGCGTTGCGTAACTTTGCGGCCTCCGCGCGTTTGGCGGTTGGTGAGGCGCTGACGAACATTGCTGCTACGCATATCGGCCCGCTGACTCGTGTGAAGCTGTCTGCAAACTGGATGGCGGCGGCAGGGCATCCGGGCGAAGACGCTGGCCTGTACGATGCGGTAAAAGCCGTGGGTGAAGAACTGTGTCCGGCGTTGGGTCTGACGATCCCGGTGGGTAAAGACTCCATGTCGATGAAAACCCGCTGGCAGGAAGACGGTGAAGATCGCGCAGTCACTTCGCCGATGTCGCTGGTGATCTCTGCATTTGCGCGTGTAGAAGACGTGCGTAACACGGTAACGCCACAACTGCGTACCGGTCAGGATAATGCGCTGCTGCTGATCGATTTGGGCGCGGGCAATAAAGCATTAGGTGCGACGGCGCTGGCACAGGTTTATCGCCAACTGGGTCGTAAGACGGCAGATGTGCGTAGCCCAGAGCAACTGGCGGGCTTCTTTAACGCTATCCAAGAGTTGGTCGCGGCTAAAGTGCTCCTGGCCTACCACGACCGTTCAGACGGTGGTCTGCTGGTGACGCTGGCAGAGATGGCGTTTGCTGGTCACTGCGGTGTCACTGTCGATATCGCGTCCCAGGGCGAGGATACGCTGGCGACGCTGTTTAACGAAGAGTTGGGTGCCGTGATCCAGATCCCGACCGCGCGTCGTGCCGAAGTGGAAGCTATTCTGGCGCTGCATGGTTTGGCCGAGTGCGTGCACTACCTTGGTCAGGCTGAAGAAGGAACGCGTTTCACCATCAATCAGGGGGCTGAAGCGGTCTATCAGGAAAACCGTTCGACGCTGCGCCGCTGGTGGGCTGAAACCAGTTGGCAGATGCAGCGCCTGCGCGATAATCCGCAGTGTGCCGATCAGGAACATATCGCCAGACAGGATGATAACGATCCCGGCCTGAATGTGTCGCTGACCTTTGACCCGAAAGAAGATATTGCCGCGCCTTATATTGCTAAGCATGTCCGGCCTAAAGTGGCTGTCCTGCGTGAGCAGGGGGTGAACTCGCACGTAGAAATGGCAGCGGCGTTCCACCGTGCTGGCTTTGATGCTATTGATATCCATATGAGCGACCTGCTGGCGAATCGCCGTAACTTGCAGGATTTCCAGGCGCTGGTGGCATGTGGCGGCTTCTCTTATGGTGACGTGCTGGGCGCGGGTGAAGGCTGGGCTAAATCTATTCTGTTCAACTCTCGCGTGCGCGATGAATTCGCTGAATTCTTCCTGCGTCCGCAGACGTTGGCGCTGGGCGTATGTAACGGCTGTCAGATGATGTCGAATCTGCGTGAACTGATCCCAGGAGCCGATCTCTGGCCGCGTTTTGTCCGCAATAAATCCGATCGCTTTGAAGCACGCTTCAGCCTGGTCGAAGTGGAGAAAAGCCCGTCGCTGTTCATGAATGATATGGCGGGATCGCGCATGCCGATTGCTGTTTCACACGGCGAAGGACAAGTTGAAGTCCGTGATGATACCCATCTGGCGGCAATTGAAGAACACGGTCTGGTAGCGCTGCGTTATATCAACCACTACGGTCAGGTAACCGAGAATTACCCGGCTAACCCGAATGGTTCGCCAAACGGTATTACGGCGGTAACCAGCACCAGCGGCCGGGCAACTGTCATGATGCCGCACCCTGAACGCGTGTTCCGTACCGTGAGTAACTCCTGGCATCCAGAAGAATGGGGCGAAGATGGCCCGTGGATGCGTATGTTCCGCAATGCACGCAGACAACTGGGCTGAGTTAACGCCAGTTAGAGAAAGGGGCTTCGGCCCCTTTTTTACACCTGTTGTCTCGGTTTGTCGTTTTTTTGCGACAAACTGATTTTTTCTGTCTCTAATTGGTGACATTTAACTGTTTGATTTATATGTATACTGTAATGGAGTCATAAAGCTGTCTGTTTTTAGCGACATCAATCGTCTCTTTTTCGCGTATTTTCGCTGTTTGCACTCTGGATAATTTATTTAGCGATAAAATAAAAAGTAAAAAGCATTAATAATCAGGTGTTTGTTTTTTATTTTTCATTATTGGCATGATAAGTGCTTGTTAATCAGCGTTGCTCATTCAACTGGTTATGATTGCGTTGCTAACTGGCAAATATTTTCGCTCATAACATCTGGAATGATGCCAAAAGAAAGGGTGCCTATCGTCCACCAGACCGATAACAGTACGTGAAAACGAACGTTATCAAGCATCGGGCGACACGTTGAGTGAGGCACCGCCTATTCAGTTACGCGGCCAGAGGGAGTGGTTCTTCTGGTCGCGTGATGCTTTATACCCGCCGCATCTCCCAGAAAATCTCCCTGATTGTTTTTTACGACGCTATTTTCTACCGCGTTACATTGGTATTCATGCCGTATTGCGAAGCGTTGCGCATGTCGTAAGGGAAAACGTTGAACTTTTATAAGACTCAGTTAGCATCAGTGCGGATTCGATAGGTAACGAGATGATTTCTTTGAAACGATGGCGTTTATTTCCGCGTTCTCTGCGGCAATTGGTAATTATGGCGTTCTTGTTGGTGCTGCTGCCGCTGTTGGTGTTGGCTTATCAGGCTTATCAAAGCTTAAACATGCTGAGCGAACAGGCTGCGGATATTAACCGGACAACGCTGGCGGATGCCCGCCGCAGTGAGGCGATGACCAGCGTAGCGTTGGCGATGGAGCGTAGCTATCGGCAATATTGTGTATTAGATGACCAGACGCTGGCGACGCTCTACCAGAATCAGCGTAAACAGTATTCGCAAATGCTGGATTCCCACGCGCGGGTGCTGCCCGATCCCCGTTATTATCAGACCTTACGTCAACTGCTGACTCAGCTCGGCGAAATACGCTGTCATAACAGCGGCCCGGAACAAACGGCGTCCAGCCTGCTGGAAGGGTTCTCTCGCGCTAACGGACAGATGGTACAGGTGACGCGTGACGTCGTTTTTTCCCGTGGGCAACAGCTTCAGCAGGCTATTTCTGAACGCGGCCAGTTCTTTGGCTGGCAGGCGTTACTCCTCTTCCTGGTCAGCGTACTGTTGGTGGTTCTCTTTACGCGGATGATTATTGGCCCGGTTAATGGCGTGGAGCGGATGATTAACCGTCTTGGAGAGGGGCGCTCGCTGGGGAATACCAGCACGTTCAAAGGGCCGCGTGAAATTCGGACGCTAGCACAGCGTATTATCTGGCTGAGTGAGCGTCTGTCATGGCTGGAGTCGCAACGGCATGAATTCTTGCGCCATATTTCCCACGAACTCAAGACACCGCTGGCTAGCCTGCGGGAGGGGACTGAACTGCTGGCCGATGAGGTGGTGGGGCCGCTGACTGCTGACCAAAAAGAGGTGGTTGAGATTCTCGATAGCAGTAGCCGCCATCTGTTGCAACTGATCGATCAACTGCTGGACTATAACCGCAAACTGGCTGATACGCCGACTGAGTTAGAGCGAGTTGAAACCGAAGAGATCGTCGATATTGTCGTGTCGTCTCACAGTTTGCCTGCCCGCGCCAAAATGATTCATACCGATGTGGTGCTGGCTGTTGGACATTGTTGGGCGGAAACGACGCTGCTGATGCGGGTGATTGATAATCTCTATTCCAATGCGGTGCACTACGGTAAGGAATCCGGTAACATTTGGATTTATAGCCGTCAGATTGGTAACCGTGTTCAGATTGATGTTGCCAATAGTGGTACGCCCATTCCTGATGCCGAGCGGAGCATGATTTTCGAGCCCTTTTATCAGGGAAGCCATCAGCGCCGTGGCGCGGTAAAGGGGAGCGGGCTTGGCCTGAGTATTGCGCGCGATTGCATTCGCCGTATGCGTGGTGAGCTTAGCCTAATTACCGTGGACTATGCTGATGTGTGTTTCCGCATCGAACTGCCCTTATTGTCCGATAACGAACAGTCCGAGAATGAATAAAATCCGAGAATGAATAAACAATGAATGTAGGGTTTATGAAGGGATGGCTGGCGAATAGACAATTCTCCTGTTTGTTGAAGGCGGCGGTACTGTCGTCGCCACTTGTTTTGGCCGCGTGCAGTAGTTATGTGAACAGTGACTCTGCATTGCTGGAAATAGAAGGCACGCCACCGAAAGAGCAGGTTGCTGATTTCCGTATCGCGCAATGTGAGCATCTGTGGCAGATAGACGATCGCGAATCCATGAATAACGCACTTTATTGGTTACGTGCGATGGATTGTGCGGGGCGCTTGACCCAGTTTCAGGCTCGTGACGAAGCGGAGCAGGTCGCGGGGGATAGCTGGGAAAATGCGTTTAAGCAGGGTATTTTGCTGGATAATGCCGGTATTACTCAGGCTGAGCGACGTCAGGTGCTGGAACAGATCAATTTGTATCGCCTGGCTTTCCCCGCGGCGTTGCGCCCGCTGATGCAAACCTGGCGCGATAGACAAACGCTCTTTCTGGCGCTATCGGATGAGCGCCTGCGCTATAAGCGTTTACAGGAATCCAGCGATAAGCAGCTAGATGCCCTGCGCGTGCAGCAAAATCACCTGCAATACCAGTTAGAAACAACCACGCAGAAACTGGAAAATCTGACGGATATTGAACGTCAACTATCATCTCGTAAGCAGTTGTCAGGGGAAATGCCGGATAACGATGCCGATCACCGTGGCAGTGCGGGGGCAAATAAAGACGGCTCACGCAATTCGGCCACGAAACCGAGAAATGAGCCCGTTGATGCGGATGACACCTATACGCCGCCGATGGAATCACATACGGACAAATCGACGACGAAGAAGGAGCCAGCAAGACAATGACAGCCCGGAAAACGGCGAGTTTGTTGCTCGTGGATGATGACCCCAGTCTACTGAAGCTGCTGGGCATGCGTCTGACCAGCGAAGGATTTAGCGTGATGACGGCAGAGAGCGGCCAGGAGGCGTTGCGGCTGTTAACGCGCGAGACGTTTGATCTGGTGATCAGCGACCTTCGTATGGACGAAATGGATGGCATGGCGCTGTTTTCCGAAATCCAGCGCTATCAGCCGGGGATGCCGGTGATCATCTTAACCGCCCACGGTTCCATTCCCGATGCGGTTGCGGCGACGCAGCAGGGGGTGTTCAGCTTCCTCACGAAGCCCGTTGACCGTGACGCGCTCTACAAAGCCATCGATGATGCCATGGCGCTGTCCGCGCCGGCGGGTGATGAAAGCTGGCGTGAAACCATCGTGACGCGTAGCCCAATTATGTTACGTCTGTTGGAACAGGCCAGAATGGTGGCACAGTCGGACGTTAGCGTGTTGATTAATGGTCAGAGCGGAACCGGAAAAGAGGTGCTGGCTCAGGCAATTCATGCGGCGAGCCCGCGAGCAAAGAAAGCGTTTATCGCAATTAACTGCGGTGCATTGCCTGAGCCGCTGCTGGAGTCGGAGCTGTTCGGTCACGCGAAAGGGGCCTTTACTGGCGCGGTCAGCAGTCGTGAAGGGCTTTTTCAGGCGGCAGAAGGCGGTACGCTGTTTTTAGATGAAATCGGCGATATGCCGCTGTCTTTACAGGTTAAGTTGCTGCGCGTTTTGCAAGAGCGAAAAGTTCGCCCGCTGGGGAGCAACCGCGATATGGACATCGACGTGCGGATTATTTCCGCCACGCACCGTGATTTGCCGAAGGCGATGGAAAAAAACGAATTCCGCGAAGACCTGTATTATCGGCTCAACGTGGTGAATATGAAGCTGCCCGCGTTGCATGAACGTGCTGAAGATATTCCGCTGCTGGCAAATCATCTGCTGCGCGAATCCGCCAATCGTCACAAACCTTTTGTGCGCACCTTTTCAACCGATGCGATGAAGCGCTTGATGACGGCAAGTTGGCCGGGTAACGTGCGTCAGTTGGTGAATGTCATCGAACAGTGCGTGGCGCTGACCAGCGCCCCGGTAATCAGCGATGCGCTGGTTGAGCAGGCGTTGGAAGGTGAAAATACCGCGTTGCCGACGTTTGTTGAAGCTCGTCACCAGTTTGAACTTAATTATTTGCGAAAACTATTACAGATCGCAAAAGGTAATGTGACGCAGGCTGCGCGAATGGCCGGGCGTAACCGAACGGAGTTTTATAAACTGTTGGGCCGCCACGAACTGGATGCCAACGATTTTAAAGATTAACGCTGAGATAGCGGGTAGGACGCCCGTAATGCAGTGTGGTGTGGGTCAGTGCCCACAATTCATCAGGTAAGTGATTCGGGTGAGTGACAAATCTGCTAAAAGCAGATTTGAACGCTGCTTGCAGCGGCCCCAACGGGGCGAGACACACACTAGTGTGTCGAGTAACGCAGCCAACGCACATGCAACTTGAAGTATGACGGGTATAGATTGTCCGCCTGAGTTCTGACATGCTGTTTATTTGCTGATGCTCGGCTTTGGCCGCAACATAGATAACACAAAGGTTCCTCCATGAAGAAAATTGATGCGATTATTAAGCCGTTCAAACTGGACGATGTGCGTGAAGCGTTAGCTGAAGTGGGCATCACAGGGATGACGGTAACGGAAGTTAAAGGCTTCGGTCGCCAGAAAGGTCATACCGAATTGTATCGTGGCGCAGAATACATGGTCGATTTTCTGCCGAAAGTAAAAATCGAAATTGTTGTGTCGGATGATATTGTCGATACCTGTGTTGAAACCATCACACAGACCGCGCAGACGGGTAAAATCGGTGACGGTAAAATCTTTGTTTTTGATGTGGCGCGTGTTGTCCGTATTCGTACCGGTGAAGAGGACGAGGAAGCGATTTAATCGTTTCGCCTCGCCCACCAATACGGTTTGTACGCTACATCATTCGAGTTTCAGGCAGCCAACGCACATGCAACTTGAAGTATGACGAGTATAGAAGCCAGCCTGATGAAGGCTGGCTTTGTTACATTTATTTCCCTTTAGGCGCAGTAGGAACCCAACCTGCTAATACCTTATCTGTGGTGTATTCTGCCGCCTCCGCTTCGCTTAGCTGACGGCGCTGCTCGTTTTTCTCTGCCCCAGTACCGCTAGATTTGTACTCAAAAAAGCGCGAGTCCTGCGGATGGAACCAGATTTTTTCGCCTTGTTTATCTTTGCCTGACATTTTGTCCCAGCCATAGATGTGATTGTCCATGCTGGTGTTCAGGATAACGGTCTGGCCGATGGCGTTAGGATCGGCATAACGACCGTCCTCAAAGGTGGTTGTTGGGTGCCAAGGGCGGCCCAAACCATAGCTTTTTGCGGGCACATCTTTCTCTTTAATCACCCGGCTATTAATAATGACCAAACCATATTTTTGCTTAATGTCAGTGCTGGGGGCGGTGAGGTAACCAAGTGGTTGATCTTTCACGTCGGTACGATTACGAGCGACAATGTCACAATCGTCAAACAGCGCAGTGCCGTTGCCAAAGATGAAATCAACGGTGCCGCTGATACGGCATTTTGAGAAGAAGCTGCGCCCACCTTTCACATACAGCGTGTCCTGGTAGCCGGTCAGGCTGACATCATGGAACCACGCACGATCGCTATTTTCGGCAACCAGCAGCGCAACGGCCTGCGAGTCTTTTAATTTGGTCGGGTCATCACTGGCTTTGGCCTGATTGGCTGGGTAATCGAAATCGTTGCTGATGGTTAGCGAACGGGCGCTGAAATCGGGTGCATCGACTTTCACCGTGTTGCTGCCATAGGTTCCCCATTTGCTGCCATCGGGTTTGAGCATTCCAGCGGCGGTGGTTGCGGCGATCACTGTACCGTCACGACTTTCGCCTTGTAGATGGATGTTGGGGCGCGTAATCGTGAGGCGCTCGTGGTACACGCCATTTTTCACATAGATAACAAATGGGGAACTGTCTGCCGGGGCGCTGGCGATAGCCTCAGTAATGGTTTTATAGGCTTTGGCGTCCGTTGCATTGGTGGAAACCAGCGCATTGTAGTCGGCTGCCTGTGCTAACGTCCAAGGTGAGGAAATTAACATGGCTAAAGTCAGCGTCTTGCCGAAGTGTGAGGCATTTATCATGTCCAGAGTCCTGTAATCGGTAGGGGAAAGAGGAAGGTCTATAACGCGCGGCTACGTTACGCCGCGCGTGGTTCTGTCTTATCGTTTTGCCTGACTGATAACTACTTGTGTTTGCTGACTGTTTTTTCTGCCAGCGACGCTAAAGCTGGTTCTTGCCGAATGGCATTCGCGACAATCTCTGCCACGGCGATCGCGCCTTTTTTCTGAAAATGGGTGGTGTCTGGTTTGCTCAGGCTACCGGCCTGATCGCGGTAGTAAGGGTATTTTTTGGGATCGATCACCAGCCAATATTGTTTCCAATGCTCGCTGTTGCCCTGATTTGCCAACGCAATAGTAGCGGGCTCAATGTCCAGCAAAACGACCTTGTTATTCGCAGCCGTGTCCTTGATGGTCTGGCTGTAATCGCCAACAAAGGCGTAGCCGTTGTCTGCATTTTGTTTGGTGAAGTGGCTATGTACGGCAGGTGTGCCGTTTTTCCCTTCAGCCGTTTTCACCCGGGTGGTCGGGGTAAGCAGTACCGGCGTCAGTTTATGCTGACGGGCGAAAGTGATGTAGCGTTCCAGCGATGTCTGGAATGACATATCCGCTTTCCCCTGCGGGGCCTGTTTTTTCCCTGCGGCATCGTTCGGGTAAGTACACAGGTTAGCGACATCAGCGGGGCCGCGTATTTCTTTTGCACCGTTGCAATTTTGATCGTTGTGTCCCATTTGTATAAATAGGAAATCACCTTCCTTCATCAATGGTTGCATCTGGCGGAACCAGCCTTCGTAAAAATAGTCGCGTGAGCTACGGCCTGCGCGCGTACCATTAACGACTTTCACGCTGCTGTTTTTACTGAACTGTTGTTCAAAAACCTGACCCCATCCCATACGTGGGAAGCGCATTTTTTCATAAGTGGCTGCGGTTGAATCACCAACGAGGAAAATGCGGGTCTGCGCTTTCTGGATTGCATCCAGGCTTTGGCGGGCAGAGCGATAATCTAGCGGTTCATAGTCGCCTTTATCGTTCAGGCCGACAATCGGGTGAAATGCGCTGTCGGTTAGAACGGTATGGCCGGAGTAACCCGTATTGTTGTGATAGTTGCGGTTATGGTTAATAACGTTGACGATTTTGGTGACGGCTTCCTGCTGGCTTGCTGGGTAGGTTAGGGGATCGAAGCGCGCGGGAACGCTGATACCTGCCTGTTTTAACGCGCCATTAAAGCCAGCATGGAAATCGGCATAGGCTGTTTTCCATGCTGCGGCGTCCAGTTTTGGTGATGCCGTGTCGTCGGTTAGCTGCTGTGGGCCGATGTAACCGGCTGCTACTGCGATATCTGAGGTAATGCGGTCAGTCAGCGGGTTGATATTGGCGATATTTTCTTTACCGTCATGCAGTGAAGGTGCGACGGCAGACAGGCAGATTGCACGGGAAATATTATTCAGCAGGCAGTTATTGCCACCGGATTCAATGGCTAGAACCCGTAACGGGGGCGTGAGACCTGAGACATCAAGGTGGTATTTCCCTTGCTCATCGGTCTGTGTCTGCCGTTTCTGGCCCTGTTGGTCTCTGATAATGATGGTGGCAGGCAGGTGAATATCCCGCACGGTGACATTACCGGATAACCCCGTTTTTTCACCCAGCGTTGAACCTGACAGCAATTTAGCACTCTCTGGTGTCGCGGTCTGGTGTGCAGCAGCGGGAGCTTTAGCGTGTACGCATGTGAAAGGGGCGGAAAGTATCAACGCTAAAGCCATACTTTCTGAAAAACGTTTTGCCATGGTAGGACATATCCCTTGTTGGTTAATCGAAAACGGTTAATGAACCCAAGTGTTATCAAAGATAAGAACGCTGTTTTTTATCGTTCTTGCCACGGCCTTTAGAGAGAACATCGGGGCTGTTATTGTGCACCCAAGCCGATTCAAGGGCGATACCTATACCCGTCATTCTTCACGTTGCATGTGCGTTAGCTGCGATACTCGGCACGCTGGCGTGAGCCTCGCCCTGACGAGTCAACGCTTTGCGTTGTTCAAAACACTAACGTTTTGTCCTGCGACTCGAATTATTTAGGATATGAACGCAGGTTATTTTGATGAAATACTTATTCATTAAAAATGAAATATTATTTTAATAAAATCTTCTTTTTTGTGACCCACCTCTTTTTTAGCGGAGTACCCGTGTATCGACCTATAAAATTGTGATCAGTAAAGTGTTTCTGGGAAGGCGATGTTTTGATAGACGAAAAAAAGGCCGCAAAAGCGACCTTTGGGTTTGATCCGTTATCAATGAGGGTTAGACAACTTTATGCGGACCAAAACATTCGTAATGCAGTTGCTCGGCCGGGATGCCGATTGCCAGCAACTGCTGTGCGACAAACTGCATGAAAACCACTGGGCCGCACAAGTAGTAGTGCATGGCCGGCGTGGTTAATTCATCTTGTAGCGAGGATAGCTGCATCAGGCCACTGTGATGGTAATCTTCGCCCGGACGATCGGTCTGTTGCGGTTCCCGATACCAGATGTGGTTCTGGAACTGGGGCAGTGATTGCCCCGTCTGTTCGATTTCATCAGCAAATGCGTGCGTTGCGCCGTTTTCTGCTGCGTGCAGCCATAACACTTTCGCCTGATGGCTCTGTTGTTTGAGCGTATGCAGCATACCCAGCATCGGGGTTTGCCCCACGCCACCGGAAATCAGAGCAACCGGCGTGGTGGCGGGAATATCAAGGAAGAAGTCGCCGTGCGGAGCCGCCAGGTGAATGATATCGCCTTCACGAGCGGTATCATGCAGATAGCCGGAAACGGTGCCTTGAGCTTCACGTTTAACCGCAATCCGGTAGGACTGTCCATTCGGTGCATGGGTCAGAGAGTATTGGCGAATTTCCTGATTGGCAAAACTGTCATGCTTGATGTAAACCGCCAGATACTGGCCTGGCTGAAAATCGGCAATAGGCTGACCGTCGGTGGGCTCCAGGGTAAAGCTGGTGATCACTGAACTTTGCGGCTGTTTGTTCACAATACGAAAAGCGCGTACACCGCTCCAGCCGCCATTTTTGGTTTCGGTGCTGCGGTAGATATCATTTTCGCGTTGGATGAAGACATTAGCCAGTACGCCATAGGCTTTACCCCAGGCATCCAGCACTTCTTGGCCGGGACTAAACATTTCATCCAGCGTTGCCAATAAGTGACTACCCACGATCTGATATTGATCTGCCTGAATGTTAAAGCTGGCATGTTTCTGGGCGATGCGCTCAACCGCAGGCAGCAGCGCAGCCAGGTTTTCGATATTCGTCGCATAAGCACAAATGGCATTGAACAGCGCTTCCCGCTGATCGCCATTGCGCTGGTTGCTCATATTGAAAATATCTTTGAGCTCCGGGTTATGCGTAAACATACGATCGTAGAAATGCGCGGTCAGTTTCGGACCGGTTTCTGCCAGCAGAGGGATGGTTGATTTAACGATAGCGATAGTGTGGTTATCCAGCATGGTGACTCCTTATTTATTTGCATGACTTATAAGTTGTATTTTACATGCATCTTATTGGGTTTGTCCGTCGCTGTAAATTACCTTTTTGGTGGTGGGGGCTTTTAGCGTGGGTCAGAGGGAATAACATGAAAAAATAGCAGGATGGGAATGAAGAAAAATCCGTTTGTCGCTACACAACGTAGATTGGCTGAAGCCTTGCGCCGCCTGTAGCTAATCGTTTGCGTAAAAACCTCTGTCAAGACCTATCTTCATTAGGGAAAAACGGTTTACACTATACGCCATTCCCCAAAAGGGTAGGCCCATTCTCAAATGAGCCATCAATTCCCAGTATATTTATGTTAGCTGAGTCAGGAGATCCGGATGTTAAAGCGTGAAATGAACATTGCCGATTATGATGCCGACCTGTGGCAAGCAATGGAGCAAGAAGTGGTGCGTCAGGAAGAGCACATTGAACTGATTGCATCAGAAAACTACACCAGCCCACGCGTTATGCAGGCTCAAGGGTCTCAGCTAACGAACAAGTATGCTGAAGGTTATCCGGGCAAACGTTATTACGGCGGCTGTGAGTATGTGGACATCGTTGAGCAATTGGCGATCGACCGTGCTAAAGCGCTGTTCGGTGCCGATTATGCTAACGTACAGCCGCACTCCGGTTCTCAGGCTAACTTTGCCGTTTATACCGCGCTGCTGCAGCCGGGAGACACTATTCTGGGTATGAACCTGGCGCACGGTGGTCACCTGACGCACGGTTCTCCGGTTAACCTGTCCGGTAAACTGTATAACGTCATCCCTTACGGCATCGACGAAAGCGGCAAAATCGACTACGACGAAATGGCTGAGCTGGCGCGCACGCACAAGCCAAAAATGATCGTTGGTGGTTTCTCTGCCTACTCTGGCGTGGTTGACTGGGCGAAGATGCGTGAAATCGCTGACAGCATCGGTGCTTATCTGTTTGTGGATATGGCGCACGTTGCGGGTCTGATTGCTGCAGATGTTTACCCTAACCCGGTTCCTCATGCTCACATTGTGACGACGACAACGCACAAAACGCTGGCTGGCCCACGCGGTGGCCTGATTCTGGCGAAAGGTGGCGACGAAGATCTGTATAAAAAGCTGAACTCCGCTGTGTTCCCTGGTGGTCAGGGTGGTCCGTTGATGCACGTTATCGCGGGTAAAGCTGTCGCACTGAAAGAAGCGATGGAGCCTGAGTTCAAAGTCTACCAGCAGCAAGTTGCGAAAAACGCCAAAGCAATGGTTGAAGTCTTCCTGTCACGTGGCTTTAACGTGGTTTCTGGTGCAACCAGTAACCATCTGTTCCTGCTGGATCTGGTTAGCAAAAACCTGACCGGCAAAGAAGCCGATGCTGCGCTGGGTCGTGCGAACATCACCGTGAACAAAAACAGCGTGCCTAACGATCCGAAGAGTCCGTTCGTGACTTCCGGTATCCGTATCGGTACGCCAGCGGCAACGCGTCGCGGCTTTAAAGAAGCGGAAGTGCGTGAACTGGCTGGCTGGATCTGTGATGTGTTGGACAACATCAATGATGAAGCGACCATCGAACGCGTGAAGCAAAAAGTTCTGGATATCTGCGCCCGCTTCCCGGTTTACGCATAATCCCACAGTGTCTCTGACATTACCGTCGGAACATGTACTGAACGCCAGCCTGTGTGCTGGCGTTTTTTATGGCGAGCCATCCCTGGCCGCCACCCTGAGGGCCGTCGCAAGCGACGTTGAAAAACGTTCCCCACGTTTTTTTATGGCGTTCCATCTCTGGCAGCCACCCTGCGGGCCGTCGCAAGCGACGTTAAAAATTTCTCCCGGAAATTTTTTATGGCTGTTGCTCAGTCGATATTCCCGTTTACGGGTAATGACGAATAACGCGTTGCGCCACCGCATGCACTCTGACACAGTAACCAGCAAAAAAAGCCACTGGCAAAAAGAATCGCCAGTAAAAACGTTGGCGTATTTTCAGCGGAAAATTATACACGTCGTGTTTGTGACAGTTTGTAGGGTGGTGAGCAGGAGCGTTCGTCATCGAAAGGGAGACATTATGGTTTTGCAATCGACGCGCTGGCTGGCGCTGAGCTATTTCACATACTTTTTTTGCTATGGCATTTTCCTGCCGTTTTGGGGCGGATGGCTGAAGGGGGAGGGGCTGTCCGCAGAGTCGATCGGCATGCTGTTGGGGGCAGGGCTGGTGGCGCGCTTCGTCGGCAGTCTGGTCATTACGCCTAGCGTGAAAGACCCGTCCAAATTAATTACGGTATTACGTGGGTTAGCACTGCTGTCATTGGCGCTGGCTGTGGGGTTTTGGCTGGGTAATGCCTGGCTGTGGCTGATGATAGTGATGATCGGGTTTAACCTGTTTTTTGCGCCGCTGGTGCCGCTGACTGATGCGTTGGCTGCCACGTGGCAAAAGCAGGTAGCGATGGATTATGGCAAAGTGCGCGTATGGGGATCGATTGCCTTTGTTATCGCCTCTGCCGTGACGGGCGAGCTGGTGGCTATTTGGGGGCATTCCGCCATTTTGGCGATCCTGAGTGCAGGCCTTATCACCATGCTGCTTGGCATGCTGTTCCGGCCGAGTGTGATGCCACAGACTGCTGCGTCTACAGCGCAGTCTGCCAGCGTTACGCCATGGAAAAAATTACTGAGTGAACCAGCGGTATGGCGTTTCCTGCTTTGCGTGTCCCTATTGCAGGGCGCGCACGCGGCTTACTATGGTTTCAGCGTGATTTATTGGCAGGATTCAGGCTACTCCGCCTCGATTATCGGTTATCTCTGGTCGCTGGGGGTTGTCGCAGAGATCGTCATTTTTACCTTTAGCCAACGCCTGTTTCGACGCTGGAGCGCCAGACAACTTCTGCTGCTTTCTGCGGTATGCGGCGTGGTGCGCTGGGGCTTGATGGGGGCGACGGTGGCTCTGCCGTGGCTGATTGTGATACAGATATTGCACTGTGGTACGTTTACTGTCTGCCATCTGGCCGCTATGCGTTTTATTGCAGCACGCAGTGGTGGTGGAGACGTATTGCGATTACAAGCGGTATATTCCGCATTGGCGATGGGCGGGAGTATTGCGGTGATGACAATGGTGTCCGGCTTCCTGTTTGATCATTTACAGGGCGGTACGTTTTGGGTGATGGCGCTGTTGGCGGTTCCGGCCCTGTTTATCCGACCGTCTGTGAGCCATCACACTGTCGCAAAAACATAAAAGAGTGGCGTAACACGTTGTGGTGAAAATAATGTTACATTATAACGCTTTGAAACGGCGGGTTGGTCGGATAACGTTGCTAATGACAGGCTTGGCACTCTGCCAGCCCGTTTTCGCTCACCCACACAGTTTTATTGATATGCAGACGACAGTTGAGAGTCAGAACGACAACATCACCGGTTTACGTATGCAGTGGACGATGGACCCTATCACGTCTGCCGACTTGCTATATGACGCAGGAAAGGCGACAAAAGATTCTGAAGTCTGGAAAAAACTGGCGGCGGAAGTCATGGCTAATGTGCTAGGCCAACACTATTTCACTGATATTTATCGCGATAATCAGCCCGTGAAATATGCACGGCTGCCAACCGAGTATCACCTTTCCCGCAAAGGCAATCAGGCGGTACTGGAATTTGTGCTACCGCTGTCACATCCTCAGCCACTGGCCGGAAAGCCGCTGCTGATTTCTACTTACGACCCGACCTACTTTGTCGATATGTCCTATCAGGATGATAAGGCCGTTAAGCTGGCCCCTGAGCTGGTATCTCGCTGTAAAACCACGCTTGTCACGCCGAAGCCCAACGCTGAACTGCAATCCTATGCGCTATCACTGGACAAAAATGATGCTCCAGATGAAGACATGGATTTGGGAAAACAGTTTGCACAGCGGGTGACGTTGCAATGTCAGTGAACCTTGGCTCGTTGTCGCGTCAACGTCCGTTGTTGAGCCGACTGCGCGATCTGTGGCCGCTGTGGCTGTTTTTGGCGCTGCTTGCTGCGGCGCTGTATTACATCGTGGGGTATTGGCCGCAAATCGTGCTGCAAAGTGCGATTTGGCAGAAATCGCTGCACCAGCAGATGTCACACCTGTTGCAGATGGTGGAACAGCAACCGCGTCAGGCAGGGCTGAGTTTGATGATGTTCAGTCTGGTCTATGGCGTGCTCCATGCGGTCGGGCCGGGGCATGGTAAGGTCGTCATCATGACCTATTTAGCGACACATCCGTCGAAGTTGAAAAGCAGCCTGAAGCTGACGCTTGCCGCCTCGCTGGTTCAAGGGCTGATGGCGGTAGTGCTGGTGACCGTAGTACTTGGGATCTTGCAATTGTCGAGCCGAACGCTGCATAACAGTAGTTTTTGGATGGAAAAAGGGAGCTTCGTGCTGGTGGCAGGGCTGGGGTTATTGCTCTGCTTTCGTGCGTTGAAGCAGCTATATATCGCACTAGTGTGGCAACCCAAGCCGGCGACGATTTTGCGCATGACGCCACTTAACGTATCAGTTCATGGGCGTATGACGCTTAGCCCGATTTCTGCGCCTTCTCACTCCCTTCATCAGCACGATGCCGACTGTGGCTGCGGGCACCGCCATCTCCCCAGTCAGGAAGAACTTGAGCGTGATAGCCGCTGGCGCACGCGTCTGATGATTGTGCTGGCGATGGGGATGCGTCCGTGCTCCGGCGCCATTCTGGTGCTGCTTTTCTCTAAAGTGATCGGCGTTTATGTGTGGGGCGTGGCCTCCGCGTTGGTGATGGCTGCCGGAACGGCGATCACTATCTCGGCACTGGCCGTGTTGGTTTTTTACTGCCGTCGTGCTGTTGAGCGCTTAGGTGCGAACCGCGCATCGCCCGTGTGGCAGCGTACGACTTTTTCTCTTTTGGCTTTTGCTGGCGGGCTGATTTTAGTTGGCTCCGGCATCCTGCTTTATCTCAGCGCACAGCCCGCGATGATGGGCGGTATTCGGCCATTCTCCGGCTGATTTCACTTTTTATTAACCTCGCGTTAAAAAACCCATTGCCTCCGATAATCACGGCGGGATATTATTTCATTAATGATAACTATTATCATTTATAACCATAATCGTAGAAGGGAATAAGAATGAAAAAATGGCTGTTCTCAGTCGTTATGCTCTTGGGGCTGAGTGCGAGCGTTGCTGCCAGCGCTAACCCGATTGTTATTGAAGACGTTAGTGGCAGGAAGGTAGAAATCAAATCCGAAGTGAAGCGGATTATTTTAGGGGAAGGTCGACAAATTTATCTGCTGGCCGCCTTTGATACCGAGTCGCCGTTCCAACGTGTGGTTGGCTGGCGTGACGATCTGCCAAAAGCCGATTACGACGGCTATCTGGCTTATGAAAAGAAATACCCGGAAATTACAAAGCTGCCGACCTTTGGCGGGGCGAAAGACGGTACTTTCAACGTCGAGCAGGCGTTGACGCTGAAACCGGATTTGGTGTTGATGAATCTGGAGTCAAAAGCGGCGACGGATGAAGGTAAGTTGATTGAAAAACTCAGTTCGCTGGGTATTCCAGTGGTGTTTATCGATTTCCGCGAAAAGCCGTTTGAGAACGCGGAGAAAAGCATTCATATCATGGGCCAACTGGTGGGCAAGCCCCAGCGTGCAGAAGAGATTATTAAATTCCGTCGTGAGCAGATTGAAATCGTTACCGATCGGTTGAAAAACTATCAGGGCCCGCGTCCTAAAGTGATGATCGACCGCGCGGGTGGCTATGATGAAGAGTGCTGTATGTCATTCGGTGATGAGAACTTTGGCCGTATGGTTGAGGCTGCTGGCGGTGATAACATTGCCAAGAACATCATTCCCGGCACATTTGGTACGCTGAACCCTGAGCAGATTATCAGCTCTCGTCCTGATGTCGTGGTAGTAACGGGCGCTAACTGGAAAAACTACAACACAGCAAACGGCTGGGTTGGCGTCGGACCGGGAGCCGACCAGAAGGAAGCGCTGCAACGTTTGCAAAAACTGATGGAACGCTCAGCATTTAAAACGCTGCCGGTAGCAACCGATGGCAATGCTCATGCAATCTGGCATCAGTTCTATGACAGTCCGTATCAGTTTGTAGCGATTCAGGTATTAGCGAAATGGATGCACCCTGAACTGTTTAAAGACCTCGATCCTGATGCAACATTCCGTACCTTCCATGAGAAGTTCCTGCCTCTGCCGTATCAGCCAGGCTATTGGGTTACGCTGCCAGCGAAGAAATAACGCTATCAGACAGTAAACCAGAGATAAAAAAGCACTGAACCTTATTGGTCAGTGCTTTTTTTATACCTTTCTCACCGATTCCGGTGCCCATCGACAACAGCGTTGGCGATGTTTATGTCACTGAATTCTTTGCTTTGCGAAGAGTAAAGCAAACGTTTCCCTATCAATTTATGTCATCACGGATCGTCAGATGTTTTTGACGATCGATTATCTTGTTTTGATAGTTTTTTTGTATTGATTTGAGATTATTGAGTGGTTTTGGCGATCGAACATATAAAACTGCTTGCTGATGTGTCGATAACTGAGCGTGGTAAAAGAATGCCCGATCTTCACTCAATGGCATGCAAGAACGGGATGTTGCCGATGCGACATACCCGAATCAGGAAAATATGCAGTATAAAAATTTAAAATGGAGCGGTTTATGAATATCACGCAACGCCTGCTGTTGACGTTTTCGTTAATGTCGCTAGCACTTATCGCATTGGTTATTGTCACTTTATCACTATTATCAGGGTTCCAGTCTCGTTTTGAATACGTTCAGGATAACGCTATTCCAAGTATCAAGGATTTGAATAGCTTGGTGGATAAAAGTAATTCACTGGTGCTTTTTTTGTATCGTCATCAGACTACGGATGACGATCGTAAGCTGCCGGCGATCGAGCAGGACATTAATAGAACCATTGAGGAAATAAAGAAACTCAATGAGTATTACCTGATAAATGACGCTTCCAGCGAGGCGGATCGGCAACTAACTAATACGGCAATTGACCAGACCCAAAAATTACAGGCATCGCTACCTGTTTTTATTAATGCGTCAAAAGCGAATCAAAACGATATCGCTCTTGGCCTGCTTCAGGGAATGGATGGCCCAGGGAAAGCGGTCCGTGACCTCCTCGCCAATTATCGTAAGCAATTCGATCTTAATGTTAAAATGGGCGACGATCTGCGCCAGGTGAATAAGCAAGTTTATGATCAAACGTGGTTTGGCCTGTTGTCAGGCACGCTATTGGTTGTACTGCTGATTGGTTTTTTTGCTGTGAGAACCATCCTGGGCATTAGAAAGAGTTTGAACAATATGAATCAAACGATGGAAGACGTCAGCAATCATCTTGATCTGACCATTCAGGCTGACGATCGGCGCAAGGATGAGGTTGGGAATACTGCCCGCGCTTTTAATAGCCTGATGCATCGTGTTTCCGCGGCGCTGGCTTCGGTGAATGCTTCATCGCAGTCGGTAAGCAGTGCGGCAACGCAGATTGCAGCAGGTAATGAGGATCTGTCAGCGCGTACTGAGGAACAGGCGGCTTCGCTGGAACAAACCGCTGCCAGTATGACGGAAATCAGCGAAACGGTACGCCAGAATGCGGAAAACACGCAGCAGGCCAGCCTGTTGGCGGGCAATGCCAGCCGGATTTCTGTCAATAGTGCCGATTCAGTTAGTACGATGCTGAGTACGATGGAACATATTCGTACTAGCTCAGGCAAGATTACCGACATCATTGCGCTCATTGAAGGGATTGCGTTTCAGACCAACATCCTTGCCCTGAATGCGGCGGTAGAAGCCGCGCGTGCGGGTGAGCAAGGGCGCGGTTTTGCGGTGGTGGCGGGAGAAGTGCGCACGCTGGCACAGCGTTCGTCTACGGCCGCCCGCGAGATCAAGGATCTGATCGGTGCGTCAAACTCGCTAGTATCGGCAGGGGTTGAACAAGCCAGCGATGTGGGGAAAAACATGGCGGCGATGAAAGACGCGATCCAACAGGTGACGGATTTGGTGAACGAAATCGCTGCGGCGACGGAAGAGCAAAGTCAGGGTATCAGTCAGGTGCATCAGGCCGTTAACCAGATGGATGATGTGACCCAGCAAAATGCTTCATTGGTCGAGGAAGCGTCCGCCGCCTCGCAGTCATTGCAGGAACAGGCAAGCACATTGAGCCAACTGGTCGGGCAGTTTATTGTGGGGCAAATGACTCCAGCGGCGCTGACCCCCGCTCTTGCCTCTGTACCGTCTGGCCTATCTGTACCTCGTCTCGCCCCCGCGAAGAAAAAAAGCGCTGCTGCTCAGGATGAAGGAGATTGGCAGCGTTTCTAATCTATCGAGCCGCGTGTTGTGCCGTAAGGCTGTACGCGGCCATAGAATCCTATGCCGGATGGCAAAAGGATAAAGGGAGATGACAGTATGAAATCGACCGAGCACAGCGCTGAAAATTTGGGAGATTATGCGTCTTTGTTGGCGGAATTCGAACACATGACGACGCTACTGACTCAACTAATGAACAGCGATTACCGCACGCTTGATCTGTATCTCAACAATTGTCGTCATCTGATTTTGCGTTTTACTGAAATTTATAAATTGATCGGTAAACCAGAGTTTGAGCATTACTTGAAACATCATGACGCGGCGCTGTATTACAATGTAAACAGTGTTGGTTTGGCATTACGTTTGTTTGAGAACATGTTGACGAACATGCGCGATATGTTGGGAACTGAGCGTTTAGACTAGCAGTATTATGCCTCCGGGGCACTTGCTTACCGGAGGTTATTCGAATGGCTTATCATTTAGATGGTCGGTTCGCTGACCAGTCCGTCGATAATCACCTGTGGTACGCCCTGTGAACAGCGTTCAATACGTCCGCGTACGCCATAGACTGCTGACAGGCTTTCGGGACTAATCACTTCCGCAGGCGCGCCATCAGCAATCAAGTTACCATTTTGCAGCATCAACACGTGGTCGCCATGACGCAGCGCGATATTGATGTCATGCACCACTACGACGGTGATGATGTTGCGTTTACGCGTTTCCTTGCGCACCAAATCCATTACGTGGAATTGATAATTCAGATCCAGCGCGCTGAGCGGTTCGTCCAGCAAGAGCAGCGAGGGTTGGCGGATCAGCGACTGCGCTAGCCCAACCAACTGCTTCTGTCCGCCAGAGAGTTGATCGAGATAGCTTAACGCCAGATGCTCGATGCCCAACTGACGCAGCAGGGTCATGACTTCATCCTGCTTTTCGGCGTTATGCATGCCGCCGGAGGCGCGCTGTGCGACGATAATGGATTCCAGCACGTGCAGGTGAACGCCTGCGGGCAAGGATTGCGGCAGATAAACGACCTTTTCCGCCCGCTGAGCGAACGGCAATGTCATCAGGTTAGTGTCATCCAGCCACAGTTCGCCTTCGGAAGGATTCAGACCTGCCATGGCACGCAGCAGGGTGGATTTTCCGCTACCGTTGGGGCCGAGTAGAACGGTGATTTTTCCGCGTGGCAGTTGTGGTACGGAGAGATCGCGAATCACCTGACGCTTGGGATAACCCGCACGAAAATGGGAAAGTCGTAATCCAGATGGGGTTTGCTGACTCATACGTTCCCTCTGTGGCGCAAAATAATACTCAGGAAGAAAGGTACGCCAACCAGTGAGGTGACGATACCGACCGGAATAATGACGCCGGGAATCAGGTTTTTCGAGGCAACAGACGCCATCGATAGCACCAGCGCACCCGTTAATGCACTGGCAGGCAAATAGAAACGGTGATCTTCACCGAAAATCATACGTGCGATATGCGGAGCAACCAGACCGATAAAGCCGATGGGGCCAACAAACGCGACTGAAATAGCGGATAAAATACTAATACGCAGCAGCGTTGCCAGACGCAAGCGGCGCACGTTAATACCGAAGCTGACAGCACGATCTTCACCCAACCGCAGTGCAGTCAATTTCCACGAACTCATTAGCGAAATGGGCATAACGATGACCAGTACCAGCAGCAGGATGCCCAGCTTTTCCCACGAGGCGCGAGCCAGACTGCCCATGGTCCAGAACACTAGACCTTGCAACGTGTCTTCGTTAGCGATGAACTGGAGCATGGAAACCAGCGCATTGAAAGTGAACACCAACGCGATACCGAACAGCACCACGCCGGAGGTGGCGACCTGCGTCCAGCGCGTAATGCCATCAAGCAGCAACGCTGCCAGCAGAGCAAAGATAAAGGCGTTTGCAGAAATAAACCACTGAGCCGGAATGCCGGGGATACCGATGCCTAGCACGATAGCCAACGCCGCGCCGAATGCGGCGGCGGAGGAAACGCCAAGCGTAAACGGGCTGGCCAACGGGTTGTTCAGGATCGTCTGCATTTCTGCGCCAGCCAGGCCGAGCGCTAGCCCGACGATGATAGCCATCAGCGCATAGGGCAGACGAATATCCCAGACGATCACGCGTGTGCCTGCATCGGCGCTGGCTGGATCGGTCAGCGTGTTCCAGAGCACATCAAGCGTTAGCCCCGAAGGCCCCATCGTGAAATCCAGCAACAACGAGCCGATGATGATCAACAGCAGTATCGCCATAACACCCACACGGCGTCGAATAATGCCGCGATAGTTGTCCATAATGGTGTTGGCATCCGTGGCAGTATTACGGATACCCGGTTCAGTGGTTGTACTCATGAAAAATTATTCACCTTGTTTCCAGGCAAAGATAAAGTCACTGTCAGGCAGTGAGGTAAAATTCTGAATGATATGGTGATACGTGTCATCAGGATCCAAGCTGGCAAACGCCTGAGGATAAATATCTTTTGCCAGATATTCCATACCGACAATGTTGTAGGGATGGTTGTAGAAATGGTGGTAAACGCCATACACGTGCTTAGCCTGAACTGCCGGAATTTGGCTAATACCGGTGCGGTTGAGTAGCACGTTAGCCTGAGTGCGAACCCCTTCTACGCTGGCACCATAACCTAGCGGCAGTACCTGGCTGTTACCGCGTTTAGAGCCCGTCATGATGTAGACATCAGGTTTCATGCTGATAATTTTTTCCAGCGAGACAAAACCCGTTGCACCCGGCAGCAAATCAGAACCAATATTTTTTGCGCCGACCGCTTCAATTAATCCGCCCCAACCGCTGTTGCTGTGCGTGAAACAGCAGGAGTCTGAGTTGCCGGCAATCGGTTCTACAAAGACGCTGGGTTTCGGGGTGATTGCGGTGGTTTTCTGCTGAATGGCATCGAAGTGCTGACGATAGAAATCGGTATACGCTTTGGCATTGGCTTCGCGGTTCAGAACCTTACCCAATAGATCGATGCTGGGGGCGGTATCTTTGGCCGGATTTACTTCATAATCGACAAAGAGTACGGGAATATTCAGCGTGCTGAGTTTGTCTATCACGCCACTTTCTTTCAGCGCCGCCTTGGCACGCAACTGGGCAATCATCAGGTCCGGCTGTTTTGACAGCACGCTTTCCAGATCGACGTTGCCTTTGTCACTGAATCCCATGTCCAGAATACCAACGGACTGAGGCCACTTTCCTTTCAGCATCTCCCAGGTTGCCGTGTCCTGTTTTTTTGCCAGATTGTTCCAGGCAACCAGACGCTGAAAGGGATTATCACGGTCAAGCAGGGCCATCGCCATAATATCGCGGCCGTCTTGCAGAATGATGCGCTGTGGCTCTTGTTGAATGGTGACACTTCTGCCGTCGAAGTCGGTAACGGTGAGAGGATATTGGGTGGCATAGCTGAAAAGTGGAGCAGAGAGTAATGCGGTCAGAAAGAGCGATCTTACTGATTTTCTTAACATGGTGGCGATCCTAATTCACAATTTATCAGAGTATTGAATTTATCAGTAGAGTACTGAATTCATCAGTGTAATGAGTTTGATAATTATTATCGTATAAGGATAAACAATGCGTATACAGGATTCATATGTAAAGAAAAATAACAACTCCGACCCGATTTCATTTTTATGTGGGTGAGCCGGAGTTGGTCGAGATTAGCGTTTCAGCGCGTCACTCAGTTCTTCACGAATGGTGCCCAGAATGGCTTTAACCACTCGCGGATTACCTGCAACCAGGTTGCCGGACGTCATATAGTTATGAGCACCAACGAAGTCTGTCACGATCCCGCCAGCTTCGCGCACCAGCAGTTCGCCACCAGCAAAATCCCACGGCTTCAGGCCGATTTCAAAGAAACCATCAACGCGGCCCGCGGCTACATAGGCGAGATCCAGTGCCGCAGAACCCGTGCGACGGAAATCCGCACACTGGGTGAACAGCGCGCTGATGATGTCGATATAACTTTTGCTGTGTTGTTTTAATTTGAAAGGGAAGCCGGTTGCCAGTACGGTGCCGTCCAGATCGCGGGCAGTGCTGCTGCGCAGACGATAGCCGTTCAACTGCGCGCCCTGACCACGGGTAGCACTAAACAGTTCATTGCGCATAGGATCATAAACAACGGCAACTTCAGTACGGCCTTTAATGCGGACCGCAATAGAAACGGCAAAGTGGGGTAAACGTTTGATGAAGTTGGTGGTGCCATCCAGAGGATCGATAACCCATTGTACTGCCGGATCTTCACCTGCCAGTTCGCCACATTCTTCACCAATAATAGTGTGCTGTGGGTAAGACTTGCGGATGACTTCAATGATCAGACGTTCTGCATCCCGATCGACGTTAGTCACAAAATCGTTGCTGCCTTTTTGGCTAGCTTCGACGGCGTCTGGCGTTTCATAATTTTTGGCAATTAAATTACCGGCTTTACGCGCAGCGCGTATAGCGATGTTGAGCATCGGATGCATGGTATCGGTCCACTGGAATGTTAAAGAACGGAAAGCGGCGCAGAGTATAGCAGTGGAAAAGTAAAATAGCTAAGTTTGTGTTAAGGTATGGCGCTTTCCTTTTCACACGACTACTTCTTCCTTTTCGCATAACAGAGTACATATGTTAGACAATATTCGCATTGTTCTGGTTGAAACGTCGCACACTGGCAATATGGGGTCGGTGGCCAGAGCGATGAAAACCATGGGATTAAGCAAACTCTATTTGGTCAATCCACTGGTTAAGCCTGATTCGCAGGCGATTGCGCTGGCGGCCGGTGCCAGCGATGTCATTGGTAATGCTACGATTGTTGATTCGCTCGATCAGGCGCTTGAGGGGTGTAGTCTGGTCGTTGGCACCAGTGCGCGTTCTCGCACGTTGCCCTGGCCGATGCTGGACCCGCGTGAATGCGGCGTTCGCAGCGCACAGGAAGCGGAGCACGCGCCAGTGGCATTGGTGTTTGGGCGTGAACGTGTCGGGCTGACGAATGATGAACTTCAAAAATGCCATTATCACGTGGCCATTCCCGCTAATCCGGAATACAGCTCGTTAAATCTGGCGATGGCGGTGCAGATTATTGCTTATGAAGTCCGTATCGCGCATTTGGATCGGTTACAGGCCGGTAAGCCGGAACATGAAGAGTCGCCGTATCCGCTGGTCGACGATCTGGAGCGCTTTTATCAGCATCTTGAAGAGACATTGCTGCAAACCGGATTTATCCGACCAGCACATCAGGGGCAGGTGATGAACAAGCTGCGTCGCCTGTTTACCCGCGCCAGACCTGAAGCACAGGAACTTAACATCCTGCGTGGGATACTGAGTTCGGTACAGAAAACACACGACGAATAATACTTGAGTGTTTTACTCGGTTAAATAGTTGACTAAAACACTCAGGAATGTCAGACTCGCGGTATGTTCTGCCAATACATGTTTTCATAATACATGTTTTACCTACAGGTACCACTATCATGAGACTGACATCCAAAGGCCGTTATGCCGTTACCGCCATGCTCGATGTGGCTCTGCACTCCCAGGAAGGTCCGGTTCCATTAGCGGATATTTCTGAACGCCAAGGCATTTCACTGTCTTATCTGGAGCAACTGTTTTCGCGCCTGCGCAAGAACGGACTGGTTGCCAGCGTTCGCGGCCCGGGCGGTGGTTATCTGCTGGGTAAAAGCGCGAACGAAATCGCCGTTGGTATGGTTATTTCTGCGGTCGATGAGTCTGTCGATGCAACACGCTGTCAGGGTCGTGAAGGCTGCCAGGGTGGCGATCGCTGCCTGACACATACGCTGTGGCGCGATCTGAGCGACCGTATTACCGACTTCCTGAATAACATCACGCTGGATGAGCTGGTGAATAATAAGGAAGTGCTGAACGTTGCCGATCGTCAGGATGCTGACATCCGCCGTACCGCTAATGGACGTATCCAGGAAACGATCAACGTTAACCTGCGCGCCTGATACACCTTCAACGTGACGAGTACCTTTACTCGTCACGTTTTGCCTTTCTGATAGCTGAGTAAGTATGGCCATCTTGCCCAATGTGGTACGGGTGCTATTGCGGCTGTCACGGTGTTGTTGTGACGATAAGATAAATTGTTCCGACGATAACATCGTAAAATTTTGCATTGGCCCGAGAGGTTGCGGGTATAAACAGCCTGTCAATAAAACAAAACGCATTGTACGTTTTGAAGTGATGTACGGAGTTTATGAGCAATGAAGTTACCTATCTATCTCGATTATTCAGCCACCACGCCGGTTGACCCGCGCGTTGCTGAGAAAATGATGCAGTGTTTGACTCTGGACGGTACGTTCGGTAACCCGGCTTCCCGTTCACACCGTTTTGGCTGGCAGGCGGAAGAGGCGGTTGATATCGCCCGTAACCAAATTGCTGAACTGGTCGGTGCCGACCCGCGTGAGATCGTCTTCACGTCAGGCGCGACCGAAGCCGATAACCTCGCGATTAAAGGTGCTGCCAACTTCTATCAGAAGAAGGGCAAGCACATCATCACCAGCAAGACCGAACACAAAGCCGTGCTGGATACCTGTCGTCAGCTTGAACGTGAAGGCTTCGATGTCACTTACCTGGCACCGCAGCGCAACGGTATTATCGACCTGACTGAACTTGAAGCCGCAATGCGTGAGGACACCATTCTGGTTTCCATCATGCACGTCAACAATGAAATTGGTGTTGTGCAGGACATTGCTGCTATTGGTGAGATGTGCCGTAGCCGCGGTATCGTATTCCATGTCGATGCCACACAGAGCGTAGGCAAATTGCCTATCGATCTCAGCCAGTTAAAAGTGGATCTGATGTCTTTCTCCGGCCATAAAATCTATGGGCCGAAAGGGATCGGAGCACTGTATGTTCGTCGTAAACCCCGCATTCGTCTTGAAGCGCAGATGCACGGTGGCGGCCATGAGCGCGGTATGCGTTCTGGCACCTTGCCTGTGCATCAGATTGTCGGTATGGGCGAAGCCTACCGCATCGCAAAAGAAGGGATGACCGTAGAAATGGATCGCCTGCGTGCGCTGCGCGATCGTCTGTGGAACGGTATTAATGATATTGAAGAAGTCTATCTGAATGGTGATATCGAGCAGGGCGTGCCTAACATCCTGAACGTCAGCTTCAACTATGTTGAAGGTGAATCGTTGATTATGGCGCTCAAGGATCTGGCGGTATCGTCCGGTTCTGCCTGTACGTCGGCTAGTCTGGAGCCCTCCTACGTGTTACGCGCGTTGGGCATGAATGATGAGCTGGCACATAGCTCGATCCGTTTCTCGCTGGGGCGTTTTACCACCGAAGAAGAGATCGACTACACCATCGAGCTGGTACGTAAATCCATAGGTCGTCTGCGCGATCTTTCTCCGCTGTGGGAAATGTTCAAGCAGGGCGTGGATATCAGCAGCATCGAATGGGCACATCATTAATTTACCAGATCGGGGACGACTATCATGGCTTACAGCGAAAAAGTAATTGATCACTACGAAAATCCACGCAACGTGGGCTCGTTTGACAACGCCGATCCTTCTATCGGCAGTGGCATGGTCGGCGCGCCAGCGTGCGGCGATGTGATGAAGTTGCAGATAAAAGTCAACAATGAGGGTATCATCGAAGATGCCCGCTTCAAGACATACGGTTGTGGTTCTGCCATTGCCTCCAGCTCGCTGGTAACCGAGTGGGTAAAAGGCAAATCGCTGAATGAAGCTGAAGCGATTAAGAACACGCAGATTGCCGAAGAGCTTGAGCTACCGCCAGTGAAGATCCACTGCTCCATTCTGGCGGAAGACGCTATCAAGGCAGCGATTGCGGATTACAAAAGTAAACGCGACGCGCAGTAATCTCTGCGGCTGAACTCGTCGGGGGCACCGTGGTTCTCGGTACCTGATCCCGTCGGGCTAGCGAACGATCGAGGTAACAGTATGTCGATTTCTCTGAGTGAAAGTGCCGCACAACGCGTGAGCGCTTTCATCGCAAACCGGGGCAAAGGCCTTGGGCTGCGTCTTGGCGTGCGTACATCCGGCTGTTCCGGTATGGCGTATGTGCTGGAGTTTGTTGATGATTTGAACGACGGTGACACAGTCTTTGAAGACAAAGGCGTCAAGGTCATCGTGGACGGTAAAAGCCTGGTCTATCTTGACGGAACCGAGTTGGATTTCGTTAAGGAAGGGTTGAACGAAGGCTTTAAGTTCAATAATCCTAACATTACCGGCGAATGTGGTTGCGGCGAAAGTTTCAACGTCTGACGTCTCTTGGGTAGTGAGCGTGCGAGCGATTAATAACACGCGCTGCTACCCAGCACTCCCAGAGTACCACTATGGATTACTTTACGTTATTCGGGCTGCCGATTCGCTATGATGTGGATGGCGATCTGCTTGCATCTCGGTTTCAGGGGTTGCAACGGCAGTTCCACCCTGACCGTTATGCTGCCAGCCCTGAGCGCGAGCGTATGCTGGCGGTACAGCAGGCGGCGACGATCAATAACGCCTATCAGGCGCTAAAACATCCGCTGAAACGCGCGGAGTACATGTTGTCACTGCACGGTTTTGATGTGAACAACGAGCAGCATACGATGCGTGACACGGCATTCCTGATGGAACAGCTTGAGCTGCGCGAAGAGTTAGAGACGATTTCGCAGCGATCCAATGCGGATGATGCGCTGGCGGCCTTCGCCGAGCGGTTGCAGACAGCGATCGCCACACGTCATTCTCACATGCGTGATGAACTCGATAATGAGACGTGGACAGACGCTGCGGACACCGTGCGCAAGCTACGCTTTTTAGACAAGCTCCAGCAACAGGTTGAAGAACTCGAAGAACAATTGCTGGACAGATAACTCGTTAATCCGGTGGGAAAGTCGATGGCTATTGCCATTCCGGTTTTTCGCCAGCCAATTGATGGAAGCTCAATATGGCCTTATTACAAATTAGTGAGCCTGGCCTGAGTGCCGCACCGCACCAGCGACGTCTGGCCGTCGGTATTGATTTAGGCACCACCCATTCTCTCGTTGCCACCGTGCGCAGCGGCGAAGCTCAAACGCTGGCGGATAGCGACGGTCGCGACCTGCTGCCCTCGGTTGTTCACTATCGTCACGATAGTCACAGCGTCGGCTGGGATGCACGCGACAATGCTGCCCACGATCTGGAAAATACCGTCAGCTCAGTCAAACGCCTGATGGGGCGTTCTCTGGACGATATTCAGCAGCGCTATCCTCATTTACCCTATCGTTTTCATGCCAGCGATAATGGCCTGCCGCTGATTCAGACTCCGGCTGGCAACCTCAATCCTGTACAGGTGTCGGCGGATATTTTGTCCGCGCTGGCTGCGCGTGCGGAAGCGGCGTTAGGCGGCGTGCCGGATGGCGTGGTGATTACTGTTCCTGCGTATTTCGATGATGCACAGCGTCAGGGGACTAAGGATGCGGCGCGTCTGGCCGGGCTGCACGTGTTACGCCTGCTCAATGAACCAACCGCAGCGGCGATTGCCTACGGGTTGGATTCCGGTAAAGAAGGCGTGATCGCCATTTACGATCTGGGCGGTGGCACCTTTGATATTTCCATTCTGCGCTTAAGCCGTGGCGTCTTTGAAGTGCTGGCGACTGGCGGCGATTCTGCGTTGGGTGGTGATGATTTCGATCATCTACTGGCTGAGTGGCTGCGTGAGCAGGCTGGTGTTCACGATCGTGACGATCGCCAGTTGGATCACGCGTTTCGCGACGCGGCGGTGCAGGCTAAAATTGCGCTCAGCAGCGCTGATGCGATCGATGTGGATGCCGCTGGCTGGCAGGGGACGATCACCCGTGAACAGTTTGATGCATTGATTGCTCCGCTGGTGAAACGCACGTTGCTATCCTGTCGCCGCACGCTGAAAGACGCGGGGCTGACGGCAGAAGATGTGCAGGAAGTCGTGATGGTTGGTGGATCTACTCGTGTTCCGCTGGTGCGTGAGCAAGTGGGAACGTTTTTTGGCCGTACACCGCTGACGTCGATCGATCCAGACAAGGTTGTGGCGATCGGCGCGGCGATCCAAGCGGATATTCTGGTGGGCAACAAGCCAGACAGTGAAATGCTGTTGCTGGACGTGATCCCCTTGTCGCTCGGGTTGGAAACGATGGGCGGGCTGGTGGAAAAAATCATTCCACGCAATACCACGATCCCCGTTGCTCGTGCGCAAGAATTCACGACCTTTAAAGACGGCCAGAGCGGCATGATGATCCACGTCTTGCAAGGCGAACGCGAAATGGTCGCGGATTGCCGCTCGCTGGCGCGATTCTCACTGCGCGGTCTGCCGCCGCTGCCTGCCGGTGGGGCTCACATTCGCGTGACTTTTCAGGTTGATGCGGATGGCCTGCTGAGCGTGACGGCGATGGAAAAATCGACGAGCGTTGAGGCATCCATTCAGGTTAAACCGTCATACGGTTTGAGCGACACGGAAATCGCCACCATGATCACCGATTCGATGCTGAACGCGAAGGAAGATGTCGGCGCACGTCGTTTGGCAGAGCAAAAAGTGGAGGCGGCACGCGTGCTGGAAAGTTTGCAAACTGCGCTGGCGGCCGACGCAGAATTATTGAGCAATGACGAAAAAGGCGTCATTGTCGCGGCATCCGAACATCTGCATACGATGATGCAGGGAAGCGATCCCGTGGCAATTGAAGCCGCGATTAAAACAGTCGATCAACAAACCCAGGAATTTGCCGCCCGCCGCATGGATGCCTCTATCCGTCGCGCGCTAGCAGGCCATTCTGTGGATGAGGTGTAACATGCCTAAGATAGTTTTTTTACCGCATCAGGATCTGTGTCCTGAGGGCGCGGTTTTGGAAGCGGAACGTGGCGAAAGCATTCTGGAAGTTGCCTTGCGTAACGGAATTGACGTCGAACATGCCTGCGAGAAATCCTGTGCCTGCACAACATGCCACTGTATCGTGCGCGAAGGCTTTGATTCACTGGCGGAAAGCACGGAAGAAGAAGACGATATGCTGGATAAAGCCTGGGGGCTGGAACCAGAAAGCCGTCTGGGCTGTCAGGCGCGCGTTGCCGGAGACGATCTGGTTGTCGAGATCCCGCGCTATACGATCAACCATGCGCGCGAGCATTGATCTGAATAGATAGGAACAGTTATGGGACTAAAATGGACGGACAGCCGGGCGATCGGCGAAGCGCTTTACGACCAGTTTCCCGATCTCGATCCGAGAACGGTACGTTTCACGGATATGCATCAGTGGATCTGCGAACTGGATGAATTTGACGACCGACCAGATGCCTCCAATGAAAAAATTCTGGAAGCGATCCTGCTGGTCTGGTTAGATGAAGCAGAATAGCGCGATGACGGGCTGCCTTGGGTGGCCCATTTTATTTCCGTGCCAAAATTCGTAACATTTTCATGTCATGATGCACGGTTTATGTATCTGCAAATATGAAAAGCACCTGCAAACATGAAAAGTGGCAGGAATATCCATTATCGGAGAAGCTCTATGACGAACAATACCATGCTGATTTCACTCTCCACTCAACCTGCTGATGTGCGCTGGGGAGAGAAAGCGACGCTGAGTGTGAATGAGCAGGGTTTTACCATTCATGTTGGCACGACGTCACTGAATGGCAATGCTGCACTGGCAACGATCCAGCGCGCCGCTCGTAAAATTGACGGGCAAGGGATTAAACACGTTACGTTAGCGGGTGAAGGCTGGGATCTGGCAAACAGTTGGGCATTCTGGCAAGGGTATCGCGGGCCGAAAGGGCAAAGAACGGTTGAATGGGCGGAATTGAACGACGCTGATAAGAAAGAGCTGAATGACCGCCTGAAAATTGTTGACTGGGTGCGTGACACTATCAACTTGCCTGCTGAAGATCTGGGGCCAGAACAGTTGGCGACCCGTGCGGTCGACCTGCTGTGTCACGTAGCTTGTGATGCTGTCAGCTACCGCATCACCAAAGGTGAAGATCTGCGCGAACAGAATTATGCCGGCCTGCACACGGTTGGTCGCGGTTCTGAACGTCAGCCGGTACTGTTGGCGTTGGACTATAATCCGACGGGTAACCCGGATGCACCGGTATTTGCTTGCTTGGTCGGCAAAGGTATTACGTTTGATACCGGCGGCTACAGCCTGAAGCCTAGTGGGTCCATGGATTCTATGAAGTCAGATATGGGCGGCGCTGCCACTTTGACAGGTGCACTGGCGCTGGCGGCGTCACGTGGTTTGCAGCAGCGCGTAAAGCTGTATCTGTGCTGTGCAGACAACATGGTGAGCGGCAATGCGTTCCGTCTGGGCGATATTATTCGCTACCGTAACGGCAAAACGGTTGAAGTGATGAACACCGATGCTGAAGGACGTCTGGTACTGGCGGATGGCCTGATCGATGCCTCCGAGCAGAATCCGCAGTGGATTATCGACTGTGCCACGTTGACGGGTGCTGCGAAAATGGCGCTGGGCAATGATTATCACGCTCTGTTCAGTTTTGATGATGAGCTGGTGGCGGCATTGCAGGAAAGTGCGAAAGAAGAGAATGAGCCGTTCTGGCGTCTGCCGCTGGAAGAGTTCCACCGCAGCCATCTGCCGTCCAGCTTTGCCGATCTGAATAATATTGCCAGTGGTGCACACACCGCTGGTGCCAGTACGGCAGCCGCTTTCCTGTCGCATTTTGTGAAAAATTATCAGCAGGGTTGGCTGCACATTGACTGTTCTGCGACGTACCGCAAAAGTGCGGTAGAACAGTGGGCGACAGGCGCGACCGGGCTTGGTGTTCGCACATTGGCGAATCTTCTGCTGAGTAACGCCAAGTAGTCGCTTCAGGTTTGTCTGCCATGTACAGAATGTCTTGAGAAATAAAGCCGGCTCTCAACGTGCCGGCTTTTAACGTAATCATGTTGAGGAAAGTATGGAGTTTTCGCCACGTAACAAACTGGAAGAAGTGCTGATTCTGGCCGCAACGGAGCCAGCGCATCGTCCTGAATTTTTCAGTGAACTGATGGAAGCTACGGTGTTTGTGTTGGGCAGTACCGATGACGGAGATGAGTCCGGTGAGGTGGTGTTGCATGCGGGCAGTAATGTGAACATCCAGCACTGGGAAAAAGACGATGGTTCATCCGCCATTCCTTTCTTTTCTTCTCTGGAAGCGTTACAGCGCGTGATTACGGAAGAAACACCTTTTCTGGCACTGCCAGTGCGGTCATTGTTTGAAATGACGCAGGGTGTCACGCTGTTCCTTAATCCTAAGCTGCCGTATGGCAAAGAATTTTTGCCGCAGGAAATTGAACATATACTGTCTGGCGAAGGCAATGGTTTTGTTCAGCAACGCGTTGTTGAAGAAGATATGCAGGTGATGCTGAGTCAGCCAGCCGAGATGCCCGCACAGATGATCGACTCCCTGACGCAACTGTTTGCCAAGCATCGCCAGGTGAAGCGGGCGTTTTTGGCACAGATTCAGGAGCCTGGTGAAGAACAGCCGCACCTATTGATTGGTATTGATGTCGATCAGGATGAGGAAACCATCATTCGTGAAGCGGGCAACGTCGCCAGCGATACCTTACCGGACGACCGTCCTGTCGATCTGTGTCTGGTGAAAGACGGTGAGCCGGGCATCAGCCATTACATGATTAAACACACCACGCCGTTCTACGAACGTAAATGGGGCAGTTTCCTGCGGGAATTTAAGGCTACCGGCAACGCGTAATCGGCATGACGGCGACAGCGGATTAGGCTTTTTCCGCTGTCGCCTGCTCTACATCTGACCGCCATTCGCGGTTGGATGTAATCTCACCCAGCATTAATCGCGTGCAATCGGGACATCATCGCGGCTGCCCCAGTCGCTCCACGACCCATCGTATAATGTCACATTAGGGACATTTAACTGCGTCAGCGCTAATACTACGACGGACGCCGTCACGCCAGAACCACAACTGGCGACGATGGGGCGAGTGAAATCCACGCCGTGCTTATGCAGAATAGTCGCCAGTTCGGCATTGGGTTTCAGCGTCCCGTTATTCACTAAATCGGTCCACGGCACATTCAGGCTCCCGGGAATATGGCCACGATGCAGGCCGGGGCGCGGTTCGTCCACT
The DNA here is from genome assembly GCF_001742145.1 of Pectobacterium parmentieri. Lineage (NCBI taxonomy): Bacteria > Pseudomonadati > Pseudomonadota > Gammaproteobacteria > Enterobacterales > Pectobacteriaceae > Pectobacterium > Pectobacterium parmentieri. The sequence continues at coordinate 2,774,385 of NZ_CP015749.1, read as the reverse complement.
TCGGCATGAAAACGCGCGGCGGGGCGGGCATCGACAATCTGCTCTGATTTATCCCGACTGATTGAGAGTACGTCATCGCGTGAGCGAATAGCATTTTCATCCAGTGTGGCGTTAAACGTGGCGGGTTTGCGTATGACATCGCCTTGTTCCAATGGCAAGGTTTGCGCTTTCCAGCCTGCCAGCCCGCCGCTCAAAATAGAAAGCGATGTGGCACCGAAGGTGTGTAGCATCCACCATGCTCGGGGGGCTGAAAAGAGATTACCTTCATCGTAAATCACCAAATGCTGCTGATTATCGATCCCCAGCTCACCCATCGCGTGTGCGAAGTCTTTGCGAGTCGGCATCATATGCGGCAGATCGGTGCTGTGATCGGACAGGGTTTCAATGTCAAAAAAAACCGCGCCTGGCAAATGACCATCGCGGTACTCTGCATGAATATCACGATGAGTGTTACCTGGAGGTAGCATTCGGGCGTCAATGAGCGTGATGTTGCCATCATTCAGGTGGCTGGCAAGCCAGTCTGCGCAGACAAACCGCTCATGAGAAACGGGCAAATCAGAAGACGATGCTGACATAGATCCTCCACGCTAGGGCTGAGGAATTCAGCCCCGATGTGCAATGATAGATTCATTGTCAGCGATTTTCCCTAATCCGACAAGTCATGGATTATTGGGCGATACTGTTTGTATATGCTTGTTTTAATTGCGTCCAGTCATCCTGGTTGGCGTCAGTCATTGGGAATAGAATCGTTAATGAAGAGAAAAGAAGAGGTAATATTTTTTTAATAAAATGTTATTTCCTTGGTAGGCAACAAAGGCCAGTACCCCTATAATTTCCGCCACCTTCACTGGCTGGGTATATCCGTCATACTTCAAGCTGCATGTGCGTTGGCTTCCCTTACTCACCCCAGTCACTTACTGGTGTAAGCTCCTGGGGATTCGTGCGATTGCCGCCTGCCTGCAACTCGAATTATTTAGGATATAGATAATTCTTATAATCCGGCTGTAATCTGATAGTTTAGTTAATGAGGTCAATATGACGATAGAACGTACCTTCTCCATCGTAAAACCTAATGCGGTTGCCAAGAATGCCATCGGTGCGATTTACGCCCGCTTTGAAAGCGCTGGTTTTACTATTGTTGCGGCTAAGATGCTGCGTCTGAGCCGTGAGCAAGCAGAAGGTTTTTACGCTGAGCATAAAGGTAAGCCCTTCTTTGACGGTCTGGTTGAGTTCATGATGTCTGGTCCGATCATGGTGCAGGCGCTGGAAGGTGAAAACGCCGTTCAACGTAACCGTGACATCATGGGTGCCACCAATCCCGCCAACGCGTTGGCGGGAACGCTGCGTGCTGACTATGCCGACAGCTTCACAGCGAACGCGGTGCATGGTTCCGATTCCATCGAATCTGCTCAGCGTGAAATTGCTTATTTCTTTAGCGACGACGAAATCTGCCCGCGCGCGTAATTCTGCGTGGGTAATAGCAGGTGAGTACTAATAATATTGCCCTTTTTTCACCAAGTCAGTGCGCGACGCTGAAGCAATGACTCAGAAAAAAAGCGGTGATGGTAGCTTACCTGTTTTAAACTTTGTACAATGCTGCGCCCCGGATGAGCCTGCACTTGCCCGGGGCATTTCTTTGGTCATTACCATCGAATTCAACCCTCTTTTTTAGCGCCATAACGTGTAACAACGAGGCCAGGATCTATCAATGTCTAAGCAAATCGTGTCTGAGTCTGAAACTATCGTGTCTGAATTCTCCCCGGCATCTGCTGATGCTTCTCAATCCGTTAAAACCAGTGCGGAAAAAATCAACCTGCTTGATCTTAACCGTCAGCAAATGCGCGAGCTTTTCATGTCTATGGGGGAAAAGCCGTTCCGCGCCGATCAGGTCATGAAGTGGATCTATCACTACTGCTGTGATGACTTCAACCAGATGACGGATATCAACAAAGTTTTCCGTTCCAAATTGCAGGAAATTGCTGAGATTCGCGCACCTGAAGTGGTGGATGAACAACGCTCTTCCGACGGCACGATTAAGTGGGCGATTCTGGTGGGCGGCCAGCGGGTTGAAACGGTTTATATTCCAGAAGAAGATCGTGCCACGCTATGCGTATCGTCTCAGGTCGGCTGTGCGCTGGAGTGTAAATTCTGCTCAACGGCGCAGCAGGGCTTTAACCGTAACCTGCGCGTATCGGAAATCATCGGCCAGGTGTGGCGCGCGGCGAAGATCATCGGTGCCTTTAAAGTCACTGGTCAGCGTCCGATCACCAACGTGGTAATGATGGGGATGGGCGAACCGCTGCTGAACCTGACTAATGTGGTGCCAGCGATGGAAATTATGCTGGATGACTTCGGCTTTGGTTTGTCTAAGCGCCGTGTGACGCTGTCTACGTCAGGCGTGGTGCCCGCACTGGATAAACTGGGCGATATGATTGATGTTGCGCTGGCGATTTCACTTCATGCGCCGACAGACGACATCCGTAATGAAATCATGCCGATCAATAAGAAGTACAATATCGAGATGTTCCTGAGTGCAGTGCGTCGTTATCTGGAGAAATCCAATGCGAATCAGGGACGCGTTACGGTTGAGTATGTAATGCTGGATCATATCAATGACGGCACCGAGCATGCGCATCAACTGGCTGAATGCCTGAAAGATACGCCGTGCAAGATCAACCTGATTCCATGGAACCCGTTCCCGGGTGCGCCGTATGGCCGCAGCTCAAACAGCCGCGTTGACCGTTTCTCCAAAGTGCTGATGGAATATGGTTTCACGACGATAGTACGTAAAACGCGTGGGGATGACATTGATGCTGCCTGCGGTCAGTTGGCGGGTGAAGTCGTGGATAGAACCAAGCGCACGTTGAAGAAGAAAATGGCCGGTGAACCTATCGCGGTGAAAGCGGTCTGATAACGAATGGTGCGGGTTAATGCGGAAACGCTAACCCAGCGTCTCGCCGCGGATGTCGTTTTGCCTAGGTCATTTTCAGGGCAACGGTGGGTAAATTGCGAGGCGTGCCGCGTTGTTGTGAGGCTTGACTGCCACTCTGTTTGTATTCAGGTAACCTCTTTGTCAGAAATGACAACGCGAGGGAACAGGGATGGCGAAGCCTCTATTGCAGGGACTGTCTTTATTACATGGAAGGGCGTTATCACCGCTGAGTAACTTGTTTGCGATATTGCTGCTGGTGGGGTGTGTGAATTCGCCTCATGAGGTGACAAATCCAGCGGTCGCCCAAACCCGCTTACAGTTGGGGTTGGCGTATCTGGCGCGCAATAATTTGGACTCGGCGCGGCAGAATCTTGAGAAGGCGGTCGCGGTTGCTCCGCAGGATTATCGAACGCAATTGGGGATGGCGCTTTACGAACAGCGGATAGGTGAAAACCGTCTGGCCGAACAGCGTTATCAGCAGGTGCTGAACATGGTACCGGAAAATGGCAGCGTCATGAATAATTACGGTGCGTTTCTGTGTAGTTTAGGGCAGTATGTAGCGGCGCAGCGACAGTTTAGTGCGGCTGCACAACTTCCTGATTACAGTCAGGTTGCTGATGCATTGGAAAATGCGGGATACTGCTTTTTCAATGCTGGACGGGTTGATGACGCACGCAATTTATTAAGTCGGGCGCTGAAATATGACCCGAAGAAAGGCGTCGCATTGCTGGCGGAAGCAAACCAACAGTTTTCTGCCGGAAAAAGTGAGCAAGCGCGACTGCTGATTGAGATTTATCAGCATAGTCTTCCGGCCAGTGCCGAAAGTTTATGGTTACAGATTCGTTTCGCCGCGTTAGCGGGCCATGATGGCGATAAAGAACGTTATGGCAACGTGCTGGCGCGAAGTTTTCCACAATCTAAACAGTACCAGCATTTCTTAGCTAATGAATACTGAAGCCACCCAAAATACAACAGAAGCAAAACTACCCGGTGAACGTCTGCGTGAGGCGCGTGAACGCCTTGGGCTGACTCAGCAAACTATTGCCGAGCGTTTGTGCCTTAAAATCACCACCGTTCGTGATATTGAAGACGGTACGACTCCTGCTGATTTAGCACCGACCTTTCTGCGCGGTTATATCCGTTCTTATGCCAAGCTGGTTCATTTACCTGAAGATGACCTGCTTCCCATAGTGGATAAACAGGCCGTGCCTAAAACGATCTCGGTTTCGCCGATGCAAAGTTTTTCACTGAAGAAAAACCGCAAGAAGCGTGATGGCTGGTTGATGACAATCACCTGGCTGGTCGTGCTGGTTGTTTTGGGGCTAACGGGTGCATGGTGGTGGCAAAACCATCAGGCTCAACAGGCGGAGATTAACAGTATGGTCGATCACGCCAGTTCGGTACAGGCGCAAACGGAAGGGCAGTCCATTTCGCTGATGGATAACAGCGCTCCGCAGGAAACTGCGACGCCGAGTTCTGCAACGGCACCTTCCGCAACGCCAGTCGATCTTTCCGCCACTATCGCGGCGACACCGTCAACGTCTCCTTCTTCCACAACAGTCCCTTCTGCCGCACCGTCTAGCCAATCATCTTCACCGGCTAATACCGCACAGCCGCAGGCTGCGGGTAATACTCTGCTGGGTGCTGGGGCAGTCGCACCTGTTGCTACGGTAGCGCAGAGCACTCCGGTGTCTGCAACTCATGCATTGGTAATGACCTTTACGGCTGATTGCTGGTTGGAAGTCACGGATGCGAGCGGTAAGAAACTGTTCAGCGGCATGCAGCGTAACGGTGGCACGCTGAATCTGGATGGTCAGTCACCTTATAAACTTAAAATTGGCGCGCCAACTGCGCTACAGATCCAATTTCAAGGTAAGCCGGTCGATTTAAGCCAATTTGTACGCAGTAGTCAGGTTGCACGCCTGACGCTGACGGCCGAATAATATGTTGTTCAAGTAAGACTGCAATGTTGGAGATGAAGTAATGCATAACGCTGCACCCATAACCCGTCGAAAATCAACACGGATTTACGTCGGCAAGGTGCCTGTTGGTGATGGTGCGCCGATTGCGGTGCAATCCATGACCAACACTCGAACCACCGACGTTGAAGCTACCGTCAATCAAATTAAAGCGCTAGAGCGTGTTGGTGTCGATATTGTCCGCGTCTCCGTACCCACAATGGATGCGGCGGAAGCCTTTAAGCTTATCAAACAGCAGGTGAATGTCCCGCTCGTTGCCGACATCCATTTTGACTACCGCATCGCGCTGAAAGTCGCAGAATACGGCGTTGACTGTCTGCGCATCAACCCCGGTAATATTGGTAACGAAGAGCGCATTCGCTCGGTTGTCGACTGTGCGCGTTACAACAACATCCCGATCCGCATTGGTGTTAACGGCGGCTCGTTGGAAAAAGATTTGCAGGAAAAATACGGTGAACCAACACCGGAAGCGCTGCTCGAATCGGCAATGCGCCATGTCGATATCCTTGACCGCCTGAACTTCGATCAGTTTAAAGTCAGCGTTAAAGCATCGGATGTTTTTCTAGCGGTCCAATCCTATCGTCTGCTGGCAGCGCGCATCGATCAGCCGCTGCACCTTGGTATCACTGAAGCTGGTGGTGCACGTAGCGGCGCGGTGAAATCGGCTATCGGCCTAGGTCTGCTGCTGTCTGAAGGTATTGGCGATACGCTGCGTATCTCGCTGGCGGCCGATCCGGTTGAAGAAGTGAAAGTCGGCTTCGATATCCTGAAGTCACTACGCATTCGTGCACGTGGAATCAACTTCATTGCTTGCCCGACCTGTTCTCGCCAGGAATTTGACGTGATCGGTACAGTGAACGCGCTGGAACAACGACTAGAAGATCTCATCACGCCAATGGATGTCTCAATTATCGGTTGCGTGGTGAATGGCCCCGGTGAAGCGCTGGTCTCTACCATTGGCGTAACGGGTGGGCACAATAAGAGCGGCTTCTATGAAGACGGCGTGCGGCAGAGAGAACGCTTCGATAACGAACAAATGATCGATCAGTTAGAAGCCAAGATTCGCGCGAAAGCCTCCATGATGGACGAAAATCAGCGTATTACCGTCAATCTGGTGGATAAATAAGTTTGCAGGCATGACGGTATTCCGTCACCTGTATAATTCACGATTCCTGAACCCGATGGGGATGCCCCGCATTGAAGATGCGACGACAATCCCTCTATAATCGGGTTTATTTTTTGAAAAACGCATAGAGAACTGACGTGGCAAAAAATATTCAAGCCATTCGCGGCATGAACGATTACCTGCCAGCCGAAACGGCATTGTGGCAGCGTATTGAAAACAGCCTGAAACAGGTGCTCAGCGGCTACGGCTATAATGAAATTCGTTTGCCGATTGTCGAGCAAACACCGCTGTTTAAGCGCGCTATCGGTGAAGTGACCGATGTTGTCGAAAAAGAGATGTATACCTTTGACGATCGCAATGGCGAAAGCCTGACTCTGCGCCCGGAAGGGACGGCTGGCTGCGTCCGCGCGGGTATTGAGCACGGTATTCTCTACAATCAGGAACAGCGTTTGTGGTATGTCGGCCCAATGTTCCGCTACGAGCGTCCGCAGAAGGGGCGCTATCGCCAGTTTCATCAGTTGGGCTGTGAGGTTTTTGGTCTGCAAGGGCCAGACATTGATGCAGAACTGATCCTGATGACGGCCCGCTGGTGGCGAGTGCTTGGCATCGCCGATCATGTGAAGTTGGAACTGAACTCGATCGGTTCATTGGACGCGCGCGCCCGCTATCGCGAAGCGCTGGTGGCGTTCCTCGAACAGCATAAAGATCAGCTTGATGAAGACTGCCTGCGCCGGATGTACACCAACCCGTTGCGCGTTCTGGATACCAAAAATCCACAGATTCAAGCGTTGCTGAATGATGCGCCAGTGCTGACGGACTATCTGGATGACGAATCGCGCGAACACTTTGAGGCACTAGGTGAACTTTTAACGCAGTCCGGTATCCCATATACCGTTAATCCGCGTCTGGTTCGTGGTTTGGATTACTATAACCGCACCGTATTTGAATGGGTTACCACCAGTTTGGGCGCTCAGGGCACGGTCTGTGCCGGTGGGCGTTATGATGGTATGGTGGAGCAACTGGGCGGCCACGCGACGCCAGCGGTCGGCTTTGCAATGGGTTTGGAGCGTCTGGTTCTGCTGGTGCAGTCTGTGAACCCGGATTTTAAAGCTCAGCCAAGCGTAGATGCTTATCTGATTTCTTCCGGTACGGGAACGCAGGTCGCTGCAATGCAACTGGCGGAGAAATTACGTGATGCGCTGCCGCAGTTGAAACTGATGACCAACTACGGTGGTGGCAACTTTAAGAAACAATTCGCCCGCGCTGATAAATGGGGCGCACGCGTCGCATTGGTATTAGGCGAAAATGAAGTGGCGGCCGGTCAGGTTGTGGTTAAAAACCTGAGCAATGGCGAACAGGATACATTGGCACAGGCCGATGTCGCATCGCGGCTGACAACGTTACTGGATTGAGGAGAGAGACACCGTGGAAGTCTATACCACAGAGAATGAACAGGTTGATGCGCTACGTCGTTTCCTCGCGGAGAACGGAAAGGCGTTGGTTGTCGGTGTTGTATTGGGCGTTGGTGCACTGGTTGGCTGGCGTTTCTGGCAAAGCCATCAAAATGACAGCGTGCAGGCGGCATCTGCGTCTTATCAGCAGGTGACGGAACAACTGGCCGCAGGCAAAGCGGAAGCGATTGCTTCAACAGAGAAATTTACGGCTGAGAATAAGAATACCTATGGTGCGCTTGCTTCTCTGGAGCTGGCTCGCCATTACGTTGATCAGAAAGATTTTGCTAAAGCAGCGCAGCAACTGGTACTGGCACAGTCGCAGACTAAAGATGCCGATCTGCTGGCGGTAGTGAATCTGCGTCTGGCGCGGGTTCAGCTACAGGAAAACAAAGCGGATGACGCGCTGAAAACGTTGGATGCCATCAAGCCGGAAGGCTGGGCGTCACAGGCAGCGGAAGTTCGTGGCGATATTCTGGTGAGCAAAGGGGATAATCAGGCTGCGCGTGATGCCTACAACAAAGGGTTGTCTTCCAATCCATCGCAGGCACAGCAAGCGTTACTGCGCATGAAACTGAATAACCTATCCAGCTAAGAGGAATTCCATGCAATTGCGTAAAACACTGTTGGTAGGACTGGTTTCTGTTGCCCTGCTGAGCGGATGCTCGCTGTTTAACAGCGAAGAAGATGTCGTCGCTATGTCTCCATTGCCGAAGGTGGAAAATCAGTTCACGCCAACCAAAGTGTGGAACAGCTCGGTTGGGAGTGGCATTGGTGAATTTTATTCCAATCTTCACCCAGCATGGCAAGATAATCGCGTTTTTGCCGCCGATCGTCGTGGCACCGTAAAAGCGATGGATTTGAATGATGGCAAAGAGGTGTGGCGCGCCGACCTGTCCGAGAAAACCAATTTCTTCTCTCGCAATAATCCAGCACTGCTGTCTGGCGGCGTGACGGTTTCTGGTAACCATGTCTATGTCGGCAGCGAAAAGGCGCAGGTCTATGCGCTGAATGCGGAAGATGGTACGCCGGTGTGGCAGGCGAAAGTGGCCGGCGAAGCGCTGTCCCGTCCTGTGGTCAGCGATGGTGTGGTGCTGATCCACACTAGCAACGGTATGTTGCAGGCCTTGAATGAAGCGGATGGCGCAATCAAGTGGAGTGTCAATCTGGATATGCCGACGCTGTCTCTGCGCGGTGAATCTGCACCGACAACCGCGTTTGGTGCGGCGATTGTCGGCGGTGACAATGGTCGTGTGAATGCCATCATGATCAATCAGGGTCAGCTCATCTGGCAACAGCGTATTTCGCAGCCGAGTGGCGCAACCGAAATCGATCGTTTGAATGATGTCGACACAACACCTGTTGTTGCGGGCGAAGTGGTATACGCATTGGGTTACAATGGCAACATGACCGCGCTGGATCTGCGTTCTGGTCAGGTTTTGTGGAAGCGTGAACTGGGTTCAGTGCATGATTTCATCATTGACGGCGACCGCATCTATCTGGTCGATCAGGACGATCGCGTCGTTGCATTGAACACCAACGGCGGCGTGAGCCTGTGGCGTCAAAGCGATCTGCTGCACCGCAACTTAACGGCTCCGGCACTGTATAACGGCTATCTGGTTGTGGGCGATGCTGAAGGGTATCTGCACTGGCTGAATACGGCAGATGGTCGCTTTGTGGCGCAACAAAAAGTGGATAGCTCTGGTTTCCTGAGCAAGCCTGTCGTTGCCAGCGACAAGCTGTTGATTCAGGCGAAAAACGGTGATGTCTACGCGTTTACTCGCTAGGTAATCTCGTATTGATTTGGAGCGCAGCGCTTTTGGATGCGTTCCCATAACGGCTCCTGACACTATCAGGGGCCGTTTCGTCTTTTTATCGTCAGCGAGTATTTCGCTGTAACGTATTGAAATATAAGTAATGAGGTTGTAACAATGATACCTGTCGTCGCGCTGGTCGGGCGCCCGAATGTGGGTAAATCCACGCTATTTAACCGCTTAACGCGCACTCGTGATGCATTGGTGGCGGATTTCCCTGGGCTGACTCGCGACCGCAAGTATGGTCGTGCAGAGGTGGAAGGGCATGAATTTATTATCGTCGATACCGGTGGGATCGACGGCACAGAAGACGGTGTGGAAACGCGAATGGCGGGTCAATCGCTGGTAGCGATTGAAGAAGCCGATATCGTGCTGTTCATGGTCGATGCTCGTGCGGGGCTGATGCCTGCGGATGAAGGCATTGCCAAACATTTGCGTAGCCGCGAAAAGATGACGGTACTGGTCGCTAACAAAACCGATGGCCTTGACCCGGATATGGTCACGGCAGATTTTTACTCGCTCGGTATGGGTGAAGTCTACGCGATCGCGGCATCTCATGGTCGCGGCGTGACATCGCTGCTGGAAACGGTTTTGCTGCCGTTTGTACAAGATGAAATAGAAGAACCCGTCGAGCTAACCGAAGAAGAAGAGAACGCGGCTTATTGGGCTGCGTTAGAAGCGGAAGAGCAGGCCAGCGAAGAGGAAGCGGAAGACGATTTCAATCCTGAAGATTTGCCGATCAAACTGGCGATTGTCGGGCGTCCGAATGTGGGCAAATCCACGCTGACTAACCGTATTCTGGGTGAAGAGCGTGTGGTCGTGTATGACATGCCGGGCACCACGCGTGACAGTATCTATATTCCGATGGTGCGCGACGAACGTGAATATATTCTGATTGATACCGCTGGGGTGCGTAAGCGCGGTAAAGTCACGGAAACGGTAGAAAAATTCTCCGTCATCAAGACGTTGCAGGCGATTGAAGATGCCAACGTAGTGCTGCTGGTTATTGATGCGCGTGAAGGTATCTCCGATCAGGATCTCTCACTGCTGGGCTTTATCCTCAATAGTGGGCGCTCACTGGTGATCGTGGTGAACAAATGGGATGGCCTGTCGCAGGAAGTGCGTGACCAGGTGAAAGATATGCTAGATCTGCGTCTCGGTTTCATCGACTTTGCCCGTATTCACTTCATTTCCGCATTACACGGCAGCGGCGTGGGTAACCTGTTTGAGTCGGTTATGGAAGCCTATTCTTGCGCGACGCGCCGTGTGAGTACCGCGATGTTGACGCGTGTTATGCAAATGGCAGCAGACGATCACCAGCCACCATTGGTGCGTGGTCGTCGCGTGAAACTGAAATATGCGCATGCCGGGGGTTATAATCCACCGATTGTGGTGATCCACGGTAATCAGGTGAAAGACCTGCCGGATTCCTATAAGCGCTATCTGATGAACTACTATCGTCGTTCGCTGGAAGTGATGGGCACACCGATTCGTATTCAGTTTAAAGAAGGGGAAAACCCCTTTGCAGACAAGCGCAACACGCTGACGCCAAACCAATTGCGTAAGCGTAAGCGGCTGATGTCGCATCTTAAAAAGAGTAAGTGATTCACAGCGGGGGCGAATAGCGATATTCGCCCCCGTTTCATCTCTGACAAACCGAATAATAATCAAGGAAAGCCATGTCCTGGGAAACCTGGAGTTTTGCATTCAATGTTACGATGCCTAATGTGCTTATGTTGTTGATTGGCATGGTATTACGTAAGCTAAATGTGTTGAACGATGCCTTTTGCGATGCCGCGATGCGGTTAGTGTTCAACCTTTCCTTGCCTTGTCTGTTGTTTTTCAGTGTTGCGACCAATCATCAGTCGTTCTCAGAGCAGTGGCCGCTGGTGGTGTATGGCACCGTGGGGACGCTGGCAACCTTCCTGCTATTGGAAATAGTGGCGATTCGTCTGGTCAAAGAACCCTCGGAGAGGGGCATCTTCGTTCAGGGTGGTTTCCGCTCCAACACGGGCATCATGGGCATGGCGTTTGCGATGAGCGCCTATGGTGAGGAAGGGGTGGCCGTCGGGTCCATGTATCTGATGGTGACGGTGATTATGTTTAACGCACTGTCTGTCATTACGCTGACGCGCAGCTTGCAACGGCAATCTCCGGAGCAGAAGATCCCAGCAAGTCAACTGTTGCGGGGGATTGTAACGAATCCGCTGATCATTGGCCTGCTCCTTGGGGCGGCATATGGACAGAGCCAACTGCCGATGCCGAGTATGATTAAGCAAACTGGCGGCTTTATTTCCTCAATGGCGCTGCCGCTGGCGTTACTCTGTGCCGGAGCGAGTCTGGAATGGCGTAGTATGTTCCGCTCATCCAACGTCGCCATGCTCTCCTCCGTGGCTAAGCTGTTGGTCGTTCCGGGACTGCTGACGCTCGGGGGATGGTTGGCTGGCTTCCGGGGTGTTGAACTGGGTATCATCTTCTTGTTTTCCTCAACGCCGACGGCATCGGGAAGCTACGTAATGACGCGAGCGATGGGGGGCAACGCCACGCTGGCGGCGAATATCATCGGGCTGACGACAGCGGGAGGCTTCTTTGTGATTGCGCTAGGGCTCTACTTTTTACGCTCACTGGGCGTGATTTAACGCGGGCGTTGAGCGCACATGTTTAGCGATAAGATCGGGAGGCGATAAGATGGATGCAATCTGTCCACACTGCCATAGTGTGATGGACTGGCAAACCGGCAATACATTTCAGTGTGTCGCTTGCCAGCAGCATTATCTGCGTAAGGCTACGTGCCATGAGTGTAACCACTCACTTCAGGAACTGAAAGCCTGTGGCGCGGTGGATTACTTTTGTCAGCAGCACGGGATGATTTCCAAACGGCGGGTCGTGTTCAGCTACGCCCCTGCCGATTAAGTCAATTGTTACTCCTGTACACCATTGCGCCACAGATCGGTCAGTTCCGGCGGTGCGCGCTCTTCGGGGATCAGCAGGATGACATCGGCATATTGATTCTGCTGCGAGTGACTGTAACTGATGTGGATGCGGTAATAGAACTGGTCGCCGCGTCCCGGACCATCTGGTTCGCCAGGTTCACGAGCTTGGGGAAAGGCATCACGGAGCGCATTACAAATGCGCTCCCGTTCGGATGATGTCACGCTGGCGAGCGCGAAGCGTCGCGGCCCCGCCAGCTTGGGTATCCAGGCGAATCCTCCTTCACGCGCCAGCTCAATGATGGCGTCGTCGTTGAGGGCCGGCAGCGTTCTCATAAGAATTCCTGTCGTACCTCCACACCCACGGTTTCCCATGACTGCTGAACGATGTCGGCAACGGTGTGGTTAAAACGCTTAGCGGCATGTTGAATGGTGTGGCGCGCGAAAATCTCGAAATCTGCATTTTGCGGCAGCGCTTTGTCACACAGCGTGTCGTACCAGATACGACCGGCTTTTTCCCAGGAATGCCCGCCCAGCGCGATAGCTGTCAGATAGAATGCCCGGTTGGGAATACCTGAGTTCAGGTGTACGCCGCCGTTATCTTCCCGCGTGTTGACATATTCGTTCATGTGGGAGGGCTGGGGATCGGTACCCAATAACTCATCATCATACGCGGTGCCCGGATGAGACATCGAGCGCAGCCCCATACCATGGATACCGTCTGCCAGAAGTTCTGCGCCGATAAACCAGTCGGCCTGCTCGGCGGTTTGCCCTAAATGATACTGTTTGACCATGGAACCAAAGACGTCAGATAGCGATTCATTGAGCGCACCGGACTGACGGAAATAAATCAGCCCCGCTTCATGCTCGGTGATGCCGTGAGCGAGTTCATGCGCAACCACATCAAGCGCAATCGTGAAGCGATTGAATATTTTGCCATCGCCATCTCCGAATACCATCTGCTGCCCGTTCCAGAAGGCATTCTGGTAATCCTGACCGTAATGCACGGTGCCAGCCAGTGTCAGCCCTTCAGCGTCCAGCGAATTGCGTTGGAAAACCTTCCAGAAAAAATCATAGGTTACGCCTAGATAGTCATAGGCTTCATCCACAGCGATATCACCGTTGCTGGATTGGCCTTCAGCGCGTACCAGTTTGCCCGGCAACTGTTGCTGTTGTTCGGCATCAAGGATACGGCGATTTACCTGCCCGACGGGCAATTTTTCATGGGGTTCCGGGCGCGGGTTGTGACTGACCATTAATGACTGAACGTGCATGAGCGTTTGCTGCGCACAGTGGCGCTGCTCGTCGGTTCCGTTTGCGATAATACGATGCAGAATATAAGGGGGGATCACGCTACAAATCTGTCTGGACTTCATACCTCATCTCCTTGAAAACACTCATCAGGGGTAACACAGACGATCAATAAAGCTCACTGCATTTTTATCCCATCCGCTTCATCGCGCAGGTGCTGTTTGAAGTATGGCGGGGATAAATTTTAGTGAGCTAGAAATGAGTATAGTTCAGATGTCAGGGGCAAGAATGGGGGATCGACGTCGTTTTAGGATAAATCCCCATTTCGTGCATTTTATGCCAATCGCGTTATTTTGGCGTCTGGGATGAGGGTTTTCGCCGCTTTTTCACGGAGCTTGGATTTGGAACCAGCGTCGTGACCTGGCTTTCCACCCAGCCGTCCTGCAAACGGGTTTTCAGTGTTTCACCGGGGATAATTTGCGCGACATTTTTCAGCACATTACCGTCCGGTGCCGTGGTGACGTTATAACCGCGTGCCAGCGTTGCCAGCGGGCTAACGCCCTCCAGTCGCGAACAGGCGACGCCCAGCTTCTGCTTATTTTGATTCAACTGACGATCGACCGCGCTCTGCATCTGATAGCTAAGTTGCTGTAAACGCTGTTGTGCACGATGAATTCGGGTTTGCGGCTGCTGTTGCATCAGGCGCTGTTGTAAGCGTTCACTTCGGCGCGAGGCTTGCCGAAGCTGTTGCTTCATGGCGTCATCGAGTCGCTGGCGCAGTTTGACCAACTGCGTCTGCTGACGTGCGAGTCGCAGTTGCGGATGTTGCTGCTGCAAGCGATGGTGCAGGCGGGTAAATTCCCGGTTGCGCTGGGCAAGGTAGTAGTCCATCGCCATTTCCAGCCGCTGGCGTTGGGACTGTATCTGACGCAGTAGCTCAAGTTGGTTACGACTCACTAACTCGGCAGCGGCGGACGGCGTGGGCGCACGCAGGTCACCGACGAAATCGGCGATGGTGACATCGGTTTCATGGCCGACGGCGCTGACGATAGGAATGCGGCTGGCGAAGATGGCGCGAGCTACCCGTTCGTCATTAAAGCTCCAGAGATCTTCCAGTGAACCGCCGCCGCGCCCAACAATTAACACGTCACATTCATCTCTTTGGTTAGCTAGCTCAATAGCGCGAACAATCTGTAGCGGCGCGTCTGCGCCTTGCACCGACGTGGGATACACGATAACCGGCAGTGACGGATCGCGGCGCTGCAATACCTGCAAGATATCATGCAGTGCGGCACCGCTGGCTGACGTAATCACGCCGACCTGTTTGGCGGGAGAGGGGAGCACTTGCTTAAACTGCTGCTCGAACAGCCCTTCGGCGGCGAGACGCTGCTTGAGCTGTTCAAACTGTTGCTGCAACAGGCCATCGCCGGCGGGCTGCATACTTTCCGCCAGCAACTGATAGTCGCCACGGGGTTCATACAGCGTAATGCTCGCGCGAATAAGCACCTGTTGACCGTTTTGCGGGCGGAACGTCACTTTACGGTTGCTAGTGCGGAACATTGCGCAGCGCACCTGCGCCCGTTCGTCTTTCAGCGTGAAATACCAATGGCCAGATGAGGGCTGAGACAGGTTGGAAATTTCGCCGGAGAGCCAAATCTGGCCCATTTCCATTTCCAACAGTTGTCTAACCGTCTGATTCAGTCGGCTAACGGTAAAAATTGCAGAGGAGGGAAATTGAGACATTGTGAGCCAGATCAAATTTTAAAACAGTCACTTAATTGATCGATACTACCTACCTGAAACAGGTAATCAAGCATTTTAGTAAAATAATGCTGGAGGCAACCGATTACGCTCTGTATAATGCCACGGCAATATTTTATCTATTCTTACATCCACCTTGGTGAGATATTGCCCATGCTACGTATCGCTAAAGAAGCACTGACGTTTGACGACGTTCTCCTGATTCCTGCTCATTCTACCGTTCTGCCTAACACTGCCGATCTGTCCACGCAGTTAACGAAAAACATTCGCCTGAATATCCCTATGCTGTCCGCAGCGATGGATACCGTTACCGAATCCGGTCTGGCCATTGCGCTGGCGCAGGAAGGCGGTCTGGGCTTTATTCACAAAAATATGTCGATTGAGCGTCAGGCTGAAGAAGTTAGCCGCGTGAAAAAACATGAAAGCGGCGTTGTGGTCGATCCACAAACCGTAACGCCAGAAACAACGCTGCGTGAAATGAAGGAACTGACCGAGCGTAATGGCTTTGCAGGTTACCCGGTTGTAGCAAAAGACAACGAACTGGTCGGTATTATTACCGGTCGTGACGTGCGTTTTGTTACCGATCTGGAAAAACCGGTTAGCGCGTTTATGACGCCGAAAGAGCGTCTGGTCACGGTTAAAGAAGGCGAAGCGCGTGATGTCGTGCTGCAAAAAATGCACGAAAAACGCGTTGAAAAAGCGCTGGTGATTGACGATCAATTCCACCTGATCGGCATGATCACGGTAAAAGATTTCCAGAAAGCAGAACGTAAACCGAACGCCTGTAAAGACGAACACGGTCGTTTGCGTGTAGGCGCGGCAGTTGGCGCTGGTGCGGGTAACGAAGAACGTGTTGATGCACTGGTTGCGGCTGGCGTTGACGTACTGCTGATCGACTCCTCACACGGCCATTCCGAAGGCGTACTGCAACGCATTCGTGAAACCCGCGCCAAATATCCGAACCTCGAAATCATCGGCGGAAACGTTGCGACGGGCTCAGGGGCGAAAGCGCTGGTTGAAGCCGGCGTTAGCGCGGTGAAAGTTGGTATCGGCCCTGGCTCTATCTGTACCACTCGTATCGTGACCGGCGTGGGTGTACCGCAGATTACGGCGATCTCTGACGCGGTTGAAGCGTTAGAGGGCACGGGCATTCCGGTCATCGCCGATGGTGGTATCCGTTTCTCCGGCGACATCGCTAAAGCTATCGCAGCCGGTGCAGCCTGCGTCATGGTCGGTTCTATGCTGGCGGGCACGGAAGAATCTCCGGGCGAAATCGAACTGTATCAGGGGCGTTCATTCAAATCTTATCGTGGTATGGGTTCACTGGGCGCGATGTCCAAAGGCTCATCTGACCGTTACTTCCAGACCGATAACGCGGCTGACAAACTGGTGCCGGAAGGTATCGAAGGCCGCGTAGCCTATAAAGGCCGTCTGAAAGAGATCGTTCACCAGCAGATGGGCGGCTTGCGCTCCTGTATGGGGCTGACCGGTTGCGCCACCATTGACGCGCTGCGTACGCAGGCTGAGTTTGTGCGCATCAGCGGCGCGGGCATTCAGGAAAGCCACGTTCACGACGTTACCATTACTAAAGAGTCACCAAACTACCGTATGGGTTCATAAGGTAATTTGCGGGCTGATTTAACCCGATAAACCCGGTACTATTGCCTGCCTTTTTAGGGCTATTCGCCGGGTTTACTTATTTTTTAGCTTTTTGGAACACGCTCCTCATGACTGAAAACATTCATCAACACCGCATTCTTATTCTGGATTTCGGCTCGCAGTACACGCAACTGGTCGCACGTCGCGTGCGCGAACTGGGCGTTTACTGTGAACTGTGGGCATGGGATGTCACGGAAGCGCAGATTCGCGGCTTTAATCCGAACGGGATCATCCTGTCCGGTGGCCCGGAAAGCACCACCGAGTTTGGCAGCCCACGCGCGCCAGAATACGTTTTCAACGCTGGCGTACCGGTATTAGGCGTGTGCTACGGTATGCAGACGATGGCGATGCAGTTGGGTGGCCACGTTGAAGGTTCCAACGAGCGTGAGTTTGGTTATGCGCAGGTAGAAGTTAAGACGGATAGCGCTTTGGTGCGTGATATTCAGGATGCGTTGAGCGCCACGGGCGCGCCGCTGCTGGATGTCTGGATGAGCCACGGCGACAAAGTGACGGCTATCCCAGAAGGGTTTGAGACCGTTGCCAGCACCGATACCTGTCCGTTTGCCATCATGGCTAACGAAGAGAAGCGTTTTTACGGCGTGCAATTCCACCCGGAAGTGACGCATACCCGTCAGGGCCAGCGCATGCTGGAGCGTTTTGTGCGCGATATCTGCCAGTGTGAAGCTCTGTGGACGCCAGCCAAGATTATCGACGATGCGGTGAACCGTATTCGTGAGCAGGTGGGTAACGACCATGTGATTTTGGGTCTGTCTGGCGGCGTGGATTCTTCCGTTACCGCGATGCTGCTGCACCGTGCGATTGGCGATCGTCTGACCTGCGTGTTTGTCGACAACGGCCTGCTGCGCTTGAACGAAGCCGATCAGGTTCTGGAAATGTTCGGCGATCATTTCGGTCTGAACATTGTGCATGTCGCGGCGGAAGATCGCTTCCTGAATGAACTGGCTGGTGAAAACGATCCAGAAGCCAAACGTAAAATCATCGGTCGCGTGTTCGTTGAAGTGTTCGATGAAGAAGCCAACAAGCAAACCGACGTGAAATGGCTGGCGCAAGGCACCATCTACCCGGATGTAATCGAATCCGCAGCGTCTGCTACCGGTAAAGCACACGTGATCAAGTCACACCACAACGTGGGTGGACTGCCGAAAGAGATGAAGCTGGGTCTGGTTGAGCCGCTGAAAGAGCTGTTCAAAGACGAAGTGCGCAAGATCGGTCTGGAACTGGGTCTGCCGTACAACATGCTGTTCCGCCATCCGTTCCCTGGCCCAGGTTTGGGCGTGCGCGTACTGGGTGAAGTGAAGAAAGAATACTGTGACTTGCTGCGTCGTGCGGATGCGATCTTCATCGAAGAACTGCACAAAGCCGATCTGTATAACAAAGTCAGTCAGGCATTCACCGTCTTCCTGCCGGTTCGCTCCGTGGGTGTGATGGGTGATGGTCGTAAATACGATTGGGTTGTCTCACTGCGTGCGGTCGAAACCATCGACTTTATGACCGCGCACTGGGCACACCTGCCATACGACTTCCTTGGCCGCGTTTCCAACCGCATCATCAACGAAGTCGACGGCATCTCCCGCGTCGTTTATGACGTATCGGGCAAGCCACCGGCAACGATCGAGTGGGAATGATTGGGCATCCAGAACTGACCTGCTTTCTCTAGCAAGAAACATCCTGAAGCCCGCGTAATAGCGGGCTTTCGGCTTTTTTGGCTGGCAAATTCTGGCAATTTTGTGCAGTGCCAAGTTCCGTGTTTATATAGCCAGCACAGCCGTTGAAGCCTTCTTGTTTCGCTACAACTCCTCAACCCTAAGCAGACAAGAAACCATCACCTTTTGTCAATATGGTATTGATGGGATAACTCTTTCAGCGGCGTATGAACGGCTTAATGATGTAAAGAAGACGATCGCAACGGGAGCAGGCAAGCAAAATCCGGTAATTATTGGTAAAATTAAAATCTTTCTTCAGACTCTGCCATTTTTTACAGTATCGCCGTCTTTGTTATTGATACGAAAAGCGGCTGAAATAGGGCATAAAGCCGCATGAAAATCCCAAATAGGCTCCAACCTCTGGTCGATGATGGCCTCATAGACGATGTGCTCCAACGCTTGAAAAGCGGCAAGGAGGCGGACGTTTACACTGTTTTATGTGGTGACAAAATCCAGTGTGCCAAAGTTTACAAAGAAGCAATGCAACGTAGCTTTAAACAGGCAGTGCAGTACCAGGAAGGGCGCAAAGTCCGTAATACGCGTAACGCCCGTGCAATGCAAAAAAGCTCAAAATTCGGACGCAAGCAACAAGAAGAATCCTGGCAAACGGCGGAGGTCGAAGCATTGTTCCGTCTTGCTAATGCCGGTGTTCGCGTACCACAACCCTATATTTGCATTGACGGTGTGTTATTGATGGAGTTGGTCACAGATGTTGAAGGCGCTGTTGCTCCACGCCTTAGCGATGTGATTCTAACGGAAGAGAGTGCCGTTGCTGATTTTAATACGATGATCCGCAATATCGTGCGCATGTTGTGTGCAGGTATTGTACATGGTGATTTATCGGAGTTTAACGTGCTGCTCGATGCGCAAGGACCGGTAATTATCGACTTGCCACAAGCTGTGGACGCCGCCGCCAACAACCATGCTGAATCTATGTTTACACGTGATGTTAATAACATCACCGCTTACTACGGTCAGTTCGCGCCACAATTATTGCAAACACGGTATGCGCAAGAAATCTGGATGTTATATGAAGACGGAAAATTAACCCCAGAAACAGTGCTAACCGGCCTCTTCGTTGAAGCGGCGCATGAAGTGGATATGGGTTCACTGATTGATGAAATCATTGCCGCTGAAGATGAGTTCTACGAACGTCAGCGGGCAAAAAAAGAACGTGACGATGAATAATGGTTGGAGTGATATAAGTCGTTGGTGGCCCTTTCAGAGATACAGTGAAAACTGAATTCGGGTTAGCCGCCAGGTGCCATTTATATCGTCTTGTGCGCCACCATAAATGGCGGTCTTACACCAAATGAATCAGAATGTTTGTTCTGGGAAAATGTTAAAACCGCAGTCAATTTTGTGCCCACAACACTCTGTGCTAAATAGCAAAAAGCATATCTAAACCCGCATAGCTGCGGGTTTTCCCATTATGAAGACGGCGGTTTCTTATTAAAGACACCCGCCACCTAAGGCGTGATTAATCAACCTGTCGCGAAATGTTATTAAGCTTTGTGATTTGCTCACCTGACAATACAAGATCTGCTGCGGCGAAATTCTCTCTGAGATGCGTCGTAGATGACGTTCCTGCGATGACAAGAATATTAGGAGATCGCTGTAGCAGCCATGCTAATGCAACCTGCTTTGGCGTCGCTCCGACCTCGTTAGCCACTTGTGAAAGGATCGACGATTGCAGTGGCGAGAATCCGCCCAGCGGGAAGAAGGGAACGTAAGCCACCCCTTGTGCCGCCAGAGCATCGATGAATTCATCATCGTCACGCTTGACCAAATTATATTGGTTCTGGACGCACACGATTGTCGTTATCGACTTAGCTTCGGCAAATTGCGTGGGTGAAACATTACTCAAGCCAATATGACAAATAAGGCCCTGCTGTTGGAGTTGAACAAGTACTTCCAACGATTCAGCTACCGAACGATCGTCCGGTCCGTGCGCGCCGCCTAGCCGCAGATTGACAACATCAAGCGTTTCCAGTCCGAGGCTTGTGAGGTTCTCATGCACAGCACGCTTGAGCCCATCCGGCGTATGATCGGGTACCCAAGATGCATCGTCACCACGCACGAAACCGACTTTGGTAACGATCGTCATCCCACTCGAATAGGGCGACAACGCTTCGCGGATTAGCTGGTTGGATACGCCCGGGCCATAGAATTCGGCTGTGTCGATGTGATTGGCTCCCAGAGCTATCACCTCGCGCAGTACTGCCAGAGCAGCGTCTTTGTCGCGCGGTGGACCCCAGACGTGCGGGCCGGGCAATTGCATGGTTCCATAGCCCATGCGTTTCAGGTTCAACGATGTACCGATCGGGGTAAATGTGCCACCAAGGTGCGAGGTATTCATGAAATTATCCTAATGTGGGTTGTTGAGGTTTATTGTGAAAGTACGACGATCTTACCGCGTGCATGACCGTAGATCTGGTAGTCCCACGCTTCGTCAAAGCGATTTAAAGGAACTGTGCGATCAATGATCACCTTCACATTTCGACTGGCGATCGTTGCGACGAGATCGCCGAGACGATCGGCAAAGGGCTTGGCATAGAAGATGCTGGCCGTTACTCCATGTGCTCGTGCTTCTTCCTCGTCGGGTGGCATGACTGTAGAAATGAGGCGTCCACCCGCGCGGAGGACTTTGTAGGATCGGCTTTGTGTCTCTCCACCGACGAGGTCGAGAACCATATCGACATCAGCAGCCAGACAGGTGAAGTCCTGCGAACGATAATCGATGACTTCGTCGGCTCCCAGACTTAGTGCAAGGGTAAGGCCACTGCCAGACGCAGTTGCAATTACGCGCGCGCCTGCCATGCGGGCGAACTGGATAGCAAAGCAGCCAACGCCGCCTGCGGCAGCATGGATCAGTACCGTTTCATGGGCTTTCAACCTGCCGTAGGAGAATAGGGCGTGCCAGGCGGTGATCCCTGCTGTCGGAATCGCGCTGCCCTGTGCGGCTGAAAGGTTTTCAGGCAACTGCACGCATGTGTGAGCGGGTGCAACCGCAAAATCTGCAAGGCCACCTCCTGACCCGGCATCAACCCAGGCAATTACCTTGTCGCCGACGTTCCATTGTGTAACATCTCCACCAATGCGCTCAATTGTCCCCGCGAAATCGGTGCCTAGCGTGATAGGCATGGTGATGTCGAAGAACTGGCGTGCGATCCCCGATGCCACGAGTGCATCAAGAGGATTGAGTGCCGTTGCCTCCACGCGCACGAGCACATCGTTTTGGCCGACATCAGGTACGGGGATGTCCTCCCTACGCGGTGCTTCTGTGAAATTGTGAATGCGTATGGCTCTCATGTGTGATTTCCAAAGTTGGGGAAAGTAGGTATCGATGATATATTTATGCACTAAGTGCAAAATAAAATATTGCACTTGGTGCAAATTTTCAAGAAAAAAATATGTGAGAGCTTGGTATGGAACATGAGTTGAAACGCAAAGACGGCGTTCGCGAAAAGAAGCGCCGCGACATGCATCGCCGCATCACTGAGATAGGTCTGAAGTTGTTCGCTGAGAACGGCTATGAAGCCACGACACTTGATGCGATTGCCGAAGCGTCGGGCATAGCCCGACGAACTTTCTTTCATTACTTCCGCTCTAAGGAAGAAATCATTTTAGCCTGGCAAAATGCGCTGCCGGGCGAGTTACACGCCGAGATACTGAAGCAGGGGGGGGCAGCATCACCAATCACCACGACCCAAGCTGCGCTGGTTGCTCTGGCGGTAAATATGCGTCCAGATGTCGCGGTGTTGATTGGCAGAATTGTGCAGTCAACCGAGCAGCTCCAATCGGGCAATCAGGCTAAATTTCTGCGAATGGAGCAAGCAGCCTACGAAGGTCTGTGCGAGATTTGGCCAGATTCTGAGAAACGTTTTGGCCTACGTCTTGCAGCAATGATTGGCGTCGGAACAATGCGGCTTTCGATCGACGCATGGGTTGCCGAAGGATGTCAGAGGCCACTAGTAAAGCACCTTGAGGAAAATTTTGGTTGTCTTAAAACCGAACTAGGTGCCTGCTAAGCGATCGGGGATTATGGTTTGTTTACAGGGCGGATCTTTTACGAAAAGGGAAAGTTCGAGTGTAATCGATAATGAATTTACCTGTTGCACAAGCGCCCTGAGCGGCTGGCTGGCGTCATCCACGCTGGCGAATGCGCTTACCAGACACAGGCCGAAAGGAGAGCATCTGATTGCTGAAACGATGGGGGAAAGGCTGGAAGAGATTTGGCCAGGCGTGAGGTGAGAACTGGGAGTCGGGTACATAAACGACAAAGCGCCATAGTTTAATGGCGCTTTGTCTGTGTAAGCCGTAAATCCTATCGTGCGTGTGATGGTGCCGCGGATGTAAAATTTTCATTTTACTGCTCGGCGTGCGACGCGATTTTCCTAATACTTCAATATCCCTGCTTTAAGTACATCCACTTCCTTGCCATTAATCGTGGCGGTAGCGGAGGTGACCTGATATTCCAGATCGCTGAACTGGCAAAAATCGGGTTTGTACTGTGGGAGCAGAGTAGATTCATGGGAAAAAATGAATTTTTCTCCAATCATTCTGGCATCAAAGCTACTTAACCCAAAAGGTGGGAACGCAAGCACCTGTTCAGCCGAAGCGCCCTCGCTGTTTTTTAGTCGCAGTGTTGCGCGAAAATTGGCGACTTCACCTAGTTTATTTGTATTGATAGAGAAATTAAGCTCGCATTTATAGGGATTATTATCTCCACCGAATGGGCTCGATTCATGCTTTAACATTAAGACAGGTAATACGTCGCGCGTCGCTTTTCTCTCGCGCTTATCCTTTTCACACTGGCGAAAATAACTGTTATCTGTACTCTCTTTGTACTTTTGGGCTTGATGACAATCCACATCAACGTACTGTCCGCTGTAATACATCTGGGATAAATATCTGCTGGCGCTAGTCACGTCATTTTTATCGGCCTGTTCAAATAATGCATACGCCTTACGGTAATCGGCCTTGATGAGTACGCCATCGTAATACATTTTTCCCAAATTCATCAGTGCGTTGTCATTGCCTTGTTTTGCTGCCCGCTCATACCATTTTTCAGCTTCTTCTCCGTCTGCATGAATACCCCAGCGTCCTTTTTCATATACCGCACCAAGAATGTTTTGTGCCTCTGGATGACCGCCTTCGGCAGCGACACGGAACCATTTAAGGGCTTCAATATTCTCATTTTTGATATCGGCATAGCCAAAATTATAGAAATACCCGACCAGGAAATTTATTTCTGGATCGCCATCTTTTGCCCAGAATGTCGCCAGCCGTAGCACATCCCGTTTGCTAAAGCCGATACGGGTAAAGAAACGTTGCGTCTCTTCATCACCACTGGTGAGGTATCTTTTGGCGACATAAATTAACGCAGGACGCTGTGATATATCGCTATCGGCATTGGCTTTTGCGCTATACAGGTAATCGATGACTATCTCTATTACATCAGGCGGTGTTTTGAGATCGGCGCGATTCATCTTTTCTGCAAACTGTCTGGCGCGTTCTTTATCCTGCGCCACGCCTTTGCCGTATTGATAAAAATACCAGACGTTGTAGCAGCCAAAATTGCCGTCTATTTCGCAGGCTTGTTGATAATACTGGAGCGCTTGCGTGGTATTTTGCGGAACGGTGATACCGTATTCATAGATGAACCCTAGTGTACTCAATGCTCGCGGGTCGCTGTCTTTCGCTAATGCTGTCAGCGCGGTTAATGCATGAGTATCCTGCTGCGTCAGGCGTTCGTAGAGTGCATCGATCTTGTCATTGGCCTGACTGATGGACATTGCTGACAGACTGAGCAGCGAGGCAATTATTGTTTTCCTTATCATCGATCTCATTTCCTTACTTCATTCCCTGAGTGAATAGCAATGTGTAGCAAAGGTACCGGTCAACGTGATGGTTTGCCGTAAGTTGTGTTTTCTGGAACCATCGACTCAATCACCATCGTCATTATCTAACGCACTTGGTTTGTTATTTCTCAACAGCGCCCATTTTCTGAACTGGGTCGGCGTCATCTCCATCTGCTGAGAAAAGGCGCGTCTGAAAGCAGTCTCTTCACTATAACCGCATTCGGCGGCAACCTGCTTGATATTGGTCATTGGGTTTTCAAGCAACAGACAGGCCATTTCGATCCTGACGCGGGTAATAAAGTTCTTCGGACTTTCCGCCGTAAGTTCTTTTAGCTTGCGGTGAAGCGTTCGGTCACTGAAATTCAGAGCGCTGGCTAACGCTTCTGCGGTGATTGCTGGGTTTTCGTAACGAATGAGCTGTTCAGCACGCAGCAGTAGGGGATGTAGTTAAAGATGAAATACGCCACTTAACGGGGCCGATTGCCGCAGGGTTTCGCCAAATAGCGTCCTCTTCAGCGGATGACGCCACGCTGCGGGAACACCAATTGTCTGATGCGTTAGTCGCGGAATTTCTGGCGCATGACATTATTGTTGTTGGTGCACCGATGTATAACTTTTCCGTCTCTAGCCAACTGAAAGCGTGGCTGGATCGGCTTGCGCAGGCTGGAAAACCTTTAAATATACGGAAAAAGGTCCGGTAGGGCTGTTTGGGGGAAGAATGGTTATTGTGGTTTCTTCCCGTGGTGGTTTCTATACCACACCACCTTTTTTAGATATGGATTTTCAGGAGCGCTATCTTCAGGGTTTTTTCCGGTTTCTTGGTATTAGCGATATTCATTTTATCCGTGTGGAAGGGGCTTCAAAAGGGGAGGAAATCAAGAATCGTGAAATTCACAATGCGAAATCCTCTGTCCATTCCATTATTACATCTATAGCCGTTCAATAATCATTGAGGTAGCAATCATGCTCTATGCTATTACGCTTTCTTATACCAGCCCGAAAGATGAACTTGAAAAGAGTATTGATGCGCACAAAAAATGGCTGGCTGATAACATTAAAAAGGGAAATGTTATTTTTGCTGGCCCACTGGAAGATGGATCCGGCGGGTTTATTTTAGCCTACGGGTTAGCACTTTCTGATATAAAAGATCATCTTTCCGATGATCCGTTTGTCAATTTGGGATTAGTCAAAACAGAAATAAAGTAAATTGAGCCAGGGATCTGTTCGAGCCATTTCTATGCTGAATGGGCAGGAGATGCGAAGTTGTTATAAGTAGTCTGTAGATAGCCTTAATTATTATCATGAGCGAAAGCGCCATGTTCCCATGACGCTTTAACATCATTGTCTAATAAACGGAATGTTAGGGAATAATTTTCCTATTTATAATCCTGCAAATTTAAATGGTGTAGCAGGTTTAAAATGCCCTGAGGCTTGGCCAGAGTAAATTATACTTTGGTTTGGCCCTAAATCTAACTTGCTGGCGCTATTTCCTCGCGGAGCAAAATCGATCTTCTTCAAGTCAACCCAAAAGATATTGGGAGAAACAGCAGATTCAAAGAAGTATTGCAGTGATGTATGGTCGATAACGGTACGCCAGCGCGTTGAGGCAATATTCGGCACGTTAGGTAAGGAATAGCCATAAGGAACCGACACATTACGTATGATACTGAATGCAGTGGCTAAGTCCGCTTTGTCTTTTTCTATTTTACTTTTCTCTGCTATCCCAGGAATGAGTTTATTCGGGGTAGTATTTTCCACATAGAATGAGGCTCGAACGAAGCGATCGGCTGCGCGGTTTGTTCCTGGCAGCATCACATTACCACCGATCTGATCCCAATAGGCATTAAGCGCTAACTGCTGATCGAACGTGGGGGAATTGGTCATCACCTGATAGCTCTTATTATGGTGAATAACCTGTTTGCCGTCGATATATTCAATAATCGCACTGTCGCCAGAGGAATCAGATAATGAAAGGTGCAGTGTTGCCTTCCGGTCCTGCCCCGGTACGTCTTTGGTAACCAGTATAAATTTTTCCTGTTGTAGCGATTTTACGGCCTCATCGACGGTAGCAAAATTATCCAACACGTACTGGGCCCACGCGGCGACGCTTAATCCCGGTTTTTTCGCTGTCGGTTTGGTTTTAGGGTATTCAGATTCTGCCAACCATAGCACGTTAGCCGCCAGCCCTTTCTCATTCAAACCATCGGTTGTGGAAGCCATTTTCTCGTCGCCATCAAAAGCAGAGGCAATAACACTGCCGTATTTTGATGTCCACTCCAGAGAATACTGACCAGCAGCGCCAGAGCGGTTTAATTCTCGTGGGAAAATCCAGAGATTAGTATGGGTATCCTCTGCCCAGTCCATTGAACGGGCGGTAATAGGGTAATCAGGATTTTGTGGGTCCAGATAAACAAAGCGCGTACAGGCGAGTGAAACCGCGGAGCCCAGTGTTAATGCGGCTAATGATAATGCACATACCGTAGACTTAATACGCTTATTATTTTTAATCATTTAATTTCTCCACTTTCTACCAGAGGTGTATCGTTAATTGAATTCGCAGGTTTATTATAGTCAGTGGTTTTTTAATGGTGTTAAATAATTAAAATAAACTGAAAAATGTTTGTTGATTTTTTAATAATTGCATCTCGTAAATATATTATTCTCATGGTTATTTTTTTACACTATCTCATGCTGCTTTGTGCGGTGGGTTTTTCAGGTGCTTGATAAAGAAATAATGTGATTCTCCAGGTAAGGGCGAATTTTCAACTTTTTCAATAATTCTATATCCTTTCTTCTCATAAAAGCCGGGAGCGTTGAAGCTCATTGACTCCAAATAGACGAAGATACAACCTTCTTCTAAGGCCATTTTTTCTGCCGCAGCCAGCAACTGCCCGCCTATGCCTTTCCCGTGGTAACGATCGTCCACGACAATCATCTCTATTTGGAGATAATTGAAAAAGATGGAACCAACGATCCGGCCAGCAACGTTATCGTCTTCTTTATAAATAAAGCTGACTTTCTTTTCTTTGAAGCAGAATTTATCCCCTAGCTTATTTTCCGTATACGCATCCAGCGCCTTACCGGCCTCTTTTTCATTTTTCCTGTAATCTTCTGTGCAAATCATTTTTATATTCACTTATTTCTGTTGCGTGACTTGTCCCGAGTAAACTTGATTTCACTTGGGCAACCGGGGAGTTTGGGGACAGCCAATCAGGCGGTTTCTTCTATTTTTAATCCATCGAAATTTTCAAAGTGCCAGGTTTCACTGATGCGTCCCCCTTCAATACGGTGCATATCCATACCCGAAAAACGTACCTGCTGGCCGGAGGCTTTCCAACGGTCGAAATCACCGATGTGCTGGCCACTCATGGCGATTCGGCAAACGACAAGATCGTTCTCGGCAACCACCGCTTCGATATCAATATGGAAGCCTTCAAAAGCCGCATGCGTTTGCGCCACCGCGCGTTTGAATCCCGCAGGTGTGTTCGGTTGACCGGGGTCAGCGGGGTGATTGACCCAATTGGTCGCAAGTAGGCGGTCGAAAGCAGCGCTGTCATTGGTATTGAAGGCCTGATAGAACGCGGCCGCCAGAGTCGAGTTATCGCTCATATTGTTGTTCCTTGGCATTTTTTAGCGTGGTGTATTCCGCGAATAGAATGTGGCATGAGGACCAGATAAAAGGAAGAATTTTACCTGCCTGCACTCGCACAGCGTAAAAATAGGTCAAGGTTTCACCCAATGCTTTAATCTAACAGCCAACTGGCAGTAAAATGGTTGCCGTGATTTTTTGACCGATTTTCACTGTGGGTACTCGCCCGCAGGCGTATCGATTCTGTTCCACTCCTTTTCTGCGAGCTATCTGGCCTATGACGTACCTCAAATTCTTGGGGATTGGGTTTATTTGTGTACTGTTGCTGTCTTTTTGGCAAAGTTGGGCGCAATCAACGCGTAATGGCGAAACGTTTAGTGGACAAAGTTGGTGGTCTGCTAAACGTGATTCCTCCGGGTTAGCGCCGGATCCGGTGCAATTGCGCCAGACTGCCGTCGTACAGGTTTATGCTGCGCCGACTTACGGCTGGCGTGGTCTGGTGGCGGTGCACCCGTGGATCGTTTTCAAGAAAGCTGGGGAAACCCAATATCGCCGTTACGAGATTTTAAGTTGGGGGGGTGATAACGTCATCCATCTGAACCGTTCGGTGGCCGATGCATATTGGTACGGTGCGAAACCGAAACTGTTAGTGGATCATCAAGGTAATAAGGCGGAAGCCATGATCCCGCAGATTGAAGCCGCCATCAAAAGCTACCCGTGGCCGAATACCTATCATGCGTGGCCGGGGCCAAATAGTAATACGTTTCTGGCGCATATCGGCCGTGAGGTGCCCGCGCTCAAGCTGGATATGCCTGCTAATGCGATTGGTAAAGATTACCGCCCAATAACACGTCCCGTTGGCCGGTCCCCGTCGGGGAGCGGCGTGCAGATTTCGCTGTTGGGTGTAATGGGTATCACCATGGGCGTTGAAGAGGGGATCGAAGCCAATATTTTGGGCCTGAATATGGGCGTGGATATAAACCCCCCCGCGCTGCGTTTACCTTTTATTGGCCGCCTCGGCTATGACAAAACGGGCAGTGAAGAAGGCTGATAGCCTAATGCTGGTCACTTAAGCCTCATTTTAGGAGAAACACGGGGATGAGGTTCCCGCAGGGATACCTCGCCCCGTGGTCGCTCCGTGTATCTCGGTTCGTAAACGTTCAGCATTAGGCTGATAGCCGCATTTTACTTTTACGTGCCATGCGGCCTAATACATTGGCTACAAATACATTGGCTACAAGATTAGCTCATCCCTTATTGGCAGGGGCGCGTGCCAGGCCGTGCGGATAAACAGGTCCGGAAAATAGGGAAATGGTTAGCAGTTTGATTCCGCTCAGCATACCGTCGCATTTCTTGTGTCACGCTGTACGTTAACACAGCCAGAGGTTTTCCTGACAGGAAAGGGTCGTTGACGATTCAGGGATTATCAATACGCGACTCTGCACCTAGGATGGTGTTGTTTTCTCTCTACTTTTTAGCCTATGAGTTATCTGGTTACGTTATGTTTAGCTTAATGATGTTCAGCGATATTTTGTTGTGTTTACTTTTGGGCGTCGGGTTGGGGTTTTGCGGGGGAATGTTGGGGATTGGCGGAGGAATTATTGCGATTCCGATTCTGGGTGTGCTGTTTGGGATGGATCAGCATATGGCACAGGGAACCGCGCTGGTGATGATTACGCCTAATGTACTGATTGGTTTTCTACGCTATCGCCAGCGTAATCGTATCGATACGCGGGTGGCGTTGACGATGTGTCTATTCGCTACGGGATCTGCCTACCTTGCGGCACATATCGCCTCATCGATTGATGTTAACCGCCTTCAGCGCGCGTTTGCCATTTTCCTGCTGGTGCTGGCGGCATACTATATGTGGCAGTGGTATAACAAGAAGCGTAGCCAACCACCGGAGGTTGTGCTGTCGACTCATTATCTGCCGTTGCTCGGCGTAGCGAGCGGTTTTATGTCCGGCATTTTCACCGTCGGCGGTGGGCTGGTGGTGGTACCGGCGCTGGTCACGCTATTTGCCTTTGCGCAAACGCAGGCCCAGGGTATGGCGCTGATACTTGTGGTGCCAGGGGCATTGGCAGCGCTGCTTTCCTATTCGCAGGCGGGTAACGTTGACTGGAATATCGGTTTACCGCTGGCGCTGGGGGGAATTGTCAGCGTCTCGTGGGGTGTCGCGGTTGCCCACAAGCTCCCTGTCGTTTATTTGCGTGCTGCGTTTTGCCTGGTGCTGGTCGGCGTGGGAATCACCATGCTGTTGTTGAGATGATCGCCCAATCGAAGCATTGCCGCGTTGTTGGCGTAATATACCCGTCGCTGAGGCGAGAATATTGCCAGCAATACCACGTTACAATCGTAAATATGGTGCATTTGTTTTATGATAATGACGCTTGCACCTATTAGATTTCAGAGGCTGGCATCGGGAAGAGGGAGTGTCCCAGTACCTATTTTCTAGATACGTGTACCCAGGGAGTCACGTGTATCTTGATTCATGTTACATGGGACGATTTTATCTTTTCAATGAAAACAGGTAAACGTTTTCATTATGCTATTGCATGGGAAATAATCGGTGTATGGATATGATGATTGATTAAATAAAATAGGTATTGATATGTTGAATTTTTTTTATAAGGATATAAATCAACTGCTTCGTGGCGGGTTGGTGGTGGCTGCAATCCTGTTTGGCGGGGAATGGCTGAAGAATGCATCATTAATATATTTAAATGTGGATTTCTCACTGTTATATAATGTATTGTTTTATTCGTTTCTGGCTATATGGGTTTTTGTTCTTCTTAGGTCATGTGCGAAAGTGTTTTTTTTGCTTTCAACAAAAAAAGAAAACAATGTTTTATCTGTAGGGATTAATCGCAATGCAAAATATCCTTGTCGAGATGAAAAAGATGCGCTTTTAGTCAGAATAAGTAGCCTTTATTCTATTACCTCTGTTGGGAATGGCGAGAGTAAAAAATACCCTAATTTTATTAACTGTATAGAAGAATGTAATCTATCGGAACCTGATGCAGTAGAAGGGATTAAACTGGCACTTTCTGCAAGCTATGATATTAATACTAGCGGCGGGTTGACGCGTTTTATTGCAGATTTGTTGGATGAAGAAAACTACAGTAAACAGCGTAATGACGATTATAAAAAGCCGCTGTCGCATTTGTATCAATTAGCGGAGAAAACCGGTGCTAATCTTAAACCAGTTAGTGAAATAAACAATCTGACCGCTGCATTTAATTTACAGCGAGCTGCATTATTAATGCGTAGCGGTGTAACCTGCGGTTTCTTATCCATAGAGGAATGGGATTCCTTGAAAGACGACGTGGTTCGTCTGATGGAACAAGAGTTTCCTTCTATCGATCAATTCATTCATGATTATATGCTGGCCGTTTATCTGTTTCATATGGATGGTTCGTTTAGTGCATTTATGATTCTGGAACGGTTATATGGCCTCGCTATATTTCAGGAACATAATTACCTGTCATGGAATACCGCAATGCTGAATAACCCTTCGCTGTGATTGCTTTTCATTAGGGTACGTGAAGGTTAAGAATAGAGCGGGGTTTATACTCCGCTTTATTTTTATCATCGGTGCTGCATTGGGGGGGAATCAGGCGAAGGAGAAAATGGAGAACATGGGGCGTGTCACACTCATCCTGTGTCCCTATTTACCTCTTTCAATTCATGCCTATTAAGCCTAAAGTTTTCAGTGCTTTCTCCGTTGATAGGTAGGAAGTTATGCGGTCAGACCGAATGGTTTCTCAGGTTCCTGACTGTTGCCGGAACGGCCCGAGTGAAGTTGGGTCGACGTCCCCTCTGAAGCCCAATCTGAATAAGGCGTGATGTATGAGTCTCGTGAGCTATCTCGGAAAACAAACTCTCGGTGTACTGGCGGGTTATAAGCAGGATGGTGTGGTCATCCATATTTGCGGCGTTTACCCCAATGCGGATAACAGTCTGCGCGTTTTTTTCCCGCACGGACATGAGTTTGTCGTTGGCGATCTGGTAACTATTCACCTTGATAACCGCTCTGGGGTTGACGAATTTGATGCCAATATTCAAGTCTATCGCGCTTCTTACAAAGGGCGGGTGATCGTCAGCGAAGGCGATTGGGTGGTGTTGGAACCGAGAGAGTGCCAACTCCTGCATGGTTTCACGCCCGCGCTGAATATTCGTGAGCCGGGCTATCAGTTTCCACAAGACGATCGCCCGTCAATGCCCGTGCCTCTGACATCGATGGTAGATTTTCCGCCGACGGAAAAGCAGGATTTTTCCAATAAGGTCGGTGTCTTAATCACTATGGCTGCCGAGCAGCCGCATACCACGGTGTTGGCGTTCCTCTCATCCGTGGATAACGATATCTTCCTGATTACGTTCCCTGAAACCTTTAAATCTCAATTGCTCAAACGTAATCCGCACTGCTTTTTTGCGATGGATGAACGCAGCCATTATACCTTTGAGCGAGCCATTGAGTGGAACTACACCCTTATTGAAGGGGAAGCATTTATTATCGCGCGCGATAATCCGCTCTATGAAAAGGTGCGCCATGAATTCGTCACCAAGAACCCGTGGGAAATTGCCTTTTTCACGCGCCCTGACGTTGAGGTTTATCATATTAAAAGTAAACAACTGGTGTGCCCCGGAAATACACAAACGCTGCGCTAACACATGAAAATAAATAAACGGGATAGTGACATCCCGTTTATTAGCTGTGGGTAATTACGCTTACATTGACAGGTCGATCACCATACGGCCGGTGATTTTCCCGCCTTTCATTTCAGTGAAAATGGCGTTGATATCTTTCAGTGGACGGCGGGTGACCTTCGGTTTCACTTTCCCTTCGGCCGCAAATTGGAATGCTTCTTTCAGATCTTCACGCGTGCCGACCAGCGAGCCTAATACCTGAATGCCATCCAACACCAGACGCGGAATATTCAGATCCATAGATTCTGGTGGCAGGCCGACGGCGACAATACGCCCGCCTGCGCGAACGGAATCCACGGCTGAGTTAAATGCTGCGCGTGCAACGGCGGTGACCACGGTCGCATGTGCGCCGCCCACTTTTTCCTGAATGATCTTGGCGGCATCTTCTTTGGCTGGATTGATGACCAGGTCTGCTCCCACTTCTTTGGCAAAGGCTAACTGTGCGTCATTCACATCAATCGCAATGACTTTCGCATTAAAGACGTTTTTGGCATATTGCAACGCCAGATTACCCAATCCACCCAGACCATAAATGGCGATCCACTGTCCCGGCTTGATTTGCGAGACTTTCACCGCTTTGTACGTTGTCACGCCCGCGCAGGTAATGCTGCTTGCAGCCGCAGAATCCAGACCATCCGGTACTTTTACCGCATAGTCGGCAACGACGATACATTCTTCAGCCATCCCGCCATCAACGGAATAGCCCGCGTTTTTTACCTCGCGACACAGCGTTTCGTTACCGCTATTACAATATTCGCAGTGGCCGCAGCCCTGATAGAACCAGGCGACGCTGGCGCGATCGCCGGGCTTCAGTGAGGTCACTCCGGGACCGATTTCTTTAACGACACCGACACCTTCATGGCCGAGTATGATACCGGCAACATCGCCAAAATCGCCGTCTTTGACGTGTAGATCGGTGTGGCAAACGCCACAGCATTCCATTTTTAGCAGTGCTTCTCCGTGCTGGAGGGGGCGCAGTTTTTTGTCCTGAATTTCAACGGAGTGATCCTTCGTAACGATGGCTGCTTTCATTAGTCTTCCTTTTACTGAATGTGTTATGAATGTTAATGTATTCTGTTCTACCTATAGAAGAGTATCCGAGGGTTGGCAAGGTGGTTAATCAGGAATGGGTTAATTTTATTACAAAATGAGAGGTGGCGCGGTTAGGGGCAATCATCGCAGGATCGTTATTTACAGTAATTTTTATGATGATTTAGGGAGGGGACGCGTCCGTGCGGCCATATTCATTGGTATGATATTATGTCGGGCTACAGGGCTTCTTCTTTTGGTTCCAGAGCCCATTCTACTTTGCCTTTACCGGTGGTTTTGGCTTGATAAAGAGCAATATCCACCCGTGTCATAAAGTGTTCGGTGGATTCCTGCGGCTGTTTTCTCCCTGCGCCAATACTGACAGAAAGGTGTTGCATATTCTTAATGATGATCTTGTTCGCGTTCTTTAACACCTTTCTTGCCAGCGCTTCTGCCTGATCCTGTGTCCCGGTATACAGAATCATCGCAAACTCTTCGCCACCGATTCGGGTGGCCACGACTTCACTGTTATCGAAACGAGAAAGAATATGGCCGAATTTGCTCAGTATTTCGTCACCTTTCGTGTGCCCATATCTATCGTTGATAGTTTTGAAATTGTCGATATCGATAATAAATAAATAGGGTATCTTCGCTTCGAGATTTTTTAATTCATTAATAAAAAAACGGCGATTAGGGAGTTGTGTCAGTTCATCGCTGAATGATTGTATTCTGGCTTCGACATATTTATTGTTAATTTTCTGTATTAGGCTATAAACGCCAAAACCTACACTAGATATACCGATGATTTTAAATAGATCCTCTAAATAATACCTGGCCCATTTGGGTTGAAGAATTATCTCATCCATAACATCGAACATTGCCGAGCATGCCCAGATAATGAATCCGTAACGTATATATCGTTCGGATTTATGGCGGATAGATATTTTACTGATATTGGAAATAATAAAAAAAAGAATGATTAGTACAAATGTATCAATATACAATCCTGGGTGTTTTATTAATTCTAGTGGTGTATCTAGAGGTTCGAAAAGTAAGAGATTAAAAACAATAATTAATATTGACAATAATAAAGTAATTTGTATGCAAGACGTTTTTTTTGAACGTTTGTCAATTAAATCATGAACATATTTTGTCAAAGGCATAGAAAACTCCCCTTTCCAACACAAGGCATCGTACTATGAATAGAATTAAGTTTAGTGCCATTTTGGCAAGATGAAGGGATGTTTTTAAAGAATTCAGATGCACGGACAGTTTGTTATGCTCGTGGGATGGCTTATATGGTGCTTACGTATTTTTCTGCGGCTGTACGGCGTAACAGGAGGTGATAGTCGCTTATGAGTAGACCGCTTTGTCCGATCAACGACGAGTCTTTGGTGAAAGAGCGGATGTCTCTCATTTCATCTTGATGCACTTACTCAGGTAAGTGATTCGGGTGACTACGTGCAGCTAATGCACCGATATGTAACTCGATGTATAACGAACCGGTTGGCGATGGAATAACATAACGCAGAAAATCTGCGAAGAGTAGCATTTTATTCTGAAAATATTTGTTTGTAAAACATGTAAATTTATCATATTGGATTATTTTACGTATATGTTCTCAACGTATTTTTAATAATTCATGTAATAATTCGCGTTTAATATTTAATGCACGATAACTATTTAAATTGAAAGTAAATTTATTTTTTGTGATGCTGATTAGTGATGGAATTACTCTGGGTCATTGATGAAGGTAAGAAATAGTACGGTTGATGGTTTTATTTTTTAATATTTCCGCTCTCTCTGTTTACGATTTTTTCTTACAGGAAAAATATTATCTTAGAAAACAGAATCAAGAAACTATTCCGTATCAGCGTTGCGTTAACATTTATGATAAGTGCTTTGGGTGGGGGACATTTACTATCTCGGTGAAAAAAATGAAAGTGCTGATGCCAGGATGTTCCAATGTTTCTCTTTCACGGTAGCAGCAGATAAGCACGGTTTTTATCTTTATGGTAAGCCATTCCCGATATTTATCCTGGATGTGAAAGTGAAAAATATTAAATTTTTTTCCGATCATGTTGTGACGGATAAAAAATCAGTCTGGTTCGTGAAACTTGAGTCGGAAAAATTAGACGGGATTAACGGAGAAAAGGCCACGGTAAAAGACAGCACTATTTCTGATGGCGTCAATACATGGCAATGTTCTGACTTTAAGTCAGGAAATGAACCGATGTACACTAAAGTAGCAGAACAATAAAAAATAGCAGGCAACGCAATGTTAATGTGGGCGAATACGGTATATGGCGTATTCGCCCGCTGATGTCTTTACCGATTAGAAATCGGTTTTCAGTACGACGCGGTAGCGGGCTTTGCCGTCACGCACGTGCTGGATAGCATCGTTGATTTTCGACATCGGGAACAGTTCCGTCTGCGGCTTCACGTTGGCGCGCGCGGCGAGTTTCATCAGGGATCGCAGTTCATGCGGTGAACCGGTAGAAGAACCGGAAACGCTGCGGTCGCCTGCGATAAGTGTAAAGGCCGGAACGCTAAATGGCTTCATCACCGCACCAACGGTATGGAACTTCCCGTTGTAAGCGAGCGCGTTGAAATAGGGCTGCCATTCCAGATCGACACTCACGGTGTTGATGATGAGATCGAACTGGCCAGCTAGAGCAGTTAGCGCCTGCGGATCGCGGCTATTGACGACTTTATCGGCCCCCATCGCCAGCACCTCCTGCTCTTTGGACGGATTAGAGCTGAATGCCGTGACTTCACAACCCATTGCGTGCAGGAGCTTAATCGCGATATGCCCCAGACCGCCGATACCGATCACGCCGACGCGACTGGTTGCGGTGATGTGGTGCATTAACAGCGGTTTGAAGACGGTGATGCCGCCGCATAGTAATGGGCCTGCAGATTCGATATCAATGGAATCAGGAAGCGGGATAGCCCATTGCCAGTTTGCACGAATTTTATCGGCAAAACCGCCTTTATTCAGGATCGTCGGCACGCTGCCTTGCTGACAGTTGGTTTGGCTGCCGCTGATACAGGCATCGCAGTGCCCACAACTGCGAGCCGTCCAGCCAATGCCGACCCGCTGACCGATCTTTAATCCTTTGTTCTTTGCTGCTTCGCCCAGTGCGTATACACGACCAATTACTTCATGCCCGGCAACCAGTGGATAGCTCGATATTCCCCATTCGTTATCGATCATCGAGAGATCGGAATGGCATACGCCGCAGTATTCAACCACGACTTCGACGTCTTCTGTTTGTAGTACACCCGCATCAAACTCATACAACTCCAGCGCTGCACCTGCTTTTGGTGCGGCATAACTCTTGATTATCGTCATCACAATTTCCTCAGTATGGGCTTGATTAACCAGTCTAAAGGGTTATGACGTTTTTCTCTATGTCACAACGGCCTGTGGTTTTTCATTTCCTATCATATTGTTGAAAGATGCTGGAGTCTTTTAAAAGCGTGTCGCTGGGTTGCTATCCGTTATGAGAAAACAGTCAGGAACTATCTTTCGCTAGTGAAATTAGTCTGCATCCGACTTTTTATCAGAAAATGAGGTTATTTATTAGGTTACGTAATTTTCAGTTAACGCCATAATGTTGTTTATTTTTTTGATATTGTAGATGACGTGGTAATACGTTAGGAATAATCATTATCAACACCGTACCTTGTGCTAAAGGTTTTGGTATCTGAAATAGATAAGTCATCACCGGGATCGTTATCCATTATCTGAGGGCCTCCGCCCCAGCTCCAAAGGTAGGCTAAGTTAGAGTAAGATCGGAATGGCTGAAAATGTGATCACAAACACAATATATATGAATATTATTGTCAGGATAAAAATGGGACCTACCTTAGCATTGAATTCTGCAAACATCTAATTTATATAAAATCGAATATATAATATTAACCATTTGATTTGTAGGGTTTAAGTTGTATTTTACATTTTGTAAAAAGTGTTTTTCATCATATTGATTCGGTAATGGATATACACGATTAACCCGATGCTTATACTGGTATTAACTTAACCCGTGAGCAATGTAGGTAAGATCATGAATCTGAGTAAAACGCTATATGACAAACATATTGATTCACACACAATTAAAAAGTTCGATAATGAAGGCAATGTTCTTTTATATATAGATCGTTCAATTTTGAATGAATATACCAGCCCGCAAGCATTTAGTGGATTGCGTGAAAATGACCGTATGGTCTGGAATCCAAAATCTATTCTGCTTAACGTAGATCATGTAAACCCGACTCGTCCATCACGCGATCTGCTCATGACAGACCCTGGTGGTACGTTGCAGGTTAACTACTTCAGGGAGAACAGCCAGCACTTTGATATTGAATTATTCGATGTCATGGATAAACGCCAGGGTATTGAACATGTGGTCGCGCACGAGCAGGGTCTTGCCATGCCCGGAATGGTTATCGCTGCAGGAGACAGCCACACCACGACTTATGGAGCACTGGGCGCGTTTGGCTTCGGCATTGGAACCTCCGAAATTGAACACCTCTTGGCAACGCAGACCTTGGTATATAAAAAACTCAAGAATATGCGCGTCACCCTGGAAGGTACTCTCGGTCTGGGGGTCACTTCAAAAGATGTCATTATGGCGGTTATTGCACATATTGGCGCAGACGGTGCTACCGGTTATGCCATTGAATTTTGTGGAAGTGTCATCGATAACCTGAGCGTTGAAGCACGCATGACTATCTGCAATATGGCCGTAGAAGCCGGTGCGAGAGGGGCATTTATGTCACCGGACGACAAGGTATTTGCGTATCTGAAAGCTACCCCACGTGCCCCGCAGGGCGAGATGTGGGATAAAGCGGTTACCAACTGGCGGCAGTTGCGTAGCGACCCTGATGCAACATTCGATAAAGAGATTTTTATCGACTGCTCTACCGTAGAACCTTTTGTTACCTGGGGAATTAGCCCCGATCAGGCTGGTGCCATCAGTAGTTCCGTTCCCGATCCAGAAATTATCTCAGACGAGCAAAAGAGAAAAGATTATTTCACTGCCTTGAAATACATGGATCTAAAACCAGGAACGCCTTTCACTGAAATTAAAATTTCCCACGCTTTCATTGGGTCGTGTACCAACAGCCGTATTGAGGATTTACGCGAAGTTGCAAAAGTTGTTCAGGGTAAAAAGTTGGCTTCACACGTGCGCGGCATGATTGTCCCTGGCTCCTCCCTTGTTCGTGAGCGAGCGGAACAAGAAGGTTTGGCTCAAATCTTTATTGATGCTGGTTTTGAATGGCGCCAGTCTGGTTGCTCCATGTGTCTGGCCATGAACGAAGATGTTCTGTCCCCAGGAGATCGCTGTGCCTCAAGTACCAACCGCAATTTTGCCGGTAGACAGGGTGCCGGTTCACGTACACACCTTATGAGTCCGGCAATGGTTGCAGCCTCTGCAATCGCTGGTCATTTAACTGATGTTCGCTATTTTACCGGGGTTTAATGATGGATACGTTTAAGAAAATTTCAGGACTGGCCGCTCCCATGCTAGCCGCTAACATCGATACTGACGTCATTATGCCTAAACAGTTTCTTAAAGGTATTGATCGTCAGGGGCTTGATAAAGGCCTTTTTTACGACCTGAGATTTAATGCTGATGGCACTGAAAATTCAGATTTCATTCTTAATACACCTCAATGGAAGGGTTCAAAATTCCTGGTTACCGGACCAAATTTTGGGTGCGGATCCAGCCGTGAACATGCTGTATGGGGGATGAAACAATTAGGTATTCGCGCCCTGATTGGCACTTCTTTTGCGGGAATATTCAATGATAATTGCCTACGCAATGGTGTTCTGACTATCACTCTTGCGGAAGATAAAATGAGTGAACTGGCTAGGATTATTTCCCACATTGAAACAAATGAAATCCTGATTGATCTTGAGAACCAGATCATCAGTACCGAAAAAGAAGATTTTACATTTAATGTAGATGAACTGAAGAAAGAGATGTTGGTACAAGGTCTGGATGCAATTGGCTTAACGTTATCCTTTAAGGATGAAATTATCCAGTTTGAAAATGAATATTATTCGGAAAATCCATGGCACAAAGTAAGCTGAAAAGCTTGAGAGTAAATGATGAAAATAGCTAATTTCAAATTAAATGGTAAACATAAATTTGGTATTGTGAAAGGCTCGGGGATAATTGATGTCAGTGCAGTATACGGCAATAAATATCCATCGCTGAAGACGTTTCTGGAAAATGAAGATATCTCTGAATTAGCAGAAATATCTACAGCTCAGATAGATTATAAAATTGATCAGGTTGAGTACCTTCCGGTTATTGATAACCCCACCAAAATCATTTGTGTGGGGATGAACTACTCTGAAAAGCGTGCTGAGTTCAATGAACTCAATCCAGAGCCTACTTTATTTGTAAGATTTGCTGACTCACAAACAGGACATCTTACTTGTATCAACAAGCCTGCTGAGTCGCATGAGTTTGATTATGAAGGTGAGCTTGCGGTTATCATCGGTAAAACATGTTTCCATGTTTCTGAAGATGATGCACTTAACTTTATTGCTGGCTATAGTTGTTACATGGATGGTTCAGCCCGTGATTGGCAACATACCTGGTATACTGCGGGCAAGAACTGGCCTAAAACTGGCGGGTTTGGTCCTTATCTGACGTCGAAGGATGAAATACACGATCCACATAATCTTTCAATCCGCACCTTCCTGAATGCTACAGAAGTGCAGAATGATAACACGAAGAATATGATTCATAAGATACCTTATCTTATTGCATATATTAGCACTTTCACCCAACTCAGTCCTGGGGATGTAATTATAACGGGTTCCCCAGGTGGCGTTGGTAAAAAAAGAATACCACCTCTTTTTTTAAAAGAAGGTGATTGTATTGAGGTGGAAATTGAAGGTTTAGGTCGGTTGCGCAACCATATTCGCGAAGTAAGAATAGCTTAATAAATATAAATGCTAAAAATAACACTTATCTCATTTGGGATAAGTGTGTACCCTACATGTTATACAGGTGAATATAATGAATAATATTCAAGAAGAGACTCTGTCTAAATGTGATGATGCATCTGGATTAACTGATTCCAAAAACTCCTTTTTTTCTAAAGAAATTTGTTCCATACCTGCACTGTTTTTTTTAGTTATGTGTATTATTATCGGTGCGGCTGCATTTTTTGGCACGTTACCAAAAAATATGATCGGTGGTCTTGCGATTATAATGTCACTGGGATTTATTCTTTCAACTGTAGGGAAGAACATTCCAATTATAAAGGACATTGGCGGTCCGGCAATTTTTTGCCTGATGATTCCATCGATTCTGGTTTTTTACCATTATATTCCTAAGAACGTACTGGATTCTGTGCATGTTCTTATGAAAGATGCCAACTTCCTGTATTTTGTTATCGCCACCCTTGTCGTTGGCAGTATTCTTGGAATGCATCGTGTCATTCTGGTACAAGGCATGATCAGAATGTTTGTACCGCTGGTTGTCGGTACTGTAA
The DNA here is from genome assembly GCF_001742145.1 of Pectobacterium parmentieri. NCBI lineage: Bacteria > Pseudomonadati > Pseudomonadota > Gammaproteobacteria > Enterobacterales > Pectobacteriaceae > Pectobacterium > Pectobacterium parmentieri. The sequence goes on along the minus strand of NZ_CP015749.1, from coordinate 2,733,048 downwards.
CTGCGGTAGGCGTTGGTTTGATGGTTGGAGAGTTGGTTGGTTACAGTATGTATCATACCTTCTTCTATATTATCGTTCCGATCATTGGTGGCGGTATCGGTGAGGGGATCTTACCTCTTTCTCTGGCTTACTCCTCCATCCTTGGCACCACGCCGGATATCTACGTTGCTCAACTTGTTCCTGCTGCAGTCATCGGTAATATTTTTGCCATTGTCTGTGCTGGGTTCCTGGCAAAATTAGGGAGCGTCAAGCCTACGTTAAGTGGTGACGGGATGCTCATCCGTACTGCTGAAGACAATGCGATTTTCAACAACCTTGGCTCGGAAGGGAACGGTAACACGGATTTCCCATTAATGGGCGCTGGTTTGCTGGTAATTTGTTGTTTCTTTATTGTAGGTGGACTGCTTGAAAAAATTCTGCACATCCCCGGACCGGTACTTATGATTGTCCTTGCCGTGATCTGCAAATATATTGATATCATTCCTCACCGTATGATTGATGGCTCAAAATCTTGCTACAAGCTCATTTCAACGTCCCTCATCTGGCCTACGATGATCGGCCTCGGAATGCTCTATGTACCACTGGAAAGCGTTGTCGCGGTATTCTCATTAGGTTATGTGGCTGTATGTGGTTCCGTTGTGCTCTCAATGGCGATTGTGAGCTTCTTTATGGCGAAATACCTCAACATGTATCCGGTTGAAGCCTCGATAGTGACAACTTGCCATAGTGGGTTAGGGGGGACTGGCGATGTGGCCATTCTGTCTGCTTCGAACCGTATGGGACTTATGCCATTTGCTCAGATTTCCACGCGCATTGGTGGCGCTTTTACCGTAATACTTGCAACGATGTTATTAGCCGCATTTTCCTGATACTTGTATAAATAAACAGCTACTCTTGTGGCTGTTTATAGTTTTATGTCTCTGAAATACTCTTCAAGGAATTCAACACATCTCTTGGTCTTCAATGAATCGTCTAATTTGGTGGGGTAAACGGCCCAGATGGATGCTTGCTCATAATAATCAGGAAGAATATGAATAAGTTGTTTGTTTTCAATGTATTTTCTGGCATCCCACTGACTTCGGTATGCTATTCCGTGGCCAGCTAGAGCCCACTGCATAATTATCTCGCCATTGTTGGATGATAGATCTCCATTGACACGTACAGTTTGCAGGTTTATCCCATTGTAAAGCCGCCACAGCCCAAATGTCTGGCCTTTTTCCTGCAAAAAAAGACAACTATGATTAGCCAGTTCCTCTGGGGTCGTTGGCATATCTTTGTCTATAAAATAAGTTGGTGAGGCGCAGAGTATTCTTTTATTATCTGCAATTTTTTTTGCATAATATCTATCGTTAAAATTCTCTCCAACCATGATTTCCAGATCAATCCCTTCCTTTATTAAATCAAGCTTTGTATCTGTTAGCGTCAATTTTATTTTTAAGTGTGGGTTGTTTTTTGAAAAGAAAGAAAAAGGTTGAGCCAAATGATTCTTTCCGAATCCGAATGAACTTGAGATATGAAGACTACCAATTACGTCATTTCTGACATCCTGAATTTTCTCGATAGAATTCCTTGCATTTCTTATTAATTCTTCAGCTTGAATCCTTGCTACTTCGCCTGCGCTTGTAAGCCTTATTTCACGGGTATTACGATGAAATAACTTTACCCCCAAAACACTTTCAAGAATGTTAATTCTTTTCGTGATATATGCATTTGAAAGACCCAGTTCGACAGCGGCAGCAGAAAAACTACTGGTTCTGACCACGGTCAAAAAAACGTTAAAATCTTCGATCTGAGGCCATTTGTTTTTCATTATCGTCATACAATCCAATAATATATAATTCTTAAATTATATAGCATTATATCAATATGCAAAACTGCTATGGCAAGTTTCTTGCTAAAGAATAAATTTTTTGACGAAATGCTGGCACTGAAGATTTCCCAGTTTATTGGGGCAATTGGTGAAGCTAATATTGTCAAAAAACTGTCTGGCGGTTCAGCCCGCTTTCACGTGTATAAGAAAGACGCCACGGCAGAAACACCCCTTCTTCATCTGAATGTGGTAGCTGGTTCGGTCACTCACTTACAGCATAGTCGTACAAAAAACGGGCTGGATATAATTGCCAAGGTCGTCAATCCTTCTCCACCGCCTCCACATTTCTGGGCAATATTTGAGGTAAAAACCACGGCGATGCATTCTAAAGATGTTCCGCCATTGGGACAATATGAAGGGGAACTGTCAGTTAAGCAGAAAAAGGGGATTGATTATGTGATAACAACAATAGAAAATGCTTTAAAAGCTAATGAAAAAAATCCTCTAGGGTTTGTTATTGGGCAAGGGATAAATGATAAGTACAAGGCCATAAAAAATACCGTTAACCCCGAAGGTTTACAGCAGGCAACCTTATGGTTTGGAAGTAAAGAGATCGTTAAAAAATCCTTTGGTATAGATATAATGAGTCACTCACAATTAATAAATAATGGAAGCATAAAGCCATGAGTCGTTATGATGATATCAGCAATTACTATTATAATGAGAATAGTGCCGAAATGGATGTAAAAAGATACCTTGATTTATTGGGTGATTCTTATGAGATATATTTGGAGGAGTTAGAGAATAATCCTCATGAGTTGTTTTTTAGAGCCAGTTTTCTTTTCAGTTATGTCTCTCTAAGACATATTTATTATTACTCTTGGCAATTGACATTCAAAAACAAAATCGACAACCAAATGTTGTGTGATTTTATCGCTTTTGAGTCAATGGGCATATTCTGTGAGTATGCGTCATATCCTGAGCATGTTGATAATTTCAAGATTCCTCTCTCTAAACAAGGTAGTGCCATACTGTCTTTTTTAGCTTGTCATAGAAATGATATTGCAGAACATTGCTACCCCTTCATTCTTGATGGGTTAAAAGCCATGACTCCGGGAAAATTGGGTGAATTAGAAGTACAAAAACTTGGAATACTAGCCGTTGAAATGTTGGCCAGTGAGAAAAAACAGACTATTGATTGGGATTCAATGGAGATACCCTTTGATAAATTTTATAGTAATTTTGTCCGAGAAGCCCTTTATTCAAAGGATGGAAAAGTATTAACGGACTGGCTCACCGCTCTTTGTGATAATCACTTGAAATGGTCTGCACGTTCAGAACTTGTAGAAAATGAGTCTCCTTTATTAGGTTATGAAATATCAGAAGATCATCAATTCCTCTGGCCATTCGAATATCAGGCCATTAAAAATTTCCGTGCCAAACATGGCTTAAGTACCCCTGACATTGATCATCCGTTACTTAAAACACCGATGGCGATCAACCATCATCCTGATTTTAACCAATGGAAAGCACCCGAATGGTTTTATCCGTTGCTTGATAAGTTAATCGCTATCAACCCGAAGATTTCATTTGTTAAGGATCTATTCAAGTAATATAGAGTTGGTAAGTGAAAGCTAAATAGCTATATGGACACCTCGCCGATGCAAGCACGGACAGTTTTTTTCTGACAAAGTCGTCACGCACATATATTCGGCTTCGTGAGCCTCGATGAACATCCGTAATCCCTGGCCTGATTATCGCAAGGGCCTGCTGTGGCCGAGTTATTTGTCAGGTTTACAGAGAATCGGTTCTACCTGCCAGTTCATCAACGCTTCGGACTTCTTATAAATCAATTGATTACTTAGCTATATAATCCGTTCTCTGGTTTACCGGAGCCCAAGCCACCCGGGCATTTTAGTTCGCCAGCGCGACTACGGCTTTATTCACGCCGCTGCGGACAATGATACCTTTCAGCCATCGCTGGAGACTGCCGCTTCGATCTTCCCGGCGGTTCATTACCCGGTAAACCACTGAGCGGGATCCATGGATAAGCAGCCCACGTAGATAACCGTCTCCACGTTTTGTTATCCCGAGAAGCCTGACTTTTCCGCCGCTATTGTGCTCCTTCGAAACCAGGACCAAATAACTGGCAAAGTATCGTCCATTATGAAAATCGGTGCCTTCATTCAATGCGACAGTCAGGATTGATGCACGTAGCGGACCGATACCCGGAATATTTTCCAGCCGGAGTGTATCCCCGTTTTGTTAACTTATCTGCTTAGCCAAATTGTATTGATTACCGGATCAATCTCGGCGTCGACCATCCCATCTCTGATCCTCAGTATGGGGTTGATTAACCAATCTAAAGGGGGATGGCGTTTTTCTCTATGTCAGCGCGGACTGTAGTTTTTCATTTTTATCGGTGGTGGAACGGGACGAACTGGCGCTTGCTTTACGGGGGTCACTTACTTATGCTGCGAAGCGTAGTAAATGACTCGGGGTGCCCTTCTTTGTGAAGGCTGAGAAATACCCGTACCACCTGATCTGGATAATGCCAGCGTAGGGAAGTCACGGTATTCCCCACCGGTTACCGCTTTCTTCCACGCCGGTTGGGAGACCTATGAACACGCAACCCACCGACTTTTCTGCCGCTCAGGCAGCAACCTCACTCACTCAATTTCGTTCTGCTTCACCGCTGGTACACTGTTTGACCAACGATGTAGTGCAATCTTTTACTGCTAATGTGTTGTTGGCGTTGAATGCTTCGCCCGCTATGGTGGTCGATCCTGATGAAGCCGCGCAGTTCAGCGTGATGGCAGATGCGTTACTGATTAATGTTGGTACGTTGGAACGCACGCGTGCCGAGGCGATGCGTGCAGCCGTAAGCAGCGCGTATCAGGCGGGTACGCCGTGGGTGCTCGATCCCGTTGCCGTAGGTGGTTTAACTTTCCGTACTGAATTTTGCCAGGAATTGCTGACGTGGAAACCGGCGGCGATTCGCGGCAATGCGTCCGAAATCATGGCGCTTGCTGGGTTGGCCGCGCAGGGGAGGGGCGTGGATAGCACCGATGATTCGCTGGTGGCTCTCCCTGCTGCGCGCGAATTGGCCCGGCAGGTGGGGACGATTGTGGCCGTGACCGGAGCAGTGGATTATGTCACGGACGGTGAGCGCGATATGGCGGTAGCCGGCGGCGATAGCATGATGACACGCGTGGTCGGTACGGGCTGCGCGCTGTCGGCGGTGGTTGCGGGATTTGCTTCTCTGGAAGGTGATCGCTTATCCCACGTGGCGGCGGCGTGCTATGTCATGGCATTAGTAGGGCAACAGGCGGCCTTGGCGTCGCAAGGTACGGGGAGTTTTATTCCCAACTTCCTTGATCGACTCTATACCTTGCGTGCGGAGGATCTGGCATGAAACGTATCAATGCGTTGACGATTGCGGGTACCGATCCGAGTGGCGGTGCGGGGATTCAGGCGGATTTAAAAGCGTTTTCAGCCCTGGGGGCTTATGGCACCTCGGTCATTACCGCGCTAGTGGCGCAGAACACACGCGGCGTGCAGTCTGTCTACCGAATTGAGCCGGATTTTGTCGCAGCGCAGTTAGATTCCGTGTTGAGCGATGTGCGTATCGACAGCGCCAAGATTGGGATGCTGGCGCAGGCCGATATTGTTGAAACGGTTGCCGAGCGTCTGCGTCATTACACGGTTCCTTTTGTGGTGCTAGACACCGTGATGCTGGCGAAAAGCGGCGATCCGCTGCTCGCGCCTGAAGCGGTGGAGTCGATCCGCCGTGAGCTGTTGCCGCTGGTTTCCTTGATTACGCCCAACCTGCCAGAAGCCGCCGCATTGCTGAATACGTCACCTGCCACCAATGAACTGGACATGCGTGAACAGGGGGAAGCACTGCTGGCGATGGGCTGTCAGGCGGTGTTAATGAAAGGTGGTCACCTCAGTGAAGCGGAAAGCCCAGACTGGCTGTTCAGCCGACAGGCCGACCCGCAGCGCTTTAGTTCGCCGCGCGTGGATACGCGTCACACGCATGGTACGGGCTGTACGTTGTCTGCCGCGCTGGCGGCGCTGCGACCGCGTCACGATAGCTGGGGAGAGACGGTTAAGGTCGCTAAGGACTATTTACAGCAGGCGCTACAGCAGGCCGACACGCTGGAGGTCGGGCACGGGATCGGCCCCGTTCATCACTTCCATCGCTGGTGGTAAATATTGCGTACCCTAAATAATTCGAGTGGCGTGAAGTCAACGCGCACGCCGCTTGAAGTATGACGGGGATAAGTAAATCGACTTGTACTTTGTGCGACATCTTTGTCAGTAATTTCAAACTAAATTAAGCGTATTTCGGCGTGACAGTACGGGTGTGTCCGGTTACTTTGCTGTGAAATCTTGGTGTTAATGTGAAATAGGATGTGGGGATAACATATGGCAGGTTCTGCTCGTAGTGCAATGGCTGCCAAGGCGCTTCAGACGATACTCAATATCGGTCTGCTGGCGCTGGCAACCATTTTGGTGATTTTTTTAGTCAAAGAAACGTTTCATTTGGCGAAGGTGCTGTTGATCTCCAGCGAGAAAGATTCCTCCTATCAGTTGATAGAAGGCATTGTGATTTATTTTCTCTATTTTGAATTTATTGCTCTAATCGTGAAGTATTTTCAGTCCGGCTATCACTTCCCACTGCGCTATTTTATCTACATCGGCATCACGGCCATCATTCGCCTGATTATTGTCGATCACAAAAGTCCATCGGATACGCTGGTGTATTCAGCGGCGATCCTGCTGCTGGTGGTGACGTTATACCTGGCAAACAGTAATCGCCTGAAGCGGGAATAATCAGAACGCGTCGTTATTCCAACAGCGAACACTGAGGCGGCAACCGACAGTAGATCGCTGCGGGAAGCACCTCGATGCGGAAACATTTGGCGGTGAGCGGCTCGCCGTCCAGATTAAACGTCATATCGTCTGGTGCGGTGATCTCCAGCCAGGGCAGGGTCGCGGAGATCATGTTCTGGTTTTCGCTGCCGGTAAACCAGGCCTGAAGCATATTGGGCAACAGCTCTTTTGCTGACAGTACGCTCAGTTCCAGCAGTCCATCGTTGATCAGCGCCTCCGGACAAAGCTGCTGTCCGCCGCCTGCCTGACTGCCATTTCCCACTGCGATAACCAATGTATCGCCCGACCAGTGAAAATCCGGCCCGCGAATCTCACAGCGCTCGGCTTGCAGCATATCCATACGAAAGAGCGCGTGCAGCACGTAAGAGGCACTCCCCAGTGCGGCCTTCATCTTGGCGGGGGTTTCCGTCGTAATGCGCGTAGCAAATCCGCCCGTTGCCATGTTGATGAAGTAGTGACTGTCATTGACTTTGGCGATATCAATCGCGGTAGCGCGGCCTTTGATCGCCAACGTCATCGCATTGTGCATTTCCATCGGAATCTGACAACTGGTGGCAAAATCGTTGGCCGTGCCCAGTGGCACAATTCCCAGACACGGACGAACCGCTTCCGGTTGCATGGCTAGTGCTGTGGCGACTTCATTGACGGTGCCATCGCCTCCGGCGGCGATCACATTATCCGCGCTGAGTTGAATCGCCTCTTCCACGTAGCGCTTCGCATCACCGTATTCCCAGGTGACGCGGATATGCAGCGTATAGCCGTCTTTGCGTAGCTCACCGATGGCCTCGCGAAGCTCTTCATTACCCGCACTTTTCCCATTCAAAATCAGCAGTGTGATTGGATTTTTTTCCATGTCGTCTTTCTCTGGCTGCGATGTTGTTAATACGAAACGTTGCAGTTAATCATAGTCACTAAATTGGTAGGCAGATATCAGAAGAGTCGGTGAATATACCCGTCATACTTCAAGTTGCATGTGCGTTGACAGCGCTTAAATACTCGGCCCGTCGTGGGCCTTGCCCTAAAGGGCCGCTGCAAGCAGCGTTCAAATCTGCTCCCGGCAGATTTGTCACCCGAATCACTTACCTGAGTAAGCTCATCGGGATGCCTTCTCTTGCCGCCTGCCTGAAACTCGAATTATTTAGGGTATATGTGCGGTGGGGAAATACGTGGGCGGGAGAAAAAGAAAAGCCAGCTCAAGGGAGATTGAGCTGGCCAAGGAGGTGGTTCCTAGTAGTATCACTACGCTTATTTTTCGTTCTATGTTTTCTCAGCGACGCAATACTAACCACAAGACCGGCGAATTGATGTGATCTGTTTCTAATATTCGTTAAAAAACCCCTGAGCTTTGTAACGATACCTTCAGGCTGTGAGTGTACTTATTTGTTACGGGGAAAGGGCGTTAGTGGGGGGACATACCGTAAGAAAGCATTGCCCTGTGAAGGGCAATGCTGGATGTGCGAGCCATCCTGCGGGATTACTGGTTTATTCGATGTTAGGATTACGCGTGGTCGTGCCCGGCAGATTACGTAGCAGTAGCGCATAATCCAGCGAGACATCATCTGGCACCGGCAGATAAACGATATGGCCGTTACCCGGTGCAACCTCGGTCGGCTGGCCTTTGGTATTTTGCATGGCTTCGATGGTGAACTGAATATTGCCGTTTGGCGTCATCATTTCCACGCTGTCGCCGCAGGAGAATTTGTTCTTCACTTCGACTTCCGCCAGCCCGTCGCGGCGCACGCCGGTGAATTCGCCGACAAACTGCTGACGATCGGAAACAGAATAGCCGTAGTCGTAGTTCTGGTAATCTTCATGCACGTGACGACGCAGGAAGCCTTCGGTATAGCCACGATGCGCCAGACCTTCCAGCGTTTCCAGCAATGTTGAGTCGAACGGCTTGCCCGCGACGGCATCGTCGATGGCGCGGCGATATACCTGTGCGGTTCGAGCGCAATAATAGAATGACTTGGTGCGACCTTCGATTTTCAGCGAATGAACCTGCATCTGCGTCAGGCGTTCAACGTGCTGGATCGCACGCAGGTCGCGGGAGTTCATGATGTAGGTGCCGTGCTCGTCTTCAAATGCGCTCATGTACTCGCCGGGGCGCATGTTTTCTTCCAGCATAAAGACTTTATCGGTCGGTTCGCCTATGCCCAGTGCGGGCTCAACATTTTTCACCGCGATAGGTTCGTGCTGATGAACGATGTTCCCAACCTCGTCCTCTTTGCCTTCCTGAACCTTATATTCCCAGCGGCAGGCGTTGGTGCAGGTGCCTTGATTCGGGTCGCGCTTGTTGATGTAACCGGACAGCAGGCAGCGGCCGGAGTAGGCCATGCATAGCGCACCGTGCACGAAAATCTCCAGTTCCATATCCGGCACGTTCTGGCGGATTTCTGCAATCTCTTCCAGCGACAGTTCGCGTGACAGAATCACACGCGTCAGCCCCATCTGCTGCCAGAATTTCACCGTCGCCCAGTTGACCGCGTTGGCCTGAACGGAAAGGTGGATATCAATCTGTGGGAAGTTTTCGCGCACCAACATGATCAAACCGGGATCGGACATGATCAGCGCATCCGGCCCCATTTCGATTACGGGTTGCAGATCGCGTAGGAAGGTTTTCAGCTTGGCGTTGTGTGGCGCGATGTTAACGACCACGTAGAATTTTTTGCCCAGTTCATGCGCTTCGTTAATGGCTTGCGCCAGCGTCTGATGGTTGAATTCGTTATTGCGCACGCGCAGGCTGTAGCGAGGTTGACCGGCATAAATCGCGTCCGCGCCATAGGCAAAGGCGTAGCGCATATTTTTCAGCGTACCGGCCGGAGAAAGCAGTTCCGGTTTAAACATGGTATCTCTCGATTCTGATCACAAGTCAGGCTGCTCCACGGTGGGAACAGTAAAGGCGGAGGATTCTAGCGCTAATAGGTGGAAATTGCAGTAGACGACACACGAAACGTGGGCCTATTGTTTGACGTAAATCAATTTTTTGACCTAAATAAAGAATGGCCTGTCATAAACAGAGCAGGCCAGATCTCGCCGTATTAACGTGTGGCGATACGGGATGTGCCGAGGGTTTCGCGGTTGTGGAGCTGGTATAAATCAACCCGTGGGCCAACCGGTACAATCTGTGTCGGATTCAGCCAGGCAATGCCGTAATAACCGGCTTTGATATGGTCGATATTGACCGTCTCTGCAATGCCCGGCCACTGATACAGTTCGCGCAGGTAATTTGATAAGTGTGGATAGTCGGCAATACGTTTCAGATTACATTTGAACGCGCCGTGGTAGGCCACGTCAAAACGTATCAGCGTCACGAACAGACGCCAGTCGGCTTCGGTCAGCGTGTCGCCCAGCATATAGCGATGGTTGGCCAGATGATCGTCTAGTTCGTCCAGCGTAGCAAATAGCGTGGTGACGGCATCGTTATAGTGTGCCTGCGTTTTGGCGAACCCGGTTTTATACACGCCGTTATTGACGTTGTGGTACACGGTTTCGTTCCAACGGTCGATCTCACCGTGCAGCTCCGATGGGTAGAAATCGAGGTGATTGCCGGTCAGATCGTTGAATTCACTGTTTAGCATGCGGATGATATCTGCCGATTCGTTGTTTACGATACGGCCTTCTACCCGATCCCACAGTACGGGCACCGATACCTTTCCGCTATAGTTCGGTACACTGGCGGTGTACAACTGGTGCAGATAGTGAATCTCGCCTGCATGCTCACCCGCATCCTGCGGCGTTGCAAATTCCCAGCCGTTATCGGCGATACGCGGATTAGCAATCGAGAGCGAAATAATGTTCTCCAGCCCTTTCAGCTTGTGGAAAATCAGCGTGCGTGATGCCCACGGGCAGAGATAGGAGACAAAAAGCTGGTAACGACCGGCTTCTGGTACCAGCTCGGTTTGTCGAAATTTGGTTTCTTCGCGGTGGAACGCGCCGTTCTTGATCTCTTCGGTCGCGACATCGCCGTTAACCCATTTGCCATCAACTAAACCTGACATACATTTTCCCCTGTCTATTGTTTTCAAGCCCCATTCTTTTGAAGAACAACTGCTTTGAAGCGCAATGCTTTTGCAGATCAATCGCTTTGCAGATAAATTGTTTTCAAAATCAATGACGTTAAAAAATCAATGGTGTTGCAGGTGACCTGTGCCCGCATGTGATGCGGATGGAGACCTGTCATTATTGTAGGCTTGAAATGGTAACAGCCGTGGGAAAAGAGAAAATGACAAAATTTTCATTAAGTCGGACAGTATTTTTGACTGGTATGGAAAGGTAGCGGTTAGCGCCTTGCTGCCAGCAGGCCGTAGAGCGCAGAATCAGACACTTCACCGCCTACGATCCAACGCTGCTTTAACAACCCTTCCTGCGTGAACCCCAGCCGTTCCAGCGATCGCGCTGAGGCCACATTGCGGGGATCGATTTCGGCTTCCAGCCGGCTTAGGCCCGCTGTTTCAAAGGCGAAATCCCGCAGGGCAGAGAGCGCTTCCGTCATATAGCCTTTCCCTTGTGCACTCGCCGCCAGACAGTAACCGATCTCTGCGCGTTTGGAGTCAATCTCAAGGTTGAACAGCACACAGGTGCCGATCAGCTCGCCGCTCTCTTTCACTTTCAGCCCTAGCTTCATGTACTGCCCGGCACACAGCGCGCTCCAGTATTCGTCAATCGCATCATGCGCCTGTTCGATCTGTTGCCAGGGCGGGTGATTCCAGAAACGCATGACGACCGGATCGGACATGAAGGCGAACAGCGCTGGTGCATCATCACGATAAAGCGGACGCAGCAGCAGGCGAGACGTCTCGATTGTGGTGGTTTCGGAAAATAATGCAGTCATTATCGTGAAAGCCTCTTCTTCGTGTGGAAGGGATTGGTGTGAAATGAAAGGCGGTCGGCGTTATACCTCATTGCAGGGCGCAGCTTCCCAGCGATAGCCGATGCCGTAAACCGTGCGGATAAATGAGGTTTCTTCATCCAGTTGTTCCAGCTTGCGGCGCAGGTTTTTGATGTGGCTATCGATGGTGCGATCGGTCACGACACGATAATCGTCGTAAAGCTTATCCAGCAGCGCCTCGCGTGAAAACACCTTGCCCGGTTCGGTGGAGAGCGTCTTGAGCAGACGAAACTCCGCAGGTGTTAGGTCAAGGTTTTGTCCCAGATAGCTGGCCTGAAAGCCGCTTTTATCAATCAACAGCGCTGTTTCGCTTTTCTCGGCGGCTTTCATGCCGTCGTTCTGCCAGCCGCAGCGGCGCAGTAGCGTTCTGACGCGCACGACGACTTCACGCGGGCTGAAAGGCTTACAAATATAGTCATCGGCACCAATTTCCAGCCCCAGCAGGCGGTCGATCTCTTCACTGCGGGCGGTGACCATGATAATCGGCACGTTGGAAAACTGGCGGATGGTGCGGCAAATCGTCAGGCCATCGCAGCCTGGCAACATCAAATCCAGCAAAATAAGGGAAGGAGAATGCTGCCGCACCCACTCAATGACGTCATTGCCATTAGGCAACCAGTGCGTGGCATAGTCCGCAGCCTGAAGGTAATCCACCAGCAATTGCCCCAATTTGGGCTCATCTTCGACGATCAAAATGGGGGACGCCATAGCGAAATCGGGTGCGGTTGTCATAGCTCTGCTTAGTTTCGGTTTCAGGAATAGCAATTAATCAGGTACGTGCGATGGAAGCTCAATGGTAATCATCACTCCCCCTAATGGTGAATGTTTAGCATACAGCCGTCCGTTATGTGCCTCAACGATATTATTGCAGATAGCCAGCCCCAGACCGGAGCCACCACTGGCGCGGTTGCGTGAGCTTTCCGCCCGATAAAAACGCTCGAAAATCAGCGTGAGCTGCTCATCGGTTACGCCGGGGGCACTGTCCTGCCAGATAATAGCCCAGTGTTTATGGCGCTGAACAACTGAAAGGGTCAGTTGACCCTGCTCGTCAGTATAGCGCAGGCTATTTTCCAGTAGATTATTAAACAACTGGCTTAGCCGATCCGGGTCACCAAAAACGCTAGCCTGAAGCGGTAAGTCGGTGGTTAACGTAATCTGCTTTTTCTGGAAACGTTCATGAAATGCGGCGATAGCAATATGCAGGGTTTGCACTATATCCACAGACGTTTTGCGGTAGGCCAGCGCCCCGCGATCGGACAAGGTGAGCTGGTGCAGATCGTCCACCAGTTTGGTGAGTGTTGCGACCTCAGACTGGAGCGAATGCAGGGAATGCGCATCGGGCTTGCGCACGCCATCCTGCAAGGCTTCCAGCTCGCCACGTAGCACTGCCAGCGGCGTGCGCAGCTCGTGGGATACATCGGCCATAAACGCGCGGCGCGACTGTTCATTTTTTTCCAGCGTATTGGCAAGCTGATTGAAATCCTGTGCCAGCCTGCCCAGTTCATCGTGCGAGCTTGCTGTCACGCGGGTGCTGAAATCTCCCGATGCCAAACTGTGCATGCCGTTGACCAGTCGTTTGACGGGTGCGAGAAGGCCACGGGCGGTCAGCCAGGTGGCGATGATAGCCAGCAACATCGATAGCGCGGCAATCAGCCAACTGGTGCGCTGCTGCTGTTGATCGAAACTGATATCGGCGTTACGGGTCAGACGTTCAACAGGCGAGGCGACAATCCAGCCGACGGTCTGATTTTGCACCTGAATCGGCTGCCAGGTGCCTTCATTAGGTATCGGTGCCGGCGATCCGAACAGCTTGCGTTTACCCGTATCCAGCACCCAAAGGCGCACTCGCCATCCCTGCATACTATTGTCGGTATCGGTGTCGTTGTTTTGATCCATAGCGTGCAGCATCTTGAACACCAAACGCTCATTGTTGCGCAGGAATGACCAACTGCCGCGTAGTTGATATTGCTCCGCCAGCGCATCGCGCAGTTGCGTAACCCGCTGTTCGTTGCCGCGCTTAATGTAGTCGATAAAGCCGCGTTCGAAACTGGCGCGCACGCCCCAGTGCATGGTCATTAGCACTAGCATGCAGGTGGCGAAAATCGCGAGAAACAGCTTGGCAGTGATTCCAAATTTCATAACAACCTCACGATTTACGCGCTAGCGTTGACTGTTTTACGGTGTCAGGTGGGACACGATTAAAAATCAACGCCGGCAGGGCGATGATGACGACCATGCTGAGATAGGTATAGAGAAATACCGTGTGGGTTGCCCCGCTTTCTGCTGCGATATGTGGTTGAGAAAACATACCCAGCAGGATACCCGCGATGCTCACTCCCAGGCTGGTGGAGAGCTGCATGGTCATCGACAGCAGGCTATTTCCGCCGCTGGCGAGGGAATCAGGCAGATCTTTCAACGTCAGCGTGTTCATGGTAGAGAAGCGAATAGCGTTCACTGTACCGAGGAAGAACAGCACAATCGGAATCATCCAGATCCATTGCATAAGCGCGACCAGTGCAAATAGCGCCGTGACCAGCGCCAGCAATAACGTCGAGGCGACCAGCACACGCCGGTAGCCGAATCGGTTGACGATCTGCACCACAACGCGTTTTATTCCCATGCTACCCAATACCATTGGCACCATCATCAATCCGGCATGGAACGGAGAAAACCCCATTCCCAACTGCAAAAATAGCGGTGTCATAAACGGCAACATGCCGCTACCGATGCGAGCCAGCAGCCCGCCGGTCAGGCCGATAGAAAAAGTATGGGTGTCGAACAAACGCAGATTGAACAGCGCCCGTTCGTTATGACGAGCGTGCAGCCAGTAGCTCAATAGTGCGATAAGCCCGATGGCAATCAGCGCGAAAATGGCAATCGGCGGAATGCCGAGACTACGGTTACCGTCCAACGCTAGCGTCAGCGTCGCCATGCCTACGGCAAGCCAAACGAAACCGCTGATATCAAAGCGCTGGGTTTGCATGGTGTAATTGGGCATCAGGAACCAGGTTGCCAATGCGCCGAGAATGCCAACGGGCAGGTTGATGAGGAAAATCCAGTGCCAACTGGCGTACTCCACCAGAAAGCCGCCGAGCGCCGGCCCCAGTAATGGGCCAATCTGTCCGGGCAGCGTCACGAAAGTCATTGCCGCCATATATTGATCGCGTGGGACGATCTTCATCACCGTTAGACGTCCTACCGGCACCATCATCGCGCCACCAATGCCCTGAATCACGCGGGAGAGCAGCAGCTCATCCAACGTTTCCGAACGGGCACACAGCAGCGACCCCAGCGTAAACAGCAGAATCGCGGCGAAAAAGATGTTCTTCACGCCGATACGATCCGCCAGCCAGCCGCTGGCGGGCAGCATCACTGCGACGGTCAGCACATAGGAAACAATCACCGAATGCATATGCAGCGGGCTTTCATTCAGACTCGCCGCCATCGAAGGCAGCGCGGTATTCACGATGGTGGTATCCAGCGTCTGCATAAAAAAGCCAAAGGCAACAATCCAGAGCTGCCAGCGAACGGAAGCTGGTTGGGTCATCTTCCATGACCCTCTGGATTGTTGGATATATTCGGCATAGTTGGTGGTGTCCTCACATTGCGCATAGTGTTTTTAAATCACGAATACTGCTATTTAGGCGTGGTTTCGTGCGCTGAGTATTTCCCTTGGCGTAAATTATGCTGAGGGAAAGGCAGACTCTCGGATAAGCGGCATGGATGCCGCGCAAGCCGATGCTGCGTCGGGAACGCGTCAGCGGCGGTCCGCAAAGAGGATGCTTTTCCCGAAGGCACCGCACAGCGGCATAATTTCCCGCCAAAAAAGCCAGGGTTCCAAGGGCGACGGCAATTGAGCCGCCCTTGGTCGGGCGCGTCGGGGCGCTACTAGAAAAACAGCGAACGTTAAGCGCACGAAACTTCTCCTAAATTAGCATTTTACTGGTGCTCATGTTCCGTCACGACAGTGACAAATCCCTCTCCGGTGCTTTGCGCCGAATATTCCTCAGCTTGTCGAAAAACAGATACACCACCGGGGTGGTATACAGCGTGAGGATCTGGCTCATCACCAGCCCGCCGACAATCGTGATGCCGAGCGGTTGACGCAGCTCGGCACCGTCACCGCTGGTCAGCACCAGCGGCAGTGCGCCAAACAGCGCGGCTAATGTGGTCATCATAATCGGGCGGAAACGCAGTAGGCAGGCCTGAAAAATGGCGTCCCGTGCGCTCAGCTTGCCGCTGCGCTGTGCCACCAGCGCGAAATCCACCATCATGATCGCATTCTTCTTCACGATCCCAATCAACAGCATGATACCTATCAGCGCCACCAGACTAAACGGTACGCCAAACCACTCCAGTGCCAGCAGAGCACCCACGCCCGCAGAGGGCAGGGTAGACAGAATCGTCAGCGGATGCACATAGCTCTCATACAGCACGCCCAGTACGATATACACCGTGATAATCGCCGCCAGAATGAGCAACAACTGTGACGACTGTGATTGCTGGAACGCCTGTGCCGTACCGGAGAACTGGCCGCGTACCGATGACGGCACGCCTAGTGACGTCATGGTTCTTTCTACCGCCGCTGTCGCAGTGGAAAGATCGGTGCCTTCAGGCAGGTTAAAAGAGATGGTCGATGCGGCAGATAGCCCCTGATGATTCACCGACAGCGGCGCGTTGATCGGCTTCCAACTGGCGAAATAAGAAAGCGGGATGGGCTTACCGTCGCTATTGATGACGAACATCTTGTTCAGTGAACTGACATCCTGCGTGTAGGCGTCGTCCACTTCCATCACGACCTTGTACTGGTTTAACGGCTGATAAATGGTCGAAATCTGACGCTGGCCGAAGGCATTATTAAGCAATGCATTGGCAGCAGAGACGTTGATGCCTAACTGTGCCATCGCATCACGATCGTAGGTTAACGCCATTTCTGCGCCTTTATCCTGTTGATCGGAATTCACATCGGCCAGCTCAGGCAGTTTGCTGAAAGCAGCACGAATCTTTGGCTCCCAGGTTCGCAGTTCGCTCAAATCATCAGACAGGAGTGTGTACTGATAGCCCGCGCTCGATTCCCGTCCGCCGATACGGATATCCTGCACTGGCATTAAAAATAGGTTGGCACCGGGTTCTTTTGCCAGCTTGACGCGCAGGCGACTAATTACCTGTTGAGCGGAAACATCGCGTTCAGAAAGCGGCTTAAGCGAAATAAACATCGAGCCGCTGTTGGTACGCGATCCCCCCGTAAAACCGTTCACGTTATCCACCGCAGGATCGCTGCTGACAATGGTCATGAAATTCTGGAGCTTTACCGTCATAGCCTGAAAAGAAATGCTCTGGTCAGCCTGAATAAAGCCCATCAACCTGCCCGTATCCTGTTCCGGGAAGAAAGTCTTCGGAATACTGATGTACAGCCAGACGTTGAGTGCGATGGTGCCCAGCAAGAGCAGCAAAACCCAGCGGGCATGGTTGAGTACCCACTTCAGCGAACGCCCGTAGCCTTGTTGCATCGCGAGCAACACACGATTAAAACCCCGAGTGCGCGGCTGGCTGCGTTTGGGCACGGCACGCAGCAGTCGTGCGCACAGCATCGGCGTCAGCGTGAGCGAGATCAGCAGGGAAATCATGATCGCTACCGACAGCGTTACGGCGAATTCGCGGAACAGCCGTCCCGGCAGGCCGTCCATCAGCAGCAGCGGGATGAACACGGCCACCAGCGACAGGCTCATGGATAACACGGTGAACCCAACTTCTCTCACCCCTTGAAGCGATGCCTGGAGCGGCTTCATGCCCGCTTCAATGTGGCGGGAAATATTTTCCAATACCACGATGGCATCATCCACCACGAAACCGGTGGCAATGGTGAGCGCCATCAGCGACAGGTTATTCAGGCTGAAGCCGCACAGGTACATGGCAGCAAAGGTGCCAATGAGCGACACGGGAACGGCCAGCGCCGGAATAGC
This sequence comes from Pectobacterium parmentieri, assembly GCF_001742145.1. Lineage (NCBI taxonomy): Bacteria > Pseudomonadati > Pseudomonadota > Gammaproteobacteria > Enterobacterales > Pectobacteriaceae > Pectobacterium > Pectobacterium parmentieri. Next base: position 2,715,488 of record NZ_CP015749.1, on the reverse strand, counting down.
GGTTGCCCGCCCGGAGCGTAAGAACAGGAAGACGACCAGAATAACCAGCGCGACGGCGATAATCAGTGATTGCTCCACTTCCGCCAGCGAGGCGCGAATCGTGGGGGAACGATCCTGGGCGACATCCAACTGTATTTCGGCAGGCAGGCTGGCGCGCAGTTCCGGCATCGCGGCGCGGATGTTGTCTACGGTGGTGATAATGTTGGCATCCGGCGCGCGGCGAATCATCACCAGAATGGCAGGTTTCGCGTTCGCCATTCCTGCATTGCGGGCGTTTTGCACCGAATCTTCCACCGTGGCGACGTCGCTCAGGCGAACGGCGGCGCCGTTGTTGTAGTGGATAATCAGCGGTGCATAAGCATCGGCAGTTTTGAGTTCATCGTTGGTTTGTATCTGCCAACTTCTCTGACTGTTTTCCACATTCCCTAACGGCCGGCGCACATTCGCCTGTGCGATAGTCTGCCGTACGTCATCGAGGGAAATGCCTTGGTTAAATAACGCCACCGGATTCAGCGCCACGCGCACGGCGGGGAGCGAACTTCCGCCGATAGAGACATCGCCAACACCTTCCATCTGAGAGATTTTCTGTGACAGTTGGGTGGACGCGAAATCGTACAGTTGGCCCTGGCTGTAGGTGTCCGAGGTCAGCGTCAGGATCATGACCGGTGCGTCGGATGGGTTGACCTTACGGTAAGTCGGGCGGTTGGACATACCGGACGGCAGCAGGTTCTGCGCGGCGTTGATAGCCGCCTGAACATCGCGCGCTGCGCCGTTGATATCCCTATCGAGGTTAAACACCAGAATGACGCGCGTACTGCCGAGCGAGCTGGTGGATGTCATTTCGTTGACGCCTGCAATTCTACCGAGTGCACGTTCCAGCGGCGTCGCGACGGCAGAGGCCATGGTTTCCGGTGATGCACCGGGCAGTGAGGCGCTGACCGAGATCACCGGGAAATCCACCTGCGGCAGCGGGGATACCGGCAGCAGGCGGAAACCTAATACGCCACAGAGCGCGATGGCCAACGTCAACAGCAGGGTGGCGACGGGGCGGTGGATGAACAGGGCGAAGAACTTCACTCGGTTTCTTCCTCCTGATGCGGTGCACGACGGAAGCGCGCTGCCAGGCGGTCAAACAGCAGGTAAATTACTGGTGTCGTAAACAGCGTCAGAATCTGGCTCATGATCAGGCCACCGACCATACAGACCCCTAGCGGCTGGCGCAGTTCCGCGCCGACGCCGGTGCTCAGCATTAGCGGTAGCGCACTGAGTAGGGCGGCCATCGTGGTCATCAGAATCGGTCGAAAACGCAGCAGACAGGCCTGATAAATGGCGTCATACGGTGTCATCCCCTGTTCTCGCTCCGCTGCTAGCGCGAAGTCGATCATCATGATGGCGTTTTTCTTCACGATCCCGATGAGCAAGATGATCCCGATAATGGCAATCACATCCAGCTCATTCCCCGCCATCATCAGTGCCAGCAGCGCACCGACACCCGCCGTTGGCAGCGTAGATAAGATGGTGATCGGATGAATAAAGCTTTCGTATAGCACGCCGAGCACAATGTACATCGCGACAATCGCCGCAATGATGAGCCACACGGTGCTGCTCAGCGCCGACTGGAACGCCAGCGTACTGCCTTGAAAACGGGTAGTGATATCCGCAGGCAGATTCATCTGTTGTTCGGCCTGCGTGATGGCATCAACCGCTTCGCCTAGTGCGTAGCCGCTGGCGACGTTGAAAGAGATCGTCGTCGAGGGGAACTGGTCGATATGGTTGATCGCCAGCGGCCCCTGACGCTCTTCAATCGTGGCGATGCTGCTGAGCGGGATCGTACCGCCGTCGCTGCTGATGAGGCGCACGTCGTTCAACGCGTCCAGACCGGTATTGTTGGTCGTATCGTGTTCCAGCACCACGCGGTATTGGCTGGCCTGCGTATAAATAGTGGAAACCAGACGCTGACCAAAAGCGTTATACAGTGCGCTGTCGACCTGTGACATCGTGATACCCAGACGACTGGCGCTGTCGCGATCGACGTTGACGTAGGCGACCGCAGCACCGTCTTGCCAGTCGCTGCTGACATCCTCTAGCTGCGGTAGCTTTTTCAAGTCGGTCATCAGCTTCGGCACCCAAACGCTCAGTTCATCCAGCGACATCGCTTGTAACGTAAACTGATATTGCGTGCGGCTAATCTGGGTGTCGATGGTGAGATCCTGCACCGGTTGCAGATACAACTGAATGCCGGGAATCTGGGCCGTTTGCTGTTGCAGGCGACTGATGATCGCCTGAATACGCTCACTGCGTTCACTGAGCGGTTTCAGGTTGATTTGCAGTCGGCCGCTGTTCAGCGCGGCATTCGTGCCATCGACGCCGACGTATGAGGAAATGCTCTCTACCGCAGGGTCCTTCATGATAATAGACACGACGCGCTGTTGGCGGTCAGCCATATTGCTGAACGAGACCGTCTGCGGTGCCTGTACGGTGCCCTGAATGATGCTGTTATCTTGTATCGGGAAGAAGCCCTTCGGGATCCAGATATAGAGCAGGATAGTGAGCAGCAGCGTACCGAGCGCGACGCTCAGCGTCAGCCACGGATGATTCAGTACTTTGCGTAACCAGACGCCGTAGACAGTAATCAGGCGAGTGAAGAAACGTTCACTGGCGCGAGTAAAACGGTTCTGTTTACTCAGCGACTGATGGCTCAGCATGCGGGCACACATCATCGGGGTGAGCGTGAGCGACACGACGGCGGAAATCAGGATCGACACTGCTAGCGTTACGGCAAACTCGCGGAACAAGCGTCCGACGATATCGCCCATAAACAGCAGTGGGATCAGCACGGCGATGAGTGAGAAGGTCAGAGAAATGATGGTGAAGCCGATTTCTCCCGCCCCTTTCAGCGCCGCGTTAAGCGGCTTTTCCCCTTTTTCGATATAGCGGGAGATATTTTCGATCACCACGATGGCATCATCTACCACGAAACCCGTGGCGATGGTGAGTGCCATTAACGTCAGGTTATTGATGGAAAAACCGAGGAAATACATGGCGGCAAAGGTGCCAACCAGCGATAGCGGTACGGCAATGCTTGGGATCAGCGTGGCGACGGCGTTACGCAAGAACAGGTAAATCACCATCACGACCAGCGCGATCGCCAGCAGTAGCTCGAACTGGACGTCTTTTACTGAGGCGCGAATACTGGTGGTGCGGTCAGTCAGCGTAGTGACATCCACAGAGTTCGGCAGGCTGGCTTTTAACGCGGGCAGCATCTTGTTAATGCTATCCGTCGTCGTGATAACGTTAGCACCTGGCTGGCGCTGAACGTTGATAATGATCGCCTGCTGCCGATTCGCCCAGGCACCGAGATGAATATTCTCGGCGGCCTGCTCAATCGTGGCGACATCCTGAAGCCTTACCGGCGCGCCGTTTTTCCACGCAACAATCAGCTTGCGGTAATCATCAACAGATTTCATCTGGTCGTTGGCGGAGAGCGTCACTGAACGCGTCGGACCATCCAGACTCCCTTTGGCGGAATTCACGTTGGCGGCGGTAATCGCGGTGCGAATAGTTTCGCTGGTCAGACCGTAAGCCGCCAGCGCTGGCGCGTTTAGCCTTACCCGCACGGCCGGTCGCTGGCCACCGGCTAACGACACCAGCCCGACGCCCGCGACCTGCGAAATTTTTTGCGCGATCCGGTTGTCCACCATGTCCTGCACCTGCGTCATCGACATCGCGGTGGAGGTGACGGCCAGCGTCATAATGGGCGGGTCAGCCGGGTTCACTTTGCTGTAAGTGGGTGGATAGGGCAGATCGCTTGGCAACAGATTGCTGGCCGCATTAATGGCAGCCTGCACATCCTGTTCCGCGACATCCAGCGACAGCTCAAGCTGGAATTGAAGCGTGATGACGGATGCGCCGCCTGCGCTCTGCGTCGACATCTGTTTTAGCCCGGACATCTGGCCGAACTGCCGTTCCAGCGGCGCGGTAATCGCCGAGGTCACTACGTCGGGGCTGGCTCCCGGATACAGGGTAACGACCTGAATCGTCGGATAATCAACCTCAGGCAGGGCTGAAACGGGCAGTGCCCGATAGCCAATGATGCCGGCCAACAAAATGGCGAACATCAGCAGCGTCGTCGCGACGGGGCGTAGAATAAACAGGCGTGATGGTCCGCCTCCGCTGGCTGGAACGGTATCCTGCATCAGGATTTCTCCCCAGTGATTGCAGGCGTTTTCTCCGTCAGCGTAGAGGGAACGACTTCCACTTTGGTTCCTTCGGTCAGACGGTCGATGCCGTCAGTGACAACCTGCACGTCGGCGTCCAGTCCGGCGGTGACCACGACCAACTGGCCGAACTGAATACTGGTCGTGACCTGACGCTTACTAACCTCGTTCTTATCATTCAAAATCCAGACGAAGCGGCCTTCATTGCCCATTTGTACGGCGGCAGACGGTGCGACGACGGCGTTTTGCAGCGTATCGACCTTCATGCGGATATTCACAAACTGATTCGGGAACAGGGCATCATCCAGATTGTCAAAACGCGCCTTGAGCTTGATCGTACCCGTAGTGGTGTCGATCTGGTTATCCATACTGAGCAGGCTACCCTGCGAGAGTTTCTTCTGGTTGGTGCGATCCCAGGCTTCTACCACCGGCGGCTGACCTGATTTCTGCGCGATAATAATGGTGGAGATTTCCGCTTCCGGTACGGTAAAGACGACATCGATAGGGTACGTCTGTGTAATCACGACAATGCCATTGGTGTCGCCGCTGGTGATGTAATTCCCCACATCGACCTGTTTTAAACCGATCCGGCCGCTGATAGGGGCGGTAATTTTGCTGTAATCCAGTTGGAGCTGTGCGCTGGCTACGGCACCGTCATCGGCTTTTAATGCGCCTTCTGCCTGTCGCACGGCGGCGATCTGTGTATCCAGTTCCTGACGGGAGATCAGGTTGGTTTTCACCAGTTGCTGATAACGTGCTAAATCCTGCTGAGCGTTAGCTAGCACGGCCCGATCTTTTGCCAACTGCCCCTGTGCCTGCGTCAGTTCAACCTGAAAAGGGCGGGGATCGATTTCTGCCAGCAGGTCACCAACCTTAACCTGCTGCCCTTCCTGAAAGTGCAGTGCCATCAGTTGCCCGTTCACCCGGCTGCGTAGCGTCACGGTATTGGCTGCGGTCACGGTGCCTAAACCGGACAGATAATAAGGTACGGAGGCGGATTGCGTCAGCGCCGCCTGTACGGGAGCCAGCGTGCGCATGGCCGCCCTGCGCCCACCACCACTGCTACTGCCCGAATTTGACGTACGGGCGGCGTGCTGTTCACTCGTGCCGGGAGCGGCAGGCGACGTCTGGGTAAAATGGCGCCAGATCAGTACGGCAATAGCGATAACAGCGGCAAGTACCAGCAGGCCTCGGATACGTTTAGCATTCATAGTGGTGGATTACTCTCTCCAGGTTGCGCGGGAAGTACGATCTACCCGTCATACTTCACGCTGCATGTGCGTTGGCTGTCATACTCAGCGTGTTATTGGACCAATGGCCACGTGCCGATCGTTTAAGAACCGAGATACACGGAGCGACCACGGGGCGAGGTGTCCCTGCGGGAACCTCATCCCCGTGTTTCTCCTAAAATGAGGCTTAAGCGATCAACATTAGCCAATGGCCGCATTTTACTAGTTTAAACAGGGGATGCCGGACAAAAATGAAGGAAATATGGAAGATGTGTCAGGGTTTGTAGGAAAAAAATCCGGCAGTGTAAGACTGCCGGACTGGGATAAGGGTTTTATAGCGCGATGAAGGGTTACAGCACCAGACCGGCGATAGACGCGGAAAGGATACTCACCAGCGTGGAACCGTAAACCAGCTTCAGGCCGAAGCGGGAAACCACGTTACCTTGCTGCTCGTTCAGGCCTTTAATCGCGCCAGCAATAATACCGATGGACGAGAAGTTGGCGAAGGACACCAGGAACACCGACAGAATGCCTACGCTACGTGGAGACAGTTCACCAGCCACTTTTTGCAGTTCCAGCATCGCGACAAATTCGTTAGAAACCAGTTTGGTTGCCATGATGCTACCAACCTGAAGGGCTTCATGCGACGGGATACCCATGATCCAGGCGAACGGGTAGAACACGTAGCCAAGGATTTCCTGGAAACTGACGCCAAAAATGGCGCTGAAAACCGCGTTGACTGCGGCAATCAGGGCGATGAAGCCGATCAGCATAGCGGCGACGATAACGGCGACTTTGAAGCCTGCCAGAATGTATTCGCCCAGCATTTCAAAGAAGCTCTGATTTTCATGCAGAGTACCCAACTGCAATTCCTGCTCTTCACCGACTTTGTAGGGGTTAATCAGCGACAGCACGATGAAGGTACTGAACATGTTCAGGATCAGCGCAGCAACGACGAACTTGGCATCCAGCATAGACATATACGCACCGACGATGGACATCGACACGGTGGACATGGCGGTAGCGGCCATGGTGTACATGCGTTTTTCGGACATCTTGCCGAGAATATCTTTATAAGCAATGAAGTTTTCAGACTGGCCGAGAATCAGTGAACTGACTGCGTTAAAGGATTCCAGTTTGCCCATGCCGTTCACTTTGGACAGAATCGTACCAATGATGCGGATGATGAAGGGCAGCACTTTGATGTGTTGCAAAATACCGATCAGCGCAGAAATGAAGACGATAGGACAGAGCACTTTGAAGAAGAAGGAAATCAGGTTCTTCTCATTATTCACCATGTCACCGAATACGAAGTCCGTCCCTTGGCCTGCAAATCCGAGTAATTTGTCGAAGACTGCCGCGAACCCTTTGACCACCCCTAGCCCAACGTTTGAGTACAGGAAGAAGTAGGCGAGCAGAATTTCGATGACGAGTAGCTGAATAATAAAACGAATACGAATGCTTTTACGATCGCGGCAGACGAGTAGCGACAGCGCCGTAACAACAACCAGCGCCAGAACAAATTGCGCGATATGGGACAAGGACATGTGTGCTCCGAATATGAGGCAGGCCAAATTTTCCACGTCATTTTATGTAACGCGTGCACTAAAAATGAGAGGAAGAACGCAAAAAAACAATTATACCTCGGGATTTTATCTAAACTAAATGCCACGTCTCGTTATTTGGGTCTTTCTGTTCATTCATTATTCTTATCGCACACAGAAAGTTGCATTGCCCTACTTTAGGTTGCAGGTTGGCGAGTATTTTTATGGTGTTTTCTGCATGATTCAAAAGGAGAGTGATTATGTCAGTATCAGATACCACACGTGAGCTTGGACGTTCAGGCATTGTGGTCCCGCCTTTTTCGTTCGGTGGTAATGTTTTTGGTTGGACGGTCGATCGGGCGACGTCATTTAGTCTGCTGGATGCACTCGTGGCGCATCGGCTGAATTTCATTGATACCGCTGATGTTTACTCACGCTGGGCGCCCGGCAATCAAGGCGGGGAGTCTGAAACGATCATCGGCAACTGGCTGAAAAAAAGCGGTCAGCGCGACAAGGTGATTATTGCCACCAAGGTTGGCATGGATTTGGGCGATGGCAAGAAAGGGCTGTCTGCGGCTTATATTCGTCAGGCGGTTGAGGCTTCATTACAGCGCTTGCAAACCGACTACATCGATCTCTATCAGGCACATACTGACGACAAGGAAACGCCGCTGGAAGAAACGCTGGCCGCGTTTGATGCGCTGATTAAAGAGGGTAAAGTGCGCGCGATTGGGGCGTCTAACTACAGTGCTGCGCGTCTGGCTGAAGCGCTGAAAGTCAGCAAAGCCAACCATCTCGCACGGTATGAAACCCTGCAACCGGAATACAATTTGTACGATCGGCAAGGGTATGAGGCCGCGCTGGAACCGCTGGTGCGTGAGCAAGGGGTTGGCGTGATTAGCTATTATTCGCTGGCCAGCGGGTTTCTGTCAGGCAAGTATCGTCAGCCGAAGGATGCGTCGAAAAGTGCGCGCGGGCAGGGCGTAGTAGAAAAATACCTGAATGAGCGTGGTCGCACTATTTTGGAAGCGCTGGATAGCGTGGCGAATGCGCATCAAACGACGTCATCACAGGTCGCGCTGGCCTGGCTAATTGCACGTCCGAGTATTACTGCCCCGATTGCCAGTGCGACGTCGCTGGAGCAGGTCGCTGAATTGGCGAGCGCGACACAGCTAGTGTTACCCGTTGAAGATATTGAACTGCTGAATCGCGCGAGTCGTTACTAATCCATGTGACGTTTTTTGAATGCGAGTCTTTTTTATCGTATTTGTTAAATAATTTACAGGACAGACCGCTATGAAGGACGATGTAATCTCAGAAAGTCGCATTTCCGTTGATTCTCAAGATCTTATTCAAATGCTAACCCGCATTGTCGGTAAGCCCCACATCTTAACCGATAAAAATAAAACGGAGCGTTATCGCAAAGGCTTCCGTTCGGGTAGCGGAGAGGCTCTGGCCGTGGTTTTTCCTGCTTCACTACTCGAACAGTGGCGGGTATTTAAAGCCAGTATTGAAGCGGGGCGCATTGTGCTGATGCAGGCCGCTAATACCGGTTTAACCGAAGGTTCCACCCCGAGCGGTAATGATTACGATCGAGAAATTGTGATCATTAACACTTTGCGTTTGGATAACGTTCAACTGCTGGATGAAGGGCGACAGGTTGTGGCGCTGCCGGGAAGCACCCTGTGGCATCTTGAACGCGTATTGAAACCGCTTGGGCGTGAACCGCATTCTGTGATCGGTTCTTCTTGTATTGGCGCATCGGTGATTGGGGGAATTTGTAATAGCTCTGGCGGTTCGCTGGTTCATCGGGGGCCGGCATATACCGAAATGGCACTTTACGGTCGGGTTAACGAGCATGGTGAAGTGGAACTGATCAATCACCTGGGGATCAATTTGGGTGATACGCCGGAAGTCATTCTGACTCGTCTGGAATCACAACAGTATGACGCGAGCGATGTGATTGATGATGGACGCCAGGCATCCGACCACGACTATATTGAACGTGTGCGAAATGTTGATGCAGACACGCCGTCGCGCTTTAACGCTGATGAACGCCGCTTGTTTGAGGCCGCTGGCTGCGCAGGAAAGCTTTCGGTTTTTGCTGTGCGTCTGGATACGTTTCCAGCGGAGAAATCTCAACAGACCTTTTATATTGGGACTAATCAGCCGCAGGTATTAACGGAATTACGCCGCCATATGCTCGCCAATTTTAAAAATTTACCGGTGGCGGGTGAGTATATGCATCGCGATATATTCGATATCGCCGAAATATACGGCAAAGATACGTTTATGATGATCGATAAACTGGGTACGGATAAATTACCCCTATTCTTCAACCTGAAAGGACAGATGGACGCGATCTTTAGCAAAGTGCCTTTCCTACCGTCACATCTCGTTGATCGTACTATGCAGTTTCTCGGCCGTCTGCTGCCTTCTCATCTACCGGCACGGATGAAAACGTATCGTGACCGTTTTGAGCACCACTTGATGTTGAAAATGGCGGGCGATGGTATTGATGAAGCACGCCGTTGGCTGGAACAGCATTTTCATGATGCCGACGGTGAGTTTTTTGTCTGTACGCCGGAAGAAGGCGCTAAGGCCTTTCTGCATCGCTTCGTCGCGGCGGGAGCCGCTATCCGCTATCATGCTGTACATAGCAATGAAGTGGAAAATATCTTGGCTCTGGACATCGCTCTGCGGCGTAATGATCGTGAATGGTTCGAGCATTTGCCTGCGGAAATTGGCAACATGCTGGTGCATCGGTTGTATTACGGTCACTTCATGTGCCATGTCTTCCATCAGGACTACATTGTGAAGAAAGGCGTAGATATTCATGAACTGAAAGAGAGAATGCTGGCCTTACTCGATCAGCGTGGGGCGGAATATCCGGCAGAGCACAATGTTGGTCATCTCTATCAGGCTAAACCACAGTTGAAAGCGTTCTATCAGAAAAGCGATCCTACCAATAGCTTGAACCCAGGAATAGGAAAAACTACCAAGCTGAAAAACTGGGGCTGTACCGATTGTGAAGATCACCACATTAATCATTAACTAGCTGATGCCGCTAACGGGCGTGTTGTGTCCGTTAGCGGCATGGCTTAATGTGTTTCCCCGTTTTTATCCCATTTGCTGACCTGCGTAGTAAGTCAGAGATGCCACAGTGTATTTATCACCGGTCGGGACGAAAACGTGTCGCTAGTGTGCTTCCGCGCCATCATCCTCAAACCAGGCGGCCAGTTCGCGCCGTAGGTTATCTGACTGGGTGCCGAAAATGGCCTGCACCTGATGACCGACAATAATCACGCCGATAGCACCCAGCTTTTGCAGGCTGTCGCTGTTGACCAGACGCAGGCTGTGAACCTCGACCCGCAGGCGGGTGATGCAGGCATCCAGACTGACGATATTTTCTTTGCCACCAAAGGCGTTCACTAACTGCTGCAAATTCTCTTTGTCTAGCGGTGAAGCGATTTCAATTTCGGTAATTTGCTTACCCAACATTGATGCGAACAATTTCCGAAAATTGTGAATCTTGCCCATCGTAGTCACCTCTTCGTTTGTTTATCAGCGTGCGTATGGTAATGCCACTCACCTAACATTACTGTTAGGCGACACACGGTGATGGAGTTTCGTCGAAACACTCATCACCGGTGCCCCATCAGTATTGCGATGCTTAACTGATCAGCATGAATCTTTACTGTAATGCGCGGCGTAGAATCCGGCAGCCGTAGCCTGACAGGTCGATAGACCCTGAAAGCGTGCTGCCTGTCGTCATTTCCTCGTAAACGGCAGGCAGCGTAATGTGCTGCGGCGTTGCCGTGTAGTTCTGTACGAAGATAAACTCGCTTTCCCCGTCATCACGACGATGAGCGACAATGCCGTAAGGCAGATCGATTGGCAGCGCGCGCGGTAGATCCAGCGTTTGTATCAGCGTGGTGAAGAAATCCCGCTGGAAGGCGAGATCGTTGCGCGATGCGATGTAGTACGCCTGTCCTTTGCCGTAATCATTGACCGTCACGGCTGGACGTCCGGCATAGAAATCGCTGTCATAGGTCGCTAGTGCCCGTGCGCCTTCCAGATGAATCAGTTCGCACAGGTGAGTGACCTGATACGGGCCGGCCAGACGTTGTTCATTCCCTGTCAGACCGCTGATACTGTTGCTTTCATGATCGTACAGTCCGTCGATTTCTTCCGCCCAAATTCCCATGATAGGGCGCAGCGGACCGGGGAAACCGTTTTGGTAGCACAGATCGGTGTCGTTAACGACACCAGACCAGTAGGTAGTGACGAAGCGGCCACCTTGTTTGACGAAAGCATCGACGCGTTCGGCAAAACCATCGCGCACCATGTAGAGCATCGGTGCAATCACAACCTGATAACCGCTGAGGTCGACATCGGCGTTAATGATGTCCACCGCCACGCCCTGTTCCCAGAACGTCCGATAGTGATCGGTGACGGTTTTTTCATAGAACAGCCCCGCATTGCGCGGCCCTTGAGCATTATCCATCGCCCAGCGGCTTTCCCAGTCGAAAACGATGGCGACTTTCGCATCGACCCTGCTGCCTGCGACAGGAGCGAGTTTATTGAGTATGTCACCCAACTCCTGTACTTCGCGCCCGACACGGGTGTCGATATGCCCGACATGATCGACGACGGCACCGTGGAATTTCTCGACGGAACCGCGGCTCTTACGCCACTGGAAATACTGCACGGAGTCTGACCCGTGCGCGACGGCCTGAAGCGAAGACAGGATATGCATACCCGGCTTTTTCAGTTTGCTGATCGGCTGCCAGTTGGTCAGGCTCGGCGTCGACTCCATCAGGTAGAAAGGCTTGCCGCCTTTCAGCGTGCGCATCAGGTCGTGATACATCGCGGTGTAAGCACCCAGCGTGCAGTCATCTTCCGCGTTATGCCACAGCGGGTAGCTGTCCCAGGAGATGAAATCGATCACCTTCGCCAACTGCCAGTAGTCGTAATCATAGAAATATTCCATGAAGTTCGTCGTGGTTGGCAGTGACGGATTTTCGGCTTTTAGCGGCGCAATTTCGGCGGCACAAAAATCACTGACCTGTGAGGTGTTAAAACGTTTCCAGTCCAGATTCAGGCCGTGAATGGAGACTTCACCGATGGGTGACGGTGGTTCTAACTGCGACCAGTCGGTGTAGGTGTGGCTCCAGAAGGTGCTCCACCACGCTTTATTCAGCGCCTCTAACGTGCCGTAGCGGGCTTTCAACCAGCTTTGGAAGGTGCTGCGACAGGTATCACAATGGCACTCGCCGCTGTATTCGTTGGAAATATGCCAGCCGATCACCGCAGGATGGTGCGAGTAGCGTTTTGCCAACTGGGTGTTCATTTGTTTTACTTTTTCGCGATAATTCGGCGAACTCAGGCAGTGGTTGTGACGACCTCCGTGCAGCGCCCGCACGCGATTGCTACCCACACGCAACACGTCCGGGTATTTCTGCGAGAGCCAGGCCGGGCGAGCACCGCTGGGCGTTGCCAGAAAAACGAAGATCCCATTGGCATGCAGCATGTCGAGGATGCCATCCAGCCAGCCAAATTCGTAGCGACCTTCTTCCGGCTCAATCCCGGACCAGCTAAAAATGCCCACGGACATGACGTTGCACTGGGTCTGCTTCATCATCTCGATGTCTTTTTCCAATACCTCTGGGTTGTCCAGCCATTGGTCTGGATTATAGTCTGCACCGTGCAGCAGAACAGGCACCTTGCTGCTTAATGGGGGGAATTTAAACATCGTTCTCTCCTAAACGGGTTGTCAACGTGTTGAATACGGTTTACGACTTAAACGCTTTGATGGAAGGCAGGACGTTGCCTTTGCAGTCGAACAGCGCCTGATTTTCCCGCGCGTTGCCTTCCTTCCATTCGTCCTTGTTGTACTTCATGCCCGCTTTCGTGGCCCAGGTTGCGCCGGGAGTAGGTAACCAGATTGGCTCCCAATAGAAGACGCCTTTGCCGCGTTGGTTGGGAACGTTGATGACGCTTTGCATCAGATCGTGCAGGTAGTTGGCCTGCCCCTGAACGGAAGCCGGATAGCCGCCTGCATCCAGCTCTTTTTGCTGGAAGCTGTTTTCGGCGTTATCGCAGTTTTCCAGTGTATAGGCATAGGCTGCTTCAACCACGATGATGTCTTTATTGTAGCGCTTGGTGACGTCGTTCATGTTGTACTGCAACGCGCTGATGGGGCCGTTCCAGTAGGTGTAGAATGAGGCACCGATGATATCAAACGGGACATTGCGTTTGACGATTTCATCAAACCACCAGATAAAGGTGTCGTTTTTGGTGCCTTCAGCCAGATGCAGCATGATTTTGACGTTATTCGCGCCTTGTACGTCCTTCACGCCCTGAATACCGGCTTTCAGTAATGCAGCGAGGCGATCGAATTCGCCGCCACCTTGACCCCAGCTTTTTCCTTCCGGCCACAGCATCCCGCCGTTCAGTTCGTTACCGATCTGCACCATATCCGGCATGACGCCCGCTTTCTGGAATTCGCTAATGGTGGCTTTGGTGTAGTCATGCACGGCCGTAGTGAGCTGTGCTACGTTTAGGCCAGACCAGGCTTTGGGCTTGTTTTGGTGGGCTGGATCGGTCCAGAAATCGCTGTAGTGGAAATCCAGTAGCACTTTCATACCGTTCGCTTTGGCGCGTTTAGCCAGCGCTAACGTGGTCGCCAGATCGTTGTTACCGCCGCCGTAGCCATTGCCCGCCATATCTTTCGGATCGTTCCAGATGCGCAGACGGATATAGTTAATGCCGTTTTCTTTCAGGATCAGCATGGCATCTTTCTGCTTGCCATGCTCGTCATAAAATTTTCCGCCGTGCTTTTCCACCTCGTTCAGCATGGAAATGTCCGCGCCTTTAATGAAGTCGGCAGGGACGTTCGTCAATTTGTTGATCGTCACATTTTCTGCAGCATACAGGGTTTGCGGCAGGGAGACAGTCAGCAGGCCAGTTGCGAGCATGGCGGCCATCAGTACGCGTTTTTTCATTTTCATTTTACGTTCCTGGAATAGGTACAGATGTTGAGTCATTACCCTTTGGTCCCGCCTGACGTCAGGCCGGAGACAAAGTACTTTTGCAATGAAAGATAAAGAATGGCGACCGGTACCGCGATCAGCACGGCACCTGCGGCGTAGGTGGTGTAGCTAGCGCCCATCTTTTGCGCGACCAGGTTGTAAAGCCCGATAGGTAACGTGTATTGATCCGGCGTGCGCAGGATGGTGCTGGAGAGAATGAAATCACCCAGTGGACCGGTAAATGAGAACAGGGCAATCACCGCAATGATCGGCTTGGACAGCGGCATAATGATCTCGATAAAGATGCGGAAGTTGCCCGCGCCGTCCATACGCGCGGATTCATCCAGATCTTTCGGAATAGCATCCAGATAGCCTTTCATCAGATAAGTGTTCATCGGGATCATGCCACCGACGTAAACCAGCACCAGCGCAATATGGCTGTTCACCAGCCCCAGCATCTGTGCCAGTACGAAAATGGCGATCAATGCGGAGAACTGCGGGATCATCTGCAACAGCAGAAACAGCATCAGCCCGTTCTGGCGGCCGCGAAAGCGGAAGCGAGAGAAGGAATACGCGGTGAAACTGACGCTGACGAGCGTCAAAATCATGGTCAGGAAGCTGATTTTCATCGAGTTCCAGTACCAGGCGGCATAGTCAATCTGGCCGTTAAACAACTCCTCATAGTGAATAAAGGAGAAGTTATCCGGGATGATCGAGGTGTTGAGCAGGCTGCTGCCCGGGTTAAGCGACGCGCCTACCGTCCAGATCAGTGGATAAATAATGATGACGGCCACAATCGTCAGCAGCAGGTAGGTCAGGCCGAGTTTGATAAAATTCTGGCGTTTTACGCTGTGTTTTTTCATCTGCGCGCTTTCCTATGCCATGTTGTCTTGTTTGAAGGAATTGGTGGCGCGGAACTGCCACAGCGCGATCCCCACGACAAAGATCGACAGCAGAATGGTGATGCTGGCGGCGATCGCATATTGGGAAGAAGACATGGTCAGCTTATAAATCCAAGACACCAGAATATCTGTCCCGCCTGCGTTGGAGCCGATCACTGCCGGGCCACCGTTGTTGAACAGATAGATGATGTTGAAATTATTAAAGTTGAACGTGTACTGCGTGATGATGATGGGCGCAATGGAGTAGAGCACCAGCGGCAGCGTGATGGTAGTCAGCTTGTACCAACTGCTGGCACCGTCAATGGTTGCGGCTTCGTACAAATCATCAGGAATAGCCTGCAATACGCCGGTCGTCATGGCGAACACAAACGGAAAGCCTAACCAGGTTTGCATCAGGATCAACGCGGTCTTGGTCCAGAACGGATCGGTCATCCACGCTTTAGGTTCAATCCCTAGGGCAGCCAGAATGCCGTTATTAATCACGCCAAACGTTTCATTAAACATCCCAGCGAAGACCAGGATGGTCACGAAACCTGGCACTGCCCACGGCAGGATCAGGATGGTGCGGATCAGTGGCTTAAAGCGCAGGCCTTTCTGGTTCACCAAAATCGCCAGCAGGATGCCCACGGCGCACTGGAGTGTGGTCGCAATCAGTGTCCAAATTACCGTCCATTGCAGCACGTCAAAGAACGTCGAGCGCCAGAGATCGAGCCGGAAGATGTTGATAAAATTCGTCATCCCCACCCAGTCGACCAGCTTGGCGGGCGGCGTGTGGTAGAGATTGTAATTAGTAAAGGCAATGGAAAAACCGAAAATAATCGGAAAAACCACGACAAACACCAGCAGGATGAAGCCTGGCGTGATCATCAGATAAGGGAAACCTTCGCTCAGCAGCATCTGATATTGCTTCTTCACGCTGTTCAACGGTAGGCCTTTATCACGTCTGGTGCCGCAGACGTAGGCATCACGTAGGCTGTAATAGTAGACGCCGACACCAAAGGCGGCGACGATCACACTGATAATGCCTTTTGCCAGCAGAAAAATAGAGTGATCGCGCGGCAGTTCGGTGCCTAGCGTGATAAGCCCCCAGGCGCCGTTCCGCAGGAAATCATGGAATATGCCGATGAAGCAGACCATGACGATAAAGAAAAGCGCACCTTTGACGAACTGGCGATTATAAATCTGTCCGAGTCCGGGGACGAGCGCCAGCAATACAGCCGTTCTGGCGTGGCGATGTCCTCTTTCTTGTGGCGTAAGGCCGCTGGCGTTGATGGTCACATCTACCTCCATTTTCTTAAAAACATGGTATCCCCCACATCCCGAAACCGAGTGGGGATAAACAAGGGGATCCCATGTTGACCCACAGTGGTGCAGTGGTTTACTGGTTACTGTGGTTAGCTTCGATTTGCATTTTTATTACCTTCACGGCGGACTCCAACGCCGCTTTAGTGTCCTGTTTGCCCGTCACGCTCAATTGCAGCGCACTGTTGGCTGGCGTCCAGACTTCCTGCATTTCCGGTACGCTCGGCATCGGGACGGCATAACCAGACTGGATCGCGACAGCACGAGATTTTTCGTCATCCTTAATCAGTGGATCGTCAACCAGTGCGGCAATCGGTGGGATTTCTCCGGTCAACTGGAAGCGAACTTTGGCGTATTCCGGCTGATTGATGAACTCAATGAATTTCTGTGCCAGATCTTTGTTCTTGGAGTAGGTGGAGATGCTGTAGCCTTTTACACCCAGCAGTGAACGCGGGTGTTCGCCGTTTGGCAGCAGCGGCAGTGGGGCGACGCCGTAGTTTACGCCTGCATTTTTGTACGGCTGGAATGCCCACGGACCGGTAATCACGGCTGCGGCCTTTTTCTCAGTAAACAGGGAGTCGATGGCGTTAGCGCCGGTTTCACCAACGATACCGGGCGGGAACAGGCCATCTGTGTAGAATTTCTTGATGTAGTTGACGGCGTCGATGGTGGCTTGTTTATCCAGACCGATGTCTTTTACATTCGGTGACCCGTTGCTGTTCTGGCCGAAAATGTAGCCGCCCATCCCGGCGATGACGCCATAGGCGTAATAAATCTCATCAAATTTTGCCAACAGACCATAGCGACCTTCGGCACGCTGCTGTTTAGAGAAGGCGAACAGGTCGTCGAATTTTTCCGGCGGTTGTGGCATCAGGTCTTTGTTGTACACCAGTACGGTGGTTTCAACCGCTTTCGGCACGCCGTACAGCTTGCCGTTATAGGTTTGCGCTTCCAGTGCAGGTTTGGTGAAACTCGACAGGAACGCCTGATCCAGCTTCAATTCGCTAATTAACCCCTGAACCACGGCGGTGCCAACCTGATCGTGTGGCATCACGATCACATCTGGGCCGATACCCGCTGGGCCATCCAGACGGAGTTTCTCAATCTGCTGAGCGTAAGGCGTCTCCAGCACTTTGATTTTGACATTATTCTGTTTTTCAAAGGCTTTTATCGCGTCGGCGATGCCGTCAGATTTTTTGATATCTTCCCAGACCAGAAGTTCTTTGTCGGCTGCCAGCGCTGATTTGCTGAGCACGCCGGTGATACCCAGTGAAATCATAATGACGGTGGTCAGTGTTTTCATTTTCATCATTAGTCCTCAAAGCCCTGGTGGGCCAATCATGGTAGGAAATCGTTGCGCACTTCCCGCTCTCGCCGTTTTTGTCGTCCTTGTACGATGTTGGTGTAACGTTACATCGCACGGCAGTACACAGCAGTGAATGAGGCATCTGACAGCACGCGTTGTTTGGTGATCGTCGTTGTGTGGCGCGTGATGCTTTATTGCGCGTTTTTCACAAGCTAGGGTAACGGTTACACCAGTGGCGATTACATTAAGCAGAGTGCGCCACGTCTGCCAGTGAAACATGTAAAGGCTGTGATCTTATGCACAAAAGTAACCCCCTGTTTGTGCAAACGGTTACACCATGCTGTTATATTGCGATTATGACCAGCGTGCAGGTAAGCCTGGCCGGATGCGGATACGTCTGGACGGGCTGCCGAGCCATTTTGAGTAGACGACCACTGGGCCGTTGTGACTCTGCGCTTATATTCTGAAAAGCAAAATTATCAAGAGGTTACCGTTATGGCGTCGATCCAGTTGGATAAAGTTAGTAAGCATTTTGGCAAAACGATTACGCTTCACGATGTGAATCTGACGATTGCAGATGGAGAGTTCGCTGTTTTTGTTGGGCCGTCTGGCTGCGGTAAGTCGACGTTGCTGAGAATGATTGCCGGACTGGAAGATGTCACAGGCGGTGAAATCATGATTGATGATGCGGTAGTGAATGATGTCGCCCCCGCGCATCGTGGTGTGGCGATGGTGTTCCAATCCTATGCGCTATACCCGCACATGACCGTCGCCGAGAATATGGGCTATGGCCTGCGTGTTAATGGCGTCCCGAAAGACCAGATTAAGCACCAGATCGAAATGGTGGCGAAGACGCTGCAACTGTCTCATTTGCTGGAACGCAAACCGAAAGAGCTATCAGGCGGCCAGCGTCAGCGTGTGGCGATAGGGCGCGCGATTGTGCGTAACCCGAAAGTATTCCTGTTTGATGAACCGCTGTCGAACCTTGATGCAGAGCTGCGAGTGGATATGCGGTTGCACATAGCCAAGCTACATCAGGAATTGAAAACGACGATGGTCTACGTAACGCACGATCAGGTCGAAGCCATGACGCTGGCTGACAAAATCGTGGTGATGAATTACGGTAAAGTTGAGCAGGTTGGATCACCAATGGAGCTTTATTATCATCCGGTTAACCAGTTTGTAGCGGGGTTTATTGGCTCGCCAAAAATGAACTTCCTACCTGCACAGGTTATCGACTGGACGCCGGATAGTCTGACGGTAAATGTCGCCGATCAGCTACAGCTTGAGCTGCCGATCCGTACCAGTGAGTTGGGCACTGGCAGTACGGTAACGCTGGGGCTACGGCCAGAACACGTTTCACCGGAAGGTGAGGGGATTCGCCTGTCATTCGGTTGTGAAGTCGTCGAACGTTTAGGCAATAGCACTTATCTGTTCGGTCAATGCTGCGGGATTGATAATTTCAAACTTCTGCTGGCCGGCGACAGCGCTTTCAAGCCCTATGAACACATTGAGGTTTTCTTCTCCCCCACTAACTGTCTGGTGTTCAACGCCGATGGCCTGCGTATCAGCGCTTAGTTAAATCATTGGATCTAAATAGCAAAACCCCCAATTAAACAGCGCCCTTAGCGGGCGCTGATCCCGCACTGATAAAATCATCTATTGCGACATATGCCGCTGTTCTGTGTGTTCCAGGCGTAAAAATTCGCGCTGAGGTGTACATGGCCGTTGGATGAGCGGCATGGACGCCGCGAAAGCCTGCGCCGTGCTGGGAGCACGTCGCAGGCGGTCCGAGCAGCGGACATGGACACCGAAGGAACCGCATAGCGGCGCGAATCACGCCGAAAAGCCAGTGGTCAAGGCGCTGCGGCGACTGAGCGCGCCTTGTCGGGCGTGTGACGATATCACAGAGAAATACGGTGTTTAACACGCACGAAACCGATACGCAGCACCAGCATAGAAGTAAGCATTCGTATAATAATCTATAACGGAAAAAGGCTCTCCGTAGAAAGCCTTTTGGGAAATACCCGACAGGAATGATGAGCCCGTCGGGTTGAGGGTTAGAGACCGATTACCACCAGGCTTCCGCTTGAATACCGAAGTTCACTGCATTGCTGCGAGCGTCGTTGAAGGTGTTGCGGTTTTCATTTCCACGGTTTTGATAAGACACGAAGAAGCGCAGTTCCGGGCGTGTCATCATGGGAATATCGGCGGTGAAAGCGTGTGCCAGCGTGTATTTCTCACCACTGTATTTGGTTTCTGTACCGGCTTTCCAGCTATCTGTTTTTTGATACGCGCCAGCTTCCAGATAGGTTTTTTGGTTCTTGGTCCAGACATATTGACCACGGCCTACCGCAGACAATAACTCTGTGCTGTCGTGCCCGCGTTTGATTTCATCCGCTTTACCGTAGGTCAGAACATGGCTAAGAGAAATATTATCAGTGATCGGCAGATCACCGGTCTGAATGACGCGGTAGCCTTTAGCGCTGCCGTTAATGCTCCAGACGTCATACCAGCCGCCGCCCTGATCCACCATGTTGTGCGCCAGCCCTTTGTCGGCATATTGCAGCACCAGTTTCTGGTTGGATTTGAGGCCAGAGAAGTAGTGGCTGAGCTCGCCCGTGATCATCATCGAGTTTTTAGGATCGAATTTTTGCCCTTCCGCGAGGAAGATATTTTTCTGCGTGTCCGCCTCATTTGGCATCGCGTAGGAGATTCCGAACTCTGTCCACGCACCGTCCCACGGCTTCCAGCCCGCATAGCGTGCGTCCAGATAGTTGATATTCAGATCGTTGTAGGTGTCAGTTCTGTTTTGACATTCCTGACTGTTGACACTGTTGCTACAGTCGACGTTCATGTTTTCGGCATCGGCACGGATCCAGGCAAACGAGAAAGCACCTTCACCGGCTTTGATGTTTTCGATCCCGGCACCCGCACCGGAGATATTCCAGTATTTGGTATCGATGATGTGCAAGTCATGACGCTGATAGTAGCGTTTCCCCGCCCATACCGTGGCATCCGGTAGCCCAGGCACAAAGCCTTTCGCTTTCAAATTAAACTGCTGTAAACCGAAAGTGGCATCGTCGTTTGCGGTGCTTTCATCACCGTTTGAGCTGTCTGACCACATAGAAACCATACTATCAACGTAAAACGTTTTCCCATCTTCGTTATACAACTGCTGCCCTAGTTGAATTTCACCATAAGTATCGCTTTCGTTACCTAAGCGCCCAACGAGATTTTTATCGGCTGTCTGTTGTTTTCCGTGGTTTGAAGCACCCACCCCAGAACGGAAGTATCCTGAAAAATCAACAGAATAAGAAGGGGTTGCCAGCATTGCCAAACTCAGCGCAATGGATGTCGTCAGCAGTTTTCTTTTCATAATATACCTTTCGCTTATTCGGGTAAGAATGTGGATGTTCCAAATAACATGATGTGAACGGAGGTAAAACGTTTCCACTCATGGCGAAGGATTATGGGGGAATAAAATAGTACGTGACATGATTGTTCTCACAAAAAACAAAAGAGTTACACCAAAATTTACACTAAGTTAACGGTGTTACAGGCCGTTATTGGGTTATTTATTAGTATTAACCTGATGTTATTCGCTATGTAATGGTGTGTAACTGGTTACACGTTTTGCTCGTGTACCTCAAATGCAGCATAAAATTTTTTTTATACCACAATCGGAAACGTTGCATAAAAGGTGTAATGCGATATTGAGTCGGACACATTTCTGGAATAGAGAGAAAGCGTGCTTGCTGAAGGAAGAGAAAAAACAAGATATGTGAATTCAAGCGCGCAATGGTCTCGCTGCCCGTTCTGACGCGGATTATCGCATCAGGCAGACAGCATTGATGGAAGACTGTTATTTCTTGCGGGTGGGAGGGCTTACTGAATGGCGGCGTACCAGCGTCGGGCTAAACATATTCGTCGTTTCGTTGAGTTGTTTACCGTGAGATAACGCGATAGCTAATTCCGCTGCCTGAATGGCCATGGCGGAAACCGGATAGTGCACGGTGGTCAGTCGAGGGCGAAGGTAGCGGGCGATCAAGACATCATCAAACCCAATAACCGACATATCTTGCGGTACGTTGATACTGTTATCGCTCAGGACGGACAGGGCTCCTGCCGCCATAGAGTCGTTATAGCACACCACTGCTGTCATATTGCCGCCCCGACTCAAAAGCTCCGTCATGGCGGACTCGCCGCCCACTTCGTCTGGTGAGGCACGCGCAATGAGGCGCTCATCCCGTGGAATACCGTGCTCTTGCAGCGCATCCATATAGCCTTGCAGGCGGTCGACGGAGTCGGAAATTTGGTGGTTAGAACAGAGAAAGCCGATCCTCTGATGCCCTTCCTGAATCAGATGGCGTGTTGCCAACCAGGAACCATAGCGATCGTCGAGCGCAACGCAGCGGTTTTCATAACCGGGCAATGTACGGTTGATGAGCACCATATCTGGAATATGGCTCATCAATGCTGCCAGTTCCCCATCCGAAAGCATTTTTGCATGCACGATCAATCCCGCGCAGCGGTGGCGAATCAATTGCTCAATGGCTTTCTTTTCCTGCTCGGCATTGTGGTAGCCGTTACCAATCAGCAGGAAATTGCCAGTTGCCTGTGCAATTTGTTCAACAGATTTGACCATTGTCCCGAAAAAGGGATCGGACACATCTGCAACGACCAGCCCCATTGTCTCGGCACTTTGGTGTGCGAGCGCTCTGGCATTGGCATTTGGATGATATTGCAACTCCGCCATGGCCTTGTGTACGGCTTCCCTTGAGGCCGTGCTGGCTTTGGGGGAGTTATTGATTACGCGCGAAACCGTAGCGACTGATACACCTGATAGACGAGCGACATCCTTTATTGTGGCCATTGGCATTCCTGAACGATCAAAGGCGTGGTGAGGCGGACCGCAGCCTAACGCACAAGTTAAAAGAGAAAATCGATTATTTATATTTATAAATGTACAGGTTTTTGGGGAATGTTACCTATCCGACCTCCTTTCCTTTTTGATCCAGACTGTACTTATGTGATCGCTATCAACAATCATCGGTCATTTCTCTCTTCCAAAATACTATTCTGAGGTTTAAATTTAGGGTAACCGATTACACTCGTGTGATAGCTAAACGATAGCGCACTATCGTTGTTCAGCATTATTACAGCTATTTTATCCATAACATAGAGTGAAACTGATTACATTAAGAGGTTTTTCTGGCTGAATTTGCAGACTGACCTGATGCTTCCTCCTGGCCGCTGACGCGCTGTTAGCGCCGTACAATTGGCTGTGGATGGCGCCGTTGTTGCACCGAATTTGTGTTTTGTATTGAGGAATAGCTTATGCAGTTTGAGCCAACTGAACATCCGCATCGCCGTTTTAATCCGCTGAAAGGCGAATGGGTTCTGGTTTCCCCGCATCGCGCAAAGCGCCCCTGGCAAGGCCAGCAGGATGAACCGGATCGCACTACGCCGCCACCTTACGATCCGACCTGTTATCTGTGTGCGGGCAATAAACGCATTACTGGCGATATCAACCCGTATTATCAGGGCACCTTTGTCTTTACGAATGACTTTTCAGCGCTGATGGAGGACACGCCAGATGCGCCGTCGAGTGATGACGAGCTTTTTCGCGCGCAGCAAGCTCGTGGTGTTAGCCGTGTGATTTGTTTTTCTCCCGATCACAGCAAAAGCCTGCCACAGCTTTCGCTGCCCGCGTTGAAAGCGGTGATCGATACGTGGAGCGATCAAACGGAGGAACTGGGTAAGCACTATCCGTGGGTTCAGGTGTTTGAGAACAAAGGTACGATGATGGGGTGCTCCAATCCCCATCCACACGGGCAGGTTTGGGCTAACGATTTTCTACCGAACGAGGTACAGCGCGAGGATGAGCAGCAGCGAGACTATTTCTCCCGCCATGGTTCGCCGTTACTGCTGGACTATGTACAGCGTGAGCAGGCTGACGGATCGCGTATTGTGGTGGAAACGGAACACTGGTTAGCGGTTGTCCCTTATTGGGCATCGTGGCCATTTGAAACGTTGCTGCTGCCCAAGTTTGCTGTACAGCAGTTGCCGCAGCTAAATGGGATTCAGCGTGACGATCTGGCGTTGATCCTTAAAAAATTGACCAGTCGTTATGACAACCTGTTTCAGTGTTCATTCCCTTATTCGATGGGGTGGCACGGTGCGCCGTTTAATGGCAATGACACCCAACATTGGCAGTTGCATGCCCATTTTTATCCGCCGTTATTACGGTCAGCCAGTGTACGTAAATTTATGGTTGGTTATGAAATGCTGGCCGAAGCACAGCGTGATCTGACGGCAGAACAGGCCGCTGAACGTTTACGCAACGTGAGTGATATCCATTTTCGTGAGCAAATTTGAGGTCATTTTATGAGCCGTATTGATTCTCTACGTCAGTTAACCGAGTCTGTTTTTGTCCGTTTATTTGGTTATGCGCCGCATGCCGCGATTCAGGCCCCCGGTCGTGTCAACCTGATTGGTGAACACACCGATTATAATGACGGTTTTGTTTTGCCTTGCGCTATCGACTATCAGACGGTTGTCAGTGCGGCAGTGCGTCAGGATGGCATCGTGCGAGTGATCGCGGTGGACTATGACAATCAACTGGATGAATTTGATCTTGCTAAAGAAATAGAGCCTCATCCGGAATATGTCTGGGCGAACTATATCCGTGGAACAGTGAAGTTTTTGCTGGCGCGTGGTTTGTTACTCAGCGGCATGGATATGGTGGTTTCCGGCAATGTGCCTTCTGGCGCAGGGCTAAGCTCATCGGCCTCGCTGGAAGTGGCGATCGGGCAGACGTTCAAGGAATTGAATAACCTGAACATCAGCCAGTTGGATGTGGCGCTAAACGGTCAGCAGGCGGAAAACCATTTTGTTGGCTGTAGCTGCGGTATTATGGATCAGTTTATTTCCGCTCAAGGGCGTGCAGGTCAGGCGATGTTGATCGACTGCCGCTCTCTGGAAGGGCGCTCTGTTCGTATGCTTGATGGTGTGGATGTGCTGATCGTGAATTCCAACGTGCGCCGTGGGCTGGTGGACAGCGAATACAACACGCGTCGCCAGCAGTGCGAAGCCGCTGCGCGTCACTTTAACGTCAAGGCGCTGCGTGATGTATCACTGTCACAGTTTGAGGCGGGAATCGAAGGGCTGGATCCGGTAGCGATTCGCCGTGCGCGACACGTCATTACCGAAAATCGCCGCACATTGGAAGCGGCTGATGCGCTAGCGCGCCAAGATGCACACCGTTTGTTTACGCTGATGGCCGAATCACATGTCTCCATGCGCGACGATTTTGAAATTACCGTACC
Source organism: Pectobacterium parmentieri (assembly GCF_001742145.1). Taxonomy (NCBI): domain Bacteria; kingdom Pseudomonadati; phylum Pseudomonadota; class Gammaproteobacteria; order Enterobacterales; family Pectobacteriaceae; genus Pectobacterium; species Pectobacterium parmentieri. The sequence goes on along the minus strand of NZ_CP015749.1, from coordinate 2,690,623 downwards.
GCCGATCGATACGCTGGTGGCACTGATTCAGGATTATGTTGGCGATCGGGGCGGCGTGCGTATGACTGGCGGCGGTTTCGGTGGCTGTATTGTTGCGCTGATTCCTTCGGCGCTGACGGATGAAGTCAAACAGGTGATCGAACGTGAATATCCGGCACGCACCGGTCTTCAGCCGTCCATCTATTTGTGTCAGGCATCCGGCGGTGCGGGTCGCGTGAGTTAAGTTCAGGCTGGGAAAGGTGAGCGAAAAGGGCTTTGATTAAAGCCCTTTTTACATTGCATATGTTTAAGGCAGCAGGAACAGCGTTGCCAGTCCAAGGAAGATAAAGAAACCACCAGTGTCGGTGATTGCCGTAATCATCACGCTGGAACCGATGGCTGGGTCGCGTCCAAGCTTCATCATAACCAGCGGAATCGCAACCCCCATCAACGCGGCGAGCAGCAAATTTAACAAGATTGCCAGCATCATCACGCCACCCATAGCAGGGTTGCCATAGAGCAGGAAGGTGACCACGCCCATCATCGTGCCCCATATCACCCCGTTTACCAGTGCAACGCCTAATTCTTTGAGCAGCAGGTACGATTTTTTACCGTGCTCAAGTTGATGTAGCGCCAGTGCGCGTACAATCATGGTGATTGTTTGGTTACCGGTATTCCCGCCGATTCCGGCGACAATTGGCATGAGTGTTGCCAGCGCAACTAAATGGGATAGCGTGTGTTCAAACAAACCAATGACTCGTGAAGCGATAAGTGCGGTACAAAGGTTGATGGCTAGCCACGCCCAGCGATTACGGAATGATTTATATACCGGTGCATAAACATCTTCAGAGGGCGTTAACCCTGCTGAACGCCGCAGATTACTGTCGCTTTGCCTGTTCACGACATCAACGATATCCTCAATTGTCAGGCGTCCCATTAGTTTGCCTTTGCTGTCCACTACGGCGCTGGAGATTAGGTCGTAACGTTCAAAAGCCCCGGCGGCTTCTTTGACTTTATCTTCAGGCTGAAACCTCAGCGGCTGAGCATCCATAACGTCGGTAACCAAAGCATGAGGTGAGTGGAGCAGGATACTCGCCAGAGATAACTCACCGATTAGCGTATTTTTGCGGTCGGTCACGAACAGCTTATCGGTAGATTCAGGAATGGTTTTACGGTAGCGCAGATAGCGCTGTACGGCTGCAAGCGTGACATCGGCGCGTATGGTGATGAGTTTGAAGTCCATCATGTGGCCAAGGCAATCTTCATCATAATTGATGGCGGCACGTAGCTGCGCGCGCTGTTTCGGCTCAAGCGAGGTCAGTATTCGGCCCAATAAATGGCGGGGAACGAGGCGAGATAATTGCGCCTGTTCATCCACATCGAGTACCCGAACTGCCCTTAAAATTTCCTTATCCTGCATATCGCCGATCAGATCGTCGGAAATACTGTCAGAGGCTTCAATCAAAACGCGACCACGTTTCGCTATGGGGATGAGCCGCCAGAGCGCCAGACGTTCATCCTGTGGTAACGACTCTAGTAAATCGGCCAGGTCAGCCGCATGGAGAGCGACGATCAGTTCGCTGATTTCTGCGGTTTGATCGAGCAGAATACTTTTTTCACGTAGCCTGATTTTGTTACTTAAAACCGTTTTGTCGCCTAACGTGGTTTCGTCATGTTCTGTGATAGGGGGTTGCCGATTGATGATGTCTTCAACCAGTTCTTTATTTTCCAATAGCAGAAGGGAGATGCGGCGTCGGAGGTCGGTAAGCTTTTTTACACTCGACATAATGTTTTATGCTCGGTCTGTTTTTTATCCATGTTTTATTAAACGTAGCGCAAAATCAGTAGATTAAGAATAGGATTACTGGCGAATCGCAGTCTGAAAAACGAACTGATACTGGCCGAGAGTGTTTTTTATGCTGATTTTTATTTAACGTGAAATTAAATCGTTTGCTATTTAGTTTTTGGCGATATAAAGTCAGTCTCAGAAACGTAACAGACACCGATGGCAGAGACGATGAACGACAACGCTTACAAACTGGATGGACAGCTATGCTTCGCACTGTATTCTGCCAATCTGGCAATGAATAAGCTGTATCGCCGTTTGCTGTCTGAGCTGAATCTGACTTATCCCCAATATCTGGTCATGCTGATACTGTGGGAACGAGAGGGATTGACGGTATCTGAACTGGGCGAGCGGCTGTATCTGGATTCCGCGACGCTGACACCATTGCTCAAACGGTTGCAAAGCGCAGGATTAGTGGTGCGTAACCGAGGTACGGAAGATGAACGTCAGGTACTGATTGGGTTAACCGAAGCAGGACGTGCCCTTCAGCAACAGGCGCGAGCGATTCCTGAAAGCGTGTTTTGTGCGACGGAATGTCATCTTGAACAGTTACAGACGATCAAAAAGGATCTTGAAATGCTACGTAAGAGCCTTATCGGACATCTTTAAACACGCACTTGTTCTATACACATCGTAAGATTTGTTATGTAGTGTCATGTTTTTAAGTAATTTATTTTAACTCATTAAATAGTGTGCGATTTAATTTTTTGCTATGTAAATGAAATAACAGCAGCATCCCTATTTCCTTAACTATCTGGAGTCACATTATGTCTATTGAAAAAGTATTATACGTTGCTCATGCTCAGGCCACTGGGGGTCGTGATGGTCGTGCAGTATCTTCCGACAACGCGGTTGATATTAAATTGACGACGCCACGTGAACTGGGCGGTGCCGGCGGCGAGGGGACTAACCCAGAGCAGTTGTTTGCCGCCGGCTATTCTGCCTGTTTCCTTGGTGCCATGAAATTTGTCGGTGCGCGTGAGAAAATCGCCGTACCGGCTGATACCACGGTAAACGGTAGCGTAGGTATCGGCGCCATCCCTACAGGATTTGGTATTGAGGTTGAGTTAAAAATTTCTCTGCCAGGTTTGGAGCGTGCGGTGGCTGAAGATCTGGTGCAGAAAGCCCACATCGTTTGCCCTTACTCCAATGCAACGCGTGGCAACATCGATGTGACCTTGACCATCGTCTAAGTCTGGTTTGATGTAAGTGTATTACTGAGAGTTGAAAACGGTAGCTGCGAAGATTCGCACTGCCGTTTTTTTATTTGTACGGCAAAGGTTGAATGGGCAATGTGCGCGGGCGTGAAGAACGAACACGAGAATGCGAAGGCAATAAAGCCTGAGGAAGAAAAGTAGAATATAAGGGACGGGTTTGGTTAAGCGTTACTCTTTCTGATTAATGAGTACGTTGGTAGGAAGCAATAATTGTTCAGCACGCTGCTGCTGCTTGTCTTGATGATGGCCAAACGCGGTGATGGTGGAGTAAGCAAAACGGCCTAAAAGGATAACGAAGCTGATGAGTAAAACGGCACGAGCGATCCGAGAGCCACTTCGTCGTGGGCGTATCGATAATCGTCGTTTGTGGGCAAGTGTGGACATTACCAGTAAATCCTCTGTGAAAGCGAACATTCGCTGTTGTTTATTTAGGCACAAGCGATAGACGAGGTCAATCCGTCGCTGTGAAAAAGGTGATGACCGCTTCGGTTTCCGCACGTTCGGTGCTGGGATGGGGTTTTAGGAACTAGCACGAAGAGGAAAGTACATGAGGATAGGGAGAGGTGGTACAAAAAACCCGCTCAAAAACGGATAAGCGGGTTGTGTAGTACGACGGAATTACGCCGTGGTATTGACGTTACGCCCGATCGCCGGGTTTGCTGGCAGCGGGGGTAACGCTTGCAAAATACCTAAAGCAACAGCTTCCTGGCTGTCGAGCGCTTTTTTCATCACAAGCGTACTGGCCTCACTGCTGGTGCGCAGGTTGCTGAGGTCGGTTGCGAGTGAGGCAATCTGTGATACATCCATTTTTCTCTCCTTAACGTTGAGTTGGATTACTATCCGGCATGAAAAGAAAGCGCGCCTTTCCACCGAGGTTGCACGATGTTGGTTAAAATTCTCACCAGCCATCAATTTGGTATCGGCCCCATTCTGGTTAACTTTATGTTAACCAGAATGAACCCGCCAACGCGGTGGTACAATTGGGCCTTATTATGGTGTCCAATGCGCACCAGATTTCTTGCGCAACACCTTCGGTAATCAGCCTTTCTCTTCCTCAATCATCAGCTTCCAGCCGGTAACGTCCTGCCAATATTCCTGTTCACGTTCCAGATCGAGCTGTACCAACGTGTTATTGGTAAAAAAGTCGTGCGGGAACGTCAGCGTCCAGTAATTGTCATCGGTATGTAATTGCAATGATTCTGGCGTTGTCGTTGCCTGACGCTGGTTATTCAACAGTGTGGCAAGGCGCAAGAGTTGCACCAGTGGCAAATACTGCTTCTTTTTGAACAGATTCAGCCGCGGTAACTCTTCCAGTTTGATGGCTTTACGGTGCAGTCGCACGATCATTGACAGTACAAGCTGCTGTTCCTGATTGAAACCGGGCAGGTTGGTATTTTGCAGAATATAGGCGGAATGGCGGTGCATGCCGCTATGGTTAATGCCCAATCCGACTTCATGCAGCATGGAAGCCCAGTTTAAGATGGCCTCAAGCTGCGGATGCATCAGGCTCGGATTTTGCTCTGCCCATTGCGCATAGAGCTGTTGCGTGGTTTCCCGCACGCGTCGCGCCTGCTCGCGGTCGATATTGTAATGGGTCGCCAGACTTTGTGCGGTACGGATCCGAATATCCTGATGGCGGAAACGGCCTTCCATTTCATACAGCACACCTTCGCGCAGCGCGCCATCGGATAAGCGTAATTCTTTGATCGCCAGCGCATCGAAAATACCACACAAAATCGCCAAACCCGGCACCAGCACCGACTGCCGATCTTCGGACAGCCCCGGCAGGCTCAGTGATTTAAAGTGCTTAAACTGCAAGATTTGCGTGCGTAACATTTCCAGTCGTTCGGGGGTAATCAGACCGTCTTTTTCCCCCATCTCCACCAGAATTTCGTGTGTGGCTTTGATCGTTCCAGATGCACCGAGGGCGAATTTCCAGCCGTATATGCGATATTCCCAGGACAGCGTTTCCAGCTTTTGTGCCGCAGCCAACCGAGCGCGCTTGAAATTGGCTTCACTGATTTCACCATTGGGGAAAAATTGCTGTGCGAAGCTGACACACCCCATTCGACGGCTTTCTACCAGCATCGGTTCGAAATCTTCCCCGATAACCAGCTCTGTAGAACCACCGCCGATATCGATAACCAGTTTGCGGCCTTTTTCCGGCTGCGTATGCTCTACGCCCATAAAAATCAGGCGGGCTTCCTCATGACCGGAAATGATCTCTATCGGATAGGGGATGATATCCGCCGCACGACGCAAAAACTCCTGCGCGTTGGCCGCCTGACGCAGCGCGTGCGTTCCGACGATGGAGACGTTCATTGCCGGAAAACCTTGCAGACGTTCGGCAAACAGCGCCAGACAGCTTAAGCCACGTTGAATAGCTTCTTCACTGAGCACACTTTTGTTGTCCAGCCCGTCGGCCAGATGTACCCGCTGTTTTAAACGCCCCAACACCTGAAGTGCACCGTTTACCACGCGTGCGATCACCATGTGAAAACTATTGGAGCCCAGGTCGATAGCCGCGAATTCTTGCGGTTTCATCTCGATTTTTTCATTGTTCGTTAACGGCATTATTCAGGCTTATCTCCAGGTTGCTCCAACGCCTTGATGTAGTCGTAAATGGCATTTTGCGCGCGTACTTTACGCTTGTTGCCGCGTGATACATAGCGGTTGCTCGACTCTTTATCAATGACGCGGGCTTTCACCGTGTCGCTGAACAGAATATCCAGTGTTTCCAGTACGCGGTTTTTCAAAATGGGATCAAGGATTTCCACTGCGACTTCAATGCGATAATCAATATTACGGGTCATCCAGTCGGCGGAGGAGAGGTAGACTTTTTTGTCCCCACCGTTGTTGAAGACATACACCCGATCGTGTTCCAGATAGCGGTCAAGAATACTGATGACCTGAATATTTTCACTGATCCCCGGCAGATTAGGGATCAATGAGCACATGCCGCGTACCAGCAGGTTAATCTTCACGCCCGCAGAGGAAGCCTGATACAGCTTTTCCGCCAGCCCTTTATCCACCAGATTATTTACCTTAAGCGTAATGCCTGCATCACGATTAGCCAGCGCGTTTTTGGTCTCGGTATCGATCAGTTGGTAAAGTTTGTCGCGGGAGTTTTGTGGTGACACCAGGAGGTGCTCGAAACTGACCGGACGGTAAGGGTTTTCAATGAAGTTGAAGACGCGACGGACTTCGTTGGTAATGCGTTCATCGGCGGTCAGCAGCGAATAGTCGGTATACAGACGGGCGGTTTTTTCGTTGAAGTTACCGGTGCCTATATGTGCGTAACGCACGATGTTTTCCCCTTCACGACGGGAAATAAGAAACAGCTTGGCATGTATCTTCAGCCCGGGTACCGAGAAAATGACGTGTACGCCAGCTTCGGTCAGACGCTTGGCCCAGTGGATATTCGCTTCTTCGTCAAAGCGTGCCTGTAGTTCCACGACCACCGTAACTTTCTTGCCGTTGTGCGCCGCATGAATCATCGAGGTTATGATGCGTGAGTCCTTGGCGACGCGGTAAATATTGATTTTGATGGACAACACGCTGGGATCGAAAGAGGCCTGCCTCAGCAACTCCAGCACATGTTCAAAGGTGTGGTACGGATAATAGAGCAGGATGTCACGTTCGCGGATCGCATCAAACCCGTTGCGAAAATGGTTGAATCCCGTGTGCCGCAGGCGAGGCAACGGTTTGTTGACCAGATTGGCGCGTCCAACGTTCGGGAAAGAAATAAAATCTTTGAAATTATGATAACGCCCGCCGGGGATCACGGAGTCAAAGGATGAAATCCCCAGTTTCTCTTGTAGCATCGTGACCATCGCGTCCGGCATGTCACGCTGATAGACGAATCTCACCGGTTCGGCGGTTAAGCGCTGTTTCAGGCTGGAGGACATCAACTCCAACAGGCTGGATTCCATTTCCGTGACCAGATCGTATTCCGCATCGCGCGTCATCTTCATGGAATACGCGTTCAGCGCATCATAATCAAAGAAGCCCTTGAAGATATCATCAAGACAGTAACGCAGAATGTTATCTATAAGGATCATGGTCTTACGGCGACGCGGCGCTTCCGCAGGCAGGTTGACGAAACGCGGTATTTTATCCGAAGGAATTTCCAGCAGGGCATAACTGATCGCATCGCCACGAATGATTTCGACGGCCAGATAGGTGTAGTTATCCTTCAGGAACTCCACCAAATTGGTTTCGTTAAAGATCAGTATTGGCGTGATGTGCGGGCGCAGATATTGCCGAAAGTAATCCCTCAGCCACTCCTGCTGATTAGGGGAAACCTGACGTTCGTTGACCAGAAAAATTTGGTTACGCGCCATCTCCAGCAGCAGTTCGTTATACAAGCTGTCAAAGAGTTGATCGGTTTTTAGTACACGCGCCTGAATTTTGCCTAAAAGATGCCGCAGATTGCCGTCCAGACCTTGTTCTTCGTTAATCAGAATGCGTCTTTTCAAGTCGGCAAAACGGACTTTATAAAATTCATCAAGGTTGCTGGAGTAAATGCCCAGAAAGCGCATGCGTTCGATTAATGGATTGCTTTTATCCGCTGCTTCCTGAAGTACTCGCTCATTAAAGGATAACCAACTTAATTCTTTCTCTATATAGAGTTTGTCCTGACCCATTGTCACTCCGCTCAACTCATGTACTGAAGGTTCATCCAATATTCATACCCTTCCGCTGTGGAGATAGGGTACAACAACATTATGGCGTGTTGATGACGATAAAATCTAATTCATAGACAGACTTACCATTGTCATATTATGGGCGTAAAGGCAACATATGCTACCTGCAATACGTTAGCAACACGACTCTGGCAGCTTCATTTTAACGGCGAGAATAATGGTAAAAACCGGCAACACATTACAGTATCGGGATCGTCGACGAGCGTGGGTTGATCGTTTGGTTCACCGCATTGTGGCGGGCAGCGGGCTGCTGGTGCTGGCTATGCTGTTGTTAATCTTCTTCTATCTACTGTATGTGGTGACGCCACTGTTCCTTTCTCCTTCGGCCAACGGGAAAAAAACGGTTCAACGCCACACTGTCGAACCGTCGCTGGCATTGGGACTCAGCGACAATGGGCAAATCGGTTTTCGTATCGATGCTCAGGGCTATGGTGAATTTATTCCGTTTGCGGAAAATCAGCCTATGTCGCGTATTCAACTGGTTCCTGCGCTGACTCTGCTGGCGCAAAGTCAGGGCGAGCGACAGATTTATGCCTTGAGCCAACCCGATGGCCGTCTGCTTTTTGTTCAGCCTGCATTATCACGGACGGAAAACCGTTCTCCTGTCTGGGTGTATCCGTTGGGTGAGCAGGCGTATTCACTTGGGCTACCCGCGCAACCGCTGCGTCATCTGGCGATAGCGGCTGTGGGCGAAAAACGGGTTGTTGTCGCGGCGATTGGGCAGGAAAATGCACTGATTATTGCCGATATTGATGATAACGGTGTACGGCAGCGGGCACCTATTCCGCTTCCCTCCGGTACGGTTAACCAACTATTGCTGACGCCAGACGGACAGCAAGTATATTTGCTCCGCGGAAATACCTTAACGTTGTGGCAAGTGGGCGAAAATACGCTGACGCTGCGTGAAGAACGGCAATTGCAACTGGCGGAACCCCTGCATCTGGCGCTGTTGTCCGGTGGACGTTCGTTGCTGGTGCAGGCTGTTGATGGGCGAATTAGCCAGTGGTTTGAAGTCCCGAGTGAAAAGGGCGTCAGACTGACGGAAACGCGTCAGTTTCCGCACGTTACTGGGGAATCGGTGTTGCTGGCAACAGAGGCGCAGCGACGCGTATTTGCCACATTAAATACACAGGGTGAGCTGTCACTGTTTGCCAGTAAACAATCACATGCGTTGCTGACGCAGATGTTACCAGCACAGGCGCAGGGGATGGCATTTTCGTCGCGTGGTTCTGCCATGCTGATTGAAACGGCACAGGGTTGGCATCGCTATCAGGTTGATAATCCATATCCTGATATTGGCTGGCGCGGGCTGTGGCAAAAACTGTGGTATGAGAACTACCCGGAACCGGCTTATATCTGGCAATCCACGTCTGCGGATGACAGCTATCAGGCCAAATTTAGCATGATGCCGCTGATGCTGGGCACCATGAAAGCGGCGATTTATGCCATGTTGTTTGCTACACCGCTGGCGCTATCTGCCGCGATTTACACTGCCTGCTTTATGTCGCCGACGCTGCGACGCTGGATTAAACCCACACTGGAGATCATGGGCGCGCTGCCGACTGTTGTCATCGGCCTGATTGCGGCCATCTGGTTAGCGCCACATTTTGCGACGTATTTGTCCGCCATTCTGGTCATGCCGATATTATGGATGCTGGCGGTGCTTGGCTGTGGTTGGTTGGTTGAGTGCCTGCCGACGCGCTGGCGCAGTCGTTTCCCTATGGGTTGGGACGCACTATTTCTCATCCCCGCCATTTTGCTGACATTCGTGGTGGGCTGTTGGGCTGCGCCACATATCGAAATAGCGGTACTGGGGCAGCCACTATACCAATGGTTGGGCGACGATTTTGCCCAACGTAATACGCTGGTGGCGGGGGTTGCCCTTGGTTTCGCTCTGATCCCGTTGATTTTTTCGCTGGCGGAAGATGCCCTCTTCAGCGTGCCGGCGCGCTTAAGTCAGGGGTCGTTGGCGCTGGGTGCAACAGCGTGGCAAACCTTGTGGCGCGTTGTACTGCCGTCTGCCAGCGCCGGAATTTTTGCCGCGCTGATGCTGAGTTTTGGCCGCGCCGTGGGGGAAACCATGATTGTACTCATGGCGACGGGCAATACGCCGATTATGGATGAAGGTTTGCTTCAGGGCTTGCGCTCGCTGGCGGCGAATATTGCCATCGAAATGCCGGAAGCCGTAACGAACAGCGGTCACTATCGGGTGCTGTTTTTAACCGCATTAACGCTGTTTATTTTCACGTTCATCGTGAATACGCTGGCTGAAACTATCCGGCAGCGCTTGCGCCAACGCTACCGTGATGAAGGAGAAAACATGTGAAGCGCTGGTTCCGTTCGGGAAGGCCCTGGGTGTGGCTGACCGCATCGTCAATTTCAATCAGCCTGTTGGCGATGTTGGCTATTATTGTGCTACTGGCAGGGCAGGGAATGCGTTATCTGTGGCCGCAGCCCGTCTGGCTACTGACATTACAGCCTGAACAGGGTGTTCAACGCGCGCTGATAGGGGAAATTTATGCTGAGCAGACGCTTTCGCCTCAGCAGTTGCAACAGGCTGATTTAGCGTCTTCGTCTGGGAAGGAAGAAACCCGTTATTTGATCAAAATTGGCCAGCGTGAAATTTATGGGCAGAGCTTTCGCGCGCTGCTGTCCCGCGACATTATCAAATTTGATAAACCTGCCGACATTCTGGTGTTAAAGCGAACCAATAATGGCACCGCCTACGGTTATCTGGCAGGAATGCAGGAGGGAGAGCAATCGCTGGTGGCGACGGATCTCCCCGCAACCCTACAGCATCGCGTCGAGCAGGTGCAGGGATTGCTCGCGAAGACGCAGGCAATTCGCATGGGTGAGATGGCAAAGATCAACCAGCAGTTTGAGGCGCTACGGCTGGAAGAGAAAAAGCGACAGCAGGCAAAGACGCTGGATAATCAGGCGCGGGCCCGTCTTCAGGCAGAACGTATTGAACTGCAACGCCGCTTTGATGAACTATCGCGCCAGCTAACCGCACTCAATCTGGATATTAATCGCGATACCGTGCAGTTACGGGATGCGAACGGCAGCGTCCATCTTATCCCACTCAGAGACATTGAGCAGGCCTGGTATCCTAATGCAATGAGTCTGTGGGAAAAAGCCGGTCATTGGGGTCAGCAGGCGAAATACATGCTGGCGCACTACTCGCCGGACAGCAACAGCACAGGCCAACTTTTCCCTGCCATTTTTGGCACCGTGCTGATGGTGGTGCTGATGTCCATTGTCGTGATGCCGCTGGGGGTGATCGCTGCGGTTTACCTACATGAATATGCAGGAAAGAATAGTTTAACGCGCTGGGTGCGGATTGCGGTGGTTAACCTGGCTGGTGTGCCATCGATTGTTTACGGTGTATTCGGATTAGGTTTTTTTGTTTATCTCATCGGCGGCACGTTGGATCAACTGTTCTATTCTGAAGCGCTGCCGAACCCGACATTTGGTACGCCGGGGCTGCTGTGGGCGTCGCTGACGCTGGCATTGCTAACGCTGCCAGTGGTGATTGTGGCGACAGAGGAAGGGTTGTCGCGAATTCCGATGTCTGTGCGCCACGGTTCGCTGGCTCTGGGGGCGACCAAAGCCGAAACGCTGTGGCACGTCGTTTTGCCGATGGCCGTTCCTGCGATGATGACGGGGTTGATCCTTGCCGTAGCGCGTGCCGCGGGGGAAACAGCGCCGCTGATGTTAGTCGGCGTGGTGAAGTCGGTGCCAGTTTTACCGGTTGATGACATTTTCCCTTATCTGCATCTTGAGCGAAAATTTATGCATCTGGGGTTCCAAATCTACGATCTGGCGTTTCAAAGCCCGGATGTGGAAGCAGCAAGGCCGCTGGTGTACATCACCGCGCTGCTGCTGGTATTGATTGTGGTCGGGTTGAACCTTGCTGCAATTGGGATCCGTCATGTTTTGCGTGAGAAATACCGGTCGTTATCACTCTGAAAGTAGGATGAAGTTATGGGATTTATGACACAAAAGGAGATGGCACCGCTGCCTGATGTTCATCAACTGAGTGATGAGCAGACGACGTTAACCGTGGAACATCTGAATCTGTACTATGGTAATAAACAGGCATTGAACGATATTTCGATTCGCATTCCGAAGAACCAGGTCACGGCGCTGATTGGACCGTCTGGCTGTGGCAAATCCACTCTGTTACGCTGCTTTAATCGCATGAACGATCTGGTGGATGATTGCCGTACCGAAGGTGATATCAGGCTGAACGGTATGCCCATTAACGATCCGCAGTTGGATGTTGCCGTGTTACGTCGCCGCATCGGTATGGTTTTTCAGCGTCCGAATCCGTTTCCCAAGTCGATTTATGAAAATGTGATTTATGGCCTGAGATTGCAGGGGCTGCGCGATCGTCGCTTACTGGATGATGCCGTTGAGCGTGCGCTGCGTGCAGCGGCACTATGGCATGAGGTAAAGGATCGGCTAAGCGACAACGCGCTCACGCTATCCAGTGGACAGCAGCAGCGTTTGGTGATCGCCCGTGCTATCGCCATTGAACCAGAAGTGCTGCTGTTGGATGAACCGACCTCTGCGCTTGATCCGATTTCGACGCTGATTGTTGAGGAACTGATGGGAACGCTAAAGCAGCACTTTACGCTGGTGTTGGTGACGCACAATATGCAGCAGGCGGCCCGTGTGTCGGATTACACCGCGTTTATCAATCAGGGTAAGTTAATTGAGTACAACCGCACGGACGATCTGTTTACCTCTCCGATACAGCGCCGCACGGAAGATTACATTACTGGGCGATTTGGTTAGATTTTTATGCTAATTGGTGTTGAACCAAGCTGCATTAACTTATCCAATACTGCTCTTTGTTGTTCTGCATGTAGGTGTTCGCCGCGTGACAACGAGCCATTCATTCCGTTTTTGAGCATTTGGATAAAATTGATTTTCTGGTTGGGATCGGCGGGAGCGACATCGTCAAGCGGAGGATGCAAAATGAGCAGTGCCGCCATACCGATTTCCAGGCTTTCTTCAAATGACATATCGCCGGAGGCCGTAAGTTCTTTTGTCGCGTCAAGCGCTTCTTGTGGTGTCATATTGGAAAAGTCATAGCGTTTGCTTGACTGAATCGTTGAGGGAGGATTAGCAGAAACGGAATGGGGGGACTTAGACGTATTACCAGCAAGTGAAAATGCGTTTTCCGCAGGTTCTTTACGGTTTACAGAGGGGACTGAGTAGTTAGTGATACCATTAAGGTTCGTGATGCTCATTATGGAGATTCCTTTCCTGCGAGGGTGAGATTCAATAATAGAGAGTTGTTATGCTGTACAATCGTATGAATATAGAACAAAGTTTATCTTAGTTAAGATGTTTGTCGTCTCTTTTATTTTGTTAATCAATGATTTTACTTTTAATTTATTGTTTTTATTTGGTTTTTAATTACACCGTCCTTGGCTGTTTTTTATGGTTTTAATTATTAGATTGTTTGACGGTTTTCATCAATATAACCCGCCTGATGGGATGTTCATGGTTTCATCAAACCATAAAAAATTATGACTACCGGTCATCAATTGTCCGTGCCATTTGAAAAATTGATGATAAAATGCGCGCAATTTTATGACTCTGGTAAGCGGCAGGTAAGATGAAATTCAGCACCATGAATGAAGGCGAAATTATTACCGAACTGTGCCGGAGAATAAAAGATTGCAGAATCCAGCAGCGTTTATCGCAGGTCGATCTTGCCGAACGGGCGGGGCTGGGCATTGCGACGATCAAGCGTGCTGAAATGGGGGAATCCATTACGCTCATTAGCCTGTTGTCTATTCTGCGTGGGTTGAACCGTCTGCATCAGATTGAAGGCGTGCTCTTCGATGCGGAAGTTGAATCCTTCCATGCACAGATCAGCGGTGAGAAAAAACAGATCCCCTTGCGTATCAGAAAGAAAGCCGCGACCTTTCCTGGCAACGCACTCACCAAACATGAAGAAATCAAGAAATCGGCTAACAGCACTGTGGATTGGTACATTGCGGCGGCTGAAAACAATATTGTCTGGTCGCTTCCTGAAAGTGATAAAAAATAAAGGGTTAATGCCAAATCATTCGCATTAACCCCCGATTGTCGCGTTAATCTGCCAGACATTTAACGCGACAAGGACAATTTATGCTCGCTATTGATCCCCTAAATAATTCGAGTTGCGTGGCAAAACGTGCGCGAGTTGAACAACGTTCTGGCGTTAAATTAGCGTGGGGGACTACAGCAGATCGCGCAGGCTGTAAACAATGGCAGAAATCGCGATCAGTCCCATCAGAGTAACAAAGACGTTACTGATGTGGCCGCTGTACTTCTTCATCGCTGGAACTTTCTGGATGGCGTACATCGGCATCAGGAACAGCAAGCAGGCGATAATCGGACCACCCAATGTTTCGATCATACCCAAAATGCTTGGGTTCTTGGTCGCGACAATCCAGGTGGTGATCAGCATGAACAGCGCCGTGATGCGGTTCAGTTTGGTATGGGAAATGGTTTTGCCTCTGCTACGTAGGGTTTTCACGATCATGCCGTTAAAACCTTCGCCAGCGCCCAGGTAGTGACCCAGGAAGGATTTAGATATCGCGATGGTGGCAATAACCGGAGCCAGATAACCGATGACTGGATTGTTAAAGTGGTTCGCCAGATAGGACAGAATGGAAATATTCTGTGTTTTCGCTTCCATCAGTTCCGTCGGAGAAAGGCTCAGTACGCAACTGAAAACGAAGAACATCACAGTCAATACCATCATGATGTGGCTATAAGACAGAATACGTGAGCATTTTTTTTCTGCGTCATCGCCATATTCTTTGCGTTTGGCAACGGCGAATGAGGAGATGATTGGCGAGTGGTTGAAGGAGAAAACCATCACCGGAATAGCCAGCCATAATGTTGCTAACAGACCGTTGCCCGTTACGCTGGAACTCAAAGAAATGTTTTCAAAAACAGAGGTATTCCAGTTAGGAATTAAATAAAGCGCCAGTAACATCAGCACGGCAACAAAAGGATAAACCAGAATACTCATTGCTTTAACGATCATCGCTTCACCGAAACGGACAATAAACATCAACCCAAGGATCAATATTAATGACAGCACGGCACGCGGTGGAGAAGGTAAGTGCAATTGGTGAGTAATAAAGCTATCTACCGTATTGGTGATGGCAACGCTATAAACTAATAAGATCGGATAAATAGCGAAAAAATAAAGCAAAGTGATTAATTTACCAGCACCAACGCCGAAATGTTCTTCAACGACTTCGGTAATATCTTCGCCACCTTTCTTGCCGGATAATACAAAACGGCATAATGCACGGTGAGAATAATACGTCATCGGGAAGGCAATCAGTGCCATGATAATTAAAGGAATTAAACCACCAATGCCAGCATTGATGGGTAAGAATAACACGCCAGCGCCGATGGCCGTGCCATAAAGACCTAGCATCCAGACGGTGTCGCTTTTACGCCACCCTGAAGCCTGTTCTAACACGTGGCTGCTATCTTGAATTGTGCTCATTTAGTGGTTTCTCCTCGGTGAACACATGAATACCTATTTATACCCGTCATACTTCAAGCTGCTTGTGCGTTGGCTGCCTTTAAATACTCGGCCCGTCGTGGGCCTCGCCCTGCGGGCCAACGCTTTGCGTTGTTCAAAACGCTAACGTTTTGTCCTGCAACTCGAATTATTTTGGGTATATTCAGGTATAAAAATTACAGTCCCGGCAACTTGCCGTTACAAAGTTAAAAAAAGAACAAGACATAGTGCTAATTATGTCAACAGATCAATACTGTTTTGCGGCGGCATTCTATATCGTGGTGGTCAGCGAATAATATTGAAGCGATCACAGAAATGGAATGATGAGGGTTATTTTAATAAATTTTCTCCAAAATTAAAATATCAATATTGATACTTTAATTCAAATATTTCCAATAGCTCATTATTGATGCTTTATTTAAAGGCGAGGTGATAAAAAACGAACAATAAATAAAATAAAAAGCAGATTAAATAATAAACGCAATGTTTCTGATTTCACGTGTAACGATGGTTTTCTCTTTTCGGGGACGAATTGGTGGTGTGGCGCCTGTTGTTGCCTCTAATCGCGTTGTGCTCAGATGCGTTGTGATCTAATGAGCGTTATCCGGCAGATCGCAACCTGCCGGATAACTGCCGCCGATCGTCAGGCAGTGAGTTTTTCTTCTGCCCACGCCAGGCCACTGTGGTATTCCTCTGGTAATAGCGGTACCAGCGATTGCAGCGTGTGTCGCAACTGTACGATATCCGACGACGGTAGATTGAGATGTCCGACTTTACGGCCAGGACGAACCTCTTTTTCATACCAGTGCAGATGCACCAGCGGTAGCGCCAGCCAGTCGATATTCACATCGGTTCCAATCAAATTGACCATCACCGACGGTGTTTCGACGGCCGGAACCGGCAGCGGCAGATCCAGAATGGCGCGCAGGTGGAGTTCAAACTGGCTGATCGATGCGCCATTTTGTGTCCAGTGTCCGCTATTGTGTACGCGTGGAGCCAGTTCGTTAATGAGTAAGCGATTGCCGACAATAAAACACTCCATCGCCATCACGCCCACATAGCCTAGCGCATTCATAATCGTGGACAGCATCTGCTCAGCCTGCTGTTGCAATTGCGGATCAGGTTGAGGGAAAGCCACGCTGGTACGCAGAATGCCATCCTGATGCAGGTTATGGGTTAACGGGTAGAACACGCATTTGCCGTGCGTATTGCGGGCGCCAACTAGCGAGACTTCGCCAGAAAAATTAATCCCTTGCTCAACGATGCACTCGCCGTAGCAATCTGCGGGCAGCGTCTGCTGTTCTCCGTCACGCAGGCGCCATTGCCCACGACCGTCGTAACCGCCGACGCGACGTTTAACGATCGCGAGTTCACCTAATGAGGTGAAGATGTGTGGCCATTCACTGACGCTGGCCAGCAATTGCCAGGGCGCGGTTGCCAGACCCAGCGAGTCCAGCAACTGCTTTTGCGTCAGGCGATCGGCCAGACGCGGGAAAATGTCGCGATTCGCAAACGCTGTGTGTTCAGCCAGTTCGCGAGTGAGGGCGGTTTCTGGCCAGCGTTCGATCTCGGCGGTAATCACACTATTATGAAACGGAACCGACTCTGGTTCTGCATCCAGCCCTACGGGGTAAACCGCAATACCTAACGGTTCGCCAGCCTGACGGAGCATTCTGCCTAACTGACCATTGCCTAATACGCAGACCGGTTTCATGCCTCCTCCCGCGGATCAGGATGAGATAGTACATCATCAGTTTGCGCTTGACGCCAGTCGGCCAGTCGGGTGGCGATGCCCTTATCATGCAGGGCGAGAATTTGTGCGGCCAGCAGAGCGGCGTTCGCTGCGCCCGCCTTGCCTATTGCCAATGTGCCGACCGGGATACCGCGCGGCATTTGAACGATGGAATACAGACTGTCTACACCGCTCAGCGTTGAGCTTTGTACCGGCACGCCGAGCACGGGAACCAGCGTTTTCGCTGCCAGCATACCCGGCAGGTGTGCTGCGCCGCCTGCGCCCGCGATAATCACATCAAAACCGTTCTGTGCCGCTTGCTCAGCGAAGCTGAACAACTTATCTGGTGTCCGGTGTGCGGAAACGACTTCGGTATGAAAAGGAATGTTCAGCGTGGTGAGGATTTCCGCAGCAAACTGCATGGTGGCCCAGTCACTCTTTGAACCCATGACGATGGCAATTTTAGCCGGGGCAACGTTGGATGACATGCCTGTAACGCTCCTATAATTGTACGTGTTCGTGACGCGGTATACCCGTCATACTTCAAGCCGCATGTGCGTTGGCTTCCCTTAAATACTCGGCCCGTCGTGGGCCTCGCCCTAAAGGGCCGCTGCTAGCAGCGTTCAAATCCGCTCCGGCAGATTTGTCACCCCAGTCACTTATTAGTGTAAGCTCCTGGGAACTCGTGCGGTTGCCGCGTTACGAGGTCTATAAATGAACCTCGCCCTAGCGGGCCAACGCTTTGCGTTGTTCAAAACGATAACGTTTTGTCCTGCAACTCGAATTATTTAGGGTAACCAATATTGCGTCGGCCAGACAGGGAGGGTCTGGCGTTGAGGGCGTAGAGCATATCACGCCATTATGGCGAGGAAAACGGTTGCGTATGCGGAAATGTTAGGGGAATAAGACGAGAGACCGTTAAGTCAATGTCAGGAAAAGCATTAAAATGGGAAGGAAATCAGTTCGATATTTTGTGGTGTGACCTTAATCATCGACCCTTCTTCATGCCAGGCACCGAGAACGGCACGACGGCCATGAGATTCTCCGAGAGAAACCTGATGGATGGATGGCCGGTGGGTGTGGCCGTGGATCATCGTTGTCACCTGATGATGTCGTAAGCGTCCAAGCACAGCATCGTGATTGACATCCATAATCTGCTGCGATTTCTTCTTATTGGCCTGCTGGCTGCTGGCGCGCATCTTAGCGGCAATCTTCAGGCGCAGCGATAAAGGTAATAGCAGGAACAGCCACTGAATAAACGGGGTGTGTACGCGGCGGCGAAATTTTTGATAGGCCAAATCGTCAGTACACAGAGTATCGCCATGCAGGATGAGAATCTTTTGGCCGTAGAGATTGAGCACCGTTTCCGTCGGCAGCAGCGTCATTCCGCTCTGTTTGGCGAAACGCTTGCCGATCAGAAAATCACGATTACCGTGTACGAAATAGCAGGGGATGCCACGCTGATGTAATGCACACAGTTCAGCGGCGATGGTCGCGTGCAGCGGCTGTGGATCGTCGTCACCAATCCAGGCATCGAACAGATCACCAAGGATGTACAGCGCATCGGCATGAATCGCATCATGGCGTAAAAAACGCAGAAAACCGGCGGTAATCGCCGGTTCATGAACGCTTAAATGCAGATCGGCAATGAACAGCGTTGCCATGCAGGTCGGATTATTCGCTGACCGTTACGTGGGTAATCACCACGTCTTCTTTTGGTACGTCCTGGTGCATACCGCTGCGGCCAGTTGCCACGCCTTTGATTTTATCCACAACGTCCATGCCGTCGGTCACTTCAGCGAAAACGCAGTAGCCCCAACCATCGGCACGTTCTGAACGGAAGTTCAGAAAATCGTTATCAACGAGGTTGATAAAGAACTGAGCTGTTGCTGAGTGCGGATCGTTAGTACGAGCCATCGCCAACGTGCCACGCGTATTTTTCAGGCCATTGTTGGCTTCATTTTTGATTGTCGCGTTGGTTTCTTTTTGATCCATGCCGGGAGCAAAGCCACCGCCCTGAATCATAAAACCATTAATGACACGGTGAAAAATCGTGTTGTCATAAAAACCACTGCTGCAGTAGTTCAGAAAGTTTTCTACGGTAACTGGCGCTTTGTCTGCAAACGTATTAATAACGATATCGCCGTGATTGGTATGAAGCGTAATCATAATAATGAACCCTAGATAGCCTTAGTGATAAGAGTGCTGCCCACAAAAGGCGGTGAGCAACAAGAGCGCTGTTATAGCATAACTGGTCGATTGAGTCAGTATTTCGCTCTTGCTGTGCGTTGGTTGGCGATTGGCGTGATTGAAAAGTCGTATAAAAATGTGTACTACTCTTATTTAGGTAATCCTTGGCAAGGGGGATCTGTGGTTAAGTGTGCATTGATTAATACATTCATCACGCAGTATGGATTTTTAAAAGCAAATAAATTGATTAAGTGATGATATTATGGTTAATTTATTTGAATGATATTTTTGTTGCCCCAGATCAATGTTTTGCGTAATCAATGTATTCTTTTTTTCTGGCTCAGATTAATCTGAGAGTAACTCTTATTTTCCCAAATAACTCTAAAGAGATAGGTGAACTATGCTGGGTATTCTGGATGGTGTTAATCGTTTATTAGACAAACCGGATTTTGGCAAGCTGTTTCTGCGCGTATCTTTCAGCGTTTTGATGCTGTTCCACGGGTGGCACAAGCTGCACGGTGGGATTGGTGCCATTGAAGGTATGCTGACCAATGCTGGGCTTCCTGCTTTCATTGGCTACGGTGTCTATGCTGGCGAAGTCATCATACCGATCCTGATGATTTTAGGTATTTTTACACGTCCTTCCGCGCTGATTTTCTCTTTCACCATGCTCGTCGCGACGTTGCTGGTTCACCCAGATGGTTTCTTCACGCTGGCAAAAACCGGTGCCTGGGGTGTTGAAGGCACAGCAGTCTTCTTCTTTGCGGGTATCGCTATTGCCTTGCTCGGTAGCGGAAAATACTCAGTGATGTCGAATCCACGCTGGCGCTGATCGTTTTTTCGTCAACAACGCTGATTGTGTGAAATGGCCCGGATTTTCCGGGCCATTTCATTTTTATCCTTTCTCGCTTATTCCCGCTTCTTAACCTTGCAATACAGTAGGGTTCAGGTTTCAATACGCTGTTAGGGGGTAAACCCTGAATGTATTGATGTTACTGACGCTAACCGCGACGGTAATTGACCTGCCGTGTGAACACTATTTTTCTTGTGAAGACCATTTTTTGTGAAAACCATTTTTTTATAAAAACACTGGAACGTCCTGATGCTAAAGATTTTTAATACGCTGAGTCGCCAAAAAGAGGAATTTAAACCTATCCACGCCGGGCAGGTGGGAATGTATGTGTGTGGCATCACCGTTTATGACCTGTGTCATATCGGTCACGGGCGTACTTTCGTGGCGTTTGATGTGGTGGCGCGCTATTTGCGGTATCTGGGATATTCACTGAAATATGTGCGTAATGTCACCGATATTGACGACAAGATTATTAAACGTGCGATCGAAAATGGCGAAACCAGCGACCAACTGACGACCCGCATGATCGCAGAAATGCATGCAGATTTTGATGCCTTGAATATTGTACACCCGGATGCCGAGCCGCGGGCGACGCACCATATTGCCGATATTATCGAAATGGTAGAAACGCTGATTGCCCGTCGCCACGCCTATGTGGCGAGCAATGGCGATGTGATGTTCTCCGTTGATACCGCGCCGGGCTATGGTGCGCTGTCTCGTCAGGATCTGGATCAGTTACAGGCTGGCGCGCGCGTTGAAATTACAGCGGTGAAGCGTAACCCGATGGACTTCGTGCTGTGGAAAATGTCCAAACCGGGTGAACCTCACTGGTCTTCTCCGTGGGGGGAAGGGCGTCCTGGCTGGCACATCGAATGTTCTGCCATGAACTGCAAACAGCTTGGCGAGCACTTTGATATTCACGGCGGCGGCTCAGATTTGATGTTCCCGCACCACGAAAATGAGATTGCGCAATCCCGTTGTGCGCACGATGGCCCGTATGTGAATTACTGGATGCACTCCGGTATGGTGATGGTTGACCGCGAAAAGATGTCAAAATCGCTCAACAATTTCTTCACAGTGCGCGACGTATTGGCGTATTACGACCCGGAAACCGTGCGCTACTTCTTGATGTCAGGCCACTATCGTAGCCAGTTGAACTACAGCGAAGATAACCTGAAACAGGCACGTGCGGCGTTAGAACGCCTGTATATCGCACTACGCGGAACGGATCTCAGTGTTGCGGCGCACGGCGGTGACGAGTTTGAAGCACGTTTCCGCGAAGCGATGGATGACGATTTCAACACGCCGGAAGCCTACTCTGTGCTGTTTGATATGGCACGAGAAGTCAACCGCCTGAAAGCGGAAGATGTGCAGGCGGCGAATCAACTGGCATCGGCACTGCGTAAACTGTCTGGCGTACTTGGCCTGCTGGAGCAAGATCCTGAACAGTTCCTGCAAAACGGCGCGCAGGTGGATAACGACGAAGTAAAAGAAATCGAAGCGTTAATCCAACAGCGTAAAGATGCACGCGCGGCGAAAGACTGGGCGCTGGCCGATCAGGCACGCGATCGGTTAAATGAAATGGGAATTGTGCTGGAAGACGGCCCGCAGGGAACGATCTGGCGTCGTAAGTAACTCTTTATCTCAGTAAACATGCTTTCAGCTAACAAAAAGCCCGCAAAATATAAATCGCGGGCTTTTTTTCGGCATCATCAGTGTCGCAAAAGTTATTCGGCGATGGTTACCGTCTCGCCATTGAATTGAACGGTTTGCCCGGCGATGATTTTGCAGCGCTTGCGCGTTTCCGTCTGGCCGTCGACGGTCACGTCGCCTGCGGCGATAGCCAGTTTGGCCGTCGCGCCGCTTTCACTCCAGCCCAACAATTTCAAGAGGTCGCACAATTCAACGTGCGGATGTTTTTCAAGATTAAAGGTTGCCATAAATTCCTGCTTATCGGTGTTTGACCTAATATATCCTAAATAATTCGAGTTGCGTGAAGGCGACAACCGCACGAGTCCCCAGAAGCTTGCATAAGTAAGCGACTGGGGGGGACAAATCTGCCGGAGCGGATTTGAACGCTGCTAGCAGCGGCCCTTTAGGGCGAGGCCCACGACGGGCCGAGTATTTAAGGGCAGTCAACCCACAAGCAACTTGAAGTATGATGTGTATCGCCAATTATTTGGCGTGGTCATGATACTCTTCGCACGCCTGTAGCGTGTTTTGAATCAGTGTGGCAACGGTCATTGGGCCGACGCCGCCCGGTACGGGGCTGATGTAAGACGCTCTTTCCTGTGCCGTTTCAAATTCTACATCGCCGACCACTTTGCCGCTTTCCAGACGGTTGATCCCTACATCCAGCACGATTGCGCCCGGTTTAATCCATTCGCCAGGGATGAAGCCCGGCTTGCCCACTGCCACAACCAAGAGGTCGGCGTTTTCAACATGGTGGCGCAGATTTTTAGTAAAACGGTGCGTAACGGTAGTGGTGCAGCCAGCCAGCAACAGTTCCAGGCTCATCGGACGGCCAACAATATTGGATGCGCCAACTACAACGGCATTTAGCCCGAAGGTGTCGATATTATAGCGTTCCAACAGCGTGATGATGCCGCGTGGCGTACAGGCTCGCAGCAGTGGTGCTCGTTGGCACAGTCGACCCACGTTGTAAGGATGGAAGCCATCAACATCTTTATCTGGGGCGATACGTTCAATGACCTTGGTGTTGTCAATGCCTTCCGGTAACGGAAGCTGAACCAGAATACCGTCGATCGCTTGGTCTGCGTTGAGCTGATCGATAAGCGCTAGCAGCTCTGATTCTGTAGTGGTGATGGGTAAATCATAAGAGCGGGAGATAAAGCCAACTTCTTCACACACCTTGCGTTTGCTGGCGACATAGATCTGTGACGCTGGATTCTCGCCGACCAGTACAACAGCCAGACCCGGCGCGCGTTTTCCTTCAGTTAAACGCTGCGTGACTCGTGCGGCAACTTCGTCTTTGACCTGCTGCGCAATCGTTTTACCATCAATAATCTTTGCTGCCATCTGAGATGAGACCCATCAATTTGAAATAGGGGGAGATGGCCGCTATTTTGTCAGAACCTGCGCGTGCTGTCAGGCATTGCGTCAACATTAATTCCAATTGATATCGCTATTCACTGACTTCGAACCGATTTTTGCCGCCATTTTTGGCGCGATACAATGCGGCATCGGCAATATCGATAATAGATGTTGCCGCTGGCAGTGGGTTATCGACGCGGAACACGTAGGCTCCGGCGCTAATGGTGACGATTTTTTCCGGAAACAAAGTCATTTCATGGGGGATCTTTTCCTCCCGCACTGCATCCAGTACGCGCTGAGCGAGCGTGATGACACCTTGCTTATCGGTATCGGTGATGATGATAGCGAATTCCTCGCCGCCATAACGGGCGACTAAATCTTCTTTACGCTTCGGCATGTTGCTCAGGACGTGGCCAATCTTGCGCAGACACTCATCGCCAGCCACATGCCCATAATGGTCGTTATATTTCTTGAAGGCGTCAATGTCGATCATGATCAACGCCATGCGCTGCTGCGTACCGGCAACTCGCGAGAGGGTTTGCTGCAGGAAAATATCAAACTGGCGGCGGTTAGCCAAGCCTGTCAGGCCATCAAACAGCGCCAGCGTTTGCAGGGTATGGTTAACCGATGTGAGCTCATCACGCACGATGGTTAAATCGATCTGATTTTTTAAATTCATACGGATTTGCCGCAGTACGATCAGGCCGAGCAGGGTCATCGTGAGCAGCAAAATGAGCGTAATGGCAGCGTAGACCAAACTGTCCGTTCGCCATTTACTGAGAACCAATTCAAGATCGAAACCTGCGGCAATGACGATGGGGTAACGCTTTAATTTTGTGTAGCCATAAATACGTTCGATATGGTCGAGCGTCGAGACAAACGTCGCGGTCCCGCTTTCGGACTGTCGCAGATATTCTGAAAAGAGTGGGCCACTTGACACATTTCGATTGATATACGAATCGTCGTAAGGGCGGCCGTACAGAATTCGGCCATCGGAAAGTAGAATGGCGAGTACGTCCATATTCCCCATGGAGTAGTAGCCATAATACTGTTTGAAATAGTTCAGCGAGAGGGTGGCGAGCAGCACGCCGTTAAAGCTGCCGTCTGGTTTACTGATACGCATAGAAACCGGAATGATCAGATCGCCGGTAGAGCGACTAGTAATTACGCTGCCGATGTACATGTCTTTGTTGACGTTGTTTTGGTGATATCTAAAATATTCTCTGTCAGCGTTATTCGCATTGGTGGGTTTAGTTCCCGCCGAGCTTACCAGCCATTCACCCCTCTCATCGTAGATAAGGATTCCGTGCAGTTGTGGCAGCGTGGTTTTCCTGTTTTTTAAAATATCGCCGAGCCTGATTATTTGCGTTGGTGATAAACCATCTTTATCGATGCGTTCTTGCAAATCCTGTAACAAGATATCGACTTGTAGAAAGGTATCTTCGGCATGGCGTGCCAAGGACAACGACAGATTTTTGGCGTTTCGCTCTGTGGAATCGATAAGCTGTTGGTGAGAGTTGAATACCGTCCACCCGTTCAGTGCCACTACGGTTGTGATGATGAATAGTATAAAGATAAGCATCAATCTTTGGAGTGGCATGTGATAGTAATTGTTTTTGTTGTGCGTGCTGACCCTCATTGTCCTTCCCATCCTTAGCCAGAGAGATGACTGGTAATAAGTGTAGACGCTTCTGCCGCCTGCGTTGGAATTGATGAAATTAGCTTATGTCTTTTGCTGAGTATCATCCGTCTATCACGATTAGAGAGCCTTTCAAGATAAATTACGTTGTGTTACACCGTCTCATGAAAATTTATTTTTATTCTAATGATTTAAAAATGTCAGAAGGTGTAAGGGATTTTTTTATTTATCATTAAATGCACTATGTTTAATTGTCGTTTAACTGAAATTGTTAATGATAAATGATATTGCGTTCCTGATTTTTGACGTGTGAGGGCGATTTTCTCTTAAGTGATGTGGCTGTTAATTGTGTGGGTCTAACCGGAAATAAATTGAAAACCAACACGGCTACTCAGATGGAAAAATAGCAAAGATACTGCGGTAACGTATGGTTTTTTAGCGAATACTGAGATGAAGAGCTTTGCATGAAAATAGCCATTAGCGGAACGGGATATGTGGGTTTATCGAATGGATTATTATTAGCACAACGGCATCAGGTTGTGGCGTTGGATATTGTGGCTGAAAAAGTGGCGCTGTTAAATCAACGAAAATCGCCGATTAATGACGCAGAAATTGAGCGTTTTTTACAACATGAAACGCTGGATTTCTCGGCTACGCTGGATAAGCATGAGGCGTATATCGATGCGCAGTTCGTGATTATCGCTACGCCGACGGATTACGATCCGCAAACCAACTATTTCAATACCTCGTCGGTAGAGGCGGTCATTCGCGATGTGTTGGCGATTAACCCACAGGCCATTATGGTGATTAAATCGACGGTGCCTGTTGGCTTTACGGAGAAAATCAGCCAACAGTTGGATACGGATCACATCATTTTTTCGCCCGAGTTTTTACGCGAAGGAAAGGCGCTGCATGACAATCTTTATCCGTCACGAATTGTGGTGGGTGAACGCTCGGAAAGGGCAAGGTTCTTCGCTAACCTATTGATGGAATGCGCATTAAAGAAAGATGTTCGTGTACTATTTACCGATCCGACAGAGGCCGAAGCGATAAAGTTATTTGCGAATACCTTTCTGGCAATGCGGGTGGCCTACTTTAATGAATTGGACAGTTATGCCGAGTCGCTAGGGTTGAATACCCGGCAGATTATCGAAGGCGTGTGTCTCGATCCTCGCATCGGCGATTACTACAACAACCCTTCTTTTGGCTACGGCGGTTACTGTTTACCGAAAGATACCCGGCAGCTTCTGGCTAACTATCGTACCGTACCGAATAATCTGATCAAGGCTATCGTAGAGGCTAACCATACGCGGAAAGACTTCATTGCCGACACAATTATCCGTCGCCACCCTAAAACCGTTGGCGTCTATCGCCTTATCATGAAAGCGGGGTCGGACAATTTTCGCTTTTCCTCCATTCAGGGCATTATGAAAAGGATAAAAGCGAAAGGAATCAATGTTGTGATTTATGAACCGGGCATTGATGATGACGATTTTCTGGATTTTCCTATCATTCATCAATTCGACAGTTTCAAACAACAGTGTGACATTATTATTACCAATCGTTATGTCGATGAATTAAAAGAAGTGATGGGGAAAGTCTATACGCGAGATTTATTTGGCGAAGATTGAATTTTTGTCGTAAATCAATGGAGCGATATTTTGTTATTCGGCCATTAGCGAAAATATTATTTATACATTGTAATCAATTATATCTCTTTGAGCATGGCTTTTTTACGCTATGCCATGTGGTGTCGTTTATCTATGATTTATGACTATTGTAATAAATTAAGGTTGGCTTAAGGCTTCATTATTTAGACTGCTGAATGATGATTTGTCGCCATTATTTATTTTGGGAATACGTTATGACGGATTTTTTGCCTTTTTCCCGCCCGACTATAGGCGACGAAGAAATTGCGGCCGTGGCGGAAGTATTACGTTCCGGCTGGATAACCACGGGGCCGAAATGTCAGCAGTTAGAACAGGTTTTTTGCCAACAGTTTGGCTGCCGACAAGCAATTGCAGTCAGTTCTGCGACGGGGGGAATGCACGTTACGCTGATGTCGCTCGGCATTGGCCCCGGCGATGAGGTGATTACGCCGTCCCAGACCTGGGTTTCAACCGTCAATATCATCACGCTATTGGGTGCGGAACCGGTGATGGTGGATGTGGATCGGCATACGTTGATGGTGCGGCCGCAGGATATTGAAGCCGCCATTACGCCGAAGACCAAAGCGATTATTCCTGTGCATTACGCCGGTGCACCTGCCGATCTGGATGCGCTTCGTGCGCTCAGTGAGCGCTATGGTATTCCGCTGATTGAAGATGCGGCGCATGCCGTCGGTACGCAATACCGTGGTGAGTGGATCGGTGCACGCGGAACGGCCATTTTCTCGTTTCACGCGATTAAAAATATCACCTGTGCGGAAGGCGGCATGGTGGTGACGGATGACGCAGCACTTGCCGAGCGTATACGCAGTCTGAAATTTCACGGGTTGGGCGTGGATGCGTTCGACAGGCAGTTACAGGGGCGTAAGCCGCAGGCCGAAGTGGTGACGCCGGGGTTTAAATACAATCTGGCGGATATCAATGCCGCTATTGCGCTGGTTCAACTGGATAAACTCCCGGCGATCAACGCCCGCCGTCAGCAGCTTGCCGCGCGTTATTTCACGCAGTTGCACTCGCTGCCGCTCCAGCCGCTGGCGGTTCCTGATTATCCCCATCTGCACGCCTGGCACCTGTTTATGGTGCGCGTGGACGAAACGCAGTGCGGTATTTCACGCGATGATCTGATGGCGGCTCTGCAAACGCACGGTATTGGCACCGGACTGCATTTCAGAGCGGTGCATACGCAGAAATATTACCGTGAGCGCTACCCCCATTTGCACTTGCCGGAAACGGAGTGGAATTCGGCGTCTCTGATGACGCTACCGCTGTTCCCCGATATGCAAGACAGCGATGTCGATCGCGTCATCGCGGCGTTAACCTCGATTCTGGAGTCTGTTCGTGATTGATGACATCAAAAATGTTTCTGTTGTGATTCCCGTTTATAACGAAGAAGAGAGTCTGCCAGTGCTGATTGAACGCACGTTGGCAGCTTGTCGGAAGATCGGTAAACCCTGGGAAATTATTCTGGTGGATGACGGCAGCAGCGATCGCTCTGCGGAACTGTTGACCGAGGCGGCGAGCGACCCGGATAGCCACATCATTGCCGTGCTGCTGAACCGCAACTATGGTCAACACTCAGCCATCATGGCGGGGTTTCAGCAGGCGGTGGGCGACGTAGTGATTACGCTGGATGCAGATTTGCAGAACCCGCCGGAGGAAATCCCACGGCTGGTTGAATACGCATCGCAAGGGTATGACGTGGTCGGCACCGTGCGGGCCAATCGACAGGATTCGCTGTTTCGCAAACTGGCCTCGAAAACCATCAATATGATGATCCGCCGCTCGACCGGGAAATCGATGGCGGATTACGGCTGCATGTTGCGCGCCTACCGTCGCCACATTGTCAGCGCGATGCTGCGCTGTCACGAGCGCAGCACCTTTATTCCTATCCTTGCCAACACGTTCGCACGAAAAACCATTGAGATCGACGTGTTGCACGCCGAGCGGGAGTTTGGCACGTCCAAATACAGCTTTCTGAAGTTGATTAACCTGATGTACGACCTGCTGACCTGCCTGACAACGACGCCGCTACGCATACTCAGCCTGATTGGTAGCGTCGTCGCGCTGTCGGGCTTCCTGCTGGCACTGCTGTTGATCGGCCTACGTCTGTTCTTAGGGGCGGAGTGGGCAGCAGAGGGTGTGTTCACGCTGTTTGCCGTGCTGTTCATGTTTATCGGTGCGCAGTTCATCGGGATGGGGCTATTGGGCGAATACATTGGTCGTATCTATACCGATGTGCGTGCCCGGCCACGCTATTTTGTACAAAAGACAGTGAGTGCGGCAACGCCACTAACCACCAGTTTACGGGATGAAGAAGAATGAAAGCGATCGTATTTGCCTA
The DNA here is from genome assembly GCF_001742145.1 of Pectobacterium parmentieri. Lineage (NCBI taxonomy): Bacteria > Pseudomonadati > Pseudomonadota > Gammaproteobacteria > Enterobacterales > Pectobacteriaceae > Pectobacterium > Pectobacterium parmentieri. The sequence goes on along the minus strand of NZ_CP015749.1, from coordinate 2,661,853 downwards.
CCATGATATCGGCTGCGTGGGTCTTGAAGCGTTGGTATTAGCGGGCTATGAGATTCAGGCGGTCTTCACACACAGCGATGCACCGGGAGAAAATCACTTCTATGCGTCGGTGGCGAAAACGGCTGCTGGGATGGATGTGCCCGTGTTTGCACCGGAAGATGTGAACCATCCGCTCTGGGTGAATCGTATTCGAGAGCTGGCACCGGATGTTATTTTTTCCTTCTATTACCGCACACTATTAAGCGATGACATTCTTCAGATCCCGTTGGTTGGCGCATTCAATCTGCACGGTTCACTGTTGCCGCGCTACCGTGGGCGAGCACCGGTTAACTGGGTGCTGGTGAACGGAGAAACGCAGACGGGGGTGACGCTGCACAAGATGGTTTCCCGTGCGGATGCCGGTGATATCGTCGCGCAGTCCGTGGTGGCGATTGACGATGAAGATACCGCGCTGACGCTGCATGGAAAATGCCGAACCGCCGCCGCCGCTTTGCTGGCGCAGCAGTTACCGCTGATTCGCTCGCGTGAGATTGCACTGACGCCACAGGATGACAGTCAGGCCAGCTATTTTGGTCGTCGCACGGCGGCAGATGGCCTGATCGATTGGCAAAAAAGCGCCAGTGAGATTAACAATCTGATTCGCGCGGTGACGGAACCCTATCCGGGGGCGTTTACGTTTCTCGGCGAGCGCAAGGTGATTATCTGGCGCGCCCGTGTGGTTAAAAACAACCATGTGAACGTTAATCATCCACATAGCGATGATGTTGGCTCGATTATTTCGACCTCTCCGCTGGTCGTGTCCTGTGGTGAAGACGCGCTTGAGATCGTCAGCGGACAGAGTGAAGCCGGACTGTATATGTCGGGCAGCCGACTGGCTGCGGAAATGGGCATGGTGCCACAGACGCGGCTGGGTAACCTCGCCAGCCGTGTGCAACGACGCCGCACGCGTGTGCTGATCCTCGGCGTAAACGGTTTTATCGGTAACCATCTGACCGAACGCCTGTTGCGTGACGATCGCTATGAGATCTACGGGTTGGATATCAGTTCCGATGCTATCGCGCGTTTCCTTGACGATCCGCGTTTCCATTTTGTGGAAGGCGATATCAGCATCCATAACGAATGGATCGAATACCACATCAAGAAATGCGATGTCATTCTGCCGCTGGTGGCGATTGCCACGCCCATCGAATACACCCGTAACCCGCTGCGTGTGTTTGAGCTGGATTTTGAAGAGAACCTGAAAATTGTGCGCGACTGCGTGCGTTATAACAAACGTATCGTTTTCCCGTCCACCTCAGAAGTGTACGGCATGTGTGATGACAAAGAGTTTGATGAAGACACCTCACGCTTGATTGTCGGGCCGATCAATAAGCAGCGCTGGATCTACTCGGTATCCAAGCAACTGCTGGATCGGGTTATTTGGGCCTACGGTGCGAAAAACAACCTGCGCTTCACGCTGTTCCGTCCGTTTAACTGGATGGGGCCGCGTCTGGACACGCTGGACGCCGCACGGATCGGCAGCTCTCGCGCCATTACGCAACTGATCCTCAATCTGGTGGAAGGATCGCCGATCAAGCTGGTAGACGGTGGGGAACAGAAGCGCTGCTTTACTGATATTCACGACGGCATTGAAGCGCTGTTCCGTATTATTGAAAACCGCAACGGTCAGTGTGACGGGCGGATTATCAACATCGGCAATCCGCACAATGAAGCCAGTATCCGCGAACTGGGCGACATGCTGCTCACCAGCTTTAATGCTCACCCGCTACGTGACCGCTTCCCACCGTTTGCCGGGTTTATTGACGTAGAAAGCAGCAGTTATTACGGTAAAGGCTATCAGGATGTGGCACACCGCACGCCGAGCATTCGCAACGCCAAACACCTGCTGGAATGGGAACCAACGGTGAAAATGGAGCAAACCGTTGCGGAAACGCTGGACTATTTTCTGCGTACCGTTGATGTCCCGCACAGCGCTGACGCCACGGATGCGCAGGGATGACGCGCGTTGGCCTGCGAATTGATGTCGATACCTGGCGCGGTACGCGGGACGGCGTTCCCGCGTTACTGAAGGTGCTGGCTGAGTTTGATATTCGGGCGAGTTTCTTTTTTAGCGTCGGGCCGGACAACATGGGGCGACACCTGTGGCGTCTGCTGCGTCCCCGTTTTTTATGGAAGATGCTGCGCTCCAATGCGGCTTCGCTCTACGGCTGGGATATCTTGCTGGCTGGCACGGCGTGGCCGGGACGTCATATCGGCGCACGGTTTGGCGCGTTAATCCGCCGGACGTACGACGAGGGGCATGAAGTGGGGTTACATGCCTGGGATCACCACGGCTGGCAGGCGAATGTTGCCCGTTGGTCGGATGCGAAACTGGCAGAACAGTTCCGGGACGGTATGGATGCGTTAATGCGGGTCCTACCGTCGCCGGTGCGCTGCTCTGCGGTGGCGGGCTGGCGAGCCGATCCGCGCGTCGTTGAGATGAAGCAGCGCTGGAATCTGGACTATAACAGCGACTGTCGCGGCACCCGGCCTTTTCGGCCTCGCCTGAAGAATGGTGAACTCGGCACGACGCAGATCCCTGTCACGCTGCCGACCTACGATGAGGTTATTGGTGAGCGTGTGAGTGACGGCGAATTTAACGACTTTATTCTCGATGCAATCGAGCAGGATCGTGGCGTGCCGGTGTATACCATTCATGCAGAGGTTGAAGGTGGCGCGAAATTGGCGCTGTTTCGTCAGCTACTGCTTCGCGCCCGTCAGCAGCACATCGAATTTTGTCCACTTTCCTCATTACTGCCTGACGATCCGGCTACGCTGCCCGTCGGACGGATTGATCGCGCGCCGTTTCCCGGACGGGAAGGGTGGCTTGGCGTACAAACGGAAGAATAAATACAGCGGGAAATCGTATGGGAAAAGGCATGTTCAAGCTGAAAAGTACTGTGATAGTGGTGCTGTTTGCTTTGCTCTACCTGCTGCCGCTTAATGGCCGTTGGCTGTGGTCGCCGGATGAAACACGTTATGCCGAAATCAGTCGTGAGATGCTTCAGCGCGGTGATTGGATTGTGCCGCATTTGTTGGGTATCCGCTATTTTGAGAAACCTGTCGCGGGCTATTGGCTGAATAACATGAGCCAATGGCTATTGGGTCATACCAATTTTTCCGTGCGTTTTGCCTCGGTTTTTTCTACCGCGCTGAGTGCGCTGCTGGTGTTTTGGCTGGCGATGCTGTTGTGGAAAAACCAGCGCACCGCGCTGTTGGCGGCGACGATCTATCTTACGTCACTGCTTGTGTATGGCATCGGCACTTACAGCGTGCTCGATCCGATGGTGACGCTCTGGATGACGGCGGCGCTGTTCAGTCATGCGCTGATTTTGCGGGCAAAACTGACGCGTGAACGGCTGTTGGCCTGGGGATTGATGGGGCTAGCCTGCGGTATGGGATTTATGACCAAAGGCTTTCTGGCGCTGGCGTTGCCGGTGATCAGCGTGCTGCCCGTGGCGCTGGCGCAAAAGCGAATCAAGGAACTGCTGCTGTTCGGGCCGCTGGCGATTGTCGTCGCAGTATTGCTGAGCGCACCGTGGGCGCTGGCGGTGCACGAACGCGAGGCTGATTACTGGCATTACTTTTTTTGGGTTGAGCATATCCAGCGCTTTGCTGAAGACGATGCGCAACATAAGGCACCGTTCTGGTATTACCTGCCGGTTCTGATTGTGGGGACATTTCCTTGGTTCGCGCTGTTGCCGGGGGCGTTACGCAGTGGCTGGACTGAACGGAAAGTGAACCCAGAGCGGTTCTTCTTGCTGTGTTGGGTGGTAATGCCGCTGCTGTTTTTCAGCATCGCCAAAGGCAAGCTGCTGACCTACATTCTGCCGTGCTTTGCACCACTGGCGCTGCTGATGGCGGCGTGGATTTCCGAGTTGGCACCCGAAGTGCGCAAGCGTCTGTTGCGCATCAATAGCTGGCTCAATATTGCTTTTGGCAGCGTGCTGGGGCTTGCGGTTGCTATGCTTGGCCTTGGCATCGTCATGCCGCATTTCTATCAACCGGGAGAAGGGCTGACCATCGTATCGGGGATCGTCTGTTTTATCGGCTGGATCGCTTTTGCCGTTGTCAGCTTGAGAAAACAACGGACATGGGGCTATCTGGTGGCGGGCTGTCCGCTCTTTCTGGCGCTGCTCGTTGGCGGAAGCATTCCGACGAGTGTGGTGGATTCCAAGAACCCCCAAACCTTTATTCGTAGCCATCAGCCGTTGCTGGAAGACAGCCGCTATGTGCTGAGCGACGAGGTTGGTCTGGCCGCGGGACTGGCATGGGAACTGAAGCGCAGCGATATCACCTTATTCAAAGCACGTGGCGAATTGAACTATGGGCTGAGCTATGCAGGTGCTGCGGATCGCTTTGTGGATGAGGAGGCTTTCCCTGCCTGGCTTGCCGATAAACGGCGTAGTGGGAATGTTGTGCTGGTGCTGAAGACCGACAGAGACAGTGATGCCGAGTATCGCAATCTGCCCGTCCCTAATCAGTTGAGAAAATCCCACCGCTACGTGCTGCTGTTTTATAAGCAGGTAACGCCATGAGTTATCTATTGGTTGCCGTCGTTTGCCTGCTGACCAGCTTAGGGCAACTGTGTCAGAAACAGGCGGCGGAGTGCTGGCGACGTTTACCCGTGGCTCAACAGCAACGGGCGGCGCTTGGGTGGCTGATATTGGCGGCAGCGCTGCTGGGTATTGGGCTGCTGCTGTGGCTTTTGGTGTTGCAGCGTCTCCCGCTCGGCGTGGCGTACCCGCTGCTGAGCATCAATTTTATTCTGATCACGCTGCTGGCGCACTATGGGTTTGGCGAACGCGTAGGTAAGTCTCACTGGTGCGGTATTGCGCTGATTGTCATCGGTATCTATTTGATGCAGGGGGGATGATGGCGAAAAGGGGCTATGTCTGGGCGCTTGTCAGCATTGTGCTTGCCAGCGCTGCACAGGTATTAATGAAAAGCGGCATGCTGGCGCTGCCGATCATTTCCATGGCGCACTGGTCGTCGCTCAGCACGTTACCGGTGGGCTGGCCTGCCGTGGCGGTGCTGGTCGGGATTGTTTGCTACGGTCTGTCGATGGTGTGCTGGTTCGTGGTGCTACGCTATTTGCCGCTCAGCCGTGCTTACCCGCTGATTAGTTTGAGCTATGCGGTGGTCTACCTTGCCGCGGTTTTTCTGCCGTGGCTGAACGAACCGATGAGCCTGCGTAAAAACTTCGGTGTTCTGGTTATTCTTCTTGGGGTTTGGCTGATTAACCGCAACACACAGGCGACGAAGTAAACCGCCTGTGCTTGCTTCCAGCGAGAGAAATTATTGACTGAAAACGTGTGCGGCACCGTTCACGCTCAGGCTAACCTGTTGGCCGACGGTGAAAGCAGCGTGACTGACGGTTTTCAGTTCAATGACATCAGCTTCTGCGTTGTGAACGTCCAGCGTTAGCGTGGAAACGAAACCGGAAAAATCAACTTTACGAATGGTGGCACGAATGTGTGCTGTGTTCGCTATCCCGGTATCCTGAATCGTTATCTGCTCCGGCCTGAGCATGATTCTTGCTCGACCGTTTGCCGTTGGGCGGCCCACCGCGATGTGCCCAAGCAGACAGTCAGCCTGACCGTCATCAATCTGCGCGTCGAGGATTAGCGTTTCACCGAGGAAGGTGGCGATGTCCTCATTGTTGGGCTGATGGTAGAGCGCCCACGGCGAGCCTGATTGCGACAGTTGTCCATCACGCATGACGACCACCTGGTCGGCAAAAGATAGCGCTTCTCCCTGATCGTGGGTCACCAGAATCGAAGCCACGTTAGCCTGCTGTAATACGTCCATTACCGCTTTACGGGTGGCGGCACGTAGGCCAGTGTCCAGAGCGGAAAACGGTTCATCCAGCAGCATCAACGCAGGGCGTTGCGCCAGTGCGCGAGCCAGTGCAACACGCTGTTGTTGACCACCGGATATTTCATGCGGCGAGTGCTTCTGTAAATGTGCAGGAAGGGAAACCAGTGCCATCAGCTCATCCACCCGTTTTTGTTTCTCTGCCTTCGTACCTTTTAGCCCAAAAGCGATGTTGTCCGCGATGCAGAGATGCGGAAACAGCGCGCCGTCCTGTGGGACATAGCCGATTCCGCGCTGATGGGCAGGGACGGAGAGTCCGTTATCGCAGAGCGTTTGGCGGTTTAGCGTAATGACGCCAGTATCCGGTTTGTCGAACCCGGCGATCAGGCGTAGCAGGGTGGTTTTGCCTGAACCGGATGGGCCGACAATCGCCGTGCGACGGCTGTTTTCTAACGTTAAATTAATGTCAGACAGCACGGTGCGCCCGTTGAAGCTTTTACTGATGCGATGAAGTTCCAACATGATTACAGCCCCGCCATTTTTTGTGATTGCGTGTAGAGAAACCAGGTCCACGGTAGCGACAGTAAGATCAGAATCAGCGCGTAAGGTGCCGCCGCAGGATAGTCAATCTCACTGGTTAGCGCCCAAAATCCGGTTGCCAGCGTGCGCGTGCCGTTGGGTGCCAGCAGCAGCGTGGCGGTTAGCTCATTGATGATGGCCAGAAAAACGAGCGTTGCCCCTGTGGCGACGCCGGGTGCAGCCAGCCGAATAGTCACGGTCATTAACGTCTGCAAGGGGGAACGTCCCAGACTGGCAGCAACCTGTTCTAACTCTACCGGTGCCTGTGCGATACCCGCACGTAGATTAACCAGCGCTCGTGGCATGAACATCAGCAGATAAGCCAACAGCACGGTGAACTCAGTCTGGTAGAGCGGCCTGATGACGTGGATTGTGGTGGTTACCAGCGCCAGCGCGACAACGATACCCGGCAGAGAGCTGGTGATGTAATTGCATCCTTCCAAAAATCGATACAGGCGATTAGGGTGGCGGATGGTCAGCCAGGCCATCGGGATCGCTGCCAGCGTCGTCAGTGCAGCACCGCTCAGCGCTAGCATCATGGTCTGGCGAAATGCATCAAGTAACTCATGCCGCTGCCACACTTCCCAGCCGCCAAACCACAGCCAGCGAGACAGCGTAATAAAAGGTACGCCGAGTGTCAGTAGCACCAGCGTTGCCAGTAACAGCAGCGCCAGCGAGAGAGAAAGCGGTGATAAGCGTATCGGAGTGACAACCTGTGGCGCGCCAGAACCGACATGCGCATAGCGCGTGACGCCACGTATGCGGGCATCCGCACACAATAGAAACAGGCACAGCAGTGCCAGCACGCCAGCCAGCATGTTGGCGGCTGGGCCATTAAACGTTGACTGAAACTGATCGAAAATGGCGGTAGTAAAGGTATCGAAACGGATCATGGCGAACAGGCCATACTCCGCTAGTAAATGCAGGGCAATCAGCAGCAATCCGCCGCCGATGGCCAGCTTTAACTGCGGTAACACCACGCGGAAAAACACGGTAACCGGAGGTACACCCAGCGTAGCCGCAACATCTTCCAACGCAGGATTAAGACGCCGAAGCGTCGCGGCGCAGGGTAAATAAAGAAACGGTAAATAGGCGACGACGGATAAAAATACACCAGCCGGTAAGCCATGTAGATTGGGGGCGGTGCTGATCCAGGCGTAGCTTTGTACAAACGCAGGAATTGCCAGTGGCGCAGTGAGCAGCAGGGACCACAGGCGTCGAGCGGGTAAGGTGGTACGCTCTGTCAGCCAGGCCAACAGCACGCCCAAAATCGTACAAATCGGTAGCGTCAGGACAACCAGCAGCACCGTATTTGTCAGGAGCTCGCCGACGCGCGGGCGGAATAACAAGGCACGAGCCGTTTCCCAACCGGTATCAATGCTTACGCCAATCACAAAGCCCAACGGAATAAACCCCATGAGAGATAACGTCAGAGCGATGATCGTAAGCAACGCGGCGGGTTTGCGTAATGGGGGAGAGGATTCGGGAAACGTGGTGGTTTCGCTGTAGCTAACGTTTGTCATACTGCCTGTAGTTGCCTCGTCAGGACGATATTCTTAGACGATGAAACCGCGTTGAGCGGCCATTCTTATGATGATTCGTCAGGGCGAAAATGCCCCGACGAAGGCACTATCATTACAATCTACCTGTTACAGCAAGCCAGCCTGTGTCATCAGATCCACGACTTTTTTGCTGTTGAGTTTGGCGGCATCAACTTTCGGAGCGTCCAGATCTTTCAACGGAACCAGTTTGTCGTTTGAGGCAGCATTGACGCCAACCGCATATTCAAACGCATCGTTGGTGCGCAAGATCTCCTGACCAGGTTTGCCCGTGATCCATTTGATAAAAGCCTGAGCATCTTTTGCATGTTTGCTGGATGCCAGCACGCCGCCGCCGGAAATACTGACGAACGCGCCCGGATCTTTATGCTTGAAGTAGTACAGCTTGGTGCTGTTACTGTTTTCGCCGGTCTTAGCCTGATCGACAAAACGGTAATAGTGATAGATCACACCGCTATCAATCTGGCCTGCGTTCACCGCTTTCATTACCGTACTGTTACCCTTGTAGGCAGTGAAGTTCTCTTTCATGCCTTTCAACCACTCTTGCGTGGCTTTTTCGCCCTTCAACTCCAGATAAGCGCTGACGATGGCTTGAAAATCCGCACCCGATGGCGATGCCGCCCAACGTCCTTTCCATTCTGGCTTCGCCAGATCGGCTAAGGATGTCGGCAACTGCGCATCGGTAAATTTGGTTGGATTATAGACAAATACGGTGGAGCGCGCGGCAATGCCGATCCAGCGTCCGTGAGAAGGACGATAGTCAGGCGCTACCTGCGCAAGGGTCGCTTTATCCAACGGAGCAAAGAGATCGGCATTATCGACCAACACCATCGACGGTGAGTTTTCTGTCAGAAACACATCGGCAGGGGACGATTTCCCTTCCTGTACTAACTGGTTGCCCAATTCGGTGTCGCTGCCGCTGCGTAACGTCACCTTGATTCCGGTTTCTTTGGTGAAACCATCCACCCAGGATTTCACCAGGTTTTCATGCTGGGCATTGTAAATCACAATCCCTTCATCGTTTTCTGCTGCGTTTGCCGATGTGCCGAAAGTCAGGCCGGAAGCCAATAAAACGGCAGAACTCAGTAATCCAAAACCAAGCTTCATAGTATTTACCCTTATCAATACCCGTTATGTTTGAATATTGCTGGCCTACGTGATCCCCTCGCATCACATTATTTTAGTGAGACAGGCAGGGATGTAGCGGCAGTCGAAAATGGATTCTACATATCGGTAATAATAATGATAGTTATTATTATTTCGCTTTCTTAAGGTTAAATTAAGGTTTCGGTGAAGGTGATATTTCGCCTATCAGGTTATTTCAGTTCATGTCGCGGTGTGAACTGGGATAAGAAGCCATTCAGTTTCACTCTGAGTGTCTTTGTTGTTTTTGGGGCAGAACAATATTATTCATGAACTTGTATAATGGATACCTATTGATAGCACCACTTTTGAGACACGCTGATGTTAAAAGAAAACGTTAATGACCTCATTTCGTTCCTAGTGGTGGCTAGAGAACGCAGTTTTACTAAGGCGGCGGCGAAGCTCGGGCTTTCTCAGTCGGCGCTGAGCCATTCGATTCGCGGTCTCGAAGAACGCCTCGGTGTGCGTTTGTTGACCCGAACCACGCGTAGTGTCGCGCCGACGGAAGCGGGGGAGAAACTGGCGCATAGCCTTGGCCCACGTTTTGCGGATATCGAAAGTGAACTGGTTGCACTGAGCGATATGCGCGAGCGGCCTGCGGGGAATATTCGCATCACGGCGGGGGAGCACGCGATTGATTCGATATTATGGCCGGTGTTAAAGCCATTTTTAGCGAATTACCCCGATATTAACGTCGACATTACAATGGATAACGCTTTGACGGATATCGCCATCGGTCGCTTTGATGCGGGTATTCGTTTGGGCGAACAGGTAGCAAAAGGCATGATTGCCGTGCGTATTGCACCGGAAATGAGTATGGCGGTGGTCGGTTCCCCTAACTATTTTGCGCGTAATCCGCCTCCCGCAACGCCACAAGATTTACATCAGCATCGCTGTATTAACATGCGTCTGCCGGCAATGGGTGGCATCTATGCGTGGGAGTTTGAAAAAAGTGGACGGGAAATAAAGGTGTGCGTTGAAGGACAGTTGACGATGAATAGCCTGCGCCAGCGGATCGATGCTGCGCAAATTGGGCTAGGCGTGGCCTACGTGCCAGAAGATTCGGTGCAGGATAATATTGCCAGCGGACGCCTGATTCGGGTGCTGACAGAATGGTGCCCACCGTTTCCGGGGTACTATCTGTATTATCCCAGCCGCAAGCAGCATACCACCGCCTTCTCACTGTTTGTTGAGGCACTGCGCTATCCGCGTTAGTAACGCAGAGCTAACCTCTTGATTAAGCCGCGTTGGCAGGATGCTGTTAGCGATCTCATTCATGAATTGCGGTGTGCGCTATAACCGAGTAGGAAATAAAATGTGCTCTGATAATAATGAGGCGTCTTATACATTTTACGGCGATTTGGGACTCGTGGGGAATTGAAACGAGTAGCGATCGTTTTCAATAATCATTTCTATTTTTTCGCCTTACTTATTAGGGCATCTTTTATTATTTATTTAATCATCGACACGATAAAAACACCCTATTACGTTAACGCCTTGACTGCTCACACTGATTTTTTAACTTCATCATTTCCGCTGGCGGTAAAGGGGCTATCATCATTGAACGGTACTTCATACACTCTGGCGTTTCATCTAGGGGGGATTTTTTCGCACTGGATGAACAGGCGATAACCAACAACGTTACCGAGGCAATCAATAGCTGATGGATAGTGGCCTGGTAGTTTTTCATAAACTCTCCTTTTAACTTTTTTGTCAGTCAATGCTCAACGATTTTTGAATTCAATCACCTCTGCCATCACGTCCAAATTGGGGGCGGTGAGACTCCGGCCAGTGAACCTTTACTACCTCACATTCGGGCGACCTAAGCAATAAGGGATGTCTGGGAATCCTTCTCCTGCTTGGTCGCCAACCTGATTAGTGTGACGGACATAAACACTGTACATACCGTTACACAGCAACGCTCATCATCGAAGATAACCCTGGTATATAATCCAAAAAATACAGGGATCGATTTACTGTGAAGATAAAAATTCACAAATTTCAAACAATAAATATCATGTAGCCTTACTTTATATAATGAAAATAAAAAATACTCTCTGTCTACATCTCCTGATGGCTACTCTCGCCATCCTGTTCCTTAGCGTTCACCCGCTAGTGACAAGTTTTGATCCGGCGTTAACATTCCAACCGTTGATTAACACTATGGAAGGAACGCCGAAAGAACAAAGGGAAAAAATAGCGACTATTTCTCATGCTTTACAGGGAAATGCGATTTTCTTTCTCGGTGCATCCGAAGTTTCTACTTCTGAAGATGAACATTATGCGGTCTATAATTATTTTAATAACCAACTGCATCGCCCGGTTGTGGCCTATGGCGATAGTTATATCGATAGCGTCACGCACTTTTTACTGCTTTCACGTTTTAAAGATGAGCTTAACGCTAACAGTAAAGTTGTTTTGCTGCTTGCGCCCGATAGTTTTTATTCGGACGGTATTCCCCCGGCAATTTTTGCCAACAATTTCCCAGCATCTGTTTTTAACCCATTGATGAAGGACGAGCAGACGCGTTCCTTTCTGGTCAATTACTTACGGCAGATCGATAAAGAAGAGATAAGCCATTTAACGTTCGGCCAAATGAAAGTCTATGGCTGGGACCCGCAAATTATCTGGCAAGAAGTGAGTTATCAATTTGCTAATTTCTGCGAGCTAATAAAAAGCGACTGGCTAGCGATGCTACGTATTGTCCCTCAGTCTGCGCAACCGTGGCCTCATCCACCCGTTACCAACGTGAACCCTGACTGGGACCACGAGGTGGCTCAGGCTCATGAGCTGAATAAATCTCGCCAGCAAAGTGCCGCCACGCTGTGGATGGATAAATCTGTTTTTGCAGACGATCAAGCGCGGGAAGAGTGGGATGACGCGCCAATTATTCCTGCGCAAATGGAGGCGTTATCGGCGACGATCAAACTGTTGAAAGCGCGCGATGCCCAGTTTGTGGTCATTGTCGATCCGATCAATCCGTGGGCAATTAAGAATTCCGAGAAATTCCAGCCAGTCGATAGTCAGATCAGGTCGATGCTGGAGGAAAATCAGGTTCGCTATTTTGATATGTATGCTCAGCCTTATCAAAACGGCTGGAATTGGGACCGCCTCCACCCAACCGAGCCAGCATGGGTCGCGATGGATAAATTTATTGCTGAGAGTTTTAAATGATGAAAACCGCCATTCGCCTTTTTTTCCTTTATCTCTTTCTGGCAGTAACCATTGTCGCGTGGACCTCTGTTGATGAAAGCATGAGTTTAAAAGTGCATTTTGAATATCAAAAATTCTGAAGGATGAATGATGTACAGCTCCGGAATGTTTTTTTTCCTTCTGTTTTCATCAGCATTATTGTTTGCGCTGGTTAATCGCGTATTCAGTTATCGACTGACGTATTTATCCGCCTTTTCCGTCTTGGCGGTGTTAGGCTGGGGATATATTTTCCAGGGGGATTACGTTGTTCCCGTGGCGGTTTTCCTGAGCTTTTATATTCTCGTCACCTTAAAAGAGAAAGGCTGGTTAAAAACCTGGCAGGCGGTCAGCCTGACGTTGCTCCCGCTGTTTTTAGTGAAGTTACACCTTAACAACCATTGGGGCATGATTGGTCTGTCTTTTATGACCTTCCGCGCCATTGATGTTCTGCTTTATCGCAGCAAAAAAGATGGCCAAAGTTTCCTGCATTACTTCTGCTATCTGTTTATGCCATTCATTATTCTGGCCGGCCCGATGTATCGCTGGCGGACATGGCTTACTGACATTAATAAACCGGTCTTCGTTATTACCCGTGAGCAGTTTTTAGTGGCCATGGAGCAAATTGTTACCGGTATTGTGCAGAAGTTCTTATTCGCCATGTTGATCAATAATTTGGTTATTGAGTCGTGGAGCCAGCGCCCGTTTACATTAAGCGTTGGTGTGGTGATGTCACTGGCCTACAGCGCCTATCTCTATTTTGATTTTGCAGGCTACAGCAATATGGCTATCGGGGCGGGGCGCTTATTTGGCCTGACTATCCCGGCGAACTTCAATATGCCCATTCTGGCTAAAAACCCGCAGGATTTCTGGCGGCGTTTCCACATCAGCCTGTCAGAATGGCTGAGGGACGTGGTCTTTATGCCGATTTATATGAATCTGATGAAGCTCGACTTTTTCCGACAGAATAAAACACTGGCGCAGAATATTGGCATTTTCTGCACCCTGTTTTGCATGGGAGCATGGAACGGGCTTGAACGACACTATGTTATTAGCGGCGCGCTGTTTGGTGCCATTTCCGTTGTTCATAACATGTTGCAGTGGTCTGCCAAACGTAGTCCGGCTTTGAATAATTGTCTACATCATCCGGTTGTTGTATTCATCGGTCGAATTCTGACGCTGACAAGCGCTGCGGCCTCCCTCTACATCTTTAGCGGAATGTCTCCTCTATGAACCTTCACTCAGAACTTCATGAACTACAAGATTTCCTGCGTGCGGCATTACTCGATCCCGCTAGCCCCAATCAGTTGGCGATTAGCGGTAGCGATGAAGCAATGACCTGGCAACAGCTATCTGTCGCTGTGACTGATTGGTTGCATCGCTATCAGCATTGTCAGCAGTCCGCAGGTTCGCCGGTGGTGTTATATGGGCATCAGCAGGCGGAATTTGCTGTAGCGATCTATAGTTGCCTGCTGCATAACATTCCGTATATCCCGGTGGACTGTATCTATCCGCAGGAGCGGCTCAAGGAGATTTGCCATCTGGCGAATGCCCCTTACTACTACGATGTTGCGACCAGACAGTTTATTGCGACGGGTGAGGCGGGTCAGGCGCTGGTCGAACAGGATCTCGCCTATATCATGTTCACCTCTGGCAGTACTGGGAAACCAAAAGGGGTGCAGATCGGACGCGAAAGTCTGTGGCACTTCATGAAGTGGGTGCGTGAGGACTTCTCGCTGCCAGATGTACCGGTACTGATGAACCATGCAGTATTCAGTTTCGATCTCTCCCTGATCCCGCTGCTGGCGAACCTGGCAACCGGAGGGCACATTGTTTTGAATGCAAAAGAGGATATTGCAGCCGAAAACTGGCTCGATCGCCTGAAAGATAACGGCGTTTCCGTCTGGGTTTCAACGCCATCTTTCGCCTATCAGAAGCTGCTTTCTCCTCAGTTCAACAGTGAATATTTACCTGAACTTAGCGTCTTCGTATTTATTGGCGAAGTGTTAAATAAGGCGTTAGTAAAACAGCTACGCCGCCGCTTCCCGCACGCTAAAATCCTCAATTCCTATGGCCCAACGGAAGCGACCGTCGCTACCACCGTTATCGAAATCACCGACGACATCCTGCACAGCGAAAACGATCTGCTGCCCGTCGGTGCGATGATGCCGGACTCCAGAATGGAAATTACCGCTGAGGGGGAGCTGATCATTTGGGGGAAAAACGTGATGCGTGGCTACCTTGGGCTCGCGCAGGAGAACGCTGAGAAATTGTTGCATCGGGAAAGTGAAGCATTCCGAGGCTACAGAACCGGCGACTTGGGCTATGAGAACGGGTTGTTGTACTGTCAGGGGCGAAATGACAGCCAGATCAAACTCAATGGTTACCGTATTGAAATCAACGAAATTGAAAACCGCCTGCTGGCGATATCCGATATCAGCGAAGCGGTTGTTCTGCCGCTGATGAAGTCAGGCGGTGGTGTTCTGCGTATCGCGGCGTTCTGCGTGACGAACTTAGCACCAGAAGCGATTAAAACCTCGCTCTCTAAGGTGATTCCGCCCTATATGGTGCCTTCCCAAATTATTATCAAAGACGCGTTGCCGCTGAATCCTAACGGCAAGATTGACCGTAAACTGCTGGACACTCATGCCCGCACCATTTAATTATCCCAGGAAAAATTATGGAACAAGAAATACTCGCGCTGTTTGAAAAGATCTTATCCCGTAAAGTGGGCTTTAATGATGAACTGATTGAGTCCGATATTCTCGACTCTATTCTGGCGGTCGATTTGGTGCTGGAAGTGCAGGACGTTTACGGCTGTGTGATCCCGCCAACTGAAGTCGCTACCGTTCTGAAGACCCCAGCAGAATTGGCTCGCTACATTGAAGAGAACCGCGGCTAAGCCTTAAGCGGTGACGGCCCCTGTATGCATTCAGGGGCTGTTTTACAAAGGTGGCTGGCGTCGGATAGTGCTTGTGGTGGCTTTCACCTAGAACCGTTTGAAAACCAGAATCTCATTTAGGGCTGTGCCCACCTTTACGTGGGTAAGATCATTTCAAAATAAACAAACGCTGCAACTCGCGTCGATTACGTGCTCCCGTTTTGCGGTATAGATTTTTCAAGTGTGTTCGAATTGTATTAACACTCAAATTGAGCTGTTCACCTATATTCTCATTATTCATGCCAAGCCCCACCAACATAGCGACCGACTGTTCCGCAGGGGTGATATTTTTTGCGCCTTCACAGGGGAGCGATTGAGACACCGTCACCTTGGATAATTTTAGCGGAGAAGCGTATAACATTCGGGCAAAAATGCGGGTTTGTTCTAACTGCGCTTTAAGGCTGATACTTTCATTTATCTGGTTCTTACTGGATTGCTGAATCCCCCATACCGCCACAGGTAGCCCCAGAGAACGGATCACAGACACCATTGTCACCCCACCAACCCCGACCAGACGTGGTGTAACCCCTAGTTCTTTCTCTATGGCGTCTGAAAGAATGCGAATTACTGGCGAATGCCCAGAGGTAATGGGGGCATCTGGCGTGATCTCCACGTAGGAAAAGGTAAACAAAACCTTTTCCTGTTTTTCAATAAGGCGGGCTAACTGCTGGAGATCCTCCATCACCAGCTCAAGCCCACAGTTTGGCATCAGGCGAATATCGAGGTAAAACACAAAATTGGCAGGAACGTGGTTTAGCCCCGTACAATTAGTTTCAGAGTGCGTTGGGGTTATCGTTGATGTGGGCGGGAAGAAAAATGGGTCAGGACAAGCATGGCGACGACGTACATGCTTCAACCGATAAATAAAGCGAGCTGCTGCCTCAAAACAATTCGGCCCTTCACTAAAACCAGCATGATATTCCCGACCTTTGACATCAATGCGCACCCAGGCGTTGCGTTTTTCGCCAATTTCGATAATGCTGCCGTTCTCGTTGCCATAATCGGGCACCACAATCAGATCGTCAGTGCGGAATAACTGTGGGGTCTTATTCAGGATATGTCCGATGCCTTTCGTGTAGTCGGTAATACCCGCGCTGGTAAAAATAATTCCAATACCCATTGGCGGCGTTATCTTCAGTTGCTTGACGGCATCCAGTAATAATAAAGCGGAAACAATACCCTGGTTATTATCCTCTACGCCCCTGCCATACAGTCGGTCGCCATCGACGCGCAATATAAATGGATCGCTCACCCAGTGCTCAAGTGGCCCTGGTGCGGCAATATCCATATGCGTCACTAGCCACAGCGTGTGCTTGCACTCTGGTGGAAGAAAATGTGCTACTAAATTAGGCCTTAGCTTATTGTTTGCCTGAACGTCTAACGCATCCATACGCTGCACGCGGCACAGACCATTATGATATAGCCATTCTTCTATCCAACGCGCTTTTGTTTCCTCACCCTCACCACCGTGCTCAGGATTAATTGCTGGGCGGCGAACCAATTCCCGATGAAGATTTATTGCTTCACCTTCTCGCTGTGCAATGAAACTTAACAATTTATTCATAATAAAAGGCCAAATGGTTAACGCGATGATTAGGGTGTTAATAATTATTTTTATGGTATCTCGGTATTTACCGTGATCTTTATCATGCTGTAAATATAAAAAAACGATATCACCCCCCTTTTTACACAAAAAATGCGTTACTGGGGGTGAAGTTATTCATGGGGAAGTAAAAAGTTAATTAAAAACAAATCATTAACTTTTCTTTTCTGGGGGTGAGCCGAAGTAATCACCCACAGATTTCTACGATAAAGCTACGTTTAAACACTGGTTAATACCGTGATCCCTCCCCGATTTTAATTGCGGGGGGTGAACAATAAATCAGAGAAAAGGTGATGGAAAAGGGTTCAGATTTGAATAATCTGAATAGTACGTAAACATCATTTACGTAAACGTAGAGAAATAACGTTGCACGTTACCTCTACTCGTCTATTCCTCTGTGACCAGTTATATCGGCGTAATGATGCGATATTTGGATGTTTTTAAAAAATAATCACATTATAAAAATAATCAGTATGCAAAGACACACAAACATAATTAAGGGAATTGAAAATGAAAATACCGCTTACTCTTATTATCCTAACGAGCGGACTTGTTATACCTAAGCTCACGATAGCAGAAGTGACGTTTGCGGGGCAGGCTAATAATCACCCATTAACAGGTAGTCTGGCATTAGGATTTTTAGCTGGGGAATCAAAAGAATTTATCTATCACCCGACTTATGGAGGAAAAAAAGCCAGTGAGCTTGACTGGAAAATAGATAGTGCAGTCATCCTGAAAGGCGATCTCAGCTACGATCTTTTTTCTCATTTGACGGCAGGAATTCGAGGCTGGACGACGCTTACGTCAGGAAATGGAACGTTGGATGATTATGACTGGGTTAATGATAATCAAACTGGCTGGTCTCACTGGAGCCACCACAAAAAGACCGACTTGAATTATGCGAACGAAATTGATCTGAATCTTATCGGCTGGATGATAAAAACGCCGGATTACAAATTTGGGGCCACCCTAGGCTATCAAAAAACCACGTTTAGCTGGTCAGGGTATGGCGGTTACTTTGACTATGACGATGGGCAAGGGGGACGCGATATCTTCACTATCCCCGATAGCGATAAAATCTTTGGGTATCGACAACGTTACAGTATGCCTTATATCGGACTAATCGGCTCCTGGCGGCATAAAGATCTAGAAATTGGGGGGATTTTTAAATTCAGCAGCCTGGTTCAGGCAAAAAGTAATGACAATCATTATGCCCGAGATCTTACTGTTCGGACTAAGGGAAGAAACTCACTGCATTTTTCGGCAGTGTTAAATGCAGGCTACTACATTCTGCCTCAAACGAAATTCTATGCCGAGGCTGCTTATATCCGGAATGAGGAATCAAAAAGTGGTATGGAATGGCGAGTTGCCGACAGTACAACATATTACGATGGAGATTGGAGTGGGATGGATAATAAGTATTATACATTGTCGTTAGGTATACAGCATTCGTTTTAAATATCGGTAAATTATTTGTGTTTTTCATATAAGAATAATTCCTTATATATTAACTAAATAGTAAGTTGTTCATCAGTAATATACATCACAAATAACCCTGAGAGGATACTATCATGAGTAAATATAAGAATCCTGTTTTCATTAACCAGTCTTTAGTGAACCCCGCCATTAAAACAGCAAGTAAGTATATCGCCTATAAAACCTGGAACGATCCCAGCGTCTGGTTCGCAGAAGTTATCGATAATGGCAATGCGTTTTTCCATTGGCATCAAGGCAAAAAAGCTGGAGGTCATAAAGATACTATCATCAATTATCACACGGCTGATGGCACGCAATGGCAGGCAACGATTAAAGATTACGTGTTCTTTCACTCCCCTCATGGAGAAACATCAAAAGGGCATTCAGACAATAAAATTGTTTATATTAGTGCGGACGAGCAACCCTATGAAGCCACTTTTGCTGAATGGTTTGATGAATAACCACTATTGATAGCAACAATGCAAAAACGAATCCACCTGCATCGCGCAGGTGGATTCTTACACCGCTTAGATTTTATCTCGCAGCGGTGAGAAAACGTTATTTAGCCAAGAGTTCTCTTCGGACGATTTCTGCGCCAGCACTTAACGCATTGAGTTTGCCTGTCGCTACTCGGCGAGATAAAGGAGCCATGCCACAGTTGGTTGAAGGATAGAGCTTGTCGGCATCGACAAACTGAAGTGCTTTTCGCAGCGTCTCGGCGACGTCTTCTGGTGTTTCGACGGCGTTGGTTGCCACGTCAATGGCCCCGACCATCACTTTTTTACCGCGAACCAGTTCAAGCAGATCCATGGGAACACGCGAGTTGTGGCATTCCAGCGAGATGATATCGATATTGGACGTTTGCAGTTTAGGAAACGCTTCTTCATATTGCCGCCACTCTGATCCCAGCGTCTTTTTCCAGTCGGTATTGGCTTTGATGCCATATCCGTAGCAGATGTGTACCGCTGTTTCACATTTCAGCCCTTCAATTGCTCTTTCTAACGCGGCGATACCCCAATCATTCACCTCATCAAAAAAGACATTAAAAGCGGGCTCATCAAATTGAATAATATCCACACCCGCGGCTTCTAACTCTCTCGCTTCCTGATTGAGAATTTTAGCGAATTCCCAGGCCAGTTTTTCGCGGCTTTTATAGTGGTTATCATAGAGCGTATCGATCATCGTCATCGGCCCTGGCAGAGCCCATTTAATCGGTTGCTTGGTGAGCTGACGTAAGAATTTTGCATCTTCAACAAAGACGGGTTTTTGACGTGCAACTGCGCCGACAACGGTCGGTACGCTTGCATCATAGCGATTACGAATTTTAACGACTTCACGTTTCTCAAAATCCACGCCGCTAAGGTGCTCAATAAACGTCGTGACAAAGTGTTGGCGCGTTTGTTCACCATCGCTGACTATATCAATGCCTGCACGCAGTTGATCAAACAGCGACAAACTGAGGGCATCTTTTTTCCCGTCAATTAACTCTTCGTTTTGTAATTTCCAAGGGGACCACAGTTTCTCCGGCTCTGCGAGCCAGGACGGTTTGGGCAAACTGCCAGCAGTCGAAGTGGGTAGCAATCTTTTCATAACAGGTGACCTTATATTTTTGTTGAATCAAAGCGCGTAGTGAGCAGACCATTGTTCAAGAATATTCTTGTAGGGTTTGATGAATTGCTCTTCAGTAAACTTCCCTTGCTCAATAGCCAACTGACTACGTTCTACCCGGTCATAAACAATTTTTGTTAATGAATGATCCTGATGGTTCAGGTTGGGCTGATAGTATTGCCCTGCTGCCGCGTTAGCGTTGTAAATCTCAGGTCGATAAATCTTTTGGAAAGTCTCCATTGTGCTGATCGTACTGATAAGCTCAAGATTCGTGTAATCGCTCAGTAAATCACCAGAAAAATAAAAAGCCAAAGGTGCAACACTATTTGCAGGCATAAAGTAGCGAGCCTGTAATCCCATTTTTTCGAAATAATAGTCGGTCAAGGAAGGTTCATTTTGCTGGTATTCGATGCCCAATACCGGATGCAGATTCCCCGTCCGGTGATAGGTGTTTTTACTTGAAACACTTAAGCATATAACGGGTTGTTTATTAAAATTGTTTTTGTAAAATTTTGAATTTGTGAAACATTTGAATAATTTTCCATGCAGATCGCCAAAATTATCTGGCGTGCTAAATCCGGGGTGACTCTTATTATGCTCTGGCAGTAATACGCTAAAATCATAATCTCGCACGTAAGAGGAAAAATTATTCCCTACGATGCCTTCAATGCGTTCATTCGTTTTTTTATCGACAATATTTGTTTTCAATATTTCAATTGCCGGGAAGGTGTCGCCATTGCCTTCAATATCAATTTCAACGGAAACGATTTCAAGTTCGACAGAGTAACGATCGCCTTTAGGGTTATCCCAATATGCCAATGTATTGAAACGATTATCGATCATCACTAACGTGTTACGTAAGTTTTCCTGGCGATTCTTTCCCCTGGCCAAGTTAGCAAAGTTGGTCGTGATACGCGTATTTTCGGAGGGGTTATAATTTTCATCGAAGCAACTGTTCTTAATCGTAAATGTAAAATCTTTGTTCATCGCGTTCTTGTATCCTAAATTTTGATATGAAAACTGAAGCAATTTGTTGATTTTAATGTGTTTGTTTGTTTCTTGTTCAGTGGTTTTTATGTTGTTAATAAGTTAATATTGCATATTTTATGCCAGAGTAATGGGAGGAGGGAAAGAGAGTTAATTTCATCGAATATGAATTATATTCATGATCACTGTGCGGTCAGGATCGGTGTTAGTGCAGAAACCTCTGTCTCACAGAATTTATCGCTGGAATTTTCCATACCCCAGCCCTGCCTGATTCCGCCCCAACAGTCACCATCGGTAAGTTTATAAGCGTTGTCTTCTGACTTTAGGCGAAATGCCTTTCCACTTCATACTCACGCGCTATTCGTTGGCGTGCTTTATCATGGAAAAGGTTTGTCGTCATGATAATAGAGTACACATCGTAGTCATTCACCAATTTATGCACATTCGAACGGATGTCATCTTTCGGTCGAAAGAATGCCTCATCTGCGGCAGTAATGAAGGTTAGATCTGTTCGTTGGATTATCTGCTAACTCACAGTGTATCCTCGCTTCCAGAGTTTCATGTTGTTCGGCAAACAGCTCGAAGGCCACTTGAAACGGCGTTGGAATACCCGTCGAGGAAAGTTCACGCGCCCGCAGACGGGGGTCGCGTAGCGTTCGACCGATCTTAATCAACCCCGGCATGCTCGGGTTGACCAGAATATATACATAGCCAGGGATTATAGACGCTCCTCCTTTTCCTGAAACTCCAGGTACTGTGCTGTGTGAATCTAAGAAGTTACATAACACACATAATTGCTTATCATAATATCCTTTTATAGTTCATGGTCTTTGGTTGTTTAGTGAGATGGTGAACATAAAAATTTAAGATGAAATGTAAACCGCATACGGAGGGAAAGACAGTGAGCACAATAGGCAAAATTAACATTGCAGCGGCGATTATCACCGACATTAAAGGACGTTGCCTGTTAGTGAGGAAACGTGGCACTCACTACTTCATGCAGCCTGGAGGAAAACCGGAAGCCGGGGAGCTTCCGGAAGCTGCTTTAGTGCGTGAGCTTAAAGAGGAACTCAACTTCATCGTTTCACCTGATGAGCTTGTATCGGTCGGCAGTTTCACCGATGTTGCGGCTAATGAGCCTGGGCATATGGTATGTGCTGATATTTTTCGCATATCGACAGATAGAACTTATTTTGAACCTGCCGCAGAAATTGAGGAAGTGATCTGGTTTGAGTCGAGCCAGTATAATCATATTAAACTTGCCCCTCTTACTGAAAATCATCTGATTCCTCTGCTGAAAAGGGGAGGATTTTGCGAGACACGTTGAAAGTCCAATTGATCAAAAAAGTTTTTCCAGCCACCGCTTGACTTGGTAGAACGATCGTTCCACATTAAGCTCATGAACAAAAAGCCGACAGACACTCGAGAAAAAATCTTGGCGACCGCCGAGCAACTTATCTATCAGAACGGGATTCATGCCACAGGCATGGACCTGCTGGTGAAGACCTCAGGCGTAGCCCGGAAAAGTATTTATCGCTATTTTGCGACCAAAGATGACGTGGCAGCAGCGGCGTTGAATGCACGCGATATACGCTGGATGCACTGGTTCAGAACTGAATGCGACAAAGCAGATACGCCGCAAGATCGCATTCTGAATATGTTCACTGTGCTCAAAGGTTGGTTCGAATCAGATGGGTTTCGTGGCTGTGCATTCATCAACACGGCCGGAGAAGTTGGCGACCCCGCTGATCCCATCCGCCAGATCGCCAGGCTTCATAAACAAAAGTTGCTGGATTATACGCTTGAACTGACCGATCAATTGAATATCGAGCAATCGTCAGCCTTGGCTAGACAGTTGCTGATACTGATGGAAGGCGCAATCACCATGTCACGTGTGATGGGCGATTACAGCGCCGCCGACAGCGCAAGGGACGTTGCGCAACTGTTGCTAAAACAGGTCTCGCTCTAGGGACCTGAGCTTCAGAGGCGCTAACCCTACTGGTCTATCTAATTTCCCCAGGAGGCCCTACTATGCCCAATATCCAAATTCGCCCACCACTTCCTCCTTTCACTCGCGAACCGGCGATTTAGACGATTCGACTCGCTGAAGATGGCTGGAACAGCCGGGATGCCGAAAAAGTCTCTCTTGCCTATGCGCTGGACACCAAATGGCGTAACCGCGCCGATCTTGCTACCAATCGTCAAGAAGCTAAAGGTTTTCTTACGCGTAAATGGAAAAAAGAGCTGGATTATCGCCTGATCAAAGAGCTATGAGCCTTTACTGACAACCGCATCGCCGTGCGAGTGGCGCGATGATTCTGGTAACTGGTTCCGCTCTTATGGCAATGAAAACTGGGAATTTGAAGCTGATGGTTTGATGCACCGTCGCTGCGTCTGCATAAACGACATGCCCATCAAAGAGAGCGAGCGTAAATTTCACTGGTCACAGGGACGCAGTCCGGATGACCATCCGAGTTTGACAGAGTTGGGCCTGTAAGTGTAAGTATCACGATCTTCTTGAAAGAAGAGCCGCCGACAACTGAGTTGTTCTGTAAGTGCCTCAAAAGTTTTTCTAGCTGGCGTATTTACGCAAATCAGTAATCCCCATACAGCTCTGGTATTTGCCAGTATTTTTTCCGCAGCGCTTAGCAAAAACATTCACCCTGCTATGTATATTTATCCTGCCCTCAATGGCTTTTGCTATCGATGTATTATGGTATGCAGTTGTAGCATGCGTATTGTCAACGGACGGGCCGCATCAGGCTTATATTAAATACCGTAAGTTCATAGATAAATTTAGCGGGGGAGTTATGGTCTTTCTGGGAATACGGCTTCTGTTAAAGTGATTCAAACGATTACGAATTAGTCTATGGGTGTGAAACATTAAGGTTGGCTCCTCGCTCAACGCCGCCTGTTAACTTCTGGCTGCTTAAAAAATAAGTTTAACGTGGGATGTTTTCCTTTTTTCATGCGGGCCCTTACACTATAAATACGATGTCAGTATGGGTAATGGTGTGTTGTACCTCACCGACCCCTAAGTAAATCAGAGCATTTGGCTCGGTTTACCTGGGGGGCTTACGCTGATAGTTATGACACGTTAGGTTTACTAATTATGAGCCGTAAGTCAGAGCTCCATTGCGTTAGTGCAAAGACGAAATAGGATACTAATTCCACCACAGCCTTAAGTTGGGGCGTTTTCCCCTTCGACCATTAGCTTTCAGCTAAAGCCTCTTAATAACAAGGAATTGAATTATGAAAAAATCATTGTTGCTGATGTTAGTGTTTTCGGGATTCACATACGCCGCAACGGCAACACAGCCCTTTACCGAGATGGATCTCCATGATCAAGCTGTAGGGGTGTGCGGAGCTCGCGATGCTATTGATGCTGGGGCGTCGATATCGCGTAGCGCAGGCGTTATTAAGGCCTACAAGGATGCGGTGGAACGTGATTCTAATATCAAGGTTATTGATGGGTTAAAGGACGGAGAATGTACCGGTGAGACAATTAAGCAATACAACAGCAAACCAGAATATTACGCGAGCTGTGATAAAAACAATCTGACGGGTTATATTACTTGCTCAGGGAAATAACGACTTTGAGCGATAAAATGCATAACTAAGGGGCGATGAGCCCCTTAGGCTTATGTCCTGCGAACATGAGTCATAATACCTTCCCCCGCAGAGCGGCTTTGGATCATCGGGCGGCGCTCTCAGTTCACAATCTCATGCGTGCGGATACAGCGAAAACATATAGCCCCTACCAAAGAGTATCTTAAGAACCGTGGACTAAGTGATGTCCTCAAATCTGAGTCTATTTCAGCATCGAGTGATTTGATATTATCCGCAGAGAGGGGGCAAGCTCAAAGACGTGTTTGCTGTCGCTCTTGGATGCGCTTTGTAGTAACAGAATTCGAATCGTCGCTAGTTCGTGAGGCAATTATCCATGCCTAAGTAAGAAGAGGCAGAATAAACAGACGCATCAATCATAGCCCTAAAGTATACATGGACGCGGTATTTATTATCTGACTTCACGATCTAAGGAATAACAGTGGCAACCATGCACGTTATGGGAATTGATCTTGGGACAACCAACAGCGCGGTGAGTCTCTGGCAGAACGGTAAATCTGTTTTGATCCCAAATCAGTGGGGTGAAGTACTCACTCCGTCAGTCGTCGGGCTCGATGAGCAAGGCAATATTTTGATTGGTCGTCCGGCACGTGCCCGCTTGCAACGTTTTCCACAACTGACACAAGCAAGCTTTAAACGCTATATGGGAACTGATGTCATTCTTTCGTTGGGGACACGACAGTTTCGCGCCGAAGAGTTGTCTGCATTACTGTTGCGCCAGTTAAAACAGGATGCAGAAACCTGGCTTGGACAGCCGTTGACAAGAGCGGTCATAACTGTCCCTGCCTATTTTAATGATGTCCAACGACGTGCGGTCAAAAATGCAGCCCGTCTGGCTGGATTAGAGGTCGCGCGCTTGCTCAATGAGCCAACTGCCGCTTCCCTCGCTTTCGGTTTGCTTGAAAACCGCGAACAAAAATATCTCACTTTTGACCTCGGTGGTGGCACTTTCGACGTTTCCATAATCGATATGTTTGAAGGTGTGGTTGAGGTTCGTGCCAGCAGTGGCGACGTGCAACTGGGTGGGGATGATTTCTCAGAAGCTATCGTACAGTGGATGCTACGCCAGCACCCTGAACTTAGAGAGTCATCACCGGTGCTCAGAGCTGAATTACTGGCGAGG
Organism: Pectobacterium parmentieri; assembly: GCF_001742145.1. Classification (NCBI taxonomy): domain Bacteria; kingdom Pseudomonadati; phylum Pseudomonadota; class Gammaproteobacteria; order Enterobacterales; family Pectobacteriaceae; genus Pectobacterium; species Pectobacterium parmentieri. The sequence continues at coordinate 2,636,162 of NZ_CP015749.1, read as the reverse complement.
GCGGATGCTATGAAGCAGACGTTAAGCCTCGAAGATAATGCGGCGGCCACCATTGAATGGAATGGCCGCCAATGGCACTGGACGCTGACGGAAACCGCACTGACGGACTGTTGCCAGACGCTGCTGACACGGCTACAGCGTCCCATTCAACAGGCGTTGCACGATGCACGCTTCTCCCTGTATGACCTCGATCATATCCTGTTGGTCGGCGGTGCGACGCGGATGCGCCTGGTACGCCAGACCGTCGCCCGGCTTTTCGGACGCTTTCCCCGGTATGACCTGAATCCTGACGAGGCGGTAGCGCTGGGGGCTGGCGTGCAAGCGGGAATGGTGATGAATGACAGCGCCGTAGAAGACATTATCCTTACCGATGTAATGCCTTTCTCGCTTGGTGTAGAAGTGGCTAAACGTCATGCCGGCCAGATAGAATCCGGATTCTTTCTGCCTCTCATTGAACGCAATACCTTTTTACCGGTAAGTAAAATGGAGACAGTTAACACGGTTGAGAACAACCAGACCATGGTACTGCTGAAAATTTACCAAGGAGAGGGGCGTCGGGTGCAGGATAACGTGTTTCTTGGAGAAATGCAGGTTGAGGTCCCCCCCCGTCCCGCCGGTGAAATCGAGCTTGACGTGCGCTTTACTTACACACTGGATGGACTGTTAGAAGTGGAGTGCTGCAACAAAGACAGCCCAACGGTATCACGACTGGTTATCGAAAAAATCCCTGGGCAAATGAGCGAAGAGCAAATAGCCGCCAGTCTGCAAAAACTAATTGACCTCAAGCTGCACCCTAGGGCTCGCCAGGAAAACCAGGTACTACTGGCACGCTGCTCACGCTTGTACGAACATCTACTCGGCGAGGAGCGCAGGTGGATTGACGAGTTATTAACCGCGTTTGAACAGGCCTTGGAAAGTCAGGATGTTCGCTGTATTGCAACGATGCGTGGGCGGTTAGAGCAATTTCTGCGGCAATATGATGAGGAACTCCCCTCGTGAATATCTGGCAAGTTCTGGGGATAGCCCCTACACACGATGAAGCAGAAATACGTCGCGCCTACGCCCAACAGCTCAAAACACATCGCCCTGACAGAGATCCTGAAGGATATCAGCGACTACGCGAAGCCTTTGATTCGGCCAAACAGCAGGTACGGGGCGGCGCTACTCCAATACTCATTGATATTCCCCCCCAATCCCAGCCTCCTGTCGTCGAGGTCGCGTTCCCTCTGGCGAAAACGTTCTATACCCCTGAAGAGATGCAGGCGTTGGCACATCAGTTGGTCAACACTGAGATGGTTGGGATCGTGGCGATGAAACGATTATGGACAAAAATCGCTTCGCAAGGGAGTCTGCTTCAGCAGCAGCAATTTCATCAGCATCTAGCTGCGGCGCTATCTGAAGAGCAAGGGCTCACGGAAGGGCTTCTTGAGCGTGTCTCTGGACTACTGACGTGGGGGATAGATGAATATGATTACAGTCATATCATCCCCGAGCCGATACAACACGCTATCCAGCAGCGTTTGCGGGAGACGGAAGTTAATCGCGCCTGGCGGCAGATGTCAACTGAGGAAACACATGGTACGCTGCTAGCGAAAACGGCGGTTCGGCTACTGAAAAGCAATCGTAAACACGTGCCATTCTGGATCCGTCTTGCGCCAGGGCTTCTGCAGGCGCTCGTTTACCAGGCTCAACATCTTACGTCTTACTATCCCGAGATTGCTGAACGGCTCAATCCCGTGATGCTGGAGTTTCTGCGCCAGACACGCCTGACGCTCAGTTGGCAGGGAATATTTCTGTTAGTGTTCTGGGGGATGGCATTTAAATCGTTACTCCAGCAACCGGATATTCATCATGCTGCCAGCATAACGGCTATCGTCATCGTCGTATTTTATCTGTATCTCAGCGATATTCTCATGATGGGATTTAGTGGCAAGCCTCGATGGCTTAGTTGCTTCCTTTTCATGGAGTTTATGTTCTCACTCGCGGTCATTCAGTTGTTTTTCGGCGGGCTTTTTTTTGCCGCCGTGATCACTATCCCTCCCTCCGGACATGGCTCAATGGCACTCGTCTCGCTACTGGCTGTTCTGGCACTTTGTATTATGTTCTGGGTAGCCTGGCCGAAAGGCGTTCCTTTTATCCGCAAGCCCGGTATTATCATGAGCAGGATTTTTTCCAGTCCATGGAAAATGATTGAGTGGATGAATTTCACTTGGTTTTCGGCTATATGGGCGATACTTTATTTCATTATTTGTGTAGGCGTTCTCTCCGAGTTACTAAAATTATTCAAATAGTGAAACTGGATTTCTGATAGTTATCTTTTTTAAAAACTGCCGTATGACCAGATAACCAGCCGTAATTAATAAATATTTCACTTCCTCCTTCGACGTTAAAAAAGGCCTTCTCATACAGAGGAGGTCACTTCAGTAGGCTATTTACGATAAAGTTTGCGTACTGGCATGTTAGCCTCGGATTAGCTGGGAATACTGATGATCGGTTCGTCTACTGATTTGTGAGACTTTTTTAATAACCATGACTAAGTCGGTATCTCATATATATTGAATGACCAAACGGGCGGAAGCGTCTGCTTTCGCTCATAGCAGGCCTGATGGCCCTTGGTTTATAAGTAGGTTTATCGCCAACAAGAATCAATAACTCAGGAGTAATTACGTGGCGTTTGAGATTAGAAAAGAAGACAAAATTATTGGCGTTTCTGAATTAGAGTTTGGTGATCCCCCTATGGGATTTGTGCATGGAGCCCTTAAACCCACGCAGTTTTATTCGCCAGATGTTGTTAAAACTGGCTGTAAACTATTTATTAAAGGGACAAATGAAGAAATCGCCAATAAATTCATCGCGATAGAAGATTTTTCAGAAGAGCTGGATGAAACGTTTATTGAGGTAACAATCTTAATAAGTTCCGCTGATGATTATAGAAAATACTTTAAAAATCATTTGGATGTTTATGAAAAAAAATTTGGTAATCAGTGAGCGCTATGAGTCTCCATCAAGCGTCTCGCTATTGATTAATGCAGAAACTGGCCTGTGATAAATATGCATTAAATCCAGCTTTCGCTCCAAAAGCGGATGCTGTTAATCGCATATACAGAGAGCACAAGACTTAAGCCACACTCAGCGTCAGACTCCTTCAGCCCCCAGCCTACCTATCCAACTCAGCTTTATTTGACTACTCCAGCAAATAAGTTCTGGTCGTCACTACTGCCAGACATTATAAATTCATGCCAAAATACATAGGCCCTGAACCGCTCAGCAACCAAGACCGACGCTGCGGTCATATCAGTAGTGTTATCCCGGAGGCCATAGAGCATGCTGCGCTACGTAGAGCAAAAATTGGCAACAACATCCTAAAAGAATGCAGCCGGCCTACTGTTAAATGAGGGCGACTAATTAAACTGGGTCTCACAACGCGTAGTCTACGCAGGAGGAACAATGAGCACTTCTGGTACCAAAGATAATGTGATAACAACACCTAAAGAGCTGGGTAAAGCTATTAAAGAAGAGCAAGATACGATCACTATTGAGGGGAGTTTAGCTAAAACTACGGTGAAAATTCATGCGACTGGGAAAGTTGCATGGGCTATAGCATTTGCAGCCATCGGTATTGCGGTAGTTGCAGCCATGGCAACATTAGCTACCGGAGGCACCAGTGCTCCAGCTACTGGCACAACTGCTGCATTCTCTGCAGGTGGCGCAGCGGCTATCCTCGGTAGTTCGGCAACAAGTGCAGCTATCTATATTGCTATCGCAGCAGGCGGTGTAGGCGCTTTAACGAAACTTCGCCGATATAAAGTAGTAGAAAAAAGCGACTCAAGGCTAGTGTTAAGAAGACGTTAATTGATACCGGTAAGAGTATCAAAAGGCTATAAATTCTTGTGCTCCTGTTATTTTTCCTATGCATCACTGCACTAGTGAAGAATACCGGTGTAGTTAAACCGCACGCAACGGGCCGTATGAGCCTGCTGTGTGACCTTACTCCCCGAATACATTGATAAAGCGCGTAGAAAATCCGGCAGTTCATCAGGCAGCAGGTGAGGGTAGTGCGTAGCCTTTGGTGGGGGAAGGACGCTTATATTCACGCCATTCCAATGCGATAGCTTTAAAGGTGTTATCAACGAGCGTTTGGCGTAGTTGTTTATCCACCTTCTTCTGTTCGCTGGGGTCTGTACCGGTTGCAATCTGGCGTTTGGCTTCATCACGGCGTTGCCGGGCTTCAGACAGGGTAATTTCAGGATATACCCCAAGCGCCAGAGTTTTCTGTTTGCCAGCGAAGCGGTATTGCAGACGCCAGTATTTTGAACCATTAGGATGGACCATCAGATGCATCCCTTCACCATCGGTAAGTTTATAAGCCTTGTCTTCTGGTTTGGCACTTCTGACTTTTACATCGGTGAGTGGCATAGCCGATCTCTATATTGAGGTGTCGGCATACGCTGGCTGTGGGTATAAGAATTCATTGAACGGGCTTGTACCATCACTTATACCAACAAATCCTACTTGATGTACGTAGATGTCGGTAGAGTCTGGTTGACTGAAAACAGCGAATTTATAGCTAATTCACTGAATTTTAGGCATAAAAAAAGACGTCGATTGACGTCTGTTTACTTCGAAATGGTCCCTACAGGATTCGAATTAGCCGCGTATCTATATTGAAATAAAAGGATTTTCACCAGTTCGAAAAACCTAGTGGCCCCCAAATGGGCCCCCAAACCTTTCTGGCTGGATTTTTTGCGGGTTATCCGCAGTAGGCGGTAGATTATATCCTGTTTTGGGGGAGGGCAGAATACGGCTTATTGACCGACCCAGTTTTCCACACGTAGCCCAAGCACTCGCTCAAATTCACGCACATTGTTCGTTACCAGTATCAAACCTGCGGATCGCGCGTGACCCGCTAACATGGCATCATACGGGCCGATGGGTGTTCCTTGTCTTGCCAGCTCGGCACGAATTTGCCCGGTATGTACGGCAGCGTCAAAGCCATAAGTTTGCACTTCCAGACGAGCAGAAAAACCTTCAATCACGGAGAGATTCTTTTCTGGGTTTACCGATTTCTCCGCACCATAGATCAGTTCCATCAGCGTGATAGCACTGATAGCAAACTGCCCGTAATGGCGGTAGAAAGCGTCCCTGACTTCCTGTGGCTTGTTCTTGATGGTGTAAATACAGATATTGGTATCGAGCAGATATTTCAGCATCAGAAATCTTCCCTGATCTGATCATCGGGTTGCTCTCTGGTGATCATAAAGTCAGGCGTTACGCCATCCTCTTCGAACCAACTGTCCCAGCTTTCGCCTGCCGGAGTGATGATTCGTGTGCGACCAATCGCGACGATATCAACCTGCTTAACATCATCGGGCAGTGCAACGGCTTTCGGGAGGCGTACCGCCTGGCTACGGTTGCTTTTAAATACTGTAGTTTTTTCCATGGAAATCTCCTTGGCTAAATTTTGCTCTATCTCTAGCATAAAGTGTTATTGGGATATGTCAATGGGATATACTTGTGTGGCGTTATTGGATCAATCACCTCGCTGCCAACATCCCCGGATAGTGTTTAGCGATTATGTCGTTCATCTGCTCGATCAGGTCGGGGCGTTTAAAGGTGAGATGACCGGTGCCTTTCTGAAAATAACGCACACTAAAGAACTCATCCTCGTATTCCTGCTTGTGCGGATTATCGCGGATATGGTCCATCAGTCGGATAGTGACATCGCCCCGATTGTCGGGGATCTGTTTACCATCCAGCAGATACAGCATACGCTCTAGATCGGCCAGTTGATCGCGTCGCCAACCCCAGTTCAGACCAAAGCCCCAGCGGTTGTACGTCACCAGATTGCTGATGATGATTTTCTTGCCGAAATAACAAGGGTGATTGGTTTTGTAATCCCAAGACAAGCCTTTAAACACATTGATCACCCCACGTTCGAATACCTCCCGCTTGCTCTGATGAAGTTGCTCAAACGTACTGAGAATATTGGTTTCGCTGATGGCCGGTAGGTCACCCTCTTCCAGATTCTTGTGCCACTGGCTGCGTGCTTCAGCATCCATCAGCGACAGCATGCCGGATTTCAGCATCAGGTCACGCCAGATATTGCGATCCAGCGTGCGGGTAATAGCAGGCATCGCTTTATCAGGTGTTTCCGTTAGCCAACAATCGTAACGGTGCCCTTGTTTTAATGCCCAGTCCTCAGCGGTGCCGCCACCGATAGTCGCCGTGAGTGTTGAGATCGACTGTAGCTGGTTGAGGAGCTGTTCTATTTGTTGCAACGCGGTATCACGTCCAGTAACGATACGTTCGATATTGGTCGAGCAAATCAGCTCGGTGTGTTCGGTCAAAACCTCGGATTCAGTTTGCATCATTTATGGTCCATACATACAAGCAAATGCGCCAACCGCTGAGGGCTGGCGCATTATGCATTGGGGAAGAAGATAAATAGATTTGGCCTGGTATTACTGGAAAGCGGCTCGCAATCTTTATGCTTTGAGCAAGCCGATAGCGCGTCTGGCACGGAGAACATCAACGGCAGTGAGAAATGGCGATTGCTCCTGCCAGTTAAAGCCGTTGCGATCGATACGCACCAGTTCGTATTTTTCCACCAGAAAATTCACGGCATTGACCAACGTGACGCCAGCATCGATATGCTCCTGAATCACATTTTCCTCACAGAGCGGCGTATCGTTCAGCGTGAGGCCGTAGTGCTTTTCCAACAGGTAGGTCAGAAGTTGTTGCCAGACGGCTATAGGCGACGGACAGGGGTTATCCTCCCGTGGCGGGATTGCAGGTGCTGTTTGCATGGGAATACTCTCTACAGGTTAAGTCGATAAAATCGGGAAAATGTTCAGAAGGAGGGAGAGAAGCTGCGGGTTATTCTGCTGCCGCAGAAGAGGGATAAATAACAATATACACGTAGCCAAAACTGCCCAGCGTATCGGCTTCACAGGTCCATTCGTTGCAATGCAGTGTGATGCAACCTTGTTGGTGAGGATTTAGCTCACCCGTTCTCAGTTTTTGTTCCAACTGCTTAATCAGCTCAGGGAAGACGCGCTCCAGATTACGGGCTTCTGTCTTGCTAAAAGTACCGATAAAGCTGGCCCGATCTACCAGATAATGCAGACGGTTACCTTCCTGCACCAGCCTGGCTCCGAATCGCGGCGTAACGGCACATTTTAATCCCCATTCCGGGGTATCCGATGATTGCATAATGGTTTCCTTATAAAAACGCGGTAGTAAATGCGGTCATCACAGCCAGCCGCGTTCAGCGAATGACACTACCTCAACGCCGCCGACAACCAGATGATCGAGGACTCTGACGTCGAGTTGTGACAGTGAGTCCTTCAGCTTGTCGGTGATATGGCGGTCAGCCTGACTGGGCTCGGCACAGCCGGAAGGATGGTTATGTGCCAGTATTACGGCGGCGGCGTTATGGCGCAGTGAAGCTTTGAGGATTTCACGCGGATGCACTTCGGTGCTATTGATGCCGCCCAGCGCGATAATTTCCTTTTCTATCAGGCGATGCTGGTTATCCAGATACAGCACCATAAAGACCTCGCGCTCCAGGCTACTGAGCTCCAGCATTAACCAGCTTTTGGTGTCTTCCGAGGTTTTGAACTGCCGCGCATTTTTACGCACGCGCTTTTCTAGCAGGCACAGTGCCATCTGGATGATGCGCTGTTCTCGACTTGGCATTGGTGGGGAAGATAAAAGGGATGACATGATATTGATTCCTTAATAAATAAAACGCCCCCGCTGCGTGAGCAACAGGGGCGGGAATGGACTAACGTTGAGTAGTTAACGCTATCACTAGCGTCGGGAAAACCATCGCAGTACTTTGGCGAATACGGTTACACCGATAAACAGCCCTATCGGGATACCCAGAAACGGTGTCAGCGCCACGCTGGCAATGCCTGCGGTTCCGCTGCCGGTGAGCAACCCTGCAACGGTGGCGATAACCAGGCCAATAAGGCTGTCCGAGATACCGGTTTTACTTAAGACAATGACAACCACGACAATAACGATGATGGCAATAATGGGCATGGGTTACCTCTCCCGATTATTCCCGGCGTGTTGTGACGCACGACGCGATATCAGCCAGCACCTTCTGCACGTTTTTCTGCTTGGGTTCCCAGGCACCTACATGCCGGTCATTGAGATAAACATCGAACTGCGTTGTGCTGCCAATCGCCTCAATAAACGCGAACCAGGCATTATCGGCATTACGCCATCCTAACGAGGACGGAATACCGTACTGCTGGTCATCGATAACGACGACGATAGACACCTCGGTGGAAAAATGGGAATCAGCACCCTTACCACCTACGGGCGACACCGCCACGCTGTGTTGCAGCGTGTGGTCCTCGTCAGGGTTGCCGGTGCAGTTAACGGTAAAGACGCTGCCCTCGGTGTTGGCTATCCGATATTCGGTGACACCCTGACCGGAGTCGGTACTCCACAGGTTCGGTACGGCCTGTACGGATAACGGCAACAACAGTGCGCCAGCGAGCAGAAGTGAATGAATGTGTTTCATGCGAGTTCCTCTGTGTGAATGGACACGTCTCAGGGTCAGTAGCCGTAACGGCGGTGGTGCTCTTTGTTGAAGCCGTCTGCCAGCCATTTACCCAGTTTCTGCTCCTGTTCACGTTTCTGTGCCTTAATTTCCGCCATCTTTTTCTGGTCGATACACTTTTCTGGAATGCTCAGCAATAACGTCGGCTGCTCGGGCTTGCCGTCGGCAAAATTGGCGTTGAAATAGACCTTTGTGTCGGTAATTTCATAGGTACAGTTGCTGGTTTTGTTACCACGATAGACCACCTCCAGGTCACCTGATGTTTTTGACCGCGTTTTCATATTGACCCGAGAAAGGGTTTTGGCCTTTTTATTCGCCAGAAACAGTGGCCCGTAGCCATCTCTGACAAAAAACTGCTCAGTCCAGGGATAGTTAAAAATCGTTCTGCCTTTATAGGTCATGCGGATTAACTGGTCATCACTCAGCCCGTCAGGGTTGGTCCAGCCAAGCCTTTTGAAGGTAAGCCAGGTGACCTGAGCAGGAAGCTCGGTTTCTGCCTGAGCGGAGAAGGTTGCCAGTAGCCCGATTATCAGCCATCCCCGTTTGCCCGGAAGGTAGGTAAACATCATCGTATCCTTTATGTTGAAGTCATTATGAAAATCGTCCAGGTAGAACGGTGTCTGCCTGTGACGTCTGGAGTGGTCCTTCACTGAACTGTCCGGTAACGGCCTCTGTGTGCCGCTACGGGTACTGTCCTTTTTTATCCGTCTTTCTGGTTTTCTCTGGTGTTGGCATCGCGTCCCTGATTTATGTAGTCGGAGACGTGCCGAAGGTGGTGAGTACGTCGTGAATAAAGCGAAAATGCGGCAATGCCGTGATGAAGTCGGATTGTGTGGTCAGGTGGCAGATGTCATCGCGGCGCGGGAATGATTCGGTGGACACCGTCACCCCATGAATCTCATGCAGCGGCAGGACCAGAAGATGCCCCAGCGACTCGGCCACCAGATACCACTCGCCATACAGGCAGATAAGCCGGTAAGGCGATAATCCGTCATAGCGCTGACCGTCGGCCAGAATCGTGACGCGTAGCTGCTCGCCAATCGCTCTGGTCAGACGGTAAAAATGCCCCGGCAGTGTCGGCGTACCGCGCTGGGGCGGATGCCAGACCAGACAGGGTGCGTCCTCACCGCTGTCCAGCAGGGTGTTAACCAACCGGTTATCCAGACCGGGAAACACGTTTCCCATCCCGGTCTGTCGGACAAACATCAGCACATCCTGCCCATGCCGTGCCGGGTTATGGTGCTCCGGCAAACGGCAAAGGCCGTTGCGGTATTCCAGGTCGAGATACATCAGCCGTTCACGGAAATCTCGCCGTAAGGTACGAGTAGAGACGCCGAACTCTGCCGCCAGTTTTCTGACGCTCAGTGTTTCGCCCGCCAGTAATCGGCTGATTATCAATGACAGCCTGACGGCCAGCCGGTCATATCGGCGGTCAGCCTGTGTCATGGTGCAGCCTCCTGAGGCAGTTAACGGAATGAAAGTCCTTTGATTACTTTAAAGAGGGGCGTGGTCAGGGTATGGACACTGTGAAAAATATTTTTATTTTCAGTAAGAAAGCTGGTGGGATGCGGCCTGAGGGGCCATTGAGGTAAACAGGCTATGAGGGTAAACGCTAACGGTCGGACACACCCTGTCCATGTGGTTACAGAGTGATAACACGAAGTTCCTCAATCACTGGCATGTCGCCAGCATGGTTTCTGCCACCACGACGAGTCACGTTAACCGAACCATAGGAATGTCCTCAGAAAAAGAATAAATAAAAGCCCTGGCGCAAAAGCGACAGGGCCGGACGGGATGGGAAAGCATAGGTATTGCCTAGAACAGCAGTGACCACAATGAACGGGCGAGTGACACCACCGTTTGTTTGAGGCCGCCGATAAGTATTTTTAGCGGCACAGGGACGACAGGTAGCGTAATCACGCTATCAAGTACGTCGCCGACCGACTGGGCAAAATCATCCCGAGCCCGGTTATCAATAGCCACTGAACGCCAGTCGGGCTGTAAGCGGGCTGACAGCGGACTACTGGCCTTTGGCGGTAAACACTGAAACAGCGTCTCCACCATCGTCGCCATGCCCCAGTTGGTTTTTACCGATACGGCGCAGACCGGATGGGTCGGAAAGAAAGTGGAACGCACGGCGACGCGCCGGGCATAGATATTACCGGACTGCTTTAATGAGGGTTGCTGTGACTCCCGGTCCCATTCGTGACTGGGCTCCAGTTTATCGACTTGATTCAGGACAAACAGTATCTTGTCACGGTAGCGCTCACCGATAACGGTGCGATAGATATGCTGGTCAACGGAGAGTGCTCGGTCATCGGCCTTGAGCAACCAGAGCACAATATCAACGCGGGGTAGCCAGTGCTGATAGAGCGCAGCATAGTCACGGTCCCGCTCCTCACTCTCACCGACACCGGGTAAATCAACAAACAAAATGCTGCGTTGCCCCGATGACAACCGGAACGTAAGAGCGTGTCGCGTACAGGCACGGCTATCACTGACTGGGGACACGTCCCCCTGAAATAGCGCATTACATAAACTGGATTTACCCGCACCGGTCTTCCCCATAATGCCGATGACGGGTTCGTATTGGATCAGTTGTTCAATGTAGTCAATGACGCGCTGGTGCAGGCTATCCGGCAATACTGACAGCGACGCCTGTATCTCTCGCAGGTTCTCGTGGTTGGGCATAAGGATTTCTCAGACAGACAGAACGGTGTGGCGGCTATTGAAAACCGCCACAGATTGGGGGTGTGCATGGGGATAATATCTATCTGAAAAAAATCAAATAATATCAAACAGAAATGCTGAATTTTTTAATTTGGAGTGATGACGGTAATCAATGCTGGTTTACGGAAGGTAAGTCCATTCTTTTTTGAATCCGTGCGATACACCGGTACTATCACGGCATTTTTGTCACTGAACAGAATAGGCACCCAACAGTAGACGCTTGGATCTTTGGCCGTTTTAGAAAATCCCCGCGTACCAGAAGATATCAGATCGATCATGTTAACAAACAAAGCACCAGTTAAATCAAAAAAGAGATTTTCGTAAACCACATCTTTTAGCATCAGAATAAAAGCATCACCTGCGGCTAGCCTTATCGACGCTGATTCATCATCGCTTTTCTTCTTATCAGTAAATACAATCCGCTCGGCATAGATGAAACAGGCATACTGAGCATCTTTCCTATTTCCTCTCATAGCTACGTCACAGATATCCTTGATATAGCGACTCTCCACCTTTCCGATATGATCATCACGGCGATAATGGCGCTTTTTCTCTCGAACATGAAGTATCCCGCTAGCGCTATCAAAATCATACATTTTTCCCACGAGGAGATTGTTTTCAAAAATTTCCAGACAATATCGCTCAGCATCTACCACATTTTTTCTTCGTGGCAAATCCTGTCGATAGACGCCGGATAATAGTCGTGTATTGAGTTCATCTGCGAGTTGATAGTAACAATTAACATCATTCAACACTGGCACAGTAGCATCAAGCAATGTAGCTATAGCCAGAGAGCGAGAGATACCTTGCTTCTTGCAGTATTCATCCACGACACGTAACGTGTCCGAATTAGTGACATTAAAGGTAATACGCTCTGCCACATCTGGCCCCTTTGTTAATCATATGGTCAATTTTGCATAACTTTAAAATTTAATAAAATATTTATCAATGGTTTATTATTTTTTAATGAAATAAAATCATTATTAATGTAAAATATACCTATTGACTATTTTTAGATAAAATGTTCAGAGAGAATATTTGGGTTTTTAGTATAATTAATATTCTCTGTCTGCTCTCATTTCCCTTATCAATACTACATGTATAACGTAAGCAACAAATACGTCCGATAGCATCTACTCACTGTAATGGCGTACCACAAGAAATACCGTGATCGTCACACTGCCTTACTGAATAGAAAATACATATCAGTCCATTTCTCTGTATATCCATTACAGAGGACTCGATTATGGATTTTCCCTATCCCTATAACCGTAATTACACGATGAACTGGTTCCTACTTTCGTTAGTCAATGACCACCTTAATCAACTGTTAGCCCGTTACTCTCGCCTACAACCCATCAGGATCGATCTATTTTATCGTAAAGGTTCATGGCGTTATCTCCATCATGGGATGAAGCAGACTGAATGGGATGTTCGTCAGTTGGCTGAAATGATGATGCGCCAAGGCAGACTCGTCGGATATTTTTGGGTATTGGAGTCTACACCCCTTCATGGGTGTCATGCTCACATCGTGATGTATCTCAATAGACACAACAATCAGTCAACATATCCGGTAGCAGAACAGGCTGGCGCACTGTGGCAGGACATAACGGAAAGCCAGGGTTACCACAACCGGTGCGATCATAAAGCCAGCTACGAAGCTGATATAACCCAGCCAGTTAATTACGATGATAGCGTTGCTATCAATGGCCTACGCTACATTATCAGCTATCTGGCGAAAGAAGAGCAGAAGGACGGGCATTATTACTACGGTTCTAGCGAGGTTCCTACACCCAGTGGGCTAGGGAGGCCACGAGGTAATCCGTGAAGACAAAACACTTTTTACATTCTCCCCGGTTGTTATGCCGGAGCAGGCAGTGATAACCAGCATCTCGACTCCGGTACTCTTTAAACTACCGGAGAATTTCGCTATGACTGTTCAACCTTCCCTACTCGAAGACCAGTTTGTCGATATGGCATTCATCACCAAACTGACAGGGCTCACCGACAAATGGTTTTATAAACTGATCAAAGATGGCCTGTTTCCCAAACCCATTAAGCTAGGGCGTAGCTCCCGTTGGCTACAAAGTGAAGTGGAAATCTGGTTACAGCAGCGAATTGTTCAGTCTCGCCAGTAGCGCTCTCCTTCATTTGCAACAGTCCCCCCAACAGCCAATTCAACAATCCGCTTTCTGTGAAACTTTTGGCTACCAATTTATTTAGATAAAGGGTTATTCATCGATGAAAGAAACAGCTGCTTGCTACAACGATCTGCTCAATACCTATCAACGCTGGTTGACCGATTTGACCAATATCGCAATCAGAAACGGGATGTGTCATCCAGAAATTCGGCACAGTCACTGTCTTACAGTTTCAGTTTTGCATTTTCCCGAGGCAGGAGCAGTTACAGCGATTGTGCCGCAATACCTGAACCGAATAGTTCATGGTAAAAAATGGCCTGACCCGCTGTTTTCACTAGATGATTTACGAACAACTCTCGAAACTAATGATGAACTTCTGTTCACCCATGCTGGGCTGGAAGGAATTTTACTGAGTGAATGCGTCAGACTGAAGCAAGGCCGCCTTGCTAACAAACTGATCTGCCTTTTCGCACAATTTAAGATGCGTGACATTCGCCATAAACTTGTCTGGCTATGTTGGTATGATCTTATGCTGGGTGCTTCAATGAATGACTGGTTAGCGAATTTGAAACTGATGAATCACGAGGAGATTTGCTTCTGGCTGGGTAAAAGGCAGGAAGAAAATGCGGCGTTGACAAACCTGATGGATGAATATGTCGTTTTTACGCGCTACTGACCTTGGTATTGTGGATCACGTTGGATACTCCAACTATCTAGAGAAATGCCATCTACGCCGCCGAGGTGCTACGTGGTGGTTGGAGCGTGCGCTAGCTCGACCTCAAGGACGAGTAGTCGGCGTCTGCTCTGGAAACTGCCTTGCTCCTGCTGCTGGGACATTTCTTGCTGGAACTAGGTGAAGGCTTCACCTTCGTTGGGCGGCAACGTCGGTTGCGCATCGAGCAGACCTGGTATTGGGGCGATTTGCTGTTCTTCCAACGCAAGCTACGCGGCTTGGTCATCATCGACCTGAAGCTAGGTAGCCTCACCCATGCTGACATGGGGTAAATGCCTATGCCAAGGATCATTGGGCCTGAGCCTGTGCGCTGATAAAGGCTATGCCCTACGGGATATGTACTGGATGGCCTGCCTACCAAGGTAATGGCGACCAACTATCGGACGGTGTTGTCGGATGTTGAGTTGCTGCAAAAAGAACTGGAGAACACGCGGCGTCTGCTCGAATCTCGCTGGCCCACTTTCGCTCAAAAATAACAAGGCATCTGCCGTGAACTGTGGCACGGCTTAGGGCTGACGACCACGCAATATTAGGTGGTGAGAAGGGCTGGTATGCCAATCTCTTGAAAACCGTTCGCAACCAATTTAGGCCGTAATTCAGATAGCGAATTGGCTGGAACGCCCAGCCACAAGAGATCCCTGGCGCGCGTCACCGCGACGTATCCTATGCGTCCGACTTCTGAGTCCACTCCATCCAGCATAGCCGTGACGTGTTCTTTGGTTGCCATGTAGAGAACAGCATCCAGGTTCTCGCCTTTCGCCTGATGAACTGTGTCCACACGGATTCTGGCTGTATTTGATGCCGCCAGATCTGCGGTAGTGGCAAGCGGCACATTAGGTAATTTTTTCTTGGCGAGTTTCATACCTATGTTGTTAACAGGCTTCAAGCCATGGTCCTTCTCCAACGTAGCCAGTAATGCCTTTACCCTGGTGAGCAACAGCGGATGCCATTCGGTGTCCGCCTGCAAGGAAGCAGAAGGTAGTCCTGTATCCGGGTTTCGCGTGAAGCGCCAAATTAGGCGGCGCAACGGTTGGGCTTCGGGATAGCTCGCGGGATGTGTGACAGTGGCCACCCACCCCTTGGGCAAATTGACGAGAAGGCCAGCAATGCAAATGGCAACGCCCTTGAAGGCCCCGACATAATCTTGATTCTTGTCACGGGAGATGGCGGCTTGGGCAAAACCTTTCACAGCTCCTTGGCCAGCGGGAGACTCGTTGCCGGCCAACTTGTTGGCAAAGTCACGGCCACGACAGAGCACGGCGGAACGTTCGAGCATCAGTCCTGCCGCGATGACGGTGGCTTGGAATGTGTGTACTAGGTTGTCGCGGTCAGCCGTCCTGTAGGGGATGAAGTACGCGCCATGTGCCGTTTCCGGGATGATGCGATCTGGATCATCGCTACGGTCTGAGAGCTTATTCGCCAGTTCGAGAATTGGCGGTACGGACCGATAGTTGCGGGTCAATTTCAACCCAATGACGCCAGAACGTGTCCCGTACTGCGACAAAAATCTTCCATTGGCCCCAGCAAACTCGTAGATGGCTTGGTTGGGATCGCCGATGAGCGATACCTGCACGCCTGCGTTGATGAGTTGTTCAAGAATGGCCTGATGGAGCGTGCCAATGTCCTGCGCTTCATCAATCAGGATATGCGGATACCGGCGCGCCAAGGCGCGAAGAATCACCGGTTGTTCCCTGAGTGTGCGATAACACCAGTAACGGCCAAGATTGTGTGTATAGGCACCCACAGTCCCCAGGCGATGGACGATCGCAGAGGCATAACCGTGGTTCAACTCTACGACTTGGTCATTGTTCACGTAGTAGAAATAGATGCCGGAGTCACGCCATCCGACCTGCATGGACATGATGCTAACGGGGTAGTTGCCTGGCTTGAAAGAGAAACTGTTCAGGAATGACTCGCCACCAGTGACAAGAAAGGCCGCCTGTGTTGCTTGCATCGTCCGGTGGGCATGGGGGTGAAGAACATGGCGCGTGATGAAACCGTCCAGTGTATTGATGTCAACGCGGTGGCCGCTGGGACCGACCGACATTTCAAGGGCTAAGGACTGGTAGCTTTGTCGGAACGTGTCCACAGCGATATTGGAGAAGGACAGCAGCGCCACTCGGCCACGATGGCTACCAAGCAGTCTGCGCATCTCCGCCAACCGACGTACTGCCGTGTGTGTCTTTCCGCTTCCAGCGCACGCGATAACCGACATGGGGACCAGTGGCGCGTTGATGATAGCCGCCTGCTCAGGGGAAGGTTTTGTCATGGGCGCGCATGTGCCTTTTGGCAAGCATGTTTGATGGCGTTCAGTATGTATTCGGGTATGACACAAGTCCCGCCGTCAGCCAACACTTGCGCCAAAGCTTGGCCGAATCGTCCTTTCTGGACATTATTCTGCTTACGTTCAAACATGCCGCTGAACAAGATGCGCGCCTTTTCAGCATCGCCGCTTGCCGCATTGACAGAAGCCTCAACGGTCTCCCCGATCTTTGGGTGAAACTCCTTGAGTGCGCTCAGCATGGCCAAGCGATTGGCTTCGTGCAGCGCCAGGTCGTACTCCAAGGTCTTCACACCGTGAAAAACCTTCACGAAGGCATCTTCGTTTTCCTTCATCTTGGCCGTGTTGTCGGATACCTTGACAACGTCACCGAGGGCCGGATATAGCGCCTGCGACTCGCTTTCGCCGTCAGCGGGCGTATCCACAGGATCTGCATCGGTAATGACGGATACGGGGATCTTCAATGCCTTTTCACCGAACAGCGGAAGGAAGGAATCAAAGTTCAGGCCCTCAACGCTAATCAGGCTGACGCCATGCTCGCGCAGCTTGTACCCGGCCTTCTCGGCCAACTGGCTGACCAACATCAGTTCAGCAGCGCCTTCGACAAAAATGACTCTGCGGGCAAAGAAGATCTCTGCGCGTGTCACGTCAAGGTAGCGCTCCAGCTTTTCTCGCTTTCCTTTCCCAAAGTCTATGTCGCGGGGGAAGAAGGTTTCGACTGCGCTACCTGTGTCCACTAGGCAGGTCAGGCTGTTGATATGGGCGATGCTGGCGAAATTAGGTGAATGGCTCGTAACGAAGAGCTGAACTGGCTTCTCGCTATCGGTGGCCTTCAGCGTCTCCAAGTAGCTCAACAAGACGGCCTGAAGTTGGGGATGCAAATGTGCTTCGGGCTCCTCGACGATGAGGCTACGATAGCTCGACTCCGGGTTCTTTGCCAGTTCGCTCAGAACAACCGCCATGAAAATCAGATTGTTGAAGCCAAGGCCGTTCTGCTCGATTTCGAAGGCATCAACCATCAGTGATAAGCGCGAGGCCAATCGCTGAAAATCGGTTCCGCTCAATCCCAATTCTAGAAGCTGTGCAAGTTGGGGGCCGAGCATGGTGTCGTGTAGGCCTTTGATTGCGGTATATGTGTTGGTGATCGGCGTATGTTTTTTCAGTTCTTCATCGAGCTTCTTCAGTGCTTCATTGATGTCATCGCGTCCGGCGTCGTCGGATAGCAGATGGAACAGTCTGGCCAGTTGGCTGCTGCGACTGGGTTTCAGGCTCTGAGATGCATCGCGCAATGGCGGCAAATACACCCCGCGCAGGTTCTCCATCATGTCTGAGGTCAGCCCCACATCTTCATGATCCCCGCACCAGCGTTTAGCGCGTAGCCGGCCGATCTTGTCGGCCTCTGCGTACCGAATGGAGATGTGTGCCTCGGCCTTGCCAGCTGTGTCGATTTTCAGCGCTGGAAGAAAGTCAGCTTCATTGTCTTCGTCAAGATCACGAAACACGTACTGAAACATGATGTCTCCAGCCGGTGTCACTCCACGAGGTCGATGGACGTCGTCAACATTGAGCCGGGGATAGGGTTCGTCATGTCCCGCTAGTAGTGCTCGCAGAGCATCGACGACAGCGGTCTTTCCAACGTTGTTTGCACCAACCAAGACGTTTAGGCCGGGTTGGAACTCCAGTTCTGCCTTCTGTAGCTTTCTGAAGTTCGAAATCGTCAACTGTGCCAAATACATTAGCTCCCCCAAATCATCTAAGTTTAATTCTTTGAGAGTTTCAGTACGGGGAGTGCTCTTGGTGCATAACCACCATCATAACTAGCCAAGACGACCTTATCTCCAATGTTAGGTAAATCTCCGTAAACACTATCCTTGTGATAAAAAACATTGCCTTGCTCAGTTGTAATAAACCCATAGGCAGAATGCATAAAATTATTCACCACGCCGATAGTGCGATCAGAAATGGAATAGCATAGCTGGCTGCATTTCCGAACCAAATCATCTGCTGTTGGACGATCGTTAGGATTCTTTCTAAGGCAAGACAGCATTATTTCTATGATTTCTGTAGCCAACGGAGAAAATTGAGGGTTTCTCATTACGAATGACGGTATTTCTGGCTCTGCCGCTTCTACAATTTTTGGAACCGCCCGAAGTCCCTGCCCATAGGGGTACTGTCCGCAGAGCAGGTGATACGTCATTGCCCCAATCGACCAGATGTCTGCTGCTTCGGTAACATCTCTGGGGGTTTCAATCGCCTCCGGGGCCATGTAGGGTAGAGCACCCACAGCGGTTTGTGATGTAGTTAAGCTCTCTTCTCCACCTTCAACCGCTTGTAGTAACTCTTCGCTAGCCATTTTTGCGATACCAAAGTCTGTAACTTTCAATTCTGTGAGAGAGTATTGCCCGCATATCATTATATTTGTCGGCTTCAAATCACGATGAACTACGCCTGCGTGATGGGCTGCTGCAACACCCTTGGCAAGATGATGAAGTATTTTGGCAACCAGATAGGGATCGAGATATTCCGCTTTATCCAGTAAAGCAGCCTTCATATCACTCCCTACTATCAGCTCCTCAATCAAGTATCTTGATTCATTCTCTTTGATATAGTCGAGGGTTTTTGCCACATTTGGATGATTGACTCTTGCAGCGACTACGGCACTTCGACGAAATCGCTTTGTTGCCGATTTGTTTTTTGGGGTTTTTAGAGCAACATTTCTTTCTGTTAGGTTGTCTCGCGCCACATAAACATATTGCATCCCTCCTTCACCAAGGTAATTGAGTATTTGATAGCGGCCGCCTATCAGTGCTCCAGGCAATAAATTTCCACTCATAGCACAATCTCCGGATGCGAAAGGTCGAATGTTATGTATTTTCGTTGATTTTTTTTCTCTGGCGCCCCAAGGGTTACCACACAAGCACCCGGAATTGCGAAGTTATTGCTTACCGCTCGATTGTTTATAAAAACTTCGCCTGAAATTTCTACTGCTCTAAAATCAAACCCATCATATTGAATTTTTATCTGACCAAGACCATGAGCATTTAAGCTGACCGAGCGATTTTTTCCATTCAAAAATGTCGATTTTCCATCGAAAACCACAAGCGCTCTGTGGGTGTCGTGAAGGATATTTTTCGCGAGTAAATCTCTTACCTCCCTCATTGGTGGCCGATTTTTGGGAGATTTAGAGAGACACGAATTCAATGAACTTCGGAGCTCATCTCGTAAATCAAATCTTATTTCTTCGAAAAAATCATTGGCATCAAGCTTTGGTGGACGATATTTCAGATCGCTGGGTAGGTCGCCCATTGCAAGATATAGTGCGCTGGCACCAAACGCATAAACATCTACGGCCGCAGTGAATTTTGGGTTATCTGCATATAGTTCAGGAGCTGCAAATCCCGGCGTTCCGACGAATCCCATCGTGCTAGCACCTTCTCCTTCATCGCGCGCTAGACCAAAGTCGAATATTTTCAAAACCCCTTCATTATCCACTTTCATGTTGTTTGGCTTAATATCTCTATGAATTATTTTTAGATCATGGATATCAGCCAATCCAGAAGCCATCTGCCAGAGAAGTCTTAGATATTCTCCTTTGGTTTTTGGGAATAATCGTTTATCAAACAAATCAAATCCAGAGATAAATTCTTGGACAATTGCCAAGCCCTCATTTTCTGTGGGGAAGATGTCGTATATCTGAACAACATGTTTG
This sequence comes from Pectobacterium parmentieri, assembly GCF_001742145.1. Taxonomy (NCBI): domain Bacteria; kingdom Pseudomonadati; phylum Pseudomonadota; class Gammaproteobacteria; order Enterobacterales; family Pectobacteriaceae; genus Pectobacterium; species Pectobacterium parmentieri. The sequence continues at coordinate 2,615,993 of NZ_CP015749.1, read as the reverse complement.
GAGCGCATTTTTAGTAGTGCTGAGACTTCGTCTCGTATGCGTCGCTCACTTGCAGCTCCTGGCATTATTTTTATTGCCACATTTCGCGATAATACCTTATCTTGACATGGCAAAACTGTTGCCATTCCGCCAGAAATGTAGTTTCCATCGAATTGATAGCGACCAGCAATAAGCATGTCGTCTCCTTTTAGTCTTTATCTGGAAAATCCACAAAAAGCTCAGGCGCCTTTACTAGTTTTTGTTCGTTCGTTTGGGTTTCTATTTTTTTCTTTGGTGTGCGCTGCCTTTTCTTTGCTGTTTTTTTGGGTTCAGGAGGAACTGTTTTTTCAGGAGATAAGCTTTCTGATAGCAAATCTTTTTTTGCTTCTAATTTCTGGTGATCATTTCTGTCGATCAATTTTTTCTCAATGCTTCCAGAATCGGTAAAAAATACAGGTATCTGCAACTCTCCAAAGGAATCCCATATTTCCAGTTGGTCTTGTTCCAATTCCGCGGTTGATTCGGCTTGATGAGAGATGGATATGACTGCAACCGATGCATTGTCAGGACCTCCGCACCATTTAGATACGTCGATTAGCCTTTTTACGCATACGCCAGGATCTCCGCTATTGGTGATGATTTTCTCAAACCAATCTTGCGACGAAGATAAGTAATGAACCCCATCGGATGTTAGCAAGACATTACGAGATTCCTTTGCCTCAATTGCTCCAGTATGAATATCTAGCTCAGCTTCTGATCCTATAAACTGGAGAAGCTTTGTTTGTTCCTGATCTATTTTGTCTTGTTTGCCAAGCTGGCCGGCAATAGTGTCGTCTTTCGATAATTGATAGACGGATTTTCCATCCCAGCTATATATGCGACTATCACCAACACTAAGCCAGCATGGGTTTTGGTTCTTTAAATGTAGAATGGCAACGAGCGTAGCTCCCCCCGTCTCATTGTATTCCTGAAGAATTCTTGAATTTGCTTCGAGTGCCGCAGCTTTTAACCATTGCTCCGGGCTATTAGCATGTTTATCTTTTGATATTTCAATAATTTTCCCAAGGAACGTTCCGATAGCTTTGGCGGAGCAAAGCGCCCCATCCTTCATGCCTCCAATGCCGTCAGAGAGAGCTATTACGGAATATTCTTGGCCATTAGAGTCAAATCCACGCAATGCTGCGACATGATCTTGATTCTCTTGTCTAACCATTCCAACATCTGTGGCTAGTGCGGCTCCAAGTTGAACGATACGCCTTAAACCAGTGGTGCTTTTCTTTCGGAGCAACCATCTTGAGATGATGTTTGATATTTGCAAGAAATTTAAAGCCATTGTGTTCTCGCCGGTTTTTTGATTGTGATTCATCATAAACGCCTCCCATAGTTCTACTGGATGATTAAAATAATTGAAGGCGATTCTTTCTTGGTCTGGACTTCTGAGCTGTTTGTTAATGCCATCTCAAATGGAATAGATTTTTCCTTCGCTATTTTCATGAGAAAAGTTCTCATTACATCTGAGAGTGATAATCCCATTTCAGCTAAAACTGCAACTTCCTCAGCTCTAACCTCTGAACTAATCCGAGCACGAACGACATCTGAGACTGCCATGTGTAGTACCTCATATATTGTGGCTACATTGTAGCCATATTAGTTCTTTATAGTCCATTATCGGGATAGGCTAACTGTTGCTTTCCGATGTTGACGTTCGGCCGGTCGCGCTAACGAGCTACGCGTCGAGCCGCCCGGGGCTTACGGGCTTCCATCGTTCCCTCGCTCCCCTGCCTGCCGCTTTTCCCCTTGATGGCCCACGTCCGTGGACTCATGGTCGTCGCAGGCGATGAACTCAGGAAATACGGTGGCAACAGGGCCAATCAGGCTCTTCGTGTCAACCGCACCGAACAGCCACAAAGACTGGGCTCCGAATCTTGGAGTCCGGTGTGCGGCGACACTGTGGCCGATGTGTGCGCGCCGCATAAAGGCAATGTTGCTGGGTAAGTCATCGAAGGCGCGTATCAGGTGCTGCACGACTTTGACCGTGCGTTGGCATCCCGAGAATTTATGCAGGCCATACAGAGAACGCCGGATAATCCTCTTACTTTCGCTTACCCATCACCACAACCTTCTTCACATCCCCATGCTCCAGCCCATCAACAAAATCCCCATACCACTGCAACATGCTTCTCCGCTGCTCCAAATACTGGGCATGGTTATACGTCCCACGAATCGTATTTTTGTCCACATGAGCAAGCTGCAATTCGATCCAGGCAGTGTTATAGCCTTGTTCGTGCAGTATGGTGCTCATTGTGTGGCGAAAGCCGTGTCCTGTTGCTTTGCCGTGATAACCAATTCGTTTCAGTACCTGATTAATACTGGCTTCACTCATCGGTTTGGTGATGTCGTTACGTCCAGGGAAAACCAGATTGTAGCGCCCGGTAATTGCCTGGAGCTGTTGCAGCGCATCAATCACTTGATCAGAGAGAGGAACGAGGTGAGGGCGGCGCATTTTCATGCGTTCTTTCGGTACTTCCCAAAGCTGTTTGTCAAAATCAAACTCCTTCCATTCTGCTTGTCGTAATTCGATAGTACGAACGCCGGTAAGCATCAGGATACGTGTTGCCAGTTGCGTGACCTTACTCCCCGAATACATTGATAAAGCGCGTAGAAAATCCGGCAGTTCATCCGGCAACAGATGAGGGTAGTGCGTAGCCTTTGGTGGGGGAAGGGCGCTTGCCAATTCTGATGCTGGATTGTTTTCCGCCCGACCAGTAACAATCGCGTACCGGAACACCTGATTACAGGCTTGGCGGATTTTACGCAATTTGTCGAGTACGCCGCGTTTTTCCAGTTTGCGTAGAGTGGTTAGCATCTCCAGCGGCTTAACTTCAGCAACAGGACGTTTGCCGATATCTGGGAAAATATCGTTCTCAAAGGCTTCCATCAGGTCTTCAGCGTAACCCTTCGACCAGTTAGGACGCTTATATTCATGCCATTCGAGAGCAATGGCTTTGAAGGTGTTATCAATGTTGATTTTTTTAGCCTGTCTTTCAACCTGCTTTTGTTCACTAGGATCGCCACCTGAGGCGACGATTTTGCGAGCCTCTTCCCGTTTTAGTCTCGCTTCAGCCAGCGAGATATCAGGATAAACACCGATAGATAATTTTTTCTCTTTCCCTGCAATGCGGTACTTCAAACGCCAGTATTTGGCTCCATTCGGCTTTATCAGAAGATAAAGGCCCGCACCGTCAGTGAGTTTGTATTCTTTGTCTTGTGGCTTGGCGGTTTCTATCTGTCGAGCATTAAGTGGCATCGTGGGGGCCCCTAATAGTCATTGAACAAGAAGAGCCCCCATAGAGGCCCCCAACATCGACTTGATTTCCAGTATGCTGGGTTGACCTCGGTGGAGCTCAGCGACAGAAAATCCTAGTGGTATCAATGAATATAACGGGGTTTTGTTGAATTCGGTAGAGTCTGGGAGAACTTAAAATGGTACGCCCTACAGGGCTCGAACCTGTGACCTACGGCTTAGAAGGCCGTTGCTCTATCCAACTGAGCTAAGGGCGCATTACGCAAAGAAGTGGCCGCTGCTTGTTGCAACAGTGGGCTGGATTATACCCACAAGCCCCAGTGAGTCAACGGGTTGGCACGGGATTTACGTTATACGGTGAATCCCTGTACAACTTTGGTGAATATTGCTTTTGCTGGTGTGAATTTTTTGCACAATTGCGAGCCCTCTCCACACGAATGACACATAGCAATGAAAGTTTCAGTTTTATCTGCTGGATGCGTTCAGTAATTCTTTTCAAGTTATGAACAGGCATATTCTGCGCCCTACGCTGTTGGTACACTATGCCCGTATTCGTTGGATTTTGGATGAATGCGGGCAGCTTTCACGTGCTGGGGGTCGTTGCTTGGCTATTGATGAATTCGCTATTTCGTCGAACTTTGGAACCTTTTGATTTATGAACATTCTTTCATCCGCATTTTTACGCATTTGTCTATTGACGATGTTAATGCTGCCTGCTGGATATGCAGCGGCGGCGAATGCGGGTTCTGACCCAGATCCACAGCCCGCTCAGACTGATGCACCAGTAAAAATTAATGTTGATGCCGAGTTGATCAAGCTGCAAAAACAGTTGGATAGCATCAAGCAGCAAGTCTCAGGTACCAATAACGACAGCAAATTTGGTGCGTTGAATGACACGACACAGGAACTGGTGAATAGCGCCAGCGAGCTTTCTAATGCGGTTGCGCCGCTACGTGCTCAAATTCAGGCTCAGTTGGATGTATTAGGGCCTGCACCAGAGCCTGGTTCCAGTCTTAATGAAACCAGTGAAGTGACGCGTAAGCGCAATAGCCTGAATGCGCAAAAAGCAAAAATGGATGCGCAGATCGAACAAATTCAGGCTTTACGCACCAGTGCGGCTAATCTGTCGGCGCAAATCGTTACTCTGCGCCGTAGCGCACTGAAAACACAGTTGGCATTGAACTCCGGCAGCATTTTGGGCGGGCGTTTCTGGGCTCCGCTTGCGGCACCGCAGACCGAGGATGTTCGCCGGCTGAGTACTTTTCAAGATCAATTAAGCGATGCTTTTATGGTAGCTTGGGAACCGGACTGGCGTTACGGCTCTGCGTTCCTGATTCTGATTGCAATGGCGATGAGTTCGGCAGGGCGACGGTATCTGGAAAAGTATCTGGCTTGGGCGGGGATCCACTGGTTACCGGAAGGGCGCTTGCGGAGGAGTTTCTTGGCCACGGCATCGGTTATTTCAACCGTGGTAACGATCGGTATTGCGGCAAATTTAATCGATTTTACGTTCACGCGTCATGGCGAGGCGACAGAACGCGTAGTGTCGTTCCTTGATGCGCTGGTGAGACAGGCAATCTTCTGTTCGATGATTGCTGGGCTGGGGCGAGCATTTCTGTCAAATAAACGCCCTTCGTGGCGTTTACCCGCGATTGCGAATCCAGTCGCAAAGGCCATGAAACCGTTTCCTGTGGTTGCCGCTGGCATTATTCTGATCTTCGGTTTTATTGAACAGGTGACGGCGACAGTAGGGACATCGGTTGCGGCAACCATTATGGTGAACGGTTTATCTGCACTGTTCTTAGCCTTCACCGCAGGGACGATCACGCTGAAAAGCGATCAAATTCGTCGGCAGATGGTGCATTCAGGGGAACAACCGGAAGCGCGTTCGACGCTATCTGGCGTTATCCACCTTGCGGTATTGGCGACGTCATTCTCAATACTGGTGTCGTTGGTCATCGGTTATATCTCACTGGCTCGTTTCCTGGCGTTCGAGCTAGTGTGGATTGGCATGGTGTTCTCCTGCCTGTATTTGTTTTCAACGTTTATTACCGATATCTGCGAAAGTATCTTCTCCCCCCATAATGCCAGTGGCAAGCGGATGAAAAATTCGCTCAATCTGGACGATCGGCATCTGGCTCAAGCTACATTGCTTCTGTCGGCTAGCGGTAAAGTCTTTTTAATTTTGATGGCGGCTGTTGCTTTACTAAACGGTACGTTTGGCACGACTACGCCACTGGAATTGGTGCAAAAAGCCGCTGAGATTTGGGGAGGGAAAGGGCTGGAAACATTGAGCATCGTGCCTGCTCATCTGGTTAACGCAGTGCTCTTTTTGGTGGTAGGAGTTTATGTTTTACGCTCTTCAAAACGCTGGCTGGAGGACGAGTTTCTTCCTAAAACGACGTTAGAACGTGGGATCCGTGCATCGCTGGTGACGCTGTTTAGCAACATCGGCTATATCCTGATTATTCTGCTGACGTTGGCGACATTGGGGATTCAATGGAACAAGCTAGCGTGGATTGTCAGTGCGTTGTCGGTGGGTATCGGTTTTGGCTTACAGGAGATAGTGAAGAACTTTATCTCTGGCCTGATTCTGTTGACGGAACGCCCGGTGAAAGTAGGGGACTCGGTCAGTATCAGCGGAGTCGAAGGAGATATCCGTCGGATTAACGTGCGTGCGACGGAAATTCAATTGGGCGACCGTTCGACGGTAATTGTGCCGAACTCGCAATTCATCTCACAGAATGTGCGCAATATTACCATGGGGAACCCCTTTGGGGTTGCGACGCTGGCGCTGACGTTCCCGTTGGATATCGATCCTGAAGAAGTCCGATCCCTGTTGCTGGATGCTTATATCAACCACGATGCGATTTTGGAATCACCAGCACCGTCAGTGAAGTTCAGTCAGTTGACTCCTACGGGTATGGTGCTGAGCGTAACGGGCTATGTCAGCAGCCCGAGAATGGTCTCGGAAGCGAAGAGCGACCTGTTGTTTGAGATCATCAAGCGGTTACGGGCATCTAATATTCCGCTGGCTGTACCGCAGAAGATGGTGCTGGAAAACTCGGGGGTGGCGCTGACTGACGGCACTTCGGGCGAGGATAAATAATGATTTATACCCTAAATAATTCGAGCTGCAGGACAAAACGTTAGCGTTTTGAACAACGCAAAGCATTGGCCCGCAGCCAACGCACATGCAGCTTGCAGTATGACGGGTATAACCATCCGTTATCCGGCATTAAACGGGTAACGGATGAACATCGAAGCCATGCTGACAGGATGTGAAGTGCGGCTATTTTTCCTGCTGTTTAATCATATCGAGATAAATTTCACGCAGTCGTTGAGTTATTTGGCCTGGTTTGCCGTCACCGATCGTTTTGCCGTCCAGCCTGACGACAGGGAGGACGAGCATGGTGGCTGAACTGACGAAAATCTCTTTGGCGTGATACGCCTCTTCCTGTGTAAAACAGCGTTCTTCTAGCGTAATGCCATCCTTTTCTGCCAGTTTGAGCAGCGACTGACGCGTGATGCCGTGCAAAATATCGTTGCTAAGCGGTCGGGTCACCACCGTGTTGTCATGCAGGACGATGTAGCAGTTGCAAGAGCTGCCTTCGGTAATGAAGCCATCTTCGACAAAGAAGGCGTCATCGGCCTTATTGGCGTGGGCATACTCTTTCGCCAGGCTGGCAGCGAGCAGGCTGACAGTTTTGATATCCCGGCGGTGCCAGCGGATATCCTCGGTGGTGACAATGTGTAGCCCTGTTGTGGCTTTCGGGTTGCCGACCAGCGAACGAGCCTGAGTGAATAAAACCAGTGTGGATTTGACGTCCGCAGACGGGAAATAGAAATCACGATCGCCAGCATTGCCGCGGCTAAGCTGTAAATAGATCGCGCCTTCTTGCAGATCGTTTTTATTGATCAGCTCATTGTGAATGTCTTTGAGCGCCTCGGCGGTGACGGGCAGCGTAAGCGACAGTTCGCGGCAGGAGCGTTGCAGGCGAGTGATATGGTCGGGGAAATCAACCAGCTTGCCATCGATTACTGCAGTCACTTCATAGACGGCATCGGCAAACAGGAAACCACGGTCAAATACGGAAATTTTTGCTTCATTCTCTTCTAAATACTGTCCATCAACGTAAACAAGACGTTGCATCACAACACTCCTTAATAGTTGCTCAATGCAGGCTAACGCGCGTTATCCCCACAATAATGCGTTGGGCGGTAATATTTCGCTACCGTTATAGTGCAACCCATTATTGCGATCGCGCTGTAAGAGCAGCGGGCCATCCAAATCGACCACGGTGGCACCCTGCGCGACAATAAATGCGGGTGCCATCGACAGCGATGTGCTCACCATGCAGCCGACCATAATTTTTAAACCTTGTTCCTGCGCGTATTTTCGCAAACGCAGCGCTTCAGTCAGTCCACCGGTTTTATCCAGTTTGATGTTGATCATGTCATAGCGTCCTATCAGAGCGGTTAGCGACTGACTGTCATGACAGGACTCATCGGCACAGACGGGAATGGGGTGAGGCAGATCTGCCAGCACATTATCCTTACCTGCCGGGAAAGGTTGCTCGATCATCGTGACGCCAAGCGCGGCGAGTTCAGGAACCAGCATTAGATAGCGATCGGTATCCCATCCTTCGTTGGCATCCACAATCAGGCGAGCCAATGGAGCACCTTTGCGAACGGCGGCGACTCTGGCCAGATCGTCTGTGTCAGCCAGTTTTAACTTGAGAAGAGGGCGATTGGCATTGCGCATCGCAGCCTGGCGCATATGGTCTGGTGTATCAAGCGATAGCGTATAAGCGGTTTCCAACGCTGTTGGCAAGGGAAGATTCAGGCGCTGCCAAATGCGCTGCTGATGCTGTTTGCACTCTAGATCCCAGAACGCGCAATCAAGCGCATTACGTGCCGCACCGGCAGGTAGAATGGTTTGCAAACTCTCTCGATCTAAACCATTACGAATGTCGTTGTGCAGTGATGCGAGTTGCTCCATTACGCTATCGAGAGATTCACCGTAGCGTGAATAGGGGACGCACTCGCCATAGCCCGTCACGTTGCCGGATTGAAGCGCCACGACAACGACATCGGCCTGACGCTTGCTGCCGCGTGAAATGGTAAATGCACCTTCTATTGGCCAGCTTTCGGTGAAAAATCGCATCTCATTCATAAGCTTACTCTTGAATCACCCTCTCGAATCAACCATCTTGTGTCCCGAGCTATAAATACCTTGCTTAGAAGGCCTGATCGGGTTGTAAAGTGTAATGCTTCTTCCGACGTGTATTCTTCATTTTTCGCGGTTTTAGTCAGAAATAAATGCGGTTTACTTCCGGGCTGAGAAAATTTATGAACGGGTATCGACAGAGCGAATTATCTGAGATAGCTTGAATAAACTCATCACACTTGAGATCGCATGTGCTTTTTTGATTAACGAAATCGGTAGTCGACGAAAACTGGCTTCGTGCGATTTGAAAGATGTTGGGTAGAGTGTCTTTTTACAGGCACTGCGTCGCTCGGACGGTCCGGGCGCTCACGTTAATTTGAGGATGTTATGGCTGATTCACCTTCTCCGCGCCGTTTTACGCGCATCGATCGTCTTCCCCCGTATGTATTTAATATCACTGCTGAATTAAAAATGGCTGCGCGTCGTCGTGGCGAAGATATTATCGATTTCAGCATGGGTAACCCTGACGGCCCGACACCTCCTCATATCGTGGAAAAACTCTGTACGGTTGCACAACGCGAAGATACCCATGGTTATTCGACATCCCGAGGCATTCCGCGCTTACGCCGTGCGATCTCTCGCTGGTATGCCGATCGCTATGAGGTTGATATCGATCCTGAAAGCGAAGCTATCGTCACTATCGGTTCCAAAGAGGGGCTGGCGCACTTGATGTTAGCAACATTGGATCATGGTGATACGGTGCTGGTGCCGAACCCGAGTTATCCGATTCACATTTATGGTGCGGTGATTGCGGGGGCCCAGGTGCGTTCTGTGCCGCTCGTGGAGGGCGTCGATTTCTTTAATGAATTAGAACGTGCGATCCGCGAGAGTATTCCGAAGCCGAAAATGATGATTCTTGGCTTCCCGTCGAACCCGACAGCGCAGTGCGTCGAACTGGATTTCTTCGAGCGCGTTGTTAAGTTGGCGAAACAGTACAATGTGTTGGTGATCCATGATTTGGCCTATGCCGATATTGTGTATGACGACTGGAAGGCGCCGTCGATCATGCAGGTTCCCGGCGCAAAGGACATTGCAGTAGAGTTCTTCACGCTGTCAAAAAGCTATAACATGGCAGGCTGGCGCATTGGCTTTATGGTCGGTAACCCGGAGTTGGTAAACGCACTGGCACGGATCAAGAGCTATCACGATTACGGCACGTTTACACCGTTGCAGGTTGCCGCGATCGCCGCGTTGGAAGGTGACCAACAATGTGTGCGTGATATTGCCGAGCAGTATCGCCAGCGCCGTAACGTTTTGGTACGCGGTCTGCATGAGGCAGGTTGGATGGTGGATGAACCGAAAGCATCAATGTACGTGTGGGCGAAAATTCCGGATGCCTATGCACACCTAGGGTCGTTGGAGTTTGCCAAGCGGATGCTTTCGGAGGCGAAGGTTTGCGTCTCGCCCGGTATTGGTTTTGGGGATTATGGCGATACCCATGTGCGGTTTGCCTTAATCGAAAATCAGGATCGTATTCGGCAGGCGGTGCGTGGCATTAAGACGATGTTCCGTGCTGATGGTATCTTACCGACTACTAAACCCTTATCAGGAAAGGACTCTGCTGCCTGATATCCTCGGCTCCCAGTCGTCCGACTGGGAGCAACATAAACATGCCGTGACAGCGGCTTATCATTTGCTAGAATGCCTACCGTTAATCTCAATCAGGATGAGTTTGTCATGTCGTTATCTCTGTCTAAATTTTCTGCGTTTGCGCTGCTTTGCGTCACGCTGGCCGGGTGCCAACAAACAGGAACGTCTGCCCACAAAGGAACAGTGGCAGGTCAGTCTTCTGCGGTAACGGTCTCTCCTAACGATCAACTGAACCAGTTGTCGTCACTGGTTGCGGCCACCCGCTACCTTAAATCGAAATGTAGCCGCAGCGATCTCCCCGATGATGCGACGATTACTAATGTCGCGTTGGCGGTGGCGAAGCAAAAAGGCTGGGATGTTGCGAGCTATCAGGCTTTACCGCAGCGCAGCGAAAGCTTGTATCAAGGGTTATTAAAAGACAGCACGCCAAAAGAGACGCAGTGTTTGGAATTTAACCGTACCCTGACGCCGTTTATTGATGCCATGCGCAACCACGGCTAAGACGCAGCACTTCCACGTTCATTGTCGGCGGAACGTTCATTCTCGTTGAATTTTCCGCCCGGCCAGTCCTCCAGTGCCTCCAGAATAAACACTTCGCCTTCTACGCTAAAAATGGTCATATCTTGCTGGATTTGTTCTATGGTTAGCCCTTCCACTGGTGAATCGCCTTCGCGGAATTGCAGACCGTTGAGTGTGATACTGCGCTTGGTTTCATCGGACGTATAAACATGTGCGCTGTAGGTCAGCGGCGGAATTTCACCATTGCTGATAGCAGGTAACGGCAGCGTGGTCTTTTTCTCTGGGGGCGCAGGTGTATCAGCATGGACCTCCCCTTGATGAGATGTGGCCGCGGATGTTGTCGGTGCTTGTCCCTCAACCGCAGGCAAGGTAGCGGCCAGAGTGGTCGGTGTGGAAGTCGTCGGACTCCCCCAGCGCTGGTGGCTGAACCAGCCTAGCGCGATAAAAAGCAGAGCATAAACAACCATCAGATAACCGGGCATCGGGTATCTGGCAAGTAGCGCTGGCTGTGGGGGTATCGGTGCGTCCGGTGCGTTATCCACGCGCTCATCCTTAATTATTTACTTAGGCCGTGTAGCATCACATCATAAACGAAAGTTGAACAAACGGATGGTGCTATCTGCCTTATTTTTTAAAAAATAGAAAGAGCTAAAAACTGAATCTCTCTGTTATGTGAGCCTGCCTCCATTTTGATTAAAAGCTATTACAATCATAATAATCACAGACGGAATCTTGATGCGGGTCGCAAAAAGAACGTGTAAATTTGCTTTCATGAAATCGCGTTTTATTATTGTTGGTATAGTGTTTTTTGATTTTCGATAATCAGCAAATGTGAAGGGAAATAATAATTTAATTAACAGCGATGAGTGTTAATTGGTTGTAGTGCTATGTGGCTTTTTTCTACAGAGATTTCGCTGGTTTTTTATTGGCAAGGGCGCGATCAATCTGCTTCCGGCAGATTTGCCACCTGAATCACTTACCTGAGTAAGCTCATTGGGACGCCTTCACTTGCCGCTTGCCTGGAGTTCGAATTCTTTAGAGTATAAGAAAAATTTTAAAATATGTGATTAATATTGCAGGGTTTTCTGTGGATTTATTTTCTATATGTTTTTTTTAATGTTGAGGTAAAAGGGGAATGCTGGATCACCATTGAAGGGAATTATCTATTAGTACATTATTTTTATTGAAATAGTTATCTGTAATCCTTCAGCCCAATATCTATCATTCTGCAGTAATGAACCTGCTGTAGGGTGGGGTATATCGGGGAAATAATAGTAAAAATACAGGAAATGTTATGACTTCTGTTTTACTTCGTACCCGCCTTACGTTTTGCGCGACTTTAGTCCTGAGTGGCCTGATTGCCGGATGCAACGATAGCGACGCAACGCCGGATGTTGGTGTCGATCGTTCCGCTGCGCCACAGAATGTTAAAGTGCCGACGCTAGCCTATGATGATACCAGCGTGGTACTAGCCTGGGAAAAACCGACTAAACCTGCCGCAGACATTAAAGATTATCGTGTCTATATGAATGGAACCTTGTTGGGCGGAACCATTGATAACCAGAACGCGCATTCGCCAGCTAAGCCATATATCGATAATTTCTATAACTCGATCGATACCACCAACTGGCACGTCCGCGTCAGTTTCCATAATTTCAAGGTGGCTAACCTGTCGCCTGAAACTGAGTACCGTTTCACGGTGCGCGCGCTTTATGACGATGGCAAAGAATCTGTTGATAGTGAAGCGGTTGTGCAGAAAACGACTGCTACGCCAGCCTCACTGAACGTGACTAACTACGGTGCGAAAGGGGACGGGATAGCAAACGATACGCTGGCGATTCAGAAAGCGATTGATGACTGTACGCCAGCCGCGTATCCGAAAGGCTGTAAAGTCGTGGTTGAAGGTGGCACGTTTAAAACCGGAGCGCTGTTCCTGCATAGCGATATGACGTTTGAAGTTGCGAAAGGTGCTACGTTGCTAGGGTCGGCAAACGGTGACGATTACCCGCTCGCGCGTGGCTACTATCTCTACCCGTACAGTGCACCTAAATTGCCTAAGCGCCCACCCTCACTGATTAACGTATTGGAAGCGGACGATCAGGGTAGCAGTCATGCTGGCACCTTTAAAAATATTCGTATCGTCGGGCAGGGCACGATTGATGGTAATGGCTGGATGCGTGGCATTAAAGCCAGCGATAAAAACATTACTGAAATTGATGAATTAAAGAATGAGTTGCCGCTCTACCGTGCGAGCAAAGCGACTAATGTTGGCAGTGACGGTATTCTGGCAAAAGACCAAACGGCAAAAGCCGTTGCTGAAGGAATGCTACTGGATGAGGCGTATAAAAACCGCCGCTCCAGCCTGATGACCTTGCGCGGTGTGAGCAATATGTATCTGGAAGGGCTGACAATTCTGAATCCTGCATACCACGGTGTGATGGTACTGGAATCCGAAAATGTGGCGATGAATGCGCTGGTACACACGACGTATGATGCTAATAATGCGGATGGTATTGAATTCGGAAATAGCCAGAATGTCATGGTATTCAATAACTTTTTTGATACAGGAGATGACAGCGTAAACTTTGCCGCGGGGTATGGTGCCGAAGTGGTGACGCTGGGGCAAAAAGCGCAGAGCGGCGCTTGGATCTTCAATAACTACTTCCGTCGCGGGCATGGTGCGGTGGTCACGGGTAGCCATACTGGTGCCTGGATCGAGAAAATTGTTGCTGAAGATAACGTAATGAATAAGACGGATGTTGGCTTGCGCATGAAGAGTCGTCCCTATTATGGTGGCGGCTCGCGTGACGTGGTATTCCGTAATAACGCGATGCGTGATATTGTCAAGGAACCGTTCGTGTTCACTATCAAATATAAAGCGGACGTGAACGATACCCAGCCAGCGGCAGAACCCGCACAGTTCCGCGATGTGACCGTTTCCAACGTCACGGTTGATGGTTCAGCGAAGAAAAACAGCATCATGGTCGATGGGATGACCATCGCTGAGATGGCTGATGCGTATAAGTTCTCTTTTGGGCGTGATGCTTATCACCAAGGCCTGCATTTTGAGAATGTAAAATTCAAAAATGTAAAAGCCACTGATATCACGTTCCTGAAGAACAGTGAATTTAAGAATGTCGTTTTTGAGAATGTACCGGGAGCCTGGAATTTCGGCCATATTGAAAATATCGGGCTCAAAGACCGTGTAAATAATGATGCCGCGCTGACGACCCGCGATGATGAGACCATCAGCCGGGAAGCCGCAACGGAATAAGGCATTTTCCCCACGTCGCTGGGCGTGGGGAGTATTATGGATGATTACTCTATGGCACGATTGCAAGCTTTCAAAGAACCGTCTTTTAATTCGTTGGTTGCCACTCTTCGGTCACTGCCAACTCCTCTGATTCGACGCATCGTGTTGGGGGTGATTTTGCTGCTGATTTGTCAGCAGTTGGCCGTACTGGCTTGGCATTTTCTCCTGCCTGAAGACTCACGCGTTGTTGGCGTGTCTGTTACGCCTGCCCAGGCGAAAGAAAAGCCCGCTACGCTTGGCGATTTTACCTTATTCGGCCATGCCCCCGATGCGCCTGTGGTTAACGATGCTGCGTTATCCGGTGATATCCCGCTGACATCGTTAAATATCAGTCTGACTGGGGTGCTGGCGAGTGGAGACGCCAAACGTTCGATTGCCATTATCGCTAAAGATAGTCAGCAATACAGTCGCAACGTCGGCGATGCCATTCCCGGCTATGAAGCCAAAATTGTGACTATCTCTGCCGATCGTGTCGTGCTCCAGTATCAGGGGCGATATGAGGCGCTGAATTTGTATCAGGAAGAACACGCTGCTGATGCGCTGCCGTCTCCTGGTGCTTTTAGTCAGGTGAAGGGCGAGATACAAAAAGATCCCTTTACGGCGCAGGATTACCTCACCATTTCCCCCGTCACGGAAGAAGAAGTACTGAAAGGATATCAGTTAAACCCCGGCAAAAACCCCGATCTTTTCTACCGCGCAGGCTTGCAGGATAACGATCTCGCTGTGTCATTAAACGGCATGGATTTACGCGATACGGATCAGGCACAGCAGGCGATGGCGCAACTGGCAGGGATGAGCAAATTTAATTTGACCGTCGAGCGTGATGGTCAACAGCAAGATATATATCTGGCACTGGATGGAGACCACTAATTTGTTTAGCAAGGGACAGGGATTTTTTAAGCGTCAGGTTTTTTCGAAATATAAAAACCAATGGCTTGGTCATGTACGCCGCAAGAGCATGTTATTGCTTGGCGGGAGTGTTTTGCTGATGGCGTCATCGTTAGCGTGGAGCGCTGAGTTCTCCGCCAGCTTCAAAGGTACGGATATTCAGGAGTTTATCAATACCGTCAGTAAGAATCTGAATAAGACCGTTATTATCGATCCGTCGGTCAGCGGAACGATTACCGTTCGCAGCTATGACATGATGAACGAAGAGCAGTATTACCAGTTCTTCCTTAGCGTGTTGGATGTCTACGGATTTACTGTTATTCCTATGGATAACAATGTATTGAAGATTATTCGCTCAAAAGATGCGAAATCGACATCTATGCCGCTGGCGAGCGATGAGCAGCCGGGTATCGGCGATGAAGTCGTTACGCGCGTCGTGCCAGTTAACAATGTAGCGGCACGCGATTTGGCACCGCTGCTGCGCCAGTTGAACGACAACGCGGGTGCCGGGAGTGTGGTGCATTACGAACCCTCGAACGTGTTGCTGATGACTGGGCGCGCGGGTGTCATCAAGCGGCTGATGACGATCGTCGAACGGGTTGATCAGACGGGCGATCGGAATGTCACCAGTATCCCACTGTCTTACGCGTCCTCGACGGAAGTGGTGAAGATGGTGAACGAACTGAACAAGATGGATGAGAAATCTGCCTTGCCGGGGATGTTGACCGCGAATGTGGTGGCCGACGAACGAACCAACTCCGTGCTGGTACGTGGCGAACCGAATTCACGCCAGCGCGTTATCGATATGGTCAAGCAGCTCGATCGCCAGCAGGCGGTGCAGGGCAATACTAAAGTCATCTATCTCAAATACGCCAAGGCCGCCGATTTGGTCGAAGTGCTTACGGGCGTAGGTGACAGTATCCAAACTGATCAACAGAATGCGTTGCCCGCGCTGCGTAAAGACATTTCGATTAAGGCGCATGAGCAAACCAACTCGCTGATTGTGAATGCCGCGCCTGACATTATGCGCGATCTGGAACAGGTGATTGCACAGTTGGATATCCGTCGTCCGCAGGTATTAGTCGAAGCGATCATCGCGGAAGTACAAGATGCCGATGGGATGAATCTGGGCGTGCAGTGGGCTAATAAAAATGCCGGGACGACGCAATTCACGAATACCGGGTTACCGATCACGACCATGATGGCGGGAGCGGACCAGTTTCGGCGTAATGGGACGCTTAGCACGGCAGCGACGAGTGCACTTGGCAGTTTCAACGGGATTGCCGCCGGTTTCTATCAGGGGAACTGGAGCATGCTGATGACGGCGCTGTCCAGCAACAGTAAGAACGATATTCTGGCAACCCCGAGCATTGTAACGCTGGACAATATGGAAGCGACGTTTAACGTCGGCCAGGAAGTGCCTGTATTAGCGGGTTCGCAAACGACATCCGGCGACAACGTTTTCCAAACGGTGGAACGTAAAACGGTCGGTATCAAACTGAAGGTGAAACCCCAAATCAACGAAGGCGACTCCGTTCTACTGGAAATCGAGCAGGAAGTCTCCAGCGTAGCAGATGCCGCCTCCAGCAGCAGTGCTGAACTGGGCGCAACATTCAATACGCGCACTGTTAATAACGCAGTGTTGGTCAGCAGTGGCGAAACCGTTGTGGTGGGGGGGTTGTTGGATAAAAGTACGCGTGAGTCTGCCAGTAAAGTCCCCCTATTGGGGGATATTCCGATTCTGGGGCACTTGTTCCGATCCAACAGTCAGGAAACGTCAAAGCGTAATCTGATGCTGTTTATCCGTCCTTCCATTATCCGCGATCGTAGCGAATACCAGAGCGCCTCTGCCAGTAAGTATCGCTCATTCAACAATGAAGAAGAGAAGCAGCGAAATGTGAGTAACGGTGAGGGAGGGCTGCTGGATAACGACTTGCTGCGCTTACCTGAGGGGGGGAACGCCCATACGTTCCGTCAGGTTCAGTCCTCTATCGTGGCATTTTACCCGGCAGGCGGGAAATGAGCGACGTTGCCTCTTCGATTATAGAATTACGTCCCATATTGCCTTTCGCGTATGCGCGATCGCAGCAAATTCTGCTGTTGCAGGGGGATAATGATGCAAGCCTTCAGACGATCTGTGTTGCGCAGACGCCAGCGGCAGCGCTGTTAGAGGCGCGTCGGGTTGCAGGCTGCCCGCTCAGGATTGAGCGGGTGACGGAAGACGAGTTTGAACGACAGTTAGTCATTAGCTATCAGCGCGATTCGGAAGAAGCGCGCCGTCTGATGGAGGACATCGGTAATGAGATGGACTTCTATACGTTGGTGGAAGAACTGCCAGATAGTGATGATTTGCTCGATGCCGATGATGACGCGCCGATTATCCGCCTCATCAATGCCATGTTAACCGAAGCGATTAAGAATAAGGCGTCGGATATTCATATCGAAACCTATGAGCGTTATTTGCTGATCCGTTTCCGGGTTGACGGCGTATTGCGTGAGATTTTGCGTCCACAGCGTAAGCTGGCTTCGCTGCTGGTGTCGCGTATCAAAGTCATGGCAAAGCTGGATATTGCGGAAAAGCGTATCCCGCAGGATGGGCGCATGGCGCTGAGGGTGGGAGGACGGGCGGTTGACGTGCGTGTCTCCACTCTGCCGTCGAATTACGGTGAGCGTGTCGTGCTGCGTTTGCTGGATAAAAACAGCGTTAAGCTCGATCTTGAATTGCTGGGTATGTCGGAACGCAATCGACAACTGCTGGACAGCCTGATCCATCGCCCACACGGTATTATTCTCGTCACCGGCCCGACGGGGTCGGGGAAAAGTACCACGCTTTATGCCGCGCTTAGCCGCCTGAATGCTTCGGAACGTAACATCATGACGGTGGAAGATCCCATCGAATATGAGCTGGAAGGCATCGGGCAAACGCAGGTCAATACCAAAGTGGACATGACGTTTGCCCGTGGGCTGCGTGCCATTTTGCGTCAGGATCCGGACGTGGTGCTGGTAGGGGAGGTTCGCGATGGTGAAACCGCGCAGATTGCCGTGCAGGCATCGCTGACTGGCCACCTTGTACTCTCCACATTGCATACCAATAGTGCGCTGGGCGCGCTGTCTCGTTTGCAGGATATGGGTGTAGAACCTTTCCTGCTATCAACCTCTTTGTTGGGCGTACTCGCACAGCGTCTGGTTAGAACGTTATGTTCTGACTGTAGTCAGCCGCAGCCTGTCGATCCGGTTCAGGCGAAACAGATGGGGATCGCGCCGGATACGCTGCTGCACAACCCCGTTGGCTGCCCGCAGTGTAGCTTCACCGGCTACCGCGGACGTATCGGCATTCATGAGCTGGTGTTGATCAATGACGATGTCCGCACGGCGATCCACCGTAGTGAGGGGGAAATGGCGATTGCGCAGATTTTGGGGGAGAGCCGAACGACAATCCGTCAGGACGGGTTGGAGAAGGTACTGGCGGGGCTCACAACCTGGGAAGAAGTGATCCGCGTAACCAAAGAGGAATGATATGGCACAGTACCAATATCAAGCGCTGGATGCGCAGGGGAAAAAATGCCGTGGCAGTCAGGAGGCGGACTCCGCCAGACAGGCGCGCCAGCTATTGCGGGAACGTGGACTGGTGCCGTTGTCGGTTGATGAAAGCCGAGGCGACCAGCAGAAAACCCGTTCTACGGGATTCTCCCTACGCCGAAAAATTCGTATTAGTACCTCAGATTTAGCGCTGTTGACGCGCCAGTTAGCCACGCTGGTGGCGGCATCGCTGCCGCTGGAAGAAGCGCTGGATGCGGTGGCGAAGCAGAGTGAAAAGCCGCATCTGAGCCAGTTGATGGCGGCGGTACGCAGCAAGGTGATGGAAGGCCACTCGTTGGCCGATGCCATGAAGTGTTTTCCCAGTAGCTTTGAACGGCTGTATTGCGCAATGGTCGCAGCAGGCGAGACGTCCGGTCACCTTGATGCCGTGTTGAATCGGCTGGCGGACTACACCGAGCAGCGACAACAGATGCGTAGCCGCATACAGCAGGCAATGATCTACCCCTGTGTGTTAACCGTGGTCGCGATTGCGGTGGTCAGTATTTTGCTGTCCGTCGTGGTGCCGAAGGTCGTCGAGCAATTTATTCACATGAAGCAGGCGTTGCCACTTTCTACCCGAGTTTTGATGGGGATGAGCGATGCCGTGCGCACGTTTGGGCCGTGGTTTCTATTGGCATTGCTGGCTGGATTTATGGCGCTGCGGGTGATGCTGCGGCAGGAAAAGCGGCGCGTTAATTTTCATCGACACCTGCTGCATTTACCGTTGCTTGGGCGTATCGCTCGCGGCTTGAATACAGCACGCTACGCGCGGACGCTCAGCATTCTCAACGCCAGTGCCGTGCCGCTGTTACAGGCGATGCGCATTAGTGGTGATGTAATGAGCAATGATTACGCCCGCCATCGGCTCTCGATGGCAACGGATGCGGTGCGAGAGGGCGTCAGTCTGCACAAGGCGCTGGAACAGACGGCGCTCTTTCCCCCGATGATGCGCCATATGATTGCCAGCGGTGAGCGCAGCGGCGAGTTGGACAGCATGCTGGAACGGGCAGCGGATAATCAGGATCGTGAATTCAGTTCGCAGATGACGCTGGCGCTGGGGTTATTTGAACCTCTGCTGGTGGTCAGCATGGCGGCAGTGGTGTTGTTTATCGTATTGGCGATTTTACAACCGATTCTGCAACTGAATACGTTAATGAGTTCGTAAGAGAACCAACAATTGAACAAGGAAAAGTAAGGATGCAACAGTATCAACGTGGTCATAGTCAGCGTGGTTTTACCCTGTTGGAAATTATGGTGGTGATTGTCATTCTCGGCGTGCTGGCGAGTTTGGTGGTGCCCAATCTGATGGGGAATAAAGAAAAGGCGGATCGACAAAAAGCCGTCAGCGATATTGTCTCTCTGGAAAGCGCACTCGATATGTACAAGCTGGATAACAACCGTTATCCGTCCACAGAGCAGGGGCTGAAAGCGTTGGTGACGAAGCCGACGGTACAACCGGAACCGCGTAACTACCCGGCCGATGGCTATATTCGCCGCCTGCCGCAGGATCCGTGGGGTACAGACTACCAACTGTTAAACCCGGGTCAGCACGGCAAGTTAGATATCTTCTCCTTGGGGCCAGATGGTATGCCGGGAACGGAAGATGATATCGGCAACTGGAATCTTGATAAAAAATAAAGGTATGCGACGGCACGCCTGTATTTATAGAAGATTGCTGCCGACGATGGTTGTCGGCAATCGCTAGCGATGACGGCGGAAGAGGACGGCAGAAGCGTAATGAAGCGGTCAATGAGGAAACAGCAGGGTTTTACCCTGCTGGAAATGATGCTGGTTGTATTGTTGGCTGGTATCGCAGCTAGCATGGTGGTCATGGCGTTTCCTCCCGAGCGCCAGAATGATAGCGCCTGGCAGTTGACCCGTTTTCAGGCGCAGTTGGAATTTGCCGCTGAAAGCAGTCAGGTTAATGAATATATGCTGGGTGTTCGCATCTATCCCGATCGCTGGCAGTTTTATCAACTCCAGCGCCCTGCTGCAGCGGAAGGCGTACCTGTGCCGAGTAGCGATCGCTGGCAGGGTTATAAGTGGCAACCGTGGCAACCGTATCGAGTGAAGGCATCGGCGACGTTGCCCGATGCGTTACGGCTTGAGCTATTGCAGGCCGATGGGAGAAAAGTGGATAAAACACAGAGCGGTGACGACCCCGATATCCTGATTTTGCCCGGTGGTGAAATCACGCCTTTCCGTCTGGCCTTTAAGTCTGAAAACAAAGCGCTCTCAAATTGGCTTCAGGTCGATGCCAACGGACGGTTTGTGACGTCGATGAGTCAGGGTAAGAAACGATGAGACGGCAGAAAGGGATGACGCTGGTGGAAGTGTTGGTTGCGCTGAGCGTTTTTGCTCTGGCGGGCATTGCCGTTTTGCAAACGACAGCCAGACAAGCAAGCAGCCTGAGCCGACTGGAAGAGAAAACATTTGCTGGCTGGGTGGCTGAAAACCAGCAGGTTCAACTGCGACTGGAACAGCGCTGGCCGGAAGCGTCGTGGGTGAAAGGGGAAACGAAATTTGCTGGCGTGCGTTGGCATTGGCGCTGGCAGGGCATAGAAACTGGCGACCCCCAGACTAAAGCGCTGGATGTGGAAGTGCGGCGTAATAAAGATGCCTTTGCCGCCGATGCCTCGCTACGCACCTATGTGGTGAAGCCATAATGTTTAGTAAAACAAGGATGTGTAATCAAACCAGAAGAATGCGAGAGACCGTGCGGCACAGGCACCAGCAGGGTTTTACGCTGTTGGAAATGATTCTGTCGATCGCTATTTTTGCGGCGCTGAGTCTCAGCGCGTTTCAGGTGCTGAACGGTGTGATGCGCAACGATGAAATCTCGCAGCGTAAGGCTGAGCGTCTGGCTGAAATACAGCGCGCTTTTTCACAAATGGACAGCGATTTTTCCCAGATGATCGCACGTGGTAGTCGGGGGAGCACCTCGATATTTTATGCGGGTCGCGATCGGCTAAAAAGTGATGACTGGGGCGCAAGCTTTATGCGCAATGGTTGGCAGAACCCGTTTGGCATTCTGCCGCGTTCTGAACTGCAGCCTGTGGCCTATCGACTGCGGGAGCATACTCTGGAACGGCTAACGCACTCGGTTCCCGATCCTATTGAAGGGCTTGAGCCTGGTGTAAAACCGCTTCTCACGCAGGTTGATGGTTTCCGCCTACGTTTTTTCAGCAATAAAACTTGGCGCGACCACTGGGATAACAGTACGCAATTGCCACAAGGGATTGAAGTGGTACTGACCTTAAGGGATTACGGAGAAATGTCGCGTATGTTTTTGATTACCACCGGGCCAGTTAAATGAAGTCGCGTCAGCGCGGCGTTGCGCTGTTAGTGGTGCTCTTGATTCTGGCATTAATGGTAACGATAGCTGCGGTGATTACGGAACGCACCGGTAAAGCGTTTTTGCGTACCGAAAATCATTTAAGCCGCCAGCAGGCGAAATGGTTTGCGTTAGGGGCGGAAACGCTAAGCGGGCAGATATTGCTGCGCGATACCCGAAATATGCCTGGTCGCACGTTTGTCGGGCAAAACTGGTCGCAGCCAAGCCAGCGTTTTCCCGTGGACGGTGGGGATGTCATTGGTCAGATTAGTGATGCGCGTACCTGCTTTAATCTGAATGCGATCAATCAAGGCGTGGATAACGAAAGTACGCTGGTGAAGACACCTTATCCGGCACAGGTTTTCCGTTTTCTATTGAAAAATCTCGGTGAGGAAGCGGATCGTGCAGAGAAAATCACCGCCGCAGTGCGTGACTGGATTGATGCTGATAACTATCCATCGGCGAACGGTGCAGAAGACGAGGTCTATGCCACGCTGCCTGTGCCTTATCGTACCGCTAACCAAAGAATGAGTGAAATCAGCGAATTACGGGCAGTTTACGGCATGGATAGCGATCTCTATCGCCGGTTATTGCCCTATGTCTGTGCGCTGCCAGTGGATGCGATGTCCATTAATATCAATACACTAACGGAGTCTGATGCGCCGCTGTTATCTGCCGTTTTCTTGAATGAAATGACGATGTCGCAGGCAAAAGCACTGGTGCAGCAACGTCCTCGGATGGGGTGGGCAAGTCTGGAGGTCCTACAGCAAACCGGATTATTGCCTCCGAATAGTAAAAATACCGCGCAGCGGGTGCTGGCAGTGAAAAGTGAATGGTTCTTTGTAAAGCTTCAGGTGCGTGTTGGCGACACTGATTTTCACCAACGTAGCTTGCTTCATCTGAGTGGACAAAAAGTAGAGGTTGTGCAGCGGCAATATGGAGGATATAGGACGGTGAATCCATGAAATTAGCGGGAAAATGGAAGAAAAAAGCCGCGAAAGTCCCATTAAATCGAGGTTCGGTGGTTCGACATCCGTGCCTCATTGTGCGTCTTCCGGTAGAGGAACAGGGCGAAATCGAATGGCAGGTCCGTTCACCCAATGGGGAGAATTTACTAAGTCAGGGGCGTGGTAGCGTAGAGCAGGTTCGTCCCGCGTTAGCGGCTTACCCGTCTGTGACGTTTACTCGCGTCCTGGTTCCGGCCACTGACGTGACCTTTTATGCCCTGACGCTACCCCGACAGGCGCGGCGTCAGTTGACGCAAGTCGTGCCATTTATGCTGGAAGATCAACTGGCTACGGATATTGAAAAGTTGCATTTTGCCGTGCTGGAAATTCATGGCGATGACGGTACGATCGCAGTGGTGGAGAAAAGGCGAATGCAGCAGTGGCTGGCGCAGTGTGATGCGTTGGGTCTCCACGTTGATGCTCTATTGCCTGATGCTCGCGTATTGCCAAAACATTTGGATGGGTGGAGCGCGTTGGAACATGATGGCATGTGGCTGTTCCGTCAGCCTACGGGCCATGCCATGGCGGCAGAATCGTCTTGGTGTGGCGACCTGCTGAAGGCATCTATGCCGTTGCCTGCGATATACAGCTATAGCGCTGCATCGGTCGGTGGTGAGCTGTCACAGTACGAATGGCAGGAAGAGGGCGAGTGGAAAGCGCAGCCGGAAACGGATCTCTTCACACTGGCAGCAACAACGTCCCTATCTGCCTCGGTTGATTTGCGGCAAGGCGATTATGCGGCGGAGAAAGCGTGGCAAAACACTCTGCGGCCGTGGCGTAGCGTTGGAATCGCTTTTGCCTGCTACCTTCTGCTGGTCGTGGCGGATGCGGGTTGGGCGCACTATCAGCTTTATCAACAGGCTGAGCATTGGCGGCAGGAGAGCGTGCGTGTCTATCGGCAAATTTTCCCTTCCGAGACGAATGTCGTTAACCCGCGAGCACAGATGCAGCAGCATCTGCAACGTACCGCGGCCGGGGGCGCAGGGAAGGGGCTACTGGAGCAATTGAACCCTTTGCAACAACTCATGACGCAAAATAGCGCGATCAAAATTCAGTCTCTGTCTTACGACGGTTCTGCTGGTGAATTCCGGTTGGCGTTGCAGGGTTCGTCTTATCAGGAGTTAGAGCAGTTTCAGCAGCAGGCGGCTACCTATTATCAGGTGCAGGCAGGAGAGATGCGGCAGGAAAACGATCGGGTTGAAGGCCGGTTAACATTAAGGAGCCAGCAATGAATGAATTACGACAGCGCTGGCAGGCGATGAGCCCACGCGAGCGTCAGCTTATGGTCGTGTGCGCGGCGGTGCTTCTGCTCTGTCTGGTGTATTACGCTATCCTCCAGCCTTGGCTGGAGCGGGAAGAACTGTGGGAACGTACAATTTCCCGTGAGCAACAGACTGTCAACTGGATGCAGAAACAGGCCCCATCGATTCCGCAGGGAAATCAGGCGCAGGGGGAAAATAGTCAGAGGGAAGCCAGTCTGCCTATTTTGATTTCGCAAAGTACCCAGCGTTATGGACTGACCGTTGCACGCTTGCAGCCGCAGGGCAATCAGGCGTCGGTGACGCTCGCTCAGAGCGATTTCAATAGTCTGCTGCGTTGGCTTAGCGAGTTGGAACAGCAAAACGGCGTGCGAGTTGTGTCGCTGGATGTGAATGCCGTCGAGCAAAGTCCGGGGATGGTGGATGTCACCCGGTTGATGTTAGAACGGGCGGATGAAGGCTAAGTCAGGTATTAAAGAATGAAACGCTCACCTACGCCGCTTCTTTATCAATAATCAGGGACTAACGTGGACGATTTGAGGGAATTTGCACTGGTTTTTCCAGCATGGTGGTTCTGTACGCTAGGCGTGTTGGGGCTGATTATTGGTAGTTTTCTGAATGTCGTGATTTATCGCCTGCCAATTATGCTGGAACGACATTGGCTGCAGGACACTGATATTCAGGCGGGAATAACGGATTCCAATTGTGATAGTACGCGCTATAACCTGTGGTGGCCGCCTTCGGCTTGTCCACATTGCCAGCACGCTATTGCGGTGAAAGATAACATCCCGCTGTTCAGTTGGTTGTGGCTACGCGGTCGCTCCCGCTGCTGTCATCAACCTGTGTCTGTGCAATATCCGCTGGTGGAGGCTATCACCCTGCTGGTTTTTCTAACGGCGGGTTTGCTATGGACGCCCGGTATGGCGCTGTGTGGAGCGTTGATTCTGCTGTCTTTCCTGTTGGTATTGACCGTTATTGATATAAAAACGCTGCTGCTGCCGGATGTACTTACGCTATCGCTCTTATGGGTGGGGTTATTGTTTAATCTGTCGGAAACGTTTGTCCCATTGGGCGATGCGGTGGTAGGTGCAATGGCTGGTTATTTGTCACTGTGGCTACTCTACTGGGTATTTAAATATGCCACAGGCAAAGAGGCGCTAGGGTACGGTGATTTTAAGTTACTGGCTGCGCTGGGTGCCTGGCTAGGCTGGCGGGCATTGCCGAATCTCGTCTTGGTGGCGGCGTTGAGCGGGTTGGTTGTGACTCTGGTCTGGCGTGGATTGCGCAAAGAAGAGACGAACAAACCGCTGGCTTTTGGCCCCTGGCTGGCAATCGGCGGTGTGTTCAGTGTAATAATGAACGGCGTCAATTTGTAGATAATGGCACAGACATGGCTACATCATTATTCGACGGCGGATTAAGGGTATAAAAATAGGCTGAGGGTATAAATACCATCAGCCTTTTTTATCTCTGTGTGTGCCCTTCAGCGAATACATCTTTGCCGGGCAAATGACAGGTTATTCTACCATCAGCATAAAGGTACTCACCCAAACGACTAAGCAGAATGAGATACCCATAAAAAAATACTTCACCGATTTATTCTCCAGCAGAAACCACGCCAGCAACGATCCCGATTGTGCGTTTTATTATGGAAGGAAGTAATTACGCTGTTGGTTATATCACCGAAGGGTAATCTTTTCCGTTGTCATCACCAGAATCACACTAGTTATGACGGGATCGGCGCTAAATTTACGCCGAGTGAGGGGGGGAATTCAAGAGGTCCAGACACTATATTTTCAAAATAGCATTAAAAAGCGTTGCGTCGTTTCAGCGGTAGAAAAAACCGGGGGAATTACGGTAAAAATCGTACCTTATTCCCCTGATTCTTGGCGGCGTTAACGGCTCGTGTGACGGTATGGTTACGAGCCCATCATTATAGGTGATGAGGCTAATCTCTCCACCCCATCGCAGGCGCGACATGCTTCAGAATTGCCTCGATAACATGCGCATTGTAATCAACACCGAGTTGATTCGGCACAGTCAGCAATATTGTATCTGCTTCGGCAATTGCTTCATCCTGTTTTAACTGTTGGATGAGTGCTTCTGGTTCGGCAGCATAACTGCGTCCGAAAATCGCGCGCGTTTTCTCATCGAGAAAACCGACTTTATCGCTATCGTTACTGCTTCCGCCGAAATAGGCACGATCGCGCTGATCCATCAGTGCAAAAATACTACGGCTGACGGAGACGCGAGGTGTGCGTGTATGTCCGGCTTCAGCCCAGGCTGCCCGGTATGCGCGAATTTGCTGTGCTTGTTGAATATGAAAAGGTTCGCCGGTTTCATCATCCTTCAGCGTAGAGCTTTGCAAATTCATTCCCAGTTTTGCTGCCCATACTGCCGTGGCATTCGAGCCAGCACCCCACCAGATTCGTTCGCGTAACCCTTCAGAATAGGGTTCCAGACGCAACAGGCCCGGTGGATTCGGGAACATGGGCTGCGGATTCGGTTTTGCAAACCCTTCTCCACGCAGCACATCCAGCAGTGCCTCGGTATGATGCCGTGCCATATCGGCTTCAGACTGACCTTCTGTAGGCTGATAACCAAAATAGCGCCAGCCATCGATCACCTGCTCAGGGGAACCCCGGCTGATGCCGAGCTGTAAGCGTCCCCCAGATATCAAATCGGCGGCACTGGCGTTTTCAGCCATATACAGTGGGTTTTCGTAGCGCATGTCGATGACGCCAGTACCAATTTCAATACTGCGGGTTTTCGCGCCAATCGCCGACAGCAGTGGAAAAGGTGAGCCCAGTTGGCGGGCAAAATGATGCACCCTGAAATAAGCGCCATCAGCGCCCAACTCTTCTGCAGCGACAGCAAGATCGATGGATTGCAGTAATGCATCTGCTGCTGAACGTGTGCCGGACTGCTGCGATGGTGTCCAGTGGCCAAATGATAAAAAGCCAATCTTCTTCATAGGGTATTTATCCTTATATTCAGACAAATATTTAGCACGTTCGCCCTGCACAGCAAGGTGCTACAAATTCAGTAATGGGAACACTTTACGCGATTAATAGTGAGAATAAATATCATTTTTTTAACGTAATAATTCAGTTTATCTGACCAAGCGTTAGCAGAATAAATAATCCTTTTGGGAGATGATTTCTGACGTTGCTCGTGTAAATAGCGCCTTTGTTATTTAGGGAATTATGCGCCCCTGTTTATCTACCCCAAAATTGGTATCTAAATATTATTATGAGTGAGATCAGTATTTTCTTTTTCCTTATCGCTGTATCATTTTATACATAACGAAAACTAGGATACGAACATGATAAAGAAATTTGGCTACACGCTGTGGTTTACCGGGCTGTTTTTGGTGTTTTCCAACGCCTGGGCGGCGCGTCAGGTCACCGATCAACTGGGGCGCGATGTGACGATCCCAGACCATGTTAATCGTGTGGTGGTGTTGCAGCACCAAACACTAAATTTGTTGGTGCAGTTGGATGCGCAGGAGAGCGTCGTTGGGGTGCTGTCCAGTTGGAAGAAACAGTTGGGTGAGCATTATTTGCGCTTGGCACCGCGTCTAGCGGATCTACCGATGCCGGGAGACCTCACGCAGGTCAATATTGAAAGTTTGCTGAAGCTGTCGCCGCAGGTGGTTTTTGTAGCTAACTATGCACCGCCGGAAATGATTTCACAGATTGAGCGGACGGGGATCTCTGTTGTGGCGATCTCGTTACGTCAGGATCAACCGGGAGAAGCCGACAAGATCAATCCTACGATGGGTGATGAAAACACTGCGTATAACGAAGGGCTCAAGGCAGGAATTCGGCTGATTGGTGAAGTGGTTGAACGTCAAAAACAGGCGGAAGCGCTGATTGACTATACCTTTACGCAGCGGCAGAACGTTAGCGCACGGTTGGAGCCTATCCCAGAGGAAAAGCGAATCCGCGTGTATATGGCCAACCCAGATCTGACAACCTACGGTTCAGGAAAATATACCGGCCTGATGATGTCGCATGCAGGAGCGTTGAACGTGGCTGCAGCCTCGATAAAAGGCTTCAAACAGGTATCGATTGAAAATGTACTGGCCTGGAACCCACAGGTGATTTTTGTGCAGGATCGCTACCCGGATGTTGTGAAGCAGATCGTCAACGATCCCGCCTGGCAGGCGATTGATGCGGTGAAACAGCATCGCGTGTATCTGATGCCGGAATACGCCAAAGCCTGGGGTTATCCGATGCCGGAAGCGTTAGCGATTGGCGAATTGTGGATGGCGAAAAAGCTGTATCCCGAACGCTTCGCTGATATCGATATGCAAAAAGCTGCTGATGAGTATTACCAGCGCTTCTATCGCATGGATTACCGTGCAGAAGCCTCTGCGGCGCAATGAGTTATCGCACCTACCGGATCACACTGCTGACGGTGGTGGTGTCCACGTTGTTGATTGCCGTTTGCTCGCTGGGGATAGGGCGTTTTAGCTTATCCCCGTGGCGCATCATCCAGATCCTTATCGAACCACTGTCTGATGGCAATCCTTTACTTGGTGATATCGAGCGGCAGGTGGTGTGGAGTGTACGCTTACCCCGCGTGCTATTGGCCTGGTGTGCAGGTGCGGCACTGGCGCTGAGTGGGGCCACGCTGCAGGGCGTTTTTCGTAATCCGCTGGTGGATCCGCATATTATCGGCGTTTCCGCTGGTGCCGCCTTCGGCGGCACGCTGGCAATTTTATTAAGCTGGACGCCGCTGCTTTTGCTGCTGTCTGCGTTTACGTTCGGCATGTTGGCGCTCCTGCTGATTTTCATGATGGCCGCCGTATTCGGTAAGCAGAACGTACTGATCCTGATTCTGGCAGGTGTCATCCTCAGTGGCTTCTTTGGGGCGCTGGTCAGCTTGATGCAATATCTGGCAGATACCGAAGAGAAGCTACCGAGTATTGTGTTCTGGCTGCTGGGTAGTTTTGCCACCGCACACTGGAACTCGCTGATGACGCTGGCGGTGCCATTAGCGCTTGCGGGGGGATTGCTGCTGCGGCTGCGCTGGCACGTAAACGTGTTGTCGATGGGAGAGCAGGACGCACGTGCGCTGGGTGTCGCCGTACAACCCTTGCGCTGGCTGATTTTGAGTCTGTGTGCCGCCATCGTGGCTGCTCAGGTGGCGGTCAGTGGCAGCATCGGTTGGATAGGGCTGGTGATCCCCCATATCGCACGTAGGTTGGTGGGGGCAGATCACCGTCGCCTGCTGCCGGTGTCGCTGTGGCTTGGAGGGGGTTTTATGGTGCTGGTAGACGATCTGGCGCGCAATCTCAGCGAAGCTGAAATTCCATTGGGGATTCTGACGGCGCTACTCGGTGCACCACTTTTTGCTGTGCTGCTGTATAAAACACAGCGACAGGCTGGAGGGCGCTAGCATGTCTCTCATCAGGTTGTCGACAGAAGAGCTTGTGTATGGCTACCAACAGGGACGGGGCTTTTTTTCACCGTTGAACCTGTGCTGTAGGGAAGGTGAGGTGACGGCAATTCTGGGAGCGAATGGTAGAGGGAAAACCACGCTTCTGAATACCTTACTGGGCCA
This sequence comes from Pectobacterium parmentieri, assembly GCF_001742145.1. Classification (NCBI taxonomy): domain Bacteria; kingdom Pseudomonadati; phylum Pseudomonadota; class Gammaproteobacteria; order Enterobacterales; family Pectobacteriaceae; genus Pectobacterium; species Pectobacterium parmentieri. The sequence continues at coordinate 2,586,420 of NZ_CP015749.1, read as the reverse complement.
CTTATCGCCGCTCTCTGGGACGATCCAGCGCGAAGGACGTATTGGTTTTGTGCCACAGATATTTACTCCACCGTTTTCCTATAGCGTTCTGGATATGGTACTGATGGGGCGTGCGGCGCGTGTTCGGCTGTTTGCGATGCCCTCCGCCCATGATATCCGCGTGGCTCAGAACGCGCTGACCCTGCTGGGTATCGCCTCGCTTGCCGAGTATGAATTTAGCACGTTGTCCGGTGGACAGCGACAGCTCGTGTTAATCGCGCGGGCATTGGCGTCGGAGTGTCAGACGCTGATTCTGGATGAGCCGATGGCGGCGCTTGATGTTCAAAATCAGGCGCAGGTGCTGCGGCTATTGGCGGATCTGGCTAGAACGCAGCATCTAAGTATCCTGCTGACTACGCACGACCCTTCCCACGCATTAGCCATTGCAGAGCAGGCGCTGCTCCTGATGGATAATCAGCATTATCTTTATGGTCGCTGTGATGAGGTTTTGACGGAGGCCAATTTGTCGCGTTTGTACGGCATCCCGATACGGCAGGTTTGTGTGGAAATCGCACCGCAGCCGTATCGCGCGTTGATACCGATATTAACCATGACGGAGCGTCCGTGACCAACCCTCTGCACCTGTATGCGGCTGGCAGCCTGCGCCTCGCGTTTGCGCCTTTGCTGACGACATTCAGTGAACGTTACGCGGTGGAGGTGATACCGACTTTCGGCCCCGCGGGACTACTGAGTGAAAAGGTGCTGCACGGTGACGCGGCGGATATTTTTGCATCGGCAAACTGTGCGCACCCTTTACGCTTGAAGGCACTGGGACTGGCGGAGGAAACCTCCGTGTTTACGCGCAACCATCTTTGTATCGTCATGCGTAATGTGCCTGAACTCACCACGCAATCCTGGCTGATGGCGCTGCTTGACCCACGCTTTGTGCTTTCTACCTCAACGCCCGGCAGTGATCCCGGCGGGGATTATGCTCTTCAACTCTTTGATCGCATCGAACGTCTGCATCGTGGATGGGGAAATCAACTGCGGGACAAGGCGAAACCGTTGGTAGGCGGGGGGCTAGACCATGCCATTCCAGCCGGTATGACGGCGGGCAGTTACCTGATCCGTAACGGACAGAGTGATATGCACATTGGCTATGCCAGCTATCTGCCGTTGCTGCTCAACCAACCGGATCTGCACGTGGTTCATTTACCCGATCCCTATCGTATTGATGCCGAGTACATGTTGGCCATCATGAAGCCGGTTCGACGTGAGGCACGACTGTTGGCGAACTACCTTTTATCACCCGAAGGTCAGGGCTTTTTGGTGAATAAAGGATTCGCCTCGCTGTTTTAATAGCCTAACGGGAGGTAAATCGGCCAACGATGGCGAACTCTGCTATGATTGCGGCATATCTGCGCCGCTCTTTGACTCGGCGTCACCTTCGTTATCTCGTCCTTGGTAGAGTAATCACTGTGAGTACAACCTCTTTTTCTTCCCTCGCGCTGCCAGCAGAGCAGTTATCCAATCTTAATGAACTGGGCTATACCGACATGACGCCAGTCCAGGCGGCGACGTTGCCCGCTGTTCTGAGTGGCGCGGACGTGCGGGCCAAGGCGAAAACCGGTAGCGGCAAAACGGCGGCATTTGGCATTGGGCTACTGGATCGTATTGTCGTGAGCGACTTTACGACACAGGCGTTGGTGCTGTGCCCGACGCGTGAACTGGCCGATCAGGTGAGCAAAGAGCTGCGTCGTCTGGCGCGTTTTGCACAAAACATTAAGATTCTGACACTGTGCGGCGGTCAGCCGATGGGGCAGCAGCTCGATTCACTGGTTCACGCACCGCATATTGTTGTTGGGACGCCGGGACGTATTCAGGATCATTTACGCAAGCGATCACTGTCCTTGGATAGCCTGAAAGTGCTGGTGTTGGATGAAGCGGATCGCATGCTGGACATGGGTTTTACTGACGCCATTGATGATGTCATTTCCTATACGCCGTCCGATCGTCAAACGTTACTATTTTCTGCTACCTATCCCGAAGAGATCGAACAGATCAGCGCACGCGTTCAGCGCCAGCCGCAGCGTTTCGAGATTGCAGATAACGTCGAAGAGTCAGCTATTGAGCAACGTTTCTACGAGACGACGAAAGAGCAACGCCTGCCGCTGTTGATTGCCATTCTGAGCCATTATCAACCAGCCTCCTGCGTGGTGTTCTGCAACACGAAGCGTGATTGCCAGAGCGTATTTGACGCACTAGACATGCGTGGAATTAGCGTCTCGGCGCTGCATGGCGATCTGGAACAGCGCGACCGCGATCAGGTTCTGGTACGCTTTGCTAATCGTAGCTGTCGTGTGCTGGTCGCAACCGATGTTGCGGCTCGCGGTCTCGATATCAAGGAGCTGGCGCTGGTGGTGAATTTTGAGCTGGCTTTCGATCCTGAAGTTCACGTACACCGCATTGGCAGAACAGGCCGCGCGGGTACGCAGGGGCTGGCTGTAAGCCTGTGTACGCCACAGGAAATGAATCGCGCTAATCTGATTGAAGATTATCTCGGTATGCGAATTAAATGGACATCGGCGGATGAAATTAGCCGCAGTGGTGAGGTCGCGCTCGAACCTGAGATGATGACGCTATGCATCGATGGTGGCAGAAAAGCCAAAATCCGTCCCGGCGATATCCTCGGCGCGTTAACGGGTGATGCGGGATTAACGGCAGCGGAAGTTGGGAAGATTGATATGTTCCCTCTGCATGCTTATGTGGCTATCCGTAAAGACAGCGCTAAACGTGCGCTGCAGCAGTTCCAGAAAGGTAAAATCAAAGGGAAAAGTTGTAAGGCCAGATTGTTAAAGTAGCCCGTGTCTGATAGATCAGACAGGAGTGTTAAGGGCGGATGCAGACAACAGAAATCGATCGGCGGCTGACGGAAGTGGGCCAGCAGCTAACGATGGTGCTGGTGCCGGGATTGCGAGACAGCGATCATGAACACTGGCAAAGCCATTGGGAGCGGCGTTTTCCTGACTGGCACCGTGTACGTCAGCGGGAATGGTATCAGGCCGATCTGGATCGATGGGTGTTGGCGATCCGCCGTGAGCTCAGCGTCTGTACACAGCCTGTGATTCTGATCGGTCACAGCTTTGGCGCACTGGCTTCCTGCCATATTGTGCAACAGGGTCAGGAAGGGATCGCGGGTGTGATACTGGTGGCTCCTGCCGAGCCCCTGCGTTTTGAAATCGACGATCGCATTCAGGCTGCACCGCTGTCGGTTCCGGCGTTGACATTTGCCAGCCATAACGATCCGTTAATGCGTTTTACTCGCGCCCAATACTGGGCGCAGGCGTGGGACAGTGAACTGATTGATGTGGGCGATGCAGGGCATATTAATGCAGAAGCGGGGTTTGGTCCCTGGGAATATGGCCTGACAAGATTAGCTGAGTTTGCGCAAGCACTCATTGCTAATCGACCGGTTGCTATCAAGTAGCTATCTTATAGTATTAAGGTAACGTTATATTTTTCTTTAATGCCAAGGCAATGTGTTTATTTGTCTTGGCATCTCGTTGTTACTAAGACCGTTATTCTTGATCGCCTGAACCGTGCAGCATTTCCTGAATTTGCTGATAAACTTCGGCTGCAGACAAATTGCTGTATGACGTTTTACTCTCAAAATGTAATACCTGTTCGCCATCAGAACCATGAAGTGCACCCATGAGTGCCAAGTCTTCTTGTGTGATGCGCTGTCCTGTAAAGGCATCAAACATTTCAGAATTACCATCTGGGTATTTAACCACTGAAATGAGCTTACCGTTGTATAAAGGAATACTGGTCATCGCCAGAGAGTATTCAGTAGCGGCTTTCTGCTGTGCCTTAATCTGTTCGGGTTGTGAGGTATCTTTCTCTTCAGTGGCACGTTTCTTTTGAGACGACAGCGTAACTTTCGTACTTTCGTTCGAACTTGGCATATTTTGAGAGTCGGAGTTTGCTGATGTGTCGGTTTTATTCCCCGGGCTGATAGCGGCGACAACCGTTGGATTGGCAGCAGCACCAATAGGAGGCATGGTGGCCGGGGTTGTTGTACTCACGATTTGAATATCTGGAATCACCACAGTATAACTCCTTCTTATATCTATTTAATGCTGGTAATGGGGTTTACCAGTGAGTTACTTCAGTGTGTTAAAACCACATACAGTAATGCCACCATTGTTGAGATTCGTGCCACCAACACCAGCAGGTTAATTATCTTCCTTGGAAGAGGCACCAATCTGCTGAGTATAATTTCCTATTCTTCAACACGATGACGCTAATGAAATGGTTCAGTCAGAACACGGTTAATATAAAACGGTATTTATACCAAACACTATTTATGAAAAATGCAATTGCATTAAAAAACACCCTATCAGAAAAGATATCGGCTGTTTTTTATGCTTCATTAATACCCAAAAGATATAAGATTTAACTTTTTGATTACCAATCATGCGATTCTATGTGACTAAATCTTTCCATTTTTAAAAAATTTAAAACTATCATGGTATTAACATCATCCTGCGATAGCGCTTGCAGCGGATGTGCTCTACAAGCGCAGGTGAACGCGATACACTGTTTTCCTGGTCTTTTCCCTGTTAAGAAGCGTTATGTCTAGCATTAAACTCACGGTTAACTATTTGTATCGGCAATCCGGTGAAACGCGAGAAGCATCACAGGCGACAGCGCGTGTTTTTGTCGGTGATGAGCTTATCGCTACTGAGGTGATTACCGGTATGACGGAAAGCCCGGTTAATAAATATTTGCATCACTCGAAGCCAGAGGCGCAGCCTGTACGTGTCGAATGGGATTGCCAGGGAACAACAGCTATGACGGTTTCTGAGGTGGAAATCTGCCCCTGCTGCCACCATGATTAGATTGATGCGCTGAAACTGTTCGTCATTTTTGAACGACGGTGCTTCATGACTGACACACTAAATAACGTGAGTTACGGAAAAACCAACGCACATGCGGCTAAAGTATGGCGGGTAAACAAGGTGAATGTATGAGATTAGCAGTATCAGCCTTAATAGCCTGTGGACTGTGGACGGCAACATGGGAAGTGCATGCCGGTTGGTATGTCGTGAGCAATTACGAAGGCTATATTGGGCCTTATCCGGTGCATTTTTCATTGCAGAAATACAGTATTGACCAAGATAAGAACCTTTTGGGAAGCTACTTTTACGATAAATACCGGGCACCGATCCCTCTGTATGGGCGGATCTCAGAAACGTCGCTTGAGATCTGTGAAATTCATACTCCTCAGGATTATGATAAATATATCGTTCAGGGCGTTAAGTCTGACATGGATATGACACATTGCCCGTTTAAATTAACGGAAGTAGGGGAAGAACTTCATGGCGAGTGGTCAAATGGGAAAGCACGTTATGATGTTAGCTTACGGCGTGTCTCATCCTTTGATGATAGTGAGCCGCACGCAAAGGTAGAAGGGCAGGTCGATATTCCTTTCTGGGGACAAACGGCGACTCACAGCTTCGTTGGAGTGTACCAAAACAGTGATGCAGGCATGGTTGTTGAGGGGATCAAGGCTATTAATAAGAAAAGCGGGAATGTCGATCAGCTTCTTAAGCCTGATTTTCAGCAATGCCAGTTTGGCTTCTTCATGACTCCAGTTTATATGAATATTGAGAATGGTGTGGATAACCGCAGTATCACGCTGAACTGTTATTCCCACGGCGGTGGCGATATTCTACTGGAGTATCGTTTTGATGCTGAAAGCCAGCGTTATAAGGTGAGTGACGAGTAAAGATCCTGACGTGTCAAGTTTGATTCTCTCTATATTCATCATACTTCGAATGACATGTACATTGGTGGGGAAATTCGTTTTCGACGACTTCCCCCCCTTTTTTCCTGAAATTCGAATTAATAAGTATGAATGATAAAATAATATATTATTTTGCAGGCTAAATATATTCGTGTTCATTGTTGTAAATAAATGATTTTTATTTCCTCTTCTTTCTTGCTAAAAGTAATCTTTCCATACTTTCATCATGGTTACATTTTTGTGACTATTGATAGTGTTGGTTTTAAAAGGACTACCATTTATTCAAGGAGTTAATATGCTTTTAGGAAAAAAAAGAGCGCTAGCCTTCTCAATACTGTTCACTACGTTTTCTTCACATGCAGATACTTTCCCAAAATTAAACCAATCCTTGCCATCCGGAATTGATGCGCGGGAGATTGCACCAGTATTTGATTTTGATTCTGATGGCTGCTTTCCCAGCGCCGGAGTGAGCCGTAGTGGTGTGCAAAACGGCGGGCTGAAACCATCGGGCAATATAACAGGTGGGTGCCGATGGAGTAACTTTCTTGACTCGTCAAATACGCTGCACCGGTACGCCTGTGTTAATTCTAGTGGTGCTCGCTATTGTGGTAGTTTCTATTCACTCTATTTTTTAAAAGATCAGATACTGAATGGAGTAAATTCAGGCCACCGCCATGATTGGGAACATGTTGCAATCTGGACTAAAAATGGTGTGGTAACGCATGGTAGCTACAGTGCGCATGGAAAATTGACGACTAAAGATGCGGCGAGCATCGATAAACAGGATGGTCATCTGAAATTTGTTTATCACAAAGATGGGGCATTAACCCATGCCTTTCGTTTCTCTAAAACGAATGAAAATGCGGAAAATCCGTATAAAAAATTTGTAACGCCAGACATCATCAGTTGGTACACCATGTTTGGTGATGGCATTAATAATCAGGAACTGCGAAACCGATTAAACGCATTCGACTATGGGTCGGCCTCGATTCCTCTCAAGGACAACAATTTTCTGACTAACCTAAATAATGGTCGTCCGGCAGGCTATCCAGAATTCACGGCTGCCAGTCTAACGACATCGAAATAATCATGATAAGAGAGGTGTGAGCAAACATACCTCTCCCTATCGTTGCATTTTTCAGCAAGGTGAATTTTTTTTCGAAATAACATATCTCTGAATAATGAATAGGTATATTGCTCTGTCGACCTGTTTTGAGCGCTCTGTCCAGTCGAGCGATAGCTGATTAGTTGCTCGTTATGGCTGAGCTAATAGGATGAGAGGTTTATATCCAGGCTATTGCTAAAATACGAAGCAATAGCCTGAATCCATATTGGTGTTATTATCAATCCTCGCTTGGATTTAAACTCGATACTTGTTCACTCATCGTTACATTATGGCAGTGATAAGCATTAATTTGTTCTTTGATTGAAAGATTACTCGCCTCTAACGATTCGATATTTCCGCATTTTTTAATTCTGTCCTTAACCCATACTTCTTGAGATGCGTGGAATTTTCTCTTTATGTCTTCGGGGGCGTCTTCCAATATTCCATATACGTCAGTGAAAAAGAAAAGATACTCGTCCTTTTCGCTTGCAAGTTTTTTATCTTGCGCGGTTTTTGTTATTTTTTCTGCGTTTTCACTGAGCCAGGCCACGGCATAAATCGCTCTGGATAGCGCATCATAAGTGTCTTTTTCTACTTTTATTTCCTTGCCATTATCAAGAACGCTAAGGTCGTAGGCAAAGGACGGAATGACGATCTTGTTATCGGTGAGTCTATTATCTCTGCTTTCACCTGTTTTAGTGAAAATGTCCTTTTCGATCTTATACATCTGATCTTTTGTGTACAAAAGATCATCTTCATTAAGAATGATATCGACAACCTCCTGACTAACTGGGATTTCAACCCTAAGGCTGCATGAGAATGCTTCTCCCCAGCGTGGTTGTGTCGAGATTTTAGAGTAAATAACGTTTACAGTATCAACCGATTGAGAGGGAGACTTAAAAAACATGGATTTTGCGCGGTCGGAAAACGTTTTTTTAACGACCTCAACCGCTTTGGAATTGCTGCATTGAAAATCATTCTTTGCATACGCTAAAGTAGCAGAAAAGATAATCGCAATTATGGCGTAAAGGATATTTTTCATTTTTTTTCCTTGTTTTTAATCAACCCAAGTTGCGTCAGCCTTTCCTTGGTCATCTGCTGTTGACAGGTATAAATTTTTGCATGTTCTTCCATCGAACGAGGTTTATTCGCTATAGTTTCTATTGCACCGCATTTTTTATTTTTATTTTTTATCCACTGCCGTGCATCCCCTTTCAGTTGCCCTTTAATATAATCAGGTAGACTACTCCAGTAAGTATTTAACTCACTATCAGCCTCTCTGAACTCGACAATTGCTTTATTATACTTAAATCGTGGCGATTGTTCTTCCAGCCTTGCTGCATTTTCTTGTAACCAGGCCAGGCCGTAAAGTGTGCGCGAGACTGACTCATCATGTGGATACATAATATTGGTTTCTTGCTGATTATCAGCAATATGAACATTATAATAGACACGATCCGATACAATATATCCATCCCCTTTTTTATGAAGATAGAGATTGGAGCGGTAAATGCTTTTTGCTTTAGGATCTCCATTATCCATAAGGGGATAGTATTTTAAAAAATTTAACACCTCGGAGGGGATTTTTATCTTGGCTTTGCCAAAGCAGCTTAGGTTATTCTTTGTTTTAAGTTTTGTGATAATGATGTCATATTCAAACTCAATTTTTTTAATTGTCTCTAAGGATACGCGATCGCTGATGGGTTGTGCTTTCTCTTGATCTTCTTTGATCAACGACTGAATGACGAGAGGACTACGACACACCAGATTATTTGCATTAACATAGTGTGATGAAAGTATTATCAATAATAGGGATTTTATTATGATTTTTATCATTTTCAATTCCATTGAAATCACGTTAGCAGGACATGCAGATTCGTTTATCTGAAGATGAATAGGCGTTGGCGCTGACCATCTTATAGGTCTCATTTGTTTTTTTGAATTGATAGATATAAGCCCTTTCGCCTGCTTCTTGTCTAAGTTCAGATTCCCTTTCGTTAAGCAGATTAATAACAATCCCTTTGAGGCCTGGAGGAGAAACGATGTCCATCTGGATATTAATGATACCTGATGACAGCATATAGTAATTCATGACGAAGACCGATCCTGCATCCGTGTAGGATTTTTCAAAATATTTTTCTGACGGCGGTAGGTTTTTTATTTCTTGTAGAAATGAAATAAAAGCTGATTTTCCATTTGAACCATTGAAGATAAAGCTGAAGTCAGATTCAAGTTTTGGCATTATTTCGTTATTTTTATAACTGACTTTATCTTTTTTCGCTATGCTTACACCATAGTTAGCTGGAACAAAATAGGAGTCAGTGAGTTCAATAAATTGGTTATAGTCTTTTTGTGATAATTTACTCTTTTGCAACACACTGGTGAAGTCTGTAACAAACGTGGGGAAGTCTTGCGCATGCGCCCCGATAGAGAGAGAAAGAAAAAGAAAAGGTAAAATGCCGCTTTTTATATAACCCCGTTTCATAATAAACACACATTCCTTACAAATAGTGAATAAATCCTATGGATATTATAAGGATATTCATGGCTGCAAGTATATATTCTTTGTTATTCAAGCCACTATCAATGCTTTATGGGGGCGTCTGCTACGTTTCATCATGTTCAGACCCTATCAGAACAATATAGCGCTCGCCCTGACCTCAAAAGTAGACTCGTCGATAATCTTCCTGGCCGAAGTCGATAGTGAGCGCTGTTTTTATTTAGGCGTGGGTACAAGATTGCTGTGTGCAGCTAACGATGTACATGACTTAATTTTATGAATTTACAAGGAAAAGTGGAGTTTACGACGCGCTTTGAGAAGTGTGAATGGTGTCCCCGACTGGAGTGTGACGTGATTTTTAATTATTTGATTATTAATATTTTATTTTTATTGTGTTTTTATATATACCCCCAATGATACCCCCATGTTGTTTTGTGTGCGGTGTTTTTGGTTGTTTTTTATTCGCAAAAGAGCCAATGCACAAAGTAGCCCACAAAACAGAAAAACTACACATCATCAGCGCTTTCCATTGACTAAAAGCTGGTGGGCTTGCAGACATTTAACCCTGAGCCGAATCAGTTCCAGATATTTCCTGCGGAACGTGTCGCCTCGGATACCTGCGGGTTTTGGAAGTCTGGACATGCTAAACCCCACCCGCGCTATCTGATTCCAGTAATCCGGCCACAGTTCCAACTTTGCCATATTTTCCATGTGTACCAACCGCCGCCAACGTTTTAACTGGCTTTCACTTTGGCTGGCATAGCAAAGGCCGGAGCACGTTCGGCAGGTGAGCCTATCTAAATCAACGTACAGCTTGGTCGAACGCTTTCCGCATTGGGGGCATTGATACCAATAGCGTGTGCCGTAACTCGCTTGTGTAGTGACGAGAAAGAGGGGAAACGTGTTTCCGTTGAGGGTAACAGTAAAACCGTCATCACACCGTGTGAAGGTTGCGGGGATGATGGGTATGTGAAGGTTAACGGAAACGTTTTTCAGGAGGGTGAGGGCATCCAGCCCAATGAAAGAAAGTGATGTGGTGTAACGCCGTGTTCGATTGCGCAATTTTCCCCCATGATCAATACGAAAAGATCTGCGAACGCCTACGCAACGGCGAATTGCACGTTATGGATAGATGCAGACATGGCAAGGGTTGCAGGCCGTTTGCGAATTCCAGTACGTTTCGTTTTGCGAACCGTAGAATTCGCAGATCTGCGCAAGTTTTTTTCGCAGTTACACCAGCGCATTTTCTTCTTGTCGGATTTTTCGCTTCAACTGTTCGATAGCCTGGTGATATTCCACATCCAGCCAGTGAAGGCAGCTATTGACCAACGGCACATAGTCAACCCGCCAGCTTTCTTCATTAACTTTCACGCCCGTTGCAGATAGCGATTTTCTGATATCGTCGATTGTAGATACCAGTCGGCCATCGCCACCACATTCAGGGCAATGGCTGCCAGACTTTTTGATTTGTTCACCTGAACCTTTACAGCATGGGCATACATCGCTATTACCGGCTTCCTGTTCTGACCACTGCCTGAGTGAAGCCTTCTCCAACACTATCTGATTGTCGAGCGTGGCGGCGCGTTCCTGCGTTATCTTGCTGCTGGTTTTGTTCTCAAGGCGTTTTTTCTCTGCATTGAGGCCGCTGATCAGGTTCTTGGTGCGAACAGCCTTGGCACCATAGCGGCGTAACAAGCTGGCGCGTCGGGCAAGTTGTGGAGGTAATGGGCGGTAGACTGCCAGATTGATAGCCAGTAGGCAGGCTGCTACAGCGTGATCCGGTGTGTTCCGTTGTAAATGTACCCACTCTTTAACCGCTGCTTGCAATCTTTCATTGGCTGGGGTATCAGATTTATATCGGAGCATGAACAGGTCATAGCCTACGGGATAGTGTAAGCTGGCGGTAGATAACGCTCCCAGATACTGATCGCGGCCTATTTTACCGCCACCACGGCAGGATGAGGTAAACGCGCTGGCGCTTCTGGCTTCGTGTAAACGTAAGGTGTGTTCGATTATGCTGGACATTAAGACCTCATTTTTATTGGATATATTATTCAACAATAAGGAATGAAAATGATTTTCAATGGAGACGTTTTTTATAGAAAAACAGCCTCAATTATAACTACAGAACAAGATGGTAAAGGCATTTCCCATAGATATGAATTATCTCACTTACGATTAACATCGTCGAAATTAACAGCCATTTCGAGTTATTCAGCATATAAAGACAATAAAATAATAAAAACGTTAAATTTAGATTCTGGCGAAAGACCCAATGACCTAGTAGAACTAAAGAAAGAAAGCAATCATTGTATAAAAATAGAAGCAGATAGTGAGAGCTTTAACCGTTATGTCTATACTGATAACCTAGATAGCCTTGATCTTGAAGATAGATTCGCCGTGCAACTCATTAAAAAGATAGAGATTAACCTATACCCCAGCGATGAGATGGGTTACTTCAAGGAATTTTCTGGCTATTTCCGACCCATGATTTATGCAGACTCCCCCACAGAAAACCCCATCATACTCGGGTTTAATTTTTACATTCCAGAAGAAGATTTTACCCTTCTTATTAATAAAGTCGATAAGGGATATAATTCTGCAATTGTCAATCTATGGATACCAGGCTACTCTGAGATGTATAGTGAGTTGCCTGACATCATTGTTAATCCAAACAGTGAAGTAAAAAGATTTTCGTTTATTTCTTCTCTGAATATAGAGAAAAAGAATTTCACCATTGAATCGGTTGAGGTTATAGACGATACACCTACAGAGTTTGATGATGAAGCCGAACCCACTGAAACAGACAAGAAACTGAACGAATTAACAGAGTTATCAAAGAAGATATTAACCGCATTGACTATAATAGCCGCCTGCATAGTTGGTTTTTCCCTTAAAACGATATTCTGAGCCATCCGTGGCTTGTAACCGTTATTCCACCATCCCTTGAGCGGTAGCCGTAATCGCACGGTTTACCGCTTCAAGGTGACGTTCAAATACCGTGCTTCCTTTGGGTGTGTTCGCCAGTCTTAGCAGCGCATCCCGTACCGGTTGGCTTTCGTATATTCGCCCAACCGCGCCATAGGCTCCCATTGTGCCGATTACCTTTGCGGCGAGTACGGGACCACCAAACACACCCGCTAACCCCGGTCCCATAACGGAACCAGCTTGTGCCACCACCTGCCCATTAGGCAAGGTCACTGACGCCTGAGAAGCACGTTGTGTACTCTCCAAATAACGTTGCAAGCCAGTAAGATATTGCCGCTCTTCACCTTTAAAGAATATGCCTGTATTCGCGGAGTATTTGTTAAGCCTTAGCAAGAAACGATCAGGAGAAGCCTCGCCCTCCAGCGCTTTAGCAATTAATCCGGCGCGGGCGGACTGGCGGCCTCTATTATCCAAGGAATTATATAATATCTCCACCTGGCTTTTTTTAGTATCGAACAACATAGCATTGACGCTTTCCGGCGTAATATGGCCGCTTTCCAGAATTTTCTTTATTTTGGTATGTTGAACTTTATCAGCTTCTCCAGCCCAGATAGCTTTAGCGTGCATCCAGCGGAGTGCCTCTTTTTCGCCAAATTCTTTGCTTATCGCTCGGTTTAAATCTTTGGTCATAGCAGTATAAATACGATTCACTGCAAGTGTAGAGGCGGGTAACATATCTATTCGTTGATCTTTTACGGCTGTGCGGAATTGGGTTCGCTGTCCATCCAGTAAACTAAAATGGAGTTTTCCCGTTGCCAGTTCATCCCGATATTCTGTTAACCTATTGATGGTGGTTTTATCTTTTGTACCACCATAGCTTGATAGGCGGGCAATTTCTTCATCAATAACAGAAACAGAACGCGTGGTGTCAATTACTCCTCTTGCATCCATTTTGTCTTTAATTTCATTAAAGCGTTTTTTAGCCGCGCTTTTAACGGCTGAGTTCTGCCTATCGATGCTCTGAACCACATCAGCAGCGGAGTAAACACCGTATCGCTGTGAAAATTCATCCACCAGTCGGGAGCGTGCCATTTGCTGATCCGCACGCATTTGTCCCGTACCCACGGCTGGGATTTTTTCTGCGTTGGCCTGAATTGAGCGACCGACAAAGGTTTGCGGCGGCATCATGTCGCTGGTCATCAGCGGGGCGTTATTTTGCTTCGTATAATCGATAGCCGCTTGTGCTTCTGGGGCGATTGTTCCACGTGCGGCGCGATAACCTGCACCAATGACATTGCCAGCACCACGCACAACACCACCGATCCCCGCGTTAACCGCTAAATCTTGTAGTGTTTCGTTGGTTGCCTGCTCGATGTTCTGATTTCCGCTATTCTGTGCCGCTGAGCCGATAGCGCTTTCAGCACCTAATCGTGCAGCCAGATTAGCCACACGTTCGGCTAGGTTGCCAACAGTGGGGGCGGCGCGTGATGCCGGGTTGATCAAGAATGGCAAGACATCAGCGGCAATCTGCCCGCCTTGCGTCTGTGGGCCGACACCATCTGGCAATGACAAGCGAGGTGACGGCGCATAGGTTCCATCACCAAGCCCCAGCTTACTACCGATCCATGCCCCGCTACTGGCGAACGAATCAGCCATCATCGGGATGATATTAACCGTATCTACCGCCGCCTGTGCAATCGCGCCACCCGCTTCAGACACACCAAGTAAGCCCTCTTGCAGTAAGCTGCGTGGTTCTGGCGTCTGCTGGACAAACTGCGCGTAGGGATTTTCCTCTTGGCTGGTGGTTGGTATGTCTTGCGGAGAAGAAGGGGTAACAAACTGTGCGTAAGGGTTGGCTTCCTCTGCTGGAGCGCCAACACTCGCTGGCTGTGGCTGTGGCTGTGGCTGTGGCTGTGGCTGTGGCTGTGGCTGTGGCTGTAACGTGCTGGCGAACCCTTCTACGGCTTCCCTCGTCATACCGTCGCCGTTAAGCAGGTATTCCCCGCTAGGGACAGTCACAAAGAGCCGCCCTTGCTCGTCCTGTCTGGTGCTGCCGCCAAATTTGTTCGCTATCTGTTGGGCGATCTGCTGCTGCTGTTCCGGCTTCAGGTGTTTCAGATTGGATTTCATCGAATTCCAGTCCACTGTGCTGAATTCTCTGGCCGCGCCCATTTCAGGATGAATGCCCAACTGTCTGACCTGCGTCATGATGCGTTCCTGAATGGTCGGCTCTACGGTGGCAGGAGTGGGTTGTTGGGGGGATTTCTTCATACTCTGGGCATATTGCGGCACGTCTGGGGCAAGTTCGGGCTGACCACCACCGATCAGCCCTTCATCTTTTGGGGAAGGTTGCCCTCCAAGATAGTGCTGACTGGCACCTTGTCCAAAGGTCTGATCGAACAGGTGGGCGGTATCTGGTCGCTGGCGCAGCATGTCGATCGCCGTTTGCGGTATTGCTGGATTGTTGGGTTGTGCAGATGCGCCTGCTACCGTTGTGTTATCAGGCTGGTTTGGTGGAATAGGCTGGTGTTGACCACCAGCAGACCGCAGGCGAACAGCATAACCACCTTCCACTTTTTCCACCGTCGCGCCTGGCATTTTCGCCCATTTGCTGGCGTTGGCCACACGCTCATTAGAAAAGGGTTTGCCGCCGAATGTTTTCAGCTCGCCTTGCTCCTGCCCTTGATGGGTGTTCATCCCGTAAGCCGTCGCATAACGATCTCGTTTATCCGTCAGAAAGGTTTTTAGGTCATTGGCACGGCGGATAAATTCTTCTTCGGACTGGCTAGCACTTAATCCCGACACGGCAATACGGGCTTGTTCCCCTTCAGCGTTAGACAGCGCCCCCATGCCACGCAATGCCTGAATCGCACTAAGGAAGTTCTGTCCTCCAAATTGCTTAAAGCGAGTATCCCAACTGGCTGCGTCAGTGCCTGGAATATGCTTGGTCACTACACCTAATCCAGCGCCTACAGAGGTGCTAAATCCCGGATCGGTAAGCAGACCGTCAATGGTCTTGATTTGCTGGTCATACGTTTCAATCACGTCCTGCCTTTGCAACTTGCCATCTGTAGACACTTGTTGCTGTTTTTTCATTTCGCCCAAGTATTTTTGCCGCTCCATACCTGAAGCGTTGTAGTCATTAACAATATCGGCGGGCGTTTTTCCTGCGGTAATCTGCTGAACACGGACATGCTGCGGCACCTGCATGTAATCCTGTACGGGCATAAAAGGCGCGTTCGGATCTGGGTCGGCATACGGATCAGCATCTTCAAGGTTGGGGTGCGCCATCCCCAGCAAATGGGAGCGCTGTGCTAGCGTCCTCATAATTTGTTCGCTGGATAGCGGCAACGGTGGGTCATTGGGATCGGTAGAGCGGTTACGTGTGATCGGAGCTTGATACGTAGAGCCATCTTCTCGCGTCACGGTCACGCCAAAGTAAAAGTTATCGCCACCGCGCGGATCGGGCATGATATGCGTTAGTTCCCGCGCTTTCATTGGCTTGCCATCGTCGGCCAGTTCGCCAGTGCGAATCGATAATTCAGGCTGGAGAATACTGTTTGTGGCTGCGATCACTTTCGGGTCATCAGGATTGATTTGCCCAGACATGAGCGCCGGAGCGCGTGATTTAAGGTATAGGGCGCTCTGTGCGGCGTTGGAGTTGGTCAGGAAGTCAGGATTTAGCGCTGTATAAAATTGCTGTGCGTCAGGGGGAAGTTGTGACCACAGATGAGTTGCGCCGTCTTTGTCTCCGGCACGGGCAGAGAGCGTAATACCCTCAACCAGATTCCCGTAGCGCGTGGTCATCTCCTGTAGTTGCTGCTGCCGCTGCTGTCGTTTCTCACTCGCCTGAGAAACGGCCAGACTCCCCGCTGAGATATCGACGCGGCGTTTGTCCAGTGCGAGATCCTGAACCTTGTTTTCCTGCCCGATTTTCTGTTGTTGAACCCGATTATTGTAATCGCGCTCATCGGTAGACTTCTGCCAGTTCTGGGTGTTGACCGCCATGTCATAGTTTCTGTCGGCATTTTTCTGCTGCTGATCCAACATAAAGCGCCGTAGCTCCGATTCTTCCCGACGCTGTAGCGCGTTATCCATCGTATTGAATCCGGCAAGGAAGCCGTCCGCTAATCCTCTTACATCAGCCATAATAATCCCCAAATTATGAAAATAGTGAGCCAGCAATCAAGCCAACTGCTGCGCCTACGCCCATGCCAACCGGACCAGCCCATGAGCCATACGTTGCGCCCATCGCGGCAGATGAGGCACCAATAGCCGCACCGCCAGCCGCGCCCATTCCCGCCATCGTGCCTTTCATCTGGTTGGCTGCCATTTTCTGCTGTGCCTTTAATTGCTCATTAGCGGATTCGCGCTGCTGCTCCAGCTCTGCCGCCTGTTGCATACCTTGTAACCCTTGCTGTCGCGTCTGCGCCGCAATATCAATTAAACCGTATGACATCGTGTTTACTCCTGCTCAAAAAGAGGTTGTGCCAACATGCTGATTGCTTCTGGCATGGTCGGCTCTGGTTTTCCCCAAACTTGACGAGCGATAACGGCCGCACGGCGTTTCGCTCTGGACTGTTTGACGATCCACCCGTCGATATCAGCTTCGCGCCAGCCAATGGCACGACTTCCGGTAAGGCTGAACGGTGCGGGGAATTGGTCGCTTTCCCACATGTGCCGTAGCGTAATCCTGTTAATGCCAACCTTTTCACACACCGCTTTCTCACGTAATACTTTCTCGCTCATGCCTGCACCTTCCGTTGATTGAAGTGATCGACCAGATAGCGCCGCATATCGTTGGGATTCGGGGGGAGTGAGTAAGGATTTACGCCATTTTCTTCCGCTAATTCACGTAACTGGTGGCTGGTGAGCTTTGCCAAATCGATAGCATCATTACCGATTTTCACCACAAAGCTGTTTGCTACGGCGTCGGCCTGCTCTTGTGCCAGCGCTTGCTGGCGGCGATAGTCGGCAATAATCTGCCGCTGGCGTTCGGCTTCTTCCACCTGTACGGCCTTGCGTTTGGCGTTTTCCGGTGTGGCAAACATTTGGGGAAAGTTATCCAGCAAATATCCAGCAACAACGGGGGGAACATCGGAAGGGGTAGACTGGCGAAACAGAAACTTACGCCCCTTGTAATCAATGCGTTTTTCCGGCTTATCACCGATGTAGACAATTCTCAGGTCAGTGCCGCCAAACGTGGTTTCTTGTTCTTCCTGGTGCTTTTCTTCTTCGCGCAATGCTTCAACTAATTCGTGAGCTTCCATCGTATGTATCCATGAAAAAAGCCTGCTGGGCGAACCATACAGGCTTAGGAGTTAGGCAGATTTTAGGCAAAAAAATACCGGAGTGGTTTTTAAGCCATATTCCGGTATCTTTCGGTAAATTAGCGCATGTTTTTATAGAAGGCAACGGCTACCTGTAGGTTGCTGTACTTCTTCCAACGTTAGCCTTTGTTAGTCCATTAATGCTAAGGAATGTTTCTATATCATACTGGGAAAATTTATTTTTCGGGCCTAAAACTATTTCCTTAATAACATTGGAATTAAATTTAAAATCAAAATACGAAGTCAAATAACCATTTGATATTCTATATTTTACATCCCCAATGCTTGGGAATGCTTGAGTTGTTCTGTTTTCTTTGTCTGTCATTATGAGTGCTTTGTATATTATTCGTTTTTCTTTTTCTTCTTCAAATGCGGGGTTTTTAATCGTCATGGATAAATGATTTATTTTTGCGGTTATTTCAAAGAGGTGATTTACATTGTTAATGTATTGCCCTCCTTTTTTGAATATAATCGATTTTATTTCTCTTTGTAATTCATGAGTATCAATGTATTCAATCTCATTTAGTTTTATTGAATGAACGCCCCCCGCAGCGTGCCAAATTGGCATGCCCGAACCTAATCCTAGCTTATCCTCATCAAATCCGATAGCAACACCTTCCCCATCCTGAGCGTAAGCCCGCCATTGACTTAGCGTGTCGCCTTCCTTTGAAAAGCAGCTTACATAAGCTATTTGGTTATTACTGACCACTGTTCTCCATAGATTATTGCACCATTCATGATTATCATCTGTATGATTATCATTCAGAACCTTAGCAAGCACATTCTCAACCCATTTACCTTCAGAAAAATCATTCATGTTATTAGTTGCGGACAGCCATAGGGTTTTATTTTCAATAATCTTATGAAATGTCTCAGGGCTACAATAATGATAAATAATTGCCATGCTGATTTCCTTTTTTTAATGATGAATTTTAAAAGCCAATTTATATTTATTAATAATAGCTACTCAGTTAATGACATATGTTTTCTTCAAACACTCTACCGAAAGAATCTCTATAGATCAGCAGAAAGGTGTTAGTTCGGTTGGTTCAGTTGGTTCACGGGCTTCTAAGCCGCGCCAGTGCTGGATTTATATGAACCAACATAGCCCTTATTACGTTGGTTCAGCCGTGATTGTTGTTGGTTCACGCATCCAGCCAGAAAATTATCGGATAATCGCCGTGTTGGTTCAAATTGCCCGTTTGTTGGTTCAGTGTTGGTTCAAAAAAGAAAATATTTCCCTTATAAAACAAAGAATCTAACAGATTGAACCAACTGAACTGACTGAACCAACATACTTTCTCGCACGTAGGGGATTATTCCTGCGTGGCTTCTTCCTCTGGCATGTAGTGGATCACGTACACGTTAAACTGTCGTCCATCAATGCGGGGGGATTTACGCTGAAACCCTCTGCCGCTGGTGGGCGGGGTCAACATCCCCGTGGTTTTTAATACCTCCGCAAATTGCTTCGCATTAAACCCTTTGGCGATCTCGCCCTCAAATGCCGCAGGGAAGGTATAGAAAATCATCGGCGCATCATCGTGCTTGCCTCTGTCGTCACGGTATCCGGCCAAATCCCGAATAGGCAGGCTGGTAGGGTCGTAAGGGTATGGGGCGAACCGACTCCGGCCATGTGCATTCAGGAACGCTTCACACTGTTCGACAATTTGCCGATGCTCTTTGTTGCCTGTGCCAAACTCCCGCAACCAGGCATTAAAGGAGTGTTGTATGGCATCACGACATTCCTGCTCATTCCATCCCGTGATCGTTCTCCCCACCAGCAATGCCGCTTCCAGAATGGCGAAACGCTCTGCTACACGGTGAACCTGTTCACCGTAGTTGGAAGGGATAAGCGATCGCCAGCGGCTTTCAGCTTCTCTGACAGCCTGAATCGCCTCTTTCTGGTGATGCGCAAGGTAACGTATCCATTCACGGCCAGCCGCGCCATGATTGACACGATACGCTGCTTTCAGCGCATCGGCATGATCTTTACCGCTTTTATATCCGTGGAACTGTTGCGCTTTTTCCAGTGGTAAATTAAGCAAGCGCACCAACTGACCGGCTTTGGATTTTATGCCTGCACTGGTCAGAAAGGTTTCCATGTCCATTTCACCAGTGCTGATCGCCACGGTGCGCCAGCGTTTTAGCTCACGGTTGCCGCCATCCCGTGCGCCTTGCAACTTCCCGACACCGTTAAACAGTGTATAGGCTGAGGTGGAGACAGAACGCGCATCACTGCCTTGTCCCACCTCATCGAGTGGCAGCAGGCCGTCATTGTGCGCTTCGGCTTCGTTAGCAATCCCCAACGCTGTGCCGTACCAGGTGAGTTTTAACACATCGGGATCACCGTAAAGGCTGGTAGCGACATTGGCGGTAGTCGTTTTCCCTGCGCTGGATTGTTCATAGAAATGCAGGCCGAAACCGTCTGATTCAGACAGGCCGATTAGGGGGGCGGCTAAGGCGGCGGCGATCGCGGTCATCATGGAGGGGTTACCCTGTGCGAGTTTGGCTACGCCGTCCTGCCAGCTTGCCGCCGATCCTTTAACCGCATAGCCGCCAGCAGCAGCACTGCGCCCCCGAAACAAGACGGGTTGAAGCGGTGAACCGATAATATCCCCATCTGGCATGATGTAAGCGCCACATTGCCAGCCAGTGGTGTGGCTGATCTGCCAGAGTTCGGCTTTCCCCTGATTCTGTAGCCAGTCGGCCAGAATGGCGCGTAGAAAGGTTTTTGTTGTCACGGTCACGCCACCGGCTTTCAGTGTGCGCCATCCTTCCCGCTCACCAACATCGGCCAGTGGTAACCCAGCGGTGACAGGCGTTTTACGCCCAGCAACATGCCAACGCAGTATCAAAAACTGATCGCTGTCGTCACGGCCACTGCCGATCACGTCTAGCGGTGAGCATAGCCAGCTTTCGTTGTTGATCACCTCACCGCTGACCTTATCCACTTTGGGCGTGATCCAGAAAACGCCATCTTTGCGGCTTTCTACACGCGGCTTCAGCGGGTCATCACAACTCTGTTTTTCGTCAGCCGGCACATCGGCCTGTAGCTGATACAGCGATTCAGTAAACGCCTGTGTAGCGGCATCCAATCCGAATTGCTGGCGGTAATCGTCCCAGTCTGCTTTTTCATCGGTAGGCGGCAGGGCTACCCAGCCGCTCACCTTACGGGCGGCTTTCTCTGCCCAGTCCTTCCCGCCGTTCGGTTTACCTGCCACGATGTCGTTATCCGCAGCAAGGATGATTTGCGCATTGGGATACAGAGCACGCATCGCCTTTGCCACCGGCACCATGTTGCCCGCATCGATAGCCGCGATGGTCAGCGCCTCAGGACGCATCAGGTGAGTGCTTAACGCCGTTGCCAGCCCTTCACCGATAATCACCGTGTCGGGCTGTTCTGAGGCGTTAACAATGTGATACGCACCACGTTTGGCGGAATCGGTCACCAGTCGCTTAGTACCATCGGGTTTTATCGTCTGCGCGGCGGTAGTGGTGCTGTTCGCGTCCTGTAGCGCCAGCAGCAGAGTGCCATCAGACAGCAGCGGATACGAAAACCCCGTTAACCCTTTTCCTTCCAGATATGCAGACTCTCCCGGCTGTGCCTGCGTGGTTAGCTTCGCCAGACGCGGGGTAAAGCGTTGGGCTTTTTCGTCAACGGAAGGAGAGCGCCCGTTATTTTCCGCTGGCGGTTCACTCTGGCGGGTGGGTTGTTCCCATGTTCGGGCATCGATACCCAACACCTCTGCCACCAGTTGCGCCGCATCCATTGCGGCACACTGGCGAACGTTCATCACCAGCGCCAGCCCGTCACCGGCTTCCGGCTCACAGTGGCGGCAATGCCATGTCCCGCGCCCTTCCAGATTATCGAACTGAAAGCGATCGGTACCGCCGCAGGCCGGGCAAGGGGTAAGCGTTGTTGGATGATGGGGAACCTCGATCCCCAATTGAGAAAGTACATCAGGCCAGCGACCAGTAGCAACGGCGGATACCTTGCGGATAAAATCGATATTACGCATTCACTTGCCCTCAGTGCGCCGTTGGTGTGGGTGGTAATTCATTGGCATTACACATCTGAATAAATTCATCGTGCATATCTGCCAGCGTTTGCCGCCCCATCTCGGACAGTCCAGGCACTGTGCTTTGATGATCGAGCATTCCCTGATAAAACAAAATGGCATTACGTGTGCCTTGTTCACGGCCAAATTTCCCAATCAATGCGCCTTCGATATTGTTCGCCATTGCAAAACGTTCCGTATCGGGATAAATGCGCATTGTGCCGTGTTTTCCTCGGTAGATAACCTCACTATGGCCGCTGTTCTCTGTGGTACTTTGCGCACCGTTGCGCTGCTGCTCTTTCATGAATTCGTAAGCCACCAGCCAGCGCCACATCTCCAAATTTTGCTGATCATCAGGCTGGAAATAGCCCTTTTCCTGAGCCTGTGCCAGCGCATGGATCACTCGCACCCCATTTAACGGGTCATGGTCATAATGGCCGCGATTCAGGCTGGAAAGGGCATAATCAAACGGGTGGCTCGTTGCTACTTCGTATTCGCCTTCACCGTCCAGCGCCATCAGGCAGACACCATCAGGGGAAACATCGATATACGGGGCGCGTTCCTGTTCCAGTGACAGGGGTAAAGAAATGATGTTGTTCATGCTGCGGTTCTCTTGGCTTTGTTACGTTTATCACCGCAATGCGCACGGCAATACTCATCATTGATTTCAGCGACCACCACCAGCGCGGTTAAGGCGACATTGCGGAGTGTGTCAAGTTCGGTTGAATCGTCGCAGCAGGTCATCAGGTCAAGAATGCCCCTGAGCATGGTCAGTTTTGTTTCAATCCCACCCTTCATTCTCCCGTCTCCTGTTCCAGTGATTCGCGGACTTCGGCGTGCATATCGCTGGCGATCCCGATAAGGCCGGATAGCTGAGGGGAAAGGTGTTCTTTCTCCACCATTTCCTGAATGACGTGAAACAGGATGGAAATCTGTCCAGCGCGGAATGCGGCCAAATCCAGCGGAATAGCGTTATTCATGGTCTTGACCTCGCTGTTTTTGCTCTTCCAGTAGCCATGAGGATGAGGTGCCGGATAAATCGCATGCCAGTGCTAACGCTGTCGATAAATCGCCGTCATCCAGCTCTCTGTGTGTCATTTCCAGCATCATCAGCAGAACGCCCAACTTATCGGCTTGCTGGGCTGCTTGTGTCAGTGAATGGTTATGCGCCATGTCCCACCTCATCCGTTTCTATCTGGCTGGTGTGGGACAGGTGATCGATGCGCTCTTGCAGGATGAATAACAGGATTTCACGCGCTTGCGGCTCATCGGTGTTAACAGCGGCGTAGGCCAGTGCGCGGCATTGGTCGATGATTTCTTCCAGTGCTAACGGGGTGTTATCGAACATAGCGCACCTCCTGAACGGGTAGGCGGCCAGCGAAAACCATGACACAGCCAGATGGGGATTTTTCCCGTGCTTCGCGTTCGGTAGTGGCAACAATGCGAATAATGCGGCGAGACGACATGCCCAGCGCCAGAAAGCGCCATATAAATTTGGGGTGAGTTTGGGTAGACTGTGAATCAGCCATAGCGTTACTCCTAATAACGGTGTGGTGAGAAGCCCAGTAAGTGTTCCCGCACTGCTGGGCTTCGTTATTTGTGTAACACCTGTGGATAAGGTGTTGAACACCAGCCTATTGCAAGGTGTTGAACACGTCAAGCGTTTACAATCACTTTTTTCATGCCATACTGTTGAACACCTAAAACGGAGAAACACTGATATGGCAACAAAAGCAGTTAATGGCCGGTCGCAAACTATTGCCGCCCGTGTTCCACATGAAGTGGTTAAAGAGGTTGAAGCACTGAAGGAAGAGGGTGAAACAACTGGGCAATTCGTTGTTTCTGCTTTACAGCGTGAGGTGAAATACCGGCAACGCAAGAAGTCAAAAGAATAGCCAGCCAGCGCACGCACAATTGCGTCGGCGAAATGATGTGGGTGCTTTTCGTATACAGCCGGCGCATTGTTCATTAACCACGTGGAAGCATTACGCATGGTTCCCCCCCAAACGTTTTGCCATCCAGCGTTGAGACAGTCGGGTTAACTCAGCTTTTCGCTGGTGATAATCCTGCCCCAGTTCGATCAGCGTGATGTTGGTCTGTTCAAGGTAGGAAAGGTATTCCAACTGATCCGCGCTCATGCTGTCGCGTGGCTCTCCTGCAATACCATTAACCCGCGCCCAATCCTTTGCCGTTAGGCCACCCAATACCAGGCGGGCGATCATGTTGCTCTCGGTGGTGTAGTGGTGCGGTAGCGTTTTCTTGCCCAGTTCAGAGCGGGCGATTTCCAATGCGGCACACATCGGCTTGAAGTAATTCGCAGCGGTCAATCGGGCTTTTAGCTGGCGTCTGAAACGTGCGGCCACTTCCGGCACGCTACGCTGTAGGGCTTCTTCGCACTGGATAAAGTAACGACGAACAGCGCGGCCTTTCTCGTTGCGCTCAACCATTGCCAATTCTTTTGCCATATCCAAAGTGATGGCGTAATCAACCTCAGGGCGACCAGCTCCGGTAATTTCCACCCGTTCCGGTGTTAATTGGTCAAAATCTGTTCCTTTCACAAAACCATACTGAGAAACTCGGCCATTAAACCAACTGGAAAATACACGCCCTGCGCCTAGCGCTGTGTGCAATGATTTGGCGCTAACAATATTATTTTCACGCCCACAAATTCGACCAGAAATAACAGGGACAATCGCGGCAAAGTCATTGCTGTAAATATCGCTCTGGCTGTTTTCAGGGTGAGCGAATCCCTGACCGTTGAGGTCATTATTTTTTGATTTCATAAATCAGGCTCCGTTAGCTGGCGGCGTAATCCGGGTACAGGCTAATGATATGGTTAATTTCTTGCTGGGTAAGCGGCTGGTGGCCGTTAATATCGGCATTGGCATTTACCAGTTGAATGACGCGAGAAATATCATCGCGCTTTGCAAACCGATAACGATAGTGACTGCCGATCCCGTCCGTGTTTGGCTCGTCAATTCGCTCTAACCGAATATCAAGCAGTCTTTCTAATTCTGACGGATAGTTCCTCCCAGAAGAAAGTCGGCAATGTAGGAGAATGTCATTCTCAGTAAAGCCGCCAGTACCGGAACGCAGCATGAAAATTCGTGCGCGGTGCTTCTTAGGGACTGGCCTTATCCGCTCTGGCTGGCTATTATGTCCACCAGCAATATTAGTTTGCGCAGCAGGTTTTATTTGTTCAAGTTGACGCTCGGTAGCACGGGCGTTTTTTATTTGCATTATGCAACCTCCCCGCGAGACTCTGCGATGCGCTGATTAATCCATTCATCAACTTCACTTTCAACGAAAGCAATCGAACGAGAACCAATCTTAATAGCGGTGGGGAAGCGCTGTTCTTTCATAAGGCGGTATAACCATGCCTTACTGTAGCCAGTGCGTTTTTGTACTTCAGCGAATCTTATTAATGACTGAGCCATATTTACCTCGTAACGTCTATTGCGGTTTACGAGATAATCATTACATGTAAATTAAGTTATTTTTCATACCATAAGGCATGATGGTATTTTCTGGGGGGATTACCCTGAGGGGTAAGGGTAATAGACCATTTTTTATAGATAACTACCCTGAGGGTAGCTATCTATTACCCTCAGGGGTAACAGTGATATCGTAAATAAAACCATTAGGGTAATGGTTGTTACCCACGTTTTATAGGACATGCAACCATTTCGATAGATTTTGCTTGAGCATTTGAAAATCCTTTTCCCTCTAGAGTTTGGATTATTGCTACTTGGTTCCCTCTTGTTGCTCTGTCATTTTCGGTGTCGTATTTAGCCCACTCCTGATTCCTTATCTGAATAGCAAGATAAAGGGGATCATCGTCCCTATATTTTTTAATCAAAATTGGACGTTCGTTTTCAAGTTTACGGATTTGCCTCCTAAGTGAATCAATCTCCATACGGAGCATTTCAATATCAGCATCACTCATGGGTTTAATACTTTCAGCGCTATTGAAAGTAGTTGGAGTCACCTCCTCTAGAGGGGTGGATAAATCCATACTGAGTTTATCTGCCAATTCCTTTAACTCAGAACGCCTGAAACCGTACGCATCAAAATGCGGAGCGGACCAATGATCTTGATTTGGTTTTCCCCATCCGTTCATTATTTTTATCTCCGTTAAAATGGAATATCGTCGTCGAAATCCATTGGCGGTTCAGGTGGTGGCGTAACTTCTGGCATATATCCTTCCTCGCGAATGGCCTTGAGAAGCGATATTAAAGAAGGATCCCCATCATAATCATTATCAGTGTATGTAGGCTCAATAGTACCCGCTATACCTTGTTGAACCCATTCAGGAAGATCACCATTAGAATTTTCTATATAAAGAAAATCTGCAATTTGGGATTCACTGACATGTGGCTGTTGCAAACGAATACGTGTAACTAACTCTCTCAAACTAACAAACTCACTTTCTCGCGCTTTAAGTACTTCAGCGATGTCTAGCATAACGCCACCTCACGCCCTCTAATTTCGGCGGCTATGCCAGCCCACAGAGGTGTGCGGGTTTTCGGTGATCAACCTAGACATAGCCTATTCTTTATTCGTCTACAGTAGTCTACTAAGGTATTTTATAACTGTCTATCCATCCAGTTATGCACGTTTCCCAAACGAGCCATGAACCACATTACCGCCGTTCTCCAATGCTTCCATATAGTCGGCATACCACTGAAGCATTTCCCTGCGTCCATCCAGATACTGAGCGTGGTTATAGGTGCCACGGATAGAGTTTTTATCGACATGGGCGAGCTGGGTTTCAATCCATGCAGTGTTGTAACCCTGTTCGTGCAGAATGGTACTCATGGTGTGGCGAAAGCCGTGACTGGTGACTTTGCCGGTATATCCAATTCGCTTAAACACCTGGTTGATACTGGCTTCGCTCATGGTTTTACGAGAATCATTTCTGCCAGGGAACATCAGAGGGTAGTTACCCGTTATTTCCCTGATTTGCTCTATGAGGCTCAGTGCCTGGCTGGACAATGGCACAAGGTGAGGGCGGCGCATCTTCATGCGTTCGGTGGGGATCTCCCATAGAGCGTTTTCGGTATCAATTTCTTGCCATAAGGCACCGCGCAGTTCGCCATTACGCAGGCCAGTAAGAATGAGAAGGTGGGCAGAGAGTACCACCAGCGCACTACCTGAATACTCAGATAACGCGGTGAAGAAAGCAGGCAGTTCTTTTGTTATCAAGAAGGGGTGATGCTTTGACTCGTGCCCTTGCATCGCACTGATTAGGTCAGGGGCTGGGTTATAACTCGCCCGTCCAGTAACGATCGCATAGCGGAAAACTTCAGAACACCGCATGCGCACCTTTCTGGCTTGCTCAGTTGCGCCACGGTTTTCTATCCGTTTGAGGATTTCCAATAGCTCCAGCGGTTTAATCTCCGCTATCGGGCGATCTCCCAGTTTGGGAAAAACATTATTAGTTAGTAACACGACGTTTTCACTGGCATATCCAGCAGACCATTTTTTTTCTTTACTGGCGATCCATTCCAAAGCGATCTCTTTAAACGTGTTCTTTATCTGTGTCTTGAGTGACTCTTTTTCATCTTTTTTGTTTTCAGATGGATCACCACCAGCGGCCAGCGTTTTTTTTGCTTTATCTCGCGCTGATCTGGCATCAGCCAAAGAGACATCTGGGTATACCCCCACCGCCAACAACTTTTCTTTACCTGCAATCCGATACTTTAGCCGCCAATATCGCGAACCGTTGGTATTGACCAGCAGATATAAACCGCCACCGTCAGCCAGCTTATAGGGCTTATCTTTGGGTTTGGCTGTATCGACTTGACGAGCGTTTAACTTCATCTGGGGGTATCTCTTTTAGACCGAACACGGAATACCCCCAAATGTACCCCCTAAAATGTGTTGATTGCAATAGATTGTAGTAGACGTTGAGATAATGACATTTAGCGTTAGGGCTTGGTATGACTGGGTTTTATTGACTTGAGTAGACGTTGTGAGAAGTGTGAATGGTGTCCCCGACTGGAATCGAACCAGTAACTAGCCCTTAGGAGGGGCTTGTTATATCCGTTTAACTACGGGGACATAAAGCTTGGCTATTATACGCATTTTTGCTCTGAGAATAAGCACTTAACGGTTCGTTTGCTCAAAGTGTCGGCAATTAGCGTTTTATGACGGTTCTTTTTCCTCGTTTTCTACCTCTACGTCCTTCTTTCTCTCTTGCCGGGTATGTTTGGATTCTGAGGATGTATTCATAGTAATCCCCCAGTGCTGAACCCGTTGATACTTGGCTAGCGGTACTGACGTGAGTAGCGGTAACCCTGAGGGTAAGCGTAGTCTTTTTTACAACGCGGGATGCCGCGTTATGTCTCACTGATTTAGGTTGGCAGTGCTATGCTTTGAGCGGAACAACGAACTATCGTGTTGTCGTCCACGTAGGGGAGCGCGTTGTCACGATAGCGTATGTTGTCCTGATAAAAAAAATGGCAACCCTCTGAAAAGGCAGTAATACGTAAGCCAGCGTAGCGATAGATCAATAAAATGTTACACTGTTGGCCGATATCCCGTCCTTATCGGTCCAACCTGATAGGTTAGGGCCGATCGTGGGAATACCCATTTTCGGTCGCGGGTATATACCTCCAATAATTCGAGTTGCAGGAAGGCGGCAAGAGAGGGAATCCCAATGAGCTTACTCTGGTAAGTGATTCGGGTGAATGAACGCAGCCAACGCACATGCGGCTTGAAGTATTACAGGTATAGCACACTATAAATCAGGGAGAACAGATATGAATTACCGCCTGAGTGGGGTGGTGTTTGCCAGCGTGTTACTGATCGGCTGCGCCAGTTCCGGGGATCGCGCTCAAGAAGGACGTTCAGATCCGCTTGAAGGCTTTAACCGTACCATGTTCAACTTCAATTACGACGTTCTGGATCCTTATCTGGTTCGTCCGGTCGCTGTTGCCTGGCGCGATTATGTGCCGACGCCTGCGCGTAACGGGCTGGGGAATTTCTTCAGCAACCTGGAAGAGCCTGCGACGATGGTAAACTACTTCGTTGAAGGTAAACCGTATAAAGCGATGATTCACTTTAACCGCTTTTTCCTGAACAGCTTGCTTGGGATGGGCGGTCTGATTGATGTCGCATCGATGGCTAATCCTAAACTGGCAAAAGAAGAGTCTCGCCGCTTTGGTAGCACATTGGGTAACTATGGCATGGGCTATGGACCTTATCTGGTCGTGCCGGGCTACGGCAGTGCTACCCTGCGTGAAGATGGCGGTGATGTCGTGGATACGCTGTATCCGATGCTGAGCTATCTGACGTTTTGGATGTCTGCGGGCAAGTGGGCTATCGAGGGACTAGAAACGCGAGCGCAACTGTTGGATTCCGATGGTTTGCTGCGTAATTCTTCCGATCCGTACCTGATGATGCGTGAAGCCTACTTCCAACGGCATGATTTCCTTGCCAGTGATGGGCAAATCACCCCTCAGCAGAACCCAAATGCCGCCGCGATTGAAGACTCGCTCGACGAGATCGATTCAGCGAAGTAGCGCTACAAGTGGTGCTATATAGCCTCGCTCATTTCAAAGGCACCTGTCTGTGGGTGCCTTTTTCTTTTATAAAATACGGCTAAACGTGTTTTTCCCCTACTGATTCTGTGGTTTGTTTCTTAAAAGTTATTACTTTGTTGTGCATTTATTTACTTACTAAAATTTATTTCCTCCTGTCAGATAACAATAATGTAACGTCATTAACCGCTACGGATGCTCATCGTGGCTGAAATGTGTCAGCGTGCTGATTTTTTTGTTAGCAAAGTGATTAACAAAAAGGTCATAACAACTATGCTTTTTACTCATAGTCGTGCGCCCGCATGTTAATGAATGCCTGAAATTCTATTTACCTGCACTTATAAAAATAGAGATATAAGCATGAAAAAACTACTTGCTATGTTCTTTTGCCTGAGCGTGGTGGTTAGCACCCCACTGGCGATGGCTGAAGATGCTAAAACGACAGAGAAGACAACGGATGTGGTACTGATCGGCGGGGGCATTATGAGCTCTACGCTGGGTGTGTATCTACAGGAGCTACAGCCAGATTGGTCTATTGATATGGTTGAGCGTATGGATAACGTGGCGGAAGAGAGCTCTAACGGCTGGAATAATGCCGGTACGGGTCACTCGGCCTTCATGGAGCTCAACTACACGCCGGATAATCCCGACGGCCCAATCAATATCAGCAAAGCGCTGGAAATCACTGAAGCATTTGAAATCTCGCGCCAGTTTTGGTCCTATCAGGTGAAAAACGGCGTGCTGAATAATCCGCACTCTTTCATTAACAGTGTGCCGCATATCAGTTTTGTCTGGGGCGATGAAAATACCGCCTTCCTGAAACACCGCTATGATGCGATGCAGCACAGCACGTTGTACCGAGGCATGGCGTTCTCTGACGATCCCAATACGATCAAAGAGTGGGTTCCATTGGTGATGGAAGGTCGCGATCCGGCTCAGAAAATTGCAGCAACCCGTATGCCTATCGGTACTGACGTGAACTACGGCGAAATCACACGTCAGTTGGTTGGCGCGATGAAAACCAAGTCCAACTTTGCGTTGCACCTGAATTCAGAAGTGCGCGATATCAAGCGCAATGCAGACAACACCTGGAGCGTGACTTACGTCGATCTGAAGAACGGCGAGAAAGAGAGTGTAATTAAGGCGAAATTCGTCTTTATCGGTGCAGGTGGGGCGGCATTACAACTATTGCAGAAATCCGGTATTCCTGAGGCCGATCTATACGGTGGTTTCCCGGTCGGTGGCGAATTCCTGGTGACAGAAAACCCGGAAATCGTGAAACGCCACATGGCAAAAGTGTACGGTAAAGCCTCGGTAGGCGCGCCACCGATGTCGGTTCCTCATCTGGATACGCGTATTTTTGACGGCAAGCCAGTCCTGCTGTTCGGGCCATTTGCCACCTTCTCCAGTAAGTTCCTGAAAAACGGTTCGCTGTGGGATCTGATAGGTTCAGTGACCTTCTCCAACGTGATGCCGATGACGCATGTCGGTCTGGATAACTTCGATCTGGTGAAATATCTGGTCGGTCAGGTCATGATGGATGATGATGACCGCTTCGCTTCATTACAGGAATACTTCCCGAACGCGAAGAAAGAAGACTGGCGATTAGCAATCGCTGGCCAACGTGTTCAGGTTATCAAAAAAGATGATGATAAAGGCGGCGTGTTGAAGTTGGGGACTGAGATCGTCAGCTCGCAGGATGGCTCGATTGCCGCACTGCTGGGTGCTTCTCCGGGCGCGTCTACCGCCGCGCCGATTATGCTGAGCCTGTTGGAAAAAGTATTTAAAGATAAAGTGGCGACGCCGGAATGGCAGAGCAAGCTGAAAGAGATTGTTCCGTCTTATGGTCAGAAGCTGGATGGTAATATTGAAATGACCAATAAAATCCGCCGCTACACCAGCAGTACGCTGGATCTGGATTATATTGAGGTTAAGCCTGAGTAATTGGGTTAGCTGGGAGTCACGACGTAAGGCCGCGAAAGCGGCCTTTTTCGTCTCTCTGACTCGGTAAATCGGGTGAGAAAAGGGGGGCTGCACTTTGCTAAAGTGGAATACTACATTTGCAATTGAGTACCAATATCGATTGGGTTAAGCAAGTCACTGCAATCGAGAGCAATGCGCGCTAGCGGTAATGATGGCCGGTGTTGAGTCCAGGAATTCTGGAAAACGCTTCTGCAATGAAGTCCATGAATACCATTGCTCGCTTCGGTAGCAGCCGATTGGCAACATAGAGAAATTGAATTGGCACTGGCGGCGCTTCATAGTCACAAAGCACCTGACACAGCCTGCCGCTCTTCAATCCATCCTCGTATAACCATGCTGGCCCATTCGCGATCCCAAGGCCGGCTATGACGGCTTCCTGTATGGCCTGTGGTGAGTTGACTCGGAATCGCCCCGAAACGTTGATTTCGGTATCTCGAAAATGCCAGGTATTACCCGTGTTTAACAGCGAATACAGAATACAGTCATGATCGCGCAGATCTTCCGGTGTTTGCGGTATACCGCGACGGCTTAGATAGTCTGTAGAGGCGACATACACGCGAGTGAAAAGACCAATCCGGCGTGCGCGGAGTGCGCTGTCGGTGGGATGGCCTATTCGGATCGCCAATTCGGCACCTTCTTCCACTAGATCGACGAAACGATCGCTAAGTTGCAAATCCAGCGACAAGCCGGGGTAGCGTGCCAGAAAAGCGGGGATTTGTGGTACCAGGAAGCTATGGGCCATTGCCGTTGGGCAGGCCACTCGCAGAAGTCCCGTGGGTTCCGTCTCATCGCTCAAGGATGACTCTGATTCTGCAACTGCATCGAGAATTCGGCTTACATCTGCGTAGTACCGCTCACCTTCGGGCGTCAGCACAAGTTGGCGTGTTGTGCGCTGAAGTAGTCTTACTCCCAGATGCTCTTCTAAGGCGGCAACGTATCGGCTTACGTTGGGTTGCCCCATATTCAGGTCACGTGCTGCCGCAGAGAAACTACCCGTTTCGACAGTTCGTTTAAAACAGGTCATGAGCAGAAAACGATCCACGTGAAGGCTCCTTTATTCATGCAAAAATGGAATAAATTATATGCGAAATAAGAATCTTATCATTATTTATGCATACAAATATGATTAGCGCTGTCCCAAGCAGCAAATTGCTGCATCCGGCTATTATGATCAGGAGTTCTTAATGTCTCGATTACACAATAAACGTACCCTTATCACCGGCGGCACCTCCGGAATTGGGTTGGAAACCGCAAAGCAGTTTCTCGCTGAGGGGGCTCGCGTCATCGTCACCGGGGTCAACCCCGATTCTATTGCTGCGGCAAAATCCGAGCTTGGCAGCGAAGTGCTGGTGCTGCGTGCCGACTCGGCCAGCGTGAGTGCGCAGAATGAACTGGCTCAAGCCGTGGAGGCACATTACGGAAAGGTTGACGTTGTCTTTCTCAACGCTGGTGTTTCTGTTTGGCAACCGCTGGAAGAATGGACGGAGGAAATGTTTGATCGCTCCTTCGATATTAACGTCAAGGGGCCCTATTTTCTGATCCAGTCGCTATTGCCTGTGTTTGCCAATCCCGCTTCAATCGTGCTCAACACGTCGATTAGTTCGCATGTAGGATCGAGTCGCGCCTCCGTTTATTCTGCGACCAAAGCGGCTTTCCTTAGCCTGTCAAAGACGCTGTCTAGCGAACTGATGGAACGTGGTATTCGCATCAATGCGGTTAGTCCTGGTCCTATAGATACCCCGCTGTATGACAAACTCGGCATTCCCGAAAGCTATCGTAAACAAGTCAATGAGGAGATCGTCAAGAGCATCCCTTCAGGCCGTTTCGGCACGGCGGAGGAGATTGCCAAGGCTGTGTTGTACCTGGCTTCAGATGAGTCCCGATGGACAATCGGTAGTGAGATCGTCGTAGATGGCGGGCGCCTGTTGAATGACTAATCCGGCATGATAGTTATTCTGAATAAAGGGCTTACATCCAATCACAAGGTGTATCGCCCTTATGCTCTTTTGAATCTCGCTTTGCTTCATGTTGTGATCGCGGATCCCCGTGTAAGAAAGCAAGAGATAAGCGCTTTGTGATGAGCAAAAAAAGCAGGTAAGTTGCCTTACCTGCTTTATCACGTTGACTGGTAACAAATAGGACGCGTGCTCTATTTAGAACGCATAGTTGAAGTTCACGCCGTACAGCCAGGCTTTACCTTTGGAGCTGAAGTTGTAACTTGGAGAACCTGCTCTATCAGAGATAGGTTCGCTAATATCAACTTGCTTACCGTGCATATAAGACACGCCAACATCAACAGACGCGTCTTTGTTAAATGCATAGGTCGTACCTGCGCTTAACCAGAAACGGTCTTGATCGGGGATGGAAATGGAACGTTTATCTGCCGGAACAGGGCTGTCATCAAATGCGATACCGCTACGGAACGTCCAGTTATCGTCATGATAGTAGGTGGTGCCGAGTGCGATACGGTAGGCATCACGGAAGCCTTCCTCTTTCTGGAACAGCGTATTACCATTGCTACCTGTCGCTTTCAGTTCCTGGAAATGGCTCCAACTGGTGTAGGTCAGGCTGTAATGCACCGCCCATTTAGGTGCTACTCGGTGGTAGGCGGAGGCTTCCCACATTTCCGGCAGGTTCAGCGTCAGCTTACCGGGAATTGTTGCCCCCCCTGTCCCGACAGGTGTTCCTGGGAGGCCCGCAGGGATATTACTGCGGTAATCACCATCGAAGTCGATGTCGACTTTGGAACGGTAGGTCAGGCCGAAGCGATTGTTTTCATCCACTTCATACAGGATACCGGCATTCCAGCCGTAGCCCCACTCTTTACCTTCCATGTGAACCAGTTCTGAAGATGGGCCTGCGACTACGCCTTGCAAACCACCAGACGGTACTCCGTTAATGACGGGAGGAATGTTTGCCAGTTCACCAGCGCGACGAACAATCTTAGCATCGGCATAGACCGCATTGAGGCCCAGACCAAAGCTGAAATGTTGATTCAGGCGATATGCAGCGCTCAGGTTCAGGTTTGATGTCAACAGGTCGGTCTCTCCGCCGATAGAACCTGCTGCATAGTTATCATTAAATTTAGTCGCCAGACCATAGTTAGTGGTGGCGGAAGCACCAATCGCCCACTGTTCGTTAAGCGGCATGATGAAATGCAGGTTAGGTACCCAGGCATGTGGTGCGATGTTTTTGGCGCTGGTGTTCTGCCCTGGGACTTGGGAGTTTTTCCCCTGAACATCAATATCCGGGTTGATATAAGTGACGCCACCGGAGAATGAAGGGCGGTCAAACATGGTCATGGTTGCCGGGTTACGGCTGCCAGAGGTCGCATTGTCGGCTACGGCACCTTCACCAGAAAACGCGCGTCCCAGACCCGATGATGAATATTCATTAAGCTGGAAACCAGCCGCGGACACATTTGCTGAAAACAGGGCCACCGCAACAGCAATTGTGGATTGTTTGAACAGGTTTTTCTGGCTCATGACCAAAACCTCTTTATATGCTTGTTATTTAACGTTGTTACACGGGGTAACAAGGGACGCGCATTGTAGGGGGCGCACTCAGCCTGACAAATCAGACCAGTTGCCAAAGTATAAGTTGGGAATACGATAATGTTGCATTTGTGTGTTCTAAATATTTCCAAAATGATGCAGTAATTAGATCTACTTAACGTTTTGGTTAATTTGTGTGAGGAAGTATTACGCGATCTTTACTGCCTAATAACACTTTAATGTGACTGATATCACTAAAATTACTGGCTGGCATGAAGTGCTGGTACTGCTTTAGCATGAAGGAGTAAAATATAAGGAAGATAGAAATATTTGAACTGGATCAAATCTCCCGCGTCTTAAGAGGAAAGCATCATGACGAACGTAATCAATAAATGCAGTGCTGAAGAAACCGCAGCCTGCTGTTGTGTCGATGTCGGCACCATCATGGATAATACGGATTGCACGGCGTCTTACAGTAAAGTGTTCGGCGATCGTTCTGATGCAGAGGTGGCACTCACTGCTCTGACGGCAAAAGCGCGCGCGGTAGAATCCGAACCTTGCGACATCACCAGTACGCTGGAAGAGGTAGACGGCGGTGTGAAACTGGACATCGATTTTACATTTAGTTGTCAGGCTGAAACGATGATTTTCCAGCTCGGCCTGCGTTAATTTTTGTGTTGGCAGGAGCCTTTTCCTGGCTCCTGTTGGCTGTTTCTTGTCTTGCCCTAACAAATCGCCTGACCCCTGTTTTTCCCCTCCGCTTTTTGCCATTTATTCATCTTTGTTCGCAGCGACGTGCATGTTCTTCACACTTTTATGTTGCGCAGCTTTGCGTAATGTAACTATCTGGTTAACAATGAAATCAGGTCAGACCTGTTGTGCGCGTACTCTACTTTCGGTTAACAGGAGCGTTTATGAGCGAGGTATTACCTCTGATAACCCGCCGTGGCGATCGCATTGCGTTCGTGAGCGGATTACGCACCCCATTTGCCCGGCAGGCAACGGCCTATCATGGCGTACCTGCCATTGAGTTAGGCAAACTCGTCACCAGTGAATTACTGGTTCGAACGGGTATCGATCCTGAACTGATCGAGTTATTGGTGTTCGGACAGGTGGTCCAAATGCCTGAAGCGCCGAATATCGCCAGAGAGATTGTGCTCGGTACGGGTATGAGCGTGCATACCGATGCGTATAGCGTTTCACGCGCCTGTGCCACCAGCTTTCAGGCCGTCGCCAATGTAGCGGAAAGTATTATGGCAGGCACGGTGGAAGTCGGTATTGCCGGGGGGGCGGACTCCTCTTCCGTACTGCCCATTGGTGTCAGCAAAGCTTTGGCCAGAACACTGGTGGATATGAACAAGGCCCGAACGCTGGGCCAGAAGTTGAAGCTATTAAGTGGCCTGCGTCCGAAAGACTTGCTGCCGGTTGCGCCCGCCGTGGCGGAGTATTCCACCGGGTTGCGCATGGGCGATACCGCTGAACAGATGGCAAAAACCTACGGCATCACACGTGAAGAGCAGGATGAGTTGGCGCACCGCTCGCACAAGCTGGCAGCACAGGCTTGGGAATCGGGTGTGCTGCGGGACGAAGTGATGACGGCGTATGTCCCTCCTTATGAGAAAGCACTGAGTGAAGACAACAACGTGCGCCACGATTCGGCCTTAGAGCAGTATTCGCGTTTACGTCCGGCGTTCGATCGTCGGCATGGCACGGTGACGGCAGCGAACAGTACGCCACTAACGGATGGTGCGGCGGCGGTTTTGATGATGAGTGAATCTAAGGCTAAAAGCCTGGGACTTACGCCGTTAGGCTACCTGCGCAGCTATGCATTCAGCGCCATCGGCGTGCAGCGTGATATGTTGTTGGGGCCGGCTTATGCGTCCCCGCTTGCGCTGGCAAGGGCGGGTGTAGCACTGGCCGACCTGACGCTCATTGATATGCACGAAGCCTTTGCCGCCCAGACGTTGGCAAATCTGAAGCTGTTTGCCAGCGATGAGTTCGCCCGAAGCCAATTGGGCAGAAACGCCGCACTGGGCGAAGTGGATCGCGCTAAGTTCAACGTATTGGGGGGTTCTATTGCCTATGGACACCCTTTTGCTGCCACTGGTGCGAGGATGATCACGCAAACGCTGAATGAACTGCGTCGGCGCGGGGGCGGACTGGGATTAACCACCGCCTGCGCGGCGGGCGGGCTGGGTGCGGCAATGGTACTGGAGGTGACGCCATGAACGATCAACAGCCTTTCCTCGCGGCAACGGAAAGCCCCTCTGCTTTTTCCTTCACCATTCGGCCGGATAATATCGGTGTGATCAGCATTGATATCCCCGGTGAGAAAGTGAACACCTTAAAGCGCGAATTTGCAGAACAGATTATCTCGGTCTTCGAGTTGGCGCGACAGCATGCGACGCTCCGAGGACTCATTTTTATTTCCGCCAAGCCTGATTCGTTTATTGCCGGAGCGGATATCACCATGTTGAACCAGTGCAGCAGCGCCGAACAGGCAGAAAATCTGGCGAAACAGGGGCAGGAGACGTTCGATCAAATTGCCGCGCTACCTTTCCCCGTGGTGGCTGCCATTCACGGTGCCTGTCTGGGCGGTGGGTTAGAACTGGCATTAGCCTGCGACTATCGCGTTTGCTCGCTGGATGAAAAGACGGTGCTGGGGCTTCCAGAAGTCCAGCTTGGCCTTCTTCCCGGTTCGGGTGGAACGCAGCGCTTGCCACGCTTGATTGGTCTGGATAGCGCATTGGATCTCATACTGACAGGTCGCCATCTCCGCGCGAGCCAGGCGCTGCGGCAAGGGCTGGTAGATGAGGCGGTGCCGCACGATATCCTGCTGGATACGGCGGTCGAGATCCTCAAAAAAGGCAAAAGGAAGACGCTCCCGTTGAACTGGCGTTCGCGTCTGCTAAGCAGCCTGGGTGTTCGTCATTTGCTTTTCAAAATGGTGAAACGCAAGACTCGCGCGAAAACACACGGCAACTACCCAGCCACTGAAAAGATTATTCAGGTGGTGCGACGGGGAATAGAAAAAGGCCGTGAAGAAGGATATCGGCAGGAGGCGCGAGCGTTCGGCAAGCTGGTGATGACGCCGGAGTCTGCTGCACTGCGCCATCTGTTTTTCGCCTCGAATGCGTTAAAGAAAAGCGCAGGTGCGGCCTCTGACGCAAAGCCAATCCATCGCGTCGGCATTCTCGGCGGCGGATTGATGGGGGGAGGGATCGCCAGTGTCACGGCGATGCGCGGGCAGTTGCCGGTGCGCATTAAAGATATCAATGAGCAGGGCATCAACCATGCATTGAAGTACAACTGGCAACTGCTGACCAAGCGCGTCGAGCGTAAGCGAATGAAACCGACAGAGTGCCAGCGTGTGATGACGTTGATTTCCGGCAGTACGGACTATCGTGGTTTTGAGCATGCGGATATCGTCATTGAGGCGGTCTTCGAAGATTTGGCGCTGAAGCGGCAAATGGTGGCGGAGATTGAGGAGCATGCCGCGCCGCACACGATTTTTGCATCAAACACCTCATCGTTGCCGATCCATCAAATCGCAGAAGGTGCGCGACGTCCACAGCAGGTTGTTGGTCTGCACTATTTTAGCCCGGTAGATAAAATGCCACTGGTTGAGGTCATTCCCCATGCACACACTAGCGCAGAGACGGTCACGACGACGGTTGCTCTGGCGAGAAAGCAGGGAAAAATAGCGATTGTTGTCGGTGATAGCGCCGGTTTTTATGTAAACCGCATATTGGCACCTTACATCAACGAAGCCGCGTACTGCCTGCTGGAAGGGGAGCCGGTTGAATCGATTGACCATGCGCTGGTGCGTTTTGGTTTCCCTGTCGGCCCGCTCGCACTGCTTGATGAAGTCGGTATTGATGTTGCAACCAAGATCGTACCAGTGCTGAGTGAAGCACTCGGCGATCGCTTTACCTCCCCGCCCGCGTTTGATGCGATCCTGAAAGATGGGCGCAAAGGGCGCAAGAATGGCAAAGGGTTCTATCGGTACAGTAAAACGCATCGCTTCTGGCACGCGGGAAAAGAGGTCGATAGTTCGGTTTACCCGCTGCTGGATGTCACGCCGAAGGCGCATATCGATCCTGCGTTAATCAGCCAGCGTGCCGTGATGATGATGTTGAATGAGGCGGCACGTTGTCTGGATGAAGGGGTGATTCAATGCGCCCGTGACGGCGATATTGGCGCGGTATTTGGCATTGGTTTCCCCCCTTTCCTTGGTGGCCCATTCCACTATATGGATCGCCTTGGGATGGAAACGGTCGTGAAAACGCTGCTGGTGCTGCAACAACAGTATGGCGATCGGTTCGCGCCCTGTGAACGTTTACTCGCGATGCGGGAAGGCCAGCGGACGTTCTATCCGCCAGCCGATGAAGACAGCCGCGCTAGTTGATCGTGACGTTAATCGTGACGGTGTCTTTATATGTTCCCTCTGGTTTATTGGCTTGGCTGGCGTTAATGCGGGCAGTGTAGGGGATATTCTGTGTCATTCCCGTTCCCGTCCCGCTATGGTCGTTCGTCTCGGTCCAGGCGATGTTTCCGGTGCGATAGAGTTGATATTGCAGGTAGTGAGGCGTTCCACCGACGG
The DNA here is from genome assembly GCF_001742145.1 of Pectobacterium parmentieri. NCBI lineage: Bacteria > Pseudomonadati > Pseudomonadota > Gammaproteobacteria > Enterobacterales > Pectobacteriaceae > Pectobacterium > Pectobacterium parmentieri. The sequence continues at coordinate 2,547,087 of NZ_CP015749.1, read as the reverse complement.
TTGCGGTCATTCTGCGCCAGTTGGCATCGTCAGGATGGGTACTGATGAGCTTGACGGTATACGCACCCAGTTGCGTACAGTTAACGCCGAGGTTGTTATTGACCGCTACGAAATCAGCGGGAAACGCCGCAATACCAAAGCTGATGTTCGGTGCGCTGGTAATCTGGCAATCATTGGTGATGGTCATAGTGATATTGAGGGTTGACGTCGTCGTTCCTCGATCAGGAATACAGGCGAACAGAACCCCCAGAGAACAAATATTGTAATCCCATTTAATGGTTACCACATCGGTATAGGTACCCGCGGCAATATTGTTGCCGATGCTGGTGCGGATATAAATTGGCATGGTGCCATCCGATGAATTGAACAAGCCGAGTATGCCCAGTACGGTTGTTTGGGTCCAGCGGTTGGTCGAGCCAATGGTGTAATAGGGAGGATTGCAGGCAGAAGTCATGCAAAGGCTATAAGGAACGTAGTCTGTGCTTGTCCCTCTGCGCATCCGCATGGTAGTGCCGCTGGGGTTGCTATCATTCAGTATCGTGGCGTCAATGGTATTTGTTGTCCCCACATTCAATACCCCTCCTGAGCAGCGAAACCCACTTCCCGATGCCACGACCTGCGGTGTACCGTTAACACCGACTACGGAAGAAGCATAAGGCCCCAGCGTGGTGGTGCTGGGGGGCGTAGTACAAGCGGCGTAGCTAAAAGGCGCGTAATACAGCGCCACCAGCAGGAAAGCCAGCCGCAGCAAACGGGAAGCTTGCCGGTTGACGGAAGGACGGCGATGGATCTGCGGTATCGGGGTCAGCATCATTTTATCCTTTTGGGTCAGTCTGGCAGGTAAGCGGGCCGATGGTTGCCATCATGGTCTGTGATTCCGGTAGTGAGAACGCCACACGGCAAAGCCGTCCATCTTCTTGTTTAAAGCGCAAGCGAGTCGATGTCCCCAGATTGGCGAAGTAGGCCAGACCGTCATAGCCGCTGATCGTGGTGTTGCCGCTGGCTTCGTCTGTTATCCAGGTGCCGATGGTGAGAGGATTACCGTCTGTATTGCGCAGCATAATGTTGGCTGAGCGCACGACATGAACGGGGAACGTCACGACGGTGCCGCTGCCTTCTTTTACCGACACGCGTGACTCCACCTGTGGGGTAGTGACGTTGGCTGGCAGTTGTAACGTATCAATTTCCACTTTTGCGGGGTAATTGGATACGACCCACGGTACGAGTAAATGGCCGCGTTTATTGGTTTTCCCCACCAACTGGTTTTCATATTTCACCGGGACGTCGGGGTATCCCTCGGTATCGACAACAATAAAGGCGTCGTTGATGCGGTTACTGGGAAAAAGCCCTCCGTTCATGTAGATCAGAGAACCGCTCAGTTCCCCCCACTGTGTGGTATTTCCTTCATTGCCATACGCCCCGCCAGCCAGCATGGCATACGGGCCGCGCCAATTTAGTGCACCTTGATGATAAGGATTTCTGCCCGCACCATACGCCGCGTTCCAGCCAAAGCCACCTTCTGTCGGCGCGGTACGGTTCACTCCTACGCGCGGTGAATAATCGCCATTGTTGTCGCGCTGAATCCCAGCATTGACGCTGCTGTTGTTACCAAAAGGCATCATGAACTGAAGTTGGGCGCTGTAGCCGTTTTCCCCTAGCGCTTTGTTAACGGCGAGGTAGATGGAGCTGCCTTGCCAGATCTGGCGGCTGAAAGAGAGATTCAGCAGGCGGGTGCGGGTTGAATCGTAGGCACGGATATCGAAATAACCCACGCCAAACGAGCCATTGCCTTTACCGAAAATTTGGCTGCTGAGCGTTGCCTGGTTGCTTTCTCGGCTGAGGCGACCTTCCGTGAGCACAGCCGTTAAATCACGGTATTCTTCACTGCGTTTGGCATGTTGAACGCTCAGGCCAAATGCGGAGGTGTAATAGGAGTAGCCTGCGGTGTATTGGTGCCCGGTCGCGTCCTTTTCGCTCTGACTGTAGGACGAACTCAACGTTCCCCAGCGGCCAAGGGTAAAGTCGGCTCCTGCGCCGAGCAGATACAGATCTTTTACCGCTTCACCATGCGCTGAAACTGTCAGTTTATTGGCCAACCCATATCGATAGATGCCGCTGATGGCAGGATCGTCAGTATAGGCATTATTTTGTACGCCATAGTTCTGACGCAAAACGCCAACCGACAGATCGAAATCGCTTAACCCCTCTCTCAGCAATACGTTGGAGACGTAAAAAGGGATCGTGGTAGAGACTTGCCTCCCCTGAGCGTCCGTCGTAATCACGGTTGCTTCCCCTGCACCGTTCAGGTAAGGCGTATTGGTTAGGGTGAAAGGGCCTGCATTCAGGCTAGTGCTGTTGGCTTTATAGCCGTTGATAAACAGATCAAGCGTGCTGGGTACGGCGGCAGTACCGGTATATTGCAGCATCGGATAGGTTACGATATCCGGGCGAAGGCCGAAATTACGGGCGACACGTAGGCCGCCCATACGTACTGAATTGCTCCACGTCAAGGCGTTGCTAATCAGGTCGCCAACCTGGTAGGTGATCATACGTTCGCTATCGTTATAGCGCCAATAGGTATCAAAACGCCGATAACCACCTTGCTGCGTGTTATTACTGCCCGAAATAAAATTGTAGATCCCCGAATTGGATAAGGTGCCATAGGGGCTAAAAAAACGCTGTTCCATCCAACTGCTGAGTGAATCCGAATTGCTGCGGGGGGCGGTGTAATACAGATTATAGTTGAACAGTAAACCGGGGCTGCTGCGAGCGGGGAGGCGCGCCATGTCTTGTCCTCCACCTTCAACGGATTGTTCGGGTAGCCAGAGCGTGGGTACGGTGATCTGTAGCTGCTGTATGGCCTGATCGTAATCGGCGGTGACGTCTGGCAGCGTGCTGACATTGACGAGCCCCGTGCTTTGCTGCGGCAGGCGAACGTGATTCTGCCGCAGCACCTCGGCATCCACATAATAATTTCCAGCACGATACGTGACGGGCACCACGGTGTTATCGCTCTGTCCGTTAACGGAAAGCGTTAAGTAATAAACGGATTCGCTGAGTGAGGGCATGGCACGAGGGGGGGCCGGAAGATCGGTGTACTCTTCCGCGAGAACCATCGCAGAATAAAACAGCGCAAACGGGGCATACATGAGTAAGGGGAAGAGACCTGTATTGATGATCCTCATACCTGACCTCACCCTGGCTGCACAGGCAATAAACGCACCTCTGTCGTTAACCGTTCCATCATTCGCGTTTAATCAAGATGGGATCGGAGGTGTCGATCAGTTGGGTAAAGAGTTGCATCGCCGCACTCGGTGTGGGTACGCCGGCAGGCAGCGGCCAGCGCATCTCTTGTCCCGGTAGCACATAGCCCAAAAAGCCGTCGGTTAACGTTGTCCGACTCCCTTTGTTCTGGGCGGTGGACCAATAGACGTTGCTCAGGCGGGCATGTACTACGCCTCGGTTGCGGACATAAAGATAGTTTTTCCCCTCTGCCGTGCGGACTCGCCAACTGAGCACTGGCCGCGTAGGCTCAGTGCTGGCACGTCGTTTATCTGGGCGAACATGTGTCCAGATCCCTTCACCATCAAGAAACAGAGGCAGCAGATAGCGCATCTGGAATTGCAGCCCCATCTGCGGTGCATCTTGTTGGTAGGGCGTAGAGATTTCATCAATGATGACACGGTAAGCCTGCTCGGTATTGGCGGGGGCTGGGTTGACACGAATCAGACGCACCATATTGCGCTTACCCGGCTCCAGCGTCATGAACGGCGGGGTGGCAATCACGCTACGTTGTTCTGCATAACGATCCTGAAAGTCGATTTGCTTCCAGGACACGATGCGAATTTGTAAACCGACGGGCGCATTGCCTTTGTTTTCCAGCCACAGCGCCGAACTGCTCTCATCTGATTCAATGACCTGATAAATTGGCCAAACGAGGATAGAACTGGCGGCGAAGCAAGATAAGCTGATACTGCTTAACAAAAAAACCATTACCCGAATAAAAAACGTCATTTTCCTTTTCATTCTGTATTTACCCTGTTTTATTTTTAATAAGTCAGGCTGACGGTCACGTTATCGGTATAAACCCCTGCGGGAGGCAGAGGTGTGCCGCCAAAGTAGCGGGCATAAACCGTGTAGGTCTGGGTTGTGGTAGGAAAAGAGACAATGCTAAGTGCCAGACCTCCCGTCCCCCATACCTGCGTGCGTGCAGCATCGCGATAAAGCTGATACGCCAGCAGGCGCGTTCCTGCTGCATTTATCAGATAACGCTGCGTACTGCTGCCGCCATTGGTGCCGTAGTCCAGTTCAATAATGGCGTTAGTGCCCGGTGTGCAGGTGGCGATAATCGATCCGCCTCCGTCCGTGCTGGCAACATCCACGTTGGTCGCTGTAGAACTGCGAGTCCCGAAATTAAGTGGGCCCATATTGGGCTGGCTATTTGCTGTACTGGTGCCAAAAATACAGCCCTTTTGTATGGTTGCGTCGACGTCAAAGGTGCTGCTAACCGTGAGCGCCATTGTCACCGTAGGGACAAGAGGGCCAAACAGCAGAAGTGACGAAATCAATGCCGGAGGGAAACGCATCACGATACCGATGGTTACTTAGCCTGAATGGCGAGACGGAAAATGTCGGAAGTCGACTGCGGGGCGTAAGCAGTAAACGCGGCCGCGTGTATAAAATGTGGTGACATAGCCGTTCCTTTCTTTGTGGGGCAATGACCCTAAAAGGCCGACATGTAAGCATGTCAGCCTGTAAAAATTACCATTCGATAGTGGCAGTGATGGTGTCGGTATACGCTCCAGCGGCAGGCGACATAACGGTTTGGTCTGCTGGGGCGATGCGTGCATAAATCGGGATCAACTGTGGGTTGCCTGTTGCAGGAATAGCAATACCCGTAGCGTCTATGAGTGGAATTTCTGTCGAGCGTGTTGAGTCACTGTATAAACGGTAAGGCACATTATAGGTTCCCGTACTCGGAGTGAGCCTGCGTAGCGAGTTGAGTGGGTTCCCACCTTGACCTATCTTCAATGCTGCTGATAAGCCGACAGGACAACTGACGGTAATCCCGCTGCTCCCGCTGTTGGTAACCTGGCTGTCAATATTGGTCATCAGGTTTGAATGGGAGCCAAAGTCGATGGTTCCCCATGTGGTGCCGGCACCTCCACCGTTGTCGACCGCACAGGCGGCAGTGATGGTCAGCGATACGGGGATCTCGCCAGTAATCGTCACGCTGCTGGCGATGGGAGAGAGGCCGAATGTGGTGAATAATGTAGCCAGAATAGGTAATGTTATACGTCTAGAATTCATAACGATTCCTTTATAGGTATCTCACTTATTTTCATCGAAAGTATTTTCACGAAAGTGTATTGGTTTCCGTGAAAACTGCTCGTTACGAGTGACTATGACAAAAGAAATCATAACGAGTCGTTTTAATCAGTCCGAATATTTATATGGCATGGGGTAACCTATCGGAAAAATGCAGAGGGATTATTCTCTTTCCTGATTGGTAGAGCCACTGACACAAAAAATTCGCACTGCTGAAATATAGCTTGCTAAAATTTCAGTGTTTTTCGCATGGTGAAAATAAATCTATAAAGGAAAAATGTACTGCTAATTCTCTCTTCCATGATGATGGGGAATTCCGAACATATAAAAATAATAAAAAAGTTCTTCGATTTTTATCCTGAGTTGCACGAACATCCATAAAATAGAAGAGCAATCTATTTTTATTATATGACGTGATATTCCATATGATTTCTTTGTTTATATAAAGTGAATGTCAAAAAAATGCTATTTAAGATAAAGATAGAAGTAGAGTGGTTATTTAACAATATCTCAAAATTGATATGTGTTAAAAAAGTGAAAATGATTGATGTTGGTTTTGTGGTTGGGTTTTTATGCTGATTAATTAACTGGGTGTGGTTTTTTAATCCAAATAATGACCTTGTTGTAAGTGATTTTAATATCCACTTTAAGGTTGCGGTTACCTGTGCTGTAGAGAATACCTTCTGCCGTGTGTCTTTAAACCTTTTGTTTATCATGTGATTACTTCAAGGAGATGGGCGTCGGATGTGCCCGCACCTGAAACCTGCCTCCGTGTGAGTTTATCAACGTGAAAAACTCAGGTAACCTACAGTAATAAGACTGTTTATACCTTCCATACACTTATGTTGCAGGAACGTCAGCGCTCATACAACGTAAAGTATGCAGGATATACCATATATTTCATTAACATAGCGGTGTGATATGCAAGTGTTGATAATGCGTCATGGTGATGCAGTACTTGATGCAGCAAGTGATGCTGTTCGGCCATTAAGTGCCGGTGGTCGTGATGAGTCTCGCCAGATGGCGTGTTGGTTGAATGAGCAAAATATCGATATTGAGCGCGTTCTGGTGAGCCCTTATTTACGCGCCCAGCAAACGCTCGACGTGGTGAAAAAAGTGCAGCCTTTGCCAGAAGAAGCCGACTGTCTCAATGAACTGACGCCCGGCGGTGATGCGCAACTTGTGAGTTATTACCTGCAAACGCTGGCGAGAGAAGGCGTTGGTGCGGTTCTGGTCGTTTCGCATCTGCCGCTGGTGGGCTATCTGGTTGCCGAATTATGCCGGAATGAAACGGCTCCAATGTTTGCCACGTCTGCCATTGCCTGCGTGAAGATAGAAGGGGAATCCGGTAATGGTGTTTTGCACTGGCAGGTTAGCCCGGCACAACTGACCGCGAAACCCTGAGTGCTAACTTCGATCCCCTAAATTCGTAGGCTATATCCTAAATACTACGGGGCGTGTAATGCACTTACACGCCTTTTCGTTCGAGAGTATGACAGGGATTATTCAAGCGAAGGGGCTTCCAGCGCCACCAACACCAGCAGCGCGGCATTCCCGCCAAATTCTTTTGGAGCCTGATGAAAAGCCAGCACGTCAGGGTGCTGTGCCAGCCAAAGCGGTGTTTGTTGCTTAAGGATATGTTTGCCGTGCCCGTGCATCACGCAGGCGCAGTAAACGTGCTCCCGACGACAGGCTGCCAGCAGTGCGCCAAGCTCCTGCTTCGCCTGAAGCTGCGTCAAGCCGTGCAAATCCAGAAACAGCTCCGGTGAATAATCCCCTCGTCGCAGTTTCTTCAATTCATAATGGCTGGCACCCGGGCGGACATAGCGCGTCGGGCCTTCTGCATCCAACTGCGGCTGAAATTCATCCGAAAAATAAAAACTGGCATCAACCTGTTCCTGCAATGCCCGTTTGGCCGGCAATTCGCCTATTTTCCTGCGCAGCGGTTTATGGGTATAGGTATCCTGACGCAACTTTTTTGTGCCAGTGATTGACGTGCGAAAAAGCTGCAATTCGTCGTCATTCAGCGAATATTTATTACTCATCTTTCATTCATCTTGCGTCAACATTCGAGCAGTTTACCTTGTCTCTCCGCTGTCGCTAAATAAAAGTCTGTATCGGGGCGCGTTCAGTCGGTTATATCTGCTGATTTGTCGCGGGCTTCATGGCAAACTAAGCGCCAATTTCCTATTCAGAACTGTCTGCGGAGGACACCCTTGGACAAAATTTTCGTCGATGAGGCCGTCAGTGAACTTCATACTATTCAGGATATGTTGCGCTGGGCTGTCAGCCGGTTTAACGCAGCTAACGTCTATTACGGTCACGGGACGGATAATCCCTGGGATGAAGCTATACAGTTGGTACTGCCTAGCCTGTATTTGCCGCTCGATATTCCTGAAGATATGTATACGTCTCGTTTGATCACCAGTGAACGGCAGCGCATTGTTGAACGCGTGATCCGCCGTGTTAATGAGCGTATCCCGGTCGCCTATTTGACCAACAAAGCCTGGTTCTGCGGCCTGGAATTTTACATTGACGAACGCGTGTTGGTGCCGCGCTCTCCCATCGGTGAGCTAATCAATAACTATTTTGACGAGCAACTGCCGAAAGCACCAAACCATATTTTGGATCTGTGTACCGGCAGCGGTTGTATTGCTATTGCCTGCGCTCAGGCGTTTCCCGAAGCAGAAGTCGATGCAGTCGATATCTCCAGTGATGCGCTAGCGGTGACCGAGCAAAATATTCAGCAGCACGGTCTGGAATACCGCGTGACGCCGATTCGCTCTGACCTGTTCCGCGATTTACCCGCCATTCGCTATGATCTGATCGTGACCAATCCGCCGTATGTCGATGAAGAAGATATGTCCGATCTGCCGCAGGAATTCCGTTTTGAGCCTGAACTGGGGCTGGCGGCGGGCAACGACGGTCTGGATCTGGTTCGCCGTATTCTGGCTTGTGCGCCAGATTACCTTAGCGATGACGGCGTGCTGATTTGCGAAGTGGGTAACAGCATGGTGCACCTGATCGATCAATATCCAGAGATTCCGTTCACCTGGCTGGAGTTTGATAACGGCGGTGATGGCGTGTTTATGCTAACCCAGTCACAGTTGGTTGATTGCAAAGATCATTTTAGCGCTTACCGCGATTAAACGGTCATAACGATATTCATCCGCCTTACCGTTTGACGTTAAGACGGAAACAGAACACATGTGAAGGAGTTGTGATGGCAGGCAACAGTATTGGGCAATTTTTCCGCGTCACTACATTTGGTGAATCCCACGGTATTGCTCTGGGATGTATTGTTGATGGCGTACCGCCGGGTATCCCGCTGACGGAAGCGGATCTGCAACATGATTTGGATCGCCGCCGTCCGGGGACATCTCGCTATACGACGCAGCGACGCGAGCCCGATCAGGTCAAGATTCTGTCCGGCGTGTTTGAGGGGGTGACAACAGGCACCAGCATTGGCCTGTTGATTGAAAACACCGATCAACGTTCTCAGGATTACGGCGCGATTAAAGACGTCTTTCGCCCCGGTCATGCCGATTACACCTATGAGCAAAAATACGGCCAGCGTGATTACCGTGGCGGTGGTCGATCTTCCGCGCGCGAAACCGCGATGCGCGTTGCTGCGGGGGCGATTGCGAAGAAATATCTGCAACAGCAACATGGTGTGAAGGTGCGTGGCTATCTGTCACAGATTGGCGATGTCACCTGCGAGCTGAAAGATTGGGAACAGGTTGAGCAAAACCCGTTCTTTTGCCCGGATATCGACAAGCTGGACGCCTTGGATGAACTGATGCGCGCGCTGAAAAAAGAGGGTGATTCCATTGGTGCGAAGGTCAGCGTCATAGCGGAATCGGTGCCTGTTGGGTTAGGCGAACCGGTCTTTGACCGTCTGGATGCCGATCTGGCTCACGCGCTGATGAGCATCAACGCGGTGAAGGGTGTTGAAATTGGCGATGGCTTTGCGGTTGTCACCAAGCATGGCAGCGAAAACCGTGACGAAATCACGCCGGAAGGTTTCCAGAGCAATCATGCTGGCGGCATTTTGGGTGGGATCAGCAGCGGGCAGAACATCATAGCGCATCTGGCGTTGAAACCGACCTCCAGCATTATGGTGCCGGGGAAAACGATTAACCGTCAGGGGGAAGCGACGGAAATGGTGACGCGCGGACGTCACGACCCGTGTGTCGGGATTCGCGCAGTGCCGATTGCCGAGGCCATGATGGCGATTGTGTTAATGGATCACCTGTTGCGCCAACGCGCACAGTGTGGGGATGTGAACAGTCAAGTTCCTCGCTGGTAAAAATAATGAAACAAGGGTTAATCGGGGTTCTCGCGCTGGCGCTGAGTGCATCGTTGTTGTCAAATGCCACGTGGGCGAAAACGCCTTGGCAGGAGATTGCGCATCCGGTTGCGGGTACGGCACAGTCAATCGGTAGCTTTTCCAATGGCTGTATCATCGGTGCCCAACCGTTACCGTTGCAGTCTTTGGACTATCAGGTGATGCGTACCGACCAGCGGCGCTATTTTGGTCACCCCGACCTTTTGGCGTTCATTCAGCGCCTGAGCACCGAGGTGAAGCGCACGACATCGGGTAATGTGCTGGTGGGCGATATGGGAATGCCTGTCGGTGGACGTTTCAGCAGCGGGCACGCCAGTCACCAATCCGGGCTGGATGTGGACATCTGGCTGCAATTACCTAGGCAGCGCTGGAGTGAACAACAGTTGCTGAAACCGCAGCCTATCGATTTGGTTAACGCCAGCGGGCTGAGTGTTAATCCGCGTGTTTGGCGGCCAGAAGTCACCGCGTTGATCAAGACCGCTGCACTGGATAGCGACGTGACGCGTATTTTTGTTAATCCGGCGATTAAAAAACAACTGTGTGCCGAAGCCGGTCACGATCGTGACTGGTTACGTAAAGTCCGTCCTTGGTTTGCGCATCGTGCGCATATGCATGTTCGTTTGCGCTGTCCGGCAGATAGCCTGGAATGTCAGGAACAGAGTGATCCCCCTATCGGGGACGGATGCGGCGCTGAGTTAACCAGTTGGTTCCAGCCGAAGCAACCGAGCAGCGAAGCCCCAGAGAAAACGACACCACCACCGTTGCCGCCTTCTTGTCAGGCATTGCTCGACAGACATTTTGCCGCGAGATAACGAATAGCGATGGATTGGTTAGTTCTTGGGCCAGAAATGCTGGCCGTGCTGTTTTTTGTCGGGGCGTTGGCAGGGTTTATTGATTCGATTGCCGGTGGCGGTGGGTTATTGACGATCCCTGCCTTGCTGGCGGCGGGTTTGTCCCCGGCGCAGGTGTTGGCAACGAATAAACTTCAGGCAGTCGGTGGATCTTTTTCTGCCAGCCTGTATTTCATTCGTCGTCGTGCGGTGAATCTGGGTGAGCAGAAACTGGCTATTGCGCTGACGTTTGTCGGCTCGACCTTTGGTGCCTGGTTGATTCAGCAAATCCATGCCGATTTTCTACGCCAACTGTTGCCGTTTCTCATCATTGGCATCGGTCTCTACTTTTTACTCACGCCCAAAATCGGCGATGAAGATCGGCAGCGTCGCCTGTCGCCACTTCCGTTTGCGATTGTGGCAGGCGGCTGTGTCGGCTTTTATGATGGTTTCTTCGGTCCCGGTGCCGGGTCGTTTTATGCGCTGGCCTTTGTCACTCTGTCTGGTTTCAACCTGGCAAAAGCGACGGCGAATGCCAAAATCCTGAACTTTACCTCTAACTTCGGTGGGCTGTTGTTTTTTATGCTCAGCGGAAAAGTCGTCTGGGTGGTTGGGGGAGTGATGCTGATCGGACAGATCCTCGGTGCGCGGCTTGGTGCCAGAATGGTGATGACGAAAGGGCAAAAGCTGATCCGTCCTATGCTGGTGTTGGTTTCCGCTATCATGAGCGGCAAGCTGATTTATGACAGTCATGGGCATGCGATTGCTGCCTGGCTGGGACAGCTTTTATGATAACAATTTTATGATAACAATAGATAACATGACAACGACGCACCATTATCAACAACTGATTGATATCTTTAATGATTGCTTTGGCGACGAATATAATACCCGTCTGGTAAAAGGCGACGATGAGCCTGTTTATCTGCCAGCAGATGATGAGATCCCGTATCATCGGATTGTGTTTGCCCACGGTTTTTATGCCAGCGCGCTGCACGAGATTTCTCACTGGTGCATTGCTGGTGCACAGCGGCGTTTGCAGGTCGATTTCGGCTATTGGTACTGCCCGGATGGCCGTGATGCCACGACGCAAAGCCAGTTTGAAGTGGTGGAAATTAAGCCTCAAGCCTTCGACTGGCTGTTTTGCGTCGCGGCAGGCTTTCCGTTTAACGTCAGTTGCGACAACCTGAACGGCGATTGCGAGCCGGACCGTATTGATTTCCAACGACGTGTGCATGCACAAGTGATGCAGTATCTGGACGAAGGTGTTCCCGCGCGTCCGGCGAGCTTTATTCGTGCGCTACAATCGTTTTACAATACGCCACCGCTGACGGCGGCGAGCTTCCCGTATCCAGCCGATCTGTGATGAGCGGGAACTGCAAAAAATTTGAGGATAAGAAATGATCGCAGAATTTGAAACGCGCATTCTGGCGCTGATTGATGACATGGTAGAGCATGCCAGCGACGATGAGCTTTTTGCCGGTGGCTATTTACGTGGTCATCTGACAGTGTCAGTCGCCGAAGCGGAAGAGAACGGGGAACACACGCTTGAAGCACTGCATGTGCGCGTCAGCGACAGCATTAATAACGCGATCAAAAACGGTGAACTGTCACCGCCGGATCAGGTGCTGGTTAACGGAATGTGGGAACGTTTGTTCCAGCAAGCGCAAAACAGCACGCACTGATTTCATCGGTGCTAACCGCTAATTTGTCGGTGCTGGCTTAGCCAAGCCAGCACATCCTCTTATCCATTAATCCTGCGTCACGGGTTTGCCTTTCAGCAGTTTCCTTATCCAGAAGCGATTTGGATTTAGCGCGGATAGCGTATCGCGATCCAGCGGTAGAGGTTCGCCGTACATCTGCGAAGCTAAAATTTCTGCCGCAAGTGGGGCAGAACAAAGCCCGCGCGATCCTAATGCACCGATAATAAACAGATCCTGCCAATAAGGTGCGCTTGGTACCGTGTCAGTACGGTGCTGTGGATGCAGTCGATCTTCATACTCTGCCAGCGTTTGATCATAATCTGGCACCGCGCCTAAGAGCGGCAGATGATCGCGCAACGCACAACGGACACCTTGACGAGCCTGCCCGCCGCTGACATCGACTGTCTTGGTCCAATCTGCGTTGGGCAAGCAATTCAGCAGGCGCTGCCGGTTCTCCTGCTGTTCTTCTTCCCGATAATCACAATGGGCTTCGCCCCGTAGGTAGCTTGCCCCGATGCAGTGTGTTTGATGCTGCGGGCTCGCTGGCGTCAGGTAGCCGTCGTAGCACAGCACCTGCTTTAGCTGCCCCAGCACAGGGTTAGTCGGAATATGGCTGACCTGCCCACGCACGGCGTAGCCGGGTAAGTGGCGGGTTTGTGACCAGTCGGTAATCTGGTGACCGTTTGCCAGCACCACGACCGCATGGCTGACTTGCTGACCCGTGCGTAGAGTGAGCGCCCAGCCTTTGTCCGTTTTTTCCAGTGCTGAAACGGCGGCATTCATCTGTACCGACAGGCCGTGTTGCTGTGCCAGCTTCAACGCAGCGGCTGTCAGTTCTGCCGGACACAGCCAGCCGCCGTCGGGGTAGGTGATGCCATTTACGCCGGGATTCAGGCCGCTCTGCTTTTCCAATTGCTGTGCATCCACGCTAACGACCAGTTCTTCCGGCCATTCCCCTTGCAGAATCTGCTCGATCTTACGCGTGCTCTTTTCATCCCAGGCAAGCTGGCTGACGCCGCACCACTGATGTTCAAATTCCAGACCTTGCTGCGCCAGCGCCGTGTAGCTACGGTGGGCGAAGTCAAAGGCGAGCGAGAAAAATCGGGATACGGCGTCGTGCCGGTTATTCAGCAGAGGATACAGCGCGCCCTGACGATTGCCGGATGCGCCAGTGGCAGGCTGTGACTCTGCACAGTAGAGCGTGACGTTTGCGCCGCGCCGTTGCAGAGCCAGTGCCGTAAGCACGCTGGCGATACCGCCGCCGATAATCGCAATATCGTCAGTCGTGCTGGCAGCAGGGCGCGCGTACCACGGTGTCGGCGAGGGGACGGGAAGTGCATCGGGCAGCATGCCGCTAAGCATCTCGCGCTTTTGCCCAAATCCTTTGACTTTACTAACGTGAAAACCTGCCTGTTGCAGGCCGCGACGCACAAAGCCTGCGGCGGTAAAGGTAGCGAATGTGCCTCCTTTACGACACAGGCGCGCCATCGTCTGAAACAGATTCTCCGTCCACATATCGGGATTTTTAGAGGGCGCAAAGCCGTCCAGAAACCAGGCGTCAACCTGATGGTTTTGAGTGTCATCCAGCTCTGGCAGCAAGACATTAACGTCACCAAACCATAAATCGAGCGTGATGCTGCCTTGCGCCAGAATCAGACGGTGACAGCCCGGTAGCGCTAACGGCCATTGCTGGCGTAATTCATCTGCGAATTCTGCTAGCTCCGGCCACTGTGCGTGTGCAGCCGCCAGATCGTGCCGGCGCAGGGGGAATTTCTCGAAGCTGATGAAATGCAAGTGTCGTAGTGTTGCCTGCGGCTGCTGTTGACGAAAGTGAGCAAAGGCTTGCCACAGCGTGAGAAAATTCAGGCCGGTGCCAAAGCCAGTCTCCGCTATCACGCAGTTTGTACGCGGGTGCGTAGTGAAGCGTTCAGAAAGCTGATTACCCTGTAAAAACACATAACGGGTTTCTGCTAACCCATCCTGATTCGAAAAATAGACGTCATCAAACTGTTGCGATACAGGTGTACCCTGAGTGTTCCAACTTAACGACGCGTGTTGGATGGGGAGGTTCGCCACGGCAAAAGCTCATTATTCAAGTGATGGCGAGATTTTAACGGGCTGGAGATCGTGGTGCAAATTTAGCAATAATTTCGCGATAGTTCGGCTGATCGGACTTGTTCAGCTTACAACTGTACGCTAAAGTGCGAAGCGAAATCCCAAACTTTATAAGTGGAAGAAGAGGTATTAAATGAAACGTGCAGTGATTACTGGCCTGGGGATCGTATCAAGCATTGGTAATAACCAGCAGGAAGTTCTGGCATCATTGCGGGAAGGCCGCTCGGGCATTACTTTTTCTCAAGAGCTGAAAGATTCCGGCATGCGTAGTCACGTCTGGGGTAATGTCAAACTGGACACCACTGGCCTCATCGACCGCAAAGTTGTGCGTTTTATGAGTGATGCGTCGATTTATGCCTACTTATCTATGGAGCAGGCGATTCAAGATTCTGGGCTGTCTGATGAGGTTTATCAGAATAACCCACGCGTTGGCCTGATTGCGGGTTCCGGTGGTTCTGCTCGCTATCAGGTATTTGGTGCTGACGCGATGCGTAGCCCGCGTGGCCTGAAAGCCGTTGGCCCTTACGTTGTGACTAAATCAATGGGTTCTGCGGTATCTGCGTGTCTGGCAACGCCGTTCAAAATTCACGGTGTGAACTACTCGATCAGCTCTGCCTGTGCGACTTCCGCGCACTGCATCGGTAACGCGGTTGAGCAAATTCAGATGGGCAAACAAGACATCGTGTTCGCGGGTGGTGCTGAAGAGCTGTGCTGGGAACTCGCCTGTGAGTTTGATGCGATGGGCGCACTGTCTACCAAATACAATGAGACGCCAGAAAAAGCCTCCCGTACTTATGATGCAGGTCGCGATGGTTTCGTGATTGCAGGCGGCGGCGGTATGGTCGTGGTAGAAGAATTGGAACACGCGCTGGCACGCGGTGCGCACATTTACGCAGAAGTAGTTGGCTACGGCGCGACGTCTGACGGTGCGGATATGGTTGCCCCATCCGGTGAAGGTGCGGTTCGCTGCATGAAGATGGCGATGAACGGTGTGGATACCCCGATCGATTACCTGAACTCTCACGGTACGTCTACGCCAGTTGGTGATGTGAAGGAACTGGGCGCAATTCGTGAAGTGTTTGGTGATAACTCACCAGCTATCTCCGCGACGAAAGCGATGACCGGTCACTCTCTGGGGGCTGCTGGCGTTCAGGAAGCCATTTACTCTCTGCTGATGCTGGAACACAGCTTTGTTGCACCGAGCATCAACGTGGAAAATCTGGACGAGCAGGCTGCTGGCCTGAATATCGTGACCGAACCGACGGAACGTAAACTGACCACGGTGATGTCTAACAGCTTCGGTTTCGGTGGTACGAACGCGACGCTGGTGATGAGAAAACTCGATAAATAATCGGTTTTTCACCCGCGTATTATTATGAAAAGTAATAAAAACCCCGCAGGCGCAAGCCGCGGGGTTTTGTTTTTGGGATGGTGTTCAATTAGTGTGAGGTTCTGTTATGGAAGAGGTACTGTCCATTTTTTGATTGCGGTAGTGACATCCTGCATTGCGTCTTTTGCCGCCTGACTGATGCCCCCAAGCTGGAAAAAACCGTGAATAACCCCCAAATAGCGCCGGCATTGTGCATTGACACCCTGCTCGGTTAGCGTGCGGAACAATGCTTCTCCTTCGTCTCGCAGCGGATCATATTCCGCTGTAATTATCAGCGTTGACGGCAAACCCGATAATGGGCTGTGCATTGCCGGGCTGGCTTCGCAATGATTGGGAGTCAAGGAATCAAAATAGGCTTCATATCCACTCACCAATGTTTCTCGTGTAATGACATAATCTTTGCCATTTGTACGGTAACTATCGCTGCTGGCTGTGGCATCCAGCATGGGGTAGATCAGGATTTGTCCGCAGGGTTTGAATGTACCGCGATCGCGTAACCGTATGGCAGTCACTAACGCTAGGTGGCCTCCAGCACTGTCACCCATCAAGATGATATTGTCGGGATCGATATCCAGCATGCTGGCGCGTTCATGGATCATTTTAGCAGCATGGTAGGCATCATCATGTGCAGCCGGGTAGCGATGTTCTGGGGCTAAACGGTACTGTACTGCAATGACTTTACAGCCGCTGTGAAAGGCGATATGTCGTAATTGGCAATCGTGTGTGGCGAACCCACCGCTGACGAAACATCCACCATGATAGTAAATTACAGCAGAAGCGTGTGGCTGTGCGGTCGGTGGCGTGTAAAGCCGCAGTGTGAGTGATTGCCAATTTATCTCTTCACAATTGACGCCAGGAGGTGCCTCTCCTGCCAGCACGGTACTGGCGATATATCCTTCACGGCGTTCTGCCAACGTTTGATTTTTTACTGAAGGGCGACCATTACGGATAAACGTATTGACGAGTTCAGCAATGTTTGGCTCAAGAGTCATCCTGTCTCCTTAGATGGGAAGAAAGCTGAGTTGCGTGATTAAGGTGTACTATCGTGGTGTGGTTGGGTTTAACACGTATTGTGCAGACTAATTTTGCGCTACAGCAACACCCAGAGCAGAAACGCAGCCACGCAGGTGCTGACAATCACCAGAAACATCGGTTTATGGAACAGGGATTGCCAACTGAGCGGTAGCGATGCAATCAACGGGTTAAACAGCGGGGGCAGCAACTGCGAGGTCGTCGTCCAGTCAGTTTCCTGTGAGCGCTGAATTCGTTGCGTAAACAGGAACGTCAGCAGATCGCTGACCTGCATCGGCGTCAACGGGGTTTGCAAGCTGATATTGAAGCGATTCTGTGTGTAATCTATCAATAATTGCTGTTCCTGCGCGGTCATCGGCTGTTGTAACAGGGCCTGCAACGGAGCAAGGTTCGGGGAAAGCTGGGTATTCTGCGTTGGCAGTGGCTGTGATGATGAGAGCGTGGCTGTTGACGCTGAATTTGTATTTGTCGCGTTAGCCGTATTGGTTGTGTTGGCTGTCGGCGGTTCCTGATGTGCCCCAGCCGTTCCCGTATTGGTCGGCGTTCCCTGTGGCGTCAACGTGGTGCGAAGCAGCGTCTGCGTCTGTTGCAACTCAACTTGTGCTTGCAGGAACTGTGTTAGCAGAGGCAGATGCTTGAACGGGATGGCGTCGCCAGGGGTAAGATTCTGCATCGTCATCAGATTACTCAGCACTCTCGCAGGTTGTTCCCCTGTCATGGTTGCTAGCCGGGTGACTAACTGATTCAAGCTGCGCTGTTCAACTGGAGAAAGCGGACGTTCGGGCGAATTAGGAGCCTGAGCCGCTTGCGGCGTTGAGGCCGGTGCCGTTGACTGCGGAATTTGCCCATTTTGTAGCAATGTAACCACCTGCTGTAGCTGCGTTTTACTCAGCGCGCTTAGCGTGGTGCTGCCGAACTGTTGACGGATGAAATCACTGACTGCCTGACGATTATTGCCCTGAGGCAGCATCTCTGTCAGGCGCTGGAGCAACGGCTGACGGCCACTGTTATCTTGCGCCTGCGTTAGACGCGTCTGAAGTATCTGCTCGGCCGGCTGGTAGTGGCGGGACTGCAGTTCATTATTCTCAGCCAGCCCTAATCCCTGTTTTACCGTCGTCCAGACTTCTGCCGCCTTTGACGTTGTCAGTGCGGCAACTTTAAGCACCAGATTTTCCAGCGTCGTGCGCTGTGCCAGCGTCAGCGGCCGATCGCCGCTGCTGGAACCTGCGGCGTTAGAGGATGCAGATGAGGTTGACGATGTGGTTGTCGGCGTAACCGCACGTTCGCCGGGCAGCGGGGCACCTGGGCCACTTACAGGTTGCATATCGGTTATCCTCACTGCCGTCATGATTGAAATGAATCATAGCAATCTCCCGTGGCGGCCGATAGTCATGCGTCGCCTAAAACGCACTAATCACTCGAGGTTCGCCCTAACGGGACGCGCAAACGCTGGGCGAGGATAACGCCAAGTAGCGTAATGCCCCCGCCAACCAGATGATAATGGTGTAACGGTTCGTGTAAAAAACCAATCGCAATCACTGCCGCAAAGATTGGCGTCAGGTTCATAAAGATGGCGGCTTTGCTGGCTCCCAGACGCATCACCCCTTGAATCCAGAGAAAAGGCGCAATAATGGAGGCCATGATGCCGGCGAAAATGACCAGCGGCAGATTTTGACCATTGAGCTCGACATTGTCCGTCAGCAAGAAATTAGGAATCAGCACCACCACGCCAAAGGCAATTTGTACATAGAGCGATACCCAGTTGGGCAACGGGATGCTCCAGCGTTTGGTTAACACGCCATAGAGTGCATACGACAACGCGGCACAAAACATCATAAATTCACCGGGGCCGATGCCTTGCGCCAGAATCTGTTCGGGATGCCCTTCGCCAATCAGCCAGACAATGCCTGCCAGCGACAGTAGGCTTCCGAGCAGCACACCCAGCGTGGGTGCCACGCGTAGCAGAGGAATGCTGAGCAAGACGGTGAGTAGCGGCACAAGCGACCCCATGATCCCCATCATTACGGCGCTGATCGTGTGCGCGGCGTAGTAGGCCAGACTTTGATACAACACCATGCCGAGCAGACCCAACACCAACAGTTTCCATGCGTTCTGGCGAATGGTTGCTGCATGATGGCGCAGGGCTGGTAGCATGAATGGCGTCATGACGAGGAACGCCAACAGCCAGCGGTAAAATGAAATGGCAGCGGGATCGATGACGCTCGCGGAAAGTTTGTTGACGATGACGTTAACTGACCAGATCAGGACGGCGATGGTGGGAAATAGAGCGTTCAACGTTGGGTTTCTCGTAGGAGACCAGACGGAAAATGTATCGGTTGCCAGTCTGGTTGATAAAAATGGGCAAGTGCCGCAATGGCAAACAACATAGCAGAGCCACGTGACGACGATCAACCCAGTCTATCCTTCAAGAGGTATGGTTTGGCTACGGTAAATTGCAGTCTATCGTGAGAACGATGACGTTACGATAGCGACGTGAACCGATGGAGGAAAGGGATTGCATCGTAATTGCCTTGGGTTTCTGCCCCATTCGGTGGCAAAATATCTCCCCGCTTTTTTGCTGGCTACAGGTTACCGGAGAAGAGAATGAAGATTCTGGTTGATGAGAATATGCCGTATGCCCGCGAGCTTTTCAGCCGTTTGGGTGACGTTCAGGCCGTACCAGGACGCCCTTTGCCGCGCGATCTGCTGGCAGGCGCTGATGCGCTGATGGTGCGATCGGTCACGAAGGTGAACGCAGATCTGCTGTCTGGCACAGCGGTAAAATTTGTCGGCAGCGCGACGGCAGGCACCGATCATGTTGATGAGTCCTGGCTTAACGCTAACGGCATCGCGTTTTCTGCCGCCCCCGGTTGTAATGCCATTGCGGTCGTAGAGTACGTGTTTTCTTCTTTGCTGATGTTGGCCGAGCGTGATGGTTTTCAACTGCGTGATAAAACTGTCGGTATTGTCGGCGTGGGGAATGTTGGTCGGCGTCTTGATGCACGCCTGAAAGCCTGGGGTGTGAAAACGCTGTTGTGCGATCCGCCGCGTGCCGACCGCGGGGAGGCGGGTGATTTCCTACCGCTGGAAACGCTGGTGCGTGATGCCGACATTCTGACGCTGCATACGCCGCTGTATCTCGACGGTCCGTACCGTACTCATCATCTGGTTGATGCCGCCGTACTGAACGCGTTTGCGGACGGACGTATCCTGATTAACGCCTGCCGTGGCCCGGTGGTGGATAATGCTGCACTGCTTGAGGCGCTGCAACAGGGTAAAAAACTCAGCGTAATTCTTGATGTGTGGGAGCCAGAACCTGCGCTATCGACCGATCTGCTGGCGCGAGTAGACATTGGCACGGCGCACATCGCCGGTTATACGTTGGAAGGCAAAGCGCGCGGTACCACTCAGGTCTTTGAGGCGTGGAGCGAGTTTATCGGAACTCCGCAGCAGATCGCGCTTTCATCGCTTTTACCTGTGCCAGACTATGCTGAAGTGACATTAACTGCGCCAGTGGATGAGGCGTTGCTAAAACGTCTGGTGCATCTGGTGTATGATGTGCGCCGAGACGATGCGCTGTTACGCCATGTTGCGCATCAGGAAGGCGAGTTCGATCGCCTGCGTAAACATTATCAGGAACGACGCGAATGGTCGTCACTCCATGTCATCTGTGCCGATGCTGAGAGCGCAGATTGTCTGAACGCGCTGGGATTCACCGCGTCGGTGCGGGGCACACGCTAGCGGCGCTCCTCTTGCGACGGTGTTGCGCGAGTATGATCCTTTTTTATTCAGGAACTGACAAACGATGTCGCTATCGTCTGTCGGTTTCCTCCATTATTTGTGTTTCATTCAAAATTTGGGAGAGAACCAAATGTCTGACGGCTGGAATATCGCTCTGCTGGGCGCAACGGGCGCAGTAGGCACGGCGTTACTGGAATTATTGCAGGAACGCGAATTCCCAGTGGGTGAACTGTATCCGCTGGCCAGCGAACGTAGCGCGGGTGAAACCATACGTTTTAACGGCAAATCCTGTCTGGTCACGGATGTGGCTGATTTTGACTGGTCACAGGCGCAGTTGGCGTTTTTTGTCGCCGGGCAAGATGCCAGCGCTCGCTATGCCGAAGCAGCAGGGGATGCGGGTTGTCTGGTTATCGACAGCAGCGGCCTGTTTGCGCTGGAGCCGGATGTGCCGCTAGTGGTGCCTGGCGTGAATACGCATACGCTGGCGGATTACCGTAACCGCAATATTGTTGCGGTGGCGGATAGCCTGACCAGCCAACTGCTGACGGCGATTAAACCGTTGACCGATGCTGCTGGGCTTTCGCGTCTGCATGTCGTCAATATGCTGTCAGTTTCCGCACACGGTAAAGCGGCGATAGACGATCTGGCTGGGCAAAGTGCCCGCTTGCTGAATGGTATTCCGCCCGAAGCAGGGTTGTTCCCGAAACAATTGGCGTTCAATCTGTTGCCCTTACTGCCGGATGACGCGGGCAGCGTGCGTGAAGAACGCAGCCTGGTCGATCAGGTGCGTAAAGTCTTGCAGGATGAAGGCCTACCCGTTTCAGTGACCTGCATTCAATCCCCTGTGTTCTATGGTCACGCTCAGGTTGTTCATCTTGAATCGCTGCGTCCGCTGTCTGCGGAAGAGGCGCGTGACGAGCTGCTCAATGCCGGAAATATTGAAGTCAGCGATGAGCAGGATTACCCGACGCAGGTGGGTGATGCTTCCGGCAATGGCCAACTGAGCGTCGGCTGTCTGCGTAATGATTACGGTATTCCTGAGCTGCTGCAATTCTGGTCCGTTGCCGATAACGCTCGCTTTGGCGGCGCGCTGATGGCAGTGGCAACGGCAGAATGTCTGGTGCAGGAGTATCTTGGGTAATGTCGGAAACCACTCAGGCGGCGGCTATTCAAGCCACCGCCGTTGCGGAAAACGAACGTGCTTCGCTGAAAATTGCGCTAGGCATTGAGTATGACGGTAGCCAGTATTATGGCTGGCAGCGTCAGAATGATGTCGCTAGCGTACAGGCCTGTCTTGAAAAGGCGCTGAGCAAAGTCGCGGATGAACCGATAGAAGTGTTTTGTGCCGGAAGAACCGATGCCGGGGTTCACGGCACTGGGCAGGTCGTGCATTTCACCACGCAGGCGATCAGAAAAGATGCCGCCTGGACGATGGGCGTGAATGCGAATTTACCGCCGGACATTGCCGTGCGCTGGGTGAAAACGGTAGATGAAGATTTCCATGCACGCTTTAGCGCAACAGCACGTCGCTACCGTTATGTTATCTATAATCACCGCTATCGCCCTGCGGTGCTCTCGCACGGTATGACGCATTTTTATCATCCGCTAGATGTGGAACGGATGGAACGCGCCGGACAGTGTCTGCTGGGGGAAAATGATTTCACCTCTTTTCGTGCGGTTCAGTGCCAGTCGCGCACGCCGTGGCGCAATGTAAATCATTTAAAGGTTACACGTCACGGTGACTATATCGTGGTAGATATTAAGGCCAATGCATTCGTCCACCATATGGTGCGCAACATCGTTGGTAGCCTGATGGACGTCGGGTGTGGCAATCGTCCCGAGTCGTGGATTGCAGAACTGCTGGTAGCCAAAGATCGTACGCTGGCAGGCGCAACGGCCCGAGCAGAAGGGCTGTACTTGGTGGCGGTAGATTACCCGACGCGCTTTGCTTTGCCGCAGCCTACGATGGGGCCGCTCTTTTTAGCAGATTGATGTTTTTGCTGTAACGAGTGCGTTTTTTGCGCATTGCATGCTGCCGGATGGCTATAAATCAAAAAGCCGTGTGCGATGCGTGATAAGGACGATACGAGTTAGCGTGCTATACGCAAGGCAACACGGATGGTGCGGCTGCCTTGCGTATATCGACCGCGTGCGTTTGGTATACATTCTTGGGAGAAGATGTTGTGGTGGAGTTCATACAGTTTATTATTGATTTTATTCTGCACATTGACGTCCACCTGGCGGAACTGGTGGCGCAATATGGTGTCTGGGTTTATGCCATTTTGTTCCTGATCCTGTTCTGTGAGACAGGGCTGGTGGTGACACCGTTTTTACCGGGGGACTCGCTGCTGTTTGTCGCAGGGGCGTTGGCGGCGCTGCCGTCGAACGATCTGAATGTGCATACGATGGTTTTTTTAATGATTGCCGCCGCGATTACCGGCGATGCAGTGAACTACACGATTGGACGACTGTTCGGAGAGAAGTTGTTCAGCAACCCGAACTCAAAGATTTTTCGCCGCAGCTATCTGGATAAAACGCATGCGTTTTACACACGTCACGGTGGCAAGACGATAATTCTGGCACGCTTTGTCCCGATTGTGAGAACATTTGCGCCGTTTGTCGCCGGGATGGGGCATATGAGCTATCGGCATTTTGCCGCCTATAATGTTATTGGTGCATTGCTGTGGGTACTGTCGTTCACCTATGCGGGCTACCTGTTTGGCGATTTGCCGGTCGTGCAGGAAAATCTGAAATTACTGATTGTCGCGATTATTTTTCTGTCTATCCTGCCGGGGATTATTGAAATCGCCCGTCACCGTAGAGCAGCTTCGCGTGGCAACGTGAAATAAGTGAAGTATTTTAACATCCGGTTTGACCAGTTTTTTATCCACAGTCCCGGAGCGTTATGGTTTAATGGGCAGCATTTATGGTCTGTTCTCGGGAACACCCTTGGTGCCGATGCCTTTGTACCGCGATTGTCGTGCGTCTCAGGCATTTTTTCATTGGCAATGTTGTCAGGGAATAACATGAACAGCGGACTGGCATTTGCCAGGTTCAAGCAGAAAGGTTATCAATGAGCTGGATTGAACGAATTCTTAACAAAAGCAATATCACACCGACCCGTAAAGCAAACATCCCTGAAGGGGTCTGGACAAAATGTGATAGCTGCGGTCAGGTTCTTTATCGCGCTGAGTTGGAACGCAATCTGGGGGTCTGCCCGAAGTGCGATCACCATATGCGTCTTTCCGCGCGTGCCCGTCTACAGGCTTTTCTGGATAAAGAAAACACTGTCGAGCTGGGAAGCGAACTGGAGCCGAAGGATGTCCTGAAATTTCGGGATTCCAAAAAATATAAAGATCGTCTGGTTTCTGCGCAGAAACAATCCGATGAGAAAGACGCGCTGGTTGTCATGAAAGGTACGCTTTACGGCATGCCGGTTGTGGTCGCGTCGTTTGAGTTCGCTTTCATGGGCGGTTCAATGGCGTCCGTCGTCGGGGCGCGATTTGTGCGTGCCGTTGAGCAGTCACTGGAAGATGGTTGCCCGCTGGTGTGCTTCTCCGCCAGTGGCGGGGCGCGTATGCAGGAAGCGCTGATGTCGCTGATGCAAATGGCGAAAACCAGTGCGGCATTGGCGAAAATGCGTGAGCGCGGCTTGCCTTATATTTCCGTACTGACCGATCCAACCATGGGCGGCGTTTCTGCGAGTCTGGCGATGCTGGGCGATCTGAACATTGCTGAACCGAAAGCGTTGATTGGTTTTGCTGGCCCACGCGTTATCGAACAAACCGTGCGTGAAAAACTGCCGCCGGGCTTCCAGCGTAGTGAATTCCTGATTGAGAAAGGGGCGATTGATATGATCGTTCGTCGTCCGGAAATGCGCTACAAGCTGGCCACTATTCTTGCCAAACTGACGAATCACCCAGAACCGGGCAACGATGACGTGGAAATCCGCAGCGATGCGCCGTCTGAATCATCACAGGATGACGCATAATTGACATGATGGGCTGGGCGTGTGGCATTCGACCACGTCGTTCTCGACTGCGTTGTAATGTGCACGCTCTGCCTGCAATGAACCGTAAGCCAGTGAACGGGACTCATGGATACTCTTCAAATACCTCAAGCCACGTCACCTTTGGTTACGTGGCTTCATTATCTTGAACATCTGCACGCTCAGGCCATTGATTTAGGTCTGGAACGCGTTAAGCAGGTTGCTGAACATCTTCAACTGCTACAGCCTGCTGCCACGGTTTTCACCGTCGCGGGGACGAACGGCAAAGGAACCACCTGCTGTACGCTGGAATCTATTCTGTTGGCCGCAGGCCTGCGGGTTGGCGTGTACAGTTCACCTCATCTTGTTCGCTATACCGAGCGGGTGCGTATTCAAGGCAACGAATTGCCTGAAGCGCAGCATACTCAAGCGTTTGCGGATATCGAAGCAGGAAGGGGGGCGGTATCGCTCACCTATTTTGAATTCGGTACGCTGTCGGCGCTGCAACTCTTCAAACAAGCGAATCTGGATGTCGTCATTCTGGAAGTGGGATTAGGCGGGCGTCTGGATGCCACCAATATTGTGGATGCGGATGTCTCTGTGGTCACCAGCATTGCGATCGACCATACCGACTGGCTCGGTAATGATCGGGAGAGCATCGGTCGTGAGAAAGCTGGGATATTCCGACAGGATAGACCCGCAGTCGTTGGTGAGCCGGATATGCCAGGAACCATTGCCGATGTTGCTGCTGAGAAAGGCGCACACCTGCGTCGGCGCGGTCGAGACTGGGAATTTTCAGTTCAGCGTGAGACGTGGAGTTGGCAGGATAAACAGCGTGAATTGTCGCGTTTACCCTTACCCAATGTTCCGCTGCCGAACGCCGCTACGGCATTGGCTGCACTGCACTATTCTTCACTGAATGTGAGCGAAGAGGCGATTCGTCAAGGCTTACAGCGTGCGGCATTACCGGGCCGTTTTCAGGTCGTGCAGCAATCACCGTTGTTGATTCTTGATGTTGCACATAACCCTCATGCGGCGGCGTATCTGGCAAATCGTTTGGCTACGTTGCCAAAAACCGGAAAAATACGTGCGGTGGTCGGTATGCTGGCGGATAAAGATATCGCGGGTACGCTGGCCTACTTAACGCCGTTGGTGGATGAGTGGTATTGCGCGCCATTGGAAGGGCCGCGTGGCGCAACGGCGCAGCAGATTGCCGAGCATCTGACGTGCAGCCAGTCGTTCCCCAATGTTGTTACTGCCTGGCAGCAGGCGATGTCTGAAGCGACAGAACAGGATATCGTCATTGTGTGTGGATCTTTTCATACGGTAGCGCATGTGATGGAAGCGCTGGATGAGGAGAAGGCGAATGGCGAGTAAATTTCAGAATCGATTGGTTGGCACGGTCATTCTGGTCGCGCTGGGCGTGATCGTCTTACCTGGCCTATTGGATGGTAAGAAAAAGCACTACGAAGATGAGTTTGCCTCGATTCCGCTGATCCCGAAACCGGGCGACAGCAATGAGATGGAATCGCTGCCTGCGCTGAACCCGTCGTTGCCGAGCCAGCCACCGGAAGGGGCGGGAGCGGCGATGCAGAACAGCCCGGAAGCCGAAACGCCGGAAGCTAAATTACCTGAATCCAAGGCACCTGAAACGTCCACGCCACCATCGTCGCCTCGCTCAGGCACGAATACGCCAGCCATGACGGCACCGCCAGTGGTGGTTGAGCGTCCACCAATTCAGACGCCAACGCCTGTGACGCCGAAGCCTCAGCCAAAACCTGAGCCCAAGCCAGAAGTGAAACCGAAGCCTGAACCTAAACCAGAGCCGAAACCGGAAGTGAAGCCTGAAACGCAACCGACGCAGCAAGCGCCTGTCGGACAGGCCTATATTGTGCAGCTTGGTGCGCTGAAAAATGCGGATAAGGTGAACGAGATTGTCGCTAAGCTGCGTCTCTCTGGCTATCGCGCGTATACCGTACCGTCAACGCCGGTTTCAGGACAAATTACGCGGATTTATGTCGGGCCGGATGCCTCGAAGCAAAAGCTGGAATCTTCTCTGAGCGAACTGCAACAGTTGAGTGGGTTAAGCGGGCAGGTGCGAGCGCATTCGGTTCGCTGAGACCGATAGATAATAGAATCAGGTGTAAAGAATTGTTGGTTTTTTCGCCTGATTATCTATCGATGAAATCGGCGGAAATACGCTACGCAAACGTTTTCTTTTTCTGTTAGAATGCGCCGCGAACAGGATGACGTAGCGGCTTATCGGTAGCATCGTTCATTATTAGGATAGTTCATGGTTTGGGTTGATTACGTCATTATTGGCATCATCGGATTTTCGGCTCTGGTTAGCCTGATCCGGGGGTTTGTTCGTGAAGCGCTGTCGTTAGTAACCTGGGGATGTGCTTTTTTTGTTGCCAGTCATTACTACGCGTATCTCGCGGTTTACTTCACCCGTTTTGATGATGAGCTGGTGCGTAACGGCATTGCGATTGCCATTCTGTTTATTGCAACGTTGATTGTGGGAGCTATCGTCAACTATGTGATTAGTTCACTGGTTGAACGTACCGGATTATCCGGCACCGATCGCGTTCTGGGCATCTGTTTTGGTGCGCTGCGCGGGGTGCTGATCGTTTCCGCACTGCTATTCTTTCTGGATACGTTCACCGGTTTTTCACAAAGTGATGACTGGAAGCAGTCCCAGTTAATCCCGCAGTTCAGTTATATTATCAGGTGGTTTTTTGACTACCTGCAAAGCACGTCAAGTTTCTTGCCGCAGCATTTATCGCTGCGGTAGCGCTGATGAGGAAAAGACACCATGTGCGGTATTGTCGGTATCGCCGGTTTTACACCGGTCAACCAGTCGATTTATGACGCGTTAACGGTGTTGCAACACCGTGGGCAGGACGCTGCGGGTATTGTAACCATCGATGCCTTTAATTGTTTTCGCCTGCGTAAGGCCAATGGCCTGGTGAAAGATGTGTTTGAGGCGCGGCACATGCAACGCTTACAGGGAAACATGGGGCTTGGACATGTGCGTTATCCGACGGCGGGCAGTTCCAGCGCTTCGGAAGCACAGCCTTTCTATGTTAACTCTCCGTTCGGCATCACGCTGGCTCATAACGGTAACCTGACGAACGCCCACGAACTGCGTAAAAAGCTGTTCGAGCAGGAGCGTCGTCACGTTAACACCACGTCTGATTCTGAAATTCTGCTGAATATTTTTGCCAGAGAGTTGGATCGTTTCCAACATTACCCGCTGGAAGCCGATAATATTTTTGCGGCTGTTGCTGCAACGCACCAGCAAATTCGCGGTGCCTATGCCTGTGTTGGCATGATTATCGGTCATGGCATGGTGGCGTTCCGCGATCCTAACGGTATTCGTCCGCTGGTTATCGGTAAACGTGACCTGGAAGATGGCCGCAGTGAATACATGGTAGCGTCAGAAAGTGTTGCGCTGGATACGCTGGGCTTTGAGTTTTTACGCGATGTTGCGCCGGGAGAAGCGATCTACATTACGGAAAAAGGACAACTGTTTACCCGCCAGTGCGCAGAAAATCCAAAGAGCAACCCGTGCCTGTTCGAATATGTGTACTTCGCTCGCCCAGACTCTTTCATCGATAAAATTTCGGTCTACAGCGCACGCGTTCGCATGGGTCAGAAGCTCGGTGAAAAGATTGCGCGCCAGTGGGAAGATCTCGATATTGATGTTGTGATCCCTATCCCTGAAACCTCGTGTGATATTGCGTTGGAAATCGCGCGCATTATTAACAAACCGTATCGTCAGGGATTCGTGAAGAACCGCTATGTTGGCCGCACCTTTATCATGCCGGGGCAGCAGGCGCGTAAGAAATCTGTACGTCGTAAGCTGAATGCTAACCGTGCCGAGTTCCGTGATAAAAACGTGCTGCTGGTGGATGACTCCATCGTGCGCGGTACAACGTCGGAACAGATTGTGGAAATGGCGCGTGAAGCGGGAGCCAAACGTGTTTATCTGGCCTCTGCGGCACCGGAAATTCGTTTCCCTAACGTGTACGGCATCGACATGCCGAGCGTTAATGAACTGATTGCTCATGGTCGCGAAGTGGATGAGATCTGTAAGATTATTGGTGCCGATGAACTGATATTCCAGGATCTCGAGGATCTGATCGACGCAGCGCGTGAAGACAACCCAGATATTGTTCAGTTTGAATGTTCAGTGTTCAACGGAATTTACGTGACCAAGGACGTCGATCAAGGCTATCTGGATTATCTGGAAGTTCTGCGTAACGACGACGCCAAGGCGTTGCGTAGTCAGAATGAAGTCGAAGATTTGGAACTGCACAACGAAGGCTAACGGCTAGCTTCACGTAAGGCTTTAGTGAAGGGGGAGGGCGCGAAAGTGTCTTCCCCCTTCTTGTATATAGAAAACAGGTTGTCTATAAAAACACCGTTCCGGTGCTTGTCCTTGCTTATCGACAATCAATACGGCAAAGTTTGCGCAGATGATTTTTCCGCGTTTCTGCTGACGCGGCTAGCCAGAGGCAGCAAGAATGAAACGACTCATTATAGGGATTTCCGGTGCCAGCGGTGTTATTTACGGCATCCGACTGTTACAGGTGTTACAGACGCTGGAAGGCATCGAAACCCACCTGATCATGAGTCAGGCGGCTCGTCAGACGCTGGCGTTAGAAACAGATTTTAGCCTGCGTGATGTACAAGCGTTAGCTGATGTGGTGCATGACACGCGTGACATTGCTGCCAGTGTCTCTTCGGGGTCGTTTAAAACGGCGGGGATGGTGATTTTACCCTGTTCGATAAAAACCCTCTCTGGGATTGTGCACAGCTACAGCGACAATTTATTGACCCGCGCAGCCGATGTGGTGCTGAAGGAGCGTCGTCGTCTGGTGTTGGGTGTGCGTGAAACGCCGCTGCATCTAGGACATTTGCGACTGATGACCACGGCCGCTGAGCTGGGTGCGATAATCATGCCGCCGGTTCCCGCGTTTTATCATCGCCCAGAAAGTGTGCAGGATATTGTCGATCAGACAGTGAATCGCATTCTGGACCAGTTTGATATCGACCTGCCGAAAGATCTCTTTACCCGCTGGCAGGGCGCGTCGTAGCAGGATAAACGGCAATACGTATTATTTTCTTTTTTGGGGTAGCCAAGCTTTGCTGCCCTTTTTTTGTGCGCTTTTACTGTGTTGCACTAATTTTGTGCACCAAAGCACTAAAATGGTGCGTTTCCGTTTCTGTGTTCGCGCCAATGTTATCTATTCTTATTGTTATGCGCCAAAAAAAATTATAAAAAATATTTTTAAATCAAATGGTTAATCATTATTTACTGTGTGCTTTACGCATGGGACTTTTATGACTCCCTACGTTCATTGTGGCATGAAAACTGCTTATGAAAACGGTAATAGTCGGCGTAGAAAACAAATAGCACTCATATCGTTCATATTTAAAGCAATAAATCGATATATCGTTCCGACATTGACGACACATGACATCAATCACTCATGATAAGGGTAGCAATATGAAGAAACTGATCAAAGTTTTGCCGTTGGCACTCATTCTGGCTGCGGGCAGCGCGATGGCGGATATTCCTAAGAATATTAAAATCGGCACCGATCCTACCTATGCGCCTTTTGAATCCAAAAATGCCAGCGGTGAACTGGTCGGGTTTGATATCGATCTGGCGAAAGAGTTGTGCAAGCGTATTGAAGCTAACTGTACGTTTGTAGAAAGTGACTTTGATGCGCTAATTCCCTCCCTGAAAGCTAAAAAAATTGATGCCATCATCTCTTCTCTGTCCATTACCGAAAAACGCCAGCAGGAAATTGCCTTCACCGAGAAGTTGTATGCGGCTAACTCTCGTCTGATTGCGAAGAAAGGGGCGAATATTGAGCCAACGTTGGCTTCACTGGGCGGCAAGCGTGTTGGTGTATTGCAGGCGTCAACGCAGGAAGCTTTTGCCAATGCGAACTGGCAGCCAAAAGGTGTTGAGGTTGTCGCTTATCAAAATCAGGATCTGATTTACGCAGATTTGGCCGCAGGTCGCGTCGATGCTGCTTTCCAGGATGAAGTAGCGGCAAGTGAAGGTTTTCTGAAACTCGATATGGGTAAAGACTACGCGTTTGCTGGCCCGGCAGTAAAAGATGACAAGTTCTTCGGTGTCGGTACCGGCATGGGTCTGCGTAAAGCGGATACTGAGCTGAAAGCGGCACTGGATAAAGCCTTTGAAGCGATGCGTAAAGACGGCACTTACGATACTTTCGCGAAAAAATACTTCGATTTTGACGTCTACGGCGGCTAATTTCGTCACCCCTATTCACATTTCGTTATCACGGTAAATTGTGAAGCGGATTCGCAGGATAATACGACACGGGAACGTTCCTCCCGTGTCGGGTTTCTGATCGATAACGCACCGTGCCATTAATCGCTATTTCAACGGATATAATCGATGCTCTATGGCTATGCCCCGCTAATTTTGGATGGTGCCATCATGACGCTGGAGTTGGCGGTGAGTTCGCTGCTGCTGGCGCTGGTTATCGGCCTGATGGGGGCGTCGGCGAAGCTGTCTTCCAACCGCCTGCTGGCAGGGGGCTTTTCTTGCTATACCACGTTGATTCGCGGCATTCCTGATTTGGTGCTGATGCTGCTGATTTTCTATGGCTTACAAATCGTCTTAAACGGCGTGACGGAATCGATCGGTCTGGAGCAGATTGATATCGATCCTTTGACTGCAGGGGTGATTACGCTGGGCTTTATTTACGGTGCCTATTTCACGGAAACCTTTCGTGGTGCTTATCTTGCCGTACCGCGCGGACAGATCGAAGCGGCGGTGGCGTTCGGTTTCTCTCCTCTAAAAGTATTCCGCCGTATTCTGTTTCCTTCCATGATGCGCTTCGCGCTACCGGGGATCGGCAATAACTGGCAGGTGATCCTGAAAGCGACGGCGCTGGTGTCATTGCTTGGCCTGAATGATGTGATTAAGGCGACGCAACTGGCAGGCAAGGGCGCTCACGAACCGTTTTATTTCGCACTGGTTGCCGGGGCGATGTATCTGATTTTTACCACCGTTTCTAACGGTGTGTTGTGGTGGCTGGAGCGGCACTATTCGCAGGGAGTCAAGAAAGTAAACTATGAATGAGATCCTGCAACAATACTGGCAACCGCTACTGTGGAGTGATGGTTATCGTCTAACCGGGCT